>NZ_AP042476.1:0-3076775 GCF_055389015.1 Exilispira thermophila | reverse complement strand
TGTAAAATACCAAAATTAACATTTTTAATTGTTAGAGTGTCACTACTCACAAAGTACTCCTTAGTATTTTTGTCTGTTTTTTATATTTTGTTATATATTTTTTTATTCATAATATATATTCTTTACAAATATATACCAAACAATTCATTTAACTTACTTACTATTCTGCTTTTTACACATTTTTATTTATGGCGTGTCTTATTAATTTATTTATTTAAACTTAATCTATTTTGATTTTATTATTTTAACTTTAAATATATATCTTAAATGCATTACTTCAATTATCTAACTCAACTCCATTCCTCCAAGTATTTAACTATCTAAGAAAGTTTAATAAAGTCAAATTATTAAGTCTACTTCCAACCTGTAAAGCAGCTTGATGCATTAATTCAATTGATTTTAAACTTGTTATTTTTTCTGTAATATCAACTTCTTCTGTATTAGAAAGAGCATCCTGTAAATTAAGTTGTTGATTTTCAAAATACTTTTCGGCTAAATTAAGGTTTTGTTGTTTTGCTCCAAGTTCAGCAACATATTTTAGTATGTGATTTGATGACATATCAAGAAATTGAACAACTCTTGAACCAATTGCCTCACTATCATTTCTTTCAAGAGCATCTCTAAAACTAATCAATTGATCAAAAAGTGATCCACCAAAATGTCTTGCATTATATTTAATATTCATTGGTGGCTTTTTAGATGGATCAATTATATTTAATTTTTCTAAAAGGTTTCCATTTACATCTTCTAAAAATGGTTTATGAGCTTCTGTTGTAGTTAAATAGAATTCCTGTGTATCTACATTAATGTTTGCTGTTATTCCTGCATCTGCTTTATTAATCCTTGATATAATATCTTCAATTGTATCACCTTGATAAATATTTATTTCTTTCCCATTTATTTTAATAGTATAATCCTGATCAGAAATAAAATTTAAAAAATTCCCCTGAGGAATAATAGTTTCTTTTTCAGAATAAAAAAGCTTATTTCCAGGGATTGTATATTTCATTTCTTGAGTTCCAAAATTTACAAATTTTTCTCCATCATCTCCAGCATAGTAAACACTTTTTATTTTGTCCTGGTCAACATCAAAAACAAATGGCTCTTTAATTGTTTCAAATCCTGCAAATAATGCTTTCCCATTGTACTTTTCATTGGAGAGGTTTACTACTCTTTCTAACAATTGATTAACTTCAGCTGCAATTTTTTTTCTGTCCTGATCAGTTAAAGTACCATTTGCAGCATATACGGCTAATTCTCTTGCTCTTGAAATTACATCATTAATACTTCTCATTGTAGTTTCAGCATATTCCATATATCCTTTTGCTTCAGTTATATTTTTTTGATATTGATCAATCATTTTTAAACTATTATGCAATTTTATTGATTTTACTGCAATATAAGGATTGTCTGATGCAAATTCTATTTCTTTTCCAGATGAAACCTGATTGTTTGTTTTAAATAATTTCGATTCTAATCCCAATATATTATTCTTAAAAGCACTGCTCATTAAAGTATTTGAAACTCTTAACATGTTATAACCTCCATGTTATATTTAGTTGAATAACAATTAACATTAACCATTATCTAATTATTCCCATTAATACATCATATAAATCATTAAGCTGGGATAAAAATTTTGCAGAAGCTTGATATACTTTTTGAAATTTCATCATATTTGCAAGCTCTTCATCCATATTTACACCAGAATATGACATTCTTAATTTTTGAAAATTTGATAAAACAAGAGTATGTGTATCCATTTCCTGTTTAGCTTCATATCCTATTGTTGAATAATCATTAACCATAGAAGAATAATAATTAACAATTGAATCACTATTTCTAATAAAGAATTTATCATCAATCAATTTTGATATTTTATATGCAATCTCTCCATTTCCTTCTTTTAATTCTTTATCAATAGATGCTGCTGCAATATTTGAGACATCGTTTTTAATCGCATCATTTAAATCAATCCACCCTGCAACATTTTTTAATGGGGATAAAAGATAAATCTGGTTTGTTTGAAATAAAGATGCAACAGCATTTAGATTATTTTCAGAAAATACTGCACCTCTTTTTAAAACTCCTGCAAAATCTGAAAGAAATTGTCCTGAATCAGAAAGGTTTTTAATAGAAAAAATCCCATTTGATGAGCTATTCCCTTTTATTTCAAGATACCCATTTGATAAAGAAAAATTAATTCCTGTATTAGCAAGATTGATCCTTTTAAGCAGGTCATTAACTGTATCATTTGCATGATATGCAATTGTTTGACCATTAATGGTAAGAGCACCATCAATCATTAGTTTATCTTCACCATTAATTTTATTTGTACCAATTAGCTTATATATAACTACTGAGTCATTCAATCCATCATTATTCTTGTCATATGTTCCATTAGTATAAAGTGTTAAAGGAAGTTCTTTAAAAAAAGCTATATTTTTTTCACCTTTTAATGTCATTCCATTGTAATGTAAATCATTAACGCCTTCAACAAGTGATAATGCTAGCTGGTTCAATTTTTCAAGTTGATTTCCTATAACTTTATCACGCATATCAAATAAAGCTTTAATTTTACCTGATTGTGGGATGAAATTTTCATTATCAAGAACAAGGTTGTAAAACCCATTATTATCAGGATTTTGTTCTAATGTAAATGTATTAGCAATATTTCCCTGTACAATAATTTTACCTTTTGAGTATATATTAAAAGTAGACTCTTTTTTAACTGAAATATCGATGTACTTTGATAATTCATTAACAAGCTTGTCCCTTGTATCTTCTAAATCATTAGGATTTTGCCCGGTTGCTTTTATTTTCATTATCTTATTATTTAGTAAAGCAAGTTTTTTTAATAAAGAGTTGATGTTATTTACATTATTTTTTATCTCTTCATTTACATTTTTCTGTAAACCATACAATCCATTAAACATTGTGTGAAACTGATTAACCATAGCAGTTGCTTTTTCTTTTACTGTTACTCTATTAACAGTACTTTCAGGTTCTTTAGAAAGGTCATTAAAAGCATTAAAAAAATCTGTTATTGATTGTTGTAAACTAACACCATTTGGTTCATTATAAATTGAGTCTATCTGCTGGGAATAATTAACAATGGTATCAAAATAATTTTTATAACTTGTTTCATTATTTATTTTAACATCAAGAAATTGGTCTCTAACTCTATTAATACTTTCAACATACACTCCCTGTCCAATCTGGCCTGCACCTAAAGCCATATTTAATCCAGGTAAGTAAAGAGGTTCATATGTTGATATATTTGCAACCTGTCTTGAATAATCTGGATTTTCAGCATTAGAAACATTGTTTTGTGTAACAGTTAAACTTTGAGATTGTGCCTGTAACGCTCGTTTAGCTATTTCAACTCCCATAAAAGTAGAGTTCATCTTTTTCTCCCATTAAAATAATAATGTTTTTATTTAAACCTGAGCATGAAATCGAATTATATCAAAATCATGTTTTAATTTACCAGTTTTGTTGTATTTTTCAGTTTTCTCTTTAGAAATTGAATTATAAATTTCTCTCATAACCTGAGTAGATGTGTTTAATAAAATAATGTTTTTAGAATTGATATCTGAAGTTGATTCTATTAATTTATAAAATTTCTTTTTCCAGTAGTTTAAATCTTCTATCAAATGTGGATAATACTTTTCAATAATGTCATTTAAATGAAGATTTTCACTATAATTATTTTCTTTTTTTAATTTGTTTACAAGAGTATTTTTTCTAGCAAGTAATGATTCTATTACTTTTAAATTTTGTTTATTTCTATTATTTAATTTTTTAAACATTTCAAAATCATTGTAGAATAAGGAGGTTCCTTTATCAATTTCGATAAAGTAAACATCTAAATAAGTTGCATAGATTCTTTCTAAAATACTAAATAACTCTATTATTACTTCATTAGTCTCTTTCATTTTAGTCCTCCCTTTTTATCTTTTCGGATTATATTAAAATAGGTTAATGGGCTAAAGATAAAATATTTTAATAATAAAATTAAAATTATTGAGATATTTAAAAAATAAGAAGTGATTCTATCATTGTTAAAATTTTTTTCGCTAGGTTAGTTATGTAATTTTATAGGTTTATAAATTATAACATAAAACGAAACTAACTATTTTATCTTTTAGGTCTTTGACAACTAACAATCGTTCAAAAAATTTTAATAATGATAGATCTTTTTTGCTAATAATAAAATTGAAATTATAAAAATATTTTAAAAATAAGAACTAGTATATCCTAATTAAAATTTCTCTCCTTAGTACAACTATGTAAATATTAAATTTAATCTTTTATAATATTAAACAAAAATATTTTATTTTTTTCTTTTTTGCCTTTGGCAACTGTAATCCAGTCGAGAAATTTTAATTAGGATATATATTAATTTAATTTATATAATTAAATATAATAATTTTAATTTTATCATTAACCGCACCAACCACGGAAATAAAATTTATTCTTTTGTCTTTGACAACTAACAATCGTTCTAAAAATTTTAATAATGATAGAAATATAGCTTTTCTTTATTTAATTAAATATAAAAATTTCTTATTTTTTAAAATCCCTGCTATAAAAATAATTATTTTCTCTGTTCAGATAATTTTACAGTAAAAATATTCTTTAATTACTCTTTCAATTGAAAGAATATACCCATATAATTTTTTATTGTCTTTTCTTTTAATTGAGTTATTTATTTAAATATTTTAATTATTTATTAATGGAAAATAAAAGTTTCTATTTTATAAAATATAAATTATCTGGACGGATAATAAAACTCTAAATTTTTTCTTATTGATAAAAGATGTAAGAAAAATATTTGATAAAGAATTCAAAAAAAAAAAAGAAATATATATTTAGATAGACATGAGATATAATAAAATTGATTTAAATAATTTTGTTGATGTTGATATTATTCTGGAAAAAATTGAGAAAAAAAACAGGAAAACAATTGGTCTTCATATAACAGATAGAGGAACTTTGATTGTTAAAATTCCTTTAAAAAGTGATGAAAAATTTATTCTTGAAACTATAAAAAAGCATAAAAAATGGATAGAAAAAACTAAAAAAAAGATTCTTGATAAGAAATTGAAACAAAAAAATAAAAAATTTGTTAATGGGGAAAAATATTTGATTTTAGGCCAAGAATATACATTAAGTTATTTGAAACTTAATAGTTATAATTATCTATATTTTATAAATGATTTAAAAAAAAATAATCTTCAAAAAAAATATAAAATTCAAATAAATGGGAAAACAATAAATTACCAATTTCATAATATTTTAAACATGGAAAACATAATAAACCACTTATTATTAATTAATAATGATAATAAAATTTATGGTTTTATTGTTCTGGATTCAAATTTTTTTATTTTAGAAATTAATTCCAAGAGTAGCAATTTAATAAAAAACAACATTAAACATAATATTAGAATAAAAAATATTAAAACTGATAGTATAAATAGTAGTAATATAAATAGTCATTTAAACAATGATACAATCAATAATAGAAATAATTATGTAAAAAATAAAAGTTTAAAAAATAGTAATATGAAAAACAACTTTATAGATGAAAATCTTAAATGGAAATTTTTAAAACTAAATGAATTTATAAATGAAATTTTAAATCAGAATGGCCTTTTAAAAAATGTTTCAATTGATAATAGTTTAAATAAAAATTTAGTTAAAAATTTATTGTTAATTTATTATAAAATTATAGCTAAACATATATTTACAGATAGAATTGGTTATTATTCAAAAATTTACAATTTTAATGTGAATAATATAAAAATATCAAATGCTGAAAAAAGATGGGGGTCATGTTCTTATAAAAATAATATTAATCTTGTGTGGAGATTAGTAATGGCTCCTATAGATATAATAGATTATGTTGTTGTGCATGAACTTGTTCATATTAATCATAAACATCACAAAAAAAAATTCTGGATTGAAGTAGAAAAAATAATTCCTGATTATAGAGAAAATATCAAATGGTTAAAAGAAAATGGATATACGCTAACCCTATAAGTATCTGCTTTTAAAATTTAAGTTTCATGCAATTTTTATAATTTTCTAAAATATACAATTCTTAGTATTAATAGTATATTTTTTTAATTGGTAATTTTATATTTTTCTTTTAAATTATTGAATATCGGAGAGGAGGGGATTTGAACCCCTGATCCCTGGATAAGGGATAACGGTTTTCGAGACCGCCCGATTCAACCACTCTCGCACCTCTCCATTTAATAAAATGTTGATTGGAAAAATCTTTAAGAATAAATTATTCAATTCTAAATAATTTAAAATCATGCCCAGGGGGAATTGAACCCCCAACCTTTAGATCCGCAATCTAACGCTCTATCCAATTGAGCTATGGGCATAAATTGCTTCAAAAAAATATATAAATACATTATATTTTTTAAATATCTATAATTTATTTAATTCATATATTTTAGTTTAGATCAATAAAAAGATATATATTTTAAAGGTTTAGTCAAATAAAGATTTTCTAAATTTATAAGTAAATAATTTAAAATAAATAATTTTGTTGGTATTTAAAAATCAGTGGTGACAATTCCATCTTTACCAAAAGTAAAGTCAAGAGAACCATCGTAATTATATCTTACTACTGCAAAATCATAATTTTTCCCATTATAACTTGTTCCAGCAACAATAATTTTGCCATCAGCCTGTATTGAGAGAGAAGTTGCATAATTATCTCTATTACCAATATCAGTTATTACAATTCCATTTTTACCAAAAGATGTATCAAGGGTTCCATCTATATTGTATCTTGCTATTACAAAATCATAATTTTTCTCATTATTGCAATAACCCGCAACAACAATTTTCCCATCTTTTTGTAATGCTGAGGAAGTTATAGAATTATCTTTATTACAAATATCGGTTTTAACTTTTCCTTCATTTCCAAAATCTGGATCAAGAGAACCATTATTTTTATATCTAACTATAGCAAAATCTTTATCATTTCCATTATTACAAAATCCAGAAACAATAATTTTCCCATCATTTTGAATTAATACAGAATTTGCTTTAGCATAACCATTTTCAAACTTTGTTATCACCTTACCATTATCTCCAAAATTTCTATCAAGTGTAGCATCAATATTATACCTAATCAAAGCAAAATCAGAATATTCTTTATTTCCAAAATAAATTATGCTATTTCCAGCAACTACTATTTTGCCATCTTTCTGCAATGCTAATGATGTTGCATAATCATCCATGATATTTATTTGCTCAGTATCTTTTCCCCAATCATTAAAACTTTTATCATAGCTACCATCATTATTAAACCTTTCTATAGCAAAATCAAAATTAGCTCCACTGAAACTACCTCCAGCTATTATAATTTTACCTTTATTATCAATTTTTAAAGAATTTGCAAAATCAACATTATTTCCATTAATGTCGATTGAGCTAACTACAATCCCGTTGTCATGGAAAGTAGTATCAAGTGAACCATCAATATTATATCTTGCTAAAGCAAATTCATAATAATTGTAATTTATATCATAACATGTAGTACCAGCTACAACAATTTTCTGATCTTTTTGTAATGCTATAGAATTTATATAGTCTATAGTATTTATATTTGTAGTAACAACTCCATTCATTCCAAAGGTTTTATCAAGAGATCCATCATTATTATATCTAACTATAGCAAAATCACTATTTTGCCCATTACTTTGAGTACCTGCAACAACAATTTTTCCATCTTCTTGTATAGCGATTGAATAAGCTTTATTATCATTTAGATCAGGAATTATATTTTTACTTTCAAAATTTTTATTAAAAGATTCTGTAAAAGGAAATTTTAGTTTAGGAGTGAATGAAGCACAATTGTATAGAGAAAGTAAAAAAAATATTATTATAAATATTAGTAGAATAGTTTTTCTTTTTCTCATAAATATTCCTCCATTATATTTTAAAGGTTTAGTCTAATAAAGATTTTCTAAATTCATAAGAAAAAAAATTAACTTACTTTTAATATATCAACTATTTAAAAATTTCAATATGAGTTTAATAAATTTTCTATTAAATTTTAGTTTAAAATTTATAATAAAAATAACTATATTAACAATTTGCTAAAACCTTTATATAAAATTATTAAAATAAAAAAAACAATGTATTATCTTTTGAAAAAAATAAAGGCGACTTTTTAAATTTTAGTTTATTTTAAGTTATTTGAAAAAAATCAAATATGTGATATCTTTTTTTTAAGTAAATCTTTCAATATATCCCAAGTAAAATCATTTTATTTTGTATTATAATTTTAAATTTTCTGTATTATTTAATTTATTATTTTTGTATAATCCTGAAATTATTTCTTTATTGATTTTAAAGTATTTATAAACCAATTTTATTGAAAGTTTTAAAACAGTTTTATAAAAAAAATATAAATTATCTAAAGAAATTAGAAAAAAATTGAATAAATTAAAAAAAATATAAAAAAAATAAAAATTTATTAAATGTTAAAGAGGGTTTAATGGTTAAAAAAAATATGAATGCTAAAAATACAAAGCTAAACAAAAAATCAAAATCAAATAATGATAGAAAAAGCAAAAAGATACAAGACTCAAATAAAACCATAAAATTATCTAAAGTTAATAATCCTTCCTCTATTAAAAAAAGTTTGCATCCTACAAATAATAGTGAAAACAATATTAAAAAAGATAGAAAAATAAAAAATATTCTGGTAAAGGGGAAACTTTCTAAAGGGGGTATGGGGCAATTATATAAAGGGTTCCATACTGACCTCGAAAAAGATGTTGTTTTAAAAAGAATAATTTTAAAAAATGAGGACGCTGAATTAAGATTTAAAAATGAAGCTAAAGTTTTAATTGATCTTCATCATGAGAATATAGTACCTGTATTTGATTATTTCTCCTCTCGAGGAGTATATTATATTTTAATGGATTTTATTGATGGAAAAAATCTAAGAGAGATTATTGAGAATTCCAATACATTGCCTGAACATGTTGTTTTATTGATATTGCATCAAATTTTAAAAGGATTTGTATATTTTCATAAAAAAGGGGTTGTTCATAGAGATATAAAACCTGAAAATATAATTATTTCCAAAGAGGGTGTTGTAAAAATAGTAGACTTTGGTATTGCCTATTCTGAATCTGTTACTAATGAAATAACTGAAGATAATCTTATAATTGGTACTCCAAAATATATTGCTCCTGAAGTTTTTAAGGGAGAACAAATCTCCGAAAAAGTAGATATATATGCATTAGGGATTATACTTTATGAATTATTAGCTGGCATCAATCCTTTTAATAATTTAAATGAAAAGCAACTTTTAAGCCAGAAAAAAAACGGTAAAATTTTCCCTTTAAAATATTTTAAAGAAGATACATCTTATTTTTTTAATAATCTTGTAAGAAAAATGGTCCATAAAAATCCAAAGCGAAGACCTACAGCTGAAAAACTTTTAAAAATAATCAATAAAAAAGTAGCAAAATTAAAAATAAAAGATGAAGAAAAATTCTTATCCGATTATTTTACTCATGGTATAAATGATACAGCTATTTCTTCACAACAAACAATAGCAATAGATTCAAATAAATTAACTATGGGTTCTAAATCGAAGTTTATAAGAAGTGTACAAAACAATTTTAATAGAATACTTATTATATTTGTTATATTTGTTTCTTTAGGATTATTATATCTTGGTTATAATTTTATTGATAATGGAACTTTTAATTCTGTTTTTCATCCTTATAAATATGCTCCTTTAAGAGTATCTATTTCCACTTTAGCTGATGATAAAAATTTTAATAATAATCTTTTAATATATATTAATAAAAAGAAAGTAAAGAATGATAGTAAATATATATTAAAAAGTGGAATTAATGTTATTGAGATTTATTATAGGGGTGTCTATATATACAAAGAATTAAACTTACTATCCTTTAAAGAACTTTCAGATATTAGAAAATCTTTTATCCCGTCAAAAAAGTTTTTAAGATTATTTAAAAAAATTATTATAAATATGGATTCTCTTATTTTTTACAAAAATATTGGGGAAAATTATAGAAATAAGTTGGCTATATCTAAAGATTATAAATATAATCAATTTGTTATCACTGATATTTCTAGATTTTTTTCTACAAGAAGTTTTGTTAAATTTTCTACTTTTGATAAATTCAGTTTAAATGATATAAAAGATTTTAAAATTTATATAAAGGAAGGAAATAAGTATAATTTGTTAAAAGATGGAGATGAAAATATTTATTCTTTCAATTTATCATTTAAGATAACTTCAAAAAATTATTATTCTAAAACTATACAGAATTTAAATCTTGCTTCTTCAAATTACATCTACCCAATGCTTGATAAATTATCAGGTGTTTTAATATTTAACTCTAATATTAAAAACGCAAAAATCAAACTAAATGGTGAAACTATTGGATGGATAGGTAGAGAAATTAAAAAACTTACAAAATATGGTGAACTTGATACCAAACCACAAAAATTTTATTTGTCTTCTGGGGATTATTATTTAGAATTAATTTATAGAAGAAGAATTTATACTTATGGTCCATTTAAAATTTTACCTGGAAGAATAACTCAGATTAACGTTAAAGGTGATTCAAACAAGATAAATGAAATTAAAAGTATTAATAGATAAAAAAGGAGAATTTATGGCTAAATCTGATAAATCAAAATTGAATGAAACTGTTTATAAAAGATCTCCTATTGCAAAAAAGGTTGCAAAAAATAAAACTGCTACATTAACAATAAAAAATAAAAGTTTTAGATTTGAAAAAACGATTATAATTGGTAGGGATAAATCCTGTAATATTACCTTAAATGACCCTCTTGTTTCCAGAAGACATGCTAAAATTACAGTTATTGAGGGTAAAAAATTTTATATTGAAGATTTAAATTCAACCAATGGTACTTATGTAAATAATAATCCAATTTTAAAAGGGAAAAAAATTCTTTTAAAAAAGAATGACAAAATTAGAATGGGCAGTACCACTTTAGTATTTAATTTTATTTAGAAAAAAAAGGAAAAATACTATTTATCTTTAAATTCAATGTTACTTTTTAATTAATTATTTAATCTACTTAAAAATTATTTTAAATTATTTTCAAATGTAAAAAATATATCAAATTAATTTTTTATTTTAGTTACTTTTCAATTTACTTATACTTAAAATAATGATCAGAATTAATATCATTTAACTTATTTAAAATATCAGGAAGCTGGTCTATATCTCTAAAATAGATAAATAACATTGAATCAAGATATGATAAAATTACATAATCAAGCTTATCAAATTCTTTTGTTTGATATATATCCCTTAATTTAACAAAATATTCTCTTGATTTATATTTTGATAAAAAAGTTAGTGTTGATATATCCTTAAATTCAGGATAATTTAATGAACACAAAATTATTAGTTTAGGATTTATTTTATATATACCTTTTTCTAATTTAGTTATATTTATTCCATATGTTATTCTATCAAACCTATTAAGTATTTTTATATTACTATATTTTGTTTTTCCCAGATAGTTGTTTATAACAGATTTTGAAACTGGGTTCATTTCTTTATCTTTAAAGATGTTTACAAAATAACAATTTTCTTTAAAAAAAACATCTAATTTTCTTTAATTATTTCAATCTTTATAGTATAATCTTAATTGAATAATATATAATAAATAATGCTTTTTCTAAATATTAGATCAAAGGAATTTATATGAATTTTGAAAAAATTAAATTTCATTTCGTCTCATTTAAAGATGATTTTATAAAATCAATGTTCAATACCATATATAATGATAAACTTAATAATAACATACAAAATAAAAATAATACTAATAATTTTTATTTATCAAAAAATACTGGAAAATTATTTATCTTTCCAAATCACTATTCAAAAAATAAAGCTATAGAAATTTTTAAAGATTTCTGGGAACTTGAAATAGTTGAATTCCTGACAATGGAAGAACTAAAAAATTTACTTGTTTCTGAAGAAATCCCATCAATTTCTGAAGATAAAAGGAAAATACTTCTTTATTCTTGTTTTTTTGAAAAAGGAGGACAAAAATTAAAAAAATACTTTAAAATTAAAAACTTTTTTAACTCAATAAATTTTTTAAATAACTTTTTTAATTTTTTTGATGAACTTTCTGATGAGAATATAAAACCTGAATCTATTTTAAACAAAGATTTTACCTGCCAAAATCCTGATTTTTTTTCGGAATGGCAAATTGAATATTTAAAAAACCTTCTAGAACTTTTAAAAATTTATAAAACAAAATTAGAAGAAAAAGGATTTATTGATAAAATTTTTCTTTATAAAAATTTCGAAAATAAAATTAAAAATAATATTAACTCTTATTTTAGTAGATTTAATAAAGTTTTCATTGTTAATCAGTATTATTTTTCTAAAATAGAAAAAATAATAATAAATGAAATTACAAAATTAAAAAATTTAAAAGTTAATTTCTTCTTACATCTTCCAGAAAACTTATCTTCTTTTTATGATAAGGAAAATTTAGAATTTAAATCAATCGAAACTATATCTGATGATTTTTTAAATGGGATAAAAGAAAATTTTAAATTAAAATATATTGAAATTTATAAAAATAAGACTCCAATCACCTCTCTTTTTACAATGTTAAATAAAAGTAAAGATGAAACTCCGGATCTAATTATCAATAACAATGTTTTCGCAGAAAAGTTTCATCCTTTTCTATCATACAATACCTTTGTAAAAAATATAGTTTTTCCTATAACTACCACAAAACTTTATAAAACATTAGAATCCCTTTTACTACTTTTCAAAAATCATGAACTTACCAAAAGTAATGAAATACTAATTTATATTGAAAGTTTTATTGATTGTTTAAACATATCTGAATTTGTTTCCTTTTTTAATATAGAAAATTCTTTAGAACTTGTTAGAAAACTCTCTATTTTAAAACAAAAAGGTTTTTTATATTTAAGCCTTTCAAAAAATAGTAAGTATAATATTAATATTTTTAATAAGGAAAACTTTGATAAAACTATACCAGTTTTAGAGGAAAACTTTGATAAAATTATATCATTTTTAAATGAATTTTATTTTTTATCCAGTTTTAAAGATTTTAAAACTTTTTTATTAAAATTTATTGTTCAAAATGAAAACAAGGACAATATTAACTTTGATTTTAAATTAAAGGAAGAATTTAGTGAATTTGTTTTTGATCTATTTTCTAATTCTTTAATTGATATTGAAAACATTTTTAATCTTGGTCTTATTGAGGAAAAAATATTTTCTAAACTCTTTATTGACAAAAGGGAAGAAACACACAGAACTTTCTCTCTTTTTATGTTAAAATTACTTTTAAACTATTTAAAATCAAAAACAATTTCTATTCAAAATCCCATATTTAAAAATCAAATTCAATTTACAACATTAAATAATACAAGAAACATAAGTTATAATGGAAATGTATTTGTTTATAATTTTGTTGAATCTATACTTCCTTCTGAAAAAAAGCAACAATTTTTACTTAGCGAAGAACAAAGAAAAAAATTAGGATTAAAAACTTATAAACAGATAAGAGATAGGGAAAAATATTATTTTATAAGATTAATTTTTAACTCTAAAAAGGTTTATTTTTTTACAATAGATGATAATGAAAATTTTATCCCATCATCATTCCTTGAAGAAATTATGTTGTTTTCAAATTTAATGAATTCTAAAAATTTTGAAACCAATATTATAAAGTTAAAATATTATTCTGATGAAGAATCACATCCTTTATATTTTTCACAGGATCAAATATTTAAAACCATTTTTGATTTTGATACAGTTTCAAAAAATAAAGAAAAAAATGGGAAAAAAGATCATAGGGTTAATTTTTTTGAAAAAGAAAATATAATATCAGATAATAATAATAGTAATAATCAAAGTGAAAATAAAAAATTAAAAAAAGATAAAATATTTACTATAAATTTTAACCGTAACCAACCAATAAAATTTAATGAATTTATCTATAAATACCATAAATTTGAAAATCCAGATTTTGCTAAAACTAATACAAAAGGGTGGCTTTTTTCATATTCTAAAATAAAAGACTTTATAGCTTCACCTCCAATATATTTTTTAAAATATTTAACTTCACTTCATAAAATAGATTATACCACTGATCTTACAATTTCACATTTAACTTTAGGTAATATCGCGCATTACATTTTTAAAAATATGAACGCCTACTTTTTTGATAGAGTTAATAAAATAATAAATAAAAATAGCTTAATACAAAATAAATCATTTAAAGATTTGTTTCCAGATTTTGAAATTAAATTAAACTATTTCACAGATAACATTTTTGTTAATGAAAAAGAAAGTATCTTTTATAAAGTTCCGGAAAATATTAGTAAAAATTATTTTTATGAATTTATATATCCAGTTTTAAAAGAAAAAGCTAATGATTTTTATAGATGGTTCTTTATTAATAATATAAAGGAAAATTTTCAATTTTTAAAACAAAATGGGTTTCTAATAATTGTTGAAGGATTGGTTTATAATTATAAATTTAAAATTCTTAAAGACAATAAAATAAACGATATATCAAATGCTAAAAAATTGTACTTATCATATAGGTATTTTACTGGTAATTATAATAAATTAGATCTTTTTAAATTAAATGTTTATATTACTGGAATTCCAGATCTTGCTTTTATATATAAAACTGATAACCATTCACAATTAATTATTATTGATTATAAAACTGGAAAAGCTCATGATGATAATTTGAGCAATTTACAATTAGAACTTTATGAAAGATTAATAAAATCAATATTTAAAGATTTTAAACTAAAAAATACTCACTCTTATTTTCACCATATTTTTGATAATAACTCACTCAAACCAAAGGATAAAATAAAAGAAAATAAATTTGATACAAAATTAGTTGAATTTGCTAACTCATATAAATTTGAATTAAAGCTAAAGTCAGATATAGATGAAGACTATTCATACGTTTTTTTTCCTGATAATTAATAAAGTTTTTGGGGTTTTTAAATGGATAAAATTAATAATAAAATCAATTCTAAAGTTGTCCGTGCAAATGCTGGAACTGGAAAAACTTTTTTTCTTGCTATAGAATATATAAAATGTCTTTTAAAAATTTATAAAGCAACAATTAAAAATAAAGATGATAACAAAATAAAAAGAGATGATTATAATAATACTGTAAACATTGATAAAAGTTTGTATTTAAAATTTAGTGAAATACTTGTAATAACATTTACAAAAGCTGCTACTGCTGAAATACGAAATAGGATTTTTAAATTTTTAAAAATTTTAGTTAATAACAAAAATGAAACTGAAAATAAATTAAAAAATGAAATAAAAAATAATTTAGAAAAAGAAGATTTTATACTTGATAAAAATAGCTTAGCTTTTTTAGAAAAAGTTTACAATTACATGCTTATTAATAAACATCTTGTTATGATAAAAACAATTGACAGTTTTACAAATTTTATATTTAAAAATTTTGTTACAAACTATAACTCAATATCTCAATACCAGATAAATAACCTGATTGATGAAGAACACTCTCAAGCTTTATTAGAAATGTTTCTTGTAGAACTTTTTAAAGAATTCAGCAATGATAATTATGAAAATGAAAAAAATAATGATTTTAAAAGCCTTGTTAACTATTTTTTAAAACAAAAAAATATTGCTAAAAATTATCTTGACCTTAAATCATTGTTTAAACAGATATTTAAATATGCATTTTTAATATTACTTATAAAAGATAAAAACAACAATGCAAGTGCTTCAACAAAAAACAATAAGTTATTTAATAGCATAGAAGAAAAACTTTTAGATAAAAAAATAGATTTTGTTAAAAATTTTAATAAGATTATTGTTGAAACATTGCAGGATTATATAAACTTTCAACCAGAAAAAGAATTGGATAAGCTTGAAGAACTAAAAAAAATATTTAAAAAAGATGGCATAGATTATTTTAAAATCTATTTTAGAAGCATTAAAAACTTTGATTTTAGTAAAGAAAGTGGAGAATCTTTCAATGAATTTTTTGAAACTGAATATGGAATCTCTGGAGCTAAAAATCTTATTAATTTAATTGAAAAAATAGATAATAGCAAAGAAGGCAATTTTTTAAATTACAATATCAATTATGATGCTATCTATAAAGAAGCAGTTAAACTTTTCAATAAAGAAATAAGGGAAGAAGAAAAAAAATCAAATATATTTAAATCTAATTTTATAAAAAAATATATACAAAATATATCTGAAATTAAAAAAAAGTTTATAAATACTCTTTATCCTATATTATTAGAAATTAATCAGGAAGAAATCACAATCTACAATAATAATCTTATAGAACTTTCTAAAATTATTATAAACAAATATCTTGAATTTAAAAAAGATAATCCAGAATTTACTTATAATGATATTACAACTTTAACCTATGAAACATTATATGATAAAAATGCAGGCCTTATTGAAAATATTAATTATAATACAAAACAAGATGGTTTTATTAATATACAAACTGTTTCAAATAAATTTTATGAATTTTTAAGTTCAAAATTCAGGTATATTTTAATTGATGAGTTTCAGGATACAAGTATAATCCAATGGAAATTATTATTTCCCCTAATTAGTGATATTTTAAGTGGGGAAAGCTCTAAAAGTTATGGAGAAGTTATTGTAGTTGGTGACCAAAAACAATCAATTTATAGCTGGAGGGGGGGTGAGAAAAAATTATTTGATGTAATTGAAAGTTATATAAACATAATGAATCCAGAAAATCAAAACACTCCTGAAAAAGTTGGTAAAAATAAAAAAGAATTAAATAAAACATTTAGAAATAAAAAAAATATTGTTGATTTTATAAATAGTGTATTTAAGTATGTCAACAATTTAAAAGAAATTGATTTTAATTATATTAATACCACATGTGAGGAAGATTTAATAAATGAAGGTTATGTAAGTGTTAATTTTAAACAATATAAAGGAAATAAAAAAAGTGAAAGTAATTATGAAAATGATGAAGAAATATTGGAAGTTTTTTTAGTTGACAATATTATTAACAAAATTGATAACATAAACTTATCCAATACTGCAATTATTGCAAGAACTAATAAAGAATTAACAAAAATTGCAAATATCTTATCAAAATATAATATTCCATATTTAAATAAATCAAACCAATCAATTTTTGATCATAAGTTAATAAAACCTTTTATTTTCCTTTTAAACTTTTTAGTTTTTGCAGATTTTTTAAGTTTATTAAAATTTTTAAGGTCAAATTACATAAACATCTCTGATGAAGAGATTAAATACTTTGCTATTTCTTACAAAATTTTGAGAAGTAAGAATAATAATAATTTTGAAGATTTGCAAGTTCACCTGTCAAAATTAAAAGAAATAATTACTGATTTTGAAAATTATTCTTTATTCGAAGAAGGAATTTTAAATTATGATTTTACCCCTTATAAAGAAAATTTAATAAAAGCAATTGATAAAGTCATTAACTTTTTAAAAAAAATAAAACCATTTTATAATAACCCTGATATTGTAATCCAGACTGTAAAAACATTTTTCAACCATTTTTTAGAGGAAAACAATATTACTGTTTTTGAATCTGATTTGATTAATAACTTTTTTGAAATAGTTCTAAATTTTGAATCATCTAATTCTTTGTACCAACAAACTTATAAAGGATTTCTGGATTTTATTAAAAATAATAAAGAAAATGAAGAATATAATATTGACTTTAAATCCAATGCTAATGCAATTAACCTTTTAACTGTTCATAAAGCAAAAGGGTTGGAATTTGATAATGTTTTTGTTGTAATGATATTTTCAAAAAAAAGAGGTTCAATTTACTTCAATAATCAGGATAGAATTAAGCTTTTCCCTTACTATAATTTCAATAAAAGTTTTTCTGAAATTAATAGAGATAATTTTTACTTACTTTTACAGGAACATGATGATTTTATTAACAAAAGTATAAGTTTTTTTTATAATAAAAATTATGATATAAAAATTCTTTCCAGTTATAAAGTAATAAAGGAGCTTATAGATATTAAAATTAATAACATTAAAAGAGAGATAGAGGAGGAATTTAACAATTTTTATGTTGCTATTACAAGAGCAAGAAATTATCTAAATATACTTTTTATAGCACCTGATGATTATCTATTTGAAAAAGAGAAAAAAAATAAATCTTCAAAACATAAAATTTCTCCTGATAATTTTTATTTTTTACATGAGAAAGATTTGATAAATAAAAAGGAAAAAAATAATATCAATATCAACATTTTTGAAAATCCTAAAAAATATTTGCTTTTTCACTTATTAAAAGGGATATCTAACTGGATAATTGAACATAAAATTATTGAAACTAAAGATAATATTAAAAATATAGACTTTCTATCTATTTTATTTAATACAGGTTTTATCTCTAAAGGAATTATCCCATTTAATTACAATAATGTTTCTGAAAATAAAATAATAGAAAATAAAAAAGATAATCTTGTAAATGATAAAGATAAACTTGACTGGATAAAAAATAATTTTTTTAGTTTCAACTTTTCAAAATTAAAAACATTAAATCTACACTCAAATAAAGTTTTAAATAAGAACATGGATATAAGCAATAAAAATAACAAAATTACATATATTTCGAAAAAAATAGAATCATTTGAAAATAAATCTATTTTAAAAGGTACCCTTGTACATTTTTATCTTTCTTTTATCTTTTTACCATTTGAAAATAAGAATAATGAAAATGTAAAAATAAAAGAACTTATAACTAAAATAGAGGAATTTAAATTTGCAAGAAAGGTAACTTTTACAAAATTTGGAAACTTTTTCAACAAAAAAGAGATTGAGAACATTATAGACAAAGTTGATGAATGGATTTGTAACAATTTCACATATTTTAGTAATGCTATATGGGATAAAGTATTTAATGAATTTGTTATCTTTGATGATGAAAATAAAATGTATAGAATAGATAGGTTAATGATAAACGAAAAAAACAAAAAAGCATTTATTATTGATTATAAAACAGGAGATTATCAACATGAATCTTCAAATCAAATTGAAAAGTACATAAAAATTTTAAAAAGTTATAAGATATTTAAAGAGAAAAATTTTGAAATTACTGGTAAATTTATAAATATTGAGACATGATAAGACATTTTAGTAAAAAAAATCAACAATGTTTAACTTATATATTTATCTTATATTTTCAACTTAATATTTAATCTATATATTTAATCTATATATTTAATCTATATATTTAATCTATATATTTAATCTATATATTTAATCTATGTATTTAATCTATGTATTTAACCAATCTTTTTGATATAATCAATTAATTCCTCTTCAGTTATTTCTAAAAGTTTCATTGTTTTAATAAGTTTTGGAAGCTGGTGTTCTATAAACTGCTTTTTTATTATATCTTTTACAATCTTTGTTGCTTTATCTTTAATAAAATATCCTATCCCCCTTTTATTTTCTAAAACTCCAAGTTCCAGTAGTTTTAAAAATGTCCTTTGAACAGTATTTGGATTAACTTCCAGTGATGATGCAAATTCCCTTACAGAAGGGATTTTATACCCTTCTTTCCATTTTTGAGAAAGCACATTTTCGAATATTATATTTTGTATTTGAATATAAATAGGTATCTCTTTAGAAAATTCCATTTTTACCTCTATTTTTTGTTCTATAATTTAACATATATGACATACAATATTTTATGAATTTATTATTTTCTTCTTTTTGAACTCTATATAACTTAAAAAATAAAAGAAATATGGAAGTAGAAAATAAAAAATTTTACTTATTGTAATAATCCATTTGTTTTTTGTAAATAAATCAATATTGTTTGTAAAATAACTTTTATCAACAAATAAGCTAAATATTACAAAAGCTGTCAAACTTATGAAAGTAGATATTAACATTCCTATACCTAAAATAATACCTGTGGTTTTAAAAAATGAATTTTTATTCCATATAACTGAAAACATAAAATAAATAGAATGAAAAAATATATATACAAAAAATGTTCTTTCTATTTGTAATAAAAAGTCTTTAAAAGTATAAATGGTATATGGAATACTAAATATTTTTGCCAATATAACCACAAATAGAGAAGTTACTAGCATAAAAATGATATTAAATATGAAATATCCTAAAGATGTAAATAATAATTTTGAAATTACTTTTATTTCAGGATTAGAAGGTAAAGTAAAATAAAATACAGCCCATTTTTTTTCATATATCTCTGTAAATGAAGTAGCTGCAAATATTATTCCAATAAAAAGTGATATCCCATAAGCTGTATAAAAAATAGATGTAAAATCATATACTCTGATTCCAATATATACTACATATTTTGAAAACATTACTAAGAGGAAACTTAAAAGTCCAATACCATAAGATATCCCCATTGCTATTAATGATTTTGTATAATTTAATTTTGTTTCTATTTTTAAAAAATTAAATAAATTTTCCATTTTTCGCTCCTATATTTTTTTATTTTTTAAATATTTTTTATATCTCTCATACTATTTGTTTTTTAAATAGTTTTTATATCTTTATTAATATAAGACTTTTAGATAAATAATCTTTTAAGTTTCTTATCTAAAATTAATATTAACATCACCTGAAATAGTTTTAATATTCAGGTCAGTTTTTGCTTCTTCTCCATTAAAAATCACTTCATTTCCTTTTAATACCTTAAAGTCACCAGTATGTATATCCCCACTTGTTGATTTTATATATATTTTTAAAAATCTTTTTATTTCCAGAGGAAATGTAGAATTTATATTTCCTGAGATAGATGATAATTCTATTCTTTGAAGTTTTTCAAAATCTTTTACTGTTTCTGTATAAATATCCCCGGATATTGTTTTTATAAATACATTTTGAATATCACTCAGTTTATTAATTTTTATATCTCCACTTACAGTATCAATATTTAATTTTTCCCCTTTAAAATTATCTATTTTAACATCCCCTGAAACACCATGTGAATAACAATTTATGCTTTCAACCTTATCTATATTGATATTACCTGAAACAAAATTCAAATTTATTTCATCACTTGAAATATTTTTAATTGATATATTTCCCGAAACAATATTCAAATTTAAACTATCTGTTATTAGATTCTCATTTTCAATTGTTGTATTACCAGAAACAACATTAATATCAAGATCCTTTAATTTAAATGAAAAAGGAATTGATATTGTAATTTTACCCCTAGTTGCAGCATTATGTTTAAACTTATAATCATTCCTGATCTCTTCTGGTATTTTTACTTCAACCAATACTTTTCCAAAACTATAATCCGATTTTTTTATAACTTCCTTTTTAAATTGATCCAGAAGCTCCTGATCTTTTGCACCAAATTGTAAATCAAGTTTTACATGGATATTATCATCAGAAGAATCATTTAAATATATATCAAAGATGTCTGATTTAACTTCTATTCTATTAACTTTATTTTTCTTATAACTATATTCTTTAACATAATTTGCTCTATAATCAAAACTTGAAGGATCCAACATATAGGTTTCAATGTTAATATTTTTAGCAAAATCCCAATTAAAATTTTTATTTTTAATATTTGAAATCACAAAAAATAACATAATAGCTATTAAAATTGAAATAACTATTACAAAAATTTTTATAAATTTGAGCATATTTTACTCCTCAATTAAAATAAACTATTGAGTTTTTCATTTTCTAAAATGACAGCATTAAAAAGAACTTCCAGATCAATTGGCTTTTTATCATATTTACCATTTTTATTATTAAGAAGACAAATATTTCCACCAGTAATCTCTTCACAATAAATTAAGTCATCTTTGTATTCTTCAATATTTCCAAAAACAGGTAAAATTGTAAGGCTTTTTTCAATTTCTTCAATTGAGTTTTTAAATACAATCTTACCATTATTTATAATAATAACTTCATCCAGTAACATGTTAAAATCTTTAACCTGATGGGAAGAAATAACTACAGTTTTATCTTTGTTTATATTTTTAGCTATAAATTTTCTAAAATCTTTTTTAGAAGGGATATCCAACCCGGTTGTTGGTTCATCAAGAAGAAGATATTTGTTGTTAGTTGCCAACGCAAAAGCAAGAAAAAACTTCTTTGAAGTACCATATGAAAGCTGACTTATTTTTTTATTAATAGGTAACTCCATCTCATTAGCAAGAGAATAAAAAAGTTCCTTTTCACAATTTTTATACAAATCAAGAAACATTTCTACAAACTTGTTCACCGTCATATCAGGAAAGTTCATCTTTTCAGGATAATAAAAGATTTTATTATAAAGAATCTCACTTCTATCAATTGGGTTTAGATCATCTACCATTATATTACCTTGATTTGCAAATAAAAGACCTGAAATTAGTTTAAATAAAGTTGTTTTTCCTGCTCCATTTTTCCCTAAAAGCCCATAAATTTTCCCCTCTTCTAAAGTAAGGAAAAGGTCTGAAAATAAAAGATCTGAATTTTTCTTATAACCAAATTGTAATTCCTCAATTGTTATCATAATATATCCTTTACTATTATATTGGTGTATTAATACATTAATACAGTATTTAAATTTGTCAACTTTTTTTGAAAAAAATATATAAAATAAAATTATTTTTATATATTAGATAAAATCTTTTCAAAAAAATAATACATACTATTAAAATTTATAAGATAAAAAATTTAAAAAATATGCAAATATTAGAAGCTATGTAAAAAAATAATTTAAAGATTATGTAAATAAAAGATTATATAAAAATTAGAAATATATAATTCTAGAATTATAACTAATTTACACATTTTTATTGACATAACCATAAATATTGAAAACGATATAAATATTAGAAATTATATAAAATAATATTGAGTTAAAATTTTGTTAGTTTTCATCTTCCATACCAACAGGTATTGTTAAAATAAAAATGGAACCATTTGGTTTATTTTCTTTATATTCCAGTTTACTATCAAGTAATTCAACATATTTATTTACAATTGACAATCCCAATCCATATCCGATTTTATTTTTTACATTATCAGCTCTTTCCCATTCACTAAATAGTAATTTTTTAAATTCATCTGGAATTCCAATACCTGTATCCTTTATTGAAATTTTTATTGTATTTTCAAAAGATGGATAAACATCAATTTCTACTTTACCCTGTTCAGTATATTTTATTGCATTATCAACCAGATTTATTAAAATTCTTTTTAATTTTTCTTTATCGCTAAATATGAACTCTGGTAACCCTCTATTAAAAGTGATATTAAATCCTATATTTTTAATTTTTGCATTTGGAAAACTTATTTCATATATAAGGTTTAAAAAACTTTTTAAATTTATTTTTTGGTTTAAAACTCTAACTTTACCACTTTTAAGTTTTGATATTTCTAAAATATTATTAAGCATTGATGCTAATTCAAAAGTAACTTTTTCTATTTTTCCAGCTACTTCAATTAATTTTTCAGGTTTCATAGGTTGCCCATTTTTTGCAAGAATCCTTAACATTACAGCATAACTAACAATAGAATTTAAAGGATTTCTAATATCATGAGTTACATTTGCAAAAAATTCATCTTTTGCTTTATTTTTTGCTTCAAGAATTTTTCTTTGTTCTTCTTGAGTTAATAATTCATTTTTCAATTTAATTGTTTCTTTTTTCATTGCTTTATTCAACTTCAAATTGAATTGAAAAAAATAAACAAATATTAATAATGCTAGAATTAATATAGCATAAACTATTTTAGCCCAGATAGTTAAATACCATTCAGGAACAATAACAATGGAGATACTTAACCCTTTTTCGTTCCATAAGCCATTATTATTTGATCCCAGTATTTTTAAAATATATTTACCAGGATCAAGATTTGTATAACTAATAAAATGTCTATTATTGATATAATTCCAGTCCTTATCAAATCCTATTAATTTATAAGCATATTCATTTTTTTCTGGTTCAAAATAATCCAGACTTGAAAATTCAATTGAAAAGAATTTTTGGGAATGTTTTAGCTTTATTTCTTTAATTTTAGTTAATGGTAAATCAAATTTATAATCTTTGCCAAAAACCTTAAATTTGGTTATATAAATGTCAGGTATATGGTTATTAGTAACAATCTTTTCATATTTACCAATCAAAATCCCATTTTTTATACCAACAAAAAATTCATCTTTATTATCATATATACCTTTATAAAAATCTTTAAATATTATTCCATTAAATTTTGATAAAGATTTGCAATTACCATTTTCAAGTTCAATATAAGAAATCCCCTTTGCAGTTATCACCCATAAAAGATTATTTTTTTTATCTTCCAGTATCCCTTTTACTTCAGAATCTACAAGACCATTTTTTTCATTATATACTTTAACAACCCCTGTATCAGGATCAAATTTATCCAATCCACCTCCCCTTGTTCCTATCCATAGGAAGTGGTTTGAATCTTCATAAATAGTTAAAATAGAATTGGATGAAATGGATTGTCTATTATTTTTATTATAATAATATTTTATAAATTTATCATTCTCCTCATCATATAAATTTAAACCATTGTTTGTACCAACCCAAATTCTTCCTTTACTATCTTTAAATAATTTATAAATAAGATTATTACTAATAGAATTTTTATTTTCAGGTTCATAAAAGTAATGTTTCATTTTTTTTGTTCTGGGGTTATAAACTGAAATACCATTGTTATATGTACCAAACCATATATTTTTTTTATTATCCTCTATAATTGAAAAAACAATATCATCAGCAATTGTATCAGGGTTATTGAAGTCATGAAAAAATCTTTTAAAATTATTATGTTTTCTATTGTATAAATTTAAACCATGATTGGTTCCAATCCAGAGATTTTTGTAACTATCTTCAAAAATTACATTTATAATATCATTACTTAGTGACTTATTGTCATTAGAATTAAGTTTGTAATGCTCATATTTTTTTGTTTTAACATTATATTTAAACAAACCATTGTTATCAGTACCAATCCAGAAGTTTCCAAAACTATCTTTATACATACTTAGTACAGGACTTTTAAAATATTCAATAAATGAAAATTTATTTGAAGGAATTATAATTTTATTCAATCCACTACTAAATGTTCCTACCCATAATATATTTTGATTGTCTATAAAAATAGAATAAATAGTATTACCAGAAATTGAGTTATCATTATTTTTGATATTCCTTAATTCTTGATATTTTAAGGAATTGACATCAAAAACGTATAACCCTCCTCCCCAGGTACCTACAATAAAAAGGTTATTTTTTTTATCAAACCTTATTTTATATATTCTATTATCTGGTAACTTATAAGCAATAAATTTATTATTTTTTATATCATATTTAACCAATCCAATATACCAGGTCCCTATCCATAGATTACCTTCATTATCTTCTGAAATTGACATTCCAAAATCACCAGGAAATGACTCCTTATTATTTTCATTGTGACTATAATTTATAAATGAATCTGTTTTATAATCATACAATGATAACCCTTTATAAGTTCCAATCCATAATCTACCATTCGAATCAAGATAAATACTTCTAATTACATCATTTGAAATTGACTTTGAATTGCTGTCATTGTGAAAATACCTTATAAATCTATTATTCTTTTCATCATAACGATTTAAACCATGTAAAGTTCCTACCCATAACCTTCCATATTTATCTTTGCATATTGAAACAACTACATTATCAGATATTGAGAATTCATTATCTGGAGAATAAACAAAATTAGTAAAAGTTTCTGTATCAAGGTTAAATCTACTTAAACCACCATATGTACCTATCCATAAATCATTATTTTCTTTATCCATAAATAGTGTTTGGATAAGATTATGAGGAAGAGAGTTTTCATTGTAAGGTTGATAAAAATATTTTTTAAACTCATATCCATCATATCTATTTAATCCAGTTTTTGTCCCGATCCACAAAAAACCATATTTGTCCTGAACAATTGCAGATATTGCATTACCGCTTAATCCATCATCAGCAGTTAGGTGTGAAATGATATAGTTAATAGAATTCTTATCAGGAAGCTCAACCTCTGAATCTTGAGAATACACAGAAATAGGACAAAATAAAAAAAACAATGAAAATAAAATTATCAATAAATTATTTATTCGAAGATTTGAAAGATCTTTTTGAAATATTTTAAATTTAAAATACATTTTAACTACCTGTTTTTAATTTTTTAGATGATAAAATCAAACCATTCTTACAATTTTTTTTAAAATAATCGCATAAATAATTATACTTGTTCTAATTAAAAAGTCAAATATTTATTGTAAATTGTTAATATTTGTTAAAATGTATTTTTTTATTTATCCTTTTTTCTATTTTTTTAATTTAATTTTTTAATCTAAAATTTTTTTTAAAACCTTTAAAGTATTTTTGTAAAATATTTTTTCTATTTCATCAGTTGCTAATCCCATTTCACTCAAAAATTCTGCAAACTCTTGATAAAAAGAAGCATTCTCAACCCCCTGAGGATGAGTTCCAATACCATCAAAATCTGAACCAAAGGCTAAAATATCAAGATTAAATTTATTACCAATATAATCAATCAGATTATATATCCAGTAGAAACCTTCAGGATATTTTTTGTTTCTATCAACTACTTTTCCCTCTTTTTCATCATATGATAAATTGTATCTTTTTAAAAACTCATCATATTTATCAGGTTTTAAAAAAGGTGGATTAAAATTTATACCCATAACTCCACCTTTTTCAACTAAAACTTTTATTTGATCATCTGACAGATTTCTTTTATGCTTATTTACATTTTTGGCATTTGAATGGGTCGCAATTAAAGGGATATCAAATTTAGATGCATCAAAAAAACTTTTTTCTGACATATGGGAAGTATCTAAAATTAAATTTAAATTTTGCATCTTTTTTATTAAATCTTTACCTTTAGATAGTATTCCATATGGTTCTTCTACAGATGAGAAATATGGTAAAGCCCTATTCCAGGTTGGAGCAACAATTCTCACACCCAGTTCATAAAATACATCTAATAAATCAAGATCATTTTCAATTACTTCCAAACCTTCTATAGAGATTAAAATACCTGTTTTATTATTATTAAGATTACTTTCTATATCTTTAAAATTAAAAACCTGAAATATATTGTATTTTTCAATATCATTTTTTATTAATTGGAGAATGTTTAATGATATATGTAATGGGGTTTGTAAAAATATATCACTTATATAAAGTGATTGTGTTTGAACCTTTACACCACCCTTTTTCAAATATTTATCAGTTATATCAAAACTCTTATCCACTCTTTTATATTCATTTTTGTCATTTTTACCTTTTTGATTATTTCTAATATACAAATCTTTAAAATATGGGTATTTTGAAAGTAAAACTTTTTTCATATATGTATCTGCATGCAAATCAATAACAGGAATATTCATTTTTTTCTCCTATAAAAATCAATATTAAATATCAAAAAATCTGCTAATTTATCTAAACGAGGTAAAACCTCAAATCATTGCTTTCAGGCAACAGAATAATCTTTATCTAACAATATATCATTTGATTTTCCTGGATCATATTCACAACCATTTTTTAATAATGTCCATACCAATTTACTTAACTTTCTTGAAGTCGCTATTATTGCTTTTCCACTTCCTTTTATCTTTTTCATATTTCTATAAGATTTCATATATCTGTTTTCTCTTTCTCTTTTTACCCTTATCATACCCATTGTCATCTGTACAAATGCTGTTCTTAATTCACTAGAACCTCTTTTAGTTATATTCCCATATCTTTCCTTGTCTGCTGAATTTTGTACCCATGGTACCAATCCACAATAAGAAGAAAGCTTTTTATATGAACTAAATTTATTTATGTCATCTATGTAAGCCCTTAAAGTAATTGAAGTTATCAATCCACATCCTGGTATTGTCCTTAGTATTCTTACTGCTTCATCTTTTTCTGTCATCTTTGAAAGCTCTTTCTCTATTTCTGATATTAAACTTTCTATACTATTTATTGTTTTTATTATCCCTGATACTATACTTTTTTTTATTGGGTCCGATATTTGTTCTCCTATAAAAATCAATATTAAATATCAAAAAATCTGCTAATTTATCTAAACGAGGTAAAACCTCAAATCATTGCTTTCAGGCAACAGAATAATCTTTATCTAACAATATATCATTTGATTTTCCTGGATCATATTCACAACCATTTTTTAATAATGTCCATACCAATTTACTTAACTTTCTTGAAGTCGCTATTATTGCTTTTCCACTTCCTTTTATCTTTTTCATATTTCTATAAGATTTCATATATCTGTTTTCTCTTTCTCTTTTTACCCTTATCATACCCATTGTCATCTGTACAAATGCTGTTCTTAATTCACTAGAACCTCTTTTAGTTATATTCCCATATCTTTCCTTGTCTGCTGAATTTTGTACCCATGGTACCAATCCACAATAAGAAGAAAGCTTTTTATATGAACTAAATTTATTTATGTCATCTATGTAAGCCCTTAAAGTAATTGAAGTTATCAATCCACATCCTGGTATTGTCCTTAGTATTCTTACTGCTTCATCTTTTTCTGTCATCTTTG
Organism: Exilispira thermophila; assembly: GCF_055389015.1. NCBI lineage: Bacteria > Pseudomonadati > Spirochaetota > Spirochaetia > Spirochaetales > Exilispira > Exilispira thermophila. The sequence goes on along the minus strand of NZ_AP042476.1, from coordinate 3,048,078 downwards.
AAAGCTCTTTCTCTATTTCTGATATTAAACTTTCTATACTATTTATTGTTTTTATTATCCCTGATACTATACTTTTTTTTATTGGGTCCGATATTTGTTCTATAATTTTTACCCTTCCTGTTTTTGTGTTAAGCTGTCCATTCTTTGTTTCTATACCCATTTCTAACATTATTCCATGTATTTGATTCTTTAAACTTACATTGGTCTTTTTTAATACTGACCTATGCTTTAATAAATCTCTTAAATTTTTACTATCTTCTTTACATAAATTTACTTCTGGTATCATATCTTTTGATAAAAATTCTGCTAATGTCCTTGCATCATGTTTATCTGTTTTGTTTATTGATTCATTTATTACTTTAAACTTTAAGGTATTTACTACATGTACTTTAAATCCATAATTTTCCATTTCTCTTTTAAAATATCTTGTATTTCCTGTAGATTCTACTGCTATTTCAATTTCTTCTGGTTGGGATAATTTCTTTAACAATCTTACAAATTCCATATATCCTTCTTTTTTTGTAGAAAATTTCCAATTAATATCTGCAATCCTTTGTTCTAAATTTTTTATACATACTGTCATTTGATGCTTGTGTAAATCAACTCCCACTGATAGTTTCATCTGCCTCCTCCAATTATTTTTTTTAATTGAAAGCAGATTCTTTACGATATTTATTACAGAGAATAATCCATTCTCCTATTCAATCTGGATTGTTAAAATCCGATTATTATGTTGATTCGGCTGTAGGCTCTTCATTCTCCTAAACGGTCTTTTTGACCAAATTAAATGTCGAACCTAAGCCTATCTGCTTTCAGGTTTATTTTCGTTGCCTGAAAGCAGTTTCTTTATCCCCTGCTATTGATTTTTATCACATCTCCTAAAATTTTATTTTAATGTTTTCTAATTTTCCATTACTTTCACTTTTTAATTCAATTTTGTTAAATAATCATTTTTCTAATTTTTTAACTAAATTTTTTAAAATAATCCTTTTTTTAATCCATTTTTAATATGTTCTTGTAATTACAATATTTAATATTTACAATAAAATATATAATACAAAAAAGTTATAATGTAATACAAATATTTCTTTAAAATCCTAAAAATTTAAAATTCAAAAAATAACATTAAAATTTCTTGAGATTAATTTAATTTTAGTTAAGTTTTCTTAACAAATATAACAAATTGATAAAATTAAAAAATAAAAAAAATAATAATTTTATTGACTACATAAAAAAAATGATGATAGTAAATAAAAAACACTCTCAAAATTATAACACTATAAAATTAAATTAATTAATTTTTAAATTATAAAATAAATTATTACATAATAAATTAAATTTAATAAGTATCAAAATAAATAAAAGGAAGGGATATGGAAAGAATTATTGATTTAAAAGAAACAATAAAAAAATATGTTTCGAAAATTGAAGAATATTACCCTTATGCCTCAGCATTTTCTTCTGAAATCAATGGGTTAAGAATAATGTCAGGAACACATGAAGAAAACATTATATTTAAAACCCCTGAAACTGGAGTTACTTTTACAGCTTTTACAGGTGACCACTTTTTAGAATATTCTGTGGATAAACTTAATGAAAAAAGTTTTGACAATGCTTTAAAATATTTTTTAAAAAATCGAAACCTTGTTATTAAAAATACTAACATCAATATCGATCCTGGTGAAAAAATTGAAAAAGATTTTGAGCACAATGTTATGATTGACCCTTTAAAAATTTCTATTCAAGAAAAATTAAATAAAGCCAGAGAAAACAAAGAAGTTATTGAAAATAAAAATAAAAATATTGTTGCTGTTTATTCAATACTGGATGAAACACATACTAATGAACTCTTTATTAATAGAAATAAAACATTATATCAAAAATTACATAGATTTGATCTTATGTATATGATAATCTTTTCAAATGGGGAAAAAACAGTTAATACATTTGGGGGACATTCTAAATCTGGTGGATTTGAACATAGTAATCTTGATCTAAATAAACTTGAGAGATATATAAAAAATGGAGTTAAATTTCTAAATGCACCAAGGTTAAAACCAGGAACATATAAAGCAATTTTTTCTCCTGCTATGTCTGGAATGTTTGCTCATGAAGCTTTTGGTCATGGTACAGAAACAGATATGTTTTTGAAAAAAAGGTCTAAAGGGGAAGAATATCTTGGAAAACAAGTTGCATCTCCACTGGTAAACATGTTTGACTCTCCTGCTCTTGAAGGTGCTGCAGCAAGTTTCTTTTTTGATAATGAGGGATGTCTTTCAAAACTAACACAAATAATAAAAGATGGGATTTTAGTTTCTGGATTAACAGACCTTTATTCAGCTACAAAACTCAAATTTAAAAGAACACCAAATGGAAGAAGAGAAAGTTATTCTCATAAAGCTTATGCAAGAATGACAAATACTTATTTTGAGAAAGGAAATTCCAATTTGGATAATATGTTAAAAGAGATTGAATATGGTTTTTTAGTTGATTTTCCTACAAATGGAATGGAAGATCCAAAGGGTTGGGGAATTCAACTTGAAGCATTATTAGCTAGAGAAATTAAGGATGGGAAATTAACTGAAAATATTTTTTCTCCAGTTATTGTAACTGGATATGTTCCTGACCTATTAAAAAGTATAGATGCTGTTTCCAATGATTTTGAAATTGATGGACTAGGATTTTGTGGAAAAGGGTATAAGGAATGGGTAAAAGTAACTGATGGTGGCCCCTATTTGAGGTTAACAGCTCGATTAGCTTAATTATAATTTTGATTAAATAAAATAGGAAAAATTATAAACAATTTTTTATTTATTTTAATTGTTAAAAAAAATCAGGAGATTATTATGCATAATAAAATAAAAGAGATTATTAATGTACTAAATAGTAAAAAAGAAATTATTTTCTGGACAATTAATGCAAAAGCTACAAAAAGGAATGAAAAATATTTTATTTTTAATGATACTGAGTCTTATAGATTTGTTGAAAATACCAATTTTAACATAAACATCTATAAACTTATAAATGAAAAAGGGGAAAAATTTATTGGAGAAACATCTTTTACAATCCCTTTTAATTATGATTTAGGACAAATAAAAACAATTGTAGAAAATGCAAATTTTGCAGGACAATTTGTAAAAAATAAATTTTTTGAAATTCCTTCAAAAACATATAATTACAATATTATTAACAATCAGGATGCTTTGATATACAGTAACCCTGATGATGCAATTAACAAAATCAGGCAAACTATAGAAAATATTGTTTCAAAAGAAAATAAAATTAAACTTTCTGCAAATGAAATATTTGTAAGCAATAACCAAAAAATATATATTGATTCAAACAAAAATGAATATTCTTTTAATGATACAGATATACTACTTGAATTTGTGCTTTTAGGTGGAAATAATTTAGAAGTTGAAACACATTATCTAACACGTGAAAAGTTTATTGAAAACTTAAACCTTGAAGAGACTATTGAACAATACATTAAATATACTCTTGATAATCAAATTGCAAAACTTCCTGAATCTGGAAAATTTGATGTTGTTTTTTCAGGTGATGCTTTAGTTAACTTTTTTGATTTTCATCTTTTTCATTCATCAGCACAAAGTTTTTATAACAAAGCATCAATTTTTAAAATAGGGAAACCAATTGATGAAAATGTAACTGGTGACAAATTATCATTATATTCTGACCCCTTTTTAAAAGGAGGAACAAAAACAAAAATCTCAGATAACTTTGGTACTCCTTTAAAAAAATTTACACTTATTGAAGAAAATGTTTTAAAAAATATAGCTTCTGATACCAGATATAGCTATTATCTCAATTGTAAAAATACAGGTCCAATTACAAATATTGTTGTAAAAAATGGTAATACCTCATTAAACGACTTGAAAATGCAAGAAAATACATTTTATCTAACTAGATTTAGTACCTTCTCTCCAAACAGTATGACAGGCGCATTCTCTGGAGAAATTAGAAGTGGATATTTTTATAAAAATGGAAAATTCTATCCAGTAAAAGGTGGATCAGTAACAGGATCCATCCAAGAAGTTTTTAAAAATATCCTTTTTTCAAAAGAAACTATAAAAAAAGGTTCATATTCAGGACCAAAAGGGATTAAAGTATTTAATGTTGATGTTGCTGGAAATTAAAACTCTTAATACAATTAACTTTAATGAACATAACTTTTTAAAATAAAATTGATGAAATTAAATTACCCTAGAAAAGTTAAAATTAAGATCTTTAACATAATAAACATCTCTTTAAGATAATAGATTTTAAATAATAAATTTCAAATAACATTTCAGGGAAAAATATGCTAAAACGATTTATTAAATATTACAAACCACATTTACCATTATTTATACTTGATATGACCGCTGCAATGTTAGCTTCTATATTGGCTATCTTTTTCCCATTTTTAACAAGAATGCTGCTTAAAACTTACATCCCACAAAAAAATTTAAACATGATTTTTACCCTTTTAAGCATAATGATAATTATTTATATGTTTAAAGCTTTACTAAATTTTATCAGAGTAAAATGGGGTCATATTTTAGGTGTGAGAATGGAATATGATATGCGAGAAGATATTTTCAGACATATACAGAAACTTTCATTTACCTATTTTGATAACACAAAAACTGGTCATATAATGTCTCGTATTTCAAATGACTTAAATCAAATAGCAGAAGTTGCTCACCATGCTCCAGAAGATTTGTTAATTTCCATTTTTGTTATAATTGGAGCTTTTATTTTTATGTTTATTTTCAACAAATCTTTAGCCCTTGTTTCATTAATCCCATTACCTCTTATGGTTTTATGGGGAATTCTCTATGGAGGAAAAATGCGTCAGGGTTTTAGAAATGTAAGAAAAAAAATAGCAGATATAAATAGTTCAGTTGAAAATTCTGTACAGGGAATAAGGGAAGTTAAAGCATATACAAATGAACAACTTGAAATTGATAAATTTCACAATGTTAACAACCTTTTTAAACTTGCAAAAGAAAAAATGTATACAATAATGGCCTTTTTCTTTACAGGAATGAATTTTTTAAGAGATTTCTATTACTGGACAGTTATTGCTGGTGGAATTTATCTTATTTATAATAAAGTTATTGATGTATCAGATCTTCTATCATTTATTTTGTATATTGGAATTATTCTTCCACCTATTGATAGGTTAATAAATTTTATAGAACAGTTTCAACAGGGAGCTGCAGCATTTGAAAGGTTTATTGAAATAATGGATATCGAACCAGATATAAAAGATAAAAAAAATTCCTATTCATTAAAGTCAATACAGGGCTCAATTAAATTTGAAAATGTATGGTTTAAATATTCAACTTCAACAGAATGGATTTTGAAAAACCTTAATTTTGAAATTTATCCTGAGGAAAAAGTTGCTTTTGTTGGAGAATCTGGTGCTGGAAAATCAACTATAGTCTCTTTAATACCAAGGTTTTATGAACCTCAAAAAGGAAATATTTATATAGATAATCACTATATAAATCATTTAAAGCAAAACTTTTTAAGAAAAAACATTGGAATTGTCCAGCAAAATGTATTTCTTTTTGATGGTACTATTAGAGAAAATATAATGTATGGAAATCCCGACTCAACTGAAAATGAGATGATAGAAGCTGCAAAAATGGCTAATATTCTTGATTTTATTAATACTTTACCTGATAAATTTGATTCATATGTGGGTGAAAGAGGAGTTAAATTATCTGGTGGCCAAAAACAGAGGATTTCAATAGCCCGTGTATTTTTAAAAAATCCTAAAATTTTGATTTTTGATGAAGCAACTTCATCCCTTGATACAGAATCAGAAAGTTTAATTCAGCAAGCAATGCTTAAACTATCAAAAAATAGAACTACAATTATTATTGCACACAGATTGTCAACAGTAAAAAATGTTGATAAAATATTTGTTGTACAAAAAAGAACAATTGTTGAAACAGGTAATCACAAAAGTTTAATAGATTCTAAAGGGATTTACTATAATCTTTATATGAAAAATTTAATTTAAATAAAATTACTTTTTTAATTAATACAATTTAAAATATAATTTTATTTTAATTATTAATAATTTTTTATAATAAATTTTATATCATAGGACTTGAAATATATAAATATAATATATAAAAAAATGAAAATACTCATTTTACAAAATTTAATGAATAGAAATTTTATAGAATATATTCATGAAATTTAATAGTTTAAAAAAATATCTTAATTTACCTTTTAATATTTATATACTATTTATTGCTGGTATAATTACTGCTTCAGGAAACTTTGTTTTCCCTTTTCTAACTTTATTTTTAACAAAAATTTTAGGATTAAATAAATCTATTTCAGGATTAATTATTGCTCTTATATTCCACTGCATCTTACATGGCTTTTTGGTGAAAAAGGACCTTCTTATTTTGGAATTATAATGTCTGTAAATGCTTTTACAGTTATATTTTTTACCGTTATTGTTACAGGTTTAACTGACAAATTAAAACCTATTGATAATATAATTATAGCAGGTTTTTTCTATCTTATTGGTTTTGGAGCAATGGTATTTTATAAATCATTTTACCCTTTTCTAATTTCAACTATTTTATGATCAATAGGAGAAATACTCGAAGTTACAAACTTTTCTGTTTTTGTAATGAAACATGCTCCAATTTCACATAGATCAAGATTCTCTTCAGTAATTGATATTGTTGCAAATTCTGGATTTGCTTTAGGCCCACTAATAATGGGAAAAATAATTGATTTATATGGTATTTTAAGTGTATGGAAATTATCAATCTTATTTATGATTGTTGGAATTTCAATAATTGTTTATTTAAAATTTGTTGAAAATAAACTTGCTAAAAAAGACTAAATAAGTTTATAATCTATGTTTTCCCTTAATTTTGATAAATATGTTTTTTTTCATCTTCTTTTCCAAAAATTGCAAAGAATATTGTCCCTATAACTCCAAAGCCAAATGCAACTAAAAAATTTACAATAGGTGAAATTTTCCATAAAAACGCAGCTGAAAATGCAGCAATTGAAACAACTATATCTCTTATTAGATAATATACTCCAAATGTGCCAGCTTTTAAATCTTCAGGTGCCAAATCTAAAATCAATGCTTTTCTTGTAGGTTCTCCAAATTCTTTCATTCCACGAATAATAAAAGCAATAATAAGCATTTCAAATGACCTTGAAAAAATTAAAATCAAAGGGAATAATGAAAAAAAGATAAAAGTTGTAACAACAAATGGTTTCTTTCTCCCTTTATCTGCAAAATATGCTACAGGAAGATAAATAAACATAGCTGTAACCATTTCAATTGTCGTTAAAAACCCGAATTGCAAAGCAGAAAACTTATTAATATTCACAACCCACACTACAACAAATGCATAAGGTATTTGTTCTGCAAATCTTATTAAAATATCTGAAATTAAAAGAGTTAATAATGAACCTTTAATGTTTCTAACAGTATCCTGAAATTTTAAAGACTTTTTCTTTTTAATTTCAACATCTGGCATAAAATAATAAACAAAAATAATTGAAAATACAGCTAAAATAGATGCTATTATAAAAGCTATTTTTACACCATTTATCTTACCATAAATCTTAATTAAAAAACCACCTGCAATAGGACCTAATGCCATTGGAATCCTTCTAACAAATGAATGAATTGTTACCCCTGTAACTCTTTTCTTTTTTGAAACTGTTTTTGACACTAAACTCATTACAGCAGGTAGTGTTATTGCGGTCCAGGAAATAAAGAAAAATGCACCTATTATAACAGCTTGCCAGATTGGAATAAAGATAACAATTAGATATCCTATAAGAGCAATTATGGTAAAAATTATCAGTGCTTTTTTATGCCCAAATTTATCAGCTATATATCCTCCAGGATAGGAATATAATGCGCTTAAAAGGTTATCAAGTGAATTTAATAAAGCAACAGCTATAGCCCCTCCCCCTAATGCAATAATATAAAGGGGGAGAAACCTTTCAGCCATTTTTTCTCCAAATCCTATAAATATAACCAATACAACCATTGAAATAATACTTGAATTTGTAAAAACATTTTCAGAAGGGTTATTTCTTATATTTTTCATTTTATATTCTTTTATTTATATTCTTTTTATTTATATCTTTTTATTTATACTTTCTTATTTGTATTTTCTTATTTATATTTATTTTTTTTAGTGTATTATTAAATTTTATCTTTTAGCATTTGTTTTTAATTTAAAATAATTATATAAAGCATCATAAACAGCAAATTGATTTCCAATATTTTCATAATCATCAGGAAACCTCAAACCAAAACCAACAGCAATTGCTTCTAATCCTCTTGCATATGGATTCTCATCCATCTTTCCTGTATCTGCTGCATTAACAACCTCTGCAAGTGCATTTAATGCTGGATCTTTTGTCAATCCATATTTTTCCATTATTGTAACAAATGTACAATGACCATTTTTATGCCCAAGTTCTACATCATTTGTATCAAAAGGGATTGCTCCCTCTTTCTCGGCAATCTCATGTACCAACTCTCTTGTTACAAAGATGAACTCAGCTTTTGTATCAACAAATCTTTTAATAAGCCATGGACATGCAACTCTATCAACATGTACTTTTGATCTTGTAATCCATTTCATAAATTTCTCCTTATTTTTTATTTTTTTTATTTTTATTTTTCATTTTTTTGAGCAAATAAAATTGCACCAATAATACCAGAATAGTTAGTATTTTTAGCAGCAATAAACTTTACTTCCATATAAAGATTGTTAAAAGAAAATTTTGATGAAATATTTTTTATATATTCAACAATTTCAGGTCTATTCCCTATTATACCTCCTGAATAAATAATTGCTTCTGGATTGAAAATATTTATCAAAGAACCAGATAAAGCACCCAGGCTTTTTAACCAGTTTTCTACAACTTTTTTTATATGCTCTTTTTTATCAACATTTTTTATAATAGAAAAACCTCTAACCTTTTTATCTTCATTTAGATAATTTAAATATTCATCCCATAATTCTTCACCAGTAATGTTTTCTAATTCACTGTTTTTAATAAGGCTTCTAACTGATCCATACATTTCGGAACATCCACCAATACTTCCACAATTACATACTTTATTAGTATCAAAATTAATTGCTATATGTCCAAGTTCAGCAGCCCATCCATTTTTCCCTTCATAAACTTCATTATTAATAATTATTGATCCGCCTATTCCTGTTCCCAATCCCAATACAACAAAATTTTTATATTTTTTACCCTCCCCTATAGTATTAAAATAAAAACCTTGAGCATTAGCATCATTAATTATATGTATTTTATATGGGAGATGATCTTTAAAATTTCCCAAAACAAGATTTTTTAAATTTGGTGCCCCTCCTACAATTTTTTTCTCTTTGTTATCAGGGAAACCTGGAGTAGCTATACCAATCACCTGTAATTCTCCTTCAAGCTTTCCATTGATTTTTAAATAACTTTCTAAAAGTCTATTATAAATATTGTCATACTTTACAGTTTTAAACCCATTTTTAAGTTTTAAATACCCTCTATTTTCATAAAAATTATTAACAATGTTATTAATAATTTCATTTTCATTTTTATTTAAAATATTTTCATAATTATTATTTATATAATTAACAACAAACTCAAAAAAAACAATTAACATGGATAATATTTGGGGTGTATCATCTTCATAAACTTTGATTTTAAAAAAAACCTTTACATCATAATTCTCATCAACAGCTCCCATTTTTACAAAAGTCCCACCAATATCAACACCAATTGAATACATATAATTTACCCCTTTTACAAATAAATCAATAAAATAATTTCTTTTAAAATAATATCAATTTAATATAAATCAATTATTTTAACAAAACTATTATTGAGAAATTATCTTAACAAATTCATCTATTAGTAAATTAAAGTCTCGAAACAAATCAAAATTATTAGGATCTGGATACATTTTCAATCCTAATTCTTTATAAACACCAAAAAGATTTTCAGATTGGTAATTAATAATTTTATTTAATATAAAATTATCTAAAGAATCAGAATCTCTAAAACAAACAGTATAAAAAGGATATTCTGTATCTGATTCATACCAATTAATTTCTATTCTTATTAAACATTTTTTACTATTTATAGTGCCATAAATTTCAGCATTTAATAAAGGATATTCACTCCAATATCTTGTACTTCTTGTTTTTTTGGTCTTTTGAGGTACAAAGATTCCCCAATTTTTTCTTTTTTCAAGTATTTCTTGCAAAATTTTTTCAATGATATTACCAAACAAAAACATTAATCTTGATGCTTCTTTATATTTTTTCATTCCTTCTTCTAGAAATTTAGTTAATTCATCATTCATTTTTTAATCCCTCCATAAGAATATAAATTTCATTATCTAATTCAAATAGATCACTTATTTTATATTCTCTTTTTAAATTAAATAATTTTTCCTCAATTGCACCTATAAAAGAATAAGCCCATACTTTCCATACAATGCTTTCTTTAGAATAAATTATGCTTTTTCTTAACGATATGTCTATATTTTTCCATGTAATATATTTTATTTTTTTATTCTTTCTTTTACTAATTGATAACCAGTTTTCAACTTGATTATCTAAAAGAAGAATGAAGTCATACCATTTATGTTCTTTTCCTGAAAAATGGTCATACATTTTTGCTGCAGTTGTGAAAGTTTTATCTAAATTTGGATCTCCTATTTTTACATCAATATGAGTAAAAATATCATGTTTCCATTGAATAATTATATCTGATCTATATCCTTCAAAAAATACCTCTCTTTTATAATTTATAGGAAACATAAAATCTTCTTTTTTAAAATTATATAGTTTTAACAAATTATAAGGGAAATAACCACTTTTTGATTCTGTTAATAAATAAATTAACCAGTCAGACCAATCTTCTTCTCTTGATAATCTTAATGGCCTAAAATTATTCCAATTATAATTAAATGGATTCCCCCCAAATTGTGATAGTTTGTTATTCCATATATCTCTCAATTTTTTCAAAACACTTAATTTTTGATTAAAAGTAGATTTTAATAATTGTATCCACTGATCAAAAATAATCCAATTATCTTTTATAAGACCATTTTTATCTATATAGTTCCAATCGTTAAATATATACCATAAATTTTTCATATAATTTCCATTATTTATAAAATAAATTGATAAAATTACAATCTATAATATTTTGATATTATTTTATCAAATATAAGAGGAGGTAGAATTCTTTTAGCAGTAACTGATAATTTTTGAATAAAATTTGCTACAATATAATATGATTTAGGATTTTTGTTTTTAATTATTTTTAAAATTGTTTTTGCAATAATTTCAGGATCTAACCCATTTGATTCTTCATATTCAATTATTTTTAAAGTTTTCAAATATTGTTGTTTAAATAAAGTGTCTTCCTGAATCTTTTCATATTTTATTCTATTTTGAACAACAGAAGTTTTCACATCACCTGGTCTTATAACAACTACTTTTATATTAAATTTATTCAATTCAAGTCTTAAACTTTCTGAATACCCTTCAATTGCAAATTTTGAGGCACTATATGCACCTTGAAAAGGCAATCCCATTACTCCTCCTATTGAACTAATATTTATTATCAACCCGGAGCCATTTTTTTTCATTATTGGAAATATTTTATTAACCATATTTACCATGCCAAAAAAATTAACATCAAATTGTGATTTTAATTCATAAAGAGAATGCATAACTAATGGACCTGAATATACAATGCCAGCATTATTTATTAAAACATCAATTTTACCCTCTTTATTTTGAACATGGGAAATAGCACTATTAATAGAATTAGGATCTGTAACATCCATTTTTAAAACTGTGTACCCATCAACCTCTATAGGGTCAGTAACTTTTCTAGATGTTCCATAAACAATATATCCATCTTTTGTTAATATTTTTGCACAGGCTTTTCCAATTCCAGAAGAAACTCCAGTGATAAAGATAACTTTTTTATCTTTCATATAAAATCCTTTACATTATTTTTTTGTACATTTATTGTTTATTTATTATATACATTTTTTGTTTGTTTATTAATTTCTTTCAACTTAAAAATAAATAATACAATATTTTTATGGTCTATATTTTTTCCCTTTATGATCAACAGGATTAAAATCCCTATCTAGAAAAAAGTTATATGAGGGATTTCTAAAACTTGCAAAAATATTATTTTTAAGATTTGGAATCTCTTTTGATAGATTCTCAATAAGATTTTGAACATATTTTCTTCTTTTATTATCTCCAATTGTGCAATGTGATTTAAAAACAGGTAATCTATATTTTTTGGAATAATTAACTAATACTTTTTCTTCAATATAAGCTAATGGTCTAATAATTGTAAATTTTCCATTTAATATTTCAAGATTTGGTACTTCTGAAGCTAAACTTCTATGATAAAATATATTCATTAATGAAGTAGTTACAATATCATCTAAAGTATGCCCCAATGCTATCTTTTTAATTTTTAAATTATTAGCAACTTCAAAAAGCCATTTTCTTCTTATTTGTGAACATAAATAGCATGGATTTTTTTTCTGTTTAGCAATAAATTCAATTAAATTGCTATCTTTATGATAAAAAGGGATATTTCTTTCTTCACAATAATTTCTTAATATTTCCCAATCTTGATTTGGTACAATAGAAAGATGAAATACATATAGACTATATTTTATAGGTAATACTCTTATTTTTAAATTTTCATATAGAAGATCAATAAGAGATACTGAATCTTTTCCCCCAGATACAGCAACAAGTATTTTTTCGTTTTCTTCGATCATATTGTAATCTAAAATTGCTCTTCCCATTTTTTTAATTATTTCAACTTTATATTTATCCTGTTTCATATAACCCTTTTCTTTTTTTTAATTTAATTGTTTTAGTTTATACTCTTAAAATATTTATATAACTTAATCAATAAAATTACTTAAAAAATTAAGAACATCTTTTTTATTTATTACTTGGTAACCTGTCCCTATACATGAAGGACATCCATTTTTACAACTACAACTTTTAATTCTATTTACAAAATCCCTAAAAATATCAGGAAAAAAATTTGAAGCTTCTTTTGCTAAATTAATACCTCCAGGTATTTTATCATAGATAAAAAATCCAGGCATTTCATAGTATTCAGATTTTAATGTATCAGCTACTCCAATATCACCTCTGTCACAATACAAAAATAATGGTAATATAGATTTTGACATATAACTTATTGAGCTAATTATCTCAGCAAGATAATCACTAAATGTTGCTTTTTCTTTACTATTTTGGTTTTCTGAGTTATCAAGTTCTATTTGAATAAATTTTGAATTATCAAGTTTATCAATATAAAAACCGACAAATAAAGCTTCACTGTGCATTTCAATGGGGGGAAGATTAACATCTCCCCACCCTATATTTTCATTTGTAAAAAATTTTAATTTTTTAAATTTAGTAACAGTGCTCCTTACAAGTACATCTGCAATTTGCATAAATATTTTATCTTTTTCTTTTGTCTCTTTTTGAGCTAAAACTTTAATATCAGTTTTAACCAGAGAATCTGTATAGTAATTAGCTGAAGTTTCATTAATATAGGCTTTAGATGTTTTTAAATCCAATTTTTTAACAGTATATATATTTCCTCTATGCAGATAAATAGCATGAGGATAAAGCATAGTAAAAGCAGAGTATCTATCCATATATCCAACTATCTCATTTTTCCCATAAGTAGTATTTACAATAACAAAGATCTCATTTGTTGCTGTTCTTAATGAAATATTTTCTGCAGGATAAGAGGTATCAGAATAATAATATTTTCCATTATTGAAAGCTGCTACTTTATTGTTAACAAATTTTTCTAAAAAATTATCAACATTTATCCTATAAAATTTTTCCCCTTTAGAAAATGGAATCTCAAAAAGGGAACATTTAAGATGAGACATAAAAATAAAAACATTGTATGGATTGATAAATGCACTTTCAGGATTATTCATAAAAAAATATTCTGGATTCGTCACCAAATATTGATCAATGGGTGAATTGGAAGCTATAAAAAAAACTATGGATTCCCCTTTTCTTCCCGCTCTACCAGCTCTCTGGAAAAAAGCTGAGATTGAACCAGGAAATCCAGCCAAAATTGCAACTTCAAAAGTTCCAATGTCTATTCCGAGTTCTAAAGCATTGGTTGAAACTACAAAATTTACTTCTTTATTTTTTAACTTTTTTTCTATCTCTCTCCTTTCATTTGGGAGGTAACCTCCTCTATAAGAAACAATTTTATTTTTATATTCTTCGTTCTTCTTAACAAGTTGTGAATAAACTAACTCAACATACAACCTTGAAGGCATAAAATTAATAACCTGTAAATCCTCTTTTACCATTTTTTTAGCAATTTTAATAGTTTCAAGTACAAGCCCTCTTCTGACATTTGCTTCTTTTATAAATGGAGGATTATAAAAAACATAATTTTTTTTATATTTGGGAGCACCACTTTTTTCAATTAATTCTACATGATCCCCAATTATTGACTCTGCATGTTCCTTTGCATTGGAAATAGTTGCTGAAAGTAAGATAAATTGCAAGTTGGTGTTATAAAATCTTGCTATCCTTTTTAACCTCTCAATTACCAATGCAAAATGTGACCCAAAAACCCCCTTATAAATATGTACCTCATCAATAACAACATATTTTAAATTCAAAAAAAATTTAACCCATTTGGTATGGTTTGGTAAAATTCCTGTATGCAGCATATCAGGATTAGTAAGAATAATATCACCCTTAACTTTAATAGCCTGTCTGATTGATTGGGGAGTATCACCATCATATTTATAAACATTAAACTTATTATTTAATTCTTTTGATAATTTTAAAACTCCAACTTTCTGATCTTCTGAAAGAGCTTTTGTTGGAAATATGTAGATTGCTTTTTCCTGTTTTTTATTTTTCTTTGCTTTTAAAATCTTATCAACAACATATAGATTATAACATAATGATTTTCCTGATGCTGTTGGTGTAGTTACAACAATATTCTTCCCATTTTGAAGATATTCATAAGCTTTGGTTTGATGGGAATAAAGTTTTTCTATTCCCTGTTTTTTATAAACATCAACTAAACTTTTATCAATCGACTCAGGAAAATGGGTAAAAGAAGGTGGTATCTCATCAGAAACTATTAAGTTAGTAATAAATTTAGAAATCTTTTCATCTGAAAGAACCCCACTTATCTTTGAAGGTAATGTTTTTATCATTTTTTGAAGCTGATTTTTTTGCATCTTTTATCTCTACTTTTTTTTGGTCTATATTATTTTCAAAATTTTTCAATTTATAAAATCGTTCTAATTCGTTTTTTAGATTTATAATATTCTTACTAGAAATCTTGGAAAAAACAATTTTATAGTCTTCATTGTAAAATATTATTGGATTTGATATAGAATTCTCTATAATCTCTTTACCTCTTTTTCCAATTATTTTATTTCCAGCATAAGCCATATTCATTACAACAATTTTTGAAAATATATTGTATAATTTATCCTTTGAACGTTTAAGCAATTTATATAATATTTTTCTTTTCAATTTTATATTTTCAAAAGTAAGATTATCAAAATTTATATTATCTTTAATATTATCTATATTAATTCCTCCATTAACCAAATTTAGATTTTTTTTATTATAATCTTTTTTAATATTTTTAATATTATTAGTGAGTTTAGATTCTTTTAATTTACTATAATTTTTTTCTAAGTAAGTATATTTTTCATATTCCGACTCTAAAAATTTAAGATTTCTTTCAGCTAAAAAGGAATGTCCTAAAAATGAGTTATTACCTGCTCCATGAGAAGTTCCTGCAAATTTTAACAGGAAATGTCCTCCAAAATGTAATTCTGAGCCAATTACTACACCGTTACTAAAAGTTGCAATAATATTTTTACCAGCAAATAATCTGGAACGAACAATCTCTTTATCAATACAAATATTTCCTTTTACTTCTATATATGCATTTTCAACAAAATTTGCATATAAAGAGGATTCAACAATATATTTTTTGTTTCTATCTCCTATTATTCCTCCTTTACATATTAGATTTCCTTTAACAATCAAAGAGTTAGGATGTGAAATATTTCCATATACTATAAGATCACCATTAACTTCTAAAGTAATATTTTCAAGTACACTTCCTGTTACTATTAATGAAGAATTACAATGGATATTTCCAGTATAAACTGAAACATCACCATCAATTTTATATAAATCAAAAACATTTATAGTATTTTTTTTAAAAGATATAACCCCATCAATTTTAGAAATAAGCAAATTATTGTTTCTCTCAACATTATCTCCAGGAAGAAAAAATGGTTTGTTATCATAAGAAGCAGGAATAATATTTCCATAAACATCATATCCATCTTCTGACTTAATTTCAGGTAAAATTTTTGCTAAAGCATCCCCTTTTCTAACACTTTTTAAAAAATCTCTTTCAAAAAAATTTATTCTATTCTTTGAATCAAGTTTTCCAGGAATGACCTTATCTTCTATTAATGGAATAATCTTTTCACATCTACCATTTTTAGGAAGTTTCCCAATTGCTATTAAATAAAAACCTGGTTTATATTTATTAAAATAAGATTTATCATTTATAATATTCTTAAAAAAAACATCTTTAAAATTGTAAAAATTTTTTTGTTTTATTAATTCATATTGAGTTTTTATGAAATTATTAAATTTTATCTCTAAATTTTCGTTTATTTCAAAATCATCTTTTTTTTGTATATCCTGTTCTTTCTGATTATTATATACTTCATCGTATTTTGAATTTTTAAATGATTGTTCTAAATCCAGAAATACAGTTTTTGTTTCAACATATCTTTCTTTGAAAAAATATTTAAATGTTTTATCCTGAATTTTAGATTTAATCTCATCTTTTATATCTGGAAAAATTAAATAAGCTTCCATATTATCTTTAGTAACAAAAAAAGGATCAAAAATTTTGATTAAATCAGAGTTTCTATATAAAAAACCACTTTTAGAAGCTCTAAATACCATATCCTCCTGGTCATAATATAGATCACCATCAAACCATTTATTAAAATCTTCACCTTTTACAGTTATTATTGAAGTATCTTTTTTTTTCTCAATTTTTATTATAGGATCATTTTCAAAAACAAAATTAGCAGAAACTTTTTGAAGATTATAATCATCTAATTGCTTTTCACTAAAATAAGAAAAAATTTGTTGTATGTCTAAACCAGACTTAAAAAAAAATTTCATACATTTTGCTTAAATATATTTTTTTATATAATCTTGATTGTTAATTATTTTGAAACAATTATAATAGATTTATTAAAGAATTGCAAAAAAAAGTTATTCTTGATTTAATTTAAATTAATGAATTGTCTATTCAAACCCATATTTTTTTTTAAATTTTTCAACTTCTTTTAAATATTTAACCTCAAGTTCTTTTTTCTCTTTATCAGATAAAAAAGCAGCTTTTATAGATTGCAAATTAAGCTTTATAAGTTCATCTAAAGATAAATTAAAATACTTTATAGCTTTTATATAATCATCAGTTAAATCAGTCCCCTGAATAATTGGGTCATCAGAATTTAAAGTCACAGGAACACCCATTTTGAAAAGTCTCCCAAAGGGGTGATGCTCCTCATCTGTCCATGCACCTGTTTGAAAATTTGAAGTAATACATTGTTCAAGATAGATCTGATTATCCTTTAAAAAATATTGCAGTTCTCTATCTTTTATTGTTGAAACACCATGCCCTATTCTATTTGCATATAGATAAAAAATTGATTCCCAGATCTGAGAGGAAGGTGAAACCTCACCTGCATGAATAGTAGATTTATAAATTCCATCATGATAAACTTCAGAAAAAAATCGTGAAAAAAGTTTTGGAGGAAAGTTTGTTTCATCACCTGCAAGATCAATCCCAACAATATCTTTTAAATCTAATTTTTTTATTTGATTATATAATTCCAGCATTTCATCCTGATTTTGTTTAGCTCTATTAAATGTAATTAAATATTTAACATTAATGGAAATGTCTTTAGCTGCTTTATTTCCATATTCAACAATCAATTTTGTAACTTCACTTCTGTTAAAATCATTTTGTAGTGCATAGTGCTCAGGTGAAAATCTTAATTCTATATAAAATATACCATCATTTTTAAGGTCTTTAACTGATTCGTAAGTTACATCAGCAACATCTTCAAGACTTCCATACCAATCATTTTTAAATTTTGATAAAAAAAGCAAAAAATCTGAATCAGAATCTTTAGGAAATTGAATCTCTTTTTTAAATTCTTCAAAATCTTTTGGTAGGTCTAAATTGTTTTTTAAAGAAAGTTCAAAGAGTTTCTTTACAGGCATTGTTCCTTCAAGATGCCTGTGTAATTCAACCTTTGGAAAATGCTTTATAATATTTTTGTCTAATAATTTATTATCAATCATAATTCTCCTTTGATTAAAATAATTTAAAAGATAATTCTAATCAGTCAATAATTAACAAATTTATAAAAAATATAATTTTGATTAATTTTCTTATTTGCCACTATAGTATTTTTTTATTTTTCGGTTGATTTACTTAGAAAAATTATTTTTAATTTCTCTACTATATATATTAATTTGTAAAAAAAAATTGACAACTATTATTTTCAGAATAAATTCACTAAAAATATTATTTATTAATTATAAGAAGCTTACTAGTAGAAAATTATGATATTTTACTAAATATTCATTATAAAATAAGGAGAAAGTTGTGCTTGATATTAAATTTATAGAAAATAACATCGAACTTGTTAAAAAAGGGGCTAAAGATAAAAATTTTAATTTAGATATTGATAAATTGTTAGAACTAAATAAAAAAAGAAAATCGATTTTAAAAGATTTAGAAAATCTAAAAGCCATTAAAAATAGAATTTCTAAAGAGATCCCTAAAAAAAGTAATGAAGAAAAGGCTAAATTAATCTCGCAGATGAAAAAAGTAAAGGAAGATGAATTAAAGCTTTCTTCAGAATTAAAAAACATTGAAAAAGAATTCAATGAATTACTTTTAATGGTTCCAAACCCTGCATTAGAAGAGGTACCTGTTGGAAAAGATGATAGTGATAATGTTGAAGTAGAAAAATGGGGTAAAATACCAGAGTTTTCATTCAAATTTAAAGATCATATAACACTTGGAATTGAGCTTGATATTCTTGATTTTAAAAGAGCTTCAAAAATTGCAGGGACAAGAACATATTTTTTAAAAAATGAAGGAGTATTGTTGCACAATGCTCTTTTAAAATATACAATGGATTTTCTTTATTCAAAAGGATTTTCTCCAATGTTACCTCCTTATCTTGTTAGAGAAGAAGCTATGGTTGGAACTGGATATTTCCCTTATGGTAAAGAGCAAGCATATGAAATTGAAAAAGACAATTTATTTTTAATTGGAACTTCTGAAGTTTCTCTAGTTTCATATCACAGCAACGAAACTTTAGAGGAAGATTCTTTACCTTTATTATATGCAGGCCAATCTGCATGTTTTAGAAGAGAAGCTGGAACATATGGAAAAGATACAAAAGGATTATATAGAATTCATCAATTTGATAAAATAGAACAGGTTGTTATATGTAAAAACTCAAAAGAAGAATCAATGAAATTGCATAAATTCCTTCTAGAAAATTCAAAAGAAATTGTAAAATCCCTTGGACTTCCTTTTAGGGTTGTAAAAGTTTGTACTGGTGATATTGGGATGGGGCAGGTTTTAAAACATGATATAGAAGTATGGATGCCTTCAAGAAATTCTTATGGAGAAACTCATTCCTGCTCATCTTTTTTTGATTTCCAAGCAAGAAGGTCAAATATAAAAGTAAAAACCAAAAATGGGAAATCATATTATCCTTATACTTTAAACAATACAGCAATTGCATCCCCTAGAATATTAATACCTATTTTAGAATTATACCAGCAGGAAGATGGTTCTATAAAAATACCTGAAGTTTTGATTCCATATATGAACGGTATAAAATATATTAAAAGAAAAGAAAAAAAACAAAATAAAATAAATTAAATTAAAGAAAAAGATTAAAGAAAATATAATATAAATTAAAAAAATAGAATAAAAGATATCAGAATAAAGAAGATAATATAAAAAATTTAAAAAATTTAATCTTGTAAATTACAAATGTAAAATTTAATAAGTATCATTAGTATATTGATTATCAGGATCATACCATGCTTCGAAAAGTTCTTTCCATGTTTCTATAATACCATCGTTATCAAAATCACAAAAATCTATATTTCCATACAAATATTGTGGTCCATATACACTTTCAGTATCAATTGATGTGTACCACCATTGATAAGCATAGTGGGTTAAAGGACCACTGCCAGCATTATATATTTTATTACCTCTTGATATAAATATTGACAAACCTCTTTTTACATCATTACCCGATCCATAATAATTACCATAATTACTTCCTCCATAAGCAGCAATTACAGAGGACGAAAGAGCAATAATTACATCCTGTGCAGCTAGTTTTAAATTATTACTAAATGTAATGTCATTATAATTAATAATTTGCTGTGCAAAGTCATTTAAATCATAAAATGGAAAGTCTAAGGAGCTATCATCAGTATCATAATAATGATATGTAACATCTCTTATATTTTCAAATAATTGTTTTTGATTTTCATTGTATAATGCTGCTGCAAAACTATCAATTACAGTTTTTAATGAAGAAATATTTGTTAAATCAACACTAACCATTGTTTGGTCAGTTAAACCTGCAGAAACAATATAATCATGATAAGATTTTACAATAAGTTTTCCAAGTTCTACAGGATCATCACTATTTGTTCCACTCATATTTGAAAAGATAGATTGATAATCCCATCCATTTCCCTGTTCCTCTGCAGGAGATGCAGAGAATACTTTTACATAATCTTTAAATTCATAAGCAACTTCAACCATGCCCATTAAGCATGCATCAAAACCCAGAAAATCAAGTTTTGATGAACTATTGAAATTATTGTTGTTGCTGCTTATTGCCTGTTGAACCTCATCAAGATAAAGCGCATCAGAACCTGAACTATCAGTTGATGAGTCATCCCAGCAAATTGCTTTTGAAATACCTGAAGAATCTATGTTATAATCTTGTTTAGAACGTGTTCCACCACCATGATTCCACAAAATTAAAGCATAATGAGTAGCAGAATAGTTTGTTTTACAATAGTTTATAAAATTATCAAGCGTTAAAGGATCCCCCATATTTATCTCATCTCCATCTTGAAACCACCATTTACTTGAATCAGTTTTTGAATAGCTTCCATACTGATTTATCTCAAAAATCTTTGCACCAGTCCAATCAGAACCTTCTCCTAAATCACTTGTATCATCATACCCAGGAATCCTATCAAGCAAAACAACAACCTTAATATTTGGTTTATTTAAACCATTTAACCCGGAAACCATTTCATTAAAATCATCTATTGCATATGGTTCAAGATTGTTATCACCATCTAAATAAATCATAAAAGTCCAGGTTTCTGTCGGACCAAAGTTAGAAGTTAATCCTGTTTGAATATCATCATAAATATTATCAGACCTTTGAAATGGGATATCATACTTTATTGCAAATGTTCCAGTAGAATTATCATCATAAGGAATAATAGCTAAATAAATTTTCTCATCAGAAGTTGCTGTTATTTTAAAAGGAGAATTATATGCTGAATCTTCTAATTCAAAAATCAGACTTGTTTTATCCTGATGGTAAGCTGAAACTAAAATATCTGCTGTGTATTTACCTGAACCGTCATAACTATCATCCCAGTAAATATCATAACTTACACCTTTTTGTGCATTAAAATAATACCATAAAGTTTCATTATTAGAAATTGTACCTTCAACCCAGTTCCCCTGAGTTAATAAATTATTGTTACTTGAAGATAATGAACAGCTATATGAAAACAAAATTAATAAAAGTAAAATTAAAAATAATACTCTTGATTTTAAATTATTAGAATTATTTTTTAAAAACATAAAATAACCTCTCTTTAAAATTATAAGAACTTTAAATAATTTTTATTATGTTCAAGTATGTATAAAAAATCAGGTATAACATAATAATATGGTTCTCAAAATCTAACAATACTATCTTTTATACTTAATAAATCAATTTTACATTTTATCTCTTTATTTTTAAGAAAATTTTAAAAAGAATTTATTACATTTATTTATTATTATATTCTCATTATAATACATTCATTAATAAACTTTTCAGCTATTAACTTTCTTTTATCTTTATTTTTATTTTTGTTACTTTTTGTTATTATTTATCATTATATTATTTTTTCTTCTTCACAATGATAATCTATTATGATTATACAAATATTATTTAATTTACTTTTTTAAAATCACAGGATATTTAACTTATTTGCTAATGTATTTAAAAATAGTCCCACATCTGTTACTAATCCTATTGTTTGATTTGAACCTCTATCAAGAAGTTTTGTTATAACTGAGGGATTAATATCAACACATATTGTTTTAACATAAGAAGGCAACATATTTCCTGTTCCAATTGCATGAAGCATTGTTGAAAGCATTAAAACTATATCAGCATCTTGAATAATTTTAAAATAATGTTCTTGAGCATAAATTAAATCAGTTTCTGTTTCTGGTAAAGGACCATCATCCCTTATTGAGGATGCTAAACTAAAAGGAATTTTGTTTTTTATTAGTTCATACATAACACCAGAAGTTAATGCTCCTTCTTTAATTGCATTTTCAATTGAACCAAAAGAATAAATTTTATTTATTGCTCTCAAATGATTTCTATTTCCTTGATCAGTAGGTTTTCCGGTTTTTAAATCAATCCCTAAAGAAGTACCAAAAAAAGAATATTCAAGATCATGAACAGCTATTGCATTACCACCCAGAAGACCCTGAACATAGCCATTTTTTATAAGTGCAGCTAAAGCATCTCGACCACCAGTATGAATAACAACAGGACCAGCTACAACAACGATTTTCCCATTTTTCTGTCTTATTTTTTTAAGATCATTTGCTATTCTGTCAATAATTGGATGTGAAGACCTTTCAGAAGAGACTTCATTTGTCATAAATCCAAATATATCTGCTTCTCTTTTTCTTGAAGGGGGAAATAATCTTATAGCATCAGAACCACATACAACTTTATCCCCTTTTTTTAAATCCCTTAATTTTTTACATATCGCTCTATCACCATCGATTACAATTACTCCATCCATCCTTATCTTTTCAACTTTTAACCATTTATTATTAAAAAATACTTCTGTTCTATGGTTTGTTGTTGAATAAAAATCATCAGGAGCAACTTTGTTATTAATTACTTCTTTTAAAATAGCATTTTTATGCTTTTTTTCATAACATCCTATATTTATTAACTCTCTAGTGATTCTTGAAAAAATTTCTTCATCATCACTTTTTACTTCAAGTTCTATTGATGAGGGTTCTAAATTATTTTTCCCAATTTTAAAATCAATTATTTCATAATCTCCACCTTCAGAAATTATAAGATTTAAAATTTTTGTAAGAATACCTGAATCTATTAAATGACCTTTTGATATAAATCTTTTCTTCATATATCCCCCTTTGAGTTGAAATGTTTATTATAAATATAAACTGAAATTTATAACTAAATTTAAACTATTATAACATCAAAATTATTATAATAAAAATTATTACAATAAAATGTAAATCATTATATCTAAATTAAATATTATAAAAGCATTTTAATAATGTAATCCTTTTACATAAAAACCAATACCAACTAATAAAAGGATACCTAAACTGGAATAGTATGTTAATGGAATTGAAAGATTTGTCTTTGTCATAATATAATTTGTAAATATCATAAATACAATATAGAAAAACATAATTACAAGAATTGAAACAAATAATGCTTTTCCAACATTAAGATCTTTTATCCCTTTAACAAGTGAAAATCCAGTAAATGCAAATATAAAAGTTGAAATTAAAATTCCAATTTTAAAATGAATGCTTTTTTCATATATTCTTGTACTTTTAATTTTATACTTGCTTCTATCCTTAACACTAAGTTTGTAATAATCTATCCCTTTTGATTTTAAATTATCTAAAATCTTTTGATTTTCAACTTTTACCTGTTCATACTCTTTAAAAATCTCTTTTAAAGGTTTTTCATTGATCTGTAAATATGAATTCAATTTTGGAAAAGAGAAAAAAAGCTCCATAACCTCGAAGTTAGTCTCAACAAAATTTTTTGAGTTTTTTGAACTTACTTCCTGTTTTATATATCCATTAAGTAATTTTAATCCCACATATCCCTTTTGTTTATAATCCTGATCAATAAATCCAGTTTTTGCAAAAATTGTTTTTTGTTCACCCTTTTTTTGGTCAAAAATATATAAATTGATAAATTTTTTTGTTCCCCCTGAATCTATTATTTTTTCTGCATATAATTTATATGTTTGATATCTTGAAACTTTTTTTTCAACAATGCTTGACTCAATACTTTTTACCCTGTATTTGTTAATCTGTTCTCTCCACATTAAAGTTGTTTCTGGATAAATTATTTCCATATCAACATAAGTTAAAATCAAAACAATAATAGCAAATATGAATACAGGTTTCAAAAACACATCAACTTTAACACCAAAACTTCTGATAGCAAGAATTTCAGAAGTTGATGAAAGATTTCCAAATACCAGAGCATTTGCTAAAATTAATGCTACAGGTAATGAAACAAAAATATGCATTGGAAGAGTTAACATTAGTAATTTAAAAATAACAAAAAAAGAAACATTAGTTGCTAAAATTGAATCGATAATTATTCTTATTTGACCAAGAAGAAATAACATTATAAAAAAAGTTGCAGATCCAGTATAATATATAAGCATTAATTTAAAATAGTATTTATCAAATTTGTTAAGCATAAACATTTTCAACTAAAGATTTTAATTAAAATATTATATATTTTCTGATAGTCAAGAATTCAAACTTATTTGTTAATAATAAAATTGAAATTATTGAGATATTTAAAAAATAAGAAATAATTCTATCATTATTAAAATTTTTCTCATTAGGTCAGTTATGTAATTCTATTAATTTAACCTTTTTAAACATTAATAAAAAATAAAAAATATTATCTTTTTAGCCTTTGGCAACTGACATTCACTCGAAAAATTTTAATAATGATAGACATTTAACTTTTAATTATTTAAGTAAATATTATAATTTCATATTTTTTAAATATCTGTTCCTGCCATGAAGTCATTGTACATCTCTCTTATTTGACAACTACAATCAAGTCGAAAAATTTCAATTATGATATATATTGTTTTAATTTTATTTAATCAAATATAATAATTTCAATTTTATTATTAACTGTACCAACCACGAAAAAATATATTTTCTTTTAGGTTTTTGACAACTAATAATCGTTCAAAAAATTTTAATAATGATAGAGATATAGCTCTAATTTATTTTGATTAAAGATTTACAAATATAACAATTTCTAATTTTATTCTTTTCTTAAAATTATTGGACTAAATATAAATCAGAGTTAAAAACATGTATTTCTGTCCATGTATAACCAGCTAGCACTTCTCCAAAAATTGTAGCTTCATAATCTCCAGAATTTTTTGTTCCAGAATCATCCATATCAATATAAATATCTAAAAAATATCTAGCATTTGAATCAATTTCTGAAATTGTAGTAAGTTCAACATGATAATGAGTTGAATTTGGAAATTCAGTAATGACTCCATGCATCGTTTCAATATAATTAGTAAGCTGATCATTAGTTATGTTTGAATAAATATCAGCATAACAAGTTTTTCCATTCCATGTATTATCTTCAAACACAATATCAAATGTCATTCTTCCTTTTGAAGCATTAACAGGAGATAATTTAAAAATATCGCATCCTGTTAAAATTAGAAAAATGAATAAAATAGAAAGAAACAAAATTTTTTTTCTCATGACCTTATCCTTTTTTATTATTTTAAAACTGGATAATTAAGAAAAATTAAAATGAAAAAAAATATAAAAATTTATAATTAGTAAATAATGGGGAAAAAAATTGAATACAAAGGCGAATAATTGAATTTAACAATAGATTAACTTTTTTAAATCCAATAATTTAAGCTAATAAATAATATTAATATAAAATATTATAACACTATTTTTTCTGTAATCAACACAATTTAATTGACTATGTAAATTAAAAAAAAGATTAATAAAAAAAGAAGCTACCTTTTAAGATAGCTTCATTTTTTATTTTGTTATTTTATTATTTTGTTTTTTCAATTATTTTATCAACAATTTCTTCATAAATTTTGCCACCTTCAGTTTTTGAATAATGATAAACATATGGTTTTCCTTTATCACTACTCTCTACAATATTTGGATCAATTGGAATTTTACCTAAAACATCAATATTGTGGTTTTTCGCAATTATCTCTGCTCCAACTCCTTTAAAAATATCAATTGGTTTTCCACAATGAGGACATTTAAATGCAGACATATTTTCAACTATACCAAGAATCGGTATTTTCAACTCTTCACAAAATCTTACAGTTCTTCTTGCATCAATTAAAGCAACATCTTGAGGAGTAGCAACAACAATTGCTCCATCAAGACCTTTAAGTTCTCTATTAATTGTAAGATGTTCATCACCTGTTCCTGGAGGTGAATCAATAATTAAATAATCAAGTTCTGGCCATGCAATATCACCTAAAAACTGTTTTATTGCACCACTTTTTAATGGCCCCATCCATATAATAGGGTCATCTTCATTTTTAAGTAATGATGCAATTGTCATAGCCCAGACATTTTCTACAACTTTAATAGGCATTGGCCTTCCATCTTCAGAAAAATCACTTAACCTTTTACCTTCTATACCTACCATCTTAGCAATTGATGGACCATGAATATCAATATCCAGTATTCCAACTTTAAATCCTTTTAAAGCAAGACCAAAAGCAATGTTAACAGCAACTGTTGATTTCCCTACACCACCTTTTCCAGAAAGAACTAACAATTTCTTCTTAATTTTAGAAATTGTGTTTTTAATGTTAAGCTCTCTCATAGAAGCTTCAACATTCATTTTCTCATTTTTCATCTTTTCTGTCCTTTAATTTATTATTTTTTTATTATATTTAAAACTTTTATTGTATTTTAAACTTTAAACAATATCCAATTTTAAAAATTTTAAATTACTGATTTTATGAATCAAGTCTAATCTATTTATTTTATTTTATTTTCTTTTAAATTAATTTTTTTTAAATTATATTTTTATCTATAAGGAGGAAAAAGAAAAAAAATTACATTTTTTAGCTTAAAACATTAATTATTTTAAAAAAATCTCATATTAAAAAATTTAACATTAATAAGATATTGAAAAACATACCACCCTGTCAATAAAAAAATAAAAAAAATCTTGCCATATCTATAAATTATCTGCATAAATATTTTTGTTAATATTTAAAATGACAATAATATTAAAAATCTGTTAATTGAAAAAATTTATATATATATTATAAAGAATATAAAAGTAACATTACTATAAAAATTAAGATTTTTTACTTAATTTAACTAAAATAATAAATTAAAGGATTTTTATGATTTTGATAATCCCAATCTTAATAGTTTTTATTCTTGTTATATTGATGCTTTATTATAAAAAAAAGGACAGAAAAAAATATTATACCCCTTTTAAAACTGCTTTTTCAATATCCATTTTTCTTTTTGCTTTATTTATCTCTTTTTATACTAAAAAATTGACAAATAATTATCCTTTTTACATAATTTTAGGGTTATTCTTTTCAATTCTCGGAGATTTTTTCTTATCAATTGAAGAAAAATATTTTATATATGGTGTAATATCATTTTTTATAACTCATATATTTTATATAATTGCTTTTTTAAATATCAAATTTTCCTTTAATTTATATTTATTATCTATTCTTCTTTTTATTGGGATAACAACTTATTTAATGATGTTTAAAAATTTAGGTAATTTAAAACTACCCATCTTGCTATATACTTTTATAATTATTATAATGTTATATTTTTCACTTATGATACTTTTATCATCAAATTTTGGTTATTTATTTCGATACACTTTATTTTCTGGAGCTTTATTATTCTTTATTTCTGATTCAATTTTATCCACTAATAAATATATGTTTAAAATAAGATATAGAGATTACCTGGTTGGATTAACATATTTTATTGGCCAGATTTTAATAGCAATTTCAATTTTTTATTTGTAGCTATTTTTATTTAGTATATTGAGATTATACCTCTATATTATTCTTTTAAACATTATTTTTGAATCTCAATACTTGTTTTTAACTATTTCCTTATCCATTTAAAATAAATGGTTTTATTTAAAAAAGCATATTAAAGCTTTAAAAAAATAAATAAAATATCATTATTTGCTAAATTTTCTTTAATAATTATTAATTAAAGATTTTGTAATCAAGTAGTATATATCCTATTATATATATCATTTAAAGAAATTTTGTTCTCATTGATTATTAAAATCTTAGCACCTAATTTTTCTAGATGATGTAAAGTATTAATTAATTCTTCTTCACTTAAAACAGAAACATCTTGTGTATTTCCATTGAGAAGATAATTGATTTTAAAACTTTTCTCAATTTTATATTTCTGGAAAAGTGTTTCTAAAGAATCACTTAAAATTGTACTTCCTGATTTTATTATGGTAACATAATTTGCAACCTGTTCTATCTCAGAAAGATTATGAGAAGATATTATAAAAGTTGTTTTTTTTTGTTGATTATAAAATTTTATTAAATGAGAAATTTTTTTTAGCATTACAGGATCTACACCTGCAAATGGTTCATCTAAAAATACAATTTCAGGATCTCCTATTAAAGAGATAGCTATTATTGTTTTTTTATACATACCAGTTGATAGATTTTTAATTTTTTTATTAATAAATTCTGATAATTCAAAATCTTCTATTATTGAATTTAAAACTTTTTTCTGAGGTCTAATTCCATAAATATTGATAAAAAATAATAAGGTTTCTTTTACTGTTAAATCTTCATAAAGTTTAAATTTATCTGTTATAAGGCCTATTTTTTTCATTTCCTTTTTACCAATATTTGAAATTTCTTTACCCTTTAAAAATATTTTACCATGATTAAATGGGGTAAACTTATTGGCAACCATAAAAGCTGTAGTTTTACCTGCACCATTATGCCCTAAAAGAGCATGAATACTCCCTTGTTGAACATGCATATTAAATCTATTTAAAGCAATTGTTTTTTTGTTATAAATTTTTGTAACATCATAAAACTTTAACATTTTATTCTCCTGACTTTAATCATTTTTCTAAATTACTTTTCCTAAATTTGTTAAATTGCTTTTTTTAATGTTTTAGATAAAAAATAAGTAGTTAACAATGTAAAAATAATTAAAATAACTATGTTAAAATATATAAGATTAAAATCTATTTTATTTATTAATGCTTTTTTTAAAGTTAGTACTGACAATGTTAAAGGATCTAAATAAAATAATATTTTTGTTCTTAGAGATATTGAATCTTCAATTAAAGGAAAAAACATTGTTGGAATCCAGAAAACAAGATATATAAATGAATGGATTTCTCTTTCTTTAAATAAACTTACAATAAAAAGACCAATTATAGCTGAATTTAATGTTATCAAGGGAATTACTAAAAAAATATTTCCACCTAAATTTTGGGATTTGACTAAATTAAAAACAAAAATAAATATTAGAAAAAAGATGTATTCTATTATTAGAACAAATATCAATTTTTCTATAACAATTGTAAAATTATTAAAACCAATTTTTTTTAAGAGAAAGATAGTTTTATTTTCAATTTCCTGATGTAATGAATTTATAGAAAATGTTAATGCTCCAAATATAATCAGCATATTTATAATTAGAGATAACATCATTTGATTTTCATTTTTTAAAATTTTCACATTAAGATTCAAATTTTTAGCAAAATAAATATTTAATAAATTATAAATCATTGTAGATTTTTGATTTGAAGGGTTAACATAAAGAATATAATCAAAATTATTTATTTTAATATTTTTTTTATCAATATTGGTTATATTTCTTGAATTAGTAGTATTTTCAGTATTATCTTTATTGTTTTGATATGTTTCATTGTTTATATTATCTATACTATTCCCTATCAATACAGAAGGATATTTAAAATCATAAAAAGAATTAACCAGTTTATTTTTCTCAATATAATTTAGATATATTTTAATTTCTTTATCCATATAATTTACTTTTATGTATTTTTTGTTGGAGAATTGATTTTTTAAGTTCTTATCAACATACAAAGTTAAATTTTCCATTGAAGAATTATTAATAAAAGAAATAATGAAAATATAAAAAAGAGGTATAATTAAAATGATAAATATCAATAAAGGTTTTTTAAAAACAAGTTTTAAATCTTTAAAAATAACAGTAAGAAATCCCATTTTAAACTCCATAAAAATAAAATACTAATTATTATTTTTATTAATAAAATATTTTATTATCAATAATATATTTTATTTTTTTAACTATTACATACCAAAAAGAAAACTCCCTTTTTTTGAATAATAATTATATGAATAATATATTTTAAAAGGAAAATTAAAAAAATTAATTTCTATCCCTGCTCCATAAAAATTCAAATAATTACCATCAAAATCATTAATCTCATTTACAATTTTGTTCTGATATAATACAAAATCTACAAAAACAAATGGAGAAATTTCAAGGTCGATAATTTGAAATAAAGATATATTAAAAAATTGTAAAATTTTAATCTCATTTAAAAATTGAATAACACTTTGATTATTTGACAAAATAACTAATTTCAAACTATCTCTTAAATTTTTAAAATAATTAATAATATCAGTAAATTGGTTATTATAAAAATTTGTAATTACACCTTTAGTTGTAAACTCTAAAAAAGAAAATGGCTTAAATTTTAAAACTGATCTGGAAGAAATAATTTTAAAATCTGAATTATTTATGCTATCTTCAAAATAAAATTCCTGATAAAACCCAATTTTGTAAATATCTTTAAGATATAATTTATCAATATTTAAATCAAATCCTGTAGAAATATAGTTATAAAAAGAATAATCAATAAAGTAAATATAGTTTAAAAATAAATTAATATTGATTCCTGAAGAAAGTTGTGAAAAAACACTAATTAACCCTTTAAATACATTATCTAAATTTTCCCATTTTTGATAACCTGCACCTAAAATAATTTTACCAACAGGTAGGTCATATAAAAACAAGGATCCTAAAAATTCATATGGAAAATCAGAGCCAATAGTCAATCCTAAATTTAAGGAATTTCTTTTAAATAAAGAAAAAGCAATAGATTTACTTTCAGGAAATTCAATAAAATAAATGAAAGAAGGCATATATTCAAGACTTATATATAATGTAATTGTTTTATTCTCTTCATCAAGATCATAAAATACTTCAACATAAGAAAATTCACCTGTATTTTCAAACCACTTTGAAAGTATTTCACATTTTTTATCTATTTTATCTTTTTCTACTTTATCTCCTTTTTTTACAGGCATTAAAACAGTTAACTTTTCAACAGGAATATTAACTGTCTCTGTAAAAATTATTTCTTTAACTATATATTTTTCTGAATTCGAAGCATAAATTTTAATATTAGCAAAGATATTAGTTAATGAAAAAAGTATAGTAATTGTAACAATAAAAATAATTATTTTATGTGTTTTTATTCTATTACTTTTTAATTTATTAATTTTTAATTTATTAATTTTTAGCATATTACTTTCTATTTTATTTCTTTTCATTTGATTATTCCTATTTCTTATTTTTTTTATTCACGAATTTCTCTGCCAATATTTATTTTTAATGTTTTTAAAGCAGGCAAAATTGAGGAAAAAAGTGTTATTATTATCATATATAAAACATTATGAAATGTTACAACTGGATTGTTCATTATATATAATTTCATAGGTTCAATCGATGCAATTCCAGCTGGAATTGTTATACCAATTTTATTTATAATATTAATTGTAAATGTTGTTAACAAACCTGCAATAGTAGCTCCTATAATGCCAATAATCAATCCTTCTATTATAAATTGAATAATAATAAGAAATTTTGAATTGCCTATAGCTATTAAAATTGCAATTTCCTTTGTTCTATTAAAAATTACAATTGTCAATGTATTAAAAATAAAAAATATTGTCAAAATCCATAAAATTATTTTAAAAACCATTGATTGAGTGTTATTCATTTTTGCAATTCCTTTATAAAAAACTGCAAGTTCATTTACACTTTTAACTTCTATATTTGGATTTCCTGTATCTTTTATAATTAAATTTTGTAAAGCAGTTTTTAATGAAGATTCAAATTTTTTATTATTAATATAATTATTATTATTAACCTTTATTATAATAGTATCAAAATATCTTTTTTTAGAAGTTTTCCAGATTGCATTTATTGGGATTATAACAATATTTTTTTGCTCAAATAAAGGATTAAAATAAGTACCCACAACTTTAAATTTAATTGTTTTATTGTTAAATTCTGGAGAGCTAATTTCAACATAATCATTTAAATTACATCCCAGTTTCTTAAACAGATCTTTACCTATTACAACATTAAAGGGATTATTTGCAGAAATAAAATTTCCAGAATTTATTGATGGAGAAATAAAAATTTCATTTTCTGGAAGTCCAGCTCTTGCATTCACAAATTGATACCTATCACCTTTTTTGATTGTTCCAGTA
This sequence comes from Exilispira thermophila, assembly GCF_055389015.1. Lineage (NCBI taxonomy): Bacteria > Pseudomonadati > Spirochaetota > Spirochaetia > Spirochaetales > Exilispira > Exilispira thermophila. The sequence goes on along the minus strand of NZ_AP042476.1, from coordinate 3,015,214 downwards.
AAATAAATTCTTGGAGTTACAATTTCTATTTCATCCAATTCGAGAATATCATCAAATAAATTTTCAAAATTATTATAATCAAGCTTATGTTCTATTTTTGAATTTGATTTTAAAAGATAATTTTTAAAAAAATTGTCTGTAGATATTTGAAAATCCCCTATATCCCAACTACTAGCCACAAATGAACTCCCCTTAACTGACATATCAGTATAAATTGAATAGATAATTATTATTAAAGTAGCAAAAAAAACTCCTAAAATTGTTAAAATACTAATTTTCCGTTCTCTCCAAACATTTCTTATACATATAAGAATAAAGTTTAAAATATCAACAAAACTATTCATTACTTATCCTTCCATCCTTTAATTTATAAATAGTTTCAGATTTGTTAATCACCGTATCATCATGGCTAGCTACAATCACAGTAATATTTTTTTCTTTAGAAATCTTTTTAAGCAATTCTATAATATTTTGAGAATTTTTAGAATCAAGATTCGCTGTAGGTTCATCTGCAATAACAAGAGTGGGAGAATGAACAATAGCTCTTGCTATTCCAACTCTTTGTTTTTCACCTCCAGAAAGTTCAGAGGGAAAATGATTTTTAAGTTTTTCAATTTTTAAATCAAACAAAATTTTTTTAACTATTTCTTTCCTTTTTTTATAAGGAACTGACGAAAATAAGAGAGGGTATAAAACATTTTCATAACAGGTTAAATTAGGAATTAATGAAAAATTTTGAAATACTATTCCTATATTGTTTTTTCTGTAATATGTTATCATTCTTGAAGAAAATTCATTTACTTTTTTCCCATTAAATAAAATTTCTCCACTTGTTGGTTTTTCTATTAATCCTAAAATATGTAATAAAGTTGTTTTCCCACTTCCTGAATCACCGGTAATACAAATAAAATCACCTTTATTTATTTCTAAATTAATCCCATTTAGAGCATTTGTTTTGAGTTTTCCATTGATAAATTGTTTTGTTATATTTTTTAATTCAATCATATACTCCCTCTCTAATACAAAAAACTATCTTATTTAATTTTTAATTTCTTTTTCATATCATCATAAATATCAGAATAAATCTTTACTTTAAGTAAGTTACTTTGAACTTTTAAAAAACAGGATCTGGCTTCATCTTTTCTTTTATTGTCATACAGGATCATACTTTTTATTAAATAAATAAAGTTCAATTGAACTCTATATTCTTCAATATCTTTTTCATCTATGTATTTAAAATTTTTTATAAATATATCAGCATCTTTAAGAATCTGTTCATCTGGTCTCATCCCAACATCTTTAGGCATTTTAAAAGTAATAGAAATTCTAAAAAATCTTAAATCAATATTTTCTGGTAATTTCATTATTGATAAGTTTACTAAATTTTTAGCTTTAAAATAAATATTTTGAATTTTATTTAATGAAATTTTTTTTATCTTAAATTGATAGATATAACCAACATATGACATTAAACATTGAGCATAAAGATAATTTAAAAAAGGATCACTTTTATCCTTTTTCCATTTTTTTTCAAAATAATTTAATGCTTTATCAATATAATTGAAACCAATTTCCTTTTTTAGTTCATTTTCATTTATTTCATATAATCTTTTTGAATCATCACTCTTTTTATAAGAATTATCTTTATTATTGGAATCACTATTATTATTTTCTATAAAATTATTTGTTAATTTTGCAAAAATAATACTACCCTTATAGTAAAATAATATTGCTTCTTTGAATTTGAATGCATCATCATTTATTGATTTTTCTTCCAGATACTGGTTATAAGAATTAAATGGTTTTAATAAACCTTTAAAATAATATTTTGAAGATTCAGTAGAATTTGCAAAAATAGATATATAATTAATAGAAATTAATAAAATTAAAAATAATATAGAAAAAACAAAAGTAGATTTTTTATTCATTTTCATTTATCTTCCCTTTATATAGATTTGTTTTGTAACTGCTCAATACTTTTTCAAAATACTAATATAAGTTTTATTATTTTTTATATCTAATCTTCATTTTTTATTTTCAATAACTACATTATATTAATTTTTCTATATTTATTTATTTCTATATCTATTTCATGAAATACTAAGTTTGTTCAACTTAATATAGTTTTTAAGATCACTTTCTTTAGTTAAAAGGTTAGTTATTAAATGAATTATTAATACTATAGTAGAATAAAGAAAAAATAATTTTAATTTTAATATATAACTTATTATTATTAATAATACAGAAAATAAAAATGCTGACATAAAACCTGAAATATAAAATTTTTTCAATATATTTTTATCTTTTATTTTTTCTATTGATATAAAAAATAATATTTTAATTCTAAATAACTTAAAATCATAACAATAGTAACCAAAAGAGGATTTTAATTTTAATTTAGTAGCATAAAAAAAATGACCTATTTCATCAAAGAAAATTAAAAAAAAGATTAATGTAATTGGCCAGGAAAAAAAACCAAATAATTTATTAAGTTTTTTATGCTGCTGCATAAGCAGTTGAAGGATCTCCATGTGCTTCAACTTTCTTAGCTAATAATTTAGATTTTAATAATTTCATTAAACAACCTCCTTTTTTATTAATATACATAAATAGGCATGCTTTACATATTGACAATAATTTTTATTAAAAACCAAATCATTTCATATTTTTAAACATTGATTAGCACTAATTAATATTTAATTATTATTTTAGTCAACTAATAAAATAGTGTAATTATAAGGGGGGGTAATAGGTCATTTAAATTTTAAGGTTTATTTGATACCCTATCAATAAATAAAATACTTATAACATCATAATTACTATTTTAAAAAATATAAATACAGTTTTGTACTTGACTTTAAAAATATTTCATTTTATAAGTTATTAAAAAATATTATTATTAAAAATTATTTAAAAATTAAACTAAAAGTTAACTTACAATAATTTGTATAATAAAGTAAAAAAATAATATAAAGTTTTTTCTATATTAATTTGAAATTTTAAAATTAATAGTAAACACACTGCAAAATTTTTGACAAACTTAAGTAGCAGGATTTAAAAATGATTAAAAAGTTTGAAGTTGATAAATATAAAAAAGAGATCAATTTAATAAAAAAGTATATTAAAAAAAACAATTTAACTATTAAAGATTTTTCTCATCAAACAGGATACAAATATGAAACTTTGAGAAAAGTACTTTGTTTTAAAAGAAAATATACTAATATCAATATTCCGCTGCTACTCCAAGTATTAAATAAAAAAAATGAAGATTTTATAAATAATAATTTTTCCATTTACACATTATTTTCTAATCTTAATTTACATCAAATTACAAGAAGGTACATTATAAATTTAGTGTATATATTAAATTTATGTAATAAAATTGAAGAACCATTTATTTCTTTAAGAAAAATTTTTTTTATATATCCAAAATATGAAAAATATTTTTTAAAAGCGCTTGAGGTTTTAAAAACTAACAATTTGATTAAATATAATAAAAATTTTATTTTATTAGAAAAAAGAATAATTCCTATAAAAATACCAAAGAAAAAAGAATCAAGAATTTTAAATAATTTATTAAATTACTATTATAATAAAAAGGAATATACAAAATGTTTTAAATTATCATTATTAATAAAAAATTTAACTATGAAACAAAGAGAATTTTATCTTTTTAATATATTAGATTTTTATTATAAGAAAAATGATATAGATAATATTTTTAATTATCTCAATTTGTTTTTTAATTGGTTAAAAAAGAATAAAAAAAATAAATCGAAAAAATTTAAAATTTTTTATAATGCTTTAATGATTAATATTCATTTTCAAAATCAACAGTTATTAAAAGGTTTCCATTTTTTAAACAATTTGTTGATTAATTTACATAAAAATTCTATTTTTTTATTAAAAAATCTTAGCAAACCAATTTCACTAAATCTATACAATTATTTTTGTTTTACCCATAAACACCAAAAAAAATGTTTTAAATCATATATAATAAAAAGTTTTAATTTCATGATGAGTATTTTTATCGAATTTAGAATGTACGATTATTTTTTTTACTTTTATAATTTTTTTATTGAAAAGTTTATAAAAATTGATCATAATTATAATTCTTATCTTTTAGAATCAATTTCAGAACTTGCAAATTACTATGGTAATAGTTCAACTTTTAACTATTTCATTAAATTTTATTATAAAAGTGATAAATTTAATAAAAGTAAATTAATTGAAAATATTGATGTAGACAATATTTATATTAATAAAGTTAATATAAAATATTATTTAATTAACTTAATTTTAGAAAAAGATAAGAAAAAAATATCCTATTTTTTTTCAAATCATTTGATTAAAATTAATAAAATTATCCTGAAAAATAACAATATATTTATAATTAACTCATTTATCAAAAAATATATTGAAATGAATATCGTAATAGGAAACTTTGAAAAAGCATTTTTTTTTACTTTGTACTTGATGGTGAATAATAATATCTGGTATAATTTATATGAAGGATATACATTAATTAACATAATATTGATAAATATTTTGAAAGAAAATAGATTTGAAATTTTAAATTACAAAATGGGACAACTTTGTGATAAATATAATAAAGAAGATTTATTTCAAAATAAGAATTTTTTAAATAATTTTGTAAATTTATTTTTTAATAGACTAAATCCTGAAATTTTAAATAAAACAAATTTCACTGTTTTTGAATATGTTAAAAGTTTAACTTTACTAGAAATAATTTTATTTATTTCAGATATCTTTTTAGAAAAAATTATTAAGTTAAAGCAGGATATAATAGAAAATTATAAAAAATTTAACAGCATAAAAATTACCATATTTAAAAAAATATATAATAACTTAAAAAATAATAATGGACAAATACATACTACAACCTTTATAAAATCTTTAAAAGAAAAGAATCAAGTTTTTCTAAATCATGAACTTAATTATAAAGATTTTCTCTATTTTAATAGAATAAGCAAACTTACTTTTGGCTTACTAAAAAAAATTTCATATTATAAAGAATTTGAGGTATTCAATTTATTTTTTCAAAATCTGCAAAAAATTTTATCTAAAAATAAAAACAATATAAAATATAAAATTATAGAAAATCAAAAAACAAAATTTTTCTATTTTAAAACTAAATCAGATCATGAAAATTATTTAAAATCCTTTTTCTTATCATTTAATTTTAAATCTCAAACTAAATTTAAAACCTATATTATAGATTATATATATAAGTATTTTAATTATTACCATTATCAATTATTGGAAGAAAACAAAAAAATTAATGATATTCTATATAATAATTCTATTTTTGATAAGAAAGCTTCTTTTAAATTAAAACTATTTTTAAAAAAAAGGGACTTTATTTCTGATTATATAAACTTTATCAAAATTGATCCTTTTAACCCATTTTTAAAATATTCAAGAATCAATCTTATAATTTAAAATTATCCACTTCACTTAATTATATATATTCTTATACTATTATTTAAATTATAATATTCTTTAAATTAAATCATATTTTAAATAATAAATATTTTTTTTATTTTTTAAATTAAACAAGCTTTAATAATTTTTAATAGTTTTCTTTTTAAAAAATCAATATTTTTTATCTTTGCTTATAAAAAATCAAATATCTAAAAGTGTTAATTTTTTATTGACAAATATTAAAAGTAAATTAAAGTTAATTATGCAAACGGTTGCATTATTTATAAAACCATTCTATAATGCTATCTCAATACGATAAATTAAATACTTTTTAACATTTTAATATTTTTATTATTAAATAAATTGATTTTATTAAAACATTAAAATGCAAACGGTTGCACAGGAGGTTTATTGTGAATAAAAATTTAAAAACTCAAATTTTTGTTTTTTTATTACTTCTTCTTCTATTTTCACTTTATTCTTGCAATGATAAAATAAAAATAGAACTTGTTGCTCAATCAAAAGAAGTAGAAGTAAACAAAAGTTTACCTATTTCCCTCAAATACGAAGGACCAGAATTACTAATTCCTGTTGAAATTACCTGGAAAGTTCAAAATGGAGGAAAAATAGAGAAAACTAACATTTTAGGTGAAGTTAATTTTATTGCACCATCAAAAACTGGAACATCTACAATTATTGCTACTATTAAAATCAAAGATAAAACTATCACTAAAAAATTAGATATAAAAATTTTACCTGAAGGTGCTTTAAAAAAGACTGCAACTATTATTATTGAAGTTGATACTAATACATTAAAAAATGTATGGGTTAATAAGGAACACCCTTCAGAAAAATTTACACCACCTTTAAAAATAAAAGGAACATTTACATATGATCCAGATACAGAGCATGCTGAAGCAGGTGGAAATTGGCCAACTTACAATATGTATGACGATGGAACACATGGTGATAAAGTCGCAAATGATGGGATATGGACAATTAGGATGATATTTGATAAAACAGATTCAAAAGTATATTTTGCATTTGATGATGCCAGTCCTTATAGAGTTGAGTGGGAAAGTGGTGTTACCTGGAGATTAAAAATTGCATGGATAGATCTTGATGAATTTCCTGATGACCATTCCAATCCTGCTTTTATTCCAGATAAAGATAAAACTTTAATATGGGACAAAAGCATGGCTGAAAAAGGAAAAATCTATGAACCTTTAAAATAGAAGAGAAGGAGTTTTATAAATGAAAAATAAAATATTAAGTTCAAAAATATCAAAAAAAACATTTTTTGTATTGATTGTTTTTTTAATTACAATTAATCTTGTTAATTTAGGATTTTCTAAAAAACAACAAAGATTACAATCTAAATACATTTATTCTGATGCAACAATTAATTATAGAATGCCAGAAAATCCCAAAACAGGAGAAAGGGTTACAGTAAAAATAAGAACATTAAAAAATAATCCAACAAAAGTACTACTTCATTTTATTGATGGAAATACAATAGAAATGAAAAAACTATCTTCAGATAAAACTTTTGATTATTATTTTGCTGAATTTAAGATGGGGAATAATCTCACTTACTATTATTTTGAAATAATTAAAGATGATGTTAATATTTTTTACTCCAGAAGAGGAGTTGAATTAAAAGAACCAGGAAAATCTTTTTCCTTTAAAATTATTCCTAATTTTATAAATCCAGAATGGATGAAAGGTGCTGTTATTTATCAGATTTTTGTTGATCGTTTCTATAATGGCGATAAAACAAATGATGTTGTTGATAATGAATATATGTACGATAACTGGCCTGCTGTAAAAGTTGATGATTGGTATCAATATCCAGATAGCAGTATTCCATATGCAAAAGGTAGTAACAGAACCAGAGAATTTTATGGAGGTGATTTAGAAGGGATAATCCAAAAACTTGATTATTTAAAACAAATTGGTATAGATGTAATCTATTTAAATCCAATTTTTGTTTCACCTTCCAATCATAAATATGACTCCCAGGATTATGATTATGTTGATCCACACTATGGTGTTATTGTTAAAGATGGCGGAAAAACGATTGACCCTACTCTAGATCCAAATTATAAAAGTTCTGACTTTTCAAAAGCTTCTAAAATTAACAAAGTTGCAACAAAATATATTATTAGAACAACTGATATTGAAAATCTTGAAAAGTCAAATCTAAAATTAAAGGAATTAATTGACAAAGCTCATTCAAAAGGGATAAAAGTTATACTTGATGGTGTTTTTAATCATAGTGGTTCTTTCAATAAATGGTTTGATAGGGAACATATTTATGATAATAATAAATTTCCATTGGGTGCATATGAATCAGATAAGTCTCCATATAAAAATTTTTATCTATTCAGTAAAAATAACTGGCCAGATAATGAAAATTACGAATCCTGGTGGGGTATCAGAACTCTACCTAAATTAAATTATGAAGGATCTAAAAAACTTGTACAGAAAATACTTGAAATAGGAGCTAAATGGGTTTCAGCTCCCTTTAATGCTGATGGTTGGAGACTGGATGTTGCTGCAGATTTAGGCCATTCACCAAAATTTAATCACTATTTCTGGCAATTATTTAGAAAATCTGTAAAAACAGCCAATAAAAATGCTGTAATTTTAGCAGAAGTTTATGGTGATTCTTCAAGCTGGTTAAAAGGGAATGAATGGGATACTATAATGAATTATGATGCCTTTTTTGAACCAATTAGTTACTTTTTGACAGGTATGGAAAAACATAGCTATGGATATCGAGCAGATCTACATAATAATGTTTTAAATTTTGATCATGAATTAAAAGAAAAAATGGCAAAACTTCCATATCAATCTTTAGCTATTGCTATGAATGAACTTGATAATCACGACCATTCAAGATTTATTACAAGAACAAATTCAACAATTGATAAATTTAAAGCAAGCAAAGATTATTCAAACCCTGAACTTGCTAACAAAAACTTAAATAAAGGGATATTAAAAGAAGCAGTTGTATTACAAATGACTTTACCTGGAGCACCAACTTTATACTATGGTGATGAAGTAGGTCTTTCAGGATGGACAGATCCTGATTGTAGAAGAACTTACCCATGGGGAAAAGAAGATAAAGAACTTTTAGATTTTTATAAACAAATCATAAAAATTCACAAAGAAAACAAAACATTAATTGATGGTTCTCTAGTAACACTTTATACAAGTAATAGTAAAAAAGTATATTCTTATGCAAGATGGGATTCAGATAATATATTTATTATTGGAATAAACAACAGCAACAAGATAAACAATATTAAAATCCCGCTATGGAAATTTGGAAACCTGAATAATAAATTTGAATTAATTTTCAAATCAGATAAAAATTCCCATCAACTTACTAAAGAACAGCTGAAAATCGAAAAAGGTTCTTTACTTGTAACCATTCCAGCTTATGGTTCTGTAATTATTAAATCTGACAAAGGTACTTTAGAACCTGAAGCTAAAATAACAAAAAGACCTGGAATTACATCATTCAAAGTTTTATTTAACAAAGATTTAAACAAACATGTATTAAAAATTGTATTTTCTGAAAAAATGAATAGACGAGAAATTATAAACTCATTTTCAATAAATAATAATATAAATGGAAAATTTTTATGGAATGGTAATATCCTTTACTTTATTCCAGAAAAAGATTTTGATAAAAACAAAAAATACGAAGTTACTATTAATGACGATATTGCTTCCTTAATTGGAAACATCTATTTAGATAAAAGCTATTCTTTTGATTTTTAATTAAGTAAAATATTTCTTTGATTTTCCATAACTCTAATTTAATGAAATAGGGCTATCCTGAAATTTGAAGGATAGCCTCTTTTTTCCTATTTTAAACCTTCTTTTACTTAAAACATTTTCATTTTTTTTAACTTTATTCTACAATTTTTAATGTTTTCCCTTTACTTATTTTATCACTTTTATATAATAGCATTGTTAAAAAAAAGAATTTAATTTTCAAATTACTATTTAAAAAAAAAAAATAAATACAAAAAATAAAGGATATGCTTATGAAAGTTGATCATTTTTCATTTGGAACTATTACACTTGATGGAAAAACTTTTAAAGAAGATATTGTAATAATTAATAAAAAGGGGAAAAGTAAAATTCTTTTAAGAAACAAGGAACCTTCAAGAATATATAAAGAAAAATTTGGACATACCCCTTTAACAATATTTGAAAATATTGATTTGAGTGTAGATACTATAATTGTAGGAACAGGTGTTTATGGTTCACTTCCTGTTACAAAAGAATTTATTAGAGAAGCAGAACTTAAAAATATAAAACTTCATATTTTTAAAACTGATTATGCTTTAAATTTTATAAACACTGAAAATTCTTGTATTATTCTACACATTACCTATTAAACTAAGTTCATTTTTTTTAACCAATTTATTCTTATTTTAATCACTTTATTTGTTTTAGTTTTTTATTAAATATTTAAATCTTCTATTTTTAGGCTGTCTCAAAACTTATAAGATGGCTTCATTTTTATTGAAAATATTACTTATAAATATAAAAAATAAGCTATTTATTAAATTTCAGAACATCCTTTTTAAAAAAAATTTAATAATCATAAAATTTTATTGATTTAATATAAAATTGTAATATATTTTTATATGTAGATAATTAATATAGTAATAATTATAAATATTTTTTAAAATTTTCTTAACCCATTTTTCAATTTTATCCCAATATTTTATAAAATATTTAAAATCGATTTTTTATTATTATAATATTTGATGGTTCAATTTCAAAATGTGTGGATAAAAAAAATTTTTAGTTTTTTTTAACAAAATATACACATTAAAAAAAAAATTAAAAATGCTATTAAATTTGTTTAATATGTTTTGTTAAGTGAATATAAAAATTTAAAAATATTTGTAAAAAAGATATATCCAATATCTAATAGTAAAGCAACAAGGTTTAAATAATATAATAAAAAAATTAATGAAAACAATAATAAAAGCATAACTAAAAAAAGATAAAGGTTTAAAGATAATGGTTAGGTTATGTTAAAAACATAACAAATTGCAAATGGCTTAAAATAACTATCCATACATTATTAAAGAGAACCTATTTGATTATATTAAAAAAGAATAATATGCTGATATTATGTAATATTTAAATATAACTTATAAATATTACAATAATTATAAAAAATATAATATTATTATTATTTTATCAATAAATTATTTTTAATTAAACTAATTAAATTCAGGAGCTAATTATGAAATCTTTGAATTTATTAAAAACCAATAAAATGGTTAAACTTTTATTTTTCTTCCTGCTAATAATTGTATTTGCTATTTTTTCATCTATATCCACAAATATTATATTTGCAGATGATCCTGTTAAAATAAATATTGAAAACATCGATTCATCTAATTTCCCTCTTATTTATCTTTATTATTCTACACTTGATAGCAGTGGAAATTTTGGTGATTCTATCAGTCCAGATGATGTTCAAATAGGAGAAAATCAAATTTTGCAAAAAGTTTGGGGGGATGGTGATTATGACCATGTCCCTTCAAATATTGTTCTGGTTATTGATTCAAGTGGAAGCATGAAAGGATCTATGGATAATGTACTTAATTCTGCAAAAACTATTATTAATAAAATGGATAATGGAGATAGTATTGAAATTCTTGATTTTGATTCCACAATAAAAAAAATTATTAGTTTCACTAAAGACAAAGATAATCTTTTAGATTCTCTTAATAAAATTAAAGCAGATGGGGGTACAGCATTATATGATGCAATAAATTCGGGATTAGAAGATCTGAAAGACAAAACTGGTTTAAAAATAGTTATAGTTTTAACTGATGGGAAAGATGAGAATGCTAAAGGAAATGGACCTGGTAGCAAATTAACTTTTAATAAGCTTGTTAACTCAATCTCCAATTTTAAAATTCCTGTCTATACTATTGGATTTGGAAAAGATAGTGACATGAAAACATTGCAAAACATTGCTTCAATTTCAAAGGGGAAATCTTTCAATGCTAAAGACCCTGAAGAACTTTCAAATATTTATGATAACATTATAACTTATGTACATTCATTGCATAGTTTTTCATATATAACTGACAATGGGAAGTGGGATAGTACTAAAAGAGAAATTATTTTAAAAATAGACAATTTAAATTATTTTAAAAAATTTTACTACAATGCTCCTGAATCTAAATTCTGGAGTTATTGTGTTAATAATGATGGAAGCTTTGATGCCACTAACCTTGCTATAAGTCCTGATGGTAAATATATCATTGATGCTGATTTATTTATGGTTTTGAACAACCTTGGTGAACGGGTATTTATTTTAAATGATGATTGGAGTACTACAGATGCTTTTAATATTTTTTATTCAGGTAATTTTATGGTCTATACCCATGGATATGGATTTTATGGTGAATTATATAAACTTGATATAAAAAATAATCAAATTTTACATTTTAATCCAGAAGCTATACAGAGTGCACAGGGTGATTTTCATAAAAATTACAATTATCAACCTATCAGTCTTTCTTTAAATGGAAAATATGTTTTGTTTACTGCAAGAGAAGACCGCAATGATGAGAGTCTTAAAAGTTACTTTTTCATTTTATATGATATAGCACAAAACAAAGTTATATGGGAAAATACTTTTTTAAATTCTATGGAAGATTGGGATGAACCTGGAGATTGCAATATAGCAAACAATGGGGAAGTTATAATCAATCAGGATCATAATCTTTTTATTGTCAATTCTAAAGGGGAAGAAACAACTAAACTAATGTGGGAAAAAACAAATATACGATTTAATAAAAATTTAATCTCATCTGATGGTAAATTTTTCTTTGCCAGGTTTGGAAATAATGTAGCACTTTTTACAATCGATGGAAAATTATTATGGAAAAAAGTTGTTGAAGCAAACGAAAAAGGTGGGCAAATTTCTATTTCTCCGAATGCTCAATTATTTGCAACTTCAGGAATAAATGGACCTGTAGTTTTTGATGTAAAAGGAAATATTGTATTTAAATTATCCACTTCTAAAATATATGGATCATACACAGGAGGGAATGGAGTGGCAATACTGGATGATGGGACAATTGTTTATTCTTCAGGAAATCGAATCTATTATAGAAAAATTTCAAAATAGGCAGATATTTAAATAAAAAGAAGCAGATAATTTTATTTAAGCCAGTATATTCCATAAGGCTCTATTTGCATTATATTGTTTTTAACAATGTTATTTTTTGTTATAATATCATATTTATAATCATTAAGCCCTATTTCTTTAAGATTAATTTCAAACTTTTCAGAAGTTATATTTACAATTACAAGAACTTTAGATGATTTACCATTTTTAGAATATTCTCTTAAAATAGAAAATACTCTTTTATCAATATTAAAAATTTTAAAATTACCATTTGGATGAAAAGCAATATCTTTTCTTCTTATTCTTATCAATTTTGTTATTTCATTAAAAACTTCATATCTAAAAGATTTTTTATCCTGTAGTTGTTTTTCAATTTTTTCAAAATTAAGTTTTTCTCTGTTTATTGCTCTGTTATACCCTAATTTTTCAACACCTTCATTCCAATTATGACTGCCTAATAAACTATGAATATAAAAAGCAGGAACACCTGGCAATACCAGTGCTATTGATTGTCCAGCAATAAATCTTTTTGCATGTAATGAATCATTTTCTCCAAATTTGAATGCATCAACATATGTAATATTTAACTCATATGCACTTTTACTACCATCAGAATTGGTTTTATATGATACTCTTCCATTATTTCTTTTTACATGTTCTATTATTTTATTTAACCCTTTTTCATCTACTATCCCTTCAAGTGGTCTAACACCGATACCATCATGTGATGCTGTAAAATTAAAAAATGTTGTTTCAGATGAAGGTAATCTTAATGTTTCTACCCATTTTGAAAATAGAGTCGAATCCTTTTCAATAAAAGTATAAAGTAAAAGAGGTGGTAATGTAAAATTATAAACCATTTGTGCTTCATCATGTCCATTACCAAAATAACTTATATTTTCTTTATGTGGAACATTTGTTTCCGTAATAATAATAGTTTCAGGATTAATAGAATTAACAATAATTCTAAATAATTTAACCATATAATGAACTTGATGTAAATGTATGCATGATGTTCCTATCTCTTTCCATAAATATGCTATAGCATCAAGTCTGATTACCTGTGCACCTTTTTTAACATAGTAAATTAAAACTTCAATCATCTTTTTAAATGTATCTAAATCTTTAAAATTAACATCAATCTGATCAGCACTAAAAGTTGTCCATAACCAGACTTCTTTACCATTTTTTTTAATAAATTTAGTTAAAAGTGGTAAAGCTCTTGGCCGTACAACAGAAGTTAAATCTTCATCAGGATCAACTTCTATTGCAAGTTTTTTAAATCCCTCTTTTTCTTCAAGATAATTTTGAAACCATTCACTTTTAGAGGAGACATGATTTAAAACAAAATCAAACATTAATTTAAAATTTTCATTTATTCTTTTTACATCCTGCCAATCTCCTAATTCTGGATTAACTTTATAATAATCAATTACTGAAAAACCATCATCTGAAGAATATGGAAAAAATGGCAATATATGAACATGAGATATTATCCCTTTCAAGTACTTTTTTAAAAATTTTTCAAGCGTTATGAGAGGTTTCTCACTTTTTTCTTTCAGAGTATCTCCATAAGTAATCATATAAATATCATCATTCGAAAAATAGGAAGTTTTTTTAATCTTGTTACTTTCAATATTTTTATTCTTCTCATTATAATTAGTATCCCTATTTATATTGTTCAAATTATATTCCAGTTTATTTTCTTCAATTAGCTTTTTAACAATTTCAAATGCCTTCTTTCCCTTAGATTTACCATAAATCTTTTCAGTTAAATATTGAATAAATACATCATTTGTTTCAATTTCTTTTTTTTCCATTATTCTTCCCTCTATAAAACTATTTATATAATAATATTTTAAGAAAAAATTTTCAGATGTCAAAATATTTTTGTTTTCATTTCAAATGAAAATTTTGATAAACTTTTTATTTGAACAACTTTTTTTAAAATTAATTGTTTTTAAAATACAATTTAAAAGAAGTTAATTCCTTATCTGTATTAACAATTAAATTTCCATTAAGTTTTTTTAATGTATTTACAACAAAATTCATACCCTGACCAGTCCCATATTCTTTTGATGTATATTCTGATGTAAAATAGGGACAATTAAGACAGGATTTTTTATTAAAATTACAACCTTTACAAAACTCTATAGAAGGACCATTATTTGCAATTGTAACACAAACATAATTTCCAGTTATAGAAGATTTAATAATTATAAATTTTTTATTATGTTTATTTACATCTGTCTTTTGGTCCATACTTAAAGAATTATAAGAAATAGTATTTTTATCAAAATTAGCATCGTTTAGTTTTAAATTTTTTTCCCGATTATAATCAGGATTTATAGCTTCAATTGCATTTAAAACAATATTTTCTATTATTTGAACAAAAAAAGCAGGGATTATCTTTAAATAAATTTTCTCAAAATCACTTTCAAAATTAATTTGGACATCTAAAATTAAATCATTTAATTCTTTAAAAGATGAAATTACATTTTTTATAATTTTATTTACCTCAATTTTTTCAAAATCCAATCTTTTTTTATGATTAATAATTTCCCTGTTTGTATTCATTTTAAAAATAATATTTTGAAGATATTTTTCCTGTATACCTAGATATTGTTTCAATTTTTCTAAAATAGATGAATTATTATTTTCATTTTTTTTATTAAAATTATTAATTTGAATTTGCATTATCTTGATTGTTGAATAAATAGTATTTAAGTCATTTTTCATGTTGTGTATTAGATAAGAGTAATTCTTTCCAATATTAATAAATTGTATGTTTTCTAATATATATTTTTGAAGTTGCTTTTTCTTACTGATAATATCTTTAATTTCATCATAATATAAAACAGATACAAAAAAAATAGAAAAAATTATAAATAACATAGGTGTGAGAGATACACCCAGACTCATTTTTAAATCACCTGTTAATTGATATGCTTTAAAATAATTTGCTAAAAGAATAATAACTATATATATAAAAGTTTTTACAACAAATTTTCTTTTTAAAAAACCATATTTTAAAGCTATTAGATAAGTAAAAATAAAAAGAATAATTGAGTATATATATTCGGTCCCAATTGGACTTTCAGATTTTGAAAATAATGCTAAAACTGATGTTAAAAAAAAGATAATAATGTGTATAGATTTAAAAAATCTATTTTCATAAAAAAATGAAACTGCAATGATTATTATAAAAAGGAATAATACAGAAATAGATGGGTTTTTTACCAGTTTAAAAAAATCACCTTTATAAATTTGTATTAAAAAAATAAAATTACTTATTAAAGCTATAAATCCAATAACTATAACAAGTAATGAAATTTTCTTAAATACTGAGAGTTTTTTAATTCCTGCATTGTCAATAATTTTTTTATTCTTCATTTTTTTATATTTCATATTTGTAATTCGCTAAACTATTAACTTGATTAAATTTTACCATCCCCAGAAAGAATTTACTGCTTCTTCAGGTTTAATAATTGAATCCATTTCTGGTGACTCTATTTTAGATATTTTTTCCATATAATATTTTTTATTAGTTTCATAATCTATATCCCCCTCAGATATGGGATTATATTTACCCTCTTTTTTATCAATATCAATATCTTTTTTATGATCTTCAAGAGAAATTAAAGATAGTAAATATTTAGCTCTCTCAATTAATTTTGAATCACCACCATCAAAATTGAGTATTGCTTTAATTCTACTTTCTATGCTTTCACCTTTTTTTTGTAAAAAGATATGTTTGTTTAAAACAGCAAATACATAAACAATAAAATTTGCATAAGAATATCTCTCTGGATAATTAGATTTTACAATATAGGGAAGCATAGCAATAAGTTTAGCAACTTTGTTTTCTTTTAAGTTTTGTTTTCTGCTTTCTTCAATATTGAAATTTTTTAAAATTGTTTCTACCATTTCATCCCATTTTTTTTCATCAAAAGACATAAAATATCCCCTTTTAAATAAAATTTAATACAATAATTAATTTACTATATTAATAAATAAAATCAAATAATTCTTGACAACAGTAAAAATAAATTTATATTAAAAATAAGCCGTGGTATAGCCACCAGCCATTATATTTAGAATTAGCATATTTAATTAACATTAAATAATTTTATTAATATTTATTATTAAATTTTTTAAATACTATTAAAGGAACTTAAATGCTTGAAAACCTTAAACCCATTGAAAATGAAAGTTTAAAAAATAAATTTATTAGATACTTTGAAAACCTTATTCTTTCAGGGGAGTTTACAATAGGAACTAAATTACCACCTGAAAGGGAACTTGCAAAAAAATTAAAGATAAGTAGACCAATAATTCATGAAGGTTTGTTGGAACTTGAAAAAAAAGGACTTGTAAAAATAATACCAAGAAAAGGAACTTTCAGTAATAATTATTTAAAGGAAGGTTCACTTGAATTGCTTGAAGCTCTATTACATTATAATAATTATAAACTTGATAACAATCTTTTAGAAAGTTTTTTAGAAATAAGATTGATTTTTGAAAAACATGCTGCATCAAAAGCAGCATTAAATCGAAGTAATGAAAATCTTAAAAATCTAAATAATATTTTAAAAAAAGAACTTGAAATTATAGCTCTAATAAAAAGTAAGACAGAGAAAACAAAAATTGATAAATTAAGACTTAATATAGATAATAAACCAATTTCTATTAATGAAAATTTTGCAAAAATTGATTTTGAGTTTCATTTTGAAATTTCTCTTGCAAGTGGGAATTTTTTATTTCCACTTCTTTCAAACTCATTTAAAAAGGTTTATATCTCTATATTATCTTTTTTTTACAGTAATAAGGATGTAATAGAACCAATATATAATATGCATAAAAAACTTATCAAAGCTATCTCTGATAAAAAACCACAAATTGCAGAGAATATTATGGAAGAAATTCTTTTGTTTGGTGAGAAAAAACTAAAAGAAATATATTATAATAAAAAAAATTAATTTATTAATTAGATTCCAATTATTAAATATGTAAATAGAAAAGTAAATAAATAAATAAGCATATAAAGTAGTAAACAAATAAAAAAATAAACAAATTATGCAACAAATAAATCAGTAAGCAAATAAATATTTAAACAAAATATACTATATAAAAATTATTAAGAATTATTGTTATTAAACAGGAAAAAAGATGGAGAAATCAAATTTTAAATTAAAACAAAATCTAGATAATATTCATAAACTTTTAATTAAAAATGGTTTACAAAACATTACACTTGATATTTCTAAAAAATCTATAGTTTTAAGTGGAAAAGTAAAAACATTAAACCAGAGAAACAATGCTGGATTTCTTGCTGCAAATAGAGGATTTAAGGGTGTTGTTAATGAAATTGAGATTGAAGGTTTTGAAAAAAATAGGGTATCAAAACCGCAAATGTCTGATAATAAACTTTCAAACAAAGAATTTGATATAACAATTATTGGTGCAGGGGTAATAGGATGTGCTATAGCACGTGAACTATCAAAATATTCACTAAAAATAGCATTAATAGAAAAGGAAAATGATGTTGCTAAACATCAATCTTCCAGAAATGATGGAATGATTCATCCTGGATTTGCGCCACATCCAGGAACAAAAAGAGCATATTTTAATGTTTTAGGTAACCAGCTTTATGATAAGTTAACAGAAGAGTTAAATGTTCCATTTAAAAGAACTGGAGAATTTATTTTACTTGGTTCAAATACATTAAAATTATTAACCCCTTTATTTTACAAAAGAGCTATTCAAAATAATATAAAAGATTTCAAATATTATAGTAAAAAAAAGATAAAAGAAATTGAACCTCATTTAAATGATAAGTTTCATGCTGGATTTTACATTCCAAGTGCAGGTGTACTTAACCCTTTTGAACTAACTATTGCATTAGCTGAAAATGCTATTAACAATGGAGTTGAACTTTATCTTAATACATTTGTATATGGATTTGAAAAATACTTTAATAAAATAAATTTGATTAAAACAAATAGGGGTAATTTTAGATCAAAAATAATTATAAATGCAGCCGGGTTATATAGTGATTATATTGCAGAACTTGCTGATGATAAATTTTTTACAATTCATCCAAGAAAAGGGGTTGATGCAATTCTTGATATTAAAACTGGTAAATTTCAAAAGCATGTTGCAGCAGTAATTAATTTTCATTCACTTTTTTCTAAAACAAAAGGGGGTGGAATTGTACCTACTATAGAAGGAAATTTGTTAATTGGACCAACTGCACAGGAAACTTATTATAAAGAAGATTACTCTACAAGTAAAAATCATATTGATAAATTGATTGAAAAAATGAAATTAAATAAAAAACTTTCACCTTCCCAGATAATTACCTATTTTGCCGGGAATAGAGCATGTACTTATGAAGAAGATTTTATAATTGAAAAATCTGAAAATATACAAAATTTAATCCATGTAGCAGGGATACAATCACCTGGCCTGGCATCAGCTCCAGCTATTGCACAATATGTTGAAAAATTATCTATCAATATGCTACAAAATTTATATTATAATGCTGGAATTAAAGAAAATCCTTATTTTAACCCTAAAAGAAAAATAATTCCAAGATTAAATACACTACCCTTAATTGAAAGGGAAAAACTAATAAAGAAAAACCCATTATATGGAAAGATTATATGCAGATGTGAAGGTATTTCTGAGGGGGAAATTATCGATGCATTAAACTCACCAATACCAGTTACAACTTTAGACCAAATTAAAAGAAGGACCAGAGCACAAACAGGTAGATGCCAGGGAGGTTTCTGCACTCCAAGAATTATGGAATTAATTTCAAAACATAAAAATATTAAAATGACTGAAATAACTAAAAAAGGGGATTCATCATTTATTCTATTAAAAGAAACAAAAAAAGATATACAATATTCAACAAAAAAATTGAATTAACTATAAAGTAAAAAGTTAAATAAAAATAAAATAAAAATAAAATAAAAATTAAAATAAAAATTAAATGAAAATATAATAAAATAAGATTAAAATAAAAATACAAAGAATAATGATACATAAATTAAAATTGAATAGATTAAAATAATATAAAATATAAAAAGAGATAAATATTTCTGAACAATACAATATTTATATAATAACTTTAATCAATTAAGAGGTAATAAATGGATAATACATATTTTTATAATGTAGTTGTAATTGGTGGAGGACCAGCAGGATTGGCTGCAGCAATTGAAGCAAACAAAAATATTGACAATATAGCAATTATTGAAAGGGAAAATAAACTTGGAGGAATATTAAAACAATGTATACATGATGGATTTGGAATTATTAAATTCAAAAAAAAATTAACAGGTCCTGAATATGCAAATATTTTTATTGAAAAAGTTAAAAACCAGAATATTGATATTTTTAAAGAAACTTTTGTACTTGAAATTGAAAAAATTTCTTTTTCTGAATCCAGCAAATTCAAAAATAAACCAAATTTTTTAAACAAAAATAAAACAGTTGAATTTAAAAATAATATTAAAAATAATATTAAAAATAATATTGTAAGTTATAAAAACAATCTTTTTAAATTAACTGCTGTAAATAAACAAAAAGGGATATTTACTATTTATAGCTTTGCACTTATAATGGCTACAGGATGCAGAGAAAGAACTTCAAAACAGATTTTTTTACATGGAACAAGACCTGCTGGTGTTTATACTGCGGGTTTAGCACAATACTTTATTAATATTCAGGGATATCTTCCAGGAAAAGATATTGTAATTCTTGGGTCAGGTGATATTGGATTAATAATGGCAAGGAGATTAACTTTAGAAGGTGCCAATGTAATTGGTGTTTATGAAATTAAACATGAACCATCAGGATTAACCAGAAATATAGTGCAATGTCTTAATGACTATAATATCCCTTTACACCTTGGTAAAACAGTTACAAAAATTCATGGTAAAAATAGAGTTGAAGCTGTTTCAATATGTAATACTGATGAAAATTTACAACCAATAACCAAAACAGAACAAATTGTAAAATGTGATACATTGATTTTATCAGTAGGTTTGATACCTGAAAATGATATACTTGACAATTTAGGAGTAACCCTTTCCAATGTTACAAAGGGACCTGTTGTTGACCAAACCTTAATGACAGAAATTCCAGGACTTTTCTCATGCGGTAATAGCCTTCATGTAAATGATTTAGTTGATTATGTTACTGAAAGTGCAGAAATTGCAGGATTTCATGCTGCTAAATATTGTATTGCTGAAAACAATATAGATAATTATGAAGATGTTAAGTTAAAAAGGAAAGTTGTTGATATTAAATTCTCTGATAAAATATTATATGTTGTTCCCCAAAAAATAAATTTAGATATCAAAGAAAAATTTCCATTTTTTTTCAGAAGTAAAGAAATTTATAAAAATAAAACTCTGGTAATTAAAACTGATAATAATAAAATTTTATTTAAAAAAAGATTTTTAAAATTAAAACCACCTGAAATGGAAAGAATTGAATTATCAATTGAAAAATTACCACCTGAATGTAATTTTATCTATTTTGATTTAATATAAAGATTACAAAATCAATATTAGAATATAAAGTAAAAAACAAAAATATAAGTATATAATCATGTAAATAAAAAAAACATGATAAAATATCTTTTATAAAGAGAAATAGGTTTTATTAAATAATATATAAGATTAAAAATAATTTACTATTCTGGAGATAATAGAAAATGAAATTTATTGAAAAAAAATTTATATGTATTCAATGTCCTCTAGGCTGTAATATCAATGTGAAACTTGAATTAAATGATAACAATAATAAATCTAAAATGACTAATTTTAAAATAATTGAAATTTCTGGGAATAAATGTCCTAAAGGGGAAGAATACGTTAAAAATGAAATTATAAATCCTCAAAGAATTATAACTACAACAGTTGCAACAATCTTTCCTGAATTCCCACGATTACCAGTTAAAACTGATAAAGAAGTTCCATTGAAAATGATTTTTAAATACATGGATGTTATAAACAAAATTATAGTGAAAAAAAGGGTTAAAATAGGTGAAATTGTTAAAAAAAACATTCTTGGAAGTAATGTTAATTTAGTAGCTACATCCAATATTGATGATATCAATAGTAAAACAATAAACAATAAATAATAAATAATAAATAAATATAATTAAATAAATATTAAATAATAAGCCTTAAACAACCATGCTATAAATAAAAGTGTGTAAAAGAGAAAAAAGGTTGCTTAAAGCAAATAAATAAAAAAATATTAAAAGATTATTAATAAAATTAAGACAACTTAAAGGAGATAGTAAAATGAATAAATATGTTTTATCAATAGATTGTGGTACTCAAAGTTTAAGAGCATTAATCTTTAACAATAAAGGGGAATTAATAGTAAAATCCAAGATTGAATATGAACCTTATTATAGTAAAAAACCAGGATATGCAGAAAAAAATCCAGAAAATTATTATAATAGTTTACTTATCGCTCTAAATGAGATTAAAAAGCACAAACCAGATATTTTTTCTAAAATTGAAGGTATAGGGATCACAACACAAAGAGATTCATTAACTTTTGTTGACTCTAAAGGAAAACCTGTTAGAGATACTATTTTATGGTTAGACCAGAGAAAAGCAAAACCTGTTTACAAACCTGATATTTTTATGAACCTTGCTCTATCAATTACAGGATTAAAAGAAGCTATAATGATAACACAGATAGACGGAAAAACAAATTGGGTTAAGCAAAATGAACCTGAAAATTGGGAAAAAATTTATAAGGTTTTGCAAATTTCAGGATATTTAAATTTTAAACTAACTGGAAATTTTAAAGATTCAATAGCTTCTCAAATAGGGCATATCCCTTTTAGTTATAAAAAACTAAGATGGTGTAATACTCAAGAGCTAAATTATAAACTTTTTCCAATAGAAAAAGAAAAATTACCAGAACTCATTGAACCAGGTAAAATTATTGGATATATAACTGATAAAGCAGCTACAGAAACTGGATTAAAAAAAGGGTTGCCTGTTATTGCAACTGGATCTGATAAAGGTTGTGAAACAATAGGTATGGGAGTTATAAATCAATCAAAAGCAAGTCTTAGTTTTGGAACAACTGCAACAATTCAAACAACTTCTTCAAAATATTTTGAACCAATTAAGTTTATGCCTGCATACCCTGCTGGTATAAAAGGATATTATAACCCTGAAGTTGAAATTTTTAGAGGATACTGGATGATTAAATGGTTTAAAGAGGAATTTGGGTATAAAGAAGTACTTGAAGCTAAAAAAAGAGGAATTTCAGCAGAGGAAGTTTTAAATGAATATTTAAAAGAAATACCTGCAGGTTCTCTTGGATTGGTTGTTCAACCGTACTGGACCGCTGGTTTAAAAACACCTTCAGCAAAAGGGGTTATTTTAGGGTTTGGGGATGCTCATAAAAAAGGTCATGTTTATAAAGCTGTAATTGAAGGACTTGCATATGCTTTGCTTGAAGGGAAACACAAAATTGAAAAAGCATCTAAAACTAAAATTAACCTTATTACTGTTTCTGGTGGCGCTTCTCAAAGTGAGCAAATATGTCAGATTACAGCAGATATTTTTAACCAACCAATTTTAAGAGGGCAAACCTTTGAAACCTCAGGTCTTGGTGCTGCTATTATTACTTTTACCGGTCTTGGGTTTTATTCAACAATAAATGATGCAATTAAAAATATGGTAAAATATCAAAAAGAATTCAAACCAATTGCTGAAAATGTTGAAATTTATCATAAAATTTATAACAAAATTTATGTAAAAATTTATAAAAAACTTCAAAAGCTTTACAAAGAGATAAGAGCCATAACTGGTTATCCAGAAATTGTATAAATCAATAATTACACTATAAATTAACAAATAAAAAAATGAACAAATAAAGATATTAAAATATAAATTAACAATTAAATAAATTAACAAATAAATATATTTAAATATAAAATCAGAATAAGGAGAATTTAAAGTGAAAAGAAAGAAAAGGTTTGAACCAGAATGGTTTGAAGGGGTATTACCTCCTAAATCATACAGATCAATTTTTAAATGGGGTGCAAAAGATGAATATAAGCATCCAAATTATGAGCTTTTTAAACTTATGAAAAAAACTTTTAATTTAACTGATAAAGATTTTGAAAAACCTATAAATTTAGGTCTTGATGAAATTGATACTGAAATTCCGGTAAAATTAGATGAACATCATATCAATTTCTTTAAAAACCTTTTAGGTGATGATAATGTTTCAACTGATACTTATGTAAGAGCATCTGTAGCTTACGGAAAAACAATGATAGACCTTTTTAGATTAAGAAACAAAATACTTGAAAATCTTCCTGATATAGTTCTTTATCCTTCAAATAAAGAAGAAATTTATAAAATAGTCACTTACTGTAATGATAACAACATTAATATTTATGTATTTGGAGGAGGTTCCTCTGTTACAAGAGGTGTAGAACCTGTTAAAGGTGGTATAACTTTAGATTTAAGAAAAAATTTTAATAAAATATTGAAGGTTAATGAACTTAATCAAACTGTAACTGTACAACCAGGAATTGATGGACCAACACTTGAAAAATCACTTAATAATGCAAAAGAATTATTTAATACAAAACATAACTATACATGTGGCCATTTTCCACAATCTTTTGAATATTCAACTGTTGGTGGATGGGTGGTAACAAAAGGAGCAGGACAAAATTCAACTTACTATGGAAAAATCGAACATATTGTAATTGCACAGGAATATATCACTGAAAAAGGGGTTATAAAAACTTTAGAATTCCCTGCTGATGCAACAGGCCCTGACATTGATCAGATAATGATGGGGAGTGAAGGAACTTTTGGAGTCCTTACAGAAGTTACTCTTAAAATTTTCAGGTATATGCCAGAAAACAGAAAATATTTTAGTTTTATATTCAAAACATGGGATGATGCAAAGAATGCATTGCGTGAAATCATGCAATCAGAATCAGGATTCCCATCTGTATGCAGATTATCAGATCCTGAAGAAACAGATGTTGCTCTAAAACTTTATAATGTTGAAGGAACTATTTTAGATAAAATTATTTCAATAAAAGGTTATAAAAAAGGGGAAAGATGTTTATTTTTAGGAACATCTGATGGTTCAAAAGATTATACAAAAATGGTTAAAAAAAATGTTAAAAGGATTTGTAAAAAATATAATGCAATGTATACAACAGGACTGGTAGCAAAAGAATGGGAAAAAGATAGGTTTCGTGATCCATACCTAAGAGAAGATTTAATGGATTATGGGATAATAATAGATACACTTGAATGTTCTATAAACTGGGAAAATCTTGAACATATTCACACAAAAGTAAGAAATTTCATTAAATCACGACCTCAAACTATTTGTATGAGCCATATGTCACATTTATATCCACAGGGAGGGAACCTTTATTTTATATTTATAGGTAAATTTGAAATGGAAGGGTTTGAAAAATTTCATGCTGGTATATTACAAACTATTCAAGAATCAGGTGCAACAATGAGTCATCACCATGGAATTGGAAAACTTTTTGCACCATGGCTTGAAAAACAAATTGGTAAAAATCAATATGAAATATATAAAGTGTTAAAAAATCATTTTGATCCAAATAACATATTTAATCCAGGGGGTACATTGGGCTTTGATGGATTTATAAATGATTTTAAAAAAAATGGATAAATAAATTCATTAAATCAATATTATCTATGCAATATTTATTTAGGTTATTTTAATAGATTTTCTATTTTAATATATTTTTTATTTTATTTAAATATTCTGTTTCCATTTCAAATACTTTTGAATTAAATTTTTCTTTTTGATAAGGTGAATTAATATAGTTTTCCACCATATTGATATATCTTTTCTCATAACTATCCCGAACTTCTTTTATGTTATCTAAAAATATATTATAGTTTTTTATTAACATATTTGAAATTTCATAATTTTTTTCAAAATACTCTTTTTTAAAATAATGTTGTAAACTATCATCAAAAAGCACTGGTTTAAACAACGAAACACATGGATTTTTAGAACCTGTAAACCATACTAAAAATTGCTTTTCTTTATGAAAATCAGCATTATCTATATATTGAACAACCATTGATGAAGTTGTTTCAGAATCAACCAATTTTGAGTGGACACAAATTTGTGCCATTGAATTCTTTAATTTTGTTCTCTTTATGTTTGAATAATTATTATTTTTACCTTTTTTATAAAATAGTTTTACATCGTCAACATGAGATCTTAACAATTTAAAAACTGAAGTAATATCGTTTTTGTTTTCATTTTCAAAATAGTTATATTTTATAAAATCATTAGTATAATTATGTCTCAAATCCCCTTTTGCAACCAAATCAAATAACTTAATCTCATAAGTATCTTTAAAAGATAAAGATTTTTTAAATTTTTTATTTTTTAATGTATTTTCATCTACTTTATTAAAATCTTTTTTAATTGTATAAGAATTTGAAATTGTTAATACTCCTTTATCTATCATTTTATATGCCCAATGTTTTCCAGAAGTTTCAAAAACATATAAACTATTGAAATCTTGAATTAAATATGAATTATGGTATTTCATATTGTGTTTAAAACCACCTGATCCTCCCTGGACATAATTTTCAATTAAATCAATTCCGATTTTCAATGCTTCTTCTGCTGTTTTTGCATTTTGCAACATTATTCTTAAAATGTCCATCCCTATAAGTCCATCTTCTGGAAGTTTCTCAAATGAAAAAACTGCCTCATTCCCTATTGCAACACCATATTCATTTACTCCCATCTCAGCACCCCATAACCAGTTGGGTTGGGACAATAAAACTTTATAATTATTATTATACTTTTTTAATGCTTCATGAAGAATTTTTAAGTTGTTTTTTAAATATTTATCTTTTTTAAATCCAAGTTCATTATCTAAAATAAATTTATAAAATTTATTAAAATCAGTAAGATATTCATTATTTAAATAATTGTAATTATTAAAATTATTACTACCAACTTTTTTTTGATCATTAAATATGCAATTTTTTAATTGCAATACCTGAAGTTCAACAGGTTCTCTATCTGAATTTTTAGCAAAAATTCTAAAACCTGTATTTTTATTAATAAACCCCATTGAATCACACATTTTTTCCCCTATACAAGTAGTTATTTATATATGAAAAAATCTTTTATATTTTAATCTTTTTTTTAATTTAAAATGCATATACAAAAACAAAAGAGCAAAAGGAACTAATATTGAAGCTACAATTAAAGACCAGTTTAATATAACTTTTTTCAAAACATAAAAATTTATTAAAAAATCAAGACCAAGACTAAAAATACTTATGAATAGGAAAAAATAAGCAATAATATTCCACCCTTTTTCTTTTGATTTTCGTGAAATAAAAACAAATAACCCTGTACAAATATAAAAAAGCAAAGTAGCAGGTAAACCAAGAGTAAAAAACCAATTATCACTTTTATCAAATAGATCCATTACAAATAAAAATAAAAGTATTTCAAAAAGGGTTTGGACGCCAACTACAAAAGGTTTTTTATAATAATAAATAATTGAAGTTAACAAAAGCCATGCAAATACAATTGATGCTAAAGGATATTTTGTCCAGGAAGTTTTACCAATAAATCTAAATTCTATAATTAATATAATAGAAAAAGCAATTAAGAATATAACTGAAGTAAATAACCAGAAAAGCCTTAAACTTAAAGCATTTTTTTTCCTTTCTTCAATAATTATTTCTTCATCATGTTCAACTTTTTCTCTTTTTTTATCAGGGAACAATTTTTCATCTTCAGTAATATTAATTTCTTTTACAAGTTCATGCCCACATATAGGACATTTTGTAAATGAATTATTAACTTTAATTTTACAAACTGGACAATAAGCCATAGCTGAATCTCCCAATCTTATTTTATTATAGTAAACAATAATTTTTTTAATGATTTTTTAATCTTTTTAATAATTTATATTAAATTCTAAAAATATTGTTAATTAATAAAATTTACATTTGTTTATAAAAATAATATTTAAAAAATTAAATTATATTTAGCAATAAAAATACAATTTAATTTATAGTATTTAATTAATAATGTATTATTAACTATATTCATAATTTGTATTAATCTCAATATTCAATCCAAATTTCTTTAAATTATCAATAAATACCCTTTCATAAATTGTAGAATGATAAATTCTACCAAAATTTATAGATAAAATATTTTCAAAACCAATAACACCAGCTCCAATTTTTGTACCAATAGCAGGGGCAGGTATAAAATCAAAATTTTTTATATATTTTTTCATCCTTTCATCTATTTTAACACTTCCAAGGTTTGACATTGAAGATGTAAAAGGTTTGTCTGCAAAAATTCCATATGCAATTTTTAATACAAAATCTTTTATTAAAAGTGGCATCCCTCTAACAATAGGGTTATATTGAGAATTTACATTTCTTGTTAATTCTGGTAGAAAATCCTTATTATTAGCATGAAGTCTAATAAAATGATGAACAATTTTAAAAATCTCTTCAAAACTGTATTCTCCTAATGCAGGGTCAATTGCAGGAGAAACAATAAAAGCAAAATTTTTAAAAGAATCTGATTTATAAAATTGTCTTAAATTTACAGGAACTACAGCTCTTATTTTATATTTATCATGCTTTCTATATTTAGGTGGTAAACTTCTATAAATTTGCTGGAAAGAATATATAAAATTTGTTACTAAAAAATCATTTATTGTCCCTTTAAAACTTTTAGCTACATTTTTTACCTCTTTTGTATCAAGCAAAATTTGAGTTATATAATAGAAAAAAGGTTTAACTACTTTAAAAGGAAGTTTCCATCCTCTATCCTTTTTTTCTGGTTTTCTTTTAGTAATATTTTTAAATCTTTTAAAAGGATCTAAAAACTCATCTTCATTATCAATGTTAAAATTATAAATCTCATTTTCATAATTATCAAAAGGACCATGCATAATGTTTAAATATTCAATAACTATCGCCTTCAAAAAAACGAGAGCTCCAAATCCATCTGTTAAAGCATGAGTTGTTTCTATGGAAATTCTGTTTTTATAGGGGATAATTCTAAAAAGAAATCTATTTTTTCTTATTTTTAAATCTCTACATGGGTAACAAAATTCAGGTTCTGGAAAAGGTAATCTATCTGTGCGTTCAAAATAATACCAGAAAAAACCTTTTTTTAAAAACACCTGGAAATAATGAAACTTTTTAATAGCTTTGTTCAAAGCTTCTTTTAAAGCATCATAATATACAATTTCTTTTAAAGTAACAGAAATTCTAAAGACATTTGGATCTTTCTCAGAAATAACAGAAGGAAATATTGTTGCAGCATTATCAAGTTTAAACCAGCTTTTCAATATAAGCTACCCCTTCTTTACCAAACATTTTAATTATTAATGGTTTTTTACTCTTAAAAATAATAATATTTTTAAATTCTTTTTCAATCTCTAATGAATTAATCCATTCAAAGTCAATAAAATTATCCTTTTTATTAAAAGGGATATAAAAATACCCAATATTTGAAGAAATAAGGTTATGGAAAAAATGTGTTCCCTGAGAAGCATCAACTTTAAAATCTTCAAGTTCTATTTCTACAATTGTTGATACCATGCTAATATCTGCCCAGCGTATAGGAATACCTAAGAATCTATCCCGAGATCCCCACCTTCCAGGACCTATTAAAATATATCTTTCCCCTTTTTCTTCCATTAGCTTATTAATTATTTTAATTTGCTCTTTTATTTCTAAAGTTATTGTATTATCAAATTCTTTATTTTTAACCATAACAATATAACGGGTATCTTGAATAATACCATTCCCCATAGCTTTAGTCGAATAAAGAAAATGTTTTTTAATATCTGGTTGATCTTTAACCATATTTGATTTTGTTTCAAATGTTGAAATTGGTCTAATTTGTAATACATAAAACTTAGCATTTATGTTATAATATTTATCTTCTTCTAAAGTAATAGCAAATTCAATTTCAACTGGAAGACCAAGAGCAATTTTACCTATTTCAAGAATAAAATTTAAAACATCAGAAAGTGGAAATATATTATATTTAACCACATCAGCAAAAGTTAAAACTTTTTGACCAGGATACTTTCCCCCATCTCTTAACCTGAAATCTACAGGGTCCCAATATGAAACAATATGATTGAGAGTATTGTCTTTTTCTGCTTCTTCAAGTGGAAGCCTCTTTAATGTTGCATCTTCCCCCTTTGTAAGGTCAAATTTACTGTTATCAAGACATAAAGTAAAAAATTCTGTTTGTGAATTTTTTACTATATCTTCAGGAGCTAATGTTAAAAGTTTGGGATATTTTGGACAAAATCTAAAAGAATTTTCTCCATTCACTACCCATTGCCCTAATCCTAGAGCAAGATAACATGTCCCATCCTCTGGTTTTAAATAAGAAGTTGGATAAAAATTGTAAGATTGAGCAACTCCTGAAATATCTGGATAATACCTTTTTCCATGTTGACGCCCAACAACCGTTTGAATTATCACTGCCATTTTCTCTTCTTCAAGTCTAAAATTGCTTGACTTCATATATTGTTTTGTATTTTTCAAAAATACAGAAGAAAAAACAAGCTTTATAGCATCTTTTAAGTGTTTAAGTCTCACATTATCATCAGGATTATTATTTGGTAACATAAAAGTTTCATAAATACCAGCAAAAGGTTGCGAAACTGAATCTTCCAGCAATCCTGAAGATCTTACAGTAATTGGTGTTTTAACATTTTTAATAAAAATCTTTAACTTTTCACAAAGATTTTCTGATAATTTTCCATTAAGAAACATTTTTTTAATTTTGTCATCACTCAATTCTTCTACAAGTAACTTTTCTTTTAAATTATTTTGCACAAGAAATTGGTCAAATTCCCCTGTTCCTATAAAAGCTGTAAATGGGATTTTTATTTTAACATTTTCAAATTTATCTTCAAGTTCCATAGTAGTAAATAAAGCATTTAAAAATGCAATACCCCGTCCTTTACCACCAAGAGACCCCTCTACCATTCTAACAAGTTCATTGTCAGTAAAGCCTCTACTCATATCAAAATCAACAATTCTACCTTTAATCTTCTGCATCCTTATTTCTTTAAAAACATTTACTAAAAATTCTCTAACCTCTTCAATACTTCCAAAATCATTAACTGTTAAAGGCCTAATTTTTTGAGCAACCAGTATTTCCCCCCTTGCAATTAACCATGCTGAAAAATCATTTCTTTTTGTATGATATAAAAGAGAATCAGAGTTTATGTTTTTTAATTTTTGTTCGAATTCAATTAAATTCGATACTCTATCAATTTCTTCCCCTTTGCTATTCCTGAAAATAAAATCACCAAAACCAAGATAATCTCTAATAAATAAATCCAGGTCCTGTAATAATGATTTTGAAAATTTATGAAGAAACTTTACATTCAGTTTATCAGCTTTTGTTTTATGTTCTTTATTTGAAGATAATAATATTATTGGAAATCCACAACCCCGTTCCCTGATAAAATTGGTTAACATAAATCCTGCATTATCATTAAGTTGGTTATTTACAGGATACCTGACATCTGAGACTACACATAAAATGTAATCTCTATACCTTTTACAAATATTAATAGCGCTTTCATAATCATGAACAAGGATCACTTTAGGGATTGTTCTCATTCTATAATTTTTCTGTATATCATTTAACTCTTCCGATATTAATTTCTGAGTTTGAGCTACAAGTCTTTTATAAAGTATTGGCAAAAATTTTGAATAATAATAAATACTATCTTCTACTACCAGAATTACCCTTACAAGCCCTTTTTTAGTATCATAATCAATATTTTTTTTATCTTCAACATATTTTAATATAGCCAGAAAAATATGAGAATCACCATTCCATAAAAAAACATCATCAATTGATGTTAATAATTTTCTATTCTTATTAATATAATCAATATCACTTCTGGAATTTAAAAGAAGAATTATAGCAACGTCTGGATATTTTTCCTTAATCTTGTCTGCCATTTTGAATGGAGTAATTTCTCCAATTCTCATGGTTGTAATAACAAGGTCATAATCATTTTCATCTATTTTTTTTAAAGCTTCTTCACCGGTTGGCACTGCATTTATCTCTGGTAAGAGAGATAAATTTAATTTATGATATTCTCCAAAAATTTGATCTGATAATCTACCATCTTCTTCAAAAATGAATGCATCATAAAATGTAGAAACAAGAAGAATGTTTTTAACTCTAAATTTCATTAATTTGTGGAATATTTCTCCACCATATCTAAATTTGTTATAATAATGATAAAGTTCTTTTACTTCCATATACTATTCCTTTAAAATATAAAAAAGACAAAGTACAAAAAAACTAATTTACAATAAATTCTAACTATTTTTTATAATTGATACAATTTTATTAAATAATAAGTTATAATCACTAAATTTCAATTGGATTTATTTATCTTGAATTTTATTAAATTAAATTCAAATTATAAATAATTAGATTAAGAATGATAAGCGAAAGATAAAATAAAGTTTAATTTTGATTAAAAGTATTACATTAAATATTATATTAAATAGAATGGATAATAGTCAAAAATAAATTAAACAACAAGAATTTTTTGTTTTAATTTTTTAAAGAATTACTAAAAATACTAATATGGGCCAAAATTTATTTTAACAGCAATATACAAAAATATTAAAGTAATTATAAATATAATAGCTTGAATTTTAATAACCCATTTTAACCATTTTGGATAACTAACAACTGTAAAACCAAGACCTATTAATAAAAGAGCATTTGTTGGATACAAAAGATTTGTAAATCCATCACCAAAATCAAATGCTAAAACAGCTGTTTGTCTTGTTAAATGGACAATATCAGCAAGAGGTGCTAAAATAGGCATCATTAAAAATGATTTTGCAGAAGCAGAACCTATAAAAAAATTTAAAAACATTGTTAACATATACATTAAAAAAGCTGCAATAAATTTTGATGTTTTGGAAATATATAAAGATGCATAATACAGGATAGTATCCATTATACCACCATTTGATATAATGTATTTAACACTCATAGCCATAAGTATTAATACAATTCCAGGTAGGATCCCAATAAATCCTTTAACAAAACTTTTAGTAATTTTTTTCAAAGGCATTTTTGCCAGAATTCCTGCACCAATACCACCAATAAGGAATAAAAAACCCATAACTGGAAAAGCTAAAAAAGAAATAGCATCTATTCTTGCGCTAATAAAAACAAATAAAATAGCTATTATTATAGAAATACTAAACCATAAAATTGCTGCTTTCATATGTTTTGATTTAGCAAGTTCAATATCAATATTTACCTGATCCTTTGTAAACTCCTTTTTTAACTCAAGATCTTCTTCATAAACCAGAGATTTTTCAGGATTTTTCTCAATTTTTTTGGCATAATTTTTTACAAATAGAAATAAAATAATATATACCAGAATAAAAAATATTATTCTAAACCATGCACCCGAAAATAGAGGTAATTTTGCAATCTGTTGAGCTATCCCTATTGTAAATGGATTTGAAACAGCAGCTGAAAATCCAAAGCCAACTGATAATAAACTCATTCCCAATCCTACAAGAGAATCCCATCCAAACATGTGTGCAAGGGGTACTATCATAACAATTAAAGGGACCAAAGCTTCATATATTCCCAGAAATGCACCTGCAAACATAAAGAAAAACATTACTAAAGCCATTAATAAAAATCTTTGATTGGAGTATTTTATAACAATTTTTGCAAGAATCGCTTTCAAAACCCCAGCATGATCAAGTATTGTAAAAGCTCCACCAATAAAAATTATTAATAAAATTATAGTAATTATTGTTAAACTATCTGGACCCCATAATACTTCAATAGGAGCGCTAAACCATCTATAAACTGGAAATTTTTGTTTTTCAACAAAATGGAAACTGGCTGGATCAACAACTTCTATTTCCCCTTTTTTTATCCTCTGGTATTCACCTGAAGGGACAATTTGAGTTAATATACCTGAAATAATCATTAGGAATAATATTATAAAAAAAGCCTGAAAAAAAGCTTTTTTTCCTATTTTTAAGGTATAGTTGCTATTAGTTTTTGTATTTTCTTTTTTTTTTGACATAGATTAATCCTCTTTTAGATATTTTTAATTTATTTTATCAATAAAACATAAAGCTTATATTTCAATAAATTAATGTTTCAATATTCTTTATACTTACTCCATTTATTAATTAATTCATCAAAAGAGATACCAAAAACTTTTAATGACATATTATCTATTGTATTATATTTTTCATTGTAAAGAAATTTAATCATATTTTTATAATAATCATAACCAAATGTATCCAATACAAAAAGGATAAAACTATATTCATACAAAAATGTTCCTTCCCCATAACCATAATTTCCAAATTTCAAAACCCATTTTAAATTTTTATCCTTTTTAAAATTTTCATCCATTAAATAATTTCTTAAATATCTTTTAAGCTCTGCTATCCCTTTATCAGTAATAATCATTTGATTATTGATAAAATTATAAGCACTAAAAAAATTTGTAATAGAATCATCAATAATATATAAATAATTTGCAGTTTCTACATCATAATCTTCAGGTTTTATATTAAATCCAAAAACAGAACGTAACTGATAATTTGTAACTTTTTCAGGTTGATTTTTAAAAACAAAATGATGATTTAATTCCACAATTAAATCCATTGAAAGTGGAATTGCCTGATCAGTCTTTAAAAAAACAGAATTTAGATTAGGTGTATAAAAAGCGCCAACAAACCTATCTTCTGTAAATTTACTATCTTCTAAATATCCCAGAAATAAACCAAACCTCTTTTGAAGTTCCTTAGTATTATTGATAATAACTGGATCCTTTGGATTTAATGCTTTGAATGTTTTTTTAAAGATATATAGATAAAGATTTTCATTTAAAACATTAACATTTTTTAAAAAACCATTTCTCTCATAAAAATTTTTTACAATATCAGGATAGTTTTCAACGAAATTTTTAATATATTTAACATTAATATTTTTTTCAATAAACAATTTGTTATTACCATTCTTACAAAAAACAAAATTAGAATCATCACAGGAAACAATAAAAATTAAAATACAAATTAATAAAATTAATGTTAATATTTTATTAATCTGTTTTTTATCCATTCATCTTTCCTTAAAAATCTACTATTTTATTATTAAATAACTCTTATATTAATTTATCTAATAATTTTTATATAATCTTTATTAACTCTTATGTATCTTTTATACTTTTTTTTAACATTTTTGTCTTAACAAGTCATTTTTATTAGCTCTTTATAAAATCTTATTACATTTATAAAATCCTCAATTTTAACTTTCTCATTATTTCCATGTATCATTTTAAAGTCATCCTTTTCCATAACAACTGGCATAAATTTAAAAACATTATCAGCTATATCATCATAATATCTGGAATCAGTAGCACCTACAACAATAAAAGGTGAAACAATAACATCTTTAACCATTTTCTCTACAATTTCTTTTATTGCCTTATAGCCAATAGAATTTAAATCTGCTTCTTTTGAAGCTTCACTTATATCCTCTTCATCAACTATTCTAATATCAAATTCATCTTCATTTTTAACAACTTTTTTTGTAATCTTTCTTAATCTTTCAATTACACTTTTTACAGTATCTGGATACAATAGCCTGATATTTACCCTTGCATATGAAGATTGTGGTAAAATATTCTCTTTAGAGGAACCTT
The DNA here is from genome assembly GCF_055389015.1 of Exilispira thermophila. Classification (NCBI taxonomy): domain Bacteria; kingdom Pseudomonadati; phylum Spirochaetota; class Spirochaetia; order Spirochaetales; genus Exilispira; species Exilispira thermophila. The sequence continues at coordinate 2,979,758 of NZ_AP042476.1, read as the reverse complement.
TTAACATTGTTACTGCTGTTGTTGTTCTTACAAGAGCATTTGTTGTAGGGGAATTTGAGAAAAATTTTAAAATCAAATTTTTAAATAAATCTGAATTTTTAAATATAACTTTTTTTGCAAATGAAGAATAATCACCTAATACATAAAGCATGTTCTTTAAAGTATTAGTTATTCTTGCAGACATGGGGTTATCTTCAATTAATGTAACAATCTTTGCAATTTTTCCAGCAGCTGTATGCTTTGGTGGCATAGAAGCATGTCCTCCAGTACCCTTAACAGAAATTTCAATATTAACATGCCCTTTCTCTGCAACTCCAATTAATGCAATTGGTTTTTCAATTCCAGGAAACATCCCTTTTGCAATGATGGAACCTTCATCAATAACATACTCAAAAATAATCTTTTTTTTAACAAAATATTGTTTAATTAATTTGGCACCTGAATAACCTCCAATTTCTTCATCATGACCAAACGCAAGATATACAGTTCTTTCTGGAACAAATTCTTCTTTAAGCAAAGCTTCAACACTTTCTAAAATTCCTATCATAGATAATTTATCATCCTGACTACCTCTTCCCCAGATAAATTTACCATCAAAGTCTCCAGAAAAGGGAGGATGTACCCATTTAGATTCATCTTCAACTGGAACAACATCATAATGTGCCATTAATAAAATTGGTTTTAACTTTTCATTTTTTCCCTTCCATTCATATAAAAAGTTGTATTCATTTATCATTGTTAGATCTAAATGTTGATGAACTAATTTATAGGAAAACTTAATTAATTCTATATATTTTTTGAATTTTTCATAATCAATTTTATCTTTCTCAGAATAAGAAATTGTATCAATCCTTATCGCTTTTTGAAATCTTTCAACAGAATCTTTATAATCTTTTTTCTCCATTGATTTTATCTCCTTTATTTCTTTGTTTATTTATAAAACAATTTTACTCAAAATTTAAATTTAATAAAGATTAATTTTTTTATTATTAAAATAAAAATTTAATATAGCAATAATTATTATATAGCAATAATATAGAATTAAACACACATCATTACTTTCTAAAAAAACATTTTTCATATCATTAATTTGTAAATTTAATTTTTTGTTATATAAATAATTAATATGAAAAAAAATAAATTTAAAAAGCTCATAACTATTTTAGTTATCTCTTTTATTTTTACTATTTTAATTTCAGCAAAATCAAAGCCCTTTAAATTTTCTTTAAATAAAAAATTTGAAAATCTAATGTTTGTATATCTTGGATTTGATGAACAGGAAAACATTGTAATCTTTTATATTAAAAAATTGTCAAAAGAAAATACAGTTATTGAATATATCAATTATACCCCGGACAAATCAATTATAATATCTGAAATGACAATTGATAATAATGCTCTCACATTACTTGATTTTAATTCTAAAGTTTATTCTAATATTGATGGAAACAATATTTATAAAATTGTTTATACTTATAAAATAAAAAATGATATTGATAGAAAAACTATTTCAGGTCTTTCAACTAGTTATAAATATGAATCAACCCCTCCAGAGACTTCTAAAAAAGAGATAAAGATAAATTACAAAATTTTACCTGGATTTTTATTTCCCATTGCATCAGATTTCTGGTATTCCCTCTTCTTTTTTAATTTGAATACAAAATCTGTAAAAATCAATAATTTTTACTATTTTATTTCATCTAAATCATATATTAAATCACTTAAAAAAATAGAATATAAAAAATTTAATTTGGATAATAAAAATAGTAACATAGATAAAAACCATAGTAACTTAAATAACAAAAAAAAAGAAGAAGAAAATAATATTCCTGATAAAAAAAACATTCTTAATTTGATTAAGAATCAGAATAAATCAATTAATAATTCTCTAATATTTTATTTAAAAAATTTTGATCAAAATACAGTTGATATTAAGAATATAGAAAAAAAGTATTTTGAATTAAAAGCTTCAGGTATGTATCAACTTTATATCCCTGAATTAAAATTTACATTATTTAACCTGAAATATCCAATTTTATATGAATGGGAAATATCTACTCAAGCAGGATATCAACATAAAAAACTTGCTTTCATAAAAAAAATACCTGATAATATATGGAATAATTTTTTAGAAAATATTATTGAAAGTACCAATGAAAAAAACATAAATAAGTTTAAATTAATTATGGAACTTATAGATTATACTTTTTAAGAATATCTTCCCATATCATATGTTCAAACATTTTTAACTTTTCAGGTTTTTGAACAAGTTCATCATTATATAAAGCTTTATAATAATCCCCTATCTCTTTTATATCTTTTAATCTAACATTAAATTTAATTTTTTTTTGCTTTAGTTTTTTATTTAGTGACTCCATAGATATATAAAGTTCTTTTCCAAAATATTTTAAAAAATAATTATCTACAAAATTCTTTGCTTCATCAGAGTATTTATTCGTAAAACCTGGTTCCAACATAACCTGACTATAGCATTTAATACAAAAACCAAATGAAGTTGATTCTAAAAATTTAAATAAACCTTCATAAAAGGAGAAAGGATGGTATATCCTCTTTATTACACCCTTTATATTTTCAAAAGAAAATTTAAAATCATTGTTAAACTTTGATAAATAATTTTTTTCATTATTCGGATAATAAGGTATTTTTGAACACATAACACAAATTTGATCCCTTTTTTTTATATATTCAAAAAACCATTTATTTGCATAATCATAAAATTGTTTTTTAAATATAAATTTTTTTTCATCGGTTTTATTAGATAATTTCTTAACATTAAAAATGATTATTAAAAAAGAAATAATTACAAATGTTTTTACAACAAAATCAATTAAAGGCCATATTATTTGACCAAATTTTGATACATGCTATAAATAAAAGTGTGTAAAAGGCAGAAAAAGTTTGCTTAAAGCAAATAAATAAAAAATATTGCCTCCCGATGAAAAAATATGTATAAAAAAACAAATCATCAGGAGGCAAAAAAATGAACAATTTAGGTAAAGAATTAGCTAAATTTTTAGAAAGTCAAGGGGTTTTAGAAGAATTTATTAAAAATCCTGATAAAACAAAAGAATTAATGTTATCTATATTAAAATATGGATATGAAAGTTTAATGACAAATGAAATAGATACTGTATTAGGATTTAAAAAATATGATAGAGAAACAGAAAAAGAAAATTACAGAAATGGTAAAAGGTACAGAGATTTAGACACAAGTCATGGAAAAATTATTAACTTAGAAGTACCAAGAGCAAGGAATGGTTTTTATCCTGCAATATTGGAAAGATATAAGAGAAGACTTGAAAATATAGATGATACAATAATAAAATTGTATGCAAAAGGATTATCTACAGCTGATATATCAGAACATATAAAAGATATATATGGGATGAAATATAGTAAAGAAACGATATCGAATATAACGGAGAAAGTAAAAAAAGATATAGAAGGATTTAAAAACAGGAAATTAGAAGAAAGTTATTATGTAATATTTATAGATGCAATGCATGTAAACATAAGGAGAGATACGGTATCCAAAGAAGCAATCTATTTTTTATTAGGAGTAAATGTAAAAGGGAAAAGAGAGATATTAGGATTTTACATAAATCCAACAGAGAGTTCAAGCTTTTACAATGAAATATTTGAAGATATAAAAACAAGAGGAGTAAAAAAAGTATTGTTGTTTGTAACAGATGGATTAAGTGGAATAGAAGAAGTAATAAGCAACAATTTCCCAAAATCAAAAATACAAAGATGTATATATCATTTAAGCAGGAACATATCAACAAGAGTAAGGGTAAGAGATAGAGGAGAAATATTATTGGATTTTAAAAAAGTCTATAGTCAAACTAGGAAAGAAGAAGCACTAGTTTATTTTGAACAATTTAAAATAAAATGGGGAAGGAAGTATAAGAAGTTAGTTAATGATTTAGAAGAAGTATTGGATTATATGTTAACATTTTATGAATTTCCAGAAAGCATAAGAAAACAGATCTATACAACAAACTGGATAGAAAGGTTGAATGAAGAAGTAAGGAAAAGAATAAAAGGGAAGAATAGTTTTCCAACAGTTGAATCAGCAGAGAAACTATTATTTTTAATATTAAAAGATTATGAAAATAGATGGGAAGAAAGAATATTAAGGGGGTTTGGTCAGGCAAAATATGAGCTTGACTTAATGCTAAAAAAAATTTATGGTTAATGTCAATATTTTCATCGGGAGGCGAAATTAGTTATAATTCTAGAATTATAACTAATTTACACATTTTTATTGACATAACCTTTTGAATAACCCAAAAATACTAACAGTACCATTTAAAAAAAGAAAACTTATAAAGAACAAAAGTTTGTAAATATAATCATCTGTAAAAATAGATTTAAGATCTTGAAAAATAGCATCATCTATAATTTCTTGAGAAATATTTTTATCTTTTATAATATTTGAAGCTATAGATGTATAATATCCTATCTTTTTTTTTATAAATAGATTATAAGCATCAATTATTATTTGAACCTCAGAAATAGCAACAATAATAATTGCAATATATAAGGGATAAATCAATGGACTTAATTTGTATAGCTTTATTAAACTAAATTTATTTAAAACTATAAAAAGAGCTCCATTAACAAAAATAAAATCTGATAAGAAAAATGTTACTAGATTTTTATATTTTTGGTTCAATTTCAAAATGAGTGGATAAAAAAAAAGTTTAAAAAAAATAATTTCTCCCCATACTAAAAAAAAATAGTACAGGGAGAAAAAAAATGATACTAGAAAAAATTATAACAGTTTTATTTAAAATTCAAGGATTTTTATTTGATAACATAAAATTAATTGAAAATAAAATTATTATTGAAGTTAATCATAAAAATAAACCTATTTGTCCAATATGCAGAACAGAATGTAGTATTTATGATTCAAAATATAGAGAAATTAAAATAGGATTTTTGTTGGGAAGAATTATTTATTTAAAATTTAAATTAAGAAGAGTAAACTGTAAAAAATGTAACAAAGTATTAACTGAAAAACTTGATTTTACTGACTCTAAAAAAACTTATTCAATATATTTAGGGGAAGAAATATTAAGATATAGCAAAAAGTTAGATAACAAATCAATATCACAAATAACAGGTATATCAGAATCAAGTATTTATAGGATTGATAAAAATATGCTATCTAAGAAATTTGAAACACATCTTTCTAAATTGCCAGAAGTAAATAAAATGAGTATAGATGAAGTATCATATAAAAAGGGACATAAATATTTTACAGTATTTATAGATAATGAAAGGTCAAAAGTTATCTGGTTAGAAAAAGGAAGAAAACACAGTGATTGTATTAGAGGATTAGAAAGTTTAAGTAAAAGAATTGAAAACCTTCAAGTAGTAACAATGGATTTATGGAAACCTTATGAAAGTGCAATAAATAATTATTTTAATGGGAAAGTTAGTATAGTATTTGATAAATTTCATATATCAAGGTTATTAAATAAAGCAATAGAAGAAGAAAGAAGAGCTTATCAAAAACAATTATCATTCAAAGAAGGGTTATTTATTAAGAAACATATGAGATGGATAATATTAAAAAGATATTCAAAATTAGACTTAAATGGCAAGCAATACATAGAAAAATTAAAGAGATTAAATAAACCATTATATGAAATATATCTTATGAAAGAGGATTTTTTATCTATATTTGGCAGGATATATACATTAAAAGAAGCTTTAAAGATGCTATTAAACTGGTTGAATATGGTATTATCAAGTGAATATAAATATTTAAAAAGATTTGCAAAGAAGATAGAAAAGAGAATAGATAAATTATTAAATTGGTTTAAATATCCAATATCAAATAGTAAAGCGGAAGGATTAAATAATGTAATAAAAACATTATTAAAGAGAGGATATGGTTATAAAGATAATAATTATCTTAAATTAAAAATATTACAAATTGCAGGTGATTTATAATAACTATCCATACATTATGAAAGAGAACCATATTTTTTTTCTTTTTTTATATCATAAGACATTTTTTATACTTTGAAATATAACTTTTTTATACTTTATAATCTAATTTTTTTTGTAATTTATGATCTAATTTTTTTATATATTCTTAATTTTTAACTTGAACAATCTTTTGAATTTTATTAATTATTTCTTCAATCTTATAAGGTTTAAAAAGAATCTCCTTAACTCCATCATTTAATAGTTCCTGTAAATTAATCATGCCTGAATACCCAGAAGAAATTATCACTTTTACATCTGGATCAATTTGCTTTAAAATATAAAAAGTTTCTTTTCCATCCATTTCTGGCATTAAAAGATCAAGCAGAACAAATTCAATTTTTTCTTTATTTTTTATTTTTTCTTTAAATATTTTTGTTGCTTTAACTCCATTATTAGCAACTAATACTGTAAACCCCATCTTCTCTAAAATTGATTTTAATACATCTCTTATCTCTTTTTCATCATCAACAACTAAAACTTCCCCATCAAACTTTTTTTCAATATTAATCTTCAATCCATTATTCCCCTTCTTCTCCTTCTCTTTTTCAATATTTTCTTCTACTATAGGCAGATAGATAAAAAAAGTCGTCCCTTTGCCTAAAGCTGATTCAACTTTAATATATCCATTATGATTTTTAATTGTTTGATAAACCATAGAAAGCCCTAATCCTGTACCTTTCCCTTTCTCTTTAGTAGTAAAAAAAGGGTCAAAAATTTTATTTAAATATTCTTTTTTAATCCCTTTCCCATTATCAGAAATTATAATTTTTATATAATTTTTATTATTTTCATAAATAACTGTATTTTCAATTTCACCTTTTTCTAAATTTACATTTTCTGTTTCAATTTCAATTTTTCCATTTTTTTTCTCAATAGCTTGATCAGAATTTAGAATCATATTAAGAAATACATTTTCAATAAGTGCTCTATCCCCTTTTATGCAAAATTTTTTTGCATTTAATTTAAGATTCAATTTAGTAGTTTTTCTAATACTTCTTTTTGTAATTTCTACAACACCTATTAATAATTCATGTAGATCTATAATATTTTGTTGAATTTCAGATGTTTTAGAAAAATCTAAAAGTTTTCTAATAAAATTTTTACCCTGTAAAGTTTTATTAATAATCATTTCAACATATTCTAAACTTTCTTTTTGATCTGATTTTGTAAAATTTAACTTCTGTAAATTTAATTTTATAAGTTCACTACTTCCCAATATAGCACCCAACATATTATTAAAATCATGAGAAATCCCCCCTGTAAGTTGTCCAACTGTTTCTAATTTTTGTGATTGTATAAGTTGTCTATTTAATTCAATTTCTTTTGTAATATCCTTTATAGTTATTACATTCCCTAATAAAATCCCATTCTCATCATAGTAGCAATTCTTATTAAAAAAATATATTTTCCTCTTCTTGTTACTGTCTAATATATAAAATTCATATTCTCCTTCAAAATCATTTAGAAAATCATCAATATTTTCAATTTTTACTTTTTCACCATAATCATTATTAACTAATTTTTTATAAATAGAATCAATATTTAGTTTTTTTAATAAATATTTTATATTTTTAAATCTAATCTTTTCTTCTTTTAAATTAAATAATTCTAATAATTTTCTATTACTTAGAATAATATTATTTTTTGTATTTGTAACAATTATTCCATCACTAATAGAATAAAGAATTAATTTCAATTTTTCACTGTTCTCAATTACCTGTAAATAAAGAGTTAACAAATCTTTAAAAAACTTTGCTATATTTATAGATCTTTCTGAAAATTTTTTGCCACTTTCTGATGCTATATCCAGATTAATAGCTCCAGTAACACCACTTTCCGATTTTAAAAACAGTACCAAAGTATATTTAATTGGTTTTGATGCTTTTTGTAAAAGATCTAACCTTTTTTTATCTCTATTAATTCTTTCAGAAAAATTAGTTATATTCTCAATAATATGTATTTTATCAGGATCCAGTATCAACAACTCTTCTTCTGAAAACATAATATTTTTTAAAATGTTTAAATCATGACCTATAGCATCTATAAAATATGCTTTATCTTTCATGAGTATTTGTAAAGATCCATAATCAGCTTCATCAACAATGTTAAAAATTGTCCTGAATGCCTGTTTTAAAGTATCTTTCAATGAAAGATCAAGATTTGAAATTACTTTGCCAGTCAATTTAGTTATTTTAAAGATATCATCATTGAATTTTCTTATTTTTTCATAAGATTGTAAAAGTTCTAATTCTTTTTGTTTTAAATCATTAATATCAAAAAATATTAATAAGAAAGAAGGTTCTTTTTCCTCTTTTATTTTTAAACTAATAAATTTAACCCATTTTTGTTTACCTTTTTTAGTAACAATTTGTATAATTTTTCCACTTTTAAATTCTTTGTCATCAAAAGTTTTATTTATAGTTTGATTAAATATCTCTTTATAATCATTTTCTATATAATATAAAAGATCTTCTTTATTAATTTTCTTTTCAGATATTTCAAAAAGAATTTTTGTATATTCACTTACAAAAAGAATTTCTCCACTTTTATAAATCAATATAGAAGCAGGAATCACTTTAGAAAGTTTTTCAAAAAGTGAAAGATTATCTTTTGCTTCCTGATATAATTTATTAGCAAGTTCTTTTTCACTTAACAATGTATTGTGTTTCTCAATTATCTCTTTAACTAGAACTACATAATTATCATATATTTTATCTAATTCTAATATATTTGATTTCTTAAAATTCTCTAACTTCTCTATCTCCTCAGAATCAAATTTAAATTGTGGGAACAGGTTTGCTAAGTTAGAAACCCATTTAGAAATCTCAAAAGCAAATTTTTTAATAATGTAATTTAATATTAAAAATATCAAAATAAAAAATATAAATAGCAAAAAGATTTTTTTAACTGTATGTATAAGACATTTTGAATAAATTGTTAAACGTATATATCTATTTCCGAATTTTGAATATGCAACATAATAATAATTTGTTTCAGTAATTGATACTCTTTTTCCAACAATTTTCCCATATCTTTCAGATCTTATTAGTAGCTCTTTTTCAATTTTAGCAAAATTTTTTTTATTATTATCTAATTTTGAATTTAGAAATGAAGAAATATAAATATTTTTTATCTCAACATTTTTCATTCTTACTTTATTGAGTTCATCTATAATTATTTTATCAAAATTAAGAAAAGAAACACCAAGTTCAAAAATTCTATTATCTGATAAACGAACATATGCATATAATCTTGGAATACCTGTTTTTTTCTCTCTTCCAAGAGTTGATATATAAATCTGCCCTTTTTTAAGATTTTTTATTTTATCCCATATATTAGATTTACTAATATCAAAACCAAGATCAGTAACATAGTCTGTATCATATATTATACCTTCTTTAGTAATAAAATAATAATTAAATCTATTTATATTAATTTCATCATTAATTGTTTTAAGTAAAATTACTAAATCTTTTCTCATTGAATCGATTAAACTATTTAAATAAACTTTGTCTTCTAATTTATTATAATTATTATAAATAATTTTTAATTGTTTCTCTATTTTTAAATCAAGTGAGACTTCAATTCCAGTCAATTTTTTATTTAAATTATTAATAGAATTTTCTAAAACATAATTAAAAAATATCTCTTTTTGTTTTTTTAAAGAATAATATGAATCAATAATTATCATTAGAAAATAAATGAATAAAAATATAAAAATGATAAAAAATAAAAAAGAGAGTTTTTTTCTAAAATAACTTTCTAAACTTCTTTTATTATCCATTTTAAAGATTCTTCTATTCTTAATATTTTAAATTATATATTTAATTATAAACAATATTGACAATAATTCAAAAAAAATAATATTTCTATTCTTTTTAAATTAAATAAAAACATACTAACTAACAATATCTTTCATTTTTCATTAATTTAAATCATACTAGTAACTGATATGATGTAACTCATTTATATATAAAGATAAATATTTTGACACATTCTTACAGAAAAATTTTTGTATTTATTAAAGGTTATTTTATTTAAACTTAACAACCAATATTTTTAAAGGAATATCTTTAGTGTTTGTAACTGAATGAGGTGTATCTATTTTACTTTTAATAACAGAATCTTTTTTAATTACGAATTCTTCCTCTTTTTCAACAAAAATTCCTTCACCTTCAAGAACATAAAAGATTGTATTATAGTTAACTGAATGTTTATCAATTTTTTTAAATGGTTTTATTTCTAAATATACAAGTTCATTTTTATCACCTTCCAGGAGCTTTTTAGCAATAAAATTGTCATTTTCCATATTGTTCTTTAAATTTTCAATATTTATATACATAAATCCTCCAACCAACATTTTTTATTCTAATTGTTAATTATTTCTCTAATTAAATTATATTATAATTTTTAAATTTTAAAACCAATTTTTTTAATTTTATATTATTATTTATTTCGAACTATTATTTATCTATTTTTTAATAGTTTCATTTAAAATAAAGTCTTTCTATTTTATAACTATCCAACTCATACTTTTTTAAAACTTCTTCAATTGTGTAAACTTTACCATAATCATAAACTTTTCCTTTATAATATGTTGTTAAGTGAGCATTACTATTATAACTCGAGCTATAAAATGGACTATAATCGTATAAATGAATTACTTTCATCCTTATACCTGTTAAAGCATAGTCATCACAATCACCCCTACCAATTTCAATTATTTCTTTTAGAGAACCAATCTTATCAGATAGCCCATATCGATATTTATCATCTGTATAGACAAGTGAATGATTTACATAGTCTGAAATTGCTAAAAGGGTAACTTTTTCATATCCTAATTCTTTAATTAATTTTATTACCTTTGTTTTATCTATTAATTCTGTTTCTCCTTTAAATCCTTCTTTTTTTATATATAAATTATTTCTTAATGCTTCAATATACACATTATAAACTACTTCATGCGCTTTTTTTACTTTAATATTATAAACAATTTTATTAAAATCTTTAATTGTAATATAATCTCCAGTAAAGATAAAAGAAATAAATTCAATTATTCCTATTACAAATCCAACAATCCACCAGCCCCAAACTATATATAAGATAATTATTTTTAATATGTCGCCTAAAGTTAATTTGCTATATCTTTTCATATCATTTCTCTATTTATAAATTTTTACTATTTCTTCTACTTCTTTACTGTCTATAATACCAAGATGAAAAAGATTGCCTGAATAAATAAAATCAAAAGTTTTATCTTTTTCATTTTCTAATGAAAGTAAAAAATCATAAAATTGAGTTGTTACATCATTATTATAAAGATATATTTTTCCATTCTTGATGCTAAAAATATTTTCTTCATCTAAAAAGTTAGAACTATTATTGTCCTTAATAAACAGATTTAATAATGCAATTTTAATATTTATATAAATTATCAATAAAAAATCTTTAATAGATTCAGAAATTAAACCAAATTTATATTTAAAAGAATTCTTATTTATTCTTATAGTTTTTTTATATTTTTTATCATATTTTTGGACAAATTTTTCAAAATAATCCCATAGCATCTGACTTGCTATTGAAATATGAAAACTTTTATTATTTTTTTTAAACTCAAGATACTCAGGATAATTGAAATTTATATTTAATAAAAATTTATAAAAATATTCAGAAATATCATTAAAACCATAAAATATTTTATCACCTTCTCTATAAAACATAATTATCTCCCTATTAACTTTTAATAAATTTCTTTATTTAAAACAAAACACTCTGCTATATCAAAAAGATATCCAAAAAAAATTGCAAAAAAAAATAGATTTACAAATATAGTTCCTAAAATTTCAAAAAAATTTCTTCCTTTTAAAAAACCCATTTTTAATCCTTAATTATTTATTTTTCTATTTTTTTATATAGAAGACTTAAATACACTATATTTATTACAAATAAAATTGTTAAAATTTAAAATTTAATTTTCCTCAATTTTATTATTATAACCTATAAAAATGATATTTTAATATTATTCTATCATATTATATTAAATTTATATATAACCACAATTAATAACATTATACTTTAACATTACTTTTTATATTTTTTATATTGTGTTGTGATATTATATTTACTTCATATCTTTTTTTTCTTTATTTTAATTATTTTTTTTGTTATATTTAAATTGCAACATTATTAATAATCCCTATAGCCATTATTATTTAAATATTTAAAATTCTAAGGAAAAAGACTATGGGTCCAAACATTATTACTTTTCAAAAGATGCTTCCAGAATACAAAAGTGAAATTTTGAGAATTTCATCTAAAATATGGGAAGGTGATGACTATTTACCTTATTATTTTGATAAATGGATAAAAGACCAAAAAGGGGAATTTACTGCAATTTTTTATGATGAAAAACTTATAGGTTGTGCTAAACTCACATTTTTAACTGAAACCGATATATGGTTTGAAGGATTGAGAAAAGATCCAGATTGTAAAGTTCATGGTGTTGCAAAAGAACTTATTAGGTACTATTTAAACAAAGTTGTAGCCCTTTCAAGAAAACAAAAAATTACTTCTGTTAGATTTTCAACTTATATTGATAATATAGCATCTATTAAATCAAATGAAAAAATGGGAGCAAAACTTGTAAAAAGTTATTATTATAGAAATCTTGAATTTAATAAGGAACAATTTATAAACCACTTTAAATTTTTAAAAAAATTTAATAAAAATAACTTTTTTATTAATGATATTTCAAAAAGTCCATATAACAAAAAAATTACAGAAACTATTTTAAGTATAATTAAAAAATCAAAATTTATGGATTATTCTTATCCATTCTTCCCAATTGGATGGAAAATTTATCCATTTAATGAAAATCTTATTAAAGAGAAATTTTTAAATTTGAATAAAATAATATCTTTTAAAAATCCTGAAGATGGTTTTTTATTATACCACTTTGATAATATGGGTGATAAAATTACGATAAAAATACCATTTTTAATTTCAAAAGAAATAATTTCAGCTAAATCATTATTATTTCAACTTTTAAACATAATAGAAAAAAATATTAACGAGCAAAACCCGGAAAAAATAAAAACAATAATTTTTGAATCTATGGTATCTGATGATAAATTTCTAATAGATACATTTAATCATTTAGGTTTCAGAAAATTGTCTGACAAAAAAGATGTTCTTGTATATGAGTACTCATTAGATATGATTTATTAATTTATATTGGATATATTATTTATTAATATCCATTAGATATATCATTTATTAATATCTATTTGATATAAAATATTAATAATTTCTACTAATAAATTTAATTCTCATTTATATTAATATACTGTGCTTCTGGATTAAAGATTAAAAATCCTGCTGTGCTTAATTCTGGGTTTAACATACCTGTTTCTGTATAAGTTATACCAATTTTTTGTGCATCTAAAATATCTATTAGCTTCTTTTGTTGTTCAAGGTCAGGACAGGAAGGATAACCAAAACTATACCTTTTTGCTTTAAATTTTTCAACTTTCATTTCATTTTTAATTTTATTTTTTTTAGTTTCTACAATATTTTTTTCCTCTTTATAAACTATATTTTCAATAATTTCTTGAATTCTATCAGCAGCACCATCTACAATTTCAGCCAGCAAACCATACAACATGAAATAATCAAAATATTTACTCTTTTTATGAAAATTTTTTAAAAATTGATCAATTTCATATCCCACTGTTACAGCATAAAGTGATAATATATCAATTTCATCATACATATAATCCGCTAGTGAAGAGGGTTTTATATTTTTTCTTCTTCCAAAGTCCAAAAAGACATATCTTTCTATATCATTAGATATATTAGTATTTAATTTTCTTATTCCTGTATTTGTTTTATTATTTTCAATTTTGTTATATTTTGATTTTTTATTGTTATATTTTGATTTCTTATCTGTATTTTCATCATAATCCCCTAAAATTAGTACTCCAGATTTATATTTTTTTACATTAAAAATACCAAAAACACCTTTAAATTTAAAATCAGAAATCATTTTTATGTATTTTTCAAGATAAGCCCCCATCTGATTTAAATTTCTATATTTTTTAAGTTCCCATCTTTGATAGAATAGAACATTTTTATTCAAATATTTTACCAGCTCATCTATTTTAAATTCTACCATATTTTGTGAATATTTAATTAATTTTTCTTTATTATTAGTTTTATATTCTTTGTCATTAATATAGTTTTTAATATTCCTTTTAATTAATTTAATATCATCTTTTTCTGATATATCTTTAATCTTAAATTTTTGATTATTATTGTTTTTATAATTTTTTTTATTAATTTTCATTTCATTATTAATCATTATATCTTTAATTACTCTATTATTTTCTATTTCATTATTCATTATGTTATTTTTTATTAATTCATTATTTATCATTATATTATTTATTCTATTTATTCTTTTATTATTCAATTTTTTACTATTTATTTTTTTATTATTTGATTTTTTATTTTCCATAATTTTATTATTTGTTATTTCATTGTTTATTAAACCTGTATTATAATTATTTATCTTCTTTTTCTTGTTATTTTTAGTATCCCTTATTATAGTTAAGGCAGAAAATGCATCTTTTGCATAAAAAACTTTACCATTATAAATTGGATTAAGTTCATTTTCAACATAACTTTTTGTTAAAGCAGCCCCACCAACAATTACAGGTATTTTTATATTATTTTCATTTAAAAACAACAATGTATCTTTCATTGCAAATGCAGATTTTACTAATAATCCACTTAAACCAATAAAGTCAATATTATTAATACTATTTTCTTTTATTGTATTTAAAAGCTTATTATTATTAACATTTACACCAAGATCAATTATTTCTATTCCATTGTTTTCTAAGATTATACCAACTAAATTTTTACCTATATCATGAATATCCCCTTTTACAGTTGCTAATAGAATTCTAGATTTATTCTCAATACCACCAACTGATTCTGATAAATAAGGTTTCAAAATTTTAATTGCCTTTTTCATAACCTCTGCGGATCTTAAAACAAAAGGAAGATATATTTTTCCCTCTTCAAATAAGTTCCCTACAATTTTCATAGAATCTAATAAAATATCCAATGTTTTTCTTGCAGAATTGTCCTCTATACATTTTTCAACCAGATTTTCTATTCCTTCCTTTTTCCCATTAATTATAAATTGTTTTAATTTTTGTTTTGTATCTATTTCTAAAAATTCATTTTTTTCTTTTCCTTTTTTATCAAATTTTTCTATAAGTTTGTTTATTAAATCTTTTCTTTTAACAAGATTAAAAATAATTTCTTCAATCATTTCTAAAATATTTTTTTCAATATTATTTATGGATACAATTTTTTTTGCAGAGATTATTGCTATATCCAATCCTCTATCAATAGCGTACTTTAAAACTACAGAATTTATATATTTTCTTAAATTTTGAGGTAACCCATAAGAAACATTACTTATTCCTAAACTTACAAAACTTCCTTTACATTGCTTTTTAATTTCAGGGATTGATTCAAGTGTGTTTAAAATTAGATTTCTACCTTTATCATCAGCAACTGCAATAGAAAAAGTAAGGGGATCAAATATTAATTGTTGTGGTCTTAGTCCAATTTTTTTAACAGCATAATCATAAATCCTTTTTGCTATCTTAATTTTTCTTTCAATTTCAAACCCAAGTCCTTTTTCGTCAATAGTTAAACAAATAACACCTGCTCCATATTTTTTAACCAGTTTTAAAATTTTAGCCCCTTTTTCAAAATTTTCAAAACTCATTGAATTAACAAGGCATTTACCAGGATAATTTTTTAAAACATACTCAATTACATCAATTGATGTTGTATCTATACATAAAGGAATCTTTACAAATTTAATGATATCTGGTAAGATCTTTTTAATATCATCAATTTCATTTCTTGAACTATATGCTAAATTTAAATCAATAAGGTGAGCTCCCTCCTTTTCTTGATTTAAAGCTACTTCTACTATCGAATTAAAATCATTGTTTAAAAGTGCTTCTTTTACCTTTTTACTTCCTATTGCATTAACCCTTTCTCCAATTATTAAAGGTTTTAATTCTACATCTATTTTTTGTGACTGGTATAACGATGAAAAACAACTCTCATATTTAACTTTGTTAACATTTTTTTTATTCTCTTTATAATAATTAATCAATCCATTATTTTCTAATTTTTCTTTTAAAAGTTTTATGTGCTCATATTCAGTTCCACAGCACCCTCCAACAAATTCAGGTGAAAATTTTTTTACAAGGTCTATCATGATATTTGAAAATATTTCAGGTTCCATATTGTAATAAACTTTTCCATCTTTTATTTCCGGTAGTCCAGCATTTGGAATTATAACCAGTTTAAAAGGGCTTTTATTTCTAAATATTCTTAAAACATCATATAATTCAGCAGGTCCAACTCCACAATTAACTCCTAAAGCATAAATATCAAGATCTAAAAAAGCAGATACTACAGCATCAACATCAGTTCCCAGCAACATTTTTCCTGACTTTTCAAAAGTTAACTGTACAAAAATTGGAATATCTATCCGCTTTTTATTCAAAATGTATTTTATAACCTGATATGCAATTTTTGCCTGTAATATATCCTGTGAAGTTTCAATTTGTAAAATATCAACTCCTCCATCCACCAACCCCTCAATCTGAGGCACATAGGAATCAAACAATTCGTTATATGTTATCTGATTTAAAGATGGAAGTTTCTTACCCGGTCCAATTGAACCTGAAATAAATACTTTTTTATTTTTTGAATATTTTTTAATACTTGTTTTTGCAATTTCTACAGCTTTTTTATTTATTTCATAAGTATTTTTTTCAAGTCCATACTCTTTTAATACAAGTTTTTGAGCCCCAAATGTATTTGTTTCAATAATGTCAGCTCTTGATTTTATATATTTCCCATGGATTTCTTCAATTATCCATGGGGAAATCAAATTAATATGTTCATTACATTTTATATTTTCTTTTATTATACTTTTCTTATTAAAATCTCCAGTATCCTCATTATTGTAATTATTATCATAACTTTTTTTATACTCACTATCAAAATTTATAATACTTTTAATTTTTAAATTTTTATCAATTTTTTTATTATAATTGTTTTTACCATTTAAATTTATACATGTTGCACAACCTGAATTAAATGTAATATCATAATCATTTAAATAATTTTCTATCTGGGTTCCCATTGCACCATCAAATACAAGTATTCTTTCTTCAGCTATTTTCCTAAAATCTCTGTTGAAACCTTTATCATTACTCATACATACCTCCTTGAGGCAGAAAATTGTTTTATAAATTCTATAGATGTATCTGTGGAACCCATAGTAAAAAAATGAAGTCCTGGAATACCAAAATCCATTAACTTCTCTATCATGTTATGAATATATTTTATTCCTGCTTTTTCCTCTTCACTTTCACTTTTTGCATTTTCAAGAAGTTTAACCAATTTTTGGGGAATTTTTATCTTAAATGTTGATACAAGCTTTCTTAAACTTTTATATTTGATTATTGGTTTAATACCTGGAATTACAGGAATATTAATTTTGTATTTTCTCAATCTATTTACAAAATTAATATAAACATTTGGATCATAAAATATTTGTGTTATAATATAATCAGCTCCAGCATTTATTTTATTAATAAGATTATTAAAATCATCATGAATATTTAACGATTCGTAATGCATTTCTGGATATCCTGCAACACCTATACAAAAATTTGTTTTGTGATATGGAATTACTGTATTTTCAGTATTATCAATTTTTGAAATAACATCCCCTGTATATATCCCATTATTTAATCTTTTAATATGTTCTACCAATTGATATGCAAATTGATAACCATATTTTTCTGGTATGAAAGTATTCTTTCCATTAACAGGGTCACCTCTAATAACAAAAATATTTTCTATCCCAATATAGTCCAGATCAATTAAAATATCTTCTATTTCAAATTTATTATTTCCCCCACAAATTACATGGGGAATAGGTTCAATATCAAATCTACTTTTAATAGCAGCAGCAAGACCTACTGTTCCTGGATTTGTTGTAAAAATTATTTTTTTTATACTATTTTCTTTTTCAATATACTTTATTTTTGGTTGATGCTTTGTTACACTAATAAATTTGACATCTATATTTGCAAAATGTTCCACTGTTTTTAAAATTTTATCCAGAGAAAATCCTTTTTTAGGAGGAATAATTTCACAAGAAATAAAAAATTGATCTTTATCTATTAATTCTATTATTTTCATAAAAATTTCCTTTTTAATTTTTTTTATTTAATTTTTTAAAGTTTTTATTTTTATTTAATTTTTTAAAGTTTTTATTAAATTAAATGGGTTTAATAACTTAATTTTTTTTAATTTTACTAATTTTTTATTGTGTATAGATATTCTTTATAATGTTAATAGAAATCATTTCGTTTTTACTCTTTCATTTTTATTTTTTTCACATATTATATTTTTAAAATTATGTTTTAATTATATCCCATTACCGCTATTACTAAATATAAGCTCAACATCACCTTTTTTAAAAAGTTTGTCTTTATAAACAGCAATTATCGCATCAATATATTCTTTATTATATTTTAATTTATCAACCTTATAAAGGTCCTTTTCATTTTTAATTTTATTTCCAATAGCTGTTGCAAAAGAATCTGAAAATACTGGTGATTGAGATATCACTGTAACAGAATCAGCATTTCCAAAACTTTTTGAATGTCCAAACTTCCCTGAAGAGGTAGAAATCCCATAAATTTTATTTAATTTATTAAACTTTATACCTATTGAACTTTTAAAATACCTTGATCCTGAAAAAAGTAAGATATTGATTGGTGATTTTACAAAAAGCGCAATATCTCCTCCATTTTCAACAATTGCTTCCTCTACACCAAGATTTAGTATTTTTTTTATTATAAAATAAGCAACTGCTCCTGCAACACCAGCCATCGGCCCTACATTTGTAGCAAAAGATACTTTTTTCATAATTTTAATAATCTCAGGGTCGCCATTTAAAATATTAACAGGTTTTAAAGAATACAAAAAATCCATATTATCTAAGCAATATTTCCTGATAGTCTGATATGTTTTTAATAATTCTTTTTTAATTTCAATTTTAATAAGATTCAATCTACTTTCTTCTATATTTGAAGGTAAAAGTATTAAAAGGTCACTTTCATAATAAATAATATTAAATTTAATAAAACGGGATCCTGATATAAAATCTCTATAAAATCTATAAGAATAAAATCTATAAGAAGTATATATATTAGAAAATTCATTTTTATTTTTAGTTAATTTACTCCCGTCCTCCACATCCACCTCCTTCTAAATATTTTTATTTACCCTTTATCAAAATTAGATACTTACTTTTTCTTTTTCTAAATATTTTTATTTTATCTTTATTAAATCTAAGTACCTACTTTTTCTTCTTTTAAATATCTTTATTTTATCTTTTATTCAAACTTAATACTTACTTTCTCTTCTTCTTTTTTTACAAATAAATTTAAAAAACATGAATCAACACAATTGAAACAACCTGTACATAAATCTGGATTAAACTTTAATATTCTATTTTTATCAAAAAACAAAGCATTTGAAGAACAAGTAGATATACAACTTCCACAATTAATACAATCAGATTGATTAAAATATATTTTTTTACTCTCTTTAATTTCACTTATTTTTCTTATAGTTGTTTTTTTTCTATTTCTGATTTTTAATTTTTTCATTTTTTGATCTACTGGTAAAGATTCAACAGGTTGTGATAATAAAAACTTACCATTTTCAATCCATTTTTTTAATTCATTAGAAATTTTCTTAGCTTTACTCAAACTTGAAACAGTTGATGTTTTCACCTCTTTGCCATTTAAAACAATTTTACCACTAAATAACTGCTCGTAATTTACAATTGTTACTACAGGCTTTGAAGGAATACTATAATCACATACTTTTGTATAAATATCTTTATTCTTTATAGAAACTCTCTTTGCCATATCAATATCTAAAATTGGAATTGCAATACCAACTCCAACATACAATGAAACTCCATACCCTTTTATATAAACTGCTTTTAAGTATTCTGGATTCATTTGTTTGAAATTTCCTACAAGTGATAGTGTTCTTGCTCCTCCAATAGGGATTCCTTTATCATTTTTTCTTATATCTGTATTGTATTGAGTACCATTAAAAGCAATATATCCTTTTGCACTTGCAAGGAAAATCTTTGTACCTATCCCTATTGTTTTCAATTCAGGGTCATTTATTAATGGACTTAACTCACCAGACGTTGCATATTTAACATTTCCATATTCTGGTAATAACATTCCCATATATGTATAAATTTTCTTTCCACTCCCATTTGTAGCTGCAGGATAATTTTGATAAACATTTCTTGGATTAAAAAGAATCATTTCATTTACAGTTTCCTTGTTTATATAGGTTTCAACAAATTTTGAAGGATAACAATCTGTACCGTCAGAATAAGCTCTTAAAAAAACATCTTCCCCTTTTGCAAGTGATTCAATTACAAATGCACCACCATATTTTTTTTCACTTATTGATAAAGTAGTTGCACCAATATATGCATCAACAGCTGCTAATCCACAAAAAACTGGTACATTATTTATAAAAGCTTTTTGTATCCTTATTGGAGGGTTTGTATTTCCAAAATTTATAAAAAGACCACTTGAACACATTGGTGAAAATGTTGCTGTAGTTACAACATCGACTTTTTCAAAAATTTCTTCTGAAGACAAATGGGTTGAAAGTTTTGAAACCTCGTCAGCTGTTAATACACACGCTTTTCCACTTTTTATTTTTTCATTTATTTCTTCATAAGTTCTATTTTTTTTCATTACACACTCCTTTTTAAATAATTTTCATAATTAATATTTATAATTTCACTTAAAAATCTTTTAAAAAACTCTTTATCATCTATAAAAAGGTTTTCTTTTTTAAAAAACAGGCAGATATGCAAACTATCCTGTTTTTGATACATTATCATCCCATATTTTGAAGTTTGAAACCTTAAATTAAATGAATAAAATTTATCTTTAATTGTATTAGATAAATTTTTTAAATTAATTTTTTCATTATTTGTAAAAATTGAAATCATTTTTGTGGTCTTATAAATTTTAATTGGAAATAAACTAGTAGATGAATTTATATTAGCCAGCAATGAATTTTTTAATTTCAAAAAATAATATTTCCTGGTAGAATCCAGAATTTCATAATTCGAATTTTTAATCCATTTTCTAAAGTCAATTAAAGATTCTCTATTAATTGTATTTTTTTCTATCATAATTACATTATCTAAAGTAGTTATGACAAAATACTTATCTTCATATTTTTTTTCAAACGAATAGATAATTGTGTTTTTATAACTCTTATCCATAAAATATTTATCAAAATTCACAAATACTGCTGGAATGTTTGAAAATTTTAAAGGGAATAATGCTTTTCTTGAAATAATTTTAACTCCATACTTTGCAAGTTTAAAAGCTGAAACGAATCTAATTTTATTGATAACTGAATAATTTTTGTTTTTTATAAAGGGTTTATCTATTTTTAAAGTAAATTGGGGTGAGTAAGTGCAAATCCCATCAACATCTTTATAAAATTCTACTCTTTCGCTTTTTAATATTGATCCTAAAATAGATGCTGTATAATCACTTCCATCTCTTCCAAAGCTATTAATTTTATTAGTTCTTGTTATACCATAAAATCCTGGTACAATTATAATCTTTTTTGATTTTGAACTATCTGTACCTGACAATTCATAAAATATTTTTTTTCTAATTTTTAAAGTCTCTTTTTCGTTAATAGAAATTTTAGCATTAAAATATTCCCCATCTGTAAATAATTTCAAATTTTCTGGATATAATATTTTTGATCTAATTTTCTCATTCTGCAAATATCCATTAATAATTATGGCTGAACACTTTTCGCCACTAACTAAAATTTTTTCAAGTAGATCATTAATTTGTATTATTGTATTGGTTTTATAATTCGATACCAAAATCAGTAAATTTTTAAAAAGTTCATTTAATACAAAATTTAAATCACTTTTAATTTTTTCTCTAAGATTTTTATTTTTTATTTTTTCTATAAATTGATTATGAAGTTGACTTAAATTAAGATAATCCTTTAGATAAGGTTGATTTTTAAAAATTTTATCTATTATAGTAATCAGATTATTAGTTACTCCTTTAATTGCTGAAACAACAATAATTATATTTTCATATTTATAATTATTTACTATCTTTATAATTTTTTGAAAATTTTCTATTTTTCTTAATACTGACCCACCAAATTTTAGTACTATTGTATTCATAAAACCCCCTGTTTCCAATTTTTATAATTTTTCACTTATTATTATGATTTTGTTTTTTTAATATTGATTTTAAAACAATAAATAGTTATTAATTAAGCAATCAATCAATTAAATAATTATAAAAAACTATTATTATAAAAGCAACTTATAAAATTATTAAAATTTTTAGATTAAAAAATCATTTAATTGATAAATAAAAGGATTAAATTATCTGGCTAGAGCCACATGACATTATCTGAATTGATAAGAATTGAAGATTTAAGAATCTTGTTAATTGTTACAGGAACAATTTTTGAAATTAATAAAGTTGCATTGGAAAAAGCTAAAGTTTTTAGCAAAACTTTTAAAACTGTGATTAAAACCGTAACAAAATAAAAAAACAAGTTCGTTACTTTAGGGACTTTTGCTTTCATCTTAAACCCCTTTTGTTTTATTTTTGTTTACATTTACTTTGGTTATATAATAAATATAAAATTTTTTAAATATATTTAATTTTAAATATATTTAATTTTAAATTTTTTATATTAATTAATTTATATTAATTAATAAATTATTGTAAAAATTACTAAACTATTAAAATCGTACATTAAAATAATTAAACAATATTTACTAATATTATTATTTTTATTTATAATAAATAAAATTTAATTACTATAAATGAGCTATTTTTTAATATTATTCACAACTTATTTTTATTCTCTTAAACTAAAATATATGGCTTTAAATTTGAATATTTTTTAAACTTTTTTTTAAATTCGTCAAGTAAAATTTTATTATTTTTCCCATTTATATAAAATAGTCCCAACTCCTGCAACAAAAAATAATATTATTGCTGCATAAAAATTAGCCATTACATCAAAATAAGTTATTAAAACAAACCCAAATAAAGGACCCAGCAATCCTCTAATCCCTGTCAAAGTTACATGAAACCCCTGAAAAGTGCTTGATTCTTTATTTTTAGCAAAATAAATTGAACCAAGATTCCACATAAATGAAAGTCCTGTTAGAGCCAGAGAAAAAAATGAAAACCCAAGATAAACCCATAAACTTTTATCTGGTAAAAATTTTGAAAAAATTAAAAGCAATGGGAAAAATATTATTGTAAAATATGCAAATGTTCCTACTCTCCATGGTTTAACCCTATCTATAAAAAGACCTACAAAAGGGAAAAGCAAAGTTCTAAATAACATTGCAAAAACACCTTTTGCATATGCCATCTGTGAATATGAAAATCCCAATATATTTATTAGATAAACAGGAATTGCTGGTTGAATTATCATAAAACCAAAACCATATGTCATAAATAATGCTTCAAAAACAAGAAAATCTTTAACTTTTATTATCTCTTTTATATTTTCTAAGAAATTATGCTTATGACTAATATTTTGATTAGATTTGATTTCAGGATAATTAGTTTTTCTATCTATTAGAATTAATGCAATAAAAGAGGTAGATGAAAAAATACCTACAAAAGATAGGATTATTTTGTAATTTAAAGGATTTATATCAAGTACCTTACCTGCTATTACAGACATAACCATTGTTAATAACATTAAAATCATTCTATAAACACCAAAAACGAATCCTCTTTTATAAGGAAAATGTCTTTGATAAAACATATTAATAACTGGAAAAGAAATTGAATAAGTTGAATAAAATAAAAATAGAAAAACAAGGTACAAATTTGTTGATTTTATTATAAAACTAAACAGGAAAATTAATCTGCCACCAATAAGAGCAAAGGTTAAAACTTTAGTTTTGGGTTTTCCTTTTAAATACGATGTAAAAAAAAGTGAAAAAATAAGTGTTGAGAACATTATAACTGAAATTAAAGAGATCTGGAATTTTGAAGCTTTTAATGCTTTTAATGCTATTGTTTCTTGAAGTATCAATATACCTTCACTAACACCATCAGAAAAGCCACTAATAAGTAAAAGAAAAAATACATTTTTTTGTTCTTGATTAAATTGAAGGTTTATTATTTTCCTTTTCATTAATTATTATTTAATAGAAAATTAAATTTTTACAAAAATAAAATAATATTTTCTTAACAATTATTTGCAGTCAGGTTTTATTACTTCTTTTCTACTCCCATTCTATTGTTGCAGGAGGTTTAGAACTTATATCATACACAACTCTTCCTATTTCTGGAATGGTATTGGTAATTTTATTAGAAATCTTTTCAAGGATTTCATAAGGAATTTTACTCCAATTAGCAGTCATCCCTTCAGTACTGTTAACAGCACGCAATGCAGCAACATAACCATATTTTCTGTTATCACCAACCACTCCTACACTTTTGACTGAAGTTAAAACAACAAATGCCTGCCAGATTTTATCATACCAACCGGTATTTTTTAGCTCATCAATAAATATTTTATCAGCCAATTGAAGAATCTTCACTTTTTCTTCTGTTACTTCTCCAATAATTCTTATAGCAAGCCCTGGTCCTGGAAATGGATGCCTTTTTAAAATAGAATCAGGAATACCAAGATACTTTCCAATATTTCTTACCTCATCTTTAAATAGAGATTTTAAAGGTTCAACTATTTTTAATTTTAGGTGTTCTGGTAAACCACCAACATTATGATGACTCTTTATTTTTACAGTTTTTTTCCCACTTGCTGCAGATTCAATTATATCAGAATAAATTGTTCCCTGAATTAAATATTTGACATCATTATCCTTTTTAGCAACTTCCTCAAACACTCTTATAAATTTTTCTCCTATAATTTTTCTTTTTTGTTCTGGATCAACAATATTTTTTAAAGCTTTAAAAAAAGTGCTTTTAGCATCTACTATTGTCAGGTCTATATCCAGCAATTTTGTAAATATCTTTTTTACCTCATTTACTTCATCATATCTTAACAAACCATGATCAACAAATACAACATTCAAATTTTTTCCAATAGCTTTATATGCTAAAACAGCAGCTACAGAAGAATCAACCCCTCCAGACAATCCAATAATTGCTTTATTATTTCCAATAGTTTCACGCATTTTTTTAATTTCAATATCAACAATAGATTTCAAATTCCACTGTTTTCCACACTTACAAATATTAAAAATAAAATTTGAGATTATTTTATCACCATTTTTTGTATGATGAACCTCAGGATGAAATTGCAAAGCATATATCTTTTTATCTGTATTCTCAAACCCTGCAATAATTCCATTATCAGAAACTGCTGATATATTAAACCTTTGTGGAACTTTTTCTACACTATCACCATGACTCATCCATACATTCAATGTTGTTTCACCAGTATTTAAAATATTATGAAATATACTTTGATTATTTTCTAATCTATCTTCTTTTATTTTTATAATTGTACTACCATATTCAGCTATTTTACCTTTCTTCACTTTCCCCGATAGAGAATTTGCAATTAGTTGCATTCCATAACAAATACCCAATAAAGGAGTTAAAAAATTTGAATTAGAATCTGAAATGTATTTTAAAAATCTTTCAATTTCAGGATA
Source organism: Exilispira thermophila (assembly GCF_055389015.1). Taxonomy (NCBI): domain Bacteria; kingdom Pseudomonadati; phylum Spirochaetota; class Spirochaetia; order Spirochaetales; genus Exilispira; species Exilispira thermophila. The sequence goes on along the minus strand of NZ_AP042476.1, from coordinate 2,953,858 downwards.
TTTCTCCTCATTAACACTACCAGGACCACCTGATAAAATTATCCCTTTAATTTTATCTATATTTTTCTCTAATTTATCATTTGTTTTATTGTCTTTATTTGCTTTTTCATTTTTTTTAATATTTGTATCTGATTTATTATTTATTTTAGTATATTCATATCTTTTTTTAATTATTTTATTTTTTAGATTTTTATATTTATTTTGATTATTTTCAGAATTTTCAAGATTATTTCTTTTTTTATAATATAAATCAAATACATCATTCAAATCATAATTATTGTTGAAAAACAATCCACAAATTTCATTAAATTCCTCAGGAGAAATAACTTCAGAATAAACCTCAAATTGTCTGATTTTTTTTGCAATTAATCTTGTATATTGAGACCCAAAATCAACTATCAATATTTTTTCCATATTTTAACCACCATAAAACAATAATTTTTGATTATATTTTTTTTATCATATATAAAAATATATGCTTTCACTACCTCAGTAAACCTATATCCTTTCTATAATACATATTCTTAAAATTAACATTTTTTATAAATTCATAACTTTTTAATCTTGCTTTTTCTAAACTAACATCAACAGATGTTATTGCTAAAACTCTACCACCATCAGTTATAAGTTTATTATTTTTATTTTTTGCACCAGCAATAAATATAAAAGAATCATCAATTTCAACTGTTTCACTTCCTTTATCAAACTTAATTTCATACCCTTTTTCATAATTTTCAGGGTATCCCTCTGATGCTAAAACAACTGTACAGGAATGTTTATTCTTCCATTTCAATTGTACTTTATCCAACCTGCCTTCAATTGTATCTAAAAATAATTGTAATAAATCATTTTCCAATAATGGTAGGATACTTTGAGTTTCAGGATCACCAAACCTAACATTATATTCAAGCAAGTAGGGAGTATTATTATTAATAATAATACCAAAGTATAATATTCCCTGATATATTAAATTTTCTGATTTCATACCTTTAATTGTTGGTTTTAAAATATTTTCAATAAATTTATTATATACTTCTTCATTTAAAAATGGGTGAGGAGCAATTGATCCCATTCCACCAGTATTTAAACCCTTATCATTATCTTTTGCCTTTTTATAATCCATTGAAGAAATTAAGGGGATGTAGTTATAATTTTTATCTATTAAAACTAATATTGATGTTTCATACCCTTTTATAAATTCTTCAACAAGAAAATCAGATTTAAAATTAAGATAAATATTTTTAACGCTATCAGGATCTTTTTCTAATTTTTCCATAAAACTCATATCATAAAAGTGTTTAAAAAGTATTTCATCAAAATTATCCTCATTTTCACAAATAAAAACCCCTTTTCCAGCTGCTAATCCATCCTTTTTAACAACTAATGGAAAAGTAAAATCTTCTACAACTTCAAAACTATCAACAGAATCTTTTATTATTCTAAATTCAGGTATAGAAACCCCATACTTTTTATTAAAAAGCCTTGCATATATTTTGCTTCCTTCAAATTTACTTGCATTTTTATTGGGGCCAAATACTTTTAAATTTTCTTTTTCAAGAATATCAACAATTCCTTCAACTAATGGTTTTTCAGGTCCTACAACTGTTAGACCAACATCATTTTCTTTTAAAAAGGAAACCAATGAATCAAATCCATTGTTAGCATCTAATTCAATATTTACATTTTCACATTTATCTATAAATCTTTCTCCTCCATTTCCAGGAATAAAATATATTTTATCGACATTTTTACTCTTAGATAATTTCCAGCAAATTGCACTTTCTCTTCCACCGTTTCCTATAACTACAACTTTCATTTTTAGTCTCCAATTTCTATTTTTTTATTATTTATTTATTTTTCATCAATGTTTAAAATGCCTTTGTCCTGTAAAATACATAGATATTCCCAATTTATTTGCTAATTCAATAGAATCTTTATCTCTTATTGAACCACCCGGTTGAATTATTGCTTTAACTTTGTATCTTCCAGCCAATTCAACCACATCATTGAATGGGAAAAAACCATCAGATGCAAGGTAGAGGTTTTTATATTCTTTATTGTTTTTAAGATTAAACTTGTTCATAACATCTTTTGCATTTTCCAGTGCAATTTTTGCAGCATTAATTCTATTCTGCTGTCCAGATCCTATTCCCAATGTCATAAAATTTGAACTAACTACTATTGCATTGGATTTTGCATATTTAGCTGCAATGTATGCAAATTCAAGCTCTGTTTTAATTCTTAATTCTGAATTATTTTTAGCATCTACATCAATGCGATTATTATCAAAATTAGTAACTTTTTCAAATTTTTTCAATAATTTATTATCTTCACTCTGTACTAATAAACCATTATTTACTGAAGTAATGTCAATATTATAACTATTATAAAAATAATTTTCCCCTTTCATATTATTTTTTTTAATTTTAATTTTATCTTTCAATCTAAGTAATCTTAAATTTTTCTTCTTTTTCAATATTTTTAAAGCATCTTCTGTAAAATCATAAGCAATAATGATTTCTAAAAAAATTTTTGATAACTTTTCTGCAGTTTCTTTATTAACAACACTATTAAAAGCAACTATCCCTCCAAAAATTGAAATCGAATCTCCCATATACATTTTGGAAAAAGCATTTACAGTATCTATTCCAAGAGCAATTGAACAGGGAGTATTGTGCTTAACTCCACAGCAGGCAACTTTAAAATTAAAATTAGAATTTCTATCAAACTCAGATACAACTTTCCATGCAACATCAATATCTTTTATATTGTTGAAAGATAATTCTTTCCCATGAATCTGTTCAAAATTTTCAAATACACTTTCCTGGTCACCTCTTATATAGAAATTTGCTTTTTGATGAGGATTTTCCCCATATCGTAGCTTCATTTTCAATTTTAATGGTATGGTTAAATATCTTGAATTTAAAAAACTAAATTCATTTTTCATATAATTTCTATATTCTAAATCTTTATAATTTTTATCTTCTGAAATTTTAAACTTATTTATTAATTTATTAGAATCTAATTCTGCTAAAATTTTATCTTCACCAATTTTTTCATCCAACAACTCTATACTGTTTTCATCTTTATTAAATGTACTATCACTAATAAAATGAGACTCTTCAATTGAATCATTACTTTTTTGTAATTCAATATTAATTTTTTCTGAAAAATATGAATGGATCAAACTATCATAATAAGCTGTAAAATTAAAAACTTTTCTTGCAAGATTTAATCTAATAAATTTAGAAATTTTCCCTTTATAAATCAACTCAAACTGAATAGTTGAAAGATCACTTTTATCTATAACAGGAACAACATCCCTATAGTTTTTAGCAGCAGCTCTTAACATTGTAGGGCCACCAATATCAATAAACTCCTCAATATCTGTAAAATGGATATTTTCTCTTAATTTTTGTTCAAAAGGATAAAGATCAATATATATTAAATCAAACAATGGGATTTCCAACTTTTCAATAATTTTCATATCTTCAGGATTATCCCTCCTTGCAAGTATTCCACCATGAATAACTGGATGTAATGTTTTAACTCTACCATCTAAAATTTCTGGATATTTAGTAATACTTGATATTAAATTTACTTCTATTCCATGATTCTTTAAATATTTTGCAGTATTTCCTGTAGAATATATTTTTGTACCGATTTCCTGCAAAAATTCAGCAAATTGTTCAATCCCTTCTTTTTTGTAAGCACTTATAATTGCATTTTTTATGGGTTTTCTCTTTCTCAATTCTTTTAAATTTTTAAATTTAATAATTTTATCTTTTTTCATCTTTTATCCTTTAAAATTAATATTTTATATATTGTTTTAATTATTTCACTCTTCCTCATTACAAAATAAAATATTTTCTATAACCTTTGAATAATTTTTATGTTCAAGTTTATGAATTTTTTGTTCTATTTTTTCCAGATTATCATTTTTATTAATTCTAAATGCAAATTGATCAATAATAGGACCAGTATCCACTCCTTCATTAACATAATGAATTGTTATCCCTGTATATTTAACCCCATATTTATAAGCTTTCTTGATTGCATTAAGACCTTTAAACGCTGGAAGTAAAGAAGGATGAATATTTATTATTTTAGGATAATATTTTCTTATAAAAAAATCAGGTATAATTTTCATAAAACCTGCAAGTATTATTAGTTCAGGTTCAAACTTATTACAAAATTCATCAAGCTTTTTAAAAAATTTTGACCTATCATTTTTATCCCATTCAATAATCATTGAACTAATATTTAGCCTTTTTGCTCTTATTAAAACATAAGCATCCTTATTTTCAGAAATAAGGAAAAAGTTTAATTTATAAATGCTTTCCTTTTTTTGTTCATTGTTGTTATTGTTATTATTGTTTAATTTTTTATAATATAAATCTTTTTTATTAAAATATTTTACAATCGCTTCAAAATTAGAACCATTTCCAGAAGCTAAAATCAAAATATTTTTTGTTTTACCATAATATTCCATAATAATTACCTGTAATTCCTATATATTTAAATAAAAAAATGTTTAAATATTTTTAATAATATCAATAAATCTTTATATTATAAAATAATAACATTATAAATAAATTCTTACTTTATTATCTTTAGAGCGAATTACCCTTCCAACCATTGAAGATTGATTCTTAACTATTTCTCCTAATAAAATTGGTCTCTCTCCAAAATTTTTTAAGATATTATTTACTTTTTCTATATTGTCTTTTGAAACTATATAAACTGCTGAAATCCCCATATTAAAAACATTAAACATTTCTTCTATTGCTACACCAGCATTCATAATTTTTTTAAATATTTCTGGTATTTCAATATTGTATTTAATATTGGCAATATACCCATCAGGAATAATTCTATTTAAATTACCAGGAATCCCTCCTCCTGTAATATGTGCTGCTGCTTTAATTAACTTTGATATTGATAAAGTTTGATCAACTATTAACTTTGTTGGTGCTATTAACTTGTCTTCAAAATTTATTTTTTTGTTTTCTAATAACATATTAACAAGTGAATATCCATTTGAATGGATTCCATTTGAAGTTAGTCCTATAATTTTATCTCCTTCTTCAATATCTCTTTCTAACAATAAATCCTCTTTTTCAACTACACCTACAACAAATCCTGCAATATCAACTTCCCCATCTCTAAAAATTAGAGGTAATTCAGCAAGTTCACCACCAATAAGTTTACAATTAAATTTATTTAAAATTGAATTTAAATAATTAATAAACAATGTTGTATCTTCTACATTTAATGAATGAGTACCTATATAATCCATAAAAAAAATAGGTTTTGCACCGAGACATACTATATCATTTAAATTCATTGCAACAAGATCAATAGCAGCTATCTTCCATAATTTATGTTTTTTTAATAAAACCAATTTAGAACCTATCCCATCAGTTGATGAAACCAATAATGGTTTAGAATATTTTTCTAAAATCTCTGAAAGATCAAAAATTCCACCAAATAACCCAATACTTCCACCTATATTTGCTTTTAAATTTTTAATCACTGAATCTGCTTTGTTAATATCAACCCCACTTTTTTTGTAATCAAAATCATTCATAAACATCATTCCTTATATTATAATTTATAATCCTAAAAATATAATTTTTATATATTAAACATTTTTTATATATAAAACATTTTAGATAATATTTTATTTTTATTAAAAAATTTTATTTTTATTTTTCCCTGTTATAATATTTTTATTATATTTTTTTCTGTTATAATAAATTTATTTTTTAAAACAGTGAAAACAAAATTCATAATACTTTTCCCCTAAGTATTTTTTTATTGTATTTAAAGAAACAAAATTTATACTATCAGCTCCAATTATTTCTGAAATTTTCTCTTCATCATTTTTATAAGCAATTAATTTTTTTTTATCCGGGATATCTATACCCCATAAACAATTATTCACAACTTTTGGACTTGCTATTCTTACATGAATCTTTTTTGCTCCATAATTTTTTAATAAAGAAACTATTTTTTGCATTGTAGTTCCTCTAACAACAGAATCATCAACAAGGATTATATCTTTATCTTTTATAATTTCAGGTATAGGTGATAATTTTTTAAAAACAATATCTTCTCTTTGTTTTTGATCAGGTGCAATAAAGCTTCTACCTATATATTTGTTTTTAATAAGCCCTATTTCTAATTGTATTTTTGATTCTTTAGAATACCCAATTGCTGCTGAAAGGCCACTATCCATAACAGGAATAACAATATCAGCATTAACAGGATACTCTCTATATAATAATCTACCTAAAATTTCTCTAAAATTGGAAACATTTAAGCCACAAAAATTTGAATCTGGTCTTGCAAAATAAATAAATTCAAAAAAACAAAATCGTTTCGGAACAAATTTCTTATCATCTTTATTATTTATTTTATTATTTATTTTATTATTTATTTTATTATTTTTTTTATTATTTTTTTTATTATTTTTAATAAAATCACTCTTTTTATTATCTTTTATAAAATCCTTCTTACCAGATATCTTATAATCTTTTTCCAGACTTTTTATTAATTTACTTTTTAATAAAACTTGGTAATTTTCAATTAAATTCTTATAATCCATATCCAGCTTTATTCTTTTTACCTTTCCATCTTTTACTTCAACTACCTCACCGGGTTCAATCTCTGAAATTTTATCTTTTTCCGGTTGAGATTGCTGAATAAATTTAAAACTTGAATCTTCTGAAGAAAAATAAACTCCCTCTTTTGTTTCATAAACAAAAAGTGGTCTTATCCCAAATAAATCTCTTAATGCAACTATTCTATCAGGAAATAACAATAATAATGAATAAGATGGTAAAATATTTTTTAAAATTACATCCCGTATTTTTATGTAATTCCAGGAAGAAGGTGGAGTTTTAAATGTTTTTATTAATATATGAGCAAAAAGTTCTGTATCAGATTCAGTTAAAAATAATGAACCATTTTCCATAAATCTTTTTGATAATTCTTTAGAATTTTCAATATTACCATTATGAACTATTGCAAAAGGTTGATTAAAATAATTTATTAAAATAGGTTGGGCATTTAATAAGGAAGAAGCACCATTAGTTGAATATCTAACATGTCCAATTCCCATATTCCCGTTTACTCCATAATAATCATTTGAATTGATAAGATTATCAACAACACCTAAACTTTTAAAAACTTTAATTTCATCTGTACTTGCAATTGCAATTCCTGATGCTTCCTGACCTCTATGCTGTAAACTTAAAAGCCCTGTAAATAAAGTATTAATTAACCTGTTATTATTATAACTGTTATCATTATATTCATCATTATATTCATTACCATATTCATATTCATTTTCATTATTATTTTCATTGTGATATTTACTATGATACGAATTAATGGCTTCATCTTTATAATTATCACTATTATCTTTTTCATTATATTTATTATAATTTGCATTATTGTATTTATTATATTCATTATTATATTCACTATTATCTTTTATATTATATTTAATATTATATTGACTACTATATTTTTTATCATATTGATCAGTATATTTGTTATAATACTCATTATGCCTATAATTTTTAATAGTTTTATAATAAACTCCAAAAATTCCACACTCTTCTTTCATTTTTTATAAACCTTTTTTTTAATTTTCTTTATTCTTTTTTACTCCATATGCTCTTTAATATTGTTAAAATAAATCTTTTTAAGTTCTTCTAAATCAATCTCTTCTTTTGATAGGATCTTTTTATTTAAAACTTTTTCTGGATTACTAATGTGTTTTGTTTTAGATTGAAATTGGTTCTCAGAATCGATATAATTCAAAATTAATTGATCTGGTACAACTATTCCTAAAAATTTAGCATTTACATCAAACTTCTTACAAAAATTTAAAAATATTTTTTCAAAATCTTTTGATACAGATACTATAAATCTTGATTGATTTTCTCCAAACAACTGGATAGAATCATTTCCAAAGTATCCTTCAAAACCAAAGTTTGTATTAACTAAAGACCTGAAAATCCAGTATAACAAACCCCCTTTTGAAATATTTGTTACTGAATTTACAATTTTATTCTCTATTAATAAACTAATTAATTTATATAACCTCAATTCAAGTTCTAAATTAGCTTTATCCACCCTTCCACCAATAAAATTATACAAAGTTTTCAAATAAAAACTTCCCCCTATTTTATTCTTATCAACATCTATTTTCCCAACTACATAAACTCTATCATTTATATTCTTAAAATCATGAGTCATTATATTTTTAATATTCTTTATTTTCCCAACCATTCCAATTACTGGTGTTGGATATATTGATTTTAATGTTTCATTATAAAAACTTACATTTCCAGAAACTACAGGAATCTTTAAATCTTTGCATGCTTTTGAAATCCCTTTTACTGATTGAATAAATTGATACATTACTTCTTTTTTCTCAGGATTACCAAAATTTAAATTATCTGTTACACCAGCAGGAAATCCACCAACAGCAATAATTTTTCTTGCTGCATTAAATACAAGGTTATAGCTTCCAGTAAATGGATCCAGATAATTCTGCAAATGATTATCTACAATATTAGTTGCTATCCCTTTAATACCATCTTTTATCCATAAAATAGAAGAATTATAACCAGGTGATAATACAGTATTTGTTTGAACCATATAATCATATTGTTCATAAACCCATTTACTACTACTAAAATCAGGATGATTTAATAAAACTTTTAAAATTTCAACATTGGAAAATTTGTTAAATTTTGTTAGATAATTATTTGAGTTGTTTTTTGTTTTATTCACTGCAAAAATAGGTACATTTTTAAAATTATTTTCTGAAAATTCCTGTTTTGACAACTTTATAAATTCTGAATCCTTAATTTCATTAAAATCAACATTATAAAATTTTGAAGGGGCATTTACTAAAAAATCTATATCAATATCTGCAATTTTTTTGCCATTTTTATAAACTTTATAATATTTATCTTCAGTTAATTCACCAATAACAGAAAAATCCAGATAATATTTATATGCTAATGATTCTAACTTTTTTACAGCTTTTTCATTAATTACTAGAAGCATCCTTTCCTGTGACTCAGAAAGTAGTATTTCCCATGCTTCCATCTTTTTTTCTCTTAAAGGAACCTTATCCAGATTAAGTTTACAACCACAATTGGATTTATAAGTAATTTCTGAAGAAGAGCTTAAAAGTCCTGCTGCTCCCATATCCTGAATTGCAAGTACACCATCAATATTTACTATTTCTAATGTTGCATCAATTAAGTTTTTTTCAGCAAATGGGTCACCAATCTGAACTGAGATTCTGTCTTCCTTCCCTTTTAAATTTTTTGATGCAAAAGATGCACCATGAATACCATCTCTTCCTGTTTTTGAACCAAAATAAGCAAGCAAATATTTTTTATCCCTCTGTTTTTTAAAACCAACTTTTGAACTCATTATTTTTTTTTCATCAGTAATTCCAATACACATCACATTTACAATTGGATTTGTTTTATAAATCTCATCAAAAGAGGTTTGTCCACCTATAGTTGGAACTCCAATAGAATTACCATAACTACTTATCCCTGATACTACACCTTCAAAAATATTTCTTGACTTATTATCATTAATATTGCCAAACTTTATTAAATCCAGGAGTGCAACAGGTTTTGCACCCATTGCAAGTACATCTCTTACAATTCCCCCTATCCCTGTTGCAGCACCCTGAAATGGTTCTATTGCACTTGGATGATTATGGCTTTCTACTTTGAATACTATTGCATAATTATTGATTTTAATATATCCTGCATTTTCAGAATCTATCTCTCCAAATTCTTTTTTCAAAAGTTCTTTTGAATGTCTATATCCACAATGTTCAGACCACTGCGCTGAGAAAATATATACTTCGGTATCTGTCAATTTCCTATCAAATTTATTAAAAATTATATCTATATCTCTATCTGAAAGCCCTAAATCTTTTGCTAATTTTCTCATTTTTAACCTCAACATTTTTATTTTTTCTTTTTTATTATTTATTTTTTATTATTTATTATTTATTTTTATTGTTTATTTTTTATTGTTTATTGTCTTTATTAATTTAATTTATCAAAAAACCTTTATTTTTATTAAAATTACATATCTTTAAAATTACATTTCTTTTTCTATAAATTTTTTAATTGAATAAAATAGATAAAAACCATCCTTTTTCTCTCTAAAAAAAGCAACCTGTCTTTCAGGATGAGGCATCATACCAAGTACATTCAAATTTTTGTTATAAATTCCTGCAATATTATCTAATGAACCATTTGGATTTTCTTTATATTTTAGTGCCACCAAATCATTTTTTTTTAAGTATTTCAAAGTTTGATCATCAGCATAATATCTTCCCTCAGCATGTGCTATTGGTATTGTTAAAGTTAAAATATTTTCAGGAATATATTTTGTAAAAGGGGTATCTCTATTAATAATTTCAACTTCAATATTTTTACAAATAAATTTTCCACTATTATTTTTTGATAAAGTCCCTTTAAGTAGCCTTGATTCAGTTAAAATCTGGAACCCATTACAAATTCCTAAAACTAAACCTCTTTGTTTAAAAACAAACTTATTTATACTATCCATTATATTTGAAAATTTAGCCAATGCACCAGCTCTTAAATAATCCCCATAAGAAAACCCTCCTGGAATAAATACAAGGTCATAATCCAGATCTTTTCTTGACTCATGCCATATTAAATCTGTTTCAAAACCTGCTAATTCTAGTGCATATTTAGCATCAAAATCACAATTGGAACCATTAAAAACTATTACTGCTGCTTTTTTTAACATTTCATACCTCTTAATTAAACTTCTTCTAATATTGCTATTTTAAATATAACAAATGAATTTTAAATAATACCTTTTAAAATAATGATTTACATTTTTAGTAAAATCTTTAATATTCTTTTTTTTAGTAGAACCATAAATTATTTTAAAGTATCAACAAGTTTTATTTCAAATGTCTCCAACACAGGATTTGATAAAGTATTATCCACAATTTCATTCGCTATATTAATTGCCTGTTCCTTATTATTCGCTTCAATCTCAAAATCCACTTCTTTTTTAAATTCAAGAGAATTTATTTTATATCCACTTCTTTTTAAAACTTTTAGAATTGTTTTTTGTTCAGGATCAATTATCCCCTCTTTGTACCTTATTTTTGCAATAAATTTAAATACCATTATCTCTCTCCATTATTATTTAATTCTATTATATTTAAAATCTTTTCATATGCAGAAATTAAATCCCCTGTATCATTTCTATAAACATCTTTATCAAAAGATTTTAATGTCTTTTTATCCCAGAACCTGCATGTATCAGGAGAAATTTCATCACCAACTAAAATCTCTCCATTATAAACTCCAAATTCAAGTTTAAAATCAACAAGTAAAATTCCAGATTTTTCAAAATATTTTGATAGGATTTCATTAACTTTAAATGAAATGTTTTTAATTTTAATTAGAGAATCATTATCTATTATATTTAGAGACAATATTGTATTTTCGCAAATTAGAGGATCATTTAAATTATCATCTTTTAAAGAAAATTCTATTAATGGAGATTTAAATTTTAATCCATTTTTTATACCATATCTTTTAATAAAACTTCCTGTAGCATAATTTCGAATAATAACTTCTAATGGGATAATTTCCAATTTTTTTGCCAAAATTAAATCTTCATCAATTTCTTTAATAAAATGGGTTTTTATCCCTTTTTCCCCTATAAACGCAAAAAGGAAAGAGGTTATTTTTTTATTTATAACCCCTTTCCTTTTTATAGTGTCCTTTTTTAAACCATTGAAAGCTGTCACATCATCTTTAAATTGTATGAGGACAGAACTCTCATTATAATAAAATACCTTTTTTGCCTTTCCTTCATAAAGTAATTTCAAACCTCTCTTCAAAACTACCTCCTATATTTTTTTAAATTAAAACTAAATTTAATTAAATAAAAATGTATCAAATCAAATCTAATATCCTTTTTGCCATATATGCAGCATTTTTCATCCCATGTTTTCCTATACCCATTGTTGCAACAGGAACTCCAGATGGCATTTGGACAATTGATAATAAAGCATCAACACCATTTAATGGGCCAACATCCCTTGGAACTCCTATAACAGGAATTTTAGTTAAACTTGCAACAATTCCTGGTAATGCTGCAGACAAACCTGCAACAGCTATTATAACTTTTATAGTATTATTAAGATTGTTAATAGTTTTAATCAATTCAGAAAGATCTCTATGAGCAGATACAATTTTAATTTCATAATCAATTTTCATTTCATCAAGAATATCTGTTCCATACTTTAAAAATTGCTCATCGGATTTACTACCAGCAATAATTAAAACCTTTTTCACCAACTACCCCTAAAATATTTTAATCATTGAAAATTATAAAATTAATTTTCAAATATTCTAACAATTAACATTTATGTTTTTAATTTAATCTATCAATTTATAATTATTCTTCTTTTGAAAGCTAATATTTATTAAATTAAAATAAAAAATCAAGCTTTTTTTTAAAAAATTTTTTATTATTTTTTTTATCTTTATAAATAGATTAATCAAACTACTGGATTTAAGATAAAAGGAAAATTTATTAAGTGTTTTATAGAATATACTTCCCTAGCAGGGTAGGATATTATGAGCAACCTGATCTATATGCCAGATTAATCTTTCATAAGACCCTGTATCAAGTGCTCTTTGCCCTGTTAACATACCTGTTAAAAAAACAGGAATTATTCTATTTGAACTAATTCTAATTATTCTATTTGACCCTCTTCTATTTGCATATTTATTATAACATGGACATGTAATAGTATAAGTCCCAATTTTTTTATTAAAATTTAAGGATAACACGCTTTTTAAATATTTTGATACAAAAGCATTTACAACAATTATGACTTTTGGTTGAATATTACATATTAAATTAATCATTAAATTTATCTGGTCTAAAATAAAAGGATCTTTATTATTAATTAAGTTTACTATAGCATTTTGACTTGTATTTCTAACAGCTACAAGGTCAATATATTCCCAATCTTTTTTATTATTTAAAACCTTACCTGCAATGTCCTTGAATTTTTTAAAATAATCATATTTATCTCTTGCTAATCTTTCAATATCTAAATATGTTTTAATTAGTTGATTTTGATTAAAATTATAATTACTATAATTTTGTAAAATAAAATTATAGTAATTATAAAAAAATTCCCAGCTATAAAAATACTCTACACTATATTGATATCCTTTTCTTGTACTTGGGTTTAAGAGAGGAGAATATTTTGTCCCTTTAAATATCTTTCTAAAAGCGACCATACTAAAAGATGGATTTAATCCTATAAATAAAAGTGAATCCTTTTTAAAATCATTATATAACATTGGAATTAAAGGGATTGGAGGAATTAAAGAGCTTGAATTATTAAAATAATTAGTTTTACCTGGACTATTATAATATTTTATCCATAAATTAATTAGTTCACTATTAATTAGGTCACTATTAATTAGGTTAATATTTGGCATTTTAGACTCCTAAAATGATGACTATATTAGCTGGACGTATCTTCCTCGTAAGGCATTCTTTCAGTCCCTCTTTTGTAGTCTCTTCACATGCATCGTGTCTTGAAACACTACAATTTTTCCAAAAAAATATGGTTCATCATTAAATCATTCCACAAGCTTCCGATAGTGTTCATCATATTTCCACGCATGATTTATTTAAAATCATTCTTGGTTTTAGGCTTGGCATATTAACACCTCCTTTTTGTTAAAAAAAATGCACATAACGGTTCCGAGTGGATCTGAAGTTTCCTGAATGGGAATTTGGGCAGAGTGCCGAAGGCACGAAACCAGATACGCTCTATTATGTGAAGTGCCATACTTACCATTATTTCTTACTTCGGATAAACATTCCCGCTTTCCAGCATTTGCCAACCTTTGCTAGTTTTACCCAGCTCAAGACAAATTACCCATCCTAATTTGCACATTGAGCTTATTTCCGTAGAAACTGAAACAGGTCCTATCGTTTCTCCACCCTCTATATAATCCTCAAGCCACAATTTACGGGGCTCAATCTTTGTTACACAGAAATATCCATCCACCCTTTCGGTAAAATCTTCAGGTGGATTATTCTGAATATAATCATATATCAAACTGGATAGTTCCTCCACCTTTGGGAGTTCATCCTTGAGTTCATCAACTATCTCAGCTGTATTCTCATATTCTTCCTCATTTATGTATCCCTTTTCATTCATCCATTTCACAAATTTCCGCATGACCCTACCAACCGTTTCCATTAGCCCTTTACCGCCCATCACTTTTCTGTTCATGAAATAATCGAGGAATTCATTAATTACGGAGGAGCTTATTTTATCTGGTCCAAATATTTCACAGAACTCTTTATTTTTATCATAGAGTTTATCAAAGAGTTTTCTATCCTTTTCGTCCAGATATTGATAGGCATAGTCATTCAAGTAATGCTTAAAGAGATACATTGCATCTTCATATCTTCTATAAGTGCTCGGTTTCAATCGAGCTTGCTGTTCCTTCAAAAACTCTCCGATAACCTGTTTTATTGTTTTCATTTTTTAACCCCCTTTGTTCTTTTTAAATGGCATTTCGCCTAACGGTCGGCGGATATGCGAAGCCCGTAAAGGTTTGGGTGAGCGTAAGCGAACCGCATACCCGCCTGTTATCTGATGTGCTGTACCGATTATTTGCAGTCATACAGGCGAGAAAACTAACTCTCATCATCCAATTCCTCCCAAAATTTATTAATAGCCCCCTCTAAATTCGCCTTTGCCTGCTGGTAATTCTCTAATATTGTGTCTGTAAAAGACCGACTATGTGCTATACAGTTTCTCATATCTTCTATTGGTTTTAAGTTCTGTTTTATTGATGCAATTAGGTCTTTATATTTTTCTTTGATGATTCCCCTGTTCTGAATACTCTGCTTCAATTCATCAAAGTCATTTGAAGTTATTATCATTTCCATTAGGTCGTTCTGATCAATCTTTTTTAGTTCATTTAGGCGTACATAGTCACTAAATAACAAGAAGAAAAATTCATTTTCAAGATGACTCTTAAAATAGTTTTCATCTGGTTTATTGTTTCCATTGAGCGGTTGTGTTTTAACATTAATTTCTTTCAGTAAATTGTAATACTCATCATTGTAAGTATTTATAAAAATATAGGAAATTATCTCTCTCAACTTCATCTCAATTTCATAAATTTCTTCTGCATAGTTTTTATGGTCTTCAAGCATCGGCTCATCAAAATATTTAAAGACAACATCTATATTTTCATCATCGCTGAGAAAGTTTCCATATTCCTTTATGATTTCTTTGTTATTCTCATCAATGTCTAAACTGAATCCAGCGATAAATTTATTTCTGTTTGCATAAGTGCTATGATTGTATTTTATTTCTATCCAGTTAAAGATAGACCAATCTTCTAAATTATCAGGCTTTTCTTCTATTGAAAAGTCTATTGTGGTAGAATTATCTAAAGTTTGTTTCAGCAGGTCTAAGAGATATTCCTTTAGGTCACCGTCTATGCTATGAACTATTTGAAAATCAACCCTCATTGTTTTCACCTTTTAGAATGATATTTTCAACTTCCTGCTTTGCTTTTTCTAAAATTTCTTTTGCTTCTTTCTGCAACTGCTCAGCTTTTTGCATTCTTCTTTTGACTTCTTCTGCTATTTTATTTTGAACAGAAAGAGGAGGGAGGGGGATTTTAAGATCGAAAAATTGCTCTAATATTAAATTTCTTATTCCTGTTGTTTGGTTTTGCACTTTTTCGGTGTATTTATATTTATATAATACTTTCATAACCGCAAAGAAATAATCACTTAAACACCTTTTATTATCAATTACCAGTCTTTCTAAAAAATTAGAATAAAAATAATTTTCTGGGTGTTCAAAATCAACTAAAGCAACTCTTCCTACTGGTTGGTCAGGGCTTCCCCCTGACTTTTCTAGCAAAATATCTCCTTTTTGTAAGTTATACTTGCTAAATCTATTTTTTTCTATATATCTTACAGGTAAATTTTCTACTGATAAATTAAAATCATTATTGAAATTTACATTCCTAACAATCTTTACTTTTTTGAAGTTATTAGTAGTAACTTCTATTTCTGCTATTCCCCAATCTCCTGAATTATGACTTATAACAATTTCTTTAATTTTAATGGTGTTATATCTACTATTTTTTATACAATTCTCTAAAGCTTTATGCTTACTTGAATAATAATACGGGTCTAATCTTCCTCCTTTAACATCATCTGAATAAACTGAAAAAGTCATCTGGTCTTTTAACTCTGGTATTTTTATACCAAGCTCAGAAAGTACATAATTGTTTATTGAGTCAAGAAGTTGCTGGGCTTCGGCTTCTTTTTGTTTTTTTAGGTTGTATGCTTGTTTTATTTTGGAGATCACTTTTTGCTGAGTTTCAAGAGGTGGGATTGGAATAATAATCTTTTTTAGTTCCTCAGGCGTTATAGCTGGATAATTTCCACCGCTATTTCTTTGAAGCATCTGTTTTAATGCTAGCTTAGTTCTCAAGAAAAATAAAAGGTATTCTTTATTAATTTCTCTTATTTTTAAGTTTCTTAGAATAGCAAACCCTGTTGAAGCAATAAAACCATCTTTGCTTTTGTCTATTAAAGAAATTGCCCCCCTATGTGGTCTTGTAGTTGAAACAATAATATCATTTTCTCTTACAATCATTTTGGCTCTACTAGGAGCTTTACTTTTTTCGTAATAAGTTATGTTTCTGATTTCGCCAGTAGAAGTATCAATCTCGCTAATTTCGATATATGGGAATTCCTTATCAAAAAAATCTTTTTGATTCCATGTTTCGCTTGAAAATTCAATAACTTCTCCTAGCCGTTTAGATTTTAGTTTAGATAATTCTCTCTGCAAGTTTCTAAACTCAGGCCTATAATAAAAAGGGTCAATTCTTCCCTCGATTTCATCTCTATGAACTACAAAGCACTCCATAGTTAAACACCTTTATAGTTTTTAGGATTTTCTTGAAATTTTTTGTATTCTTCTAATATTTTATCCAAATCATTCTGCGGGTCTTTTCTGCCCGTTGCGTCATAGCCTATATGCTCTGCAATTGCCATAAATATGGGGTAATTACTAAGTTTTTCACCCTCAGCTTTTCTCCTCAGGAATACAAGGGATGCTTTAACATCTGCTCCATAATGGCTAAAAGCAAATTGTGGCAATGAGATAACCGCCAAAATCTGGCACTTCTCCATAATGTAATCCCTAACATATTGAAGCGATGAATTTGTTAAAATTCCATCGGGTAAAACTATGCCTATTTTACCAGTTCCGGGTTTTAAGAAATCTATTGCTCTTTCTATGAATAAAATTTCTGTTTTCTGGCTTTTCCTTTTTTTGCACTTTGCCCCCAATTCATATTTGTCTAAGTAATTTTTCTCCGTTGCTTTAACTACCGCTCCAAAAGGTGGATTTGTGAGGACAATATCAAAATGATCTTTCTTGAAACCCTTATGAATTGCTTGTATTTTGTCGAAATCCTGTAAAGCGTCAGTACTAATTACATTTGTATGTCCGTCGTCATGAATAATCATGTTCATTTTACATACACGGGCAATCTGGTCATTTATTTCGATACCATACAAATTATTTTGTGCAAAACCGTGCCAGTGTTCCCAAGCCTCTCTTTCATCATAATGGGCTTCTGCATATTCTCTTACATGATCCATTGAGTTAAGTAAAAAACCTCCACTACCAGCAGCGGGATCTAAGACTAAATCATCCTTTGTGGGATTAAGCATTTTCACCATAAATCTGATGATCTCACGAGGAGTGAAAAACTGCCCCATTTTTCCTTTAAAGAAATCAGTCATAAAGGTTTCAAAAGCAACTCCTTTGGTATCTAAATCTGTTTTAGTAAAGGCAATACCCTGTAGATGTTCCACTACACTGTAAACGATTTTAGGCTCAAGTCTTATGTCTTCTTTGAATACCTCAGCGTCCTGTTGTTTTGCTTTCTGATATATTTCATTTATTCTTTTAAAAACCTCTTCTGCAGTTTCATGAGTTCCTATCTGAAATTTGTAAGGTTTTCCTTTAGGTGTGTCTTTCTCATCTTTTAACTTACAAAATAATAATTTAGAGACTTCATCGAAAGCAGTTGTAGGGGCCAGTCTTCCACCCTGCCATACAGTATCATGAGATTTCTGTAATGCTCTAATAAGCTCATCTTTCGAAACTGTTTTTATATCATTTAAGGGATCTCCTTTAATAAATCTGTACTTTGGAGCCTTGCCATATCTCTTTGGTATGTCAGAGATAACATTTTTTTCTCTTTCACTTGGCTTAAATCCAGCAACATCAAAAGCTGTTCTTGTTGTACCTGCAACAACTATGGCGTATTTTGCCCTTAAACTATTAGCATTACCAAAAACTTGCTCTATAGCCTGTTTAAACTCAGCATCGGAAATTCCATCCCTTTTGCATTCAACCACAAGATATGGCTTTTTAAGCTCATCATCCTCATAAACTACGATATCCGCTCTGTCCTCAGGAGTTCTTCTTGGAACTGTTACTTCAAAATTAATTCTTTCTTTGGGATACTGATAATCAAGCACCAATTCTGCAAAATAAGCAACTCTTACTTTTTCCTCTGGATTTTTGAAGCTTGTAGAATAATCTCTTGAACAATGATAAATTATTCTGGTTTCGTCTTCATTAAATGAGATAATTCCGTTTTCTTTTCCTCTTTGAATGTTTTTCTCAAATATTGAGTCTTTGTTAGTTTCCATCTTTCTCACCTTTATTAATGTTTTCTCGCCAGTTAATTTTAGTATTTAGTTGGCACAGCATTTCAGATAACGTTCCGAGCGTATCTGAAGTTCACCGAAGGGGAAATTGCGCGGAGGTGCGAAGCACCGTACCCAGATACGCTCTGTTATATGACGTTTAAACCCCCTCCCTTTCATAATTTAACTTAGATAAAAATACACCTGATCAACGGTAAGGATTATTTGAAGTGCTCTCATTTTTTGGTAATCTTCTGGTTTCGCCACTCCATGGCTAGAACTATGGCGCGATAGCTTTACATCTCCTTTCTTAAGATCGAAATTTGCAAAAAATACATTTTTGAGATATTCTAAAAACGGAACTGGTAAGAACAAAGAATAGTCAGATCCAGACTTGACTTTCCCCTTATTTATCAAATGGTCTATTAGATCTGAAAAACTGACTTGCGCTCTGCTGGTTTCGTTTAAGTAATGTATTCTCATTATTCCCTCTATTTCCGAAGAAAGGTTTTTGATACAGTTAATAAAGCCACTTTCATCATTTTGTAGATAAGCTTTGATTCCTGCTTTAATTAAAGGTTGTTTATCTTTGAAAATCTTATTTTTCCACCATTTCTTCGTAATTTTTTCTATTCTGTTTTGATCAAAGCTGTCAATTAATTTCTTCATCTTATTATCAAAATCAAATTTGTTTTGGTAAAACTCGCATATTTTTTTGTAGTCTTCTCCAATAATTTCTATAAACGGAAACCATCCATCGCTGATCATTTCATCAAACTGTGTTGTACATTCCAAAATTTTGTATACATATTGAAATTGTAGATAGCGGTAAAGTACACCTAATTCTAGCTGCATTTTAGAAATTTCTAAATCATGTTGGCGGTATAAATCAAAAAATAAGGCGAATTTCCAACCAACTTTAAAACAGTAAATTACTTTGTCTGTTTTTTCAATTTTTATGTCTGGAAACTTCAATCTTCTTATATCTGCAATATCATTTTGACTGATTGTTTCGCCTTTTTTCATCTCTCTTTTTGCTCTGATTTCTACAACAACCTGAAAGTCATTTATATATAAGTCAGCGCTCAAATTTTTGTGAATAATTACTAAAAATTGATATACTGCATTAATGAGAACTTTTGCTTTATCCAGAAATATATTTGATATCTGTTCAGTGTAATTATAGAACTCTGCATGATCAGAAATGAAGGATGCCTTTGAGAGAACTTTTACTTGTTCTCCATTTTTCACATTCTCGACAGCAAAACCAACTATATCTTGAACTTGAAATAGGTGTATATGTGTCATTTTTTACCTCGCTATATATTACTTTCAGTTTCTAACAAATTTAAGTTTGGGTTTCAAGTTTCAAATGTCATATAACGTTTGGCGGGTATGCGAAGTTTGGCGTAAGCTAAATTTGGGTGAGCGGAGCGAACCGCATACCCGCTTGTTAGGCGACATTTCGTATATACCAAAGCTATTTCTCATCACATTCCTTATAAATCCATTCTAAATTCATTTCCTTTTTAATAACACGTTTGCTCCACCATCTCGCTATCTTGCCAATAGGATAACTATGTGATTTTTCTCTTAAATCGTTCATTTCCTGCTGAAAAGCCTCAATATTCTCAAAGTTATTTGAATAGTATGTATTTCTTATTTTATCAAATAAATTTTTATACTTATCAGCAAGTCTCATGTAACCTTCTACTTTCTCATATTCCTTTTGATTAACAAGTAACCATATTGAAGAAATTAAAGCGATCACAGATAAGATTTTCGTGACTAAATTAGGTAGTTTATCGTCAAAACCCAGTATCATTATACTAAATGATAAAGTAATAAACAATAGGATTTTGTGTTCTAATCTGAGGCAATCCGCAGTTTTATACAATCCTTTAAAGGTATAAGCTGTATCTTCTCCTAATTCTTGAAGTATTTTTCGTTTATTGCAGTTGTGGATCGACATATCTTACAAATTCCTCTTCACTTTTTCTCAAATGCTCAATAGCTTTATCGGCTTCTGCTAAAATTTTATTTATATCATCCTCATCCAAATTACTTGAGAGATCCCCTGATAAATTAGTAGGATCAGGGCATTTTTTCAAATAATCGTTGTAGTTAATATTTTCATAGAAATAGATTAACTCTTCTACATAAGAAGTAGTTGCACTTTTCTTTTTTCCAAATACATAGTAAGCTATGGATTCCAAGTGATATGAACGAGGTGTTTTTATTTTTTTCTTTCTAAACCAATATTTCACTATTCTAATTGTGTCTTTCAATAGCATATTGTGTTTCTCATTTAAATCATTTAATATATCCTCATCTATCTTGGGATTGGATCTCTTCCACTTTGTGGATCCGCCACCTGCTGGTATAAGATAATAATTATCATTTGTAATTTTCCAAGCTGGTACTATATCGAAACCTATTTCATAACTCGTTAAATATACATTTACAACTTCGCCATTTCTTCTAACTTTACTCATTGTATACGTTTTAGAAATCTCTTTTTTTAAGAGATCAAGCACTCTAACAGAAGACACATTATCATCTTCATCTTTAAAATCTTCCCCGAAATCAAAAGTGTAGTTTGTAATCGTATGCCAGTGGTTATCTTTTTTCTCTGCTAATCCAATAACATAAAAAATATCAACATCATCCAAAGGAGAAATTTTTGTCCCTCTTTTATAAGAACCAGTTAGAAAAATATCTTTAGAATATGGTAAATATCCATTTTTAGCCTTGCTTTTTATTGTCTGTATTAGGTTGTTTTTTGCGCTACTTACATTTTGAATTTCCTGCTTAGTAAGTCTTATATGAGTTACTAATCTTTCAATTCTCATCTTCTATAGCTCCAATGTAATGTCGCCTAACTCGTTTATATCCGAAGTGTTCGGACATAATACTAAATTTGAAGGATATGCGAACATTTCGCATATACCTCCCTCTGGACGACCATTATTTTTTAATCTTTTCACAATGTTTTACCTCCTGTAACAGATCATCAAGTGGGCTTTTTATAGCTCCAAGATCTCTTGTGCTCACATGAGTATAAATTTCTGTGGTTTTTGAACTTTTATGTCCTAAAAGTTCTTGAATGCACCTTAAGTCAATCCCGCTTTCCAAAAGATGGGTAGCAAAGGAATGTCTCAATGAATAAACTGTAACTTCCTTTTTAATTCCTGCTTTCTGGCAGACATTTTGAAAGATTTTTTGAACTGTCCTTGTTGTTATATGCTTCTCTTTGTCCAGGCTTGGAAACAGCCATTTTTTTGGTTTTTCTCTTTTCCAATATTCTCGCAGAGTTTTATAGACTACCTCAGAAAGTAATGTAAATCTGTCTTTCCTACCCTTAGAAGCTCTTATGTGAATCAACTTTCTGTTTGCATCAATATCTTCTGGTTTGAGTTTTACAATCTCTCCCACTCGCAATCCACCAGAATACAACAACATCAGTACGGTTTTATGTTTTATATTGATGGTGACATCTAATATCTTTTTAACCTCTTCTTTACTCAAAATTACTGGTAATTTTTTATCCTTCTTTGGGCGCTTTACTTCATAGATAAATTTTTTCTTTAATATATTCCCATAATAAAACTTCAAGGCATTTATGATAATATTCAGGGTAGAAACCAAAATTTTCTTTCTCTCCACCATATAGTAAAGATATTTTTTAATATCCACATTGCTTACCTCTTCTGGATTTTTACCTGTAAAAAGTAGAAAAGCCCTGTTATACCTTATATAAGACTTAATTGTTCTTCTGGAATACTTTCTTATGGTAAGTTTCTTTTGTAAAGATGTAAGATAAAAATTTGGGTCAATAGAAATATTTTCTTCAAAAAGAGTCTGCAGTCTTGATATCAGATTTTCATCATATGGAACTTCCCAATATTTCTCATTAGGATTCCATCTTCTTCCAGAAATTGTTTTTATCTTCCTTATCAATTCCTGATTATATGGAACACGAATTATAACTTTGTTGTTTTCCTTAAATTCAATTTTCACAGCAGGACTTTTGTTCTTTTCCTTTATTTTATAAAACTTAGATCTTCTTATTTTTAAATGTTTTGCAGTTTTTTCAAGGGTCATTTTTTCTCCAATACCTTACAATAAAATTTATATTCCTTTTAAGTATTTAATAATATAACATCATACTATAGATTTTATAAAAATAAATCTAAAAGTCAAACTCCTTTTCAAAATTTTTATCATATTTTTAATTACAACTTGCTTTGCAAAACTATTATAATAACTTATAATTTATTTAAGAAATGGGCTACCAATTTAAAAAAATAATTAAAAAATTTATATCATTAAACTATATATTTTTTACCTTATATAGAAGGTATATATAACGGTTATATCAACAAAAATGTGTAAATTATTTATAATTATAGAATTATAATTAATTTCACTTTCAGATGAAAATATTGACATTAAGCATAAATTTCTTATAGCATTAAGGCATACCCATATTTTTCCTGACCTTATCCCCTTAACATTCTTTCTTCTTTTGATATTTATTACAGAGAATAATCCATTCTCCTATTCAATCTGGATTGTTAAAATCCGATTATTATGTTGATTCTGCTTTAGGCGCTTCATTCTCCTTAATGATCTTTTTTGACAAATTTAAATGTAAAAGCTTTCAGTCTATCTGCTTTCATGTTTATTTTTTTAGCCTGAAAGAATTTTCTTTATCCACTGCTATTGATTTTTATCACATCTTCTTAAAGTTTTATTAAATTCTTATTTTTTTATAAACCTCTTAAATATTTTGTCAATATTCTTTGTATAATAATGATAATCAAATAGCTTATCAATTTCTTCATCATTTAAATATTTTTTTACAAAATCTGAATTCTTAACTAAAACTTTAAAATCAATTTTTTTCTCCCAGGCTTCTAAAGTTAACTTTTGAATATTTTTATAAGCTTCCTCTCTTGTTACTCCTTTATCAATAATTGCCAGCATAACCTGTTGTGAAAATACAAGATTAAAAGATTTTTCAAAATTTTTTAACATTCTATCTTCAAATACAACTAAATTTTCAATAAGATAGATAACTTTGACTAACATATAATAGGTAATTTGAAATGCATCAGGTAAAAATACTCTTTCCACTGAAGAATGAGAAATATCCCTTTCATGCCATAATGCAATATTTTCCATACCTCCAATAGCATAACTTCTTAACATTCTTGCCATACCTGTTAATCTTTCACATAGAATAGGATTTTTTTTATGTGGCATTGCAGAAGATCCTCTCTGCCCTTTTTTAAAAGGTTCCATTGCTTCCAATACTTCAGTTTTTTGTAAATGTCTTACCTCTATAGCTAGTCTTTCAATCATCCCACCAATTAACGCTAAGGAATTTAGTAAATTTGCATGAATATCTCTTGGAATAATCTGAGTTGAAACTTTACACCTTTTTAATCCAAGTTCTTTTAAAGCTATTTCCTCAATTTCAGGATCAATATTAGCATAATTTCCAACAGCACCACTTAATTTACCTACTGATATTTCTTCTTTTACCCTTTTAATCCTTTCAATATTTCTTTCAAGTTCTGAAAGATATGATAATAATTTTAATCCAAATGTAGTAGGTTCAGCATGAACTCCATGAGTTCTTCCAATCGTTACTGTATTTTTATATTCAAAAGCTTTTTGTCTTAATACTTCATAAAATTCTTCCATTTTTATTATTATCATTTCTAGAGCTCTTTTTATAGCTAAAGACCAGGAAGTATCTACAATATCAGAAGAGGTTAAACCATAATGAAAAAACCTTGAATATTCTCCAAGGTTTTCTGTTACCTGCTTAATAAAAGCAATAACATCATGATCAACCTCTTTTTCAATTTCCAATATTTTTTTGACATCTATCTTAGTATTATTTTTAATAAAATCATATGTACCTGCAGGACAAATTGATTTTAATTCATACGCTTTAATAACTGCTAATTCAACTTCAAACCACCTTTCATATTGCGAAGACAATGTCCATATCTCTTTCATTGGTGATAAAGAATATCTTTCTATCATTTTTAAATCTCCTAAAAAATTATATATCTTTTTTTTCTTTTGATTCTGCAATATCATTTTCTATAATTTTTTTTAATTCTATCATTTTTTCATATACAATAATATGTACATTTTTTTTCTCTTCTCGAGTTAAGTTTTTAGTATCAATTGGTTTTCCAAAATATATATAAGCATCTTTATTTTTTGTTATTGTAAAGTCTCCTGGTTTCATAACATCTCTTGTACCTTTTAAATAAATTGGAACTATTTCTTTTTCAGCTAAAATTGCAGCAGCTAACCCTCCTCTTTTAAACTCTTTTAATTCACCATCTGGAGACATATTTGATTCAGGAAAAAGTATTAGATTATATCCTCTTTCAAGATTTTTTTTAATCCTTTTTAAAGCTTTTACCATATCATTTCTATCTTTTTTATTAACAAATACTCCACCATTATACCTCACCCATTCTTTTGTAACAAAAAAGGATGCAAACTCCATATTAGCAATATATTGATGATTAAATGGCATTGAGGCTGAAATTACTGCCATATCCATAGGAGAAAGATGATTTGAGGCAAAAAGGTAATTTTTTTTAGTAGACAGTGGTTCTAAGAATTTTACATGGAGTTTAATTTTTGCAATTTTACAAACCTTCTTCCCCCAATTGCTTTCCTGTTTGTAAGCAAATTTACTCCACCAGGAAAATTTTGAAAATAAAGGCATAAATGGAACTGACCAACCTAACCATAAAGTCCTTAAAACTATTCTAAATATAGTTAAAAATTGCCCCTCTAGAAGTGAATTTTTTAGAAATTTAGTTATTTTAAACTTTCCATTCTTAATTAATTGAGAATATTTAAGCCCACCAAGATATTTTTTCTTAGCCCTGTCAATATTTATTTTTGCTTTTTCTTCTAATTTTACAATATTGTTTTTTGCTTTTTGTTCTATTTTTATAATGTTTTCTTTAGTTTTTGTTTCAAACTTTTTGATATTTTCTTTTGTTTTCTCTTTAAATACCTTTAACTCACTTTCTTTAGACTTTAAATTTTTCTTTTTATTAATCATTTCAACACCTTAAAATTAATCTTTAATACTTTAATATATATATTACTAATATTTTGTCATAAAAATTTAACAAATTCATACAAATTCTAATCCAATTAAAAGAATTTTAAATTCACATTTAGTTACTACATAAACTTTTTATAAATATTTTTAACTTTTTAATTACCAAGCTACATTTTATTCATTAATTATTAAGGTATTAATATACAATAATTAATAATTTTCAAGAAATAAAAAAGTGGAAAATTTATCCCAAATACTAAAAAAATTTGTACAGGGAGAAAAAATGCAAACAGAATAAATATTAAGATATAGTAAAAAGTTAGATAATTAATCAATATAATAAATAAGGGACATATCATAATCAAGTATTTATATGATTTACAAAAATATATTAACAAAGAAATTTGAAATACATTTAGATAAATTACCATAAATAAAATGAGTATAAACAAAAGTATCATACAAAAGGAACATAAATATTTACAGGGTTTATAGATAATAAAAGATCAAAGGTTATCATTCGAAGGATTAAATAATGTAATAAAAACATTACTAAAGAGAGGATATGGTTATAAAGATAATGATTATCTTAAATTAAAAATATTACATATTGTAGGTGATATAGAATAAAGACCAATATATAATAATAGAGAACTATATATTTTTTATTTTGTGAATAATTTTAACTAAAAGAATAAAATTTAATACTGTCAATTTTTGTTAACAGCAATTAAAATCTTATAATTTATCTTGATAAAAAAAAAAAAAATAAATTATTTATGTCTTTTGGGAAGTAGGCATAAAAAAATATATAAGGAGGATAAGTATATGAAAAAGTATGTAATAATTGTATTGACAATTTTATTATTTGCAAGTTTTCTTTATTCATGTGAATTAGGTATTAATAAAATAGGCATGAATGAATCTGGAAATTATAATGCAAAAGATGCAACAAATGCACTTTCAAAACTTGCACCAGCTTTTTCGCAAGTGATAAAAGATAATCCAGAATTTATTCCTCTAATAAAAGAGCAGGCTTTTAAAAAATTTGATGATGATAATGATGTCTTATTTGATACAATAAAAAATTTAAGTACAACAAAGAGTGGAAAAACATTAAAAGGTTTATTACTGGCATGATAATCCTTCCACATATTTTGTAGGAAGTGCATATATAAAATTGGGATACTGATGGGGTTGTCTCAAAACTTGGGGACAACCTCTTTTTTTTTACAAATTATTTGCTATAATTGAATTATGAAAAAGAGAAGAACAAAAGTACATAATAAGGTAGTATTTAAAAGATATATACAGGATGAACCACTATTATTTCCAGAAAGATTAGAAGAATATATACCAGAAAATGATATAGTAAGAATAGTAAATGATTTAATAGAAAATATGGATTTAAATTTTCTTTACAGAAGCTATAAAGGAGGAGGTAGAAGTAGTTATCATCCGAAGATGCTTTTAAAGGTAATAGTTTATGCTTATACCCAGAAAATATATTCATCAAGGAAGATAGCCAAAGCATTAAGAGAGAATATATATTTCATGTGGTTAAGTGGGAAGAATTATCCAGATTTCAGGACAATAAACAAATTCAGGAAAGAGAAGTTAGGAAGACATTTGGAAGAAATATTCAGTATATTATTATCCTATTTATATGAAACAGGTTATGTAGATTTAAACAATTATTTTTTAGATGGGACAAAAATAGAAGCTAATGCGAATAAATATAGTTTTGTATGGTCAAAGAGCATAAAAAATTACAAAAAGAAGCTTAAAGAAAATGTAAAGAAATTATTAAAAGAGATAGATTATTTAAATGAAGAAGAAGATAGATATTATGAAGAAAAAGAGTCTGAAGAATCTAAAGGTAAAAAGGAAGTATTAGATTCAGAGAAACTAAAAAAGATAGCAAAAGAATTAGAAGAAGTATTGAAAGAAGGAGGAGAAGATAAAAAAGATAAAAAGAGCAAACAATTAAAAAAAAGTATTAAGAAGTTAAAACAGGATTATATACCAAGATTAGAAAGATATGAAGAGCAGGAAAAGAAATTTAAAGGACGTAATAGTTATTCTAAGACAGATGAAGAAGCTACATTTATGAGGATGAAAGAAGATGCAATGTTAAATGGTCAATTAAAAGCAGGCTATAATGTACAGATAGGCACACAAAACCAATTTATATTATGGTATAGTATCCATCAAGACAGATCAGATACAAACACATTAATTCCTCATTTAGAAAGTTTAATATTAAAGACAGGGAGAAAACCAACAAATTTAATAACTGATGCAGGATATGGTTCTACTTATAATTATTTATATTTAAAAAGGAGAGGAATAAATAATTATGTTAAATATTCAGGATATTTTAAAGAAAGTAAAAGAAGTTTTAAAAAGGATAAATTAAACAGACAGAATTGGAAATATGATGAGTCAAAAGATTGTTTTATATGTGCAAATGGGAAAGAATTAAAATATGTTTATACTGCAAGATCTACAAAAAGGAAGAAATTAGAATTATACAAAGTATATTCAACAAATGGATGTAAAGGCTGTATTTATCAGGATAGGTGTAGTAAAGGAAAACCTTACAAGAATATATGGGTAAATCCAGTATTTTTAAAATTAAAATCAGAAGTTAAATCGAATTTATCAACATTAATGGGACAGGAGTTATCATTTAGAAGGAAGATAGAAGTTGAGACCGTATTTGGAGATATTAAACACAATATGGGATTCAGGAGATTTATGTTAAGAGGAATAAATAATGTAAAAATAGAATGGGGATTAATAAGTATAGCACATAATATTAGAAAATTGTTTAAATTTAATAAAGGAAAAGTTTTACCTTATTTTTTATATTTATTAAATAATTCTTTTAAAAATTCTTTTATTTTTTCCTTTAATTTATAAATTTTTATATTTTTATTTTTTTTAAAAAAAAGGACTGCCTTAAGATCTAAGACAGCCCCATTTTTAAGGATATTATGATGAGGCTAAAAAATTTTATTTTTATCATTTTTCTATTGTTTTTTGCAAAAAATGCTTTTTCACAGGATTCACAAATAAGTGTTGATACTATGTTTGCCAATTTTATAGAAATAGGATATGGATATTATTTTAATCCATTTTTTTCTTTAAAATTGAATTTTGCTGAAGATTTGGTACAATCTAATTCATGTCTATTGAAATTAGGTGTTACAAAATTTTCAAATGAATATTCAGGATTTTTTTGTGGAATTGATTTTGGTATTATGAAATGGACAGAAAAATCAGCTGAATTTGGTTGGTATCTTTTAAATGTTTATACAGGTTATAGAATAAAATTGTTTAAAAGATTTTTTATAGGTTCTGGAATAAAGTATTCAATGACAACTCAATCTCTTGTTAAAAAAAATGATATTAGTCAAATTATACCAGGAGAGGCGATATTTTTTATGCTTGAAATTGGGTATCTATTTTAATTATTTTTGTTCCTTATTATGCAAATATCTTAATTGCATTTTTATTTACTTTTTTTCTTACTTTCCAATTAAGAAAAAAGAGGTTGTCTTAAAAATAAGGAGACAACCTCATTATTTATAATTTATTTGATATATTATTATAAGAGAAAAAAAGCAAAATAGTTTACCTTAAGTTTTCAGAAAATCTCTTTTTAATTTAAAATTATCATTATAATTTAAAATTATCATTTTAAGAATACAATTTAATAAACATATCTCTAATTTTTTTTGACTCATAAAGTAAATTAAGGGTAAATTTTGCATGTCCTTTTGTATAGCCATTGCCAATAAGCATATTTACATCTTTTCCAACTCCCTCTGCACCTAATGCTGCTTTTGTAAATGAAGTAGCCATTGAGAAAAAATAGACTACACCATCATCTTTTGTTGGCAAGATAGATCCCATCTCAGTATTTTCAATATTTACACAATTTATAGTTACATCGCATAATTTTCCATTTGTTACCTTTTCCACACCTTCAAGCATTTTAATTGGATTTGTTGCATCTATTTGTAAAACTTCGTCACAAAATCCAAGCTCTTTAGCTCTTTGAGTTGATCTATCTGAATGAGTTATACCTATAACTTTACCATTAATTCCAGCTCTTTTTTTTGCTTCATAACTACATAACATCCCTGATTTACCACCTGCACCAATAATTAACACATTATCACCAGGTTTAACCAATTTAGCAACCTGAGGAGCAGCTCCTGCCACATCTAAAGCAGCCAATGAAACTGATTCAGGAAGGTCATCAGGAAGTTTAGCATATATTCCAGATTCAAATAAAATTGCTTTACCAATAATATTAACCTGATCTTTGTCTTTTTTAACTTCAACAATTTTTTCAATTTTTAAAGGTGTTAAGGATAAAGATACTAAAGATGCAATTTTATCACCTTCTTTAAGATCAATCTTTCCCTTTAAAGCTTCCCCGATTTTTTTTACTATTCCTATAAACATTCCACCTGAACCAGTTACTGGATTATGCTGTTTACCTCTTTTATTAACAGTATCTAAAATTATTTTTTTTATTTCTTCAACATCACCATTAGCTTGATTCTCAATTTGAGTAAATGAAGCTGAATCAATATTTAAAGTTATAACATCACATAAAATTTCATTATCATAAATTTCATCTACATTATTATCAATTTTCCAGGCTGTTTGAGGTAAAACGCCTTCTGGCTCAATAACTCTGTGTGTTCCATATTTGTTTCCTTTTTTCATATACACTCCTTTTAAATTTATTATTCATAATTTTTAAAATACTAACAATTTATAATTTTTATAAATTTTAGACTTTTTTGCAAATTATTTTTTTTACTATATTTAATCTATTCTTTATATAAATTTTAATGTACTTTTATTTATAAAATTGCTAAGTCTTTAAAATATTCTAAATAAAAATTTTTTAAGATTTTTGCAATTATTCTTTTTCAATATTATTAAAATATTTTATGTTATTAAAATTACACAAACAACCTATCATTAATTGTTATATTTTCAACAAGTTTTTATTTATATGTTTTTAAATTTTATTTTATATGACTTCATTGCCAATCTCAATATTTTATATTATAGAATATCTTTTTTTATTTATTTGCTTTAAGATATACAAATCTTTAATTATTGCATAATTTAAAATTATTAAATAAATTGTTATTCTATTTTAATTATTTGACTATTAACAAAATATCATTTATTATTATAATATAATTTAAAAAATACATTTTTATAAAATTTACAATTTAAGGAAAAATATTATGACAGAAAATTTAACAAAAGAACTACCTACTAAAGAAGAAATTGTTGAGATTTTAAAAAAAGTAAAAGACCCAGAAACTGAGTTTTCAATTTTTGATTTAAGATTGATTAAATACATTGATTATAGAGAAAAAGACAAAACTCTTATTATTAATGCTTCTTTTAATAGTAGAATGCCACATTGTAAATCATGTCAATTTTTATCATTTAAAATAATTGATACTATTACAAAAAATTTGGAAAATGAATTTTATAAATATTCAGGTATAGAAAACATAGAATATATTGATATATAAATATATAATTTAAGAATATCCTTTTTTAATCTATTTTAAATTTTTAATATTATAATTTTTGGTAATATAAGTATGAATAATGACCTGAATAATATTTTGAATAATGAAATTAATAA
This sequence comes from Exilispira thermophila, assembly GCF_055389015.1. Lineage (NCBI taxonomy): Bacteria > Pseudomonadati > Spirochaetota > Spirochaetia > Spirochaetales > Exilispira > Exilispira thermophila. Next base: position 2,922,203 of record NZ_AP042476.1, on the reverse strand, counting down.
TTTTTTGAACTGAAATTAATAACTTAATTTAAAAAACATAGCTTTAATATATACTGAAATTATAATAAAATTAATTAATTTTTAAATTTACATTATTAACTGATAAACTTTATTTACTTAATTCTTTTTTGTCTTTTATAATTTGATCTTTACATAATTGAATAAATTTTCTTACATTATTTTCAATATGTCCAGGTTTAGGATTCATATATAAATAAAAATTTCTATTAGGTTCATAGGAAGTAATATGATAAATGTATTTCATATCAAGCTGGTTTATACACTTTTCAATAAATTGTTTAGAATCTAAATTCTCATAATACATCAAATAAGGTACATTATTAATTTCAATTCTTTCTTCTTTCATTTTACCATTAACATTTTTAACTTTATGATTTGAAGATTTATTTAATTTTTCTAAAATTAAATGTGCTTCCCCTTTTAAAGCGACTTTAGAATGAATTGTTACATATAATTTATCATGCTTTGTTGTTAACAAAGATACAGGTAAAAACATTATTGAATGTCTTGGTATAAATGTAAAAGTGGTATTAACTTTATAAAAATAACCTGGTCTAACATAATTACCATGATACCCAATAAATCCACCTATATTAATATATTCCTGTTTTTGTGGTTTTAATGCATTTTCCAATTCAGTAGATATTATTTTTGCAAGTTTTTTATTTTTTTTGCTTCCTCTTAAATAAATTATTGATGTTAAAAAAGCAATTATTACTAATAAATAAAATACTGGTTGTGAAAGTAGGTCCATATCATCCTCCATTTAAATCTAAAAAAATATATCATAAAATATTAAATTTAAAATTTAATTTATTGAAAGAATTTAAAAATATAAATAATTGTTTACTTCAAAAATAAAGTAACATATTAAATATTAACACTTTATATTTTTATAGAATTAAAACAATCTAGAAACATTTAATTGATAATAGCTAATTAAAAATTATTTAACAAAAAATAAATAACTAATCTAATAAAATATAATTAAAAATATAATTAAAAATGTAATTAAATAAGTAATTAAATAAGTAATTAAACAAATATAAAAAATTTAATAAATAACTATAAATAACCAATAAAATAAAAACTAAAGAAAATATTTTTCTATATAATCTGTAGTTACATTATTAAAATTTTCTGTATCAATAAAATAATCATCCTCTTTTTGTTGTAATGTATAAACATCTTTTTTAAACTCATTATACAATCTATTTTCAGATTCCTGTTTACCAGAAAATTTATTTAAAATAAAAAATGGAATACTTATTTTAAATTTATTAAGGTATTCAACGATTCTTTTTGTTTCTTTAAAAGAAAGAGTATCCTGATTTAAAATAGGAACAATATATGTAATTTTTTTATCTTTAAAAATTTTATTTAACCATTTGTTTTCTTCTAACATATTTTCCAGTTTTTTATAAACTTTATCATCTTCTTTTTTATATCCTGCAAAATTACCATACTTTTTATTATAATCTTTATCACCATAAACATTTGCAATTGATAACCTTCTTGATAATATTTTCTGTCTTATTTCCATTAGTTTTTGTGTCCATCTAACTGATATCTCAGGTAAAGTTAAAATCCTTAAAGTTAATGCTGTTGGTGGTGTATCAAAAATTATATAATCATAATTTTCATATTTTTTTATTATATAAGAAAAAGCTTTTAAAATTGCATATTCCTGTATTCCTGGGCTATAACTTATAATATCTACAAGATTATCGATATTTAATGATGAAAGATATTTATACTCACTTTTAATTTCACCTTTAATGTTTTTTATATAGTCATTGGTCCACTTATCTATATCTACTTCTTCAATATTTAATTCAGATTCAAGTTTTTTATTCTTACTAAAAATATCATTCAAATTGTGAGCAGGATCAATGGATAAAAGATGAACTTTTTTATTCATTAATGATAATTTAAAAGCTGTAATAGAGGATAAAGTTGATTTACCAACTCCCCCTTTACCAACAAAAAAAATTATTTTCATATCCTAACCTCTCTATTCATTTTTTATTTTTTTTCTTTAATATATTTTATATACCGTCAAAAGTTCCTGCTAAAGTTGCTAGAATATCCTTTGCATCATGGGAAGAATTAATCATTATAGTTATTTCATTTTCCATATATGGTAATAATTCTAAAGTTATAAAGCTGGGAGGAGAAGGAATTCCAGTAAAAGCACCAAAAATTAATAAAGAAAATACATTTTCCATCTCTTTAAGTTCAAACTCTATTTTTTCAGTTATAAACATTTTATGAGCTTCTTCAATACTTGCAAAAAACATCTTCCACTTTTTGCTAAGTTTAATTTTTTTCATTTTATTCACCTTTTTAATTTTTTGTTTTTAACTAAATAAATTTTATTATTTAAATTACTATTTTAAATTACTATTTTTATTAATGGTTGTTTAAACTTGAATTTTAATCAATATTAATTTACCACAAAAATTATTTTTTATAACAAATATTTTATTTTTTATCTATTAATAAGTTAATAGAATTCAAACAACTTTTATTAAATTGATAAAATTCTTAATCAATTTATTAGTTTAATAATTTAACTTAACAATATTTAAAATATAAAAAAGGGTTGTCTCCATAAAAAGAGACAACCCTTATAATGTTTCTAAACAGTTTTAATTTAATGTTTAATTATTCTTCTACATCTTTTTTCCAGTATCTAAAGAAATTAACTATTAAAATGAAGTTTAAAATTAACATAATAATGTTAATTACATAAAGAATAATTCCCTGTCCAATATTTTTTGAAGTATAGCCTGGTAAAATTACAATTGTATACCAGATTAATGCTGCAGTAACTGTAATCCATAATAATAAACCAGGAATTAAAGCATAATTTACATATTTTTTATCTAATTTTTTGTAAATCCATGCTGATACAGTTATCAATGTAATTGAAGCTAATAACTGGTTAGCTCCTGAGAATGATGGCCATAAAATTTTCCATTGGCCTGTCCAACCAAGATAAATACCTAATAATGCAGGTATAGTAGCTGCAACCCATCTGTTAGTAAGGAATTTATGCATACCAGGATTTTTTTCCTTTAATGGTTCAGCTAATTCTGAAACAATGTATCTTCCAAGTCTGTTAGTTGTATCCAGAGTTGTCATTGCAAATGAACTTACCCACATAGATGCAAGTGTAATCATAAATGTTCTAGGAAGATGTAATACTGATACAGTCATTTCAGCATATGAAGCAACAAATATATTTGCACCACCACCTAATTTTTTAGCCAAAATAGTATAGTAGTCAGTAGCCCAATTTGAAATAGATGCTGAAGGATCAACTTTTTTCATTGCTGTAATACCAAAAGCAGCAATTGAAACTATAACTATTGTTGATAAAAATCCTTCTGTAAACATTGCACCATAACCAATAAATAATGCATCTTTTTCAGAAGCAATTTGTTTTGATGAAGTTCCTGAAGCAACTAAAGCATGGAAACCAGATAATGATCCACATGCGATGATTAAAGGTATTGCTGGCCAGAAAGGAGTTGGTTTCCCACCTATAATATTAGGTGAAAAAGTAGTAAATGCTGGAGCACTAAAACCTTTTAATGAAACAATAGCTGCTATACCACCTGCTAACAAACCTAGATATAATAGGAAAGAGTTCATATAATCTCTTGGTTGTAACAAGATGTTAACAGGAATAGCTGAAACAATTATAATATAGAAGAAGAAAATTACCATCCAACCCTTATATGAAACCTTTAATGGTGTAATAGGTCCAAGCCATATTGCAATAAATAAGAAAATTAATCCAATAAGAGAAGAAAGCCAGAATGGTAATTTTGTTCTATATAACAAAACACCTAAAATTAAAGCAAAGATTATCTTGTAAACATAAGCTGATGCTGCATCAGGATGAGCAACATATAAACCACCAATAATTGCTGCAAATGCAGCTACTACTAAGATTACAAGAAAAAGGATAAACCATGCAAAAGAAGTTCCTGTAAACTTTCCAAGAAGTTTTGAAGAAACATACTGAACTGATTTACCATCGTATCTTATTGATGCAGATAAAGCTCCATAATCATGTACAGCACCAATAAATACATTTCCAAACCATACCCAGAGGAATCCAAGTAACCAACCATAACCCATAGCAAGAACCGGACCAACTATAGGACCAGCACCAGCTATAGAAGCGAAGTGATGCCCAAAAAGAACAAATCTGTTTGCTGGAACATAATCAACTCCATCATATAATCTTTTTGATGGGGCTTCATTTTCAGCACTGGACTTAATAATTTTCTTATCAAGAAATTTTCCATAAGTCCAGTAAAAAAAGATATAAATTCCAAGGGCTAACAAAATCATCCAAGTTGCCATAGTAACCCCCAATAAGTGTATTTGCTATACTTATATACAATAATAAATATTTGTCAACAATTATTTGCATTTAAAAATAAATTTATTTAATTTTTATAAAATGATAATTATTTTTTTCTTATATTAACATTTTAAACAAGTATTAACCTAATTTTATTAGGTACATTTAGTTTGAGTTTCCATTCTACTGAATTAAATCCTTTATATAATTAGCAACTATTTTATCAATTTTAAATATATAAAGTTGTTGAATTATTAATTTTTAAAGATACAATATCTATAAATTAAATAACAATCAATGCTTTTATGGTTTTGCTTTAATTTAGCAAAATATTTATGATAATGTTTACTAATAATAATAAAATGAAATTTTAAAATCTATTCTTTTAAAATTTTGAAAAAAAGACAAATATTACACGAGGAGATTGTATGAATAAAACAAACTTAAAAAATTTACTAATTCCTTTTTGGATTTTAATACTTTTCATCTCATTTACTATAACTTCTTTTTCTCAAGATTCAGATCCATTTTCAACAACCGTTGATTTTTCTGGTTTTTATACAAATCCAGCTCTCTATGGTCTTGACGATGATATTTTTTCATTTTTATACTTTTACAATAACAATTCTAACCTTTTTTACCTTAATATTCTTGACTTAATAGAACTTTCAATACCAAAGGACTCATTTCAAAATTTTGATTTTAACATTATTTTATCTAAAAAAAACTTTTTTAATCCCATTACATATGGTATTAGATTCAAAAACATTTTGCAAAAAGTTTCCCCTTTTGATATGGATATTGGATTTTATTATAGAACATTAAACTTATTCCATTTAGGTTTTGGTATTAATAATTTGATAAACAACAGAAACTATTATTTTTTAGCAGGGATCCATCCATTTAAATTCTTAACAATTTCTGGTAATATTGATATAGACGAAAATACTTTATTAAGTAATAGTTTAAACAATTTTGATATAAATAACATAAATTATAAACTTATGTTAGATCTAAATATAGCTAACAACACTTACCTTAATTTGGAATATAATAAAAATGGTTCAATTTCTATTTTATTTAACACTTTTTTGTATAATATTTCAACTTTTGGTAAAACCAGTAATATAACTGATTTAAAAAATTCTCAAAATTCATTTGGATTTACAACTAAATTATATCTTAGACCAGAATTACAAAAATCATCTAAAATCTATTATATTGATTTAAATAAAAACAAATTAAATGCATCTCTATTAATGTTTTTAAAAAATTTAACACGATCAAAAATAAATCATGTTATTTTTCTTGATATAGGAGGAGGTATAGATTCATTTTATCAGGTTGAGGATCTCTTACCATTACTTGATAAATTAAAACAGAAAGGTGATATAATTATCTCTTATTTACGAGTACCTAATCTTGTAACTTATACTTTAGCATCCATATCTGATGAAATAATCACCTGTCCTATATACTTATTTGATTTTACTGGATTTGCTGCATCAAATTTATTCTTAAAAGGTTTTTTTGATAAATATGGAATTAAACCAACTGTTATTAAAAGTGGAAAGTATAAAACAGCTTCAGATAATTACATCAATAAAGAATTCTCTGATGCCGATAAAGAACAATACTCTCTTTATTTTAAAAGAATAATGGATTATTTAACTACCGTTATTTATAAATATAGAGGAATATCAAAAGAAACATTTTTAAATTATATTAATTCTTTAGGAATAATTCCTGCAGATAAAGCTTATGAATTAAATTTAGTTGATGACCTTGTATATCCATATGATATTGATAGTTTTGTTTTAAAATATGTGGAAAAAGCAACGGGTGGATATAAATTAAGTTTTGATTCTCCTAAATTGGGTGCATATAAGCAGGATCTATGGAAAGCAAAAGCTGGCATAGCTGTTGTTTATCTTAAAGGTGCAATTCTTGATTCTTTTACTCCATCAATTCTTGATTCTGCAACTGATGTGATTACTCCTGACAATGTTATTCCTACTATCAATTATTTAATGAATGAGAAAAATATAAAGTCAGTTTTAATTGTTATCGATTCTCCTGGTGGTTCAGCAACAGCTTCTGATGTTATTTTTCATAAAATAAAACAACTTCAAAAAGTTAAAAAAGTATGGATTTTACAAAATAAATATGCTGCTTCTGGAGGATATTATCTTTCACTTGGTGGTCAAAAAATTATTTCTCATAATACAACCTTAACTGGTTCAATCGGTGTTCTTTCTACTTACATTTCAATTCAGGATTTATTAAACAAATATGGAATTACATATGATGAAATTAAATATAATAATTTTGCAACTTTTGGTTCAATGTATAAAAATATGTCAGATGAAGAAAAAAAACTTGCATCAAAAATTAACAATTGGTTTCTTGATAAATTTTATGGTAATGTCTCAAAAGAAAGAGGAATCTCTTTATCTCAAGTAAAAAAAATTGCTGGAGGTAGAGTTTGGTCTGGATTTGATGCAATTTCAATAAATCTTGTTGACAATGTTAGTTATTTTACAAAAACTCTGGATAATCTTTTAAAATCGGACGATTTAACATACGACGATTGCATTTTCCTATTTTTTTATCCATCTTCAATATCAAATCCTATAATAAAATACCTGGATGGTTTTGAAACAAGTATAAAAATTCTTAATAGTTTAAAAGGAATTCTTTTTACAAACAACCTTTTAATGAATAGTAAATATAACTATTTCTACTATTAATTGATTTTTTTAATATTTTATTATAAGTATAATTAAACAATTTAATTAAAAGGTAATTTTTAGGATATTAAATAATTTTATTGAAAAGTTTATTCTTAGTATTATTTATTAACTTTATTAAAAAACTTATTATTTTTATAACATTAATGATAAATCATTAATTTTTTTAATTTAGTATTTTATATTACAAATACTAAGCTTTTAATTAAAAAAAGGGGTATCAAAAATTAATTATGGTACCCCTTTTTATATTAAAAAATCCTGATTTTTAATATTTTTAAAATGATTAAATAATAAAATTTCATAACAAGCTTAGTGAAGAAAAATTTCCGTGGCTGGTGCAGTTAATAATAAAATTGAAAATTATTATTGTTGATTTAATAAATAAAAACAATATATATCATAATTGAAATTTTTCGACTGAATTGTAGTTGTCAAAGACTTAAAAGATTAAATACTGATTTATAGTTAATGTTTAAAAATCATTAAATTCTGAAATTACATAACTACACTAAGGAGAAAAATTTCAATTATGATATTATATTTCTTTTTTTAAATATCTCAATAATTTCAATTTCATTATTAAAAAAAAGTTCTTACAAATTTTTCTATTACTTTTTTTGCTATCTCTTCTTTGTCTAGATTTTCAAATATCTCTCTGTTATTAAATTTATCAATATAAACCACAGTATTTTTATCAGATTGAAAACCCTTATCTTCTTTATATACTTGATTTATACATATAGCATCCAATTGTTTTTCTTTAAGTTTTCTAATACCATTGCTTTCAATATCACTGGTTTCAGCTGCAAAACCCAAAATTTTAATATTTTTGTTTCTCTTTCTAACTTCAGTTAATACATCTTTAGTTCTAACCAATTCTAAAAAATATTTTTCATCAAGATCTTTACTTATAATAAGATTTTTATTTTTAGTAAGATCTTTATTTTTTGCAAGATTGTTATCTTTAATAAAATCTTGATTGTTAGATTGATTGTTTTGTTTTTTAATTTTCTCATCACTAATCTTAGCGGGAGTAAAATCTGAAACAGCTGCAGACATAACCAATAAATCATAATCTTCAATATTATCTAATATTTTTTCAAGTAATTCAGATGTACTTGTTATCTTTTGAGGATTAAATAAATCAATCTTATAATAATTGTAATTTCCAGCAATAACTTTTAAATTAAAACCTAAAAAATCAAGATATTTTGCATAAAAATAACCAGTTTTGCCTGAACTTGGATTTGATATAAATCTTACAGGATCAATATATTCTCTTGTTGCACCTAAAGTTACAATTGCTTTTAATTTATTGGATTTATTTTTCAATTCATTTTTATACAAAATCTTTTCAATATAATAAAGAATAATATCATCTGAAGGAAACCTTCCTTTACCCACTTTACCTGTTGCAAGTAATCCTTCAACTGGTTCAACAATTTTAATACCTCTTTTTGATAATATTTTTAAATTTTCTTCAGTTGCTTTATTTTTATACATATTATCATTCATTGATGGTACAATCATAACAGGTCCATCATATGCTAAAAACATTGTTGATAACATGTCATCAGCAATACCTGTTCTAAATTTTGCTATGATATTAGCAGTAGCTGGTGCAACTATAAATAGATCTGCTTTCTCTGTTAACGATATGTGAGTCACATAACCTTCATCGTTAAACATCCCGGTAATTACTTTATTCTCAGAAACAGTCTTGAATGTTAGAGGTTTTACAAATTCCATTGCATGATCTGTCATTACAACATGAACTTTAGCTCCATGCCTTCTTAAAAATGATACTAAATTTATTGATTTATAAATAGCAATACCCCCGGTAACACCAAAAATTATTGTTTTACCTTTAAATAAATTCATCTTTTCCCTCTTATTCTAAATTTGTTTAAATTAAAAATATTAATAAAGTATTAATAAAGCATTAATAATAAAAATTATTATATATGAATTTTTTTTATTTTCTGAAAATCATTCATCTAAAATATCCTTTACTTTATCAAAGTCATCTTTATGAATAAAAAGATCAATCTCGTTAAAAGTACTAAGTGGAATTCTATAATTGGGTAAGTTAGATTTATCTTTATATTTGTATTTTATATTACTTGCATTTAATTTATTTATTACTTCTTTAAATTCATTTTTATCATAAAATGTTTTATAAAAAATATATTCTTCCATTTTTACCACTTTTAAAAATTACTAAATAGTCTATAATTTATTGAATAATATTTAAATTATTAAATAATCTATTCAATTTTATAAAACTATTTAGTTCTATAAAATTTTTTATCAAAATAATTTTTATCAATCTTAATAATAGTAGGCCTACCATGAGGACAACTATTATAGTTTTCAACTTCTGTGTTAAATATGCTTATAAATCTCTTTATATCAACTTTATCAAGCTTATCAAAAGCTTTTGGAGACATTCTGCATGCAAGTCTTGCTATTACTTTTTCTTTTAAATGTTCATAATCCAGAGTTTTTAATTCATCATCTTCTAAAAATGCATATATCTCTTCCATTAAAGCAGGTTCATCATTTGATTTTATTACATCAGGAATTGAAATTATCTGAAAAGTTGATTCACCTATTTGTTCAATTTCAAATCCATTTTCATTTAATATTTCAATCTTTTTCAAAATTTGACTATTACCTTTAATATTTGAAGTTTTTAAATTAATAATCTCTGGAAAAAGTAATGGCCTTCTTCTGTTTCTTTTAAAATTTGATTTTAATTTATTATAGTTTATTCTTTCATATGCTGCATGAAAATCTATTAAAAACAATTCTTCATCTTTCTCAAAAAGAAGATATGTATAGAATAAAATAGTTTTAAATTCTCCAAAATCTTTTGAATATATAGAAATATTGTTTATTTCACTTAATTCAATTAGTTTCTCAGCATTGATAATATCAGAATAGGAATAAGTATCATTATATTTATCTATATCATGATTGATATTATTAGATGTTTCTTCCTCAATAGAAAGGTTTGTATTGTTAAATTTATTATCCTCATCAAAACTAAAAGTATTTAATTTATCATCTTCATTTTTATTGGAAAACAACTCTCTATCTGTTAATATTTTGTTTTCTTCTACTTTTTGAAATGTATCTTCGTTTCTAAAATTTTTTGTTGTATAATTTTGTTTATTAGAATAAGAATATGTAAATTGTTCTGTTTCAGAATTTAAATGTTTTTTTATTATGTCAGCAATTTTTTTAGCAAAAAGCGAATCATTCTCTATTTTAATCTTATTTTTAGTTGGATCAATATTTTGGTCTAGAAATATTGGATCAAGATTTATATTTAATATAAAATATGGATAAAATCCCCTTGGAAGATAAGAATAATAAAACCCTTTTATTTTTTTTATTATTTCATCTTCAACAACTGGTCTACCATTTATAATAATCAAGAAAAAAGATCTATATTTTGAATAAAAATCTTTTGAAGAAAAAACTAATTTAAATTCATTTATTTTATATTGATCAAATAATTGTTCATCATATTTTATTATTTCATTTGTATCAAGTTTCTTTAAATATTTGTAAGTAGATTCACCTAAAATATCCTTTATCCTATAAAAAAATGAATCTTTATTAAAAAAATTATATATTGTTTTACCATTATTAATCAATTTAAAAGAAATTTTAGGGTTTGTTGCTGCTTTATTGACAAATAGTTTCTTTATTAAATTTAACTCTTTTTTAGAATTGTTTAAAAACTTTTTCCTGGCAGGAATATTAAAAAAAAGGTCCTGAACATTAACAGTAGTCCCATTATTAATTGAAATTGGACTAAAATCTATATCTTTTCCACCATAAACTTTTATCATATACCCTGAATCTTCCATACTAATCTTACTTTTTATAACCATTCTTGATACAGAAGCAATTGAATATAAAGCTTCCCCTCTGAATCCAAGAGTTTTTATATTTTTTAAATCTTTTTCTGAACTTATTTTTGAAGTTGCATGATTTTTAAATACAAGTTTTAAATCATCCTTTTCTATCCCTTCGCCATCATCTTTTACAACAATTGCATCAATCCCACTATTTACAAGTTCAACAATAATATTCTTAGATTTTGCATCAATAGAATTATCTATTAGCTCTCTGATTACAGAAGATGGTCCTTCTATAATTTCACCTGCTTGTATTTTTGAATAAATATCTTTTGATAGTATCTTTACTTTCCCCATATAAATATAATATCTAATTTAATAATTTTTATCAATTAAATTATTATTTTTTTGTTTATTTGCTTTAAACAACCTTATTCTCTCTTTTACACACTTTTATTTATAGCATGCATTTTAACCTTTTTTAGTTTATAAAAAAGGAATTGTTTAAAAATTTATTATATAACTATTTTTATTTAATATATAACACAGTAATAAAAAAAAGAGGCTATCCCTTGAATTTCAGGATAACCCCTTACTTAATTATAATTTCTTTTTAACAAAATTTTTATAGATTTCTTTGTTTTTTTTCTAATTAAAATGTCAACTGAGTATAAACAGCATAAGACATTTTTTGGTCAAATTGCCCTGTAGAGTCATTATAAGTATAGAATATATGATAATTAACTATAAATTTAATTCCTTTATCAATTTCATATCCTAAATTTGCATCCATAACTAGTTCACTTAAGAAAGATTTAAAAAATCCTTCAGATGTAATTTCTGTAAGATCCCAATTAGGTCTAACAATTGAAATATCACCAGAAACTTTATCAATTAATCCATCTTCTAAAACTATACTTGCAGTTAAAGTATCTCCAAGTACATTTGAAGTTGAAGCAGGATCAATAAAATAATGAACATAAGATGCTTCACCATGAATAAGATTTCTGATTAAAGCAAATTGAGCGCTAAAATATAATCCAGATTGAGGATTATCCATAAATGTTTGTGTTGCAGGATCATAAGCTGCAAGAGTATTTAAGAAATAGTTATAATACGATTCTCTTTCAATTTCATAAGTTGGACCAAACATTTGAGGTATATAATTACCTGCTATAAATCTATATTCAGCTCTATATTTTATAAACAAAATATTACCTCTAAGACCTGCAAAAGCACCAAAACCAGGTAATATACCAATTTTAGGAATACTATTTGTATCTAAAGCAGCTGGTAATGTATTTGAATACCAATAAAAATTTGTTGATGCATCAGCAAATGCAAATATTGTTAAAAAATCATTATTTGGTATAATTGGTAATATTAATCCTGCACCTAAAGAACCAATTACTGGATTTACAGATGTTTCATCTTCTGATAATGCTTTAATATCACTTACTATTTCAACTCCTATTTGCAATGGGAATGATTTTGAAAGTTTAATTCCAGGTCTTAATCCTATTACAGAAGGGTTAACAATATTATTTGCCATTAAATCAAAAACAAATGCTCCAAATTCACCTTTTAATTGTAAACCAATATATCTTGTTTCAGGGAATGAAAGCATATTTGAATAATTATACATATTCATTCCATTACCAATAACAAAGTCATCGATATTTCCAATTTTTAAATAGAATGGATCATCGTGATGATTAATTCTAAAATATTTAATTTTAATTAAAATATCATTAATTGACTGTATTGTTGTATTGATATCTGTAAATTGCAAATTATATTCATCATAATTATACCAGTGTACTGGCTCGAAAAGTCCTCCTTGTGCTGGATCAAATATAATAGGAGCATAAACTCCTAAACCAATATTTCCAAAAGTAAACTCTGTATTAATAGTAAAAGTCGAATAAATCTTTTGTTCCCCAGGATTATCTGGATCAGGAAGTACTATTGTTCCAAAATCACCAAATAATTTTAAATATTTGTCCATCCATTTTTCTAAAGCTGATTTAGCTTTTTTCTCAACAGTTTTTTTAGCTTCTTCCTGCTTTTCAGGAGGAACTTGCTCTGTTTTTTGTGTTTCTTCAGTTTTAGATTCTTCTTTCTTTGTTTCCTCGGTAGTTTGTTCCTCTTCAACAGTTTTAGTTTTAACTTCCATATTTTTTAAGAATTCTTCTTTTACCTGTTCAGGAATATCTACAACCTGTGAAGCTACCCCTTCTCCAACCATTGAGGCCATTTTACCAGCTTCAACTAAAACAGGTTGAATACTTTTAGCTTTATCTAAAACAGCAACCAACCCACGAAAAACTAAAATATCAGATTTACCAGTTTGTTCATTAAAAACAACACCAAAATCTGTACCTCTAACAGAAGCAACACCATTTGGTGTATTTATTTCAAAAGAGGAGTCTTTTCCTTTCAATTTAGAAACAACTGATCTTACTTTACCTTTAAGTAATGAAAATATTGATTTTTTCTTTGGTTTTTCTGTTATAGATTTTAATATTTCATTTACAATAAAATCTGAATTAGCTCCAACTTTAATAACAGTTCCATCTTCAAGTTCTACTTCACAAGAAGATTCTTCACCAGTTTTTATCTCTGTATTAGCATAAACTGGCATATCAATTTCTGCTGGAACAAAGTTTTCTATATTATCATCAGTGTTGTCAATTAATACATCACCAATTGGCAAAGTAACCTTTGCCTGCATTGCTGCCATATCCTGTTCCTGCTGTTTTTGTTCAGTAGTCTGGTCTGTATTACCAGTTTGATCCTGAGCAAATACTCCAACAGACATAAATATCAATATTATTGAAAAAACAATAAATATTTTTAAACCCTTTAATTTATCTCTCATAAATTACCCCCTTTGTTAAAACTCAATACCAGTAATAAAATAACTTGTAGAAACTGGTACAACATTTGACCCCTGAAGTTCATATTTTCTTTCATATATTAATGAAACTGTTGTCATTGTGCCTGGTTTTAAAGTTATTTTAAATTGCATATAACTATTCAATAAAGCATTTGTATCAGTCCAGCTATAAATATCACTAAATTTGGATATATCTGATCTAATAAAAGTAAAAGAACCAGATAAAACAGGAATTAATCCCTCATTTAATACAATTGATGCAATCAATGTTGGTTTAACTGTATTAGTTGAATCAAAATCACCAGAAATTTCTGCATAAGTTGTAAATATCTGTTGTCCTATAGTTAGATAAGCAAATGCTTTCCATCCTAGATATCCTTGATATAAATCTAAATCAGAATATTTTGTATTTCTAACACTAAAATTATCATAAATTTGATCAAAATATGGCCCTGTAAATTTATCACCATAATTATAAATTTCTGCACCTAATCCAATTATTTTAATTAATACCGAAGAAACTCCAAATTTCATACCACTACCTTTTCCTGATATTGCAGCCCAATCGGTATAAACTAAAACTGTAGCCAAATCTGAAGTCAATACAGGAACATCCATATCTATTCCATAAATAGATACAGTTTCATTTGATGCAGGATTTTTTACATATGGTTCAGTTGCATCAGGATCAAGGTCAGTTGCATATGAAAATCCAACTCTTAGAAGTTTTATAATTGGAATATCCAGCATAAGTAAAGGTCTTACATAGACTCTTGCAGCTAAGATAGAGGGGTTTTTAAGGTCATCAATAAATGATTCAAAACCAACAAATGGAAAATTAAAAAAAGTTCCATCTAAATCTAGTTCCAATCCAGACTTTCTAACTTCAGGAAATAATAATGAATTTGAATAATTTTGCATAATTAGGCCATGTCCTAAAGTAACATTATCAAAAAGTCCATACTTGACAAATAGAGGTTCCCCTTTTTCACCCCACTGAACAAACAAAACTTTATTAACATAATCTTGCCATGTTGACCATCCAACTACTTTTCCATTAGAATCTTTTCTTAAATTAAAATTTTCATCAAATTCAAAAAAAAGATCTAATCCTAAAGATAATTTTCCAAAAGTTAATTTTGGTTGTAAAGAAAAAGTCTGATATGTATTTCCATCAACTACTTCATTCCCAAAAAACATACCCATACCCATATTATCAAAAATACTCTGTGAAAAAGCCATAATTGGGAATATAAGAAACATTAAACTTATAAAAACAATGATTTTTTTTATCATAAAAAATCCCCCTTCTTACTTTAATTATTTTAATTTAATATAAATATTTTAATTTAATATAAAATTCTAACAAGAATAAAAAAATTGATAAAAGTTAGTAACTATATAAACTCTATTTTGATATATATAATAAAACAAAATTCATAAAAATCAATTAAATTAAATATAATTACTAAATTTTTATTTAAAATTAAACAATGTGTGAATTGATTAATTCAGGAATTAAATTAAGAGGTAATATTTCATCTACAATAAACATAGAAGTAGCTGCTTTTGCCATACCATAAACAACTGATGTATTTTTATCCTGAACAATTGTTAAACCATTTTGTTCTTTAATTTTTTTCAACCCTTTAGCACCATCTTTACCCATTCCAGTTAACAAAATTCCACAAACCTTATCACCATATTTACTTAATGATTCAAATCCAAGGTCAATATTTGGAGAAATTATTGTCTTTTTAGAATCCAGAATTTTTATTTTGTTATTTTCAATAACCATATTTTTTGATCCAGGTGCTACATATACAATCCCATTTTTAACAATTTCATTATTTGAAGATTCTTTAACTTCAAGGCCACTTAATCTTTTTAATCTATTTGCAAATGACAAAGAATATCCTGCTGGAATATGCTGGAAAACAAAAATAGTTGAATATTTGAATTTATTTAAATTTTTAATTATATATGTTATAGCTTGAACTCCCCCTGTTGAAGCTCCTATACCTATATATTTAAAAACTTTCTTTTCATTTAGTCCAAAATTTCTCTGATTTTTATAATTATTATAAATAAATTTAATTTTTTGTATAAAAGTTTCTTTTAATAAATTAAAATTACTTTCAAATTGCATTTTTGATGGTTTTTCTATTACATCCAATGCTCCATATTCAAAACATTCAAATGTTATATCTGCATTTTTTGAAGTATATGAAGAAGATATTATTACTGGAATCTCTGGAAACCTCTTTTTTATAATTTTTAATGTTGAGAGTCCATCAAGAACTGGCATCTCTATATCTAAAACAACAATATCAATCTTGTAAAAATTACTTTCTAAAACATCAAGGCATTCCCTTCCATTTTCTACTATTTTAAAAACTGAAATCTCATTATCATTAGTAAAAATATCATGATAAATTTGTTGAAAAACTTTTAGATCTTCAGCAATAAGAATGTTAATTTTTTTCATAAAATCAATTGACTCAAAAATAATAGAATATTACTCACCTATAGCTTTTTTAATTGCAGAAAGCATTCTTTCAGGTTTAAATGGTTTCACAATAAAATCTTTTACACCTGCTTTTATTGCTTCTATAATTAATTGTTGTTGCCCTAAAGCAGAACAAATTATAATTTTAGCATTAGGATCAATCTGAAATATCTTTTTCATAGCTTCAAGACCATTCATATAAGGCATTGTAATATCTAAAATAACAATATCTGGTCTTAATTCTCTAAATTTTTTTACTGCTTCAATACCATCACCAGCTTCACCAACTATTTCATACCCTTTACTTTCAAGAATATCTTTTTGCATCATCCTCATAAATGATAAATCATCAGCTAATAAAATTTTGGTTTTCATCAAAACCCCCAATTCTAATATATAGGTTATTTTTATCTATTTTTGGTTCTCTAATTTAATTAATATTAACATTAAAATTGTTAAAATCAAGATAAATCATTTATTGAAAATTCTTCAATCTCATTAGAATTTTCTTTTGTAATTTTTTCATCATTTTCATTTTTTTGCTCAGGTTGACTAATATTTTTATACTGATCAATTAGTTCATCATGCAATTTAGAAAGATCTACTTGCTGTGAAAGTAATGTAAATAATTTAGCATTTTTTTCAACATAATTACTTACTATTTCTGGAATATTTAAAACTAAAGAAATTGAACCATCCCCAAGTAGAGCTACACCTGAAATACCTGGAGTATTTTCAAAAACTTTGTCTAAAGGTTGTAATACAATTTCTTGATCACCAATTAAATTATCTATCAATAAGCATATTTTTCGATTGTTATATCTTAAGATTACAATATACACTAAATTATCCTCTGTATTAACATTTTTTCCTTCCCCTATCAATTCAGAAAGATAAAGTACTGAATATATTTCATCTCTATATCTTAAAACATCAAATTCCTCAAGTTTTTCAATGTTACTTATTGGAACTCTATCAGTTTGTTCAACTGTATAAATTGGTATTGAAAATGATTTTCCATTTGATGTTACAAGTAATACTTCTAATATTGTCAAAGTTAAAGGTAAAATAATCTTAATAGTTGTTCCAAACCCTTTTTCAGAAAATAATTCAATTTTTCCTCTTAATCTTTCTATATGTTCCTTAACAACATCTAGCCCAACACCCCTACCAGATAGATCAGTTACTTTTTCTTTTGTCGAAAAACCAGGTCTAAATAAAAAAGCAAATAATTCATTTTGACTTAAATGGGAATCTCCTTCTATTAAACCAAGTTTTAAAGCTTTATTTCTTATCTTTTCTAAATCAATTCCTCTACCATCATCTGAAATTTCAATTATAATATTACTTCCTTCTTGATAAGCTTTTAATACAATATTTCCAACAGGGTTTTTACCTAAAACTTTTCTTTCTTCTTCAGTTTCTATACCATGATCAATCGCATTCCTGATTATATGAGTTAATGGGTCCTGGATTTCATCAATAACCTTTTTATCAATTTCTGTTTCAGCACCAATTATTTTTATTTCAATTTTTTTATTGAGTTTTTTTGAAAAATCTCTAACAACCCTTTTAAATCTATCAAAGATAGTTCCAATTGGAATCATTCGTAATTTCATTACTATATTTTGTAATTCATCAGTAATTCTATATAATTCAGTTTGTGCTTCTTCAAATAGATTTAAAACTTCCTCTTTATCTCTACCTTCTCTAATGTATTCAATATTTTGAGTTATTTTAGCTCTATTAATTATAATTTCACCAACAAGCCTGTTTAGAGTATCTAATCTTTCTACATCTACTCTTATGGTATTTTTCCCAATAGAAGAAGCACCTGATGAAACAACATTTTCTTTAGTAGTAGCTCTTTTTTCTTCTATTTCACTTTTACCACTTTCTGTTTCTTCCATCTTAATACTTTCTATTGCTTCATCATCAGATATTTCAATTTTTTGTAGAATTATCTCCTCTATTTCATCAACATCACATGCAGTTCTAATTGCTTGCTCAGGAATACTTGTGTTTGTTTTTATTAAAAAATGTGTTTCTTCAAATAATTCAGGATTATCCATTAAATCCATATCTGGTTTAGTAGAAATTATATCTCCAGTAGCTGATAAATTATTATATACAAGAAATGCTCTAGCATACATCATTGGTGAAGATTTTAATATTCTAATTTTAACATAGTATAAATTAATAGATTTTCTTAATGAATATAATTCAAATTTTAACTCTTCTTCAATATCAAACAATTTACATATTTGAACAAAGTTTAAATTTTCCTCTGTTTTATATTCTGGTTCTTTTATTTCTTCTTCTAGTTCAATATTTTGATTTATAACTTCTTCTTTTTCAGATGAATTTTTAGAAATTAAAGTATCTAAGTTATTTATAATATCATCTATCTCTTTTTTTAATTCATTATCAACAGGTAATTCCTTTTTTGTATTAGCAATATAATTAAGTGATTCCGAAATAAAATCCACTGTTTTAAATAATTTATCCATTATGTTAGAATTTATCTCAACTTTATTAGTTCTAACATAATCGATTATGTCTTCAAATTTATGAGCTAAATCTGATAAATTTTGAAATCCAATTATCCCTGCCTCAGATTTTATTGAGTGTAAATATCTAAAAATAGAATCTATAATTGTCTTACTATTTTTATCAGACTCATATTCTAATAAAGCTGCATTCAAACTTTCAATAAGATCATATGCTTCATCTAAAAAAGCATTTATATATTTTTCCTGTATTGACATATTAAGGATCTCCCATAATAATTACTTTATTTAATTTTTCTAATTTTAACCAAAATAATAATATTAAGAATTTATTCATAATCAATTATATAAATTATTTTGTTAAATTACAATATTTTCTCCTGAAAAACGTTTACAATAGACTTTACCATCAGTAAGATCAAATAAAACTGTTCTTCCTTCTTTTCCAAGAATATCTTCCCCAATAACAGGAATTCCATAAATCTCAAGTATCTTCTTAACAACTTTAATATTTTCTTTACCTATTTCTGGAAACACAGATTCATTTGAAGAGAAATAAATTTGTGCTCCCCCAAAAATTTTTGCTTCTAGATTTTTTATGTTAACCCCATATTTTTTCAGCTCTTTAATTATTATCGGTAAGGCTGTGTTTGCAAATTTAAGTTTATTTGTAGAAATCTTTACTTTTTTTGGCAACATTATATGACATAAACTACCTATTCTAGATTTTCTATCATATAAACTTACTGCAACACAACTTCCTAAAACAGTTTTAAATTTATAAGGTGGTTTAGCAATTTTATAATCTGCTATTTTAATATAAATAATATTTTTTATTTCTCTGTTAATACTATATGATTTGCTTTTATAATTTTCTCTTTTTTCTATATCTATTGCACTATTCCGATTTTTTTCTACTTTATTCCTGTTTAAAAGTTCTATTGTATAATTGTTATTTAAATTATTCATAAGACAAATTCAATTTCTCCTTCTCTTCTGGTAAAAATAAAAATAAACCTTCAATATCATTTGAAGAAACAACAAATTTAGAAGATATTAAAAATATCTCATCCTCATTTTTATATTGATCAAAAATTATTTCATTTATAATTGAAGCTTTAAATGAGTATGAAAAGGAGGGGGTAGAAATCAATATTTTTTTATTTAAAAGATTTGATATTGCTGAAACAAATGACGAAACAAATATAGAAGCCACAGATTCAAGGCAACTTTTAGAATTTTCAGAAAGTTTTCCCTCTTTTTCTAGAAAATCCTTACTTCTATTAGTAAGTAAATTGTAAATCTTTTTAGCAGAGTATTCAGATACAACAAAAACCATTTTCCCTGGTAATATCTCATTAACTGTAAAGACTATACTTATAGCTTTTTCTTCTTCATCTCCACTTAAAAGAGGTAACTCATTTATAAAAACATCCATTGCTTTAAAATCAGATAATTGAACATCTTCATTAAACATCTGAATAAGTTTTTCATTTACTTCATTAGAGGCAAATTTAATATAATTATTAAATTCATCAATATGAACTTTTTTTTCATTAACTTTATTCTTTTTAAATTTTGAAAAAAACTTTTTAAAAAATCCCATATTTTTCCTCTTCAAATATTTTTAAAACTATTTTTAAAACAAACTAATTTGTTTTTCATTTAAAATATAACGAAATATTGTCCAATTTCAAATAATTAAATCTATTTGGTATTGCAAATAATGTTTCAGCATGCCCAATTAACAAATAACTTTCATGGTTTAATGATTTATAAAAATTATCAATAACATATTTTTGATTTTTTCTATCAAAGTAAATTAGCACATTTCTACATAAAATTAAATCAATGTTTTCAGGGTAAAGATCTCTAATTAAATTATGATGAAAAAAATGCACATTTTTTATAATTCTTGGAGATAATTGATACTCTTTATCATTTATTTTTGTAAAATATTTTATTTTTATATTATCATCCAGCTCTTTTAATTTTCTATTACTATATTTTCCAATTTTTGCATTTTGTAATACCTCAGTATTAATGTCAGAAGCAATAATTTTTACTCTTTTCAACACTCCTAACTCGTCAGCAAGTATTGCGAGGGTATATGGTTCTTCTCCACTTGCACATCCAGCAGACCAGATTTTAATATTTTCCTTTCTCTCTAAAAGTTTAGGAAAAATAATATTTTTAATATCTTCAATATGCTTTCTATTTCTAAAAAAATAACTTTCATTAGTAGAAACAACATTTATTAAATGTTCAAGCTCTTTATAATTTTTAAGTAAATACTCATAATAATCTTCGTATGAATTTATTTTTAAAGCAAATAACCTTTTTCTTATTCTATTAGCCAGTAATATTTTTTTTGATGGTTTAATATATATACCTGAATTAGAATAAACAAATGAAGTAAATTTGTTAAATAATTGTTCTGAAAGATTTTTAGTTATAATCATTAACCTTCTTCTTTTGTTTCACCAAAAAGTACTTTTTCTATTCTAAGAATAATAACTAGTTTTTCTTTTATCTTCCCAATTCCATAAATAAACTCAGACTTCAAACCAGAAACAGTTGGTAGGGTTGGTTCAATCTCAGAAGTATCTATTGTAATAACTTCTGAAACTGTATCTACAATAAAACCAAATTTTCTATTATCAATACCAACAATTATAATTTTTGTCTTATTTGTTATCTTTGTATCCTCTATACCAAATCTTTTTCTTAAATCCAGTACTGGGATAACTGCTCCTCTCAAATTAATAACCCCTTCTATAAAAGGTGGAGAATTTGGAATAACAGTTGGTTTAGAATATTTTTCTATATAGAAAACATTTTTAATTGGAACAGCATATGTTACATCACCAACACTAAATAAAATAATTTGTAACTTTTCTGAAGTTTTATTTAAATCATTTTCCATCTACTTACCCCTTTTTTTTATTTTTCCTATATTTCTTTTTAAGGTCATCAAGTATAATACTAGCTCTTTTTCTAATGATATCATTATCATCTTCTATTAAATAATAAATTTTATCAAGTAAAACATCTGGATCATATTTATATAGTATTTCCATTGCTTTAAGTCTAACTAATTCGTTTTTATCTTCAAGGAATTCTTTTAAAATCATTGCTCCTTTTGAACAATAGTTGAATTCTATAAGCTCAATTAAACTAAGTTTAATGTTTGAAGATTTTTTATCTTTTAAATATTGTAAATCATATATTATTTTTTTTCCAAATCTATTTTTAATCAATTTTAAATAATATATAATCATTTCTTCATTGTTTTCATTCTTAATTGCATGTAAAATATAGTGATATACATTTTTTTTATCTTTATTTATTAAAGCTTTTGAAGCAACTTTTTTAACGAAACTATTATTAGACTCAATCAATCTTTTCCCAAGTTCATTAACATCTAAAGATAATGTTTGTTTGTCAATACTAATTTTATCAACATCTTTTGATATGTTTATCAAAGTTGAGTAAGATTTACTTTTAATTTTTAAACTTAATTTTTTTATTAATTCATTAATATCAATAACATTATCTTTTTTACCATATTCTTTTTCTAAAACGACATCATATTTTAACCTTGCTTTAGGATTAGATAAAACCTTAAATGCTTTTGTAATGTCTTTAAATTTTTCTTCTGCATCTGGATCTTTATTAACATCTGGATGATATTTTAAAACAAGTTTTCTATATGCTTTTTTTATATCTTTCATAGAAGAAGAGGGAGTTACATTTAAAATTGAATAATAATTTGAAAGCAATTCTCCCATTAATCCCCCCTTAATAATTGATCTTGAATTATTTCCTGTTTTCTTATTTCTAATTCATCTTCATAATATTTTAAATTTTCATATAGGTCTCTTAATTTATCAATATTATCTTTATCAATCTCTTCTTCTACTTGTGAAAATATCATATTCAATTCTCTTTCTAAATCATATTCAATATTCTTATTATCAATTTCACTTTTTAATCTTTTATAAAGTTGTTTAACTTGATTTCTAGTTTTTACTATTTCTTCAAAGAACTTATCCCCTATTTCATTTTCCCTTGCAAGACTAACCAATCTTTGAATCTCTTCTTGAGTTAACCTCCTAACTGAATCTATAATTATTTCATGTTTAACTTTTGTATCAACATCAAATGCAGAAACTTTTAATAAACCATTTACATCAATAGCGAATTTTACTTTAATTTGAGGTTCCCCTGCTTTTGCTCTCCTTATACCAGAGAGGGTGAATTTACCTAAATAAATATTTTCTTTGCATACTTTTCTTTCACCCTGATAAACATTTATTTCTACCTGTTTTTGATTATCAACAATAGTGGTAAATGTCTTTGTGTTATCTGTAGGAATAGAAGTGTTTCTTTCAATAATTGGAACAAATAACCCTCCATCAACTTCAATACCCAGAGATAGTGGAATAACATCCACTAAAACTAAATTATCAACATCTTTATTAATAATTGCTCCTTGAATAGCAGCACCCAAAGCTACACACTCTTCAGGATCAATTTTTGATTCAACTTTTCCAGGGAATAAATTTTCCAATTTATTTCTTATCATAGGTATTTTTGTTGATCCACCTACAAGTAATATTTTTTTGATATCTTCTTTTTCAAGATTCGCATCTTCTAAAGCTTTATTTACCAATTTCAAAGTATTATTTACAAGATCTTCAATTAAATTTTCAAAATCTTCCCTCTCTATCTTATATCTTAAATGAATTGGCCCTTTTTTATTTGCTGTAATAAATGGAATGTTAATTAAAGCTTCTTCTTTTTCTGAAAGCATTATTTTAGTTTTTTCAACTTCTTCAATTAGTTTTTGCATTGCAAATTTGTCTTCTTTTAAATCTATTTTGTTTTCCTGTCTAAATTTTTCAACTATAAGATTTAACAATCTATTATCAAAATCTATTCCACCTAATTGATTATCTCCAGAAGTAGCAATAACACTAAATACACCATCTCCTACATCTAAAATTGATACATCAAAAGTACCTCCACCTAAATCATAAACCATTATATACCCATCAAAATCTTTTCTGCTTAAACCGTAGGATAAAGCTGAAGCAGTAGGCTCATTAATAATTCTTTTAACATTTAATCCAGCTAATTTTCCTGCATCAATTGTAGCTTTTCTCTGGTTATCATTAAAATATGCAGGAACAGTAATAACTACATCTTCTATCTTTTCATTTAAATATTCTTCAGCATCATTTTTAATCTTTTTTAAAATCATTGCTGAAATCTCTTCAGGAGTATATTTTCTATTGTTTATTTCAAATATCCTATTACTACCCATGAATCTCTTAACTGAACTAATTGTTCTGTCTGGATTTAAAACAGCTTGATTTTTAGCTTTTTTACCAACTTTTATTTTACCATTTTCATCTATATAGACAACCGATGGGGTTAATTTTTCATTCTCAGAATTAAGAATTACAACAGATTCATTAAACTCATAAACTGCTACAACAGAATTAGTAGTTCCCAGATCAATCCCAATAATTTTTCCCATTATTTCAACCTCTTCTTAAGTTTAATGTATTTAAGTGCAAAATTTATTTCTGCAATTGATTTTTGCAATTTATTCGATATTTCTTCAATATTAAATCCATTTTCATACATTCTATATGCTTTTTCTTCCCAACCAAGATTTAATTTCGGTAAATCTTCACTATCTTCAATTTTTTTACTATTATCGATAATTTTTGATTTTTCATTATTATTCCTGTCCATATTATTTTTTATATTTTCTTTATCATTATTTTTTTTGTTATTTTGATATCCAGCTTCTTCATTTAGGATTTTTTCATTAATATCATTATTAAGTTCAATACTTTTCCTATTTTGATCATAACTTTTGACACTATATTTTTTAATTTTTTTAATCCTATCATCAGCTTGCTTTACTAAATTTTCCAGTATTGTAATATTTTTGTCTGCTTCTTCAGTAAATGCAGTTATAATATCTTTCATCTCTTCTGTTAAATCTTTCTTTACATACTCTTTTTTTATTTTATTGATTTGTGAATACAAAATAATATATAATAATAAACTAATTGTTATAGTGATTAAAATCGATGTAAAAAGCATAAATTAACCCTTATATTTTTTCTTCAAAATGGTGTTCATCATCAGATAAATTTTGATAGTAATGATTTTTCTTTTTGTGCTGGTTTCCCTTTTTATAAGGGGTTTCTCCTAATATTTTCTGAATTTTATTTCCTTGCTCAATAATTTTCTTTATACTTTCAATCTCTTTTTTTTTAGTTACTGCTTCTTGTTTTAATTTTTTATCTTTAATCTTCTCAGTTTCCTCTTTTCTTGTTATTACATTTGATACTCTTTTAGACATAAAATTAATTCTAGCAAGCATATTCTGAAAATCAATTGGTCTTATAGGCATTTGGTACCCTTTTATAACCTTTTATAAAACTAAAATATAATGATTTTAATTAACCTAATTAATATTTATTTTGTTAATTTTCCTCTTAATGATAACATTCTTTTATCAAAATATTTCTTATCAAGTTTAGCAGCTTCATATGGACCTATTTTTATTTCACCATCTTTTTCATAGAAGGTACCTGTTCTTAATTCATTGGTAACTTCAAATTCACTATTCGTAGTTTTAATTATTACACCTGGATAAACAACTGTTTTAACACAAACTCGTCCATCAATTTTAGCTTCATTTATTGATTCTTGCAATTCATTTCTTCTTTCATTCATGTTTTTTATTGCTTCTTCAAGTTGATTTAAGGTTTCCTGTTTTTCCATTAACATCTTTTCTTTTTCTTCAGTCCAATTTTTTCTACCCTTTTTCTGAACTTCAAGAGTTGTTATATCTCTTTTTAAATCGTCAATCTTATCCATTGATTTATACACCTGGTCAGTCAATGATTCAAACTCTTTTCTAATTTCAGGGAAAATCCCAACTTCTGCAATTGTATCAGTGTAAGATATAGCACCTAATGTTCTGGTATTAATCTCAAAACCTGCACATGTTCTCCCACCAGCAATTTGTGCACGTCTTCCAAAACAAACTATGTATTCATTTGCTTCTACATTTGAATGCAAAAGATGATCATCAACAATTACAGATTTACCAGCAAAAACATTCGCATTCTCTACAAATTTTGCAAAAATATTACCTGAAGCTTTTATATATGCATCAGTTTTACCTGCAATACCTTGTGCTATATAAATGTCTGCATCAGATACCAATTCGGCTTTTCCGACACTTCCTCTGACTTCAATATTTCCTTTAGCTTTTACAGACATACCATCTTCTACTGAACCATGAACAACTACAGAACCAACAAATACAATATTACCAACTTTAATATTAACATTTCCTTGAATATGTTTTACAGGTTCAACATGAATCCTTCCCCTTTTTTGAAATACATGCCCATCTATAGCAGCTCTTAATTGTAATCCATCTTCAGACAATATTGTATTTTCTCCTGCTGGAATTTTTCTATCTTTACCTGGTTTTGCTTTTAATACCTTACCAGTAACTGTAAACCCGTCTTCTCCCAAAGAATAAGGAATTTTCTCAACAAGCAAATCTCCCTTTATAACATTGATAATTTTTTTTGATAGATTTTTTATATCATATTTATTTGTTTTAATTATATTTTGAGCAGCATTTCTTATCTGCTCCATATCGAAATAATATTTTAATTTAGCATCTTCACCATCTTTTGCTTTCTTACCTTTAGCTACTGTAATTTGTTTATAATATATTTTTTCATCACATATTCTTTCAATTTCATCATCTAAAATTCCATTAATAACCCCATTTGCATCCAATAACTCCTTAATTTCATGAGGCAAGTATTCAAAACCATTAGCTTTTGGGGGATAAACAACAATAGTTGCTTTCATTTCATCAGAAGAGATTGAGATTTGAGCTTTAGCAGAACTTTCTTCAATCCCATTAAAAGGACCTATTGATACATACATATTTTCTTGTTTTGAAACAACTGTTTTAACCAATTTATCATCATATTCTGTTATACCTTTAGATTTTAAATAATTTATAACATCTTTATATTTAATTTTTATTCCATCTGAAGATTTTGGTGGAACTACCTTTAGCATTACACCTTCTCTTGATAGAATAACAAAAAATTTACCATCAGGGTCAACAACAGGTTCTACTGACAAATTCTCTTCAAGTGCAAATTCCTCTTCTTTCTCAGTAATTTCTTCCTCTTTTATTACTTTATATATTAAAATTTTATATGGTTTTTTATTTAATCCAAATACACCTTTTGAACCATATTCTAAAACTTCATATTCTATCTCATCAATAGTTGCATTTAATTTTTTACACCCTTCAGAAATTGCTTTGTCTAAAGAATAAGCTTGTATTTCTATTTTTTTACTTTCTCTTCCTAAATTTAATGATTTCAACATATTTTTTAGTTTATCCATATATAGACCCTGCTTAAAATTATTATAGTTCTTTCTTTTATTATAGGTAAATAAAACAAAAATATCAATTATTTTTAAATTATTGATAATGTAAAACTTTTGAATGAAACTAAAAAATAGAATGATATTTTAACTTAGTCTTTTTATTTTTTATTTTTTCCAGTTTCATAATTTAGATGCCTTGTTATTTTTGTTTTTAACCTGAAAATAGCTTTTGTGTGAAGTTGAGAAACTCTTGATTCAGTTATATTTAAAACCTGTCCTATTTCTTTTAAAGTTAACTCTTCATAATAATATAAAATTAATACTTTTTGTTCTTTATCAGGTAGTTGTTTAATTGCATTAGCTAAAACCTTAACAATCTCCTCTTTTTCAGAAATCGAATCAGGATTTTTATGTGATGGGGATTCAATTGTATTAATAAATTCAATTGATTCATTATCTTTGTTTTGTTTTGTATAAACATCATGTAAGGACATTATAACAGTACCATTTACATCAAGATACATCTGCTGTAGCTCTTTTAATGTAACTCCTAGTTCTGCAGCTATTTCTTCATCAGTGGCTGAACTTCCTTTTCTCTCTTCAATTTTATAAATTGCTTCTTCAAGCAACTTTGTTTTATGTCTAATTGTCCTTGGAATCCAATCCAGATTTCTCAATTCATCATAAATAGCTCCACGAATTCTTGTCGTAGCATATGTATTAAACTTAATTTTTTTGTATGGATCATATTTCTCTATAGCATCAAGTAAACCTATAGCACCATATCCCATTAAATCATCAAATTCTACAGCTCCTTGTAATTTAAAAGCTACTTTTCCAGCTATATGTTTTACTAAAGGTGCATATTTTTTAACAAAATGCTCCCTTATTTGCTCATTTTTTGTTTTCTTATACTCAATCCATAACTCTTCTTCAGTTTTATCTTCAAACACTAACCCCTCCCTGAAATTGTTTTTAAATATAATAATTATAATATAATTTATTCAATAATACCTGTTTATATCTATTTTATAAATATAGATTTATTATAAATATTTATTTTTATTATTACTATAATTTTAATTATTTATAATAGTTATTAAAATAAACTTTAATTATTTTTTCCTACTAAATAAAATCTCTACTAAATAAAAAACAACTTATTTAAAAAAAATAAACAAATAATTAAAAAGTTAATATAAATCAATTTATAAAATTAATAATAAAAGAATAAAAGCTACAATTAACCCTCCAATTAAGGCCAATAAAAATGAAGTAGAAATTTTAAACCCTTTTTTATTCATTTGCTTAGAAGATTTTTTTTTCTTTTCCCTCTCTTCATTATATTGGTATTCACCTTCAACTTTTACATCATTCCCAACAATCAATTTTCCATAAATACCAGGGCCAAACTCTACCATTATTTTTAATAACTCTTCATCAAGTTTTTCTATATTTGTAATTGTTGCACTTAAGGGAACCTTGTTACCATCTTCATCTATTCCATGTAAAAGTTTGGCAATATAATTTCCAATATCTGAATCATCTATTATTTTTACTTTTATTGAATCACCTGGTAAAAAGTTTGAAATAGAAAAACCATTTATAGGTGCATACTGGGGTTCACACTCTAAAGTAATTAATTGATATTCGGAACCTATTTTAGTATCACTATGTATTTCTGATTCATTTTCCTTATCCTCATCATATTCATTTTCAATCTTATTTAATTCATCTAAATCTTTAATCCCCTTACCAAACTCAAATATATCAATTTCCTCTTTCTCTACTTTTACAGAAATGTTAACATCAGCAGTTAAATTAGAAACGATATTACTAAAAGCTTTTATCAATAAATTTTTATTTTTATCATAGTTTTTAGAAACCTTTTCTAAAAAATCAACAAACTCAACTTTTGATAATTCATCTCTAAAATGATTATTGATTTCCTCTTCACTTTCATCTTCACTAATATTTTGTATTATCTCTTTAGTATTTTCAATTATCTCATTCCATCTGGAATTAATATTTATATTTAATATATTTTTATTGTTTGAAATAAAAAATTCACTTCTTTCAATTTTACCACTTTTTTTATTGTAAAATACTAAAAATATTCCAAATTTTAAAATATTATTACATACAAATTTCCCTTTAATTATAAATATATCTTTATCAATAGAATTAATTATTTTTTTTGAAGCTTCAATATCTCCGCCTGTAAATATTAGTAATAGTTTGGCAAGTTGCTCATCACATCCTGTTTCACTTACAAGTTGCTGAATTTTTGAATTATTCATTTTCCTATACCTTTGTTTATATTTTATTTAAATTTTATATCATATTTAATATTTAATTTATTTTAATCATATTTTTGTTTTATTTATTTAAAAAATATTTAATATTATTTTAAATTTTACTGCTTAAATTATATCTCAAAAGATAAAATTATCCAACTATTTTTCATGTTCTTCATTCAAAAGTCCTTTTATTACTTTAGCAATCTTTTCAGGATTATTTTCAATTTTCTTATTATTATTTAAATAGATATATTTATCATCAACTCTTTCTATACCTCCACTGGAAACTGCTTCAGTTGAAAAGGTAGAAATAGAACCTTTTTCTTTTTCTACTTTTTTTAAATCAATATCCTTATCTTTAATAATTGTTTCAGGAGCAGATAATCCTTTATTTAAACTAATTTCTTTTTTTTTTCCTTTGACTTCTTTTTCTAAATCGCTTAATATATCATTTTTATCATCAATAGTTTCCTTGTTATTTTCAATTGTTTTATTAACTATATTGTCTGATATTTTTTCTTCTTCTCCATTTGAAGTTAAATCTTCAACTATATCTTTTTCAATAATTTTTTCATCTATTTTGCCTAGCTCAATTTCATCTTCTTCTTCACTTAATTCTTCATTTTCCTCATCTTCTTTAATTTCTTCATTAATTGGATTTTCAATTTCATTTTCCTCAGATAAAGAAGATGTTTGCTCCTGACTTTTTTTAAAAATATCTTTATAATCTAGATTTTCATCAACATTTTCTTTTAAATTAGAATTTTCTTTAGTATTTAAATAATTATCTAAAAAAACAAATACTGCTCCTAAACCTCCCATTACTAACATTGATATCAATGCTCTTAATAATAAAGTTTTTACAGAAACAGAAGCTACTAAAGAGGCTATCAGGGAAAAAATAAATCCAAACACAGCTAAAAAAATTATTACAAAATATTTTTTTTCCATAATATTAAAAATATACCAATAAAAAAATTAATATTCAAAAATTTCAAATATCCTTTAACCATAATAGCTAAAAAATTTCTTTAAAAAACCTGTAATCCCCTTACCCTCGACAACATTTATATGTTCCAGTTGAGATAACACATGTTCCAGACCTATAGATGCTTTACATTTTGGATTTAAAACATAAAATGGTTTTTGTAATTTAACCGCTTTTTCTACAAAAGGATCTTCCATTATAAAACCTAAGTTTTCAACTTTTATTGATAAAAATTGAAAAGCAATATTAATTATTCTATCAGCTACTTTTCGGCCTTCATAAATTGATTTAACTCTATTAACAACAAGTTTTATTATTATATCCTTTTCAAGTGAATAAATCGATTTAATAATACCATATGCATCAGTTATTGCTGTTGTTTCAGGTGTCGTAACAATAATTGTTTCATCAGAACCTAAAATAAATGACAAAACATTGTTTGAAACACCTGCACCTGTGTCAATTATAATTATATCTGCCCAATCTAAATCAGCTAAAGAATTTACAAAATACTCTCTTTGCTCATCAGTAAGGTTGGCAAGTTGAGAAAATCCTGATGCACCTGCTATTATTTTAATCCCGTATGGTGTATCAAGCACAATATCTTTAAATTTCTTCTTATTTTTAAATACTTGATAAAGATTTGCTGTTGGAATTATCCCTAGAATTATATTCACATTTGCAAGACCTAAATCTGCATCCATTACAATAACTTTTTTCCCTAATTTAGAATATGCAATAGCTAAATTAACAGCAAAATTTGTTTTCCCTACTCCCCCTTTACCAGAAGCTACTGCAATTACCTTTGTTTTTGTTTTTATTGGGGATTGAGACTTTTGTTCCATTAATTTTCTTAATTTTTCAGCCTGATCAATCATAGACCTTTTCCTCCTGGAATAATAAATCCATAACATACTTTTTATCAGGTTCAATAAGAGTATCTACAACTTCCTGTCCATTAGTCATATATGCAATAGGATACTTGTTTTTCCATAAAGCTGAAATAACTGAACCTATATAATTTGTTTCATCTAATTTTGTCACTATTATTTTATTATAATTTAAAAATTTAAACCTCTCCATAATATCCAGAATATCATTATACTTTGTTGTTGCCGAAATTGTTAAATATATTTTTAAATTTTTCTTTTTCACATCTATCCTATCTTTGATAATAGCTAGATGAGAATTATCTTTTTGAGATGTCCCCAAAGTATCAACAAAAATAAGATCTGTATCATCAATTATATTTTTTATAAACTCATCTTTGCTATGTATCACCTCACACTGTACTTTTAATATATTAGCATAATTTGAAAGGTGATCTACAGCACCAATTTTATATTGATCAATTGTTAAAAATTTCATAGACATATCACTATAAACTCTAAATTGAGTTGCAATTTTTACTAAAGTTGTTGTTTTCCCAACCCCTGTTGGTCCAACTAAAACAATTACATCTCCTTTTTTTACTTTATTTTTCTCATCAATTTCTATATTTTTCATTATTTTTTCATATGTTTTCTCTTTAATTATATTAATATCAGAAGCTTCCTCAAATGTAAGCTCCTTTTTTAAATTTTTCTTTAAATATTTTATATATTCTTTAGAAAATTCTAAATTTTCAAGAGAATCAAGATATTTATCTACTAAAGATGATTCTTTTATTTCCTTTTTATTTAACAATTTATCAATCTTCTCTTCCATTACTTCAAGTTTCTTTTTAAGCTCTTCATCAGTAGTTTCAAGATTTTCTTTTTTCTTATTTTCGTTCATTTTTGGTTTTTCAATAGAATTATTTACTGCACCTGAATTTAAAAGATAATTTTCATTTATATTTTTTTTAGTTTCTATAGTTTTTTTTATCTTTTTCCTAGCATTATCAGACAATCCAGCAGTAACAACATACCAGTTTTGTTTTTTTAAAAATCCTCTTTTTTCTTGTTTTACATTAATAATATATACATCATTCCCATATTTTATTCTTAATTGTTCTCTAACTTCTTTTAAACTTTTTCCCTCAACAATAAAGTAGTTCATGATTCCCCCTAAGCATTAAAATTTGCATTTATTTCATCAATATAATTTAAATCAACAAAAGGCGATATTTCATCAAATGATAAAAATATTGTTTTTGGTATTAATCCCTTTAAAAGATTTTTTAAGTGTCTTCTTAATCTTGAAGAAACTAAAATTATAAAGTATTCATACCCTTTTTGATAGCATTCTTTTTCTTTATCAATTACTATATTAATCAATTTGTTTAAAAACTCTGGATTGATTGATGTGACATTTGTTCTCTCAACTTTTTCAAATTCATCAGCAAGGTAATTTTCTAAAGAAGAATTCAATGTATAAACATTTAATTTATTATTTTCATCAACATATTGTTTACATATCTGATTTTTTAATCTCTGTCTAATAAATTCAACCACAACTTCAGGATTGGTTACATCTTTCCCATAATCTGCAATAGTTTCTAATATTGTTGATATATTTCTAATAGAAACTTTTTCAAGTAACAAATTTTGTAGTACTTTTTGAATAAATCCATAATTTACTGACTTTTCAACCTCAGAAACTATTGTTGGGAACTCTTCTCTAACAGAATCAATAATCTTTTTTACTTCCTCTCTACCAAGTAAAGAATCAACATTTTTGAGTAAAGTTTCAGTTAAATGTGTTATAATTACAGTAGCTGCATCAATTACTGTATAACCAAAACTTTCAGCTTTATCTTTATCTTTATAGTCAATCCATACTGCAGGTAAATTATATGAAGGTTCTTCTACTTTC
Source organism: Exilispira thermophila (assembly GCF_055389015.1). NCBI lineage: Bacteria > Pseudomonadati > Spirochaetota > Spirochaetia > Spirochaetales > Exilispira > Exilispira thermophila. Next base: position 2,888,714 of record NZ_AP042476.1, on the reverse strand, counting down.
TCCCCTTCAATTTCAGAAGAAACAGCTCCAGGGTTTATTGCAAGTAATTTATCAGGATATACTTTCCAGGTTGCAACTTCTACTCCATGTATTTTAATAGAATATTGGTCAGAATCTAATTTCAATGAATCTCTAACTACTATTGTTGGAACTATCATTCCATATTCATAAGCTATTTGATTTCTAACATTTCTAATTCTATCAAATAAATCTCCGCCTTGAGACTTATCTACAAGGGGAATTAATGCATATCCAATTTCCAGGGCAATTGGTTCTATTGGAGTAAGTTTACTAACAGTTTGTGGTTGTGTCTCTTCTTCTTCAGTTTTAGCTTTTTCTTCTTTTTCAAGTATCCCTGTTTTCTCTTTTTTAGTTAAAAAATAAGCAAGGCTACCAAATAATGCACTTAACATTAAAAATGCTAAAGTAGGAAATCCAGGGAAAAAAGCAAATATAAATAATGTTGCTGTTAATATCCATAAAGGTTTAGAACTTTTGTTAACCTCTTTTTGAATACTTTTACCAATTGTGTCATCTGCTACTGATCTTGTTACAATAATACCAGCAGCAGTTGCATTTAAAATTGATGGAATTTGCGAAACCAATCCATCACCAACTGTTAATAAAACAAAAGTTTTTGCAGCTTCAGTTGCATTTAATTTAAATGAAAGAATACCAATAAGAATACCACCAATTGAGTTAACAAGTGTAATAAAAATTCCTACCATAACATCACCAGAAATGAATTTAGAAGCACCATCCATATTACCATAGAAATCAGCTTCCTGTTGTAACTCTAACCTCTTTCTTATTGCTTCTTGTTCAGTTATTAAACCTGCTGCCAAATCCGAATCAATAGCCATCTGTTTTCCTGGCATAGAATCTAAAGCAAATCTTGCAGCAACTTCTGATACTCTAGTAGTACCTCTTGAAATTACAAGATACTGTACTGCAATTAAAATTATAAATATTATTAAACCAATTACATAATTTCCCTTTACAACAAAGTTACCAAAAGCTTTAATAAGATGCCCATTAAATGATGGACCCTGTAAAAGAATAAGCCTTGTAGATGATACATTTAATGCTAGTCGAAATAATGTTAAAATTAATAACAATGTTGGAAAAATTGACAGATCCAATGGACTTTTTGAAAAAAGAACAAGTAACATTACTAACAAAGAGATAGCTATAGATAAACTCATAAAAAAATCAAGCATAAAAGTTGGTAAAGGTATAATTAACATAACTACTATAGTTAAAACACCAATTGCTATCATAAAATCAGGCGATTTTAAAATCTTACTAAATGTATTGGTTCTTAATGTATCAGCCATTTAATATACTCCAATCATCTTGAAAACTTTTTTTCTTTTTATAAACAATACTTAAAATATCTGCAACAGCAGCAAAAAGGTCATATGGGATAAGATCTCCAATATCAACTCTTTTATAAAGTTCCCGTGCTAAAGGTTTATTCTCATATATAAGTATATCATTATCTCTAGCAATTTCCTTAATTTTTTGAGCCATTAAATCCTGACCTTTTGCAACAACTTTTGGAGCATCATCAATTCCCATTTCATATTTCAAAGCAACTGCTATGTGTGTTGGGTTTGTTATAACTACATCAGCTTCTTTAACATTAGATAAGGATTTTCTTTTTAATATCTCCTGCCTTTTCTTTTGCAAAGCACTCTTAATCTCTGGATGACCTTCCTGTTCAATGATTTCCCTTTTCAATTCCTCTTTACTCATCTTTAAAGAATCAATATACTCCCATCTTTGATAAAAATAATCTATTAATACCATTAAAATTATTAAAATCCCAATTTTTAATATTAAACTCTTTATCAATGAATAAAAAAACATTATTGTTGTTTGCAAATTCTGACCCGAAGATTGCAACATTTTAAATATATTTCCATTTAATGAAAAAAACAAAATAGATAAAGCTCCAAACACTAAAATAAGTGACTTTACAAAACCAATTATCCCTCTTCTACCAAAAATCCTCTTAAAATATTCTGAAAAATTTGGAATAATTTTTTTTAAATTGGGTGATATAAGTTTTGGAACAAACAAAAATCCTACCTGAGCTATATTTGCTGCTATTCCAACAATTAAAGTTGTTGCTGCAATCGGTAATAAAATTAAAAAGAACTCTTTTACTCCATATAAAAAAATTGTTCTAAAATTATTTTCATTAACAACTAAATCATTTTGAAAATAATATCTAAAAATATTAACTATATGATCTGAAATAAAAGGTAAAGAAAAAAACAAAGCTGTAAAACCAGAAACTACAACAAACAACGATACAATATCCTGAGATTTTAATACTCTTCCCTCTTTTCTTGCTTCCTGTTTTTTTCTTTCTGTAGGAAGTTCAGTTCTCCCTTCATCCTCAGCTGCAAAAAATTGTAAATCAAATTCATAAGTCAAAATTTCATTCTTTAATTTTAAACCTAAAAATTCCATATTTTCTAAATTTCTTTAATTTATTATTCTTTATTTTATTTATTTGCTTTAAGCAAATTATTTTGTCTTTTGCACACTTTAGCTATTTATAACATGCACTTTTTTTATTATGTTTACATACTTTTATTTATATCATGTTATTTTTATTATATTCTTGATTGTTTTTCCTACTCATTAAATTTATTTAATCTTTTTTTTAATACTAAAAATAATAAATAAATCATGCTAATAAATTTATCCATTTCAATATATTGATAAACATATTATCAAAAATAGTTTTTGTTAATCCAGTTAAAAATGGAATATACATTAGTAAAATAATAAAACCTACAATAACTTCTATATTTAATCCAATCATAAATATATTAATTTGTGGAGCAAACTTTGAAATGATACCCAAAATTATGTTTACAATCAAAAGAGTAGCCATAATTGGAATTGCAATTTGTAAAGCAATAATAAAAAAATCCTTTATAAGTTTAACTACATCAGGATACATATAAGCAGTTTTAGTAGTAACATTTACAAAACCCACAATGTCAAATGACCTTCTAATAGCAACAATGATATATTCTAAACCATTTATTGAAATAAACACAAATGTAGCAAATATTGAAAAAAGTTGAGCCATAACAGGAGCTTGAATTTCTGATAATGGATCTACTACTTGAGAAATACCCAATCCCATTTGAAAAGAAAAAAACTGTGCTGCAAGCTGAAAAGATGTAAATATTATGTTTATAAATAAACCAATTGAAACCCCTATTAAAAATTCATTAACTATATAGAGTATATATTTATATGTTGTATCTGGTAAATTTATCCCTTTATAATTCTTATATACCATTGAGTAAATAACAATTGAAAAAGTAAAAGATAATAATAATATTACTCTTCTTGGAATCAATGAAGAAGAAAATATTGGTGATGATACTGTCAAACCAACTATTCTTACTAAGATTAAAAGAAATATAGGAAAAATTTGTTTAGAATAAAATTGTACCATCTTACTTTCCTACTTAATCATATAGGGAATCAAATTAAATAAATATGTTGTAAAATCAATAAGTTTTTTTAATATCCATGGACCTAAAAAAATAATAGTACCAAATATAGCAACAATTTTAGGTACAAAAGTTAAAGTTTGTTCTTGAATTTGTGTAGTAGCCTGTAAAATTGATACAAACAACCCTACAATTAAAGATGCTAACAATATAGGTGCTGAAATCAGTAACATATTGTATACTGAATTTCTCATTATATCCAATACAGTTCCAAGATCCAATTTTCCCCTCCAAAAATTTCAGAAAAATATTTAAAAAATAACAATAATTATAATTCTACTAAAATCACCCTCCAAATGATTTAACAAGATTACCTACAATTAATCCCCACCCATCAACAAGTACAAACACTATGATTTTAATGGGTAAAGAAATCATTACTGGAGGTAACATTATCATACCCATTGACATAAGAGTAGCAGAAACTATCATATCTATAATCATAAAAGGTAACATTATTAAAATACCCATACTAAAAGCTGTCCTTAATTCAGATAAAATAAATGAAGGAACTAAAACATAAGTAGGTACATCATCAGTTGTTCTCGGTCTTGGTAAATTTGCAGTTTTTAAAAAAAGTGCAATATCATTTGGTCTTGTTTGTTTAAACATAAAATTTCTTAATGGTTTTACACCATCATAATATAATTGATTCAAAGAAATTTTCCCATCCATATAAGGTTGAATTGCATTTTCATTTATTTGTTTAAATGTAGGCATCATAATCATTACAGTTAAAAACAAAGCTAAACCTGCCATAACCTGTGTAGGTGGCATTTGTTGAGTTCCCAATCCTCTTTTTATAAAATCAAAAACAATAATAAGTCTAACATATGAAGTTAATGAAATTATAAGAGATGGTGCTAATGATAACAAAGAAATAAGTAACAAAATTTCTAATGAATTAGCAACCTGTCTTGGGTTTTTAGCTTGATTTAAATTAATATTTACATTAGGGATAGGGAGATTATTATCCTGAGCAAATATTGAAGTAGAAATAAAAAAAAGCAAAAATATAATAACTAATAAAAAATATATTCTTTTTGAGACATATAAAACCTTGAGAAAGCGCTTCAATTCCCCCTCCCTATAATGAAGAAAAATGGAAAATATCAATTTATAAAAAATATAAAATAGTTTTAAAACTTGTCAATACTAATTTTAAGTTATTTACTATGTTTTAACTATTTATTGGGAATTTTATAGTAAAAGTTGCTCCTCTATTGACCACTGAATCAACAGTTATTTCAGCATTTAATTCTTTTAAGACTTCTTTTATTATAAATAACCCAAATCCTGTTCCTGATTCTTTAGTTGTATAAAAAAGGTCAAATATTTTATCAAGTTTATCTTTTTCTATTCCAATCCCTGTATCAGTGATTTTAAAATAGATATATTTTGCATCACTAAAAGTTTCTAAGATTATTGTACCTTTACCTTCTATAGCCTGGCTTGCATTAATTATTAAATTAGTAAAGACCTGCTCTATTTTCTGTGGATTTCCGTTAATTAAAGGAATTTTATTTAATTTTTTTACTATTTTTATCCTGTTTTGTGTAAAATTTTTTGTAATCTCAAGTGATTTTTCAATTAAATGATTTAAATCTACTCTATCATTTTTAGATGTATCTTTTTTAACAAAATTACGAAAAGTTTCAATTATTTCAATAATTTTTTCAATACCAATAGTTGAAGATTCTAATAATTTTAAAATATTTTTTTTAAAATCATAATATTTAATATTTTTAATATTTATTGTATTTATATCTTTATATTTATTTTCAAGTGAAGTAAAGAGTAATTTTAATAAATCATATAAAAGACCATTATTACCTTTTAAATAAGTAACAGGGGTATTAATTTCATGAACAATTTGTCCTGTTAAAATTCCCAGAGAAATAAGCCTATCAGAATGGATTAGTTGTTGAGTTGAAACTTTAATTTTCTTTTCCAGATCTTCGTTAATAGTTTTTATCTGTTCTATAGCATTTTTGTATGTTAAAATATTTTTGATTTTAATAGGTAAAATTTTATTAACCACATCTTCAAGAAGAGGTTTAGTAAAATAATCCCAACACCCCATTTTTAAAGCTTTATAAATAGATTGGTAATCATCCAAAGCTGAAATAACAATAATTGGTATTGATTTTAAAAGTGATATTTTTTTCATATTTTCAAGGAATTCGAAACCATCCATAACTGGCATAATAATATCAAGCAAAATTAAAGAAATATTCCGGTTATTAACAATATCAAGTGCTTGTTTCCCATTTTCAGCTTCATAAATATTTATATTTTCAATATTAGATAGAGCTTTAATTAATATAGTTCTATTAATATTTTCATCATCCACTATTAAAACATTAATCTTCTTCATAAATTATTCTTTTATTAATTATTTTATAAATTATAACAACAATTTTCAAATTTTCAATCTTTTTCTTTAACATTAATTAAATTTTATACATTAGTTCATAATATTCCTCAATAGTTCTTTTTATATTAAAATAATCTATGGTTGTTTCTATACTTTTATACATCATTTTTTCCCATTTTTCACTATTTTTATAAAATGTAGGAATGACTTTGTTCATCAAAACTTCATATAACTCTTCTAAATCATTTTTATCTTGAGCTTCAATATCATCGCTTTCAAATCCATTTCCAAACTGCCATCCATTTTCACCATCTATACATGCTTCATCCCACCATCCATCTAGGATAGATAAATTTAAAACACCATTCATTGCTGATTTCATTCCAGAGGTACCTGAAGCTTCCATTGGCCTTCGAGGATTATTTAACCATACATCTACACCTCGAGTTAAATATCTACCAATTTCCATATCATAGTTTTCAAGATAAATAACTGAATTTTGGAATTGCTTTTCTTTTTCTAAAAGGTCTTTTATAATTTTTTTACCATTATCATCAAAAGGATGAGCTTTTCCTGAAAAAATAATCTGAATATCACCTTTTTCCAATAATGGATTAATTAAATCCTCTTTTAGAAAAATTAAATTTGATCTTTTGTAAGGTACAGCTCTTCTTGCAAACCCAATTAAAAGTTTATTTTCTTTTAATTTTACCCCTTTCTTTTTGTAAACAAAATCAATTAATTCTTTTTTTAGTATTTTATGAGTTTTCATTAAATCTTTTTTAGTTCTATATGAATTTAAAATCCTTTCATCTACCCATGTTTTAATATGGATTCCATTTGTAATACTTATAATTTTGCTTCTAGGTTTTATATTTTTCCACATTTTATTTGCAGTAACACCATGAAGTTTTGATACAGCATTTGAAATTTTTGCTAATCTTAAAGCAGCAACAGTCATATTAAATGGATCTCCACCAATTTCAATCATCTGTTTTTTTGATAAACCATTAAAAGCTCCCATGTATTCTAAAATATTTAAATTATGTGACTCATTACCCTGAATCACAGGTGTATGAGTTGTAAAAACAATTTTGTTTTTCACTTTTTCCATTGCTTTAGAAAAAGATAAACCATTATTTATTTGTTCTTTTAATAGCTCCAATCCAGCAAAAACAGCATGTCCTTCATTAAAATGATATACATCAGGGGATATACCCAATGTTCTTAAAAGTTTAACCCCACCTATACCAAGTATCATTTCCTGTGCTATTCTTTCTTCTTTAAACCACCCATAAAGTTGCCCAGTTATCCACCTATCTTCTCCATTATTATCTTCAATATCAGTATCTAATAGATAAATTGGATTATTTCCAAAATTCTCAACTTTCCAAGCTTTAGCAAATACTTTATGCCCCCTGATTTCCACCTCAATTTTTATACCAAGATCTTCCATATTGTCATATTTATAAATTGGATATGTATCAACAGGTTCTCCATTAATAACTATTTGATCAGTATATCCCTGTTTCCACTTCAAACCAATTCCAATAATTGGCAAGTTTAAATCTTTTGCACCTTTTAAATAATCACCTGCAAGAATACCAAGACCACCTGCATAAAGTTTAATATCAGATCTTAAACCATATTCCATGCAAAAATATGCAACTAAAGGTTCATTCTTCATTTTTTACCTCTATTATTTTTATTTGTTATATGTTTTTCTTAATTTATTAATCATTATTAAAGTGTCAATATTAATTTGTATAAATTTTATTTTTAATTTTAATAGTTCTCTTCAAATTTGAATTGATATTTAATTTTAATTTTATTTTCTTGATTATAGTTAATTTTCCTTTATTTTTTTATATTGATTATTATTTTATATATATTAAACATTTAATCTACTTTATTCAGTTAAAAAGATTTATGCTCAATCTAATCCTAATCCATATTACACTAAAGAAAGTTAAAAATTGTAACAAAATCTAAATAAAATAAAATTTAATATTTTATGAATTTTTAAATAAACATTACTTTTATCTCATTGGAATATAACTAATTTTCTATAACTTTTACAAAAATAAAAAAATACTGACTAATTACAATATATTTTAATATTTATTCATTTTTTATAACAATATTTCACTATTATTTGATAATCTATAAATTTGTATTATAATCTTTATAAGTATAAGTTATAAGGTTATTAATACTCATATGGGGAAAAGACAAAAAATTGAATTTTTTTCAAAAACCATTGAAAATATCATCAAAATAAAAGAAAAATATTCATTATCATATACTAAATTATCTGAAATTACTAAATTGTCTGAAAAAACTCTTAAACGAATTTTAAATAAAAAACAAATTTATACAAATTATGATATTATTACTTTAGAAAATAAAATACTTAATTTTATTTTATTTCAGATGGAAGGAATTTCTGAAGAAAAATTATTACTATATCTACAAAGTTTTAAACTTGGTAGAGAAAAAAAATTATACATTACTTACATTTTATACATATTTAATTTTATTGGTAAAATATATTCTCCTTTCAACACCCTCAAAGATATGTTTTATGTTTATAATAAAAATGAAAAATTTTTAATTTGTAGTATAACCTTCTTATGTCAAAAACAAATATTAAAACTTGAAAATAATTTTTTAAAACGAAGTTCAAACTTTATTAAACTTAAATTGGGAAGAAGGAAATCTTCAAGAATTTTAAATTATTGTTATTCTTATTATTATAAATTAAAAGACTATGAAACATGTTATAAATTAATTTTTCATTTTAAACTTTCAATGCATGAAAAAGAAGATTTAATAATTAATCTTGTAACTTATCATTTTTCCCTGAAAAATTATGACAAAATTTTTCCAGTATTTTTAGAATATTTTAAATACTTAAAAACCAACAATAAAAGAAAATCAAAAACATTAAGACTTTTTTATCTTTCAGTTCTTACTAATTATTTTTTTATTAAAGGATATTACATAAAAGGACTTGTAGCTAGTTACTCTTTGTTTAATTCTTTTTTTCTTTATACATCAGAAAAAAATAAAAAAAAATTATTAAAACGCTTATCAATTCATTCTTCTCATAATAAACTTTTTTATTTTATTGTACTTCTTTTTTTATTTCAAAACAATACATATTTACAATTAGGTTGGTACAATCAATTTTTATTCTTTAATAGATTTCTTGAAAAGATAATTGTTTATGAATCAAAATATAAAGTATATCTTTATGAAGATCTATATCTTTTTATTTGTAGATTTGGTGATAGTAAATCTCTTAAAAATTTAATAGATAAAATAAATAAAATCGAAGACCCTAATAAAGAATTGATGTTATTTAAATATTATCAAAAATTATATATTTTTCAAAATAATAAGCAAATACTTAAAATCCTTATATCAAAATATAAAAGGAAACTTGAACAAAATATTCCAGACAATTTAACTTTAAATAATTTTTTAGAAAGACATATTGATTCATTATTAATTATGGAAGATTATACTAATGCTTTGTTTTATAATTTATTATTTATATTTAATGATAGTTTTGAAAATAATATTTTTGAAGGATTACTTTTTCTTTATTTATTTTTTCTTTTAATTATAAATAATAACAATGTTGATTTTTTAAATATGACTATTTCCTCATTTTTATTAAAAGTAAAATCTGACAGTTTGTTTTTCAAATATCTTAGTATTTCTAACAAAAATGAGCTTTTTGATAAAATATTTATTTTTTTAAAAAAATTTAACCTGGAAAATACAAATAAATTTGAAATTAATAAAGAACCAATCAAAAACATAAAAAAATTTAAAAATATAAAATTATTTGACCTATTAATTCAATTTTATATTTATTCAGATTTTTTATTTAGCAAACTAGAAAAAGAATTAAAAGAATTGTATTCACAATTTTTGAAGTGTAAAAATGATTCTTTACAAAAAATAAATCTATTCTTAAATAAAAATAACAAAATAAATCATTCTGATATAACCAATTTAGATTTTCTAAAAAATAAAAAAGATGTTTTAAAAATCTACCTTGAACAAAATAATTATTCACTTTTAAACAAATTTATTACCATAGATTCTGGAATTATTTCTAAAATAAAATATCTTAACGAATATATTTTTTATTCAAAACTCTATAAAAAACTTATTATTGAGATTCACAAAAGAAAAACAAAAAAGAACAAAACTTTCAAAAATGACAGAATATTATTTAACAAAGAAAATTTATTCTTTATATTTTCTAATTTTTCAATAATTTCTGATTTTACTAAAAATTATTTTTCAACCTACATATCATGGCTTAATAATAAAAAAAAGTACATTTTTGAAAATTTTAAAAAAATAAATAAAAATAAAAATATCACTGAAGAATTTTTAAACCTAACTAAAAAACCTTTAATATTCCCATTTTTAAGATATAGTAAAGCAATAATTATTTACAATAATTTAAAAATTCAAAAATAGAAGTGCTATTTATTAATCTTATCTTTTTATCAATTTCATTTTCAGTTGTACAAACAGCTAATCTATATTTATTCTCAAAGTTAAATAATTCCAACTTTACTTTGATAGCTTGTTTTTTATAATTTAAAACCATAATTTTTTTGTTATCTATATAAATAGAAAATTTATTTAAAGGCATATATAATCCCATTCCAATTGCTTTAATAAAGCTCTCTTTTAATGTCCATATATCATAAAATTTTTCTAATTTTGTTCCAATATCTTTATTTATATAGCAGTTTTCTATCTCTGAATAATAATATTCAGCTATTGTTAAATCTATTTTTTTTATTAATTCAATATCTATACCTACAATTTTATTTGATATAGCACAAACAAGGGGCTGTCTTAGATCTTAAGGCAGTCCTTTTTTTTAAAAAAAATAAAAATATAAAAATTTATAAATTAAAGGAAAAAATAAAAGAATTTTCAAATGAATTATTTAATAAATATAAAAAATAAGGTAAAATTTTTCCTTTATTTAGTTTAAACAACTTTCTAATATTATGTGCTATACTTATTAATCCCCATTCTATTTTTACATTATTTATTCCTCTTAACATAAATCTCCTGAATCCCATATTGTGTTTAATATCTCCAAATACGGTCTCAACTTCTATCTTCCTTCTAAATGATAACTCCTGTCCCATTAATGTTGATAAATTCGATTTAACTTCTGATTTTAATTTTAAAAATACTGGATTTACCCATATATTCTTGTAAGGTTTTCCTTTACTACACCTATCCTGATAAATACAGCCTTTACATCCATTTGTTGAATATACTTTGTATAATTCTAATTTCTTCCTTTTTGTAGATCTTGCAGTATAAACATATTTTAATTCTTTCCCATTTGCACATATAAAACAATCTTTTGACTCATCATATTTCCAATTCTGTCTGTTTAATTTATCCTTTTTAAAACTTCTTTTACTTTCTTTAAAATATCCTGAATATTTAACATAATTATTTATTCCTCTCCTTTTTAAATATAAATAATTATAAGTAGAACCATATCCTGCATCAGTTATTAAATTTGTTGGTTTTCTCCCTGTCTTTGATATTAAACTTTCTAAATGAGGGATTAAGGTGTTTGTATCTGATCTATCTTGATGGATACTATACCACAATATAAATTGATTTTGTGTGCCTATCTGTACATTATAGCCTGCTTTTAATTGACCATTTAACATTGCATCTTCTTTCATCCTCATAAATGTAGCTTCTTCATCTGTCTTAGAATAACTATTACGTCCTTTAAATTTCTTTTCCTGCTCTTCATATCTTTCTAATCTTGGTATATAATCCTGTTTTAACTTCTTAATACTTTTTTTTAATTGTTTGCTCTTTTTATCCTTTTTATCTTCTCCTCCTTCTTTCAATACTTCTTCTAATTCTTTTGCTATCTTTTTTAGTTTCTCTGAATCTAATACTTCCTTTTTACCTTTAGATTCTTCAGACTCTTTTTCTTCATAATATCTATCTTCTTCTTCATTTAAATAATCTATCTCTTTTAATAATTTCTTTACATTTTCTTTAAGCTTCTTTTTGTAATTTTTTATGCTCTTTGACCATACAAAACTATATTTATTCGCATTAGCTTCTATTTTTGTCCCATCTAAAAAATAATTGTTTAAATCTACATAACCTGTTTCATATAAATAGGATAATAATATACTGAATATTTCTTCCAAATGTCTTCCTAACTTCTCTTTCCTGAATTTGTTTATTGTCCTGAAATCTGGATAATTCTTCCCACTTAACCACATGAAATATATATTCTCTCTTAATGCTTTGGCTATCTTCCTTGATGAATATATTTTCTGGGTATAAGCATAAACTATTACCTTTAAAAGCATCTTCGGATGATAACTACTTCTACCTCCTCCTTTATAGCTTCTGTAAAGAAAATTTAAATCCATATTTTCTATTAAATCATTTACTATTCTTACTATATCATTTTCTGGTATATATTCTTCTAATCTTTCTGGAAATAATAGTGGTTCATCCTGTATATATCTTTTAAATACTACCTTATTATGTACTTTTGTTCTTCTCTTTTTCATAATTCAATTATAGCAAATAATTTGTAAAAAAAAAGAGGTTGTCCCCAAGTTTTGAGACAACCCCAAATATTAAAATTAAAATTATCAAAATTTTTAATTAAAGGTTTTCCAAATTTGTTATAAATAAAATGAATTTTAAAATATTCCAGATTAAAATTTTTTGAAATTATAAAGCGAATAAGTATTTCTCCAAGTAAACTTCTATAAGCATCTGACAATTTTAAATAACTTTTTATTTTTTTTACTTTTTCTTTTGAAACAAAACTCAATAATTTATCAATCTTAATATTAGACATTATTTCATAAATATTTAATGAATAAATTTTTACCATTATTATTCTCAAAATTCTCTAATAATGTTTTTTTTTGTTACCAGATTATTAATAATATCACAAATTTCAATAAAATTACTATTTAGAAAAAAATGATTCCCATCAAATTGATAAAAATAACATTTCCCATTAGTATAATTTTTCCATTCTTGCCATAAATTAACTAAAAAATCATCTGTTCCATAAAAAACAGAAATATCAATTTCTAAAGGTGTTCGATTCTTGTTGTATTTGTAATTCTCATAAATTTCAAGATCGGATCGAATAATTGGCAAAAAAAAATCAATTATTTCCTTATTACTTAATAACTCTTTGGAAATTCCACCAAGTTTTTTTAAATAATTTATGAATTCAATTTTAGATAAATCTTTTATTTTTTTTTCAACTTCATAATGAGGTGGATTCACACCTGATATATATATGTGTTTTGGTTTATTAAAAGATTCTAATTTGTAATAAATCTCATATGCTAATAATCCTCCTAAACTATGCCCGAACAATATATATTCATCATTACTTGAAAGATTTTCTTTTATTATATAATAAATATCATTAACAGCTTCTTCAAAGCTTTTATAGAGTGGCTCTCTATTTCTTTTTCCTCTTCCAGATAATTCTAATGGATAAAGCTCAATTGAAGGAATTAAATATTTTTTCCATTTATTGAAGATATTAGCATAGCCACCTGAATAAGGAATACAGAACAACTTTACTTTTTTATTTTCATTCATTTAAAATCTCCTTTTTTACTTTTATTTTAATTTTCAAAATTTAATTTTTATTTCAAATACTCTTTTTAATAAAAACTTTATTTAAATTTTAAATACTGAATAAATTTTGTTTATATAATGAATTAAACTATGTTTTTTAATAAATATTCTATAAACAAAATAAATAAAATTTATTTAATTTAATATTCACCAACCAAAATAAGTTCAGGTTGATATTTATTTGTTGATGTTAATTTAAGTAAAATTTTCCTTTTTTTATCAATTATAAAATTAAACTTGTTTATAAAAAATAAAACTTTACCAATTAATGTTAAATCATAACATGAATATAAATTATTATTAAATTTAAATTTTATTTCTTTAACTTTTAAACTCATTGAAAAACTGTTAATAAATATTTTTAGAAAAAATGGTAGATTTAGCATTGTCCAATCATAAACCATTATATTTTCAATTTTATGAATTTGATCATAATTAATACAGCTAATAATATCAAATATATTATAATAGCTAAAATTAATTTTGTTTATTCTGGTTTTTATTATACCATTGGTTACCTTTTGTTTATTATTACTGTTTTCAAGGACATAACAATTTATTTCTTCATTATTAAGAATTTCCATGATTTCATAAGAAATTCTGTTTTTTTTCAAATCAAAATATATCCTAAAATAAAATAAGGGATATAGATCATTTTGTCTTATTATAGTATAAATAAAAGAAATAGTTTTGTTTTTTTTTGTTTTTACATAATTCCTATTATCTTCAAAATGGTATTGATATTTTGAAAATCCAGAAATTCCCAGATAACATTTAATATTATTAAAATTTATTTCTCTATATTCCCGATAAACATAATCATAATAGTATTTATCTTTATAAATACTTTTGTAAATTATCATTTTATCAATTTTATTTTTAAAATAATCTGTTCTAAGTATACCTTTAATATTTAATCTTTCTATTTCATTAATTTTTGCTTTTAATTTATATCCTGTTAACTCCAGATAATAGAAAAAATTTTTTATAGGAAATATAAATTCAATATTATCTACTTTTTTTATTGTGTAAACATTTTTAAAAGAGACATCAGGATTAAATGGGATATTTTTATTATTTGCAAAAGTAAAAATATTGTAAACAAAAAATATTATAAACAAAAAAGATAATCTCTTTTTAATTTTTTGCATAATTTTCTCCTGATCATGCTAAAATGAAAAATATTAATTTCCTTTTTTCAATTATTTAGCCTTTTATTCAAAGTTTATTAATTTAAAAAAATTAACTCTTTTATAATTTGGAATATTAAAAGACTTATTTTTCAAATAAATGCTATTTTTTCTCAAAAAAGTTCCAGAATCATATCTTATCAATATAATTAATACAAAAATAACACTGAAAAGAGTTCTAAAATATTCATGAATTGGGTTTAATTTCAATAATTCACCAGTTAGATTCACCATAAAATGAATTAATACTGTTGTTAAAGTACTTCTTAAATTATTATTATATAACCATGTTTGTAAAATTTGCAATGTTATTACACCAGGTAAGAAAGTTAACCAGAATAATGATGAATTAAACCCAATTACATCATGTTGATAAGTACCATTGATAAAAAATAAAGGTAAATGCCACAATCCCCAGAAAAAACCAATTATTAAACTTGAAACTAAAGCACTATATTTTTTCTGCATTATATCAAGTTCATAACCATTCCACCCCATCTCTTCTGGTAAAGGACCGTATAAAAATATAAAAATCATAAAAGAAAATAATTTTAAAGGATTTTTTAAAAAGTTTAATAGGATTTCAAAAGATGGTAGAAATCCCTTAATTAAATAAACAGCAATTATACTTAAAATCGCAAAAATTGGTGGTAAAAAAATGCAATAAAACCACCCTTCAGGTTTTATTCTTTTAACATCTATTATTCTTATTAAAAAATCTTTCCACTCATTTTTTGAAAAGTTTAAATATGGCAAAACAATAGCAGGAATCAATTTACCAAATATACCACCTGCTAAAATAAGCAAAAATACTATAGAATTGTGGAAATTTTTTTTTAATAAAATTGCAGATATCCAGAAAATCCAGGTTAAAGTAAAAGTTATAATAAAAAAATGCCATGGATTTTCTTTTGAAATAAAACCATATTTTTTTTTCATACAATAGTCCTTCAGCTTATATTATAATTAATAATAAAATAAATATTAATTTAATTTTAATCTTTTAGTATTCTTTCAATTAATTCTAATCCTAATTTTTTATTTTCTATTTTGATAAATTTTTCAGCCATTCTATCTAAATTGGATTTTATCTCTTTATTTTTTTTTACCTCAATTATCAACTTTTCTAATCTTTTTTCACTAGCTTTATTAAGTTTACATGCTAATCCTATTTTATGGAAAACAACACGACTTGCATTACCAGGTTGATCCCTTGTTAAAGGTATAACAAGCATAGGAACCTTTTTAATTATTGATTCCTTTATACTATTAAATCCTCCATGAGTTATAAATAGATCAGCATGTTTTAACATCTTTATTTGAGGAACATAATTATAAATATGGATATTATCTTTTTTTGGATTAAATTTATATTTCTCTCCATGTAAACCAGTTGCAATAACAAGTTCCCAATTTTCATGTCTAGAAACAATATTTATTATATTTTGTATAGTTTCTTTTACTTTAGGAACTCTAAAAGCTTGTGTACCAAATGCACAATAAATAACAAAATCTGTCTTTTCTTTTTTTATAAAATCAAATTCACCTTCTTTTCTTTCAATATAAATATAAGAACCAATATAATGCTTCATTTTATATTTCACAAAATCAAATTCAAAGTCTAAAGGAGACAAAACTAATTCTTCCAGTTTTATATATGGTAAAAAAGTAGCAATGTATTTAACTTTATTCCTTGGAAATTTCCATAATTTAACTTGATACCTTATCTCTTTCCATAAATCTACCCCAACAAGTATACCAATAAACTCCCAGAATAAAATTTCCAATATTTTAACAAACCATTTAAATACTATACAAGTTTTCCTTTTAAATCCATTTAAAGGTATACAATAAGAACTTATAGGAGGTGATTTTAAAGTAAATTCAACAGGCAAAGTTATACTTAAAGAAAGAACTTTTATACCAGATGAAGAAGCTATAATTCCTGCAAAAGGTAATAAAGCATCAGTAATAATTAAATCAGGATTGAATTTATTTAATATTTTTTTAAATTCATTTAAATATAAATCCTGAAATAATTTTCTTGCTGTTTTTATATAGTTTTTTAAAATTTTTAGTTGACCTATTAATGAAGATTCAAGTATTTTTTCATTCATCTTTTTTAAAAATCCAGCTGGGAAAAATTCTTCTCCAATTTTATAAAATTCTATATTTTGAGCTTTTACAAGAGGTTCCATGTCAGGTATTCCAACATGGATAACCCTATGACCATTATTTATTAATTGCTTACAAAGTTTAAAAGTACTATGAATATGACCAGTCTCAGGAAGCATAAAAATCAAAATAACACTCATAATATTTTTCCTTGCTTTTATTTAAATAATGTTTTCACAGGCTAAAACTTTCTTTGGTTCTTCACTAACAAATGTATATAAAGTTGCAACAAACAAAAATAATCCACAAACTAAATAAATCATTGGTATATTTTTATTGGTAACATCTGCTACTATGCCTGCTAAAACCATACCCATAGGCATTAATCCCTGAGATATAACCCCAATTGCACCGGACACTCTACCCCGTAAATTTTCAGGAACCATAATCTGAGTTGAAGTATCAAATACAATAGTAAATGCACCAAGAATAAAACCCCCAAGAATATAATAAAGTAAAGCAATATATTTATTATAAATAAATCCATATGTTCCTGATATTGATGAAAAAATAAAAAGCAAAAATACAATCAATTTACTTCTTGAAACTCCAGAAATACTTAACATTGAAATAAAAACATAACCCATAAAAGCACCTCCACTAAATCCTCCCATAAGAAATCCATACCATTCAGGGCCAGTTTTTAAATATTTTTCAACATAGAAAGGAAGTAAAATTATAAATGCTGGAAGAAAAAAATTATATACTCCAAACAAGATAGCAAGTTTTCTAATTCCTTTTTCATTCCATAAATACTTTAACCCTTCTTTTGTATTTTTAAAAAAAGTTTTTAAACTGGAATTATTACTTTTATTATGGGTTTTATCTCTAATATTAGGTATTTCAATAAAGCATTCACTCAATGCTGATATAAAATATGTAAAACCATTAAAGAAAAAAATAAATGCAGCCCCTAAAAGTTTGAATAAAACTCCTCCTATCCCCTGTCCAATAAGAATAGCTATTTGTTGAGAAGCATTTTTAAATGAGTTTGCTTTGGTAAGATCTTTTTTATTAACAATTAAAGGAATTGAAGCAAACATTGCTGTATTAAAAAAAGCTGAATTTAAACCATATACTGATTGTGCCAGGAAAATGAAAAAAATTATCAATGATTTGTATTTAAAAAACTTAAATATAATAAAACTTAAAGTAAATGAAATAATTCCTCCTGCAAGATCAGAAAAAATAAAAATTAATTTTTTTGAATAAAAATCAGCAATAGTCCCCCCAATAGGAGTTGATAAAACAACAGCTAAAGAAAATATCATTATAGATAAACCCATTAAAGAAGCATGATTGGTTAAATCCTTTATTAAAAAAATTAAAGTTATTGCAGAAATCTGAGTACCTATTTGACTTACAAACTGCCCCTGCCAGAGTAAAACAAAATTTTTATTAAATAATTTTTTATTTTGTATCCTGGTATTCTCTAAATTTTTATACATTATTATTTCCTATATTTTCTGGATTATAAAATCATTATATTCTTTTTTTATAAGTTATCCTAAATTTACAATTTTTTTTTAAAATAGTTAATAGTTTTACTTAATCCCTCTACAATAGAAACTTCAGGTTTCCAGTCTAATATTTTTCTGGCTTTTGAAATATCTGGTTTTCTTTTTTTTGGATCATCTTCTGGTAATTTTTTAAATTCAATTTTTGATTTTGATCTGGTTAATTTAATAATTAATTCAGCAATTTCTATGATTGTATATTCTACTGGATTTCCAAGATTTATAGGTCCTGTAATTTCTTTGTCAGTATCCATTGTTTTTATTATTCCATTAATTAAATCACTAACATAACAAAAGCTTCTAGTTTGTAAACCACTTCCATAAATTGTTAGATTTTCACCTGTTAATGCTTGTACAATAAAATTGCTTATAACTCTACCATCATTTATTGCCATACCAGGTCCATATGTATTAAATATTCTAACTATCTTTATTGGTATTTCATACATTCTTTTATAATTAAAAAATAAAGTTTCAGCGACTCTTTTCCCTTCATCATAACATGCTCTAATACCTATAGGATTAACATTTCCTCTATATTCCTCCGTTTGTGGATGTATATCAGGATCTCCATATATTTCAGAAGTACTGGCTTGCAAAATTTTACTTTTTTTTTGTTTGGCAAGTTCAAGTAAATTTATAGAACCTGAAAAGCATGTTTTTAACGTAAATAATGGATCTTTTTGATAGTGTATTGGAGATGCAGGACATGCAAAGTTATAAATTTCATCAATATCTTCATTAATTTCAAAATTATTAATAATATTATAGTTAAGAAACTTAAACCTTTTATGATGAATTAAATGATTTATATTTTCAATATTACTAGTATATAAATTATCCACACAAAAAATATTTTCACCTTTTTTTATAAGTTGATTACACAAAAAACTCCCAAGAAAACCTGCTCCACCAGTTACTAAAACGTTTTTTCCCATTTTATCTCCTTATCTTCCAATAGAATAATATTCTATTTCTCTATTTTGCATCTCTTTTTTATTAAACATATTTCTTCCATCAATTATTATTGGGAATTTCATTTTTTCTTTAAGTTTTGAATATTCAATATTTCTAAATTCTTCCCATTCGGTCAATATTATCAATACATCAGCATTTTCAAGAACTTCATATTTATTTTTAAAATATTTAATTCTCTCATTCTCACAAAAAACTTTTTTAAAATTTTCCATAGCTTTAGGATCATACAATTTCAAATTAACATCTTTTTCCAATAATTCTTTTACTATTTTAATTGAAGGAGCTTCTCTTATATCATCAGTATCTGGCTTAAATGATAACCCCCATACAGCAATAGTTTTGTTTTTTCCAATCCATAATACATTATAAATTAAATCAATTATCTTTTTAATTCTGCTTTTATTTATTCTTTCCACTTCTTTTAACAAAGAAAAATTTACTCCATAATACTCTGCAATTCTTATAAATGCCTTTACATCTTTAGGAAAACAACTTCCTCCGTATCCTATCCCTGCTTTTAAAAATTGATTTCCAATTCTTGAATCAAGGCCAATCCCATTAGCTACTTCCTCAATATCAGCTCCTGCTTTTTCACATAAATCTGAAATCATATTAATAAACGAAATCTTTAATGCTAAAAATGAGTTTGAAGAATGTTTAATTATTTCAGCAGAAGGAATTGATGTGTAAATTATTGGAATATTGTTTTCTTTAAATGGTAAATAAATTTGCTCCATAATTTTTTTAGCTTTATTAGTATTGATACCTATAACAATTCTATCTGGATTTAAAAAATCATTTATAGCTGTTCCTTCTCTTAGAAATTCAGGATTAGAAGCAATTTCAAAATTAGCTTTATTTTTTATATATCTTTTGATAGTTCGTTCAACCCATTTATGTGTATTTACTGGAACTGTAGATTTCTCTATTATTAATTTATATTTATCTATATATTTACTCATTTCTCTAACAGTTTCTTCAACTTGAGAAAGATCTGCATGTCCATCCTCTCCTTGAGGAGTTCCTACACATAAAAAAATATAATCAGAAAAAAATACTCCTTCTTTAATATCATCTGTAAAAATAATTTTATTTTCTTTATTTATTTCTTTTAACATCTCTTCAAGACCGGGTTCATAAATAGTTGGTTCACCTTTTTTGAGTTTTTTAAGTTTATTCTGATTCTTTTCTACACAACAAATTTCATGGCCTATAACAGCCATACATACTGCTGTAACAAGTCCTACATATCCAGCCCCTATAATTGTTAATTTCATTAACCCTCCTTTAAAATCCTATTACTTATTAATTATTTAAATAATTTATCCAGCATCTTCTTCTTAAAAAAGGGTATGTTGGAAGATGTATTTTATTAACATTCATTCCTTTGTATAGAATATCCCAGTATATATTTGATCCATTTACAAAAAACTTGGCTATATCTTTATAAAGTTTTTCACTAAATCTATGATCTAATATTTTTTTTATTTTAATTAATGAAATCTCATTTACTTCATTTATATTGTTGTAAATAACTTCTCTATTTTCTCCAATAACTTGATTTTTTCTATTAATTCTATGATAATTATAAAAGATATCATAAGATTCAAGGTTATTAAAGTTGTCTTTTTCAAGCAATATTTTTAATTTTTGAATTAACTCATTAAAACTATTAATAACAATTGCTAGTCTATAGTTAAAATGATTTCTGCCAGTATTGACCGTATAACAAACATCATGAAAATTTAAATCTTTAGTATTTAAAAAATATTTGTAATACTTATTTATATATTCTTTTAAGACATTTTTGTTTTTTACAGAAACAGTAAAAATATCATATCTTTTATCAGGAATTATCTCATTTCTGGAAATATTACTTTTTGTAAGTATCATATGGCAATTTGTCCCGCTTATTCCAAAAGAGTTAATAGCAATATATGAAGTTTCCGAATTAAAATGTATTTTTTTTATATTTTTATTTATAAAAACAGGAGAATTATCAAAATCTATTAAAGTATTAGGGGTTTTAAAATTAACTGTTGGAGGAATTTCTTCATTTTTTATAATTAATAGACATTTTATTAGGGAAGCAATTCCTGAAGCTGAAGTTAGATGACCTATATTTGACTTTACTGAACCCGCAGGGCAAAAACCTTTTTTATCTGTAAATTCTGAAAATGCTTTAGTAATAGACTCTACTTCAATGGGATCACCTAATTTTGTACCCGTACCATGTGTTTCAAAATAAACAATGTTTTCTGGATTGATATTATATTTTTGCCATACATTTACTAATAACCTTTTTTGTGATTCAGGATTTGGAGCAGTAATACCATTTGAACTACCATCACTATTAATTCCACTTGCCTTAATAACACCATAAACCTGGTCATTATCCTGAAGTGCATCTCCCAATCGTTTTAAAACAACTACTCCCAATCCCTCCCCCCATACAGTTCCATTAGCATTTTCATCAAAAGGTCTAATAATGTTATCTGGAGATTCCATCATTAATTTCTCTTTTGCAAAAGGAGCAATAAATAAATTCACCCCTCCTGCAATTGCAATTTTTATATCCTTAGATTTTAAAAACTGACATGCATTATGAACTGCAACCAGACTGGATGAACAGGCTGTATCAATAACAAGAGAAGGGCCTTTAAGATTTAAAAAATATGAGATTCGCCCCGCAAGCATACTATCTATAGATCCTGTCCAAAATAAAATATCTTTATCTTTTGAAAGTTCATGATATTTTAATTGATTAAAATCAGATTTACCTATAAATACTCCTGTATTAGAATTATCAAGAACATCTAGGGTCAATCCCGCATCTTCTAATGCCCCCCATACAACCTGCATTAATAATCTTTGAACTGGATCCATTTTTGAAGCTTCGTCAGGTGTAATATTAAAAAAAAGGGGATCAAATTTATCAATTTCATCTAAATGACATAAATCTTTATATTCAATGTTGCTATTTTCTTTTTTAATCCATTTAATATAATTGTTTATATCGTTTTTTCTATTATCAGGAAAGGATTTTATGCTATATTTACTATTTTTCAAATTTGTCCAGAACTCATCAATATTATTAGCATCTGGAAACAAACAATTAATACCTATAACTGCAATATCATTATATTCTTGATTTTCTATATTGATTTTTTCTTCTATAATAATTTCTCTTTTATTCTTCATTATTTTCCCTCTAATATAATGTATATTTTATAAAATCATTTCTTTACTAAAATTAATTGATAAAATCTTTAATTTATTAAGTTCTCCTGATATTTCCTTATACCATTCTTTTTGTTCTTGTGCTGATACCTTTTTTGTTTCAAATATTTTTTTCATCCATTTTAAACCCAGATTTATATGCTTTTCTTCTGGTTCAACTTTTTTATCTTCAATTTCCTTAATCAGTTTCTGTAAACTATTATAAGGTTGAACTACTCCTTTGTTATATTCATCATTATCAAAATTATTATTTTTTGTACATACAGATGCCAGTAAACATTTATTTAAAACTCTTTTTATTATTTCTTTTTCATCTATTTTTTTAAAATTTTCTTTTATTTCAAATGGTTCTTCAAATTCATTAAATGCAACAGATTTTATTACTTTGGTATTTTTCTCACTTAACTTTTTCAAAATATTTTTTCCACCTGCTTCAATAACAAAATTAATTCCATTTTGTTCTAGAAATTTCATGATCTTTATCCATTGCACTGGCATATAAATTTGTTTTTCAAGTTTCTCAATAATTTCATCAGGATTTCCATATGGTAATCCATCAATATTTGAAATAACAGGTTTTTTGAAATTATTAAATTTATATTTACTCAATTCCTGTCCTAATTTTTTAGCTACTTCCAGCATTAAAGGATTATGAAATGCCGCACTTACCTTTAAAGGAACAAAAAAAACATTTCTTTTTGACAATATAACAGTAAACTTTTCTAACTCTTTTTTTTCTCCAGAAACAACCAACTCAGTAGGTGCATTAAAATTAGAAATAGTTAATGATTTTAAACCATTTTCTTCTTTAAAAATATTTTTAATTTTTTCTTCATCTAAATTAAATACTGCTACCATTCCACCCAAATTTTCCCCCGCAATTTCTTTCATTAACAACCCTCTTTTTCTAACAATTTTTAATGCATCTTCAAATTTAATAGCATTGGAACAGGTTAAAGCAGATATCTCTCCTAAACTATGTCCTGCTAAATATTTTATATCAATGTCAAATTCATTCTGTAAAATTTTGAATACCCCTATACTTAAGGTTAAAATTGCAGGTTGAGCATTTTCAGTTGCTTTTAATATATTTTCATCTCCTTCAAAACAAATTCTTTTTAAGTCAAATCCTAAAACATCATTAGCTTCATCAAAAATTTTTTTAAAAATATTATACCTGTCATACAGTTGTTTCCCCATACCAGAATATTGAGATCCCTGGCCTGGAAACAAAATTGCTACTTTTTTATTCATATTTTTTCTCCTCGTATAATATATTAAAAATAAAAGTACTATTGACAACCTAATAATATTAGGGATAATAAATATGATATGTGTTTAATGGATAAAATACAAATAAAAATCTCCTTGTCTTTTTAAAGACTTAATAAAGAATTTTGATTTTATCCATCTTAAATCTATATATCAGGCTGTTTAGCAAATATTCAGGATGTTACAGGATTCGAAGTTATTCGTCTCACTGTGTATTCGAGGTTGTGCAAATGCCAGATATTAAAAAAATTAAAAGGAGTTGAATTATGTTTTTTGTAGGTATTGATGTAGCAAAAAAATCTTCTGAAGTTTGTATTATCAATGAAAAAAGAAAGATTGTTAAAAAATTTAAATTAATTCATAATTCTAAGAATTTTAAAAAGTTTTTTGAAATTATTAATAAACTGTCAAATAATAAAAATGATTTTGAATTTGCTTTAGAAGCAACTAATGTTTTCTGGAAACCAGTGTTCTTTAGTATTAGAGAAAAAGGATATAAAATTTCTCTTGTTAATCCTTATTCCTCTTCCTATTTCTCTAAATCCTTTAATAAACATACCAAAACTGATAAACAAGATGCTTTAAATCTTGCTATCCAGTTATCTACTGGATTAATTAAAGAATCACTGGTTCCAGAAAATGATGTCTCTAACCTAAGAGAACTCATAAAGGAATACAATTTCCTTATGAAACAAATATACAATCTCAAAAGAAGAATTTCAAGTATTTTACAAAAAACTTTTTATGAGTATGATATTGTTTTTAGAGACCCTTTTAATGTTACATCAAGAACCATTTTAAAAAAATATCCTTCTGCTTTTGCTTTAGCCAAAGCTAACAAAAACGATATTGTTAAAATTTTTAGATCAATTAAAGGTAACAATAATTCTGAACATAAAGCTAAAAAAATTATTGAATTTGCTAAAATTTCTATTACTCCAAATAATGGCATTAAAGCTAATGAATTTAATCTAAGAAATCAAATTACTGTGTTAGAACTTCTTCTTGAACAAATAAAAAATATAGAAAAAAATATTAACCTTATATTAAAAAATTTAGAATTTAATTATTCTGATAATAATAACAAAAATAGTATTAACCCTATAAAAGCTGTTTTATCAATCCCTGGTGTTGGTAAAAAAACAGTTGCAACAATCATTGGTTGTTGTGGTGATTTAAATAAATTTAATAATGTAAATAAATTTTTAGGATACATTGGCCTTTACCCTGGTAAAGATCAAAGTGGTTCTAAAGATAGAACATATCAAAAATCAAAAGGAATCTCTATTGTTAAAAAACAATTATATTGTTGTGCTGTATCTGCTTTAATGCATAATAATGAATTAAAACAGGTTTACCTTAATGAAATTAACAAAGGAGGTAATTCTAAAAAAGCTATTTTTAAAGTTATGGTTAAGCTTGCTAAAATTATCTGGCATTTGTATACTTATTCCTCTATTTATGATCCTGTTAAGGTTTTTGTTGCTAAACCTCATTGTGCCTGATATATATAAATGTCAAAGAACACTAATTATATTAGATTGTCAACATCCTATTTTTTTTATTTTTTTTGTTGACATATTATAGGATGTCTTCATTTATTGTTTCAATAAAATCAAGAAATTCATTAATCAAATTAGTAAAAAATGTCTTTATTAAATTCTTATAATCAAATTCTTTTTCTGTATTGAAATTAATATTATTTAAACTATCATTTGCAATAAGAGTGATACAATTATTGTTATTATTAATATTAAGATTTAATATTAAGTCAAAATAATCTATTAATCGTTTTTCTGAAATTATGTTATTTACTATTACCAGAGGAAAAAAAGAATGTGAATTATTTAAAAAGTTTATTTCTTTTATCATATTAAATGTGTATTCATATAAAACATCAATATTCTTCTTATTTATTTTAAAATTAAATAAATAATCTTTAAAATCTTTAGTATCAATGAAGTAATATTTGAAATTAAAATTATTTAAAGATGTTAAATAAATTTTAGCAGTATTAAAAACTTTTTTAATTTGAATTCCTGTAAATAATAATAAAATATTATAAAGGTCATTTAAATTATAATTCTTTATATATTTTAATTGCTCGATTTCATTTTCTTTTAAAAAGTACTTTAATGTAGTGAATGTTTCTTTTTTAATGGTTAATATATTTGGAAGTGCTATTCCATAAACTATTTTTTTCTTATATTGAATAAAAGATGCAAGAGAAACTATTGAAGAATTATTATAAAAATCTGAAACATTTATTATTCCAGGATATTTTTCATTAATTTTTTCATGGAGTTGGACCAATAAAATGGAATCTATTCCTAATTCAAGCAAATTATCATAGATATTTATTTTTTCTGTATTTAAAATGTTCTTACAGATTTTTAACAACTGTTCTTCAACTTCATTTAAATTTAATATAGAAGATTCATTATTATTTCTTTCTTTAGATTCAATTTTTTTCATTTGAATAATTATATCATCAAATATTCCATTGAGATACATATTGGCAAGTTTGTATCTTTGAATTTTTCCACTAGTTGTTTTAGGAATTTTCTTAACAGGAACTATTTCTTTTATATTAATTCCTAATTTTGAAAAAATAAAATTTTTAATCTTTTTTTTCAATGGTATAAAATTTTCAAGATTTTTCTTGTAAAATAGAAAACCAATAACTTCATTTTTTTGAAGTTTAATATTGTAAACACCTACAAATACTATTTTACCAATTTCAACTTCATCAATTTCTTCAGCAAGTTTTTCTAAATCATAAGGATAATAATTTTGACCATTTAAATATATTATCTCTTTTAATCTACCAATAACAACAAGCTTTCCATTTTTTAAAAATCCTATGTCCCCGGTATTTAGCCAGCCATCTTTGGTAACAGCTTTTTTTGTTTCTTCCGGGTTTCTATAATATCCTGAAGTTACATTTTTCCCTTTGATTTGAATATATCCAACTCTCTCTACTCCAATTAGATTATTTTTTTCATCAACAATTCTAATTTTACAATTTTTAACTGGAGTTCCCACATAAACAAATTCTATTAAATCTTTTTCTTCAACATTATCCTCTTTAATTCTTTGATTTAAATTCAGAGAATTTCTATCTACTTTGATAGATTCTATCTTTTTATTTCTATCAGGAAAAGTTACTGCTAAACTTGCTTCTGCTAACCCATATACAGGAAATATTACATTTTTCTTTAATCCAAAATTACTCATACTTTTAATAAAATCCCTGCATAAAGATACATCAATTGGTTCTGCACCATTAAAAATTATTCTAACATTAGAAAGATCAAGGTCATTATCTTTATTCCTGTTAAACCATTTTAAAAAATATTTATATCCAAAATTTGGAGAAGATAATACAGTAACTTTATGTTCAGAGGCTTTTTTTAACCATATTGTGGGATTTCTAATAAACCTTGAAGTTGGTATTATAAATTGATTTAGACCTTTAAAAAGAGGAGAAAGATGAAATCCTATAAATCCCATATCATGAGTTAAAGGCATCCAGCTTAAAGATGAATCAGATTTCTCTAGACCTGCACCCTCCAACATTGCTTCAATATTTATAATTAAATTTTCATGGGTTAAAATAACTCCTTTAGGATTTCCAGTTGAACCTGATGAATATTGTACAAAAGCTATATCACTTTTTTTAATTTCTTCATTTTCCTGGATATTTGAATTAATCTTTTCAATATTTTCATAAAAAACAGTTTTTTTTTCTAAAAATTGTTTGAATTTTTTTAAATTATTTTTATATGAATATTTTATCAATCTATCATAATTTTGTTTTGTTGTCAATAAAAATGGATTACTTAAAGTTTCTAAAATATTTATTAATTTTATTTTGCTTTCATCCCCATTACCAGATGAAATAGGAATTGCTATTATTTTACCCATAAAACAAGCCCACATAGAAAATAAGTACTTGTCTGGTTCTTCAATTTGTATCACCAATTCAGAATTAGCTTTAATCCCTTGTAAATATAAAGTGTTTTTTAAATTTAATGATTTTTCATAAAGATATTTATATGTAAAAAAACCCTCATCGTCTTTATCTGAAATAATAGTAATTCCTTTATTTGAATCAATCCTTGATTTTAAAACTTCAATTAAATTTTTATACTTTCTCATATTATCCTCTCATAAATTATCAATAAATTTAATACTCTTAGCTTTCATTTACCAAATCTATATTTTGTTTAACAATATTATTAAACAAAGAATACCCTGTATTAGTAAAATCCTTAATTAAGGTAATAAATCTAAATATTATAAAACTATCATCATAAGAAACATCACACTCGAATGTACTTATAATTGAATCTTTAGTCATTTTATTGTTATTTTTATTAAAATAATTTATTAACTGTTTTTCATTTTCAGAAATTTTTCCCTGAAAATTAAATAAAATAAAAGCTGTTTGATTTTTTTCAGGAGCTATCAATTTTTTTATAGTTTTATTTTGATTTGCTTGGGTTAAAAAATTCAGATTATTTTCTATTAAAAATTCAATTAAACTTTTGACATTAGAAATTATCTCTTCTATTTTTTTATTATTAAAGTCAATTAATAAAGGAATAAAATCTAAAAATTCACCTATAGTATTATAAAAAGAATTGTTTTTATATCTTCTTCCAAAATGAATTATTTTAACTGGAAGTTTGGGTAAATTAAAATATCTTGAAATAAAAGTTAGAAATATTTTAAATGAGTTCTCAAATATTTTGTTTTCTTCAAAAGAATTATGTAAAGGAATTTTGTACTGAAATAAATTAACTTCATCTGTTAATTTTTTTTCAAAAATTTCTTCTACTAATTTTTTATAAATTTCATATTCTTTTAAATTAAACATTTCAATTATTCTATTTAAATTGTTTGAATTTATTTCTTTTTTAATTAGATTTACATAATCTGAATATTTGAAAGTCTTTTTACTATCAATTAATTTATCTTTTCCCAACCTATAAATTGATTCTTTTAAAAACTCTTTTACAATTTCTACACTCATACCATCAAAAATAGAATGATCAAAAAAAGTACCTATATAAAATGTTGAAAAATCATATTTTATTATAAATAAATTATAAAAAAGATTTCCTACTTTAAATTTCTTTTCCAACATTTCTTCTAAAATCATTTTCAAAATAAACTTTTTATTTTCAAGTTTAATATCAGCAATGTCAATTATTTTTATATTGAGTTGTTTTATCTTTTCTCCTACCTGCCAAAATAGTTGTTCATTTTCAATAATAATAAAAGATCTCAACAATTCTTGTGAATTTATTAGATGTATCAAAGATTTTATTATTGTTTCAGGATTTAAAAACCCATCAATCTTTACAAAAGTACCAGTAGTTCTATTATTCTTTAATAAATGTAATTTTTGTATTTCACTAAGAGGGAATTTATACAATTTTTTATTATTTTTTAATTTTAAATTTACATTATTGTAATTTTGTTTAAGAATTAGTTTTATCTTTTCTATTTTTTGATCACTGATATCCTTCAATCTTAATACATCATTTATAAATTGCTCATCGGTCGCTAATTTATACTTAGAAGGAAAAGAATCATTACTGCTAAGCATAATAATAAAATTTGGATGTACAGAAACTTCAACATTTTCAATAAAAAATTTTGATATTTTATCCATTTTGTTTTCAATTTCCTTATTTAAATAGAGAATATTTATTTTTAAATTTTTTAAATAAAAAACTACTAACTTAATTTTTTCTCCAAAAGTTTTGCTTAACTTTTCATTTATAAGTTTAATATCATCCATCATGGATAGATTAGATTGAGAATCAATTAGTAAAGATAATTCTCTAATTGTTTGATTTTTAAATAGATCATTTAGATTAATATTTATATTCTCATTATTTAAACTAACAATAAAATTAATTGCTTTAATAGAATCACCACCAATTTCAAAAAAATTATGGTTAATTCCAACATTTTTAATACCCAAAATTTTTTCTAAAATTTTTATTAATTTTTTTTGAGTCAATGTTTCTGGAGGAACATAACTATTTACTAGCTGAGATGAAGGTAATGGCAAAGATTTCTTATCAATTTTCCCAACAGAATTTAAAGGGAATTTTTTTAATTGAATAAAAAAAGAAGGTATCATATATTCAGGAAGTTTATCTTTTAAAAAATTTTTTATTAATTGTATTTCTAGTTTTTTCTTTGCTGTAAAATAAGCACATAAATAACTAAAACCTTCCAAATTCACAGGAATTACAAGAGCCTCATCTATAAATTCATATTCAAGTAATGTATTTTCAATTTCACCTGGTTCAATTCTATATCCTCTTATTTTTATCTGATCATCCAATCGACCTAAGAAAAAAATATCTCCATTTTTTTGCCATTTACCATAATCCCCTGTCTTATAAAGTTTTTCTCTTTTGTTATAGGGATTAATTATAAATTTTTTCTTTGTTAATTCTAGTTTATTTATATATCCTCTTGAAAGTCCTTTACCAGATATACAAATTTCTCCTGCAATACCAGGTGGTAAAAGTTTATTGTTTTTATTAAGGATTAATACTTTAATATTAGCAATTGGTTTTCCAATTGTAATTTCTTTTCCATTTTCAACTTTTGCAAAAGTAGTAACTACACTATTCTCTGTAGGTCCATATTCATTAAATATTTTTATTTTTTTATTTATTAAATAGCTTTTAGTAACAACCTTTTTTGTTAATTTTTCACCAGCTAAAGTTACTTTTTTGAGAAACTTTAGTTCATCGCCCCTGGAAAAACTTAATATTGCTAAATAAAGAGAAGGAATTGTTATAAAATTTGTTACTTTATATTTTTTCAGATATTTTATAATTACATCAGGATCTTTAATTTCATTATTTTTTAAAAATACAATTTTAGACCCTGATAAAAGAGGAGTAAAAAAACTTGTAACAAAACCATCAAAATGGTATGAAAACAAAATTAAGGAAGTATCATTTTTGTTGAACTTATAATTTTTAACTCTCCAATAAATATTATTATAAATTGAACCATGTTCAATCATTACCCCCTTGGGTTTCCCTGTTGAACCAGAAGTATAAATAATATATGCAAGATCATTATTTTTTATTTTTAAATTTAAATTATTTTTCTTCTGCTTATTTATTTCATCAATTCCAAAAAATTTTATTTCTTCATAAAAAGTCTGGGTTTCAATTACATCATCTATTAAAATATAATTTTTTATATTTTTTACTTCTTTAATAATTTTCCCAATATCTTTTTTAAATTTGGATTGGAAAATTAATGTTCTTATTTTTGATTCTTTAAAAATATCAATTATCCTTTTTATTGGTGTATCTGGTGCTACAGGAAGATAAAAATTTCCAGATTTTAAAACTCCAATTATAGATGCAGCTAATTCAAAAGAATTTTCTAAAATCAGTCCAACTCCTGATGTTTTTGATTTTTCCTTTTTATTATCAAATATTAAATTTGCTATCTGATTTGATTTTTCATTTAATTGATTAAATGTAAATGAAGTATTATTGAAAATTATGGCTATATTATCCCCATTTCTTTTCACCAGTTTTTCAAATAGATCAACTAAAGTTTTATTTTCTGGAAATTTAACAAAAGTATCATTAAATTTATTCAGTATCAGGTTTTTCTCTTGTTCAGTTATAATCTCTATATCAGATATTTTTTGATCTACATCCAATATCAATTGGTCAAGTATATTAAAAAAATGTTTAATCATTCTAAGTATTGTTTGTTTTTTAAATAATTTGGTACAATATTCAAAATTACAAAGTATAATATCATTTTTTTCTCTACATTCTAAAGAAATATCAAATTTTGATGTTTTTTGACTAATTTCTACTGGTTTTAAAGTTAAATTTTTTAAAGATATTTTTGTTTCTCTATAATTTTGTAAAACAAACATTGTATCAAATAAAGGATTTCTACTTCTATCCTTGACAAGATTTAATTCATCAACCAGCTCATCAAATTGATAATCTTGATTTTTAAAAGCAGTTAATATTTGTTTTTTTACTTCTATAAAAAAATCACTTATTTTTTTATTTGGTAAAAGTTTAGTTCTTAAAGGCAAAGTGTTTATAAACATCCCTATCAGATTCTCCAGACCTGGAATATTTCTTCCTGCAGTAGGAACACCAATAATAATGTCATCCTGATTACTATATTTAGAAAGAAATATATTATATACACTGAACAAAAACATAAACAATGTTAAATCAAACTCTCTACAGATTCTTTTTATTTTTTTCAACCTATTTTTATTTATTATAAAACTTATCATATCACCATCAAAACTTTGAAGAGGTGGTCTTTCAAAATCATAAGGTAAATTTAAAACTGGAATTTCTTCATTAAATATATTAATCCAGTATTCTTTCTGAAGAAGAAGTTTATTAATATTATCAGATTTTTTCTGCCAAACTACATAATCTTTATACTGTATTTCTAAAGGTTCAATTTGCTCATAATAGGCATTCATTATATCTTTAACAATTATTTCTAAAGAAGTACCATCTGCAATAATATGATGTATATCAAACAGTAAAAAATATTTATTTTCAGGTAATTTTAATATCTTAATTCTAAAAAGTGGTAATTTACTTAAATCAAAAGGTTTTACAAAATTTTTTATTTCTTTATTTAAATCAAAAGATTCTAATACTTTTTTTTCAGAAATTGAAATATTAAATTTTAAATCTTTATGTATCTTTTGTACTGGTTCATTATTTAAAACATGAAAAGTAGTTCTTAAAGATTCATGTTTTTTTATAAGCTCTTTTACAGACTCTTTAAATTTTTTGATATTGAGAGGTCCAGTAATTTCAAAAGCAACAGGTAAATTATATGCTGTATTGTCTGGAGCAAAATAGCTTAAAGTAAATATCCTTTTTTGTGAAGAAGCAATTGGATAATATTCCTTTTCTTCAACAGGAATTATTATTTCTTTTTTATCTTTATTTTGTTTTGTAATTATATA
This sequence comes from Exilispira thermophila, assembly GCF_055389015.1. Lineage (NCBI taxonomy): Bacteria > Pseudomonadati > Spirochaetota > Spirochaetia > Spirochaetales > Exilispira > Exilispira thermophila. The sequence continues at coordinate 2,855,691 of NZ_AP042476.1, read as the reverse complement.
TGCAATTTTTTCTATTGTTGAATTATTAAAAATTGATTCAATATCTATTTTTACATTAAATTCTTTTTGTAAAAGTGAAGTTATTTCAATACCTTTAAGTGAATCTCCACCTAAATCAAAAAAGTTTTCATCAATACTTATGTTTTTTATACCCAGTACTTTTTGAAATATTTTTAATATTTTTCTTTGAATATCATTTACAGGTTCTTTAAAATTTTTGATATCCCTTTTTCTTTCAAAAACTAATATTTCTTCTTCTGAAGATTTTAAATTCATTGTATTTAGTTTAGATAGGTTTATATCAACAGTATATTTTTGTTTTTCAAAAGAATAGGTAGGTAAAGGTATTCGAAATCTTTCAACTTCAGAATATAATAAATTCCAATTTATCTTGATTCCAGATTCCCATAGTTTTTTTATGAATAATTCAAATTGATCATCTTCAGAATTTATTTCTTCTTTATCTTTAGATAAATTAAAAATTGATACCACTTTTATATTTTTTTTATTATAATTAAATTGATTATCTTTTCCAAAACAAATACAAACTAAATCATTTTGTTTAATTTCTTCTATTATATCTTTTCTTGGAGTTTTTTGGCCAATAAAATTCATTAATAATTCATATATATAATTATGGTCAGTTGCTTGGCTTGTATTAATCCAATCTCCAGTTTTTGATGAAATATATGGAATTTTAGGTGAATTTAAAGATATGTTCCTAAATAAATTTTCGTTACTTTTAATACTAAAATTTTCTTCTTTAATATTTGATCTTATATTTTTCAGTTCATAAAGTATTTTTAATGAATCACTGATAGAAACCACATCTGAAATCGTTGCGCATAATAATTCATTAATTCCTGAACCCAATAGTGCATAAGGAATTATACCCAATTCTATTAATAATTTAGAAAAAGAAAAATTAAATATAAAATCATATATAAAATAAGATTCTCTTATCTGTTCAAAAGATATTTTATTATTAATAAAATTTTCAAATAAAATTTTTTCCTTTTCAGGAAGAAACTCTTTACATTTATCAATTTGTCTTTTAAACATTAAATTATTTTTATAAGCATCTAAAAACATTTTATTATTAATTATTTCTTCATTCTTGAAATTAAAAACAGTGTTATTAGAAATAGAATTAACTATTGAATAAATATCTTGATTCAATGCAAATGATAGTTTATCAATTATTTCATTTATATTATTTGCTATTACACTTCTTCTATATTTAAACTCTTTTCTTCCATTCTGTAAGGTAAATGCAATATCTTCTACCCTTAAATCATTATTCATTTTTAAATAATTGATAATATTACGTGTATTTCTATCTAATGCTTCTTTTGTTCTTCCTGAAATTAAAATAATCTCTTTTTTCATATCTTTAAATCCTCCTTTCAGGAGCCTGTTCAAGAATTATATGACAATTTGTCCCTCCAATACCAAATGAACTAACTCCTGCTCTTAAAACAGTGCTGGCCTTTTTAAAATCAAGATTTTTAATATTTATAAAAAATGGGCTTTTAATAAAATCTATTTTTGAATTGGGTTTTTTAAAATTAATTAAAGCTGGGAATACTCTATTTTTTAAACTTAATACAACTTTTATTAAACTTGCAATTCCAGCAGCAGTGTCAAGATGACCAATATTAGCTTTTACCGATCCAATTGCACAAAAATTCCTTTTATTAGTAGAAAATGCTTGTTTTAAAGCCTCAATCTCAATTGGATCCCCTAAATTAGTTCCAGTTCCATGTGTTTCTATGTAATTTATTGATTCGGGATGAATACCTGCTAATTCTAAAGAATTTGAAATTACTTCAGCCTGACCATCTATACTTGGAGCTGTAAAACCAATTTTTCTAATTCCATCATTATTAATAGCTGATCCTTTAATTATGGCTAATATATTATCATTATCTCTTATTGCATCATCTAATCTTTTTAACACAACAATACCTACTCCATTACCAAATACTGTTCCACTTGCATCATCATCAAAAGGTCTGCAATGTCCATCTTTTGAAAAAATCATCCCTTCTTGATATAAATATCCTTCTTTTCTAGGTAATGATAATGATACCCCACCTGCAAGAGCCATATCACATTCCCCTTTTAAAAGTGATTGGCATGCTAAATGAACAGTTACTAAAGAAGTTGAACAAGCAGTTTGAACAGTAAAACTTGGTCCTTTTAGATTTAATTTGAATGAAATTCTTGTAGCAACAAAATCTTTCTCATTTAATGTTCCTGCATTATAAGACATAATCCTATTATTAGCTAATGTTAAAAGCCTTGTAAGCCATAGCAAATTAGAAGAACTACCTACAAATAAACCAATAGATTTTTCATAGTTATCTGGAATATATCCAGCATTTTCAAGTGCTGTCCATGTACATTCATGTAATAATCTTAATTGGGGATCCATTAATTCTGCTTCTGCAGGAGTATAACCAAAAAAGTCTGCATCAAAATATTCTATATTATCCAGATACCCTTTAGCTTTTATATAATCTGGATTTTTTAGTAAATATTCATCTATACCACTTTCCCTTAATTCTTCATTTGAAAAGAATTTTATGCTTTCTTTTCCCATTATTAAGTTTTTCCAGTATTCATCTATTGAAGAGGCACCTGGAAATTTTCCAGCCATACCAATAATAGCTATATCACTTGTCTCATTTAATCTTGATAATTTAGTTCTTTTAATATTTTTTACTTGATTAGTATTTGATTGTAAATAATTGGCAAAACTCATTATAGTTGGATATTGAAACATTGAAACTACAGGAATATCTTTATTAGTTAATTTTCTAATTTTGCTAATTACCTGTATTAATAGCATTGAATTTCCACCTATATCAAAAAAATTGTCATTTATTCCTATTCCATCTATACCCAATACATCTTGCCATATTCTTAATATTTCTTTTTGAAAACTATCTTCAGGTTTGATTATTTTATTCTTATCTATAGTTTTCCTATTAAGTGGATCTGGTAAAGATTTTTTATCAATTTTTTGATTAGGTGTTAATGGCCATTTTTCTACCTTTATAAAATGTGAAGGAATCATATAATAAGGTAATTTTTTTGATAAATATGCTCTGAGCTCTTTATTGAAAGTTTCTTCATCAATTTGTTTATTTGCTATATAGTAAGCACAAAGAAAGGCATTTCCTTTTTTATCTTCTTTTTTAACAACAATCGCTTCTTTTATTAATTTATTTTCTAATAAGTTTTTCTCAACTTCTTCAAGTTCAATTCTATATCCTCTTATTTTAACCTGAGAATCTATCCTTCCTTTTATTTCTATCTCACCATCTAAAGTTACTCGTGCTAAATCTCCTGTTTTATATACTATTTCTTTTCTCTTAAATAAATCTACCTCTACAAACTTTTGTTTAGTTAGTTTCTTATTTTTAAAGTAACCTTTAGCCAGGCCATCTCCAGCAATACACAATTCACCATAAACCCCAATTGGTGCAATTTTATTATTATCATCAAGAATGTATATTCTTGTATTTGAAATTGGTTTACCTATAGTAATATTTTTTGAATTAGTTAAATCTTTTATAGTTGACCATACTGTCGTTTCCGTTGGTCCATACATATTATATATTTTAGCATTAGTTTTTAATTGTAACTGTTCTAATAAATTTTCTGGAAACGATTCACCTCCAATCATTATTGTATCAAGTTCTTTAACTGCTTCTGTAAATTCTTCATCTTCTATTAATACTTTCATTCTTGAAGGAGTAGTTTGAATCATATTTATAGAATAATTTTTTATTAATCTCCCTATTTCTTTTGGATCCTGTTGAGCTTCATCTGAAGTAAGAACCATTGTTAACCCTTTAGTTAGAGGAAGTAGTGATTCAAGCACAAAGATATCAAAGGAAAAAGTAGTTAAAGAAATAATCTTTTTTTTATCATTAAAATCAATGGCTTTTGTAATTCCATGAATAAAATTATTAACAGATTTATGTTTAATAACTACACCTTTTGGTTTACCTGTTGAACCAGAAGTATAGATCAAATATAATGGATCTTCAGAATAATTAATGTTTTCAGGATTTTTAGTTGATTCATTTTTTATATTAGAATCATCAATTGGAACTATTTCCCCTTTAAAATTATAATTAATATTAATTTCTTCTGTTGTTAAAAGAATATTTACTCCACTATTAGTTAAAATATAATTGATTCTAGATTCTGGATATACAGGATCTATTGGTAAATAAGCTGCTCCTGATTTAATAATACCTAGAATTCCTAATATCATTTTAGATGTTCTTGTTGAAATCAATCCTACAATATCACCATTTTTTATTCCCTTTTTTCTTAAAAAATTCGCTATTTTATTAGCTTCTTCATTTAATTGAGAATAAGTTAAATTTCTATCTTTTGCAATTAAAGCAATTTTATCAGGATATTTTTTAGCTGTGTTCTCAAATAGATCACTTATAGTTTTATCCTTATCATATTCAGAAGTTGTATTATTAATCTTATTTACCAAATCAATATCTTCTTCTTCAAGTAAAGAAATATCTTTTAATTTAATTTCTGGATTTTCTATAACATTTGATATTAATTTTATAAATTTTTTTGAAATAGTTTTAATTGTTTCTTTCTTAAAAATATCAGTACAATATTCAAAAAAAGAATAAAGCTTATTTTCATGCTCTTCACATTCCAGTGAAATATCAAATTGGGATGTTTTCATTGTCACATTTAATGGAGTAAAATTTAAACCCTCTGCTTTCATTTCATAAAATTCCATATTCTGAAGATCAAATTCAGTTTCAAATAGAGGATTTCTACTTATATCTCTTTCAAGATTTAATTGTTCCACAAGTTCATCGAATTGATAATCCTGGTTTTCAAAAGCTTTTAATACATTTTCTTTTACTTCTAATAAAAATTCCTTAAATGTTTTTTCACCATCAGGGAAATTTCTCATTGGTAAAGTATTTACAAACATACCAACAACATTTTCAATATCAGGATGTCTTCTACCAGCATTTGGAGATCCTATAATTATATCATTTTGACCAGTGTATTTATAAAGTAAAATATTATATAATGTTAATAAAACCATGTACAATGTTGAACCATTATCAGAAGCTATCTTTTTCAAATTCAGTGTATAATTTTCATTTATTGTAAAATATATTCTATCCCCTTTAAAAGATTTAATAGGAGGACGAGGAAAATCTAAAGGTAAGTTTAAAATTGGTAATTCCCCTGAAAATTTATTCAACCAATATGATTTTTGTTCTTTTATCTTATCTGAATTAAGCATAGCATTTTGCCAGTTAGCAAAATCCTTATACTGAACTTTAACTTCAGGTAAATCTTCATAATATAACTTAAATAAATCACCAGTTAAAATTTCAGCTGAAGTACCATCTGCAATAATATGGTGAACATCAAACAATAAAATATGTTTATTTTCTGATAGTTTTACCAATTCAACCCTTAATAATGGTGGTTTTGACAGATCATAAGGTTTAACAAAATCTTTAATTAATTCTTCTGTTAATTTCTTTATATTTTCATTATTCTTATCATTTGATAGATTTTTATATTCAATTGAAAAATCTACCTTATCATTAATTTTTTGGAAAACTTCACTATCTACAAGTTCAAATGATGTTCTCAAACTTTCATGTCTTTTTATCAATTTTTTAAAAGCACTTTCAAGTTTTTTAAAGTCAAATTTTCCTTCAATTAACGTTGCACTGGGTAAATTATAAGCAGTGCTTTTTTCATCCAATAGATATAGAGCATACATTCTTCTTTGAGCTGAAGATAATGGATAATATTCTCTTGGTTCAACTTTTGGAATTGGAATATATTGACTTTTTTCAGAATAATTTTCAATAATTGTCGCAAGTTGTTTTGGTGTGGAATTTCTGAATATTTCATCTAGTTCAGGTTTAACATTTAATAATTTTTGAATTTCTAAAATTAAACTTACAGCTTTTAAAGAATCCCCTCCTAATTCAAAAAAATCCTCTTCAACACTGATATTTGTAATACCTAAAACTTTTTCAAATGCTTTACATATTTTTTCTTCAATTTCATTTTCAGGTGCAACATAATCATCAGCTTTTTCCCTTTCATAAATGATATTTTGTTGTTTTGAAGCAAAGTTTTGAATATATTCATTATTTCCTGATAATAATTTTTCTGGATCTATAGTATCAATAGAGAAATAATGTTTATCAAAGACATACGTTGGTAAAGATAATTTTTTCCTTTCCCTATTTTCATGTAAAAGAGAAAAATTAACTTCTATACCGGAACTCCATTGTTTTCCAATAAATTTATATAAAATATATGAAATAGAATTTTTGTTATTTTTAAAAATGCTAAATATGTTTTTAAATTTTAACTTTGTTAATATTTTATCATATTCATCACTAAAGCTTAACAAATCTATATTTTTATATTCTTCATTGTCATCTAATTGTAACAAATTATAAATTTCTTTATTAATATCTATAATTTTCAAAATTTTTTCATTTTTAATAAATATTTTACTTTCAATTGAATAATAAGGATATTCTGTTTTTGTTAATGTTAAAGTCTCTATATTAAAAATAGGAATATGTTTGTTTTTCTTTCCAATTAATATTTCATATAATAATTTTCTGGATATTAATTTTATAAAATATGCATAAACAAGGTCACCTATACCTTCACCAATAATTATTGATGTTTTTATTCCTATTTCATCAAAAAATTTTAATAAAGAATATTGAAATACAAAACTTAATAATAAATTATTTTTTTTGCCTTTTTCAAGACAATTTTTAATTTCTTTTTGAAATTCTAATTGAAAATCATTAAATGCTTTGTTTACAATATTAGAAAAAAGCTTTTCTTTATTATAATAATTCTTTGCTTTTTTTATTTCATCATCACTTAAATTATGTAAATAAATAACTAAATTGTTTTTTTTGTTATTAACTAAATATATATTTTTATTATTTAATAATAATTGTCTAATATTTCTTTCATCATTTTTGATAAGTATATATTTTCTATACTTATAAAATTTTCTACCAGTTTGTAAGGTATAAGCTACATCAGAAACATTATCTAAATTATTATTAATAAAGTAATTTGATATTTTTTTTATATAATTTTCTAAAGATGTATTAGTATTAGCTGAAAAAACCAATAAATTCCATTTATCAAAATCATTTTCTCTTTCTATTTCAGGTGGTTCTTCAAGCACTATATGAACATTTGTTCCTCCAACACCAAAAGCATTAATACCAGCTCGAATTGGGTTATTAAAGTTCCCCTTCAATTCTATTAGCTTTTTATTCACTACAAATGGACTATCTATAAAATTAATTTTTGAATTAGGTTTTTCAAAATTTACTACTGGCGGCAATTTTCTATTTTTTATACACAAAGCTGCTTTTATCAATCCTCCGATACCAGCAGCTATATCCATATGCCCAATATTTCCTTTAACAGAAGTTAACCAACAAAATTGTTTTTTTTCTGAATTAAAAGCTAATTTTAATGATTCTACTTCAATAGGATCTCCAAGACTTGTACCTGTTCCATGAGCTTCAATAAAAGTAATAGTTTCAGGATTAATTCCAGCTTTGTCATATGCTTTTTTTATTGCTTCTGCTTGCCCTTCAATACTTGGAGCAGTATAAGCAACTTTTGAATTCCCATCATTATTTATTGAAGAAGATTTAATAACAGCATAAATATGATCACCATCCTCAATTGCTTTTTTTAATGGTTTTAAAACCACAAGACCAACACCATCAGAAAAAACAGTTCCCATTGCTTTATCATCAAATGGTCTACAATGCCCATCTGGAGAAAATATCATTCCCTTATAATAAAAATATCCTGATATTTTTGGTAATTCTATTGTTACACCACCAGCAACTGCAATATCACAATCTCCTTCAATAATTGACTGACAGGCAAGGTGTACAGAAACCAATGAAGTGGAACAACCTGTTTGAACTGTTAAACTTGGTCCTTTTAAATTTAATTTGTAAGAAATTCTGGTTGCTAAAAAATTATTTGTTGTAAGGGTAAATGCTTGATATTTATCACCCATATTTGCATCATGAAAAAGAAGTCTGGTAACCCAATTTAAATTATCTGAGCAACCAGCAAAAAATCCAATTGAACCTTTATGTTTATCTGGTACAATACCTGCATCTTCTAAAGCTTCATAAGTACACTGATATAAGACTCTTAATTGTGGTTCCATTATTTCTATTTCTTTGGGTGAATACCCAAAAATTTCTGGATCAAAATATTCAATATCTTCTAAAACTCCTTTAGCTCTAACATAGTTTTCCTGTTTCAAGTCTTCCTCATCCACCCCAGCTTTAATTAATTCTTCATCAGTAAAGTGTTTTATAGACTCAACACCATTTTTTAAATTTTCCCAGAAAACATTTATATTCTTTGCTCCAGGGAATCTGCCTGCCATACCAATAATTGCAATATCAGATTCATTTTCTCTTTTTTTGTTGTTTTTTTCTGGATGAAATTTTTCAATTTGTTTATCTTTACCTTCTTTTTTATTATGAATTAAGGAATCTATATACTCAGCTAAAAGTTTGATATTGGTATATTGAAACAGTTTTATAATTGAAAAATCAACATTAAATTCCTGTTTTAATCTTTCTCCTATCTGAATTAAAGAAAGGGAATGAGCTCCTAAATCAAAAAAATTATCTTCAATACCTATAGAATCAACATTAAGAATATCTTTATAAATATAAGCAATTTTTTTCTGGGTATCTGTTTCTGGTGGCAATAATTCTGAATTAATGTTTCTGGTATATTTTTTTATTTCAGGTAAATTTTTTCTATCAATCTTTCCACTTGAAGTTAAAGGGAATTTTTCAACTCTTATAAAATGTGAAGGTATCATATATGAAGGTATTTGTTCTAATAAATAATTTCTTAATTCAAAATCAGATATTTTTTTATCACTTTTATAGTAAGCACATAAAAATTTATCCCCATTTTTATCAGTTTTTGATATTACTACTGCTTGAGAAATTTTATCATTTTTTAATAAGCTATTTTCAATTTCTCCTAATTCTATTCTAAATCCCCTTATTTTCACCTGATAGTCTATTCTTCCGAGATATTCAATATTTCCATCTGGTAACCATTTTACCAGATCACCCGTATGATACATCTTATTGTATATTTCATTTTCACCCTGCTGATAAAATGGATTGACTGTAAATTTTTCTTTTGTCAATTCTGGTTTGTTTTTATAGCCTCTAGCAATACCAGGACCGGTTAAACACAATTCTCCAGGAACCCCAATTGGAACCAGATTGTTATATTTATCAACAATATAACATTTATAATTTGGTACAGGTTTCCCAATTGGTACATTTATTCCATTTTTGAAATCTTTTAAATAATATAATGTACCATAAATTGTAGCCTCTGTTGGTCCATAAATATTTACAAATTCAGGAGTTAATTTTAAATTATAATATTCTTTTACATCTACTGGAGGTATAGCTTCTCCAGCTACAAAAATATATTTTAAATTTTTTAATTTTAATCTACTTTCATCACTATTTAATACTCTCAATAAAGATTTAAACATTGAAGGAACAAAATTAATATGAGTAATTTTATCATTTTCAATTACTTCCAGTATTTTATAAGGATCCTTTTCAAATCCATTTTCCAGTATTACAAGCTTTCCATTTCCAAAAAACCACCCAAACAATTCAGTAACTGATACATCAAATGTAAAAGTCGTCTTTAATAAATATGCATCATTATTTTTTAAAGGGAAAAATCTTTCCAATCCTTCTAAAATATTTGTTATTCCCTTATGTTCTATCATAACTCCTTTAGGTTGACCAGTTGAACCAGAAGTATAAATAATATACGCAAGATCATCACCTTTAATATTTATATTAAGATTAGTATCATTACCTTTATAGACAAAACTGTTATTAAGATCTATATTTATAATTTTTGTAATTTCTTTAGAAACCTTTTTTAAATCATCTTTCCTTGAAAGAACAACTTTTACTTTTGAATCACTAATTATATATTTAATTCTGTTTTCAGGATATTCAGGATCTATAGGTACATATGCTGCTCCTGTTTTTAATATTGCTAAAATTCCAATTACCATTTCTGGACAACGTTTGGTCATAATTCCAACTATAGAATCTTTTGTTATATTTTTTGAAATTAAAAATCGTGCAAGTTGATTTGCTTTTTTATTTATTTCAGAATATGTTAATATTGTATCATTATATTTTAAACCAATTTTCTCAGGGAATTTTTCTGCTTTTTTCTCAAATTTATGAATTAAAGTTTCATTCAAATAATCTATTTTCATAAAACTATTATTGAACTTTTCTAAAATAACTTTTTTTTCAGAATAAGAAATTAAATTATATTTATATATCTGAACATATGGATTATCAGAAATCTGTTTTAAAAGATTGATAAAATTTTTAGCTAAATTTTTAATTGTTTTTTTAGAAAAAACAGATGAATTATATTGAATTTTACAGAACAATTCTTTCATATTATCAAGAAACAAAAACATCAGATTACCAGGAAGATTTATTTTTTCCAGTTTATATTCTTTAAATTTAATTTTATTAATTAATTCATTTTCTTCATACACATCAAATGTAAAAGAAATATCAAAAATTTCTCTTAAATATCCTTTTTTATTATTTATTTCCCTAAAAATTAAATTATTTGGATATTTTACATTTTTGTATGCTTCTATAATTGTTTTTTTTACTTTATTTAGAAATTCATTAAACTTTTCCTCGGGATCAATATAATCTCTTATTGGTAAAAGATTAACAAAATATCCAAATACATCCTGATATTTTGTACTCATTCTGTTTGTAAAAGGTGAAGTTACAGTTATATCATTTTCTAAAGTATATTTGTTTAAAAATACTTTAAATACTGCAAATAGAAACATGAAAGGTGTAACTCCAAATTCTAAACTTAAATGTTTAATCTTTTGATACAAAGACTTGTTTATCTTAAATTGAATCTCTTTTCCCTCTTTTGGTTTATCCAGTTCATTACGAAAATCAGTTAAAAAATGAAAAGGTTCATACCCTTTCATTTTATCTGACCAGTATTTCTTATATTTATCATATTCATTGCTATTTAATTTTTCATTTTCATTTAACACCAATTTATAAAATTGATGCTCGGGAATATCTATATCAAAGTTAACATTCTTTTTTAATTCAAAATAATAGGTAACGAGATCTTTTTTTAAAATTTCCATTGACCATCCATCTGAAATAATATGATGAATTGCAATAAAAAAATAATATTCTTCATTATTTGCTTTAATTAATTCAGCATTAAATAATGGATATTTAAATAAATCAAATATAATAGAGGAATTTCTAATAGAAATTTTTTTAATATATTTTTTCTTTTCTTTTTCAGTTAAATGACTTATATCTTTGTAATTAAATTTATACTCCACTTTATCTTTAATTATCTGGTAAGGTTCATTATCAATTATTTTAAAATATGTTCTTAAAGCACTATGCTTTTTAATAACAAGTTCAAATGCTTTCTGAAAAAGTTGAATATTCAGAAATTCATTTATTATTATACCAGTGGTTATATTATAAGTAGAATCATTGTTTAATTGATGTTCAAAAAACAATCCCTTTTGATTCTCACTTAATTTGATTTTTATATATTCGCTTTCCTTCATATTTATTTCCCCAAACTCTTTTTATTTTTTATTCTAAAGATTTAAGTACCATTATTAATTTTAAAAAAATTATTTGGTTAATCTTCAAAATTGTTAAAATATCAATTTATAAAAATTTTTAACTTTATTTTTTAATACATAGGTATTTTACTTCTAACTTCTTTTATTTTGTTTTTATTAACCTTACTGAAAATTATTCCTTCCTCATTTTCATTTAGTGAATTTTTTATTTCCCCCCATGGATCAATAATACAACTATTCCCACAAAATATTATTCCATTATCTTTCCCTGTCCTATTGGACACAATCACATACATTTGATTTTCTATAGCTCTACATTTCAAAATAGTTTTAAAATGTTCTAATCTCAAATGTGGAAAAGCTGAAACAACAATTATCCCATCACAGTCTTTATCTCTATAAAATTTTGATATATTTGAAAATCTTATGTCAAAACAAATCTGTAGCCCAAACTTATAATCTTTAATTTTAAAAACTTCTAAGTTATTACCTTTTTTAAAAATCTTATCTTCTCCAGTCAATTTAAACAGGTTGTTCTTTCTATATTTAGAAATATTTTCCCCTTTATCATTAAAAACCAATACACTATTAAATATTTGATTATCATCAATCTCTAAAATTCCTGCTATTACAAAAATTTTGTATTTGCTTGCTAAATCAGATAAAATTTGAGCATTTTTTATAAAATCATATTTTAAATCACTTATAATTTTTAGATTATATCCAACATTGAAAAGTTCTGGAAAAACAATTAAATCTGCTTTATTTTCTTTTGATTTTTTTATAAATTTTTCAGCTTTTTCTAAATTCAATTCAATATTTCCTGGAATTGAATTCATCTGTACTATACCTACTTTTAAATCCATTTTCTATAACCCCTGACTCTAACAAATGAATTTTTATAAAAAAATTTCATCAAAAATCTTTTTTGAATCAGACATTCCATTTTTTATTTTTTCTTTAAAAAACTCAACATCTTCATCACTTAAACTTATATTGGGATATATTCTTGAGATTGTTGATATCAATAATCCATTTTTCGCTAGCTGACTATTTAAAATAGCGTCCTTAGTCATAATTTCATAAGTCCACTCAGATACATCCTTTATTTCTTTCTCACAACAATGATATGAAGCACAATTAATAGGCCCCTGTATAACTAAAGGGATACCTGCATTAATTGCTTCTTTTCTTAAAATATCATGTATTTTTTTTGTTCTACTTTCCATATTTTCATATACACCTGGTTTTTCCAGTATATCAATGGTTGCTTTTATTGCAGCTAATCCAAGAGGATAACCATTAAATGTTCCAGCATGAATTACTTTTTTCTCTTCAAGAAGTCTCATAATTTCTTTTTTACCTGCTAAAACAGAAACAGGTAATCCACCACCACCAATAGCTTTTCCATAAGTAGCCAGATCAGGCAATACATCCAATTTTCCCTGTGCTCCCTTTAAACCAACTCTGAACCCGGTAATAATTTCATCAAAAATTAATACTATATTATGTTTATCACATAGGTTTCTAACTTCTTTTAAATAATTTTTTTGGGGAAGAATACTACCTCCATTAATACAGATAGGTTCCATAATAATTGCAGCTATTTCAAATTCGTGGTTATTTACTACTTCTTTCAATATTTCAATATTATTCCATGGTATCAGGAAAGATTGATTTTCCATTATTTTTTCAGCTCTCCCATCAGTCCCTTTATAGTCACCCTTAAAATCTACAGGAACTGGCATGCTTTCACTTTTCATTTTACCACCCATAATATTATCAGCATTACCATGATAATGACCAATAAACCTTATAAATTTATTTTTTCCTGTATAAGCTCTGGCAACTCTTAATGCATTTTGAACAATTTCAGTACCACTTAATCCAAACCTTATTAATTCTGCACATGGAATTATATTAACAAGCTTTTCACTTACTTCTTCATCTATATCACTATGATTTACAGACAAAATTTTATCTATCCATTCTTTTAAAAAATCATTATATTTTTTATTGTTGTGTCCCAATATCATAGCTCCAAATTTTGCATATAAATCAAGATATTCATTTCCATCAAGGTCCCATAGTCTACTATCTTTTCCTTTGATAAAAGGAATAGGTTTTTCTTCCCAGGGAAGTCTAAAATTATAGTGCACTCCACCAGCTAAATATTTTTTTAAATTATTAAAGTAGTTATTTGATCTTTTTACTTTATTCATCTGATTATCCTCGCATTACAATAATATTATCTATCTTCCTATACAATCAAATTATTTCACTTAATTCTTCTTTAACCTTAACACCTTCTGACAATAAATAATCAACCAGTTCTTCTAGAGTTTCATATTCAAATATAATTGCTGGATTTAATTCAATTCCTAAATCTTTTTGAATTAAATTAATAATTTTAATAGCATGAATTGAAGATATTCCCATTTTTAAAAAACTCTGATCTTCTTCAATTTCTTCAGGCATCAATCCTACAGTTTCAGATATTCTCTTTTTAATAACATTCATTAATTTTTCATATTCATTTGTATTTATCATATATTTACCCCCATTTTTTCTTATCTTTAATTATACATTTTATTAATAATTGTCAAAAGTTAAAAACAAATGTTAATTTAATAGGGTAAAGGGTCAAATTCTTTTTCACTTTTAAATTTTAAAAATAATTTAAAAATGACCCTTTACCCTCATAGAATAACCACACTTATTAGTTGTTGACATTTAAAAATATATAAATAGAGTTACAATATAATGATTTATTCGAATTCACTTTCATTAATAAAATAGAGAATAAAACCATTCTTTTGATTAAAGACAATAAAGATAAATTATTAGTTATTAGAAGAAAAATGGATTTATATTACTGATAAAATAGATTAACTCAATAAAGCACTACATCAAAAAATGGAGAAGACCTATGAAAAAAATTTTAATAGTCGATGATAATATTGAATTTAATGAAATTTTAAAAACATTTCTTGAAATTGAGGGTTATATAGTAGATCAAGCACATTCAGGAAAAGAAGCTTTTAAAAAATCTATAAAAAATTGTTATAATCTTATTTTAACTGATTTGAATATGCCTCAAATGTCTGGAGAAGAGTTTATTAAATCACTTTTTGAGATAAATCCCACTATTCCTGTTTTTATAATCTCAGGAAACTTAAAATGTATAGATGAACTTCTTAAAAAATACAGGAATGTTAAAAATATATTTGAAAAACCTGTAGATTTAATAAAAATTAAAAAAGAAATTAATAATTTTTTTAAAAACCCAGTATAAATAAAAAAACTTTGCTAAAGGAGGAAAAAGTTGGATTTAAAAAAAGAAAATAATATTAGAGATACTGAAAAAGAACAAAATTACCAGGAGTTCACTAAATTTAGTGAAGATTATGGTATATTTGTTTTTTGTGACATTAGAAATTTTAGTAAATGGGCTAAATACAATCAGCAGGAAATCAGATTACTTCTGGAAAAATTTTATAATTTCGCATATCAATATTTTCATAAAAATAGTAATGCTCAAGTAAAATATATTTTTAAACTTATTGGAGATGGTTTTTTCTATGCTTATTTAAATTCAAAACTACAGGATAATTTCTCAATGCGTATTAATTTTTTCGACAATTTATTAAACACAATTTTCAAGTTAAATAATGATACTATTGATGCAATTAAACACATTCATAACTTTGATAACCTTGAATTAGCTTTTGGAATAAGTTTTGGTTTTTGCTATAAGTTTAAATATAAAAAAGATGATACTTTTGATTGCATTGGAGAAAGAGTAAACTACTCTTCCAGATTATGTTCAATTGCTGAAGGTTCAACTATATATCTTGAAAAAGATTTAGAAAATATTATTACTGATCTTATTAAAAAATCAGAAAAAAAATATTCATATGAAAAAAAACAGATTGAAATAAAAGGATATGGTAAAGAAGATATATTAAAAATAAAATTAAATCAATAAAACATAACTTCTTTAATTATTATTGTAAATTACATTTTTATAAAATCAAAAATTTAAAAATATAAAAATTTAAAAAAATAAAAATTATTTTTTATAAAAAAATTTAATAGATATATATAAAATTTTATAAAGTTTAAAAACATTCAAGGATTATAAAGTGAAGAAAACATTTGCAATGTTTAAAGCAGATGAAAAAAATAAAAGTAGATATTTAAGAGCACATAAAGAATTAGATAATAATGAATTTAGAACAGGTTTTACCCGGGATAGAGATAGAATTCTGTATTCTAAATCGTTCCGAAGGCTTGAAGGTAAAACTCAAATATTTATTAAAGGATATGAAGATCATTTGAGAAATAGGTTAACACATACTTTAGAAGTTTCTCAGATTTCTACAACAATTTCAAAATATCTTAAATTTAATACAAATTTAACTGAAGCAATAGCTTTAGGGCATGATGTAGGACATACACCTTTTGGACATATTGGAGAAAGATTTTTAAATCTGATTACCAACAATTGTTTATTCGATCTTACAAATTTTAAAGTAAATGAACATGAAATGGGATTTAAACATAACTTACAATCTTTTAAGATTTTTGATTATTTAACTTCTATATCAAATAACTACAAAGGGTGTAATTTATCAAACTTAACCTTATGGGGAATTTTAAACCATAGCAAAAAAGAATTTAAAAAATGCAATTATTTTAATGGTAATAATAAATGTTTATTATTCATAAATAAAAATGGAAAATGTGAAAAAAGTAAAAATAATGGCAATAGTAATAAATTTTTAAAACTTAATCATTATAATAGATTTTTAGAACAAAAAATTTCTTCACATAAAAAAAGTAAGAAAAAAAACAAAAATATTATTTTATTTATTGATAATTCCTTTTCCTGGTCTTTTGAAGCTTTGATTGTTGGTATTAGCGATGAAATTGCTCAAAGACACCATGACATAGAAGATGGAATTATTGCTAAAATCATTGATGAAAAAGACCTCATTAGTTTATTTCTTGATTTATTTAAAAATTTTATGAAAAAAAGTGATATAAAAAAATTAAATGAACTGGAAAAAGAAACCAATATAAATATATTTTTACATGATTTTTCATCAATATGCATAAAAACATATATAAATGAACTATGTAAAAATACATCTATCCAGTTAAATAAACTTATTTCTCATTACAAAATAAAAACTTCAGATGATTTTTATAAAGTTAAAACTAAAATTTACAATGATATAAAAATTAATAAATTTAAAAATAATAACATAAAATCTATATTTGACCTTATTTCTTATTCATCAGATTTTAAACAAAAAGATAAAGAATTTCAAAAATTTTTATACAACAAAATACTAAATTCAAATATTGTTCAAACAATGGATAGCAAAGAATTTTTTGTATTATCTAAAATAACAAAAGCTTATTTAACCAATCCACTTCAGTTACCTGATAGAACAATAGAAATTTTAATAGATAATTATTTAACTGAACATAATAAAAATCTAAAACCAACTAAATATCCAAGAGATGTTCTTAAAGAAATTATGAAGGAGACTGACTTTAATAATTATTTATTAAGGACTATAGTTGATACTATTTCAGGTATGACTGATAATTATGCTCTTAATATCTATAAAATGCTTTATGGTTCAAAAAATTTCTGGATTGAATAGAAAATAATATTAAAGAAATAATTTAAATTTAATAAGATAAATCTTTAATTACAACTTTAAATCAGGAATGAAAGGAAATATTTATGATTGAAAAGGAAACAAATAAAAATAACAAATTTGTTAGTATTTTATCTATTTTGTTTTTAATTTTTCTAACAGTTTTGGTAATATTTAGTTTTATTAAATCACAACATCCTTATTATTTTTATCCTAGAATGATAATAGTATTGACAATAATGATTGTCTTAATTTTATATGAATTTTTTGATAAACTTGAAATAATTAATATATTGGTTTTACAAAAAAAACTTAATACCACAACAAAAGAAAAAGAAAAACTCGAAATCACAATTATATAAAAGATAAAATATATCCTGCTATTTCAAACAATCTTTTGTTAATTAAGAAAATTGATATACCAGATAATGAATTAACAAAACATTTACCAAAATAATATTATATAATTACAATTTAACAATAATACTAATATACTTTTAAATTACTATTTTTATAAGTGAACAATATTATAAAATAAAACAAAAATTTCCATGCTGTATACTCCATCTTGAAAAAATGCAAAGAAAATGAAAAATGGTGAAAACAAATCTTCAATTTTTTATAATATATTTCTGAACATTTTAGAATAAGAATAACTCATATCTGTTATAGTACATATACAATAAAAAGAAATACAATTTCAAATTTAAACAAAGATTTAGTGGAAGTAATATTTTTTAAATATGATAACAAAATGTATATTTAATATCTTACTAATTCATGATAGATTCTAAAAAATATTTAAATTAATTACAGGAAAAAATAAATAAAAGTTTATTTATAAAAAATAAGCTGCCTGGAAAAATCCAGAGCAGCTTAAAAAAAATAATTGGTTAAATGTCAAATCTTTCTTTTAAGTTAATAACAGTAACTTTCTTTAAAATTGTTTAATAAGAATCTGGAAATTGAGCAAATGTGCAGAATTCATCCCATGAAGTATCTACACATAAATCTAACAAACTGTAAGTACTTGTATCTGACTTTAAAGTCATTGATAATCCATAAGCAATATTATTCCATTTAGAACCATGCCATTCATTAACAATTAAATTATCTATAACTTGCAATACATTATATGCTTTATCTCTTGTAGTTGAAGAGATTGATGAATTATTATAGATATTTAACATATACATATAAAAATCTTTTGTATAACCTGAAAAATCGTTAAAATTTGCTGCATCATTAAAATATGAATAAGAGTCACCTCCATTAATTGCTTGATTCGCAAAGTCATTTATTGCTGTCCCTAAATCATTTGCATAACTTAAATCTGCAACTGAAAAAGTACAATCAGTATTGGTTGAATAATATGACTTATAATATGACCATACTGCATTTGCAACTTCTAAAGCAGTTGAATTTGGATTTGTCTTTAACTGATTTAAAAAAGAATAATCCCAACCATCACCTGGTTCAGTTTGTTCAGAAAAAACCATATAATCTGCATAATCTTTATATTGATAAACTATTTCTGCAGTAGCCATCAAACATGCATCAAAACCTACAACATCAACTTTTTTACCTATTTTATTTGCAAAATAGCTCATAATATCTTTTTGCTCTACTTCAGTTAAATGATCACTATTATTTGTATCATCCCAGCAAACACCTTTTATAAGATTTCTATCAACTGCACCACCATGATTCCAGTAATCCCACATGTAGTGTTCAGCTGGATAATTAGCAACAACAAAATCTATAAAATTTTTTGCTGTATCAACAGATCCCATATTTATTTCACCCAGGTCTTGCAAAAGTGTAGTCTGCCCATCATGTACTCTATAGTAACCATGTGTAGATGAAGAGTTATCCCATAATAAAATAACATTTACATCATCTATAGTTCCTACAGCTTCCATTTCAGAAACATCTGAAGATGAATATGAGGATAAATTATTATCTCCATCAAGATATACTAAAATTGTCCATTTTGCAGGTGTAGGAGGAGATGAACTTTCTTCAGTCGCAATAATACTATATTCTCTATTGCTTCCTGTTCTCCCATTATAAGAATAAACTTTTATATAGTATACACCAGTGTAAGTTGCAGTAAAATTAACTAAAGAAGAATAGTCACCAGAAACTTTATCATCATTGTAAGCAATCTGATTATTTGAAGTATCATAAACATACAAAACTGTATCACATGAAGATCCAATCAATGTAGTTTCTATAGTATAACTATTTCCATTAGTTGCATTTATTTTTAACCAATCTGTTGGATCATCATAAAAATCATGGTTTTGAGTTTCATTAAAGTTTAACCAATTAGCTAAAGATTGTGTATCATCTTCTTCATAACTATCACCAGACACTGAACCATTTTTAGTCACTTTAACAACATAGTCTCTATTAGCTCCAATTCTACTAGCATAAGAGCTTATTTTAATATAATATGTTTTTGTTTCAGATGCTGTCCACGAATTTATAAGTGAACCATAATCTCCATATGCTTTATCATCATTTGAAGTAATTAAATTACTTCCATCATACAGGTATAAAATAGTATCTGCATACCCATAAACCCATGTTTCTATTGTATAACTACTTCCAGCTTGAGCATCAAATTTTAACCAGTCAGTTGGATCATCAAAAAAGTTATGTGATTGTTCA
This sequence comes from Exilispira thermophila, assembly GCF_055389015.1. NCBI lineage: Bacteria > Pseudomonadati > Spirochaetota > Spirochaetia > Spirochaetales > Exilispira > Exilispira thermophila. Next base: position 2,835,558 of record NZ_AP042476.1, on the reverse strand, counting down.
TCACCATTAACAATTATCACATTAGCATAACTTTGATAATCATCTTCTTCATAAATATCACTTGATGCTCTTGTAACTTCAGGAATATAGTTTTTGTAATCCACAAATTTTTCTGTTTTATTGTTATCAGAAAAATTACTGTTAATTGCAGGTTGACATCCCCACAATACTAAAACAATAATACTTATTAAAATTAGTATAATATTTTGATATTTAGTTTTCAAACTTGCCCCCTTTTTTAACAACTATATAATTTTATTAACCAAAAATTTTCTTAATGAATGATATAACATTAAATGTCATATTTATTTTTAAATCTTCTTTTTTAAAATAACAATCTTACTATCAGGTGCTGGAGGAATTTCTCTTTCTTCAGCTATCTTTTTAAAAATATTAATTTTACTATCAGGTGCTGGAGGAATTTCTCTCTCTTCAGCTATCTTTTTAAAAATATTAATTTTACTATCAGGTGCTGGAGGAATTTCTCTCTCTTCTGTAATTAAAAATGATTTATTTAAAGGAGTAGTATTCATTTTTATTCCTGCTAAAAGAGCAGCCACTCCTATAAATAAAAGTAAAACAATCAAAATTCCAGTAACTTTTTTAAATACTTTTTTACATTTTTCTACTACCACAATAACCCCCTTAACTTTTATTAACTTTTATTATACTCTAAAAAATTTTTTGTCAAAAGTTATAAATATTTATTAAAGCAGAAGGGTCAGGGGACAAATTTTAATATATTTTTTACAAATAATGTAGTATCTACTCATTTTGTGATAAAAGTAAGTTGGAAGATAATTTTTTCTTATCAAAGTAAATATAAAAAGTTGTGCCTTCATTTACTTTTGATTTAAAATCAATTTCAGCACCTAAAGCAACTATTATTTTATATACAATAGAAAGGCCAAGGCCACTTCCATTAGACTTTGTTGTATAAAAGGGGTCAAATATCTTTTTCTGAATATCATCAGGAATCCCGATCCCATTATCCTTAATTTCAATTATTATATTTTCTTTATCTTCGTATGTTGAAACTATAACAGTTCCATTTTCTTCCTTTTCAATTGCTTCAAATCCATTCTTTATTATATTGATTAATGCTTGTTTCAATAAATTTGGATCTATTAAAATTAGTGGAAGGTCTTCTTTTAATTTTAAAACCAAAGATTTCTTTGAAAGTTGAAACTGTACTTTTAAATTTTCAAAAATTTCTTTTATAATCTGGTTTATATCTACAGTTTCAATTTTAGGATTTAAAGGACGTGCAGTTTCTAAAAATTTTTCCAATATTTTATTTAATCTAACAACCTCACCTCTAATTAAATCAATTTTTTCTCCATATCTTGTTACACAGACTTTACATTTAGGATTTTCAGAATTTGAAATAGCATTAATCTGTTGTTGTAATAATTTTAAATTTAAATCCATACCTGTTAAAGGATTACGAATTTCATGAGCAACAGAATATGTTAATTCCAGGATATTTTTCAATTTTGTTGAAATTGAACTTTCCTGTTGAGCTTTCATTTTTGCATTAATATCATAAAAAACAATTAAGATCCCTTTAAAATAAGTTTTATTCAATTTTAATATTTTGAATTCAAGAACATAGTTGGTTTTAAAAATTTTCATTGGAAGTATAAAATTTTTTATCTTTTTACCCTGTTTTACAAGTTTATATTGATTTTGAATTTCACATGGAAGTACAAGTTCTATAGGGTCCTTTTTTATATTATTGAAAAATATTTCTGCTTTTCTATTATTAAAAATTAACTTATCATCTTCATTATAAACAATTAAACCTTCATCTAAATTATTTAAAATTTCAAAGTAGGTATTCTTTTCAAAAAATAAATTCTTAAATATACTTTCTATTTCATTATTTGATAAATTATTTTTTCTTAAATTATTTATAAACTTTTCATAAAAAAAACTTTTCTCCATCAAAATCTCCTGCAAATATCCTATATCTATTAAGATACAAATAAAGCAGTCCATTTTCAAGAGAATAATTAATATTTTTATTAGCCCACAGCAAATAATCTAAAAATTTTTCAATATTTTCAATTTGATAATCAGTCACAGTGTTTGAAAAATCAAAAAGATCTGTTTTTTTTGATTTTCTTAAAATATAGAGTAATTCATCAATGAATTTATCAAATCCTTTAATCTTTTTTATTCTAGACAAAATTAAAAATATTTCAGAAATATCATCATTCTTTAAAAATAGCAACTTTATAAAATTATTTGCATTTTTCACATAATCAATTCTAAATTTATCTTCCTCCAGTAATTCTAAAAATCTATTAAAATTATCTGGATATTTATCAAAAAGTTCGCAGTATTTTTCACCCCATTCTTCAATTAAAATATTTCTAAACTCTTTTCCAGTTAAATTATCAATATTATATAATGCACATCTAGATCTTATTGTTGGTAAAATTTTAAATTTATTATTTGTAGTTAATATAAACAAAAGATCTTCAGGAGGCTCTTCTAAAGTTTTCAAAAAAGCATTTGCAGAATCAACACCCATTTTCTCAATATTTTCTATAAATATTATTTTTTTCCCGGTTTTCGCTTTAAGATTGATCCATTCCTGGATTTTATGAATTTCATTAATATAAATATAATCAGATTTAAAGTTATCAACTAAATACAATATATCTTTAGATATCGATTTAATGTGTTTAAAGTTAGAGCTATCTAAGTTATTTAAATTAATATTTTTAATATTGTAAAAAAAAATAGTGATATTTTCTATTAGTTCATCAGGAATCACTTTTTTATATTCAGCAATATTATATATAAGTTGTGAACAAACTCTTAAAAATAGAAACAAAAGTTTTTTGAAATATTTCTGTTTTAAAAATGGTTCTGTTGTTTCTTCAATTAAATTTAATAAAACATTTATTTCTTTTGCTGGAGGATCTTTTAAAAGATACAAAAAGTTAGTATTAAAAAATATCTCAAATATTGTTTTTAAATTAAAATAATTTTTAACAATATGAAAAGCAGTAATTTTTTTTCCAGTTCCTACTTCTCCTGCTAATAAAACACTTCTAAATTTTATAATGTTAGAATTAAAGCAACTTTTAATGATTTGCTTTTTGTTTTCAGAATACAGACAATACACAATATCACCATCTTTTAATAATTTTATTTTATTTTCTGCAATGCAATATTTGCAAGTTCAAATTCAGCTTTTTTTTTGGAATAAGAGGTTACAGGACCAAAAACATTGTCTCCAACAACTACTTTCATTGTATAATATTTTTGTCCATCAATTTCTTCTTCTTTAACAACAAGGTATTCAGGAAGTTGTTTATATTTTTTTTGAGTAATTTCCTGTAAAAGTGTTTTTGCATTAAGAAAATTTCTATTATTGAAAACATCCTCAACTAAAGGTTTTAATAAATTAATAGTAAAACTATAAGCTTTATCAAAACCTTCTAAAAGATATATATTTCCAATAAGTGCTTCAAATGTATCAGATAAAATTGAAGGTTTATTTCTACCTCCATTTAATTCTTCCCCTTTTCCAAGATATATAAGTTTATCTATTCCTATTTTTTTAGCAATATTATACAATGGTTCTTCAGAAACAACCCTTGCTCTGATTTGTGATAATTTCCCTTCTTGAATTTCATAATTTTTAAACAAATAATCAGTAATTATTAATTCAAGTACTGCATCACCTAAAAATTCTAATCTTTCATTTTTTGTGGCTTCTTTATCAACCTGTAAAAAGGATCTATGAATAAAAGATTTTCTATATTCTTGAACAAGATTAGCATTAAGGTTAAATTTTTTTAAAAATTTTTTTAATTTTATATCTTTTTTACTATACATGATGCATTCTGACCACCAAAACCAAAAGAATTTGATAATGCATATTCCACTTTCTCTTCAATGGAATTATTTGGTACATAATTAAGGTCACACTCAGGATCAGGTTCACTATAATTAATTGTTGGAGTAATAACATCTTCTTTAACAGTCAATAAAGTAGAAATAAATTCCACAGCCCCTGCTGCACCTAAAGTATGCCCTATCATAGATTTTGTTGAAGATACAAAAAGGTTTTTAGCATGATCTTTAAAAACTTTTTTAATAGCTTTAGTTTCAGAAATATCACCTACTGGTGTTGATGTTCCATGAGCATTAACATATTTAATCTTTTCTGGTGTAATACCAGCATCTTTTATTGCATTTTCCATACATGTTGCAGCACCTAAACCATCAGGATGGGAAGCAGTTAAATGATAAGCATCTGATGATGCTCCATACCCTATCATCTCTCCTAAAATATCTGCTCCTCTTTTTTTTGCATGTTCATATTCTTCTAAAACTACAATACCAACTCCTTCAGCCATTATAAAACCATCTCTTGTTTTATCAAATGGTCTTGATGCTGTTGATGGATCATCATTTCTTTTTGAAATAGCTCTTAAATTGTTAAAACCAATGATTGCAATATCAACTAAAGGAGCCTCACTTCCACCTGCAATTGCAACATCAAGTTCACCATATTGGATTTTTCTAAAAGCTTCACCAACCCCATGAGCAGATGAAGCACATGCTGATACAATTGAATAAGAAACCCCATGAAATCCATTTCGCATACAAATAATACCAGCGGCAATATTTGAAATCATTTTAGGAATTAAATAGATAGAGATATCTCTTGGACCTTTAGTTAAAAAATTCTTGTAATTACCCAATAATGAATGAATACCACCAATACCAGTACTTAATATTACTCCTACTCTTTTTGAGTCAAAATTTGCATCTTTTATACCTGACATTTTAATTGCTTCATCAGAAGCAACTAAAGCATACTGTGTAAAGATATCATATTGTTTTAATTCTCTTCTATTAAAATATTTTTCAGGTTCAAAACCTTTAATTTCACCACCAAACTTAACAGGTAATTGATCCACATCAGGAACTTTAGTAAAATAATCAATACCAGATTTTCCATTTTTCAAATTTTCCCATGTAGATTTAACATCATTTCCCAATGGTGTCATCATTCCTATACCTGTTATTACAACTCTTTTTTTCATAACTCCTCCAGACAATAAAAAATAAAGCAGAGGTTAATATTCACCTCTGCTAATTTAGAAAAACTATTTAATTTACTTATCAGCTAATTTTTCATTTAAATAATTTAATAATTCTCCAACTGTTGTTAATTTGTCCTGATCTTCATCAGGAATAGAAATATCAAATTTTTTTTCAAGTTCCATAATTAATTCAACCTGTTCTAATGAATCAACACCTAAATCATTTATAAAAGATGCTTCTTTAGTAATTTGATCTTTTTCAATTCCTAATTTTTCTGCTATCAAATCCTGTAAATCTTCAAAAGTAATAGTCATTCTTTTCCTCCTTATTTATTAAAAAAAATTTATATCTTTGTGAAGCTATCACATATTGCTTCTTTTTCAATATTTTTTATAAAAGATCCTAAAACAGCTTTTGGACCAATTTCTATATATGAATTTTCCCCTTTAGAAGAAAGATTTTTAATAATTTCTATCCATCTAACAGTAGAAACTACCTGTTTTGAAATATTATCAACAATGTCTTTTTTATCAAAATTATAAAGATCAGCTTTATAGTTAGAATAAATTTTAAACCTTGGTGTTTCAAATTCTATATTTTCTAAATATTTTTTTATTTTTTTATAAGCTTCATTCATAAAAGGGGTGTGGAATGGTTGAGACACTTTTAATAATATGGCTTTTTTAAATAAATTGTTTTTATTTTCTTCAACAAAATTTTTCATATCATCCATTAATCCTGAAATAACTACCTGTGCATAAGAATTAAAATTAGCAACATAGACTTTCCCTTCAAAACTTTCAGATAATACTTTTTCTATTTCTTCAACTTCAGGAAAAAGCAAAGCATACATCCCACCATTTCCAGAAAAAGAATTTGACATAACTTCACCACGAAATCTTACAAATTTAATACCTTCTTCAAAATTAATGAGATTTGCAAAAACTAAAGATGTTATTTCCCCCAATGAGTGGCCAGCAGTATATTTAATATTACTAAAATTTATCCTATTTTTACTTTCTAATATCATTGCTAATACATATGAATATAAAAAAATAATAGGTTGAGAATTTTGTGTTAAAGAAATTTCCTGCATCGAACCTTCAAATGATAAATCGATAAATTCTTTTCCAATTAAATTTGCAGCTTTTTTATAAATTTCTTTTGCTATATCAAAATTATCATAAAGTTCTTTACCCATTCCAACAAATTGAGAACCCTGTCCTGGAAAAACTAATACCATATATACTCCTATAAAAATCAATATTAAATATCAAAAAATCTGCTAATTTATCTAAACGAGGTAAAACCTCAAATCATTGCTTTCAGGCAACAGAATAATCTTTATCTAACAATATATCATTTGATTTTCCTGGATCATATTCACAACCATTTTTTAATAATGTCCATACCAATTTACTTAACTTTCTTGAAGTCGCTATTATTGCTTTTCCACTTCCTTTTATCTTTTTCATATTTCTATAAGATTTCATATATCTGTTTTCTCTTTCTCTTTTTACCCTTATCATACCCATTGTCATCTGTACAAATGCTGTTCTTAATTCACTAGAACCTCTTTTAGTTATATTCCCATATCTTTCCTTGTCTGCTGAATTTTGTACCCATGGTACCAATCCACAATAAGAAGAAAGCTTTTTATATGAACTAAATTTATTTATGTCATCTATGTAAGCCCTTAAAGTAATTGAAGTTATCAATCCACATCCTGGTATTGTCCTTAGTATTCTTACTGCTTCATCTTTTTCTGTCATCTTTGAAAGCTCTTTCTCTATTTCTGATATTAAACTTTCTATACTATTTATTGTTTTTATTATCCCTGATACTATACTTTTTTTTATTGGGTCCGATATTTGTTCTATAATTTTTACCCTTCCTGTTTTTGTGTTAAGCTGTCCATTCTTTGTTTCTATACCCATTTCTAACATTATTCCATGTATTTGATTCTTTAAACTTACATTGGTCTTTTTTAATACTGACCTATGCTTTAATAAATCTCTTAAATTTTTACTATCTTCTTTACATAAATTTACTTCTGGTATCATATCTTTTGATAAAAATTCTGCTAATGTCCTTGCATCATGTTTATCTGTTTTGTTTATTGATTCATTTATTACTTTAAACTTTAAGGTATTTACTACATGTACTTTAAATCCATAATTTTCCATTTCTCTCCTATAAAAATCAATATTAAATATCAAAAAATCTGCTAATTTATCTAAACGAGGTAAAACCTCAAATCATTGCTTTCAGGCAACAGAATAATCTTTATCTAACAATATATCATTTGATTTTCCTGGATCATATTCACAACCATTTTTTAATAATGTCCATACCAATTTACTTAACTTTCTTGAAGTCGCTATTATTGCTTTTCCACTTCCTTTTATCTTTTTCATATTTCTATAAGATTTCATATATCTGTTTTCTCTTTCTCTTTTTACCCTTATCATACCCATTGTCATCTGTACAAATGCTGTTCTTAATTCACTAGAACCTCTTTTAGTTATATTCCCATATCTTTCCTTGTCTGCTGAATTTTGTACCCATGGTACCAATCCACAATAAGAAGAAAGCTTTTTATATGAACTAAATTTATTTATGTCATCTATGTAAGCCCTTAAAGTAATTGAAGTTATCAATCCACATCCTGGTATTGTCCTTAGTATTCTTACTGCTTCATCTTTTTCTGTCATCTTTGAAAGCTCTTTCTCTATTTCTGATATTAAACTTTCTATACTATTTATTGTTTTTATTATCCCTGATACTATACTTTTTTTTATTGGGTCCGATATTTGTTCTATAATTTTTACCCTTCCTGTTTTTGTGTTAAGCTGTCCATTCTTTGTTTCTATACCCATTTCTAACATTATTCCATGTATTTGATTCTTTAAACTTACATTGGTCTTTTTTAATACTGACCTATGCTTTAATAAATCTCTTAAATTTTTACTATCTTCTTTACATAAATTTACTTCTGGTATCATATCTTTTGATAAAAATTCTGCTAATGTCCTTGCATCATGTTTATCTGTTTTGTTTATTGATTCATTTATTACTTTAAACTTTAAGGTATTTACTACATGTACTTTAAATCCATAATTTTCCATTTCTCTTTTAAAATATCTTGTATTTCCTGTAGATTCTACTGCTATTTCAATTTCTTCTGGTTGGGATAATTTCTTTAACAATCTTACAAATTCCATATATCCTTCTTTTTTTGTAGAAAATTTCCAATTAATATCTGCAATCCTTTGTTCTAAATTTTTTATACATACTGTCATTTGATGCTTGTGTAAATCAACTCCCACTGATAGTTTCATCTGCCTCCTCCAATTATTTTTTTTAATTGAAAGCAGATTCTTTACGATATTTATTACAGAGAATAATCCATTCTCCTATCTTAACCACCCGGTCAAAATTAAGATAAAAAAAAAAATTTTTTTTTCAAGCTTTATTTTTGAATAGTTATTCAAAAATCATTTATTTAACATCTTTTTTATCTTTTTTAACTATACTTTTCTTTAAAATTATATTTTCAAAACAATAAAACAAATAAATAAAAATTATTTTAAAATAATATATAAAAAATTATATTGTTTTATATTAATTAATTATATTGTTTTATATTAATTATTTTTATTATTTATATTTTTTTATTGCACTATGTATCTCATCTTTGATATCTAGCTCTATCATTTTTCTCACAAGTTTAATTCCATTATAAGTTGCAATATCATCAGAATTTCCATGTCCTATAATAATCTCTCCATCAACTCCTAACAAAGGAGCTCCACCATATTCTCTAGCATCCATCCTTTTTAACACTCTTTTAAAACCACTTTTGATTAGAAGCCCACCAATCTTTGAAAAAAATGTTTTTTTAATCTCAGTCTTTAACATTTTTAATAAAGTTAGTCCTGTACCTTCTAAAACTTTAAGTGCAATATTTCCTGTAAATCCATCACAAACAACCACATCAACACTACCGTCAAGAATGTTATAACCTTCAACATTACCAACAAAATTGAGGTCAGTTTTTTTAAGAAGTTCATATGTAGCTTTTGTTAACTCATTCCCTTTTGTTTCTTCTTCCCCATTTGAAAGTATACCTACTTTTGGTTTTTCTTTTCCAAAAAATTTATTTACAAATACATATCCCATTATAGCGAATTGAAATAAAAAATGTGGTTTTACATTTGTATTTGCCCCAGCATCAACTAAAAGGGTATAATCATTAATATTTGGGACGAATGCTCCAATTGCTGGTCTTTTTACCCCTTTTATTCTACCAACATCAAAAAGTGCTGAGGTTAAAACTGCACCAGTATTTCCTGGAGAAAAAAAACCATCAATATAATTTTGTCTTACAAGAGTAGTTCCAATTACTATAGATGATTTCTTTTTCTTTTTATAAGCATCTAAAGGTTTATCTTCCATTTCAATTATTTCAGAAGAATTTACTATTTCTATTCTTTGACGCTCATAAGGATGTATATTTAATTTTTTATTTATAAGTTTTTTATCACCAATAATGACAAGATTAATATCAGAAAATTTAGAAAGGAAAAACAATGCTCCTTCTAAAAGAAGCTCTGGTGGATTATCCCCACTCATTATATCAACTGCAATCTTCATAAATATTTTTCCATTTTAATATTTTTTTCTTAAAACAATTTATATTCTAAGGTTTTCTATATTTGACTAATTAATTAAATCATTTTAATTAAATTTCAATACCTTTTCTCTATTTATAACAATTTTTTATATTAAAAAATTAATAATTTTTTTATAAATCTATTTTTAACAAATACAATATATTCTCATCTACTTATCTATAATAATAAAAATTAGAAATTTTTCAAGAATTTAATTATCTATAACTTTCCCACAAAAAAAGGGGCTGTCTTAGATCTTAAGGCAGTCCTTTTTTTTAAAAAAAATAAAAATATAAAAATTTATAAATTAAAGGAAAAAATAAAAGAATTTTCAAATGAATTATTTAATAAATATAAAAAATAAGGTAAAATTTTTCCTTTATTTAGTTTAAACAACTTTCTAATATTATGTGCTATACTTATTAATCCCCATTCTATTTTTACATTATTTATTCCTCTTAACATAAATCTCCTGAATCCCATATTGTGTTTAATATCTCCAAATACGGTCTCAACTTCTATCTTCCTTCTAAATGATAACTCCTGTCCCATTAATGTTGATAAATTCGATTTAACTTCTGATTTTAATTTTAAAAATACTGGATTTACCCATATATTCTTGTAAGGTTTTCCTTTACTACACCTATCCTGATAAATACAACCTTTACATCCATTTGTTGAATATACTTTGTATAATTCTAATTTCTTCCTTTTTGTAGATCTTGCAGTATAAACATATTTTAATTCTTTCCCATTTGCACATATAAAACAATCTTTTGACTCATCATATTTCCAATTCTGTCTGTTTAATTTATCCTTTTTAAAACTTCTTTTACTTTCTTTAAAATATCCTGAATATTTAACATAATTATTTATTCCTCTCCTTTTTAAATATAAATAATTATAAGTAGAACCATATCCTGCATCAGTTATTAAATTTGTTGGTTTTCTCCCTGTCTTTAATATTAAACTTTCTAAATGAGGAATTAATGTGTTTGTATCTGATCTGTCTTGATGGATACTATACCATAAATTGATTTTGTGTGCCTATCTGTACATTATAGCCTGCTTTTAATTGACCATTTAACATTGCATCTTCTTTCATCCTCATAAATGTAGCTTCTTCATCTGTCTTAGAATAACTATTACGTCCTTTAAATTTCTTTTCCTGCTCTTCATATCTTTCTAATCTTGGTATGTAATCCTGTTTTAACTTCTTAATACTTTTTTTTAATTGTTTGCTCTTTTTATCTTTTTTATCTTCTCCTCCTTCTTTCAATACCTCTTCTAATTCTTTTGCTATCTTTTTTAGTTTCTTTGAATCTAATACTTCCTTTTTACCTTTAGATTCTTCAGACTCTTTTTCTTCATAATATCTATCTTCTTCTTCATTTAAATAATCTATCTCTTTTAATAATTTCTTTACATTCTCTTTAAGCTTCTTTTTGTAATTTTTTATGCTCTTTGACCATACAAAACTATATTTATTCGCATTAGCTTCTATTTTTGTCCCATCTAAAAAATAATTGTTTAAATCTACATAACCTGTTTCATATAAATAGGATAATAATATACTGAATATTTCTTCCAAATGTCTTCCTAACTTCTCTTTCCTGAATTTGTTTATTGTCCTGAAATCTGGATAATTCTTCCCACTTAACCACATGAAATATATATTCTCTCTTAATGCCTTGGCTATCTTCCTTGATGAATATATTTTCTGGGTATAAGCATAAACTATTACCTTTAAAAGCATCTTCGGATGATAACTACTTCTACCACCTCCTTTATAGCTTCTGTAAAGAAAATTTAAATCCATATTTTCTATTAAATCATTTACTATTCTTACTATATCATTTTCTGGTATATATTCTTCTAATCTTTCTGGAAATAATAGTGGTTCATCCTGTATATATCTTTTAAATACTACCTTATTATGTACTTTTGTTCTTCTCTTTTTCATAATTCAATTATAGCAAATAAATTATAAAAAAAAAGAGGTTGTCCCCAAGTTTTGAGACAACCCCTTGTTTTAAATTAAATATTAATAATCATTCTTTATGCTTGTTCAACCTCTTTTACAACTCTACCTTTGTAATATCCACATACAGGACATGCTCTATGTGGTAGAATATAAGATTCACAATTTGGACATTTAGTAAGTTTTGGTAAACTTCTCTTTTCATTCATTCTTTTTCTTCTATATGTTTTAGAATGAGAGGGTTTCTTCTTTGGTACTGCCATTTTATCCCACCTTATAATTTCTTCTTTTATGTATAAAAATAATTTTATTTGAAAAAAGTCAAGTTAAAGTTTAAAAAATTAAACTTTTAAACAGGTAATAATTGACACATTAACAATATCGTCAACTGAGCATCCCCTTGATAGATCATTTACTGGTTTTTTAAATCCCTGTAATATTGGACCAATTGCTTTTGCACCAGCCAATCTTTCAACTAATTTATATCCTATATTACCAGCATTTAAATCAGGGAAAATAACAACATTTGCATTTCCCGCAACATCAGAATCAGGAGCTTTTTTTGCAGCAACTTTTTTAATTATAGCAGCATCAAATTGCATCTCTCCATCAATTTTGAGTTCAGGAGCTTTCATTTGTGCAATTTTTGTAGCATTTTTTACTTTATCTACAAGAGGATGTTTTGCTGAACCTCTTGTGGAAAAAGATAACATTGCTACTTTTGGTTCAATATTTAATAACTCTTTTGCTGTATGTGCAGTAGTTATAGCAATTTCAGCCAATTGATTTTCATCAGGATCTGGAACAGTTGCACAATCAGCAAAAACCAACACCCCATCAGCACCATATTCTTTTTTATCTGTTACCATAATAAAACAAGAAGAAGCTACATTAAAACCTTTTTTAACTCCAATAACTCTTAAAGCTGATCTTAATACATCAGCAGTTGTATTGAAAGCACCTGCAACCATAGCATCAGCTTCACCCAATTCTAACAACAAACTACCAAAATAAAGATATTTTTTATCTGTAAGTATTAAATTTTTAGCTTCTTCAATTGTATTTACTTCTTTACCTTTTCTTTTTTCAAGATAAATTTGTGCCATTTTATCAATATCTTTATATTTTTCAGGATCAATAATTATAGAATTAGAAATGTTGACTCCCAATTTTTTTGCATCACTATTTACAACATCAGGATTTCCAACTAGAATCAATTTTTTAACATAACCTTCTTTTAATAAAATTTCTGATGCTTTTAACATCCTTTCATCATAAGATTCAGGTAATACCAATCTTTTGGGGTCTTTTTTAATTCTTTGTCTTATCTCACTTAAAAAATCCATTTTTTATCTCCTAATAATTTTTAATAATTTATTTTTTCAAACTTTTTTCTTAATGTTTCTATTACGATTTGAGGAAGTTTATCTGAAAAATCTCCCCCTAAAAATACTACTTCCTTAGAAAGGGATGAAGAGGTAAAAAAATATTTTTCATCAGTCATAAAAAAAATAGTATCAATTTTTTTATTTGAAATATGTCTATTTGTTAAAGCTATTTCAAATTCATATTCAAAATCTGATAATGCTCTTAACCCTCTAACAATATAATTTGCACCAATTTTTTCTGCAAATTTTACAAGTAATCCTTCGCACCAAACAACTTCAATATTTGTGATTTCTTCAGTAACTTTTTTAATTAATTCAACTCTCTCTTCAACATTAAACAAAGTTTTTTTATTATAATTTTTTACTACTGCAACAAACAATTTGTCAAATAAATTTGATGCTCTTTTAATTATATCCAGATGTCCATTTGTAATTGGATCAAAAGATCCAGGATATACTCCAATTTTTATTTCTTTACTCATTTAGTAGATCCCTTTTCCATATTTATCATTTTCCATTAACTTTTCAGCTTGCCTAGTTTTTAAATAAAATTAACTTATAACTTTAAGTTATATTATTTGTATTCAAATTTTTATTGAATAAGGTTATTTATATTTATTAAATATTAATGATAGTTAATAGTAGCTTTTTTATTTATACTATCTTTATTGTAAAAAACTCTTTGTTATTTGTTTTTTATTTTTTGTAATTATTTATTCCTAATTTTTTTTAAGTTCTATCAGTATTTCTAAATTTATCAATCAATACTTGAATTGGTATAAAAACAAATATAGCACCAATGAAATTACCTGAAAAAACATTTAGAAATTTAAAAAAGAAATCATAAAAATTTAGCATTTCATACTTTTTTAATCCTAATGCAATAAACTGTTTTTTAATTAAAAATGTAAACATAAGATTAAAAAAGTCATATAGGTTATACCTGAAACTGCCTGTTAAAATTAAAACAGAAAACACAAAAAAACCAATAAATTTTATGCTATTTTTTTGTTCAAAAACAGAATAAAATACAAACCCTCCAATAATCCCTATTAAAATAGAATTAATAAAAAGTTTTAAATAATCTATTGTAAAAAATTTTAAACTATATACACCAATTCTTGAAGCTAAACTCCCAATTGAATTACCAACTTTCCAGAGACCAGTATAATAAAATAATAAAAGGAAAATATATAAACCTAAAAGATTAAAAATCCAAATCCCCAACAATCTATAAAAGAATAGAGAAAATCTAAATTTCTTTTTATAAAAAAGATATGAAGATATTGAATATTGAAAAAAATGATGATATTTAAGATTATTTATCAAAAAGAAGAATAATGATAATATTAAAGCTGAAGCTAGATAATGAATATAAGGTTCTTGAAAATTAAAAAACCCAATACTTAAAATGAATGCAAATCCTAGTATAAACCCTGACAATAATCCTGAAAAAACAGAATAAAGATAATTATCCCTATCTTTGATAAAATAATTTAATAGTTTATTTTCATCTATCATATAAATCCCCCTAAAATCATTGTACATTTATTAAAGTAAACTATATTTTCAATTAATCAATATTAAAGAAAAGCATATTAAAAAATAAATAACATAAACATTTTTTTATAAAATTAAATTTATATTCCAAAAAAGGTATATTACCAGGACTAAATATAATGCTGGTTACTAACATACTTTTCAAATTTTATAACATCTTCTTTTGTATCTATACCTATTAAATCAAAGTTAACTTTTTGCACATATATATTATAGCCATTTTCAAGGAATCTTAATTGTTCAAGCTTTTCATATTTTTCTAATATTGATTCCATTTTAATAAATTTTTCAAGCAAAGATAAAGAATACCCATAAATTCCATAATGATGATAAAATCCCTTAAAATCATTTTCTCGATAAAAAGGAATTCTTGCCCTTGAAAAATATAATGCTCTATTTTTATTATCAATAACTACTTTAACATTATTAGGATTAATATATTCCTCAAATGATGTTTTAAATTTAGCTATGGTAAATACACTTGATTTAATTATTTTAATATCAAAATTATTAATAAAATTTAAAAAATCATTTATATAATTAGATTTTATGAGTGGTTCATCACCCTGAACATTTATTATAAAATCAACATTAAATTCTTTTGCAACTTGAAAAACTCTATCACTTCCAGATTTTATAGTTTTTGAAGTTAATACTGAATTAAAACCATTTTCTATTACTTTTCCTTTTATTTCTTTGCTATCGGTAGCTACAATAATATCATCAACTTTTGAATCTTTTATATTTTCCAAAAGCCACAATATAATTGGTTTACCTTTCACTTCAATTAAAGGTTTTTCTGGTAATCTTGTTGACCCTAATCTTGCAGGGATTATTATTGCTGTTTTCATTTCATACTTTCCCTTTTTATTCTTTAATATTATCCATTTTAAAATTTATTCTTTTTATTATTATTTTTAATAATTGTTGATTGTTATTATTTTTATTTTTAACAATCATTAATTTTTATTATTCTTACTTTTTAAACAAAGTTTTAATTAAATATAAAATAATATCATTATAATATTAAAACTTACAATAATAGTTTTACAAAAATATTGATAACAAATCTTTATAAAATTAAATTTTTATTTTCCCAAAATTTGTTTCTATTTTCTGTAGTATTTGATCTTTTTTTAAATTTTCTATAATAATTTCTATATCTTTATAGAAAGGTCTATCTACAAGCGTTATATCTATAACCTTATCAAAATATGAATATAAATACTCTGAAATATTTGAATAATTTCCACCATTTATTTTCTTAGCTCTTAAATTTGCAAGAAGTTCAGCAGCTAAAATATACCAGAGATTATTAACGATTTTAGCTAATTTTAGTACAGAATTTGCCCCCATAGAAACATGATCTTCCTGATTTGCAGAAACTGGAATTGAATCAACAGAAGCAGGATGTGATAAAATTTTATTTTCTGATACTAAACTAGCAGCTGTATATTGAACAATCATCAATCCTGAATTTAATCCTGCATCTTCTGCTAAAAATGGAGGCATCCCTGATAAATTACTATTAAGTAATCTTTCTAACCTTCTTTCAGATATATTCCCCAATTCTGATGCTGCAATTCCCATAAAATCTCCATATAAAGCTAAAATTTCACCATGAAAATTACCTTGAGAATAAATTTTATCTTCAGAGAAAATTAAAGGATTATCTGTAACAGAATTAATTTCAATCTTAATCTTATTAATTACATCATGATACACCTCTTTTATAGCTCCATGAACTTGAGGAATACATCTTATAGAGTATGCATCCTGAACTTTTCCAGAATTTTGAGATTTTTTTAGTATTTCAGATTCACCAAATAAATTTAAAATATTAAATGCTGTATCTATCTGTCCTTTATATGGTCTTACTTTATGATTTTCAGGTTGAAAAGGAGATAATTTCCCTTTTAGATTCTCAATCGTAAAACCTGCAACAAGATCGAAATATTTTATTAATTTTTCAATTTGAAAAAGGGAATCTAAAAAATTAGAACTCATATATGGAGTACCATTAACTAAAGCCAGTCCTTCTTTATATGAAAGTTCCATTGGTTTAATTTGTTTTTCTTCTAAAACTTTTTTAGAATCAACCCTCTTTCCATTTTCAATAATTTCACCTTCCCCAATACAAGCTAATACTATATGTGATAATGGCGCTAAATCCCCTGAAGCTCCCAATGAACCTTTTTCAGGAATATAAACATATAAATCTTTATTTAAAATATCTAAAAGAGTTTCAAGATTTTTTAACTGGATCCCGGAAATACCATGTAATAAAGATTGAATCCTTAACAATATTGTTCCTCTAACAATCTCTTTTTTAACAGGATTTCCATAACCAGCTGAATGCGATCTTATTATATTTTTTTGTAAAATTTTAGTTTTGTCTTTTGTTATTTTAATTTTAGCAAGATCACCAAAACCAGTATTTATTCCATAAACAGTTTTTTCTTCATTCACAATTTTTTCAACAATTTTTCTACTTTTTTCTATCCTTTTTATGGCATCTTTAGATATAGAGACTTTTTCTCCATTATAAACAACCCTTTTATAGTTATCAAAATCAAGATTTTTGTCTAAAATAACCATATTATTTACCCTCTTTTTGAAAAAATGTATAGAAAAAAAAAAAATTTGCATTAATTTTAATTTAAGATGAATAAACTCGATAATCTAATTTTATTTTTATATGACAATAAAATTGATGAATTTATTGTTTTTGAAAAAGTTGATGAAAATTATGATTTAATTTTTAGTTATCCTGTTGAACAAAATATAGATTTTCATTCACTTAATTTAAAAAAATACAATTATAAAACATTATCAATAGAAAAAACTATTGAATTATTTATTCTTTATAAAGTAAAAGACACTAAAAAATCTTATATCATTGATTTAGCAATAGAAAATATTAAATCTCATATTTATAAGATATTATTTTCTTTTCATACTATCTGCTATAATTTATCCAGTATAGCATTTAAGACTTTATTTATTGACTTTGATGAATTTATTCAAAAAATTTATAATGCAATAAATAATAATGAATTAGAATATACATTTATTTATTTTAATAATAATATACATAAATTTGAAAAATTCATTTCAATTTCAAAAAACGGAAATTATACAAATACTGCTCCTATCCCTTTAGAAATGGATGATATAATTAATTTTGATCAAAAAAAATTTGATAAAAAAATTAAACATTCATTTTTAGAAAAATATTTATATTTTCCAATAAAATTAGATACACTTCCTGGAATTAAAGGGATAATAATTTTTTTCTATAAAGATGATTCTATTTATAACTTACTATGTAAAAGATTTGTTTTTAGAAAGAATCTAAAAGAAATTTTAAGTAACTTAATCTATTTTTATTTTTTTATAAAAGAACAAGATTTTTATATACAACAATTAGAAAAATTGATTTATTCAAAAAAAGAAGAAATTAAAGATAAAAATGTAAAAATTCTTAAACAGATAAATGAATTAACTCAATCTGAAAAAGCAAAATCTGCTTTATTTACAGATGTATATCATCACCTTCTAACTCCATTGAATTCAATTGTTGGATTCTCAATGTATTTAATTAATTTTAATAAACATAAATTAAAACCAGAAATTCTTGAAAGTATTTACTCAATCGAAGGAAATTCTTATTATTTATACTTTTTTATATTGAACATAATTACATATACAAAACATCTTTCTAATAGCTTTAAATTAAATAATGAAAATTTTTTGTTTTTATTAGTAACATCTCAATTCAAAAGAATTTTAACATTTTTCAAAACCACCCATAATTTAAAAATAACTATTAATATGCCTGGAAAAGATTTTTATTTTTATTCTGATAAAAATGCAATACAACAAATAATTTTTTCATTAATTTTATTTTTCGCAAACACTAATTCTCCACCAATTAATTTTACAATTAAACAAATTAATAGTAACACTAAATATAATATAAAATCACTTGTATTTAATTTCTCTTTTGAATATACAAAAATGTATGAACAAAATCTTGGTAAAATTGATAAATTTTTTAGCAAAAATATTTATTATAATACTGAATCATTTAAACTTGAAACTTTTTCCCTTTTTGTTTCTTCTATCCTCCTGAGAGAATTAAAAGGAACATTTAAAATTGAAAAAAAAATTGATAAAATAAATATAATATTAAAAATACCAGAAAGCAAAAACCCTGATTTTAAAAAATAATTCTATAAATTAAAAACCTAAAAAAAGCACCTTTAAAAGATGCTTTTTAAAAAATTTAAACTAAACAATCTAAATTCAAGTAAATTAAAGATTTCTATGTAAATCTTTTTCTTTATAATTAGTAATTATATAATAATAAACAGCAATAAAACATGATTAAACAATTTTATTTATAAACTCTATCAAGAGTATTTTTAATTCTCATTAAAACTTTTTCTCTATTCAAAGGTTTTACAATAAAATTTTTGGCACCTAAAGTTAATGCTTTTTTAACCAGATCCTCTCTACCTATAGCAGAAACCATAATTACACAAACATCTTTTTTTATATTAAGAATCTTTTGAAGAGCAGTTAAACCATCCATTTTAGGCATAGTTATATCAAGTGTAATAAGATCAATTTTATCTATATATTTTTGAAATTTTTCAACTGCTTCCTCACCATTAGCAGCTGTATCAACAACATTATAACCTTCTGAAGTTAAAAATTGCCTTAAAAGTTTAACAACAAATAGAGAGTCATCAGCAATTAATACATTATACGGAGTTCCATCCAACTTAAGCCCATCAGGTCGTTTTTTATTTATATCAGGCATTGCGGAATAATCATCATCAAATTTAGCAACCATAAATAATCCCTCCTATGATTTAAATATATTTTAAAATCTCTATATTTCAACAACTTTTTTCAAGTTATTATTTAAAAATTTTGGAATATCAATAAGTGGTAATACAATATCTATCCCCCCCATATCTTTAGCAACTTTAGGCATCCCATATACAATAGATGTTTCTTCATCCTGGGCTATTGTAAAAACTCCATCTAGATGCAATTTAGTAATGTAAAAAGCTCCATCTTTACCCATACCTGTCATAATCACTGCAATTATATTTAATATTTTATCTTCAATACATGATTTAAATAAAAAATCAACAGAAGGTTTATGATTATTAATAGGTAAAGAATCTGATAGATAAATATAATAATCAACACCAGATCTTTTTACACCCATATGCTTATCACCAGGAGCAATATATATATGGGATTTTTCAACTTTTAAATTATCTTTTGCTTCCATAACATTGTAATGAGGTATTATTTTATTAAGAGAATCAGCAAAATCTTTTGTAAATCCTGCAGGCATATGTTGAACTATTAAAATTGGAATATCCAGTTCAATAAGAGGTAATATAGTTCTTAAAGATTCAGGGCCTCCAGTTGAAATACCTATCAATATCATATCAGGATTTCCAGGAAATTTATTAACAAAATCAGCTCTAATTTCTTCTTTTTCTTTAATTATCTTTTCTATATTCATTTTCTTTGAAAAAGTAGGGATTATTGATTTTTTTCTATATCCTTTTTTCTTTCCCCAATTTTTAATCTTTAATCTGATCTCTTCTGCAACCTTTTTAATATCCAGAGAAATAGATCCTGAAGGTTTCATGATATAATCTTTAGCTCCATTTTCTAAAGCTTCATTAGTAATTTTTGAACCTTTTGAAGTTAAAGAGGAAAGAACAATAACAGGAACTTTTATCCCTTCCTTTTTCATTGCCTTTAAAAATTCAATCCCATTCATCTGAGGCATTTCTATATCAAGAGTAATAACATCAGGATTCAATTTTTTTAATTTTTGTAATGCAAATTTCCCGTTCATTGCAGTACCTACAACTTCAAGTTCAGGGTCTTCATTAATTATATTCATAATTAGTTTTCTCATCAATGCAGAATCATCAACAACCAAAACCTTAACTGGCACTATTTAACCTCCTCTTTTAAATAAGTTATTGCATTACCAATTTTATTAAATTTAAATTTTGTATTCATCCCAAATAATGATTCTGAATGACCTAAAAAAAGATAACCATAAGGTTTTAAAAGATTATAAAATTTATTTATAACAAATTCCTGTCCTTTTTTATCAAAATATATAATTACATTTCTACAAAAAATTACATCTAAATTTGTATATGATGCTTTATGCATCAGGTTATGGTAATCAAAATAGATCATCTTTTTAATAAAATCTTTTACCCTATATCCCTGCCCAATTTTATCAAAATAAGTATTTAGATATTTTTCAGGGATATTACCCACCCTCTTTGCATCATAATATCCTTCTTTAGCAATTAATAATGACTTTAATGATATATCAGAAGCAATTATTTTAACCATCCATCCAGGATACTTTGAAAAATATTCATAAGCTAACATTGCTATAGTGTATGGCTCTTCCCCTGTAGAACATCCTGCAGACCATATTTTAACAATTTTTTCATTTTCATTCCTCTTTTTTAAATCCTCAAATACAAAATCCTTTAAAGCCACAAACTGAGGTTCGTTTCTAAAAAATTTAGTTAAATTAGTTGTAACACGATCAAGAAAAGCTTTTAATTCACCTTCACTTTTCGTAATCAAATTATAATATTCCATTACATTATTAAATTTTCTTTTGAGCATTACTTCATATAACCGATTTTCTAAAATAGATTTGTTTATTTCAGAAAAATATATCCCAGATTTTTCATAAATTATATCTTTGAATATTCTAAATTCATTTTCACTTAAACTAAATCCCATGAATTTTTCCCAATTATTTTTCTTTTTATTTATATAATATTTTATTATTTTATGTTGTCAAGTATCTAAATGTTTTTTATTAATATTATAAGTATTTAGTTTATAATAAAACATCTTAATTTAAAGAAGAATATTATTTATATAAAAAAAATAAATAATCATGTAATAAAAAAATAAAATAATATTGATTTTTTTTATTTATAGTTAAAAGTTTAATTATATAAATTAACTATCATTGAAAAAGTAATTATTTTATTTATTATTAATTATATTATTATCAAAACTTATTATTTATCAGGAGTTTTTATGAAAATTGGAAAGAATAAAGTTCAAAATAATAATAACTTTTTATTACTAAAGGATATTAAAACAATTTATGGATTTGATAAAAACTTAAACTTTTTTGAACAACATAATAAAAATATTTTAATTAAAAATGAGAAAATATTGGGTATTGGTCAGGATAAAGATGAACTTATTAAAAAAAATATAAAAAGTAAAAACAATATAGATTCTAAACCTTTGAAAATAGTCAATTGTTCTGGATTAATACTTACTCCCTCATTTGTTGATCCTCATACCCATTTGATATTTGGTGGAACAAGAGAAGATGAATTTTTTCTAAGAAATAAAGGTGTTAGTTATTTAGAAATTGCCAAACATGGTGGAGGAATTTCTTCAACTGTTAAAGCAACAAGGAATACCTCTTCAGAAATTTTGCTAAAAAACTTACTTAAAAGGATTAAGCTTCTTTCTTCTTTTGGTGTTACACATATAGAGATAAAATCAGGATATGGATTAACTACTAAAGAAGAAATCAGACTTTTAGAAATTATTAATAAAGCTAAAGAATACACCAATATTAAAATTTATCCTACCTTGTTAGCAGCTCATGATTTTCCTCCAGAATCAAAACATGATAACAAATTAAAACAAAAATATATTGATGAAATTGTTAATGAAATTATTCCTGAAACAATTTCTAAAAACCTTGCAATATTTTTTGATATTTTTTCTGAAGAAAAGGTCTATAATCTGAATCAAACCAGATATTTGCTTGAAGAAGCAAAAAGTAAGGGATTTAAATTAAAGCTTCATTCTGATGAACTTTCAAATATAGGAGCAACAGAACTTGGAGTTGAAATGAATGCTGTTTCTGTTGACCATTTATTAAAAATTTCAGAATCAGGGATTAAGAAACTTAAAAACTCAAAAACTACACCTGTATTGCTACCTGGGACAGCATTTTATCTTAATGAGCCATTTCCTGATTTTAAAAAATTTATGAAATATGGTGTTGAGGTTGCAATTGCATCAGATTGTAATCCAGGCTCAAATTATACTGAAAATATGCTTTTTATTTATACTCTTGCATCTTTAAAATTGGGAATGGATGAAAAACAAATTTTAAAAGCTGCAACTATAAATGCATCTTCTGCATTAGATTTAAAACCCGAAAGTGGTACAGGGATAATTGATGTTGGGTATAGTGCTAATTTTAACCTTTTTGAAGCACCCAATCTTAAATATATTTTTTATCATTATGGAATTAATCCTATTTTTAAAACTTTTATAGATGGTGAGGAAACATGGGTAAACCAGATAACTTAGGAAATGATATATTTGACCCTGATAAAGATGATAACCTTCGTTATAAAAACACTGACATAAAAAATATAAATAAAATATTAAACAAAATCATCTCAATTTATTATACACTTATTAATAGAATTCCTGAATACAAAGATAATCCATTCTTTCTTAAAATATTAAAAAAGATTACCAATTATATTAAAGATAACTCTTTAAAAATTGAAGAAAATAAAGGATTTTGTGATATTTTCTTTCAAGATTTAAATATAATCTTTACAAAACAAAATAAAATTATTGAACTTGACAAATATATAAATAAAAATAATTATCTGATAATTATTGGGGATATACATGGGGATTTAGAATCTGTTTTAAAAATTTTTTCAAAGTTTGATATTGATAAAAATGCATTTCTTTTTTTAGGAGATTATGTAGATAGAGGGATTTATTCAATAGAAGTTGTTATGTTCCTTTTATTGTTAAAAGTTGCATATCCTGATAAAATATTTTTATTAGCGGGTAATCATGAATGCTATAATACAATTAAAGTTTATCCCTCCAATTTCTGGCATTCTAAACAATATTTAGAAAACAAAATATTTATTGATAAAGTTTTTGATATTTTGCCTTTAGCTGCATTTAAAGAAAAAACATTATTTCTCCATGGGGCTACACCAGAATTAAAAGATTTCAATGAATTTATAGAATTCGTATCAAGCTATCAAAAAACATCTAAATTATTTGACATTGATCCATTAATTATTGAAAAGTTACTATGGGGTGATTTTGTTGAAAATGATTCATATTATGAGGGGTACCATCCTTTAACAGGAAGACCTCAACATGGTAAATCTTATTTTGAAAAAACACTGGAAAATCTTGGATTTGACTATCTTGCAAGGGGTCACCAACAAACTGTTAAAGGATTAATTTATGACAATAGATGTTTAACAGTATTTAGTTCTAATTATTATAAAAATCAAGGATTGATAAAAGGTGTTTTTGTATATATTAACAACTCTTTTTCTCAAAAATTCAATAAAGATTTGATAATACCAATTGAATAGAAAAAGTTACTAATTTTGATACAAATTTTTTCTTAAAATTTATATTTAGTTTTATATTATTATTTTTTTAAAATTTGTATTACAAAATTAATTTTTTAATTTAATAAACTTTTTTTCAATTTCGAAATTTTATATGGTTTTTCCTTAGTTTTTTAATCTAAAGTTCTTGATGTATAAGGGATTTAGATGTTTTTTTGCAAAAATTATTGTATAAAATATAGTAGCTTTTTAATATAATTTATAACCCCTTATTTTTCACACTACAATTGTTTTTTCATATACAAAAGCCTTATCTATTTTCATTTTTTAAATAACTTATATTATTGTTAGAAATTAATATTATTTTATTATACATATCAAAATTTTCTTTAACATGAGAAACATTTATTAATATAGAATTTTTAATATTTAAAACAATATCCAATATTTTTTTGTAATCAAAATATGGAATATTTCTATTAGCTTCATCAAAAACAAATATCTGATTAGAATGATAAAAAGCTCTATTTATTGCTATTTTAGTTTTTTCTCCTCCTGACAAATTTTTTCCAAATGAAATTAAATTTCTTTTTATTGAATCATCAAGATTTAATATATTGTTATTTTTACCTGCTTTAAATTTTCCCAATGAAATATTATTTTCATAAGAATCATTAAAAATATAAGAGTCCTGGCGCACAAAACCAATATCTTTTTTAATAAAACTAATTTCATCTGCTTCTATTTTATATAAACCTATAATACCTTTAATTAATGTTGTTTTACCAGCTCCTGAATCTCCAATAATTAATATTTTATCACCATCCTTTATATCAATATTAATATTATTAAGTAGAATAATTCCATCTTTTTTTATACTACCATTTACAATTTTATTGATAAATCCTTTTTTTACAAATTGCTTTTTTTGTTTTATCTCTTTATTTAATTTTTTATAGAATTTATTAGAGAATTTTAAATCTATTATATTTTGATATAATCCTGATAATCTTCCAGTAATAAAATATAAAATAAAAATATTAAATGCTATATTATTAGAAACATAAAAATTAGAAAATAGAACAATAAAAAGTAAATAAAGTATAATTGGAATAAATTCTATAAGAATTTTTAATTGTTTCTGCAAGTAAAATGTTTTTTCAAAATTAATTCTTGATTTTATAGAAATATTATTAAATTCTTCATTTTTCTTAATAAAATACTGTTCCTTTCCTAATCCAATAATATTTAATTTACTATTTAAAATAGAATTAAGTATAGTTAAATAAATTTCATTATTTTTCAACATTTCATCATGTAAAAGATCTTCTTTTTTTCTTGCAGAATTTAATATTGAAAAAAGTAATACTTCTATAATAAGGGAAATAAGCAATATTAATAATATTTTATAAGAAATAAATATTAAAAATAAACATAATATGATTATATCATTTATTATATGAAATATCTGGAAATTTTTAAAACATGATTTTTGAGGCAATAATGATATATTACTAAAAAAAGAACCAAAAGTTGTTTTTTCAAATTCTTGATATTCTTCATTTATATATGCTCTGATTAACTTTTTATGATTAATATATAAATTATAAAAAATAAGATTCTTTTTTATAATTAAAGCTAAAATTGTTGTAAGTATAATATAAACAATTACATAATAATTTATATTTATATTAATTTTATTTAGTAAAATCAATATAAATACAATATCAATTACAAGATAAGCAAAAAGGGAAAAATATTTTAATATATTACTATTTTTCATATACTATCTTACCATTTAAAAACCTAAGTTTTTTATTGAAACTATTTAAAACAATTTGATTATGAGAAACAATAATTACTGTATCTTCTATATTATTTACTTCATCAATCATTTTTTTAATAATATTGCTATCATTTTCAGTAAACAATTCATCTAAAATATTTATTTTCTTTTTATTATATATAAATCTTAAAAATCCAATTCTTTTAATTTCACCACCTGAAATTTTAAGTGATTTACCTTCATTAAAAATATTAATCCCAATTAAATGAGATAATTTAAATTTTTTAATTTTATCATAAAAATAACAATTTTTATCTCTAGTAAAAAAAATATTTTCCTCTAAAGTCCCAGGAAAAAGTTGTATGTCTTGTGGAATATAACAAATATCAGGTAAAATATTTTTATTTTTTGGAATATTATCAGGATAATTATAAACAATTTCACCCTTATAGTTATTATCTATTTTTAATATATTATTTATAAAAGTCGTTTTCCCAATACCAGAATCTCCTGAAATAACTATTTTTTCTCCATAATTAATAGCAAAAGAGTTTTTAAGAGTTAAATTATTAAATTTATTATGATATGAAATAAAGTTTATTGAAGAACATTGAATTTTTTGATTATTCTTTATATTTTTAGGAAAAATAAATCTAGATAATTTATTATACAACTCTATAATATCAGCAAAAGAAAATGCAGTAATAGAAATTTTATTAAGAATGATATTATATATGAACAAAATAAAAATAAAATACGTTTTCTGAAATTGGTTATTCTCATTCTTATTAAAAATTATGATTATTGGAACTATTATATTAATAAATAGAAGAATAGAATTCGAGATATCCTTAATTAGATCTTTTTTAAAAAAATTATTTATTGCATTACTCATAATTTTTAAATATTTTTTTACCATAATATTTTCAGCATTATAAATCTTAATTTCTGGGTAACCATAATAGATATTCTCACTAATTAAACTAAAATCTTTTCTCTGTTCAATTAATTCTTTTTGTATTTTTCTATTAATTTTTATTGTAAAATAATTATATAATAAATATATAATAGAAATTAAGAATATATAAGTAAAAATAATTTGATTATTTAATAAAAATAAAAAAAGAATTACTAATAAAATACAAGTATTGGCTAATATTTGTATTAATTCTATTGTAGAATTACAAAAATTCTTAGTGTTTTCATTTATATCATATGAAGCAGAACTGGCTGAATCAATTTTTAAATTAAATACTATAATATTTTTTAACATATTTTTTATTAATTTTTTTTGTATGCCTTCTTTTAAGTTAAAAATTATTTTGTAGTCAAAACAAATTATTAAAATCAAAATAATATTAATAAATGTAAAAATAAATAAATCTTGCACAGAAATTTTTATAGTCATTGAATTAAATTTTTTTACAAAATAATTATTAAACATTAATATTGTAATTTCTAGTAGGGATAATAAAGTATAAATTAAAAATTTTAAATTAATAAAATATTTAAAAATTGTCTTAATCATTTTTTATAACTTTTTCTATCTGATTAAATATTTTTTTACTAAATTTCTTATCTATAAAAGATGGAATTGTTTTATTCTTACTCAAAACGAATTCATAATTCTTATATGATTAAATATCAGACTTTATAATTTTTACTTTATTTAATCAAATAATGTATTATTCAAAGATTGCTTTTTTTCACCTTTCCCTTTTTCATAACCCATTTTAAATATGTTTATAAATTCTTCTTCATTAATAATTTTTACTCCAAATTTTTTTGCTTTTTCAAGTTTTGATCCTGGATTTTTACCAGCTAACAGAAAGTTGATCCTGGAAGAAATAGATGAAGAAACTTTACCACCAAATTGCTCAATTAAAATAGCAGCTTTTTCTCTTGGTTTAAAATGTTCAAAACTTCCTGTAATTACCCATTTCGTATTTTCAAATATTTTTTTAAGTCTTTGTTCATCTTCTTTAGTTATTTTATCTAAACCTATTAAATTTTTAATTTCTACACCTTTTTCATCTTCATTTTCTCTTTTATTCAAACTTAAATTTAAACCAGCTTTTTTAAGTTTTTCAATTAAAGTAAGATTTTCATCCTCATTAAATTCTTTTATAAAAGTTTCAGCAATTTTTGGTCCAATACCTGGAATCTTAGTAAATGCTTCTATATCATTTTCTTTACATTTCTTAATTATGTCATCAATACTTTCAAAACCATTTTTTATCAATAGCTTAGCTGTTTGTTTTCCCAGATCTTTTATACCCAAACTGGTTAAAACTACTGAAAAATCTCTTTTTTTTGATTCTTCAATCCCTTTTTTTATCAGGGTTATTTTTTTATCTTTATACCCCTCAAACTCTTTTAATTTATCATAATTAAAGAAGTAAAGATCTGCAGGATCTTTAATAAAATTATTTTCAAATAAAAATATTATTGTTTCATCTCCTAAATTTTCAATATTCATTCCATTTTTAGATACAAAATATTTAATCTTTTCTATTTTTTTAGCTTTACAATCAGGATTAAAACAAAAATGCAAAGGACCAATTTTTGTTAAAGGTTTTCCACAAAATGGACAATTTTGTGGAAATTCAAAAGTTTGAATGTTATTTTCATTTTTTTCTATTACTTCTTCAACTGCAGGGATAATATCTCCTCTTTTTGAAATAGTTACTGTATCACCAATAGAAAGTTCTAAACTTTTAATGTATTCTTCATTATGTAATGTTGCTTTTGATATAATTGATCCAGCTAATTTTACTGGTTCTAAAATAGCAACAGGTGTAATTTTACCCCCTCTTCCTATTTGTAGCTCTATTGATTTTACTTTTGTAACTGCTTTAGGTGCTTCAAATTTATAAGCAATAGCCCATCTTGGATGATGAGCTGTAAATCCTAATTTTTCACGTGCTAAATACTCATTAACTTTAAAAACAATACCATCTATAGGAAATTGTCCATTTTTTCTTATATTTTCAAATTTTTGAATAATCATTTCTACATTATCAACGTGAATTTCTTCTATTTGAATTTCAGTTAAAAAATTGTTTTTAATATTACTTTCATTGTTATTATTATTAATTTGTATATTTCCCTTATCTTTTTTATATTCTCCATAAGAAGAAAATATATAATATATTTTTAATCCTGTAAAAAATCCCTGTTGATATAGAAATATCCTCATCTCAATATCATTTTCAAAATTTTTATTTTTTGAATACCCATCATAAGCAATAAAAATTAATGGAATATTAGAAACCTCTTTACTTTTAATCCTATTTAAAGTACCAGCAGCAAAATTCCTGGGATTTGAATAAAAATTATCAAAATTCTTATTATACTTTTCAAAATCATCTTTTTTTATAAGGACTTCTCCTCTAACAGCTAAATCTATCTTTTCATCTAACTTTAAAGGGATATTTTTAATGGTTTTAATATTTTCAGTTATATCATTTCCAATAATACCATTTCCTCTGGTAACTCCTTTAAAAAGTAATCCATTTTTATAGTATAAAACTACTGATGAACCATCATATTTTAATTCTGCTAAAAAGTTTACTTTTTTAAAAGTAGATATTATTTTAAAAAACCACTCTTTTAAACTATTAGTTGAATATACTTTATCAAGAGATAATACTGGAATTTCATGTTTGGTCTTTTCAAATTTATTATCTAAATCTGATCCAATTTTTTGAGTTGGTGAATCTTCTCTTTTAACTTCTGGATATTTTTCTTCTAATTTTTGAAGCTCAAGTAATAATGCATCATATTCTTCATCAGAAATCTCTGGTTGATTTTTTACATAATAAAGGAAATTATGATGATTTATTATATTTATTAGCTCGTCTATCCTTTTCTCAACATTTTTCTTGTCCATCCTTTTACTCCATAAATTTAGATAATGTTATTATTTTATATAATTTTAGTATTTTAATAATTTTAGCAATTTAATGTAATTATTATTATTATTAATAAATTTAATTTTTTAATATGTTTAGTAAAACTAAAAAATATAATTTCTTATATTTGTTTGCTTAAATTAAAAAATTTAATTTCTTTGCTATTTTATTTGTAATAAATTTACAGTTTACAAAATTATAGAAAAAACATTTCATTAAAAAATCTTAATAAAAAGTTTCTTGACTTATTTCACAAATAAACAATAATTTTTATGACTTAAAAATCAAGATTTAATTATGAATATTCTTTTTTTAGATAAAGATTCTAAATTTTTTGACCTGATTTATAGAGACCTTTTAGTTATAAAAATTACTCCTTTTTTACAAATATTTTATATTGATAATAAAATCAATACTGAAATAACTGAAAAAGATAGTTTAAAAAATAGTTATATAATTAATGATTTTTCAAAGGAAAAATTTATAGCATTTGTTAAAGATAATCAAAACCTTCCACTGATTATTAATACAGATAATCTTAAAAATGTTTTAGAATTGTTAATAGATATTTTAAAACAAAATTCTCTACTGCAAAATGTAAAAATTATTTTATTTTCAAAAAATGAATATGATTCTAAATTTGACGATATTTTAAAAAACAATGTTTTTAAATTTATCAATTTTAAAAATAAAAATGAATTTATTGAAAAAATAAAAATAACTTTAAATGAACTTGAACTTTTTGAGAATGAAAAAAGAGAATTTATAAGGTTTTCACTAAAAAATCTGGATGTAGAAATTGGTTTTAAAAACCCTATAAGCTCTAGAATATTAACTGGAAAATTGATTAATATTTCTTTTGGTGGCTTATCTTTTAAAACATTTAAAAATGATAGCTCTTTTTATCTTCTTAAAAACAAAATAGTAAAAAATTTTAAAATATTTTTTACGGAGACACCTTTTTTATGTGATATAAAAATAATATATGTTAATGAAAATATATTCTGTGGTCAATTCTTAAAAATTGAGCAGAAAGAATTTGAGAAACTTTTAACTTTTATTAAAAATTTCATTTTGATAAATGTATAGAACATTTATGGATTAGAATGGAGGATATTATGAAAAATATATTAAAATATTTATTGCTTTTTGTATTTTTTTTATTTATAACTTTCATAAATATTAGTGGTGCTAATCTTGATATACCAACACTTTATAGTTTGTTTTCTATGGACTCAAATTTTAACATTTCACCTATTATTTTCATGCAGCTAGATTTATCTGGAGGTTCTAAATATAATACACAAATAACTTTAAACTATTACTTTACTAATAATTCAGTTTTTGATGTAACTGATACAAACTCTACAAATCATACAATTTATCCTTCTATCTATGTTAGTTCACTTTATGCTTCAATTAACAATATTTTTAACATTTTTGATTTATCAATATTTTATGGCGACTATATAAATGTATGTGAAGGCAGTAAATTTAATAACTTAGATTATACTTATTCTTTATCAGATAATTTTGAATCAGTTTATAAAGTATCAGGATATGGAGTAGATTTCAATTTTAAATTTTTAGATAATTTTATGTCTTTAGATCTTGCTGGATACCAAAAAATTAATTCTTCATACAAATATTCTCTTGACCTGTATTTTAGAATTTATAATTTAAGTAATTTTCAAATAGCTATTGGTGGAGGAACTGACGATTTTTCAATTTATAGAGCTGCTGTAAGGCTTGTATTTTCTCAAGAAAATTTCAACATCAAATTGGTTGCTGGTTCACAAAATCTTTTAACAGTAACTTCAATAACAGATTTATACCTTGTTTTTGAACAATCAATTTTTCTATCACAGTTTAAAGAAACTTTTTCAATATTTTCAAAACCTGGCTATTACGATGAACAAACTTTAACAGACCAGGAAAAAAACAGTTTTATCATTTATATGGATTTAGCTTATAATGATAAATATGAAACATTTTTTGCAGGTTTTTTATCAAACATTAATCTAGTTAATTATGCTTTTAATTCTATAATTGTTTCACCATATATAAATTACTTTTTTTCTGGCATATTATGGAAAATTAGAATTAATTTTAATGTAATAGATTTTTCTAATTTTTTTAATTCAGCATCTATATCATTTGAAACACAATTTTAATTTATCTATATTTTTTTATTTAATTTTTTATTTGATTTTTTTATATTTTTATAAATTTTTCCTTTATATTATACTTAATTTTTATTAAATTATTATTACCATTTATTTATTTTTAAAATTTTTTTATTATATTTATTCTTTTCGAACTCCATCATCTTTTTTGATTTTTATAACATCACTATAGGTTAGAAATCTTATTTTTTATTTTTAATTTCCCTTGTAAATTTATTGCTAATAATTTTTATTTTGTTATTTTTTTTTTGATAAAAAAAGATGTGAGATTTTTAACATCTTATTTTTAGAAGTTTACCAAAAATAATATTTAAAGAGGGAAAAATGAACCTTTTTTTTATAGGTGGTGGTAATAGCACTCATATTATAATTGAGGAACTAAAAAACTCAATAAATAAAGCATATATTTTCGATACAAATCCAGAATCATATAAAGATCTATTATTAAATTATTCATTTACAGAATCGGTTTCTTTAGATGAAATTAAAAATGGGAAAATAAAAAATATAAAAATCGATTTTGCCATTGAATGTGCTTCAATTGATGCTGTTATAAAGTATTCTGAAACTATTTTAAAAAATGATTTAAATTTTATAATTTTAAGCACCGGTGCATTTGCTAATAAAAATTTCTATGATAAATTTTTTAAATTATTGAATCACTCGAAATCAAATGTATATATACCTTCTGGAGCAATAGGAGGTCTTGATATTATTTATTCTATAAAAGATAGAATTACATCTGTTACTTTAACCACAAAAAAACCACCTTATAATCTTGGAATTACAGAAAATTTAAATAAACCTAAAATTATATTTGAAGGTGATGTATACAAAGCTATTCAAAAATTTCCAAAAAACATTAATGTTGCTGTCACCATTGCAGTTACAATAAGAGATTTTACTAAAGTAAATGTAAAAATTGTAGCTGATCCTGAAGTTAAAAGAAATATACATAGCATTAGAGTAAAATCAGATGCAGGATTTTATACATTTGAAATTGAAAATCTTCCTTCAAAAAACGGAAGAACCAGTTTGTTAGCACCATTATCTATTGTTAGTCTTTTAAAAAAGCTAAATAGTAATTTTAGAATAAATTAAAAAATAAAGTTTATTTTATAGTTGGTAGACTTATTATTTTTATTTAAATACTTTTATGTATATCATGATTTTGTAGTTATATTTATTATTTTTTTATTAATTTATTATTCCTAATATTATTAGGCTACCAATAGTACTTTTATTTTTAATATATTATACGAGGAATTTAGATGAAACAAAATAATTTTATTGAAGAAAAAAATAATCTTATAAAAGAAATTCTTAAATTAAAAGAAGAAAAGGGATATACAATTATTGCTCATAACTATCAAATCCCTGAAATTCAGGATATAGCAGATCATACTGGAGATTCTCTTGCTTTAGCTAAACTTGCAACAACTTTAGATTCAAAAAAAATCTTATTCTGTGGTGTTGATTTCATGGCAGAAACTTTAAAAATTCTAAATCCAGAAAAACAAATACTTATACCAAGATTTGATGCAACATGCCCTATGGCAAACTCTCTTGATGAAAAAACTTTAGTTACTTTTAAAAAAAATTATCCTGATTATTCGATTGTTTTATATGTTAATTCGACAGCTCATGCTAAAATGTATGCTGACACTATTTGCACCTCAGCAAATGCTGTTGAAGTTGTTCAAAAATTGAATAACAATAATATACTTTTTGGTCCAGATAAAAATCTGGCATCATATATCAAAGAGAAAACTTCTAAAAATATTATCCCTATTCCTGGAGATACAGGTTTTTGCTATGTACATAACAATATAACATTAAATGATTTAAAAGAAGCTAAACAAAAACATCCTGATGCAAAAATAATTGTCCATCCTGAATGCTCAAAGGAGGTTAGAGATGCATCTGATTATACAGGAAGTACTGGGCAAATGGTTAAATTTCCAGAAAATACAAATTCAAAAGAATTCATAATCGGGACTGAAATTGGGATGGTTTATAAATTACAAAAAATCTTTCCTGATAAATTGTTTTATCCTTTAAAAAAGAATTTTATTTGCCATAATATGAAAAAAAATACATTAATTGATCTATACAATACATTAAAAGAAGAAGTAAACTTTATTGAACTTGATGCTGATATTGTTGAAAAAGCAAAAAAACCTATTTTGAATATGTTTAAACTAATGGAAAAATAGTATTTTTTATCTTATTACACTTTCAAAAATACAATAAGTAAAATTTAGTAATAGGAGAAAAAGTGTTTTTACAACAGATAGATAAAATAATTAATCATATCAAAGAAGATGAAAATTTTTTTGATTCTGCAAGCTTGTTATTAAAAGGGAAAAAAATTACTGCAAAAATATTATTAAAAAACTCTAATATTGTTATTTCTGGATTAGAAATAGCAAAGATTATTTATGATAAGTTTGGAATAAAAATTAACACAAAATTTAATGATGGAGATTTTATTACTGAAGATACTAATAAAGCAGAACATATTATTGAAATAGCTTCAATTGCAGGAGATGCTTATTATATACTTTTAACAGAAAGAACTATTTTGAATCTATTATCTCTTATGAGTTCTGTTGCAACTAAAACTTATAAAATTCAAAATAGTATTAAAGAAAAAGGTTATAAAACCAGGATTGCAGCAACTAGAAAAATATTACCTTCTATTGGGTATTTTCAAAAACTTGCAGTTATACATGGTGGAGGTGATCCACATAGAATTCATCTTTCTGATACAATTATGATTAAAGATAATCATAAAAAATTATATGGTTCCATTGAAAAAGCTATTAAATCCATTAAAGCTATTAAATCTTTCACCCAAAAACTTGAAGTAGAAGTTGAAACCCTTGATGAAGGATTAAATGCATTAAAAATGGGTGCTGATATTATAATGCTTGATAATTTTAAACCAGAAGAAGCAAAAAAAGTAGCAAAAATACTAAAAAATAATAACAAAAATATTATTATAGAAGTCTCAGGTGGTATTTCTGAAAATAATTTTTCAAACTACCTGGATAATTCAATTGATATAATTTCTATGGGAAGTCTAACAACTGAGATCAAATATACAGATATCTCTTTAGAAATTTACAATAGTTAATCTTTATTCAAAACTATTTATAATTATTTTATTTTTTATTTTCTATCAAAGTTTTTAAAAGAGAAAATTTTTCTATAATATTTTTTTAATTTATTAATTTTTAGTATTTAAAAAAAAGCAATTATATGGTATGTATAAAGAGTTATTAAAAATTGGTTAATAAATTATATAAGTAGCTATTTTACAATATGGATTATTACACTTTATAAATTATATTTAAACTTAAGAAAGGGATACTAAAAAATTCATTTTAATAAACAAACTATTTAATAATAAACGATATTAAATTAATAAACAAGCTATATGAAAAACAAAAAAATAAAAATAATTCTTCTTTCACTACCAATTCCTGAATTTTATAACTTTCATCAAAAGGGTAATCATCAGCTTTTTAAGGATTATTTTAAATCATTTTTAAAAGTTTTAAATATTAATGATTTTGAAATAATTGATATTCCAAGAAACATTGTAGATAATTTCAATAATAGAGGAATCACAAAGATTATTAAATCTTTAAATCCAGATATAGTAGGTTTTTCTTCTTATTTATGGAATATTGAAAGAAATATTCAAATTTCAAAAGAATTAAGAAAAGAGGGTATAATCACAATTACTGGGGGACCTGAAATACAACTGGATAATAGTTACATTTTTTCAAATAATGCTTTTGATTTTTACATCATAGGGGAAGGGGAATACAAGCTATTATATCTATTAAATTTTATTAAAAATAATACCTATAAAATTAATTATGACAAAAATAATTATAATAAATTCAATCTTTATAAACATATTGATAAAAAATATAATATTAATGATTTTCAAATTTTAAGTGATACAAATATTAAATCTGACAAATACGAAAAATTAAAAGATTTATTTATAAAAAATTACCAAAACATGATTTTAAACTATATTGAAATATCAAAAGATTATAAAACTGACAATTTATTTTATTTTGAAACAGAAAGAGGATGCCTTTTTAACTGTAGTTTTTGTGCTTATTCAAAATTTAGAAAAGATATTCTTTCACTTCCTAACAATGTATTTTCCAATATGTTATTAAACATTTTAAAAAAGGATATTGAAGAAGTTTATATATTATCACCCACACTAAATAGAAATAAAAATAATTTTAAATATCTATTAAGAAATATTATTGAACTTCAAACCAAATTAAAACCCAAAGTTAATTTTTTTGGAGAATTAAGATCTGAATTTCTTACAAAAGAAGATATTGTAGCTCTATCCAATGCTTCATTTAATGAAATTGAATTTGGTGTTCAATCTTTAAAAAATGAAGTCTTAATAAATATTAACAGAAATTCAAAAAAAATTGATCTCCCTGAATTTGTTAAAATTCTAAGAGAAAATAACATTAAACCAATAATTGATTTTATTATAGGGTTACCTAATGAATCATATGACGATATAATTAACACAATAAACTATCTTGATGATTATAACCTCCTTGAATATGCGAGTTTCTATCATCTTTTGATTTTACCCTCTACTGACCTCAAATTTCAATTTATTGAAAAAAAATATAATTTTGAATCTACACCCCCTTATTTAGCTTTAAAAACTGATAAACTTGATATTGAAAAAATAAGAAATCTTTATATGTACCTTGAATCAGAAAAAGATATCTCATATTATGATGAATTTTTATTTTCAAATAAAGACAAAATTTACATTACTAATAATTTAAAACATTTTAATAACTTAGAAAATACATATTACTATCATACAGCAAATTTTCTTTTTTATGATAAATTAAAAAAAATGATAAAAATAGATATAGACAAATACATTCTTAACTTTTACAACAATTTTTTAAAAAAAAATTCTGATATTTTCCATATTTTGTATTTAATTAGTTTTAAAAATCTTGATTATAAATTTTTAAATATGCTTAAAAATATATTCAAACTATATAAAAATTATTATGATAAATTTCATCAAAGTATAGATTTTTTTAATGATGAATTATTTTCAAAAAGAATCGAAGTTTTAACTAAACCCGAAATATTTATGAAATATTTTAAAAAATTATCTCTGGATTTTAATTTTAATTTTATTTATTTTAAAAATGAAAAAGACAAATTTATGAAGGATTATCAATTTTTAGAGACTATTTATAATGAATATGGTATATACACTTATCTTGAAAAAGACATTAATATTTACCAAATTTCATCTGCATTAAATAAATTTAATCAAAACATTCAATCGATTAATGAAGACAATAAAATTGATCTTTCAAAAAATAATGTAAATTTTATAAAATTTTTACCAATTAATTTTAATAATTGAAATTATAAATGTAACTATAAATTATTGATACAATTTATTTAATAAATAGAATCTATTAAATGAAATTTTTTACATTTAATTATTTTCCATAATTAAAATCTTAATCTTTTTACCATATATGAATAATCACATTTTCTATCTCTATTTTCAAAATAACTACTTAATATATTATAAACATTTATAAATATATCAATTAGGGTTACTGATAAAAATAAAGAAAAGATATATAAAACTGACAAATCATATTTTAATAATTTTATTCAATAAATCAAATAAAAAATATTTATATTGAAAAAAAATGTTAAATCTTTATATTAGCTAAAATATCTGGAGATTTCAGTATGAAGCTAATTAGTCCAAAATCTAATGACCTTTTTGATTTTTCATCTCTTTCAAATAAAATTGGTGAAAAAATTGTTTTAAAAGGAACTATACATAGATTGCGAATTCTTGCAAATGTTACTTTTCTCATCCTAAGAACAGATAGGTATCTTTTGCAAACTGTACTAGAACCTGAAACAATGAAAAAAGTTGGAATTGAAAATTTTTCTGAAGGAGATTTTATTGAACTTGAGGGTAAGATTAAAAGATCTAATATAAAAGATAAAGCTATATTTCCAAGAGACATAGAAATTGAAGTTGTTAATTTGAAACTTATTTATCATCCTGATGAGCAACCTCCTTTTGAAATTAATAAAAAAATTTTAAATGTTCGCCCTGATTTAGAATTTGACATGAGACCTATTTCATTAAGACATCCAAAAAAAAGATCAATATTTAAAATTTCAGAATCTGTTGCTAATGCATTTGAAACTTTTCTAACTAAAAAAGGTTTTACAAGGATCTTTACACCAAAAATTGTATTTTCTGGTGCAGAAGGTGGAGCTAATATTTTTAAAGTTAAATATTTTGATAGAGAATTGTATTTGACTCAATCTCCTCAATTTTATAAACAATATGGAGTTGGAATTTTTGGTAAAGTTTATGAAATAGCTCCTGTTTTTAGAGCAGAGAAACATAATACTTCAAGACATCTTAATGAATATATTTCTATGGATTTAGAGATGGGATTTATTAAGGATTTTTATGAAATTATGGAACTTGAAACCGATTTTATGAAATTTCTATTTAATGAATATTTGCCAGAGCATAACAAATTTGAAATCGAACTTCTTGATATAAAATTACCTGAAATCAATACAATCCCTTCAATTAAATTAAGTGAAGCTCATGAATTATATCTAAAATATAGAAAAAAAGATTTGAGATCTGAACCAGATCTAGCACCAGAAGAGGAAAAATTTTTAACTCAATGGTCTTTAAAAGAGTATAATTCTGAATTTTTATTTATAACTCACTTTCCTACAAAAAAAAGACCCTTCTATACAATGGATGATCCAGAAAATCCTGAAGAAACTTTATCATTTGACTTACTTTTTAGAGGAATTGAAATTACAACAGGTGGACAAAGAATTCATAATTATAAAATGCAGGTTGAAAAACTTAAAAAATTTGGATTGGAACCAGAAAAATTTGAAGTTTTTTTACAATTACATAAATATGGAATACCACCTCATGGTGGCCTTGCTATTGGTCTTGAAAGAGTTGTAGAAAAAATATGTGGTTTATCAAGTGTAAAAGAAGCTTCAATGTATCCTAGAGATATAAATAGAGTTATCCCATAATAATTCCCAATTTTTAAAACACATCGGAGGGTATTTTGAAGATTAACATAGCAATTATTGGAAATGGTGGTAAAGAAGATGCAATTTGCTGGAAATTATCCTATAATGAAAATATAGACAATATCTTTTTTATACCTGGAAATGGTGGAGCAGTTTTTAAAAATAAAGTTAAACAAATTAATATCGACCCTTTAAAATTTGAAACTTTAAAAGATTTTTTAAACAAAAACAATACCAAATTGGTTATTATTGATAAAGAACAATATTTATTTTATGGATTAACAGATTATCTAAAAAATGAAGGTTTTCTAGTTGTAGGAACTTCTAAAAAAGCATCAATATTAGAATCCAGTAAAGCTTTTGCAAAACAATTTATGCAAAGGTATAATATACCTACACCAGATTTTAAAATTTTCAGTAATTATGAAGAAGCTTATAATTATATATCTACCTTAAATAAACGCTATGTTATTAAAGTTTCAGGTCCTGCAAATGGTAAAGGAAGTTTTATTATAGATTCGAAACATAATGGAATAAAAACTTTACAGCAAATAATGGTTAATAAAGAATTTGGCAAATCTGGAGAGCAAATTATTGTTGAAGATTTTATAAAAGGTGAAGAGGTATCTCTCATTATTGTTACAGATCATGATTCTTACAAAATATTTCCACTAACTCATGATTATAAGAAAGCATTTGATTATAATCTTGGGTTAAATACTGAAGGAATGGGAAGTATTTCTCCATACAATATTTTTACAGAAAATGAATTTGAGTTTATAAAAAAGAATATCATAGAAAATACATTGGAGAGTTTAAGAAAAGAAGGGATAGAATATAAAGGTTTTCTATATTTTGGTCTTATTAAATCAGATTCAGGGATTTATGTATTAGAATACAATACAAGGCTTGGAGATCCAGAAACTGAATCTTTTTTGCCACTGGTAAATAATAACCTTCTGGAAATCTTTGACAAATTAATAAATAACAAAATATACAATTTAAACTTAACCTTTGATTCAAAAAAAAGTGTTGCTGTTGTTATCGCTTCAAAAGGTTATCCTATTTCTTTTGAAAAAGATGTATTAATAACCGGGATTGAAAAACTTGATGTTCAAGACCTTTTTTTATTTCATAATAATACTATTTTTAAAGATAATAAATTTTTAACTAATGGTGGTAGAGTTTTAACTTTAATTGGACTTGCTGAGTCAATAAAAAAAGCTAAAGAACATGTGTATAATAACATCAGTAAAATATATTTTGATGGTATGTTTTATAGAAAGGATATTGGTGATAAAATATGGAAATTCATGAAGGCTTAACATTTGACGATGTTTTAATATTACCTCAATATTCCAACTTATCATTAAAAGAAATTGATATAACTTCAAAACTAACAAGAGATATTAAACTTAATATACCAATACTTTCTGCTGCAATGGATACAGTTACAGAATCAAATCTAGCGATTAATCTTGCATTAGAAGGGGGAATAGGTATTATCCATAAAAATTTATCACCTGAAATTCAAGCCGAAGAAGTATCAAAAGTTAAAAAGTTTGAATCAATTGTTATTTTAAATCCTATTACTGTTACTCCTGACACACCTATCAATAAAGTTAAAAATATTATGCTTGAAAATAATATAAATGGAATTCTTGTAGTTTCTAATAATAAAAAATTGGAAGGAATTATAACCAATAGAGATTTAAGATTTATTCCTGATGATAACGATAAAGTTAAAAAATATATGACCCCTTTTAATAAACTTATTATTGCAAACAAAGAAACATCAATTGATGAAGCAATTAGAATTTTATCAAAAAATAAAATTGAAAAACTACCAATTGTTGATCAAAATAAAAAGTTAATAGGATTAATCACTTATAAAGATATTATTAAAAAATCTAATTTCCCAAATGGTGCTAAAGATAATAAAGGTAGACTTTTAGTTGGAGCAGCAGTTGGTGTATTAGAAGATGCTTATTCAAGAGTCCCTCTTTTAATTGAAAAAGGAGTTGATGTTATAGTTATTGACACAGCACATGGACATTCAGAAAATGTTGGCAAAACTCTTAAATGGATTAAATCTAACTATTCTATAAATGTTATTGCAGGAAATATAGCTACCAAAGAAGGTGCCAAATTCTTAGTTGACAATGGTGCTGATGCTATAAAAGTAGGTATTGGACCTGGTTCTATTTGCACTACAAGAATTGTTGCTGGTATTGGAGTTCCTCAATTAACAGCTATAATGGAAGTTTATAAATATCTAAAGGGAACTGATATTAAATTAATTGCTGATGGTGGGATTAGATATTCTGGTGATATTGTTAAAGCTTTAGCAGCAGGAGCTGACACTGTTATGATTGGTAACATTTTTGCACAGGTTGAAGAAGCTCCAGGGAAAATGTATCATTTTAATGGAAAAACATATAAACTATATAGGGGTATGGGGTCAATAGAAGCAATGAAAAAAGGAAGCAAAGACCGATATGGACAAAAAGATATTGAAGATGAATCTAAATTTGTACCTGAAGGTGTTTCTGCATCAGTACCATATCGAGGTAAATTGAAAGATGTAGTTTATCAATTAGTTGGGGGCTTAAGATCTGGAATGGGATATGTAGGTGCAAAAGATATTCTTTCTTTAAAACAAAAAGCTAAATTTATTAAACTCACCTCTGCTTCCTTAAAAGAATCACATCCCCATGATATAATGATGACTAAAGAACCTCCAAATTATTGGGTATAATACTTTTAAATTTTTGCATTTCCCATAAATTTTTCAAATTTTTTATCAAGTTTTAAAGCAAATGATTTAAAAAGCTTGTATTGCGGTGGAATATAATAATAAAGAAAAATACCAATAAAAACACCTCCCAGAACATCAACAAAATAGTGAGCATACAAATATACTGTTGATATCAGAAGTGTTATTGTAAATGGAAAGTAAATTGGAATAAGATATTTATTATACTTTCTATTAAGAAATAGAGCTATCAAAGAAATAGCTACATGAGAAGAAGGAAAAGCAGCCCCTCCTAGCCTGGCATTATTAAAAATATTTTTCATTAAATTAGTAAAAAAATACCCTTCGAAATGATTATACCAGATATTATGCAACTCTGGAAAATAAAATTTTGGACCCTTTACAGGAAAAACAGAATAAAACATATACAAAATAAAAAAAGAAGTACTTACTGTCCATACTGTTTCTATAGCTTCCTCTTCTTTCCCTCTAAAATATAAAAACCACCATCCAGATGTTATTAAAAAATAGTAAAAAAAATAACTGAAAAAAAACAGTTCATTCACCCATTTTGAATTTTCAAACACTTTATACAAAGAGACTGATGGTTGATAATGAAATATTAAAAAATCTGCTTTTGCAAAGATAAAATCAAGTGAATGGTTATTAAAAAATAGCTGTGACAACAAAATACATTCACTAAAAAACAAAAGATAACTGGCTTGTATATAAAATATTCTAATGAATCGAACTAATTTATTTTTTGATCTATATGTCCATTTTATAAAATATAAAATAAAAACTATTAATATTAGAAATATAAAACCAAATACAAGTTCTCTATCAAATGTTATACCTAAAAAAGAACTTTTAATTTTACCTATATTTAAAAAAGAATAAATAGAAAAAACTAATAATAATATAATAACACTAATATCAGTTGGTAAAAATATCCTATTGGAATTATTTTCCTGAT
The DNA here is from genome assembly GCF_055389015.1 of Exilispira thermophila. Classification (NCBI taxonomy): domain Bacteria; kingdom Pseudomonadati; phylum Spirochaetota; class Spirochaetia; order Spirochaetales; genus Exilispira; species Exilispira thermophila. The sequence goes on along the minus strand of NZ_AP042476.1, from coordinate 2,792,668 downwards.
TCATAATCACCCCTTAATGTTAAACCTGCTATTTCTCTAAATTTGAGCATACTTTTTTTATGTACCCATTTTTAATATAAAAGTTTAAAGTATCTTTAACCATCTGTTCAAAAGGATATTTAACTTTTAAACCACTAAATTTGTAAAATTCATCTGAATCAACTATCCAGTAAAGAGCTTTTATCTCCATTATCTTTTCTTTATTTAAAATTGAAATTTTACCTGTTAACTTTTGAAAAAAATCTAAAAAGATTGAAAATACCTCAACAACAGGAATTGGAATTTTTATATAGTAATATTTTTTATTTATTCCACATGTTTTTCTTATAGTTTCAACAAACTTTTCAGTTGTTATTATTTCTGGATATCCCATGTGAAATCTTTTTTTAAAAAATTTATCTTTTGCAATTACAAATTCAAGGTTTTTTACAAGTTCTTTGACATAAATAAGATTCAACTTTGGTAATTGCTTTCCTGCATTAAAAACAAATTTACTTAAAGCCATTTTAAAAAATTTTAAACCATCAAAATCATATGGTCCAAAAACTGAAACGAGTCTAAAAACAGTAAAATTTTTTATATTTGAAATCAGATATTTTTCCCCTTTCAATTTACTTTTACCATAATTCGATATAGGAGATTCTTTCTCATCTATCTTTTTAGGATTATTCCAGTCTTTTGCAGGTCCAGTAGCTGCTTGTGTTGATGCATAAATAAAGTGTAAATCAGGGTTATTTAAATTTATCTCATCAACAACATTTTTCAACGCTTCATAATTTACTTTATAATACATATTTGTATTTAAGGATTTTGTTAATCCTGATAAATATATTAAACAATCAATATCTGAAAATTTTCCATTTAAATTATTTTTGTCAAAATAATCAATTTCTCTAAATTTAACATTTTTGTTATTAAAATAGCTTGTTTTAGAATTTTCCCTTTTATATATTACAATTTCATATCCCTTTTCAAGCAAATAATCTACAAGATTTTTACCAATAAATCCAGAAGCTCCAGTAATACCTACTTTCATTTTTACTCCTTTTAATTTAAAAATATTCATTAATAAAATTTATAAACCTCTCTGGAATTCTATCAATTACATTAACATTTTGACTGGTTTTTGGATGTTTAAAATTCAATCTATAACTAAAAAGTAATAAACCAAATTTATCAAAATATTTTTTATAATTTCTTGAATATATTCTATCTCCAATTAAAGGATACCCTCTTGTAGAAAATTGAACTCTAATCTGGTGAGTTCTTCCTGTTAAAAGTTTAATATTCAACAATGAATAATTATTAAAACTCATAATATTTTTATAGGCAAGTTTTGCATTCTTACCTTTATTTTCATCGGTAACAGTATATTTTAATCTATTATATGGGTTTCTTATAAGGTTATCTTCTAAAATTCCTTCTTTTGGTAAAACTGTACCCCTGGTAATAGCAAAATAATATTTATTTATATTCCTTGTTTCAAATAATAATTTGAGTTGCTTTTGAGTATCTTTATCTTTTGCAAATATTATCAACCCTTCTGTATCCATATCTAATCTATGAACCATCCCTGCATCTTCTAAAAAGATCTCTTTTTTCATTAAATAATCCATTACATAATTACATAATGTGTTATTTTCATGTCCAAAAGATGGATGAACAGGAATATTAAATGGTTTACGAACTATTATAAGGAAATTATCTTCATATAAAATTTTTAATGGGTAAAATTGAGGAATTATCTTATCGTTGTGAACTATTTTTTTAAACTTTAAATTAACTTTGTCTTCTTGTTTTACTTTTTTCGATAATTTAGAATTTTTACCATTTATTTTTAATTCAATAATATTTTTTTTGATAAAACTACGAGTCAAATCAGTTAAATTTGCTATAACATAGTCTACTCTATTATTCTCAAAATCTTCATCTACTTTAAAGTTGTATTCTAATATTTTATATTCTTCCATTTATTTTTATTATCGTTTAATATAATTTGTAATGTTATTTTATAATTATACCTGTATATAATATTTACAATTATCTTATAATTTTTAAAAATATTATTTTCATTTATTATTATAATTATTTTTGTTTTTATTATTATTATTAATTATAAATCATCATCATTATCAATTATATTTTTTTGTTCATCTTCTTCAGAAATGGATTTATCTTCTAATCCATCATTAAAAAATTGTTCTTGCTCAAAATCATTATTTTCTAAATAATTATTTTCTTTTTTTATTTCTTTTAAGTATTTTTTTTCTAGAAAAATAAAATAAATTATGAGCATAATTATCCCTGTTGTTACAAAAAAATCTGCAAAATTAAATACAGGGAAAGAATTTATTTTAAGTTTACCTATACTTAAATGAAAAAATTTAAACTCTATAAAATCAATTACCTTTTTTCTTATCAATCTATCTATAAAATTTCCAAATGCTCCTCCCAATAAAATTGAAAAAGTTAAAACTAAATAAGTATTAGTTTTTGTATATATTATTAAATAGATAAAATAAGCAATTACAATTAATAAAGCTCCTATTGTAATTAATACAATAGGATTAAAAGTTGTACCATCATTTAAATGTGATCCTAACCCATTTAAAAATCCTGTATTCTCAATATAGGTAATTCTAATCCAATCTTTTATTACATTATTTGATTGATAAAGATACATGTTTTTTGAAACCAAATATTTTGTTGATTGGTCTATAATTATAATTGAAAAAAAGATAATAATAAATAATAAAAGCTTCTTTAAATGTTTTTTATCCATCTTTACTCCTTGAAGTCAGATCATTAAATATAACATCAAATCCAAAAAATATAAATGATATATACAATACCCTTTTTTGATAGTTGTCAAACTCCTTTTCAAAATTACCATAAATAAAATAATTATTAAGTTTAATTAAATTATTTACATAAATATATATAAATGGAATAGAAATAAAAAAAAGAATTTCAGCTCTTCTCAATTTTGATTCTTTAAAAGTCTGGTTATCATTACTTTGATTATATTTAATAAAATTTTCAGTATAATTAAAATCATTTTTACTAAAATTCAAATTATTGTTTTTTAATAAGTAATTATTTAAAATATAATTTTTTAAAATACAATTGTTTAAAACCGTATTTAAATAAAAGGAACTATTTATAAAGAAATTATTAACATTAATATTATAAAATTGAAAAAAATAGTTATCACAATTTTTATTAAAATATAATAAGTTATAGTTTAAATTAAAATAAAAAAAGCATTTAAATTGCCTAAATACTTGAAAATTATTTTTACTCTTATCCAAAAATACATTATCGAATACATTATCACTAGATATACCAAAAAAAAAGATATTAGAACCATAAATTGTATTTTGCTGTAAAATAAAAGAGATAGAAGAAATTAATAAAAAACATATAATAATAATAAATAATTTATTTTTAATCACTTAATCCCTTTTTTATTATTTGTTGACCTATTTTTTTATTTTTATATTAATTCAATTATTAGATTTTTACTAAAACTTGATGTTTTAAATACAATTTAAAGATTACAATTTTTTTATAAATATAAATATTCTATATTTAAATTCTACACCAATAACTGGATATACTCAGTTATAGAATTTGAGTTATAATTCAAAATATTTTTTTAAAAAGATTTTTAATTTTTGATATTCTTTTTTATCTATTGCTTCTTTTGAAGTCTGTACAGCATATTGCAAAGCGTTAACACATTCACAATGTCTCTCTTCAGGTATATCAATAAAAATCTCTTTCAATACTTTTTTTACATTAGCAATATTTTTATTAACATTTTCAATAACCATCTTGACATTAACAGCTTCTTCACCCTCTTTCCAGCAATCATAATCTGTAGCCATTGCAATCATACCATAACAAATTTCAGCTTCTCTAAATAATTTTGCTTCTGGGATAGCTGTCATTCCAATAATTCCACCACCAATAATTCTATAAAAATTTGATTCAGCTTTAGTAGAAAATTGTGGTCCTTCCATACAAACATACATTTCATCTTTATGTACTGGGATGTTTAAAGATTTAATTTTATTATAGATAAATGATTGTAGTTCAGGACAAAATGGGTTTGCAAATGAGATATGACCAACTAATCCATTTGAAAAAAAAGTTGAATCTCTCCCTTTTGTTCTATCAAAAATTTGATTCGGTACAACAAGATGAGTAGGTTCAATCTCTTCTTTTAAAGAACCAACAGCAGAAATAGCAATTACTTTTTCCACCCCAATTGACTTCAATCCCCAAACATTAGCTTTTTGTGGAATATTGGATGGTAAAATCCAATGTCCTTTACCGTGTCTTGGTAAAAATGCAATTTTATTTTTAGTACCCTTAAAGTAACCTATTTTTATTGGAGCAGACATTCTACCAAAAGGGGTTTGAATTTCAACTTCTTTTTCAATAATTAAATCATCAATTTCTGATAATCCAGATCCTCCAATTATTGCAAATTTTATTTTTTCCACATCAAACTCCTTAGTTTAATAAAATTTTATATTTTAAAAAATGAGTAATAAAATTTTTTTGATAATCTCTAAAGCTAAAATTATTATTAAGTATGAAAAATCAATGTTCTGGAAAGTTGTTGGTATATATTTTTTAATCCAGATTATTAAAGGTTCAGTTATATTAAATAGAAAACCATAAATAGTTGTCATAAATTGAGAAAAAGGTTTTGGTGATAATAATTTAAAGATTTCTATAATAAATCTAACAAATAAGATTATTTCATAAAGATTTATTATTAAAAAAATTAATCCAATAATTAATTTCATAAATCCTCCACTTTTTTTTTCTTTTTATTTTTTTTAATTTATTTATTTTTATTATTATTTTAATAAAATATTCTATATTAATATTAATTTAAATTAATATTAACTTGTAATATTATTTTTTTAATTAATCCAATCTCTTGTAAATTTATTTTACTTAAAATATTCTCTCTTCCCAAAAATGATGGTTCCAACTCTTATCATGTTACTACCTTCTGCAATAGCAATTTCATAATCCCCACTCATACCCATTGATAAATATTTTAAATGTAGATTTTTATATTGCTCATTTGTTCTATAAAAAAGATTATTTAAAAGCTTAAAACTTTTTCTAATTTTTTTTTCATCCTCTGTCAAAGGTCCTACTGTCATTAACCCTATTAAATTAATATAATTTTCCCCATTTTCAAGAATATAATCTAATAATTTGAAATAATTGTCAGGATTTACCCCTGACTTTTGTTCCTCATATGAGGTATTTACCTCTATCATAATATCAATTTTTGAATCATTCTTTTTTAGTTCTTTTATGAGGTAATCTACTAATTTTTCCCTATCTACAGATTGAATAGTATTAAAATTATTAACAACATATTTGACCTTATTTGTTTGTAAATGTCCTATCATATGCCATGTAATATCATTGTATCCCATATCTCTTAATTGTTCAATCTTTTTTACACCTTCCTGCACTTTATTTTCTCCAAAAACCCTTAACCCAGCATTATAAGCTTCGATAATTTTCTCCACAGGATGAGTTTTGCTTACAGCAACAATTTCAATAGGATAATTAATTCCGTATTTAATTTTTATATTTTCTACATTATCTTTTAAACTTTTTATATTACTTTTTATATCCATAATTTCTCCCTTTCCTATTTTTTATATTTTATCCTTAAACCAATATATTTTTTAATTAACTTAATAATATAAAACAATTTCAAATAACCAATTATCTATATCTACATTTAAAATTATTGTAAAAATTTTTCAATAATTATATTAAATTATTAGTATTATTAGCCTATTTTAAAATAATTATTTGATTTTTTTTTATTTTTGTTGTATAAATCTATTAGTATTATTAATTCTGTAAATTTTACTAATAAAATCAAACTCTATATTTTTTTATTTAAATATTTAATTAAGTTTATTGAAGTGTTTTAAAATTTATTTTTATTACCTTTTTAATTTTTGTATTTGTTTACAAATTAAAATATTTTTAATAATGTTTTATTTTTATTATATTTTTTTTAATATTTTATATTTTTAAAGATTTTTTATTAGTAATTATAAGGATTTATTATGAGTGATAAAATTACTTCTCTTGTTGAAAAAGAATTTGTTTTTAATCAACTAATACAAAATAAAACTGCAATTGATTTTATAATAAACAATAAATCTAAATTTACAGGATTTATTAATTCTTTTTCAAAATCACAACTAACTATAAAGCATAATTCGAACTTACCCCTAACTCCCTATCAAAAATTGACATGCTCATTTTTCTTTAGAGATAACAGACATACTTTCAATACTATTGTTGTTAGCATTATTGATACTAAAACCTTTATTATTAAAGAACCAAAAGAAATATTAAGAAATTTACAAAGGAGATTTGAAAGAGTTAAAATAGAAGATATCCAGCACATTCAAATTTCCTATAAGGGAAAGGTTATAGATTTAAATTTTCCTAAAACTGAAGTTTTTTCTCCTTTCCCTGAAAAAGATTATCTATCCAAATCAAACAATTCTATTAAAAATTTATTAGCTGCTTTTAAAAACAAAATGTCTATCTTTTCTGAAAATCACATATATATGTTAAGAGGAAAGTCACCTTCAACTTTAGAAGAATTTTTAATTATTAAAACAGGAAAAAGTTTTTATATCCCCAATACTTTTAGATATTTTCCTGATAGTTCTGTCTATGATTCTTCAAAAGTTATTGTTGTTGATGATATCGTAGAATATGAAAAATTAATGGGTACAGCTGAAATTGTTATACCTGATAAAATAAATTCATTACTAATATCTAAACAAAAGAAAAATATTTTTTCTGAATTATATTACCCTGTTATTTATAAAAACTATGTTATAAGCTATATATATATTATGAATACTATTGATAAAAAAGCCCAAATTGCCTTTAATACAATATATAAACTAGATGAATTTTCTAAGCTTTTAATAGCTGGTTTAATCAAATCAAATTATTTTGAAAGTTTAGAAATTGATAAAAAACAAACCAACTTAGTTGATATTTCTGCCGGGGGTGTTTTAATTTCATCTAATGATAAAATGATGTGGGACTCTCTTGATAAAGGTACGAGGATCAAAATTAGTTTTAGTTTAAAAGAACATCTATTTGATTTAAAAGGGATGGTTAGAAGAAAATTTGAAAAAGATGATAATTTCTATTTTGGAGTCCAATTTATTGATATACCACTTGATACTATTAATTTGTTAAAAGAACTTTTATATACTGAAACATAAAAAACTTTTATATTAACTAAAAAAATTAATTAATTTATTAATTTTTTATACTCTTTAAAAGATTCATAAATTATTCTAGCTACATATTTTGATATTTGTAGCTTTCTTAACTCTTCTTTCCTTATCTTTAAATTTTTTAATATTATCTGTGGGATTAATAAAATTTTTATTTTTTTATCCAAATTTAAAATATTAAATAGATATATGCTGATAAATGAAAAGAAAAATGAATTTAATAAATTCAAATAATAATTATAATTTGTTAATTTTATAATATTATCAAAGTTTAATGTTTGTAATTTTAGTGCTAAAAATAATGATTTTGTTAATAAAGAAAGAATAAAAAAAATTATTATGAAAATAATTGTTTTTATCTTTTTTAATTTTATTGAAAACAATATGTATAAAATAAAAAAATAAATACTTATAATATATTTAATATGCATATTATTAAGATTATTTATTCGATAATTTGAAATAAAACTATATAGTAAAACACATAAATTAATGATAAAAAAAAGCAAAAATCCAATCATACGGATTTTTGCTTTTATACTTTTTTCTTTTTCCATAAAAATTTATTCTTCTGAAATAAGTTCTATAACAGCCATTTGTGCACTATCACCTTTTCTATAAGTTGTTTTAACAACTCTTGTATATCCACCATTTCTATCTTTAAATCTAGGACCAATTTCTTTAAAAAGTTTTGTTAATACTTCTCTATCCTCTATCCATTTTCTTGCTATTCTTCTATTGTGGACAGAATCAACTTTTGCTCTTGTAATCAATTTTTCAGCATAGCTTCTTAAATCTTTTGCTTTTTCAACTGTAGTTTCAATTCTTTCATATTTAAATAATGAAACTAACATATTTTTAAACATAGCTTTTCTATGAGCTTTAGTTCTACCAAATTTTCTACCCTTTTTAACCAGATGTCGCATATTTCAATCCTTTATCTTTTTATTTTTTTTCAAGTTCTTCAATTTTTTCTTTCATTCCAATTTTTAAACCTATTTTTGTCAATTTTTCTTTAACTTCTTCTAATGATTTTTTACCAAAATTTCTTAAAGTTGCTAATTCTGATTCACTTTTAATTAATAAATCTCTGAAAGTATTTATATTTGCTGCTTTAAAACAGTTTTTTACCCTTTCAGTAAATTCAAGTGTATCTAAAGATTGATCAAGCAATGATAATAATTTTTTATCCTCTTCAACTATTTCTTCTTTTTCTTCTTTCTTATTTTCTTCAACTTCAGTAGGAATAACATTTTCAATAAAAATCATAAAGTTTTTAATTAAAATATATGCAGAAGATTCAATAACATCGGTTAAATCTTTTGTACCATCTGTTTCTAATTCAATAATCAATTTCTCATAATCAGTAACATTACCAACTCTCGCAGGTTCAATTTTTATATTAACCCTTTTAACTGGATTAAATATAGCATCTATAGGGAGCATTCCAACTGTATCCCCTTCATCAAATCTTTTTTCAGCAGGACTATAACCTTTACCATTTTCTACAGTAAAATCAATATACAACTTACCTTCCTGTAAAGTTAAAATTTTTAAATCTTTATTAACAACTTCAATATCACTAGAAACTTCAAAATCTTTTGCATAAATTGTTTTAGGACCTTCAATTTCAAAACTAAAAGTTTTTTTAAGATCTTCTGTTAATAATCTTAATCTTAACATTTTAAGATTCATTAAAATATCAATTGTATCTTCAACTACAAATGGGATATTATCAAATTCAGAAACAATAACTTTTCTATTCCCTTCTGTATCTTCCCATTCAATTCTTATATAAGTTATTGCATATCCTCTAATTGATGAGTACAATACCCTTCTTAATGAATTACCAACTGTAATACCAAAACCTTTTTCTAATGGACTTACAATAAATCTACCACTAAACCTATCTTTTATGTCTTTTTCATAAATTACATTTTTTGGTAATTGTAAATCTTTAAGTATATTTTTATCCATAATTTTTTACCTCAAAACTATTAAATATTTTATTTAGAATAGAATTCTACAACTAATTGTTCATTAAAGCTCATGGTTATATCGTTTCTTTGAGGTTCTCTTTCAACTTTACCTTTTTTATTCTGATAATCAAATACTAACCATTCAACTTCTGGATTTTCACCTTCATTCATTTGAACAAGATCATTTAAAGTTTTATTTTTTATTCCATGCACAGACAATTCAATTTCATCACCTGGTTTTACAATATATGAAGGGATATTAACTAATTTACCATTTACTTTAAACATCCTGTGAGAAACAAACTGTCTAGCTTGTGCTCTTGATTTAGCTAATTTTAATCTATAAATTACATTATCCAATCTTTTTTCAAGCAAAATTAACATATTTTCACCAGTAATTCCTGGTAATTTTGTAGCCTTTTCAAAATTTAATCTAAACTGTTCTTCTCTTAAACCATAATATCTTTTAATTTTTTGTTTTTCTCTTAATTGCTTTCCATATTCTGAAACTTTTCCTCTTTTACTTCTTATAAATTTTCTCTTAGTAATTGGACATTTATCTGTATGACATCTTTCTCCTTTTAGAAAAAGTTTCATACCCTCTCTTCTACAATATCTACATTTATTTTCGTGATTTCTACCCATATTGCAATTTCCTCCAAAGTTTTACATTCTTCTCTTTTTTCTAGGTCTACACCCATTGTGAGGAATAGGTGTTATATCAACAATGGATCTAATTTTTAATCCAGCATTTGCTAAAGCTCTTACTGCAGCTTCTCTACCAATACCTGGGCCTTTAACAAAAACCTCAACCTCTTTTAATCCATAATCTTTTACATTATTATAAGCAGTTTCAACAACAACCTGTGCTGCAAAAGGTGTTGATTTTTTTGCACCTCTAAAATTGTTAGATCCTGAAGATGACCAGGCTAAAACATTACCTTGTTTATCAGTAAAAGTTATTATGGTATTATTAAAAGAACAAGTAATATAAGCTTTACCGCTAGAAACAACTTTTTTTATTTTTTTTCTTGATTTAGATTTCTTTTCAGCCATTTCCTTTTAACTCCTTATTTTTTCTTTTTTTTACCAATTCTATTTCCTTTAGGACCTTTTCTGGTTTTAGCATTTGTTTTAGTTCTTTGACCTCTAACAGGTAATCCCATTATATGCCTTTTACCTCTATAACTACCAATATCTTTCAATCTTTTAATATTCATTATTATTTCAGATCTTAAATCACCTTCTACTCGGTAATTTTTTTCTATAATTCTTCTTAAGATATTGATTTCTTCATCAGAAAGTTCATTTGTTTTTCTAGTTTTATCAATTTTAGCTTCATCTAATATTCTATTAGCTAGAGATCTTCCTATACCATAAATATAAGTTAATGCAATCTCTATCCGTTTATTAGGTAATTCAACTCCCGCGATTCTTGCCATTTAAATTCCTCCTTTTTAACCCTGTCTCTGTTTATGTTTTGGGTTTTCACATATTACCATTACTTTACCATGCCTTTTAACTATTTTACATTTGTCACAAATTTTTTTAACTGAAGCTCTTACCTTCATTTTTTACTCCTAATCAATTTATCTGTTTATTATTTTTTAAATTTTAATATATTTTTCTTTTATTTTTTAGAAAAAATTAACAAAAATAATTTTAAAAATTAATTTAAAACAAATTTTGCTTAAAATAGTAATGTTTAAACTTAACTATTTTAATCTATAAGTTATTCTACCTCTTGTTAAATCATAAGGTGATAATTCAACTTTCACCTTATCACCAACTAATAATCTAATATTATACATCCTTAATTTACCAGCTGGATGTCCTAAAATTTCGTGCCCGTTTTCTAAACGAATCTTAAATAAAGTGTTAGGTAAAACTTCAATAATTTCACCTTCAACAGTAATAGTATCTTCTTTACCCATAAATAACCCTATCTAGAATTTTTAAATATTTCAAAATAACTTAAAATAATTATTATTTAAAATATTTTTAAAAAATCATTTTTTATATACCAATTGAATTGATCAACTCTTTTTCAATTGCCTTTAAATCGTCTTTATTGCCATCAATCTCAATGAGATTACCGTTTTTTTTCAAAAAATCAACAAGAGGTTTTGTAGAATTATTATATTCTTCCATTCTTTTGTTTAAAATTTCTAAAGTATCATCTTTTCTTTGAATTAAAAGAGTACCACAAACTGGACAATTTTTTAAATCTCCATCTTTATATATATTAATGATATGTCCACATGATGGGCAAATTCTTCTACCAATAATTCTTTTTTTTATTATTTCATCATCTGCATCAACAAAAACATTAACAATTTTATTATTATTATTTTTTAATAATTTAATTAAAATTTCATATTGATTCTTATTTCTAGGAAAACCATCTAAAATAATTTTATCACTATTAATATTTTCTAAATGTTTTACTAATAATTTTGCTACTAAATTATCAGGCACTAACAATCCATTTGATACATATTTATTTAATTCTTCATAACCTTCTTTTTTGTTATTAATAACATCTCTAATTATATCACCTGTAGAAATATGAACAAATCCATAATCTTTTACAAGCAATTTTGACTGGCTACCTTTACCTGCTCCCGGTTTTCCATATAAAATTAATATCATCGCTTTTTCATTCCTTTTTATAATTTTAATTAATTAAGTTTTAATTAATTTAAATTTTATACTTTTTCTTTATCTTCTTCCTCTAATTCTACCTTTTTTCATAAATCCTTCATAATGGTGCATTGTTAATTGTGATTCAATCTGTTGGATTGTATCAAGAGCAACACCAACAGTAATTAACAAAGAAGTACCACCCATTAAATAAGAAAATGTTCTTGGTAAATTAAAAATACTATTAGATAAAGTAGGAATAATAGCAATAAATGCTAAAAAGATTGAACCTGGTAAAACTACTCTATTAATAACTTTTGTTAAATACTCTTCAGTATTTTTCCCTGGTCTTATTCCAGGAATATAACCACCTGATTTTTTTAAATTTTCAGCAATCTCAATTGGATTTAAAATTACTTGAGTGTAAAAATATGCAAAAAATATGATTAACAAAGCATATAAAATGACATATGTTACAGAACCTGGTGATAAATAATAAGCAATCTTTCTTAAAACTTCACTTTTATATCCAATCATTGCTAATAATTGGGAAGGAAACATTAAAAAAGTAGATGCAAAAATAATAGGGATAACACCAGAAGGATTTAATTTCAAAGGTAAATATGAAGCTTGAGCTTGATAAACCTTTCTTCCAACAATTCTTTTTGCATGCTGAACAGGTATCCTTCTTTGTCCCTGCTGCTCATAAATAACCAAGACTATAACAACTATAAATACTATCAAAACAATTAAAAGCATAACTATATTTAAGTTCTGTAATCTAATTTGCTGAAAAATTTCATTAAAAGCACCAGGAAATCTTGCTACAATTCCTGCAAAAATAATTAATGAAACACCATTGCCTATACCATAATCATTTATTTTATCACCTAACCAGATCAAAAACATCGTACCAGCAGTAATAGTTGTAATTGAAATTATATAAAACAAAGTGTGGTTAATTAAAACAATTTTCCCACCACCCTGTCCTATAATAAATCCAGTTAAAGCAAATGATTGAAAAGCTACTATAAAAATTGTTCCAATTCTTGACCATAACTGAATTTTTTTTCTTCCAGCTTCTCCACCTTCTTTAACCATCTTTTCTAAAGATGGAATTACAGCCATTAATAATTGCATTATAATCTCTGCTGTAATGTATGGCATAATTCCTAATGCAAAAATTGTAAATTTTTTTAAACCACCACCTGTAAAAAGGTCAATATAATCCAATAAACCACTACCCAATGTGCCAAACAATTTATTTAATTGAAAGATATCAATTCCTGGAACTGGAATATAGGAACCCAATCTATAGATAAATAAAATAAAAAGTGTAATCAACACACGAGTTCTTAAATCTTTAATTTTAAAAATACTAATTAAAGGAGATTGACTCTTTGCCATTTTCATTCCTTTCTAATATTGTGCTCTTTTATTGAAATAGAATTTTTCCACCTTTTTCTTCTATAACTTTTTTAGCATTTGCAGAAATTTTATCATAATTTAAAAATTTTCTACCTCTTTTAATTCTTCTTAAAATAATTTCAACTTTTTTTTCAACTTTACCATCATTTAAAATTTTAAAAGGTAATTCTAAAGTTTTAATAATACCTTTTTCATAAAGTTCATTTACAGAAACAGAAGCACCATCTTCAAATGCATTTAATCTATCTAAATGAACCTCTTGATAAACCTTTTTAAACAAACCGTTATTAAATCCTTTTTTAGGTACCCTTCTGGTTAAAGGCATCTGACCACCTTCAAACCCTATCTTTTTTGAATACCCTTTTCTTGATTGAGCACCTTTATGACCTTTTGTAGAAGTACCACCATGACCTGATGCATTTCCAATACCTAACCTTTTATCTTTATGTGTAGCACCTTTTGGTTTTCTTAAAACTATTGCCATAATTAACTCTCCTCTTCAACATTTAGCATAAATTTAACTTTTTTGATCATGCCCTCAATAGCTGCATTTTTTTCTTTTACAACTGTTTGATGTAATTTTTTTAAACCCAGCGCAGTAACAGTATCTCTGATATCTTTTTTATACCCTATTGGTGATTTAATTAAAGTTATTTTAACTTTTTTCCTAGCCATCAATATCTCCTATTTGAATAATTCTTTTTTAGGAATTCCTCTTCTTTTAGAAACCTCTTCATCATTCATTAACATAGTTAGAGCTTTAATAGTTGCTTTAACTAAATTAATTGGATTATTTGATCCAATTGATTTTGTTAAAATATTGTTAATTCCACAAGCTTCCATTACTGTTCTAACTGGACCAGATGCAATTACACCTGTACCAGGAGCAGCAGGTTTTAACATAACTTTTGAAGATTTGTATTTAACAACTATTTCATGTGGAATAGTTACATTTTCTTTATTTTCTCCAGTTTTTTTAAGAGGAACTTCAACTAAATTCTTTTTAGCTTGATTTAAAGCTTTTTGAATAGCTGCTGGTACTTCTTTAGCTTTACCAAAACCGTAACCAACTCTACCATTTTTATCACCAACTACAACCAGAGAATTAAATGAGAATGTTCTACCACCTTTTACAACTTTTGTAACTCTTCCAATTTTAACAGTTTTCTCAATAAATTCTGAATCTTCATTCTTATAAAAGTTGCCCATCTTTAAATACTCCTTATATCTTTATTCCGCCTTCTCTTGCTCCATCAGCAAGAGCTTTAATTCTACCATGATATTTATAACCATTTCTATCGAAAACTGCTTGTTTTATCCCTTTTTCTTTTGCAATTTCAGCCAATTGACTACCAACTTCTTTTGCAGTTTCTATAGTTAACTTTTTATTCATCTTAAGAGAAGATGCAGAGGCTAAAGTAAAACCTTTATCATCATCTATTAGCTGAGCATAGATATATCTATTACTCCTATAAACGACTAGTCTAGGTCTTTCACTTGTCCCAATTATTCCTTTTTTAGATCTAAATTTTCTTCTTAGTCTTCTTATTTTTGTTTTTTTCTGATTTTTAATCATTTTTCAATCTCCTTAAAATAAAAAATCAGTTAGATTATTTTGAAGCAACAGCTTTTTTACCAACTTTTCTAACAGGATTTTCACCTTCATATCTAACACCTTTACCCTTATAAGGATCAGGTTTTCTTAATTCTCTAATTTTTGCAGCTGTTAATCCAACTTTTTCTTTATCAATGCCACTAACAATAATTTTTAATCCATCCACTTTAATATCTATACCTTCAGGAATTGGAAAATCGATATCATGTGAATATCCTAAACTTAATTTTAATGTTTTTCCATTAACTGCAGCTTTATAACCAACTCCAAAAACTTCCATTCTTTTTTCAAATCCTTTAACTACTCCCTCAATCATGTTACTAATTAATCTATAAGCAGTTCCTAAAAATGGTCTTTTCTTAGCATCATTAGAAGCAAGATTGAAATTAACAACTTTATCTTTTAGTTCAATTTTTACATGATTGAATAACTCTTTTTCCATAGTTCCCTTAGGACCTTTAACAGTAATTTTGTAATTTAGTCCAAGGTCCTCTATTTTCAATTCAACATTATCAGGGACAATTAAAGGTTTCCTAATAATTTTTGACATTGTAAACCCCTTATGTACAATTTTTCCTTAAACCTTACCAGATATAAAATAAAAATTCACCACCAACTTTTTGTTTTACAGCTTCTTTTCCAGTAATAATACCTTTATTTGTGGAATAAACAGAAACAGCATAACCATTATACATTGGTTTAATTTCATCAACATTTTGATAAATTCTTCTTGATGGTTTTGATACCCTTTTAATTCCTTTAATAATTGGAGTTTTATTCTCACCATATTTAAAGAAAATTTTCAATATTTTTACATTTTTTCTAGCTTCTTCAACTTTATAATCTAATATAAAGCCTTTTTCTTTAAGAATGTTTAAAATATTTTCTCTAACTTTTGAATAGTAAATTTCAACAAATTCTTTTTTTGCCATATGAGCATTTTTTAATTTTGTTAGTAATTCTGAAATAGTGTCAGAATAAGCCATAAATTTCTCCTTACCATGAAGCTTTTTTTACACCAGGGATTTTCCCTTCACCTGCTAATTTTCTAAAACAAACTCTACATATACCAAAATCTCTTATATAAGCTCTTGGTCTTCCACAGATTTTGCATCTGTTGTATTCTCTAACTTTAAATTTTTGTTTTTTTTCAGCTTTAACCATTAAGGATTTTTTTGCCATTTTTATCCTCTCTATTTTACATTTTTAATTTTTTATTTAACTTCTGCTCTTTGTTTTTTAAAAGGTATACCTAAAGAAGTCAAAAGATATCTACATTCTTCATCATTTTTAGCAGTAGTTACTATTGTAATAGATAATCCTCTAACTTTTTCAGTAGATTCAAATTCTATCTCTGGAAAAATAGTATGCTCATTAATTCCTAAAGTAAAATTACCTCTACCATCAAATCCAGAAATTTCCAGACCTTTAAAATCTCTAATTCGAGGAATTGCAACATTTATAAGTTTAACTAAAAATTCCCACATTCTATCTTTTCTTAAAGTAACTTTAACCCCTATTTCCTGACCTTTTCTTAATTTAAACTGGTTAATTGATTTTTTTGCTCTGGTTCTAATTGGTTTTTGTAAAGCAATTTTAGTAAGATCATCTTCAGCTTCTTTTACATATTTTTTATCCTGGGTAGCTTCGCTAACACCCATATTTAAAACCACTTTAACAACTTTTGGAACTTGCATTATAGATTTATATCCAAATTCCTTCATCATTGATTGTTTAATTTCTTTTTCATATTTTTCTTTTAGAAAATTCATAGATCACACCTCTAATCAATATTTTTATTACACTTCTTACAATATCTTGGATGACCTTTTTCATCTCTTCTACCAATTCTAGTAGGTTTTCCACAATGAGGACAAACAACCATTACATTTGAAATGTGAATAGGAGCTTCAACTTTAGCAATACCCCCGTTTGGATATTTGTCAGATTTTCTCAATGTTTTTGAAACAAGGTTGGCACCTTCAACAATAACTCTCTGTTTATCTCTCAATACCCTTAAAACCTTACCCTGTTTACCTCTGTCTTTTCCATTTATTATTAAGACAGTGTCATTTTTTTTGACTTTAAATTTGTTCGCAACTTTAACATTTTGAGCCATTTTCAATTCTCCTCATAGATTATAATACCTCAGGAGCAAGAGATATTATTTTCATAAAATCTTTTTCTCTCAATTCTCTTGCTACAGGTCCAAAAATTCTTGTACCAACTGGATTATTTTGTTTATCAATAATAACTGCAGCATTTTCATCAAATCTTATCAAAGTACCATCTCTTCTTCTAGTTGGAAATTTAGTCCTAACAATAACTGCTTTTACAACCTGTCCTTTTTTAATATTAGAATTAGGTATTGCTTCTTTTACAGAGCAAACAACTATATCTCCAATATATCCATATCGTTTTTTTGAGCCTCCTAAAACTTTAATGCATTTTAGGATTTTAGCTCCTGAATTATCTGCTGATTTTAAAATTGTTTCCTGTTGTATCATAGCTTTATCCTTATTTTGCTTTTTCGATAATTTTTACAAGTTCAAAGTATTTAGTTTTTGATAATGGTCTGGTTTCTCCAATTAAAACAATATCGCCAATTTTAGCTTCGTTTTTTTCATCATGAGCTTTATATTTTTTAGCTCTTTTTACATATTTTTTATATAATGGGTGTTTCTTCATCTTTTCAATTTTTACAACAACAGTTTTATCCATTTTGTCAGAAACAACAACACCTGTAAAATATCTTCTATTTTTCTTTTCCATTACACTTTGCTCCTTTTAAACCTTTATATTTCGTTGAGTTAAAATAGTTTTAATTCTAGCAATATCTTTCTTTGTTTTGTTCAATAAAGATAAATCCTCAACCTGTCCATATTCCATTTTGAATCTAAGATCTCTTTTTTTACTTAATAGATCATTTAAAAGATTTAATAACTCTTCATTTTTCATTTCTCTTAATTCTTTAGCTTTCATTTTTTAAACTCCTGTAAGAATATCACGTTTAATTATTTTACATTTAACAGGAAATTTGTGCGATGCATCTAATAATGCTTTATATGCTACTTCATCAGTAATATTACCACCTAATTCAAAGATTATATTACCTCTTTTTACTTTAGCAACATAATGATCTATAGCACCTTTTCCCTTACCCATTCTTGTTTCCAAAGGTTTTTTGGTATAAGGAATATCTGGGAAAATTCTAATCCATAATTTACCATTACCTCTTATTTTCCTTGCAACACAAATTCTTCCTGCTTCAATCTGGTTAGGTGTTATATAACAATTTTCTGTAGCAATTAATGCATAATCTCCAAAAGCAATTTTATTATTTCTATGAGCTTCACCTTTATTTCTACCACGTTGTTTCTTTCTATATTTTGTTCTATTAGGCTGCAACATTTTAGTTCCCCTTAATCTTTATTTAGTTTATCACCTCTATAGATCCAGATCTTTAAACCAATAAGACCCATTTTTGTATTTGCTTCAACAATTGCAAAATCTATATCAGCTCTTAGAGTGCTTAAAGGAATTCTACCTTCATGATAAATTTCACTTCGTGCCATTTCAGCACCACCTAATCTACCAGAAATTCTTATCTTAATACCTTTAGCACCTGCCTGTAAAGAGGTAGCAATTGCTTTTTTAATAGCTCTTTTATAATTCATTCTACCTTCTATTTGTTTTGCAACATCTAAACCAACAAGCTTTGCTTCAAGATATCTATTTTTGACTTCTTTTATTTTAATCTGAAGGTTTGATTTTGTATATTTTGAAACAATATTCTTTTCAATCTTTTTTCTTAATTGTTCAAGATTTTGCCCTTTTCTACCAATAACACTACCAGGTTTAGCTGTATAAAGAACAATAGTAAGCTTTTCACCTGTTCTAAAAATCTCAGTTTTAGAAATAGCATTATCTCTAAGCTCTTTGTCGATAAAACGTCGGATTTGTTCATCTTCTACAGTTTTAATTGCAAACTCATTTTCTGAAAATTTAGCCACCCAATGAGATGCCCAATCCTTGTTTATACCCAACCTTAGTCCTATAGGATTAACTTTTTGTCCCATTTATTCCTCCACACTTCCATCATTTATTTCTACAAAAATATGTGTATTTCTTTTCTGAATAATATCTGCTCTACCTCTTCCTCTAGGTCTTAGTCTTTTAAATGTAGGAGCTTTTTGTATTAATATCTTTTCAATAACAAATTTATCTTCATCATATTCATTTTTTGCTTCAGTTGCTTTAAAAATTAAATTTGCTTTTGCAGATTCAATAGTTTTTTTAAGTAATTTTGCACCTTTAGTAGGAACAAAATTTAATTGTGCAATAGCTTGATTCACACTCATCCCTATTTTTAATTCTCTTGAATATCTTAACACCTTTGAAGGTGAAACTCTTAAATATTTTTCATATGCATGTGCTTTCATTTGTTACTCCGTTTATTATCTTTTAGCAACTTTTTCAGATTTTTTATGACCTTTAAATAATCTTGTTGGAGAAAATTCTCCTAACTTATGCCCAATCATCTGTTCATTAACATATACTGGAACAAATCTTTTACCATTATAAACATTTATTGTCATACCAACCATTTCAGGTATAATTGTAGAAGATCTAGACCATGTTTTAATTGTTCCAACAGCTTTAGGATCTTTTTTTGCTTCTAGTATTTTCTTGAATAGTTTTTTCTCAATATATGGGCCTTTTTTCAATGATCTTGACATTTATTTTCTCCTCTTAATTATAAACTTATCAGAATTTTTATTTTTCTTTCTAGTTTTGTACCCTTTTGTTGGTTTTCCCCAAGGAGTTTGAGGATGATTACCTTTTGCTCTACCTTCACCACCACCATGAGGGTGATCTATTGGGTTCATAGCTATACCTCTAACTTTAGGTCTTCTTCCTAACCATCTACTTCTACCAGCTTTACCAACCTTAATATTTTTGGCATCTAAATTTGAAACGATACCTATTGTTGCATAGCAACTTGAATGAATATACCTAATTTCTCCAGAAGGTAAAGTTAAAATTGCATAATCACTTTCATATCCAGATAATTGACAAAATGTACCTGCACTTCTTGCTAACTTTCCACCAGAACCTGGGATCATCTCTACATTATGAACCATTGTACCTACAGGTATCTTTTTTAATGGTAAAGCATTACCAACCTTAATTGGAGCATCTTCTCCTTCAGTAATTTTATCTCCAACTTTTAATTGATCAGGAGCTAATATATATCTTCTAATCCCATTTTCATAGCAAACTAATGCAATTCTTGCATTTCGATTTGGATCATATTCAATAGTTTCAACTTTTGCAGTTAAACCATACATATCCCTTTTAAAGGAAATTATCCTGTATAATCTTTTATGACCTGCACCTCTTCTTCTAGCAGTAACTCTACCTGTATTATTTCTTCCAGCTTTTTCTGGTAAATATACAGTTAAAGGTTTATAAGGTTTATCAGTTGTTATTTCTTCAAAACTATAACCAGTTTTAAATCTCTGTGAAGGTGTAATTGGTCTATATTGTTTTAATCCCATACTCAATCCTTTAATTTATATTTAAGCCATATGCATTAAATCAATAGTCTCGCCTTTAGCCAGTGTAACAATAGCTTTTTTTCTAATTTTAGTATATCCTTCTTTATATCTAACTCTTTTCAATTTTCTTGGCATTATAACTATATTTACTTTTATAGGATTTACATTAAATATTTTTTTAACTGCTTCCTTAACCATATGTCTGTTAGCAGAAGGATGTATATAAAAAGAATATTTATGTTCTTCCTGTAACATTGTTGCTTTCTCAGAAACTACTGGTTTTAAAATAATGTCATTAATGTCCAGTTTCATTTTTTCATCCTTTTTTTTAATCAAAATTGTTAATTTGAATATTTGTTATTTACAATCTTTACTATTTACTTTTATTTTTTAGTTTAATTATCTAATCCATAAACAATTTTTTCTAAATTCTTTTTTATACAATACATTTTATATTTTTTTAAGAGCTTTTAAATATTTCTCTTCAAGATATCTTAATGCAGATTCTGTAATAATAATATTTTTTCTATAAAATAAATCTTTACTATTTAAAATATTCCAGTGTAAAGTTTTTAAATATTCAATATTATTAGCAGCTTTCTTAATTTTTTTATCATTTTCAGATAAAGTGAAAACATTTTCATTATTAACATTTTCAACAGTTGTTTTATCACCATAAATTAATAAAACAGATTTATCCAAACCAAAATTATCAAGAATTTTCTTGATTTCTTTAGTTTTTCCTTCAGAAATTTTTATATCTTCAATAAATTTAATCTGTCCTTTTTTGTTCTTTAATGACAATAAAGAGATATATGCTCTTTGTTTCATTTTTCTATTTATTCTTTTTTTGTATGATCTTGGTTTTGGACCAAATGCTACTCCACCTCCAACCCATACAGGATTTCTTTTATATCCAACTCTGGCTCTACCAGTTCCTTTTTGCCTCCAGGGTTTTTTACCAGATCCTGAAACTTCTGCTTTTGTTTTTGTATTTGCAGAACCAATTCTTTTATTTGCTTCTTCTACATTAACAGCTAACCAGATAAGATAATCGTTAACCTTAGCATTAAAGATATCATCCGAAATTTTAATCTTTTCTTTTTCTTTATTATTTAAATCATATAATGTTACCTGCATATTCAATCCTTATTTAAGACTTTTTTACAGCTTTTTTTACAATTACTAGACTATTCTTAGTACCAGGAATAGCACCTTTAACAAGTAAAATATTTTTCTCTTTAATAACTTTTACCACTTCCAAATTTTGTACTGTAACCTTTTCATTTCCTAAATGACCAGGCATTTTTCTATTTTTATGAACTCTTGATGGAGAAACGCATTGACCTGTAGAACCTGGTGCTCTATGGAATTTAGAACCATGAGACATTCTACCTCTACCTTCATTGTATCTCTTAATTACACCAGCAAATCCTTTACCTTTAGATTTACCACTAACATCAACAAACTTAACATTTTCAAAAAATTCTACTGTTAAATCCTCACCTATAGAATATTTGTTTTCTCCAGCTGCAAGTTTAAATTCTCTAATATATTTTTTTGGAGAAATTTTTATATCTTTATTTATTTCTTTAACTATTTCATTTAATCTTTCAAAATAACCAGATTGTGGTTTATTTATTTTTTGTTCTTTTATATCTTCAAACCCCAACTTTAAAGCATTATATCCATTTTTTTCTTTTTCTTTTACCTCAAGTACTGTACAGGGGCCAACTTGTATAGCTGTAACAGGTATTACATTACCATTTTGGTCAAAAATTTGAGTCATTCCAATCTTTTTACCTATTAAACCAAGCATATTTTATCCTTTTTTAGTAAATTTTTTAGAATATTAGATTTGCTTTATCTCTACATCAACACCATTAGGCAATTCTAACCTAGATAAAGCATCCATTGTATTCTCATCTGGATTAATAATATCTATCATCCTTTTATGAATTCTAATTTCAAATTGCTCTCTACTTGTAATATGTACATGAGGTGATCTCAAAACTGTATATCTTTTTATCTGAGTAGGAAGAGGAATTGGTCCCGCTACCTTCGCTTTAACCCTTTTAACAGTTTTAATTATTTCTGAAGAAGCGTTATCAACAACCTCATGATCATAAGCTTTCAACTTAATTCTGATTCTAGATTTTTTCATTCCAATTATCCTCCAGTTAATAGAAGGAGAAGGGAAACCTTCTCCTTTTTTTATCAAAAATAAACAAACTATTCTATAATTTCAGTTACAACTCCAGCTCCAACAGTTCTACCACCTTCTCTAATAGCAAATCTTAATTCCTTTTCCATAGCTACAGTATAAATTAATTCAACTTCCATTGTAATATTCTGTCCTGGATTAGCAATCTTTTCTTCTTCACCAGTCTGTGGGTTAACAATATTTAAAATAGTACCTGTAACATCAGTAGTTCTAAAATAAAATTGTGGTCTATAACCTTTATGGAAAGGTTTATGTCTTCCACCTTCTTCCTTAGATAAAATATAAACCTGAGCTTTAAATTTCTTATGTGGAGTAATAGATTTAGGTGCAGCAATAACCATACCTCTTTCAACTTCATTCTTTTCAATACCTCTTAACAATAAACCAACATTATCACCAGCTTCACCTTCATCTAATTCTTTTCTAAACATTTCTACACCAGTAACAACGGTTTCTTTTGTTTCACCAAAACCAACTATTTCAACTTTTTCTCCAACTTTAATTCTACCTCTTTCAACTCTTCCAGTTACAACAGTACCTCTACCTTTAATTGAAAAAATATCTTCAATTGGCATTAAGAAAGGTTTGTCTAAGTCTCTAACTGGTTCAGGGAAATATTCATCCATAGTGTGGAGTAACTCAATAACAGGTTTACAATTAGGACAATCATCCTTACCACAACCACATTCCATTGCTTTTAAAGCAGAACCTCTAATAACTGGGATATCATCACCAGGAAATCCATATTTGTTTAAAAGATCTCTTGTTTCTTCTTCTGCTAAATCAACTAATTCAGGATCATCTACCATATCTACTTTGTTTAAGAAAACAATAATATATGGAACATTTACCTGTTTAGCTAATAAGATATGTTCTCTTGTTTGTGGTTCTGGACCTTCATTAGCTGAAACTAGCAAAATTGCACCATCCATTTGTGCAGCACCAGTAATCATGTTCTTGATATAATCAGCATGTCCTGGACAATCGATATGTGCATAATGTCTTTTTTCAGTTTCATATTCTACATGCTGAGTATTAATTGTTATACCTCTAGCTTTTTCTTCAGGTGCATTATCAATTTCTTCAAATTTTTTTGCTTGAGCCATACCTCTTGCAGCACTAATCATTGTAATCGCAGCAGTCAAAGTAGTTTTACCATGATCTACGTGACCAATTGTACCTACATTAAGATGAGGTTTGTTTCTCTGAAACTTTTCTTTAGCCATTTTAATCCTCCTAAATATTAACAAAAAAATATATATAATATGCTATTAGTTGCAATCTAATAGCATATATCTAAATTTTGTAAAGTATTTTTATATTATAAAATAATAATATAGTAAATTTTTAATAATAATGTAAATAATTCTAAAGAATAAATAAACTTTCTATCAATTTACTCTTATTTAACAAGTTTTTCTTGAATACTTTCAGGAACTTGTTCATAATGAGAAAATTGCATAGTGTAAGTTCCTCTTCCTTGTGTTTTGGATCGCAACACTGTTGCATATCCAAACATTGAACTTAATGGCACCTGCGCTTTAATAATTTTTCCCATATTAGAATCTTCCATCCCTAAAATTTTACCTCTTCTTGAATTAACATCTCCCATAACATCTCCAAGGTATTCACCAGGGATAATAACTTCTAGTGCCATTATTGGTTCAAGTAGTACTGGATTGGCTTTTTTGCAGGCTTCTTTGAATGCCATGGATCCTGCAATGGAAAAAGCCATCTCAGATGAATCAACTTCATGATATGAACCATCAAGTAAAGTTACTTTTACATCAGTAACTGGATAACCAGCTAGTATTCCATTTTCCATAGCTTCTTCAATACCTTTTCTAACAGCTGGTATATATTCTCTTGGTATTTTTCCACCAACAATTTTATCTACAAATTCAAAACCTTTTCCTGGTTCTAAAGGTTCTACAGTAATAACAACATGACCATATTGACCTCTACCACCAGATTGTCTTGCATATTTTTTATCAACCTTAGAAGTCCCCCTAATTGTTTCTCTATAAGAAACCTGAGGTTGACCAATATTAGCTTCAACTTTAAATTCTCTTTTCAATCTATCAACAATTATTTCAAGATGTAATTCTCCCATACCTGAAATAATAGTTTGACCTGTTTCTTCATCAACCCTTACTGTAAATGTAGGGTCTTCTTCTGCTAATTTTGCTAAACCATTTGTTAATTTATCATAATCAGCTTTAGACTTAGGTTCAATAGCAATAGAAATTACAGGTTTAGGAAATATCATTGATTCTAATAATATAGGATTATTCTTTTCACATAAAGTATCACCAGTTTGTGTATTCTTCAATCCTATAATCCCAACAATATCTCCTGCTTTAGCTGTTTTTATCTCTTCCCTTTTATTTGCATGCATTAAAACAATTCTTCCAATTCTCTCATTTTTTTCTTTAGAAGAATTATAAACTGTATCACCTTGATTCAATCTTCCAGAATAAATCCTCATAAAAGTTAATTTACCAATATAAGGATCACTCATTATTTTAAATGCTAAAGCAGAAAAAGGTTCTTTTTCATCAATCTTTCTTTCAATTTCTTCCCTACTTTTTGGATGGATACCACTTATCTTTCCAATATCTTCTGGAGAAGGTAAATAGTCAACAACTGCATCTAATAAAGGTTGAACCCCTTTATTCTTAAAAGCAGTACCACATAGCATAGGAAAAAACTTCATCTTTATAGTACCTTTTCTAATAGCTGCTTTGATTTCATCCTCAGAAATATCTTGACCTTCTAAAAATTTTTCCATCAATGAATCATCAACATCTGAAATAGATTCAAGCATTAACTCCCTGTATTCTTCAGCTTGATCAATCAAATCATCCGGAATATCATGATAGTTAAATTTTGCTCCTAATTCATCACCTTCCCAAACAATTGCTTTCATTTTTACAAGATCAATAACACCTTTAAACTCTTCTTCAGCACCCATAGGTATTTGAATAACCAATGGTTTTGCACCTAATCTATCTATAATTTGGTCTCTAACATTAAAATAGTTAGCTCCCATTCTATCCATTTTATTAACAAAAATTAATCTGGGAACATTATATTTATTTGCCTGTCGCCAAACAGTTTCAGATTGAGGTTCAACGCCTGCTACTGCACAAAATACACCTATAGCACCATCCAAAACCCTTAACGATCTTTCAACTTCAACTGTAAAATCAACATGTCCTGGAGTATCAATTATATTTATTCTATGTTCTCTCCAAAATGTTGTGGTAGCTGCTGATGTAATTGTTATGCCTCTTTCTTTCTCCTGAGCCATCCAATCCATTTCAGCAGTACCTTCATGAACTTCACCGATTTTATAAGTTCGTCCAGTATAGAATAATATTCTCTCAGTAGTAGTAGTTTTCCCAGCATCAATGTGAGCCATTATACCAATATTTCTATATTTCTCTAAGCTTACTTCTTTCATTCTACTACAATCCTTTTACCATCTTAAATGAGCAAAAGCTCTGTTTGCTTCAGCCATCTTATGTGTATCTTCTCTTTTTTTAATCGCTGAACCAACACCCTTATAAGCATCTATCAATTCATTAGCTAACTTTAAAGGCATCCCTTTTTCTTTTCTTTTATTTGCAAAATCAATAATCCAGTTACAAGCAAGATAAAATTGTCTATAATCTGGTACCTCAACAGGAATCTGATAAGTTGCACCACCAATTCGTCTTGATTTAACTTCAACAATTGGTTTAACATTCTCTAAAGCTTTTTCAAATACCTCTAATGGATTTTCTTTAGTTTTTTCTTGAACAATATCTAAAGCTTTATAAACAACTTTTTCAGCAACAGTTTTTTTGCCTTCTTTCATTATATAATTAATAAATTTTGTAATATCAATAGAATTATATTTATAGTCAGGTTTTAAACCCCTATCTATCCTTTTTTTCTTTCTACCCACTTTTATTTCTCCTTCTATTTTTAGAATTATACATTATTTTTTAGGTCTTTTAACACCATATTTTGATCTTGAAGATTTTCTATTTTCCACACCTAAAGTATCTAAAGCACCTCTAACAATGTGATATCTAACACCAGGTAAATCCTTTACTCTTCCACCCCTAATAAGTACAACTGAGTGTTCCTGCAGATTATGTCCTTCGCCAGGTATATATGCAGTAACCTCTATTCCATTTGTTAATCTAACCCTTGCAACTTTTCTCAAAGCTGAATTAGGTTTCTTTGGAGTTACAGTCATAACTCTAACACATACACCTCTTTTCTGTGGGCAATTCTCTAAAGCTGCAGATTTTGATTTATTAGTTAATTTTTTTCTACCATGTCTTACCAACTGATTTATAGTAGGCATATATACTCCTCTCTAAATTTGGGATTTATGTATAACAAATTTTTTTTAATAGTCAACAAAAATAATTAATTTAATTAGATAAAAATAAATAAATTACTTAAAATGCTAAATTTCAAATCTTAAGAAAAATTAATATTTTAAAATTAATTTTTCTTAAATTAATTCAATAACTCTTTTATCCAAATTTTGGATTTGTTGTATTAAAATAATCATTTTTTTCAAAAAGTAAACTTTGATCTTGGACAATATCTCCTTTTTGCTCTTTATAAATACTAATTCTATCATAAAGTTTAAAACCAGTTCCTGCTGGAATTTTCTGACCTACAATAACATTTTCTTTTAAACCTTTCAATGGATCTGCTTCACCCTTTATTGCAGCATTAGTTAAAACTCTTGTAGTTTCCTGAAATGAAGCTGCAGAAATAAATGATCTAATATTTAAAGAAGCTTTAGTAATACCAAGCAATGCAGGTCTAGCTTTTGCAGGTACACCACCATTTGCTATAATTCTTTCATTTTCTTGATAAAATTCTTCTCTATCTACTATCTGTCTTACTACAAATGATGTATCACCAACATCATCAATTCTAACTTTTTTCAACATTTGTCTTACAATAATACTTATATGTTTGTCATTAATATTTACACCCTGACCTCTATAAACTTTCTGAATTTCATTTAAAAGATAAGCAGAAAATTCATAAATACCTTTTATATTCAAAATATCTTCTGGGTCTATTTCCCCATCTGAAAGTTCTTGTCCTGCAAAAACATCATCCCCATCTCTAACTTTTAAATTCAAATGATTTGGAACTTTATGTTCATGTCGATTCCCAAATTCATCTTCAATGTAAATTGTTCTTTTAGTTCTTTTCATTTCACCAAAAATGACTTTTCCGTCAACCTGGGCTAAAACTGCTTTATTTTTTGGAGATCTTGCTTCAAACAAATTATTTACTTTAGGTAAACCAGAAACAATATCAACCTGTGTTGTTTTACCCTTTGGTATCTTTATAACGACATCACCTACTTCTACCTCTTCACCTTCTTCTACCACAATTAATGAATTTGGTAAACAAAGATAAGTTTGTAAAACTTCTTCTTCATTGTCTTTATTTACTATTTGGATCTTAGGTTGATTTTTTTCACCAATAATCTGAGAAACTTTTAATTGATTTGCCTCAACTCTTCTTACATTCACATCAATTAAGAAATCAATAAATTTAATCTTACCTTTACTTTCAGCTACAATTAAATCACTATGAGTATCATAAGATAATAAAGTCTCTTTTGCAGGAAAAATATCTCCTTCTTTACCAAATAAAATCGATCCAGCTTTTGTATAAACAATATTTTCTTCACCTAAGATATATACTTGATCTTTGATTTTAACTATATTACCAATTCTATCAGCTAATATCTCTTTACCTTTTTTATCTGTTCCAACAATGGTATCTGTAATTACTTTATCTCCATCTTTAACATATAATTCACCATCACACTCTTTTGAAAGATTTTTGTAAACTGGTACCAATACCATGAAACCATCTCTCAAGAAAACATCATTATCATCCCTATTTTTTACAACATTACCTTTAATTTTTCTTATAAATATATCACTGTCATAAACCAGTTTACCACCAACAGTACTTGCCGATGCAATACCACCAATATGAAATGTTCTCATTGTTAACTGTGTTCCTGGTTGTCCAATTGATTGTGCTGCAACAATACCTACAGCTTCACCAATATCTACAACTCTATGAGTAGCTAGATTTTCTCCATAACATTTTTTACAAATACCATTTTTTGATTCACATGTTAAAACTGATCTAATTTTTACTCTTTTAATTCCAAGTCTTTCGATTTCTTTTGCTTTTTCTTCATCAATATAATCATTAACATTTAAAACTACTTCATTCGTAATTGGATGTAAAATTTTTTCTTGAGAAAACCTACCTTTTATCCTCTGTGATAAAGATTCTTTAACTTCATCATTTTCTATTAATGGTTCTATATATATACCATTAATAGTCCCACAATCTTCTTCTGTTATAACTACATCATGAGCAATATCTACTAATTTTCTTGTCAAGTACCCTGCATCTGCTGTTTTTAAAGCTGTATCAGCTAACCCTTTTCTTGCTCCATGAGTAGAAATAAAATATTCAAAGATTGTTAACCCTTCTTTGAAATTAGATTTAATAGGAATATCAATAATCTTGCCAGAAGGAGTAGCCATGTTTCCTCTCATCCCAGCAAGTTGAGCGATCTGAGTAATAGAACCTCTTGCTCCAGATTCTACAATAATATTTAATGGGTTAAATCCTTTTTGATCTCTTTTTAATGCAACTGATAACCTCTTAATTATCTTACTCTTTGTTTCACTCCATTTTCTTACTGTTTCATTATACCTTTCTTCATCTGTAATTTGACCTTTTCTCATAGCTTCATTTAATTTTTGAATTTCTTCATCTGTTTTCTGAATTATCTTTTGTTTTTCTTCAGGTACAACAATATCTGAAACAGAAATTGTACAACCAAATACTGTTGAATACTTAAAACCTAATTCTTTTATTTTATCAAGAGTTTTTGAAGTTTCATAAATACCAAATTTTGAAAATACATCAGAAATTAAAAGTTTTAATTTTTTCTCTGGCATTTCATAATTTATAAATTCCATCTTTTCAGGTAAGATTGAGTTAAAAATAACTCTACCAGGAGTTGTTTCTATCCATTTCTTTTTATATTTGTATTTTATTTTTTCTCTTATATTAACATCTTCAAATTCTAAAGCATAATAAATTTCATCAAGGTTATTGAAATATTTAATTTTATCCCTCTTAATATTAGGATTTTCTTTTGTAAGTAAATAAACACCTAAAACCATATCTTTTGTAGGCCATGCAATAGGAGTTCCATTTGCTGGATCAAGTAAATTTTTCGCAGAAAGCATAAGTAACCAACATTCAATTTGTGCTTCATATCCTAAAGGAATATGAATTGCCATTTGGTCTCCATCAAAATCTGCATTATATGCGTGACATACCAATGGTGGTAATTGTATAGCTTTTCCTTCAATTAGTCTTGGTTCAAAAGCTTGAAATCCTAATCTATGCAATGTTGGAGCTCTATTTAATAAAACAGGATATTTTGTAACTACTGATTCTAAAATATCCCAAACAATCGGTTCTTCAACTTCAATAGCTTTTTTAGCTCTTTTAATACCTAAATTATATTCTGTCATTAATTTATGAATTACAAATGGTTTAAACAATTCTAAAGCCATTACCCTTGGTAATCCGCATTGATGCATTTTTAATTCAGGTCCAACTACAATTACTGATCTACCAGAATAATCAACTCTTTTTCCTAATAAATTTTGTCTAAATCTTCCCTGTTTTCCTCTTAATATTTCAGACAAAGATTTTAATGGTCTATTTGAAGGTCCTTTTACAGCTCTTTTTCTTTTAGAATTATCAAATAAACAATCAACAGCATCCTGTAATAATCTTTTTTCATTTTTAATAATTATATCAGGAGCTCGCATTTTTAATAATTTTTTCAATCTATTGTTTCTGTGAATCAATCTTCTATAAAGATCGTTTAAATCAGATGTAGCAAATCTACCTCCATCCAATTGAACCATTGGTCTTAAATCAGGTGGGATAACTGGTACAACTCTTAAGATCATCCATTCAGGTTTATTTCCAGATTTTCTAAAATCTTCAATTAATTCTAATCTTTTAAGTATTTTCTTGTCTGTTTTTAAACCCTTTTCAAGCATCTTTTGTCTTAAAATAAATGCTTCATCTTCTAAATCTATATCTTTTAAAAGCTTTTCAATTGCCTCTGCTCCCATTCCAGCTTCAAAGGAGATCCCATATTTCTCTCTTGCCTCATTATATTCAGCATCTGAAAGAATTTGTTTTTCATTAAGATCAGTATCACCAGGATCAATAACTATATATTTCTCATGAAATAAAACTGCATGTAAGTCTTTAATTTTTATATCAAGTAATATTGCTATTTTTGATGGTGAAGATTTATAATACCAGATATGTGCTACAGGTGCTGCTAATTCTATATGCCCTGTTCTTTCTCTTCTAACTTTACTATCTGTTACCTGAACCCCACATCTATCACATACAACACCCTCATATTTTGGAGTTTTGAACTTACCACATGCACACTCATAATCTCTTGTAGTACCAAAAATTCTTTCACAGAACAAACCATCTTTTTCAGGTTTTAATGTTCTATAATTAATTGTTTCTGGTTTTTTAACTTCACCATATGATTGTAATCTAATCAAATCAGGGGAGGCTAATTTTATTTGAATTTTTGAAAATTTTTTTATTTTTTCTATCATTCATTTCCCCTTAAAACATTTGTTCTTGTTTATATTTTCTAATTTCATCATCTTTTTCAGAAAGAGGGATAATTTTCCCATTTTCATCATAAATTGTAATATCAAGGCATAAACCTTTTAATTCCTGAATCATAACATTAAAAGATTCAGGTATTCCAGGAGGTGGAATTGGTTTTCCTTTAATAATAGAATGATAAAGACTATTTCTTCCCTCTCTATCATCAGATTTTTGGGTTAAAAATTCCTGCAAAGTATATGCAGCACCATAAGCTTCTAAAGCCCATACCTCCATTTCTCCAAGTCTTTGACCACCAAATTGAGCTTTACCACCCAATGGTTGTTGTGTAACAAGAGAATAATTACCTGTTGATCTTGCATGAACCTTGTCATCTACCATATGTGTTAACTTTAACATGTAAATTGTACCAACAAAAACTTTTTGCTCAAAAGGTTCTCCTGTTTTACCATCATATAATACAGTCTTTGAATCTTTTGGAAGTCCAGCTTGTTCTAATAAAGCTTCTATCTCTTCTACTGTAGCTGATTCAAATACTGGTACAGCAATTTTTTTACCAAGAGCTTCACATGCCCAACCCAATGATGTTTCTAAAATTTGTCCTAAATTCATTCTTGAAGGAACACCTAAAGGATTTAAAACAATATCAACAGGAGTCCCATCAGGTAAGTAAGGCATATCTTCTTCTGGTAAAATTTTAGAAATAACACCTTTATTACCATGTCTACCTGATAATTTATCCCCGACTGATATCTTTCTTTTCATTGCTATATAAACTTTAAAAATCTCTTCAACCCCTGCTTCAAGTTCTTCACCATTAGCACGAGTTAATCTATTTATTCTTATAACTGTACCTTCTACCCCATGTGGAACTCTTAAAGATGTATCTTTAACATCTGATGCTTTTTCACCAAAAATTGATTTAACCAATTTGTATTCTGGTGTAAGATCTTCATGACCTTTTGGTGTAACTTTACCAACTAAAATAGAATTAGATGTTACTCTAGCACCTATTCTAATTATACCTTCTTCATCAAGATCTTTTATCTCTTTTTCAGATACATTTGGGATATCTCTAGTAATTCTTTCTTTCCCTAATTTAGTTTCTCTAACTTCAACCTGATATTCTTTTATATGTAATGATGTAAGTGCATCTTCCTTTACAAGTTTTTCAGATATAACAATTGCATCTTCAAAATTGTATCCATACCATGGAATAAATGCTACTTTAACATTTCTTCCTAGAGCTAACTCACCATTATCTGAAGCTGCACCATTTGCAAGTAATTCGCCTTCTTCAACTTTTTGTCCAACATGAACAACAGGTTTCTGGTTATATACAGTATCCTGGTTTGTTCTCTGAAATTTATATAATTTATAATAATCTAAATCATCTTCATCCACTTTATTATCTGGTTCTATTATGATTTTATCATTAGAAACATATTTTACAGTTCCAGCTCTTTTAGCTAAAACTAAAATTCCACTATCCCTTGCAACTTTTTGCTCCATCCCTGTCCCAATATATGGAGACTGAGGATGTAATAATGGAACAGCCTGTCGCTGCATGTTTGAACCCATTAAAGCCCTGTTAGCATCATTATGTTCAAGAAATGGAATTAAACAAGTTGAAACTGAAAATACCTGTCTAGGAGATACATCTATATAATCAACTTTAGTTTTTTCTATATTATAATATTCCCCTTGATATCTAACATTAACAAAATCATTTACAATTTCACCATTATCATCAACTTCTTCTAAATATTGTGCAATGTAGTATCTTTCCTCTTCAATAGCAGTTAAATATTCAATTTTATCAGTTATTTTTCCATTTTCAACTTTTCTATAAGGAGTTTCAAGAAATCCAAATTCATTAGCTTTACCATAAGTGGTAAGAGAAACAATTAAACCAATATTTTGACCTTCTGGTGTTTCAATTGGACAGATTCTTCCATAATGAGATTGGTGAACATCTCTTACAGCAAAACCCGCTCTTTCTCTCGATAAACCCCCAGGACCTAGGGCATTTAATCTTCTTTTATGTGTTAATTCAGTTAATGGATTTGTTTGATCCATAAACTGAGATAATTGAGAAGTACCAAAAAATTCATTAATAACAGAAGTTATTGGTTTAATAGTAATTATATCAGTTGGATATGTTTCTTCAGGTACAGCTGAAACCATTCTCTCTTTTGCAATTTTTTCAAGTCTTGCAAAACCTCTTTTAAGTTGATTTAAGAACAATTCACCAACTGCTCTTACACGTCTATTTGACAAATGGTCTATATCATCTGGTTTAAAATAACCTTCATAAATTTTATCTAAAAAGATAATAGTTTGAATTATATCATCATGAGTTAAATTTAATTCAGTTTTAGGTTCTTTATATCCATATTTTCTATTTATTTTAAATCTTCCAACTTTACCAAGATCATATCGTTTTGGATTAAAAAACATGTCATTAAGTTCACGTTCTGCTGCTTCCAATAAAGCAGGTTCCCCTGGTCTGATAACATTGTAAACTTTATTTATTGCTTCTTTTTTACTTGATTCTGTTTTTAAAGGATTATCAGGATCCTTTTCAAATGCTTCTTTATCTATTGTATTTATAATAACATCTGAAGCGATTTTGTCTTCACTTTGAAAATTTATAACTTTTAGTTCAGTAATATTATTTTCTAAGAGATTTTCTATATCTGGCATTGAAATTTTTCTACCAGCAGGTATAATTTTTTCAGGTCCAAAATCTGTTTCAATAATTACATCTTGAGCAGAGTAATGATTTTCTAAATCAGGGCCAATCTTTTTTACTTCAACATCATGTAATGCTTCAATTATTTGTTCATTTGTTTCATATCCAATTACTCTTAAAAATGTTGTAAGCAAAATTTTTCTTTTTTTATCAATTCTTACATACATTATACTCTTTTTTTCATCAAGTAAAAATTCAAGCCAGGAACCTTTATCCGGGGATAACCTTGCATTGTATTCATTATCTTTTTCTGAATAAGAAAAAACAACACCTGGTGATCTATGTATTTGAGTAACAACTACTCTTTCAGCCCCATTAATTATAAATGTACCATTCTTTGTAATTAAAGGAAAATCGCCAAGATAAATATCTTTTGATCTCACTTCACCAGTATCTTTTAGAATAAGATTAACTTTAATTTTTACAGGAATTGAATAAGTCTTCCCTTTTTCCTTTGCTTCATTTTCTGTATATGGGGGTTTCTCAAGATAATATTCCAGATATTCAACAACCATATTTCCATTAGAAGACTCAATTGGAAATATAGATTGCAATAAATACTCTAACCCCTGCTTTTCAACAGGAAGACCTTTATCTTTTTTATTTTTTTGTAAGAACCATTCATAGGAATCATGTTGTAATTCTAAGAGGTAAGGTATCTCTACTTTTTCCTCGCCTCTTCCATTAATTAAATATCGGTATTTGTTACCTTTTATAGGTGTTAAAACCACCTTCATTTATTTCTCCTGAAATTGATTTAAATATTGGGGATAAATTTGAAAAGAATGGGGGTTTTACCCCCATTCTTATATAATAAGATATAAAATAAATTATTTGAGTTCAACTGTAGCACCAGCTTCTTCAAGCTGTTTTTTAATTTTTTCAGCTTCTTCTTTAGGAAGTCCTGTCATAATAGGTTTTGAAGCATCTTCAACCATTGCTTTTGCTTCTTTTAATCCTGCAGAAGTTAATTGTCTTACAACTTTAATAACGCCAATTTTCTTTTCGCCAGGATTTTTTACATATACATCAAATTCACTTTTTTCTTCTTCTGCTTCAGCAGCGCCAGCACCAGCTCCTGCTCCTGCTGCGACCATAACTGGTGCAGATGCAGAAACACCAAATTCTTCTTCCAATGCTTTTACTAAATCATTTAATTCTAATACAGTCATCTCTTTAATAGCTTCAATAAAAGCTTCTTTTGTAATTTTTTCTGCCATGTTTTTTACTCCCATAATATTTATTTATTTTCTTTTTTATCAGCAATAGCTGAAATAACTTGTGGTAATTGTGCAATAATTTGATTTAAATCTCTCACTAAATTTGTAACAGGAGAAGCTAATACCTGTACCAACATTTGAATTAATTGTTCTTTTGTTGGTAAATCTGCAAGAGCATTAACTTCAGTTTTATCTAAAAATTTATTTTCAAAAATACCACCTTTTAAATTAATCAATTTACTTTTTTGGTATTTTTTTAAAACCTTTGCTACATCAGCGACATTCTCTTTTCCATATGCTATAAAAGTATTGTCAATAAAAATTTCATCGGGTATTTCAATATCTTTCATGTTTTCTGAAAATACTATTTTTGCTATTTTATTTTTAATAACTTTTACATTACCCTTTCCAGTTCTAACTTCTTCTCTTAAACTCATGAAATCTTTTACAGTTAATCCTTTAAAATTTGCAAAAAGGATAAAATCATTGTTTTCTATAATATCTTTAATTTGATTATAGATTTCTCTTTTATAAGGTTTTATTTCTGCTTTTCTCTTTTGTATTGTCCCAGTCATAAGTCTCCCCTATTAGGCATTTTATTATTATTTTAAATCTGCAAGGTCAATTCTAACGCTTGGCCCCATTGTTGAAGTCAAATATATTTTTCTAATATATTCACCTTTTAAATCACTTGGCCTTTTTTTTACAATCTCTTTATAAATTGTTTTAAAATTCTCTAAAATCTTTTCATTTTCCATTGATTTTTTACCTACACCAACATGTACATTACCTGTTTTATCAGCTCTATATTCTATTTTTCCTTTTTTAACTTCTTCAATTGCTTTATCAATTTCTTTAGTAACAGTACCAACTTTAGGACTGGGCATTAACCCTTTTGGTCCTAAAATTTTAGCTATTTTACCAACTTCTCTCATCATATCAGGTGTAGCAATACAAACATCAAAATCGATCCAGCCACCTTTAATTTTTTCAATTAAATCAGCATCACCCACATAATCTGCCTCTGATTTTTTAGCAAGCTCTGCTAAATCCCCTTTAGCAAAAACTAAAACTTTTTTTGGTTTACCAAAAGAATTAGGTAAAACAACTGTACCCCTAATTGAATGTTTCTTTTCTATGTGAAGTACAAAATGAGCTTCAATAGTTTCGTCAAACTTTGCTGTAGCAGCTTCTTTAATCTTTTCAATTGCTTCATTTATAGAATATAACTTTTCTTTTTCTATAACTTTTAAGGTATCCAAATATCTTTTACCATGTTTCACAATCAACCTCCATTATTATTCAACTTCTACACCCATAGACCTACAAGAACCAGCAATAATATTTATTGCTGCATCTACACTGGTAGTATTGAGATCCTGCATCTTTTTCTTAGCAATCTCTTCAAGTTGAGATCTTTTAATTTTTCCAACTTTTACCTTATTAGGTTCTCCAGACCCTTTTTCAATACCCAATGCTTTCTTAATCAAATAAGAAGCAGGTGCTGTTTTTAATTCAATATCAAAAGATTTGTCTTTATATAAATAAACAACTACCGGTATTAATTCACCTTTTCTATTTTGCGATTTAGCATTAAAAGCTTGACAAAATTTTTGAAGATTAACACCTGCAGGACCTAAATCTGTACCAACTTGTGCAGGAGTTGCCTCTCCGCCATTAATTTGTAATTTTATAATCTGTTTTACTTCTTTTGCCATATAATTCACCCTACCTATTTTTTTTTCAATTTATATTATAATTAAACCTTCTCAATTTGATAAAAGGAAAGTTCTACAGGAGTTTTTCTCCCAAAAATATCAACATCTACAATCACCTTTTCCTTTTCAACATCAATTTCTTTTATAATACCTTTAAAATTCTTAAAAGCCCCATCAATAATTTTAACTTCCTGATCTTTAGAAAATTCATTATCGAATTCTAGTTTTTGGGTTTCTTTCATCTCACCAATATTTGTAAGATAAGAATTTACCTCATGTCTTTTTAAAGGAACGGGCTTTTCAATCCTTTTTACTCCAACGAAACTAACTACATATGGACAGGACAATACAATTTTAACAATTTTTTTCCAATAATTAGGAGATTCAGCATCATCAGAAATATCCATTTCAATTAGTACATAACCTGGATATAACTTTTTCTTAACTTCTTTTTTCTTTCCCCTAACTATTTTAACCTGTTTCTGTTCTGGTACAGTAGGATTAAAAACCCAATCACCGATATTATTTATCTCAATAATTTTAGTAAGGGTTCTGGTCACCTCGTACTCAAAACCAGTTCCAACCTTTAAAACATAATATTGTCTCATAATCCAAATATCCAATTAACAAATTTTAAAGAGGCTATATCTGCAAATCCTAAAAAGAGTGCGATAA
Organism: Exilispira thermophila; assembly: GCF_055389015.1. Taxonomy (NCBI): domain Bacteria; kingdom Pseudomonadati; phylum Spirochaetota; class Spirochaetia; order Spirochaetales; genus Exilispira; species Exilispira thermophila. Next base: position 2,754,777 of record NZ_AP042476.1, on the reverse strand, counting down.
CTATAATAAAAAAAATAACAATTTGAGTCATCATTCCAACTTCTTCACCAGTTGGCCAATTAACTTTTTTAAGTTCTTCATAAGAACTTTTAAAAAAACCTATTATTCCACTATTTTTAGTTAATTTTTTATTCTTTGTATTTTTAGCCATTTTTATCCCCATATATAAAAAAATAATTTTGCAAATAACAACTCACTTATCTACTTTTAAGAGCAAACACAACAAACAAACATAAAAAAAAACAGGCCAGGAGGGATTCGAACCCCCAACATTCGGTTTTGGAGACCGACGCTCTACCAATTGGAGCTACTGGCCTTTTTAAATTATTTTATTTTCACCTCATTATGAATAGTGTGTTTTTGACAAAATTTACAATATTTTTTAATTTTAATTTTTTCTGGAGTATTTCTTTTATTTTTAGTTGTTGTATAATTTTTATTTTTACATTCACTACATTGTAAAGCAATTTTTTCTCTCATTTTATTTCCTTATATATTTTTTATTACAAAAACAATCTAATTCATTGTTCATTAAAATAGCCCACAATCGGACTTGAACCGATGACCCCTTCCTTACCATGGAAGTGCTCTACCAACTGAGCTATGTGGGCTATTGATAAGGAAGGTGAAATTTATTTATCATTTTTTATTTTTTTGTCAACATTATATTTAATAATCTAATAGTTATTTTTGCATTTCACATTTACCTTGAAACAAAACTCCATCATCAATTTTAAGTTTTTTAGTTTTTATATTTCCTATCATTTCAGCACTATTTACCAATTCAACTCTATCTGAATTATTAATATTACCTTTTAAATATCCACTGATCTTAATATATTTAGCCTCGATTTCACCAATAACTTTAGCACTTGCTGCAATCTCCAAGTACCCTTCTGTTTTAATTGTACCATTGAACTTCCCTTTTATCATTAGTGAATCTTTAAATTTCAAGTCTCCATTTAATTCAGTTTCTACCCCTAAAACTGTTTTAACCTTTTCAAAACCAGAAATATTTTCTTTTTGTCTTTTATTCATAAGTACCCTCTATATAAAAATTTTCTCTACTTAACATTTAAAGTCTAATAATTCTTTTTTACATTTTTTAACTAACTAAAAAAGTTAAAAATTCAAAATGGTAAATTTATTTACAAGGGATAATTATTTTGTTTTCATAGTAAATACACCATCCCAATCCTTGGAAGGTGGATTTTTAATATATTCTTTACATCTTAAATAATGAAGTCGAGAAGGTCCATCATTAGGTTCTATTTCCAATGCCTTCTTAAAATACTCTAAAGCATTCTTGAAATCCCTTGCGAAATATGCTTCAATTCCTTTATTATAATATTGAAGCATATTTTTCTTTTTTTCATCAATCATTTCACAATCCCATCTTTGCTTTTTTTCAAAGCATTATTAAATAATTCTTCTATCTCTTTAAAAGACTTCATTTTTTCTTTTTTGAGTTCAATGGTTTCTTTTTTAGTTTTTGTTATTGCTAAAAGTTTCTCTATATCATTATAAAGTTCATTTACACTTTCATCAACTTTTTTTAACATCCTTTTTAACATCTGTTCTTCATTTGTCTTTTGCTCTTTTATTTTTTTAACTTCATCCCTTGTTTTTTTTACTCGTTCAAGAACCACATCTTTAATAAAAGACTCTAATAAATAAACAACTTCAGCTTTGTCTTTAATGATTGATTCCCTTCTCAAAATCTCTTCAATATATTTTTTCTTTTTCAAATAATTATTTATTTTTAATACAACTTCAAAAATATTAATTGGTTTAACTATATAATCATCAGCTCCCATCTCCAAAGCTTTAACTTTGTGGTTGAAATCTTCGAAAGCTGTAATAACAATAATTGGCAAATATTTATAATTGCTTTCTCTTAAAAACTTAATAACTTCATATCCAGTAGTATCAGGTAAATCAAGGTCAATAATTGCAATATCCAATGGTTTTTCATCATAAAGATATTCCATAAAAGATTTACCATGATCAAAAGATACAACTTTAAATATTTCTAAATTTTCAAGTATAATCTTAAAAAGTTCACTAACTTCCCAATTGTCATCTAAAATACCAACATTATAATACATAATTCATCCCATAAAAATTTTCACCAATTTAATAACTCTTCAAACTATCCTTTATAATTTTTGAAGGTTTAAACTTAATCTTATAAAATTTCTTGAGTAAAATTTTTTCACCGGTCTTAGGGTTAAAAACAAATTTTCTTTTACTTTCCTTCTTTTCAAAAACCCCGAGTTTCCTTAACTCAATTACAATTTCATCTTCACTTACCAAATATTCTTTAAATAGTTCTACAAATGAATCAACAACATTCTTTACAACTATCCTATTAATATTATCCAATTTTGAATAAATATCATCTACAATTTTCTGTTTAGTAATTTTCTTCATTATCCCTCATTTAATACTGGTTGGATCTTTTTATACAATCTACTCTTTTTCCTTGCTACATTATTTTTATGAAAAACGCCCTTTTTTGCAGCTTTATCAACAATAGATTGAAATTCATGGTAAGCATTAATTAACTCTTCTTTTTTATTTTCATTTAATAAATTAATAACTTTTTTATAAGCTGTTTTAACTCTTTTTTTGTAAAATCTGTTTCTTTCTCTTCTTTTTTCAGCTTGTCTAACTCTTTTTTTAGCAAATAATTTGTTTGGCACCTAATAACCTCCAACTTTTTTTTGAAATTAGCAAAATATATCATAATGTCAATTAATCTTTTCTCTATTTTGCTTCTTGAAAAAATTTATAAGGTTTTTCAGTAAAATATGTATATAATTTACTCAAAGTTGCTTGATAAGATTCGTTTGTTTTCTTATTAATTATAGTAAATTTTTTCTCTACCTGAGGTAAATTTTCATCTGATTCAATCAAATCAAACTCGGCATATTTTTTCCCGTCCATAGATTTAATAATGATTTTATAATCTGGTTTGTTATATTTTGGAGTACCTGGTAAAAATTTATCTACACCAAATTCAGAAATTCTATCTAATAAAGTTTTTACTGGTAAAGAATTTGCTTTATATACTTTTTCAATATTTTTAAATTTCCAGATCCAGTTATTATTAAAATAATAAAAGGTATTATGGATATTGTCAATATAATTGTGAAACTCTATGTATCCAATTTCCTGTCTTGGTACTTCAGTAAATATCTTTTTACTTCTCATGTTATCAATCTTAGCTACCATAGAATCATGAGTTAATCCATCAATTATATAAATTGTTTTTTCATTGTTTTTTCTTATATAATAACGATCACCAATTGGAGACTTACCACCTATTATAACATCAAATGAAACATTAGCATCTCCTTCTTTACCAGCAAAATGAATACTTAACTCAGGATTATCAAATCCAAATAGGGAATCATCAATATCTTTTTTAGCAACTTTTTCAATCCATGTTAAATATCTCATAGTTGTAAGATATGCTTCAACAGAATTATCATCAGCTCTTAATCCTTTTGGTTCAATAAATTTCCAATGCCCATTTTGTTTCTTTAAAGTCAGTTTATAATGATTCTTTAAACCATTAATCTGTATCAAGTTAATATTATCTTTCTTAAAATTAGAAAATATATATTTTATCTCTTCTTTTTTTGTATCTTCTTTCTTCTTTTTATAATTTGAATATGCATTAATTGAAAAATAAATACCTACAACAATCAAAGCAAGAACTATTAATATCAGCAAATTTCTTTCATCTTTTCTTAATTTTTTAAGCATAATTATCCCCTTGATTTAGATTTTCTAACTATTTTCTTCTTCAACCTCTTTTTTTCTTCTAAATGAGATCCTGGAAATAGCAAAAATAATTAAAATCAAACCAATTGGGATAATAATAAAACTAGAATTTGATAATATTTTCTTATCTTTATTTGTTAAAGTGATTTTATGTTCTTTAATAATTTTTCCAGAAATATCTAATAAAATATCATCTCCAATTAATTCATTTATTGTATTTTCAAATAACTTATCATTACCTAAAGGAAGATTTAGCATTTCATTTTCAAACATATTTGAATCTGCAAATACTGCACCAATTGATTCATATTGTTCTTTATTATTATCTTTTTGAATAAGCAAAGCAATTTGTTTTACGCCTTTTTTTTCACCTTTATCTTTATTAAATTTAATTTCTATTTTTTTGTTAGAGTTTACATCTTTTTTATCCAGGATTTCATTCCATGCAGTGTTTTTTGTTTGAGCAAGTGATATAATTCTTATCCCTTTTTTTTCATCAGGAATCAATTTTGCTATAATTGGATCCGGGATTAAAGTTAATATTCTTAAATTATTTTCCTGAATTTTTTCAGTAATTTTATGATAATTTAAATCTACAACTGGAGAAGCTACAGATAAAGATGCATAGTAATTTTTATCATCAACAACAATTCCAGGTAATCTTGTAATATTAAATTTACTTAATATATCATCATAAATATTAGATTTAAGATTTGCATCAGTAATTAAAATAAACTTCCCCCCTTTTGCAATATAATCATTAATTATTTTTATCTCTTTATCTGAATAATTTGTTTGTGGTGCAGGGATTACCAAAACAGAACAATCAGAAGGTATTTCCCCTTTTTCTAACAAATTAATATTTATAGCTTTTCTACCCTGTTTTTCAAGCATTGTTTTTATACTTGAATATCCTTCATTTTGATAGTCATTAATATATTTTTCTTTATGACCTAAAACAAAATAAACTTTTTTACCTTCTTCAGTTAATAAATATTCTATTGCTGAAGTTATAATTTTTTCTCCTATAAAACTTCTTGTACTTTGATCCTGTGCACTTTTAACTTCATAAAAATCCCATGGATAAAGTTCTTTCCTTTTATTTTTGTAAAGCATAACTATAGTGTTTCTTTGAGTAATATTATATTTTTTTGCTTCTAATGGATTTATATCAGGATCAACGTATTGAACATCAATTTTTTTATTTAATTTATGATAAGCATCAAGTAAATTTTCAACTGTTTCAACATCCTGAGTTGCTTCAGCTGAAGTTGATACAAAATATTTTATATATAATGGGGAATCAATTTTTTTAACTATTTCTTTTGATTTTTTAGACAAAGAGTAAATATTTGAAGATGAAAGATCTATTTTAGGTAATTTCCCATTAAGAATTATATATGTAAAACTAAGAATAACTATAACTAAAAATATTTTTAAACCAGTATAAGTACTTTTTTTTGCTGCTTTATTAGAAAACATCCCTTTAAAATTAATTGGATTTAATACAAAATAGAATATTAAACCTAATACTCCAACAATTGCTCCAATTAAATAAAGCCAGCTGTTTAAAAATGTATAAGCAAGATAAAAACCTGCTATAAACAAAACTGAAACATAAAATATTACCTCTGATAATACTTTATTTTCCCTTAATTTATTTAATTTCATAATTTTCTCTCCTGTTTAATTTAATTGATATTATTAAATTTAATTAATATTAATAAAATTTACTAAACAATATTTTTATTTCTTTACATCTATTAAACTTATTGTTGCATAAATTAAAAATGTTAGAAATAAAACAAAAAACAAAATATCATTAAAATCTAAAAGACCTGTAAAAGTATTTTGTAAATGTTCAATTAATGACAACTGTTTTAAAATATTTTTCCAGAATAATGAATGAATAGTTGAAAAAAACCAATCAATTATCCATAAAATCAACAATGTAACAACCGATACAATTGCAGCAACAACTTGATTATTAAAAATGATTCCAAATAAAAGTCCTACTCCAATAAAGATAGCTCCAATAAACAAATATCCTATATATGCAGTAAAAATTGGACCAAAACTTGGTTTTCCCCAAACTATTAGAAAAATAAGATATATAAATGAAGGAATTATCATTACAAGATAAAATAAAAAATTAGATATAAATTTCCCAAAATATATTTCTGTTGGTGTTACAGGTGAAGTCAATAATAATTCAAAAGTATTGTTTTTTCTTTCTTCTATAAATGATTTTGCAGTAATAATTGGAATTAAAAATATTAATATTATATACATATTTTGAAAATATCCATTTAAATCTGCCCTAGAAGTATATGTAAGATATGAATAAAAAAACACTGATGAAACTTCATAAAAAACCAATAATATAAAATAAGCAACAATTGAATTTTTAAATATTGAATTTAAATCTCTTTTTGCAATTAACCAGCTATTTCTCATATTTAATCCTCCTTTATCAATTTAGAAAATATTTCTTCCAATGACATATCTTCTTCTTTTATTTCTAATAATGAATAGTTATTGTTAACTATTGCTTTTGATATTTCAGACTGAACTTTTTCATCATTCTCTGCAATAACTGTAAATGAATTATCTTCCACTTTCATTACACTTTTAATACCTGATATGTTTGATAAAATGTTTTCAAGATCATTTTCTGATTCTTTAATTTTTATTAAAAATCTTTTTCCCTGCATTAATTTATTTTTAAGATTTTCTTTACTATCTTCTGCTATGATTTTTCCTCTATTAATTACTAAAATTCGGTTACAAACTTCCTGCACTTCAGCAAGAATATGTGAAGATAATATTATAGTTGTATCTTTTGCAATTTCTTTAATTAGATTTCTTATCTCAATTATTTGTAAAGGATCTAAACCAATAGTTGGTTCATCTAAAATTAATACTTTTGGTTTATGAATAATTGCACCTGCTATTCCAACTCTTTGTTTTAATCCTTTTGATAGTGTCTTTATTTTTTTATATCTTTTTTCTTCTAAACCAGTTTTTGAAATAACATAGTCTAACCTTTCTCGAATATCTTTAATTTTCATCCCTTTTAGTTTTGCAACATGAACTAAATAATCTTCAACAGTCATTTCATTATATAGAGGCGGAACTTCTGGAAGATATCCTATTAATTTCTTTGCCTTTTTAGGTTCTTCTTCCATATCTATATCATCAATATAGACTTTACCCTGATTAGGTAAAAAATATCCTGTTAGCACTCTCATTGTAGTTGTTTTACCAGCTCCATTAGGTCCTAAAAAACCTACAATTTCACCTTTTTCAACATTGAAACTAACATTTTCAATAGCTTTGAAATTATTATAGTATTTTGTAATACCATCAACCTTTATCATAGAACCTCCTAAATTATTTAAAATAAATTTTATTAATTAGCTCTTTAAACAATAATATTTTTTTAATCATGAAAACCCTTCTATTATCATCAACAAAAAAACAAAAAAAAAAATTAACAAAAAACGACATGATAAAATATTTCTAATAAAAATGAATCAAATTAATATTTTTATTAAAATCAATATCAGCCAAAAAATTATAACTAAAAAAATTAATTTCAATAATTTTTTGATAAATATAATAATTATCTTGATTTTTTGACTAATATCACCTAACTTTTTGTTAATGACAAATATTTTTATTTATAAATTAGTTTGGAGGTTTATTTATGAACAAAGATTTAGAAATTGCTCAAAAAGCTAAAATGATTGAAATTTTTGAATTAGCTAAAAAAGCTGGAATACCTGAAGAGCATATTGATGCTTATGGAAAATATAAAGGGAAAATATCTTTGGATTTTTATAATTCTTTAAAGGATAAAAAGAACGGGAAACTTATTTTAGTTTCAGCAATTACCCCTACACCTGCTGGTGAAGGGAAAACAACTACTTCTATTGGTCTTCATGATGGTTTCAGACAAATAGGTGAAAAATCATTTTTAGCATTAAGAGAACCATCATTAGGTCCTGTTTTTGGTGTAAAAGGTGGTGCAACAGGTGGTGGTTATTCTCAAGTTGTTCCTATGGAAGATATTAATTTGCATTTTACAGGAGATCTTGCTGCTGTTGAAAAAGCACACAATTTAATTTCTGCTGCAATCGATAATGAAATTCATCATGGCGATATTAATATTGATACTAGAAAAATCAATTTTAAAAGGGTAATTGATTTAAATGATAGATCATTAAGGGATATTGTTATTGGACTTGGAGGAACAAATAATGGATACCCAAGAGAAACTGGATTTGATATTACTGCTGCTTCAGAAATTATGGCTATACTTTGTTTGGCTGAAAGTTACTCTGAATTAAAACAAATGATAGGAAATATTTTTGTAGGTTTTGATAGAAATAAAAAACCAATTTTTGTTAGAGATTTAAAAGTTGATGGTGCTGCTGCTGCATTACTAAAACATGCATTAAAACCTAATTTAGTTCAAACTCTTGAAAATAATCCTGTTTTAATTCATGGTGGTCCTTTTGCAAATATTGCTCAGGGTGCTAACTCTATAATCGCTACTAAACTTGCTATGAAATTAGGCGATTATGCTATTACAGAAGCAGGTTTTGGTTTTGACCTTGGAGCTGAAAAATTCTTTGATATTGTTTCAAGAAAAGCTGGATTTAAACCTAATGCAGTAGTACTTGTTGCAACTATTAGAGCACTTAAATTACATGGTGGAAAAAAATTAAAAGAACTTGAACAAGAAGATATTGAAGCTTTAGAAAAAGGATTTAGTAATCTTGAAAAACATTTTGAAAACATTAGATTTTTTGGTGTTCCTGCAGTTGTTGCAATTAATAAATTCCATAAAGATACAGACCTTGAAATTGAACATCTTGTTAATCTTTTAGATAGAAAAAAAATTCCCTGGGCATTTTCTAATGCATGGGCTGAAGGAGGAAAAGGCGCTATTGATCTTGCTAAAAAAGTTAAAGACCTTGTTGAACAAGAATGTACCAACTGCCAACCTATTTATCCTCTTGATATTCCAATTGAAGACAAGATTTATCAAGTTGCTCATACAATGTATGGTGCAGCAAAAATTGATTTTACTTCACAGGCAAAAAAAGATTTAAAAACTATTAAAAAATTAGGCCTGGAAAATTTACCTGTATGTATTGCTAAAACTCAAAAATCACTTTCAGATAACCCAAAACTTTTAGGTAGACCAAAAGATTTTCTTGTTACAGTTAGAAAAATAGAAATTTCTTCAGGAGCTGGATTTTTAGTACCTATCACAGGTGATATTATGAGAATGCCTGGTTTACCTAAACAACCTGCTTATAAAAGTATTGATATTGATGAAAATGGTACTATATCTGGTTTGTTTTAATATATACAAATTTATATCACTTACTGGATTTAATATAATGAATAATGCATATTTTATTTTTTCATTATTCATTTGTATTAGCATTATTTATTATTTTAATTTTTAAATAATAATATTGGATTTAGTTTAAATTAAATATAAATATCGTATATAAATTTCATTTATTTTAAATTAAAAGAGTTGTATCAGAAATTTTGGTACAACTCTTTTTTTTTATATTTCTTTTGTAATACCCTTAATATAAATATTTAATATAAAATCATTTAGATAATATTTATTATAAAATAATTAAGATAAATAATTAGCTAATATTTGAAAATATAATTATTCAAATTATTATTCCGAAAATCTTTTACTTTTTTTAATTTAAGCTAACAAATAGTTGAATTTTTTTCTATAATGTTTTAATATTGCATTAGTTAAAATAATTGGATTATATATGTCAAATCGTAAAAACATACGGCAATTACTGTTAAAAAGAAATTTATTTCTTTTAATCATTCCAATATTTATAATTACTATTATTATTTTATCATTATTTTTTTATTTTTCTTATAATAAAAATGTTCATTATTACTCATTACTAACAGAACTTATTAGTAAAGATTTCTCATTTAATAATATTGATTCAGTTTTAAAAAACAATTCAAACTATCTAAAAAAAAGCTCTATAATCTATATTAACAGTATTACTGGAAGTTATACTGTTATTGCTAAACTTGGAAAATATTCAATTGATTTAAAAAATATTTATATTAACAAAAAAAATGGTTATATTAGAAAATCCAGATATATGGTATTTTATCAAAATCTTTCTTTTTCTAATTTTGTTTTATTAGTTGTACCCTATGCAACTTTCTTTTTTACATCCCAACTTTTATTCTTTTTTACTATTATTAGTTTACTTTTGATTTTTATAGGATACTTACTTTATAACTATTTTGATTACAATAAATTTAAATCAATCTTTTTAAACCTTTACTTTTCATTAAAAGAAATTTCTGATGGTAATTTCAACAATAAATTAAAATTAACGAATATTGAAGAGTTTGATATTATAATTGAAAAAATTAATATTTTACAAAAAGATTTAAAAGAAAAAAGAATTTTTTATACTGAAAACATTGAATTTTTAAAATCAATTGTTAAAAAAGTTAGTGTTCCAGTTTTATTTTTTAATCATAATTTTAAAATTATAGATTTTAATAATTTAGCAATCACATTTTTGCTTAATCTTTTTACCTTTAAAGATGAAAAAAATATAAAAGAATTAAATTTTATCAATTTCATTAAAAAATTAGCTGAAAAGGAAAAACTTACATTTGATGATAAAAAAATAGAAAAACTACTAAATAACAATCAATTCTTAAAACACAAGGAAATTCATGAAATCATTGAAAAACTTAAACTAATAATAATAGAGTCAAATGACATTTTTGCTGTTACTCTAAATACCAATATATCAAAAGCATTTTCTAAATTCTTATCCATAGTTGAAAAATCATTATCTTTAAATTGTAATAATATTTTTTCAATAGAAGAGGATGATTACATAAAATGTGTAAAAGAGTTATTTTTTGATTTACAGAATTACAATTCAATAGAAAAAAAATATTCATTTTACAAAAATTCAATAGATTATATTTCAAATATGTCTCATGAATTGAGAGCTCCATTAAATACAATAATTGGTTTTTCTAATATCATTTTACAGGGAATTGAAGGAGAAATACCAGAAGAACTAAAAAATGATTTAAATTTTATTTATAATGCATCTGTTAAATTATTAATGTTAATAGATGAAATCATTTATATTACTCGACTTGAAAGATTTAAATTTTATAAAAAAGAAAACAATCTTTCTGTTGAATTTTTTATAGATCTGATAAAATCTTTTTTTATTGGATTTTCAAGAAATTCTAAATCTAAATTAGATACTTATATTGAAGAAAATATATCTTTTATATATGATTTTGAAAATCTATCATTTATCTTTTTTAATTTATTTTACTATTTCTTCAAATTACCTAAAAATAAAATCCTTTATCTAAATGTTTTTAAATTTAATTCAAGCTTATATTTTTTATTAAGCAACAACAATATTAAAGACAAAAATCATTATTTTGATCTTGAAATGAATTATAAAGAAAACTTATTAAATGATTTAATTAATTCAGATTATAATATTCAGCAAGTTAAAAAACTTGCCGATTTTCTTGGTTGTGAATTTAAATGGATAAAAATCGATGATGATGAATATTTTGCTATAAAAACTTACTTAAATAAAGTATAAATTATAATAAAAAAATCTGTTATTAAAGTTCAACTCTATTTGAAAAAAATATTATAAAAAGCCCAATAAAGATAAAAAGTTATTGTAAAAATTTAATGAAATGTTTTAAATTGGATTAGAAATTTGTTTTTTTTAAATATTTGTTTTTATAAATATATTTAAAGACATCCTATAATATGTCAACAAAAAAAATAAAAAAAATAGGATGTTGACAATCTAATATAATTAGTGTTCTTTGACATTTATATATATCAGGCACAATGAGGTTTAGCAACAAAAACCTTAACAGGATCATAAATAGAGGAATAAGTATACAAATGCCAGATAATTTTAGCAAGCTTAACCATAACTTTAAAAATAGCTTTTTTAGAATTACCTCCTTTGTTAATTTCATTAAGGTAAACCTGTTTTAATTCATTATTATGCATTAAAGCAGATACAGCACAACAATATAATTGTTTTTTAACAATAGAGATTCCTTTTGATTTTTGATATGTTCTATCTTTAGAACCACTTTGATCTTTACCAGGGTAAAGGCCAATGTATCCTAAAAATTTATTTACATTATTAAATTTATTTAAATCACCACAACAACCAATGATTGTTGCAACTGTTTTTTTACCAACACCAGGGATTGATAAAACAGCTTTTATAGGGTTAATACTATTTTTGTTATTATTATCAGAATAATTAAATTCTAAATTTTTTAATATAAGGTTAATATTTTTTTCTATATTTTTTATTTGTTCAAGAAGAAGTTCTAACACAGTAATTTGATTTCTTAGATTAAATTCATTAGCTTTAATGCCATTATTTGGAGTAATAGAAATTTTAGCAAATTCAATAATTTTTTTAGCTTTATGTTCAGAATTATTGTTACCTTTAATTGATCTAAAAATTTTAACAATATCGTTTTTGTTAGCTTTGGCTAAAGCAAAAGCAGAAGGATATTTTTTTAAAATGGTTCTTGATGTAACATTAAAAGGGTCTCTAAAAACAATATCATACTCATAAAAAGTTTTTTGTAAAATACTTGAAATTCTTCTTTTGAGATTGTATATTTGTTTCATAAGGAAATTGTATTCCTTTATGAGTTCTCTTAGGTTAGAGACATCATTTTCTGGAACCAGTGATTCTTTAATTAATCCAGTAGATAACTGGATAGCAAGATTTAAAGCATCTTGTTTATCAGTTTTGGTATGTTTATTAAAGGATTTAGAGAAATAGGAAGAGGAATAAGGATTAACAAGAGAAATTTTATATCCTTTTTCTCTAATACTAAAGAACACTGGTTTCCAGAAAACATTAGTTGCTTCTAAAGCAAATTCAAAATCATTTTTATTATTTGACAGTTTATTAATAATTTCAAAAAACTTTTTAAAATTCTTAGAATTATGAATTAATTTAAATTTTTTAACAATCTTTCTTTTTTCATTGATAATACAAACTTCAGAAGATTTTTTTGCTACATCAATACCTACAAAAAACATAATTCAACTCCTTTTAATTTTTTTAATATCTGGCATTTGCACAACCTCGAATACACAGTGAGACGAATAACTTCGAATCCTGTAACATCCTGAATATTTGCTAAACAGCCTGATATATAGATTTAAGATGGATAAAATCAAAATTCTTTATTAAGTCTTTAAAAAGACAAGGAGATTTTTATTTGTATTTTATCCATTAAACACATATCATATTTATTATCCCTAATATTATTAGGTTGTCAATAGTACTTTTATTTTTAATATATTATACGAGGAGTATAATTTGAATAAATTAAAATCTTACATAGAAGAATTAATGGAAATACCATCTATTTCTGGATTTGAAAATCAATTAGTTGATAAAATTGAATCTTTAATTACAAATAAAGTTGATGAGATTTATAAAGACAAATTAAATAACCTGATTGCATTCAAAAAAGGATCTGGTAAAAATAAACTTAAAATAATGTTTGATGCTCATATTGATCAAATTGGATTAATTATCTCCAAAATTGAGGAAAATGGTATATTAAGATTTAATACAGTTGGTGGAATTAATCCATTAACCCTGTTTGGAAAAAGAGTTATAGTTTATGGTAAACAAAAACTTTATGGTATTATTGGAACAAAACCACCTCATTTAATGGCTTCAGAAGATATAAAAAAAATAGATTCAAAGAGTTCTCTTTTTATCGATACTGGTTTTTCAAGTAAAAAAGAAGTTGAGAAATTTATTACTATTGGTGATCTTGCATTGTTAGATTTTGAAACTCAAAAACTTTTGAATAATCATTATTCCTCTCTAGCTTTTGATGATAAAGCTGGTGTTTTGACACTTTTACAGGCTATAGAGTTTCTTGACAAATTAAACAACTACCATGACATATATTTTTTATTTTCAAGTCAGGAAGAAGTTGGGTTAAGAGGTGCTAAAGTTGGTACTTTTGAAATTGACCCTGATATTGCTTTAGTTTGTGATGTAACATTTGGAGATCCTGTTGGAAATATTAGCGATTGTAAGACATCTAAAGGTTTTGTACTTGGTAAAGGACCTCAATATTCTCCTGTGTTAACAAAAAAAATTGAAGAAATTGCAAATAGAGAGGATATTCCATTTCAAATTGAAGTTGAACCTCGTCCTGGTGGGACAAATGGATATTTTATTCAAATTAACAACAAAGGAGTTTATACAGCTGGGATTTCAATTCCATTAAGATATATGCATTCTCAAACTGAAATTATTAATATAAAAGATATATATAGAGCAGCCAAAATTATGGCTTTATTATCATTAGAAGAAAAAATAGTATAAATAGTTATTTATTGCTTTTAGTTTGTTAATATTACATCTAAAATAAAGGGGGATTAATTGATATTAAAAAAATATAGTAATGTAAACTCAGCAGCTGGAGATGAAGAAGAAATTAGAAAAGTTATAACTGAAGATATAAAAAAATATGTTGATAAGTTTGAAGTTAGTCCTATTGGAAATCTTGTTGCTTTCAAAAAAGGGAAAGAAGAAAAAAAAACAGTTTTATTAACAGCTCATATGGACGAAGTTGCATTTATAGTTAAATCTATTAATGAGAATGGGCTTATTAGTTTTTATCCTATTGGGGGTTTTATTCCTAAGATTCTGCTTGGCAATAATGTTATAATTGGAAAAAACAATATAAATGGAGTTATTAGTTATAAATCCTATCACATTATGTCACCTTCTGAAAGAAAAGAATTTCCAGATATAAAAAATCTTTTCATAGATATTGGAGCTTCTTCAAAAAGTGAAGTAAAAGATATTAACCCTGGAGATTATATCTATTTTAAATCAAAATTTTTTAAACAGGGTAATTATTATTTTGGAAAAGCATTTGATGATAGAGCTGGTTGCGCAAACATTTCTGAAATTTTAAAATCTATTAAATCACCTGATTATAACATTTTAGCAGTATATACTGTCCAAGAAGAAGTTGGATTAAGAGGGGGTTCTACTGCTGCCAATCATGCTAATCAAAAAGTTCTTTTTAATCTTAATCTTGAAGGAACTACCTGTTCAGATAGAGAACTAAAAAATACCTATACCCCTTCAACTGTCTTAGGTAATGGTCCTGCTATAACAATTATGGATAGAACATCTATTGCAAATAGGAAGTTGTTAGAATTTGTAAAAAAGATTGCAGAAAAAGAAAATATAAAATATCAATTTAAACAAAGTGTAACTGGGGGAACCGATGCTGGTAAAATCCACCTAACCAAAGAAGGGATCCCTTCAATAACAATATCTGTTCCTGTTAGATATATACATTCTCCATGGGGTATTATGTTTAAAAAAGATTATGAAAATTATTTAAAGCTTGCAAAATCAATTGTTGAAAATGCAAAAGAATTTAAATTATAAAAAGTAATATAAATTTAAAACTGAAATTTTTATATAAAATAAAGAATCATTTTTGAAGGAGAATTTAATGAATATAGAAAATAAAAAATTTATTTTCACAGAATTTGGAGTTTCAGGAAGAGAAGATAAAGTAAAAAGTTCAATAGAAAAATTTGTAAAACCTTATGTTGATGAAATAATTTATGATAATACTGGTTCTCTAATTGCATTAAAAAAAGGTAAATCAAAAAAACCTTCAAACATTATGATTTCAGCTCATATGGATACAATTGGTTTTATAATTACATTTATTGATGATAAAGGGTTTTTGAGATTTTCCCAGGTTGGGGGTCAACCAGAACATTATTTATTAGGAAAAAAAGTAATATTTGAAAATGGAACTATTGGTGTTATAGGAATTGAAAAAAGAGAAGATCTAAAAAAACTTGATAAAAATAAGATGTTTATTGATATTGGTGTAACATCTAAAAAAGAAGCATTAAAAAAAGTTCAAATTGGTGACATGTGTGCTATTTACGCTCCTTTAGAGATTACTGATAATATAATTACAGGTCCCTGGATGGATGATAGGATTGGTTGTTTCATCCTTTTAGAAACCATTGAAAAACTTAAAAAACCTGAAGATAATATCTATTTTGTTTTTTCTTCTCAAGAAGAGGTTGGTATCAGAGGTGCTACAACTTCATCTTATAGAATCAATCCTGATGCTGGAATTGCAATAGATGTAACAGGTTCATATGACCTTCCCAATGGTGAGTTTAATGGTTCATCTGTACTAAATGGGGGTGCAGCTATAAAAATTATGGATGGTTATGTTATTTCCCAGAAAAAATATGTTGATTTTATTATTAACATTGCTGAAAAAAATAATATAAAATATCAAAGAGATATTTTATATGGTGGTGGTACAGATGCTCATGCAATTCAACTTGCCAGATCAGGTGCATATTCATCAGGAATTTCTATACCTACAAGATATATCCATACAGCAGCAGAAATGTGTTCTTTAAATGACATACAGAATTGTATTGATTTAACCATTAAACTTTGTGAAACTAAACTTGATATTTAAATATTTTTCTGATAAAAGCCAGAGTTTTTCTCTGGCATTTTTTTTATTTGCAAAATCTGCTGGTTCTGAAACTTTCATATCATAAAAGTATTTTCCTGAAATATTTTCAAGATCTTTATTTAACATATAAACCAATCTTTTAGCACCTTCTGAAACGCTACTTCCTCCAAACCCCCATCCTGAATGTAATAGTTTTGTAGAAATCACCCCGGGATGTAAACAATTCACTGTTATTAAATTATTAAAACTATTCTCAACTAATTTATCATTTAATTCATAAGTAAACATTATATCTTCTAATTTTGAATAACTATAAGCTGTATAAGGATCATAAAATTTTTCAGCATTTAAATTTTCAAAATCTAATTTATCCGCATGTGCCATTGAAGCTACATTTATTATTCTTGATTTATAAAATTTTTGATTCTTTTTCTTAATCCTTTCTTTTGCAGAACCAAGTAGTAATGGAAATAGTTTATAAGTTATATAGAATACAGCTAAATAATTTATCATAAAAGTAAATTCTATACCTTTTGAATTTACTTTTTTATTTACCATGAATACACCTGCATTATTATAAAGAGTATCAATTTTACCAAACTTTTTTTCAATTAATTTTAACTCTGGTATAATATTATTAATATTATTGATTTCACTTAAATCTGCAATAATATAATCAATATTTTTATTTCCAGTTTTAGAGACAATAAAATTAAAAGTACTTTTAAGCTTTATCTCGTTTTTCCCATGTAAAATGATATTATGATCAAGTGAGGCTAATCTTAACGCTGTTTCTTTCCCAATCCCGTCTGTTGAACCAGTTATTAATATTGTTCGTTTAGTCATTATTTAACCTTAAATATTATAATAATCATTAATATATTTATAATTTATATTATATTTTTTTATTTATTTGCTTTAAACAAATTATTCTCTCTTTTACACACTTTTATTTATAGCAATGCTCATTTTTATTTATATGATGTTTTTAAAACAAGTATCATTTAATAATTCACAACTCATAAATTATTAATCTTATCTTTAAAAACTAATATATTTAAATCACTAAGATTATATCTCTATGATTATAGTATTAATAAATTTTAAAAATCATTTATATCTTAATATGTATCAGTTGTAATTTTATTATCTGGATCATACCATGCTTCCATCAATTCTTTCCAGGTTTCAACAATTGTATCATTATCAAAATTACAAAAATCTATATTTCCATAAAGATAGATTTTCCCATAAATAGATGCTGTATCATTAGAAGTATACCACCATTGATAACTGTAATCATTAGAATCAAAACTAAAAAAGATAGATAATCCTCTTTTTGTTATACTACCAATATCATAATAATCACCATAAGTTGATCCAGCATATGACTTTAAAATCGAATCAGAAAGTACTTGAATTACATTATCACATTGAACTGATAAAGAATTGTAATTTGTTTTAATATTATTTATAAGACTATATATATCGTAGTAAGGCAAATTGATATAATCTCCTTCTGAAAAATTAGTACTATTACTTTCTAAAATATTATTTTTAAAATCATTTAAAAATTGAGTTTTATCTTGAGATGAGCTATATAAATTATATAATCCCTGTGCAAGTTTATCAAGTTCTGTTTTCAATTCTACTACTTTTAATAAATCAACTGCTGAAAGAGTTTGATTAGAATAATTTAAATATGAATCATGATAAGAATCAACTAACAATGTTGCCAAAGTTTTAGCCTGATCATTTTGTGAAAAAAAGTTATAATCACTACTAACAAGTTTTTCAAAAATATCGCTATAATTCCATCCATCACCTGGTTCTTCTGCCATAGAAGCAACAAAATATTTAGCCAGATTTCGAAATTCATATGCAACTTCCACCTCTGCCATAAGACAAGCATCCATACCTATAACATCCAGTTTATTTGTTGAAGAAAAATTATTACTTAATGCTTGTTGCAATTCATCAAGGTATAGAGCATCATCACTATTTGATGAATCAGTACTTTCTTCATCCCAGCTAATTGCTTTTGAAGTGAGGATTTCTCCATTATTAATAACACTTCTTGCACCTCCACCATGGTCCCATAAAATTAAAGCATAATGATTTGCAGGGAAATAGGTTTTTGAATAATTAATAAACCATGATAAAGTTTGGGGATCTCCCATATTAGCATCCCATTTTGCTGGATCATTAATACCTGTAATTATCCAATCTGAAGTAAAATATATTGATGATGAATCAATACCAGGATCTCTTTTATCTGGATTAACTTTATAAATCCTTGTATTTGTCCAATTATTCCCATTCTCATTAGTTGGAGCATCATAATATCCATCAATTCTATCAAATAGAACAACTATGTTTATCTTATTTTCAATATTTTTATCTATTTGTTCTGCTAAATATAATCCATATTCAAGTTCATTAAAATCCTCTATTGCATTATATTCTAAATTATTTGAACCATCGAGATATATAATAAATGTCCATTCTTTTAAAGGATATGTATCTATTCTTTTTGCTGGTTCACCATTAATTATAACTGGATTTGAACAACTGTAAAAACTAATTAATAAAATCAAAATTATTACAACAAAAATAACAAATAATTTTCTTTTATAATATAAAATATTTTTAATTAATAATTGATTTTTCATATAATATAATTTAATACAAAAAGTCATATTAACAAAATATTTTTTATCTTTAATTTTTTATTTTTTGACTTATATTTAGACAGATAAAATTATTATAGTTATTTTTTTAAATAAGTATTAAAAACTAATGAAAAATAAAATAAAAATTAAATTTTAAAATTTTTTAAAAATTTAAATTTAAATGCGATCTCAAAAATTTATGAAAAATAAAATAAAAAGAGGCAGATATGAACATTAATATTGGTACTGATATAGTTGAAAATAAAAGATTTGAAAAATTAATATATATTGCAATTAATAATGAAGATATAATATATAATCATCAATTTCTAAAAAGAATTTTTACAGAAAAAGAGATCAATAATAGTTATCATAGAAAAAATGTTGTAGAATTTTTTGCATCAAGGTTTGCAGCTAAAGAAGCTTTTTTAAAAGCTATTGGTACAGGGATTGGAAAAGGGATCAATTATTTTGATATTGAAGTTTTAAAAAATGAATATGGAAAACCCTATTTTAACTTTTATAACAAAGTTGTAAAACTTGTTCAAAACAAAAAAATAGACCTTTCTATTTCTCATGAAAAAGAATACTCTATTGCTTTTGTAATTGTATATGATAAGGAATAATTATGTCACCCAAAATATCTTATTTTAGCAAAGAAACTTTTGAATGTCCCATTTGTGGGGAAAAATTTAAAAAAGAGAATGTATTAACCGGTGGTGGAAGATTCAATGCTGGTGAGCTTACTTTAGAGTTAAGACGACTTTATATTCCTACTAAAAAATATGGTAAGGTTAATCCACTTTTATATCCAATTACAGTATGTCCCCAATGTTTTTATGCTACTTATACAAATGATTTCAATCAAATTCCACAAAATAAAATTGAACCTCTTAAACTTGATATGAATAAGAGACAGAATCTTATTTATGATCTATTTGGTTTAATTGATTTTAGAAAAGAAAGAGGAACAAAAGAAGGTTTAGCTTCATATATTGCAGCTATTTATACCTATGCCTTTTTCCCAAACAGATTTGCACCAAGAGCTAAAAAAGGGTTAAGTGCATTAAGAGGGGCATGGCTTGCAGGTGACCTTTATGAAGAAGAAAAAAATGAAATCTGGATTTCTTTAAAACAACTTTTATATAAAAAAGCCTTCTGGTTTTATAAAGACGCTCTTGATTCGATGGAAAAAGGGGAAGAAACAATTGATAATATTAAAAATTTTGGACCTGATCTTGATAAAAATTTTGGATATAATGGTTTTTTATATATGTATAGTTATCTGCTTTACCACTATGGACTTGATGAATTTCATAAACTTGATGAAAAAATAAAAATAATAGAAAGAACAAAAATAATACTTTCCAAAGTTTTTGGTGCTGGAAAATCAAGCAGAGATAAAACTGTATTTTTATTAGACGCAGCAAGAAATTTATATGAAAAAATAAATGAACTCCACAAAGAATTATTACAACAAAAAGAAGACGAAGAGCAAGAAGAGTAATGTATTTCTATAAAGTTCATATATCTTATAATGGGATTAATTTTTCTGGTTTTCAAAAACAAAAAAATCAACGAACTGTACAGGGTGAAATAGAGAAATTCTTAAGTAAACTAAATGGGAAAGAATCCAAAATTTTTTATGCTGGAAGAACCGATGCAAAAGTTCATGCTATTGAAAATGTTATTTCATTTAGTTTAAATAAAGATTTTACATCTCAAACCTTAAAAAAAATTTTAAATAGCCTTTTTCCATATGATATAAGAGTTAATAAAATTTTTAAAACATCTTCTCTAACAAATCCAAGATTTGATGCAAAAAAAAGAATATATATATATGTTATTTATAAAAAAGACCCTCTTCCACCATTTCTTTTTAACCATGCAATTGCACTGAATAGTTTAATTAAAGATAAAAAAATAGATATTAATAAGTTTAACAAAATACTTTCACCTTTCCTTGGATTTCATAATTTTAAAGCATTTACTACTTCTAGAGAAGAAAGAAATCCTCACAGAACTATTTATTCAATTTTTATCAAAGAGATCAACGATTTTTTATACATCTATATAAGTGGAAAATCCTTTTTACACAAAATGGTAAGATCAATTATTGGAGCATCTTTTGAAATTTATAATAAAGATCTGGATATTAATCTTTTAAAATCTTCTTTAGAAAGTGGTAAAAAATTATTTACTTATAAAGTTTTTCCTCCATACCCACTTTATTTAAAAAAGATAATTTTTTAGAAAATTTATTTTAATTGACTTGAAATTTTTTTAAGATATATTTTCTAAAAATATTGGTAAAAATCATAGGAGAGATTAATGGCTAAAAGTTTAATTACTGAAATTATTGAATCCGAAATCGATACTGTTTTAGCAGATGATATTGATTTTACTGGTGTACTCAAATTTTCTAAATCACTAATGATTAAAGGTAAATTTGAAGGGCAAATTGAAGCTGATGGACATCTCTTTTTAGGACCTAATTCTTATGTAAAAGCTCAAATAAAGGTAAATAAATTAACTTCTTATGGGAAAATTGATGGTAATGTTTTTGCAAAAGAAAGAGTTGAACTTTCTAAAGAATCTCAACTTAATGGAGATATAGTTACTCCTGACCTAGTTATTGAATCTGGTTGTAAATTTAATGGTAAATGTTCAATGGATTATAAAAATACTCAAAATTTTAAGCAACAACCTCAACAACCAGAAAAAAACCAGCAAAAATCTAATAAATAAGAATTAACAAAAAATTAATCTTTATTTTTAAAAATTTTTACAATTTTTATCTTATGATACTTGTATGGATTATTTTTTAATAATATTATAATAAATTTGTTTGATTTTGTATTCTATAATATTTTTTTTAGTTTTTAATTACTTTTTATTATTTTTATATTTTTTATATTTTCTTATTTTTATATTTTTTATATTTTGTTAATTTTATTCACAAACTATTAATTCAAAAATTTCTCCCCATTTTTCAACATCAACTCTTTCAGCTCTTATATTTTCATCATCTAAAATAATTTCAATATTTTTAATAATTTTAGAAATTGATTGTTTTTCTTGTAAGATTTTTTTGTTATGAATGTATTCTTTTATAGAATTTATTACTTTCTTTCTCTTATTAGAAAAACAATATGAAATTAATTTAAAAAATTCTGTTTCAATTATTTTTTTTATTTCTTCTTTATTAATATTTCTTTTGTCATAGCTTATATTTTTTTTAATATCATCTACTTTATTAAATATATTATTTTTTATTTTTTTTTCACTTTGTAATTTATTATTTAATAAATCCTGTATTTTTGGTAATAATCTATCTGTTTTATCAATATTATCATTGATTTTTTTTAAAACCTTCTCAAATAAATTTAATGGTTCTAACAAAAAGCAGGTTGAATTTATTTTAGGTGCAGGAAAAAAACTATTTTTTTTAATATCAAACAACTTTTTAATTTTAAAATGATATCTTGAAAAGATAGTTAAAAATGATATCTCTTTCCCATTAATACTAGGAATTGCATTTAGACGATCAAAATATTCTTTTTGTGTTGTAAGAATTATATTATTAAATAGAAATTTATTTTCTGCTATTTTTTTTATTATCAAAGAAGAAATATTATATGGAATATTTCCAAATATATTTACTTTATCAATATTATTATTATTTTTTAATAAGCTTTTAAATTCAAAATCTAAAAAGTCTCCTTTTAATACAACTGCTTTATCCTTAAAAAAGTTATTTCTAAAATAATCATAAAATAAACTGACATCAGAATAATTTTTGTTATCACATAAATAATTGTTATTTTGTTTTAAATCTTTTTCTTGAGTATATAGTTTAAGTTTATAAATGTTACCTTTTTGAAATATTGTTTTTAAAAATTCTGAAAAAAAATTGTCTATTTCAAAAATATATAATTTTTTAACTACATCATACAATAACCACGATAAATTTCCACTACCACCACCAATTTCAAAAACAGTTTCACCTTTAAAATATTGTTTAAATATATTGTAATATTTTTTTAATATATTTTTATCAACAATAAAATTCTGTCCAAAACTTTTTTTAAAATTTATTTTATTTGACAAAAAGTAATTTTTTATAAAACTTATGTTGTAAAATGGATAATTAAGTAAAATTTCTATTTTATTATTATTCATTGAACTCTTTTATTTTTCCCATACAATGAACAATACCTTGAAATAAAAGCTAGAGAATCAGCAATGTTTTCATTTTGAACAAATACATTTTCTGGAACTTTTAAGGCTGTTGGTGCAAAATTCCATATTGATATTATTCCTGCTTTAATCATTATTTCAGCAACATTTTGAGCTTCATTTTTAGGTGTAGTAATTATTCCAATTCTAATATCATTTTTTTTAACAATTTGAGGTAGTTTTTCAATATGATATATAGTTTTATTTTTAACTTTTGTTCCAATAATTTCAGGATTAATGTCGAAAAGATAAGATATTATAAATCCATAATTTTTAAAATTTTCATAACTCACCAATGCTCTTCCTAAATGACCTACACCAACAAGGATGGATTTCTTTTTTATATCATATCCTAAAGCTGTAGCCAACTTATTTTTAAGTTCATTAATGGAATACCCAACTTTTGGTTTACCTCTAATATCAAGATACATAAAATCATTTCTAATCTGTGTATCTTCAAGTTTTAAGATCTCAGCTATTTCAAAAGAGGAAATATGTTGTTTCCCCCATATATAATATTTATCATTTAAAATATGATAATAAATAGAAAATCTTTGTATAACTGGTTTTGGAATTTGTAACAATTTTTTATCCATATGACATCCTTTCTCAAAATATTCTTATCTTAATTTGTTTTAATATTTTAAACTAATTTTAACAATATAAATTTTATTTATATTTGAATAAATTAGTTTTAAGCATAAAATAAATTTTATCTTTTATCTTTAAATAAATTAATATATCCAAGTTTTTTTTCAACAATAATTTATTATAATTTGTCTATTATTTAACTTTAACTAATAATTATTAATTATAATAGTTATAATTTTTAGTTATAGTATAGTAAAGATAAGGCAATATACTTGTTTATTTAGTTTTTTAAATTTGAATTTATTAAATAGAAGATTCAACTTATATGATTATATAATCTTTGATAATATAATCATATAATTTAGTAATAAAAATATAAAAATCTGAATTATAATTGAATTATTGTATTAGGAAATTAAACTTTCTCTCCAAAAAGAATTCTTCCTGCATTGGTTTGTATAATTGAAGTTATAATAACCTCTATCTCTTTATTCATATAATTTATACCTTCTTTAACAACTACCATAGTGCCATCTTCAAGGTATCCTACTCCCTGGTTAGATTCTTTACCTTCTTTTATAATTTTCACTTTTATTCTATCTCCTGGTAGTTTTGAAATTTTCATATTGTTTGCAATTATATTAATATTGATAGCTTTAATCTGATATAATTTTGCTTTTTGATAAAGTTCAAAATCATTTGTGATCAATACACATTTAAGTTTTTGGGAATATTGTATTAATCTTTCATCAACTGGTCCTTTAAATTTTTCATGTTTTGTAATTTTTACTACAACAGGAAATTTTTTTTGTAATTTTTTTATATTATCAAGGGATTCATAAACCAATGTTGATTTATTTTCATCTTTAAAAGCTATCCTTTTAAGTTCTTCCATTACAAAGTCTGGAATTACAAATACACCCTGTAAAATCTCTTCTGATAACAAGAAAATAAGCCTTTTATCTAATATAGAAGAAGAATCTAAAAGATATATATTATTAACAACCTTCTTCCCTTTCAATAAAAATTTAAAATATTCAGTCAAAAATAATTCATTCTTTTTTAAAATTATATATTCAATATTTATAAAAATAATAATTATAAAAAATACTAGATAAAAAATAAAAGGTATTTGCACAATCTGGATATCTGCAAAATTAAAAAATGATTCGAAACTTTTTTTTTGAGGAATTATAGGAAAAATAAAAGCCACCAATTTAATCAAAAGAACAAATAGATATGATGTTAATATATAATATAATTTTAAAAGGTTATCTTTTAAAAATAATGTTAAAATTAAGATTTCAATAATAAAAATGTATAATAAATATTGCATAATAATCCTTTATAACTTATTATTCATACTTTAATAATTTAATAATTTTTAGAAATGTCAATATTTTTTCACAAAAATAAAACAATTTTAAATCCAAATTAAATTTAAGTTAATTCTATTCAATATATTTACATTATTTTTACTATGATTATATTATTTTTTATCAGAATTTGATAAATTAAATAAATTTATTTGTGCTATTTTTATTATGATTTAATAATTAATTTTCATTATAATTTTATAAAAATTGTATAGAATCAATTAATTCTTCTTATATTACTTTTATAACTTTTTATTGTGATTTATTTAATTCTAAATCTTCATATATTAATAAAGAATTAAAATTATATTAATTAATTTACTTTTGTAATTTTAGTTAGTTCCGATATATAATAAAAATAAATAGAGGGTGGATATGGTTAGAGGGTTATATACAGCTGCTAGTGGAATGATTGCTCAGATGGAAAGAGTTTCTACAATTTCCAATAATTTAGCAAATGTTAACACCACTTCTTATAAAAAAGAAGAGCTTATACTAAAAGAGTTTCCTCAAATGTTAATTAGAAGAATGAATGATAAAGTTAAAGTTCTTGATAATGGTTCAATTGACTTAGCACCCATTGTTGGAAAACTTGGAACCGGTGTAGAGGTTAATCAAAAATTTATTAACTATAAAGTTGGGAATCTTGTTCATACTGAAAATAAACTTGATTTTGCAATTGTTACTGATGGTTTTTTTGCTGCTGATACAAAATATGGAAGATTGTACACAAGAAATGGAGAACTTAATTTAGATAATGATGGTTTTATAGTCACAAAAAGAGGAGAAAAGATTATTGGGGAGAAAGGTTATATTAATGTTAAAAATAAAGATTTTTATATAGATAAATTTGGAAATGTTTTTGCAAAAGATTTTAATGTTCCAAATTATACCCTAATAGACAAAATTAAATTTTACAACTTTCCTGATAAAAGGTATCTTGAAAAAGTAGGCAATTCATTTTATAGAGAAACTAAATACTCAGGAAAAGCATATACCCTTGATAATATGAAAGATATAAAGCTTGAAGTAGGTTATATTGAGACTGCAAATGTTAACCCTATTACTGAAATGGTTAAATTAATTGAAGCACAACGTGCATATGAAGCAAATGCTAAATCTCTTCAATCAGAAGATTCATTAGCATCAAAAGCTGTAAATCAGGTTGGAAAAATATAGCATAATGATACAAAAGAATAATATAAATTTATTATTTTATATTAATTTTGAAAAATTATAAAATCTTATTTTTAAAATTTAAATGGAGGAAATTCTATGAATAGATCTTTGTGGATTGGTGCCACTGGAATGTCGGCTCAACAGGTTAATATAGATGTAATTTCAAACAATCTTGCAAATGTTAACACTGCAGGATATAAAAAAACAAGAGCTGAATTTGAAGATCTAATTTATCAAAAAATCTATAGTGCAAGAACTCCTATAGATGATGAAACACCTAAACCTGTCGGTATGATGGTGGGTTATGGAGCAAAAGTTGCTGCAACACAAAAACTTTTTCAACAGGGATCATTACAACAAACTGGTAATAAAATGGATTTAGCTATTGCAGGAGAAGGTTTTTTTAGAGTACAATTAGAGGATGGTTCTTTTGCTTACACAAGAGACGGAACATTAAAAATTGACTCAAATGGGCAGGTTGTAACTTCAAATGGATATAAGTTAATTCCTGAAATTATTATGCCTCAAAATTTTAGATATGAAACAATTTCTATATCTCCTGATGGTAGAGTTTCTGTTAAAATTCCAGGAAATGATACTCCAATACCAATTGGTCAAATTCAACTATTTAAATTTGTAAATCCTGCAGGGCTTGATAGCATCGGTGAAAATTTATTTAAAGAAACTTTAGCATCTGGACCTTCATTCTATGGTAATCCTTCCACAGCTGGTTTTGGTTCAGTACATCAGGGTTATCTTGAAATGTCAAATGTAAATGTTGTAGATTCTATGGTCAAACTTATTGTAGCACAACGTGCATATGAGTTTAATTCTAAGTCTGTAACTACTTCTGATTCTCTTTTACAAACAGCTGTAAATTTAAAAAGATAAAAAAATAGTATGAAATTATTTAATATTTTTTCTAAATTATTTTTTCTATTTTTTATAGTAGTATTAATGCTACCTTTTTTTCAATGTTCTACAAATTATAATTATTATAGAGAAAATTCAGGTAACAATAAAAATTTAGAAGTTATTGAAAAAAAGAGCAAAGTTGAAAATCAAATTTTAGTTAAAGTTCTTATTGAAAAAAAAGATTTAGATTCTTCTTTTAAAATTGTTATTAACAAATCAAAAACTTTTAATTCTAAATATCCTTCAACTGATAATTTTTTATATTTAACAAAAAACAATATAAATAAAATTTATACTAATAACACTGGATTTTACTATAAAAACGAATTTATTGGTAATTCTTTAGAACTTGTAAAAAAATCAAATTATTTATATTTAGTTTCATTAATCCCTTTAAACCAATATCTTGCTGGTGTTTTAAAAGCTGAAATGGGAATTTCTTTTCCTCAAGAAGCATTAAAAGCTCAGGCAATAATTAGTAGAACATATGTATTAGAGAAAATAGAATCTAACCCTGATTTCATTTTTTCAAATAGTACTCAACATCAGGTTTATTCTCAAGATTCAACAAATTACTTTCTAAGGTTTGTAGATAGTACGAATAATTTAGTTATTAAGTATAAAAATAAATTAATTAAACCATTTTTTTGTGCATCTAATGGAGGAATTACTACAACTCCAGAATTAATCTGGAAAAGTAATAATATTTTCCCTTATTACAAAGTTAAAATAGATAATTTTTCTAAAAATATACCTGAATGGGAATTAACTATAGGAAGATTTTTTATTAGGTCAATATTTGAAAAAAATGGCTATAACATTGGTGGAAATGGTATTTATGTTTCAAATATAAAAATTGAAAACAGATTTCAGGATAAAAGAGTTAATAATATAATCTTTTTATTCTCAAATGGTAAATCATTAAAGCTAAATGGTGAAAAGTTTAGATTATTATTTGATCCAACAAAAATTAAATCAACTTTATTTACAGTTAGTTTTAAAGATAATAATTATATTTTTAAGGGATATGGTTATGGTCATGGTATAGGTTTTTCCCAGCTTGGAGCAAAAAAAATGGCAGAATCAGGTTTTAATTATAAAAAAATTATTAAATTTTATTATGAAGGCTGTTATATAGATAAATATAATTATTAATTTTATATTAATCTAAAATATATTTTTCTGTGGTTGGTAAAGTTAATAATAAAATTTGAAATTATTATTGTTGATTTAATAAATAGAAAAAATATATATCATAATTGAAATTTTTTGACTGGATTGTAGTTGTCAAAGGCTAAAAAGAATAACTTTTTTCCGTGGTTGGTGAAGTTAATAATAAAATTAGAAATTATTATATTTGATCAAATAATTAAAATTAATATGTCTATCATTATTAAAATTTTTCGAACGTTTGTTAGTTGTCAAAGACTTACAGCTTTTAAATTATGTTTTTGTTTTTATGTTAAATAGATTGAAATAAAATTTTACATAACTAACTTAGTGAGAAAAATTTTAATAATGATAGAATTTATTTCTTATTTTTTTAATATCTCAATAATTTCTATTTTATTATTAACAAATAGGATTTTTTCTATTCCTCTCTCAAGTTTATCTTTATCAAAACAATTTAATATAACTTGTCTTTCTTCTTCACTTATTCCAAATTTTAAATTAATTAGTTTTATTAAAACCTGTTGCTTATCAAGTATTTGTCCTTTTAGTGTTCCTTCTTTTATTCCTTCTATTTTCCCTTTTAATTCACCTTCCTTTATCAATGATTCTAATATTGATGGCATCTTGCTCTCCTTCTCTTCAAGTTTTTTTATCACCATTTCCCTATCTTCACTTTTCAATATTGAAAATATATATACATAAAATATTCCTTTTATCTCTCTATTTTCAATCTCTTCATCTATTATATCAAGTATCCTGTATATTATTTCCTTATCTTCTTCTGCTTTATATTTTAATACATCAAGTGCTAATTTCAAGTATCTATTATAATTCATTACTTTATAACTTAATTTATTCTTACTATCATTAAAAAATAAATATTTAAAATTTAATAAATAGTTTTTAAAATTTTTTTTAATCTCTTTATCTATTTTAAAATTATTTATAAATTCTGTATCAATATCCCATTTGCTTGAACCATGGTAAAAAACAACAGGTAATATTAAAGATAAATCTTTATTGTTTTGAAAATCATGTTCCCATTTAACTAACATATATCGTAATAGTTGAATAAAGATAGCATTATCTTTATAAGATTTATGTTCAAAAAGGAAGTAAATGTTAATATTATGTTTAGAGTTAATTAGATTGGTTTCAAAAACAAGGTCAGCAAATCTATTTTTAAATTCCTTTGTAATGTAGGAAGAGTCAACAATTTTTAGGTTATTGATGTTAATATATTTTTTGATATTATCAGGTAATATGATATTAATAAAATCTTTAGCATTATTAATATTTTTAAAAACAATTTTAAAGAAAGTATCATGCGGATGTTTAATGAAGTTATGATATAGTTCTTTCATAAAATATATCTCCATTTATTATTCTTTTTAATTATTCTTGTATATTATTTTTTTGTCTTTTATTATATATAGACAAGAAAATATTCAAAAAAGTTGCATGAATGAAAAAATTTTTTAAACGATTGTTAGTTGCCAAAGATTAAAGAAAAATAATGACTTCGTGGTTGGTGAAGTTAATAATAAAATTAGAAATTATTATATTTGATCAAATAATTAAAATTAATATCTCTATCATTATTAAAATTTTTTGAACGTTTGTTAGTTGTCAAAGACTTACAGCTTTTAAATTATGTTTTTGTTTTTATGTTAAATAGATTGAAATAAAATTTTACATAACTAACTTAGTGAGAAAAATTTTAATAATGATAGAATTTATTTCTTATTTTTTTAATATCTCAATAATTTTAATTTTATTATTAACAAAAAAGGGTTACCTCTTTTTTTTGAGGTAACCCTTTAGAAAAAAGGATTTTAAATATTAAAACCAAAAAATGGTTTTCTACTTTATTATAACCATAACATTATTGAAAATGCAAAATGTGATTGATTATTAATATATTTTGCACCATAATAGTCATCAAAATCAGATGGATCAGGATCTTCTCCAAAAGCTCTGTTAAAAAATTCTTTAGGTTTATCTACCAAAAAGAAATACTCAAAACCCAATGCAATACTTTTGGAAACAAATACCTGTATTCCGAGTTTAATATTATAACCAAGTCCAAAAGTTTCATTGTCACCATTAACATAATCATAATAATTTGCAAAATCTGGATCAGAATCATAAGCATCAGATGGGGTAGTAACTAAAAATGTTGGGCCAATTGCAAAATAAGGTTCTAAAAACCAGATAGGTAAAAATATTGCTAAATCAAGATTCATTAAAAATTGGTCCTGATAATAATCCCATTCTGTTTCATCAGTTACTGGGACATAAGGAGAAGCAATATCCCATGTATCCGGTCCATACCAGTAATTATAATAAGGATCTCCAGTTCCTGGATCATAATCTTGATAATAATACTGAGTACCAACATAAATCAAATCAAACATAAAACCAAGTACATTTGATGTTTTCAAAGTAAAATTTAAACCCCAGAACATATCATCAAAAGGAGAAGCATCCTGTGGTAAATTTTGTAACTCTTCATTGGAATATGGATTAATACCATAAATTCCAATACCTAAATGTTTATATGCAGCCTGTGCAAAAAGTGAAACAGATGAAAACAAAAGTAAAAATACTAAAATAACTAAAATCTTTTTTTTCATATTTAAGCCTCCATTATTTATTTTTATACTATAAAATTTATATACTTTTATTTCTCTTATTTATCATAATTCAATATTTTCAAAAATCAACTTAATATATTGTTTTTTACCAATTTATTTTTATAGTACCACTATTATTTAAAAAATAATAATTACAATAATTTAATTCTTTACAATAATGTATTTTAAACTATTTTATTACAAAATTATGAAATTTATAAAGAATAAAATTTATCTTTTAATTTTAATATTACTTACTCTATATTTTTTTAGTTTAATTTTTCCTGATTTTATACCATTTAAAAATTTTTTATACTCTCAAGAAACTGAAGAGCAGGTTATTAAAAAAGTTGACCTTCTTCTTGCTCAAAATAATAAATCTTCTGCAATTTCACTTTTATTAAATTCTATAAATAAATTCCCTGAATCAACTTCTATCCCATATAAGCTAGCAGAAATATTTTACAATGAAAAAGTTTATCCATTGGCTTTAAAATATTATCTTACATCCTATAAAAGGGGAAAAAATGATCCAATAATCTATTTTTACATTGGGGATTGCTATGCATATCTTAATAAAAATAAAAGTGCTTTATTCTGGTTTTATAAATCATTAAAGCTTAATTCAGCACAACCCTATACAATTTATTCAATTGCATGGATCTTATTAAAAAACAAAGAATACAAAGAAGCTGAAAGATTACTTAAAAATGCAATTAAAAGATTTCCTAATTCGGGATATTTATATGGTGCTTTAGCTGTATTATATGCAAATATAAATAAAATAGAGCTTTCAAGATTATATTATGAAAAAGCATATTCAATTTCAGGTTTTCAAAACTCTTCTGTTTTACTATATAACAGAGGAATTCTTGAATATAGTTTTGGCTATTATGATAATGCCTATGAATATTTCAAAAAAGCCTATGATATTGGAGATCTATCAGAAGTTCCACTTGCTATTGGAGAGCTTGAATATTTAAAAGGAAATTTTGATGTTTCTCTACAATATTATAAACAAAGTTTAAAAAATTTAAGATCCCCTTTAATTTTATATGATTTGCTTTACCTTTGGATTTATAAAGGAAACTATTTAAAAGCATCTGAATATTTTAAAAAAATCAACAATTTTCAGAACAACTACTGGATATATTTATATAATCTTCATATCAATGAATATAATTACCAATTCTATACAATGAAAAAAGACTTTTATGAAATAAAGTTAAATTACAATAAAAAACAATTTTATAATAAATTTTCTTTTAACTACTATATTGATATAATTAAGGATTATTTTTTAAAAAACACTTTTAAAATTTTAGCCAAAATCTATTCATTTTCATCAATTAAAAAATTATCTTTATATAATAAAATTGAATATTATAAAACTTTAAAAAATATATTTAAAGGGATTAGCCCTTTATACAAATTCTATCTTAATAAGCAACTATATTATAGTAAAGAAGTATCTCAAAATTTGTTACCACAACTCTATCTTGAATTTATACAATACTATTCAAACAAAAAAGACTTAAAAATGTTTAAATATTATGAAAATTTATTTTTAAATTCTTATAATAAACCTTTTGATAATTTAAATTATTTTATCTATATTGAAGCAAAAACTTCACTTTATAAAAAAATAGATAAAAATCTGTATTTACAAAATCTTTTAAAATTATTAAAAATTTCTCCACTATATTTTCAATTTACAGATTTTTATATCCCTGTTAAAGTTATTTTTAAAAATTTTACTGACAAAAAGATTAAAAAAAATATTGTATCCTATATTAAAAGAAAAGGGTTTAAAATAGCCAATTCAAATAACAATCAGGATTATTTATTTTTATTAAACATTGATTATTCTTCCCCATATATTATTTTTAATTTTACAATTAACCCTTTTTATTCTTCTAACAAAGACATTTATACTACAACTTTTGGAACAACAATTGATAAAATTAATAAAGATGAATTAAACTTTTTTGAAAGTTTATTTGAAAATAAGTGGTTTTTTCAAAACTATAATGAAATGAATTTCCATTTTTAAAAAAGAGGTTCATCAATTTCCAGATCTGATCCTGAAAAATCGGTATTTTCAAGTCTCCATATGAACCCTTTTAAAAAATAATATGTAAGGGTAAAAAACTTAATAATTCTTTCTTTGTTAAATTTTCTTTTACCCATTAGGCTTGTATCAATAGAAAGTACATTATCAGGATTTAAAATGATCTTTTTTTCTCCACTTTTATAATCTTTTAAAACATAAATAATATTTTTTAAAACACTTTTTAATTCTTCAGCTAAATGATTTCTTAAATCTTTACTCATTATAATTCTTTCATTTTTAAGTCTATCTTCAAGCCCACTCCATGATGTATTCTCATATTGTCTAGATTTTTTAATAAGGTCAACATATGCATCAAAATTATTGAGAATAATGGTTAAAGAATTCAAAGCTTCATTTAATCCCTCTTTTACATCAACTTTCTTATGTTCTACATAATCAATTTTATACTGAATAGATTTTGAAGGAAAAAATATTGAATATTCATCCATAAATTCTTTAAAAAACAGATAAACCCAGAATATTTTATCTTTTTTTTCAAGATTAGGTAAAATTCTATCTCTTGCTACAATTTTATCCCAATTTAATTGATAATCTTCTAAAATATTATCCATTAATCTAAAACCTATTTTTACATCTTTTGGAATCTTTTTTTCCTCTTTTTCTTCAATTTCTTTTTCTAATGCTTCCTTTTCTTCCTTTGTAACATTTTTTAATTTCTCTTCTATCTCTTTTTTTTGTTCTTCAATTTTTCTAAGATAATACCCTAAAACTTCCTCTTCACCAAAATTTAAAATTTTTGTTAAATCAAAATTTCTTAAAGAAACATACTTCCCATAATTAATTGAAAATAATAAATGAAATTTTTTAACTGAAGTATCTAAAATGAAATCAAGATTGTCTATTATTTCTTGTTCGTTCAATGTTGATTTAAAAAAATTTTTATAAACATTAAAAGTAAATAGTATAGCTTCTTTTAATAAAGTTTTGTTTAAAAACAAAAAATATAATCTTTTAAAATAATAACTAAACTTTCTAAAAATATGACCTGGTAAAATAGTAGATAATGAATTATTTATTACATTTTGAAATTCTTTAAAAAAATCTTCATCCAATAAAGTATTAAAGTGATATAAAATATCGATATATTTATCATTAATTTTTATAGATTTTTTCTTAATCTCATTAAAAATTGTAGTAGAATTAATACAGGTTTTTATAAAATAACATAATTTTGATACTGTATTTATATAATCACTATAAAAACTTAAAATAAAATCAGTATTAAATGATAGATATCTTAGCTTTGTAACATTTAACAAATAACCATTTATGGAAAAAAGAAATTTATCAATTAAAGAAGGATAAACAGTGCTAACTTTTTGAATTTTATTTTTCTTTTTTTCTATTGAAGCTAAAATTTGATTTTTTGATAATTTTTTTTGTTTATAAAGATCAGAAGAGGATTTTCTTTTTTGTGCAATACTAGAAGTTTTAGTTCTACTACTTTTAGGATTAGCTTTATTAATTTTAGGATTTTTGTGCTTTAATGTTTTGTTTTTAGAAGTAGTAGTATTTTTTTGAATGGATTTTTTTTTGTCCAGTTTCTTTTTTTTGGTTAAATTAGTTGATTTTATATCTCTTTTTTTTGTTCTTAACTCTTCTGCTTCTCTTTTCTTTTTTGCTGCATTTTTAAGTAACTCTAAATATGCCTGTTTTTTATCAAAAATTCTATAATCAACTTTACCACCTACTTTTTGGAATTGTTCTAATAACTTTTTCTTTGTGTTTTTATCAAGTTCATCAAGACCCAATTTTTCTCTTAATTTATCATAATCGTCTTTTTTCATATTAATATTTTATATTACTTTTTTATTTTTTCAATCATTAATTTTATCACTTCTTCCATTGTTAGATTTGATGTGTCAATTTCATAAGCATCTTCAGCTTTTAAAAGAGGATTAAGTTTTCTTGAGCTATCTTTTTTGTCTCTTATCCTGATTTTAGATAAAACCTCTTTTATATCATCTTTTTTACCATCCTGTAACCATCTTCTCTTTGCTCTTACTTCATCTGTAGCAGTAAGGTAAAACTTGTATTTAGCATTCTTAAAAACATTTGTTCCAATATCCCTTCCTTCCACAACATATTTCCCATTTTTAGCAACTTTTCTTTGAAGTTTTACCAAAAATTCTCTTACAATCTTAAATGAAGAAACAAGACTTACATTAGCAGTAACTATATCTGTTCTAATTTCTTTTGAAACATCTTTTCCATTAAGATAAATCTTCCCATCTTTAAAATAGATATCTACTTTCTCTAAAATATTTTTTATCTTATTTTCTTCTAAAACAATATTATTAGATAATAGATAGTATGTTAAAGCTCTATACATTGCTCCAGTA
Source organism: Exilispira thermophila (assembly GCF_055389015.1). Classification (NCBI taxonomy): domain Bacteria; kingdom Pseudomonadati; phylum Spirochaetota; class Spirochaetia; order Spirochaetales; genus Exilispira; species Exilispira thermophila. The sequence continues at coordinate 2,719,101 of NZ_AP042476.1, read as the reverse complement.
TCAAGATATTTATAGCCTAACCTTTTAGCAATTTCTTTTGCTATTGTTGATTTACCTGTTCCAGAAGGACCATCAATTGCTATTATATCTATTTTCTCCATAAAACCTCACTTATCAACAAGATAATCTTTATCAACAGTTTTTTTTATATTCAAAAAATATTCAATCTCTTTCTTACTTAAAGGTTTAAATTTTCCAGGATTCAGATTTTCAAGTTTTACAATTCCTATTCTGACCCTTTTTAATTTTGCAATTGGCTGATTAAATAATTTTGCAACATTTCTAATTTCCCTATTTTTCCCCTGGGTTAAAATTATTTTTAAAACTTTTTCACCAATAAGATTACAGGATTTAGCTTTATGTAAAACGCTATCAATATAAATCCCATTTTTAAATTCTTTAATCATTAGAGGATCTATTTTATTATATGAAAATAAAAGATATTCTTTTTCAATTTCATATTTTGGATGAGTAATACAATTTATAAAATCTCCATCATTTGATAATATCATCAAACCTTCACTAAGGAAATCCAATCTACCTGCTGGTTTTAAGTTAATACCTTCAGTTATAAAATCTTTAAGAGATTTTTTCCCATCTTCAGATTTTAAAGATGACAGAACTTCAACAGGTTTATAAAATGCTAGATACTTGAATCTTTTAATTGGTTTTATAATTTTTCCATTAACTTTTACAATATCATTATCACTAATATCAATATATGGAAGAAGAACAACCTTTCCATTAACCTTGACTTTGCCTTCATTTATTAATTTTTCAGCAGTTCTCCTGGAATATTGCGAATAGTTTGAAATATATTTTTGAAGTCTCAAATTTTTCCCCTCTTATTTTTCATTATCCTGACCAAAAAAATCCATTTCATAGTCAATATCGTTTATATCTGGTAATTCATCTAAAGAAGATAGTCCAAAAACTTTTAGAAAATTTTCAGTGGTCCCATATATTGATGGCCTGCCTGGTACATTTTTTTTACCTAAACTCTTAATTAAATCATATTCTAACAATTTTCTTAAACTGTATGAAGAATCTGTTCCCCTTAGTTTATCTATTTCAATCTTTGTAATTGGTTGTTTGTAAGCAATTATGGATAAAACCTCTTTTAATGTATTGGTTAAGTTTAATAACTCTTTTTTATTAATTTTATATAATTCAAAAAATTTTTGTTTTATATTTGGATTAATAGCAAAATAATAGTTTAACCCTTTATTTTTTAATACAATTCCCCCATCTTTAAATAAATAATCTTTTTTTAAGTCATTCAATATTTCAAGCACATATTCTTTATCAATTGAAAACTTTTCTGCAATCTCTTCAACTGAAACTGGTTTTCCTTCATAATAAAGACTTGCTTCAATCAGTTTTTTCCATAATTCTTTATCTATATCATCAAATAACATAAACATCCTCTATTAATATTTTTAAAAAATTACTTCTTTCTTCTCTTTTATATAATAATTATATTACCTGTTAATCTTTTTTAGTTTTTCTCTTAATTTTTATATCTGAAAATAATGAATGTTGTAAAACTTGAATCTCTTTAACCTTCACAAGTTCTAAAACAGCTAAAAAAACACAAATAAATTCAATCCTTTTTACTTCTTTTTCCTCAAACAAATCATCAAGATATACAGAGTCATTTTCTTTAATCCTTTTTCTAATTAGAGTTATTTTTTCTTCAACTGTATATTTTGTTTGAGAAATAAGCATTAATTTATTTTCTTCAGGTAGCTTTTTGATAATCCTTTCAAAATTTTTTATTAATTCAAATACTGAGATAGGTTTCCAATTTTCATCCTCTTCAAGTTCAAAAAGAGAATTTTTATCTTTTATAAATATAGTACTTTCTTTTTCAAATTCATTATCTTCAAGTTTATTAATGACCTCTCTATATTTTTTATATTCCAATAACTTTTCAACAAGTTCCAATCTTGGATCTTCTCCTGGTTCAAACTCTTCATTTTCAAGACTACTTTTTTTTCTAATTAACATTTTGGATTTTATATAAACTAACTCTGATGCCATTGCAATAAATTCAGATGATACTGCAATATTAAATTTTGTTAATATTTTTATATATGATAAAAAACTCTGTGTAATTTTAGAAATTGGAATATCATTTATATCAATCTCATTGGTTTTAATTAAAAATAGGAGTAAATCCATTGGCCCTTTAAATAATGGTAAATCAACTGCAAAATTCATTTTAAATCCCTCTTGTTCCTTGATTAGATTAACTAATTTTAAATACATTTCAATAATTTAATTCTTATTTTTTTTATGTTAAATTAATATACCATAAATATAAATTATTAATATCTAATATTTTTAATTTATATTGACAAAATAAAATTTTAGTATATTTATTTTTTACCAGAAAAATCTTTAACATATAGAGGATTTATGCGTTGACTGAACAAATTTTTTACATTATTTTTTCTATTTGCGCTTTCTTTTTATATGTCCAACTTCTTGAAATAACCAAATATACAATTTCCTTCCGGTAGAATAATTTAAATTTATCCCTTATTTTTTTCCAATATTTTATATATTTTATTATAAAATTGATATAAAACTATAATAAAATTAATAAAAGTTATATTAAGTTAAATTTGATTTGAAATAACTTGAATGTTAAAAAATTTATAAAAATATTAATTAATCGACAGTTTTAAAATAAAAAAAATGGAGGAATTAAAAATGCAAGCATTAGGAAGACATATATTGGTGGAATTTTATGAATGTAATCCAGAATTATTAAACGATGTTAATTATGTTGAAAAAGCCATGGTTGATGGGACAAAAAAAGCTAAAGCAACTATTATAAAATCAACTTTTCATAAATTTGCACCACATGGAGTATCAGGTGTTGTTGTAATTGCTGAATCACATGTTGCTATTCATACATGGCCTGAATATGGATATGCTGCAGTTGATATTTTTACATGTGGAGAAACTATAGATCCATGGCTAATATATAAATATCTAGAAGATGCTCTTGAATCTGCACATTCATCACGACTTGAATTAAAAAGAGGTCAATTTGAAGTACCTGAAGGTATGGTTTTAAAACATAAACCTTAACCTGGATTATATTTTCTTTTATAGTAGTATTCTACTAAACAATATATTAAAAAGAGGAAAACAATGAAATTACAATTTATAGAATACTCTTCTCCTTCTTTAAATTCAGGGCTATTATATGAAATTGAAGAGGTTTTATTATCTAAAAGGTCTAAGTTTCAAAAAATTGATTTCTACAAAACAAAAGACTATGGAGTATTATTCACCCTTGATAATATAGTTATGTTAACTGAAAAAGATGAGTTTTTTTATCATGAAATGATAACTCATCCTGCTATTGTTACACATAAAAATCCAGAAAATCTTTTGATTATTGGTGGTGGTGATTGTGGAACTTTAACTCAAGCTGCTAAACATAAAAACATTAATAATCTTACAATGGTAGAAATTGATAAAGAAGTTGTAGAAGCTTCAAAAAAATTTTTACCTGCACTTACTAAAGTTTTAGATCAAGACAAAAGAGTAAATCTTTTATATAAAGATGGATTTAAATATATTAAAGAAAATAAAAATAAATTTGATATAATTATTGTTGATTCAACTGATCCAGAAACAATTGCAAATGATCTTTTTTCTGGAGATTTTTATAAAAGCTGTGCTAATGCTTTGAAAGATGATGGTATTTTTGTAGCTCAAACAGAACCTCCTTTTCATGATACTTATATACCTGTAAGAAAAAAGATTTTTGATAATTTAAAAAAACATTTTAAATTTGTTAATTTTATTTTATTTCCAATGCCATGTTATCCTACAGGATATTTTTCTGTTGTTCTTGCTTCAAAAAAATATGACCCATTAAGTTTATCTAAAGATGAAATAAAAGAAAAAATTAAAGGATTTAATTTAAAATATTATAATGAAGATATTCATTTTGCATCATTAGCTGTACCTGAATTTATGAAAAAAGACCTTGGATTATAAAAAAGTATTTTTAAGTAAGCTAATTTTTAAATAAAGTATTTTATATCATCAAAATAATCTATATTTATATAAAGAGCATCATTAAATTTTAGATTCTCTTTTATGATCAGCTCTATTTCCTGTTTTAAATATTCCAGTTTTTTAAAATTATTATCAATTTTAATATAATAGCTATAAAGGCCTTTTTCTAAAAGGCCTTTCCTTTTTTGCAAAAAAATATAAACCCAGGCTGGATCTATTAAAAATATTTTTTTTAAAAAAATGGTTGCATCATTTTGATCTATTTCTAAAATATTGGGCAACATTTTTTTTAAATCGTTAATATAATCCTCTATAAATTCACTTTCTAGCTTATTTATTGCCCATATTAATATTTTTTTTATTTTAGGTCTATTATCATTCAAACTTTTTATATATAGGTAAAACAATAAATCAAAAGTTGTTTCATCTCTTATTTTTAAAAATTGTAACACTTTTAATTTAAAGTTTTCATATACCTTGCTATTATTTTCTTCATAAAGATAAATTAATTGCTCTTTAATCTTTTTTTTAATTAATTTTTTATCCATAATTGGAGCTCGTTTATTATTAAGATTTTTATCAACACTCTTATCAACTTTTCTTTCAAAACTCTTTATCATAATTTTAGATCTTTTTAAAATTATTTCTTTAATAATGACTTCAATTGAAGATACTTCAACATCTTATTTATATCTGGATGTTCCCCTCTTACTTCAATCTCTTTTTTAAGAAATTTTATTGTTTCATCAATTTTTCCCATCTGGTAATAAATAATTCCTATCATTTTATTAACTGGAAATTTAATTGGATCAATTTTTTTATAATAATCGTATGCTATATCCAGAAAACCCATTTTATGATAGTATTTTGCAATATAAAAGTAATCCTGATCTTCTAAATTTGAATATTTTGTAATAACATTAATCCAATGTTTCTCTTTGTTTAATTTTAAAAGGAGATATAAATAATTTTCTCTTAATTTTTTATTTTGTAATCTATTTTTAAATTTTGTATATGTTTTAATTGCTTGCAAATTATTATCTTTTTTAAAATAAATTGTTGAAACTAATAAATTAAAAAGAATATTCATTTTGTTTTTTGATAAAAATTCTTTTAATATATTTAAAGCTTCATCTATAAGGTCAAGTTCTATTAAATTCTGTAATAATAATAAATCAATTACAGGTTTATACTTTTGAATATATGAAATGGAAGCAATAACTTTGTATGAAGAATTAAATTTCTTTTGAAAATATAATTTGTAAGCTAAAAATATTTTTTTTATCAACTCATCTTTTATATTTAAAAATTCATCAACATCAAGTCCTGAATTAAGGCCAATTATTAGTAAAAAGAGATAATATATATTGATTTTATCTTCAGAATAGAATTGCTCAATTATCATGTAAGCAGAATTTTTATTAGACTTTTTAATATTTCTGATAAATTTAAGAAAAAGAAACAAATCTTCATAATTACCATTAATTTTCTTTTCTAAAGAGTCTATTTTTTCTCCAGTTTTAAAATTGTCTATGATTTTTTTTGCATTATTATCTTTACAATAATTTATAATGTTAAAAAAATAATAAACAATCTCTTCTTCATTATCCATTTTAAAACATATCCTTATTTTATTATAAAATTTTTAAGAGTTCTTCTTCCTTAATTTTTCTCTATAATATTTGTCATTTATCCGATTAATCCTTTTTGAAATATCTTCATTTACTAATTCTATAAGTTGCATTTTTAATTTCTCTTTTTTATAAAGTTCAATCGCTTTTTTATAATCTTTTTTATAATGTTCCAGTATTTTTAAATATTCCACAAATAAACTTTCATAAAAATTAAAAGTATCATAATATTTTTCAAACAGTTCACAAATCTTTTCAAAATATTTTTCTTTCTTTAAAAGCACTATATAACTATAAAAAAGCATTTCATTTTTAAGGTAAAGTTTATCTTTTAATAATAGTTTTTTAGCAATATTATATTTTTTATTCTTTATAAGATAAAATATTAAATTATAATAATTTATTCTTTCATTTTTTGAAACAAGGTCCTTTTCAAAAGTATCAATAAGATTTAACAATGAAAGAACATCATAATAGTTATGTTCAAGAATTTTAGTAATATTTGCAGGTTCACCCCTAATGTATTTAAAATATTCATATGGAACTAACTGTGAATCTAAATCATCTTCTCTAAAAAATCCTAACAACTCTTTTTCAAGTGTTTGGAGATTATATTTAGGAAATCTATCTTTATATAAAATTCTGGAAATATGATAAAGGTCAATATGAAATTTATTTTCAATGATATCAAATATTTCAAATTTTTGATTCATTATAAATCGATTTTTAATTAAAGGTAGATCAAACGATTTTCCATTAAAAGATAAATAAAAACTTTTCATCTGCAAAAAGTTAGCAATTATATCAAGAGCTTCTTTTTCCTGACTAAAATTTTTTAAAAAAATTTGAGTTATTATAAATATATCATTTTCAAAATATCCAAATGAATAAAGAAAAATAAAAGTACCTGAACCACCTGATAAACCGGTAGTTTCAGTATCTATGAAAAGAATTTCATCTTTTGAGAAATTTGATAAATTAAAAATATCTTTAAAATTATCTATCTCAATTTTTTTTATAAAATCAACTTTTTTTTCTATAATATCATAATTCATTTATCGTTTTTTTAAACTTTTTTCTTTTTCATATCCTGATTAAGTTTTTTAGTCCATAAAGAGATAGTTTTTTTAATTTTATCGAGTTCAGTCCTTTTGTTTTCTAAAAGATATAATCTACCTAAAGCTCTTAAAAAATTTAAAGCTTTTTTCATATCATCACTGTTATGACCTGCAATCTCATATTTTTCTCTATAAAGCTTTGCAACCTTAATTAAATTTTCTTCTACCAGATCCCTTAAATTTCTTCTTGCCTGATAACCCTCAATTCTTGGATCATTTTTAGATCTTAAACCAATATAATCTAAAATATTCTTTGCAAGATTAGTTGCTCTTCCTTTTATCTCTATAAAACTCATTTTCCATTTTGAATTTTCCCCATACGCATCTTCTACCTGATCTATAAGAAAAAACAATCTTTGAATAAAATTATATCTATCATCATCTGAAAATTCTACAAATTTCTTTTGAAATTCAACAATTTCACTTAATTTTAAATCAATAAAACTTGAAGTCCATTTTTCTCCTAAAATTAAAATTTTATAAAGAAGTTTTCTAGCTTCATCTAATGAATCTTCATGTTTTATTCCCATAGTGGAAATTGCAACATTATTAATTGCTAAATAATTTGTTATTATATTCATATATGTTTCAGCAATTTGTACCTCAATTAAAGCTGAAGGATTACCGGTTTCTTCTAGGACTTGTTTAGCTTTATTTTCCAATTCCTTAATATTTTCCATTAAAGATCTAATTTGCTCTTTATATAGTCTGGATTTTGATTTAAACGCTTCTTTTTGCTCAGCAGAAACAGCCATAGATTCCCCTTTTTACTAATTATCGTCAATATTTTAATATAATAATTAATCTTAATATAAAATATAACAATTTTTAAAAAAAACTAAAAAATTTTATTTACAAATTGACTATATTGTATTTTTATTTAATATCAAGTAAAATAATTTTTGTTTAAAGCTATTTAATTATATTGTTTTTTAACAAAATTACAAGAAAAAAAAAGGGGGTTTTATGTACGATTATGCAAATAATTCTAATTATAAACTCATAGAAAAAAGAGAAATTAAAGAATTAAAAGGAACTGGATATTATTTAGAACATATTAAATCAGGAGCTAAAATTGTTGTAATTAGTAATAATGATGAAAATAAAGTTTTTTCTATAGGATTTAGAACACCACCTGAGGATAATTCTGGAACACCACATATATTAGAACATTCTGTTCTTTGTGGTTCTAAAAAATATCCTGTAAAAGAACCTTTTGTCGAGTTAATAAAAAGTACTCTTGCAACTTTTATAAATGCATTTACTTTTTCTGATAAAACAATGTATCCTGTTGCCAGTAAAAATGAAAAAGATTTTTTAAATCTAATTGATGTTTATATGGATGCTGTTTTAAACCCAAACATCTATGATGAAAAAGAAATTTTTCTACAGGAAGGATGGCATTTAGAATATAATAAAGAAAAAAATAAATTTTTTTATAATGGTGTGGTTTATAATGAGATGAAAGGAAGTTATTCTTCACCAGACTCTATTCTTTTTAGTAAAATACAAACCTCACTTTTCCCTGACAATGTTTATTCATTTGATTCAGGTGGTGATCCAGATTACATTCCTGAATTAACTTATGAAAAATTCCTCAATTTTCATAAACAATATTACCATCCTGTCAATAGTTATATTTTTATTTATGGTGATGCTGACTATAATTCTTTGTTAAATTATATTGATTCAAATTATCTTTCAAAATATGAAAAGATAGTAATTAATTCAAAAATAGAAATCCAAAAACCTTTTGAAAAAGAGATAGAAAAATCATATTCCTTTCCAGTTTTATCTGAAAAAGAACTTAAAGAAAATACTTATTTATCAATGAATTTTGTTACTGGAAATACAAAGAATTCTATAGATTTTTTAGGGTTAAATATTTTAGAATATATTTTAATGGAAACTGAAGCTTCCCCATTAAAAAAAGCTCTAATTGATGCTGAAATTGGAAAAGATGTTCTGGGACACTATGAAATTTTTATTCGACAACCATTTTTAAGTATTATAGTTAAAAAATCTGAAATAGACAAAAAAGAAAAATTTAAAAGCCTAATTTTTAAAACTTTAACTGATCTTGTAGAAAATAGAATAGAGGAAAAACTTATAAAATCTTCTATAAATCATTTTGAATTTCAATTACGTGAAGCTGATTATTCAGGTTTTCCAGCAGGTTTATATTACAATGTCTTAACTCTTTCGACATGGCTTTATGATGATGAACCATGGAAACCATTAGAATATGAAAAAGTTTTAAATTACATCAAAAACAATTATAAAAAAGGTTATTTCGAAAATTTAATTTCAAAATATCTTATAAACAATACACATAGATCGTTAATTATACTAAAACCAGAAACAGGCTTGCTTGAAAAGAAAAATAAAGAGGTTGAACAAAAAATAAATAATATAATTTCTAAACTTTCAAAAGATGAAATTGATAAAATTTTAGAAGAAAACAAGAAATTAAAATTAAGGCAAACAACACCTGATAAACTTGAAAACCTTGAAAAATTACCTTTATTAAATATAAAAGATATAAAAAAAGAACCTGAATTGATTCCACTTGAAATAGAAGAAAAAGAAAATATTAAATTGTTATATAATAACATTGAAACTAAGGGGATATCATATTTCACACTTTTATTTAATCTTAATTCTATTCCAGAAGATTTACTACAATATGTAAAATTATTTTCTTCTATTCTTGGGAAAATTGATACAAAAAAATATAATTACATGGATCTTTCTAATGAGATAAATATTATAACTGGAGATATTAACTTTCACATAAATAACTTTATAGATAAAAATAGTTTAGATAATTTTACTCCTGTTTTTGGAATAAAATCAAAAGTTTTAAAAGAGAACATCGAAAAATCAATTGATCTTGTAAACGAAATTTTAACAAATTCTATTTTTGAAGATGAAAAAAGGATTAAAACAATTATTTCAGAATTAAAATCAAGGATGGAAGTTTCAATTATGAATGCTGGACATTCATTTGCAAATACTAAAGTTTTATCTTATATATCTTCTGCTGGTAAATTTAATGAACTTGTTAATGGAATAGAATATTATAAATTTCTTAAACATTTAGATACTAATTTTGATTCCTTAAAAGATGAAATTATTGAAAAACTAAAAACTATAAAAAAGATTTTAATAAATAAAAACAATTTAAATATTGGATTTGCTGGAAGTATAGAAGATTTTAATTCATTTAAAGATAATTTAACTCATTTTACTTTTGATACTTCATCTTATCAAAAAGGTGAGTGGAATTTCTTAAAAAATGAAGAAAATGAAGGATTTATTATTCCTGGACAGGTTCAATATGTAGCAAAAGGATTTGATTTTGTTAAAGAGGGATATAAATACAATGGCCAACTATTGGTTTTAAAATTAATTATGGATATGGATTATTTATGGAATAAAGTAAGGGTAATTGGTGGAGCCTATGGTGCTTTTTCTATTTTGAAAAGATCAGGTGTCCTTATAATGTCTTCATACAGGGACCCTAATTTGAAAAAAACTTTAGATGCATACAATGAAGCATACAACTATTTAAAAGAATTAAATCTAAATGAAAGAGAATTTAGAAAATATGTTATAGGAACAATTGGTAAAATTGAGGGTGTTTTAACTCCATCAATGAAACAAGATGTTAGTATATCAAGATATTTTTCAAATATAAAAGATGAAGACCTTATAAAAGAAAAAGCAGAAATTTTAAATACTTCTTTTAACACTATAAAAAAAGAAATTGAATTCATTAAATCAATTAAAAATAAAGGGAAATATTGTACAGTTGGAACTAAAAAGAAAATAGAAGAAAATAAACTTTTGTTTAAAAATATTGAACAAATAATATAAAATAAATTTATACTTTAATTTTTAAAATAAATTTTTCTGAATTTCCTCATCTTATTTCTAAAATCTTATTTATAAATTTTATAATTTATGAATGAAATAATTATTTGTTGTTTTTCATCTAAAAGATTTATTTTTATCTGTTCTGGTACAATATAAATATTAATTTTTTTAAATAAAAAAAAGAGATTAATGTATTTTTGTCCATTGAAGTAAATATCTATTCCTTTTAATGTCTTATTTCCCTTATCTGTAAAAAATATTAATTCCTTGTTTTCTTCATCTTTAGATACTTTAAAAATATTACTGTTTTTAGAGGTAGTGTATTTAATTTCATAATTATTAAGTAATTCTTTAATTTTCGATTCGCTTAAAACAAAAAAAACAAGTGAATCATTTAAAAAACTAAAATAATTTTTTATAAAAGCTTTATAATCATCATAGACATTTTCTATAGTATAAAGAGGAGTTTTTCCCTTTTCATAATATAAAACAATTTTTGCTGGTTTATGTTTCCTATCTAAAAAAGCTTCATCAGGTAATTGATTTATGTAGTCATCAAATAATTTTGATTTTAATTCACAATTAAATCTTTGAGGTATTTTTTTTTCAAAGGAATTAACAAAATTTTTAAATTTATCTTTTCCATTAATATCAATAGAAAATAAATTAATTGTAAATAAAGCAGTTAATAGAATTAATAAAAATGGAAAATGAAAATAAAAAATTACTTTATTTTTTTTATTATTTTTCAACATTTTCGTTCTCCTTTAAAAGAGTTCTTGCATGAATAAGAGCTTCTTTTGATTCAGGATTTCCTGATAACATTCTTGCAATTTCTTTTATCTTATTTTCACCATCAACTATTGTAGCTTTAATATTTGTTTTATCCTTTACAAATTCTTTTTCAATATAAATATGGTGATCCGATAATGAAGCTATTTGTGGCAAATGGGTAATACATATTATTTGTTTTGTATATGATAGTTTTTTTATCATTTTACCTACTAAGTTAGCTGTATTTCCACCAATACCTGTGTCAATTTCATCAAAAATAAAAGTTTCTAATGAATCATATTTTGATAAAGCTAATTTTAAAGATAGCATTAACCTTGAAATTTCCCCACCTGAAGCTATTTTCCTTAATGGTTTTATAGTTTCACCTATATTGGGAGCAATACCAAATTCAACATAATCAATACCGTATTGGTAAAGTTTAAACTTTTTTCCATTTACTTCAAAAAAGGAATTTTCATCTTCCTGGTGAGAAATTTTGATTATAAATCTTGTCTTTTCCATCCCAATTTTTTTTAAATTTTCATGAAGCATATTTTCAAGTATTTTGGCATTTTTTGCTCTCTCTTTTGAAATCTCGATTGCAAGTTTAACCATATCTTTTTTTAAAGCATCAATCTTTTTCTCACTATCTTCAATCTTTTGATCATAATTTTCTAAGGTTTCAAGTTCAAATTGGGCATTTTTTTTAAATTCTAATATTTCATTTATTGTTTCACCATATTTTCTTTTTAGGTTTTCAATTAGCTCAATCCTCTGGTCAAGGTAATTAACTCTTTCTTCTGAATAATCAACATTTTCTACATAGTTAACACAAAAATCTGAAACTTCCTGTAGTTTTACATCAACCTCTTCAAGAATTTTTATTACTGGTAAAATTTTTTTATCAAATTCTTTTATAGATTCCAATCCATTAATAAAAGAATATATTGATTGTGATATACTATATTCATCTTCTGATATTCCATTATGAATGGATTGAAAAACCTGGACAATTTTTTCTAAATTTGAAATTAGTCTTCTTTCTTCAAATAAATTCTCATCTTCTTCATTAAGATTTGCATTTTCAATTTCCTCAATAGAATATTTTAAATAATCTTTTCTTCTATTTCTTTCCTGTTTCAATTCTTTAAGTTCTTTTAACTCTTTTTCAAGTTCTTTAAGTTTGTAAAATTTTTCCTTATATTCATTTACTTTATTCTCAATTTTAGAAAATTTATCCAGATATTTTATATGATTTTTTAAATCTAATAAACTTTGATGTTCATGTTGACCAATCAGGTCTATAAGACTGGAAAAAATGTTTTCTATAACTTTTTTTGAAACAATTGTATCATTTATATAAAATTTATTTTTTTGTGCTTTTGGTATATAAATTCTTCTTACAAAAAGCTCATTGTTTTCAATTTCAATTCCCAATTCATTTAAATATAAAATTATATCTTTATTTTCAATTAATACTACACCTTCAACCAAAACATTTTGATTAATATCTTTAATAAAAGTTTTATCAATATTATCACCTAAAAGAAGGGATACAGCATTAATTATAATTGATTTACCTGCTCCAGTTTCACCTGTTAATATATTTAACCCCATTTTAAATTCAATTGATAAATCATCTATTAAAGCATAATTTTTTATATGAATTTGCTCAAGCATAATCTACTGTCCCCATTTGAGTTTTTTTGAAATTATATTGAAAAAATCAAAATCTGGTTTTCTTACAAGGTAAGTTTTATATTTACTTTTTGTAATATTTAACTCATTTCCTGATTTCAAGTATTCTCCTCTTTGCCCATCCATTGTAATAATAGCCTTTTTTTTACTTAATAGCTTTATTCCTATTGTATGAGTATCTTTAATTATTATTGGTTTCATGGTAAATGAATGAGGACATATTGGAGTAACTATAATACCATTTATTAAAGGAGAAATTATTGGACCACCTGCTGATAAAGAATATCCTGTAGAACCTGTAGGAGTAGAAATAATTACTCCATCCCCTTTGATTCTGGAAAGAAGTTTTCCATCAATAAATAAACCTATATCAATAGGAGTTGATAAAACATATTTAGTAACTGCAATTTCATTAAAAGCACTCATATTTATTATTCTTCCATTTTTGTTTATATGCCCATCAAGCATCATTCTTGGCTCTGTAATATAATTGCCTTTAAAATACTCATCAAGGAATGAACATACATTATCACAATCAAACCATGTTAAAAAACCCAATTTACCCTTGTTTATACCTATTATTGGTATATCATGTTTTTTTATCTCATTTGCAACAAATAAAAATGTTCCATCTCCTCCCATACTTAATACTAAAGTGTATTCACTAAAATGTAAATGCTTATCCTCACTATTTAGATAATAAAACCCTTTATTATTTCTTTTTAACCCGATAGTATAAAAATCGATTTTTTTTGCTTTTAAATAATCTATAATAACTTTAACATGGGAAAAATTTGAATTATTTTGATAATAATAAATAAGAACTTTATTTTCTTTCATTTATATATTCTATTGCTTCTTGATCAGAATTTGTATAAATAAACTTATCATCTAAACCCACAAGTTTCAATACATTTAATACCTGTTCAGAAATCTCTGATAGAATAAGAATTCCGTCGTTTTCCTGTACATTTTTTAAATTAGCAACAAGTAACCTTATTCCTGAAGAAGATATATACTCTACTTCTCTGAGATTAAATATTATGTATTTAATATTGTTATGAAATCTTTCTTTTAGTTCGTTTTCAAATTCTATTGAATTTTCAATATTTAATCTTCCTGAACATTTAATATAGATTATATCATACTTTACATCAATATTATACCCCATCTTTACCCTCATCTTTTTTATATTTTACTATTGTTGTAATATTAATATTTCCTGCTCTTTCATATGTAAACTTATCACTAAATTTATTAATTAAATAAAGTCCAAGCCCACCTAATCTTGAATTCAAATCTTTCAAAGAATTAGGAAGTTTAAAATCTTTAAATTCAACCCCTTCATCAATGAATGTAATTTTACACATTTCAAAAGTAACTTCTATTTTTACATCAATCACTTTGTGAGAATTTTTTTGATATGCATGATTAATTATATTTGCAAAAGTTTCTTCAGCACATATAACAGTTTGATTAATAAAGTCTGAAGAATAAAATCTATTTCCAAGTTCAAAATATATAATTTCTCTTAATTTTGAAAAATGTGATCTAATACTTCTTAATTTGATTTCTTTTTTCATATTTTGTTTATAAACCTTTTATCAAAATTTTCTACAAGAATACTTATTTAAAAAGCTAATTTCAAATTTTTTTTTATATTTTATATGGAACAAATTTTTTTATTTTTTAAAATTAAATTTATATCTATTTTTAATATATTCTTATTTTAATAGTATAACAATATTTACTTAAAAATATTCTACTAGAATAATATAATTATAATAATATAACAATATTTTAACTTAAAATCTATAATAAGTCAATTTTATTAATTGTTTGTAGCTTTATTAATTATATTTGTAATAAGTTTTAATTGTTCCTCTTTTAATGTTGGATAAACCGGTATATTTAAACCATATTTAGCTATTTTATTAGAATTAATAAGATTATTATTGTTTTTTTCTAGAAACATAGAAATTGGTTTATTAATTATAGGTTTTACATCAATATGACTAGTTTCAAAAAGTTCTTTCAAATAATTTAAATTATTTTCAAAGATGATATAAAAATTATTAAAATTGGGTTTATTTCTTTTTAACTCGTCAAAATCAAGATCTCTATAATAAACAATTTCAATACTATCATCTATATTATCAAGATAATATTTAATAATTTCTTTTCTTGAATTAATTATTTTATTAATTTTTCTTAACTGAGATAATCCTAAAGCACAATTAAAATCACTTAATTTTAAATTATATTCATTAACCAGGTTTTCAAGTTCTTTATATATCTTATTATCCTTTATATATAAAATAGCACCATCACCAGTTGTAATTATATCATCATCTTTTAATGAAAAAAGTGTAAAGTCAAACCCTTTCCCAATATGTTTATTATTAAAAAAAGTATGAAACGACCCCGAAAAATCAGCGATCTGTAATGTATCTATAGAATTGGTATCAGAAAAATCAGCAGAAAATCCAGCTTGGTAACTCACAAATAATAGATCATCTAAACCTGGTTTTAAATAAATAATACTATCAAAATCTGGTAAAAAACCTTTGTTGATGTCTACAGGGAAAATATTTAGATCATAATTTTTAAAAAATTCATAATAAAAAGGATCACTATTATTTGTTATAATTATATTTTCAATGCTTTCATGTTGTTTATAAATATAATCAAAGATTAATTTTATTGCTACCCACTTTGATGGTAAAAGTAATATGTTATTTAAATTGGTGATTTTTTTAATTTCATCTCTAAAAATATCATAAATAATACCAGGATAAATTCGTTCATCAATCATTGCATCCAGAACTGAAATAAAATCATCCCTTTTTAAAGAAGGTCTTTTAAACAGTATTTTTTCACTTTTCAAGAGTTCCCCCATCAATTAGAATATTCATTTTTTTAAGATCAACATACTGAACATCACCTCGTATTACACAATTTTTACCTACTTTAAACCCTGATGGAATTATAACATCATTTCCAATAAGTGTAAAACCTTCTGGTAAAATTTTTTTATACTTTATATTCTTTAAAATTTTACCAAGTTGAAAGCCGATCTCACAATTATTTCCAATTGTTAAATTTTTTTCCACCCCTGTATTTAATCCAAGTAAAATATTTTTTATCTTACTTTTTTTTCCTATAACATTATTAGGTAATATTATAGAATTAATGATTTCACTATTTTCTTTTATACTAACATTTTTAAATATAATTGAATCATAAATCTGGCTAGCAATTTCAGAATCTTTACCTAAAATAGAATTTTTCACATATCCTTTCTTTGTAATCATAATTGGCTTTTCAAAAACTAAAAAAGAATTAAAAAGATTAATTAGTCTCTTTACAGAACTGTTTTTTTCAAGAAGTTTGAAATGAAGCATTATAAAATCTTTTATATTTTTAAATCCATAATATAAAGTTTTAATTTCTATTTCTTTTGAAGGGATATTTTTTAATATCTCTTCTATTTCAGTTACTGAATCTGTTAAACTTGATAAAGATTTTATTACATTTTTGTATAAAAATTTTTTACTTACCAGAAATAAAGTTTCATCATTTTCAATAGGTATTCTATATAAATTTTCAGTTAACTTAATATTTGCCAAAGATTCCTCTAAAAACATCAATGATGTTAGACTTGAGGGAACAAACAAAAAGTAATCATTTTTACCTAATTCATTATTAGTTTCTATATTTGAAAAAATATTAATAATATTTTTTTGATTACTTCCTTTAATGAAAAGTTTTTTTTCTACATTTCCAGTAAATCTAATTTCATTAAAATATTTGATATATTTTTTTTCTTCCTCTTCATAAATAAAACTAAAATTAAAATATTTATTAAAAAATAAATTTATTATTGTAAGCTGAAAAATATTAAAATCAACAAATATAGGTAATTCACTGTAATCAATATGATCTAATATACCAGGTAATTCAGTAGATCTATTTTTCAAATATAATATTGGATAGATGCTCTTAAAATTCATATCTAGGACAATTTTAATTTTTTTCTCTTATTTGTCAATTCTTTTAACTTAAGAGGATTATTTATTAAAAATATCTTAAAAATTATATAGATTTTTATTTTAATTATATTAAAATAATTGGGTAATAAGAAAGGCAGAGGTTATTTAATAGTCTATTTTATAAAAAAAAATATAGGAAAAATATTATGGAAAATTTAGAAAAATTGCTTGATCAAAATATCAGGAAAATACCTGACTTTCCTAAAAAAGGGATCCTTTTTTATGATATAACATCCCTTCTAATGAAACCAGAAGTTTTTAATACAATTATTGAAAAAATGTTTGAATATTATAAAGACAGAGAAATCGATGGAATTATCGCTGCAGAATCTAGAGGTTTTATATTTGCAAGTCCTTTATGTTTAAAATTAAATGTTCCACTTTTATTGGCCAGAAAAAAAGGGAAACTTCCTGGTAAAACAATTTCTGCTGAATACTCTTTAGAATATGGAACAGCTACTATTGAGATTCATGAACAGGATTTAAAGAAAGTTAAGAATGTTTTAATTGTTGATGACCTTATTGCTACTGGTGGTACATTAGAAGCAATTGCTAATATTGTTGAAAAAGCTGGATGTACTGTTAAAGGAGTATTTGGAGTTATCGGATTACCATTTTTAAATTACGAAGAAAGATTAAAAAAATATAATATAAAAACTTTTATAAATTATCATGGTGAATAATATTGACTTTTTTAATAAAAAATTAATATTTCATATAAATCGGACCGTAGCGCAGGTGGCTAGCGCACTACCTTGGGGTGGTAGGGGTCGCTGGTTCAAATCCAGTCGGTCCGATTTTTACTATAACAATTTAAAACAATTTGCAAAAATTTATTTTTAATATATATTTTTTTTGCATTTGAAACAATGGAAGGGTGTCCGAGTGGCTGAAGGAGCACGCTTGGAAAGCGTGTATACGGCTAATCCCCGTATCACGGGTTCAAATCCCGTCCCTTCCGATGCCACAGAGTAGCGAACCAATAGTAAGGGAACTTCAAATCCTGCCAGGTCCTGACGGAAGCAACAGTAGAAGTTTCCCTTATTGATTGGATCTCGTTATTCTGTGGCTTTTTTAATATAATTTACATATATTTTTTTTCAAAATATATTGCAAAATTATGAATTAGTTCTATCATTTAACCAATATATGATAATACATATAATGATTTTTAATTTGGAATAACTTCAAGTTAAAATTAATGGAGTTTTTAATGGAAATTAAAGAATTTTTAACACCAAATAATATAATACTAAAACAAAATTTACAAAATAAAGAAGAAGTTTTAAAAAAATTAGCAGATATTTTTAGTAACAATTTAAATCTGGACAAAAACCTATTATATAATCTTTTTAAAACTAGAGAAAACTATCTATCTACTGGCATTGGTGAAGGAATTGGTTTACCACATATTTTTGATGATAGGATAAAAGGGTTAAATATTATAATTCTTACATTATCTAAAGGTATAGATTTTAACTCATATGATAAAAAACCCACCAATATAATTATTTCGATAGCTGCAAATCATTCTTATAATGTTATCTATCTGGAAGTTGTTGCCCATTTTATGAAAATTTTACAATTTGATAATATAAGAAAATTTATTGCTACTACTGATAAACCTGAAGAGGTTTATAATATTATTACTCAAGGGAATAATAATCATTTAATTTAGTATTATTAAGTAATAAGAGACCACATAAAGAAGCCTTCTTTTTTTCCCCTACTTTGACAATTTATAAAGTTTTTTATTAACTTCAAAAATTCAAAAGTATTAATAAATAAAGGACTTAGAAATTTTATTCTTATATTTTGTATTTTTGTTAGGTTGGAAATAAAATAAGGAATGTTTTCTGTTTCTTAAAAGAAATAGATGTGGTTTTAAAAATCACCCCTTTTATTATATTCAACTTGCTATATCATATAGAGAAAAAACTTTCAAAAGTTAAACAAAAAATTATTTATCCTTTTTGTAAATAAGATTGGATAGTTAACAAAGATTACCTACAAACTCTTGCAATAAAGATAGTAATTAAGATACCATCTTTTATACTTTAAGCAAAATGTAGTGGAGTAATTTTTTTTATATACTTCAATGCCTTATTAAATAAGTATTTTAAAAATTTAATTGTCAAAGTCTGGAAGCAACTAAAAAACAGACATAAAAGATATTTGCTTTTTATCTTTTAGATTCCTATTTTTATTCTCTCTCTTTTTCAATCAAATTTAATGTGGATTCTAAAATAGTATCTTTTTCTTTTAATAAATCATCAATATTTTGATGAACTTCAATATCTGGTAATACTCCATGAAATATATTTTCCCTCTGAATTATAGAAAGAGCTAAATTATAAATTAACTTTGTTTCTGGAAGGATAAAATATGCAAAATTGCCTGTCCCCCTGATAATATCAGCTGACTCTTCCCCTATAATTTTTCCAAAATTATATTTTTTAAATAGACAACTGAAATATTTTGTAGAAGAAGCTATATTTGAATTTTGAATTAAATATACTTTTAAATCTTTATCTTGATCAACATTTTTAATTATATTTTTAAAAAACCACTCTTTTATATTATCACAAATTTTGTAATAAAATTTAGCTTTTATAAAATTTAATAAGTAGTTTATAAATGTATAACCCAAATTTTCATGAGCAAGTATTAAAACATTTTTATTAACATTTTTATTTATTTTAATTTCTTTTTTATTTTTATCTTTATTCTTGTTTATAATATGAAAGTTTTTATTATCTATATTTTTTATTTTAAACAAAATATCTATTAAAAAGTCAGAGCAAAAACTATTTCCTCCTGGATTATTTTTTATATCAATAAGAAGATATTTTATTTCTTTTTCTTTTATAGTCTTAAAAAAATCATTAAAATGTTTCATAATTCTATATGTTATAAATGGTTCTTCATTTAAATAACTATATTTTTCAAAATAATCTTTATTAAATCTATTTAAAATATATCTTTTTAATGTTTTATAATTTAATAAGAAATCAAAATTAAAAAAATCAAAATAATTTATTTTCAAATAAGCAATTTTTTTATCATAATTTATACTCATTAATAAATTTTCATTCTCATAATAAGATTCAAAACCTTTACTTTTTAAAAATAAATTAATTTTATAAAAATTATTGGATAATATAGAGCTTATCTTTTTATCTCTTTTTAAATTTTTTGATTTTATTTTTAGATTAAAAGATAAATCAAGATCTTCTACATATACTTTTGTATTGTAAATATCTATATCTCCAAAAAGATAATATAGTTTATTTATAAATTCAAAATAACTAAATAAATAATAATTTAATTTTTTTATTCTCATCTGTTTTTTATATAAATTTTCATAATCTGAAAGATAATCTAAAATATCACTAATTTTTATTTCATTTATTGAAACAATTTTTATTTTATAATTTTTTAAATTTACTTTATCTTTTTTTATATTTTGTTTTAATGCAATTTTTTCAATTAATATTTTTTTTTGCTCATCATCCACAAAATCTAATAAATAAACATTGTTATCATTATCAATAAATACTTTTGCTGGAAACAATTTTTTATAATTATAAAGATATTTAAAAAATATATTTTCCATTATAAATTGTGAAGAATGGACATCTCTTAAGGAACATATTGTTTTATTAACTATTTTGAAAAATGAAATGCTATCAATTTTTTCTGCCTTTTCTATCTCTTTTTCAGCTTGTTTAAAAATATTATCAAATTGTTCTTTTGAAATAAAAAAATAAGGATCTGGATGTATTTTTAATATTATTTTTTTTAAAAACCTAATATCATAAAGTGCATCATTTTTTGAAATATTTCTATTATTCAAAAAATATTCATAATAATTATCTTGTTTTATTTTTTTATTAAGTTCTTTGAAAAATATTATATTATATTTTTTAATAATATAAATATTGTGAAAATATATATAAGAGACAAAAATAATATAAATAATTATTAGAGATATTAAAGCTATAAATATTTCCATCTATATCACTTCTTATAAATAATTTATGATTCTACTTAAAAAAAGGTATAATTAAAACTTTAAAAATCAATAAAATGTTATTTTTTCCTGAAATAAATTAAATTATTGAGGTGAAAAAATATGTTCAAGGAAAATAAAACACTTAAAAAAAACTTTCAAAAGTTAAACAAAAAAATATTTTACATCAAAAAAAATATTCAATAGCAACTCCATAATATGGTTCATTTATACAATAATTGTGCCATCCATAAGGATATCTGTACCTTGCATGAAATTTTAAATTAAAATGATTTGAAATTTTAATCCCTATAGAAAGAAAAAATTCGTATACAAAGAAAAATTCTGATACATTAAAATTATAATCATCAGGAAGATTAATATAAAGATATAAAATACCTAGACTAATTCCAGTTTGTAAATTAAATATTCCATTGAATATTTTCATTGATTCAAATCCAAAAAGAAAACTTAGCTGGGGTTCATATAAATTGTTAGAATCCTTTAAAGGTAAATGAAAAGGTAAACTAAACTGAAATCCATAAATAAAAATTTTATTGTGTAATAAAAAGTATGTAGAAAAACTCTGATAATTTCCTATTTCATGAACACTCATATAATTATCATCTATAATTTGAAAGGTATAATGCTTTTGTATTTGAAATTGATCCCATGAAAACATAATTGAATAATTATTTTGTGCAAAAGCATAAGATGAAAACAAGAACATCATTAATAATACAAAAAATATATTTCTAATCATATAACCATCCTTATCTTAGTTTTAATATTTGAATCAAAACTTTTTAAAATTTTATAAATTAAAACTTAAAAATTTTATTAAATAGACTAAAATTATTAAAGCTAAACCTACAAATAATAACAAAACATTAAATAATACTGGATAGAATTAAAATTTGATAGATTTTTAGAGAAAAAATATATAAATTTTGTATTTATTCCAATATAAAAAGAAAAATCATTTGCTAATTTTATTCCTGCCATAATATCTGGTTCTGCATAAACAAAAACATCTTTTCTTATAACTGAATAATTTTCAGAATAATGAGAGCTAAACATTTTTAATAGATAAAAACCTGTTCCGAGATTAATAGAAGCTCTTATTTTTACAAAATTAAATAATGATAATTGCATCCCTGTCCCACTTTCAAAAAAATACATATATGTTTTTCCAGAAGAACTACCAATATCTGTAAGAAATGATTCAATAATGAAATTATAGAAAAAAAGTCCTGAATTTAAAATTACAAAAATGCCTGTAGGTATAAATGTAAAATAACTTGTTTCATATTCAGAAGTATTTACCAACCATTCATTAAAGAAATGGTCTTCTTCTATGTATCCATATGTAATTCCAAACTCAGTTCCATTTTCATCCGCAAATATTGTGCAACTATAAAAATAAATAAAAATTAAAACCAGAAAAATATATTTTATATATTCATATTTCACAAAAATTCCTCCAAATATATTTATTAGTATAATATTATAAAAACTTTTTTTACTATAATTTTTTCAAATATAGGACATATTAATTGTACACTTTCATTTATTATAATACCATGTAAAACCCTGCTAAAAGCATATAACCTATAAAGTTTATTACAATTGTTTTTTCAATGATAGCATATAATTAAAATTTTTTGCAAAGGTTGTAAGTAGTCAAAGACAAAAGAGAAAAAATTATTTTCTGTGGTTGGTGAAGTTAATAATAAAATTTGAAATTGTTATATTTGATAAAAATTATTAAAAACATATATATCATAATTGAAATTTTTTGAACGATTGTCAGTTGTCAAAGACTTACAAGATATAATATATAATAATTATGATCAATGCTTTTTTTGATTAAATTTCAAAAATACATAACTGACCCAGTGAGAAAAATTTCAATTATGATATAATACTTATTATTTTTTAAATATCTCAATAATTTCAATTTTATTATTAACAAAAAAAAGCTGAAATTGAATAAATTTTTAAAAATATTAACTTTCTAAATATTGAAGAACATCTATAGGTTCAAAATATTGAGATAAAGATTCACCAGTATTTGTTTTATAGACAATTTGAGCTGCTAAATGTGTTGTAGAAACTATTTCCATAAAGTCTAATTGCTTTTTTAATTCTTCTGATATCCATAAAGTATCTGTTACAATAAATTTATTAATCTTACCTTTATCATGTAAATCTTTAATCCTTTTAATTCCTGGCTCTGACAATACAGGATGGATAACAGCAATATTAACTTCTTTTACATTATGTTTATTTAATTCCAGTATTAGATTATAAATTGACCCTGCAGTATCAACCATATCATCCACAATCCAGATAATTTTGCCTTCTATAGATTTGTCAGTCAAAATTGATATCTTATTAACTCTATTTACAGTTGTATAATCTCTTTGTTTATGAGATACAACAAGCTGACAATTAAAAGCTGAAGCAAAATTTCTGGCTAAACTTTCACCTCCAATATCAACAGAACAAAAAGCCCAATTTTTATTTACTATCTTTTCAAAATAACTTTTTGTCTTAATATATTTTTTAACAATGTATTCTTTTAATAATGAATGGATAGGAATATTATCAATAAATGCTTCAGTTGGAGGTATCATTGATTTTGATTTCTCAGAATGTAGCTGAAAAGTTATTATATGAGTTACTCCCAGAGAAAGTAATGTTTTAAAATGAATCCATAAACCAACAGAACTCCTTCCTGAAGCTCTATCTGATCTGGAACTTGAAATAAAAGGTTCAAAAACTGTAATTGTTTCAGCATGGGCTCTTTTTAATGCATCAACTAAATGATAAAGTTCTATTTGATTTTCACAATTTTTTAAAGAGAATTCATTTCTTGATGCACAATTTTGAAATATATATATATCTTTTCGCCTCACTGAATTTAATATCTCGACTTCCATTTCCCCATCAGCAAATTTTTTAACATTCACCTGTCCAGCAAGATCAACAAATTTTTTTGTATATTCATTAATATTTTTTAACTCTTTTAAAACTTTAGAAGCATAACTTTGTACAGCTCTTCCTGCAAATACCTGGATTTTACCTCTACCACCCATTATATTTTCCTTTAATCTTTAATTTCAATTTAATTTAAATATATTAAAAAAATTAATCAATCAAATTTCAAGAAATATTTAAATTTTTACAGACTATTTATTATATCCTATTATCTCCAAAACCTCTTTTTTATGAATATCTTTTTCTATAAATTGTCCTCCTGCCATCTCATTGTGTCCACCAAAATAAGCAATTTTGCTGAAATTCTTTTTAAAATATTCAAAACAATTATATTTCGAGCTGATACTTCTAGTTGAAAGATAAATAGAATCACCAATAAAACCCACAATTAACACAAAATTTACTTCTATTATTCTTAATATTGTATCAGCTATAATTCCTAATAAAGATGGTGAAAAATTGCCTTCAATAAATGTTAATCCTTTATCATCAACTATTTTTAAATTTTTAATTGATTCATTTAAATAAGAAATATCCTTTTTTTCAAATGAATTACCTGTAAAAAAAGTAAAAATATCTTTATTCATGTTGAAATAAAATTTATTAAAAATAAACAAATCTTTTGAGGAAGTTTTTCTTGATAATCCTTTAGTATCAGTATAAACTCCTATATTTAAAAATGTAGAAAGTTTTTTTGAAATTGGAATTTTAAAATGTAAAATATAATGTGCAATGATTGTTGAAGTTGATCCAATTTTTGAATCTACTTCCTTAAAAATTATATCTTTATTAACATTGTTTTTTTTATCTGTTTTTTTATTTTCCTTTTGTATATGATGATCAAAATATGCTATAAATTTCCCTTTTGTATTAATAAAATTTACATTTTCTGGATGTCCATCCATAGCAATTTTGTTATCATACACTTTTCGCCTATCAATCTCTTCAACCTCTATTCCAAATACATCTATCAATTCTTTATTAAGAAGACTCAATTTAGGTCCAAAAAATATTATCTTTGAATCAATTTTATAGTAATCAAATATTTTTTTCAATCCATATGAAGATGCTAAAGCATCTGGATCAGGGAAATTATGAGGTTGAATATAAATGGTTTTATTTAGTTTTTTAATATATGTTAAAAATTTTTTAAATTTATTGTAGCGCATGTGTTTCTAATCTTTTATTTTTATCTGATTTTTCTTTACATACAATTAATTAAATTACATTTAACTTTCTATTTTTATTATTATTTATTGTTATTTACTTTATTCCTTATTATTTTTTCTTTATAATTATTTATTTTTTATTTTATTATTAAATTTTTATCTGATCTTTATTTTTTTATTTATATTTCAATAATTTCTATATTCTCTACAGCTTTTTCAATCATTCCCATTTTTAAATATTTATTTTCTTCCTCTATAACTTTGTGTATTTTTGGTTTTGTCTCAGGGTGTCTGGGAACAAAAACTGTACAGCAATCTTCATAAGGTTCAGTAGAAATATCAAATGTGCCAATTTTTTTTGAAATTTCCACTATCTCCTCTTTATCAAATCCTATTAAAGGTCTTAAAACAAGCTTATTTGTAGCATTTGCTGTTGAAACTATAGAATCAATTGCTTGGCTTGCTACCTGCCCTAAAGATTCACCAGTAATTAAACAGTTATATCTTTTACTATTCGCTACCTTTTCAGCTATTTTAACCATTGCTCTTCTCATAAGAAGAGTTAAATATCTAACATCAGAATTTTTTCTTATTGCTAATTGAATCTCTGTAAATGGGACAATATAAAGTCTTGCTTTATTCTCAAAATTTTTTAAAACTTTTGCAAGATCAATAACTTTCTGTTTAGCCATATCTGAGGTATAGGGTGGTGAGTGAAAATGTATAAAATCAACAGCCATTCCTCTTTTCATCATCATAAAAGAAGCAACTGGAGAATCTATTCCTCCAGATAATAAAGCTAACCCCTTACCACTAACACCTACTGGTAAGCCTCCAACACATTTAATTTTATCAAAAAAAAGATA
Source organism: Exilispira thermophila (assembly GCF_055389015.1). Taxonomy (NCBI): domain Bacteria; kingdom Pseudomonadati; phylum Spirochaetota; class Spirochaetia; order Spirochaetales; genus Exilispira; species Exilispira thermophila. The sequence goes on along the minus strand of NZ_AP042476.1, from coordinate 2,692,855 downwards.
TGCTTTTTTTTCTCTTATCTCTGTAAAAAATACTATTTCTGGATGTTTAGCTTTAAATTCTAATCTTTTTATTTTTTCATTAATTTTTGAATCAACATACTTTCCAACCTCTATTGAAAAAATATCAGAATGGATTGGATAACTTTTGTCAGCTCTTTTTGTGCTAAATTTATATGTAATAGTCTTACCTGAAGTTAAGTTCAAAACATTCTTTAAATAATCTTCAATTATCTTAACCCATAATTCTTTTATATTGTCAATATCTGTATTGGTCTCTACAACTTCAGAAAAAGAATATATACCAGGAATCATTTTCAATTTTTCTAAATCCTGATTATCAAAATATTCTTTTTTTAAATATATCCTACCATATTCTTTTTCAATTTTTACATCTGGTAATTTTGCCTTAATATTGTTTAATAAAAGTTTTACAAAATAATTTCTATTACCTTTTTTTAAAGCTATCTCTCCATATCTAATAAGTATAGTTTTCAAATTTACCTCCTATAAAAACTATTAACATAATATTCTTTTTTTTCTATAAATTGTTTAATCCCCTTTAGTATTCTTTTTATTATTTTATTATTTTTGTTTTTTTTTATATAATTTTTTTTTATATTATTTTTATATTAATTAATGAAATTTAATTATTTATGCTTTAAATTTAAAATACAATAATTTATGCAATCATAGATATTAAAATTATTATATTAAATTATAAAACATCTGGAGTTAAAATGCAAAAACCTTTTTATTACATTAAAACCTTAAATACTTTATCAATTTCTACTACTGGAAATTTTTGTGCTCTTAATTGTAAACATTGTAATAAACATTATTTAAATCATATGAAAACTTTTGAAAATATTTTCAAAAACAGTGATTTTCAAACCAATGAAAACCTTAATGGTTATACTTCATATTTAGTTAGTGGAGGTAGCAATAAAGATGGTTATGTACCTTTTTTTAATCATATTAAAAATATAGAGAAACTTAAAAGTTTACATAAAAAAATAAACTTACATACTGGACTTTTATCAACAAAATACTTTCAATACCTGAGTATTGCTGATTCTGTTTCAATTGACATCATTGGAGATGATCATACAATTAATTTTGTTTATAATCTGGATAAAAAAGCAAAAGATTATTTTAAATATTTTGAAAAACTTGTAAATTATAAAATCAAAAATAATTTATCATTTAAAATTGTACCTCATATTACAATTGGTTTAAATGGGGGAAAAGCTTCTGGGGAAAAAAATGCTCTAAATTTTTTAAAACAATTTTCTACATATAAAAGCAAAATATTAGATACAATTGTATTTTTAATTTTAATTCCTACAAAAGGGACATATTTTGAAAAATTAACTCCACCTGATTATGCATTTGTTAAAGATATTTTTCAATATGGCTATGAAAACTTTAATAATTCTGAAACAAATCTTTTTCTGGGATGTATGAGGCCAAAAGGGAAGTATAGAAAAGAAATAGATAAAATAGCTACAAAAAGTGGAATAAATGGTATTGTAAACCCTACTTTTGATAAAGATTATATATCAAATAATTTTATAAAAAACAATGATAATAAAAATGACAATAAAAATGATTCTAATTCTATATATACAACTCAAAAAATTAGATTTTCTAAAATTGTATCTATTTATGAATGTTGCGCTTTAGTTTAAAATATATTTTAATTTTAGAAGGATTTTAATTTTTTTACTTATAACCTTAAATAAAAAAATAATAAAAAAAGCTGCCCCAAAATTAGAGGCAGCTATTTTTTTATACCTTATTTTACTAGGCAGCCATTTTGAAAAGAACATAAGCTTCATTCTTTTCTATTATCTTAATTCTACCTTCAACTTTTGGAGTGATTGTTCCACCAAGAGATTGTATGTACTGAATAAACACATCTCTTTGCATTATTGATGCATCATAAGAATCAACTGCTTTTAAGAAAACTTTATAACCATCACCACCTGCAGCCAAATAAGAATTAGTTGCAATTTTATAAATCTTTTCAGGATCAATTGGTTGTCCATTAATTAAAATATTTTCACATTTTCCTGTTGCATAATTAATAGTAAAACTAACTTCTTTTGATACCTGTGGAAATGCACCTTTTCCTCTTGGAATAGTTGCAATATAATCAAATAATTTTTGAACATCTGAGCCTTTTAATTGCATAATCATTACTGAATTATCAAAAGGTAAAATCTCATATATTTTTCCCATTTTTATATCACCAGCTGGTAAATCAGTTCTAATTCCACCACCATTTTGTAAAGCAAAATCTACATCTGTATTAAGTTGAGTTTTTGCATACCATGCCATTGAATCTGCAACCATATCACCAAGTGCAGTTTCTTCATATCTAACCTTTTTATTTAAGAAATCATCTGTAGCTTTTCCAATAACTTTATCTAAAATAGCTGATACTTTATCAACATATGGTTGTAAAATTTCTTTTAATTTTGGATCTTCTTTAATTTCAGCTGAAGGATCTTTTTCCCCTTTGGAATTTATAAAATAATATACACTTTTACCATCAACTTTTTCTCTAACTTTTAAATTCATTGGAACAGCTTCAAATTTAAAATTAACTATTTTTTTATTCTGTATCCAGAGATCCATTTTACCAACAACAAGTCCCCAACACCAAGCTTGAACTATTAAAGTATTATGGCCAGATGGGTTTTTAACAAAAATAGGAAAATCTATTTTTGTATGAGTATGTCCATCAACAATTAAATCAATCCCATCAACTTCACTTCCTAATCTTTTTGAACCTTTTCTTACAGAGTCATAAATACCCATATGAACAAGAGCAATAACTATATCTGCTTTCTTTCTCAATTCTGGCACAAGTTTTTTAGCAGTTTCAACTTCATCTTCAAAAATCAGATCTTTTGTTATAGAAGGGTTACCAATTGTTTCAGTTTCTTTTGTTGTTAAACCAAAAATAGCAACCTTAAACCCTTTAAACTCTTTGATAATATATGGTTTTGCAACATATGAACCATCTTTGTATTTTACATTAGCTGATAAAAATGGAAATTTTGCCATTTCCATTTGTTTTTTTAATACAGAAAGTGGATTATCAAATTCATGATTACCTAATGCCATAGCATCATAACCAATATAGTTGTATCCAATAATATCAGGTTCAGCTTTAAAAAAGTTAGATTCTGGTCTACCAGTATTGAGATCACCTGCATCAAGAACCAGCACATTTTCATTTTCATCTCTAACTTTTTGAACAAAAGTTGCTCTTGCTGGTAATCCACCAACATTTGGAGCTGGATAATTAAAAAATGCTACTGGATGACCATGATGATCATTAGTATGTAGTACAACTAAATGATAAATAGGTGCATTTTCATCTGTTTGAACAGATGTAGTTGTACATGAAAAAGAAATAAATAATAACAATCCTAACAAAATTACTAGTAACTTTTTCATAACAGTACTCCTTACTTTACAAATTTTTATTAATTTATCAGGTAAAAAAAAGAATAAAACAACTTTTAATAATTTCAATAGTTTTTTATAAGAAATTGACAATTTTAAAACTTTTCTTTTTTTCACTAACAGTATAAGATTTGTTTTTCATTTTTATAACAAAAATTCAATAGTATTAAGACTAATTGCTATTTAAATTTTATTAAAGAATAAATTAAAAACCATAAAAGTCATTTAAATTTTAAAAGGATTTTTTGATAATTATAAATAAAACATAAAGACAAACCTTAAAAAATAGAGAAAAGAAGTAGTAGTTAAGAAATAGTTTTAATAGTTTGTATTTTTTTATATTTAAAACTTTAGTTTATATTTTTTTATTTTATTTTATTAATAATATTGATAGAAATTCTTTTAAAATATATTAAATTTAAAATGTTTTTAGAGTATATTTTGAATAAATTTTAAAACTATATATTAAAAAATCTTTTATCATACACAATTAGTTTAAATTTATTTTTATGTTATTATTTAAATAAAAAAATAAACAATAGATTACACTTAAAAAAGAATAATTCTTATATTACAATTATTATAGAATATTTTAATAATATAAAAATATAAAACAGGAGTTTTTTATGAAAACTTTTTTAAATGGGAAAGTTGTTGTATATGTTGGTGATATTACTAAAGAAGATGCTGATGCCATTGTAAATGCAGCAAATTCCTCTCTTATGGGTGGAGGAGGTGTTGATGGTGCTATCCATAAAGCAGGTGGACCTCAAATTCTTGAAGAATGTAAAATTATAAGAAAAACTAAATACCCTGAAGGATTACCTACTGGAAAGGCAATAGAAACAAAAGCTGGTAATTTAAAAACCAAATTTGTTATCCATACTGTTGGTCCTGTCTGGTATGGTGGAAAAAAGAATGAAGAATCTTTATTAAAAAATGCATATCTCAATTCACTTAAAGTTGCAGAAAAGCTTGGATTAAAATCTATTGCATTTCCAGCAATTTCGACTGGAGTTTATGGTTTTCCTAAAGAAAAAGCTGCAGTAATTGTTTCTAGAACTTTAAAAGAATATTTTAGTAAACCAGATTCTAAAAAACTTTCTCTTATCAAATTAGTATTCTATTCTGAAAAGGATTACAATATTTTTATCTCTAACCAGGAATTTTAACCTTTTTCATGATTTGCCAATTTATATTGATAAATTAAAAAAATACTATAAATATTTAGTTATGTATATATACTTATGCTATTTTACCATTATAATTGAAGAAGCAAAATCATTGAAAGATAAAAGAAAAATTTTAAAATCTATAATTGATTCAATAAAGTCAAAATATAAAATTTCAATATCTGAGGTAAAATATCAAAATAATTTTAAAAAAGGTGGTATTGCAATATCAGCTGTTTCTTCTAATAATAATATTTTATATAACTTAAATCGTAATCTTGAAAATTATATTATTTCCAACTATCCTGGAAGATTGCTAAAATTTAATTATACAATAGAACAGTTTGACGAAGATTCTTTTTAATTTAATTTAATTAGCTTAAATAAAATTTAAAAATTTTAAATATAGTTTTAAAAAAATTGAAAAAAATATTAATAAATAAATAAGATTTATTAATAAATAAAGTTTAAATTATGAAAATTCCAAAAAAGTTAGGTTTATATTTAATCAAATCATTTTTTGGCCCATTTCTTATTATGAGCTTATTAATAATTATTATATATATAGTTCAGGATTTTATACAGCATATAAATTCATTTTTAGGAAGTGGAAAATCATTTAATTTAGTTATTATGTACTATCTTTATTGGGCTCCTAAAATGTTTTTCCAGACTTTTCCATTACCAGTTTTATTTGCTTCAGTTTATATAATATCTAACCTAAATTTTCATAATGAACTAATTGCTATTCATTCTAGTGGTATTTCAACTTTGCAATTATCAATCCCTTTGTTAATTTTTATCTTTTTATTTACAGGGGTGTTAATTGCAACTCAGGATTATTATGTTACCAATACATATAAAAAGAAATTAGAAATTGAAAAGATTTTGTTTAATAGAAAAATTATTAAAGATAATTACAATATTTCCAAAAAAGGATTTGATAATACATTTTTTTTTATTAGAAAATACACTGCAAAAAATCAACGACTTGATTCTATCCATATAATAAAATTCTCCAAAGATGGAGAAATCATACAGGATATTAAAGCAGGTTATGGCATATATGATTCTAAAACTAATAAATGGATATTTTATAATGTTTATGAAACTTTTTACTCTCATAAACTTCTTGTTAGATATTATACAAATAAAGGATATGATTTAAAAGAAAAACCTTTATTTTTTGCAAGAACTTCTGACAATGTTGAAACAATGACAATAAAAGAAGCAATGGAATACATTAACATGTTAAAAACATCAGGAAATACAAATTTTTATGATGAATTATATTTCTGGGAAAAATTTTCATTACCAATTGGAGCATTTATTATTGCAATTTTTGGAATAGCTGCTGGAACTTATTTTAGACATAATGTTTTAATTAACTCTTTAATCTTATGTCTTGTAGTTTTTGCTATATATTACTGGGTATTAAACACATTTTTCCTTTTTGGACGAAAAGGGTTTGGTACTCCATTTTTAGCAGCCTGGATTGGGGATTTTATTTTTGTTATCCTAGGTATAATTAGTCTAACTAAAACTAAATAGAAAAAAAAACAAAAATAAAATTAAAAACAAATATAAAAATTAAAATTAAACAAATAATTAAACAAATAAATAAAAATAAAATAGATAAAAACAATAAAATAAATTGAATAACAAAAAATTAACTAAACTATTTAATAATTGTTTAATAATTTTATAAGAAATTAAATATGCTGTTATTGGAAATGAACTATGAAAAATTACATTAAATCTGTTGAATTTGTTGCATCAGTTTTTACTAAAAATGATTTCCCAAAACCTTTAAAATATAATTTTATAGTAATAGGTAAATCAAATGTTGGAAAATCTTCTTTTATTAATTCTATAACCAACAAAAAACGATTAGCATTTACTTCTTCCACCCCAGGAAAAACACAATCATTAAATTTTTACCTCATTAATAAAAAATTTTATCTCATTGATTTACCTGGTTATGGATACGGAAAGGTTTCTATCTTAACAAAAAAGAAATGGACAGATATTTTAAACCATTATTTTAATACTATAAATTCTTTAAAGTACTGCTTTTTATTAATTGATGTGAGAAGAGAAGAACCTGATGAACTCGATAAACAGATTATCGATTTTATGCATAACAATATGATACCGATTTATTATGTATTAACAAAAATTGATAAACTTGGAAAAAGTAAGATAGAAGGAGCTATTCAGAAATTTTGTTCTAAACTTAATATTGAGAGAGACTATGTTATCCCTTTTTCTTCCCTAAAAAAAATTGGAATTGATAAAATTTATAACATTTTTAAAATAGTTATTGAATAAATTATATTTAAAAGATATGGAGAACTATTGATGACTAAAAAAATTATCAAATATTTAGTTTTTACTTTTTTAATTTTATCTTTAATCACTTATTTTTATTCATGTCAAATTGAAGATACCTCTATGAAAAGAGTTAAAATTGTGAGTATACCAAATCAAGTTGAAGAACAACAATTAAAAATATTCGAGCACTATAAATTTAGTTATATTTTTTATAGAAAAAATTTTATCTATTTTTTTGATACAAATTCAAGAACCCTATACAAGTTTACAAAAACTGGAGATACTCTATTAAAGATTACTTATAAAAATATTAATACATACAAAGATTTAGCATATCTTAAACCATTAAACAAAGAAAATATTAAAACTAAGATTACAAGAAACTTCCCTTTTCCAGAAGTATTTGGAATTTATATTGATTATGAAGATAATATCTTTCTAAAAGTAAATTTTGATGATCTAACACAACTTTTTGAAAAATATATAGGGAAAAATCAAAAAATAAATTATGTTATCATTAATAAAAATAATATGGAAAATTCGAAGAATTCTTTGAATAATTCTACAAATTCTGAACAAAATAATAATAATGATAACAACCTTAATAATAATACATCTAAAAATAATCAGAATTATAGGTCCAACAATTTAAATGAAAATAAAGAAACTTCTAATGGTAAAAAAGAATATAATATTGTATTTTTAAAGTTTGATAAATATGGAGATTTACAAAATATTATTTGTAAATCTTTATCAGATCCTTTTTTTAACTATTTTACTAAAATCCATTTTTTTAAAGATGACTCTTTTGTTATTTCCGAGGAAGAATTTACTGGAGATGAGGAAGGGACAAATGAAATTGCTCCTGAAAAACATGATTCTATCAATTTTTATCTTGTAGATAAAGATTTTAAACTTTTAAATAAAACAAATTTTTCAATTGTTGATATTCCTAAAACTGAAACTGAAAAAAAAGACCTTTATAATCTTTTTATAATTAACTACCTTGTAACTGAAGATAAAAGTATATTATTTGATGTATTTTATTACAAAAACAACATACCAGAATATTATAAAATAATAAAACTTGATAAAATGAATTTAAATAAGATTTATACAATTTACCAGAAACAACTTTTAGTTAACAAAATGATTAATGGGGAAAAGAAAAAAGTTCTTCTTTTTGGAGAATATTTGCTGAATGTTACTCCTGATAATTTTTATTTTTTTATAAAATACATAGATGAAAACAAAGCTAATTTAATAATTAAAGATAAATACTTTAAAACATTGGTATCAAAAATTATTGATGTTAGTGATATTTATAGTGAAAATCAATTTTTTGTAGGTGAAGATGGCAGTTTATATGCATATTCTGATATTTCAAATAATTTTAATATTTTATACTGGGCATCTGATGTTATTTTAAGAAAAATAGCTTTAACTCAATAAAATAAAGGGGAAAGCTTATGATTTTAATGAGTCTTGAACAAATAAAAAAATATGAAAAATATCTTATTGACTATGCAGGATTTAATTCTCTAGTTCTAATGGAAAATGCTGCCACCTCAATTTTTAATTTTATTAAAAACAATTTTTTAAATAAAATTATCAAAAATGAAGATTGTATAACACAAAAATATACTATAACTGTTTTAGCAGGCAATTCAAATAATGGTGGTGATGCTATTGCGGTTTCAAGAAAAATATTCCTTTTTTTAAAGAAAAATAATTTTATTAATTTTAAAATAAACATTTTAATTCTTGATAAAAATTTTAGTGAGGAAAATTTATATCAACAAAAAATAATAAAAACCTTTATTTATAAAAATGATGACAATAATAATAATGATAATAATTCAACTAACTACAGTTCTGATAACAATTATTTAGAATTAATCAAATTCTCACCTGATAATATAGAAAGTTTAGAAAAATATTTTAACTGCAATTTATTAATTGATGGAATATTCGGAATCGGGTTAAAAGGAAAATTAAGAGAACAGTTTGCTAATTTTTTTAAAAAAATAAATTTTTTAAAAGTTAAAAATAATTTTAAAACAATTGCTATTGATCTACCTTCTGGTTTAACTGAAGATTATTTTAATACTACTATTTTTGCAGATTATGTATTAACACTTTCTTACCCTAAATTATCATTATTTTTACCAGAAAATAGAAAAAATTTTGATAAATTAGAAATTTTAGATATTGAATTTCCAGCTCCTGAAGATCTCAATTTTTTTGATAATATTTATAAATTGGATAATATTTATCAATCTAACAATATTAAAGATACCAACGAAAATAATAAAAATCATAAAACTAACAATAATTATAAATCTGAAGTAAATAAAAATAATAATTTTTTCAATTTAACACTAATAGACAAACAATATATTAAATCTATATATAAACCAAGAAATGACTTATCAAATAAAGGGGGTTTTGGAAGAGTTTGTATTGTAGGTGGTAATTTTAATACAATAGGAGCTGCAATAGTAGCTGCCAGGTCTTCTCTTTCTTCTGGTGCTGGACTTGTTTACCTTTTTTCTGACAATGAAACAATTCAAAATATCAAAAGCTCTATTCCGCAAATTATAACTTTGAATGTAAAAATAAAAAATTACAAAGATAAAAATAAATATGATTTTATTTTAGATAATAATGTTAAAAAATTACTCCATAAAATTAATACTTTTATAATTGGACCTGGTTTTGGTAATAATGAAAATTTACTTTATAATTATTTAAAAATAATTATTGAGACCTTAAATGAAAAGAATTCTTTTAATAATTTAAGCAATAATTTAGAAAATACTTCTTTAAAAAAACCTTCAATTATTGTTGATGCTGATGCATTAAACCTATATTCAAAGTCATTAAAAATCAAAGATTTAATAAACAATAATGTTAAAAAAATTAATTTTATATTTACTCCTCATATGCTTGAATTTTCACGATTAATTGATTTACCTATTGAGAATATAAAAGCTAAAAGAATAGAAATTGGGTCAAGCTTTTCAAAAAAAATGAAAATTTATCTTTATCTTAAAGATGCAATAACCTTTTCATTTTCTCCAGACAATCAAATAGCATGCAATTATGGTTTAAATAGTGGATTTTCCAAAGGGGGGACAGGGGATTTTATTAGTGGAATTATAGGTTCTTTTATTGCTCAAGGATATTCTCCATTTGAATCAATGAACTTTGCATCACATTTACTTGATAAATTGACTATATATTTTAATAAAAAAAATATATCTAAATATTCATATACACCCCAACTTTTAATAGATGCTCTAAAATATGTTATTAATTTTAAGTTATAATACCAGAATTATAACCAATCTACACATTTTTATTGACATAATCCTTGACATAATCCTCTATTATTAACATAACTAAATTTTTTGAATAATTTTTATAATTAGAATGACTAATATCTTTGAATAACTTGTGTAAATTGTATAAAAAAAGATCCAATATAACATAGTTAATACTAAATACTTTGATTTTTTTAAAAAATTAGTTTAAATATTGCTATGAGTGATAATAATGGTGTTCATTATTTTCTAAAAAAAGAGGAAAGAAAATCTCTACAACCTAAAAAACCAAGAAAGAGGATGACCTCTTTTTTAATTATTCTTGGAGATATTTTATTTATCCTCCTTGTTTATACTCTTGTTTTTAAACCAGCAATGGAAAAATTTGATAAACAACAGGAAAAAGAGTTAAAACAATTTACCATAAATAATGTTTTATTCAGTTATTCAGTATTTGAGAGGAAAAATGATATTCTTATTGATGTTTTAGCAAAAAACAAAAGTAAAAATATTTTTGAAATTAATAAAGATCAATTTTATATTGAAATTGTTAGTACTGAAAACCCCTTTATTGTAAAACCACTTTTTGATAAGTTTACATTAAATCCTGATGACAATAAACATATCCCATTTTTTATAGATAAAACTAAACTTGAAAAACAGTTTTATTTTAAAGTGATATACAAATCTAAAATAATAAAAGAAAGTGAAACTATTATTATAAAAAAATACTAGAAAATTAGATATAAAAAAAATTATGAATATAGAAAAATCAAAACAAACCAAACATTCAATTATTCACATTAGTTTATCATCTCTGGGAGTTTTTATTTCCCGATTTTTTGGACTTTTAAGAACTGCTATAAATACCCATTTTTTTGATGCTAATCAAATGGATATATATATTACAAGTTTTAGGATTCCTAATACTTTTAGATCAATTTTAGCTGAAGGTGCATTACAAAATTCATTTATCCCTATATATATGGAAGTTAAAGGGACTAAGAATGAAAAACTTTTTCTAGATTCATTTTTTACCCTATTTTTACTCATATTGTTTTTTGTTACCTCAATTTTAATTCTTTTTGTCCCTTTATTCATGCCTATTTTAACTCCTGGATTTAAAACATATTCTATTGAAAAAATAAATTCTACTATTTTTTTGTCACAATTAATTTTTCCATATCTTATACTTATCTCTTTAACATCATTTTTTAGTTCTATATTAAATAGTTTTTATAAATTTTTTGCACCAAACCTTAATCAAGCTTTTTTCAACATAACTTTTATTTTTATTATTATTATTTTTGCTTTGCTTAAAAAACTTTCAATATCTACATTTATATATGCAATCCTGATAAGTGGATTTGCTCAATTATTTTCATTAATCCCCCATCTTAACAGATTAGGTATAAGTTTTAAGCCTTCATTTAAGTTTAATAACCCATATATAAAAAAAGTATTTAAACTATTTATACCATCATTATTTTCATCTTCTGCTTATCAATTAAATATATTTATATCCCTATACTTCCTTTCCCTTTTTCCAGGTTCTATAACTTACTCATACATTGCTCAGAGGATATATCAACTACCTATAGGGATTTTTTCAGTTGCTATGGGACAGGTTTTTCTAACAACATTTTCTGATAATTTTGCAAAAAATGAAATGGATAAATTAAATAAAAATTTTAACTATTCACTCAAAGTCTCATTTTTAATTGCTGTTCCAATTATAGGTTATCTTGTTAGTGCTGGATTACCAGTTTTAAAACTAATATTTTATCATGGGAAATATACTTTAAATGATATTATTTATTCATATAAATTTTTATTGATATATTTACCAGGACTATTATTTATATCAAATAATAGAATTTTAACTTCTTTTTATTATTCGAGAAAATCATTTAAACAACCTGTTCTTTCAACCCTTTTATCATTAGTAATCTTTTATATTACTGTAATTTTTACATATAAAACTATTGAAATGTATTCTGTAGCTTTAGGTACACTTATTTCTTTAATTTTTCAATTTCTTTTTCTTTATGTTTTAAGTACAAAATATATCAAAATTAAGGATCAAAATATTTTTTTCTATTTTAAAGTACTTTTTTCTACAACAATTTCCTTTCTACCTGTTTTTTATATTGTAAAAATATATAAATGGTTGAATCCTGTTCAAATTAATCTATCTTCTTTATACCATATCTTATTTACTATAGGTATAAGTTTATTATATTTTCTATTATTTGTTTTAATATCTCTTTTATTGAAAATTGATGAAATTAATAAAATATTAAAATTAAAACAAAATTTAAAAAAGGATTGATGTAAACATGGTTTATCTTGATAATGCTGCAACTACTAAGCCATTTGATTATATTCAAGATCTTTACAATGATTATTCTAAATATTATTGGTTTAATCCCTCTTCTATATATAAAAATGGATTTAAAGTTAAAAAATTAATTTTAGAATCAAAAACTTTTATAAAAAATGCCTTTAACCTTAATGAATTTGAACTTTTTTATACTTTTTCAGGAACTTTTTCAAACAATGTAATTTTATCAAATGGTACTTTGAAAAATATACACAAGAATATTGAAAATAAAATAAAAAGGAAAATTGAAAACCCTGAAATAGTTGTAGGAATATGGGAACATTCTTCAATCATAAATCCTGTAAAAAATTTAAATAGATTTAAAATTAAATATATTAACTTAAAAGAATATTATAAACTATTTTTGAAAGAAATTAATCTAAAAAATTATAATAAAAACAAAGAAGATGATATTTATTCTAAATTTAAAAAATATATTATTGAAAAATTCAGTAATGCAATTTCTGATTCCACTATATTGGTTACCTGTATGTGGGTTCATAATGAAAATGGAATTATATTTCCCATAACTGATATTTCTAAAAAAATTAAGAAGAAAAATCCCTATATTTTCTTTCATGTTGATGCAACTCAAGGATTTATGAAACTTCCATTTTTTAATTCTAAATATGTGGATTCAATAACTGCTGCTTCACATAAATTTCACAGTATTAGAGGACTTGGATTTCTATTTTTGAAAGATTCATCTTTAATTAAACCTTTAATTTTTGGAGGCGGACAGGAAAAAGGGATTGTTCCTTCAACTGAAAATATTTTCCCTATATTTTCAACTTTTGAAGTAATAAAAAGAGAATATTCAAACATTGGAAAATATCTGGAAAAATCTCTACTTTTAAAAAATTATCTTGAAGAAAAAGTATTTTCTTTTGAAAATAAATTAAATCATAAATTTTTGTTTTTTAATAATTTTGATTTTTATAATTTAACAAAAAATACAAATGATATTAAAGATACTAAAAATAAAATTAATAAAAGCAAGTTAAATTACAATTTATTAATTTCTCCATATATTAACAGAATTTATATTAATAATGCTAAAGCGGAAGTTATTGTTAATGCTCTATCAGAAAAAAATATTTTTATTTCTCCAGGTTCAGCATGCTCTTCAAATGCAAAAAAGAAAATTAATAACATAGCCTTAGATGATAATTCAATTTTTGGTATTCCTTCAAATTTTACAGATGGGGCAATAAGAATATCCTTTGGATATTTTTCAAAAAAGGAAGACGTTGATATATTTGTTAATGAGCTTTTTAAAATACTGGAAATTTATTTTTAAAATTTTTATGTATAAATAATTTTGGTAAATTTAATCCATTTTAAGATATTAAAAATAATTTATAACAATTCATAAAAATAAAATTTAAAATAATAAAACCTATAATAAAAAGATTTTATAATAATATATTTAAATCTAATAAAATAGATATGAAATAATTAATTTTTTATTTATAGCAAAAAGAATTTTAAAAGATATAAGGAAATATTTAATTAATGAGACTTGATCTATTTCTTTTTAAGTTTGGATATTTTACATCACGGAGTAAAGCATCCCAGGAGATTAAAAATAAAAGTATTAAAATAAATGGAAAAATTATTACAAAACCATCTTTTGAAATAAATGACAATTCTGTATTAACAATTGAGATTAATAAAAAAACAAAATGGGTATCTCGAGCAGGTTTAAAACTTGAACATGCATTTAAAACATTTAAAATTAATCCTGAAAATAAGATTTTTTTAGATATTGGTTCTTCAACAGGTGGTTTTACACAGGTATTATTGCACTATGGGGCTAATTTTATATATGCTATTGATGTTGGAACATCTCAGCTTGACAATTCATTAAGAAATAATCCATGTATTATTATAATGGAAAATTACAATGCTAAAAATATTAACTTAGATGATTTAAAAGTTTCTTTTAATAAACATATTGAATTTATAAAAACAAATATATTAAATAATTATAATCAAGTAAAAAATAATAAATCTTTTGAAGAAAATAAATTTTTTAATGAGAATAAAACTTTCTGCAAATACAAAATTATTAACGATGTTAAGTTTTCAAAAATTGATATTAATGATGATTATTTTATACCTGATTCTTTTGTTATGGATGTTTCATTTATTTCTACAAAAAAAATATTACTAAAATTATTTAATATTATCAAAGAAGATTGGGGAATAATACTTTTTAAACCACAATTTGAATCAGAAGGAAGGTATTTAAAAAATGGAATAATTAAAGATGATAAATTTAGAAAAAAAATTATTAATGATTATAAAATATTTTTAAATTATAACGGCTATTCTATAGAAAAAATAACTGAATCTCCTATCAAAGGGAAAAAAGGGAACATTGAGTATTTGATGTTAATAAAAAGAATAAAACAATAATTTTTCTTTACTCTTATCAAATATTTTTTTATTTTTATAATGAAATATTAATCATTATTTTTTTGTTTACTTCATTAAATTTAGTTTATCAATTTACAAATTGAATTTTATTTATTTAAATAAGCATTTTTAGATTTTATTGTTTTATACTTTAGTTAATAGATATTTTAATTACTTTATATGCAAATTACTAAATATTTTATATATTAAATACTTTAATTATTTAATATTTTAATTTATATTTTTAAATAATTTTTATTTTCAGGAGGATTAATAATGTCAGAAAGACATGAATACAAATTTAAAACTGAAACTCAACAACTTTTGGATTTAATGATCCATTCAATCTATACTCATAAAGAAATCTTTTTAAGAGAACTTATTTCAAATGCTTCTGATGCACTTGATAAAATAAAATTTGAATCTCTTACTAAACCTGAAATTTTAAAAGGGATAGATGACCTATACATTGAGATTAAACCAGATAAAAAAGCCAGAACCCTTTTAATTAGAGATAATGGTATAGGAATGACTTTTGATGAACTAAGAAATAATATTGGGGTAATTGCAAGTTCTGGAACTAGAAAATTTATAGAAAGTCTAAAAAATGCTAATAAAAACAATCAACAAAGTGAAAATAATACTAATGACCTAAATAATACAATTGATTTAATTGGTAAATTTGGTGTTGGATTTTATTCAGCATTCATGGTTTCAAATAAAGTTGTAATCCTTACTAAATCACCTCTCTCTGATAAAGGATATAGATGGGAATCTAAAGGTGATGGCAAATATACTATTGAGGAATATGATAAATATTCTAATGGAACTGATGTTATACTTTTTCTCAAAGAAAATGATGATGAAGAAAATTATGACAGATTCCTAGAAGAATTTGAGATTGAACAACTTGTTAAAAAATATTCTGATTTCATCCCATACCCTATTAAAATTGAAGATAAAGCTGAAGAAGAAGGTGAAAAAGAAGATCCTAAAGTAATTAAGAAAAAAAAATATAAAATATTAAATTCTCAAAAACCTCTTTGGCAAAAATCTCCAGACGAGATAAAAGAAGAAAGTTATAATGTTTTTTATAAACAAACTTTTCATGATTTTGATGACCCATTTATTACTATTCATACAAAAGGGGAAGGGCTTGTAGATTTTAAAGCTTTAATTTTTATCCCTAAACAAACTGGAATTGAAATTTTCTCTCCACAATATAAAAAGGGGTTAAAACTATATTCTAAAAATGTCTTTATAATGGAACAATGTGAAGAACTTGTTCCTGATTATTTAAAATTTATAAAAGGCGTTGTAGACTCACCAGATTTCTCTTTAAATATTTCTAGAGAGATATTACAACATACTAAGATATTAAAAACAATTCAAAAACATATTGAAAAGAAAGTTATTAATTCTTTAGCAGAAAAACTTAAAAACAAAAGGGAAGAATATGAAAAATGGTGGAAATATTTTGGGAAATTAATTAAAACTGGCGTTTACACAGATTTTGCTAAAGAAAATACTAAATTACACCAGCTTTTAATTTTTCCTTCTTCATTCAATAATTCTGCAAATAAATCAAATTATACAACTTTAGATGAATATATTTCTAGAATGAAAGAAGGACAGGAATTTATCTATTATTTATCAGGTGAAGATATTGTAACTTTGCAAAACGCACCACAAATGGAATTTGCCAAAGAAAAAGGATATGAAGTTCTTTTTCTAATTGATGAGGTAGATGAATTAATGATTCAATCATTATTAGAATATAAAGGGAAAAAATTTAAATCATTAGCTAAATCGGAAGGTAATAAAATTAGCGATGAAATAAAAAAAGCCACATCAGAAAACAAAAAATATCTTGATAAAATTAAAGAAATTTTAACAGGAAAAGTAAAAGATGTAGTATTAACTGATAAATTAAAACAATATCCTGCTTGCATTTCTACTTCAGAAAATAGTTTATCAATACATATGGAAAAAATCTTATCTAATTTTGAAGCAATGCCTGGTATAAAAGCTGAAAAAGTACTTGAAATTAATCCAGAGCATACAATTTTTAAAAAATTTAAAGTAATTTATGATTCCAATAACAATGCTGAAGAACTGAAAGAGATTTCCAATCTTTTATATGATTATTCATTGTTATCTGAAGGGATTATGCCTGAAAACATTTCAGAATTTACTAAAATAATGAACAAAATCATGGAAAAAGCTTTTTAATATTATTAATAAAAAATATTTATAGTTTTTTAAGGTTATCCTGAAAAATTTGGGGATAACCTTTTTTTGTTAATAATAAAATTGAAATTATTGAGATATTTAAAAAATAAGTATTATAATATCCTAATTAAAATTTCTCTCCTTAGTACAGTTATGTAATTATTAAATTTAATCTTTTACAACATTAAACTAATATATTTTATTTTTTTCTCTTGAGCCTTTGGCAACTGTAATCCAGTCAAGAAATTTTAATTATGATATATATATTGTTTATATTTAATAAATAAACACTAATAATTTCAAATTTTATCATTAACTGCATCTACCACGAAGTCATTATATTTCTTTAACCTTTGACAACTGAAATCCAGTCGAAAAATTTCAATTCAGATATATATAGTTTTAATCTTATTTAATTAAATAAAATAATTTCAATTTATTATTAACTGTACTAGCCACGAAAGATATTTTATCATTTTTAATCAATTCTAACAATTTTATATTTGCTTATTTAATAGGGATACACCATACTATTGTATAAACTTTTCTTTTAACTAATACTTTAAGCTTTACTTTTGTATATGTATAAACTAAATTATAAATTAAATCATGCATTATCATATAATTTCCCATTTTAAATAACCTCATTTAATTAATTTTTTTCAAATTTAAAGTCAATCTAATAAATTATTTCTATAAGGAACTTATAATCATAAATTAAATTATTGACAATATATATTTTTCTTATAAAAATATTATTATAATATCTTTACAGGAGATTTCATATGAAAAGTAATTTTTTTATATTTATATTTATATTTATATTTATTCTTATTCTAATCTCTATTTCTTTTTCTAGCTGTCAAAATCCAGCGTCTACTAAAATTGAATATAAAACTTTAAATGTTGATAATAATGGACATTTCAAAGAAGATGCAATTTATTATTATTATGATGTAGGATATTCTAAAGATAAATTTTTATCTGATGGAACATATATACATGAAGAATATTATTATGAAGATACTACTGATGATTTTGATGGTGATAATAAATTTGGTGAAGGATGGGTACAAACGAGTGGATATAAGGGAACATATGTCTATGATTCCAAAACCTATTTATTAACTTTAAATTATACACAAACTTTTGGAGATGATCCTTCAACCACAGATGATACAACCTATGTTTGGTATGATATTATAACTGATGATTCAGATTCTAATTTTGACTCATCACTTAAAGTAAAAGAAAGTTTTACAAAAATCTTTTATGAAAATTCTTTTTATAATGCATTTGAATTAATAGACAATTATTTTCAACATAAACAGATAATATATTATGCTGGGGGAAGTAAAGATATTCTTACAATTATTTTTGATTTTAGTACTAGTGATTCAATTCAATTTTCTTTTATTACTCAATCCGAAGACAAAAATTCAAAAATTACAAGTGGTACAAAAACTGTTGAAACTCTTTCAATTTCATATTCTTTACCTGCTGACACCAACTTTGAAAATGGAACAATGATAACATTTTATATAGATTCAACAAATACTAAAACTTATCCCTGGGATACAAATATTAATGACTGGGCAATTCACCCTAATGGAAGCGATTCTGGAACTTATTCTTATGAATATGACAGTTTTACCTTCTATAAATCAACAGATGGAAATAATATTATATGGTTTTCAGATATCGAACTTCACAGAAATAGATAAAATAACCTCTTTTTAATCTTTGGTAACTGACAAACACTCGTCAAAATTTTAATTAAAAAAAGAGCTGCCTTATTAATTTTTAGGCAGCACTTTTTTGATTTTTTTAATATACATTTTTTTAAGATATTATTAATTTTTTAATAAAATTTCTATAAATAAATATTTTAATATAAACTTTTACTTTTTACCATTTTTTTCCATTAAATATTGATCAATTGCTTTTGCAGCATTATGACCATCAGCAATACCATGAATTATATCTGGCCCATGGACAATATCACCTCCTGCAAACAACCATTCAATTGCAGTTCTTCCATTTTCATCAGTTTTTATTCTACCTCTAATAAATTCAAGTTTTTCTTGATATTTCTCTGGTATATAGTTGTAATTTGGTGCCTGTCCAATAGCTTCAACAATCATATCAGCTTCAAAGAAATTTTTCTGATTTTCATCAAATTTTGGATTAAATCTTTTATTTTCATCAAATACAGATAAGCATTTTACAACATGAAGTCCTTTAATTTTCCCATCTTCACCAATTTCTATCTCTTTTGGTCCCCATGCTGGATAAATTTTTACTCCTTCTTCTCTACTTTCATCTATTTCTTCTCTATCAGCTGGCATTATATCTTCACTCTCAAGACATGTTAATATAACATTAGATTTACCAAATTTTTCATTTTGTAATCTTACAAGTGATCTGGCTATATCCATTGCAACATTACCACCACCAATAACAACTACATTTTCAGTAAAATATGGCATTGGACCGTCACCTCTTACATAATCCCTTATTTTTGCAAGAAGTGGTAATGCTTGATATACATCTTTATGATCTGTACCTGGAACTCTTGTAGATCTTCCCAATGTAAAACCTGTTCCAATAAATACAGCATCATAATCTTTTTCCAGATCTTCAAATTTAATATCTTTTCCTACTTCAGTATTTGTTTTAATTTTAACTCCAATGCTTTCAATAAACTTAATATCTCTATCAAGTGCTGAATCAGGTAACCTATATGCAGGAATACCATATCTCATTACACCACCTGCTCTTGCATCTTTTTCAAAAACAGTTACTTCATATCCTAATGTTCTTAAATAATATGCAGCAGCTAAACCTGCTGGTCCTGCACCAATAATTGCAATTTTTCCTTCTCCCTGTTTTGACACTTTTGCCATTACAACCTTTTCATATGTATCATCAGGAGTATTATCAACTATATATCTTTTTAACCATCTAATTGCAATAGCTTCTCCTCTGTTTGTTAAAGCACAAACTGTTTCACATTTATGGGTACAAACCCTACCACATACCCCTGGTAATGGGTTTGTATTATATAACCAATCAGTTGCTTCTTCAAGGTTATCTTCCCAGACAGATTTGATATATTGTGGTATATCCATATGAGCAGGGCATGTTTTTGTACAAATTCCACATTCAACACATCTTGAAGATTCAATTATAGCTTGTTCTTTTGAAAAACCTTTCATAAATTCTATAAAAGAACCTTTTCTCCCTTCTGGTTCCATAGCTTCAAGATTGTTTCTTTCAAGATCCAATAAATCAGAATCATCAGTTCTTTTATACCCCTCTGGAAATTCAACTTTATGGATTCCATCTTCATAAGGTATATATAAAAAGTCATTTGCATCTGGAGAAATATGTGTATATTCTCTGGTCATTTTTAATGAACCAGTTGTACATATATCAACACACAATCCACAAAAACTGCATCTTCCATAATCTATAACAGGTCGTTCTGGTTTTGAACCCTCTACATCAGGAAGTTCTTTAACTTCAGTCATAATAATTGCATTTGTAGGACAAATTTCTGAACAAGTACCACATCCTATACATACATCCCAATCATTAGTATGAAAACCTCTATATCTTTCTGCAGCTTCCCTATAAACTTTTGGTACTTTAATTGTTTCAGGTTTTTTAAAAAGATATTTTAAACCAATTAAAGGAGAGAAATAATTTTTTTTAAAACCCATGAATTCCCCCAGTTTTTTAATCTAAATCAATTTATTTTTCACTTTTATTATTTTCAATATTTATTATTTATTATTATAATTTTATGATCACTTTCTTATTATTTTTAATATTTTTATTATTATAATCTTATTTTTTTATTTTTATTATTTCCTAAAATTTTTATTATTTTTATTTTCTATTTTATCTATCAATTTCTGGTGCACAAACTCCCATTGTATCCAACCAGATAGCTACATCTTCCAATCTTGTTCCTGGCATCCCTTTTTCAATACCATAAAGTCCTTGTGGATAAGATGCTCCTCTAACAGCTACTCTATAAGGTCTTTCTTCTCCATTTGAAACCATATAGTAACCGTATTCACCTCTTGAACTTTCAACTCTAGCATAGTATTCACCTTTAGGTATTCTCCATCTAAGAGCATTACCTTTAGGTTTAACATTAACAGGCCCTTCAGGCATCTTTTCAATAGCCTGTCGAATAATTCTAATTGATTGAAACATCTCTTTATATTTAATACTCATTCTTGCATATGCATCCCCATCTGTCTCTGTTGGAATGTCAAATTCAACCTTATCATATGCAAAATATGGTTCATATTTTCTTACATCATAATCAACACCTGTAGCTCTTATTCCAGGTCCTGTAACTCCCCATGAAATAGCCTGGTCTCTTGTTAAAGGTGCAATTCCTTTTAATCTTTTATATATAATAGGATGTTCTAAGACAAGTTTTTTATATTCAGGTAAATGTTTTTCGAAATAATCCATCATTCTAAGAATATGATCAATTATATCCTGATTTATATCATTTCTAACCCCACCTGGAATTATATACATATGATAAACTCTAGCACCAGTAATTTTTTCAAATATATCCAGTATTTTATCCCTATCAGTTAGTCCCCAGTTTGGTGCAGTATATAAACCAGTTGGTCCACCTATTCCACCTAAAGCCATCATATGAACTGTAATTCTTGCAAGTTCAAGAACTATCATTCTAATAAATTGTGCTCTTTCAGGTACTTCAAGACCAGCTATATTTTCTGCAGCCATTGAATAAACTGCCTCATTTATGTCAGGTTCAGGTACACAAATTCTAGGTATTAAGGCAAGATTTGAAATCCAGAATCTTCTTTCCATTAATTTTTCAAACCCTCTATGTAACATTCCTGGATTTGGTATAGCTTTAACAACAGTGTCACCATCTACAGTTAAATGAACTGAAAAATTACCATGCATACCAGGATGGTTAGGTCCATGAAAAAGATTTACCTCTTTAAGCATATGTTAAACCCCTAATTTTATTTTTTTATTCAATTACTTTTTTTGGATGAATTTCAAATTTGTATTCTCTCTCACCAAATTTTTTATCAGAATAAGCTTGCGGATCAAAATCCTTTCTCATTGGTGGAATATCATCCCAATCTTCAAGGTATAAAGGTTTTAACTCATTATTACCTTTAAAATTAACACCAAAAAATTCCCAGATATCTCTTTCATAATATATAGCAGCTGGAAAAATTGTATGAATTGTATTAATTTCAGGGTTATTTCTATCAATAAATGTCTTTAAAGTTATATCAAGTCTTAATTCCCATGAAACTAAATTATATACAATTTCAAATTTATTATCTTTTAACCAATCAACACAAGTTATTAAAGATAATTGTAAAAAACCTAACCCCTTTAAATATGAAAGCACTGATTGTACTGAATTTTTATCAATCACAAAAGCAAGCTTTTGTTTATTAATAATTTTAAAAGAATCTTCATCAATGTGTTGTTCGTTCATAATCTTTTCTTTTAATTCTTCAACAGTCACATTTTCCTCCTATACCAGATTTATCTGGTTAAATGGATTTTTTAATTTTAAATATTAAATACATAATTTACCTTGCAGTATATAATTTATCACCGAAAACTCTCTTCTGGTTAGCTCTATACCAATCTAAATTATCTTTATACCTTTTCCAGCCATTTGCTTCACCATTTTTAATCATTTTCATCAATGTTCTAAACCCCTCTATAATAGCTTCTGGTCTTGGCATGCAACCTGCAATATAAAGATCAACTGGTATATAATCTTCCAATTTGGATATAACAGCATAAGAATCATAATAGATACCGCCGTTTAAAGTACAGGAACCAAATCCAACAACATATTTTGGATCCTGCATCTGTTCATAAGTGTAAATTACTCTTTTTAATGTCTTTAAAGAAAGATAACCTGTTACCAACAAAATATCGGCCTGTCTTGGTGTTGCCATAGGTGCAATTCCAAATCTTTCCATATCGAACCTGGAAGTCATTGTAGGAGGTAGCTCAATAGCACCACATCCAGTACAATAATGCAACATCCATAATGAATGCCCCTGAATTATATCTTTTATCTTATCAATCAAGGTTCTGCTGTCCATAATCACCTCTTTGAATTTAATTTTTTTCATAAATAACTTATAAAAATCAACTTTATCTTTTATATCAATATCTCTATTTTAATTTTTTTTTAATATTATTTTTATATATTTTTTATTAAATATATATTTTATTATCCCATAATTATTACTAATTACTAATAACAAAACTTTAACTTAACAATATCTTGAATTTATTAATATTATTAAGCATTAACATTATAAATAACTAAATCTTAAAACAAATATATTTTTAAAATATATGTATACAACGCCTGTATAAACGCTAGAGAAACTCCAACTTTCCAGTAGAATTTTACAGCCTGCTCAATTCTAAATCTTGGCATAACTGCACTAACCATAACTGCAGAAGACCATACAATAAAATATTTTATTATAAAATCTATAATATTTACACTTCCTCCAAGAAAGAAATAGATAAACATAGTTATCTCAACGAAAGTCGCAAATTCATGTTGTACCATTAATGAACCTAAATTTTTCCCTGAATATTCAACCAATGGACCTGATGCAATTTCAGCAGGTGCTATTGGTGAATCAAATGGTTTTTTACCTAACATACCAAGTAATGACAAATATCCTACCAATGCTCCTATAGGATATCTAACAATATTCCATCCATTTTTAATTTGGTCCTGTGCAATATTTAATAGGTTACTTGATTTTGTATGTTGTATTATTATTATTGCTATAACAACAAATGGTAATTCATATCCCAACATCTGTGTTAATGCCCTCGAGATACCAATTGAGGCATTTGGATTGGCAGATGCAACTGAACTCATTGCCATACCTAGCGAACCAACTGCTAAAAGATAAATTATAGCAATAAAATTAGCAGTACCAGGTACAACTGTCCAATTAACAACAGGAACTAAAAGAGCAGTTGCTAAAGTACCTCCTAATGCCATCCATATACCAAACTCAAAAAGTAATCCATGTGATATTGATGATCTTTTAGCAAATAATTTAAAAATATCCCAAAAATTTTGTGTAACAGGTGGTCCATATCTTTTTTGCAATCTTGCTGTTAATTTTCTAGCATAACCTGATAAAGTTACCTGAAAAACAAATATTGCTAATAAGTACAAAAGACCTTGCCAGATATATTGAATTATCATAAAATAACTCCCTTATAAAAATAAACTTAAAATAGTTTAATAAAATAAACAATTACAATTGTTAATATAGACAACATTGAAAGCCATATTAAAACAGTTGTATTTGATTCAAAAAGAATTCCTTTAATATATTCAAAAAATCTTTTTATATTAAATACTGAATCATAAAACCATCTTTCAAGAGAAGGAACTTTTCTAAACATTCTTTCAAATGGTCTATAATAATTTTTTGCATAATGATAAATTTCTGGTGTTGTTTGCAATTCTGGAACGATTTCACCTGCAGTATAATTCTCCCATTGCTCAACCTTTGTAGTTTTAGTATGTAGAAAATAAAGGATAAAAGCAATAACAAAACCACCAGCAAAAAGTAAATTAATTGTAGTTGGACTCAAACTAGTTAATGAAGTATAAATTGAAGTCATAGAAGTTTTGATTGGTTTAATACCAACATATTTTTGAATTTGTGCAATAACCTGCAATATATAATGTGGAAAAACTCCAAAAAATATTGTTGCAACCATTATTATATACATAGGAATTTGCATCCAGACAGATACTTCTTTTGCATCTTTGTACTTGGCTGGAAGTTGTCCTAAGAATATCGTAGCTAAAGGTCTAAATACATACATAAATGAACCTATACTACCAAAAAAAGCAGCAAACCCAAGAATCACATCTCCTTTTGAAATCAATTCCTGATAGATAAGCCATTTAGAAATAAAACCAGCCATTGGTGGAATACCTGCAACTGATATAATGGAAATTAAGTAGGTTAAAAAAGTAATAGGCATCTTTTTAACCAATCCACCCATTTCACTCATTTTTGTCGTATGAGTAACAGAATAAACAGCTGCTATAGATAAAAACATACCTAGTGCAGTTAACATATGTACCATAATATGCATTAATCCACCAGCAGTTGCAAATGTCCCTCCATATGCTAAACCCAGCAAAATATACCCTGCATGTGATACAGATGAAAAAGCAATTAGATATTTAACATCATCTTGCATAATTGCAGCTAGTGTTCCTGCAATAATTGAAAATCCACCAAGTAAAGCAAGTGTGTAATTAAATGCTGTTAAATTATTAAAAAACTTATAATGTTTTAAAACATTTGTCGTTGGAAAAAGCAGCAAAACTATAAATAAAATATATGACCCATATTTAATAAGAAAACCAGAAAGAATTGATGAAAAAATATTAGGAGCATTTCCATGAGTAGGTCTTAACCATATATGTAATGGGTAAATACCACCTTTTATAAATGCAGCAATAATGAAATAGATCATTGCCCATAAATAGCCTTTTTCAGTTTTTAAACCTTTTTCAATCATAAATATTCCACTAAGCATAAAATATGCAGCTATCATTGATAGAAAAAGATAAATTAAAGCAGCTTTTTTGGCATCTTTTTTACCCATTGATACAATGAAAAATGAAGTCCAAGTCATTAATTCCCAGAATATATATAATGTGATAAAATTCCCTGCTAAAAATACACCTATTATTGAAATAACAATATATGTTAAAAAGAAATTAAATGATGGACCATATTTTATATCAGTATTACCTGAAATTGCAAATATGGAAGCTAAGGCAACAGCAGATAAACCAATAATAACAAAGTACCATTTATACATAGCTAAAGTAAAACTAAAAAATTGAAACCCAAATAGAGTAAATAATGACCCATATTTAATATTTAAATCACTAGCAACTTGAGGATAAAGTCTGGCAAAATAGTATAATACACCAAGAATTATTACTGCTAAAGTTGCTGTTCCAATTTTTAAATCAACTTTTGATAATAGATATATAAAAAATGAAGCGACAAATAAAGCAACTATTATATTAGAAATCATTAAATACCCCCTTTCAATAGGAGATTAAACATTTGATTAATAAATTGTGGATAAATACCCAATGCAAGAACAATTAAAGATAAAATCAATGGAATCAAAGATAAAGCTTTGAATTTATATTTTAAGTTTACTTCTTCACCAACATTTTTAAAGTATAATCTTTGTAATATTTTAAAAATATAAAAAACTTCAAAAAGACTTGAAAGTAAAATAATAGAAAATACTATATAATGATTATCATAAAAAATTGCTTTTAACATCCCAATTTTTGTCCAGAAACCAGCTAATAAAGGCATACCTGCTAATGATAAGCCACCTACTGCTAAAGTTAAACTTGAAATAAGATCTTTTTTGTATTTTCCATTTAAATTATCAATTTTATATTCTCCAATATTAAAAATTGAGAAAAATATTATTGATTTTGAAAGCATAATTATAAAAAATTGTGGTATTACATATTTTGCAACATTTCCACCAAGGATAAATGCAGCAAACAAAACACCTGATTGAGCCATAGATGAAAATCCAAAAGTAACTCTTATATCTTTTGATAAGTATGCAGAAATCTCACCAATAAATAAAGTTGTTAAAGCAAATACTAAAAATAAAGTTTGACTTGAAACCAAGTGCTGTGCAATGAATATTTTAAATGAAACATAAAGTGAAGAAGTAGCTAAAATAACAGAAAATAGCATTGCTGAAACAGATGTAGAACCTCCATATACATGAGGTATCCAACCAGTGAATGGGAATAATTTAGCTTCAACCCCCAATGCAATAAAAAATAGTAATCCTATAACAAGAACAAAATTTTTAGAAGCTGTTGCTAAGCTAACAGAATCAAATAGATAAAGTGTACCATTGTGCGAATATACACTTAAAATAGCAATTAAAAGGAAAACAGAGCCAATTGCTGTATAAATAAGATAATTAAAAGAACCAAGATATCCTTTTTTTCTATCAGAAGTAGCAATTATTAATGCACTTATGGTTGCTATTTCAAAAAACACAAAAATATTAAATAAATCATTGGACATAATAAGTGCATTTGAAGATGCAATTGCTCCTAAAAATCCAATTGCATAACCATAGTTGTCTTTAACTGTAAAATTTTTGTCCCAGATATAATAAAAGCCAAGGAGAAAAATAATAGAGTTTATTAAAAGTAAAAACATACTTGAAACAAAAGTAACCTGGAATTCAATACCAAATGGAGGAATAAAATTACCTATTTGATATTTTATAATATTTAATCCATTATTTTTAAAAGCTAAAGCCATATAAATTGCAATTGAAGCATTAAATAACGCAATTAATAAAACAATAAATTTAGGCAATTTTTTAGACATTAACTTAAATAATGGAATTAAAAATGCAAATGCAAGAGGAATTGCAACAAGTAATATAGGTATTTGATTTAAAAAACCTCTCATACATCATCCTCATTATTATTATTGCTAAAAGTATTTTCTTTGTCATAAATACTGGAAATATCCAGTGAGTTGTATCTTTCATACAGTTTAATAACCAGAAATAAAGAAAATGCAGTTACTGCAAGAGAAATAACAATTGCAGTAAGAACCAAAGCTTGTGGTAAAGGATCCACAAAAATATTATTTGAAGTCATCCCTTTTGTAAGTATTGGAGCAATTCCATTTTTAACATAACCAACACCAACAATATAGAGATTAACCCCAAGATCCATGACATCAATGGAAATTAATATTTTCAAAAGATTTTTTTGGGTTAGGATTCCATATAAACCAATAAAAACTATTGTTAAAGGACCCCAAAAAACCATCCAATTTGCAACAATATATTCCAAACTCATAATATTTACTCCTTATCAAGAAAGTAGAGCAATGTTGATGAAAGCTCTGCTGATACCTTTAATCCAATAAAGAAATACAATATTGGAATTATACCTGCACTAATAATATTTCCAATTGTACCTGTTTTAAGAAAGTTACCCAGAAAGAATCCCATAAAAATAATTGATAAAAGACCAATAAATATATAAGAAAAACCTGAAAGTGTTTCAATAAATGTATATTTTAGAGGATTTTCTTTAAAAGATACAAAGGAAAGATAAAACATCAAAACTCCAGTAGCAATTACAGAACCACCCTGAAAACCTCCACCCGGACTCAAGTGACCATGAATAATGATATATAAACCAAACAATATTATTAAAGGTAATAAAAATTTTGAAGCATTTCTTAATACAAAATTTGGTTCAATTTCTTCAGATATCTCAAACTCCTTTTTAGAAAGACCAAAAAGAGCAGCAACTCCAGCTATCGCAATAAACAAAACTGTAATTTCACCCATTGTATCAAATGCTCTAAACCCAACTACAATAGATGTAACAATATTTGCTGAACCTTCAACATAACCAGAAGTTCCATAACTAACTGTTTGTTTTTGTACATCTGGCCATTTATCAACATTTTTATAAATATACCCTGCAGAAACCTTATTATCTACATTATTCTTATCATAAAGAAGCAAACCCGGGTTAGAAATATTACTATTTTTTACAAAATAATTTTGTAAATCTGAAAGGTTTATTATAAGAAATATCAAAATTGTTAATAAAACTAAAATTGTTACTAACTTTTTCAATTTGTTGCTCCTTTATTTTTTAATTTAAAATAAGTTGCAATAAATAAAAATGTAGTTAATCCTACTCCAATTGCACCTTCAGTCATTGCAACATCAGGAGATTTTAAAATAACAAAAACCACTGTTGTAAACAATGAAGCAACTGACATAAAAGCAATTGCATTCAAAATGCTTTTGTTTTCAATTGCTAAAATTGAAAAAATAGCTATTAACAGTATAAACAAACCACCTAAATATATCATTTAGTTTCTCCTGTAGTATAATTTTTACAATTTTCTTCATCTTTGTTAATCATAACCCTATAAGCAGACTTTGCTAAAACTGAGCTCCCAACAGGGTTAGAAAATGCAATAAAAATAATTAAAACAATTGATTTAACTAAAAATGCAGGATAAAAGATTCCTACACCTAATGCAAAACTCATTGTGCCTAAAGTAGTTGCTTTTGTACCAGCTTGAAGCCTGTTAAAAACATCAGGCATTCTAAAAATTCCAAGACCACCTAAAAAGAAAAACACTGAACCTATTGTCATAAGTATAGCACCAATTATTTCATTAATTGACATTATGTCCTCCCATTCTTTCAAGGAATCTAGCAAAAACTATGGTTTCAACAAAAGATAAACCCGCATAAATTAAAGCAACATCTAGATAGAACCCTTTTTTGAATATTAATGATAAAAAAATCAATATACCGACTATTATTACATTTAAAGAATCTAATGCTGCAATTCTATCATACAATTTAGGACCAAGAATTATCCTTAATGTAGCTAGAATTGCTCCTAAACCTATAAAAAACCAAAAAATATAAAATAGTATTTGCATTGCTTGATACCTCACTTTACTTTAATAAATTATCAAAAGTTGAAACAATATCTCTTGTTTTTTTGTATTTGCTTTTAAATACAGTATGGATCAAATAACAATCATCAACTACATCAACTGTTAAAGTTCCAGGTGTTAAAGTTATTGAAGATGCAACTATTAATTTTTCAAGATCTTCATCTTTAGCTAAAATAGTCTGTTTCTTTACAAAACCTGGATCAATAGGTAATTTGGGATCAAGAACAACTTTAGCTATTTCAAAATTTGCTTTAATCATTTCCCAAACCAGATTTGGAATATAAATAAAAATAAATTTAACCCATCTAACAACAAAGTTTTTCTTAAAAATGTTAAATTTAAAAACTTTACTAAAAAAGATTGAAACGAAAATAGAAACAACAAGACCAATTAATAAAGATTCTGTTGTAAATTTCCATGTAAATCCCAGCCAGAAAAGGCAAGAAAGGACGAAAACTGACAAAAATGTTGCCACAATTAACTCCCTAAAAGATTTTTTTGAAATCGTTAAAAATTTATAAAATAATTTTATTTTGTCAATAACTAATTTTAATATTATCAAAATTTTATACTAACAAATAAAATTAAATTTAAAAAATTTATAAAATAAATAAATTTTAATTAAAATAAAAACAATACTTTTTACATTTAGTAGCAAAATACATATAAAATTCTATAATTTTATAATTATAAAATTCTCAATTAGATTTAAAATATTTTAGTTTATAGAATTCATTTGTCAATAATTTTTTATTTTTGGTTATATCAATAATATCTTAATTTTTGATATAAGTTAAAAACTTATACTAAAAAATTTATTGTATTTTTTATTTTATATTTTACCTTCAACTAAAACAAAGTATTTTTCAAAATCTTAAAGAAAATATAATCAATAAAAATCATTGTAAATCATTATAAATATTAAATTATTATAAGTTAATATAAATAAAAATAAAAATTATATAGATAAAAAAATTTAAGAAAAATCTATAAAATTAAAAATCCTAATTAAGGAAATAAAATGATTGATACTATTTTAAATAATATTTTCTTTAATTTCATTTTATTAATAATTTCATTTATTATTTTAACAAAAAGTGCTGACATATTTGTTGAATCTTCAGTTGGTATTGCAGCCTATTTCAATTTACCCAAAATGCTTGTTGGAATTGTAATTGTTGCATTTGCAACAACTGCTCCAGAAATTGCTGTTTCTGCACAATCAGCTTATCTTGGACATCCAGAAATTGCATTTGGGAATGCTTTAGGTTCTGTAATGGCTGATGATGGACTTGCTCTTGCTTTAGCAGCAGTTTTTGCACCAGTTGCAATTTCAATAAATAAAAATCTTTTAAATATTTCAGGGATATTTTTAATATTCATAGATGTTCTTGCTTTTTTACTTGCATTAAATGGACATATTTCCCGTTTTGAAGGGATTATTTTAGTTTTTATTATGATTGTTTATCTTATAACACTTTATATTATTGAAAAAAAAAGAAGACTTAATCTTGTTGAAATTGATGAAAAATTATTGGAAAAAGAAAAAAAAGAACACAATATTTTAAAAATCTCACTTCTATTTATTTTAGGTTTAGCAGGAGTTTTAATTTCAAGTAGGCTTATAATTCATTCATCTATTGTTATTGCAAACTTTTTCAAAATATCTGAAACAATTATTGGTTTAACAGTTATTGCAATTGGAACTTCATTACCTGAAATTTTTACAGCAATTATTGCTGCAAGAAAAGGACATGGGGAAATTGCTGTTGGTGATATAATTGGAGCTGATATTTTAAATATTTTATGGATAATTGGAGTTTCTGCAGCTATTACACCTATTGAACTATCAAAACAAACAGTAATTTTTGCATTTATTTCAATGTTTATAATTGTATTTACAATGCTTGCATTTATGAGATATAAATACAATTTAAATAAATTTAATGGTATAGTTCTTGTTATTCTTTATCTTATTTATCTGATCATTGTAATGTTTTTCTTACCTGAAATGGCAGCATTAATTGGATAATTTTGATATGTAATAAAATAAAAAAATAGCTGCCTCTTTTTTGAGGCAGCAAACTTTTTTAAAAAAATTCGATTTACAATTTCTTCCTGCATAATTTTAATCATATTTAAATACGATTTTAATTATAATTAATAATAAAAAAAATTATCAAAAATAAAATCTAAAACCAGCAGAAATCACAAATCCATTTGAAATAAGAGGTGAGTATAACAATTTATCTGCTATTGCTTTTATACCACAACCACCTATTTCAATAAAATAAGAGGTTTTTACCTCTTTATTATTAAAAAAGAATTCAAAACCGAAACCTCCAATACCTCCAATTTTATAATCTAAAGTAGTAATATCTTTATTGCCTATAAGAAAATAGATACCCCCAAAACCATATAATCTAATAAAAGGATTAATAAAACCTCCACCTATCACTTCTAAACTTCCACTAAAATAAGGAAACCAGTTATATTTTGTTTCTATCCCATTTTGATATAGTGCATTTAACCAGTTAACATTTGCATCAAGTTTTATTTGAACACTATTTTCAAAAAATGCTGGTGATAAAAAATTAAGATTCAATCCAAAAGCATCTGTATACTCTGTAATTGAATATCCAGCACCCCAGGAAAGATTGCTATCACTACTTTCTGCAAAACCTGTAACAGCAAAAATTAAAAGTAATCCCATAAATACAAATAAGCCTGATAAAACTCTTTGTTTTGTTTTCATAAATATATCCTCCTAAAAAAATTATTATTTTTATAACCATTAATTTTATAAACTTTAGATACATATCCAATTTTTAATTAATTTTTTGTATCTACACAAAGCTGTTCATCCTTATCAAGTTCTTTATATATTAATTTACTTTATATTTTAAAGTTTATAAATAAAAAAATATAATATAAGTTTTTATAATTGGAATATTGGTGTATCTTCTTTTTTAAAAAACTTACATTTATAATACTACCCTTAATAAAATCTTATTTTTTAATAAAATTTTCTAAATTTTTAATATAGTTTTCAAAAGCATCTCTTCCTTTTTGGGTTAAACTACAAAATGTATGTGGTTTTCTATCTATAAATCTTTTATCAATTTTTATATATTCAACTTCTTCTAATTTTCTCAAATGAACTGAAAGATTTCCATCTGTAGTTTTTAATTGCTCTTTTATAAAATTGAATTCTACTTCTTCATACTCTAAAAGTAATGCCATAATAGCTAATCTGATTCTTGAATGTATTACAGGATCAATTTTTTTGAAGTCAAAACTATGATCTTTCATCCTTTTTCCTTTTATTTCTATTTTTTATCATCTAAACTCTTAATCCATTTTCTATTTTCTATAATTCCAGGGACTATAAGTAATAAAATTACAAATAACATAAAAAAGAGTGGTGAATAAAAACTTGAAATATATTTTTCCCATATATACAATACAAATGCTACTATAAACCATCCAAATGAAATGAATTTATATAATTTAGAATCTGTTGAAATTGATGTTATAAAATAAGCTATTGCTAAAAATATTGATAAATTCGCTAATGCAACAGAAACTGACATAGTATGAAAAATTATTGCTGAAAAAAACATTATTATAATAGCACAATATATTGAAATCCATATAGAATTAATTATCTTAGCATATATAGAATAAACCTTTCCTTTTTTTCTTCTTTTCATCATATAATAGAAAGTAATAGAAAAAAACAATATACTATAGATAATCCAGAAAGGAGCAATTATATTTTCAAAGTGCAAATAAGCTAAAATATAAGAAACAATTGTACCAATAACAGAGTATATTCCTCCTGCAATCATTCCATACCCATTTGAAATAGAAACCTGTCTTGACTGCTCAATAACTTTTTTAATAAATTTTAAATCTTCTTCTGCATTTTTAAAATCACTCATCTTTTACCCCCTTTATAACCAAACTAATGATTTTATCAATTTATTTTAGTTTTAAAATAATTCCTTTAAAAAGTTTATAACTGCTATTTTTACAATCCTCTTTAAAAGAGAATTTTATTTTTATAAAAACATTAACTTAATCATGCTTTAAAATATAAAGTACTTTGTATTATTGTCAAGTATTTTTTTGATTTTTTATTTTTTTAGTTTGAATATTTTAAATTTATTGCTATCTTTTCTATTAGTTATGTTTTATATTAAAAAGATTTCAGATTTTAAAATAAAAAAAGCAAAAGGTATATTCTTATATAATTTTACTCAAAATAAAATTAAATACCTATCAAATTTTGAATCTATTTTTACTTTTTCTTCTAAAAGAATCAAAACTCATTTTAAAAATTATCTTTCAAAAGGATGGGGATTACCTTTCTATAATATTATTAAAGAAAAAGAAAATTTATTGAAAATACTTTTTTTTAATAAGTCTCTTTTCAAATTCTATGGCCCTATTGAAATTTATGAAAATAAAAAGTTATTAGACTCTAATTTAAAAAAAAGTTTAAATCATTCATCCAGAAACATATTTTTTGATTTTCAAAAAAACAATCTTCTTTTATCTTTTGTTAATAAAATATCTTCTAACAAATTTATATCCATAAATGAATCTCAAAAAATTGTAACAACTTTATTTTATCAAGACTATAAAAATAATGATACAAATATCATTGAAAATTCTATAATTCATATCGATGGATTTCCATATTATTTTGATGATTTCAATCTAAAAAAAATTAAACTACTAATTTTAAGGCAGGGAAACCAAAATAAGTTCAATGAATTCTTTTCTAAAGTTTTAAAACAATATTTCTATTTCTCTATAAATTTTAATTTAACTCTTTTTGACCAAAACCTTGAAAATGATAAAATTGATAAAACACTTACAATTTATTTTGAAAACGATTTTTATAAATATAAAAAATATTTGATTGAAAATAGAATAAAACAATTTTACTTTCAACCGTTTTTTATTAACTACTTAATTGTCATGTACCATTATATGGAACTGGTAAAATTTTTAAAATCAAAGAAAAACATTATAATTTTAGATGAAAGTAAAACTGGATTTAGATTTTTCCCTTTTTCTTTGTTTTTTAATTTTAACAATATCTATAAAAATATAAGTGAAGGGAACAACATATTTAAAACTAATGACTATTTTGATATTTATATTGCTGGTAACAACTTATCTACAGGTTTATATTTTAATTTTTATATAATTACTGATTCATTTTTTAATAATAATATAATTAAAAACAGTGATGATACCTTTTTTACCCCTGAAAATTATAACCCTTTTGCAATTGAAACTTTTAAATATAGTTATTTGTATCTAAAGCAAACTTTAATTTTCAAAGAATTTTATAAAAATTTAGAAACATTGGAGTATGATTTTAGCTTTATAAATAATCCTTTAGATAACCAATTTGATTTTTTTAGCATTGTTGGTCCATATATCAAGATTTATCCTGATTTAAAAATCAAAAATTTAGATACTAAATTTTCTAAACTAAAAAATTTAGTTCCTTTTAAAACAGATGATTTAAAAATATTATTCCTGAATGTGTTTAAAATTTTTTGTAATTATAATTATGGTGTATTACCAGTTGATATGGGTCAGCCTGAAATTTTATCATTAAAATCTGTTTTTAAAAAATATAAAGAGATTTTTAAAATATAAAGAAATTTTTGATGAACAATAGTTTAAATATTTACTAATTAGTTAACTTTTATTTTTCAAATAATTTTTATGGTTTTTATATCCTTGTATAATATATTAAAAATAAAAGTACTTTATTAAATTTGATGGCAATTATATATATTGCAATATTAAAATTTTTTAAGTTTTTATATTCATTTTTACTTTAATTAAACAAAATTTATTTATGAAATCCCAAACTCTTATTATAATTTATCCAATAATTTTTAATTTTGTTATATCAAATTTATTTTTACAAATTTGATTTTTACCGATTTATATAATATAATATTAAGGGATATTTTAATAATTGATTTGAAACCTGTATTTCATTAATATAGGTTATAAAAAATAACAATAAAACAAAACAGATTAAAATAAATAAAATAAAACAGGTACAGAAAATGTGGTTTACAACTTCAATTGATATGATTCTTGGAATTTCATTAGCTTTTGCTGCTATCTATTTCTGGGATAAAAACAAAGAAAACAATTCACTATTTTTAATCGTATTAGCAGCATTATTCAATTACCTTTATTCATTTTTCAGGGTTTTAGAAAATGCTCACATTGTTTCTGATGATTGGAACTTTGCAATTGGTAGCTTCCCAATTATCAAATTTTTAATAATATCTCTATCAATGTTTTTCCTCCTATTAGGTATTATTAAACTTGCAACCGAAAAAAAAGACAAAACCATATAATAAAAAACTTAATTTTAACGAAAATTATACTGATGAAACTTAAATTTTACCTTTATAAATCATAATAATAAACATTAAAGTAAAATTAACTAACAAAATTTTTATTAACAATATTACATTAGAAAATTTATTATTATACAATATTATTTTCAAATTATTTTATGGAAAAATTTGCATCTTCCTTTTGTTTCATATATTCATTATATAATTGTGAATACATTCCCTTATTTGAAATTAATTCTGAATGGGTTCCTTTTTCAATAATTGAACCTTCATTAAGAACATAAATTTCATCACATAGTTTGGAAATAATATTTAATTTATGCGAAATAACTATTCCTGAACAATTTTGTAAATTATCATATAAAATAGATAAACATTTATTTTCAGTAATAGGATCTAAACTGGTAAAAGGTTCATCAATAATTACTTTTTTAATTTTTTCATTTAGCAAAAATCGTGCTAAACAAATTAAATTTTTTTCTCCTCCTGAAATAAATTCTCCTCTTTGTCCAAAATTCCGTCCTTCAAGTTTATACAAATCTAATAAATTTAATAAATAGTCATATCTTTCTTTATTATAATATAAATTTGATAAATAAGCATCCTTTAAAATTTCAATTAAATTATCATTATTAATTTTTGAAATAATAGAATTTACAATCTCAATAGCAAGTATTGATATATCTTTTTTATTCCTTTTAAATGGAAAAATATTAAACAAAAATTCATTATTTTTATTCATAATTAGATTGATTACTTTTCTTCTGTCATAATTACCATTTTTAATTAATTTATTTAATTCATTTAAAAATTTTTGAATATCTTTTTCTATTTTTTTTGAAATTGAAAAATATTCATCTTTCATTAAAGGTTTTTTACCGAGAGTAATATTGAATTCCAGATTTTTATTGAATATGATAGCATTTTGTTCATAAATTTTCAATTGTGAAAATAATATTTGAGAAGGTATATTTGCCACATTTGCATTTCCTAATGTGCAATTTCCCTTTTCAGGGATTATTTCACCTGATAAGATTTTTATTAATGTAGATTTTCCTTCACCAGATAACCCAACAATTCCAATCATTTTCTTATTTAAATCCAATGAAATATTTTCAATTATACTATTTTTTTTCTTATTTTTATATGAAAAATAACAATTATTCAAATTGAATTCACTATTTTCAGGTAAATCTATAACCTGTTTTATTTTTATTGAATTTTTAATCCTGTTTAATAAAATTTTAAATTTGTGATTTTCATTTATTAATGTTTGAAAAGAATTTAAAGGGATAAAAGCCTGGAGAAAATATGAAAATAATGCAATAAATGATGAAACTTCAAGCTTTCCAGATAATAATTCAGAATATGATAAAATAATAAATAATACTAAAGAAAAGCTTTTAATTGCTTCTATTGAAGATTTCCCAAATGCATTTGCTGCAAATGCAAAAGTAAAAAACTTATCCCGTTTATGCATATCCTTAATAATTGTATTTTCAAATTGAAATATATTTGAATATTTTTCAATTGTTTTTCTATTTTCAATAAATTCCAGAATTTTAGGATTAAGTTTAACTACTTCCTCTCTTGCAGCTGCATATTTTTTTTTATATAAATTTCCTGTAAGTTTCATAATTACTATTATAACAATATATGAAGGAACTAAAACCAAAATAAATTTATTAGTCCACTTTAATGAAATAATTATGATTACAATAAGACTAATTAAAGAAAATATTACCAGAAAATAATTTGTATTTACCAGCATTGAAATTTGTTCCGAATCACCCTATATTGAAACTAAAAAAGCTCCAGACCCTTTTTTTTCTATTAATTTATTTTTTGATCTTGTAACTGATTCTAAAAGTTCAATTTGTATTATTCTTTTAAATTCCATAAATATTTTATTAGAAAGAATTGCAATAACAATAGAAATTATAGAATATAAAACACCTACAAATAAAAATTTTATTATTACTTGATTATTTAGTTGTTTTAATGCAATATTATTAAAAATTTGTTTTTGAATTAGAGGTATAATAATTGAGATCGCTCTTGAAACAAATACAAATAATCCAGAAAATAAGAAATAATAATAACATTTTTTGTTAAATCTTGAAAAGATAAATTTAAAAAATGATAACATATGCATTCCTTTTATAATCATCAAAATAAAATATTTAAAATTTTTTCTTATTTTTACTTTTGCTTATATATATAAAAATAAAAGAATATATAATCTATTTCATTAATTTTAAATAAAAATAGATTTTATTACGAAAATTTTTGTATGAATTTCTATCTTTAAAAATATTAAAATCTAAATTGTTCAATAACATAACATTGTGAACAATTTTAGCAGAAAAATAATAAAAATAAAGATTTATACCTCTTTTATTAGCAAGATTATTTTTATGATTTAAAATTTTTTTTACAATTATTTTATCCATTTTTTTTTCGTTTTTTTTAAATTGATTATACTCTCTTTCTGATAAAGGAAGTGCGTCTTTTAAAGAATTTCCACAACTTTTCTTTGAATATAAAACTGCACTACCTTCTATTATTAATAAATCAATTATGTCTAACATTTTTGGTTTATATTGGATATAATGAAAATACTCATGAATAATAAAATTTTTTATTGAATTCAAATCTTTTTTATTAATAAAATTTATTGAAATAAAGTTTTCTAAAAAAAGAAAAATATTACATATTCCATTTATATCATAATATTTAGCAAGAATTTGTTTATAGAAACCAAAAAATGGATAAACAACGATCTCATTTTCAATATAACCAATAATTGATAATGCCTTATTAATTTCTTCATTTATTAATGATTTCATTGAATTAATATAATAAATTTCTTTTCTATTTTTTTTCATTTCTGATGAGAAAAATAATTTATAATATTTCTTCCTTTTATTTGGATACAAAAATGAAAATAATAAAAAATATATTGATTCATCAAAATATGTAAAATCTTTTTTAGATGAGATAAAATAATCAAAATAAAACCAATTTATTGACTTCATAACTTAATAATTTCATCAAAATAGTTGTCAAAAGCTAAATCATGAGAATTAATTATAACAATTTTATCTTTTAATATTTCTTTAATTGTAATTATTAATTGTCTAATATTTTTTTCATCTAAACCTGAAAATGGTTCATCAAATAAATAAATTTTAGCATCAGGGTTTATTAATAACAATCTACAAATACATAATCTTCTTAATTGCCCCCCTGATAATTTTTTATCTTTAATATTAATTATCTCATTAAGAAAAGCTGGTAATTTTTTAAAATCCTCAAGTAGATTCAATTTTTGTAAATATTTAATAATTTCTTCTTCTTTGTATTTATCATCAAATAAAGTTATATTCGATTTTATTGAAGAATTAAAAATAATATTATCCTGTGGTAAATAACAAATATAATTATATATATCTTTTATTAATTTAATATCAATATTATTAATTAATATTTCTCCATCATAATCATTTTCAATTAAAGTAATCAATTTAAAAAGTGTAGTTTTACCCTTTCCACTTTGAGCCTGGATTTTATAAATTTTACCTGAATTAAATGAATAAGAAAAATTTTTAATTATATTATTCCCAAAATAAGAGAAGGAAAGTTTATTTATAATTAAATTAGGATTATTATTAGAAAGGGAAATAACTTTTTTACCTAAATCTTCATTATAATTTAGAATCTTAAAAATATTATTTACCGATATAAATGAGGACTTAATTTCTCCTATATTATTTACCAATCTTGAAACAGGATCATAAAGCATTGTATGATAAGATAGTAATGCAACAAAAATTCCTATAGATATTTTTTGCCTAAAAATAAGAATTCCACCTAAAATAATTACTATAGAGTAACCTATTATATTAACAAAATCATTTAAACTATTCAATGAATTAAGAGTAATATTTTTCTTCATATATTTTTTCTTATATGAAATATTTATTAAATTAATATGATTGATATAAGATTTAATTTTTTTTGAAATTGTTATAATTTCTTTTACAAAAGGGATCTCATTTATATATTTATAAACATTATTAAGCTCTTCTCTTTCTTCTTTAGAAAATTTCTTAATCAGATTTTCTAAAAATTTTAAAATTAGAAATTGAAATGGGATTAAAGATAAAAAAGCTAAAAAAAGAAATTTATTAAAGCTAAAAATTGTAATTAAAATTAATATAATTGAAATTGAATCAGATATAAGAATACTTATTAATTTTGATGTGCAAAACTTCAAATTATCAACATCATTTATAAGTATAGAATTTATTTTTTCAGGAGTGTAATTTTTAAATATTTTAAAATTCATTTTAAATAATTTTTCTATTATTGATTTTCTTGAATTATTGGTTAGATTAATCATTGTTATATCATAAAGAGTATCTGAAAAAAACAATAATATTGCATGGATTATTTCAACTAAAATAATTATTATTACAAATTTAAGAAATAAATTTGAATTTAATGTAATTAAAACTTTATCTATAAAATCTTTTCTTATATAAGGAATTGCTACTTTTATAATATCATATGATATTACACAAAATGAATATATAAAAAAAAGTTTTATATCAATAAAATTTAAAACTTTTAGAATATTTTTAAATAAATGACTTTTTTTCATTTTTTCCACTTCCCTTTTTTTGGGTTGTATAAACAATCAAAACTTTTTGTAAATAGACCCATACCAACATTTAAATTTGCAGCTCTACAATCATAACAAGCATATTTGAATTCACAATCCATACATCCTTCGTAAAATTTTCTATTTAATGACCACAAATATTTTGTTTTTTCATTATTGATAATATTTGTTAAAGAATCCTTTTTTAGATTTCCTAAAACAATTTTTCTTGCCATAACACATGGAATAACTTTATAATCAGAAGAAATAATAACTAAACCTTTCCAACATCCATTTCCAGTTATGTTTTTATAAAATTGCTCTGTTGTAAAATGAGCAAAATATTTTTTATTTTTCCTTAATTGATTTTCCATCTTTTTTGATACTATTTTATCAATTTTTTTATCACATGGTCTTATAATATCTGGATTTTCAATTATTCCTCCATAATTATGGATAAATTTTTTTACTTCTTCAAAATCATTTTCATTATATTTTGTAAAAATGTAATTAGCTTCAAATTTAATTCCATATTTAGATAATAATTTTATATTATTAATTAATTTTTTATATGAACCCTTAACATTTGTGATTTTATCATGTATCTTATCTTTTAATGAATATATTGAAAATTGAACAATAATGTTCATTTCCTTTAACCTTTTAATTGAATATTCATTTAATAACAATGCATTAGTGGATAATTCTATATGATTAAAATATTTTGTAGCATATTCTAATAAATCAAATAAGTCATTGTGTAAAAGAGGTTCTCCTCCAGTAAATCTAATACAGGGCAATTTAATTAGTTTTTAGGTAACCCCTAATTTTTTCTATTTAGGTTTACAAGATCTATTGCCACATAAAATATCAAAAGTTAAAATATTTGGCATTACAATTTTTTTAAAAATTATTTTCTTTTTTTTCATAAAAATTTTCCTCCTCTTAATTATTTTTTAATAAAAATGTCTTATTATTTAAGTAGCGCTACTTGCATGCATTAAACCCAAAAAAAAAAAAAATGTCAAATATTTATTTTTAATTTCATTCAAATATATAAAAAACCTCTAATTATGCAATGTCCATAGCATTATTTTAGTAAATTTTTATCAATAAAAAGTTAAATTGGAATAATAGCAAAATTTAAATTTATTATAGAACTTTGCAATTGGTAGCTTTCCAATTATTAAATTTTTAATAATATCCCTATCAATGTTTTTCCTCCTATTAGGTATTATTAAACTTGCAACCGAAAAAAAAGACAAAACCATATAATAAAAAGCTTAATTTTAACGAAAATTATACTGATGAAACTTAAATTTTTCAAAAAATTGCTTTTAATCATTTTTATAATTTATCTTTTATTTTTTCTAAATTATAATTCACAAATAATAAAAGCTGATAAAATTAGATATGCTGAACAATTTTATATGTTATATGTTAAAAACATGAGTGAAGTTACCAATAATATTTTAAGGAATATAACTTATTTAAAATTAGCCTTATCTGCCCCATTTGCACCAGTAGTCCAATCTTTATACCCTGCTGAAACACAGGAAGAATACATTCGATATAAATATTTATTTAAAATGCATGTTAATTTTATGCTTGTTAGATCATATCTACAACTTGGAGATCGATTTTACAAAGAACATATCTATTATTATAATTACCTTTACAAAGATGCTATTTATAAAAGTTTATTATGGGCTAAATACTATTATCAACTTGCTTATCCATACTGGGATGAAGTTTTAAAATATATTGAACTTGCAAAAAGGTTTGAAAAAAATAGAACAAAAGCTTGCAAATGGGAAGATGAATATTACATGATTAAAGGAAATATTATCAATTATAAAAATATTATTGATAGAAGAATCCAGGATGTGGATAATAATTTAAAATACATTGATAACTGGGAAAAATCATTTAAAAATAATTAAATAAAAATAATTAAAGATTAAAAAAATTAAAATTATAAATTGTTTACTATATTATTAATTTCAGTATCAACTTCTTTTTCTAAATTTGCTTTATAATAATCCTGATATTCATTAAATTTTTCAATATACTTATAGGTTAATTTTATTTTATTTGCACCTGGAAAAAGAGGGAAAAGTGTAATTTCATAATTATTTTCAAACATTTTGAAATATGGAAAATTTTCATTTTCTGGTTTTCCATATTTTTCTTCTAACTTTTTAGTCATTGAAATATATAATTTTTCAAGTTCATCTCTTGACTGCAAATTATTCAACTCAAATCCTACCTGAAAAAATATTAATTCTTTTTTCTCATTAAAGAAAAGATAAAAAGTTTCTGTATAGTAATTTAAAGTTTTGGATGCAAATATTAAGTAGTTACCATATTTTGAGGCAATTTCTTGCTCTTTAATTTCAAAGCTTTTATTTTTAAGCTGTGTTAAAATTGTATTATAATTCATTGTAAAGTTTATAAAACCATATCCTGGAACAGTTTGAGAAAATGCTAATTGAGTTAGTATAAAACTATAAATTAGAACAACTAATATTATCTTTGTCAATTTATAAAATAAATTCTTTTTTCTCAATTTTATTTCCTTTTGTTTTTATTTTAATATTAATTTCTTTAATTTTATTTTTATATTATTTTTAATTAAAGTTATTTTTAACATTATTATTATAACATTAGTTATAATTCTTGAATTATAACTAATTTACACACTATTATTGACATAACCCAATTATATATCAGAATTATTCATTTTTTTAAATATCGGAATTAAGAATAACTAATTTTAAACTTAATTAATTATAATTTCACCATTGCTTAATTTTTAAAATAATGAAAACTTGATTTTTCAGATTAATAGACTACAATAAGACAAGTAAAAAATTTAAGATTGCAATAATTTTACTAAATTTACATTAAAGAATAAAATTATTATAAAAAAAAATATATACAATATATATATATTATAATATGTATTTGATTTTTTAAACAAATACTTATGAAAACATTTAAAGGTAATTTATGGAAATAGTTATAACTAAAATAGAAAAAAGAAGAAAATATTATGACTTTTATACTGATGAAAACAAATTTTCAATTTTAAAAAAAGTGGTCAACCAATATGAATTCCCATTTAATATAGAAAATTATTTAAACAAACAGGTTAATTTAAAAATAGATGAAGAATTTTTTAATGAGATATTTAAAGAATCACAATTTTTAGATGCTAAAGACTATGCTATAAACTCAATAACTAAAAGAAGAAAAACTGAAAATGAAATTATATATTCATTAAAAAATAAAAAATTCAACATGGAGATTATAACAAAAGTTTTAGAAGAGTTAAAAAGATATGATTATATTAATGATGAAACATATGTCTTTGATTTTGTAGAATATCAAAAAAATGAAAAACTACTTTCAAGACATGCAATTGAAAAAAAACTTTTTTACAAAATAAAAACTAAAAGTCTTATTAATATTGCATTAGAAAAGATATATCCCCCTGAAGATGAAGTTTCCATTGCCTCAATTTTAATAAAAAAGAAAAACATCACCAACAGGGAGCATATTAAAAAATTT
The DNA here is from genome assembly GCF_055389015.1 of Exilispira thermophila. NCBI lineage: Bacteria > Pseudomonadati > Spirochaetota > Spirochaetia > Spirochaetales > Exilispira > Exilispira thermophila. The sequence continues at coordinate 2,648,244 of NZ_AP042476.1, read as the reverse complement.
CTATCTCAAAAAGGATTTTCTTATTCCACAATTAACACTATAATTTCTGAATTTTAATTAAAATAAACATCTTCTAAAAATCCATATTAATTTTATAAATTTTATTCTTTCACACTTATATAATACAATTCTTTGTATAAATTTGATTTACTCAATAACTCTTCATGTTTTCCAATAGCTTCAATTTTTCCATTATCAAACAATATTATTTTATCAGCTTCTTTTAATGAAGCTAATCTCTGGGTTATCATTATTATTGTTGCATCTTTTTTTAAGTTTTTAATATTATTTAATACTTTTTTTTCAGTTTCTGAATCAAGTGATCTGGTACTATCATCAAAAATATAAACTTCAGGGTTTTTATATATTGCTCTTGCAATTGTAATTCTTTCCCTTTGACCTCCAGATACCATTATCCCTTTAGGACCAACTAAAGTATTTACTCCATCAGTAAAAGCAGAAATATCATCTTTTAAAGCACTTATGTTAATTGATTTTTCTAAGTTTTTATCATTTTTACTATCAATTGATAAACCAGATTTATTATTTTTATTATCTTTCCAGTATAAATTAGAAAGCATACCCCTCTTCTTATAATCATTATAAATTTTATTTGATGTTGATTTCATTACTATATTATCATAAATACTACTTGAAAATAAAATTGGATCCTGAAAAACAAAACCAAATTTTTCTCGCAAATTTTTTAAATCAATATTTTCAAAATTAATACCATTTATCAACACTTTTCCTGAAGTTGCTTTTTCTAATCCTATTAAAATCTCCATTGCCATTGTTTTCCCAGAACCTATTTTACCTGTAATACCTATAAATTCTCCCCTGTTGATTCTAAAATTAATATTATTAAGAATAGTCCTTCCATTTATTTCTAATGAAACATTTTTAAATTCTATTGATTCAATATTATCAAATTTTACATTTACTTTATCTTTATTGTTACCAGTGCTTAATTTATTTATATCACCATCATTATTTTGATAATCTATATTATCAAATATGTTCTCTTCACTTAAATTTGATAATGGATTAATTTTATTTGCATATTTTAAAACCTGCAAATGTCTATTTATTGAGACAAATGTTCTATTTGTACTAATAAAAAAATATGCAAATGAATAAAGATGTTCCAGCATTAAATATAGATAATTCATAAAAGCTACAAAAACTCCAAGGGTAATTGTTTTATCAATAACCATTTTACCACCAAACCATAGTATAATTATTAATCCTGTATAATTTACAAAATAATCTGAGGAGTGCCATAAGCTTTCAAACAATGCAACTTTAAGTTCTGATCTTTTTCTTTTCCTTAAAATTTTACTAAATTCATAATCTGTAAAATTCTCCATATTATTGCTTTTTACAACCTTTATTGAGGAAAAGGTTTTCTCAATATTTGAATTTACATTTGAAATATTTTTCTGCAATTTTACAAAAGCTTTTTCAAATTGGTTATCTGTAGCAAAAAGAATTGCTATTATTACACTTATTGGAATAAAAATCATAGCAGTTAGCTTTATAGAATACCCCCCCATTACAATCAATGAAAAAGAGATTATTGATACAGCATCAATAAATCTAAAAATACCTGAACATACATACCATGATATTTTATCAATATCGTCACCTAATCTTGTCATCAATTCCCCATGATCAAATTTTTCAAAAAACTTTCTTCCCATTTTTAAAACAAATATTGTCATTTTTAAATTCAAACTCCAGAAAGTTGACATGTTAATATATGATCTATTTATCTGGAGAAAAGAGTATGCTATAACTGCAACAAAAACAATTGCAATTAAAATTGCAATATTATGAAAAAGCATTGTTTTATTTTGTAAGTTGTTTAGTCCATCAATAATTTTTGCAATTATTACAGGATATGCAACTGTCATTGTAGTATTTATTATTGAAAGAAAAAGCAACAATAATGCTCTATGCTTATGTTCTTTCCACAAAAAAAGAATGTATTTTATTTTTTCTTCTGCATTAAATAACATATATTAATCTCCATTTTTTATTTATTTTCTTTTATCATTGTATTTTCTTCAAATTGAGATTCATATAAATTGTAATAGTACCCTCTTTTTTCAAGTAAAGTTTCATGAGTACCATATTCAACAATATGACCTTTTTTAAATACAACAATCTTATCTGAATTTATTATGGTATGTAATTTATGTGCTATAACAAGCGAAGTTCTATCTTTCATAAATTTTTCAAAAGCTCCAATAATATACCTTTCTGTAATATTATCAACTGATGATGTTGCTTCATCTAAAATTAAAATATCAGGATCTTTAATATAACTTCTTACAATAGAAATTATTTGTCTTTCACCTGAAGAAACATTACTACCATCCTCTTTTATCTCTGTTAAAATCCCTTGTTCAAATTTATCGAAAACAGATTGAAGGCCTAACTCTTTAATTGCATTAAGTACTTTTTTTTCACTAATGTTTCTATCAAGAACAATGTTTTTATAAATTGTATCAGGGAACAAAAAGTTATCCTGAAATACTGCACCAATCTTTGATCTAAGTTCTTTTAACCCTATTGTTTTTAACTCTTGATTATCAATTTTAATACTTCCTTCATAATTATGATAAAATCTTAAAAGTATTGAAATTAAAGTTGTTTTTCCTGAACCTGTTCTTCCAACTAATGCAACTTTTTCCCCTTTATTTATTTCAAGATTGATATTAGATAATACATTTTTCCCTTCTTTATACTCAAAATAAACATTTTTAAAAACAATTTTATTTTTAAAATTATTAAAATTAGTTTCTTGAGACACTTCAATTGGTTCATTTAGTATCCCATTTATTCTTGTTAATGAAGCATTTGCTTTTTGTATAAGTTGAAACTGTGATGATAGATTTCTAATTGGTCCAAAAAATTGTCTTACATATGTTATAAAAAGGACAAGAGTTCCAACAGTTAATGTTCCCTTTAAATTTTTTACACCACCAAACCATATAATTAATGAAAGAGTTATGGTTTCAAAGAGTAGCATACTGTTATAGTAAAAAGTACTAAAAATTTCCCCTTTCATATTGAGTTTAAATAATTTTTTGTTTAAACTATTTATTTTTTCAGCAATCCATGAAATAGCATTAAATACCTTCAGTACTTTATGAGATTTTATTGTATCTGAAATTACTCCCATTAATTCTGAATAAGTTTTTCTAAAACTAACCCAGATAGGGGATACTTTGTTCTTATATAAAATGGATAATATAATAATTAAGGGTAATATAAGTAAAACAATAAATGTTAATGATAATGAATACCTACTCATTACAAATAGCATCCCTATAAACATCAAAATATCAGTTATTATAGATATAACAGTACTTGTAAAAAATTGCCTTATAGCTTCACCATCAGATTCAATTCTGGCCATAATTTTTCCAACAGGATTATTATCAAAAAATTTCATAGGTAATCTTACAATATGTTTAAAAATTCCAGTTTTTATTTCATATAAAAAGTTTTGACCGAAATACTCTGTAAGGTAAATATATCCTCCTGTTAATATTGACATTGAAAATGTGACAATTAAATATTCAATTACCCTTCTGAATAACCCATTTACATCATTATTAGTCATATTTACATCGATTGCTTTCTTAACAATAATAGGTCCAATTATACCTAAAATAGTAGTTATCACCATTATAAAGACTGTAAAAGCAAATAAACCAATATTTTTTTTAAATATTTTAATAATTAATTCTTTCCCTTTATTTACATTTTTCATAAGCATCAATCTCCTTACCTCAACATTTCAAATTACTATAATTTCCTTTTTACTACTTTTAATTATTATTCCAATAATACTCTTATCTTTTACAATTCTTAAAATAACATTATTCTTTTTTAATTTTTTAATTTCACTACAATTTTTTAACCCCTTATTTATTTTTTTTAATTATTCAAAATAATTTGAAAATATAAAAAACATAAAAAAAAGGCCAGAGCATTTTTCTATGCCCTGACCCTCATTTTTACAATATTAACTTTTTATTTTTTATTTTTGTAGTTATGCTTTTTTGCATACCCCTGTAATCTATTGTAATTAAAATAAAGGCAGGACATATTATATCCAATCCTGCCTTTATTCCATTTTTTAATTAACTCTTTTTATTTTTAATTTTTTTATTATATTTAGATATTTAAAACTAAAAATAATTATCTATTTTTAATATCTAAATATTTTTTCTTAATTTTTTGTAATCAATAATAATTATTATTTCGCTTTTATAAACACATAATTTAATATATTTTCTAAAACAATTTATTAATATTAATGGAATAACTTTAAAGCAGGATTGGTAATTACAAATTAATAAATATTCGTAATCGTCTAAAATTCATTAAAATACCTCCTTTTCTCATATGCCTATATATAATTATTAATTTTATATTTATGTCAAGAAAATTTTAACATAAAACAATACTTTTTAATTTACTATAACAAATATTTATTTGTGTTATTTTATTTGTTTAACACCATTAATTTCCCCTTTTTATAGGGTTATATGAATATTCTGAATATTTTTATCAATTTTAATAATTTATTTATTATTTATTTTATCTTTATTTTAGGTTATATGTTTGTTTAATTTTAATAAATTAAAAATAATTTTAATTTTAAATAAGTATTTAATATTGTCCTAAAAGATTTTTTTTTCTTGATAGTTTTTCACATATATTATATCCAACTATTCCTGAAAAAAAGTATAATAAACTTAAAACAATAATAATTACATACCATTCTAAATTAAACTTTTGATTTTTTATTATCATCATCCTCATTGTAGTTGCTCCCATTGTATATGGCAAAAATGAATAAAAATTTATTGGATATGCGGGAAAAGCAACTAGTGTAATTAGCACAAGATTAATTATAGAGAGAAAACCTGAAATTTTTTTAAACAAAATTGCCATACCACTAAAAAATATACCAAACCCCCATAAAGAAGGTAGAGATATTAATAAAACAACTAATATTTTAATTATACTAAATTTTAACCAGATTCCTGTTATAGACATAATCAGAATCAAAACTAAACTGATTTCAATAATATCAAAAATAAGATTAATTAGAATCTTATTGAAAAATACATACATAATACCTATTGAAGTAAGATTCAATTGTTCATATGTACCTTTTTGAATTTCATCAATAACATTTGATGGCAAGTTAAAATAAGCTGATTGAGCAAAAATCCATGTAATATAACCAATTATTAAAGAGGAAAGATTATTTATATTATTATTCTGACCAGAAAAATGCTTTATACTATAAAAAATTCCTAAAAAAAATATAAAACTTGCTAATAACATAGAAAATGTATTAAAAAAATATCTTTTTAATTCACATATATATTTAACTATTTCGCCATATAATAAATTAAAATATTTTTTTAACATTATTAAATCCTCCTGTATTATAAATATATTTATTACTTTTTAATCTTTATCTTTATTTATATCATATTTTTTCTATTTTTAATTTTTATCAATAAATATAAATTTTAAAATTATTTTATTATTGAAAGGAAAATATCTTCAAAATCATTTTTTTGATTTTCAAATTCTAAAATTTTAATATTATACTTTCTAAAAATATCTATTATTTGATATAACTTCATAACATTATTTAATGTAAAAAAATATATTATTTTATTTTGATTTTTTTCAAATCTTATATTATCACATATATTTAAATTTAATATTTCATCATAAATTTTTTCATTCATATTTTCAATAACTACTTTATATACAAGTTTTGAAAAATATTTTTTTAAATTTTCTATTGAGTCATTAGTAATGACTTTACCCTCTTTTATAACAATTACTCTATCACATACATTTTCAATAAATTTCATATCATGAGATGTAATTAAAATTAATTTGTTATATTGTTTTGCATAATTTTTTATAAATTTTCTTATTGACAAAGCTGTTTCAATATCCAAACCTAATGTTGGCTCATCTAATAAACAAATTTCAGGATCTGTTATTAAAGCACAAGCAATTGCAACCTTTTGTTGCATACCCCTTGAAAATTTTCTAACTTCATCTTTAGCAAATTTTTCTAATTCTAATAAATTTAAAAGATAATCTATTCTATTTTTTATAGATTTATAAGATAACCCTTTTAAAGAAGCGAAATATATCATATTTTCAATAGGAGTTAATCTCCAATAAACATTTCTTGATCCTTCAAGTACAGCTGTCATTTTTTCTAAAACAAATTTTTTATATTTCTTATTATTGTAATTATTAATTAAAATTTCACCTTCATCGTAATCAATTAAAGTTGCAATTGATTTAACAATTGTTGTTTTTCCAGCACCATTTGGTCCTAAAATTCCTAAGATTTCTCCCTTCATTCCAGAAAAGCTAACTGAATTTACTGCAGTTATAATTTGATTTTTCATTTTGTAATTTTTTGTAATTTTTTTTACATCTAAAATTTTTTCCATTAACCTTTCCTTTATAATTTTTTAGATTATTAAAGTTGTTTATTTAAATTAAAAAAATTTTTTAAATCACTATTTTTTGCTATAATATTAGCTAAATAATAAATTATAATTGAAATATATAATGATATATTTAAAAAATATAATTTAAATATATTAATTATTAAGAATAATATTAAAAAATAAATATTTCCATTAATAAAACCACAAATATAAAAAAATTTAAGTTTTTTATTTTCTATTTCATTAATTAATTTAATATAAAACATCAATTTAAAAATAATTTTAATTTTATTAAATTTAAATTCATAAGTAATAAACCCAAAAATAAAATTTAAATTATTAATTAGACAAAACAAAATATGACCTAATTCATCAAATAATATTAAAATATATCCAAAAAATATAAAAAAGAAAAAATCTTCTATAACTACTAAAAAAATATAACGATGATTAATAAAAAAATATATAAAACTATTTATTATAATGCTAATTAAAAATAAAGAGTTATTAATTAAGATATATTTAATAAGCAAGAAATATATTTTAAAAAAATTTTTACTCTTAAAATCTAATTCATTTTCATATATCATTTAATAATTCCTTAAATAAATAATTTAAGTCATTCTGATTTATTTTATTTATGGATTGAATTTTTTTTATTTTTAAATAAATATCTCTAATATTATTATATTTACAATCTTTTTGTAATTGGCATTCATTACAATTATAATTATTAGGAAGAGGAACATAGTCAAATATTTTATTATTATTTTCTAGATCTTTTTTTACTTCATAAACAATTTCTTTTTCATAAATTAAAGATAATTTTTTTATTGAATTTAAAAAACTTTTTCCATTTGATAAAAATAAAAATAAATTCCTAACCACATAATAATAACTTAAATCAACATCATCATAATTATTTTCAATAAATTTTATATATTTATCAATATAAAAAAAAGCTTTTTTATAATTATTTATTCTATAAAAAATCATTGCCAATAATAATTCAATAGTTATTTTATCCCAATCTTCGTTATCTATGGGAATACTAAAATATTCATTTATAAAAAAATTTTCAGTCCTAATATCAGCTGTTTTAAAGTTCATTAAATCATCTATTAAATACTTATATTCATCATTATTCAAATCTTTTAAATTAGATAATAAATAAGTACTATTGTAATTTTTTATATAATTATCAATTTTATATTTTGTCATAAAATCAATTTCAGACAATCCAGGAATAATAATAAAAAAAGATGGAAAACCTAAAAAAGAAACATCCCTAATAAAAATATCATTAAAATCATTTTTTTGAATAATATTTATTAAATATTTTAATTTTTGTTTACTTGAAAAAAATTCAATATTTTTGTATTCAAAATCATAACTAAATTTAGAATTAAATATTGTTTCAGGATAATAACCTATACCGTTACAAACTAGATTTTTAAAATTAACATAAAAGTTTTTATCATTTTTTGAAATAAATTTTATATTTTTCATTTTTCCTTTTAAATTAAAATTTATACCTTGCAAAATCTCAGTAAAACATCTTTGTAATGCTATTTTTAAATCTGGTTCAGATCCAAAATGTACTGCATATAAATCATTTTTTGTATCTATTATAATAATTCCTATAGCAGGGAAATTTTTACCTAAACTACAATCTTTAACTATTATTTTAACTTTTGCTTTTTCCTCAATTAATCTTTTTAATTCAAATTCATCTGGAAAATTATATTCTATAAAGGTATCATCAATTGTAGGAGGAGTTATGTTTTTAAAATATATTTCTCTTTGAACATATCTTTCAATAATCTCACTTATTCCTTGAACTAATGCTTCATAGTTAGAATTTCCAGCACACATTCCATTAGATCCATAAAAATTTAAAATAAACTGATAAGGTAAATATGTGACTTTTTTATTATTAACATTATAAAATGGTAAAAAAATAAATTCTTTATTATTTAAATTTTTATTTTTAATAATCTTTTCCCATAATTCATAAATAGAAAATTTTTCATTACCATATAAAAATGCTTTTTTAAAAGAATCATGTAATTCAGGATATTCTGATAATTTAATTTTTATTTCATCATTTGATATTTCAAATCCAAACTTATTTTTATCTTTTTCAGAAAATGATACTTCATAATAAATAATTTGATTTTGTAATCTTTCAATAAACTCTCCGTAAGCGCTAGCTAAAGCATATTCTTGAGATAATCCTTTTCCATTTGATCTAAAATTAGTTTTTATATCTTTTATTCCACAAGAAAATAATTTATTTTCATTATTATACCAGATTTCTTCAATTATAAATATTCCCATATTATTTAAATTTTTTCTAATTTTTGATATTGTATTTTCAGGTAAATCATCTTTATAAAAATATTGATATTTCACTTATAACCTCCATTAAATTAAAATAATTAAACCATCTATCCTGTTTTATAAAGTTAAAAATAAATATCAATATATATATTTTAACTGACTATATTCATACATTAATTATTTATTTATTAGCAACTTTTTTATTATAGTAGAAAAAAAAGTATGCATTTGCTTTATCTTTGTCATTTTGTAATCTTTTTTTTATTAATTTCATTTTATCCTCCTAATTCATAGTAAATTATTTACAGGATAGATGGTTTAATATAGGATTACATAATATATTAAATATGAAAATAAATAATTTTAAATAATTTTTTAAAAAAGAAGATAAATAAATATTTAATTTTTTATAATTTAACATTCTAATATTTTTTTACATAATTTTATATTTATGTCAAAAAAATTTTAACACAAAACAATACTTTTTAATTTACTATAACAAATATTTATTTGTGTTATTTTATTTGTTTAGCACCATTAATTTTCATTTTTTCCCTTTTCATCTTTAACTATTAATTCAATAAACAAACTCATAATAATTACAAATATTATTGTTAATATCAATCTTGCAACCATAAATTTTGCACCTAAAAATTGTAATTCTACCATTTCCTGTGGTATTTTTATGCATGCCCATGCAGAAAGAAAAGCAATTATGCTTGAAACTTTTGCCCCTTTTTTTATCAAAGCAGATGCAACAGGAAAAGCTATATATAATGGACCAGTTGGTAAAGAACCAAGCACTATACCAACTAAAATTGCTTTAATTCCTGTTTTCTTACCAAGGTATTTTATTACAAGGTCATTAGATACATAAACATTAAAAAGAGCCATTAATATCATAACTGCTGGCAAAATATAGATCATTTCCTTAAAAAATTGGAATGATACTTTTAGGACATGTTCTTTTTTATCAGGATATAATTTTATTAAAATTATCGATAGTACAAGAAATAAAATCATTAATATAGAATCCTGTAAAAATTTCTTTTTTTCTTTTTGTTTTTTCATTTTCATTTTATTAATACCATCATTATCTTTAAAATGTTTTTTGTTATCGTTTTTATTGTTAACATTTGAGTTAATTGATTTTTTATTATCTTGATTTTTGTTTATATTTGAATTCATTGATTTTTTATTCATAGTATTACTCCCATAATAATTCCTATTAATATTGCAATTATGAAACTTAACCCATTTCGTAACAATGCAATTTTTTTACCAAGTTCCTTTATTTCCAAAGGTAATGTTACAAATCCAATCATTGTCAAAGTTGTTATAAAAACAGCAACAACAGTTATAGAAACATCTTTTATTAGTAGAGATGATGCTAAAGGGAATGCTATTAAAGATGGGATATGCATAATTGCTCCTATAATTGCAGCAATTAAAATCCCTAAAAATCCAGTTTGTTCCCCAATAAGCTTTTTCAAAGTTTCTGTTGATACAAACCCCATTAACAATCCTATAAAAATAATTATAGTTAAAACTACTGGTAATATCTTAATAAATGCCTTTAACGCCATTAATAAGACTTTTTTTGTTTTTTCTTTATTTTTTATAAAAGAAAAAACAAGAAGTAATAAAGTAATAACATTTATAAAAATTGATGTTGTATTCAAACTAATCTCCTGACTTTTTTATTTTTTTACAGTAGCAAATAATTTACTTTGACTTCACAAAAATATAATATATCTTAATTTATAATAATAAAATATCAATAATAATAATTTTATAAAACATTTAAATAAATTTTTTTTTATAATTTATAGTAAAAATTTTAATTATCACCTATTAATAAAAGGAGATTTTTATGCAAAAAGAAAAAAAATTATACCTTTCTGAAACAGATAAAAAAATAGCTGGTGTATATGGAGGGATTGCTGAGTATTTTGAAATTGATTCAACAGTTGTTAGATTACTGTGGATTTTATTTTCTGTATGTGCAGGTGGAGGCATTATTGCTTACCTTATAGCATGGGCAATTATCCCTAAAAAACCAGAAATAACTCCATTTAATAATAATGATAATAAATAATAAAGATTATAATGATAATACATCAAAATTCTTACTACAAATTTTTTAGCAGATAAAAATATAAATTTGTTAAGCTGTTGAAATTTGACCTTGATAATTAATTTTAATTGAATAATCTAATTTAGTGATTAAGTTAGATTTAAACAACATATATAAAAATTTATTTCCACCAAAAATTATTATTGGAATTGATGAAGCTGGACGTGGTCCAATAGCAGGTCCTTTAGTTTTTACAGGGGTAATATTTGATTATACCAAAATAAATTTTTCTGATTCAAGATTTACATCTATTACAGATTCTAAAAAATTATCAGCAAAACAAAGAGAAAACCTTTTTAATTATATTAAAAGTATTTCTTTATTTTATAAAATTGTTCTCAAAACAAATACAGAAATAGATAAATTTGGAATCTCTTATTGTATTAAAGATTCTATTACCAGAATAATTAACTCAACAAAAAATTTTATAGAAAATTATCAGGACCTTTATCATGAAAATTTAAACAACGAAAATGAATTGCTCTATATTTTTGATGGGAAATTTAAACCTATAAATCTTGATAATTTTTATACATTTATAAAAGCTGATTTTTTAATTAAAGAAGTATCTGCTGCTTCAATAATCTCTAAAGTTATTAGAGATAGAATAATGATTTCTTATTCAAAAATTTACAAAAATTATGAGTTTAATAAACACAAAGGATATGGAACAAAAAAACATATACAATTGATACAAAAATATGGATATTGTCCTATTCATAGGAAAAGTTTTATTGTAAAACAGATTAATACCCTTTTTTAAAAAACACTAAATATAAAATTAATAACCGGATCATTTAAGTTAAAATATTGTTTAGAATTAAATTTTATAACATAATCAGGATTTAATGCTTTTAACTCATTTTCAGATAATTTAATTTTCATAGTTGCATAGCCTAATAGAAGTTTTTTATTTGGTAAATGTTCCCACTTAGCTCCACCATAAAATTTTAAATTATTTCCAGCAGGTTCTCCTATTAAAATAGCTTCAGTTTCTTTTTTTAATTGATAAGCTGCTATAACTCCTGCTGAAAAGGTTGATTTATTGGTTATTACAAATATTTTTCCATTTTCATTTAAATAACTATTTTTAATTTTTTCTATAAATGGTTGTATAATAAAAGAATAACCACCTAAATTATTTCTAAGATCAATAATTATTTTATCAGGTTTTGTTTTATTTATCATATCAAACATCTTACTTACAAATTTTCTAAAAGGTAATTCTTTCATTTCAAAGCATCTATTATATTTAAAATAAATAGTGTTATTTTGTGGTAAATATTCAAACCAATAATTTTTATCTTTATTTTTATTAAACAAAAACTGTTTATGCTCGTTTATTTCATCACTATAAACAAAACCTTTACTAATTAAATCATTACCAATAAATGTTTTTACTTTTACTTTATAAAGCCCTTTATTTTTAGAATATAATTCCAGTTCCACATAATCTTTAGAATCAATAATGTTAAAATAATATAAAATATCAGGAATTAATAACAATTTTTGTGATAAGAATAAACTCCAATATTCATTTTCAGAAGAAATCAATGGCTTAATCATTTTAAATACTTCATTTACTTTATATTTACCAATTTTTTCCACTCTACTACCCATTAACGGATAATACTCATTGGTTGCTCCATTAATATATAAACCATCCTGAAGCCATATAATACTTAATGGTAATCTATTAAAATACCTTGTATCAGCTATATAAGTATGTCCATCTTTTAATAAAGCTGCTATTTCTAAAAAACCTATTACAATCTGTGAATCTTCAAGATTGGGAATTTTATTAAAAAGCTTATTAACTTTTTCTTCAAATATTTCTTTTTTTGTATTTTCAAAAGGATCTGGATGTAAAGCTAATAACCATTTAGTAAAGTAATATAAATCTCTTTGCCAGCCATTTTTAGTTTTATTTTTATTAAAATTTTTTATTTTTATTTTATCAGATATTTTTTTTACTTCTATTCTATATGACCCACCATCATTTACTCCACTGGCATTTATTTCCAGATATATACTACCTTCATTTTTAGCTATAAACTTTATTCCACCTGGAGTATCAGAATACCATTGTCCTAATTCATAAGGCCCCTGATATAATATTTCTCCATTTTCATTTTTAATGAAAAGTGTAATAGAAGCTGATTCATTTAATTTTGATTTATTAAAATAATCATTTAAAATAATTTCATAAACTTCATAATATTTAATACCTTCAACTTTTATGAATTGAGTTGATTCCGGTTTAATTTTTCTTAACCTGTTTTTTAATTGATCAACATAAATAGTTTCTATTTTATCTTTAGCATTTACATAAAATGAAATATTGTTAATACTTAATATTAATAAGATAAAAAAACAAACTAAAAATATTTTAATTATTTTTATTTTCATTATAAAATCCTCTGAAAAATTATTTATTCAGTCCTTTTTTTTTTTTAAAAATAATATCCTATTCCTAAATAATACCCCATACCATAAGTTAGATTTTTTGAATCCATTCCTTCAGTCATACTTAAATAAAAATTTATCCCGTAATTTATTACAAAATTTGTATATTTATATAATACATAAGTTTTAAACTCCAACCCTCCAGCAAAATAGAAATAAAAATTAAAATAATCTTTATTTAATATATTTTGATAAGAATTCATCATTCCGATACCAGAAAATAAAGAAACATTTGTTACACCAAATAGATACATATCAAATAGATCATTTTTATATTTAAATTCAAGGAAATAAAAATCATAAGGTAGATAAAAGTTAATTTCATTTAAAGGAACATATTCAAAACTTAATGATAACCATTTTCCTTTTGAAATATTTAAATCAAAATCTGTACAATAACCTGTTGTTCCCTTATTATTAAGATAAAAATACAAAAATGAACTTTTTTTTGCATCATTTTTTATTTTCGCAATCTTTAGCTGTTTTTTAAAATCTTCATTTTTAACTAAATCAAATAATTCATAAGTATTTTTACCACTTCCAAATTTAACAACACCAATATCATCAATAAAATATGTATAATAGCTTTCTTCTATTTCTTTTGTTTTTTCACCATCTTTTGATATTACTTTTTTATTAACTTTGAATATATACCCTTTATCAAAATAGTAATTATTTATATTTAATTCACCTTCTTTAACAAAAGTATATTTTTCAATAACTTTATAATTAATTTTATTTATAGAATATTGATACACAAGGTCAAAAGAATCATTGGGTTTCACATTTGCTTTAAATAAAATATTTTTTAAAATTTTTATATTTATTTTTTTTCTTGTTTTCTCATCATATAGAATTTTACTTATTAATTTTAAACTATCAGCAAAGTTATATCTTTCAATCTCAGTAATTTTAAAATTTTTATTATAGGTATAAACTTCAAGATAGTTATGGTTTCCTTCCTTAACTTTTCTATATTCTTTAAATTTAAAATCATTTTCTTCTTTACTTTTAAATTGAACTATCACTCCATCAATTCTATCTAAATTATAAATACCTTTTATATATGATGATACAACTTTTTTTATAGATGATAATTTATTTTTTCCTCCAATATTTTTATCTCTTTCTTTGTAAAGCTTATTTACATTATTTTTAACTAAATTATAATCTACCTTATTAATTATATTTGACAAAAAATTATAAAATCTGGATTCATCCCCTTTTGAATAATATAAAATTGGAGTTTGTTTAACTGAATTTTCTCCAAGCCAGGATTGCATCATTTGCCTTATTTTTGAAATGATAATTTTCAAAGTATATTTTTTATTTTTTATCTTAAAAGATTCTAAATTTGAAAATATTTGAACTAATGATGAAATGAATATATCTGATTTGCTTCCCCAATCAAAATAACAATATTCATCAATCATTGATGATGTGATTACTGGAAAATTGATATCCAATCCTTTAAAATAATCTTTTTCCATTAAAGAATTATTAATTATATTAATCCTATCAGATATTCTTTTCCCAATATTAAAAAATACAATCTTTGTTTCAGTTTTTAGTTCATCTATAAAATTTATAAACTTGTTTAACTCAATTGCTGTATCAGATATATTTTTTAGGTTAGTATCAGCAGTTAATAAATAGATTTTATTTTGATATTTATAAGAATAAGTGGAACAATAAATTAAAATATTGGTATCTTTTTGTATTATATTTTTTAAATTCTCAAAATATGAAATTAAATTACTTTTATCTGGATAATTTTTAGAATCTTTATTAAAAAATGTAGAAAATAATTTGACCTCATCTATTTCTTTATTCAACTTTAATGTTTCAAACAACTCTAAAGCTTTTTTTTCATGAAAACGGATATCTGGAATTGATTGGTCGCAAAACTTATCAATATCAATAATTATTGCAATGCTTTTTATATTATTTGATTTTTTAGAATTTTGCTTCTCGTTATTATTGCCAGCTGATAAAAAAACTGGGATAAAAATTATAATAAAAAATAGATAAATTTTATTAATTTTCCTTCTCACAATGTACCTCTTTTTTTATAATTTTTGTATATTTAACTTATTTTAAAATTTAAGATAACAAAAATTATTCATAATAAAATTGTATACTGATATATGGCAATAGCTCTTTTTTAAAAATACCATACATAGTTTGTTTCATTTCTGAATTTTTTTTATATTTAGAATAGTTTATTATTGATTCTTTGTTTATTATAGAAATATTTAAATTTTTAATAATACCTGCTTTTGAAATTGCAATTAAATTTGCATAATATTTTCCATATATGCTAAGGACAAATGGTATTTCTCTTATAACAAGTTTATTTGATAATCTGAATTCTCTATTTATTACAAATTTTCCTTTAACCTGAAAAGGAAATACTGTTTCTGAAGAAAAAGGTAAAATAATTTTTCCATTATTAAAAACTTTTTTACCATTAAAATCAAAATATCCAATGCTATCATCATAATGCAAAATTAAATTAACACTATTATCCAGAGGAAATAATGAATTTAAATTAACTTCTTCATCAGTAATATTAATTCCTAAAGATAAAAAAGGTTTAATTTCTTTATCAAAATTTTTGATATTTTTAAAATTCTTTCTCTCAATAGGTTTAGCAGATACAGATATATAATTATTTTTAATTTTTGAATAAAGAACTACTATATCCAGATTTAAAAAATTTTCTCTAACAATAACTGTATGCTCCCCCCCATACTTTTTTTCATTTTTAAATTTATAAGCCAGTGTATATTCCCCTGGCTTTATGGGGAAATAATAAAAATTCTTTTTCCCTATTAAATTAAAATCCCATACTTTCTTCTCATTAGTTACATTATTTTTAAAAACTAGTTGAAAGCCAATTTTTTGATTAACATTTTTTATTCCACAAAAATATAAAAAACCAAAGTAAGTATTAAAGTTTAAATTAACTTTGTTTATATAGCTTTCCGGGACAATACAGGAAACATTTATTAAAAATATTGCTAAAATAAATAAAAGAAGAATTGATAAAATAATTTTTTTCAATAATTTATTATTTTTCTTATACATTTTACCTCCATTATATCTATTTTATTTATTAAGCTAATTTTAACTAATTAGATTTATATCTTATCGCATAAGTTCCAGACTCATAAGATAAATATCCTTTAACTAATATATAAATTTTTTGACTTTCAGAAACTGAAATTGTTATTCCAGAATAATATCCAGAACCTACATCATGCCATAATATATTCATATTAGAATCATATACAGAAACTTTTATATCACATGTATAGCTACCTGAACCCTCATATGAATCATCCCAATTTATCGTGTAAGAAGAACCAGCCTGTGCATAAAAATAATACCATTTTGTTTCTCCAGCAGATATATTATCTTCATAATAAACATTATCCTCTAAATGATAAGTATTATTAGATTTATATCTTATCGCATAAGTACCAGAGTCATCAGATGAATATCCTTTAACTGATATATAAATTTTTTGACTTTCAGAGACTGAAATTGGTATTCCAGAATAATATCCAGAATTTACATTAGAATATAATATATTCCTATTAGAATCATATACAGAAACTTCTATATCACATGTATAGCTACCTGAACCATCATATAAATCATCCCAATTTATCGTGTATAAAGTATCAGCCTGTGCATAAAAATAATACCATTTTGTTCCTCCAGCAGATATACTATCTTCATAATAAACATTATCTTCTAAAGAATAAGCATTATTAGATTTATATCTTATCGCGTAACTCCCATAATTATATCCTTCAACTAATATATAAATTTTTTGACTTTCAGAGACTGAAATTGGTATTCCAGAATAATATCCAGAATCTACATCAGAATATAATATATTCATATTAGAATCATACACAGAAACTATTATATCACATGTATAGCTACCTGAACCATCATATAAATCATCCCAATTTATCGTGTATAAAGTATCAGCCTGTGCATAAAAATAATACCATTTTGTTTCTCCAGCATATATATTATCTTCATAATAAACATTATTATCTAAAGAATAAGCATTTTGATAAGTGCCATTATAAGGAAATGATGGAGTACAACTGTAAACTATAAAAAGAGAAAATATTATTAAAAGTATAAATATATTTTTCTTTAATACACTCATAATTTAGCTTCCTGTTTTTTGCGAATTATTTATCCTAAAAAAAATATTATGTCAACTATTTTTTACAAATTTTATTTGTTTTTATAAAACAATTTATTGCAAACTAATTAAAAACTTAATTTTTATTATTTAATTTTTTTACTCAACAATTAACCAAATAATAAAAAAAGGGATGATTGCTCATCCCTTTTTTCAGCTTCTACTATTTGTTAGTAGTCATTATGATACTTAAATCTTTAAATAATTAAAAAAATTAATTTTTAATAACTTTTTGTTTCTATAATTTTATTATCGTTTAACTATATTATTATCAATTATCAATATCTTTTTATCATAATCTGTAACTTTACTTTATTATTTATCTTTTCATTCTTACAATCAATGGTCTGTAATCATAATTAGTTCCATCAATATTTTTTAATGTATAACCTACTGCATAATAATAATCTCCAACAGCAACAACCCTTGATAATAAAGATGCATCATAATTACTATCTAATTCAGAATCTGAAAATATAATTGTTTTTCTGGCCCCTGTAGTATCAAGAACTGTCAAAGACCCTTTTTGATCAATATCCCAGCTCTGTGTTCTTAACTGATAACCGGGTATAACCATATTATGATTATCAGGGTCATAATATATAAAAGTCCCACTTTCATCATTTATATCTGTAGGAGGTTCTGAAGATTCATCAAATGATAAGTTATTATCATAATTTGATAAATCTGTATATATTTTTGAAACCAAAGTATATCTATTATTTCCTTGTGCTTTTTGATAACCTGTCATATAGAAATTACCATAATAATCATTATAGCATAAACCCAATCCCTGTGCCAAATTACTTACTTCAATTTTGTTCAAATCTGACAATCCAGCTTTATCAAATTGAAAAATAGTTGCATAATTATTACCATCATTATATGCATCAAATAAAGAAGCAACATAAATATAACCATTATACAATATTATTCCATTTCCAGCATCATCTCCAGCATTTGTTTCTATATGAATTTGTTCAGCTGAAGTTACTGGTGCTCTTTCAACAAATATATCATTATCACCTGAATTATTGTAAACTCCTGTTAAATAAATATCCGGTTCTCCAGCTGGATCAACAACCATATCTCTTATTTCATAATCTGGATATACCTTACTATTTAAATTATCAACCATATTTAAATTATCATCTAATCTGAACAAATAACTAACATTATCGTAAAGGTCAGTAAAAGCCATATAAACATAGCCACTTTCATATTCTACAAGCACTGGAGCAATAATAGTTGAAGGATCCATTCCATCATCATTAAATACATCAGTCTCGTATTTAGCTATAATAGAGCCATTGTTTGGACTAACTTTGTAAATAAAACACCTGTGTTGATATTGTGCTGTAACATAAAAACCAGCCATATATAAAAAACTACCATCAGTTGCAACATCTGTAATCTTTCCTTGAAAATAACTAACATCTGGATTTGAAAGAAGCATATATTCATAATCATAACCATTATAATTTTTAGGATTCCAGCCTACACCATTCCAGATAAAATCATCACCAAAAGTAAAATTAACAACAATTTTTCCTTCAGTCTCAAACTTGATTTGTACAGGAATATCTGTAGGACCACCAGTTGCAGGATCAAAGTAAGCATAATAATCACCACTATCTAACACTTCATTACCATTTACATCAATATAAACCAATAAAGCAAAAGGGTTCAATTCTGATTGCTCAAAATCAAAACTAAAATCCATTGTTCTATTAGTGGAAAAATCATATCTCATATTATCTTCAGGAGAAGGATTTACATCATAAGGATCAATATAAACATAAAAATGCATTTCATATCCAGGTTCAACACTTCCATTATAATACACTGTGCCTTCAATACGATAACCCGAATAATTATCATTACTGCCTGTTCCAAAGATTCTACTTAAAATAGTACATCCTGATAAAATAGGTATAAGGAAAATAAATAAGACAACTAAATAAAATAATTTTTTCTTATCCATATTATCCCCCAAATTCAAAAAATTAATATTAATATAAAAAAACAATGTTTGAACACAAGACTTAAATTACAGTATTTTATAAACAACTTTGTTTGTTTATTAATTATTATTAATACAATTACACTAAATTTCAATTATTTTTTTTATTTTTTTGACAATTTAGATTTTATCATAATCTTTTTTGTGTTTTTATCATTTTTAATTTATCAAATTAGGGTTAAATACTAAAATATGTTACATTTTATAAATAAACTGACAATGTCTTTATACCTTTACCTAAATTTGATGTATATATTCAATTTATCAATCATACAACATTTTTTGGAATATACTTTAAAAAAAATAAAAAAGATATAATAATTTTTCTCATTTTAAATTTTACTTTTTGTTTTCAATTCAATGTTGAATTTTGTTTCTAAATTAAACATGATTTTTTTATTTTTTCACCTATTAATAATTTTCTATAATCGAATATTGATTATAATTTTTTCTCTAATTTATAATTAACCAGATTTTTTAAGAAATTTCATCTAGATTAAATGGTTTTTAAACTAAATGTAAGATTGGATTAATTGTTTTATTGTGTTTTATTATATTATTTGTATAATCCGACATATAAATAATCTTATGGTGGGTTGAATCTTTTTAAGATATTCAAAAAGTATCTTTTTTTTCTTTAGTTGTAAAATAAGATTCAAAAATTTTCGATTAAATTTCTTTAGTTATCTTAATGTCTTTATCAATTATAGAAAGCATTAAATATTTTCCTGGTTTAATACCCAAATGTCGATGAATATTAGTTTCATTAATTTCAACATTATATGTTTTTATAATTATCTTGCCACTATTAGGTATTGCATCACAACTATTTACACAAGGTTAATGATAACCTGTTCCATTTTATTTAGAACTACTTTGGTATTTGTTAATTTATTATCTTAGAAAAGTTCCAATTTGATATTTTTACTTATAATTTTTTTTAACATTTTAATAATATTATTTATAAATATATTAAGATCAATTATATTTGGATCAAGATATTGTTTTCTACTAAATGCTAAAAGCTGTTTTGTAAGTTCTACACCCCACTTTCCAGCTCCAATAATAGGAAATTAGAATTAATTTAATATTTAATTTCATAACTCGGTAGAATCCAATCATTTAATATTTCCATTCTTTATTATATTTTGGTGAATACTCAAGTATTAATAAAATTTCCATTAAAGAAGCTAATTTTTTATCTTTTTCTTCAAATGATATAAAAGAAAAAACAAAATTGTTTTTAATGAAATCTGCAGATTCCTCTCTTAAATTAAGATTTTGTTCTTCAGCAAGCCTTTTTCTAAATACACTTTTTGTATAATTAATTGCCAAATGTTGCTTTATAATTCTTTGATATAGACCTTTTTCCCCAAATGCTCTACCAACATATAAAATTTCATCATTTATTTTTGATCTCCATAAATATACACCTATTTTTTTGGGAACAACATTTTTATCGACAAGTTTAGGATCATGTTTTTTCGATTTTACTAGTTTTTCTGAATATTTTAAAACATCATTGAATAATTTTTTAGTTTTCTCAAACATATCAATCCCCATAATTAATTATTTAAACTATTTAATTATTTTTTTATATTATAATTTTCTTTTATAACTTTAATGTCTTTATAATCAATAATTTTTTGTTCTAATTTTTAAAATATTACTTAAAAAAAACACATGCATTTCTACTAAACCAATATACAACAATTTTATATATAACATTAGCTAATTTATTTCCAACCAGAAATTTTTTTCTTTTTTAATTGAAACTATAATAATTATTGATAATAAAAACAGGGAAAATAATTGAGAAAATTCACTTATGTTTAAAATCAACCCAGTATAATTTATCATAAAATGATATAGAATTGCAGCAAGAATCCTTTTATTAGTTTTATAATACAACCAGGTTAGAATAAAAGTATTGCAAAATAATCCACCTACATATATAAATGTTCCAAATGAATAAAAAACTTTAGTATTTTGGTATGTACCATTGATAAAAAATAAAGGGATATGCCATAAAGCCCATATAAAAGCTAAAATTAAACTTGCTTTTAATCTGTTAAATTTAGTAGTTAATAAATCTAATCCTATTCCTCTCCATCCTAATTCTTCTGGAATAGGTCCAAATATCAAAGTGAAAATTATAAAAGAAATTATACCAGATATAGAGTTTGAACTATTGGAGAAACCAATAAATTGATAATTTCTACTTTCAAAAATTGATGTTACCATAATTGATAAAATATAAACTACAGGGGGAAGAAAAAATATTATTAAATAATACTTTATTTTAATAGCTTTAAAATTTAATACTCTTTTCCAGTAATCCTTTTTTAAATCATTAAGCTCATTATTTTTGTATAACATTATTAATGCAGCTACAGTTGGTCCAATACCACCAAGAGCAATAAATAAATTTACTAAAAAATCTCCTTGTTTTTGTTTGCTAATAACTGCTATAAACCATGGAATCCATGTAATTAAAAAAGTCAATCCAAAAAACTTTACAATCAAAGACTCTTTTTTTCCTAATTTCATAATTATTCCCTGTTACAAGTTAATTTTTTTTCATACTAATTTTAATTTCTAATCTAATTTTTTTTAAATTCCAATATATTATAAATAATGTTCTAATTTAAAATAAAATATATAAATGTACTTTTATTTGAATTATTAAGTAAAAGAAAGAATGCACCATTTTCAATTCTTAATCAATTTATAAATATCTTGTTCAATAAAAACAACTCATTTCTTTTTCAAAATCTAATATACTAACAATTTTTGTTTCATGAATATAATATACTCAAAATAGTTTTAAATTTTATGAACAAGAACTTTACTTTTGAAAAAAAGCTATTTGTAAAAAAAATATCAACATTCTTTATTTCTACCATGAAGAAAATAATGCCAGCTACTTTTATTGTCAAATATATCTTCTATATGACGTAACCTTATAATATCAAACTCTTTAAACAATTCTTTTACACTATTTAAATCAAAATAAAAATGTGGTACCCCTTTTTCTGGTTCTTCAGTTTTAACAATGGTGTTTTCATCAATTTTTGGATAATTTTTATTTTTGTATGATGGACTATTCTTAGAACATAGTGTAACAAAAAATTCACCTCCTTTTTTTAATACTCTTTTAATTTCACTAATAATAATTTTGATTCCTTCTGTATCTGTATGTGAAATTACATGATAAGCTAATATACAATCAAAAGTATTATTTTTATAAGGTAGTTTATTAATATCTCCTACAACAGTTTTTATATTAAGTCCTAATTCTTTAGTTTTTTTATTCAGAAAATTAATTCCATCTTGTGATAAATCCAAACTATAAGTATCAAATCCATTTTCTGCAAATAATATTGAATGCCTTCCAATACCGCACCCTAAATCTAAAAATTTTTTAAAATCTTTTTTCTTCCATCTAGCAAGATAGTAATAAACATCTTCAGAAGGTTCACTCCAACAATTCTCATTCACAATCTTCCAATTCCATTCTTTTGATTTAACCATAAACCCCCTCCAAAAAGTAATATATTTCTTACTTTATCTTGTTTTTTCTTTCAAACATATTAAATTTCTAAGTTTATTTTAAAACACTTTTTGAAAAAATAAAAAAGATAGAGGAATTTTTATCAACAATTTACTATTGTTTTATTCCTCTATCTTTTTTTTAATATTTATTTTTTATTAAATTAAATATATTTTGTTTTATTTTTTATTAAATATATTTTATTTAGATTATAAAAATATTCTTTAATTTCTAAATTTTTTTTAATCTATTGTAGCATATATATTTTTTATTTTTTCTACCATTTCATAGGTATATTCATGTATTTTAATCCTTTTTCTTTCACCTGTTTTTCTTATTTTTATTTCTATCTCACCCTCTTTATAAGTTTTATCAGAAATTATTACCTGTAAAGGAATGCCAATAAGATCAGCATCATTGAATTTTACCCCAGGTGATTCTTTTCTATCATCAATTATGCAATCAAATCCTTCTTTTCTTAATTCATCATATAGGTCAAAAGCAAATTTAAAAACTTCTTCTTTTTTAGTTAAAGGTAAGATATGAATATCCATTGGTGCAACAGATTTTGGCCATATCATACCAAATTTATCATGAGATTCTTCAATTATTGCTGCTGCAAGCCTTCCAACACCTATTCCGTATGAACACATTAAAGGTGTAATCTTTTTACCATTCTCATCTAATACCTGGATATTATAAGCTTTAGTATACTTATCTCCAAGTTGAAAAATATTACCAATTTCAATACCTCTTGTTACTTTTAAAGGTTTTCCACATTTTGGACATTTTTCTCCCTGTTCAACTTGATAAATTTCAACAACCTCACCTTTATTTAAATCCCTTTTAAAATTAAAATTTTTATAATGATAATTTTCTTTATTTGCACCAACTACAAGGTTGTTAGAAGTTAAAATAGAAGTATCAACTATAATTCTTAATTTATCATTATCATTAATTGAAAGTGGAGATGCATAACCTGCTACTGCACCAATTTTTTTAATCTCTTCATCCTCTGCAAACCTTAAATATTTTGTTTTTAAATAGTTTTTAAGTTTTGTCTCATTTACCTGTTTATCTCCTCTTATCAATACAAAAATAATGTTGTCATTATCATCAGCATAAAAAACAGCTTTACCAGTCTTGTATAATGGTACATTTAAAAATTCTGCAACTTCTTCTATGGTTTTCTTTCCAGGTGTTTCAATTAATTCTAAAGGTTTTTCCTCTTCCAGATATTGATCAAGATTTGAGGTTGCTACTTCTCTATTGGCTCTATATCCACATGATTTGCATAAAATCAGAGTATCCTCTCCAGATTCTGTAACAAGCATAAATTCATGTGCAATTCGTCCTCCCATCATCCCGGTATCGGATTTAACATCAATAAATTTTTTTAAACCAACCCTTTTAAAAACATTATTATATGCATTAAAAACCTTATAATAGTATTTATCAAGATCTTCCCAATTGAGATGAAATGAATAAGCATCTTTCATTGTGAATTCTCTAACTCTTATCAAACCACCTCTTGCTCTTGGTTCATCCCTAAATTTCAATTGGAATTGATAAACCATAAAAGGGAATTGCTTATATGAAAAAAGTTCAGATTTAGCTAAAAAGGCAACTGATTCTTCATGAGTCATAGCAAGAACATAATCATGGTCATTTCTATCTTTAAATCTTAATAATTCATCACCAATTGTTTGATATCGTCCTGTTTGTTCCCACATCTCTTTAGGATTAACATATGGCATTAGCATCTCCTGGCCATCTATAGCATCCATCTCTTCCCTGATTATTTGAGTAATTTTTTGCATTACCTTATAACCTAAAGGCATATAGGAAAAAATTCCAGCTGCATTCTGTCTTATAAATCCACCTCTTAACATCAACTTATGTGAGATAAGCTGTGCATCTTTAGGATCTTCTCTTAATCTATTTCCAAATAATTTTGATAATTTCATATATTTCCTCCAAACCTAAAATTAATATTCAAATATTAAACTATTATTAAAAAACTTACTATTAATGGATAAACTAAAGAAAAAAAACAATTAAAATAATTGGAATTATAGTTTAATAACCTAATCAATAACAATATTAATTTATATTAATATTCATTTAAATTAAATTTAAATTAATATTTAATTTAAAATTAAAGTTTTTCTATTTTTTCTTTTAATTTATTTATTTTTAATTCAAGTTCATTTTTTCTTTCTTTTTGCTTTTCTATTGCCTCTTTTTTAGCCTTCTCCAAAAATTGTTTATTTGATAGCTTTTTATTAACTTTTTCAAGTTCTCCTTCAAGTTTCTTTAGTTGTTTTTCAATTCTCTTTTTCTCTTCCTCTAAATCAACAATACCTTCAACAATAATATATATTTCAGCTATTTTTGTAACTTTTGTTGCAAATTTTTTACTCGGGCTTTCTTTTACTGGAATAATATCTTTAATTCCTGCTAAAATTTTGATTTGTTCTTTAAATTCATCTAAAATTTTACTATTTTGTTCCATTTTAATATAAACATCAATATCTTTCCTATTTAAAATATTTAATTCTGATTTTAAATTTCTAATTCCAGTTATAATTTCCTGAATTGACTGAAAATCATTAAAAACATTTTCAAAAATAAGTTTTTCATTATATTCAGGATAATCCTCAATAACTATAGAAGATTTTTTGTGATTAAGCGTCTGATAAATTTCTTCAGTTAAAAATGGCATAAAAGGATGTAACATTTTTATTATATTCATAATTAAAAAATAAAGAGTTTTTTTCTTATTTAGCTTTTCTTTCTCACTTCCTTTAAATAATGTAACTTTTGCAAGCTCAATATACCAATCACAAAAATCATGCCAGATAAATTGATATAAATTGTATGATATATATTGAAATTTGTACCTTTCAAAATCATTTTCAATTGTTTTTATAAGTTTCATTAATTTTGTTAGGATCCATTTATCAACAATATCAAAATTTGTGGTTTCAAAATCAGAATTTATAATTTCAGGATCAATGTCTTTAATAAATTGATAAGAAAATCTAAATACATTCCAGATCTTATTGGCAAAATTTCTTCCCATTTCAAATTTAACGGGATCTAAATTAATATCCTGTCCTTCAGTTGATAAATATGCAAGAGTGAATCTAACAGCATCAGCTCCATATTTTTCAACCATTTCTAATGGGTCAATACCATTACCAAGGGATTTTGACATTTTTCTACCATATTTGTCTCTAATTAATCCCGTAAGGTAAATATTTTTAAATGGGATTTCTCCCTTAAATTCAAGACCAGCTATCACCATTCTAATAATCCAGAAAAACAAAATGTCATAACCGGAAACAAGAACATCTGTTGGGTAAAAATATTTTAATTCTTCAGTATCTTCAGGCCATCCTAATGTTGAAATTGGCCATAACCAGGAAGAAAACCAGGTGTCTAGAACATCTTCATCCTGTTTAATATTCGAACTACCACAATAAGGACATTTTTCAGGTTTATCAACAGAAACAAACTCTTTTCCGCAATCTTTACAATAATAAACTGGTATTCTGTGTCCCCACCATAGTTGTCTTGAAATACACCAATCCCTGATATTTTCTAACCATTCAAAATACATTTTTTTCCATCTTGGTGGAAATATTTTAATTTTATCTTCTTTTACAACTTCAATTGCTTTTTTTGCTAATGGTTTCATTTTAACAAACCATTGGTCTGATAAATATGGTTCAATTGTTGTATCGCATCTAGAACAATGACCAACAGAATGTTGATGTTTTTCTATTTTTAAAAGTAGACCATTTTTTTCAAGGTCATTTATTATTATTTCCCTTGCTTCATACCTATCTAACCCTTGATATTTAGAAGGGGTATTTTCATTCATTTTCCCTTTTGAATCAATTACTACAACCTGTTCTAAATTATGCCTTTTCCCAACTTCAAAATCGTTAGGATCATGAGCTGGTGTAATTTTAACAGCACCTGTACCAAATTTTTTATCAACATAACTATCTGCTATAATTTCAATCTCTTTATTCATTATTGGTAAAATAACCTTTTTACCAATAATATTTTTATACCTTTCATCTTCAGGATTAACAGCAACTGCTGTATCTCCAAGCATTGTTTCAGGTCTTGTAGTAGCAACGATTATTCCATCAATTTCACCAAATCCTTCAATTTTTATCTTACTACCATCAGAAAATTTGTATTTTATATACCAGAGTTTCCCTTCTTCATCTTTATTCACAACTTCCTCATTTGAAAGTGCTGTATGACATCTTGGACACCAGTTAACAATATACTTGCCTTTATATATTAAACCCTTATTATAAAGATTAACAAATGCAGTCATAACAGATTTATACATATCTGGATCAAGTGTAAATTTTTCTCTTGACCAATCTGCTGAACCACCGAGTTTTCTTTTTTGTTTTGAAATAACATCTCTATGCTCTTCTACAAGTTTCCATACTTCTTTTAAGAATTTTTCTCTTCCTAAATCTTCCCTTTTTATCCCTTTTTTAAGAAGTTTTTTTTCAACAACATTTTGAGTTGCAATACCAGCATGATCTTTTCCAGGTTGCCATAAAGCATTAAAACCTTTCATCCTTTTGTATCTAATCAATATATCCTGTATAGTATCCTGTAAAGCATGCCCCATATGTAAAACACCAGTAACATTAGGTGGTGGCATCATTATAGCATATGGGATTTTTTTATTATCTATTTCAACTTTAAAAAGATTATTTTTCTCCCAAAAATTATACCATTTAGATTCAAATTTTTCAGGTTCATATCTTTTAGATAATTCTTCTGTTTTTTTTGACATATTTATATCCTTATCCCATATTTTTAGATTGTTTGTAAAATTAAGGAATTTTGATTTTTTTTCAAGTACTAATATTTTGTTAACAATAAAATTAAAATTATTGAGATATTAAAAAAATAAAGAATTAATTATATCCTAATTAAAATTTCTCTCCTTAGTACAGTTATGTATTCATTAAAATTAATCTTTTATAACATTAAAGGAAATATATTATTTTTATCTTTTTTGCCTTTGGCAACTGTAATTCAGTCGAGAAACATGCTATAAATAAAAGTGTGTAAAAGAGAGAATAAGTTTGCTTAAAGCAAATAAATAAAAAATATTGCCTCCCGATGAAAAAAATATGTACAAAAAAACAAACCATCAGGAGGCAAAAAAATGAACAATTTAGGTAAAGAATTAGCTAAATTTTTAGAAAGTCAAGGGGTTTTAGAAGATTTTATTAAAAATCCTGACAAAACAAAAGAATTAATGTTATCAATATTGAAATATGGATATGAAAGTTTAATGGTAAATGAAATAGATACTGTTTTAGGTTATAAAAAATATGATAGAGAAACAGAAAAAGAAAATTACAGAAATGGTAAAAGGTACAGAGATTTAGACACAAGTCATGGAAAAATTATTAACTTAGAAGTACCAAGAGCAAGGAATGGGTTTTATCCTGCAATATTGGAAAGATATAAGAGAAGGCTTGAAAATATAGATGATACAATAATAAAATTGTATGCAAAAGGATTATCTACAGAAGATATATCAGAACATATAAAAGATATATATGGGATGAAGTACAGTAAAGAAACGATATCTAATATAACAGAGAAAGTAAAAAAAGATATAGAAGGATTTAAAAACAGGAAATTAGAAGAAAGTTATTATGTAATATTTATAGATGCAATGCATGTAAACATAAGGAGGGATACAGTATCTAAAGAAGCAATCTATTTTTTATTAGGAGTAAATGTAAAAGGGAAAAGAGAGATATTAGGGTTTTACATAAATCCAACAGAGAGTGCAAGTTTTTACAATGAAATATTTGAAGATATAAAGGCAAGAGGAGTAAAAAAGGTATTGTTGTTTGTAACAGATGGTTTAAGGGGTATAGAAGAAGTAATAAGCAACAATTTCCCTAAATCAAAAATACAAAGATGTATATATCATTTAAGCAGGAACATATCAACAAGAGTAAGGGTAAGAGATAGAGGAGAAATATTATTAGACTTTAAAAAGGTTTACAGTCAAAATAGGAAGGAAGAAGCACTAGTTTATTTTGAACAATTTAAAATAAAATGGGGAAGGAAGTATAAGAAGTTAGTTAATGATTTAGAAGAAGTATTGGATTATATGTTAACATTTTATGAATTTCCGGAAAGTATAAGGAGACAGATCTATACGACAAACTGGATAGAGAGATTAAATGAAGAAGTAAGGAAAAGAATAAAAGGTAAGAATAGTTTTCCAACAGTTGAATCAGCAGAGAAACTTTTATTTTTAATATTAAAAGATTATGAAAATAGATGGGAAGAAAGAATATTAAGGGGGTTTGGTCAGGCAAAATATGAGCTTGACTTAATGCTAAAAAAAATTTATGGTTAATGTCAATATTTTCATCGGGAGGCGAAATTAGTTATAATTCTAGAATTATAACTAATTTACACATTTTTATTGACATAACCTCGAGACATTTTAATTAGGATATATATATTGTTTTTATTTATTTAATTAAATATAATAATTTCAATTTTTATTATTAACTTCACTAACCACGATTTATTTTTATATTTTTAGTCTTTGGCAACTGACATCCACTCGAAAAATTATAATAAGGATAGACATATAAATTAAGCTTATTAAATCAAATATAACAATTTCAATTTTATTATTATCTGCACCAACCACGGAAATAAATTTTTTCATTTCTGCAACTTTTTTGAATATTTTCTTGTCTATATATAATAAAAGACAAAAAAATTATATAATGGAATAATTAAAAAGAATAATAAATGGAGATATATTTTATGAAAGAACTATATCATAATTTTATTAAACATCCACACGATACTTTCTTTAAAATCGTTTTTAAAAATATTAATAATGCTAAAGACTTTATTAATATCATTTTACCTGATAATATCAAAAAATATATTAACATCAATAACTTAAAAATTGTTGACTCTTCTTACATTACAAAAGAATTTAAAAATAGATTCGCTGACCTTGTTTTTGAAACCAATCTAATTAACTCCAAACATAATATTAACATATACTTCCTTTTTGAACATAAATCTTATAAAGATAATGCTATCTTTATTCAACTATTACGATATATGTTGGTTAAATGGGAACATGATTTTCAAAATAACAAAGATTTATCTTTAATATTACCTGTTGTATTTTATCATGGTAAAAGTAAATGGGATATTGATACAGAATTTATAAATAATTTTAAAATAGATAAAGAGATTAAAAATAATTTTAAAAACTATTTATTAAATTTTAAATATTTATTTTTTAATGATAGTAAGAATAAATTAAGTTATAAAGTGATGAATTATAATAGATACTTGAAATTAGCCCTAGATGTATTAAAATATAAAGCAGAAGAAGATATGAAATTAATATCCAGGATACTTGAAGAATTAGCTAAAGAGATAGAGAATAGAGATATAAAAAATGTATTTTATGTATATATATTGTCAATATTGAAAAGTGAAGATAGAGAAATGGTGATAAAAAAACTTGAAGAGAAGGAGAGCAAGATGCCATCAATTTTAGAATCATTGATAAAAGAAGGTGAAATAAAAGGGAAAACAAAAGGATTAAAAGAAGGAACACTAAAAGGACAAATACTTGATAAACAACAGGTTTTAATTAAACAGATAGAATTAAAATTTGGAATAACCAATGATGAAAAGCAAGTTATATTAAATTGTTTTGATAGAGATAAGCTTGAGAGGGGAATTGAAAAAATTCTTTTTGTTAATAATAAAATTGAAATTATTGAGATATTTAAAAAATAAAGAATAGATTCTATCATTATTAAAATTTTTCTCATTAGGTCAGTTATGTAATTCTTTTAGTTTAACCTTTTTAAACATTAATAAAAAATAAAAAATATTATCTCTTTAGTCTTTAGCAACTGACATCCACTCGAAAAATTATAATAAGGATAGACATATTAATTTTAATTATTTGATCAAATATAATAATTTCTAATTTTATTATTAACTTCACAAACCACGGAAAAAAGTTATTCTTTTTAGCCTTTGGCAACTGTAATCCATTCAAAAAATTTCAATTAGTATAGATAGCAAACTTAATTTTATTTAATTAAATGCAATAATTTCAATTTTTATTATTAACTGCACTAGCCACGAAATATTTATATCACTTTAGTCTTTAGCAACTGACATCCACTCGAAAAATTATAATAAGGATAGACATATAAATTTAACTTGTTTAATCAAATATAACAATTTCAAATTTTATTATTAACTGCACCTGCTACATTATAGTTTTATCTCTTTAGTCTTTGAGAATTACAAAACTTCAACTTAAAATTTATAAAGATAGATTAATTCTCCCTTTAATGCTGGTTTTTTAGAACCTTCTAATTCAATTATTACATTAAATTGAACTTTTGTTAAATCTCTTATTTGTTTAACATCATGTATTTCAGTTTTTATTCTTATTTTACCATTAACAGGTACTGGTTCCATGAATTTTATATTTTGAACACCATAATTAATTGCCTGTTTATAATTTCTTACATCAAGAACCTGTGTAATTAAATATGGAATTAATGAAAGAGTAAGATATCCATGAGCAATTGTTTTTCCAAATGGAGATTCCTTTGCAGCACGCTCAGGATCACAATGGATCCACTGATGGTCATTTGTAGCATCAGCAAAATTATTAATTCTATCCTGATCAATTATCATATATGGAGAAGGGTGAATCTCTTTTTTTTTATATTTTTCAAAATCTTCAGCATTTGATATAATCAGTTTTTCCATTTTCTCCTCCTTGTTGAAAAAGTAAATATCTCAATATAAAAAATGCAAGTAAAATCAGAAATAAAATTATTCAAAATATATTGAAAAATCATTAAACCATTAGAAAATTCAATTTTTGATTGACTATTAAAATAATACATATATTATTTTACATATTAGTTAAACTAAAATTAAATATAATTTTTTTTAGGAGCACAAACATGAAATTCCCACAACTTAAAATAGGTAATTTAATTGCAAAAGTTCCAATTATTCAGGGAGGTATGGGAGTTGGGATATCACTTTCAGGACTATCTTCAGCAGTTGCAAATGAAGGTGGAATTGGCGTTATATCAGCTGCAATGATAGGATTTCTTGAAAAAGATATTATGACTAATTTTTTAGAAGCAAACATTAGAGCTTTAAAAAATGAAATCAGGAGAGCAAAAGAGCTTACTAAAGGTATAATTGGTGTCAATGTAATGGTTGCTTTAACCAATTATGCAGATATGGTTATTACATCTATTAAAGAAAAAGCTGATATAATTTTTGCTGGTGCAGGATTACCATTAGATCTTCCAAAATATCTTATTGATGGTGCTAAAACAAAACTTGTACCAATAGTATCTTCTGCAAAGGCAGCAAAAATTATCTGTATGAGGTGGTTACAGAGATATAATTATTTACCTGATGCATTTGTTGTTGAAGGACCACTTGCAGGTGGACATCTTGGATTTAAACCAGACCAGATAAAAGACCCTTCTTTTTCCTTACCAATCCTTGTTAAACAGGTAATCGAATCTGTTAAACCATTTATTGAAAAATATAAAAAAAATATCCCAGTTATTGCAGCTGGAGGTATTTATTCTAAAAATGATATCAAAAAATTTATTGATTTAGGTGCAGCTGGAGTTCAAATGGGTACACGATTTGTTGCAACAGAAGAGTGTGATGCAGATATAGAATTTAAGAAAAAATATATTGAATCCAAAGCTAAAGATATAAAGATTATTAAAAGTCCAGTTGGATTACCTGGAAGAGCAATTGAGAATACTTTTTTACAAGATGTAGAAAAAGGAATCAAAAAACCTTTTTCCTGTCCTTATCACTGTATAAAAACATGTAATTTTAAAGAATCACCTTATTGTATTGCTACCGCTCTTGCAAATGCACAAAAAGGTAATTTTTCATATGGATTTGCTTTTGCTGGAGCTAATGCATATAAAGTTAACAAAATTGTTACTGTAAAAGAACTAATAAAAGAGTTAACTGAATGATATAAAGTATTTACTTTCCAATTATATTTTCATAAATCTCTTTTGTAAATTTTTCAATATTTTCATCATTTAACTCTTCTGGTGGATACATTGCTTCTTTAATATATAAATTAACTTTTTTTCTTTTAAAAAATACTTTTGAAGGTGTATCTGGCCAATCGATAAATACTGGAATAACCGGGATTTTATATTTTATCGATAAATAAGCTGTCCCTTTTTTTGGTCGAATTTTTGATGCATCTTTATTTTTTGTTCTTGTTCCCTGAGGGAACATAGCAATTACCCCTTTACTATTAAAAACTGCTTCTACTTCTTTAAGTGTTGAAGCTCTCATAATGTTTCTATCAACAGGAAATCCACCCCCATCTCGTAAAATTGAACCAATAATTTTGTTTTTAAACAATTCTTTTTTAGCCATATACTTTATAGGAACAGGTAGAAAGGCTACCCCTACCATTAAAGGGTCCCAATTGGAATAATGGTTTGATGCTATAATAAAAGGGCCATCTTTTAAAATATTTTCCCTATTATTTATTTTTAAACGAAATAATATTTTATAAATTATTGGAACAATAATTTTCCCTATTTTAAATATTATACCTGGTTTTTTCACTTTTATCTCCTACTCATTGATCCCTATAATATTTTGAATAATAGAACCTTCTATCTATATTATATTTGCATTTACCTGTTTTTTCAAAATGTTTTAATGCTTCTATTGTAAGGTCAACAAGTTTTTCTTTTGCTTCATTTGTATATGCTCCTATATGGGGGGTAAAAAGAGTTTTTTCTTTTAATGTAAAAATTCTATCTTTAAATAAAGGTTCCTCAGGAAAAACATCAGATGAATAAAATCCAAGCTTATTATTTTTTAATAAATCATAAATATCATCTAAATTTACAACTTCACCTCTTGCAGTATTAATGATAAACAGATTTTTATTAAATCCTTTAAGGAATTCTTTATCAATCATTTTATCTGTTTCATCCCATAATGGAACATGCAAAGATATTAAATCAATCCTTGATTTAAGATTAAAATCAATTTCTTTTATGTTTTTATATTTTAAAAAATGAATATTTTTATTATTATTTACATAAAAATCAGTATTACTTTTTTCTTTATTATTACTAATACCATTATTGGTATGATTATTATTACTATTATTATTTTCTATACTATTTTCTAATGTTTTATCATAATATGGATCAAAAACATAAATATTTGCACCAAGTATAGATAAGATTGATGCTACCCTTTTTCCAACTCTTCCATAACCAATTAAAAGAACATTTTTCCCATTTAATTCTATATTAAAAGGATAATTGTTTCTCCATTTACCAAGCCTTATAGAATTGTCAAAATAAATTATTTTTTTCAATGATGCTAAAATTAATGAAATTGTATGCTCAGCAGCTGAAATTTCATTTGCTTCTGGAATATTTTGAAACAGGATGTTTTTTTTGAAACAATATCTAAAATCTATATTTTCAAATCCGGAACCACTTCTTATAAATAACTTTGCACTTCCAAAAAGGTCAATTAATTCTTTATCTATTATCAATTTAGTTCTAAATATAACTACATCAATATTTTTAAAAAAATCCTTATTTTCAAATTCTTTTTGCACCTCTTTTTTAATATATGAAAGGATTTGAAGTTTTTCATTATGACTTAAATTTTTATAATTATATATTGTTTTATAAGATTTAAAAAAAGAAGTTAAATCATAAACATTATAATTTAAAGTTTTGCTTTTTTGAATAAATTTTTCTGGCAAACTTTCAAGAAGAGCTATTTTCATATATTACATGTCTTATATATCTTATATTTTATAATATATTTTATAATATTATTTTTTTAATAACATTATTTTTTATAATATAATTTTGTTTTAAAGCTATTTTTAATTAAATTATTTATTCTAATTTCTAATTTTATTTTTTATTTTATTTCTATAATCATCTTAATTTAATTATTTGAATTTATATCATTATTATGTTAAGTTTCCTTATTTTGTTTAATATTACTATTATTTTTAGATCCCTTATTTTGTTTATTATCACTTTTCTTTTTAGTTATCTTATTTGCTTTTGATTTATCCTCTTTTTTAGCTTTACTTTTAGTCTTCTTTTTTTTCTTTAATGGTAAGTTTTCAAAAGCTTTATCTAAAAGCTCATCAGTAGAAGAAACAAAATCAACATTAATTGTTTTCAATATATCTTTAGGAATCTTTTTTAAGATAGATTTATTTGAAGCTGGAATTAAAACATTAGTTATTCTTTCCCTTGAAGCAGCAGCTAATTTTTCAATTAATCCACCTACAGCTAGTACTTTTCCAGATAATGTAATCTCACCAGTCATAGCAAGATCTTTTTTACACGATATTTTTGTTAAAGCAGAAATTACTGCAGTTAAAATTGTAACACCTGCAGAAGGTCCATCTTTTGGTACAGCTCCCTCAGGAAAATGGATATGTATATCAAGTTTTTCATGAAATTTTTCAGGTATATCAAATTTTGACGAATATTTTCTTGCTAAAGTCAAAGCTATTTTAACAGACTCTTTCATAACATCACCCAACTGCCCTGTTAAAATAACCTGACCATTTCCTGGAAGTAACAAAACTTCAATTGGGAGAATATCACCTCCAAAATATGTCCAGGCAAGCCCCATTACAAGACCTACATCATTTTCATATTTTTTGTAATCTTTTGGAATAAGTTCTGGACCTAAAAAATTTTCAACATCATTTTTAGATATTTTAACTTTTTTATCTATACTAATTTTATCTATATCAATATCTTTATTTAAATTATTATTTCCTTTTAAATTGTTTTCTTCTTTACCTTTTTTTAATTCTTTATCTTTTGCTTCTAAATTCTTTTTTTTATCTTCTTTTAATTCTTTATTTTTTGTCTCTATACTCTTTTCTTTATCTTTTAAAATATTAACTGCTATTTTTCTAAGTATTGTTCCTATTTTCCTCTCAAGTTCCCTGACACCTGGTTCAAGTGTATACTCAGAAATGATATGTTCAATAGCCTGTTTTGTAAAACAAATATTATAATTTGAAAGTCCATTTTCCTTTATCTGTTTAGGAATAAGATATTTTGTTGCAATATTTAACTTATCATTTATAGAATATGAATTTAACTCAATTATTTCCATTCTGTCCAATAAAGGTAAAGGGATATTCCATTTAGAATTAGCTGTTGTGATAAATAAAACTTTAGAAAGATCAAAAGGTAAATTAATATAATGATCAACAAAATTAGAATTCTGTTGAGGATCAAGGACTTCTAATAGTGCTGATGCTGGATCTCCAGAAAAACTACTACTCATTTTATCTATCTCATCAAGAATAAAAACAGGATCCATTACTTTAACTCTTTTCATAGCAGAAATAATTTTACCAGGCATTGCACCAACATAAGTTCTTCTATGCCCTCTAATTTCTGATTCATCTTTTACACCACCTAAAGAGATTCTTACATATTCTCTTTTTAAACTTTGTGCAATTGAGATACCTAAAGAAGTTTTTCCAGTACCGGGTGGACCAACTAAACATAAAATTGGACCTTTTAAATCTTTATTTAAACTCTTTATAGCAATATATTCTAAAATTCTCTCTTTTACCTCTTTTAATCCATAATGATTCTTTTCAAGTATTTCTTCAGCTTGAGTAATGCTAACCTTTTTTGAACTATAAACTCCCCATGGTAAAGAAGTTAACCAATCAAGATAATTTCTAATAACAACTGATTCCTGCATATATTTTGGCATTTTTTTAAGATGTTTTACTTCATCTTTAATTTTGTTTATAACTTCTTCTGGAGGATTCTTACCTTCAAGTTTTTTAAGATAAAAGCTCAACTCATCATCAGTGTTTCCTAATTGTTTTTCAATGAGATTTAGTTTTTCCCTTAATATTGCCTGTTTTCTTTCTTTTTCAAATTTATCTCTTAACTCTGTTTCTATTTGTTTTTCAATTTTAATAGATTCAATATAAGAAAAAAGGTATTCCTGAAACTTTTTAACCTGTAAAGCAATTGATTCTAAATTAAGAATTTCAAATTTATCTGTTAAAGGTGCTCTAACAATATTAAGCCCTTTACCAATAACTTCAAAAGGATCATTTGTATTAGGGAATAGCAATTCAATAGGAATGTTGTTAAAATGTTTTTTTGTTATATCAAAATAATCACGAATTGAATTGACAATCATACTTAAATCAGATTCTTTAACATCTTCCTCTATTATAGGGAAATAAGTTGCATCTACCAATATAGGGTTGTTTTTACTTAATACTTTATTAAGTTTATATCTCTGTCCTATTATTAATTCAACTTCAGTTACATTATCTTTAAAATCATTTTCTATCCCTTTTTCTACAATTTTTGCTTTAAAAAGGATATTAAAAATCTTAGGAAAATTTTTATTAAAATTAAGGTGAAGAATATCATCAACTGTAATATCAGGAATTGCAATAAAAACTTCATTTTTATATTTTTTTTTAGAAATAGCTAGTGAATATTTAGAAAAATTATCATATAATTTTATTCTAAATTTATTTTTTGAAAAAGGGATAACCTGAGTGGATAAAATAACAGGTAAAACATTACCTCTATTACCCAGCTTATTTAATATATTTTCTTTTATACTCATGCACCCTTATCCATAACATCTTGTTTATATTCTATAATTGGAGACTTTCCATTTAAAATCATCTCTTTAGTAACAATAACTTTTTTAATATTATCATTGTCAGGAATATCAAACATTACATCTAATAATTTAGATTCAATAATTGACCTTAAACCTCTTGCACCTAAACCTTTTTGAACAGAAATTTTAGCAACAGCTTCTAAAGCATCATCTTCAAAAACTATCTCTTTATTTTCAAGCTCAAATAATCTTTTGTATTGTTTTACAACAGAATTTTTAGGTTCTTTCAAGATTTTAACAAGATCTTTTTCAGATAACTCATCTAAGACTGTTATTACTGGCATTCTACCAACAAGTTCAGGTATAAGTCCATATTTAACTAAATCTTCAGAAGATACATTTTTCAAAATATACTGGTGTTCTTTTTTTGACTTAATATCAGCTTGAAACCCTATAGCTGATTTTCTAATCCTCTGTTCAATAATTCTATCAAGTCCTACAAAAGCACCACCTAAAATAAAAAGTATGTTTTTTGTATCAATTTTCAGCATTTGTTGATATGGATGTTTTCTTCCACCTTGAGGAGGTACATTAGCAATTGTACCTTCTATTATTTTAAGAAGTGCTTGCTGAACACCTTCTCCTGAAACATCTCTTGTAATTGATGGATTTTCACTTTTCCTGGATATCTTATCAATTTCATCAATGTAAATAATCCCTTTTTCAGCCCTTTTAATATCATTATTCGCATTTTGAATTAATCTTAAAAGAATATTTTCAACATCTTCCCCAACATATCCAGCTTCTGTTAATGTTGTTGCATCAGCTATTGCAAATGGAACATTTAAAAATTTTGCCAGAGTTTCAGCAAGCAATGTTTTTCCACTACCTGTTGGACCAATAAATAAAACATTTGATTTTTGAATTTCAACATCATTCTTTTTACTATTTTCATTATGTATAATTCTTTTATAATGATTGTAAACTGCTACAGATAAAACCTTTTTTGCTACTTCCTGTCCAATTACATATTGATCAAGATATTTTTTAATTTCACTTGGTTTTGATAATTTGATTTTAGACTGTTTTTTTGAAACAGATTCACCGGTTATTATAAAGCTATATAAAAAATCGACACACTCATTGCAAATTGCAGCGCCATTTTTTCCAACAAATATTTCTTCAACTTCGTTACTTGATTTACCACAAAATGAACAATGCTTAATAGTTTCTTTTTTTTGAGTCATTTTACTCCCTTTTGATTTTGGTTAAAATAAGTTTGAGTATATTTTATCAATTAATGTCTCTATTTTTTCTCTTTTGTTTTAGGTTCTTTTCTTTCAATTATTTTATCAATTATACCATATTTTTTTGCTTCATTTGAACTTAAAAAATAATCAAGCTCAATATCCTTTGAAATTTTATCAGCAGGTTTTCCTGTATGGTTAGCTAAAATATCAATAATTGTTTTCTTCATTTTCATTATTTCATTTGCATGTCTTTCAATATCAGATGCTTTCCCCTGAAATCCACCCCATGGTTGATGAATCATAACCCTTGAATGGGGTAAAGCTGTTCTTTTCCCTTTAGCTCCTGCTGCTAATAAAACAGCTGCCATTGAAGCTGCTTGTCCTATACAAATCGTACATACATCAGGTTTTATATATTGCATGGTATCATAAATAGCCAATCCAGAAGTAATTACCCCACCTGGTGAATTTATGTACAAATATATATCTTTATCAGGATCTTCTGATTCGAGAAATAATAATTGTGCTATAACCAGTTTCGCTGTAACATCATTTATTTCATCATCAAGAAAAACAATCCTATCTTTAAGTAATCTTGAAAAAATATCATATGCTCTTTCACCTAAGGAAGTCTGTTCAACAACCATAGGAACCAATGAATTTTTAATCTTTTTATCTACCATCATTACCTCTTTAATATCTTATTTGTGATTTTATATATTGTATTATTTTTTTTTCATTAATTATTTATTATCTTTACTAATTTATCTTTACTAATTTATCTTTACTAATTTATCCTTACTAATTTATTTTTACTAATTTATTTTTTCTAATTTATTTTTACTAATTATTTTAAATAATCTTTTTTCAATTAATAAACTATATCCACTTTAACAAATCTACATTTAGTTAATTTTTTAATTCTAGTTTTCATAAAAATTTTTAAAATTTATCAATTTTATTGTTCATTATTTTCTTCATTTATATCATTGTTTTCTTTTTTATTTTCCACTTTGTCTTCAACTTTGTCATTTGTATCTACTTTTAAATTTTCTTCCTTTTGCTTTTTTAAAAGTTCTTCTCTTTCTTTAAATCTTTTATCTTCAGCTTCAGCTTTCTCTTTTTCAAGTTTATCTATATCTGAAATTTTATATTTTTTACCTTTAGTTTTTTTAACTTTATCAAAAATAAAATCATTAGCTTTTTGGAAAGCAATATGATCTTCATAATATTTTTTATTTTTTGGATCCATAACTATTGCTTTTACTTCTTCTTCAGACTTTCCAGCTTTCTCAGCTTCTTCTTTAATAAATTTATCAAAATCTTCATTTGAAACTTTTATTTCATATTTTTTTACTACTTCATCAAGGATTAGTTCCTTTTTAATATCTTTCTCAACAGATGGTAGAATTAAAAATTTAAAATCATCTTTAGTTTTACCAGATGCAGATAATATTTTCTCAAAAAGTTGTTCATTCATATTTGCACTTTGCATATAATTATCTAAATATCTATTTGAGGAATAGTTTATGATTGACTCAGGAATTAAAATTTTAGAATCAGCAATAATTTTATCAAAAGCTCTATCAAGAACAACTTTTTTCATATATTGTTCGCCATAAATTTCAAGTTGTTTTTTTATTTCCTGTTTCCATTCATCTAATGTTTGAAATTCTGAATAATCCTTTGCAAAATCATCATTTAGTTCAGGTATTTTTTTTGTTTTTACTTCTTTTACAGAAACTTTGTAATTAACCTTTTTACCTGCTAGTTTTGGATCTTTATAATCTTTTTGATATTCTTTAATAAACTCTTTTTCATCACCTTTTTTTAAACCTTTTAATTCATTATCAATATCAAGTTTTAAATAATCTTCCCCAATAATAACAAATCTATCCTGAAAATTATAAATTTCATTTCCTTCTTCATCCTTTGCAACAAAATCAATAGTTACATAATCACTATCTTCTGCAATACCATCTTTTTCTTCTAACATTGCATGTTGTTGTTGATAAGCTTCTAATTCTTTTGCAACATCTTCATCAGTAACTTCAAATTGATCCTGTTTTACTTCGATAGATTCTATATCAGTAAGTTCAACCTCAGGTGGCAAATCAAAAGTAAAAGTTAAAACAAGATCTTCATCAAATTTTAAATCCTTATCAGAAACATCTACTTCTGGCTCTGAAATAGGATTAATTTTTTCTTTTTCTAAAAACTGTTTATATGTATCCTGTATCATCTCTTTTAATGCTTCATACTTAATAGTTTCACCATACTGTAATTCTACTAACCTTCTAGGTGCTTTTCCTGGTCTAAACCCTTTCAATTTAATCTTTGGTGCATATTTTTTGTAAACTTCATCATATTTTTCTTTTAATTTTTCTACTGGAATAGTAATTTTTAATGTACCTTTTACATCCTCTTTTTTGTAATCAAATTGTATATCCATATTCCCTTCCTAAATTTATTTTTTCTCTAAAAAGAAAATAACAAAATCATTAAAATAAATCAAATAAAATTAATTATTTGACTCATATATAGGTAATTTTACAATAAAAGTTGTATTTTGCCCTCTAATTGATTCAAACCATATATCTCCATCTACACTTTTAATCATATTATAAATTACTGAAAGCCCAAGTCCTGTTCCATTAATTTTTGTTGTAAAAAAAGGATCGAAAATATAATTCTTATCTTTTTCATTAATTCCAATTCCATTATCATAAACTTCTAAGAAAATGAAATCCCCTTTTATATATGTTTTTATTTTTATTTCCCCTTTAAAATTACTCTCAACTTGTTTTTTTTCATCAATTGCAGCTATTGAATTCAATATTAAATTAAATATTATTTGATTTAGATTGTCCGGACTAATTTTTAAGCCATTTTTTAACTTATCTATTTTTTGATCCAATTCTAAAGAAAGTGAAATTTTTTTCTTTTTAATCTTTAAATTAAAAAAATCAATTATTTCCATTATTTTTTTGTTTAAATTAGTATAACCAATATTACTCTTTGTTTCTGATACAAAATTTAACATTTTTGAAACAATTAATGCAATCCTTTTTGTTTCTTTTTCTATCCAATTTAGTGAATTTAAAAATTCTTTTTTCTTTTCAACTTCTTTCAAATATTGAACATGGGATAATATTATACTCAAAGGGTTATTAATTTCATGAGCAACACCTGCTGATAAAACACCTAAAGAAGTTATTTTCTCTGCCTGTAACATCTTTTGCCATAATGTTTCTGCTTTTGTCACATCCTCAAATAAAGCTAAAAATTTCCAATTATCTGTATTTTTGTGAATCTTTATAAATTTAATATAAAATTTTAAAGTTTTAGTTAATTCAACTTTGTGTATTACATTTTCTAAAATAAATTTATCTTTTTTAAAATAATTTCCTAAATTTACTTTTTTTGAACCGACTTTAAAATTGTCATTAAAAAATTCAATAAACTTTTTATTTAAAATATTCTTTTTATTAAAATTTAAGTGTTCATAAAAATAATTATTACAATATTCAATTCTTAACTTATTATTTATAACCATTATCCCAGATTGAATATTTCTTAAAATTATTTCATTGTATTCATTTAAGAATGTAATTTTATCAAGGCTATTTTTTATAACTTCTCTATCCTTTATTAAATCGCGAGCAAGATTATAAAACGATTTTGAAAAAAAACCTATCTCATCTCCTGTAGTTGTCTTAAATTTTTCAAGTTTTCCTGTTTTTAAGAATTTATTTAAAACTTCATTTAATTTAATTATTGGTTTTGTAAAATATGATGTTAAAAATGTTGATAATACAAAAACAAAAACAAGCGTTATTATAAAACCAGCTAATATTGATCTTATAAGCTTTAAGGTATAAATTTTACTATCAGTTAATGACTTTAATACACCAACCTCAATTGTATTATTAAAATCAGTTGATAAGATTTTTTTTAATATATAATAATCTTCATTTTCAATATTAACCATTAAAATATTTTTATTATTTCTATTTGCAAATATTTTTAAAACTTTTTTTGTGTTTGTTATTCTATTTTTACTTATATCAAAATAAGGCGTAGAACTGCTTACTAGTTTTTTGTTACAAAATATTGAAATATCATTATTTATTTCTTCTGAAATTTTTTTTACAAAATTATTGTTAAAATCTATCATTATGAATATTCCATATTTTTTATCTTTAATCCATTTTATCCAGTATCCAGAAATCATAACTATTTTTTTCTTATCACCTAATTTTAAATAATAAAATTTTGTTGAAGGAAATTTGTAATGATACGAATTATAGATATTTATAGGTAAATTTTTAATACCACCTTTTAATTTGTCATTTTTATATACAACTTTAAGATTTTGATCTACTATATAAAGTTTGTCATAGTTAAATACTGGAAGATTATTTTCTAAGATATTAATTATTGAATCATCTGAAGGATATTTTTTAAATAACTTTTGTAATAAGTTACCTGTATTTATAAGGTAATTAAAGGAATAATGTTTGAGATTATTTATTTTATTATCAAGTTGAATAAGTTTAATGTCTAAT
Source organism: Exilispira thermophila (assembly GCF_055389015.1). Lineage (NCBI taxonomy): Bacteria > Pseudomonadati > Spirochaetota > Spirochaetia > Spirochaetales > Exilispira > Exilispira thermophila. The sequence goes on along the minus strand of NZ_AP042476.1, from coordinate 2,604,377 downwards.
TCTTTATATAAACTCTTTTCCTTTTCTTGAATAAAATTTACAATTGTAAAAGAAATTGTAATAATTACCTGAAACAATAAAACTATTATAATTATCAGGTTAATTTTATATTTGAATTTCATACATAAAAGTATAATATTTAAAAATAATTTATCAAAAAAAAGTTATTTTATAAAAATTGAAAAACTTATTTTATGATTAAAAGTATACAATATTTTGATTAATTATTTTTCATTAATATCATGTTGATTTTTTAATATTTTATTGTTCAATATAAATTAATAAGTTAAAATTTCCCAATTCTGATTTAAATGGAATTTTAATTGTAGCTACATGAGAAGATGATGGAAAAAATGAGTGAATTTTTCCTTTAATTACAGATGGTAATGAGATAAAAATTTTGTATTCATCAAGAAATTTTTTTGCATTACCTGCAATAATATTAACCAGTTCACCAACAACATCCATAACATCATTATCTATATCCTTAATCTCTTTTTCCAATAATCTTGATGCAGACTCTAAAACAAGTTCTTTTTCAAAAACAATAGCAAGTATTCCCTTAACATCTCCAGCTAAACCTATAAGACCAGATACTTCCCATTTAATATCTTTTTCATTTTTTTCAAATAATTCAGGATTAGAATAGACTACATCTAAATTTAAAAATTCTTTAAATACTTCTTTTGTTGTATTTACAAATGGAATAATATATTTATTTTTCATCTTAAAAAACATCCTCTTTAAATATTTTTAAATACTTATCAATTTTTTCAAGAACTTTTGCCATATTTATTGGTTTAATAATATACTCACTAACACCAGCTTGAATAGCTTCCATTACATTATATTTAGCTGCCTCTGAAGTTATCATTATAATTGGTATTTTTTTATACTTGTCTATTTTTCTAATTGTTTTTAAAAATTCGATTCCATTTAATTTAGGCATATTCCAATCAAGCAAGACCATACCAACATGTCTTTGAAACATAATTTCTAAAGCTTCAGCTCCATCTTTCGCTTCAATTATATCATCTTCATTGATATCTCGTTCTTTTAATATATTGATTAATATCTTCCTGATTATTTTAGAATCATCAACAATTAATATTTTCACATCCTTAACCTTTCATTTATATAAAAAACTATTCTACTAAAAATAAACTTTATACAATCAAATTTTAATTTCTAATTGGTATCTCAATTTCAAATTTCAACCCTTTTTTAAAAATATTTTTAACCCTTATGCTTCCACCTAATTCTTTTAACACATTATCTTTAATTACTGACATTCCTACACCTGTTCCTGCAACCATATTTTTCTCATTAGAAGTGCTAAAATCTTCAGAAAAAATAAATTTTATAATACCATTTTTATTAAGTTTTTTTGCTTCATCTTCACTAATGAGTTTTAATTCTATAGCTTTTTTAAGAACTTTGTCATAATCTATACCAGACCCATCATCAGAATATACAATTAAAATTTTATTACCATCTTTTCGCTTAATATTAATTTCTATAATTCCTTTTTCTGGTTTACCCAGAGTAATTCTTTCATTTTCAGTTTCAATTCCATGAGAAATAGAATTTCTTATTAAGTGTAAAAGAATTTCTTTTATAGGATCATAAATAATCTCAGGTAAATTATCCAGTTCAGAGTTAAATTTCAATTCAACATCTTTTCCTAACAATTCTTTAGATTTATCCAAAATTAAATTTAACTCTTTTTTAAGAAGTTCTACATAAAAATTTTGTGAATCAGATGTTTTTTCTCTATAATTATCATTTATATAATTAATATTTTTAGAATTATCATTATTTTTATTATCTTCAGAAATTGAGCTTTTATTTTCATTTTCCTTTTTGATTTCTATATCTTTGATATTTTCAATAATATTGGTATTCTCTATTACAGATTTAAAGTATTTTTCAAGATTTTCAATCTTTTGATTAACTTTTCTTTTTGAATTTGAAGATAACTGAGTTACAGCTAATTCTAAATCTTTTATATTTTTATACAAAAAATCTTTTTGATATTGTAATTTTTCAAATATTGAAATAATATTTAAAGTTTTATCTAAATCTATAGTTTTGTTTTTTATTTCTTTTAAAAACAATTCTAATTCTTTTGATGCTTCTGAAATTCCTTTAAATCCAAGGGAAAATGATTCTCCTTTTAATGAATGAATCTTTTTTATAACCTCACTTAATATTTCTGAATTAACTTGATCCTGTTTGATTGATCTTAATTTTTCCTTAATAAATTGCATAACATTTTCTAAACTATTTATAAACTTTTTAATAATTTCCTGATCTATACTTAATAATGAAATTATAATTTCATATTTTTCTTTAAATTCTTCTTCCTTTATTTTTATTTCATTTTTGAGTCTCTCATTTAATGTTATATCATTAAAAAGTAACAATACTTGATTAACTTTATTTTTGTCTTTATCAAAAATTCTTACAACCTTTATTGATAAAATCTTTATTTCTATTTTTCCATCATTTTTTGCAATAACATATTCAAACCTTTTTATAGGTGAGATATCATTAATCATTTCATTACTAGCTGTTATATTATTAAATACCAGAGTTAAAAACTCTTCTATTTCTTTTTTTAATTTATAACTAACACCTTTAAAAATTGTATCTAATATATTTTTCCCTTCATAATCACCTTTACCAAATATATCTTCAAATTTTACATTATAACCATTTAATATATTAAACTGTTTATCAATTAAACATATTCCAGAATTTAAATTATCAAGAATTAACTTCAAATTTATTTCATATTCTTTTTTATTTCTTAATTTTTCTAGTATTTCATTTTTTTCTCTATATCTACCAAAAACATAAAAAAATAAACCTATAAAAAATGGAATAATTATTAAAATAATATATGAAGAAAAATTAAATATCTCATTAATACCATTAATTTTTTTAGTATAAATATCGTATAGAATAGCCATTACTGGAAAAATCATTCCAAATAGAAAACCAAAAATTAATAATTTTAAACTGCTTTTAATTTTCATTTTAACTCTCTTTTATAAATACTTTTTATTTATTTTTATATCATTATAATCTTTTTAAATTTATATTTATATGTAATTATAATTATAAATTATATTTTTATAATATTAATTTATGTAAATATATTAATCTATTTTATCCCATGTTTATTAAAATACTCAGTATACATTTTATCAACCTTTAGAATATGGTTTATTAACCAGTCTTTTAAAAAATTTAAAACTTCAATTGACAATACAAATGCACCATTTTGTAATTTTGTTTGAAGTTCTATAACTTTATTAACAAAAGTTTCATGTTCTTTTTTATGCATCTTATATTCAGGATAATCAATTTTTTTCATAATATCTTCTTCAGTCTTAAAATGAATTACAGCATATTCTGAAAGGTCATTAACAACTTTTTTAATAGAATCCTGACCCCTTATAGCAATAATGTCTTCATAAAATTGATTTAATATTTCAAATAATCTTTTATGCTGAATATCTACTATATCAACTTTAACACTATATTCGTCTTTCCATTCAATTAATGCCATATATAATCCTTTTAAATTTATTAATTACATTGTTTATATTAAAGTTTCGTTTATAGATTTTTTGTTTTTTTTACTATTTTATGTATTTGTTTTATATATAATACAAAATTAAATTAATTTGTCATTATCAAATTATCTAATCTATTGTTAATTTACAATTAATATTAAAAATACTATTTTTAAATAGTCACATATTTCTAATTTCTTTTAATTTTATAACAATATATGGTTTAATTTCAACATTGTCAATAATCAAAATTAATATTTTTTATTATTTTATTTTTATCTTTTCTTTATTTTTGTAATTTTAACATTTTTATATTTATTTTACATTAAATATTTTTCATTATCTTAACCTTTATATAAAATATTCTATTTACAATTTATTTTTAAATAAAATAAATATCATTTATTAACAATGTCTAAGAATTACAATATTATCTCAATTATTATATATAACAAACAATAATAAAATTTTAATATAATAGAATAAATGTATAATAAAAAAATAAAAAACAATAAAATAGAAGTTATATTTATTTACAATTATAGATTTTTAAATAATTTACGCATAATTATTGACATAATATGTGGATATAAATATTTAGAAAAAAACAAAATGAATTATTAAAGCCAAATATTTTTTATCTTAATAATAAAAACAAAAAGAACAAAATCAAAATAAACTTTAAAAAGTTATAAAGTAAAAAAATACATTAATATAAAAAAATTTAACAAATTTATTAGAATTAAAAAAAATAAGTATATAAATCAGTTCAGAATGTAAAAATTTGAACAAATAAATATTTAAATTAAAGGATAAAAAAAAGCCTGGCGACGACCTACTTTTCCACAGAGTTTCCCCTGCAGTATCATCGGCGAAGGAGTGCTTAACTTCTGAGTTCGGTATGGGATCAGGTGTTACCACTCCTCTATGGTCACCAGGCATTTAATATATACAGTTAAGAGTGTATGATGTGGTATCAATAAAATAGGATAGTAGAAGAAAGGGGCAAGTCAAACGGTTTATTAGTACTGGTCTGCTAAACATGTTACCATGCTTACACATCCAGCCTATCAACCAGGTAGTCTACCTGGAACCTTCAGGGATACCTAATCTTGGGGTAGGCTTCCCGCTTAGATGCTTTCAGCGGTTATCCCTTCCGCACATAGCTACCCGGCTATGCCGTTGGCACGACAACCGGTGCACCAGAGGTGCGTCCAATCCGGTCCTCTCGTACTAGGATCAGATCCCCTCAAGTATCCCACGCCCACGGCAGATAGGGACCGAACTGTCTCACGACGTTCTGAACCCAGCTCACGTAACTCTTTAATCGGCGAACAGCCGAACCCTTGGGACCTGCTCCAGCCCCAGGATGAGTTGAGCCGACATCGAGGTGCCAAACACCGCCGTCGATGTGAACTCTTGGGCGGTATCAGCCTGTTATCCCCGGAGTACCTTTTATCCGTTGAGCGATGGCTTTTCCACTCAAAACCACCGGATCACTAAGACCTACTTTCGTACCTGCTCGAAACGTCTCTCTCGCAGTTAAGCTCCCTTTTGCCTTTGCACTCTAAAAGCTGATTTCTATACAGCCTGAGGGAACCTTTGTACACCTCCGTTACTCTTTGGGAGGTCACCACCCCAGTGAAACTGCCCGCCTGACAATGTCCGTAGATATCCACTACCTCCGTTAGAGATCCAGTATGATAAGGGTGGTATTTCAAGGACGGCTCCTCCGAGACTGGCGCCCCAGATTCTCTGCCTCCCACCTATCCTACACATACCATACCAAATCCCAATGCCAGGTTACAGTAAAGGTTCACGGGGTCTTTCCGTCTAACCGCGGGTAATCGGTATTTTCACCGATACTCCAATTTCACCGAGCTCCCTGTTGAGACAGCGCCCCAGTCGTTATACCATTCATGCAGGTCGGAACTTACCCGACAAGGAATTTCGCTACCTTAGGACTGTTATAGTTACAGCCGCCGTTTACCGGGGCTTCGGTCAAGAGCTTCTTATCCATAATGGATAATAACCCCCTCCCTTAACCTTCCGGCACCGGGCAGGTCTCAGTCCCTATACTTCGTCTTGCGACTTAGCAGAGACCTGTGTTTTTGGTAAACAGTCGCCAGGGCCTCTCTTCTGCCACCCCTTTCTGCTTCCAGGTAAATCCCTTCCACATACTCAGGGCCACCCTTCTCGCTAACTTACAGGTGCATTTTGCCGAGTTCCTTAACAGGGATTCTCTCGTGCGCCTTTGGATACTCACCTCGCCTACCTGTGTCGGTTTGCGGTACGGTTGCTTAATAAGCTCCTTTAGCAGCTATTTCTCGGCAGTCAGGCTCTTCCTAATCCCAGATGCCGTAACACCTGGTCTTCGTCCCCCATCAGGTACTTAATGTGAAAGGATTTGCCTCTCACTTCCCCTACAGGGTTGAACGTACAACCATCAGTACGCCAGGATTCACCCCCTGCGTCACCACTTCAGTCAAACGCTTATTAAACAGTACTGGAATATTAACCAGTTGCCCATCAGCTACGCCTTTCGGCCTCACCTTAGGAACCGACTAACCCTGGGAAGATTTGCTTTACCCAGGAAACCTTAGGCTTACAGCGAGCAGATTTCTCATCCGCTTTATCGCTACTCATGCCGGCATCCTCTCTTCAGTTGCCTCCAGTAAGCTTTACAACTTACCTTCTTCGGCTTCCCGAATGCTCCCCTACCCAGTATAGTATATCCAGATACTATACTGCCGTGCCTTCGGTTATTGGCTTAAGACCCGTTACATCTTCGGCGCATCATTGCTCGACCAGTGAGCTATTACGCACTCTTTCAAGGATTGCTGCCTCTAAGCCAACCTCCTGGCTGTCTTGGCAATAATACATCCTTTCCCACTTAGCCAATAATTCGAGACCTTAGACAACGGTCTGGGCTCTTTCCCTCTCGACCACGAAGCTTATCCCCCGCAGTCTCACTCCTATGAAATACTGTATAGGCATTCGAAGTTTGGTTGGGTTTGGTACAGATCTCTCCGCCCTAGCCCATTCAGCGCTCTACAACCTATATAGCTCCATAAGGCTGCTCCTAAAAGCATTTCGGGGAGAACCAGCTATCGCCAGGTTTGTTTGGCCTTTCACCCCTATCCACAGCTCATCCGATACGTTTTTAACCGTAACCGGTTCGGACCTCCAGTGAGTTCTACCTCACCTTCATCCTGGCCATGGATAGATCACCTGGCTTCGGGTCTACTCCATCGTACTTAACGCCCTATTAAGACTCGGTTTCCCTTCGGCTTCAGGGCTACTACCCCTTAACCTCGCACAATAGAGTAACTCACCGGCTCATTATGCAAAAGGCACGCAGTCACCTAAATAAATTTAGGCTCCTACAGCTTGTAGGTCAATAGTTTCAGGTTCTATTTCACTACCCTCACGGGGTGCTTTTCACCTTTCCCTCACGGTACTGCTCCACTATCGGTGGCCAGTTTATATTTAGCCTTGGATGGTGGTCCACCCTGCTTCCCACAGAATTCCACGTGCTCCGTGGTACTCAGCATCTACCCCATAATATCTACCATATATTTCGGGTACGGGACTTTCACCCCCTTCGGTTTAGCTTCCCAGCTAATTCCCCTATATATGATAAATATTACCCGGAATCCTGTAATCCCAGATGGATAAATGCTACAACCCCCATATCACAACGGTACAGGCCTTTAACATGATATGGGTTTGGGCTGCTCCCCTTTCGCTCACCACTACTTAGGGAATCTCTTTTCGATTTCTTCTCCTCGGGTTACTTAGATGTTTCAATTCACCCGGTATCGCCTCTCGCTTACGCAAGATACCATACGCCTTTTCAGCATACGGTGGGTTGCCCCATTCGGATATCCCCGGATCATAGCTCGCTTGCAGCTAACCGAGGCTTTTCGCAGCTTGCCACGTCCTTCTTCGCTTCTGGCCCCTAGGCATCCACTATTGACCCTTATTCCCTTGCCCCTTCCTCCTACTTCCTTACCTTCTCATACACTCTTAACTATATATACTAATTTAAAAGAACATATAAATGGAGGCAAGGGGATTCGAACCCCTGACCTCCTGGGTGCAAACCAGGTGCTCTCCCAACTGAGCTATACCCCCATTTACTACAAATTGGGCTTAGGTGGACTTGAACCACCGACCTCACGCTTATCAGGCGTGCGCTCTAACCAGCTGAGCTATAAGCCCAATTCATAAATTAAACATATATAAGAGCATTTTACAGGCCACTTTGCTTTTCTCCTTAAAGAAAGGAGGTGATCCAGCCGCACCTTCCGGTACGGCTACCTTGTTACGACTTCACCCCCCTCACTGGCCCTACCTTAGACACCTGCCTCCATTACTGGTTGGCTCCAGCATCTTCGGGTAAAACCAATTCGGGTGGTGTGACGGGCGGTGTGTACAAGGCCGGGGAACGTATTCACCGCAGCATTGCTGATCTGCGATTACTAGCGATTCCACCTTCATGCAGTCGAGTTGCAGACTGCAATCCGAACTTAAGGACGCCTTTCTGAGATTCGCTACACCTCGCGGCTTCGCTACCCTCTGTAACGCCCATTGTAGCACGTGTGTAGCCCAGGACATAAGGGCCATGATGACTTGACGTCATCCCCACCTTCCTCCGGTTTGTCACCGGCAGTCTCCTTAGAGTGCCCAGCTTAACCTGATGGCAACTAAGAATAAGGGTTGCGCTCGTTGCGGGACTTAACCCAACATCTCACGACACGAGCTGACGACAGCCATGCAGCACCTGTGTGCCACCCCCGAAAGGCATTAGGATTTCTCCTAACTGTAAGGCACATGTCAAGCCCTGGTAAGGTTCTTCGCGTATCATCGAATTAAACCACATGCTCCACCGCTTGTGCCGGCCCCCGTCAATTCCTTTGAGTTTCACCCTTGCGGGCATACTCCCCAGGCGGTATGCTTAACGCGTTGGCTGCGTCACAAAAACCTCTCGGGTCCCTATGACTAGCATACATCGTTTACAGCTAGGACTACCGGGGTATCTAATCCCGTTCGCTCCCCTAGCTTTCGCCTCTCAGCGTCAGTATCAGGCCAGGTGATTGCCTTCGCCGTCGGTATTCTTCCCGATATCTACAGATTTCACCCCTACACCGGGAATTCCATCACCCCCTCCCGTACTCTAGCTCTACAGTATCAGCCGCAACTCTGACGTTGAGCATCAGTCTTTTACAGCTGACTTGTAAAGCCGCCTACAGGCCCTTTACGCCCAGTGATTCCGAGTAACGTTCGCCCCCTACGTATTACCGCGGCTGCTGGCACGTAGTTAGCCGGGACTTATTCGCCAGGTACCGTCATCTCTTAAAGATTATTCGCCCCTGGCAAAAACGGTTTACAACCCATAGGGCCTTCATCCCGTACGCAGTGTCGCTCCGTCAGGGTCTCCCCCATTGCGGAAGATTCTTAGCTGCTGCCTCCCGTAGGAGTCTGGGCCGTATCTCAGTCCCAGTGTGGCCGATCACCCTCTCAGGCCGGCTACCCGTCTTAGCCTTGGTGAGCCTTTACCTCACCAACTAGCTGATAGGACGCAAGTCCATCCTAAGGCACCATAAATGGCTTTCCTCTCTCGAGATTATGGAGTATTACCCTGTGTTTCCACAGGCTATCCCCCTCCTCAGGGTAGGTCCTTACGCGTTACTCACCAGTCCGCTACTCGCCAGCTAGATATACCCCGAAAGATATATCTACTGCTGCCGTACAACTTGCATGCTTAAAACGCACTGCCAACGTTCACTCTGAGCCAGGATCAAACCCTCCATTCACTTCTATCTCGTTTGATCGTTTGTTAATTTAAAACTCAATAAAAATTGATCCTAAGCCTGCAAAACGCTCTTATATATGTTAATTTCAAAGACCCTCTTATCTCTACCCGTGTGAAAAGGAATATATATAATTACATTTTTTTGTCAATATATTTAGTAATTTTTTTTTATTAGAAAAATTTATGAGTTTTAATAATTTGAAATATAATAATTAACTAAAAAATAAAACTAATAAAACAAAAAGAATCCCTAATAAAGATATCCAAATTAATCTTTTAATATAATAAAATTTTTTATTTCAAACTTTTATTTTAAATACAAAAGCAACTAGTTTTTTAAAATAAAGAGTAATTTTAAATTATACTATTAATTTTTGTTCTTCTCCTTTATTTTCTGTTAAAGTTATTTTTTTTTCAAAAAACAGCATCTTATCCTGCCTAAAATCTAAATAAATTTGCTCATTCATAGTAAACTTCTCATCAGGTCCAGTTATTATGGTCAAAGTATTTTTTTCATTTATTTTTATATAAACAACTAATTGAATCCCTAAATGTTCAATAATATCAATTTCTCCTTTAATCCCTTTATTATTATCTCTTTTTATACTTATATATTCAGGCCTAATTCCTAATATTACTTCCTTATCAAGATAATTAATTAATTTAGACTTCTGTTCATTATTCAAACTTATTTCTATTCCCGAAGTACTAAAAACTAATTCATCATTAACTTTAATAATTTTACCATCAATAAAATTCATTGGAGGTGATCCTATAAATCCAGCTACAAATTTATTTTTAGGTTTATTATATAAATTAATTGGGGTATCAATTTGTTGAATATACCCTTTATTCATTACAACTATTCTATCCCCCATTGTCATTGCTTCAATTTGATCATGAGTAACATATATCATAGTTGCATCTAATTGATGATGAAGTCTTTCTAATTCTGCTCTCATTGATACTCTTAATTTTGCATCAAGATTTGAAAGAGGTTCATCAAATAGAAAAACTTTTGGATTTCTTACAATTGCTCTACCCAATGCTACTCTTTGCCTTTGACCACCAGATAATTGTTTTGGTTTTCTATCAAGTAAATCCTCAATATGCAAAATTTTTGCTGCTTCATTCACCCTTTTAATAATTTCAGATTTTGAAATTTTCTTCATCTTTAAACCAAAAGCCATATTATCAAATACATTCATATGGGGATAAAGTGCATAATTCTGGAATACCATTGCAATATCTCTATCTTTAGCCATAATGTCATTAACAAGACTGTCACCAATATATAACTCTCCTGAAGTTATACTTTCAAGGCCTGCAATCATCCTTAATGTAGTTGTTTTACCACAACCTGAGGGACCTACTAAAACGATAAACTCTTTATCTTTTATATTTATATTTGCATTATAAATTGCATGAAATCCATTAGGATAAATCTTGTTGATATTTTTTAGAATAACATCAGCCACTGAAACCTCCTTTTTTAATTTTCAAATTTTCATTTGTTTCATTTTATCAATTTTAAAATTTACTTTTATCAAGTAGAACAATTATAAAATTTCAAATACAAAAATTACTTTTATAAAAAGTTTTTAATAACCTTATGAACAGTTTGTTAAAGAAATCATTTCACAAATATTACCCTTTAACAGATCCAGCTAATAACCCTTTCACAAAATATTTTCCCAATAAAATATAAACTATTAATGTTGGTAATGCAGCTAACAAAGCACCAGCCATTTGTACATTCCATTCAACTATCTGACTTCCTGCTAAGTTCTGTAAAGCAACTGTAACTGGTTGAACTTTTGGGTCCTGTGTAATTACAACTGCAAATAAAAATTCATTCCATATATTTGTAAACTGCCAAATAATTACAACAACAAAAGCTGGCAAAGATAATGGAAATACTATATACCTATAGATTTTGAATAGTCCCAATCCATCAATAAATCCAGCTTCCAGCAAAGAATCAGGAATTTCACTATAATAATTCTTAAAAATTAAAGTACAAATTGGTATTCCGTACACAACATGAGCTAAAATTAATCCACTTAGCTTACCATATAAACCAATTTTATTAAGAAACTGAACAAGAGGAATTAATACACTTTGATATGGAATAAACATACCAAACAAAATAAAAACAAAAATAAGATCTGAATATTTAAACTTCCATTTTGAAAAAATATAACCATTTATTGAACCAATTAATGCTGAAATTAATGTAGCTGGAATTGTTAATATAAAACTATTTTTTAAATTAGGAGCTAATTTACTTAATGCTTTAAAAAATGCAGATAAAGAAATTTTTTTAGGTAACGACCACATATCGCTTATATTAACTTCTGAAAAATTTTTCAACCCTGTTGCAAGCATAACATAAACAGGAGTTAAAAAATATATAGTAAATAAAATAAGAAATAAATAAATAACTATTTTAGAGATAATTTTATTAGTTCTGGCTTTTTGATTAATTACAATATCAGACATATTTTTCTCCAATCTTTAAATTATTTTTCTCTCTAAATTATTTTTCTTTTTTAAAACTGTAAAATAAATAAGGTATAATAACAATTGCTACAAACATTAACATTACAATAGCTATTACAGCTCCTTTAGCATAATGGTTTCCTCGAAATGTTGTTTCAAACATATAAATTCCTGGAACATCTGTTGAAAACGCAGGTCCTTTCCCAGTCATTGCATAAACAAGATCAAATATTTTCAAAGAAATATGTCCTAAAATTATCATTGCAGATAAAGTTATAGGTTTAAGCAAAGGTAGAACAATGTGTTTTAAAGTTGCAAAATATGATGCTCCATCAACATATGCAGCTTCTTTAATTTCTTCTGGAATTCCTCTTAATCCAGCTAAATACATAGCCATTGTATAGCCCATCAATTGCCATGATGCAGCTAAAAATACCGGAATCAAAGCAACATGAAACCCTGCATACTTTGTGGTATCGGTATACCAGCCAAAATTAAACCCCTTTAATCCTATTGCATGCAACAATGTGTTTATTCCAATTGTTGGATTATATATCCATCTCCAGACAATTCCTGTTACTATAAAAGAAAGTGCTAATGGAAACATAAATATTGTTCTAAAAACACCTTCACCTTTTATTTTTGTATCAATTAATAAAGCTAAAATAACTCCACCTGTTATTGTAATTACCAGAAAAAAAATTGTAAAATAAAAGGTATTAAATAGATCAATTTTAAATCTTTCAGTTGAAAACACTTCAATATAATTTTTAAGACCTACAAACTTGAAATTTGGCATTATCCCATCCCAGGCAGAAACTGATGTTCTAAAAGACCACAAAATAAAAAAATAGACAAAAATTAATATGGCAATAGCTGAAGGCAAAATGATTAAAAAAGCAAGAAATTTATCCTTTTTAGATTGTACCATCTTTTTCTCCATTTTTTAAATTTTTATATTCTAATTTTACTAAAAATATAAACTTAATTTTAAATTTAAATTTTTAATAAAATTAATGGCAGCCACATATAAAGTAGCTGCCATAAGTACTTCAAGAAAATATTTAAATGCTACCCCGCTTTAACTATTTTGATGTATATTTTTTAGCAATTTCTGCCATTGCACTTTGAGCTTTTGCTACATTTAAATCAGAAACAAAAATAGTCATAACATCATTAAAATCTGTTACCCAACCTTCAGAAGCTGCAGCTCCATGCATAAAACTTGGAACTATTGTATTTGATTTGAAATCATCCATAGCTGATTGTAAATAGATATCATACAAACTTCTATCTCCATCCATTCTACTTGGGATAGAACCTTTTTTAGGATTAAATGCATCCTGACCTTCTTTTGAAGCACACAAAGTTAACCATCTTATTGCATTTTCTCTATGTGGAGCTCCTTTAGGTAATCCAAAAGAGTCTGATAACATTATAAATGTACCAGCAGTGCCAGGTGTTGGAACCCATCCAAATTCTTTATTTGGCGTTAACCCTTTTGATTTAAAATAACCTTCAGTCCAATCTCCCATAATTGTCATTGCACATTTTCCATCTGCAACATATTGAGCAGCTTGATCCCAGCTTAATGCTGCATGGTCTGAATTAACATATTGCATCATTTTAGCAAATGTTTCTAAAGCTAATTTTACTTCTGGTCCATTCCAATCAGTTTCACCATTCCATAAACCTTTGTATTTTTCAGCTCCCATTGAAGCTAACAAAACACTTTCAAATAAGTGTGTTGCTGCCCAGATACCATTATCTCCTAAAGCCAAAGGAGTAATTCCATTTGCTTTTAAAGTTTCAGCATCTTTAAAAAATTCATCCATTGTTTTAGGTGGTGTTAAGTTATATTTTTCAAATATTGCTTTGTTATACCATAAAACATTTGATCTGTGAATATTAACTGGAACACTATAAATTTCACCTTTATAAGATATGATATCAATAACTCCTTTAGGATAGGCTTTTAAGAAATCATTATCTTTAAAGATAAAAGTAATTGGTTCCATTTTCCCAGCAACTACCCAGGTATCAATTAATTCATGTCCAGCATGTACCTGAAAAGAATCTGGTGGATTACCACCCTGCATTCTTGTTGCAAGAACAGCTTTTGCATTGCTACCTGCTCCACCTGCAACTGTTGCATTAACAATTTCTACATCTGGATATTTCTGATGATACAATGCAAACATAGCATTTAAACCATCAGCTTCTCCACCAGCTGTCCACCAGCTAAAAATTTCCAGTTTGTTTTCTTTCTTCTGTTCTCCCTGTTTACCGGATGTTAATAAAATAAGAGTAAAAACAAGTAAAATAACAAGAAGAATAGAAAGAATAGATTTAGCTTTAAATCTCATAGCTCCCTCCTGATTTTTTGCAAAATTTAACATTTTATTTGCAAAATTAATGCCACATCTATAATTTTTCACATAAAAAATGAAATCTTTAACAAAATTAAATTAATAGAATAGATAAAAACAAAGCTTTTGAAATAAAAAAGTTAAAATAATGGATATCTTAAATTTTTAATTTTATTTATCAATATCAATATCAAAATTGAATATGTTTATAGGTATAACAAAAGATATACCAATTTGTTTAGTTTAATAAACACATTGATTGTTTAGTATAGTAAACACAACTAAATATAGTATTTATTAAATATAACTTTTCAATTTAATAAATACTATATTATAAAATACTATATTATTATTAATTAAATTTTATTATTATTAATTTTTTTTTATTTACTTGCTTTAAGCAAACTTATTCTCTCTTTTACACACTTTTGTTTATAGCATGTAAATTTTAAAATTTATTAAATATGATATTATAACAAGTTCTATAACTAATTTGATTTTTTTAATTTTCAAAGGTTATATCTTTCAATTTTTTCATAAAGTGTTTTGCGAGTAATTTTTAAAATTTTTGAAACTTTTGAAAGATTGTAATTATATTTTTTCAATGATTTTTTTAGGATTGCTTTTTCAAATTCTTCAATATATCTATTCCTTAATTCTTTTAACCCTGAGGATAACTCTTTTTCTGTAATTTTAGAAAAATCTGGTATTTGATTTTTTTGTTCAATTATATCATCATCTTCTTTTGTATTCCCATCCCTTAACCATATTTCATTTTCAAATGTAAATTTGATATCATCTATTATTTCCTTATTACTTAAAATCACAATATTTGTTATCACATTTTTTAATTGTCTAATATTCCCGGGCCAATCATAAGAAACAAGCTGGTTAATAACTTTTTCAGAAAGAGATTTTACATTTCTATTGTATTTTATATTAGCTTCCTCAATAAATATTTTTATAAATTCTGGTATATCTTCTTTTCTTTCTTTTAAATCTGGTAATTTGATCTTAATTAAGCTTAATCTATAATATAAATCTTCTCTAAATAACCCTTTTTTAATCAATTGTTTTAAATTTTTGTTTGTTGCAGCAATAATTCTGGCATTAGTTTTAATACTTTTTACTCCTCCTACCCTTTCAAAAGTTTTTTCCTGCAATACTCTTAAAAGTTTAGCTTGCATCCTCAAACTCATATCACCTACTTCATCAAGAAATAAAGTTCCAGTAGAAGCCAATTCAAATCTACCTAATTTTCTTGCAACAGCTCCTGTAAATGCACCTTTTTCATGCCCAAAAAGTTCACTTTCAAGCAAATTATCATTTAATGCTGCACAATTTATACTAATAAAGGGTTTATCTTTTCTAATTCCTGAGTAATGAATAGTCCTTGCTACAATCTCTTTTCCTGTTCCACTTGCTCCAGTTATCAAAACCGTTGCATCACTATCTTTAACCTTTTCAATTATATAACTTACTTTTTCCATGGATTTTGATTTACTTACAACTATATTTTTACTTAATTTTTCTTTTAAAATGTTTTTTAATCCATAATTTTCTTTAAATGTTTGAGAATTTTCTAGCTCTTTTTCAATTAAAGTAAATAAAAGTTCTTTATCTATTGGCTTTGTGATATAATTTGTAGCACCAGCTTTCATTGATTCAATAGCACTATTTATACTTCCAAAACCAGTTATTATGATTACAGGAATAAAAGGCTCTTCTTTTTTTATTTTCCTTAAAAAATCAAGACCATCTTCAGCCCCTAATTTTAGATCCAATAAAATCAAATCAATCTCATTTTTTTTTAAAATCTTGTATGCCTCATCTATATTTTTTGCACCATAATAGTTGTAATTTTTTAAACTTAATATTTTCCCTAATCCATCGATAATTCCTATTTCATCATCTACTATAAGAATATTAATATTCTCCATTTATGTTTATCCTTTTTAATAAATTTTTAATTTAAAAATTATTCTCTATATTTTTTTATTTATTCGCCTTAAGCAATATATTCTCTCTATTAAACACTTTTATTATAGCATACATTCTTTGATTAATTTTCCAATTATTTATTCTTTTAATTTAATTATAAACTACTTTTGTATTAACTTTTTCATTTTTTTCATATTAATTGAAAATAGAGTGAAAACACATAGTCCAAGATTATTTAATATATTTTCATTATTCTTATAACTTAAAAGAAATATTTTTTTTCTTATTTTATTGAAACTTAAATCTTTATTATCAAGAACTTCCATTACTTTAGCAGGAATTTTTATATTTTTTTTATGTTTTATTTTATTTAAAATTACTTTTACTTCTTTCCTACCTAAAGTGCTTATTTTATAAATTAACATATGAATAATATTTTGGTCATTTTTAATATCTTCAATATCTATATTTACAATATCAAAATTGATACTTTTCACAAATTCTCTTATAAAATCGATATCAATATATATCATATTGGATATTTTTGAAACAATATTAGTATATAAGTTTATTTTATCTTTATTTTTATCTTTAAAATGATTAGAATTTTTCTTACTGGAAATTTTACAGGTAGTAATTTTATACCTTATACAATATGCAGGGCAGTAAATATTTTTATTTAATAAGTTTTTCACATAAATTTCAATATCTTTATAGTTAGTTTTTATCCCATATATTTTTGCAGACTTTGACAATTCAAAATTATTAAATTTATTATGATTTAATTCTTCTTCATTATTCTTAAATTCATTTTCAAATTCTTTATTTTGCTTTAATGGCTTCTGTTCTTTTAATTTATTATAATAAACAGTTTTAATAAGATAATTTTTTAATTTTAAAGTAATTCTTTTATCTTTTTTAGTATTAAATTCTTTTGCTTTAACTGAATCTATTTTATAAATCTTTATTAAAAAATTATTTTCAATTTCTCTTTCAAATTCTTTTTCAAAACTTTCACTATAATCATCAATGAATATTATTTTAGAAATATTATTATAAAAAAAACTATTACCAAGACCAAATTTGCCTAAAAACCTCCCCTTTTCATTTTTAACCCCATACATAAGATTATCATTAAATTGGATAAAATAATTACCATTTCTCCCATTATCATAAAACATGTTAGAATTGAATTTCAATACACTATAATCTGTTTTTATTTTTAAAAAATCCAGTTCAAAATCAATAATTGAAAACTTATCCTTAAAAAAAACAAAACTTCTTGTCATAGATTTTTTATTTCCTTTTAAGGTATTACCTTTATTCTTTTCCTTAATATTCTCTGGCATATTATCTATTGAATCTGGTGAAAAGAAAAAAATTCCATCATAGTTAAATCCTGCTAAAATTGCACCAGTTTTTCCACCTAAAGTTGTATCTATATTTCTTTTTAAAACACTTGAATAATAAATTATATTTGAACGACCTGAACATGCAATTTGATATTTTGTTAAAAATCCTTTTAAAATTAATATCCCATCTTTATTAAATTTATTTTTTCTTATTAAATTCTTTGATAATAGAAATTTATGTAAATCTTCATAAACATCAAAAAGAAAATGTTGATTAAATAGTTTTTTAAATTTAAATTTATATTCAAATAGCTGAAAATTGTTTATATTTGCTGTATTTACCAATAATATTTTATAACTAAGTTCTCTACCTGTATTGTTTTTCATATTATATAATTAAATATATTTCCAGTTTATTTCAATACAATTTCAAATAATTAATTTTGACAAAATAAAAATTGAATAATATTATATAGTAAAACAAATATAAAAAACAAAGCACTTGAATTATTAGATATTAAAAATGGGTTAAGTATATTAGAAATTGGATTTGGAACTGGTTATTGCTTAAAAAAAATAGCCAAAAAAGTTGGGAACAATGGAAAGGCATATGGAGTTGACATCTCATCAGGAATGTTAAATGTTTGTAAAAAAAGGTTAGAAAAATCTAAACTACTTGATAGAGTAAACCTTTATTGTAATGATATATTTGAAACGAATTTCACAGATAGCCAATTTGATATTGTATTTATGAGTTTCACTCTTGAACTATTTGATACCCCTGAAATTCCTGCATTACTTTCTAAAATCAAGACTATTTTAAAACCTGGAGGAAAACTTGGAATTATTAGTATATTTAAAGCTGATACAAATTCTTTTATTATAAAATTATATGAATGGTTTCATAAAAAGATACCCAATTACTTTGACTGTAGACCTATTAATGCAGAGGATTTAATAAAAAATTCTGGATTTGAAATTATATATAAAGAAATATCAACATTATTTGGACTACCAATAGAAATAGTTATAGCAAAAAAATAACCAGCAAAAATTATTATTGAGAAATATAATCAAAATATTAAAATACTATAGAAATATTATTAAGATATAAAGAAATTAAAAAATACAAAGAAATACAATTAAAATATGAAAATGTAATTAATTTAATAAATTTTCCTTTATCATAAAATGTTGTCTAATAACTCTTAAATCATTTTTTAATACTCTCTTAAAATCTCTTTTTTATCAGTTTTTCTTTTAATCTGAGAAATAATTATCCCTGTTATAATAAAACTCATTCCTAATAGTTTATCAGCACCAAATTTTTCATGTAAAACTAAATATGCTGAAATTGCTGTAAAAACAGGAATTGTATTTGATAAAATATTAATCTCATTGACTTTAATATTTTTTATTGAAATATTATAAAAAATAAAAGACAAAGTGGATGGTAAAAATGAAAGAGCTAGTAAGTTTATAAAAATCCTGAAATCAGGTTTTATTAAAGTAAAATTTTTAAATTCAAATATTAAAAAAAATGGTAAAAAATATATACTTGAAATCAAATTTTGATATTTTACTACAGTCAAAGGTCTAAATTTAAAAGAGATTTTTTTAGCAGTTATAATATAACCAATTGAAGAAAAAACTGCAAAAAACATTAGAAATAAACCTTTTGGTGAATATTTAAAATGTATATTTTTATCTACTGTTAGAATCAAAACACCTATAAATGATACAATAAGCCCAATAATACCTAATATTGTTAATTTTTCTTTTAGTATAAAATAAGTAAAAAAAGGGGTAAAAACTGGAATTGTAGCTATTATAATTGAAGCTACAGTTGCAGAAACAAATTGAAGGCCAAAACTTTCACCTATAAAATATAAAAACGGGTCAAAAAAAGCTAATAATATTAAATATTTTAAATCTTTAAATTTAATTTTATCATTTGTTTTAGTAAAAATTCCCAATAAAAAGAGTAAAATAGCAGAAATAGATAATCTTAAAAAAACCAATGTAAAAGGTTTATAAACCTCATAAACAACCTTTATCCATATAAAAGAAAGCCCCCAGAAAAACATAGCCAATACCAATAAAAAATAAATGAAAATCATATTGTTTTTCTTATTTTTCACTTTAAGTCTACCTTTTTTACATTATTATCTTACATTTCCTGTAATATACTTTTTTTAACCCTATTTTCCAGATATTTTATTTAAAAAAATTAAAAACAGTAACAATTATAATTTCATAGAATTATCAAATTAATTCCAATTTATATCAAATTAAATTCTATTATATCGAACATTTATTTACTTAAAAGTAATTAGTTTAAAATTTTATTTTTTTGAATATTTATTGATTTAAAAAAATATTTTAAAATTCAAATACAATAAAATTCATCATAATAAAAACAATTAAGACTCTTATTATAAAGTGTTAATCTCTCCAGGATCTATTGTTTAAACTTAATTTTTATCCCTAAAAAAATCTTATAGAAAAATTGTTAATAACAACAAATCATTATTAAATTGACTGGACAATTTTATTTTATGCATTATTTTATTTCAAACTTATTTAATGGAGGTTAAAATGAATATATCAAAACTTAGTTTAAACCATGAATCTAACAATAATATTAAAAAATTATTATTAAACATTTTGTTAGTTTTATCAGGATCATTTATTCTTGCAATTTCATCTAAAATATCTATCCATTTTCCATTTTCCCCTGTTCCTATAACTGCTCAAACTTTTGTTGTTTTACTACTTGGATTTATGTATAAAAAGGAAATTGCAGCTGCTACTGTAATTGCTTATATCATTGAAGGAATATCTGGTCTCCCTGTATTTGCTAACCCTGGAAGCGGAATAGCTTATATTTTAAGTCCAACTTTTGGATATTTAATAGGTTTTGTATTAGCTGCATACACATTAGGTTTTTTAAATGAAAATAAATTTTTTGATAAAAATCTAAAATTAATCAATCTTAAATCAAATAAATTAAAAAATAAGGTTATTTTAATTTCAAAACTTGTTTTATCTCTTATTGTTGCAAATATTATTATTTATATTCCTGGAATATTTTGGTTATCAAGATTTGTTGGTATTCAACAAAGTTTACTATTAGGATTTTACCCTTTTATAATAGGTGATATTCTTAAAATTTCTTTTTTGCTTCTATTTTTACTTAGCATCAAAAATTTTGTAAAAGATTAATATATCCTAAGAAGTAAAAAATATATCTAATAAAATATAATAAGTAAAAAATATAATTTAAAATATTACTTAAAATATAGCTTAAAATATAATTTAAATTATAGCTTAAAATATAGCTTAAAATTGAACTAATAAAACTTAGCTAATCAAACGTTATTAATAAAATATAGCTAATAAAAAATTAAAAAAATACTATAATTATAAATTTTCCATATAAAAGAGTTTAACTATTTCATCAATATCAGGAAAATTGCTCTTTGGTTTATTTAAAATGATTTTTCCCTGTTTTAACATAATTACTCTTTCTCCATATGTAATAGCATCTTTTATATTATGGGTAACCATTATAGTCGTTAATTTATACTTTGAAACTAGCATTTTTGTTAATTCTAAAACAAGATTTGCATTTTTAGGATCCAGTGCAGAAGTGTGTTCATCAAGCAACAAAATATCAGGTTTTGATAAAATTGTCATAACTAAAGCTAAAGTTTGTTTTTGTCCACCAGACAAATTTCTAGCTTTTGTTTTAAAAAAAGGGATAAGGTCAATACCTGTTTCTTCTAATACTTTTAAAATTTCCATATTTGCCTTTCTATTTGAAGAAAACTTTAATCCTCTCATCCCTTTTTTTGTCATTAACAATAGATTTTCTTCAACTGTCAAATCAAGTGCAACATTTAAATCTGGTTTTTGAAATAATCTACCAATAAAATTACTCCTTTTATAATGCATTAATTTTGTAATATCTTTATTTTTTATTTCTATTTTTCCATAATCAGGAACTTCAAATCCTGAAATAATATTTAACAATGTTGACTTACCTGCACCATTATTTCCAATAATAACTAGAAATTCCCCTGAATTTATCTCTAAATTAATATTATTAAGAGCTTTAATTTCAAAATCTGTATTTTTATTGTATATTTTTGTAATATTTTTAATCTTTATTAAATTATTTTTTGAATTATTATTATTAATAATTTTATTTTTATTTTTCTTATTATTTATATTTATTGCTTTATATTTATTTAAAGCTTTATATTTATTCAAAATATTTTTTTCATTTAATGTACTTTTATTCTTTTTTTCTTTCTTTAAAACTATCATTTTTATTACCCTTATTTTTTATTTTGAAACTAACAAAAGTAATCGATTATTCTGCATCAAATCTTACTTTATTCTCCATATTTTTTATTTTGAAAATAGATTATTTATAATTTTTAAGTGAAACTATTTTTTAATTTGTTGTTGTAAACTAAAATATTTAAATAAATTGGTATTTTTTGATTTTGATAAAATTATTGATAAAATTACCAATATCCCTGTAACCATTTTTAAATCATTGGGGGTCATTCTTATTAAATACCCGTAAAATCTACCAAGATACATAATAGTTTTAAAGACAATCGTTCCAATAATAATTCTAAAAATTGATATTAATAATGATTTATCATTAACAACTACTTCACCAATCATTAATGATGCAAGACCCCATATTATAATACCCTGGCCTAAACTTACATCTGCAAATCCCTGATATTGAGCAACTAATCCACCTGAAACAGCAACAAGACCATTAGCCAGCCCAATTCCTATTAATTTTAATAGCTCTGGATTTAAACCTGCATTAATAATTAATCTTTCATTATTTCCCTGTGCCCTTAAAAGAAGGCCAAGCTCTGTAACTAAAAATAAATAAATTAGAAAAAACATAATAATAACAAAAATACCAATAAAAATAACTTCTAATAATTCCTGATTTAATGTTTGAAATATTTTTATGGAATTAATTAAATTTATAAATTCTTTAAAAATTGTAGGTTTATTAATCAATGGAAGATTAGAACGGTTACCAAGAATTCTTATATTTAGTGAATAGATCATAGTAAGAGTCAAAATACCAGATAATAAATCAGGTATTTTTAGTTTATTATGCAAAATAGCTGTAACAAATCCTGCTAAAATTCCTGCAAAAAATGAAAAGAAAAGTGAAAAATAAGGGTTGTACCCATAAACAATTAAAATCGCAGAAATAGAAGCTCCTAGAGGGAATGAACCTTCAACTGTTAGATCAGCAAAATTTATTACTCTGAATGTTAAGAAAACCCCTAATGTTAAAAGACTATATATAAAACCTTCTATTAATATCCCTTCTATCATATCAAATCCTTCATTTTTAATCTTTATTTAGATTTTATCTTTTAAATTTTATTATTGTTTTTACTATCATATATTATTAGAATTAATTATAGCTTTCAATAATTGCTTTTTTAATAACAAAACCCCTCCCTTAATCAACTTTAAGGAAGGGATTTTCTCTATTTAATAGGAGGTACTACTCTACTTTATCAATTACCCTGGTAGCTGAACTTAGTAAATCATTAGAAAAAGCAATACCTATTTGTTTGGCCAGGTATTGATTTAAAATTAGATCTAAATCCTGTTTTTCAGTCATGTAATAAACTGGCTTTTCAAAAATGTCTTTTCCTGATAAATAGGATACTACAAGTTTACCTGTTTTATAACCTACATTATAGTAATTAAATCCCAGTGAAGCCAATACAGGATATTTTTCAGCAGAACTTGGGTCTGCTGTAATTAAAGGAATTTTATTTTTATTTACCACTTCCAAAATAGAATTTATTGCTGAAAAAACTGTATTATCGTTTCCCAGATATATTGCATCAACTCTATTAATTAATGATAAAATTGCCTGTTTTACTTCTGCAGAATTTGTTACAGTTGCAAATACTGGTTCAATCCCTTTCTCTTCACACACTTTTTTAAAGATATTTGCAATAGTTATTGAATTTGATTCATTAGAATTGTATATGTTACCAATTCTTTTAACATTTTTAATTTTCAACAGAGTTTCAATTTGCTGTTTTACAGGTGTCATATCTGAAATTCCTGTAATTTCCCTTTTTTGTCTTTCTACTGTAGAAGTTATTATTCCAGCACTTACTGGATCAGTAACAGCAGAATAAATAATTGGTGTATTTTGTATCGTATTTACAATTGCTTGTGCTGTAGGTGTTGCAATTCCAATTGCTAAATCAACTTTCTCACTTTTAAATTTATTTGCTATTTGCATAGCGGTATTTATATCACCATTAGCATTTTGTAAATCAAACTTAACATTACTAATTCCTCCATCATTAATTGCATCAATTATCCCCTTTTCAATAGCATCAAGAGCTGGATGCTTAACAATTTTAGAAATCCCTATTAAAATCTCTTTTTTTGTTTGTAAATTGCTATTCGTATTATTAGCACTCTCTTTTTTTGAACATGAAATCATTAAAATCATCAATATTGTAAAAATTATATGTACTATTAAATATTTATTTTTTATTTTCATTTTTATCCCCTTTTAGATTTCTTTATTAATTTGTTTTAAGCAACATTTTTATCTTTTAAACACTTATATTTATATTATACTTATTTTTTGAAATTTTATTTTAGTTTTTTAATTTCATTTAATTTTTAAAATTTTATTTTTTTTCAATTTTAATTTTATCATTTCATGAAATTACTATAATTTTTACTTTTTTATTTATTAATTTTTAATTAAACTTTTTTTCGCCTATAAATCATTTGATATGAACTAAGACCAGACATTTATTGAAAAATAGATTTTAATTTTTATTATTTTAATAAAATCAGTTAATCTATTTGAATAGTATTTACTATTTATATAAATAAATTTTAATATTGTGTTTAAACTACACTTCACTTTTCACCCCTTTTGTTTGAATTTTAAACTATATAATACCTGCAAAATAAATAAGTAAAATTTTAAATTATTTTCACATGATAGCAGGTATTAAATTATATATAATACCAGTGCCACCAATAATAAGAAGAAATTGACTTATTTTGATTTTTTAAAGTGGAAGAAAAAGAATAATAAGAAAAATTTGAAGAAATTTTGTTTTTCTTCATAATTTGATTTCCAATAAATTATATTTATTAGCTCTTCTAATACCTGATTAAGATATATATAAATGAAAAAACATTAATTTCAACATTTTTTTACATTTTTTTAATTTTTATAATATCTTTTTGTTTTTTTCATAATATTTTTTTCTATAAGGAATTCTTTATTTTTCGATATATAAATATTAAATTGATTAAATATGTAAACTTTTTATATTTTAGCTATGAGATACAAAAATAAAGCAAAAATATTTATTATATCTGGTAGTGTTAACACTGGAAAAACAAGACTTCTTGAAATGTTTATATCTCTAATAAAAAATGATAATTTAAAAATTTCAAATCAAGATAATAAAAATACAAATTTCAAAAATATAAATTTTTTGAAAGATAAAGTAAATAAAATAAACAAAATAAATAAAACAAATGAAATAAATAATAATAAAAACAATTTTAATTTTTTACCAAAGGATAATTTACAAAAATTTGCATCATTTATCCTAAATAAATATTATATAGAATTTGAACTCCAACCTTTTAAAAAAAAACTTAATTATAGTTTATTAGACAAAAAACATAATTTTCTTAAAACTGATAAACTTATTTCAGAAAAAAACATCAATACTATTTTAAATACCCAATTTGATGGAATTTTAAGTAAAAAAGTTTTTCTTGATGGAAAACATATTGGCTATAATATTGTCCATATTTTAGATGAGAAAACCTACCCTCTGGGATTTAAATACAAATATTTCCCTGACAATCTTGAAATTGCTTATAAAATCTCAAAGTATCGATTTTCCAAAATTGGGTTTGATAAGGGAAATTATATTGTTATTAATTCAATTAAAAAAGGGATAAAAAATATTATAATTGATGAGATTGGATTTTTAGAGCTTTTTCATGAAGGATTTTACAAAGGATTAAATTTTGCATTAAACCAAAAAATAAATCTTTTTTTAATTGTTCGAGATTTTCTGGTAAAAGCATTTTTAAAAGAGTTTAATATTAACAATTATTACTTATTTAAATTAAAGTAACTATTTAAAATTAAGTAAAATTTTATAATCTAAAACTTTAATAAAGGTTAAACTTTATTTAAAGTAAAACTTAAATTTTTAAAAATTGTAAAATGAAAAAACAAATTCAAAAATTATAAGCTTTAAAATTAAAAAGAATTTAGAACTATTACTTGAAATTACTATCTATTATGTTAAGAATACCAAAACACATTTCAAAGGAACAATTATGCAAAAACAAAATGAACATGAAAAAATTGTTGATTATATTAAAGACCTTGTAAATATACCTTCCCCTACTGGTTTTACACATTTTATAACAGAATATCTTGTTAATAATGCTAAAGCAAAAAATATTGATTTTGAAATTACAAAAAAAGGTTCAGTAATTTACAAATTTTTAGGTGATTTTAATTCTTCAAAGCAACAGAATAAAGAAAACAAAACAAATTTTAATGATACTAAAAATATTTTATTTGCTGCTCATGTTGATACATTGGGAGCAATTGTAAGTAAGGTTAAAGATTATGGATTAAAATTTAGTTCAATTGGGGGATATCCAGCAATTTATGTTATTGGTGATTACTGTAAAATTCATACTTTTGATGGCAAAATCTATTCAGGCACTATACTTCCTGAAAATCCTGCTGTTCATGTAAATGACTCACTTAGTGATAAAAAATTTAAACTTGAAGATCTTTATATTAGAGTAGATTTAGATTTAAATAAAAATAATTTATCAAAAAACAAAAACAATGATCCAAATCAAAATAAAGAACAGGAAAAAATTAAATTAACAGATATTTTCTCCAATGGTAATTTTATATCATTTGATCCAAAATTTGATTACATTGATGGATTTGTTAAATCCCGTCATTTAGATGATAAAGCTTCAGCTGCTATCTTTCTGTATCTTTCAGATTTAATTAATGAAAAGAAAATTACATTTAAAAATAATGTTTATTTTTATTTTAATATTACAGAAGAAACTGGGCAGGGAATTGCAGGTTTTGCTGATATTGATGAAATGATAATTGTTGATATGGGATGTGTTGGAGATAAAGTTGAAGGTGATGAATTTTCAGTTTCAATTGCTGCAAAAGATAGCTCCGGACCATATAATTATGAAATTACCCAATCCCTTATTCAACTAGCTCAAAAAAATAATATAAACTATAAAGTAGATATTTTTCCTTATTATGGTTCTGATGGTTCTGCTGCTTTACGTGCTGGAAATGATATAAAAGTAGGGTTAATTGGACAGGGAGTTTCAGCATCTCATGGATACGAAAGAACCCATCTTGAAGGTCTTAAAAACACTTTTAAATTAATAAAAGCTTATATTGAAAACTGATTATTTTACATAAAAAATGTAATTTATATAAATAATAAATTTATACCTTTTTAAATTTTAAACCCTTTAAATTAAATCTTTATTTTTAAATTAATCTTTAATAATTCAATTTATTGAAATAATAAATTTTTATAACTTAATTTTTTATATATGATTTTATTGTATTAAAAAATTTTTAAATTAATCTTTTATATTATATTTTGTTATCTCATAAAAACTTTAAATCTAATCTTTTTTCTCTTGCTTTATTATCTTAATATTTTTTTTGATTTAATCTTTTATATCCTACCTTATTATATTAAAAAATTATTCAATAAAACTTTTAATCATCATTATCAAATATTTTTATTTTATAAAAATTATTTTCACAGTTAGTGTAATTTTCTTTATAAACAAATATCCTTATATTTTCTTGACAAATTTATTATTTATTTTATTGATAATTGTTATCAATAAAAATCATTTTTTATATATCAAGTTACTATAAACACTTTGAATTACGATTTTAAAAGAGGATTTATGAAAAATAAAGAAATTAAAAATATATTTAACAATTTTTTAAAACAAAATAATTTAAGAACAACAAAACAAAGAGATTTAATTCTTAATATCTTTTTACAAAAAAAGCATATTACAATAGAACAATTATATGAATCTGTTAAAAAGAAAGACAATACAATTGGAATTGCTACTGTTTATAGAACACTAAAACTGTTTTGTGAAGCCAATATTTGTAATGAAATAAAATTAAGGGATGGAACTTCAAGATATGAGCCGGTTATATTTTCAGAACATCATGATCATTTAATCTGTATAAACTGTGGAAAAGTCATAGAAGTATTTGACAAAGAGATTGAAAATATCCAGATGAAAATTTGTAAGGAATATGACTTTGAACTTATTGACCACAAACTAACTTTATATGGATTATGTAAAGAATGTAGAGAAAAATTAAAAAAAGAAAGAAATCATGATTAAAAGAAAACTAAATACTAATATCAATAAATATAATTTTAATTTAACTTTTAAGTTAATAACCCTTTTACTCATATTTTTGTCTATTTTTATAATCTATTTTTTACCAGAGACTTTATTAGCAACAAATATTAATAAAAAAGATATTATCACCAGAAAATATTTACCAATATTTATGGTTCCAATTGTTGACCTGAAAGGTAAAAATGATTTAAAATCTGTATTTTTGAATGAATTAATTTATTCTCCTTATACAAATATTGATTTAAATAAAGATAAAAATTTTATTTTAAATAAATATAATAAAGATTTTAATCTAAAAAACAAGATCAAACTATTTAACGAACTTATAAAAAAGAATATTTTAAAGCTGGAAATTACTGTTGTTTTTAAAGATGAGGATCATCCTGATAATTTAAAAGATTTTTTTTATGATATTTATAGAAGGTTTAAATATCATAGAGTCGATGATGTTGAAACCTTTTTTATATATTATGAAATTTTAAAAAATCCTTTTATTAAATTACAACCTTTATTTGTATTTTTTCCTGACACATATAGTTATAATCAAAAATTTCTTGAAAAACATATCAAACATTATAGTGATATAATAAAAATTGAAGATTTTAAACTAATTGGGAAAAGACCAATAATATTTATAAATACATGGAATCATCTATTTTCAAATAGAAACAATAATAAAAACCTTGAATTAATTGATTATAGTAATTATAATATCTACAAGGGTTCACGACAATTTGTTGAAAGCACTTATAGATAAAAAGATAAAAAAGATAGAGGATTAATAAATGAAATATGTGGGAGCACATGTTAGTGCTGCAGGTGGAGTTCAAAACGCACCTCTAAATGCTATTAAAATAAATGCTAAAGCTTTTGCTTTGTTTACAAAAAATCAAAAAAGATGGTATGCAAAACCTCTTGAAAAAGAAACAATTGAAAAATTCAAAACAAATTTAAAAAAATCTAAAATTTTACCTGAACATGTTTTACCACATGACAGTTATTTAATTAATATTGGAAATCCAGATCCAGAAAAAAGAGAAAAATCCATTAATGCTTTACTTGATGAACTTATAAGAGTGGAACAGCTGGGACTCTATTATCTTAATTTCCATCCAGGAAGTCATTTAAAACAGATAGACGAAGAAGAATGTTTAAATCTTATTGCAGATGGTATTAATTATATTCTTTCAAAAACTTCTTATGCAACTTTAGTTTTAGAAACAACTGCTGGTCAGGGAACAAATGTAGGTTATAAATTTGAACATCTTAAATATATTATTGAAAAAGTTAATGATAAAAGTAGAATTGGGGTTTGCATAGATACATGTCACATATTTGCTGCAGGTTATGATTTAAGAACAAAAGATGCATATGAAAAAACTATGAAACAATTTGGAGAAATTATTGGTTTTAACTATTTAAAAGGGGTACATCTTAATGATGCAAAAGTTGAATTAGGGAGTAAAAAAGATAGACATCATAGTATTGGTAAAGGAACTTTAGGGATTGAACCTTTTAAATTTATTATGAATGATAAAAGATTTGATGATATCCCTTTAATACTGGAAACAATTGAACCAGAAATCTGGGAACAGGAAATAAAATTACTTTATAGTTTAATTAAATAATCCTGGATAATAAATTTATATTTTAAAAAACTTAACCTTTATAAAATGTAAAATAGATTTTACCAGCATAATCAATTTTTGCATTTACAATTTTTGCTTTATACCCTTTTATATATATTTTTGATTGTGGACAGGTAAAAGCAGTATATAAGGTGGGATCTGCAAAATCGATTTCAAGAGTTTCACCGCTTTCATTATATTCTATATTTAAAGGGATAAAAAAGTTATATTCAACAACCTCATCTTCAGGATCAATTGAAGCTTTAAAATCTTGAATTTCTATATTTTTTATCTCTTTGCTACCCAATTTAATTTTGATAAAGTAGTTATATTTTTCTAATTGTTCAAAATAATATTTATATACATCTTTTATCTCATCTTCACTAAAAGAATCATCAAAATCCATATCACAATCTGAAATTATCTGATAACTAAAATTTGGGTCATAAATCCAGTTAATTTTTAACCCTTTTAATCCATTTTCATCAAAAACAACCTGAACCTGTGCATTTATAAAAACATGGGGATGCGCAGATATAGTTTTAGTATTTATAAAAAATAATATAAATATTAGAAAAATATTTAATATCATCAATCTTGAAAAATAAATAAAATAATACCCAATCTTATCAAAACTTAATTTTTTAAAATTCATTTAAATTCTCCATATAAATAAAAACATTAGTGATGAGGAAAGGCACTAATATATCCCCTATACATAATATATAACCCAATTAATATGATTAAAACATTACCTGTATATCCAAAAACATTTCTCAATACAATCGTTATTTTAGACTTTTTACCTACAGCTTTTGTTAATCCATCCCTTGTTTTCATTGTGTAGATAGCTATAAAATAAAGAAGAATTACCATTGAAAGGGTAAGTGCTAATACTGACATAAAACCAACCCATAAAATATTGTATGCAAAACATATCATCATAATTGTCATGGATAAAGGACATGGCACAATACCTACAGAAAATCCAATTAAAATATTTTTAAAAAAAACTTTTTTCTTTGAAAGAGGCTCTTCCCTTTTATTATTTTTTTCATCAACTTCTTCTTCTAAATTAATACCTTTAATTTTAACTATTTCATGTTCTTCTTTTTTTAGAATTCGCAAAATCAAATAGAAAATCCCCAATATAAAAACAATAGCACCTGAAGCAATTGTAAAATAGTACTGTACTTTAATTCTTGCAAACCCTTTTAGAGAAGTTAATACAGTTTCAAATAATAAAGCTAAAATAACAGCAGTTGATGTATGAATAATAGAAATAATTATTGATAAGGTTAAAGCATCATATTTTGTTGTATGAGGTTGCAAAAAATATGATGCAACAATTGTTTTTCCATGTCCTGGACCAAGAGTATGAAAAATTCCATAAACAAAAGAAAATCCAATAATTATCAGAAAAACATTTAAATCAAAACCTTTTCTTAATTTTCTTAGCAACTTATTTATATAAATATTCCCTTTTCGTTGAAGATCATAAAATTGAGCTACAATAGATTTGTGAAGTTTAGGTTTAGAATTAAAATTTTTATTATTATTAGATGTACTTTGAGAGAATATAAAAATAGATGTTATAAAAACCATTAAAAAAAAGAAAAAAAATAATTTTAGTTTTTTCATTTCTCAATATCTCCCCTATAAATATATATTATTTTTTTAATTATTAAATTTGTTTTTTAGTTGTCAAATTTATTTTTATTAATATTACCTATTTTTAATTTTATTTTTTTATATGTTACTTTAATATTTTTTTTTAAAATATAAATTTTTTTTTAAAATTAATTTTTTTAATATTACTTTTTTTAATTATTAATTTTTTAATTATTAAATTTACTTTTATAACTATTATTAGAATTTTTTTTCATTAAGTTATCATTTTTAAAAGTAATAGATTTTTACTTGACAATATTATTTAATCTTCTTAATTTTATTAAGTAAATACTTACTACTTTTCTTATAAATTTATGAATATCTACTACATAACAAAGTAAAACATTAAACAAAAGTCTATTTAAAGTATAAAAATGAATAAATCTCATACTTAAAAATTTTTCAGGATTTAATCTATTAAAAGAAAAAAATAAAAAAATTCTCAAGATTTTGATAAAATTAATAATCCTCTAAAAGATAAAAGTAATAATACTGTAAAAGATAAAAATAGTAAAATTTAAAAAAAATGAAAGGGGATAAACTGATAATATGAAATTGGACAATAACAATAACAATAACAATAAAAATAAAAATAAAAATAAAAATAATAGCAATAATAATAATCTTAATTTTAATTCAAGAAAACCAAGTAAACATGTTAAAACTTTATTAGGTGATCCTAAAAAAGCTATAATTAAAATTTCTGTACCTATGATGATTGGAATGCTTGTGCAGACAATTTACAACCTTGCTGACGGTATATGGGTTTCCGGGCTTGGTCCAGAAGCATTATCTGCAATAGGTTTATTTTTCCCATTCTTTCTTGGAATAATCGCAATTGCTGCAGGAATTGGTGTTGGAGCTAGTTCTGCAGTTTCTAGAAAAATTGGAGCAAAAGATATTAAAGGTGCTGATAATGTCGCAGAACATTCAATTTTACTTGCTCTTCTTTCAGGAGTAATTATTACATCAATTTTTCTTCCATTCTTAAAACAAATTTTCTCTTCAATGAGTAAAAATCCTTTAACAACTGAACTATCAGTATCTTATGCAAAAGTATTGTTTTGGGTTTCCACTATTATGATATTTAATAATATTGCTAATGGAATCCTTAGAGGAGAAGGTGATACAAAAAGGACAATGTATGCTATGTTAACAGGTTCTTTATTGAACATTGTTCTTGATCCTATATTTATTTATGTTCTTCATTTTGGAGTTGTTGGTGCTGCTTATGCTACTGCTTTATCATTTTTTGTTACTTTTATTTTAATTTTTTATTGGTTATTTATTAAAAAAGATACTTTTGTTAAAATAAAATTAAAAAACTTTAAATATAATCCTGAAATATTAAAAGATATTTTTAAAGTTGGGATTCCAAGTTCACTTTCCCAATTAGCTATGTCTCTTGCTATGTTTTTTATTAATTTAATCATTGTATATGTGTATGGCGATAGAGGTATAGCTATTTTTACAAGTAGCTGGAGAATAACTATGTTTGGTATTGTTCCTCTATTGGGTATGGCTGCTGGAACAACTGCTGTTACAGGCGCAGCGTATGGAGCAAAAGATTTTAACAAACTAAAAACTTCTTATCATTATGCTGTTAAAATAGGGGTTATTATCGAAACACTTGTATTAATTATAGTTTTAATTTTTGCAAAACAAATCTCATACCTTTTTACTTACTCACAAAGTTCTAAAGTTATTTCTTCAGATTTAATTAAAACATTGAGAATCATTATCCTTTTTATCCCTTTCACTCCTTTAGGAATGCTTACCTCTGCAATGTTTCAAGGTATTGGTCATGGACTAAAATCCCTTATATTAACTTTTTTAAGAACCTTGATCGGACAAATATTTTTTGCATGGTTATTTGCAGTTATTTTTAAATTAAGTATTTTTGGTGTCTGGATGGGTATTGTAACTGGAAATGTCTTATCATCATTTATTGGTTATTCCTGGGGATACTTCACACTTAAAAAATTAAAAAAAGAATTTGTTAAGGTTTAAAATAATATTTAATGCTTATATATTTTTATATTTTATTTATAATTTCTTTTACTTAAATCACTTCTTAAATTATTTTATTAACCTTCTTGAACTTTACTATTTTGATTAATTTCTGAGATTATCTTCGCATTATTACAAAAATATAATAATTTTTTATTCCAATTTTCATAAAAATCATAAGCAAGGCACCTATTACAATATTCTTCATATTGGCATGATTTACACGATTCAGGAATTTGATAAATTCTTGATTTTAATACTTTCATTGATAATGAATTTTCCCACAAATCATTTATACTTGATTTTGTTAAATTTCCTATTTTAAATCTATATAATTCACATGGATATAAATCCCCTTCTGGATTAATCCATAATTTGCTTCTTAAAGCTGAACATCTACTTTTCTGGAAAACAAGAAATCCTCTATTATATAATTCTTTAATTATTTTTTTGTTAGTTATTTGAAAATTTTCTGTACTAATAGAGTCTTTTATATCAGGCAAAATTTGAGTGCTCATCTCAAATTTTATATTTTTATTAGAAAAATATTCCCCCATAATAATTGCTTCATCAACATTCAAATTTGTAATAGGTATTTTTAAATAAAAATATATATTTGTGTCTTTTAATATATTAATTAATTTATTAATTTTTTCATATGAGCCATTAAAATTAGTAAAATTATCAAACCTTTCTTTATTAAGAGAATGATAAGAGAAAGTCAATTCAAAATGTTCAAGACTTTCAAAAAATTTAATTAATTTTTCATCTATTAAATATCCATTTGTTTGTAATGTTGTTATAAATCCAAGTTTTGATGAATATTTTAATATTTCTTTAATATCTGGATGTAACAGTGGTTCTCCACCTGTTAAAAATAGGTAAACAACACCTATATCCTTAAGTTGTTTTAGTATCTTTTTTACCTCTTCTAAATCAATTTTTTTAGTGCTTAATCTTTTTACAAAACAATACTTACAGGAAAAATTACAATTATAAGTTAATTCAAACTTTGCATATATTGGTGTTCTGGATATATATGCAAAATTTTCCAGTTTTAAATAATTATTTTTATTACTTATTTTAATATTATATTCTTTATTATTTGATTCTACTATAAATCCTCCATCTATTAATGCTTGAATTTCTTTTTTAAATAATCTATATTTATTTTCTATCTCATTTAAAGTAAATTCTTTATCTTTTATTTTAATTAAAAAATCAATATATTCTTTTTTTAAAAAGTATATATTATGAATTCCTTTCTTATCCCAGATAATATAATTTTTAGAATTTCTTAATTTAAAAAAAAGCAAATTTTTATTTATTTTGTATTTATTTTCACTAATCAATCTTATCCTCCATTTCCTGTTTACTTTAATTTTATATTTTATTTAAAATTTATTACTATTAAATAAAACTAAGGAATTTATAATTTCAACTTTCTGTTTTATTATATAATTCAAATAATTGTTTAGGTTTATAACATAATTGAGATAAATATTCCCCTTTATTTGATTCTCTATAGGTTTTTACTTCACCAGCACAATAATGACAATAATCTTTATACATACAGGTTTCACATTTTTCAAAAACTTTACCATTGTAAAAATCTTTTTTTAATATAAATTTTAATTTTGCAGAATTCCATAACTCAAAAAAATCATTATAGAGCAAATTCCCGATGACTTCTCTATATTTTATACATGGAAGTAAATTCCCATTTTGATCTATTAAAAAGTGGGATTGAGCTGCACCACAACTCAATTTTATTTCTTTTAATTCAGGAAATATTTTTTTTATATTATTATATTTTTCTTTTTTAATTATATATTTAAAATTTCTTTCTACATCATTAAATTCAGGTCCTACATCTATTGCAAAATTAATATGAATATTAAGTGATTTTTTTAATTTTGAATAAAAATCAATTTCATCAACATTTTCATTTGTAATTGAAGCATTTATTTGAATTGGTATATTGCTTTTTGTCAATTTTTTTATATTATTAATTATTGTTCTATAACTTCCAGGTACACCAGTTAATTTATCACAATGGCTTTCTATTGGAGAAAGTAATGAAATATATAAAGAAAACAAATTTACTTTTTTAAGTTCCTCTATTAATTTATCATTTAAAAAATAACCATTTGTAAGTATTGTTAAAATAAATTTTTTATTTTTTATGTATTTCAATATTTCAAATAGATCTTTTCTTATTAAAGGTTCTCCCCCAGTAAGTTCTAAAAATACTATTCCTATTTTTTCTAATTTATCTAATATTTTTTTAATATCTTTTAGATTAAGACTACTTTTATATTTTAAACTTCTTGCATAACAAAAATAACAATTAAAATTGCAATTACCAGTAATCTCAAATTTTACTTTTAAAGGAATTCTATTTTTTTTACAAAAGTCAAATATTTCTTTTTTACCTTTTAAAATTGTGCCATCATTTAGTAAATATGCTATTTTAAAATTTTCAGGATTAACATATATTGTTCCTGATTTATTCTTTTTTATTATATATTCTGACATTTACTTTTTTTAAATTAATTTTAATTCTTTATTTATTACCTTAAATATTTTTAATAAAAGTAATATATATTAATTGAATCAGACATCTTTTAGAGTACCATTAAATAAAACAAATAAAACAACTAATAAAATTATAGAACCACCTATAATAAATGAATAAAATGCTCCTAAAAATTGGATTAATACACCATTTAAAGCAAGTGCAATTGGTTGTCCTATTACTGATATTGATTTTGAAGCAGAAAATATTCTTCCCTGTAATTCTTTTGGTGTATGTATCTGAAATATTGTAGGGATTGAAATATTGGTTAAACTCATAAATATTCCCATAAGGAAAAATAGCAATAAAAATGCAACAAGTACCAATTTAGTTATTACAAAGGGATAAATAGCTAATAACAAAAATATTAAGCCTACTCCAGCTGAACCAGTTATAAATAAAATTCCATTTCTTATTTTCAAACCACCAAAGATGAATGAACCAGATATAACCCCTGCTGTCATTATTGATATAGCATATCCCATATATTGAGGTGGTTGATGAATTATATTTTTTAGATAAAAAGGTAATAAAATTATTAATGGTGCTCCCCCAATATTTAAAAATAACGATACAAATAAAATATTAGAAATTATTCTATTTTCTTTGATTGCTTTAAATCCAGCTTTTAAATCTTTGAATATATTACTTTTGTTATCTATTTTATTTCTGTTTACCTTTTCAATATATTGAGAATAAGTATCTTCTTGCCTAAATTTAAAAATAAGTATAAATATAAAAAAAGCTGATAACAAAAATGAAAGAGAATCAAAATAAAAAGCTTTTGTTATTGTATAATTTGAAACTAAAAAACTTCCAATTGCATTACCAATAATAATTATAATGCCTGTACTCATTGAAAATAAAGCATTTGTAGATCTGAGATTGTCTTGTTTTACTATTATCGGGATAAAAGATTGTTTTGCTGGCATATTCAAAGATTCGCAAATACTTGAAAAAAAAGCAACAAAAAATATAATCCATAATATATAAAAATTTTTAATAAAAGCTATAGGTATTAATAAAACTAAAAATGTTCTTATAATGTCAGTTTGAATTAAAATTTTAAGTTTTTCATTTTTATCAACTATTGCACCCGCAATAGGTCCAAAAAACAGATTTGGAATAATTGAGACTATAGCTACAGTTGACATTAAAAGAGCATTTTTAGTTACAAAGTATACTATATAAACAAGAGCTACTTCATGTACTGCATCTCCCATACGAGATATTAAAGTAGAACTTAATAAAAGCAATGCCAGTCTGTTTTGAATAGCATTTTTATAAGTTAAAATAAATTGTTTCATTACTGTTTCCTTATACTATCTTATTATTTGAATTAAACAAAAAAAAATTAATAATTATTTCACTTCAGCTTTAGTTAAAAATTTTATTGTATTTTCATAAGTCTTATAAACATTTTTTTTAAGAACTTCAAACTTTTCCTTATCTTTTTTTAATAAAGAATATAACATATTTGATGTTAAACTTATTAACATTTTATAATAATAATCAATATGAGGTGATAAAGCTGGATGGTTTTCATCAAAAAATATATCTCCAGCACAAATATCCCCAATATATCTTTTATAATTTAAGTCTTTATTTATTTGTTTAGATAAATTTTCAATTTTCATTTTTTCATATAAAATATCATATATTTCATTAAATTTATTGTTTGATAAATCTTGTATATTTGCAATCAAATAATTATTTTTATTAAATAAATAACAAGGATAAATATTTCCATTTGGAAATATAGTTATATTATTTATTATATTACAAATATATTTATCACTTATTGTTTCCTTTTTATATCTAAACAATAATTTATAAATTACTCTAAATAAAAAATTTTCATAAATATAATTATTTTCAAAATAATCCAGTTCAGTCAATTTAGTTATGACAACTCCTATAAATTCTATTAAATAAGTTTTTAATTTTTCATACAATTGTACTTCATTTAATTGAAATTCTTTTTGATTTATTACAAAAACTGGTTGAATTTTAATCGTATTGCTAAATAGATTTAAAAAAGTAACTAAATTTAATAAAGAAATATTTTTCATTATATGAAAAGGGGTATATGTTGCTTCAATTGCAAATTTTATTTTGTTTTCTTTTAATTTTTTCATATTTTGTATTATTGTATTAAATGATCCTTTTCCAGATTTAAATGGTCTTAGATAATTCTGGATGTTTTCTTCCCCATCCAGAGAAATTGAAAAAGCAAGATGTCTATTTTTAAAAAATTCAATCATCTCATCATTTAAAATAGAACCATTTGTTGAAAATCCATATAATATTTTTTTTGAATTATTTTCCATAAATTCAATAGTTTTTCTTATTATTTCAAAATTTAGAAGAGGTTCTCCACCAAAAAATTTTATTGTATTTAAATTAACAAAATTTTCTAATGCAAAATTTAAAAATTTCTTTTATTTTATATCATTCTACTCTACTTCAGAATAGTTTAAATCTGTTTTTTCAATTTCATTTTCTATATCAATTTTTTCCTTTTTTTCTATTAATCTTTTAATTATAAAAAAATAAATAATTGCAGATATTGATAATAAAATAGCCATGTATTTAAAAAGATTTAATATGGATATTTTGTCTATTAAGAATCCAGCTATATATGAAGCTGCTGGAGTACCAGCAAGAAATACAATATTTGCTATAGAACCAACCCTCCCAATAAATTTCTTATCGATAATTTGCTGAAACTTTGTTGTACTCCAATTTGCAATTAAAGCGTTTAAATAGGTTATTATAGTATAAGATAACAAATATAAATATTTATTTTTGAAAAAAAACATTAATAAAATTGTTATTGAAATTAACAATAAATCAAACATATAGACAAAATATAATTTAAGTTTTGTTTTATATAAAAAAGCAAAGCTACTTCCACCTAAAACATTTCCAATAAGTGAAAAAGTCATTAATAAACCTGCTAAAGTTGCAGGTTGTTTTAAAACCTCTTTTGCAATTATCGGTAAAAAAATTTCTAGAGGAGTAAGCACAAAACTAACAATAAGAATAACTGATAAAAGTACTATAAGAAGTTTTTGGCTTTTTAAATATTTTAATCCTTTATTTAAATCCTTGAAAATATGTGTTTTATTCATTTTTGAGGATTCATCAAAATTTACCTTTAAAAGTAATACTGTTATTGCTGAAAATAAAAATGTTGAAGAATCAATTATAAACAAAACTTCTTTACCTATAAAAACTATTAAAACTCCTGCTAATGTAAACCCTAAAGCTTTTAAAATTGCATTGGTTGTAGTTACCAATGAATTTGAAATTGGCAATAATTCTTTTTTAATTGCATACACCACAGTACTTGCATAAGCTGGCTCATAAAAGCTTTCAGCTATAGAAACTATAAATGCTATTGCATATATGTAATAAATATTTATTGTTTTTAAATATATAAAAATTGGTATTAGTAAGATAAAAATAGTCCTTACCAATTCTGTTAAAAGCATAATTTTTATTTTGTTAAATTTATCTGCAATTACCCCTGCAAATGGACTTAAAACTATATTTGGGATAAAACTGAAAAGCATAACAGTTCCCATTTTTAAAGCAGAACCTGTTAAATCATACACTAAATACATTAATGCAAGACTTTCAAATGCATCTCCAAATCTTGATATTGACCTTGAAAACCAAAGTAGCATTGCATTTCGATCTTTAATTATTTCTTTAAATTCTTTCATATATTACCTCTATTATTAAATTTTTATATTTAAGTTTTCATAATTTATTTTTTTTTATTTATTACTCTTCATTAGTTTTTGTATCATATGGAAACAGCATTGGTAAAAACATAAAAGTTTCTTTTTTTGTTTCATCATCTTCTTTAATAAATTCATCTATTAGATCATTTAGTTTTTGTTTAAAGATTTCCATTTGCTTACTGTCAGATTTAATCAATACAGCAAAATACTTATTTGGTTTATTTTGATTTTTCATTAATGATTCAAATCCATTTCTTACTAAATCAACATATTTTTTGGTTTCTGAAATTATTTGCAATTTTGAACTATATTTGTCATGAGATTTAATTAATACTTTTAAATTTTTTTGTTTTAACTTATAAAAAACTTCAATTTTATCTTTGATATGTAATTCTTTTGATTTTTCAATAATACTTAATTTTAACAATCTATTTATATATATTTTTAATTTAATTGGGTTTATATCTAACCTTGAAATTAAATCATCTTCATTTATTTCACCATTCATTAATTCAAAAATTATATCTAAAGTTCTACCTGTTAATATTTCAGAAATATCTTTCATTTCTTCTATAATTAATGTATCTTTTTCCATAACCTACCTCTTAATTTAAAATTGCTTTAAAAATCTAAAAGTGGAATTATCTTATCAACATCAATACTTCCTAATACTGCAAGTGACATATTTTCTGATATAAATATATTTTTAGAAATGTTATTTATCTGTTCAACTTTGGCTTTATATATTAATCTTAAATAATCCTCTACTGAAAATAACATTCCTCTTATAGCAAAAGCTCCAATTGTTTGCAATTGTGTTGATGTA
Organism: Exilispira thermophila; assembly: GCF_055389015.1. Taxonomy (NCBI): domain Bacteria; kingdom Pseudomonadati; phylum Spirochaetota; class Spirochaetia; order Spirochaetales; genus Exilispira; species Exilispira thermophila. The sequence continues at coordinate 2,563,810 of NZ_AP042476.1, read as the reverse complement.
GATTCAATTGCATACAATAATGATGTTTCTCTTCTTCTTTTTACTTTCTGTAATTCACTATCAAAAAATCCATTTTTTGTTATTTTTTTTAAATAATTCAGGCAAATTTCTAAAATTTTTGTTGCTTTATCATTATTAGCTGTAAAAGCTAAACCAATACTTCCAGAATAAGTTAGAGCGGTACTGAAACCACTAATAGAATAAACTAATCCTTTCTCTTCTCTTAATACATTAAATAAATCAGAAAAAGGAGATGCAATTAAATCCTTTAATAATTCTACATAATAACTTCTCTGGTCTAAAATTGGAAAAGCTGTAAAACCAATCCCAATAGTTGATCTTTGTCCTCCAAATTTTGAATTAATAAAAACTCCAGGATTGCTTTCAACAACTGGTTTTTTTACTTCTTTTATTTTATCTTCCCATTTTATAAATATTTCTTTCACTTTTTTTAAAGCTGGTTCATAATCTATGCCACCAACTATTACCAATACAGAATTTTCTGGTATATAATTTTTTTCAATAATTGAATTTAATTTATTAGATTCTAATTTTTTAATTACTTCCGATTTTCCAATTACAAGCTGACCATAACTTCTATCTCCCCATAAAGCTTGATTTACTCTTTCAGCAATTTGTCTTGTAGAATTCAAATACCCTTCTGCTTCCCTTAAAACAATTTCTTTTTCTTTTTCCAAAAATTCTTCATTTATTTTTTCTTTATTAGCAACTAAAGCAGCTAAAGCTTCTAAAATAATGTCAAAATCTTTTACCAAACCATCTACAAAAAAACAGGTATAATCTTTAGTTGTTGATGCATTAAATTTTGCCCCAATTTCTTTTAATTTATTCATAATTTCTGTTATATTTTCATTTACAATATTTGAATTTGTTTTAAACATTAAATGTTCAATTAAGTGACTTATTCCATTTTCAGATGTCTCTTCATCTTTCACACCTTGATTAATCCATATACCACAAGATAAAGTTTTCGTATTACTTACACGCCTTAACATTACCCTTAATCCGTTATCTAGATATGAGTTCATTATTGAAAACATTAATTAACCTCTCTATTTGTAATAAAACAATAACCATCATAAACTTTTTTAACATTCAATAAGAGAAAACAAATTTTTTCGAATCTAAGAATGTTTTTTATAAATTGGTATTTTTTATATTCATTAAAAATCATTATTATTTTTTTCATTTTTCCCCTTAACTTAATATACTATTTTCTTTTTTTAATATTTGTTCATATTAAATTAGATTTTAAAAGGAATAAATCAACAACATTAAAATTCAATTTCAGAGAGACATATGGGACATATGAGAACTTTGCAAACATATTTATTTAGTATATTTACGATTATAAACTTATTTTATTATAATTATTATCATATTCCCTTATATTCTGTTTGTTATTTTTATTTTTTAATAATTTTAAATACTTAAGTTATTTTTTAACTTTTTTTCCTTCATTTTTTTAATTAACAATTATAATATAATTTTTTTAATTTTTTCAAAAATAATAGGTTAATATAATATTTGAATTACAAATTTATAATAAAAAACAATTTACTTTTTTATCTAATCAATTATTATCAAATAAATAAAAATACCTATTTATATGTAAAAATTTTATGTGTTTTTATGTATGATATTAAAATAATTTATTATTAAAAGTGTTTAAATATTTGCATAATTAATGGGAAATACAAACTTGATAAATTTGAAGATTTAATTTATCAAATTAATAATATTATTAAACAAAACAAAATTCCTTTAAAAAATATTTGTCAACACTTCAAAATAAGTAGAAAACTTTTATACCGAATATTAAATAGAAAAATAAAATCCACTAATTTTGATATTAATAAAATTTATATTTATCTTAAAAATGAATATTATAGAGAACCTATAGAAAAACATAATATATTTAATATTGTAAATAGAATAAATAATATTAATTATTCATTAGAATGTTATAATTTTAAAAATTTAAAATTAAAATATCATAATCAAAAATATATTATATATATAAAAAAAATCTTGTTTATATTAAATATTTTAAAAAAAATAGAGAATTTTAATACTTTTTTTAAAGATATTTTATTTATAAATAATCAAGAAAAAGAAAAAATATTCAAAAAAACAATTCAAACTCTTCAAGAAAACAATTTAATTAAAATTATTAAAAATACAATTTATTTAAAAAAAGAAATTAAAAATATTGAGCTAAAAAATAGATCAAAGTCACTATTATTTAATTATTCAATTAGTTATTTTTCTAAAAACAATAAATTTAAAAAAGCTTTTCTCCTTTCCCTTTTATCATACAATAAAAATAGAGATATTTTTTTTATTGAAATAATATCAAATTTATTTTATCAAGAAAAATATGATCAGATTAATATTATGTTTAGAGAATATTTTATGTGGTTAAAAAATAATAATTATTATAAATCTAAAGAATTAAAATTATTTTTTATTTGTATTAACATTGCAATTAATCTGATTAAATCTAATTTTATAAACATTTTATATTACTCAAATTACTTTTTTAAATATTTTCCTTTAAATTCACTCTCATTTTATACTAATAAACTTTCAACTCCTGAAAATTATATAATTAAAGAAAAAAATTTTGTTCCATTAATAAACAAAATTGTTAGAAAAAAATACACAGTTAATGGAAATTTTGAATATTTTTTTTATCTTTCATTAATTTCAATAAATTTCATGTACTTTAAATTTAAATTTTTTAATAAGTTAATAAAAATAATTAGTTTTTATAAACATAATTTAGAATTAAATAATTATTATTTTCCTTATTTATATCAGGAAAAATATTTTCTTATTATAAATTTTGGAAATATCAAAGAACTTGAATATTTAGCTAAAGAATCTAAATTTTTTAATGCAAAAGCTGTAGCTATTAAATTCTGGTATAATCATTCATATTTAATTTTAACGAATAAAAAAGAAGAATTAGAATTATTATATTTTAACTTTCTTATAAAATATAAAGATAAAGATTATAATTCACGATTTAAATCTAATTTTTTAGAAAGATATTTTGTACAAAATTTAATTCAAAAAAACTATAGAAAAGCATTAACAATTTTAATATATATTATTTTTACTTTAAAGTATAAAGATCTTAATTATTTTACTTACATCTTGTTATTTTTAATACTATTAATAAAAAATAATAATTTTAATTTTTTAAATAGACCTATTATAAACCTTTTAGTTGAATTAAAAAGAGATAGATTAAATAAAATTTTTAACTTTCCATCAAAATTTAAGCTTACAGTTAATTTAAAAAAAGAATTGAATTCTTCAAACAATAACAATAATAACAATATTATTGAAAATTCTGTTTTTAAAAATTTAACCTTAAAAAATTTATTTTTAATCCTTATTGAGAAATTTAATAATGCTTGCTATACAAGCAAAAAAAAATTTTTAATAAATCAACAGACTTTAATAAAAAATAAAGAATTTATAATCAATTTTATAATAGACAGTTTAAATGAAAAACAAAATAAAATTAAAGAAAAAAACAATGAACTAATCAATACATTAAAAAAAACAAAAAAGAATAAAAATGTTGATGATCATATAAATGATTATAGAAAAAAAGACTTTATAAGAATGTATTTAAATACTTATAACAATATTTCTTATAATAATATTTTTTCAAGATTATTTTATAATATAAAAGATGAAAAAAAAGTTTTCTCAATGGAAACAGAAATAACAGAAATAAATTTTTTCTACAGTTTTTTTGATTCATTTTACAATTACATAAAAAATTTGAAAAATTTTAATAAGAAAGAAAAAATTAACAATAATAATTTTACTAACTCTAATAATTATAAAGATAAAAAAGAATCTAATTTGAAAGAATATTTTACACAAAAGAGCTATCAATATAGTATTAATTCTTTAAAGGAAATTATTTCTGATGATTCAATTTTTCAAACTCTACAAAAAGAAAATAAAAAAATAAATATTTTTATTACCAATTATTTTAAAAATTATTTAAATAAGCTTGAAAAATACAGGATTGAAATTGTTGGAAATTCTGAATCATTAAACAAAAAACAAAATTTAACGCAGGATTTTTTAGATATTTATGATGGAAATATAGAAAACAGATTTTTAAGATTTTATAAAGCATATGTTATTTCAAAATATTAAAAAAATAAACTTTTTAATTAAATATATCTCTTAGCAAATACTTTAAATTTTTATACTTTACTCAATTTTAACTTTACTTTATTTTATTAGTTTACTTAAAAAAATAATCTGTTATTTTTGAATGCAGTTAGATATTTTAAAAGAAGGGCAATTATTATTTTAATATACAATATTTGATTATACCATATTATCTTTCTTAGTATTACTCCATGTTAATATGAAATTAACAATTTTAATTTAACTTTGATTTATACATATTATTTTATGTACCATATAATTAAAATTATTTAATTAACAAATTTTACAGGTAGTTTATTATTGTATAATCAGATTTTATTTTGTAAAAAAAATATATTATGTTAATATTTTTATAATATTATAATAAAAAGAAAATTATTTTAATTCAAAATAATAACTTAAACAAGAATAAACATACTATAAATGAAAGTTTGTAAAAGAGAGAAAATGTTGCTTAAAGCAAATAAATAAAAATACTAATTTAAATTTAATTTAATATAAATATAAAAAAATAAAAACAGGACAATTTATGAACACATTAGAAAATTTTAAAAAACTTGGACTTTCAGAGTATACATTGAAAGTGTTAAAACAAAAAGGGTTTGAAGAACCAACAGAAATTCAAAAATTATGTATACCTTTGATAAAAAACAATAATGTTGATGTTGTTGGCCAGGCTCAAACTGGTACTGGAAAAACCGCTGCTTTTGGACTTCCTATTATTGAAGAAATTGATGAAGTTAAACTTGCTTTGAAAAAAAAAGAAGAAGAAAATAAAGCTCAGATTATAAAAGAAAAAGGTAAAAAAAAGCCTCACCCAATATTTTCATTAATTTTGACTCCTACAAGAGAGCTTGCTATTCAAGTTTCGGAAGAACTCAATTCATTAAAAGGAAAAAGAAATATTAAAATTACTCCTATTTATGGTGGGCAATCAATAGAAAATCAGATAAGAAAAATTACCAGAGGATTAGATATTATTGTTGGAACTCCTGGAAGAGTTCTTGATTTACTCAAAAGGAAAAAACTGGACTTTTCAAATATAAAATTCCTGGTTCTTGATGAAGCTGATGAAATGTTAAATATGGGATTTATTGAAGATATTGATGAAATTATTAAATTTACACCCCAGGATAAAAGAGTATTACTTTTCTCTGCAACAATGCCTTCAAAAATTCTTTCACTTGCAAAAAAACATATGAAAAATTTTGAACATATTAAAATTAAATCTCAACAAATGACTGTAGACCTTACAGAACAAATCTATTTTGAAGTTAATGAGTCTGATAAATTTGAGGCATTAACAAGAATCCTTGATACTGAACAGGATTTTTATGGTATAGTATTCTGTCGAACAAAAATTGATGTTGATCAAATATCAAATAGGTTATCTGATAGAGGATATGATGCAATTGGGTTGCATGGTGACCTTTCTCAAATGCAAAGAGAAAAAATATTTAAAAAATTTAAAAATAAGAAAATTAAAATTTTAGTTGCTACAGATGTTGCTGCCAGGGGGATTGATGTTAATGATTTATCTCATGTAATAAATTATTCTTTGCCACAGGACCCTGAAAGTTATGTACATAGAATTGGTAGAACCGGTAGAGCAGGAAAAGAAGGAACTGCTATTACTTTTGTAACTCCTTCAGAATATTCAAGATTAGCATTTATTAAAAGGATAACAAAAACCACAATAACTAAAAAGAAATTACCAGAAATTGATGACATTATTAATTCAAAAATTTCTAAAATTAAAAATGATATTTTAAATGCAATAGAAAACTATAATAGTCTTGAAAAACACAATGAAAAAAAAATAAATGCAATTAATAATATATCTAAAGATATTTTGCAATCTGAGAATCCTGAAATTGTTTTAAATGCATTGCTTTATAATTTTTATGAAGATGAACTGGCACCTGAAAAATATAAAGAAATAAGTGAAGTTTCAGTTGATAAAAAAGGAAAAACACGACTATTTATTGCAAAAGGAAGAAATCATGGAATGACAAAAAAATCATTAATAAAATATATTACAGATAAAACATCGGTTCCTCAAAACAAAATATATGATGTTGCTTTGTTTGATGATTTTTCTTTTATTACCACCCCTTTTATTGAAGCTGAAATTATTTTACAGATCTTTAAAAAAGAATCAAAAGGTAGAAGACCAATTGTAGTAAAAGCTAAAGAAAGAAAAAAGAAATAAAGATTAATTTTAAACAGTCAAATAATTAGTTTTGATTTAGAACTAATATTGGTTAAATTAGTTTCATATTAAAACCAACATTATTTTTATACTTAATTTCGTTTTATATTAGAACTTTATCAGACAAATTTAGTTTCAATATAGAACTAATATTGTGTTTTGTAATTTATTTCGTTTGCTATTAGAACTTATCCAAATATTAATAGTTCGATTTTAAAACTTTATAAAACCTTACTATATTTTTTTAAAATAATGTTTTAAACAGGACCATTTTAAGCTAAACATTGGAACCTGTTTTTTATACTCAATATAGTCTTTACCAAATTTTTTAATTGCTTCAGGTTCCTCAACAATAAAAATCATTGCTATTATAAAAACCATTTCTACAGGTGCAATAAAAACGATAAATGTTGGAACCCCTGAAATTAAAGCAATAGCTAAAGGTGCAAACAAAAGGCCAAAATGCATGGGATGACGCATACAACTGTAAATGTCTTCTTTAACAAGTTTATTTACTTCAAACCTTGATGCATCATCTTTTTTACCAAGTTTTGCTAATGTTCTACCTGTATATTTTGCTGTCAATAGTACAAATTTTAAAAGAAGAATACCCAATAGTACTGTTATAATATGGAATGATACATTAAAAAACAATTTATGAAATACACTTTCTTTGTATTTAAAATCAAAAAATAAACCTATTCCCAGACCACCAAAAATCATAACAAACCAGACAATAAATCTCAATAACATAAACCTTTCCCTATTAATATTTTTATTATTAATATTTTTTACTCTAAAAACCTGTTTTTATATAAAAAAACAAACCAAATGTAACTTTAAGCCCATCAATAGTTAACCCGTCAGGATAAGTAGTTATCCCATTATCAACAAAGATTGACTCAGGGATTTTAAAATTCCAGTATGCTCCATGTGCACTTAGTGCAATTCCAAAAACATCTGTAAAAGTATAAATAATATTCAAATCAGCAAGATATTCTATCCCTTTAAGTACCTGATCCTGTTGAAGCAAACCAGAATCATACTGTTCAGCACTATGCCCATTATAAATATCTAAAATAACATACCCACCCTTTAATTTAAACCTTAATCTCCTATAATCATATTGAATTATTCCTAAAAATCCAAATGTTTCATATCCATTATTTAAATAACCCGCTTCAAGAAGTAAATCTTTAGAATAATCACTATTAATAGCAAAAGGATATCCAGCAAGATTGTCTATACTAAATAAACCAAAATTTATATTCACATAAAATTTATTTAATAAAAATCCAAGTCCAGCACTAATTCCTGTATCAGCAGTAGACAAATCTATTGACTTATCAGTTGTTCTATCAACATATTTAGTAGAAGAAGAATAAAAAAACATATCAAAATCAAGAGTAAAAAAATATAAAAAATTCCAGTTTAAATTAAAAGTAAATGCAAGATCTATATTTCCTGCAACACTATATTTTTCAAGTGTTTGAGTATTAGAACTAACATAAAAAACAGCAGAAGGATCATACAAATAGCTTAGTACAGGGAAATCAAACCCAACCATTGCATCAATTAAAATTTTTTTATTTTCTTCAATCTCTTTTGTAGATTTTACCTTTTTAGATTTTGCTCCAATTGAATCAAAAATTTGATCCTCAAGTTTGTCAACAAATTCATACAATGGTGCTTTTTCAGAAATATCTAATAACCTGTTTTCATCTATATTATATAATACTCCCAACAATAATTTTCTATTTTTTACATCATAAATTTTTGCTACAATTGTTATCTGTTTTTTGTTTGATTTATTTCTGTACATGTTCCCATAAAGGATAAACTTAGCTCCAAATTTTTCATCATATTCTAAAGTAGATATTGCTTTATCTGTTACAACTGTTATATTATTTTTTCTAAAATAGCTATCAACTTCAGCTGGGGTTACAACATCCCATATACCTTTATTAGTAAATACTACTCTTACTAACTCTGTAAATCTATCTGCCTCTGTTTGAGAAATATCATCATTTGCTTTAAAATTGATAATAGCTATTCTAACTAAATTTGATTGTGAAAAAACACTTAATGGGAAAAAAATGGTTAGAAATAATATTAACACTATTTCTAAAAAAATAAAAAAAATTCTCTTTTTCATAATTTTCTCCAATCTTTAAATGGAATAGAATCCTAAAATTGTATAATTAGATTGGAAAAATTAAAAATAATTTTATTATTAATAATATAATTCATAATTATAATTTTACAAATTTAAATTATAATTAATCAAAATAAGCTAATTAGATTTAGACCTTAATTAACAATACAAATTATCTAAACTTTTTTAAAATTACTTAAATAAACAAAATTGAATATTTTTATTGATTTTATCTATTTTCGATTTACTTAAAGTAAAAAATAGTTAATATTTTGATAATGGATAACAAAAAAATCAAGATTTCAATTTTTTATTTTTCTTCATCTGGAAACACTTACAAATTTCTTAAATTTACGGAAAAAATTATTAGAAATACTTTTGATGAAATCTATAAAAATAGAATTGATACAAATTATGAAAAAAACTTTAAAAACAAAACGATAAATAATATAATTATAGATGATAATAATAAAAACAATATTAATTTAAGTAAAAATAATAAGAAAAAAAATATATTTATCAATCCTGAATTTAGTTATTTTAATATAGAAGATCTTGAATTTGTTAAATATACTTACAATTATCATAAAAAGATAAATTCACATAAAATTTCTAATTATATCAATAAATCTATTTTATCTAAAAATAAAAATTTAGATAATTTTTATAAAAAAATACATAATATATTAGAAAACACTGATATAATAATTCTTGCTTTCCCTGTATTTTTTTATCAAGCACCTAAAATTCTTTATATATTTTTAGAATTAATTAATTCTTTACCTCATTTAAAAACTTTTAATAAAACATCTAGCCATGAAAAATCAATCTTTAATTCAATCCCCTTAATTTTGCTTTCTACTAATGGGGGTGAACCTGGAAACTCTTTTTACAAAATTTATAAAAAGTTTAGATTGGAAAATATTATTTATTCTTACTCAATGCATTTTGAAGATAATCACCCATCGTTAAGACAAAAATTTAATCCTCTAATTTCTAAGGGATACCCTCCAAAAAGAAATCTCCTTTTATTTAGAAAAGAGATAAAAAATCTTTTTATAAATATATTTACTTTTTATTCTAATCATTATAATCTTTTTAAAATAGAAGAAAAAGGTAATATAAATTTAAAATTGATTGACTTTCTTTATTCAAATAAACTTATTAAAAAACCTGTATTTTTACCTTATCTTTTATTTTTAGAATTAATCAATCTCTTTCATACAAAAAAGATTCTTTTTAATTTTATCAATTCAAAAAAGGTTAATGTGAATAAGTGTATTAATTGTGAATTATGTGTTAAAAACTGTCCAACTGGAAGTCTTTTTTTTGATGGGATTAACAGATTTGAACAATCATTTTATGATAAATCAGAAAATAATGAAAATAAAATTGGTTTTTATTATAAAAACAATATAAAAGAAGATAAAAACAAAAATATAAACAAATCAAACAAAAATAGCTTAAAACCTATAGGAGGTAAAATACAATTTGATATAAATCGATGTATTGGGTGTTATAGGTGTGTGAATATATGTCCTATAAATGCAATTAATACTCATATTTCAAAATGGGGAATAAAATACAAAAGGTATATTAAGTTCATAACAAAACAATAAATAGCGCTATCAATCTTATTTTTAACTATAAAGAAGTAAAATTTAAAAAAGTATTACATTAAAAGAAACATTAGTCTAAATATAAATTATTTTTATAAGTTTATGTTCTAACTATTTGTCTCTGACCAATATTCTAATTTATAATTCCCTTTTTCCGAATTTGTATTATATATTTTTAAATAATAAATTTTCACTTCTGAAGGAATAAACTCAATTTCAAGGGGATTTGTTGAGAGTATATTTAAACCATTTGTTATTTTTCCATTATCATCCCACACTTCTATAACAACATTATTAATATTGATATCTCCACTTAATATACTTATTTTAAACAAATATTTAATAACTGATGCAGCAGAAGCTGAAAAATAAAACCAATCCACATCACCATAATTGTCAATATCATTTAAACAATCAAAGCTCAAATTTTTAACATCTGAAGAATCTGAAGGAGGATTTATGAGATATGCTTTATCAATAGAATCATTTTCTTCACACTCATCTTCCTCATAATAGGAAAAAAGAGAAAAATCATAAACAGAATCTTCTGTCAAATTTTCTAAAACAGGTTTTTTATTGGAATCCATTTTTGAAAACCCAACCGGTTCAACAGGATTGCCTGAACTATCAAAATTTAATTTTCCATCATCATTTATATCTAAAAAAGCAATTATAACATAATTATCTTTAATCAAATTTGAAATAGTATAATCATATTTATATCCTCCAGAAGCAATTGCAGTTAAAGGATTATCATACTGATTTGTATCAATATTTTGGCTATTATAGTCATCAAGATTATTATATTTTAAAATGTAAAGAGTTTTATTACTAAGCTTTATATTGAAACCCACAGTTATAAAACCATTAATTTTTATATAATTGTTTTCTTCAACAGGAATTTTTCCAAAAAGTTGATTTAAAAAATCACATCCACTTAAAACTACACTTAAAATCAAAAATACAATTATTAATATAAAATACTTTTTTTTCATATATCCCTCTATTGCATTCCTTAAAATTTTTAAAATTAATATTACTTATTAATTTAACTACCTAAAAAGATAAACAATGTTAATGTAATAAATAATTTTAGTTAACTTGTCTTTACTTTTAATTATAATACACATATATCAATTTTCAACACAATTATATTATTTATTTTTTAAATTACAACTTATTTTGTTTATCATAATTTTTAATAACATCTTTAAATAGTCAATTAGATCTCTTTAATATATTTTTAAATTTAACCATTAAAAAAAGAGGTTGTCTCGAACCTTAGTTACAACCTCTTTTAATAAAAATAAATAAAATTTCAATAAAAGTATAACCCTAAAAAATTTTAAAATAATAAATGTCTACATCCCAATACCATCCATTACTTTCAATTCTTACAGATTCTATATTATCATCTTGATAAAGAGTTCTTGAACTTTCACTTCCATCATCCTTTACCAATTGTAATCCGTCTAAATCGTAAGAAAAAGTATATATCTGACCTGTAGATAACCCAACCTCTCCATATGTTGTATTACCAGTATATGTAGTAAATCCTCTTGCTACATACCAAACCCCATTTATTTTAAACATTACCTTTACTGGTGCTTCAAACCAAATATTAAAATCTCCCCCACCAAAACTATTTATTCTGAAACTTATTTCAAATTTACTGTTTGATTCAATTTTATAATCTACATAATCCTGATCCATTCCCATAGCAGTACCAGTTGCATTGCCAGTATTGTAAGTTCTAAAACTAATTGAATTATCAGATGAATTGTAAATTATTTCAGGCTGGATATTTAATGATTCAAAATTATCAAGAATCCAATAAGTCCATTCAGATAAATAATCCCCATCATTACTATTCAAATATGCATCCCTCTCAGAAATAGAATTATATACACCATAATTATCACTCCAGTTTGGATCAGTAAAATCCCCATTTTTAATAATCTCTGATCCAGTCCCTGAATCACTAACTGTAATATCAATTGAATAATAATCTGTATTTGTATAATCGACATATATTTCATATTCACCATAGGGTTCATCAGGATCAGGATCACCATTGTTATTTAAATCTATAAAAACCTTTACTATCCAATCACCATCTGGAACATTTGCAATATCAAAACTAAAACCACCACCTCCATCATAATATCCAGCATGATCTGGAGTTATTTCCCAGGAACCATCACTCCAGGCTAAACCAAATTTTACATCTCCAGTGCTTGTTGTATCAAAAGATAAATTAACCGAAATAGTGCTAATACCATTCTGATTATTATCATTGTTTGATGAACCAATTCCAAAAAATCTATCAAGTATAGTACATGAAGATAATAAAAAAATTGAAACCAATAAAATTAAAAAAATAAATATTGATTTTTTAATTTTCATAAACCCTCCTTTATTATTATTTATTATAATTGATACTTTTTTTTAAAAGTTAATACTTATTTAATATACCTAATTTTATATTAATTTATAGATTATTTAACTTCAAAATATATTTTATTAATATTATATTTATTAATTCATAATTTGCAAATGTCAATAATTTAATTTTACAAATTTATTATCATTTTTAAATTATATGCCTAATTTTATTAATTAATTATTAATCCAATAAAATATTATTGATATAAAATAACTAATAAAAAAAAAGAGAGAATATACAAAAACTAAAGTGCCTTTATTAATTTTATTTTTTTTGTTTACTTAAAAAAAAAGAGTTATCCTGGAAGTTCCAGGACAACCCCTACATTAAATATTTTATAATTCACTTCTACTAAAATTTACAAAGTTAATTTTATTGAATTGGACTTCTACCATAATCTATTGTATATGGTCCAAAAGGAGTAACATAATCCAACCCATAAACTTTCAAATAATAATATCCCTGTCCATTACCATCTGCATCTGGGTCAAAATCAACATACTCAGGATAATTAGCTCCATTTAAATCATATGTATTTACAAAATCCCCATTCCAATCATATATTTCAACTATAATATCGAGATATTCATTAGAAAATACAGTTGGATCTATTGTAAAATGACATATATAACCAGATTCTGCACTAAACATAAACCAATCTTCTTCAATTTCATCCCCATTTTGCCTATCTAATGTTAAATCAAGAGTTCCTGATGCTGATAGATCAATAAATGGTGCTTCTGATAATTTATTGTTAAACTCATAAGCATCTGATTCAGGTCCTATATTAATACTTCCTGTATTTGTATCATTACTAAAATATTGTTGTTGCCATCCATTATATACTCCATATGGTTCTGTTGGTAAAGAATTTCCTATAGTCAAATAGTTATCACCATCATTATCTATAAAGGCTATTAAAAAATAATCTCCAGTTGGCATATAAAAATCAAAATTTTGATAAAAATTATTATACCCATCATAATAACCTGCATCATAATTTTGATAATCATATGTATATATTTGTTCATTTTGACCTGGTATATGATCAAGAGCTAATATCCATATTTTACCATTTTTATTTGTTTCCTGTGGATTAACACTAATACTTCCATATATATTAACAGTCCCTGATGTATTGTTATCTGTATTATATGTATCTCCACCTAAACCTAATATCCTATCCAACATTGTACATCCTGAAAATAATATAAAAGTAGAAATGATAAATATTACACCTATTACAATAAATTTTCTTTTCACTTTTTACCTCCACTTAATTTAAATATATTTTAAACTGCAAAATTTAAAAATTGTTAAAATAAAAGAAATTATTGGTTAGAAAATAAGAATTTTAGATATGAATCTAAAATAGAGAATTACTTAATTTCTTTTTTTTAATTTAAAATATATTATCACATTATATTAAACTTTCAACTATATTTATTGTTTTATTAATTTTACATGTATAATTTACAGTTTAGCTTAATTTTAGTGCTTTTTTATGCATCAAGTTTTTTTTATAATACTTTCCCTATCAAAGTCATTTCATCTCTATCATGATTTAAATGTTTTACAAAATAAAATGCACAATATTTTTTTAATAAAGAATTTGAATTTACTTTATCAATCAGCTTCAATGGATCACTATAGCCAAATTTTAAATTAACAATAAAGATTTCACACCACTTATTTTTTATCCACCTTTCTAATAGAGTTAGTATTTTATCTGGTTTTTCTATCATATCACATAATAAAAATGAAACTCTTCTATTATAATGATTATTATTCTTTGTAATTATTTTTATTTTTCTGAAATTATCTATTTTTTTAAATTTTGATTGATTTTTTATTAAATACTCAAAAACAATTTCTGGTGTGATTTTAAAACCATCTTTTCTTAAGTGTATTATGTTTTTGTTATTTAAAGCTCCTTTTTTTAAAGGACCATTGTCAATCGCAAAGACAATAGCATTATTTTTAGCACATGAATAACTCCATCCACCTGGAGCTGCACCTATGTCTACAACAATATCTTTACTTCCTGGTTTTTCTATATTATAAAAATGTTTTAAAATAAAAAAAGCTTCTTCTATTTTTAAATAAGATCTTGAAGGAGCATTTTTATCAAATTTCATTCTACTTTGTCCATTCCAGTATATTTTTCTGGATACAAATGCTTTATCAAAATCATATAATAAAACTGCTAAACCTGAAATAAACAAAATCTTACCATTAATTTCAAGTTTAACTGGTACTTGCTCATCTTTTTTATCTACTACCCAATTTTTAATAACAAAACTTAAATTATCTGATGCAAGTTTTGCAACTCTTGATACTTTCCTTTTTAAAATATCAAAAATAATTTTTTTTATTTTAGTTAATCGCGAATTAATTGTTTTTTCATTTTTATCAATATTTATATTATCTATTATTGGTAAAAATAAAGTAAACCAATTCTTTGTAATTTTTTCATTCTTAATGGAGGAAAGAATATAATTTGCAATCTTATTTGCCAATTTATTTATACTGTTTTCAATAATAATAATTTCATCTGATATAATATAAACTGGAAAAATTAGATTACTTTCCTTTATTATTTCAAAAAATTCACTACCCATATTTTTTATAATTATTACACCAGGATAAACTTCATAATCTTTATCTAAAAGCGAAGTTTCAAAATTTCTTCTATATATCAAATCAAGTTCTTTAATACAATGATTTTCATAACTTTTTTGACAAACTACTAAAATAAGCCACCTTCTTCAACTAATATATTGTTTTTTTTTATATTTATGTAAATATATTTCTATACATAAATAAGTAAACAGGTAAAATTTTATTCTTTTCTTTTACTAAATATTCTTTAATAAATTGATGTATATATAAAAGAAAATATTATTTTATTAAAATAAAAATTTTATTTATATTTGAGTTATACTTTATTTAATGCGACATTTAGTATTTTATTTTTATAATAATAAAAGGAGTAATTTATGGAAATAGCTATAATTGGGAAAAAATATACCGGGAAAACAACAATATTTAATTTACTTACAGGAATGAATGTTGACCACTATTCTAAAGAAAATCATGAAGGAATGGCTGAAGTGCCTGATGAAAGAATTGATAAGCTTTTTGATATATATCAACCTGCTAAAAAAGTTTATGCAAAATTTAAAGTTATTGATATGCCTGGAGTTTCAAAGGATAAATTTTATTCTTCATCATATATGTCTGGATTTAAAAATACTGATGCACTTATTTATGTTATTAGAACTTTCAATAATGAAGAAGTCCCTTTTGATGAAAAAATTGATCCTATAAATGAGATAAAACAATTTGAAGAAGAAATTATTATCTCTGATCTAGCAATTACTGAGGCAAGACTTGAAAAACTTACAAATAAAATGAAAAAAAGAAAAGATAAAAATGATGAAGATGAATTTAAATTACTTGAAAAAATCAAAACTCATCTTGACAATATGAAACCTATAAGAGAGATGGAATTACACGAAGATGAAAAAAAGATTATTCGAGGATTTACTTTTCTTTCTCAAAAACCAATTTTGTATATACTAAACATTGATGAAAATGAAATCTCATTACAGGAAAAAATTATTGATAAATATTCATTATCACAAATAATTGATCCATTTCACAAAGTTTCTTTTATATGCGCTAAAGTTGAAAAAGAGCTGGATGACCTTGATAATGAAGAAAAAATTGATTTTATGAATGACTATGGAATTAAAATTGAAGCTAAAAAGAGAATTTTAAAAGAAGCTTTTTCTTTACTAAATCTTATCTGTTTTTTAACTGCTGGAAAAGATGAGGTTAGAGCATGGCCTATAAAAAAAGGTACTAAAGCAAAACAAGCTGCAGGAACCATTCATTCAGATATTGAAAGAGGATTTATTAAAGCTGAAGTTTTTCACTACAATGATCTTATTAAACACAATAATGAACATAAATTAAAAGAATTAAATTTAATTAGACTTGAAGGAAAGGAATATATTGTGAAAGATGGTGATATAATAAATTTCCGTTTCAATATTTAATAAAAAATTAAAAAAATCAAAAATTCTTTTATTACTATTCAATTTTTAATTTATTTTTTTAATATTTTGTTGATAAATAGCTTTTATTGAATTAAACTAATATAAAATAATATCCTTTTTATTTTTAGAATTTTTGTTATTATTAACAAAACATTTAAAGGGAGGAATATGCCAGAAAGAGGAAAATGGTTTGATATATTTACAAAATCATTAAGAATATCCAGAGATAGAGCTGTAGAACTTGGAAAAATTGCTACTATTAAAAGTGAAATTTACTTAGAAGAAAGGAAAATGAACCATACTTTTAAAGAACTTGGGGAAAAATTCTATACTTTACTAAAAGAGGGAAAAGAAGTTAATGATATTTTAAAATTGATACAACCATTTATTAATAGTATTGAAAAAATTGAACAAAAAATAGAAAAAGAAAAAGAAAAAATCGAATCTTTAAAAAGAGAATTAAAATTATCTGAAAATGAGAGTAGTATTATTGATGAAATTGCTAATAAACAAAAACATGATAATGATTAATCTTAATCTTTAAATTCTTTACAATCTTTATCAACTTCTATATCTGCATCTGTATTTTTTAATATAAAATCAATAGTATAAGGTGCAAAATATTCTTTTAAGATAAATTTATCTTCATCAACTTCAAAAAAACCAAGGTCTGTAACAACATAGTCAACCTGATTTTTTGCTGTCAAGGGTAAAGTGCATTTTCTTTTTAACTTTGATCTTCCATGTTTATCAAAATGAGTTGTTGCAGCAATAACTTTTTTAGCTCCAACAGTAAGATCCATTGCTCCACCCATACCAGGAACCAATTTCCCTGGAATTTTATAATTTGCAAGATTTCCTTTTTGATCTACTTCTAATACTCCCAACACTGTAAAATCTAGATGCCCCCCTCTTATAATTCCAAAAGAAAAAGCAGAATCAAAAAAAGCTCCTCCCGGTAAAATTGTAACAGGCATACCACCTGCATTAACAAGAGTCCAATCCTCTTTCCCTTTTTCAGGTGCAGGACCTAATCCTAAAAATCCATTTTCTGATTGAAGTATAATTGTTATCCCTTTGGGTACATAGTTTCCAACTAATGTAGGTAATCCAATACCTAAATTAACAACATTTCCATTTTCAAAAAATCTAGCAATTCTTTTTGCTATTATTTCTTTATTTGGTTTATACTCCATAAAACACCTCTTTATTATTATTAATAAATATTTATAAAAATTTAACCTACTTTTCCTAATTCTAAATTTTTTTTAAAACAACAATTTTTATATTTTTTAAATAAAAATAATACCCTAGGTATTATTAAAATATATTCATTAAAAATTATTATTTTAAAACTAATAATCTTTATTTATGATCTTACAATAATATGCACAAAAATAGAAGGAGTTACTATTAATTCAGGATCTAATTCACCTATCTTTACAATCTCATCAACTTCTGCAATAACAATTTTAGCTGCTGTTGCCATTATTGGATTAAAATTTCTTGCTGATTTAGAATATATTAAATTGCCTGCCTCATCTGCCACTTTTGCTTTAATTAATGCAACATCAGCTTTTAATGGTAATTCAAGTAGATATTTTTTACCTTCAATCTCAATAATCTTTTTCCCTTTTTCAACTTCTGTACCAATTCCAGTTGGAGTTAATATTCCACCTAAACCAAAACCAGCTGCCCTGATTTGTTCAGCTAAAGTACCCTGAGGTACAAGAACTACTTCTGTTTCCCCTTCATTCATCTGTCTTCCTGTTTCTCTATTAGTACCAATATGGGAAACAATAACTTTTTTAAATCTTTTATTTATAATTAAAGGTGCAACTCCATTTATATAATTTTTGTCAGGATAATATATAGCTGTATCATTACATATTAAGGTCATATCTTTTGTGCCCTGTTTTAATAAAGCATTAATCAACTTTTCAGGACTACCACAACCTAAAAAACCTCCAACCATTACAGTCATTCCATCTTTAACATTTTTTATAGCTTCTTCAGCCGATAATATTGATTTTTTTATCATTTAACTCCCCCTAAAAAAATAAAAAAAATACTTTTAAACAAAATAAATCTATTAATGTTTTTTAACATTTTTACATATTTAAAGTAAACCTTATTTAAAACAAATTGTCAATTTTTTTTCTTATTTTAAAATTTTATTCTTCAAAATACTCAGCATATTGCTTTTCAGTTTCCCAGATTCTAACTTTGGATACTATTTTATATTTTTGTTTCATTTTATCAAAGATAAATTTTGCTATATTTTCAGATGTAGGATTTTCTGTTTTAAATTCTTCTAAATCATTTAGATTCTTATGATCAAGATATCTTAATATTTCTTTTAAATCTTTTTTTAAATCTGTAAAATCAATCAAAATACCATTTTTTTGAAGTTCATTGCTTTTCAAACTTACCTCAACTTTATAATTATGTCCATGAATTGCTTCACATTTACCTTTGTAATCTCGTAAAAAATGTGCTGACGAAAAAAAATCTATTACATTAACAGTATACATTTAAATACCTCTTTTAACTTTTTACATAAATTATAACAAAATAATCTTTTATCAAATAATTTATTTAACATAAATTATATTTTCTTCATAAAAATAGAAATCTTTTTAAATTTTTAAAAATCTTCTTTTTTATACTTTTATTAATTTTTTACATTTTTTTTATTTTATTTATTCAAAAAATGGCTTTTTTATTTATTTTGAATATGCTTATTTATTTTAACCATTTTATACTATTTTTTTAATTCATCTTATTTATATCATAAATGATTAAAATTCATTTAAAAAACTATTGATTATATTTTTAAGTTTTTTATAATAACTAAGAAGATATTTATTTTAATCATATATTATTAATAGAGGAAAACATTAATGGAGATAAACAAAGCTAAACTTGAAAATATTGTCAAAAACTTACCCACCTTACCTTCTGTTGTTACAAGATGTATTCAAATGCTTAATGATACAAAAAGTTCTGCCGATTCAATAACTAAAATCCTCGAAAAAGACCCTCCTTTATCAGCAAAAATTTTAAGTATAGCAAATTCATCTTTTTACAGTAGAAGAGAAAAAGTTTCTGATTTAAAATATGCTATAAGTTTTTTAGGATTTAAAAAAATTGCTGAAATCATTATTTCAACAGAAGTTTTTTCCACTTTTACACAATCAGCTATTAACATTAATTTTGAACAATTCTGGATACATTCCTGGGCTGTTGCTGAATCTGCTAGATATATTGGTGAAAAATATTTTCAAGGATTACAAAAGGTTGACCTTTTATATACAGGTGGATTAATTCATGATATAGGTAAACTTGTTCTTTTCCATTATGATTCATTTCAAATGTCCAGGGTTTGTAAAAAAACAATAACATCAAATAAACCATCTAATATACTTGAGCAACAGGTATTTGGTATTTCACATAACAATGTTATAGGTTTCTTAAATTCTAAGTTTAGGCTACCTGATGAAATAGTTGAAGCCATAGAAAAACACCATTTTATTAGTGAATCTAACCTCGGGAATATTATCTTTATATCCAATGTATTAGCTCATAATTTAGGATATGGATATAATTGTGAAACTTCATCAGGTTATGATTTACAGGACATAAAGGAGAAAGTAACTATTTATCCCCAAATTAATTGGGATGAATTAATCTCATACCTTGAAAACTTTTTTAATGAGCATGTTGATAAATTTAAAGAGATTCTTTCTATTACTATTTGAAATATTTTTTTAAATTACTTATTTTATACACTTTTTTCTTAACATTTAGTTATTTAATCTAAAATTTATTTTTATAAATTTGTTAAACTGTTATACTTAGTTTAATTTAATATATGGGTCTACTGAAAAAACTAAAACTTTTCCGTGGTAGGTGCAGTTAGTAATAAAATTGAAATTATTGTATTTAATTTATTAAATAACTTATATATATCATAATTGAAATTATTCGAACGGTTGTCAGTTGCCAAAGGCTAAAGAGAAAATATATTTTCCGTGGCAAGTGCAGTTAATGATAAAATTTGAAATTATTGTATTTGATTAAATGAATAAAATTATAGTCTATCCTAATTAAAATTTTTTGAGCGGATTTCAGTTGTCAAAGACTAATAGATAATAGTATTGGTTTTATATTTATGTTAAACAGATTGTAATAATAGGTTACATAACTGAACTAGTGAAAAAATTTTTCGTGGTAGGTGCAGTTAATAATAAAATGTGAAATTATTAGTGTTTATATAATAAATATAAACTATATATATCATAATTGAAATTATTCGAACGGTTGTCAGTTGTCAAAGACTAAAGAAAATATTTATTTTTTCGTAGCAAGTGCAGTTAATAATAAAATTTGAAATTATTGTATTTGATTAAATGAATAAAATTATAGTCTATCCTAATTAAAATTTTTTGAGCGGATTTCAGTTGTCAAAGACTAATAGATAATAGTATTGGTTTTATATTTATGTTAAACAGATTGTAATAATAGGTTACATAACTGAACTAGTGAAAAAAATTTTCGTGGTAGGTGCAGTTAATAATAAAATGTGAAATTATTAGTGTTTATATAATAAATATAAACTATATATATCATAATTGAAATTATTCGAACGGTTGTCAGTTGTCAAAGACTAAAGAAAATATTTATTTTTTCGTAGCAAGTGCAGTTAATAATAAAATTGAAATTATTGTATTTGATTAAATGAATAAAATTATAGTCTATCCTAATTAAAATTTTTTGAGCGGATTTCAGTTGTCAAAGACTAATAGATAATAGTATTGGTTTTATATTTATGTTAAACAGATTGTAATAATAGGTTACATAACTGAACTAGTGAAAAAAATTTTAATTAGGATAGAATAATCTATTCAATTTTTTAAATATCACAATAATTTCAATTTTATTATTAACAAAGCGAATTTCAATTTTATTTGATTTTTTTATAAAATTCTTTACTATTATAAAAATTAAAAATATATACCATATTTTCATATAATTTTTATACAAAACAAGGGTTATTTATGAATTTGTTAATTTTTGATGATGATCAAAATAATGTTTTAATTATGAAAACTATTCTAAAATCACTGGATAATCTTGAAATTTATACTGCTTCAACTTATTCTGAATTTAAAGAAATTATTAATAATAAAAGAATTAATCTATTTTTACTTGACCTTATGATGCCTGAAAAAAATGGACTTGAAATAATTGAAGAAATTAAAGATGATAAAAACCATTATCAAGCTCCAATTATAATGATTACTGCTATTGAAAACTATAAAATGAAAGAAAAAGCATATGAATTAGGTGCAAGTGACTATATTGTTAAACCTATTCATGCAAAAGAGTTATTATTAAGAGTAAAAAATCAACTTGATATTATGAAAATGAAAGAAGAATTGTTAAAACACAATAAATATTTACATGAACTTGTAGATATTAGAGTTAAAGAGGTAATAAACACAAGAAATGTTACAATTTTTTCTTTAGCAAAACTTGCAGAATCAAGAGACCCTGATACAGGGGAACATTTGAAAAGAATTATGAATTATTGTAAATTCATTGCAACAGAACTTTCTAAAAATCCTAAATATGAAAATATCGATGATGAATTTATTGATAACTTGTATATATCCTCTGTTCTACATGATATCGGTAAAGTTGGTATACCTGATAATATTCTTCTTAAACCTGGTAAACTTACACCTGAGGAATTTGAAATAATGAAACAACATACAATCATTGGGGGAAGAACTTTAGAAGAAGCTGAAAATCAGCTACAATTTTCCGATTTTCTTTCTATGGGGAAAGTTATAGCCTATTATCACCATGAAAGATGGAATGGTACAGGTTATCCAAAAGGGTTAAAGGGGGAAGAAATACCTCTTCCTGCAAGAATTGTCACTTTAGCAGATGTTTTTGATGCTCTTATGTCAAAAAGAATATACAAACCTGCATTTTCATTTGAAGAGACTTATAATATTATGAAAGAAGAAAATGGGAAATTATTTGATCCTGATATATTTGAAATTTTTGAAAAAAATAAAGAACATTTTAAAGAAATTTATGTTCAAAATATGGAAAAAGAATAAAAATCTGTTTTAAATAAAATTATCAATATTTATAAATTTTGTTTCAACATTAAATTTAGAATTAATTATCTCCATTAATTTTATAACTCCAGGTTTTTCAGAGTTATTATGTCCAATATTTATAAAATTTGTTTTTGTTTCTTTTGATATTGCCGGAACTTGTTCTTTAATCTCGCCACAAATAAAGGTATCAACACCCAGCTCAATTGCTTTCTCATAATATGATGATGAACCTCCAGAAATAATAGCTATTTTTTCTGGAACCATTGGTCCATTTTGCAGTATTTGAAACCCATATTTTGTCTTAATATTAAAAACATTGTTTTTTTGAATCTCAAATTTTTCATAATATTTTTTATTATCGAAATGTAATTTTTCATGAAAAATATCTAATATATCTTCTATTGATTTTTTAGAACTATTTCCCCCTATAAACCCTACACTAAAAGATTCCAATATTTTAGCATCAATGTATTTAAAAAGTTGAGCATTGTGACCATATTCAGGATGAGCATCCATTGGTAGGTGAATACCAATTAATGATATTCCATTATCAAGTAAAATTTTAACTTTATCCTTTAATACCCCTTTTAATGAAAAAAAGTTCTTCCCAAAAATTCCATGGTGTACAATTATTGCATCTGCTTTATAACTTATGGCTTTTTTTAAAAACTCTTTATTAAAGGAAACTCCAAAAATAATAGTATTAATTTCTTCTTTCCCTTCAACCTGTATCCCATTAAAACAATAATCTTCAAATTGTTCAACATTATAAGTTTCTTTTATAAATTCATTCAAAATTGATAATTTTACCATATTACCCTCTTTATATTAAATTCATACAAAAATATATTATTAAACTTTATTTTAGCAAGATTTAAATTTTATAATTTGACTTTAACAAAAAAAATACTATGAATTAAATAAATTATTATAGAGGTTGGTAATTTGCATAAAAAAAATTATAACTCATTAGAAGCAATATTAAGACATCTTTCTTTTATTATCAAAGTTGAAGGACGGAAAGCACTTAATAATTATCCTGAAATTTCTAAAACAATGTTTGAAGTTATCCAAATAATATATTTTTCTAAGAAAATAAAAGGGACAACTTTATCAGAATTATTAGAAATTTCAAAACCAGCTGCTTCAGAATTATTAAAAAAACTGGTAATATTTAATTATGTGAAAAAAGAGATTAACCCTAAAGATAAAAGAGAAGTAATATACACTTTAACTAAAAATGGAGAAGAAGTTATAAATAAAGTTATAAAAAAAAGGGTATTATTTTTAAAAAAAGTAGTAAATAAAGATGAATTAGATGCACTATTACCCCATTTAGAAAACATTATAAATAATATTAAAAAATTTGATGAAAGTAAAAAAAAGATATAACTATAAAAAATACAATTATATAAAATATAATTAGAAAAAAACATAAATAAAAAGATATTAAAAAAAGATTTAAAAAAAACATAAATAAAAAATATATAATACAAAATAAAAATAATATTATAAAACTTATATTTAAAATGAAAAAGATTCAACAATTTTATCAACTAATTGATTCATGGGCTTATACAAGAATCAATAATACAAACCAGAAATACATTGAAAAACTTGTTAAAATTTTTAAAGAAATTGATAGAGCTGATTTTGTTCCATTATCTTTAAAGGATAGCGCATATGAAAATACTGCTTTACCCACTTATTATGGTCAAACAATTTCTCAACCTGAAATTGTATTTGATATGACATATTTTTTAGAAGTTAATAATTCCCATTCTGTTTTAGAAATTGGAACAGGTGTAGGATATCAAACTGCAATTTTAGCAAAGCTTGCTAAAAATGTATACACCATTGAAAGAATAGACAAACTATCCAAAATAGCTCAAAAAAACATTACAAAGTATAACCTCTCAAATATTCAATTCTTTATTGGTGATGGTTCAATTGGAATCAAAAAATTTGCACCTTATGATAGGATTATTGTTACAGCAGCTGCACCATTTATCCCTTCTTCTTTAAAAAATCAGCTCAAAAAAGATGGCATAATAGTTATCCCTGTTGGAAGAGGATTATTTTCTCAGGTATTAATTCGTTTTTCACATATTTATGGAATTGAAAAAATATATGGATGTGCTTTTGTAAAACTAATTGGTAAAGAAGGATTTAATGAATAGAAATATATAATAATAAAATTGAAATTATTGATATATTTAAAAAATAAGAGATATTATATCCTAATTAAAATTTCTCTCCTTAGTACAGTTATGTAATTATTAAATTTAATCTTTTATAATATTAAACTAAAATATTTTATTTTTTTCTCTTTAGCCTTTGGCAACTGTAATCCAGTCAAGAAATTTTAATTAGGATATATAATAGATTATTTAATAAATCAAATATAACAATTTCAATTTTATCATTTACTGCACCAGCCACGGAAAAATAAGATATAAGCATATAACATATACATTTTTTATCAACTATTCCTTTAAAACAATTTTTTTATCTTTAATTATTTTAATAAAACCTTTAAGAACAAGATAAAACCCAAAAATAAAAAAAGCAATAAACCAGAATCTGTTTTTTAAAAAAGTAACCACAATTAAAATAAAAAAAATAAATATCATTAAATTAACAGTTAATAAATATTGTTTCATCTGACTTTCAAAAAAATAAATATATAAAGCAATAATAATTATTGTTCCCAGCACTGGAAAAGCTGAATTAAACTTTATATTATTTATTTCTGCAATAATAAAGAATAAACCAATGATAATCAAAAACAATGCTCTTATTAGTGTGTTGATTTTTTTAGTATAAATATAAGGAATTAGCATAAATATCCCTTCAAATACCCATAACCATGCCCATAATGAGGGAAAAGTTCCCATGTATTGCCTTGAATATTCAATAAATCCAATAATTAAAAATGAAAATCCTATAAAAATATCAATTATTCTATTTTCTTTAATAGTCATATATTATCCATAACAAAATGCTTGTTTTTTGTTAATTAATGTATACTTTTATAAAAAATAACATGATTATTTTTACAAAATTATTTCTTATAAAAATATAAAAAATTTGTTTATAGAAGCAAAATAAAAATTTCAAAAAAAAATAATAAGGGGCTGTCTTAGATCTTAAGGCAGTCCTTTTTTTTAAAAAAAATAAAAATATAAAAATTTATAAATTAAAGGAAAAAATAAAAGAATTTTCAAATGAATTATTTAATAAATATAAAAAATAAGGTAAAATTTTTCCTTTATTTAGTTTAAACAACTTTCTAATATTATGTGCTATACTTATTAATCCCCATTCTATTTTTACATTATTTATTCCTCTTAACATAAATCTCCTGAATCCCATATTGTGTTTAATATCTCCAAATACGGTCTCAACTTCTATCTTCCTTCTAAATGATAACTCCTGTCCCATTAATGTTGATAAATTCGATTTAACTTCTGATTTTAATTTTAAAAATACTGGATTTACCCATATATTCTTGTAAGGTTTTCCTTTACTACACCTATCCTGATAAATACAACCTTTACATCCATTTGTTGAATATACTTTGTATAATTCTAATTTCTTCCTTTTTGTAGATCTTGCAGTATAAACATATTTTAATTCTTTCCCATTTGCACATATAAAACAATCTTTTGACTCATCATATTTCCAATTCTGTCTGTTTAATTTATCCTTTTTAAAACTTCTTTTACTTTCTTTAAAATATCCTGAATATTTAACATAATTATTTATTCCTCTCCTTTTTAAATATAAATAATTATAAGTAGAACCATATCCTGCATCAGCTATTAAATTTGTTGGTTTTCTCCCTGTCTTTAATATTAAACTTTCTAAATGAGGAATTAATGTGTTTGTATCTGATCTGTCTTGATGGATACTATACCATAATATAAATTGATTTTGTGTGCCTATCTGTACATTATAGCCTGCTTTTAATTGACCATTTAACATTGCATCTTCTTTCATCCTCATAAATGTAGCTTCTTCATCTGTCTTAGAATAACTATTACGTCCTTTAAATTTCTTTTCCTGCTCTTCATATCTTTCTAATCTTGGTATGTAATCCTGTTTTAACTTCTTAATACTTTTTTTTAATTGTTTGCTCTTTTTATCTTTTTTATCTTCTCCTCCTTCTTTCAATACCTCTTCTAATTCTTTTGCTATCTTTTTTAGTTTCTTTGAATCTAATACTTCCTTTTTACCTTTAGATTCTTCAGACTCTTTTTCTTCATAATATCTATCTTCTTCTTCATTTAAATAATCTATCTCTTTTAATAATTTCTTTACATTCTCTTTAAGCTTCTTTTTGTAATTTTTTATGCTCTTTGACCATACAAAACTATATTTATTCGCATTAGCTTCTATTTTTGTCCCATCTAAAAAATAATTGTTTAAATCTACATAACCTGTTTCATATAAATAGGATAATAATATACTGAATATTTCTTCCAAATGTCTTCCTAACTTCTCTTTCCTGAATTTGTTTATTGTCCTGAAATCTGGATAATTCTTCCCACTTAACCACATGAAATATATATTCTCTCTTAATGCCTTGGCTATCTTCCTTGATGAATATATTTTCTGGGTATAAGCATAAACTATTACCTTTAAAAGCATCTTCGGATGATAACTACTTCTACCACCTCCTTTATAGCTTCTGTAAAGAAAATTTAAATCCATATTTTCTATTAAATCATTTACTATTCTTACTATATCATTTTCTGGTATATATTCTTCTAATCTTTCTGGAAATAATAGTGGTTCATCCTGTATATATCTTTTAAATACTACCTTATTATGTACTTTTGTTCTTCTCTTTTTCATAATTCAATTATAGCAAATAAATTATAAAAAAAAAGAGGTTGTCCCCAAGTTTTGAGACAACCCCTTATTATCTAAAAAAGTTGGTGTTTATAAATTAACCGTTATAATCACCAATAAAATTAAGATAATCATCTTTTTCAACATCTTCTAAAATGTCAGAAGAACCTGTTATAGCCCACATAATTTTATTATCATAGAGATATTTTTTTATGACTCTTTGAATATCTTCAGGTTTTACACTATTTACCTGATCAATTAAGAGTAAATAATCCCTATAATCATTGTGATATAAAACTGAAAATTCAATTTGAGAAGCAATTGATGAATTGGTCTGTTGTCCTTCAAAATAGCTATTAATAAATTGAGCTTTGTAAAAATCTAAAGCTTCTTCTATTTTTCCATAATTACCTTTTTGCTCTTTTACATTTTGTTCCTTACCAAGCCCACCTTTACCAGCAGCTGATGCAGAAACTTTTGGTAATAAACATTCCCCTTTTAATAAATGAGCAATTGAATCATCAATATATTTTTTGACTTCTCCTGGAACTCTAGTTTTGTAAATAACAATTGACCCATAATTTGCTTTAAAAGTTCTTGCAATTGCCCATGCTGAATAGCAAGCTGAATGTTCTGTTCTAACAATCTGGAAAAGAATATCATCAAGCATAGCTAAACCTATTCTTAATGGCATATAATCTGGATCTTCTGAATCAGGTATAGCGAAATCTCCTCTTACATATGCTAAACCTTCTGATTTATTATATTTATCAAGAATTAAATTACTTTTTACTTTTCCCAAAAAATCAGGTACATCAGGTATTTTAACATTTTTATTTTTAATTGTTCCTAAAGTTGAATCTAGTTTCTCTTTTAACTTTTCAGTATCAAAATTACCAACTGCAATTACAAACATTCTATTTGAAGAAAAAGTTTTTTCATAATATTCCTTTATATCATCTAGCTTCATTAAAGCTAAAGAATTAACTGTTCCATCCCATTCAGCTTGATATGGATGCCCTTCAAAAAACGCATTGTTTAATTTATTTACACATCTGCTATATGGATCTTTTGCTTTATCCTGTACAGCTCTAATTAAGTCAGTCCTTACTTTAGAGTAATCTTTTTTTGTAAACGAAGGATTCATAAAAGAATCAATATAAACATCAAATACATCATTAAAGTATTTATCTAAAGTATTTAAATCATATGAGGATGAATCAAACAAAGTTTCATAAGATATAGAAGAAGAGGTATCAGATAAAATTTTTTGCATCTTATCATAATTATATTTTTCAGAACCTCTTCTTAACATAGCTAATGTAAATTTTTCTATACCAGCTTTTTCTACTGTTGTTAAAGCAACACCACCTTTTAACACTATTTTTATATTATAAATTCTATTATAAGGATTTTTTTTAACAATAACTGGAATACCATTAGATAAATTAAAAACTTCAAAAGTTGGCAAATTTGCTTTAGCAAACTCATTTACATTACCAGCACTAAAAATGTCCTCTTTTGAATAAAGAGAAATCCCCTGTTTAGATGTAACCCCACAGGAAGTAAAAAGCATAACAGCTAAAATAAAAGCTATTATTCCTAATATTTTCTTCATAATCTTCTCCTATATTTATATGCTTTATATTTTTATTAATATCTTTATAGTTTTAATTAAATTTTTATTAAATTAAATTTTTTATCTATATTTTTTAATTATTATTATAGTTTTCCCACCAGTAAGCATTTTCTTTTTTAATTACCTCAAAATTTTTAAAATTATCTTTTTCTAAATTGTAATCTTTATCAAACATTCTAACACCTAGGATAGAATTTTTTGATAACACATATTTTTCTAAATATGCTTTAATATCTTTATATGTAACTTTATTACAATTATCAATATAACCAAAATAATAGTCAGTTGTAGCTGAAGCCCACCAGAAAGATAAATTTTCTATAAAATTTGATGGAGTTTCCATATTAATTAACCTTTTATCTGCAAGTTTTCTTTTAGCAAGTTCATAGTCTTCTTTTGAAAAATAATCAGGATCTTCAGCCATTTGTTTTAACTCATTTAATACTGCTTGTTTTAATTTCATTATTCTTTCAGCTGTATTTTTCCCATCTAAAACTTGAAGATAAGTAGCAAAATCTATTTGACCACCATCTCTTTGTGTATAGTAATACATCCAGATATAATCTTTTGAATATATACCAGGAACTGAACCAAAAATATGGTTTAAAAATTTTCCATTTGGATCTTCTAATAAAGTTCCCCATACATCTGCAGCATATGTGGCTTCAGGATCAGCTGTTACATCAGGTCCTCTAAATGTTAGATATACATATGCAAACTTCTGATAAAATGTATCATCAGGATAAATATAAAATTCATCTTTATTTATATAAGGATGTGGATTTTTTGCTATTTGTGGATTCTCTTCTCCCTTAGGCCAATCTCCAAAGTATTTTTCCGCAAATTTTTTTACCTGTTCTGGATTTACATCCCCTCCAACAAACAATGCTGCATTATTTGGCACATAATATTTTTTTTGTATATTTTTCAAAATATCAACAGTAGCATTTTTAACATTGCTTTCAGGTCCTGAAACATCTTTTCTCCAAGGGTATTTATAAAAAAGTGAATAAGTTATTTTTGAAGTAAATATATTACCAGGATCATTATGATATCCTCTAATTTCATTAATTACAACATTTTTTTCTGACTCCAATTCATCTTTATTAAAAAGAGGATATTTAACAGCATTAGCCCAGAATTCAATTCCTTTATCAAGTTTAGATGAAGGAACAGTAATATAATAAGTTACATATTCCCTTGATGTTCCACCATTCCATGTAGATATACCTAGCTG
Organism: Exilispira thermophila; assembly: GCF_055389015.1. Classification (NCBI taxonomy): domain Bacteria; kingdom Pseudomonadati; phylum Spirochaetota; class Spirochaetia; order Spirochaetales; genus Exilispira; species Exilispira thermophila. The sequence continues at coordinate 2,533,217 of NZ_AP042476.1, read as the reverse complement.
TTTCATTGCAGCAGCAAATTCTGTTTGGTTTTTATAAACTTTGTTCCCCTTAAACAACATATGTTCATATAGATGGAACAACCCTGCTGTTTCTGGAGTTTGAGCAATACTACCACATCTAAAAGTTATCTGAATTCTTGCTAATGGAACAATATGATTCTCAATTACAAAAAGTTCAAGCCCATTATCAAGAATATAATGAGTTAATCCAGGAATTGCAGAAGTGTTTCCAGCAACACCAAAACTAAAAAAAATCAGGATTAATAAACCTGAAAAAAACAAAAAAAGTTTCTTAGACATAAATCCTCCTTACTTTTATATATTTTTTAAGTTAAAATTTTTAGATTAAAACTTTACTTATTATGTTTATATTTTATTTAATTTTTTGTAATGCTTTTTTCTATTTTATAATTGGTTACAAAAAATCAATATATTAGATTTATATTACAATGCATATTTTTATATTACCATGCATATTAATATATTTTTAATATTTATTTATTATATTTAAATTTTTATTATTTCTTCCTTTTATAATAATACAAATAACATTGTAATTAAATTAGATCAAAGATTCTATAATTTGTAAATTATAGAATTTGTTCAATAAATTCTTTATTCTATAAGAATATTTATTCTATAGATTCTATAATTTTTATCAATTGTTTCAAATTATTTATTATAAAATCTGAACCTTCAAGCTCTTTCTCATGCCCATGCCCTTTTATCCCAACAAAAATTGTTTTCGCTTCTCTTGCAGCAATAAGGTCTGTTATCCTATCCCCAACCATAATTATCTGGTTTTTTTTTAAATTATATTTGTTTTTATAGTACTTTAAGATATCTGTTTTTTCTCTAAATTCTTCAATCCCAACATATTTTACTTCATTAAAAAATTCATAAATGTTATATGTTCTTAATACTGCTTCAACATATTCTTTAGAACCATTAGATGCTGTTCCTATTTTAATATTTTTATTTTTCAAATATGAAAGTGTTTCAAAAACTCCATTAAGCAAAACACCTTTTTTTGAAGATATTTTTAAAGTCAAATCTCTCAATATAAACTTTCTGAGTTCTACCATCTCTTTTTCACTTATATCCGGGAATAAACTTGTCAGTATTTCTCTATATGTTTTACCAACATTTTTTAAAATATCTTCTTTTTTGGGAGGGATAAAATTTTTAGAAGTATTTTTTTTTAAATAATCGATTACACCCTGATAATAGGATTCTTGAAGAAAATTCTCAGATGAATAAATTACACCATCAACATCAAATGCAACAAACTCTATAGACATACTTATGATCTTTATTTTTTTAAGTTTTTAACACTATTCATCACATATGTCAACAAATATTAAAAAAAATTAATTAATAACAAAAGTTATTTAATTTCTTTTATGTATTCAATTCAAGGAGCAAAATTATTTGAAATATAACAAAAGTTATTTAATTTTAATAATTAATCAATGTTTTTAAAAGTATTTTAAAATTTATATTTTGCATTAGAATTATTATGTGTTTTGTTATTATACTAAAAATAAAAATATTGATATTAACTTATTAATATATAAACTCATAGATTGTTGAACAATAAAAAATAATATTTTTTTTAAAAATATTCATATTTTTAAAAATTATTCTATAATAAAAACAAATAAAGTTAAAATAAAAATAGCATTTTAGGAGATGTGAATGAATAAAATTTGTATTATCTCTGATAGCCATGATAGATTATCAAGCTTAGAATATCTTTTTAAAATTCTGGAAGAAAAAAATATAACTTCCGTTTATCATGCAGGAGATGCAATTTTTCCCCCTTTTTTTAGAGATTTTTTTAAAAAAAATTTAAAAATATATTTTGTACGTGGAAATAATGATGGGGAATACGAATTTTTAAAATCAACTTTAGAAAAAAATGGTTCATTATTTTTCCCTGAATATATGGATATAGAGCTTAATAAAAGAAGGATATTTATGATACATAAAGATGATCTAATTAAACCCCTGGCTAAATCAGGTTTATATGATGTTATAATTTATGGACACACACATAAACTTGATATAAGAAAAGAAAATAATACACTTATAATTAATCCTGGAACTCTTTCAGGTTATTTAGCTGAATTTAAAAGTTTTGTAATACTTGATATTGACTCATTAGAATATGAAGTTTATAAATTTTGATTTTAAACTTTAATTTCATATTTTATTATTAACTTCTTATTTAATCATTAATCTCATATTTTATAATTAATTTATTCATTGAAAAAGATTTTCAAATTAAATAAAAAGAAAGATTATGATCTCTCTTATTTTTTTTAAATAATATTTTTTTCTAAAATTTCTTTTTTAATTTCATATATTCTATCGATAGCTTCTGTAGTAAAATTTGAATAAAAAACACATGGGAAATCAGGACACAAACCACAAAACGAGATCCCTCTCTTTTCCGCACATAACGCAATATTGCAATCTTTATGAAATTTTATTTCACTTTCTTCTTTACATCCATAACAAATCTTATCTGCAAATTCCTTTTTTATTTTCTCATCAATATTTTTAATATCTAATTGAGAATCATTTTTTTCTTTATTTTTGTAATATATTGGACAATTTTCACATGAAAAACCGCAATAAGAATATTTATCCAATGTTACCATATTTTTTCCTTATTCAGATTTTATTATAAAAATTTAGATTTTAATTTTTTAAATTCTAAAATTTTTCTTTTGTCTTAAATATTTTCTAAAATATCGATTAATGTGTATTTACTATTTTCCTTGTAAAATAATAAATTATTTTTAGAAAATTAAAAATAAAAAATAGTTAAATATTATTAATAGTTGTTTTATTAGACAATTTATATGAAAAAGGTATTTTTAAACAAAATAAAAAGAAAGTTAATAATTATAAATGGATAAAAAACAATATTTTAACTTTATTAAAGAACTTGAAAAATTATTTTCCCCTTATAAATTCTATTTTATTTCAGAAACTGCATATAAAATTTCCAAAAAGAAAACCCCTGACATTTTTTTTACAGTTTCAAATATCGATACAATAAAATTATATTCAAATTTTGATAAAGTAACACATTTAAAATTTTCATCTTTTGATTATTATATAAACTTTTCTAATAAAATAATTTTTCTTAAACATTTTGATTTAAAAAAATCAAATACTAAAGACTATCTTATAGATTTTGCAAAATCAAATAAAGATCCATTTATTATAAATCTTTTTTATGATCCAATATTAGAAATATTTTATGATTTTAATTCTATACTTCATTATTTAAATAATAAACTTCTATTTCTTAGACAATTAGATTCAGATAATATTTTAAAATCTATAATACTTGCTAATAATCTATCAATAAAATCAGTTATATATGAAAATGATAATATTTTAAAAAAAATTGATTTTAACATAAATTACAAATTTAATGAAGCAATTTCAGATGAAAACTTAAAAGAGTTTCCATTACATCAATTTTTTAACTTATTCTATTTTTCTATAACAGGTTCAGGAAAATATAAAAACCTTATATTACTGGATAGATTAAAATTACTAAATTATTTTATACCTGAACTTGATAAATTAAAAAATGTTAATCAAAATAAAGATCATCACCCTGAAGGAAATGCTTTTGAACATTCTCTTCTTACAGTAAAAAACATAGAGTCAAATGATTTCGCTCTCAATCTTGCTGCCTTATTTCATGATCTAGGTAAATTTAAAACTGAGGTAAAGAAAAAATTGCAAAATGAAGCAAAATTCCCTTTTCATTCAAGGATTGGGGCAAATATTGCAAGAAATATTTTACAAAGGTGGAAGACCTATTTAGATTTTTATCCTGAAATAGAGCTTAAAATTTCATTTTTAATTGAAAATCATATGAATATTGGATTTATATATAATCTTGATTTTAACAAACAAAAAAAAATTTTAAACTCTATATATTTGCCTGACCTTTTAAAATTGTTTAAAGCAGATGCTAAAAGCTCATACAGGAGTCTTGATAGATATAAAAAAGTATTATCATACATTAGATCAAAATCAAAATATATTAAAAATTAATTTTTTTAAAATTATAGAGATAAAAAAATAGAATTTTAATACTGAAAACCTAAAAAAATATAAAATTTTAATTTGATTATAATTTATTATAAAAGTATACAATTATAATTATATTTAATTTTATTTGAAATTAAAATATTTGAAAATTATCAAACCTTAATTATAATTTTTAAAAGAGAAATGAAAGTGTTTGAAAATTATTATACTTTAATTATTATCTCTAAAAAAAGAATAAACATAGATATATTATTTTAGTATATTTTTTTATTTCTTTTTTTGTATTTTAAGCTAGAAAATTTTTATTATTTTTTGAATAATTAACTAAAAAACATATAAATAATAAATCTAATAATTATTTTAAGTGGTTAAATATTATGATCTATCTTGAATTTGAAAAAGAAATTGAACAAATTGATAAAAAAATTGATTCCGCTAAAAATATAAGTGAAAGAAAAATCCTTGAAAATAAAAAGAAAGCATTATTAAGAAGAATTTACAACAAACTGGATTGTTGGCAACAGGTTCAGGTTGCAAGACATCAAGACAGACCTTATTCCCTTGATTATATCAATTATATTTTTAAAGATTTTTTTGAAGTTCACGGTGATAGAGTTTATGAAGATGATCCTGCAATTGTTGCAGGTTTTGGTTATTTAGGGACATACAAACTTGCAATAATAGGACAACAAAAAGGAAGAACTCCTGAAGAAAGAGAATTCAGAAAATATGGAATGCCCAATCCTTCTGGTTATTATAAAGCTCTAAGGGTTTCAAAACTTGCAGAAAAGTTTAATTTACCAATAGTAATCTTTATTGACACTCCTGGTGCTTTTGCTGGATTTGATGCAGAAAAGCATGGTCAGGCTTTTGCTATTGCAAATAATATCTTACAATATTTCAAAATTAAAACCCCCATTATCTCAATAATTATTGGTGAAGGTGGTTCTGGAGGTGCATTAGCTTTAGGCATTGCTGATAAACTTTATATGTTAAAATATTCTATCTTCTCTGTGATTTCGCCTGAATCATGTTCTTCAATATTATTTCGAACTTCTGATAAAAAAGTTGAATCAGCAAACTTATTGAAACTTACAGCTAAATATGCAAAAAGATTTGGTTTGATTGATGGGATTATCTATGAACCTCCAGGAGGTGCTCATAGATATTTCAAAGAAACTGCTTTAAGAATTAAAAATCAAATAAAAAAAGATCTTATTGAATTTAATAAGGTTGATATAGATAATTTAATAAAAATTAGAAAAGAAAAATATTTAAAAAAGGGAGATAATTTCCTTGAAAGAAAATATTAAAATTGGAATTCCTGAATCAATATTTTCTCATTTATTAATTTTTTTAAAAAATCAACACCTATTAAATAACAAGAATTTACAATTTTTCCCTCTATTACATTTTAATATATTAGAGAACCTTTTTGAATCTAATTACCTCAATCTTTTAATATCTTATCCATCTTATTTATATGATTATATTAATAAAAACGAAATAAATTTAGAAAATATAAATTCAATATATTTACTTGATATTTTTTCCTTATTTCAATTTTCTATTTTTACACATAAACATTTTTTCAAATTCAAATTTAATAATAATATCACTTTAAAAATAGCTTTACCAAAAAACACGATTTATTACAAAACAATCATAAAACAATTTTTAAACTTTTTTAAAATCACAAATGTTAGAATTAAATGGCTTGAAATCATAAGTAAAGATATTGAATATTATTTTGAAAACAATATACTTGATGTTGCTATTGTTTTTGAAAAAGAATCGTATAACTTAATTAAAAAAAATATTGCCAATCTTGTTGAAATACCAATTAATAAAAAAAATGTTCCTGGTTTTGTTTATTTTTACAATGATTTTGCTTCTAATATTGATTTAGAAACAGCATATTCTGTTATAAATGAAATTAAAGATGCATTGAAAAAATTTGCAAATAATATAAATTTAAAAAATTTATTTCTAAACGAATTTAAAAATGAACATAAACATTTCATAAACATTTTTTTACAAAATATCAATAATATTTTCTACAAAAATAATTTTTCTATAAATAAAAAATATATCTATTTTGATAAAAGAGATATTATTAAACCTTTTGTACTATTTGAAAATAAACCTAAAAATCTACCTAAACAAAATAAAAAAGGAATAACTCTTCCTATAAAAAATGAATTGATACATCATATAATAAATTTCAAAAAAATACCTTTGTCTTTAGTACCTAAGGAAATACATCTTTTCATAAATACATATAATAACCTTTTATTTGAAAATGACCTGTTAAAGAAGAAACTCAAAGATCAAATAAATAAAAACAAAGTTTTACAGGATGACCTGGAAAATTTAAAAACTACTCTTTACCAAAACTTTATTCAACTAAAAGATATTTCTGATAACCTGATTGTTCAAAAAATTCGTGCTGAAGAAGCTAATAAAGCAAAGTCTAATTTTTTTGCATCTATTACACATGATTTAAAAACACCTTTGGTAGGTATAATATCGTTAACTGAAATGCTATTAGAATCTGAACAGGACAAAGAAAAAAGGAACAAATTGAAAATTATTATGGATTCATCAAATACATTATTAGAATTAATCAACAATATTTTAACTGTTTCAAAAAATGAAACAGCTAAAGTAACAATTTCAAAAAAAATATTTACCCTCGATACTTTAATTTCTGAAATAGAAGAAAACATTAAAGCAAAATTGGCTTCAAAAAATGTTAACCTGATTATTGATATTGATCCCGACATACCTGAAATGCTAGCAGGTGATCCACTAAAAATAAAACAAATAATATTTAATCTTTTAGGAAATTCTGTCAAGTTTACAAATAATGGATATATTAAACTTTCAATTAAAAAAGGTATTCAACAATTAAAAAAAATAGAACTTTTAATTACAGTTGAAGATACTGGAATTGGAATTAAACAATCTAAACTTGATAAGATATTTCTCCCATTTGAACAAGCTGAAGATAATATCGCTGAAACATATGGGGGTACTGGTTTAGGATTGGCAATAGTAAAAAAATTTGTAGAATTGATGGAAGGTAAAATTTCAGTTACTTCAAAATTAAATAAAGGAACTACTTTTTCTCTTAATATTTTTTGTGAAATTGTCACAGATTCAGAAGGTGATAAAGTTGAGCATATAGTTGATGCTACAGAGAAAAAACAATTCGTATTTATCCCTTCCAAAATATTAATAGCTGAAGATAATGAAGTTAATCAATATGTTATTAAAGAATATTTAAAAGATTTTAAAAACATTGATTTCGATATTGTTGAAAATGGAGAGCAAGCTTTAGCCCTTTTTTCAAAAAACAAATATGATTTAGTTCTAACAGATATACAAATGCCAATAATGGATGGTATTGAACTATGCAAAAATATTAGAAAAATAGATCAATCAATACCTGTAATTGCATTTACAGCTTATGATGAAGATTCAGTTAAAGAATTTAAACTAATTGGATTTACTGAGATTTCTAAAAAACCTTATAAAAAAACAAATCTTTTTAATTTATTATCCAAATATATTGGAATAAAAAGCATACATAATAAGCAAATACAGACACCTACATTAAATTCAGATATAGAAAACAAGAAATCCATCTCTTCCGATATTAATTTAAACAAAGCACAGACCAATAAAGTTTTACCAAATAAAGAAAAAGAAATTATTTTAAAACTTAAAGAAAAAATGGAATCTCTTGATAATAAGCAGGATAAAATAAAAAAGCTTTTTATTAAAAGTTTAATTGATTACTACACTAAATTAAAAGAAAATAAAGAAGATGTTGAACCAATAAGATTTATTCTTCATAACATAAAAGGAACAGCTCAAATTGGAGGACTTGATATATTAGCTGAAGAAGCATCGAAACTTTCAAGATACATTAAAGAAAATAAAATCACCAATAAAACACTAGATATTGAAAAAATTGATAACTTTTTAAAAAAATTCCTGGATAGTCTTGAAGTTTTACTAAAATAATATTTAAAAATTAAAATATTTAAAATGTACCAATCCTACTTAAATTAAGTATTATATTTATATGAAATCGTTTTTGATTCATCATCCCAATATATTGTAACATTTTTTAATGTTTCAAATACCTGAAATTTTGTTTGACCCATAAAAATAGTTACTCCTTCATAACATGCTTTTTTAACAACAATTTTTGCATCAGGATAAGTAAGAGATTTATTTAATTTTTTTATTTGTTGTTCTATTTGTTTTTGTTTTTCCATAAGTAAAAATAAATTTTCAAGATGTTCTTCTATCTCAATAAATCTATCTTCAGAAATTGTTGCTAGATATTTTTCAGGATTTTTAAAATAGCTTTCCCCTATTGCTAATTTAATTTTTCTAATCTCAATATTATTCATTTTATGTTGGTTATTTAAACTTCTTAATTTTAATTCTTTTTGTAAATCTATACCAACTACAACTTCTGTTGGAACAGATAATTTGGAACCCAATTCTATTACTTCTATACCATTAGAAGCAACAATTTTTCCTCCAATAACAACACCCTTTCCAGTAGCAATAATTTTACCACCACTCTGTATTAATGAATGGATAATCGATTTTGAAAAATAAATATCTTTAGCAGCCCAAACATTTGCATATTCTAAATAACCAGTATGAATTTCCCCACCTGCAATTATTTTATACTTATTGGAATCACCAATGATACCATTTTTTACTTTAATATTACCCCTTGCTCTAACATTTGCTTTTACAATAGAATCTCTTACACTAATATTTTTCCCTGCTTCAACTTTAAAACCTTCCTGAACTTTGCCTGTTATAACAATATTAATATTGGTCTTTATATTTCCGGTTTCTAAACTAACATCTCCATTAATCAATACTTTATCACTTATAGAAATCACTTTATCGTCAGTAACAGAAATAACACCATCAATGGTTGAAACAATGTTATTATTCTTATCTATTTTAAGATTTTTTCCCAATTTATAATTACTAATTCCATTGTACCTTGCACTTTTGATATGTCCAAATACATCATAACCATCTTCAGGTTTTATTTCAGGTATATATTCTCCAATTATAGTCCCTTTTTTAATATTTTTTATTGAATTAATTTCTTTAAAATCAATTGTTCCATCCTCTTTTACCTGACCAATATTTTTACTAAGGTCAATAAATAATTTTACCTGATAAGCTCTACCATCTATACTTTTTTTTCCTTTAGCTATCAAAACAAGTGATCCAGTTCCTTTCCTAGCATTTTCTAAAGCATTTCTGATTTTATCTTGATTTATGATTTTTTTTATACCAAATTTTTTTATTGATTTTATAATTGTTTCTTCATCTAGTTCAAGTGAATTTTCTGTTAAAGGGGGTAAAACCAGATATGCATATAAATCTTTTCTTAATGTTATTATTGGATCAATCACATTTATAAGCATCCCATTGAATTCAACAAAGCCAAGTTTATCAACAGAAAAACCACCTGCTGCAACATTATAATAAATATTTTCACCTTTATAATAATTTTCAATATTATTCCCTTTTATTATAACTCTATGTGGGACAAAAAAATTCTCAGATAAAGTTTTAAAAATCTTTTGGTCTTTAGGTGAACGGATTAAGTCATTAAACACTTTTTTAATCTTAATCCTTTTGTTAAAATAGAAAGTTTGCTCAACCATACTCATACCTTTAATTTAATCCAATTTTTTTTTAATGCAAATTGATTAATTTTTTAATATTATCCATTTAAGCATTCCGTTTTCCTTCTTAAAACCTAATTTCTCATACAAATTTATAGCTTTATAATTTTCTCTTCTAACAAATAAAGTTGCATAAGAAAAATCAAGGTTATTGAAAGAATAAAGGATCATTTTGCCAATTAAATAAGTTGAATACCCTTTTTTTCTAAAAGAAGGTAATGTAAATACCCCTCCAATTTGAAATATATTATGAGTATATGCATTCCATTCACATTTTGCTACTGGAAAACTATCTTTAGTTAGATAAAAAAGTTTAAATTCTTTATAAATTTTTAATAATTTAGTTAAAATAAATTTTTTGCTTAAAATTTTATCAGGGTAATTCATTTCTTCAATCATATACCCTGTTTGCAATTCTATAAGATTTATTAAATCTCTTTTTTTTATTGGTATTTTAAATTGTAATGAGCTAACATCTGAAATTGTTGAAATAAGATTTTCTAAATTTTTATTGTTTTCATTATTATTTTTAAAAGAATAAAAATAATAATTTTCTGAAAATATAATTTTTGTTGAGATTTCTGGCAAAATGGAGGTTAATAAATTAACAGTTTTGTTTTCACCACTTAGATAGGAAAATGTTATCCCATATTTTTTTATCAAATTTTTAAATTCAAATATGTATTTATTATCATAAGAGAAAATATGTAATTCCTTTGATTTCTTTGACAGGGTTGCAAAAAAATTATAATCTTTAGTGAAAAAATAAGTATTTTTATCATTATTTTTGTAAATGTTATACAATAAATAGATACTAATACACCCTTTATTAAAAAGAGAATTGATAATATTTCTTTTTTCTTTAGCTGAAATTGACGATTTAATCTCTATTTCCATAAAAATATATATAATTTTATTTCTTAAAATTGTCAAAATTTTATTTTATAAAGATTATAAAAAAAATTGTCAATTTTTTCTTGATTTATTATCAATTTTTAATACTAATATATTAGATTTAAAATATTTAAGGAGTAAAAAAATGCATAAAAAACTATTTATCCCTGGTCCTGTTGAAGTAAAACAAGATATTTTAGAAAAAATGTCTACTCCAATGATTGGCCATAGAACAAAAGAATATACTGAATTACAAAAATCTGCAACAGAGAAAATGCAAAAATTGATGTATACAAATAATATAGTTTTGTTTTCAACATCTTCTGGTACTGGATTTATGGAATCAGCAATTAGATCCTGTACTAAAAAAAGAGCAATAGTATTTTCTGTTGGTGCTTTTGGAAATAGATGGTTCAAAATAGCCCAAGCCAATGGTGTTGAAGCTGATAAACACGAAGTTGAATGGGGAAAAGCTATTACACCTGAACTTATTGATAAATACCTTTCAACTGGTAAATATGATGTTATGACTATTACACACAATGAAACATCCACCGGTATTATGAATCCAGTTTATGAATTGTCTGAAGTCTGGAAAAAATATCCTGAAGTTGTGGTGTTAATGGATACTGTTTCTTCCATGGGTGGTGTAAAAATAGAGGTAGATAAATTAGGTGTGGATTTTTGTTTAACTTCTACTCAAAAAGCATTAGGATTACCTCCAGGACTTGCAATTGCTGCTGTTTCTGAAAAAGCTATAGAGTCAGCAAAACAGGTAAAAAATAGAGGTTATTATTTTGACCTTTTATTATTACTTAAATATTACAAAGAAAAACCATACCAATATCCATCAACACCTTCAGTATCTCATATGTATGCATTAGATTATCAATTAGATAAAATTTTAAATAAAGAAGGACTTGAAAATAGGTTCAAAAGACATAAAGAGATGGCTGATTATGTTAGGAATTGGGCAAATGAACATTTTGAAATATTTCCTAAAAAACTTGAATGGGCTTCAAATACATTAACAACAATCAAAAATACAAAAGGATTTTCAATTAATGAGTTAAATAATGAATTAGGGAAAAGAGGGTTTATGATATCCAATGGATACGGTACATTGAAAGAAAAAACATTTAGAATAGCACATATGGCTGATACTACATTGGAAGAAGTTAAAGAATTACTAAAAAATATTGAAGAAATATGGAAGCTTTAAAAATTAAAAAAACTGCCTCAAAAAAAGGGGCAGTTTTTTTTGTTAATTTATAATATTTTAAATATATATTTTAACTTCATAATTATAAATTTATTTTATTAAATCATTTAACAGATTATAAAGAAAATCTGCTGATACCCCCCAGATAATTTCATTTAATTTAACTTTATAATTAATAACTTCAGTTTGAAAATTTCCTCTTGTACCTCTTTTTAACCCCTGTAAAATTTCATTTATTCCCTTTTTTTTGTTAACAAATAAAATTTCAATATTATTATCACTTTTATTTAAAATCTGAAAATTAAAAAACTGCTTTTCCAGTTTTGCAAGACAAAAACATTTTAAATTCCACAATTTATTTTTAAATTCCCATTTAGCATTATATAATAATGAAAAGATATAAAATGTAAGTAAATCTATAATCAATACTTTTTCGATTTCATTTGAATTAATGTTTAAATTATAGAAAAAATTTAAATCTTCTATTTCAATAAATGATATAAAACTTTTTATAAAATATCCTGTTGCAGATAAAATTTCTCTATTAAAAATCAAATTTTTAATATTGTAATTTAATCCAAGTTCTTCAAAAGTTTCTCTAATTGCAGTGTTTTTTAATGAAAAATCTTTCAAAATATCTAACTTTCCACCAGGAAAACTAAATTCTCCGGGATGATTCGATAATTTCTTATTTCTTAAAGTAAATAATACAAAAAATCTTTTTAATTTCTTAACATAAAAAATTGGGATATTAATAGCAGCAAATTTTGATGAAAATAATTTTTTAAAAATATTCTTTATAGAGTAATCTTTATTCTTATGTGTATCATATTTCTTTTTATTTACCCTCCTACCTTCAGAATAAATACTTTCAAAAGAATTATAAATTTTATCATTAAAAAGCTCTATATAGTCACCATTTTTATAAAAATCAATATTTGAGTTTTTATTTATAAAATCGTAAAACTTTATTAAAAGAGAATTATCTTGACTAATTTTGTTGAATATAATGTATCCATCTTTTTGATATTGATTACTCATACATCTATCACAAATTGGAACATATAATTATTTGAAACTTTATCTTTAGATAATTTAATATTTCCTAAAGTTGCAGCTTTTACTTCATTAATTTTTTCTTTTTCAAATTTTTTATTTAATATCACTACTGCGGAAAATAAAAAATTATTCCCTTTTTTTATTAAATAATTTATATGAAATTCAAATACAATTGATTGTTCAATATCTATTAGATACAATATTTCATTTATAATCTTTATAATAAGGAATTCAATTGAATCGCTTTCTACTAAAACATTTTTAAATATTACATGATCAAGATTATTTAAATATTCTTTATTAACAAAAATCTTATTTTCTTTAAAAGGATAAATATAATTCAATACTGCTTCAACAGAATCAGAGATAAGATTAATTAAATCATTTGAATATACCCTGATACCAATATCCGAAGTATGATCATAATATTCATATCCCATATTTAAGATTATATATATATAATCTTTATTTTCAAATAATTTTTATTTACTTTTTTCATTATGTCTTTTGAAATTTGTAAAAATAAAAATTAATGTAATAATTAGATATATAATTTATAAATATGAAAATAAATTTAAAAAAAAGAGCAATCTAATTGTTTTTAAACAGTTCAATTTATATATTTTACATTACTATCTATGTACATTTACTATTTTTATAAAATTATAAAAAAACATTTGGGTTATTACAATGAAAAAAGAAAAATATGACGAAATAGATTTACACCTTTTTCATCCAAAAGATGTTAAAGAAATAGTCCCTTTATTTTTAGAAGAAAATTTTTTAAAACAAACAGATAAAGTAAAAATTATTACTGGCAAAGGAAAAGGGGTTTTAAGAAACATTGTACTTAATATATTAAAAACCAGTAAATATGTTGACTATTTTTATCAAGCTCCTGCTTATGAAAGTCATTGGGGAGCATTCTATGTTAAAATAAAAAAAAATAAAAATTTTACAAATTAGATTGTTATATTATAATATTATAAAATGGTTAAAATTTCAAGAAGTTTTAAATTAAGAGAATTTTATGTCAAAAAAAAGGTTAATAAAAAGATTTTCAATACAAAAAATAAAAGGGGTTCTTTTATTACTTTTATTTACTTTTGCATTTGTTTTATTTTCCTGTTCAGAAAGTAAAACAAATATTTCAAAAACAAAATTAACTAAAAATAATATTTCTGCTGATCTATTATGGAAAAGAATAACCCAGGAAGATAATTATAAACGATGGAGTAATTGGCCCGGATTAAAAGGATTCTTTAAAGGACAGGTCCCTCATGGAAGTTATCACAAAGTTTATATATCAGAGGAAATAAAAGATGCTATACCAATAACTTCAAAAAGAATTCCCGACAATGGTATAATTGTCAAAGAAAATTACACTCCAAATAAAGAATTTGATAGTTACACCATTATGGCCAAGGTTTCAGGTTTTGACCCTGAACATAATGACTGGTTCTGGGCAAAATATGATAAAGATGGGAAACCTATTGCATCAGGAATTTTGCAAGGGTGCATTAATTGCCATAAAGCCAGAGAAAACAATGACTATGTTATGATACATACGCTTGGAGAACAAGAAGATGAAAAATAATAGTCTAAAAAAAAAGAATTTAATAAAAAATAAAGCAAAAAAAAATATTGTAAAAAACAATAATAACAAAAATGACAATATATCAAAAAATACTATAGATAAAAAAATAAAAAATAAAAAATTTGTAAAACTTAATTCTATACAATTTAAAATTCTAACTTTTATCTTTATCACTTTATTAATTATTTTTATCTCTTCAACTATTATTGTATACAATAATCAGCGAGAAAATTTATTTGATGAAACATCTAAAAATATTGAATTATCAGTGCAAATTTTAATCACTGCTTTAAAAAATCTTATGCTTGATGGACAGGCCCCAATTGTAGTTGATACAATGAATCAACTAAAACAAATATATGGATTTAATGAAATAACTATTTTAAGACGAAATGGAGAACTTGCATTTAGTGATTATGCAACAATGGATACTGTTAATAATAATATTGGTACAAAATATTTTAAAAAAACTCCTAGAATTGAAGATAAAAGAAGCTCTGAAGAATTAAAACACCATTTAATTGAAATTAATACTATTTTAAAAACCTCATCTCCAATTCAAAACTCAAAAGATGATGAAATGGTTGTTGAATTCTTTTATCCTATTGTCAATCAGGCGAGTTGCATGAAATGTCATGGCTCTGATCATTCAATAAGAGGAATTGTTGATGTTCAAATTTCAACTGCCAGTATTTTTCGTAAAATTAAATTAACAAGAAACTTTTTAATTATATTTTTCTCCTCAATAGGCTTAATATTAATAGTTATACTTTACTTTATGATAAGACAAATGATTTTAAAACCTGTTTTAACTATTGGAAGTATTGTTAAAATTGTAGGACAGGGTAATTTTAAAGTTAGAATCCCACTAAAAAAAAATGATGAAATAGGAGAACTTGGAGATAAAATTAATGAAATGATAAAGGGATTAGAAGAAAGATTTATTTTATCAAGATATGTTTCAAATACTACTGAAAGATTTATAAAATCTTCATCCGTTTCTGAAAAAGAATCCAATTTTGGGGAGAAAAGGGAAGTGACAGTTTTGTTTTCTGATATTAGAAGTTTCACTTCATTTTCAGAAAGCCACTCACCAGAAGTTGTTGTTGAAAATTTAAATAAAATCCTTGGGGGTCAATCTGAAATTGTTGAAAAGTATAATGGAGATATAGATAAATTTGTTGGTGATGAAATTATGGCTGTTTTTAACAACCCATTAGATGCAATTAAAGCAGCTTACCATATGATAATGAAAGTAATTGAAATAGATAAAGAAACCCATCAAAGTTTAAAAGTTGGTATTGGGATTAATAGTGGAGAGGTTATTGCTGGTAATATTGGTTATTCAAAAAGATTGGAATATGCAATTATTGGAGATACTGTTAATGTAGCCTCAAGATTATGTAGTATTGCACCACCAAGTCAGATATTGATTTCAGAAAATGTTTACAATAAAGTTAAGGATAAAGTGATTGCGAAATTAGTAACAGGCAAAAAAATTAAAGGAAAGAAAAACCCCATTAATTTTTATATTGTAAAATCAATTAAAATGTAAAAACACTATTTCTTTTTAAAATTTACAATTGGGTTGTCTTAGAACTCAATATAAAAATAAATATTAATTATATAAATATTAATTATTAAATTTAAATATCGATTTTTAAGAGTAATTATTTAAATTGATTATAAAGAATTATACATTAATTATAAATAATTAATTATAAAACATTAATTTATTATTATGACAATTATCAAAAAAAAACATAAAATATTATTATTATTTTTACATATTCCTTTACTTTTTATATTTTTTTTATTTTTTCTCACTTTATTTTTAAACATTAAAACTGAAATTTACATAAAAAAAGATAGCAAAATAAATATAAATTCTTTTTTTAAATTAACACCCCCTTTCCAGAACTTAAAAAAAGATTTAATTAAAAATGCAAAAAATTTAAATATTACATTAAAAAATATTAATATTACCAATGAACAAATTGTATCAACCTGCTTTTTGTCTTATAGCAATAACTCTTTATCAAAGAATGATGAAAACAAAAAATATCATATTAACAAAATAAACAACATCAATAATTTAAGTAATATCAATAAGATTGAATTCACAATAAAATACAATAAACCTTTTTATTATAAAAATTTTACTTTCTATCAGAATGGAATATCTTTTAATTTTATAAATTTTAAATTTAGTTTGAAAAACAAAGTTTATGATTTAAAGAAAGATAAAAATGTACATTTAATAATAGATGGTAATGAATTTCGTTTTTACCCTATAAAAATAATAAATAGTAAAGAGATAATTTTTCAGTGGATTTTATTGGATTCAAATAATAAAATTATTAATCAAGGGTACTTTACTAATTTCAACTATACAAATGATTCATTTTTACAAAAGTTTGATTTCAAAATTATTGATCTTTCTTTTGATATTTTCAATAAAATTGAGGTTTCATATAACCCTTTTAAAAAATATCTTTTATATTTTTCTCTATTTTTTCTCTTAATGTTGATTATTAATTTTTACTTTTATATAAAAAAAATGAAGACAAATATTTAAATAGTATAAATTTTATAGTAATAACTTCAGGATGTTAAATGAATATTATTTTATTTTTTAATTTAATTTTAGGTTTTATAGTTATATCTCTTTTACTTTACAGCTATTTTGAAATAGTAAAAGTTTATAAAAAAATAAAAATGTTTAATCCATTTTTAATTATATCATTAGTTCTAATTACATTATGGTATATTATTAGAATTTTGATTTCAGGATTCTACCCTTTTGTTTCACTTTTTGAAACTCTTGTTTTCTTTTCTTCTTTAATTTTGCTTGATATTATCTTTATAAAATATATTAACCCTTTTATAAAAGCTTTAATTTTTCTAATACCTGCAATTATATATTTTGCTGCTTTAATTTTACCTATAAAATTTAAAGTTATAACTTCTGCTGATATTTCATTAAAATCTTTCTGGATAATAATACATGTACCAGCTTTTTTTCTTGGATACACATCTATTTTGTTAAGTTTTATTTTTAGTATCAGATTATTATATTTAATAAATAAAAATGCTAAGTTATCACCTTTACCTCAACCAGCTTCTCAAAATGAGATAAATAATATTGCAAAATTTTTAAATTTAGAGATTTACAAAGCTTTTATTCTTATAACAATAGGATTAATTACTGGTAGTATATGGGCTGATTATACATGGAAAACCTTCTGGAGCTGGGATCCAAAAGAAACTTCTGCTTTAATTTTGTGGATTTCAATATCATTTTATTTTCATTTTAAAAACCCTAAAATAAAAGCAATAATCACAATTATATCTTTTCTAATTTTAATTTTTACTTATATTGGAATTTCTTATTTATTCAGTGGACTTCATTCTTACATTTGATTTTTACCAACAATTATTTTTTTAAACAAGCATTTTTTTAATTAATATATTTACTTGAATTTAATAAATTATTGTTGTATTTATGTTATATAGATTTAAAAAATAAGACAAAATAAAAAAGGGTTATTTTTTGGATAAAAAATCTAAATCTTTAATTAAAAAAATCTTTATAAAAATAATATTTGCATTTTTTATAAGTGGACTAATATTAATTTTTTTAATTGAATTCCCAAATTACAAAAATAATGTAAAAATGTTAAATAATAACTATTATTATTTTTTTCAATCTCAAAGTACTAATATAGAACAATTATTTTCTACTTATGAAGAAAAAGCAAAATTTATCTCTGCATCTCAAACAGTTAAAGAAAGTTTAAATAACTTTTATAAAGGGAAAATATCTAGCAAAGGTCTAATTGATATTTTAAAAGAGAAAAACAGATATTATTCTAATTATTTTAAAGACATTGTTTCAATTTTTTATTTTGATAAAAATGGGAAAATTATCTTTAGAAATGATGAAAATATCCCTTCCCAATTTTTAAATCTTCCTGGCTATTATTCATATAAATCATTTGTACAAAATATTGTTAAAGTAAAAAATAAAAAATTTATAAAAGTATTTTCTCCTATACTGGATAATAATTCTAAATATCTTGGTTTTTCTTTAGTTTTTTACAAATCTTCTTCAATAGATAATCTTCTATCTCAAAATTATTCTATTAATAATATTGCTCTCAATATAGAATTATATTTGATTACAGAAAAAGATTCTTTTTTAAAATATTCTGATTATCAAACTTTTAATGATACTAAATTTGTTCAAATTTTGAATAAAGCTTCTCATAGAACTTCAAATAAATTTTATAAAACAGGTGATTTTTTATATAATTTTAAAAGAATAAATTATTCAAATTGGATTATTGGATTCAAAATTAATAATAAAGATTATTTCTTTAAAACAAAAGGGAATTTTTTGCTTTTTTCTTTATACATTACAGTTATTTACATTATCATATTAATTTTAATTTATATATTCTTAAAACCACTTTCAAAAAATGTTATATTGACTTTTGATGAAATGGACAATAAGATTGCAGATTTAACTTCAAAACTAAAAAATGAAAGAGATAAATACCTTACCTATCTTGATAATATTGGAAACATTTTTATTGTTCAAAAAATAAATGGAGACCTTATATATATTAATAAGCAAGGAGAAAAACTACTAGGCTACAAAAAAGAAGAATTACTTGGAAAAAATTGGTTTAAAAAAGTCCATAAAAAAGAATCAGAAGCTTTAGTAAAAGAACTTTTTAATAAGATAAAACTAAAAGAAATTGAAGCTACAAAATTATCTGTTAGCCCTCTATACACTAAACTTAATCAAAAAAAGATTATTCAATGGTATAATAGTTATATAGAAGATGAAAATGGAGATATTATTGAAATTTTTAGTTCTGGAATTGATATAACTGATAAAATTAAATTATTTAAAGAGATAGATCAAAATGTTAGACAACTTAATTTTATTATTAATTCTTTAAACCTGTTTATATGGCAATTAAAAATTTACAACAATGGAAATCATGAATTGACATATCTTTCTCCTTCTTTTACTAAAGTTACAGGAATCTCTCCAGAAATTATTTTATATTCAAATATTGATTATATTAATTTTGTTTTACCTGAAGATAGGAATGTTATTATTAATTTAAGACAGGAAGTTCAATTATACAAAGAATATTCTGGAGAATATAGATTTCAGAAAGCAAATGGCCAAATCATATGGTTAAAAGATTTTGCATACCCTTTTAAGAAGGAAAAAGATTTCGTTTTGATTAATGGGTTTTCCCTTGATATAACACAAGAAAAAGAAAATTATTTAACACATATTTTTGATGCTATTTCTGAGTTAAAAATTGGAATAATAATGTATACCAATATCAATGGAAAAGAAGGGCTTATAACTTATGCAAATGAAGCTGTTTCCCGAATTACTGAATATAATATGGAAGAAATTTTAAATAAAAAAACTGTTTTTGATTTTATGACAGAAGACTCAAAAAAAATTTTAGCTACAAGGTATAGAGATAGACTTAATGGAAAAAACCCAATCTCCCATTTTAAAACAACAATCATAACCAAATTTAATAATAAAAAAACTTTAGATTTGATGATAACAACTCATGATATTGGAAATACAAAATATATAATTGCAATTTTGATTGATATTACAGAAAAGGAAAAATTAGAACAAAATTTATTTATTAAACAAAAAATGGAAGCAATCGGATTAATTACTTCTGGAATTGCTCATGACCTAAATAATATTTTAGGAGGAATGCTTGGTTATCTTGAACTTATAAGGTTAGAGTTAAAGGAACCTAATTTTATTGAATATATTGAACAAATTATGCAAGGTGGAAACAGAGCAAAAAAATTTATTTCAAATCTTTTAGGTTATTCCAGAAAAGGGAAACTTGAAAAAAGAGCAATTGATATTAATGAAATAATAAATTCAGCTCTTAACTTGCTTAAACCAACAATTAAAAAAAATATTAAGATTAAACTGGATTTATCAAAAGATATTGATTCCATTGAAGGGGATCCAGGACAAATTGAACAAATCATTATTAATCTTTGTATTAATGCAACACAGGCAATGCTAGATGGGGGAACTCTTTTAATTAAAACTGAAAACTTTTTTATTGATGAGGAATTTTCTAAAACTCATTACAATATACCTTCCGGGAAATACATAAAACTTATGGTGCAGGATAATGGGATTGGTATGGATAAAGAAACATTAAATAAAATATTTGATCCATTTTTTACAACTAAAACAAAAGAAACTGGAACTGGCCTTGGACTTGCAACTGTATATGGTATTGTTAAAAACCATAATGGAATAATTACTGCTTATAGTGAAAAGGGGAAAGGTAGCATATTTAATGTTTATTTACCAGCATCCAACATAAAAAAGGTTAAAACCAAGATTTCAAAAGTAGAGCGCTCTCTAATTTCAGGATCTGGAACAATTTTAGTTATAGATGATGAGAAAATTTTACAAAATGTATTTTCTAAAATGTTAAATAAACTTGGATTTGATGTTTTAGTTGCTGAAAATGGTAGAAAAGGTGTTGAAATTTACAAAAAAAATAAAGATATTATAAAACTTATATTATTGGACCTAAATATGCCAGAAATGTCAGGCAAAACTGCTTTTAAAAATTTAAAAAAGATTAATCCTGATATAAAAATTTTAATTACAACAGGATTTGCTCTTAATGAAGAAGTTCAAGAGCTTTTAAATATGGGAGCAGATGGATATATTAAAAAACCATTTGATTTGTATACTTTATCAAGCAAATTAAAAGAAATCATTGAAGAATGAAATTATTTATAATCAAGGGATATTATGAATATTGAAGAAAAAAGGAAAAAACTAAAAGAATGTCTGGATGAAACTAATAATTTTGAAATTGATAATAGAAAAAATAAAGAGATTTATGCTAACCCTAAAAATATTGATATTGACCATAGCCTAAATGATAACAGAATTAATGTTATAAAAAAAGCTTCATGGATTGGTATCATAGGTAATGCAATTTTAGCAATATTAAAGATTATAATTGGTTTTGTTTCTGGAAGTTATGCTGTAATTGGAGATGGAATTGACTCTTCTTCAGACATTTTAACATCAATTGTAACTCTCTTTACAGCTAAAATTATTTCTAAACCTCCTGATAAAGAACACCCTTATGGATATTTCAGAGCGGAAACCATTTCAACTTCAATTTTAGCTATTATTATTATCATTATGGGTTTTCAATTATTTTATAACTCAATTATAAAAATAATCTTTAAACATTCAATAACCCTTCCTTCTATTCTTGCAATATACATAACTATTATTTCTATTATTGGAAAAATCTTATTAGCCTTATCACAAATTAAAACAGGAAAAAAAATTAATAGCAAAATGCTAATTGCTAATGGAAAGAACATGGAAAATGATGTCATTATTTCTTCAACTATATTAATAGGGCTTATAATAATACATATCTTAAAATATCCTTTACTTGATAGAATTATAGCTGCTATTGTTGGTTTGTATATTATATATACAGGAATTACAATATTAAATGATACCATACATGAACTCATGGAAGGTACTAATGATAAATCCATTTACAATAAAATATTTGAAATATTAAACAACACAAAATGTGTTATTAACCCTCATAGAGTTAGAGTAAGAAAACTTGCAAATCTTTATGTAATAGACCTTGACATTGAAGTTGATAGAAATTTTACAATTAAAGAAGCTCATGATATCTCAAAAATTGTTGAGAAAAATTTAAAAAAAAACATTGAGAACATTTATGATATAATGATACATATTGAACCTGAAGGTAATATCGAAAAAGAAGAAAAATTTGGTATATCAAAAAATATCAAAAATTAAAGAAAATTTAATAATTTTTCACTTTTTTAATTTTATAAATTTTCCTAATTTTTCATTTTTTTAACCTATTATTTTTTTAATATATTTTATATTCTTATCTGGGTTTTTACTATTTTGTTCAGAAGGATTTAGTCTTTTTTTATAAATTTTTGAATTCATTTTCAAAAGTATCTAATCTTTTTTTATAAGTTTTTGACATCTTTTTCAAATTTATTTTATTTTTTTGAATTTGACCATTTTTTTAATTTTTATTATCTTATGCATAGATTGGCATATTAATAAAACTTAAATAATATTAAAATGAAAAAGGATAATGGCACTCTTATAAATGATCCAATTATAAAATACAATCTAATTTTCATAATATGGTTTAATATCATTTTTATTGGATTTAATGCTATAATTTTTTATTCAAATTACAATATACATAACTATCCTTTATCTTATCTTGGTTCCCCATTTACACCTGATGGGAAAAATAACTATTTTAGTATGATAATTTTTGAATTAACACTTATTATTGATTCAATATTATTTTTCAATATTGGAAAGTTATACAGTGACAATAAACTTAACAAAGACTTATATCTTAATAAAGGTCATAATTTTAACAAAACTTACAATAACAATAATGACCAATTTAGCATAAAATATGAAGAACATTCGAAAGGAAAGTCAAAACTATTTTATACTGGAGGAGCTGGATTTATCTTGATGCTATCTCCCTGTACAATAAATAATACAATTCATAGGATGGGTTCTGCATTGGTTTTTGCTTCAATTTTTTTCTTCTCACTTTTCTTATTTATGGAATCATTTAAATTAAAGTTGCCTTTTTATTACTATTTTTTTAATATATTAAACTGGTTAATTTTGTTTCTCTATGCTATTGAATTTTTATTTGGAAAAGAAGAAAACAGTTATACACAAAAATACGCACTTCTTGGAATATTTATTAATATAATACTTGATACATTTAATTATAATAAAAAATTTTTACCCCAATTTTTGCACCTATTTTTTTTCAAAGAAATAACAAAAAATTCATCAATCCATATATTTCATAAAAAAATTATATAATGCATAAAAAAAAGCATATTAAACCCAAATTATTTAAACCTGATTTATCAATTATTGGATCACTATTATAATAATGATAATTAAAAATACTATAATATTATAATTTTTACATAATATAACAATTTTTATTATACTTTTTATTGTGAGCTAACTGCAATATTATTCCAATACCATTCTGGACTATCTGGATCACTATCATAATCCGGGATATAGATATTATCATCTATTATGTGGATCTCTTTAGAAACATCATTATAATAAAAATATTTACTTTCACCGGGATATAAAAATCCAGCCAAATATAATACAAAATTTTTTAAAAATAATCCCTGAATAAATGATTGACCTGAATAATCAGGTGTTGTTTCCCATATAGTTTCATAAGGAGAATTTTGAATATATTTTCTTAAATAAAAACCATATTTTCCTATAGTTGCCGAATCATTTATAAATCCTCCAGCCATATAATAATTACCATTATCAATAACAATTTTAAAAGGATTTGAAAGGAATAAACCACTATCATTTTCAATTGATACTGCATCTGCATTTTTCCAATAACTTAAATTACTTGAACTTCCTGTTGAATAAACATTAGAATCATTATAAACAACCTGATATAATGTTTGAGAACCATCAGGTTGATAAGTGTGTTCTATTAAGTCGCTACTATTATTAACATCAATTTTCCAGATACAACCCAAACTATTACTTGCAGAAGAAGTTCCAGCTATATAAATATCACCAGTAGTTTCATCAAAATCTAATGCATAAGCATAAGTATCCCCTATATTCATAATTGGTTCTAAATCAAAAAATGTTGTTCCATCGAACAAAACTCCTGTATATATTGTAGAGCTATTATATTTACAATATCCTAAAATATAAATCTTTTCATTAAAAATTTTAATAGCTGTTATTACAAAAGTTTGATCGTCCAAGTTTGATGGAAAAGAAATAAAATTATCTATCCTTTCTCCATTTTTCCAGTAACAAAATATTTTTTTATTGTATTCATTAAAATAGTATCCTGCAACATAAATATTGTTATCTTCGTCAATATCAATTGCAGTTGCATAGGAGTTAAGACCCATTTCATATAAATCATTTCCAATTTCAACCTTTTGACCATCTTTCCAGTAACTTGCTATATACTCAGTATCAGAAAGCATATATGTTCCAGCTATATAAGTATAAACTTTCAAATGGATGCTCCCTTCTATCCCTTTAGAATAATTTACATTATCATCATCATATCCAAAAATTTTATAATAATAATCTTTTGTTGGATCAACTGTATCTACACAGGATAAATCTGATCCTGTATAAACAACTCTAACATCAGTTGATACCTCATCATTAATACTATATAATTTCCCTTTTTCAGGTTCCCATGTTATTGTGTTATGGCTTCTTACAACTAAAACATTTTTAAAATCTTCTGGATTAGACCAGTTTATACTTAGTTTATTTAAATTTACCTGTTCAATATGTATATTTGATACATCTACATTCTTTAATGGATTGCAACCATAAAAAAATGAAAATACTAATAAGGCTAATAAAAATAAAACAAAATAATGTAAATAATATTCTAATCCATACTTTGAATTAATATACTTCACTTTCATCTACTCCCCCACAATTATAATTAATAAAAAAGAATTTTCCTTTTTAACCTTTGAAATATTTATAAAGATTTTTAAATAGAAGAAAGAAGAAATAAAAAAGAAAATTCTGTTATACTTTATTTTTTTATCACAACTTTAAAAAAAAATCAACAAAACTTTAAATAATTTTATAGTTTTTCATATTCGACAAATATAAGTATTTAAATAGAAATTAATGAAAATTTATAATTTTTTTCCTCAAATTTAGATAATTATTTTAAATATGGTGTCTTTATTCACTTTGCTTTCAACAGCTATTTAACACAAACATTATTTGCGAAAGTTATTTAATAATATTAATTTGAAAAAATCATAAAATTTTAACCATTTTTTCATTTTAACAAAAGTTGTTTGAAATTTATGGTTAAGTAGTAAATCTTGACAATTTTACTTTTAAACTTATAAATTTATTCAATATATATTGATTATGTTTCACAATTATTAAAATTAATGCAAAGATATTTTATTTAAGACAATTCAGGGAGAAAAAATATATGAGTAGTAAAATACAAATTTTAAAATTTGGTGGGACCTCTGTTGCTGATGCTATAGCGATGAATAATGTTTATAAGATCATAAAAACAACTATTACAAATAGTATAGATACAAATCTTATTATTTTTTTATCAGCAACTGCAAAAACTACTGATCAATTACTTGAAACTATTAATTTTGCATTAAAAAATGACCTTAATAAAGCACTGGAAACAAAAAATAAAATATATGAAAGACATTTTAAAATAATAAAAGATCTTGATTTAACAAAAGATAATAAACTTGTTGATTCAATAAACGACCTTTTTAAAAAATTGGAAATTTTGATTAAAGGAGTGTATTATCTTGGAGAAATCACACCCAAAGCAAAAGATTCAATATTAGCAACAGGAGAATTATGTTCTACATTGATTTTTTCATCATTTTTAAAAATTAAGCTGAATAATATTTCATCAAGCTGGTTTGATATAAGAGAAGTTATGATTACAGATTCTAATTTTTCACAGGCTACCCCTGATTTTAATGAAATAAAAAATCAAAGTGAAAAAGTTCTTATCCCTTTTATTAAAAATTACACCATTATTATAACTCAAGGTTTTATTGGATCTACTAAATCTGGTGAAACAACTACTCTTGGTAGAGGGGGTAGTGATTATTCAGCATCTATAATTGGGTCAATTTTAGATGCTGAAAAGATAGAAATCTGGACTGATGTATCTGGAATATATACAACTGATCCTAGAGTTGTAAAAAATGCATATCCACAAATAGAGGTTTCATTTAAAGAGGCAGCAGAACTTGCATATTTTGGTGCAAAAGTTCTTCACCCCAGCTCCATTTTACCTGCAATGAATAAAAATATTCCAGTTTATGTTAAAAATACACATTCACCAGATGAACCTGGTACACGAATAGCAAGCAATAAACAGGAAAATAAAAATTTAATAGCTATAGCATTTAGAAAAAATGTAACAATGATTAACATTGAATCAACAAGAATGTTAAATGCTTATGGATTTTTAGCAAAAATATTTTCGATATTATCAAAATATGAAATTTCAGTTGATTTAATATCAACTTCTGAGATTAGTGTTTCTTTAACACTTGATTCCAAAATTGTTAATCTTGATGCTATAAAAGAACTAAAAAAATATGCTAATATAACAATTAAAGAAAATGTTTCAATTATTGCATTAGTTTCAGAAAACATTAAAATTATTGAAAATTTTTTAGAAACAGTTTTTAAAACTCTTAAAAATATACCTGTTGAAATGATTACTTATGGTTCTTCTAATATTAACTTGAGTATTGTAGTAGAAGATAAATTTTTAGAGGAATCTATTAAGAAATTGCACAAAATGTTTTTTGAAAATATTTAAAAGAATTGAAATAACTAAAAAAATTAAAATTGACAAAATTCTAAATAGATAAAAATAGATAAAAATGGATGAAACTCTAAATAGATAAAAACTTAATATAATTTAAACAATTAGATTGAAACAATTTTAAGGGGTTAAACATGTTAAAAATCAAAAATAACAAATTTTTTATTGAAGAAGTTGAAATATCACTAATAGAAAAAACTGGTACTCCTGTTTATGTATATTCAAAACAAAAACTCATAGAAAACATAAGAAATTTAAAAAATGCAATTTCAAAATACTTTAATAATTATAGAATTCAATATCCAATAAAAGCAAATAGTAATCCTTATCTGCTTGAAATTATTAAACAGGAAGGATTATTTGCAGATTGTGGAACTAAGGGAGAATTATATATTGCTAAAAAAACAGGATTTAACCTTTCAAAATCTACATATACAGGAAACTATGAAAGTATAGAGGATTTTAAATATGCTTTAGACTCTGGAATTATTTTAAATTTAGATGATTATACAAGGCTTAATGAAGTTTTAAAAATTAAAAAACCAGATATTATCTCTTTTAGAATAAACCCGGGTATTGGTAGAGGTGGATTTGAAGGTATTGTTACAGCAGGTGCTGATGCAAAATTTGGTATCCCATATGAAAAAACTTATGAAGCTTACAAATTAGCTTTAGAGAAAGGGATAAAAAAATTTGGAATTCATATGATGACCGGTTCCAACAATTTAGAACCTTACTATTTTGCAGAAATAACACAAAAATTGACAATGATTGCAGGTGAAGCTTTATCAAAACTTGGGATAAAACTTGAATTTATAAATATAGGTGGTGGATTTGGAATACCTTATAAAAATGATGAAAAAGAGCTTGATCTTGATAAAACATTTTTTCATATCAAAGAAGTTTTTAATGAAAATATTAGAAAATATAATCTTGGAAATCCAGCTCTAGTAATTGAACCAGGAAGATATATAGTTGGAAATACTTCAATCATATTAAGTAAAATTAATCATATAAAAAAAAGCTATAAAAATTATATAGGGATAGATTCTGGAATGAATACATTGTTAAGACCTTCACTTTATAAAGCTTATCATAGATTCTATTTTCAATCTAAAGACAATAAAATAATTTATTCTTCAGATTTGCATAAATTAAACAATAATATTTCAAAAGATCCTACCACACAAAAAGAACTGGATAAAATAATTGGATTACAGGATATTAAAAACTTAAAAGAATATTTTATTACCGGTCAAATATGTGAAAATTCTGATATCTATCCTTATGAGAGAGAAATTGGTGAAGTTGAATCTGGCGACCTCTGTATAATTGATAATGCAGGAGCTTATGGTTTTAGTATGGCATCCAATTATAATAATATTCCAAAACCTGCTGAAATCCTTATCGATAAAGATAAAATAATTTTAATAAGAAAGAGAGAAGAATTAGAAGATATATGGAAGGATATTATAATTGGGTTTTAAATTATATTTAAATAAGAAGCTTAAGATTCTTTTTATATGTTTATTTATTAAATTTATAAACTCATCTTTTCTATTATTGATTTTTATTGAATGCATATTCTTTTTTAAAAAGCATTATCCGGGACAACTTTTTTAAACTTTAAGAAATATACACTAGTTCCAAATAAAATGAATAAAAAGAAAGACATTAAATAATAGGTATTTTTTAATAAAAAAAGATCTGAAAAATATCCAAGAAACATTATTAAAATCATTTTAACTAAATTTAAGCTAAAACTATTTAAAGAACCAATAGTACTTTTTATTTGATTTTCAGGACAATTATCGAGTAATATTTTGTTAAAAATTACTCCCCAGCTACCAAAAGCAAACTGTTGAAATATTATTGCTGTAAAAATTAATAGAATATTATTTGAAGTACCAAAAAATATAAAGCTTATAATTATAAGAATACCAATTCCTAAATAAGTATATTTATAACTTAAGGATTCAACCAGTAAATTTGCATATTTTCCACCAATACCCATTATTAACATAAAACTTGCATAAATTAACCCAAAATATTTAGTTGAAATCCCCATAAGTTTAAATTTTACCTGATACATTTCAAAATTGAAAATTAAAAAACTAAAAATAATTGAAGTACTAAGAATTAAGTAAGTCAGAGTTTTATTATTTAAAATTACTCTAATCGCTTTTTGTGGAATTACAATGTATTCTTTTATCAGTTCATTAAAATTTCTATTTTCTTTTTTATGATAATCCCCTGGTAATAAAAGAACTGATACTAAAGATAGTAACCCTAACAAGGAAGTTCCAATAAATACAATTCGCGAATTTATTACATATAAATAAGAACAAAAAATTGCAATAATAGCAGATGTAATTTTTTTTATAAATTCGATTTTTCCATAAACTACTAAATATTTATCATTAGTTTTTTCTTTAATAAAGGTATGCAAATATGCAGTATCAGCTCCTGAAATAAAAGCTCCTGATAAAGCTAATAAAATTTGAGTAATAGCAAATCCTATAAATGAAGGATATATAATATAAAATATTGCATGGATTGAAAACAAAATTGTTCCCAGAATCATAGATATTTTTTTACTTATTAAATCAGCTAAAATTCCTGTTGGTATTTCAAAAATCATTATAGAAAATGAAAATATAACTTTTAATATTGATATTTCACTTAAAGACATTGAGTATAGTAAAAACCATGTTATTTTTACAGGTAAAATAAAATTTTGAGTGTAAAAAACTCTATAAAGGGTAAACAATATGTATTCTTTTTTTATTGCCATATAATCTTCTTCTCCTTTTTTATTTTAAATTAAATTTACAGTATCCATATTAACTAATAAACTGTTACCATTTTTTGTTTCTAATGCAAATATATTATATTGTTTAGCATACTATCCCTTTTTATCAAAATTTTATACTGGAAGTATATCCTTTTTCCAGTAAAGATATAAAATTTATACTTTATGTTTAATAATTTACTACAGATATAAACTTAAACTAATGCGTAAGGGTATAAGGACAAATTTAATTTTATAGATATGAAATATCTTTTTTATTGTCTCCTTTTTTGCTTTGAAATTTTTATAAAATCATTGAATCTTATTTAATCTAACATCAATAAAAATAGATATTGACTTTTTACTTTTATTTAAGAGAATTTATATAGCACAGTTAAGTTTTAATTATATGGTTTAATTTAAAAAAACTTATTAAAACATTTATTTAAGAAAATGGAAATAATAATCAATTTACTACACTTAAAAAATAAATATCCTGTATCTTAACAAAACAAAAAAGAAGATTTTATATGATTTTAAAACTTTCAAAATTAAATCATATAGTTTACTTTCTTACATTCACCTGTATAAACTATCTTATTGCAATTGCTTATATACAATTCTTTCCAGATATTAACTTATTACTAAAATTACTAATGACGATAATTGTATTTATATTAATGTTTACAATATCATCTATTTTTTATGGTAATCCTTTCAAATTTAATCAATTATCTTCTTATTTTAATAGTTTAATACATATATTAACATTATTAGTTATTGGAAATTTGATTCCTGTAATTATTATCATTACAACAGGTACAACAAAGATTTATATTGACGCTAAACCTTCATTTGTTAATAAGTGGCATTTTTGTTTACCATTTTATGCTTTAATTCATTGGGGATTTGTTAGCATAATGATTGCTTTTTTTTATCATTCTATAACTTATGAATTATTTAGTAAAAAAAACAAACTTATTGGAATAATAGCTTCAACATTTTTGTTTACAATAAATTATAACTTACCTTTAATTTCAAATTACTGGAATATCTGGGATATTTTATTTTTTGGAGCTGCTTTTGCTTATTCTTATTCAATTAAAAAGAATCCCTGGGCTTTAATAACAGCATATTTACTATCTGAAGTTCCTTTATGGTGGTGCATATTAGCCCCATTTGGGGAAACTGTCTTTGCTTCTTATTTCTTTGTAAGGTTTATTATATCAATCATTGCACTTTTCTTTTATGTAAACAAGTTTTTAAAAAAGGAAAAATAATCTTTCAAATTAGATTTATACATTATGTTTTTACAAGAATGATTCTAATAAAAATTTATTTATTAATAATTCTTATGTCATTTTATAAAATCTAATTATATACTTTTCTCATTTTTTTATTATACTAAAAATATGATTTAAATATATTAATTATATAAGATGTAACTTTTACTTTTATATACACTATGAAAAATTTAATTATATTTAAAACAGGATAAAATTAATGAGAAAATATGATGAAAGAGACACAATGTTTGCAAGAGCAACCTATTTATCTGGAACAAAAATTTATGAAGATTACTATAAAAGAAATCCTGATAAAAAAGAGATTGATGATAAAATTAGAGCAATGCCTCAAATCTGTTCTCCACAAACACCAACTTATGATCCAATTGGTTCAAAACTTGTTGATGCAAGTTTTAAATTTTTATCTGATTTAAAACAATTTTCATACAAAAAAGGGATTAAATTAAAAGAAAGTGAAAAAATTAAATTTGATAAATACGAGATTACTTTAAAAATTAAAAATTATGCTAAAAGTATGGGAATTGACCTTGTTGGTATTACAAAAACAAAAGAGTACTTTTATTATTCTTATCAGGGAAGACACCCTGAAGTTTATGGTAAAAAAGTTACTCTAAAACATAAATATGCAATTGTTTTTGCAAAACATATGAATAGAGTTAATATTCAAAAAGCTCCAAAATTTGAAGAAGTTTTTGAAAGTGCTACAACTTATGCAAAAGTTGGTTTCCCAGCTATATGGATGGCTTATTTTATAAATGAACTTGGTTATGAAGCTAAAGCTCACACTGATGCAAATTATTTAATGATTTTACCATTAGTTGCCAGAGAAGCTGGAATTGGTGTAATTGGTAGAAGTGGAATGTTAATTACTGATAATTTTGGCCCTGCTGTAAGACTCAGTGCGGTAACTACAGATTTAGAACTTGTTGAGGACAAACCATTGGATTATCCAATAATTGAATTTTGCAAATTGTGTGGATTATGTGCGAAAAGCTGTCCTGGAAGAGCTATACCTGCTGATGATCCTCAAATTATTGAATCAGAAGATTCTTCAAAAGACAAAACTTACAAATGGAATGTAAATCAGGAAAAATGTTATACTTTCTGGAGAAAAATTGGAACAGATTGTGGAGTGTGTTTAAAAGTTTGTCCTTTTGGAAAAAAAATTAGACTCCATGATTTCAATAAATATTCTATAACAACTTTAATTGAAAAAGTTTTTAATTAAAAATCAAATTATAAAAAATAAATAGGAATAAAACAATATTAAAAAATTAACAAATAACAGCAATAATTTTTTTAAAATTTATTTGTCTTCTTTTAATTTATAATTTCATTTATTATAAATCATTATTTAAATAAAATTAACAGCTAAAAAAAATATACTATTATTAAAAACCATTTATATATCTAAACAATTTTAAAAAGCATATCAATAAATATTTAACAATTACTTGACAATATATTTTTTTGTGTCATATATTTCACGACTGAAAAAGTGGAACTTCCGCTTTAAGGTCTATCTACTTACTTATCCAGAGGAGTTTTTCTGATGGAAAAGAGAATTGGCGTAGTTGCTATTCTTGTGAAAAATAAATCTTTTATACCAAAACTAAATTCCATTTTGTCTGAATACTCAGATATAATTAGAGGAAGAATGGGTTTGCCTTTAAAAGAAAAATCCATACAGGTAATTTCTTTAATTGTTGAAGGTTCAACAGATAGTTTGGGTGCACTAACTGGAAAAATTGGAAAACTCCCTGGAATTACTGTTAAAAGTACTTTAACTAAGTAAAGTTTTATTTTTAACAGTAAACATGCACTATTATATTTCTAAAATTTAATTATAAAAACTAATAAAAAAAAGGGGAGTTTATGAAAACAACTTTTTTTAATCCAATAATTGAATCTCAAATTAACAAATATTTAGACAATGGAAAAGATTTTATTAATGAAGAAGAGATATTTTATTATCTGGAGAAAGAAAATGGTGATGATTATCAAAAGCTTAAACATATTCTACAAAAATCCCTGGAAATAAAAACTTTAGCTCCAGATGAAACAGCTTTTTTATTAAATGTAAAAAATCCTGAATACTGGGAAGAAATTTTCCATACTGCAACTTTAGTTAAGAAAAAAGTTTATGATAATAGAATTGTTACTTTTGCACCACTTTATTGTAGTAATTATTGTGTAAATAACTGTAAATATTGTGGTTTCAGAATTGACAATAAAAAAGAAATTAGAAAAAAGTTATCAATTGATGAGGTTAAAAAGGAAACTGCTGCTTTAATTAATGCAGGACATAAAAGGTTGATCCTCGTTTATGGGGAACATCCTGAATCTAATATTGACTATATTGTTGATACAATAAATGCAGTATATTCAGTTAAAATTCCTGCTTCACAACACAATAAAAAGGTTAATAAACATCTAGGAATTAATACAAAATCTAATAATTTAAATAATTATTCCAGAATATCTGAAACTTTTCAACCAAAAAAGGTAGAAAGCGGAAAAGATAATGAAATAAAAGGGTATAACACAATTAGAAGGGTAAATATTAACAGTGCCCCTCTTTCAATTGAAGATCTTGTTAAAATGAAAGAAGCTGGTATTGGAACATATCAGGTTTTTCAAGAAACCTATCATAAAAATACATACAAAAAAATGCATCCTTCAGGTATTAAAGCAAATTACAGATGGAGACTTTATGCATTACATAGAGCAATGGATGCTGGAATCGATGATGTTGCTGTAGGTGCTTTGTTTGGTATTTATGATTGGAAATTTGATGTAATGGGTTTGCTTTACCATGCATTGGATTTAGAAAAAAAATTTAACATTGGGCCACATACTGTTTCTTTTCCAAGGTTAATGCCAGCAGCAGGATCAGAAATATCTAAACATAGCAAATATAAAGTATCAGACGATGATTTTAAAAAGCTTATAGCTGTTTTAAGACTTTCAATTCCATATTCAGGTATGATTATAACAGCAAGAGAACCTGAATATATTAGAAATGAAGTTATCCCTCTGGGTATTACTCAGACTGATGCTTCAACTAAAATCGGGATTGGTAGTTATTCCAAACATGAAAACAAACAAAATGAAAAACTGCAGCAATTTTTGTTAGGAGACACAAGGTCTTTAGAAGAAGTTATTACATTTTTTGCAAAACAGGGAATTATCACCTCATTTTGTACTGCTGGATATAGATGTGGTAGAACTGGAGATAAAATAATGAGATTATTGAGAACTGGAACTGAAGGAAAATTTTGTAAATTAAATGCAGTTTTAACTTTTAAAGAATGGCTTTATGATTATGCCTCAGAAGAAACTAAAAAACTTTGCCAACCTGTAATTGAAAAAGAAATTAATGAAATTAAAAATGATCCATTTTTTAAAAATGAAAATCTTTTAAATACCTTTTTTGAATATCTAAAAAAAATTGATGAAGGTTACAGGGATATTTATATTTAAAACATTTTA
Source organism: Exilispira thermophila (assembly GCF_055389015.1). Classification (NCBI taxonomy): domain Bacteria; kingdom Pseudomonadati; phylum Spirochaetota; class Spirochaetia; order Spirochaetales; genus Exilispira; species Exilispira thermophila. Next base: position 2,498,507 of record NZ_AP042476.1, on the reverse strand, counting down.
TAGAATTAAAAAAATAGAGAAAATTATGATAAAACTTGAAAACACTTTTTTAAAAGATTACAAATATACAAAATTTTCTTATATTGCAAATAAAATAACTTTAAAACATTATGGAAATAAAGTTTTTTTAAGAGGGTTAATTGAATTTTCAAATCACTGTAAATGTGATTGCTTATATTGTGGAATCAGAAAAAGTAATAGTAAAGTTAAACGATATAGAATGAATGAAGATGAAATTTTAGATTGTGTAAGAGCAGGCTATAATAAAGGTATTAGAACTTTTGTATTACAAAGTGGAGAAGATCCTTACTATAAAACAAAAGATATCATTAAAATTATTGAAAAGATTAAAAATATTGATAATGACATTGCAATTACATTAAGTATAGGAATAAAATCCTACGAAGAATACAAAAGTTTTAAATTTGCTGGAGCTGATAGATATCTTATAAGATTTGAAACATCTGATCCTAAACTGCATAAAAAACTAAGAAATGGGATAAGTTTAAATACAAGATTGAAAGCAATTGAAAATTTGAAAAAATTAGATTATGAAATTGGTTCAGGATTTATGGTTGGGTTGCCAGATGAGACTTCTAAAACATTTTTTTCAAATATAAAATTATCCCGTGAACTTGAACTTGATATGATTGGAATAGGTCCATTTATTCCCCACCCTCAAACTCCTTTAAATTTTTTTACAAAATTTTATGATAAAAAAACTGCTTTAAATAAAAGTTTATATGCCATCTCACTTTTAAGAATTAATCTCCCCCTATCAAATATACCTGCTACTACAGCTATGGGAACCATTCATCCTAAAGGAAGAGAGATGGCTTTATCAAGTGGTGCTAATGTTTTAATGCCAAATATTACAAAAGAAAAATATAAAAAAAATTATCTTTTATATCCGGATAAAATTTGTATTGATGAAAGTGGATTGAACTGCATATTTTGTCTTGAAAATAGTCTTAAACCAATTGGGAAAACAATCTCTTTTGAAAGGGGAGATTCTATTTCAAAAAAAAATAAAAATAAATTTATATAAGAATTTTTTTCTGGATAAAGTTATGGAAAATAATGAAATGAAAAACAAAACCTATAAATATTTAGGACAACAATCAATTGCAGCTATAAATAATTTTGGTACAGGACTATTACCCTATGATTATATAAAATATTTTGCAATGGTAAAAAAATCTGCAATTATCGCTATTCAAAATGTTATCCAGAAATGGGAAAAAAACATTTATTTAATAATTTTAGAAACAATTGATGAGATTATTGAAGGAAAACACAATAATTTATTTTCTATTCCTTTAAAACAGGGAGGGGCAGGAACAAGCATAAATATGTTCTTTAATGAGATTATATCCAATATTGCTAAAGAAAAATATTTGTTGAAATATAAAAAAGAAATTTTACTTGATCCAATAGAGGATATAAATCTTTTCCAATCAACAAATGATTTAATTCCAACTGCACTAACAGCTATGTTATATTACTATCTAAATACAATAGAGAATAAAATTATTAAATTACAGGAAATTTTTGTTACAAAAGAGGAAGAATTTTCAAATATTTTGATAACTGGAAGAACTCAAATGCAGGATGCATTGCCTATACGACTTGGTCAAATTTTTGGAGGGTATGCATCTGCCATTCAAAGAGATAGATGGAGAACAAATAAGCTTAAGGAGAGAGTTAGAACAATCGCATTAGGAGGAACAGCAATTGGGACCTGTTTTTTTGCACCAAGGGAATACATTTTTGAAGTTGAAAAAATTTTAAGAAAAGAAACAGGATTGCCCTTATCAAGAAGTCAAAATCTTATAGATGAAATTTCCAATCAGGACAAATATGTTGAAGTTTCAAATGGATTTCAAATAATCGCTAATACTCTTATAAAAATTTCAAATGACTTTCTTATTTACACATCATCATTTTTAAATGAAATTAAACATCCAGAATTACAATATGGTTCTTCTATTATGGCTGCAAAAACAAATCCTGTAATCTTAGAATTTGTAAAAGGGTTATGCATTGATACAATTGGTGAGACAAATAAAATTCTTCTATATTGTCAAAATGGTAATCTTCAATTAAATCCATTTTTACCATTTATTATTGAAAGTTTTTTCAATATAAAGTCAAATTTATGCAAAGCAATTGATTCTTTTATTGATAAATTTTTAAATAAAATAACTATTAATCATAAGATTATTGAAAAAAATTTTGTTAATTCATTTGCTTTGATTAACTCTCTTGTCCCCTTCCTTGGATATAATAAAGTAAAAGAAATTTATACTTTGATTAAAGATAAAGAAATAAAATCATTTAGTGAATTGAAAGAAATACTATTAAAAAACACTGAATTAAATGAAGAAAAGATCAACAGGATTTTTGAACCATATTTTTTAACAGGATTTTTAAAAGAACTTTAAATTGTTTAATAAAGACTAATAAAAAAAGAAAGAGGATTTTATGATTACCAATACACCATTAGCAGAACAACCACATATTGCAATTATTGGTATTAGAAACTCTGGAAAATCTTCTCTAATGAACAATATATTCAAAAGACAGGTATCAATTGTTAGCGATGTAAAAGGAACCACAACTGATCCTGTTACAAAAAGTTATGAATTGATCCCCATAGGACCTGTTGCATTTATTGATACAGCAGGATTTGATGATGATCAAGAGAGTATAGGAGAAAAAAGAGTAAAAAAAACTTTAAATAGAATAAATAATTCAAATATTATAATATTTGTAACTAAAGCAAACAACCCCTTAACTGAAAAAGAAATAGATTTATTAATAAAAATATCAGAAAGTAAAAAGCCGAAAATATTTGTTCTGACTTTCGCAGATAAAAAAATAGATAATGAGAAAATAAATATATTAAAAAACAAATATCTAGCTGAAAAAATTATTCTTGTAGATAATATTTCAGAAAAAGGGATAGAGGAGGTAAAAAAAGAGATTATAAATCTTCTTCAATCCAGAAAAATTGAAATAACACCTGTAGAAGGACTTGTAAATGAAAATGACCTGGTATTACTTGTAACTCCAATTGACCTTGCAGCTCCAAAAGGTAGATTAATTTTACCTCAGGTAGAAACAATAAGAGATCTTCTTGATAAAGATTGCGCTGCATTAATAGTCAAAGAAAAAGAATTAAAATACTTTTATGATAATCTCAAAATAAAACCAAAACTTGTTATAACTGATAGTCAGGCTTTTTCAAAAGTAGCTGCAGATATACCTGAAAATCAAATGTTAACAAGCTTTTCTATCCTTTTTGCCAGGAAAAAGGGGGATTTGAAATTTTTTATTGAAGGTATTAAACAATTAGATGCTACACCTTCAAATGCCAAAATTTTAATTCTTGAAGCTTGCAGCCACCATAAACAGGCTGATGATATTGGCACAGTGAAAATCCCAAGATTATTTAAACAATTAGTTCGATCTGATGTAACTTTTGAATTTTCAAAAAATTTACCAGTTAAAGAAAAATTAAAAGAATACTCTTTAGTTATAAATTGTGCTGGTTGCATGGTAACAAGAGAGAAAATGTTAAATAGAATAAATATACTTAAAGAAAATAAGATATATGCAATCAATTATGGACTATTTTTAGCTTGGGTTAATGGTTTATTACCAAGAGCATTGGAACCTTTTCCATTGGAATATGAGCTATATAAAGAAAAAATAAAATTATAAAATATATGTTAAATTTAAAACAACTTTTGTAAATTGAAAAAAACTATAAATTTTAATGATTTTTTTTAAATAATTTTATTATTTATAATTTTTTATTATCTTTTACTATTATTTCCAATAATTTATTTTACAATAATAATTTTTTTAATAGTTCTGAATTATTTTTTAATATTTTAAAACTACCAATATTTAATGATCTATTTTTTTCTATTACAATACCTACATCTGTTAATTCTTCCAGCATCTTAATATCGTGAGAAATTATTATTCCAGTTTTTTGTTTTATTTTTGTTTTTAATAACTTTTTTAATTTATTTTTAGTTAAATTATCAAGGGAGGTAAAAGGTTCATCTAAAATAAAATAATCAAATTGGTCAATATGATATAAAAACCTCGCAAAATTAACTTTTCTTTTTTTTCATTTCCAAGCTTTATATTTTCTTCCAATGTATCATTTAGTATATATGAATCTTGAGAAATATATAATATATTATTTTTTAAATTATATTTACAAATATTAATGTTATCATTTAAAAAATACCCTTCCCCAGTTCCATTTTCACAATTATTCAATATGAATGAAATAAAACTTGTTTTTCCCTCACCTGTCATACCTATTAATCCATATATTTTATTTAACTTAAGAACAAAATTTAATTTTTCTAAAATTACTCTATTTTTAAATTTTAAATTTACATTATTGAATTTAATAAAAAATAATTTTTTAATTTTTCTAACATTATCAATTTTTAGCTTAATATTTTTTTCATTATTTTCTATTATATCAACCATCTCTTTAGATGATACATTAGCCTGACGAATAAATTTTGATATTTCATCAAAATCATCAAATATTGAACTAATTTGAGAAAAATACCCTATAAGCAAAACTATTATAGAAATAGTTATTTTATTTAATACATATAATTTTCCCATATAAAAAAAAAGTATTATAGTTAAAACTGGAATTACAAATTTAGAAACAAGTTTATAAATATTATCTCCAAAAAATCCATGAATTCTTGAAGCCTCATTTAGATCTTTTATTTTCTTAAGTGCTAAAGAATTATTTTTTTTATTAAATAATGGAAAAGTTGAAAAAAGAGCGTTCATTGAAATTGATTCATAAAAAAATGAATAAAAATCAACCATTTTAGATATTACTCTTTTATAATTTCTTTCAAATATTCTTTTATTATATATGTAATTAAAAAAATAAATAAACAATGAAATTAAACCTATTGTTCCAATTATTAGATTATATTTAAAAAGTATAAAAATGATAAAAAAATATTTGAAAATACTAATTATTCTAATAAATACCTGAGGGGTAAACAATATTACTATGTTATATATAGTTGTATCCATTATCCTTTCATAGTATCCTTCTCCCTTTGATTTTATATCAGTTTCTTTCTCATTTTTAATAACATTATAAAGATAATATCTTATTTTCTCATCAATTTTTACATTGATTTTACCATAAATCAAATCAAGACATAATTCTAATAATACTGATGAAGGGACAATTATTAAATATAAATAAAGATATTTTTTATAATTTAAATGATTCTGTAATGAATAAATAAATTTACTATAAATCCATGGATAAACTAAAGAAATTAAGGACAAACCTGCAAAAAAACAAGAAATTATTGATGCAATAATAATTAGATTTTTAATTTTAAATTTATTTATTATTATTTTCAAATATCTCATAAAAAGCACCTAATGCTTGTTTTAAAACTTAAATTATTTTAAGCTAGAATAGTTGTAAATACTCTTTGAAAATTTTTTCCTGCGATCAATTCAATTTCATCATCATTAAATCCCGCTCTTTCAAGATTTTTTAGTATGATATCTATATCATAAAGATTATTATATCCTTCCATATTTCCTGGAACAGCATTAATATCTGTACCAATTGCAAGATGTCTTGCTCCAACAATATTTTTAAAATGTTTTAAATGTAATTGAAACTCCTGTTCTGTTTTAATCCCTTTACCTTTATAATAATACAACCATAAACCTATTAAACCACCATTTGATGCAATATTTTTTGCAACTTCATCAGAAATGTATCTTTCAAAATTCATAACATCTTTTGATCCCGTATGTGAACAAATTACTGGTTTTTCTGAACATCTTAACACATCCAGAGCTGTTTTCTCATTAGCATGAGCAATATCAATTAAAATCCCTTTTTTATTCATAGATTTTACAATATCATATCCAAAATTGGTTAAACCATCTTCTTGATTTTTTATTTCAATTTTTTTACCTCCAAAACCCATACACGGAATTCCTATACAATTCTTGTTAAAATGAATTAAAGTTATTACTCTAACACCTAAATTGTAAACATCATCAAGTCGTTTCATATCCCCCTCTAAAAAATCAGCTCCCTCTATTCCTAAAATCAAGAATTTATTTTTTTCATTTATATTTTCAATAAACTGTTTTAAATTGAAGACAATTTTTAAATTATTATTAATAATTTGTTTTTTTATCTTATTAATTTGATTAATTGTATTTTTGTATGGGGATATTGGAAATTTCATTATTCGTGAAAAATCTCCAACTGCATTAACAATAAATCCAGATACATCTGTTTTTTTTAAATCATCAAATCCAATATCTTCAGGAAATTTATTTTTTGCAATTATCTTAAAAAATAAAGGTAAAATATTCTTTTTATGACCATGAATATCAAAATAAAATAAATTATTTTTATTCATACTTATTCCTTATTTGTTATTTTTGTTTTAATTTAATTCTTTTTTATTATAAAACAACTTTTAAAAATATTAATATTTAAAAGTAATATTAAAAAAAATTATTATTTGTTATTGTCAAACACATTACAAATTTATTATATTAAGTGTATATTTTAATATTTTATATTTTTTTAATCTTTAGCAATAAATCATAATTACTCTTATTAAGATCTGTTATGGAGGAAAATATTTGGTACAAATTAATAGAATCGAAGAAATTGATACATTATTTGAAAATAATACAATTGTTTTATTTTATTTTTCAACTCCAACATGTAATGTTTGTAAAGCACTTTTACCAAAAGTTGAAAACCTTTTAGAAAATTTTCCTGAAATTGAAAAAAGATATATAGATATGACCAGATTCAAAGAACTTTCTGGAAAGTTCAGTATTTTTAACTTCCCTACTATACTTGTTTTTATAGATAAAAAAGAAACTATAAGAAAATCCAGATTTATTTCCATACCTGAACTTGAAAGCTTATTAACAAGATATTACTCATTTATTTATCAATAACTTAAGTAACTAATAATAAATATATCTCAAAAACATCTTTATAATTTTTTAATATTTAATTCAAATTTATCTTCTTCAAGTTCCCCATTTATAAATTTTAAAATAGTTTCTTTTATTTGATCTCTTACAACCCTTGTTTTATTCAAAATTTCCTCTTCTTGACCTTTAAATGAAGAAGGATCTTCAAATTCTATATGTAACCTTTTACCCTGTCCTGGAAAATATGGACATTTTTCCCCTGATGCTTGATCACAGACTGTTATCACATAATCATAAGTTTTTCCTTTCTTAAGAAACTCCTGCACTGTTTTTGTTTTGTTATTTGAAATATCAATTCCAATCTCATACATTACTTTAACAACATAAGGATTTAATTTTCCTTTTTCAAGCCCAGCACTTTCAGCAAAAAATTTGTTTTTACCATAATAATTTAAAAAAGCTTCTGCCATCTGGGACCTTGCTGAATTATGAACACATACAAATAAAACTTTTTTCACCACATTTTTCCTCTAAAATAAGTATTACTAACTGTCAATATTTTAAATTAAAATATTTAAAATAAAATATTATTTTTTATCCAACAATAAAATTTTACATTTATATTTTATATTTTATTTAAATCAGCATCATTAGAATAACCTCTACTTTCCCAGAAACCTTTATAATCAGGATTGTTAGATAATTCAATTCTTGTAATCCACTTTATCCATTTGTACCCCCATTTTTGTTCAGCAATAAGTTGAAATGGAAATCCTCTTTTTGGTGGTAAAACAATATTATTCATTTTATATGCAATTATTATATTGTTGTCAATTATATACTTTAATGGTAAAGATGTAGAATACCCATCTTTGGCATAAAAAATGACTGTATTTGCATTATTTTCAGGTTCAACATTTTTTAATAAATCTTTAACAAGAATCCCTTCCCATAAAATTTTGACACTCCATCCTTCTACACAATTCAGAGTGACAAGTTTTTTATAACTTTGCAAGCTCAACACATCATTATAACTTAATTTAACAGGATTTTTTACAAGTCCATTAAGTATGAGTGAATACTCATCAACATTTATATATTGAGGACCTTTAATTGAATTCTCTCTAAATTTATTTATAGAATCAAGTTTTTCACCCTTATAATTAAGAACTTCTTTATCACCTAAATCTATTGAATTTTCCTTTTTTACTCTGGAATTATTTTTGTTACATGAGACTATTAATACTAAAACAATTATTAATATAATAGAACCAGGTGTCTTAATTATTTTCAAAATATTTTCTCTTATAAAGTTACAAAAATTTTATAATACCTTTATAACTACATTAATATTCTTATAACTTCTATTTTATTTTTTTGTTTTGGTTATGTCAATAAAAATGTGTAAATTAGTTATAATTCTAGAATTATAACTAATTTCGCCTCCCGATGAAAATATTGACATTAACCATAAATTTTTTTTAACATTAAGTCAAGCTCATATTTTGCCTGACCAAACCCCCTTAATATTCTTTCTTCCCATCTATTTTCATAATCTTTTAATATTAAAAATAATAGTTTCAGAGCTTTCTCAACTGTTGGAAAACTATTCTTCCCTTTTATTCTTTTCCTTACTTCTTCATTTAATCTCTCTATCCAGTTTGTTGTATAGATCTGTTTCCTTATACTCTCTGGAAATTCATAAAATGTTAACATATAATCCAATACTTCTTCTAAATCTTTAACTAACTTCTTATACTTACTTCCCCATTTTATTTTAAATTGTTCAAAATAAACTAGTGCTTCTTCTTTCCTAGTTTGACTATAGACTTTTTTAAAATCCAATAATATTTCTCCTCTATCTCTTACCCTTACTCTTGTTGATATGTTCCTGCTTAAATGATATATACATCTTTGTATTTTTGATTTTGGGAAATTGTTGCTTATTACTTCTTCTATTCCACTTAATCCATCTGTTACAAACAACAATACTTTTTTTACTCCTCTTGTTTTTATATCTTCAAATATTTCATTGTAAAAGCTTGAACTCTCTGTTGGATTTATGTAAAATCCTAATATCTCTCTTTTCCCTTTTACATTTACTCCTAATAAAAAATAGATTGCTTCTTTGGATACCGTATCTCTCCTTATGTTTACATGCATTGCATCTATAAATATTACATAATAACTTTCTTCTAATTTCCTGTTTTTAAATCCTTCTATATCTTTTTTTACTTTCTCCGTTATATTCGATATCGTTTCTTTACTATATTTCATCCCATATATATCTTTTATATGTTCTGATATATCAGCTGTAGATAATCCTTTTGCATACAATTTTATTATTGTATCATCTATATTTTCAAGTCTTCTCTTATATCTTTCCAATATTGCAGGATAAAAACCATTCCTTGCTCTTGGTACTTCTAAGTTGATAATTTTTCCATGACTCGTGTCTAAATCTCTGTATCTTTTACCATTTCTGTAATTTTCTTTTTCTGTTTCTCTATCATATTTTTTAAATCCTAATACAGTATCTATTTCATTTGTCATTAAACTTTCATATCCATATTTTAATATAGATAACATTAATTCTTTTGTTTTATCAGGATTTTTAATAAATTCTTCTAAAACCCCTTGACTTTCTAAAAATTTCACTAATTCTTTACCTAAATTGTTCATTTTTTTTGCCTCCTGATGATTTGTTTTTTTTATACATATTTTTTCATCGGGAGGCAATATTTTTTATTTATTTGCTTTAAGCAACCTTATTCTGTCTTTTACACACTTTTATTTATATCATGATTGTTTTTTCTTTATATTATAATTATAACATAATTTGTAATATTTTAAAATATATATTTATTATAATTTAATATTTGTTTTTAAAAGCAACTAATTCCATTTGTATATCTTACCTTCTTTTATTATATTAATAATATAATATAATATATATAAAGAATCTTTTATATGAACATGGGTTCACAACAGTTTTTTTATATATACAACTACAAAATAATGTGTTTAAAATTAATTATGAAAGGATCTAATTATGTTATATTTTGATAATTGTAGAACGTCTTTTGTACCAAAAGAAGTTTATGATGAAGTTATAAAATACATGACAAAGGAATTTTATATTCCAGCTTCTTTTGTTAGTAAAGGAACATCAATTGCTGAAGATATTGAAAATGCTGCTGAATATATTGGTAAAACTATAAATGCAAAATCAACAGAAATTTTATTTACACATAGTGGAACAGAAGCAAATAACATTGCTATGCAGGGATTAGCTAAATTTATTAAAAACAAAGATGGAAGAAATCATATAATTATTGGTTCTGCTGAACATCCTGCAATAATGTCTATTTCAAAAATTCTTGAAAAAGAAGGGTTTAAAATTTCAACTGTTAATGTTGATAAAGAGGGGTTTTTAGATCTGAATCATTTAAAATCACTTATAAACGATAAAACTTTTCTTGTTGCTACTACCTATGTTAACCATATGGCAGGTTGTATTCAGCCCTCAAAACAAATAAGTGAAATTCTACAAAATCATAAATACAAGATTTACCTTTTTCTTGATGCTGCAGAAGCTTATGGAAAATTAAAAATTGATGTTAAAGACCTTGGATGTGATCTTTTATCTGCTTCAGGTCACAAATTTCACGGTCCAAAAGGTGTTGGATTTTTATATATAAAATCTGGAACAAAACTTGAAAAAATATATGGTGGATCTGATTATTATTCTGATCTTTGTCCTGGTGGTCCCAATATACCTGGTATTATGGGGATGAAAAAAGCTGCAGAACTTGCATATACTGATTTTGATAAAAATTACAATAAGGTAAAAGAATTATCACAATACCTATATGATAGGATTACAAAAGAAATTCCAGCTGTTATACTAAATGGGCCATGGAGCGAAGGAAAAAGATCCCCTTACCATGTTAATTTCACATTTGAATATGTAGAAGGTGAAGCAATAATGATGTTTTTAGATTTTTCAGGAATCACAGTCTCAACTGCATCTGCTTGTGCATCTAAAAACCTCCAATCAGATTACGCTCTTAAAGCTATGGGTAGAAACCATGTTGAATCTCATGGTGCAATTAGATTTACTTTATCAAGATTTAATGAAAAAAAAGATATCGATAATCTAATGGAAGTATTACCTGAAATTATTCAAAAATTAAGAGACCAATCTACATTAACACCTGAAAGTTTGAGATCTAAATAAATTTTAAAATAATGATTATTTATTAATACAATAAAGAGTTATAATACATAAAAGAAAAAAGTTGTAATTATAATATAATATTGATTATCATTAAAAAATTAAATATTTATTAAAAAAAATAAATATTTTAATAAAAGGATGGTTAGATGAAAAAAATACAATATTCACAAAAAGTTATAGACTATTTTATGAATCCTAAAAATGCTGGTAAAATTGATGATGCTGATATTGTTGCAACAGAAGGGTCCCCTGCATGTGGAGATCAGGTAACAATGTATCTTAAAATCGATGAAGATAAAATTAAAGATATAAAATTTCAAAGTTATGGTTGTGCTTCAAATATCGCAACAGCATCAATTGTTACAGAAATTGCTAAAGGAAAAACTTTAAATGAAGCAAAAAATATCAACTGGCAGGAAGCAGCAAAAGAGCTTGATGGCTTACCAGCAGTTAAAATTCACTGTTCAGTTTTAGCTGTTTCAACATTATTAAAAGCAATAGAATTATATGAAGCTAAAAAAGAAGGTAAAGAGATTGTAAACATTGTTTCAGAAGAAAATGTAAAAAAGAAACTTTCAAGAGTTATTTATCCACCTTTAGAAAAAGATGTTTTAAGTTCTAATATTGTTAGTGAATTTAAAATCCTTGCTTATGGAAAAAATAAAAAAGTTGAAGTGTTTCTAAATATTGATAAAGATAATGAATTTTATGAAACAATTAAAGAGGATATTGAAGAAAATCTTGGAGAACTTGATAATTGTGAAGAAGTTGTTTTCATTGACAAATCTCATATGTATCAGGATAATAAAAAATAACAAAAATATTGTAATATATAAAAAATAGGGTGACCCTCTTCTTTTAAGGGCACCCTATTATATTAAATAGTATATTTAAACCCATACAAATTTTAAATTACATTTTGCATAAAAACATTTTGAACAAAAAATAAGAAAACAAACGAAACAACAGCAGCAATTAGAGGAGTTGCTATCCAACCCATTGCAATTCTTCCTAATATTTTAAAATTTACATTTCGTCCACCTTTAGCAATTCCAATTCCAAGTACACCACCGACTACAGCTTGAGAACTTGATACTGGAACAAGAGGAAATGATGGTAACCCATGTCCAACAAGAAAATTTTTAAGCCCCTGTGAAGCAAATAAAAATAAAACTGTTGAACTTGCAAGAACTACAATTAATGCAGCAACTGGTGATAGATGATAAATATCAGTCCCAACAGTCATCATAACCTTTTTTGAATAGGTATAAACACCAACTGCAATTGCCAATCCCCCTAAAAGAAAAAGTTGTTGAACTCCTGAAAAATTCATAAAATTTCCAATAGTTATATCTTTGAAAGGAGAAGATTGTACAAAAACTCCCATAACATTTGCAATGTTGTTGGCTCCTAAACTATATGAACCAAAAGCACCTACAAGAATTAGTGCAATTCGTGTATATCCATCCAATCTGATTAAATGAATTTTTCTTTTATACAATAAAGCTTTTACTAAAAAATAAAAAATTATAGCAAAAAACGCTGATAATATTGGTGAAAAAACCCATGTGCCCAATATTTTTGTTAAAGCTTCCATGTTAATACTAGTTTTTGTAAAAATATTCCAGCCTATTATTGCACCTACAATTGCTTGAGTTGTTGATACTGGTAAAGCAAGTTTTGTCATCCAGTACACTGAAATAGCAGCTGCTAAAGCAACTGTAAAAGCTCCAGCAATTGATGCAATTGATCCTAATTTCCCAAGAGTATGTGATGCTCCTGCTCCACTATAAACTGCACCAATAATTATAAAAATGGATGCTACTAATGCTGCTTTTGAAAATTTTACCATTCTTGTACCTACAGCAGTACCCCATACATTTGCAGCATCATTAGCTCCTAATGACCAGCCTAAAAATAAACCACTTGATAAAAAAAACAGTGTTATAAACATTTATATACTCCAAATTATAAGTTTGTTATAAAGTTTTGATTATTTCTTTAACATAATAAAGAAAGCTTATAACAATTAAAAGCCATTAATAAAAATAAAATAATTAAATTGACCTTTTAATTGCATATACTGATAATCTTTCAGAAACACTTTCAGCTTCATCTGCAAGTAAAGAGATTCTTTCAGCAAAATATCTCATATGTACTTTTCTACTGAATTCTTTTAATTCATCAGTTGAAAAAGCTTTTCTTTTTAACTTTTCTTCATATTTATCAGCTTCATGTTCCCAGAAATGAATTTTATTGATGTAGTCATTTACCAGGTGTAATTCATTAAAAAAAGCCCTTGTCCCTTTAACAAGTTCATTAACTGCATTAACTGAAGCTTCTGTTAAATCTAAAAAATCCTGTTTTAAAAATGGTAAAATAATTGGTCTTTCTATTGAAAAATGACTTATAACTTTTTTAGCAACATCAATCACATTATCAATAGTTTCAATTAAACCTAAAACATCACCTCTTGATTCAGGAATTAACATATATGTGTATAACTTATGTTTGATATCCCTTCTAATTTCATCTGATTTTTTTTCAACTTCAGCTATTTCAGTATATCTTTTTTCAAAATCATCAAATTTCTCATCAACATAATCTTTAATAGCCAGTTTAAAAATTAAAGAAGCTTTGTCCACATTGTCTAAGTATTTGTCAATTTCTGTTTCAACTTCTCTTGTTTTTGAAGAAAAAATTTTCATTTACAACTTCTATCTTAACATCCATTTTATTGGAAAAGTTATTTATATTAGTCATTAAACATGTTCCAAATGATGACAATAATACAGATGCTGCATTCATACCTACTATTGATTCCCCAACTTTTGCACTATATTTGTATATATGGTTATCCTGAATAGAAATTGCAACATCTTGATTTAATTTATCTTTTAAAACCAATACTTTATATTTTTGCACATTAACCCCTTATATTTTTTTAGTAATCATTTGTCCATGAAAAGGTGACCACTTAATGTTCTTAATAAAGTTTTAGTAAAAGTTATTAACCAGAAGAATATTAATAAAATAAATAATGTTATCCCGATATAATCAATAAATTTATTATTAAAAATTATTGCTATATTATGAGTAGCTGCTGTGTATGCCCCCAATGGAAATGTTAAAGCCCACCATGCCATTGTATATGGAAATTTTAATTTTCTTATATAATGAAGAGTCATTATAATAGACATTATCACCCAGAAAATCCCCAATCCCCAGAACATTGCAGCAAAGAAAAAGAGAGGATTTTTATCACCTAAAATACAACATGTTTTTGTTAAATTAATTATTGCAGTTGTACCTGCTCCAATAGGACCTAAATTTATCCATATTGTCGGAGCTAAAACATCTGGTAGAGGATGATGAAGTATAAATCGGTATAAAGATATTGCAGATAATGCTAGAAAAAGGAAGAACCCGGAACCAAAACTAAAATAATTTATAAATATAATCATATCTTTTAAAATACCACTAAAATGAGGTATAATAATTCCACCAGGAATTGGAATTACTATCAAAGCTACAGGAGGAATAAACCATCCAGGATTTATATGGTGAATTTCAATACCAGAATGTGTGAAAGTAATATAAGGAATCATAAATGCAAAAATTATTGTTACAAGAACTCCTATAAACCAGAAATAAACTCCTATTAAAAAATTGTTACTAATTACTAAAAAATCCATAGAAATAACTAACATTCCAGCTGATATTGTAGGGTAGAAATTTCCAATCACTGGATTTTTTAAATCAGCTACTGCATTTTTATAATACAGCAGCCACCTGAGAATCCAGGGAATAAGAAGTATAAAAAAAATTGTTACATTAAAATAGTGTAGGAAAATACTAATTGGTTTTAAAAATCCAAATTTTGATGAATAGGAAAATGCTATTAATGCTAAAATACCTGTACCCATAATCTGAGCGAACCATGATGGTATAAAGTTTTTAATAATATTTGCCTTTTTAGTCATTACTTTTCTCCAGATTATATGTTTCTATATTTAATATATCTATAAGTATCAATATTTAAGCCCAAAAAAAATATAAAGAATTAAATTATAGTCAAGAATTTTTGTTCTCATAAAAAGGTTTTTTTATTTAATAAAACATAAACTTTTTATTAAGATTTTTTTGAGATTATAACGCATTTAGAATCTTCAATTATTTTCTCAACTTTCCTAGCACACTCAGATATATCTTCCATTTCAGTTGAAACCAGATTAAACTTTAACAAAGAAGGTGCTTCCATGTCCCAGCAACCTTTTAAAGAGGGTATTTCCATAGATATTTCAGAAAGATCAACTTTACAATCACTAATTTCATTTTTAATCTTTGGAATAAGATTTTTTTCAAAAATATGTCCTGTAATTTCATATGCTATTTTTGTTTTAGAAGTAGCTAGCTTATCAAGTATGTTTTTTCTTTGTTTTTCAAAATCCATTTTTGCAATTTTAGCTTTTGCTTTTTGTTGAATTTTTACAAGAACTTTTTCCTCTTTTTCAATTTTATGTACTATCTCTTTATCTGGAAATTTTATTGCACTTGCAGGACAAATTGCAGCACATGTTGTACATCCAACAAGACATTGATATTTCCTTGCTACAACTGCTTTGTTTTTTGCAGTATCAAAATCAAACACCTGTCTTCCACATGTTACAAAACATAGCTTACACCCAATACATTTTTCTTCATCTATTTCAGGAAACCATGGAATTTTTGTCCTATCAATACCATGCCAGTAAGCAAATTTTTCAGGTAATTTATTAGCCATATGTACCTCCTTATTTTTATATATTGATAATTATCAATACGTGAACAATTTAACGCTATTTCTTAAAATGTCAACCCCTATAAATAAAAAAACATTATTAAATATAAATTTTTACTCAACAGAAATTACAGTTAAGACACCATAATGATCTGACAAATTTAATCCTTCAATTGGAGTATTGAATATTACTTTACTCTCTATTATTTTTGATTTTTCAATATTTTTTAAAAATATGTAATCTATTTTTCTTTTCTGTAAGTCACTATAACTTTTAAAAATATTTACAGTCAATTTTACTTTTTTCGAATTTAATAAATCTTTTTCTTTGTTTATAAATGGGGTTTTATAATATTTAATTATATTTAAATTTGTATCTGGATTCCATGTAAAATAGTCAATTTTCTTGTTTATTAAATTACCAAATATATCTTTTTTAAATAAATCAATCCCTTTCATTTTATAATAATTTATGTATGAACTATAAAATCCATAATCTTTTAATTTTTCAATTTCAGTAGTTTTATAAGTAGTATTAAAATCACCACATAAAATAATTTTTTCATTCGGAAATTTATCTTTAATATAATCTATTAAGATATTTATTGAATCCTGCCTCCATTTTACTTCTTTTATAATTTCATTTTTAATATTATTCACAATATTTATATCCTGTTTATACTTATTTCTAAGATTTGACAATAAACTATTAGTAGCTTCATCATTTATCAAAGAAGCATGAAGGTGAGTGTTTATAACAATATAAGAT
Source organism: Exilispira thermophila (assembly GCF_055389015.1). Lineage (NCBI taxonomy): Bacteria > Pseudomonadati > Spirochaetota > Spirochaetia > Spirochaetales > Exilispira > Exilispira thermophila. The sequence continues at coordinate 2,481,719 of NZ_AP042476.1, read as the reverse complement.
TTCCCGGCAGCTATTATTTTTCCTATAATAGCTTGTGTAGCATCATCAGTATGAAGAGAAAACAGATTCCCAACATACCCTTTCTTTTTTTCAAGTCTTATTCTTCCCATAAATTCAAGGCCATACTTTTTTTTTGTTAAGATTACATCCCCTTCTTTTAAATTTATAGGAAGTCCAAAAGGTCCTATTTTTAGACCTGAAACACCTGTATAACTTATATAATCATAACCCAATGATTTTGCTATTTTCCTGGCAAACCATGGCAAATTATTAACCTCATTTAAAACTATTATGTCAGCATCTATTTTTTTTAGTGAGTCTATTAAAAGGTTATACCTTTTTTCTCTTATTTTTTTTTCTTCATACCACCCCATCTTTAAAGTACCCTTATAATCTAGTCCTGACCAGATATTAAAAGTAATAACCTTTAACTCATTAATTTTTGAAGCTTCAGTCTTTTCATATTTTTCAGGATGCAACATTTTATCAATTTTATAAGAATAGTAATGAATTTTTCTAAATAGGTTATCCTGATGAAATAGATAATCATAATAAATAAAAAATATAATTACTGTTAATAATATTAAAATTATGATTACTAATTTTTTATTTCTTCCATTCATAATAACCTCCTGCATTTATATTTACATTTATATTTATTTTTATCTAATTAAAAACTTATGGTATAAACTTCTAATTGTTTAATTTAATTATTTTAGACTTAATATTATTTTATATCTCCTTTTTAATTAAATTAAATTTAAATAATTATTTTAATTAAACAATTATTTTTTTAATATTGTAAACCAATTCCTCAAATTAAAGCTTATTAATAAGCTACAAAACATGATTTATGATTTTATAGTTCTTAATTGTTTTTATTTTAACTTTAAATACAAAATTATTTTTAAATTAACCTATTTTAATATTACAAAATTAAAACAAATTAGTTATAATTCCAGAATTATAACTAATTTACACAATATTATTGTCATAACCTAAACACTATTATTTACATTTAAAAAATAATAAGATAAAAAATTAATTGAAATTGTTATTAATAAGTATATTATTAAAATTGATTTTTGATTTTATATACAGGAGCTAAAAATGGAGTTGATTACACTTATTGAAAACACCACTTTTAAAGAAAATCTAGTTGCTGAACATGGTCTTTCTTTCCTAATAAAAACTGATGATATAAAAATTTTATTTGATACTGGAAGTACAGGAATTTTTTTAGAAAATGTAAATAAATTAAATGAAAAAATTGATGATATAGATTACATTATATTAAGTCATGGCCACTATGACCATACTGGAGGATTGGGTAAACTTCTTGAATATTATAAAACTAAATTGCTAGAAGACCATTCATTTTCTAAAAATCAATTACCTAAAATTCTTTTAAAAAAAGAATCTTTATATTTTAAATATAAAAAAGATAATGATAAAATAATTGATAAAGGATTTAAAATCAGGAAAGATCTGAATAGCTATACAAACAAAATTATTTATATAGACAAATACTATAAAGTATCTCAAAATATTTATATTATAGGGAACATAAATAAATATAATGATTTTGAAGGAAATAATCCTGGTTATTTTTATTATAATGATACCACAATTAAAAAAGAAAATAAAACTAATAAAAAAAATTTGAAAAATTCTGAAAAAATCATTAATTTTTCTGATACATATAATGACTATTTTAAACACAAAGAAATGTTAAACAAAAAGTATACTAAAAATTTATTAAAAAACTCCAAAAAGGATACTTTTAAAGACGAACTATTTCTCATAATTAAAGATGAAAAAAAGAATGCTTTGAATATTATCACTGGTTGTTCACATAATGGAATTATCAATATAATCAAAACAGCTATAAACTTTTTTAACATAAATAAAATCAATTTAATAGCAGGTGGATTTCATTTAAAATCAAAAGATCAAAACTATATTTTAAAAATTATAAATGAATTTAAAAATATTGATTTTAACTTAATTGGAATTAACCATTGTTCTGGTTTTGAAGCATATAGACTTTTTAAAAATTACTTTTCAGATAGGGTCAAATATATTTCAACAGGAGATAAAATATCATTTTAACTTTAACTATAGTTCCAATTATAACTTTTATGAGATTTCAAATATTTTTATATTAGAAAAATGAATAAACAAATTATATTTTATTACTATTATTCTTTTAATATTTTATTATTATTCATTTTAAATATTTTGGTCAAATTTATTTTATTAATATTATGATTTTAGTTTTATCACTTCTTAAATTAAATAAATAATCCAAATTATTTATTTTTATTAATATAATGATTTTAGTCATTCTTGTTAAAATTCTTTTTAATTTGATAATTAGTTCTATTTAATTTTAAAATAAAAATTAATACTATAAATGAAGATAATAAGCTAATAAAAATTATACTCATAACAGCCTTTTCTCCATAAATTTCATAACTATTTCCAATTATACTTGGAACTACCATTGCTCCAATTGAAGTACTAATAAAAAATATACTGTTAATTTTACCAGTTATACCAATAATTTTTTCTGCATATGCCATTATTGAAGGAAATATAGTAGCCATTAATAAACCTGCTAACATTACAAAAACAATATATATAAAAAGATTTAAATTCTGTAAGTTTAGAAATAGAATAACTAAAACACTACCAGAAAAAGCAAGTAAAAGAGTCTTTTCAACCTTAATTTTAAATTTTGATGATAAAAACATATTTATGAATCTACCAATTATAAGCATACCCCAGAATATTGATGTTATTAATCCAGATATAAGCAAATGGGAAGAATATTTGTTCAAAGTATAAACATATATCCATCCCCCAAAACTGGATTCTGCACCAACATAAAGCAAAAACATAAGAGAAATTAAAATTAGAGGGCCTAAGATTTTCTTTCTTTCAGATTCATGTTTTTTAATTTTTCTTATTTCTGGACTTTTTAAAAACAAAATAAATATTGAAGACAAAAATGTATAAATAGAAATTATAATATAAGATAATTTTAATGAACCTGTTTTATTTAACAATAAACTTATTAAAAGAGGAGAGATAAAAGCACCTATTCCTGAAAACATATGTAAACCATTAATCCACATATCAACTCTATCTTTATTAACCCATACAATTAGAGTATTACCTCCAACTAAAATTATCCCTAAAAAAACTCCTAAAAAAAAAGTTAAACCAATAAGATAAAGATAAAAAGAGATCAAAGGAACTAAACAATATAGTATTGAAACAAATATTAAAGAAGAACCTAAAACTATATGCCCTCTAAAATAATCAAAAAGGAAGCCTCCTATTAATGAACCTATTAATATTCCAAGATTATAGGTTGTAAACAAAAAACTTATTTTTCCTATTGTGGTTTTTGTATTAAAAACCAATGAAGGAATTGATGGTCCAAGAGAGGATATAACCATTCCAAAAGATAAAAAAGCAAAATAATATGAAAATGATTGTAAATAATTATTTCTCTTTTTTAATAGATTCATTAAATTTTAAAGACCCTGTTCTTACCACTATTTTTCGCTTTATACATTGCACTATCAATTTTTTTTGTCAATTCATCACAATCAACTTCTTTTTCAATTGTTGATACTCCAAAACTGCATGTTACCTTACCAACATGTTCTTTCTCAGAATTGAAATCTGTGTTTTCTAAAACTTCTCTTATTTTCTCAGCACTTATATAAGCACCTTCTAAATTAGTATTGGGTAAAAGGATAATAAATTCATCTCCACCCCATCTAAAAAATATATCTGTATTTCTAATAGTATAACTTACAACAGTAGAAATAGTTTTTAAAACATTATCCCCTGTTATATGGCCAAAATTATCATTAATCTTTTTAAAATTGTCAATATCAAACATTATAATCGAAAAAATTGTTCCATACCTATTGTATAAATTTATTAATTTATTACACTCTTCATAAAATTTGTATCTATTATAAATTTTTGTTAATGGATCTATTGATGCTAATATTTCTGCATATTTCAACTTTTTATTTAGATCCTTAATCTTGTCTTGAAGAAATTTCTCATTAGTTTTAATAACAGTTATATCATTTAATAAAATCAATTTATAAATTGATGAATCATAATCAAACTTAATTTTATTAATTATAAAAAATAATTTTTTTTCAAACTTTTTCCCTAACTTTATTTCAAGAATATGGTTATTATAATTTTTATCATTACTAAAAATATTATAAAGGTTTAGATCTTTATCTTTTTTATTAATAGCATCAATCAATTTTAATTTTTTAACAATTTCATTTTCCAGATTATTTTTTTTTATTATCTTATCAAGGTCTAACAACTTTAAAAAATATTTATTATAATAAATTATATTATTGTCACTATCAATAATTAATAAAACCAGTTTTATTTTACTGAAAATCTTTCTTAAATAATCTGTAATATCTAAATCTTTATTTTTCATATATATTATTTTTGACAATTGATTTTTATATATAATAATATAATTATAGAATAAATCAAACACACATTAAATATTATTATGGCATTTAATTTAATTTAAAAATAAAATATTTTTCTAAAATTAAAGATTTTATAAAAGTATTGTCTACTTTTGTTAGTTTTTAATAAAATTAAGGTTTTATGTATGCATAAAAAAGTAGTATTAAAGATACTCTTAATTTTCACTATTGGTATTTTATTCTTTTCCAATTCCTGCAAAAATAATTTTAAATTAAATTCATTAACTAATAAAGAAAAAGAATATCTAAAAAACAAGAAAACCATAATTTTTACCGGTCAGATAAATTATGCTCCATTTGAATTCATTGATAAAAATAACGAATATACTGGAATGATGATTGATCTTGTAAGATGGATTTCTACAGAATATGGATTTAAAGTTAAATTTATACCTCAACAATTTCAAAAAGCACAACTTTCAGTACTTAAAGGAGAAGCTGATGTAATAACTTCCCTTTTTTATAGTGAAAAAAGGGATAAATTTTTTGACTTTACAAAAACAGTTTTTAAAGTTCCATCTTCAATTTTTACATATATAAATAGATATGACATTCAGTCATATCAAGACTTAAATAATAAAAAAATAAGTATGCAAAAAGGTGATGTAGCTGAGGAATTTTTAACTTCTCATAACGTTAAAGCTAAAATAATTTATGTACAGGATTTTTATGAAGCAGTTGATAAAATTGTCTCATTTGAATCTGATGCTGTAATAGGCGATGAACAGGTTGTCTGGTATCATGTTTTCAATAAAAATTATGTTAATAAAATTAAAATAGTTGGAAAACCTTTATATATAGGTCAAAATTGTATGGCTGTAAAAAATGGAAATATAATTTTATTAAACATTTTAAATAAAGGGATTAATCAAGCAATAAAACAGGGTATTTTAGATAAACTTTATGCAAAATGGATTGGAAGGACTCCTGAAGGAAAAAACTATTTTTTAAAATACAGAAATCATATAATAATTACTTTATTAATAATTTTTTTTATTCTTATTTTATTATTTATCAATAATATTTATTTAAGAAAAAAGGTTAAAGAAAAAGTTAATGAAATTATTGAAAAAAATGAAAAACTTGAAACAAACGAGGAAAAATTAAGAAATCTAATAAATTCTATACCTGATATTATATGTTTTGTTGATTCAAATGATAATATTGTTGAAGCCAATAAATCGTTTTTATCTCTTTTTAAAATAAATAATTCAAATTACAAAAATCATACAATAACTGAACTTACCAATTTATATATAAATAATTCTAAAAATTTAAATGATTTTATAAAAGAATTTTCTATTCAATCATTTTATACAGATCTCGAAAATATTAAGTATGAAAAAAATGTGATTTCTCCATTTAATACTAATACTAAAATAATAAGAAAAGAATTAAAACTAATTTTAGAAAATGACAAACTCTGTTATTTTGATCTAATTAAAATCCCAATAATTAATAAAAAAAATCAAATTATAAGCATAATATCAATTGGTAGAGATATAACTGAAAAAAAACTTGCTGAAAATGAATTAATTAAAATTCAAAAATTAAATTCTTTAAAAAACCTATCTTCTCGTTTTGCTCATGACTTTAATAATATTTTAACAGGAGTTATAGCAAATATTACACTATTGCAAATGAAAACAAAAAATAAGGAATTCTTATCCCTTTTAAAAGAAGCTGAACTTGCTGCTGAATCAGCAAAAAACATAAGCTTGCAATTACTAACTTTTACAAAGGAAGCAAAAACAATTAAACAGGAAATTGATCCTGTTGATCTTATTGAAAAAGCTGCAAAATTATCACTGAGAGGTGGTAAATGTAAATACAATATTTTAATTAAAAGCAATGATATATACGCTATTAAAGCTGATCAAAATCAATTAATGCAAGCCTTAAATAATATACTTATAAATGCTGATCAGTCAATGCCTGATGGAGGAAATATTGACATATTAATTGAAAATAAAATTATTGATAAATTTAATAATATTCCTATTGATAAAAAACTATATTTAATAATTGAGATAAAAGATCATGGAATAGGAATAGATAAAGAAAAATTATCAAAAATTTTTGACCCCTTTTTCACTACCAAAAAGAAAGGAAATGGTTTAGGATTATACTCTGTTTATAATATTTGCAAAAATCACAATGGATATGTATTTGTAAAATCTCAAATTAATAAAGGAACTTCATTTTATTTATTAATCCCTTCAACTGGTAAATTTATAAAAACCAATAATAATAATGAAACTATAAACACTAAATTTAATTATTCAATTTTACTTCTTGATGATGACCCGATTATTCACAAAGCTGCTAATAAACTTTTCAAACATCTTGGATGCTATATTGAAAATTCTTACACTGATAATGAATTTATTGAAAAATTTAACAGCAAAAAATTTGATATAGTTATACTTGATTTGATTTTGCCAGATAGTAAAGGGGGCATAGAATTAATAAAAGAGATTAAAGATAAAAACCCCAATATTATTGCCATTGTATCTTCTGGATATTCCAATAATCCTGCAATTAGTAATTATAAAGAAATTGGATTCAATTATTTTTTGAAAAAACCATACACAATTTATGAGGTATATGAAATTTTAAATGATATAAAAAATAAAAAACTTATATAAAAAAACTAAAAATATCAACTTGAATATAACAATTCCCCTTCTTTAAAAACCATTAATTGAGCAGGCTTAAATGGGATCCATCCTACCTCTGTTAATGGTTTTGTAGAAATAATGTATCCCTTTAATTTCTTTTTTAATTCTTCATCTTCAATACCACAATTTATCTCAAATTCTTCATTAAGATCAACAAATTTTACTTTAAAATGATCACTTATCTTTTCTATTTTTGAATAATACAAGGTATCAAATCTATTTTTATCATAATAACAAAAAAGATACTCCCCTTGTGACATTAAAAAATTCAAAGTCCCTGAATTATTAATATAAAATATTTGCTGTAATAACCAATCAAAACTTTCTTTATCCCATTTACAAATCTTTCTTTTTTCAATTTTTCTTAATAAATAACAAAATATATACTCTGAATCCGTTGTTCCAATAGGCAAATAACATTCATCTATTTCAAGATTTTTAAAATTCTTTATTTGACCATTATGCATAAAAACATATTCTTTCCCTTTTAAAATTCTTTTAAAAGGATGTGTATTTTTAAAATTAATTTCCCCTGTATTTGCACTTCTTACATGGAGTAAAAATGTTTTTGTTTTTATTAAACTATATGTTTTTAAAAAATTATATAACATACTTTTTCTTATATCTATTGGCTCTTTAAATACAATTGCTGCACCATCTTCATAAAATGATAAACCCCAACCATCACTATTTATTGCTCCTCTTAACTGCATAGCATCCATAGGAAAAACTGGTTTTATTTTAAAATTAAATGTCATACCTAAAAATTCACTAATTTTTCTTCCCCTTCAAATTTTTCTATATATCACATAGTAAAATATATTCTCTTCATCTTCATTTCTCTTTTATTGTTTCCTTTAATAAATTTTTATTTTAATTTTATTTAATCTTACTATTTACTTTTTTTTCTCTATTTATATTAAATTTTTATTCAAATTTTCTAAATCTATTTAAACTTTTTTTCTAAATCTAAAAGAAATCTTTTATTTTCTAAACCTGATGCATATCCTACAAGTTTTCCATTTGCACCTATTACTCTATGGCAGGGTATTATAATTCCTATTTTATTTTTATTATTAGCTAATCCCACTGCTCTAAAAGCTTTAGGATTTCCTATCATTTCTGCTATTTGTTTATAACTTCTTGTTTCACCATAAGGTATTTCTAATAAGGCATTCCAAACTTTTTTTTGAAAATCAGTACCTTCAATTTTTAATTTTAGCTCAAACTTTTTCCTTTTCCCTTTAAAATATTCATCAATTTGCTTTTTTGCTTCTTCTAATATTTTTGGGGTCCTATTTTTTAAAACATATTTTTCATAATTATCCCAAATATATTTTTTATTATTTTCTCTGCTTCCAATAGTTAAAGCAATTATACTTGTTTCATCTGAATAAATTTTTATAAACCCAATAGGGGATAAATATTCTATCTTATAAATTGTTTTCAATATTTATCCTTAATTTTATAAACTTTTTTTTAAAATAAAAAACTGTTGCTAAAATATAAATTTTATTCTTTATAATAATAAATGAAAGAAATTAAAATATAAATACTAATTAAACATTAAATTAATTTTATAAAAAATCAATAGGAAGTCTTTTAAATATCTGTTAAATTTGACAATTATCATATTTAATGTAATTTTTTTAAAACCGTAAATAAGGATACATAATGATCAAAAGAAAAAAAAATGGAAAAACTGGTTTAATAATTCTAAGTATTTTATTAATTTTAATTATTTTGTTAATAATTTTTACAGGTTTTTTTGTAGTTAAACCAATTGCAGCATCCAATATTAATCAAAAATCAACATTCTGGTTTATAAGAATTGGTACAGGGTTACCTTTTATCTCTTCACCTGAAAGTTTGGCAATTAAAAAATTTAAAAAAGCCAACATTCTTGGTTCAACTGCCATGCTTATACAAACATTAACTAAAATCAAAAATAAAAAAATTGCAAAACTACCATATATTGGATTATTATATAAATTGAGTCTGGTTCTTAAATAAAAATTAATCTCCATAATAATACTATCTTTAAAAGACTATATAATACATAATTATAAATAATAAAAAAAATTATTAGAAAATAAAAAAGGATTTTTTATGGAAGTTAGAACAAGATTTGCTCCTTCTCCAACCGGTTATTTTCATATTGGTGGTGCAAGAACAGCACTTTTTACTTATCTTCATGCAAAAAAAAATAAAGGCAAATTTATTTTAAGGATTGAAGATACTGATAGAAACAGATATGTTGAAGATTCTGTAAAAGATATTGAATCCTCTTTAAAATGGTTAGGATTGAATTGGGATGAAGGACCATACTATCAGTCCAATAGACTTAATCTTTATAAAAAAGCAGCAGAAAAACTTTTAGAAGAAGGTAAAGCTTATCGTTGTTTTTGTACTCCAGAAAGACTAAAAGAAGTTAAGGAAGAAAGACTAAAAAAAGGGTTAAAAACTTCTTATGATAGAAAATGTAGAAATTTAACTCAAAAAGAAATTGATGAAAAGCTTAAAAACAATGAAACTTATGTAATTAGATTGAAAGTTCCTCTTGAAGGACAAACAGTATGCCATGATATGATAAGAGGTAAAATAGTTTTTGATAATGAAAGCCTTGAAGATATTATACTATTAAAATCTGATGGGTTTCCAACCTATCATCTTGCACATGCTGTTGATGATACGCAAATGCATATTTCCCATGTAACAAGGGGGGAAGAATGGATCTCCTCAATGCCAGTACATTACATTCTATTTAATTACCTTGGATACCCAATACCTGAATATATTCACCTACCTGTTATATTATCAGAAGATGGTGGAAAACTATCAAAAAGGCATGGTGCAACTTCAATCAAAGAATTTAGAGAATTAGGATATTTACCTGAAGCTTTAGTAAATTTCTTGGCAATGTTAGGTTGGTCATATGACGATAAGAAAGAAATTTTTTCTATGGAAGAACTTTTAAAATATTTTGATATCTCTAAGGTTTCTAAGAAATCTGCAGTTTTTTCATATGAAAAACTAAAATGGTACAATGGGCACTATATTAGAAATTTAGATCTTAATAAGTTTTATAAATTATCCCTGCCATATTTTATTGATGCAGGTTATATTGATTTCAAATATAAAGACAAAAATTATAATAAAAATGATTATATGTGGTCATCTTCAAATAATACATTATCTAAAATATCAATAATTGAACTTCAAGAAAATATTGATAAAATATCAATTTCCCCTGAAGATGAACAAAAAATCAAAAACATTTTACCATTAATTCAAGAAAGGATTGAGTTACTTCAAGATATTGGCCCTTATTGTAATTTCTTCTTTAAAACTCCTGTTGCCTATAATAAAGATGATTTTATTGATAAAAAAAGAACTTTAGAAAAAGCATTGAATATACTGGAAAAAATTTTACCAACACTTGAAGAAACAGATTTTAATGAAACAGAACTTGAAAATAGTTTAAGAGGATTTATTGAAGAAACAGGAGAAAAAGTAAGAAATGTTTTCATGAGTTTGAGAGTTGCTATAACTGGTAGAAAATTTTCACCTGGACTTTTTGAAACAATGAAAGTTATTGGTAAAGAAGAAACTTTGATAAGGATCAAAAATGCAATAAATTTTCTCAAAACAAATATATAAAAATTATTTAAATATTTATTATTAAAACATTTTAAAATATTTAAAATCCATTTAAAAAACTTGATTTAAACTATTTTTTTGTTTTATTTAACTTTAACACATATTATAAGATATACTCATATTTAGGAGCCAGATTATGTTTAAAGAAGTTAACAACAAAGTATCTTTTCCTGAAATGGAAGAAGAAATTGTAAAATTCTGGGAAAATAACAGAATATTTGAAAAATCTTTAGAACAAACTAAAGATAATGAACCATTTATTTTTTACGATGGACCCCCATTTGCTACCGGGCTTCCCCATTATGGACATTTTGTCCCAGGAATTTTAAAAGATATAATCCCCAGATACCATACAATGAAAGGCAAATATGTACAAAGAAGATGGGGATGGGACTGTCATGGACTTCCAGTTGAATATGAAATGGAAAAAGAATTAAATTTAAAAACTAAAAAAGATATTATTAAATTTGGTATAGATAAATTTAATGAATCATGTAGATCAATTGTTTTAAGATATACATCTGAATGGGAAAAAATAATTAAAAGACTTGGTCGATGGGTAGATTTTGAAAATGCATATAGAACTATGGATCTACCTTATATGGAATCTATCTGGGCAGTATTCAAAGCTTTATGGGATAAAGGTTTGATTTATGAAGGATACAAAATTTTGCCTTATTGTCCAAGATGTGCAACTCCTTTATCAAATTTTGAGGTTAATCAAGGATATAAAGAGGTATCTGATCCTGCAATTACAATTAAATTTAAATCGCTTGAAGAAAATAATACATATTTTCTTGCATGGACAACTACTCCATGGACTTTACCGTCAAACCTTGCATTAGCAGTAGGTCCTGATATTGATTACGTGCTTGTTCTGGATAATGATTCAAAAGAAAAATACATCTTAGCAAAATCAAGATTACAAGCTTATTATAGAAAAGAAGATGAATACTCTATTTTAAAAGAATTTAAAGGAAAAGAACTTGAAGGTCAAAGATATGAACCTTTATTCTCATATTTCAAAAATATCTCAGAAAATGCTTTTAAAGTTGTACTTGCTGATTATGTATCAATTGAAGATGGTACTGGTATTGTCCATACAGCACCTGGTTTTGGAGAAGATGATTACAATACTGGTAAAAAATACAATATTCCAACAGTTGCCCCAGTTGATGAAAATGGTGAATTCACAGATGAAGTAATTGATTACAAGGGGATACATGTTAAAGATGCTGATAAATTAATAATTGAAAGATTAAAAAAAGAAAAAAAACTTGTAAAAAAAGATACTATTAAACATAACTATCCACATTGCTGGAGATGTGATTCACCTTTAATCTACAAAGCGATTTCAACATGGTTTGTTAAGATTGAACCAATAAAACAAAAGATGATAGATGCTAATCAGAAAATTAACTGGATACCTAAACATATAAAAAATGGTAGATTTGGGAAATGGCTTGAAGGAGCAAGGGACTGGGCAATCTCCAGAAATAGATTCTGGGGAACACCATTACCAGTATGGAAATGTGAAAAATGTGGTAAAACTCATTGCATTGGATCAATTGAAGAACTAGAAAAATTAAGTGGTAAAAAAATTACAGATATCCATAAACACTTTGTTGATGAAATTACTTTTAAATGTGATGAATGTGGTGGAGAAATGAAAAGGATCCCTGAAGTTCTTGATTGCTGGTTTGAATCTGGGTCAATGCCTTATGCACAACAACATTACCCATTTGAACATAAAGATGATTTTAACAAACTTTTCCCTGCAGATTTTATTTCTGAAGGGCTTGATCAAACAAGGGGATGGTTTTACACATTAACAGTTATTGCTGCGGCTTTATTTGATTCTCCTGCTTTTAAAAATGTAATTGTAAATGGATTGGTTTTGGCAGAAGATGGAAAAAAAATGAGTAAAAGACTTAAAAACTATCCTGAACCAACTTATATTATGAATAAATATGGTGCTGATGCTTTAAGACTTTATCTTGTTAATTCTGCTGTTATTAGAGCTGAAGAATTAAAATTTTCTGAAAATGGGGTAAAAGAAGTAGTAAAAAATATACTTTTACCGTTATGGAATTCATATTCATTTTTTGTTACTTATGCAAACATTGATAAATGGGAACCCCCTTTAAATCTTGAAGAAGTTATAAAAAAACATAAATTTTCTAACGAGCTTGATAGATGGATTATCTCAGTTTTACAACATCTTATTCAAGAAGTTACTGAAGCAACTGAGGAGTATAAACTTTATAAATCTATTCCTTCTATACTAAAATTTATTGATAAACTTACAAATTGGTATATTAGAAGATCAAGAAGAAGATTCTGGAAATCTGAAAATGACAATGATAAACATGAAGCATATTTAACTTTATATTATGTTTTACTTACTTTTTCAAAATTAGCTGCTCCAATTATACCATTTATAACAGAAGAGATTTATAAAAATCTTGCAAAAAATGGGAAAGAATCAGTACATCTTGAACCATATCCAGAATTTAATCCTGAACAAATAGATAAAACTCTGGAAAAGAGGATGGAACTTATAGAAACAGCAACAAGACTTGGTAGAAGCCTTAGAGCTGCTGCTAATATTAAAATCCGACAACCTCTTTCAAAAATTTATATTATAGATTCATTTGAAAATGAAATTAATATTATTAATGATATGGCATCAATTATCAAAGAGGAACTTAATGTTAAAGAAGTTGTTTTTGATACTGATGAATCTAAAATGCTTAATTTATCCGCAAAACCAAACTTTAAAAAACTTGGCAAAACTTTAGGTAAAAATATTAAAAAATTACAGAAAGGGTTACAAAAACTAAACAATAATGATATTGTTAATATTATGAAAGGTGGTTCTTTTGAAGTTAAAGAAGATGACTTTTCATATAACATTAAACTAGATGATATTATTATTGTTAGAGAAGAAAAAGAGGGATTAAAGATATTAAATGAAGGTAATATAACAGTTGGATTAGATACAACTTTAAATAAATCTTTAATTGATGAAGGAAATGCAAGAGAAATAATTAACAAAATTCAAAATATGAGAAAAGAACAGAAATTCAATGTTGTTGATAGAATAAAAACTACAATATATGCAAGTTCTGATCTTGTCGCTTCTTTAAAAGAATTTATAGATTATATTAAAAATGAAACACTATCTTTAGAAATAAACATTTATGAAATTGATAAATCTAAAGACTTTGCAAATTTTAAAGAATGGGATATAAATGGAAAAACTGCATATATTAAAGTTGAAAAACTTTAATATATAAAATTAATTTTAATTTAGAAGTTTGCACTTACAGATAATATTCAATTAACCGGATTTAAATTTTATCAATAAACTAAAAAAGAGAGGCTGTCCTGAAACTTAAAGGATAGCCTTTTTTTTGTATTTATTAAATTAACTATTTAAAAACATCATTTGCTTCTTTATACCATAATACAAAGTCAAGATGTTGAGAATCAATATTCAATATTTTTGAAAATTCTATAAATTTTTCTTCTAATTCTAAATATTTTTTCTTTGGTAATGATTTTGGTATTTCATCAATTATATTTGCATAAACCATATTTTTTAAAATATGTCTATCTAAAATAGCCAGGTTTACACCTTTCCCAATATTTCTTAGAAAATGACTTGCTTCTTTAAATCCATACCCTTTAACTTCTTTAACAAGTAAATTTCTCAATTCCCTATTTGAATTACATCTTTTTTCAAATTCTAGAATTTTTTGTTTAATTACTATTTTTCCATTTTCACTAAACTTATCTCTATTTTCAACAATATATAAAGATTTTTTATATTTGAATCTTACCCCATATAAATAATTAATTATTGTATCAGAATTTCCTGTAAAAAGGAGCTTATTTTGTTTTAATTTTTCAATAGCATCCCAACAAAGTTTTGCTTTTGATTGAGGTGTTAATAAACAAAAAGCAAATTCTACAAAAACTTCATTATTATCATATGAATCATAATTTAATTTAAATTCTTTTAATCTCTTTTCAATTTTATCCTTAATCTTATTATATAAATCAAGTATCTCATCAATTTTTTTCTTATCCATTTCAATCCTTTATTGGTCTATACTATTCGCATTATTCAAATTTTTTGTCACATACATCTATTGCATCAAATATAAACTTTTTAAACTTTTCTAAATCAAGGTCCAATGCTACATTTACATTTGGTTTTTTACCGGTAACACCATAATAATCAACTACTGTTTGCCCAGAAGTTAATTCCCCTTTAGTTTCTATTTCAACATTCAGAAATTTAGTTGTCAATATGGATTTGTCAATAACATATGCAACTGCTAAAGGATCATGTAAAGGTGCACCAGAAAAATTGAAAATCTCTTTATTTGCATTTGCAAAAAATCTTAACAAAGGAGCAATAATACTGGAAACCTTTCCATTCTTTTTTTCAAGTTTATCTATATCTTCATAAGAAATAAGAGCTTTATTTGTTACATCCAGACCAACCATTGTTATAGGTATACCAGATTCAAATACAATTTTTGCTGCTTCAGGATCCACAAATATATTGAATTCTGAAGCAGGAGTTACATTTGAATCATGGAAAGCACCACCCATTAATACTATCTCTTCTATTTTTCCTTTTAAATCAGGTCTTTTAAGCAAAAATACTCCAATGTTTGTTAATGGTCCTACTGGGACTAATGTAATTGGTTCATTAACTTCTTCCAATGTTTTTTCGATAAATTCCACTGCATGCATATTAAGCCCTTCAAATTCTGGTTCAGGTAGATTTGCTCCATCCAATCCTGAAACACCATGAATTTCTGGAGCTACATGTAGTTCTCTTATAATTGGTTTATTAAACCCCCTTGCAACAGGAATCCCATTTTCTCCAATTAAAGTTAATGTTTTTAAAGCATTTTTATATGTTTTTTCCCCTATTTGATTTCCAGCAACAGTTGTCACCCCTAAAAGATCAATTTCTTTAGATGCAACTGCTAAAATAATTGCCATCATGTCATCATGACCTGGATCACAATCTAAAATGATTTTTTTCATATTTTCCCCTTTTGTAATTTTTCCTTTTTAACACTTTCATTTATTGAGTATATAGCCAATACAATAACAGTTGTTATATAGGGCAAAGATTGTATAAATTCAGAAGGAATTTTTAGTGGTGCAATAAAAATTGCAATAGCATTTACAATTCCAAATAATAATGAACCAAGAAATGTTCCAACAGGCATATTACCTCCTAAAGATGCAGCAGCTATTGCAATAAAACCACGCCCTGCAACCATATCTCTTGAAAACCATGATACATAACCCATAGATAAATATAATCCTCCAAGTGAACCAAAAAATCCAGATAACAATAAAGAATACATTTTTATCTTTTCAACATTTACACCAACTGATTCAGCAGCATCTGGATTTTGACCAACAGACCTTATTCTTAAACCCAGAGGTGTTTTGTAAATAATATAATAAAATAAAATTACAGATATAAATGCAAAATATGTTAAAATATTATGCCCACTAAACATTGGACCTATAATTGGGATATCCTTTAATAAAGGGATTTCATAAGATGGAAAAACTAAACTTGTCAAAGAACTTGAAGTACCTTTATCATGGGCAATTATATAAAGAAAGAAAATAGTAATACCTGATGCAAACATATTTAAAGCAATTGCAGCAATAATTATATCAGCTTTTAATTTTAAATGGAAATAACCTAAAAGCCAGGACATGAACATTCCTGATAAAATTCCTGAAATTAAAGCTAAAAATAAACTTCCTGTATATGCACTTACAATGACACCAGTAAATGCAGCTACAAGCATTATTCCTTCTAAAGCTATATTAATTGAACCTGCTAAAGCAGAAATCGCAACACCAATTGCTGGATATAATATAGGAGTCATAACCCTTATTATAGCAAAAACAAATTTTTCAGATAATATGCTTTTCAAAATAGGATTCATTATTTTTCCTCCTTTTCTAGTTTAGCAAGCTTAACTGTAATTCTATATCTCCATCTTTCAAGAAATGCTTCTGCGGTGATTAAAAGTATTATAATTGCTTGAATTGCAGTAACCATTTCAGAAGGGATATCTGAAAGAAGGTTCATTATTTGCCCACCAATTCTTAAATATGCTAAAAACAAAGCGGCTAATATTATTACCAGTGGATTATTTCGTCCTATAATAGCAACTACAACACCATCCCATCCATACCCGGGGCTCATTTGCCATTTAAATCTATGGTGAATCCCCATAACTTCAGTCATTCCAGCAATACCTGCTAAAAATCCACCAACAACCTGAGATATTATTATTACTTTTGCAACATTAATACCACCAAATTTTGCAAAATATTTGTTAAATCCAACCTGTCGTATTTCATAACCCTGTGTAGTGTGATACAGATAAAAATACATAAGAATTGCAAGCCCAAAAGATATAACAATTCCCCAATGGATCCTTGTTCCAGGAACAAATTGAGCTAACCATGCAGATTTAGGTAATTCATAAGATACTAAATAACCTGCAGATTTATCTCTAAAATGATAATTTATCAAATATAATCCTAAAAAATATGCAACATAGTTCATCATTAAACTAATTACTAATTCATCAGTATTCCATTTTGCTTTTAATATACCAGGTATATATCCCCATATTGCACCAGTAATACCAGCAACAAGTAAAACTGTTGAAACATGAAGAAGTGTAGGCATATGTGTTGATACTGCAAAAGCTGTACCGACTGCAGCACTAATAAATAGTGCTCCTTCAGCCCCTATGTTAAATTGTTCTGCTTGAAAAGGAATAGATATAGCAAGACCACATAATATTATTGGTGAAGCCATTTCAATTATATTTCCAAATCTACTTGTGGATAAAAATGGACCTAAAAAAAATGATTTATATGATAACCCAGGATTTTTAGAAATTATGTAAATTACAAATACACTTAAAATAACTCCAATTAATATAGCTATAATTGTTCTAATCATATCGAAATAGTTAACAATAAATTTTTCTAAAGAATTTTTATTCACCAGTCTCCTCCAGTTTGTGTTTTTTTACACCAAGCATATATGGACCTAATAATTTTTGAGTTATTTTTTCATTATTATCAAATTCTACCACAATTTCACCATTATAAATAACCAATATCCTTGTTGCTAGTTTTAAAATTTCATCTAGGTCAGCTGAGATTAAAAAGACAGCAATACCTTCATCTCTTTCTTCTTTTAATAGAGTATGTACAAGTTCTTCTGAACCAACATCAATTCCTCTTGTTGGTTGATCAGCTATTATCAACTCAGGTTCTGCAGATAGCTCTCTTGCTACTACAACTTTTTGTATATTACCTCCAGAAAGAGCAGAAATTGGTGTTTTCCCAGACTTTGTTAATATATTGAATTTTTTTATTAGACCATCAACATATTTTTCAATATATTTCCAGTTTATTACAGAGTATTTTGAAAATGGTTTTTTATAATATCTATCAACAATAATATTTTCTATTATTGATGTTTTTTGTGCAACTCCATTTTGCATTCTATCTTCAGGGATATGAGAAATTTTCAATTCTCTTAATTCCCTTGGAGTATAATTTGTAACTTCTTTTCCTTTGTAAAAAACCTTCCCTGAAGTTGCAATTCTTAACCCTGTTAAAATTTCTACAAGTTCTGTTTGTCCATTTCCTTCAACACCTGCTATACCTAAAATTTCCCCTTTATGAACTTTAAAATTAATATTTTTTAATACATTAACTTTTTCTTCATTAACATAATTAAGATTTTTTACTTCTAAAATAGGTTCCCCTATATTTTTTGGAGGAGGTATTCTATTAAAATTAATTTCTCTACCAACCATTAATTGAGCTATTTCATGTTCAGTTAATTCTTCAATATTATTAGTTGCTATATCTTTTCCATCTCTTATCACTGTTACAACATCAGCAATTAATTTTACTTCTTTTAATTTATGAGAAATAAATATTATTGTTTTACCTTGTTTTTTCAGATTTCTTAATGAATTAAAAAGCGAATCTACTTCTTGTGGAGTTAATACTGCTGTAGGTTCATCAAGAATAATTAAATTTGCATTTCTTATTAAAACTTTTAATATTTCAACTCTTTGTCTTATCCCTACAGGTAAATCTTTTATCTTTTTATCAAAAGGAACATCTAGCCCAAAATGTTTTGAAGCTTCTTCTGTTTTTTTTATTATTTTGTTATTATCTAAAAAAACTCCCCATTTAGTAGGTTCTATACCCAAAATTAAATTTTCTGCTACTGTAAGGTCAGGAGCTAACATTAAATGCTGGTGAATCATTCCTATCCCTAGCTCAATTGCATGTAATGGATTTTTTATGTTAATTTTTTTCCCTTTATAATGGATCTCACCTTCTTGAGGTTTTTCCTCTCCAAATATTACTTTCATAAGGGTTGACTTTCCAGCTCCATTTTCACCAACAATTGCATGAATTGTATTCTCTTTAATATCTATATTAATGCCTTTATTTGCAATAATACCATTAGGATATATTTTAACTATATTTTTTAATGATAACAATGTACCCATAAATCCCCCAGAATGGTTGTTCAAATAATAAATAAAGCTGGATGTCTCCATCCAGCCTATTTTTAAAAAATCTTCTTATTTACCAAAAGCAGTAGCAACTTTAATTTCTCCAGAAATTATTTTCTGCTCTATCTCTTTAATCTTATTTCTAAATTCTTCAGGAATTATTTTTTCATAATTTTCATTATCGGCAACACCTACACCATTTTCTTTTATTCCAAGAGCTTCAGCTTGCCCTAATGGAAGTTTGCCATCCTTATAAAGTTTAACTGCTCTATATAATGAAAGATCAACATTCTTTTTCATTGAAGTTACAATAAAAGATGCTTTTTCCGGGTCTTTATCTTTGTATAATAAATATTGATCTGAGTCAACACCGATTGCATATCTCTTTTTTTCCTTAGCTGCATCCAGTAAACCAAGTCCTGTTTCACCTGCAACATTAAATGCTATATCTGCACCCTGATCATACTGAGCCATTATCAACTCTTTACCTTTAGCTGGATCATTAAAACTACCTGCATAAGATACTAAAACTTTAACATCTGGATCTATATATTTAGCACCCTGTTCATATCCAACTTTAAAATCATTAATAACTGGAATATCCATACCACCTAAAAAACCAATTACTTTGTCTTTATTAGCATATTGTAAATTTGAAGTAGTAACCATTGCAGCTAAAGCACCAACAAGAAATGAACCTTCATTTTGTTTATACAGTATTGAATAAACATTTTTCAAATCACCCTTTGAATAATCAACAGATGTATCATAAATAATAAACTTCTTTTCAGGATGTTTTCTAGCTACTTTTTCACATATTTCAACCATCTGCCATGTACCTAAAATAATAATATCCCAATCTCCTTCAGCTAATTGTTCTACATCTGGTTCCCATTTAGCTGGATCATATCCACCTTCAATAGTTTTTCCCTCTACACCTAAATCTTTGATCATCATCTGGAGTCCTCTGTTCGCTGAATCAAAGAATGATTTATCTCCTAAAGTCCCATTAATATAGTTTACAATTTTTAACTTAGCAGGACCTTTTGTTTGTTCAGAAGTAGCACCTTTTTTACATGCAAAAACTCCAAAAATTAATGAAACAACAATTAATAAGACCAATACTTTTTTCACTTTACCCCCCTTTTTTTTGTTATTTAAAATATTTTTTTAATTATAAAACACAATTTGTTATATGCAAATATTTTGCATAATTTTTTTTAATATTTAATATTTTTTTAAATTAAATTATTTATTTATAAAATTATAGAAATTCTATTAGTTCCTGTAATGCAGGACTGGAAATAGATGCTCCTTTTTTTGTTACAGAATATGAAGCTGCAATTTGTGCAAAAATAAAAGATTTATCAACTTCTATATTATCCAATAATGTAATCTTATCATTTTTGAAATAATATGTTTTAATCATGTTTTGTTTTTTTAAAATAGTCCTAACCTTGCTTAATTTATCCATTTTATTTTTTATTTCTTCTATTTTTTTATTATCTATTTCCCTTTTGTTTTCACTAAAAAGAAGATTAAAATAAAAAGCTAATGCACCATTAAATGTATCGCCTGCAGCGGTAGTATCAATAGCATTAATCTTGTTTCCATTTTGATAAAAACATAGATTATTATTTTTGAAAAATATCCCTTTTTCTCCTAATTTGACAATAATATTTTTTACTCCCATTTTTAATAAAAACGCACTCTTTTTATTTAGATCAATTAAATATTCTTCTGAGATACCATATTTTTCATTTATCTCTTTGAGTTTTTCTTTGTTCTGTTCTAATAACAAATCTTTATCTAATAATTCTTCTTTAAACAAATCTTCTTTTGTAATATTCTCTTCTTTAGCATTATTAGAAACATATTTATTTTTAAACTTTTCTTTTATATAACTTTGCATTGAATTATACAAATATTCAAATTCTACTTCATTAGGAGTAATAAAATCAACTTTATCTATAATCTTAATCATATTTTTATTAGCAGGTGCAGGGTCAAATATTATTACCCCTTTATTTTTAACAATTTTTGTTGCTTCTATATTTTGTTGTAACTGTATTTCCCCCTGCAATAATAAAATGTCACCGGATTTAAAATTATTTTCTAAAAATTTTAATTCCTTTTCACCAGTATTATTATTTGCACCAGAAACAACAATTATTCTATTTTCACCCTCTTTATTTACTTCGATTAAAGCAATACCTGTATTATTATTGTCATCTTTTATCAAATGGTTTTTCACACCATTTTTCAATATTTCTTTTTCAACAAATTCTCCAAAATTATCTTTTCCTATTCTTCCTAAAAAAAGACTATCTCCTCCTAATTTTGATGCTGCAATTGCCTGGTTTGCTCCCTTACCTCCCTGATTAATTATATAATTGGCACCAAACATTGTTTCTTTTGGTTCTACGAATTTTTCTGTAAAAACAACTATATCTGCATTAACACTACCATAGACAAAAATCATTTTAAACCCCGGAAAAATATATTTTTATACAATATTTATCTTTAAATAATCCTTCTTCATATAAGATGTTTTCTAGCATAAAATCTTATAATTTCCTGTAATTATTCTATTTTAAATTTATTTACATAATTTTTCAATTTTTTTACAACTTCAAGATTTGTTTTTCCAGCCATTGCTATAACCCCAACTGATTTGAAAATCTCGTTTGCACCTTCTGACATCTCCATCATTCCAATTTTTGTATCATTGGAAATATTGACTAAATTTTTCATTGATAAGTCTATTTTATTCATCCGGCTTTGCATCTCATTTGATGAATTTTTTACTTTGCTTGTCAATTCAACTAACTCTCCTAAAGCCTTAATTATTTGATCACTACCAATTGCAAGTTCTTCCATAGCACTTTTTAGTTCTAGCATACTCTGACTAACTTTATTTGATCCATCATAAATTTTTTCAAAAATTTTATTTGTTTCGTATAAAGAAGTTTGTGTGGTTGATATTTTATCAACAATTTCATTTAAAGATTGCTCTATACCTTTAGCCTGCAAATTTGTATTTTCAGCAAGCTTACTAATCTGATCAGCAATAACTGCAAACCCTTTTCCTCTTTCTCCTGCTGATGCTGCTTCAATGGTTGCATTAATTGCTAAAATATTTGTTTGATCTGCTATATCTGCAATTAAAGTTAACATATTTTTAATTGAAGAAGTGGAACTTACCACCTCTTCAATAAGTTTTGTGGTTTTATTCATTTCTTCAGCACCTATTTTTGAAGTTTTTTCAAGGTTTTTAGCTATTTCAAATTTTGCTTCGCTATCATTTGCAATATTTCTAATAGACGAAGACATCTCCTCAATTGATGAGGAAGATTCATTTATTGCAGCAGCTTGATCATTTATAACCTGATTTAAAGAAGCAACAAATTTACTTACTTCTTTTGTTATTTCATTTGTATCTTCAACCTCTTTATCAAGTTTTGAAACTTTTTCATTTATATTTTTTATATTAACTGTTATCTGTTCAATCGCAGATGAGGTAGTTTCAGAGGATTCTGATAATTTTTCTCCAACTAAAGAAAGCTCCTTAGTTTGCATTATTATAGCTGATATAATCTCTTTAATATTTTTCATAAAATAATTAAAAGAGTTTGCAATTTCCCCTATTTCATCATTGGTTTTTATTAAACTTTTTATTGTAAGGTCTCCTAAGGAACCTTTTTTCAGATTTTCAACAAATTCTTTTAAATTTCTAATAATACTACTCATTACAGAAAAAGTTACAACAAAAGCAATTATTCCTATAACTAAACTTATTAAAATATGTAGAAATATTTGTTTAACATGTCTTTCGGACTCAGCCTGCATCATACCAACAGCTTTATTCATCTCAGACAATACTTTTATATTATTATTTATTACATATTGTAAATCATCCTGTTTTTTTGATTCCAGATATTTTTCAATATGGTTTTTAAAGGGTACCCATAGATTAACAACTATTTCTAACTGTTTTTTAGTTTTTATATTTTCCATTTCAGGCAAAGTTGTAAAATTTTTCATGTCCAGGTCAACTGGTGCTTTTCCTCCATCCTTTAATGCTCTTAAAGTCAAATCAAAAACCTGCATAGTTTTATAAATTAAATTTTTGTCAATACCCTTATTACTATATATAGAATATATTAACACTTCTTTTGTCATTTTTTGAGATAACATTCTCTGTCTTCCAGCGAGATTAATTCTTACCCCATCAAATTTTTGTTGTTTAACATTTAAATAAATTGCAACACCCATATAAATTATTGTTGAAAAGATTAACAAAATAATTAAAAACACTTTTAAAGATATACTAAATCTTTTGTTTCTTGCCATAATAAAACCCCTTACTTATTTTTTGAAATATATTACAATTAATATCCTATTTTATAAATTTTATAAAAAAATTATACATTGTTTTGCATTTAGTTTTTAATGGACATTATAAAATTAACTTCATTAAAACTTTGTTATATTTTAAATTAGAAATTATTAAAAGTCAATTTTTAAAAAAAATCATTTAAAACTATTTTTTATTTGCTCTTAGCAAATTTTTATAAAATTTTCCTGAATTCTATTGAAAAAAATATAAACTTATTTATAATATAATAAAAGATTATATACAAATGTAAAAAAATTGTTATCAATTTAGATAATTAATGTTTTAAATTTATGTAATTTATATCCATTAAATAATTAATGGTTATTTAATTATTAATTTTTGTTTGTTATTTATAATTTTTAAAAATTATAAGTGTGTAAGGAGAAAAATGTGTTGAAAAATATAAAAGTAACCTGGAAATTATTAATTAGTTTTGGTATTGTTATTGTTCTAATTCTTTCCCTGATCTTTTTTAATTATTCATTTATAAACAAAATTAAACAAAATATCAATATATACAAAAAAATACAATCTGACAATTATCTTAGAAAACAAATTCAAGTAAAAGTACTTAAAATGCAGGATGCTTTTACTGAGGCATCATTAACACATGATAAAGAAGGAATTAATGAAGCTTCAATATATTTTGCTGATGCAAAAGAATTACTTAACGAAATAATTTCTAAAAATAGTGATAACCAGAAAATTGTTGAAAATATCAATAATTTTTCTGACAACTTAAATAACTTGTATAATTCTGGAATTTCAATGTACAATGCATATATCAAAGATTATGAATTGGGTAACAAAGAAATGGAAAAATTTGATTTAGAAGTTGAAAAAATGTCTTCTTTTCTTCAAAACATGATTGGAAAATTTAATACTGAAGTACAAAAAGAATTTAATACAATACTATCTTTAATTAGTAAAACGATATACTATTCTTTAATTATTGGTATGATTATAGTTGCACTTGCTCTTCTAATTTCATTTTTAATTTCTTATTCTATAAGAAAACCACTATTTTTTAACCTTAAAATTATAAAAGTAATTTCTGAAATGGATTTTACAATTGAAAATACAAAACTATCAAAAGATGAATTTGGACAACTTGCAAATATGGTTAATACTTTAATTAAAAAACTAAACACAATGTTTGCTTCTATTTTATTTAAAATGAATCAATTATCAGATAATTCAAATAATCTCAGTAACGAAATGGATCTTGTTCTTAATTCTATTAAAGAAATCGATTCTAACATATCAAATACTGCTAATCTTTTAACTGATCAGGTTGCAAGTATAAACGAAACTTCAGCAGCAGTTGAACAGATGACAAGAAATATTGACACATTAAATCAATCTATCGATACACAAGCTTCTTCTGTTACTGAGGCATCTTCTGCAATTGAACAAATGGTTTCAAATATACACTCGGTTACAAGTACAGCACAAAATGCAAAAAATACAGTTGAAAATCTTATCAATGTTTCAAATAAAGGGGAAACTAATGTTAAAGAAGTAACAAAACTTATTAACAAGATTTCAGTTGAATCTGAAAAATTACTTCAAGCAAATCAAATGATATCGGATATTGCTGACAAAACAAATTTGCTTGCTATGAATGCTGCAATTGAAGCTGCTCATGCTGGTGAAAGTGGGAAAGGGTTTGCAGTTGTTGCTGATGAAATTAGAAAACTTGCTGAAAGTTCCACTATTCAAGCTAAAGAAATTGAAAAAAATATTACTCATATAAAACAAATAATAATTGATGCTGTTAGTTCAATGAAAGATACAAATCAATCTTTTAGTGATATCTCACAACTAATCGATATTGTTTCAAAGGTTATCGATGAAATTAATCAATCAATGGTTGAGCAAGCTGAAGGTTCCAACCAGATTTTAATTGCTTTAAAAAATTTGAATGAGATCACTTCTTCTGTTAAAACTGGATCAACTGAAATGCAGACTGGAAATGAGCAAATATTATTGGCTATTAAAAATCTAAATAAAATTACTAATGATTTACAAACACAATTTGATGGTATTAAAAAAGAATCAATAAATGTTTTTGATAATGCAAATAAAACTAATGAAATTTCTAATAAAAACAAACAATTAGCTGAAGAGGTTAATTCTATAATCAAAGTTGTTAAATTAAAAGAAGAAAACATAGAAAATAACAAACTAATTGCAGATAAAGATAATCAACAAAAAATTGATGATGAAAAAAGGATTATACCAAAAGAGTAATAAATTACTTTTATTATAGCTTTTTTGTATTTATAAAAAATAATTTGTTTTTAAAATTATTTTTTCTTTTTTTCTACTTTTTTATAATCTAAATTATATATATGATAAGCACAGTCTGGACCAACAATTTTTGAAGCAATTGTTCTATTAATTTTAATTTTGTTTTTTAAAATTAATTCTTTATATTTATATTTAATTCTGATCTCTTCAATTTTTGAATTGTTACTTGTTTTCATATCCCATTCTTTATTATGAAAATATTTTAAATCATCTTTTAAACCCATAAATTTCTCAAATTAATATTATTTAATTTATAAGTTCTAATTTGTATATATTTTTAGTTAATTATTAGTATTTTAATCCTGATTTCAATTATGTTTCAATTATATTTTAATTATTTTTTACTATTTTAATTTAATATAAACTAAAATGAGTCAATTTCAAAATTAGTGAATAAAAAAAATTTAAGATTAAAATTTAAAAATAACATTATTTATAATTAATTCCTTTACATTTTCAAAAAAATAAATTAATTTCTTTATGAATTTAGTTAGGTTTTCTTAACTATTGTTTATAAATTTATTTTACACCTAATAGATTTTTATTATCATTTTATTTTAAATTTATTTTTATATATTTTTTTATTTAAATAACAGGAAATATAAATATGATTATTGGTGAATTACTGGCTTTATTTACAGCTTTTTGTTGGGCACAAAATTCTGTTTTCTATTCTATTACTGGCAAAAGAGTTACTTCTTCTACAACAGCACATATTCGTTTATGGATAACTCTACCATTTATGTTTTTAATTCATTTTATCTTTTACAAATCCATTTATCCAATCCATGAACCGTTACCAGCCTATATTTACATAGCTTTGTCTGGTATTTTTGGTTATTTTTTCGCTGACCTTATGATATTTAAATCATTTGTTGACCTTGGCCCTAGAGAAACAACTGTTATTTTGACCTTATCACCTATTTTTAGCGCAATATTATCATATTTCTTTTTTAATCAAAATTTGAGTGTTTTGAAAATATCAGGAATGTTTTTAACAATTCTTGGAATTATTATTGTAATAATTGGTGACAGTCCTGAATATAAAAATAACAAAAAAAAATTTTATAAAGCATTTAAAATAAATAAAGGGATTGTTATAGCTTTTTTAGGTGCTTTAGGGCAATCACTGGGGCTTGTACTTGCAAAAATGGGACAAAATTATGGTACAACTCCTATCTCAACTAATACCATAAGAATAACTTTTGCTTTAATTGCATACATTTTTTACCGTGGTTTTACAAAAAATTTTAAAAAAGACTTTTTAAAAATGAAAGATAAAAAAAGTTTTGTTTTAATAATGATAGGATCAGTTGTAGGACCAATTCTTGGAGTGATTGCTGCTTTATATGCAATAAATTACGCTCCAATTGGTATAGTAAGTACAATTATGCAAATAGTCCCTATACTATTACTCCCTTATGAATATTTTGTTTTAAAAAAGAAAATAACATTATTGTCAATTAATGGTACAATCCTTGCTGTTATTGGAACTGCTATATTATTTCTTTAAATTGAAAATTTTATCCATTTAAAATTTAACCTGGAATTATCATTTTATTATTTAAATCTATTATCTTATTCTGAAAATAATTGATTAAGATCAATTTTACCCAATTTTTTATCTTTGTACATATTTTCATAATTTTTAATAGCATCAGAAATATAGCTGGAACTAATACCATGTTTTTTTGAATACAAAGCTTCTAAAAACGCAGCATATCGGTCTGCAATCCTTACAATTCCACCAAATATTGGATTAAATCTATCATTATTATATTTATTCAAAAAATCTTTTTCTTTTATAATTTCAGAAGTTTCAAATTTGTTATATTCCCCATCTATAAATATCTTGTTTTCAAATTCATCTATAATATACAATCTTATCTCTTCTCTTATATATGGAGTTAAAGTTGGTAATAATCTCCCTTCAATTTCTTTTAATTCATAATCTTTAATAGCTTCATCAAGACCTTTTATTCCCATCTTTATCGGAGATATGATATCCCTTGTTAAAGCTTCAGGTAAGTCATGAAATAATGCATTAAAAAATGTATTATAAACACCTTTATCACAAATATTTAATTTAATTGAAAATAGATGCACAAAAACAGCTACAAGATAAATATGACCAAGAACAGATGTTTTAGGTACTCTTGGAGTTTGAGCCCATCGTTTCTGAAATCTTAATTGACCACAAAAATTTATAAATTCATAAGGTTTTTGTTTATTTAAAATTCTTTCAACCCCTTTAAAATGTAAATAATTCTCAACCTCATTAATAAGGTCATTATAAATTTTTTCAACTGGATGTATTTTTTTATTAAATTCAGATATTATTTCAAACTCATAAAGTGTTGCTAAAGTTGAAGAAGCTCTCAAAATTTGTCTTTCAATAATATATTCATTATCAGAAAAATAATATTTTTTAAATCTTTCAAAGAAATCTTTGTTGAAATGCTTTAAATATTTTTCAAAAGTGTTTATCACATATTGATTAATTTCTTCTTTTTTTCTTTTGTATAAGTAAGAAATAACAGGTCTTTTTATATCTGTTAAAGCAATATTTCTAAAATATTCAAAAATTGACCCTTCAATAAGGATTCTCCAGTTTATCTTTTTTCTTCGTTCTTTTTGTTCAATATTTGCAATTATATAAGCAATAATCATCTTATGTGCTTGCTTATCTAACTCAATAAGATCTATTGGCCTTAATAAATCATTCCACCTTTCTATAGAGGCGCCATTAAAAAGTAATTCTACAAATTTTTTATCTATCATTATTAGCTCCAAAACTTTGTTTTTAATTTATTACTATTACTCAATATCACTTTTTATCTTTTTTATCCAGTTTTTAAGTTTAATTTCAAAACCATTATTTTGAAATTCAAAAAGTTTTAAGTCTTCTTCTAAATATTTTTGTCTAACCCAATGATTTTTATAATTATGAGGATATTTGTATTGAGTAGCATCTTTGTAATTTTTAATACTTTTTTTATATAATTTATAACCACCACTTTTTAAATAATCTGGTATTTTAAAAATTTTTCCACTATTAATTACTTCTGTTGCCTTATTTATTGCTAAATATGAAGAATTACTCTTTGGTAGAGTAGATAATAATATGGTAATTTCTGAAATAATTATCCTTGCTTCAGGCATCCCAATTCTTTCTATAGCAATTAAACCAGAAACGGCAATAGACAAAGCTTCTGGATAAGCCAGTCCTATATCTTCTGCTGCTAATATAATTAACCTTCTTGCAATATATACGGGATCCTCACCACTTTCCAGCATTAAAGCTAAATAGTAAATTGCAGCATCAGGATCACTTCCTCTAATCGATTTTATAAAAGCTGAAATAACATTGTAGTGATCTTCAATATCTGAATATTTAGTCTCTTTTTTTAATGTAAATAAATTTATATCGTCTTCAGTTATTTTAATTTTCTCATTCTTTAAAATATCATCAATTTCCTTTAATTTAATTTTGTTTTTTACATATTTTCCAATATTTTTTTCATTATACATTAAATCTAATAAAAATTTTTCAAAATTTTCTTCTTTTATATAAAATTCATTTTTTTGTAGTATTGAATAAACTCTGGATAAAATAACCAATTCCAGAATATTTAAAGATTTTCTTACATCAAAAGAAATTTCAAGAAGAGATGATAATGCTCTATCTTCAATATCAATATTAAATTTACTTAAAAGAACATCCTTTTTAATAGCGTTTATAATTATCTTTTCTATTTCATCCCGATTAAGTTCTTTAAATTCAAAAATTAAAACTCTCGATCTAAGAGCTTTTTGTAAAACAAAAAAAGGGTTTTCTGTAGTTGCTCCTATTATTATTATTTCTCCCTTTTCAAGAGGAGCTAAAAGCATATCCTGTTTTGGTTTGTTTAATCTATAAAACTCATCAATAAACAAAATTCTTTTTGTACTGCTTTCTAAATCATTTGAATTTAAGATTGTATTTAATTCTTTTGAATTTAAACTTAAAGCATTACTTTTAATAAAAGGGTAATTAAAATATTGGGCTAAAATATTTGCTAATGTTGTTTTTCCAGTTGCTGTAGGACCATAAAATATCATTGAAAACAAGTTTTTTGATAGCATCATTGTTGTTATTGGTCCATTTTCACCCAATAGATGTGTTTGTCCAATAAACTCATTAATATTTTTAGGTCTTGCCCTTTCAGATAAAGGTTTCATGGCTCCTCTTCACTAAATATTTTTTAATAAATCTTAACACACTTTCATCTATATATTGATTTGTATAATGTTAGTTTAATTTTGATAATATTTTTTTATTATGCTTAAATGTTTATAATATATTCTAAATATAACAGATTAAATGTATAAAAACAAAATTTTTAATTATAATTTTATTTATAATAATTAATATTTATATAACCATTATATTCTTTTTCTTTCTATAATCACAATCAATTCACAATAATATTCACAAAACTCAAAGGTATTGTTTATTTATACACACAAGGTTTTCATAAAACATTAAAACCTAATTTTTTCAGATTATTAACAAGTTTTTCAATTTTTTTATACTATCAAGTTTTTTATTCAAAAATAAGATTTATGAAAATTAAAAAAAGAGGCTATCCCATAAGCTTTAGGACAACCTCTTTTTGTTTTTAATATTTATTTATTATTTTTCTAAAGCTTCTAAAACTCTTTCTGGAGTAAAAGGAGCTTTATAAATTCGTTTTCCTGTTGCATGAAAAAAAGCATTTGCAATTGCTGGAATAGGACCATTAATATTGATTTCTGAAATTGATTTTGCACCAAATGGACCTGTTTTTTCATAAGTTTCGACTAATTTAACTTTCAAGTCAGGAATATCATCTGCTGTAAATAGTTTATATTTACCATAGCTATTATTTATCATTGTACCTTTATCAGAAAAATAATAATTTTCTGTTAAAGCATAAGATAAACCATTAACAATAGCTCCCTCACATTGACCTTCAGCAAGGGTTGGATTAATTGCTGTGCCACAATCAACTGCAGCAAAGTAGTTTAATACTTTTATATTTCCAAGTAATGTGTCAACTTCGATTTCTACAAAATGTGTTGCAAATGGTGGTGGAGATTGATCTCCAACATGAGATGCATAAGCCTGTATTTGAAATTGGTCTTTATCATATAAAGAATATAAACAAATATCCTCATACTTAACATGTTTATCACTGTTTTTAATAAATACTTTTCCTTCAACAATTTCAAGATTATCGACTTTTTCTTCTAACATTTCAGAAGCAACTTTTAAAATGGTTTGTTTTATATTAACTGCACATTTCCTTGTTGCTTCACCTGAAAGATAAGTTGTTGAAGATGCATATGCACCTGTATCAAAAGGTGTAAAATCTGTATCAGAAGAATAAACTATAATTTTTTCTACAGGAACATCCAATACTTCAGCAGCAATTTGAGCTAATATTGTATCAGAGCCAGTTCCTAAATCTGTAGCTCCAACATTCAAATTGAATGAACCATCTTCATTCATTTTCATATATGCTGATGCCATATCAATTCTAGGTATTGCAGACCCCTGCATAAGTGAAACCATTCCAACACCTCTTTTAAACCTCTTTCCTTCTTGTTTATAAAACCAATATTTCTCTCTTTTTTCTCTCCAATTAAATTCTTTTTCACCTACTTCAAGACATCTATCAAGACCCACAGAATTAAGATTCATATCAACACCTTCTTTACCTTCACCAATTGCTTTAAAAATTGGGGAAGTTTCACCTGTTTTTATTGACCATTTTTTATAAAAATCAACAGGATCTATTTTACATTCATAAGCAATTTGATCTATAATTTGTCCATATCCTGCATACCCTTGAGATGCACCATACCCTCTATAAGCACCTCCAACTGGTAAATTTGTATATACTGCTTTACCGTTAAATTTTAAATTAGGTATTTTATTCAACAAAGGTAAAACTTTTGAACCTGCATTTGAAAGAACTGTCAAAGCATGGGAACCATAAGCACCTGTATTTTCTAAAGCTTCATACAAAAGGGAATTAATTTTACCATCAGAATTATACCCTGCTTTAATATGAATCCTATAAGGGTGTCTGGTTCTTGTAAAAGTAAAAACTTCCTCTCTTGTTAGAGTTATTTTTACATTCCTTTTATATCTCCATGCAACAAGTGCTGCATAAGGCTCTATAATTATCTCCTGCTTTCCTCCAAATCCCCCACCTATTCTTGGTTTGATAACTCTGATTTTTGAAATTGGAATTTTTGTAACATAAGAAGTAATTCTTCTTACATGATAAGGAACTTGAGTAGTTGTAATTATAACAAGTCTACCTCTATTATCAAAATATGCTGCAACAGAGTGTGGTTCAATAGCAGCATGAGAAGTATAAGGAGTATAAAAAGAACCTTCAATTGTATGTTCTGATTCTTTAAACCCTTTTTCAATATTACCAATCTCAAAATTTATTTCAGCTGCAATATTCTTTTCTGGATAATAAGGAACCGGTATCTTTGCAAAAGAATCTTTTTCAGGATGAACAGGATTTGAAGATTCAGCTTTTTCAAAATCAAGTACTGGTTTTAAAATTTCATATTTTATTTTTACCAGTTTTGAAGCTTTTAATCCTATCTCTTTTGTCTCTGCAACTATAGCACATACTTTATCACCAACATATCTTACATAATTATCAAATAAATAAGTATCATAAGGAGAAGGTTCAGGATATCCCTGGCCAGCTGTTGTATAAGGTATTCTTTCAACATTTTTATATGACAATACATCTAATACACCTTCAATTTTTAAAGCTTCTGTTGCATCAATATCAACAATTTTTGCAAATGCATAAGGAGATGTGATAAAAATCAATAGCAGGGGATAAAGAAACTGCTTTCAGGCAACGAAAATAAACCTGAAAGCAGATAGGCTTAGGTTCGACATTTAATTTGGTCAAAAAGACCGTTTAGGAGAATGAAGAGCCTACAGCCGAATCAACATAATAATCGGATTTTAACAATCCAGATTGAATAGGAGAATGGATTATTCTCTGTAATAAATATCGTAAAGAATCTGCTTTCAATTAAAAAAAAATAATTGGAGGAGGCAGATGAAACTATCAGTTGGAGTTGATTTACACAAGCATCAAATGACGGTATGTATAAAAAATTTAGAACAAAGGATTGCAGATATTAATTGGAAATTTTCTACAAAAAAAGAAGGATATATGGAATTTGTAAGATTGTTAAAGAAATTATCCCAACCAGAAGAAATTGAAATAGCAGTAGAATCTACAGGAAATACAAGATATTTCAAAAGAGAAATGGAAAATTATGGATTTAAAGTACATGTAGTAAATACCTTAAAGTTTAAAGTAATAAATGAATCAATAAACAAAACAGATAAACATGATGCAAGGACATTAGCAGAATTTTTATCAAAAGATATGATACCAGAAGTAAATTTATGTAAAGAAGATAGTAAAAATTTAAGAGATTTATTAAAGCATAGGTCAGTATTAAAAAAGACCAATGTAAGTTTAAAGAATCAAATACATGGAATAATGTTAGAAATGGGTATAGGAACAAAGAATGGACAGCTTAACACAAAAACAGGAAGGGTAAAAATTATAGAACAAATATCGGACCCAATAAAAAAAAGTATAGTATCAGGGATAATAAAAACAATAAATAGTATAGAAAGTTTAATATCAGAAATAGAGAAAGAGCTTTCAAAGATGACAGAAAAAGATGAAGCAGTAAGAATACTAAGGACAATACCAGGATGTGGATTGATAACTTCAATTACTTTAAGGGCTTACATAGATGACATAAATAAATTTAGTTCATATAAAAAGCTTTCTTCTTATTGTGGATTGGTACCATGGGTACAAAATTCAGCAGACAAAGAAAGATATGGGAATATAACTAAAAGAGGTTCACAAGAATTGAGAACAGCATTTGTACAGATGACAATGGGTATGATAAGGGTAAAAAGAGAAAGAGAAAATAGATATATGAAATCTTATAGAAATATGAAAAAAATAAAAGGAAGTGGAAAAGCAATAATAGCAACTTCAAGAAAGTTAAGTAAATTGGTATGGACATTATTAAAAAATGGTTGTGAATATGATCCAGTAAAATCAAATGATATATTGTTAAATAAAGATTATTCCGTTGCCTGAAAGCAATGATTTGAGGTTTTACCTCGTTTATATAAATTAGCAGATTTTTTGATATTTAATATTGATTTTTATAGGAGAATAAATAAAAACTACTGATAAAGGATCCTCTATTTTAAAATCATCTGTATAAAGCTCTTCCCCAGTTGCTAAAGCTAACCCATCTATTTTTTTTTCAGCTTTGTTAACATATTTAAAATTATTCTTTTTCATAATTTTCTCCATTTTTTACTACATATTTTTATTTTTTTTAATTTTTCATTTTTTTTCTTTTTTATAATTTTTTTTATTTTTATTTTTATTTTATTTTTATTTTATTTTTTTTATTTTATTTTTTCAAATTTATTAAATTAATTACTTTTCAATATTGTTTATTGAAATTATTAAGTCTTTTTTATTAACAAATTACTTTTTATTTAACCTTTCAGCTGCTAATTTGACTCCATCAATTATTTTAACATAACCTGTACATCTACATAAATTACCATCTAAAGCACTTTTAATTTCTTCTTCATTAGGTTTTGGGTTGTTTTTTAACAATGCATAAGTTGATACAACAAAACCTGGGGTACAAAAACCACATTGAACAGCACCTGCATCAACAAAAGCTTTTTGTATTTCATCAGGTTCATGTAAAGTTCCAATACCCTTAACTGTCTTTATCTGTTTTTCAAGAACACTCATAGTCAAAACCTGACAGGAATTAACAGGAATTTCATCAATTAGAACCATGCAGGCTCCACACTCTCCCTCTTCACAACCATTTTTAACCTCAGTATAACCATTATTTCTCAAAGTAGTTAACAATGTTTCATTTGGGAAAAAAGTTAAATCAACAAGTTCACCATTTATATTCATCCTTTTTGTTACCAAATATTTTTTCTCTTTCAATTTAATATTGTTTAATTTTTGCATCTATTTCCTCCATAAATCATAAAGTTTTTATTACTAATTTAATTTTATTATTTTTATTTAAATCAAGATTTTTTCATAATTTGATTTTTTATCTCATTTAATCCATCTTTTATAAAGATTTTTAATGCTTTATCTTTGTAAGCTGCAGAAAACCTATAATCTCTTGTAAATTCAACATATAAATGATTATCTATTTCATTTATCAGATTATCATCTAACACTTTATCCTGCAAATAACTCTCTAAATCTGTTAATTCTCTAAATCTTCCAACAATACCAGTTATAAAAATTTTTGATGATTTAACTATTTTATTGTCAATTTTCAATAAAGCTGAAATATTAAAAGCAGCATAATCAAAATTTACTCTAACCAATCTGTTTACAAAGAAATAATAATCTTTTTCATTTTTAAATTTTATACTCTTTATTATAAAAGGTTTTAATTCATTCATTCTTTTAACAAGTTCAATAACTTTAATTTCAACTAAACCATCATTTCCAAATATAACTGCATTAGCATCTATT
Organism: Exilispira thermophila; assembly: GCF_055389015.1. Lineage (NCBI taxonomy): Bacteria > Pseudomonadati > Spirochaetota > Spirochaetia > Spirochaetales > Exilispira > Exilispira thermophila. Next base: position 2,445,863 of record NZ_AP042476.1, on the reverse strand, counting down.
GCAAATAATGGAGCCATAAGATCGCTCCATGGTTGAAAATCAACAATTGAACCCCCTATTGTTATTCTATTTCTTAATGGGTGAGAAGCAGCTAATTCTAAAGATTTTTTTAACAATCCTGTTTTCCCTTCACCTTTATTAAAATGTTCAATTACCTTATTAAAAGTGACCATGGCACCAATTTCTATTTCGGATTCAGTTTCATTAATAAAATCCAGTTTTAATTTTGAAAGGTCAACAAAACCTTCTATTGCAGTAGATTTTGTTCTTAAAATTCCAGTTCCTCCTGCATGTAAAATTACATTAGGTTGTTTTAAATAAGCTAATGCATCTTCAAAAGTTTCAGGATAATACCATTTTACATCTTTTCTCAACATAAGCAATCCTTTAATAATTTTTATTTTTTTCTATTTTCACTATTTTTCTCTTTTTTATTTGGCTTTTTATTTTTTTAATGACACCTATTACTTTTCCAGAATCCTTTTTGCAATTTCATTTCCCTTTTTAACAATCTCTTCTTCATCAAATCCAATAAGTTTTCCATTTCTTACAACGATCTTCCCATTTACAATAGTATATTCAGTTTTATGATCATTACCTGCAAATAACAAAGCAGCAGCAGGATCTGATAAACTTCCAACATACTCTATTTTGTTAATATTAAATAAAGCAAGATCTGCAGCCCAACCTTCTTTAATTTTTCCAACTTTATTAAAACCTAAAATTTTTGTTCCATTTTCAATAGCTATTTTATATACATCTTCTGTTTTCATAGCTTTTGCACCATATTTAATCCTCTGTAATAACATAGCATTTCTCATCTCTCCAAGAAAGTCTGAAGTATCATTTGAAGCTGAGCCATCAACAGCTAAACCTACATTAATTCCCATTTCTAGCATTTCAGTAACTCTTGCAATTCCTGAACCAAGTCTCATGTTTGAAGAAGGGCAATGTGCTATTGAAGTTTTTGTTTCTTTTAATCTTTCTAACTCATTATCATTAAAATAAATGCCATGTGCATAAAAAACATCCTCCCCAATAAACTCCCAATCTTCCATTAATTCTAAAGGTCTTTTCCCAAAAGTATCCACACAATATTGAGTTTCATCTTCTGTTTCAGCTAAATGTGTATGTAATTTCACCCCATATTTCCTTGCCAGTCTGGAGGATTCAATCATAAGATCTTTTGTAACTGAGAATGGACTACATGGAGCTAAAACTATTTTTTTCATTGAAAATTCTGAATTATCATGAAATTTTTCTATCACTCTCTGACTGTCTTTTAAAATCTCATCTTCAGTCTGAACAACAGAATCTGGCGGCAAACCCCCATCTTTTTTACTTAATGACATTGAACCTCTTGTTGGTGAAAACCTGATTCCTAATTTCTCAGCAGCTTCAAATTGAATTCCCATTAAATCATTTTTAAAATCTTTTGGATAGAGGTAATGATGATCAGTTGTTAAAGTGCATCCAGTTTTTAAAAGTTCTCCTATTGCTACCAATGATGAATAATAAACAGCTTCTTCATCAATATTTTTCCATATTTCATAAAGGTATACAAGCCAATCAAATAATTTAGCATTTTGCACAGGTTTCAAATTTCTTGTTAAAGTCTGGTAAAAATGGTGATGAGTATTAACAAAACCAGGAACTACAACTAAATCTTTTGCATTTATAACTTCTATTTTATCACCTTTTTTAATAAAATTCTCAGTATCTATATTTTTTTCTATTTTTAAAATTTTATTATCTTTAATTAAAATATCATATCCCCAATAACTTTTATTATTATCCATTGTATAAATATAAAAACAATTTTTCAATAATATCATTTTTTATCTCCTCAATTTGCATTTTATTAAGAATCCTCAATTTTATAACCTTTTAAATTATTATATTAAATGAAAAAAAATCAATAGCTTTGTATAAAATTGTCAACCAATTCAAAATATTGATTTTATTTATTTATTCTCTATATTATTAAAAGCATTTGCACTTAAAATAAATATAATTAATAGCTAATAATTATTTAATTTATTTTTCTTAAAATAGGTATTATAATTATTTCATTGGGGGTTGATAATGACTTTAAAAAATATTAACAATATCCTTTTTAAATTATCAAATTCAATTATTGTTATCATCTTAGTTGCACTTTTTATTTATACCTTTTATGCATTTGTTCTTAGCTTATTAATTTTTCCTGCTATTTATTTAGTTATAAAATCAATAAATTATTTTCTGATCTCCAGATTTATAGAAATTAAAAACATATTTTATTTTTCTATTTCTATTGGTGTAATTTTTTATGCTTTCTTAATTTATGGTTCTATCCTTTTAGCTTTATTTATTAGAATTTTATCTATTGGAATTAAACCTGGGAAATACTATAAAACTTCTTTAACTACTTTAAGATGGTTAATTTACTCAGGAATTTACTCCATAGCAATTAATTTCATCTTGCCTCATATAGTTATGTCATTTTTCTTAAATCTATTTTTTAAAATTATTGGTGCAAAAATTGGGGACAATGTTTATTTAAATACATTTATGTTAAACGATGCATATTTGCTAACAATAGAAGATAATGTTATAGTTGGAGGCCAAACAGATCTTTCATGTCATATTTTTGAAAATGATTATCTAATACTTGATAAAATATTTATAGGGAAAAACACAACAATTGGAGCACATTGTTATATTTCTCCGGGAGTTAAAATAGGTAAAAACTGTAAAATAGGTCTTTATACTTATATAAGATCAAATACAACTATACCTGATTATTCAAAAATAATTTCTATTGCAGGTATGAACATGAGAGATGTTATAAAAATTGAAAAAGGTAATTTATATTAGTTATCTTTTTCAAATTCTTCTATATCTTTTATTATCTTATTATAAAACTTTTTATCAATTGGATAATAAAACAAAATACTAATACCTATTAAAAATAATATTGCAGGAAATATTCCAATTAAAAGGGTAATCCCTAATTTGGAAAGAGCTGTTTGTTCAACTTCTGGAATATATCCAAAAATAGATAAAATCCAACCACTTAAAAATAAGGCAAATGCCTGTCCAACTTTACTTGAGAAAGTCCACATGCCATAAAAAACCCCTTCTCTTCTTACCTTATTAATTGAATAATCATATTCAATTATATCTGGAATTATTGAATATGGCATCACATATTGAGTTGCAAACCCAATTCCTGTTAAAAACATAATGATATAACCAAATGTCGGGCCAAATTTTTTAGTTCCAAATGAAAAGACAATTGCAAAAACAGTTACAATAAACATTCCTATATTATAACTTAATTTCTTACCTATTTTTTTAGAAATTTTAACCCAAACAGGGATGAATAAAATACTTGTTAATAAAAGTATCATCAAAGCAATTTGAAATAATGATTCATTATGAATTATGTATTTAAAATAATAAAGTAATCCACTTTGAATAATTGTAATACCCATGATATGGAATGTCCATGGAAATAAAGCAGTTAAAAACGCTTTTAACTTTAATACTTCTTTATATGACTTCAATATTGGGATTTTTATCTCTTTTTTATAATTGTTGTTTTCATGAACTGTAATTATAGTTATAATCATTGTAAAAAACATTATAAAACCCATAACAGCTCCTGCAACAATCCATCCAGTTACTTTATTATCAAAACTGTTAACAATTGGTAAAGTCAATGCTGCTCCTACCATTGTACCAATAACAGCAAATGACATTCTATATCCGTTTAACTCTGTCCTTTCATGATAATCTTTTGTTAATTCAGGAGTTAAAGCTCCATATGGAATGTTAACCAATGTATATGCAGTATTTAAAAAACAATAAATTATTACTATGTATATAAAAAGCAAATTTTTATTAACAATTCCTGGTTTTGCAAACATTATTATCATACCCAGTAAAAGTAAAATTGAACCAATAAAAAGATAAGGTTTCCTTCTACCCCATCTGCTTTTAGTGTTATCAGATAAATACCCAACTAAAGGATCTGTTATAGCATCCCAGATTTTTCCAATCATTAAAGCAGTTCCAGCTAATGCTGATGGAATTCTAACAATATCTGTCAAATAATATAGGAGATAAAACCCTATAACAGTTACAAAAAGGTTTCCTCCAAGGTCACCAATACCAAACCCAATTTTTGAAATTAATTTCAATTTCCCTTTTTCATTTAAATTAAGATTTTTTCCCATCATTTTACCTTCATTTTATTATTTTTTTTCTATTTTTATTGATTTTTTTGTTTTTATTATTATCATTATTTTTTTAAATTTTTTAGATTTTTTTGTTTTTCTTATTTTTTTTTATTATTTTTTTTAATTTATATTGGTACTTTTACAAAATGAAAAATTAAATAATTTTTAGTTAATTTTTATTTAAAATCTTTTTTTGTCAATTTTTAATAATATTTTACTTTTATTGTTTTTAAATTATAAATTATGTTAAAAGAATAAAATCATAATTCTTATATTGTATATTCATGATATTGATGGAGGTTAAATGTCTATAGAAGCAAAGATCAGGTATGAAATATTTAATTTAAAAAACGATGAAATTGCTAATCATTCAAAAATATTTTTCAAAACAGGTAAAGGGGAATATGGAGAAGGTGATTTATTTTTAGGTGTTAGAGTTCCTGTAATAAAAAAAATTGCTAAAAAACATTATAAATCAATAAATTTTAATGAAATAGTAAATTTATTAAAGGATAAATATCATGAGATTAGATTATTGGCTATTTTTATATTGATTTTTAAATATGAAAAAAGTGATTTGTTTTATAAAGAACAAATTTTAAATATTGTGTTAGAAAATATTAAGTATTTAAATAATTGGGACATTGTTGATACTGTATCACCAAAAATTATAGGAAATTTTTTATATTTAAAAAATGAAAAAGGCCTACTTTTTGAACTTGCAAAAACTAACAATTTATGGACTAAAAGAATAGCCATTATTTCAACTTTATATTTTATAAAAAATAAAGAATTTAATACTACATTAAAATTAATCGAATATTTTCTACAAAATTCATCTAATAAAGATATAGATAAAAATTCTAGTATAAAATATAATGATAAAAAAATATATAATAAAACAAACTTTAACAAGAAAAATTATGATAAAAACAATTTGAATAATCATGATTTAATACAAAAAGCTTGTGGATGGATGCTTAGGGAAATTGGAAAAATAGATTATAATACAGAATATAATTTTTTAAAAAAATGGTACAAAAGAATACCAAGAACTATGTTGCGCTATGCTATAGAAAAATTTGATGAAAAAACAAGAAAGAATTTTTTAAATGGAACCATTTAAGATTAACAATTACATAATAAGAAGCAACAAATAAAAAAACGGAGAGGGGGGGATTCGAACCCCCGGTAGAGTTAACCCCTACAACTCCTTAGCAGGGAGCCCGATTCGACCACTCTCGCACCTCTCCGTCTGAATCAAAAATATATAAATTGAAATTTTTGTCAATAAAGAAAAAAAGGACTACCTCAATTTGAGATAGCCCTGAAATAATTTATAATAATCGGAGAGAGAGGGATTCGAACCCCCGGTACCCTTTCGGGTACAGTAGTTTTCAAGACTACCACCTTCGACCACTCGGTCATCTCTCCATCCTGTGAAATTTATTTACAATAATCTTAATAAATGTCAAGAAAAGATTATAAAATTTCTTGTTTAATTTTTTCTAATAGAATTACATGATTTTTTTCTTCAGATATAATTTGTTTTGTAAATTCTTTAGAATCATTAAATTTCAATAAATCCAATAATTCATTATAGAAAGTAATTGAATCTTTTTCAGTTTGTAAAGCATAATTTAAAATCTTCTCTAATGAATTATTTTTTATAAACCCTTTGATTTCATCTTCTTTTGTAAAAAACGGCGTATTTAAAATAGTTGAAAGATAAAGAGAGATATCATCACCTAAATAATCTGAATCAACAACTTCTTCACCATGCCTTTCAAGAATTTGTGCAAACTTTTGTTTATGCCCTTTTTCCATATCCATTAAATTAAGCATCAAATTTCTTACTTTTTCATTTTTACTTTGTTCAGCAGCAATTTTATAAAATTCAATACCTGATTCTTCAAGTTGAATTGCAATGTTTAAAAGTTCTTTTATATTAAGATTTTTAATGTTATTATTATCCATAACATCCCCTTTTCAAAAATCATTTTCTAAATAATATAATAATATTTTTTTTATTCAATAGTAAAGATTATTTTATTATTCAAATTTATTTTTATTGACAATCATAAAAATAGTTTTATCTATTTAAAAAAAAGGTTTTGCTATGATTAATTTAAAAGACTATATTAAAAAAGACAAAATCTTCTTTATTTCAACAAAAGACAAAACTGAAACTTTAGAATTTATGATTAATAATTTAAAAGACCTTAGAGAAATCAAAGATTTCGATGAATTTAAAAAAGCTGTTTTTAAAAGAGAAAGTATAATTAGTACTGGTATAGGGAAAAATGTTGCAATACCCCATGTTAAAATAAAAAGCATTGAATCTTTTTTTATTTCCATTGCAATTCACAAAACTGGAGTTGAATGGAATTCACTTGATGGACAACCTGTTAATTTTATTTTTCTTATTGGTGGCCCTGAGAATCATACAATGTATTTAAGAATACTTGCTAAATTGACTTTAATTATAAAAAACGAAGAAATTAGAAACAAACTTAAAAACACCAATAACCCGGAAGAAGTTTTAGAAGTTTTTAAGCATCTATAGAAAATAAAAAATCTTTTTTCTCTTTATATTAAAAGAACAATTTAAATTTAAATTGTTTATTTTTTTAATTTAAATATATAAAATTATAAATAGATAACTTAATATCAAAAATAGTTTTATTTTTTTAAAACAATTTTTTATCATTTAAATTTTTTTTTATTGTTAAAAAATTAGTACATATAAAAAGACAAATAAAATAATTATTAATATTCATTTAAAAGGAACAAAAATGGATGTACTTGAATATCTTCTTATTTCTTTAGGAATTACTTTGCTTATTGCACTTTTATTAAAATACTTTATATCTGACAGATATAAAATCCCAGCTGTTACCTTATATATTATATTTGGTGTAATAATGGGTATTTCGCTTTTAAAAGTTTTTACTGATAAAACTCTTAGTGATCTAAACTTTGTTTCAAAAATTGCTTTAGGTATTATTGCATTTACTATTGGTTCAGAGCTTGACAAAAATACTTTGGCCAAACTTGGCAAATCTATTCTTATAATTGCTTTCTTTGAATCATTTGGAGCATTCATTGTTGTTACTGGGTCATTAATATTATTTACAAATTATCCTTTTTATTATGCTTTAATTTTAGGTGCTGTATCTTCTGCAACTGCTCCAGCTGCTACTGTATATGTAATTAGACAATATAAAGCTAAAGGTCCTTTAACTTCTACAATAATGGGCGTTGTAGGAGTTGATGATGCTGCTGCTTTAATAATTTTTGTATTTGCATCAGTATTTGCTTCAAGTTTTATGAAAGGAACTAACCCATCTATTATTGTTATTATTTTTAAACCAATTATAATTATTGCTATTTCTGTATTGCTTGGTTTTTTATCAGGTTTTGTTTATAATCTTATTTTTAGAAAAATTAGAGATAATGAAATTATAATTATGGGTATCTTTGCTTTTTTACTTATACAATTAGGAATTTCAGAAAAATTTGATTTATCGGAACTATTAGCAATTATGTCATTTGGTTTATACCTGGCAAATACTAATAATAACCTTACTTATAGATCAAAACTTAACCTTGATAATATTTCACCTATTTTATTACCATTATTTTTTATTCTAGCTGGAGCTCAACTAAATATAAAGCTAATTGGAAAAATTGGATTAATTGGCCTTCTTTACACAGCTGCCAGAATGACAGGTAAAATTTTAGGAGCTTCTTTTGGAGCAGTAATTGGTAAGGCACAAAAAGTTGTTAAAAAATTTGTAGGATTTGCTCTTATTCCTCAAGTAGGTGTTGCTGTTGCTCTTGCTTTAACTGTTAAATCAAAATATGGTACTGGAGCTTATGGCCAAACTGGAATTGACCTATCCAATATTGTTATTAACATTTTACTTTTTACAACTATTATTACAGAAACTATTGGACCTTTTTTAACTAAAACTGCTTTAACTATGGCTGGGGAAATTGAAGAAAACAAATCATCCTAGTTTTTTTAAATATTTTATCTTGTATTCTATAAAAAATTTATTAAATATTAAAAACAATATTAAATTAATTAAAATTATAATTGATTAAATTTAAAAACTTATATTTAAGGAGAAAATATGTTTTTTTATATTATTCAGGTTTTTGATTTTTCATATAAAGATGACATAGTATTAGGATTAATTTCTGCTGATATTCATAGAGGAACATTTATTGAGGGGAAAAATATTGAAAATTTATTAAACCAGGATTTCCCTTTATTTAAAGGTTTTTTTAAAATGAAAGAAGACAAAGAAATAGTATCTGCATTATTTTTTGGAATGTGTAAAGAAAAGAAAAAAATTGAAAACCTTATAAAAGTTTTAAAACAATCTGGAATCGAAAATAAAGACAACAAAATATATAGAATTATTCTTTTACCTGGAGAAGAAATTAGTTAATTTTTCTCTAAATTGATATTCGCCTTTAATATTTCTTTTTTTAATATTTTTATAAAAACCTTATTTTATCAGAAATAAAAATAAAAAGAATTAACTATTATCTGTTTTTTAATGATTGATAAACTAAAGAAGAAATAGAATTCAATCCATTTTTAGCCATAAGTTTAGAATATTCATCATACAACATATCTGACCAGATATCCTCAGCTAAACCACCATATAAAGGATTTTTCTCCTGATGCAATGTTTTTTTCATTTCACTTAACATAAGTTTAATAAATATACTTGCAAAATCCTGTGAAACCTTTTTAAGTTTTTCATCATTTTTTGTTTTATTTAAAATCTTTTTAGAACTATCTATTTTTTTTTCTAAATTATCATATTGATAATTTGTTTTATACAGATCTTTTATATTATTTAAATTAACCATAAAAACCCCAATTCCCTTATAATTATTTTATTCTTATTTTATATATTAATCGGAGTTTTATTATATTTTTTAATCAATTTGTAAAATATAGCTTCTTTTTCTTTTAATTATTTTTGAATCAAAATACTTCCATGTTGATTGTACTTTAGAATTAATTTCCAATTCACTATTTGTTTCTACTTTTTTTATTTTCTTTTTTATTGCAGTTTTTGTCATCTCTATCATTAGTAAAGCTGGTAGTCCTTTCCCCTGATATGATGGATCAACAGCACCTAAATAAAGGTCTAACTTATCATAATATTTTAAAGCTTTTAAAATATGTATAAATCCAAATGGAAATAATTTACCTTTTGCTTTTTGTAATGCTTTTGATAATGATGGCATAGATATTACAAAAGCAATAACATTCCCTTTTTCATTTATAGCAAGTTTTACTAAATCTGGTTCAATTTTCTTAATATAATCATCAATATATTTATTAATCAATTCATCATTAAGAGTTATTGCTGAAAATAATTCACTATAAGATTCATTTATTAAATCAAAAACCTCTCTAGCATATTTCATAAGATCTTTTTTTGATTTTAATTGAACTGTTTTAACTTTATATCTTTTTGTGATGATATCACCTATTTTTAAAACTTTTTCAGGAATTTTATCTGGGACATTAATCTCATATTCTACCCAATCTATCTCTTTTTTAAAACCATAATTCTCAAAAAAAACTTTATAATATTCATAGTTATAGCTTGAAGCTACAGTGGGTAATTTATTAAACCCCTCAACTAATAATCCCTGTGTATCAAAATTTGTAAATCCTAAAGGACCATGTATAAAATTTTTCCCATTTTTTTTAGCCCACTCTTTTGAAAAATCAAAAATAAATTTTGCTACATTATAATCTTCAATAAAATCAATTCTTGTAATTCTTGCAAATTCCTTTTCTTTTTCTTTATTTTTATTAATAATTAAACCAACTCTACCAACAATATCTTTTCCTCTTTTAAATAGATAAAATTCAGCATCACTAAATTTATATGCTGGATTTTTATCATTTCTTAAAGTATTTATTTCATCATTTATAATTGGAGGAACCCAATATTTAGAATTTTTATAAATATAAAAAGGGAATTTAACAAATCTTTTGATATCATCAATGGACTCAACTTTTTTTACTTCAATCATAATAATTTTCCTTTTATATTTTAACTTAATCACATATTTAAACTATATATCTAATAAACTTTATATGTCGAAATAATTAAATAATCATATAGGTAATATAGTAAACTTCTTTATAGAACTTTTTTTAATATTTTATCTCCTATAAAAATCAATATTAAATATCAAAAAATCTGCTAATTTATATAAACGAGGTAAAACCTCAAATCATTGCTTTCAGGCAACGGAATAATCTTTATTTAACAATATATCATTTGATTTTACTGGATCATATTCACAACCATTTTTTAATAATGTCCATACCAATTTACTTAACTTTCTTGAAGTTGCTATTATTGCTTTTCCACTTCCTTTTATTTTTTTCATATTTCTATAAGATTTCATATATCTATTTTCTCTTTCTCTTTTTACCCTTATCATACCCATTGTCATCTGTACAAATGCTGTTCTCAATTCTTGTGAACCTCTTTTAGTTATATTCCCATATCTTTCTTTGTCTGCTGAATTTTGTACCCATGGTACCAATCCACAATAAGAAGAAAGCTTTTTATATGAACTAAATTTATTTATGTCATCTATGTAAGCCCTTAAAGTAATTGAAGTTATCAATCCACATCCTGGTATTGTCCTTAGTATTCTTACTGCTTCATCTTTTTCTGTCATCTTTGAAAGCTCTTTCTCTATTTCTGATATTAAACTTTCTATACTATTTATTGTTTTTATTATCCCTGATACTATACTTTTTTTTATTGGGTCCGATATTTGTTCTATAATTTTTACCCTTCCTGTTTTTGTGTTAAGCTGTCCATTCTTTGTTCCTATACCCATTTCTAACATTATTCCATGTATTTGATTCTTTAAACTTACATTGGTCTTTTTTAATACTGACCTATGCTTTAATAAATCTCTTAAATTTTTACTATCTTCTTTACATAAATTTACTTCTGGTATCATATCTTTTGATAAAAATTCTGCTAATGTCCTTGCATCATGTTTATCTGTTTTGTTTATTGATTCATTTATTACTTTAAACTTTAAGGTATTTACTACATGTACTTTAAATCCATAATTTTCCATTTCTCTTTTGAAATATCTTGTATTTCCTGTAGATTCTACTGCTATTTCAATTTCTTCTGGTTGGGATAATTTCTTTAACAATCTTACAAATTCCATATATCCTTCTTTTTTTGTAGAAAATTTCCAATTAATATCTGCAATCCTTTGTTCTAAATTTTTTATACATACCGTCATTTGATGCTTGTGTAAATCAACTCCAACTGATAGTTTCATCTGCCTCCTCCAATTATTTTTTTTTAATTGAAAGCAGATTCTTTACGATATTTATTACAGAGAATAATCCATTCTCCTATTCAATCTGGATTGTTAAAATCCGATTATTATGTTGATTCGGCTGTAGGCTCTTCATTCTCCTAAACGGTCTTTTTGACCAAATTAAATGTCGAACCTAAGCCTATCTGCTTTCAGGTTTATTTTCGTTGCCTGAAAGCAGTTTCTTTATCCCCTGCTATTGATTTTTATCACATCTCCTTTTTAGCACATTTCTATCCTAAAAATTTCAATATCCATACCATGAAAACCCCATAATAATTACCTATTGCATAACCGATTAATCCTGCAGTAATCCCTGAAAAAATAATCTCTTTATTTTTTAAAACTGATGAGACTAATGGAACAAATGGGGGAGAAAATATCCCTGCAATTGATGTTATTATCATTGTATCAATATCAATTTTTAAAATATAACATAAAATTAAATGGATTATTAGAGATCCAAAGATTGCTATGGTTACATATAAAATTATATAAGGGGAATTAGATAACATTTTAACTAAATTAGCCATTGACCCAACAACAAGGCAAAATACAAGTATAAAATATTGGCCTACTTGAAAACTATTTTTTATATTTTTAAAAGGTTTTATTAATGATGCAATAGTACCAAGAGTTGTTACTGATAAAATAATAACTAGAGACATATCAACCTTTTTTAATAGTAAAGTTAAACCAAAACTTAACCCAACTATAACTATATCAATTAACATTAATTTAATAAATGCAAATATATTGTCTCTTGTAAATATCCCTTCATATTTTTCTATCTCTTCTTTAGAAACAACCTGTTCTTTTTTATTCTCAACCTTTTTAAATTTTGGTAAAATAAGATTAAATAGTTTTTGAGCTATTGTAACAATAAACAATAAATATATTGAAGAAATTAAAATATCTGCTGTATGAACAGCGATGTAATCTGAAGGGGACACTTTTAATGCTAATTTTATTGCTGCTAAATTTGGAGTTCCACCTGTATAAACTCCTATCAATAAACCACCTATTTTATTAGCCTCAGGTAAATTATTTTTTAAAATCAAATATCCTATTATAACGGATATCCCTATTGCAATACACATAGCAATAAAAGAAATTAATGTAGATTTAGCTAATTTTTTCCAGGAACTAATATTTAAAGAAAGTAATAATAAAGGAAGTGCTAAAAGAACAGAAATAGAACTTAAATTATCCTGTAATGGGAAAAACTTCTCAGGTAAAAGATTAAAATTACCAATTATTAAACCTACTATATATAATAAAACTATTGGATTTATTTTTTGAATTATTACAGATTTCTTTTCCCACAAAATAATTAAAAAAGGGAATCCTAAATAAAAAACTATCAATAAAAAATAATCCATATTTTCTCCACTATATAATTTATTAAAATTATTTTAAAAATTTTGCCAATATTTTGAACTTATAATTTTTCATCTATTTTTTTACATAAAAAATGGTAAAGCATTTGATGAATCTCTTGAATGTGAGATGTTTTATTACTTTTAACTAAAAAAACAATATCAGAGTACTTAATTAATTCCCCTCCATCTTTTCCTAAAAAACCTACAATAATTATCCCCTTTTTCTTTCCAATTTTTGCAGCTTCAATAACATTTTTAGAATTTCCTGAAGTCGAAAAACATATTAAAATATCTCCTTTTTCACCTAATGCCTCAACCTGTCTTGAGAATATCTTTTCAAAAATATAATCATTTGAAGTTGCTGTTATTAATGAAGTATCTGTAGTTAAGGCTAAAGCTTTTAATGGTTTTCGTTCTTTTTCAAATTTTACAACAAGTTCAGTTGCTAAATGTTGACTATCAGCTGCTGAACCTCCATTACCACAAATTAAAATTTTTCTATTTTCTGTCATTAAATCAACTAGTTTTTCTATATTATTTTCTATTTCTTCAAAATTTATACCTTTCATTAAACTTATAATTTCTTCTATATATGTATTTAAATTCATTTCTCCCCCTTTATTCACTCCTTTAACATAACATATATTTAACAAAAATAAATTTATTTTATATTTATGAGTTGTTAACAAATTTTAAATATTCTCGATAATAAAAAAAATATTGCTCTTAATTTTGACAATCTATTAATCTTAATTATATTAAATATAGATAATTTTGCTTGTATAATATAATTAAAAAGTATTTTTTATCTATACAAGTGTATAGTAAACAAAAAATTAATTATATATTTTAGATGGAGAAAATATGAACGCTCCAGTTTTTAATGTTCCCAGAGCCACTACTACACAAATAATTATTTCAATTCTAGTTCTTTTTGTTATTATATTTTTCTTTTTTGGAGGTCTTTACTATTATAAAAAACTTTTTCAAGTCCTTTCAGAAGAAAAAGTATTATTAGTTAAAAGATATGCTTCTAACAACAAACTATCCAAATATGAAACTGATCTACTTATAGATATTATAAAAAGAGAAAAAATTCAAAGTCCTGAAATTTTTTTAAGAAATTCTGATCAATTAAAAAGTGTAATTTTGAAATATATTTCATTATATTCTTCTAAAATAATGGAGCCTAAAAAGCTTATTGAAGTAAAAAATGCTTTATATAATATATTGAATAAATTGTGCAATTTTTATAGACCTAAAAGGCGAATATATAATAGCGAGAAACTTAAAGAAGGACAAAAAATAAGAATTGAATACAATAACAGATTTTTTTATTCCCAAGTTTTAAAAGTTACTAACTCATATATTTTAATTGAAAGAGTTCAAATTTTTGATGATCCTAATGCACCTATGGCAAATTTACCTATAAAAGTTTATTTTTATAATAAAGGAGATGCTGGTTATTCATTTGAAACCAAAATTACCAGAGATATTAATAACCCAAAAGTTCAGGCATTAATGCTAGCACACTCAAACAAATTGCGAAGACACCAAAAACGAAAATTTCTTAGAAAAAATTGTAATATCCCTTCACAAATTACAATGCTAGAAATAAATGTTGTTAATGGAAAAAAGAAAATTAAACAAACAAATATTAGATTACAAGGGTTAATTTTAGATTTATCTATTGCAGGAGCCTTAATAAAAATAATGAATTTAAATAATTATGAATCAATTCAAATTGGAAAATATTTTTTGTTAGAATTTGTAATTAATCAGGTTAAAATTAGAATTATAGCCAATATAATAAATATTACAAATGAAGAAAACATACATTCTAAATTTGTAAAAATACTTGATAATAATGCTTATGTAATAAATGATTTTATATTTATGTAAAATTTATTATTTTCTCTAACCAATAATAATGAAATCATTGTAAATTTAAACTGTCTGTCATATTTTATAAATTATCTTAAATTTTATCAATTATATTTCATATTATATTTTATTGTTATAGCTCGATAAATCTGCTCAAAAAGCATAATTCTAAAAATTTGATGCCCAAAAACCATTTTTGAGAAAGATATTATCTTATAGGCATTGTTCTTTATAGGAAAAGGGATTCCAGTTTTTCCTCCAACTAGAAATCCTATGCAATCATAATTTTCAAAAAGTGTAAAAAGGTCTTCAGAAAATTTATTAGAAGTTATACTTTCCCCTTCTGGTGAAAATACAATCAATGCTGAATTATTTTTATTCAGTTTTTTTTCAATCTCTTTTTTGAGCCATACTATATTTTTATCTATTTTAAAATCTTTCTCTTTAAGAAAAATCTCTTTTATATCAATATATGAAACGATTCTCTTTTTAAATACTGAAACTATCTTATCTATACCTTCATATTTTGGTTTACCAATAAATATTAGAATTATTTTTTTCATTTTTTTAAGTTACTTAAAACTTCTGGATTTACAATATTGTTAATTTTATCAAATTTGCTATTTAATGCATATTTTAATGATGTTAATGATAACACAGCCATCCTTTTTCTTGTTTCAATTGTAGCAGATCCAATATGTGGTAATACTAAAACTCTTTCAAATTTCAAAAGTTCTTTATTTACATATGGTTCATTTTTATAAACATCAAGACCAACGCCAAAAAACTTCCCATACTTTAAAGCCTCTATTAAAGCATTTTCATCAATTATATCACCCCTGGAAGTATTGATTAAAATAGCTTCATCTTTCATTAATCCAATTTTATCTTTATCAATTAAATTTTTTGTTTCTTCAGTTAAAGGTGTATGAATTGAAATAATATCTGAAATTTTTAACAACTCATTTAAATCTTTATATTTTATCCCTTCTTTTTCCAAATATTCTTTTTTTGTCCTTGAATTATAATAAACATTACATCCAAGATTTTTCATCTTTTTAGCATAAGCAGAACCAATTCTACCTGCTCCAATAATACCAACAGTTTTCCCTACTATATCGACCCCTAATAAATATTTTGGACCCCATGGCTGCATAGTATAATTATCCATCTGGTGAATTGCTTCTCTTACTCTCCTGGCAACACTAAAGGTCAAAGTTAAGGCTAATTCTGCAGTTGCCTCTGTTAAGACATCTGGAGTATTTAAAACAATTATCCCTTTCTTTGTAGCATAATCTACATCAATATTGTTATATCCAACTGCATAGTTTGATATAACTTTTAAGTTAGGAAGATTATCTATAATTTCTTTGTCAACTGGATAAGAAAGCAAAGTTAAAATGCCATCAGCATCTTTACAAAAATTTATAAAATCACTCTTATTGTCAAATTTTTTATTTTCTTTTCTCCATTTTATATCAATACCATTTAATATTGAATTTACTTCCTCTTCAAAAAGCTTTCCAAATATTGCAACTTTCATATTTTAATCCCTTTTTTTACTAATACAAATGACAGGCTACTTGATGCCCATTTTTTATTTCTTTTAATACAGGTTCTTTTTCTTTACAAATTGGCATTCTACTATAACACCTATCATAAAATCTACATCCTTTATATTCCTCTATAGGAGAAGGAACATCACCTTCCAGTATTATTCTCTTTCTGTTTTTTTCTTTTTCAGGATCTGGAATTGGTACTGCTGAAAGCAAAGCTTTTGTATATGGATGCATTGGATCATTATAAATATCTTTATAGTCAGCAATTTCAACAATTTTACCTAAATACATTACAGCAACTCTATTTGATATATGTTTAACTACAGATAGATCATGAGCAATAAAAAGATATGTTAAAGAAAATTTATCCTGTAATTCCTGTAATAAATTAATAATCTGTGCTTGAATTGAAACATCAAGGGCAGACACAGGTTCATCACATAAAATCAATTTTGGTTTTAAAGCTAAAGCTCTAGCTATACCAATTCTCTGTCTTTGTCCACCAGAAAACTCGTGAGGATATCTATTTATATGTGAACCTGACAAACCAACTACCTCAAGTAAATATTTTACCTGTTCTTTTATTTCTTTTCTTGTTATATCAAGCAATTTTAGGCTTCTAAAAACTTCTAAAGGTTCGGCAATTATATCACCAACCGTCATTCTTGGATTTAATGAAGCATAAGGATCTTGAAAAATCATTTGTATATTTCTTCTTTTTGGTATTAAATTTTTATGACTCATTTTAGCTATATTTTCACCATTGATATATACATCTCCTGCTGTAGGATCGTACAATCTAATAATAGTCCTTGCCAATGTTGACTTACCACAACCGGATTCACCAACCAATCCTAAAGTTTCTCCTTTATTTATTTCAAAAGATACTCCATCTACAGCTCTTAAATATATTGGTTTAGTTTTAAAAAAATCTTTATGCCCTACAACAAAATATTTTTTTAAATTTTCAACTTTTAATAAATTCTCCATTTTATAACCTCTTATTTGGATTTTATATTAAATTTTAATTTTTTTCTAATATAATTATCTATTTTAATTAAAATTAATATTTTATAATATTTTTTTCAATTTTAATTAATAAATTGGATTATGACAGGCAACATAATGATTATCAGAATATTTTTTCAATTCTGGTTTTTCTTTTGTACAAATAGGTAACATCCTATCACATCTTGGATAAAATGGACATGCATTTGGCATATCAACTAGATTAGGAGGAGAACCTTTTATTGAAAACAACTTCCCCTTAGTATCTTCATCTAATCTTGGAATAGATTTCAATAATCCAACTGTATATGGATGTGCTGGTTTAGTAAAAAGTTCATTTGTTGTATTCTGTTCAACTATATGACCAGCATACATAACAACAATTCTGTCAGTCATACCAGCAACAACACCAAGGTCATGAGTAATTAAAATTAAAGACATTCCAATTTCATGTTGAATTTTTTTAATTAATTCTAGAATTTGAGCTTGAATTGTAACATCTAATGCTGTGGTCGGTTCATCAGCTATTAATAAAGAGGGATTTGTAGTTAAAGCCATTGCAATCATAACTCTTTGCCTCATACCACCAGAAAATTCATGAGGATAAGAGTATATCCTTTTTTCTGGATTAGGAATTCCAACTAACCCTAAAAGTTCAATCGCTTTATCCAGAGCTTCATTTTTAGTTAAATTATCATGATAAATTAAACCTTCTATCATTTGTGTTGATATTCTTAAATATGGATTTAAGGAAGTCATTGGATCCTGAAAAATCATTGAAATCTTTTTACCTCTAATCTGTCTTTTTTCTTTTTCAGGAATATTTAAAATTTCTTTACCTTCAAAATACACTTCTCCACCAAGAATTTTTCCTGGAGGTGTTGGAATTAACCCCATAATACTTAAATTTGTTACAGACTTTCCAGAACCAGACTCACCTACAATACCTAAAGCTTCCCCTTTATAAACATCAAAGGAAACTCCATTAACAGCTTCTACTATACCTTCATCTGTTTTAAAAACTGTTTTTAAATTATTCACTACCAATAATTTATCATTTATCATAAAATTACCCCATTTTTTTATTAAATATAATTTTTCTTTTATAATTTTTTTTCATATTTTCATTTTGTTTTTAAAATTCTAAACCTTATTTTTCATTGATGGATCTAAAGCATCTCTTAACCCTTCACCTAAAAAGTTTAATGAAAATAAAACAACTGCCAGTGTAATACCAGGAGCTAATATTAACCAGGGATAAGTTGTAATTGCATTCTTACCTTCTGAGGCTAAAAGACCCCAGGAAGTCATTGGAGCTTGAACACCTAAACCAATAAATGAAAGAAAAGCTTCCTGTAACATTACGGAAGGAATTGTTAATGTAATATATACAATTATAGGGCCAGCAGCATTTGGTAATAGATGTTTAAATATTAATCTACTTCTTGATACCCCAACTGTCTTAGCTGCTTCAATATATTCATTGTTTTTCAAACTAATTATCTGTCCTCTCGTAATTCTTGCAATTGTCATCCATGATACTACACCAATTCCAATAAACAACATATATATTTTTCTACCAAAAATTACCATTAACAAAATTACAAAGAACATATATGGAAGACCATATAAAATATCAACAAATCTCATCATTGCTTCATCAACTTTTCCACCAGCAAACCCAGCAATTGCTCCATAAGTAACCCCTATTACCAGAGCAACAAACGCTGTTACAAAACCAACTGCTAATGAAACTCTACTTCCATATATAACCCTGGAAAAAAGGTCCCTTCCTAAACTATCTGTTCCAAACAAATGTTGTTTAGAAGGTGGTTGATATTGATTTGGCATATCTATTGTTTCATATGAATATGGTGCAATTACATTTGCAAATATTGCTATTAAAATGAAAATCATGACAATAATTCCACCTACAATTGCCATTTTATTCTTTTTTAACCTTCTCCAGGCATCTAACCATAGTGATACACCCTTAACTTCTTCTGCAGATAAAACTCTATTTTTATCCATATATTTGACTCCCAGAAATTATAATTTTTACATTCAAATACTTACTTTAATTTTTTTAAACCTTACTTTTTCCATATTTTATTTATTTCATTAATTTTAATTTCTAACTATTAATATTTTTATGTTACTTTTTATATATTTTTAATATTATTTACTAATTTTCATTTCTGATTATTAATTTTTTTTCTAATAACTCTACCAATTTTAAGAATATTTAATTCTTGGATCTAAATATGCATAAATAATATCAACTATAAAGTTCATAACCATAAGTAAAGCAGCATATGTTATCATTACACCAGCTACTAAGGTATAATCCCTATTAAATGCTGCTAAAACATAATCTCTTCCCATTCCAGGGATCGAACAAATTTGTTCTACAACCATAGATCCTGTAACAATACCTGCAAAAGCAGGTCCTAAAAAGGTAACAACAGGAATTAAAGAACCTTTTAAAACATGCTTTACAAGAATAGTTGAATTAGATAAACCTTTTGCTTTAGCTGTTACAACAAAATCTTTTCTTATTATATCCAGAACACCAGCTTTAGTTAATCTAGTGATATATGCAGTGTATGGTAAAGCTAAAGATAAAACAGGAACAAGTAGATTGCTTAATTTCCCCCATCCTGCTACAGGTACCCAACCTAAGGTCCTTGCAAACAAAAGAATAAAAAGTGGGGCGACTACAAAAAGTGGAGTAGAAATACCCAATAACGCAAATGACATGAAAAAATAATCCCAAAATTTATTTTGTTTAAATGCGGAAATCAAACCAAATGTCACTCCAAAAATAAAGGCAATTAATAAAGCTAATGAACAAATTTCGAATGATACAGGAAATTTTAGCTTTATTAAATCATTTACAGAATAGGCTCTATACTTAAATGATGGACCAAAATCTCCATGGAATAATAAATCTCCCATATACCTCAAATATTGTTTCATCAATGGTTCATCTAAATGATATTTTTTTTCAAGATTATGCTTAATAATCTCAGGAACATTCCTTTCAGCATCAAAAGGTCCACCTGGAACAAGTCTAATAATAAAGAAAATCATAGTAATTATAATTAATAAAGTAGGAATCATATTCAGCAATCTTCTTAATATAAACTTTAACATAGAATTGTCTCCATTCGTTATATTTTTAACTCCACCTGTATGATATATATAAAAAAAATTATTTCAATAAAAAAAAGGAGGACTAAATGCCCTCCCTTTTAAAACCTTTAAATTGTTTAACTATTTTTCTTTTTCAATATAAACTTCTTTTAATGGATGCATGTCAAGAATATTTTCATAAATTCCTTTAACATAAGGTTTTAACATATATACATTTACATAAAAGTAAATAGGAATAACAGGTAATTCTGTCATTAAGATTTTTTCAGCATCATGAAAATACTGCATTCTTTTTGTATTATCAGTAGTTTGTTTAGCTTTTTCAATTAAAGCATCATATTCAGCATTTGACCAACCAGTATTATTGTTACCACCATTAGTAATATACATATCAAGGAAAGTATTAGGATCAACATAATCACCAATCCAACCAGATCTTGAAACCATATAATTTAAAGATCTTTGAGAAGTTAAATAAACTTTCCATTCCTGGTTTTCAAGCTCAACATCGATATTTAATTCTTTTTTCCACATTTGCTGTATAGCTTCAGCTATTTTTTTATGACCTTCAGATGTATTGTAAAGAATAGTAATTTTTGGAAATCCTTTACCATCTGGATAACCAGCTTCTGCTAATAATTTTCTTGCAAGTTCAGGATCTTCTTTATCAGCAAATTTATAACCAGTATATCCAGGCATATTTGAAGGAACATATGAATAAGCAGGAACCTGTCCAGCTTTTCCAATATATTCACAAATATATTTTCTATTAATAGTTAAAGCTAAAGCTTTTCTAACTTTAGGATCAGCTAAAGCTTTGTTAGAAGGTGGATTACCAGTTACATTAACTTTGTAATAATAAGTTCCTAAATATGGAGCAACATGGAAATCAGGATGTTTTTTCATTTCATCCATTCTTTCAGTTGGAACACCTGTTATCCAATCAATTTCACCATTTAAGTATTGTTCTAATGCTGTATTTTGATCTTCAACAGGGTAAACAATAACTTTGTCCAATTTAACTTTATCTTTATCCCAGTATTTATCATTTTTAACAAGAACGATTTCTTGCTGAGGTTTCCATTCAGATAATTTAAAAGGACCATTGCAAACTATGTTTTCAGCCAAATACCACTTATCAGTACCAACTTTGTCAATAACATGTTTAGGAGTTGGCATATAAGTCTGGAATGAAGTTAATCCTAAAAAATATGGAGTAGGATTTTCTAAAGTTACTTTTAAAGTATAATCATCAACAACTTCAATTCCTAAATCTTCTGGTTTAGCTTTTCCATTAGTATAAGCTTCACCATTTTTAATATACCATAATTGATATGCATAAGGAGAAGCTGTTTCTGGAGCTAAAGCTCTTGTCCATGCAAATTTGAAATCATTTGCTGTTACAGGAGTTCCATCAGACCATTTAGCTGTTTTTCTTAAATGGAAAGTATAAACTTTACCATCAGGTGAAATATCCCAGGATTCTGCAACACCAGGCATTGGGGATAAATCTTTTGGATTATATACAGTTAAACCTTCAAAAATTTGCATAGCAATTCTAAACTCAGGCACACCACTCATTATAGATGGATCTAATGTTTCAGGTTCAGCACCATTATTGAATTTGAATACCATTTCTTCTTTTTTTGCAGCAGTTCCACTTTTACAAGCGAATAAACCAAAAACCATTAAAATAGCCAATATCACTATACCAGCTATTTTGATTCCTTTTTTCATATAAATTCCTCCTATCAATTTTTCATATATAAATATCAATACAAATTTACAAATGTCAAGTATTTTTTAAATAATTTTTACAGTTATTGACTTTTTTTTAACATTGATTAACCTGAATACAACATTATTTATAAAAAAAATCATGATATAAACAAATTACAAATTTTATTTAAAATTGAGTAGCGATTTTAATTTTTAATGAATATTTAATGATTTTAAAATTACTTTTTTAATTTTTTCTAGAGAATCTTTTTTCTTAAAAATACCAAATTTAATTTTATCTCCATTTTTAAAATGAATTGTAAATTCATAAACAACTTTTTTTTTGTATCCAATTTCATGTTTTATAATTGCAATTTCTTCAATTGATGAATAGGGTATTTTCTTTTTTTTATTTAAAAAGAAAATCCCTTTTTTAATATATATGTTTTTTGTTTTATTATTAAAAATAGTTTCATCAACTAAAATTCCCATATAAAGTAAATAAATAACGATAAACCAAAATATTAATTCAAACCAAAAATTTATATCATTTTTAAACTCAAACCTATAATAAATAAAAATAAAAATTAGGAGTAAAAAACTAATTAAAGCTTTTATTCTATTACTAAGTCGGTAAAACATAAATACTTTTTCTTCTAAAATTTTATGATCATACCATTTTGATTCATACATAATTTAAATCCTTATTTAAAAATAATATTTACATTCTTTAACTAATTTATTATTCTTTATTTAAATAAAACATTATTAAGTAACATTGTTTAATTATTTAATTTTTAATTAATTTATCTATAATAATAAAAAAAACTATAATTTTTTTACAAAATATTTTATTGGAATAAAGGATAATTATGATTCTTTCAAAACCTGAGTTATTAATACCAGTTGCAAATTTACAAAAAGCTAATTTCGCAATTGAATTTGGAGCTGATAGTATTTATGCTGGAACTAATCAATTTGGTCTTAGGTATAATAAAAATTTTGCTAACCTTAAAGAACTAACAAAAATTTCAAAATTTGTGCATAGCAAAAACAAAAAAATTTATATTACAACAAATATATTTATGCATAATCAAGATATAAAATCATTTGAACAAAGTCTGGATAAAATTTTATATGTAGACCCTGATGCTTTAATAGTATCCGACCTGGGTGCATTGAAACTTATTCTTGATAAAAGAGAAAAATTAAATAACATTAACCCTTTTGAAGTTCATATTTCTACTCAAGCAAACACAACTAATTTTATGTCAGCTTTATTCTATGAAAGTCTTGGAATTGATAGAATTATATTAGCACGAGAACTAACATTAAAAGAGATTTTTGAAATAAAAAATCAATTAAAATCAAAAAAATCAGATTTAAAATTAGAAACTTTTGTTCATGGTGCAATGTGTATCTCTTACTCTGGAAGATGCTTGCTTTCACTGTATATGACATCCCCTGAAACTTCCACTCCAGATAAAAATAAAACTTATAGAGATGCAAATAGAGGGATGTGTACTCATCCATGTAGATGGGAATATAAAATAATAGAGAAAAAGAGAGATGATGAAGTTTTTGAAGCTATTGAGGATAATGGATATACATATATTATGTCTTCAAAAGACCTCAATCTTCTAAAATATATCCCATTATTAATTTTATCAGGAATTGACTCATTTAAAGTTGAAGGTAGAATGAAATCTAACCATTATATTTCTGCAACAACTTTAGCATATAGATATGCAATTGATGAAGCATTTTCTTTATTAAAATATAAATTTAATAAAATTCAAAATCTTAAAAAATATAATATTAAAAACAACAATAAGAATGATATTAATAATGATAAATACAATTATGATAATTTAAATATTCAAGTAAATAGAAATTCTGATACAATTGATAATAAGTTATTTGTTGAAGATGAAATTATAAAAAGATATATCAATGAACCAGAAGAATTTTTCAATGATTTTCCTGAATGGAATAAATTTTACAATAATATCTATGAATTAGTAGATAATTTCTCCCATAGACCTTACACTACTGGTTTTTATTTTATTAAATCAAGAAAAGACAAAGCACTTTCTGCTTCTTCGAATAAATATATTGAAAAAATGAAGTATATTGGATTTTCAGTTAAAAACCTCTATCCTGAAATAATTGCAAAAGATTCTAAAATTAACTCAATTTCTAACAGGTTAAGTGATCTGAAATTAAATTTATCTTCTAAAGAAAGGGAAAAATTAATCAAAATTATTCAAAATTTAAATTTTTATAATATGGAACAAAGTAATGAGGATTATGAAAAAAGATTAAACAACTCTTTTGAAAAAAATGATTTTTTAGAAAACTTAACTTTATTTAAAAAAGAAATTTTTAAATTTTATGAAACTCACAATAAAAAAATTTATATAATCTTATTTTTTGCTAAAAATAAATTTTTAACTACAAACAATTTAATTATTTTAGAACCAGATAATTCTAATAAAAACCCTTACAAAAAACTTCTACCTGAAAATTTTCTTATTTATGATTTAAACCTTGAAAAAGTAGAATTTACTAAACATTCAAATTACTATTTGCTCATTACAGATAAAATAATTAATGAACTATCAGTTCTTTTACATAATAAATAAATTTTAAAAAATAAATCCATATTAATATTTTTTTTTAAAAGCATTAAAAAATCTCAATTATTATTTGTTGAATTCATTATTTTAAACATTCTTTTGAATATTTTTTTCCATTTTATATATTTAAATTTAAACATTATCCATATAATTAAATTACGAGATACATTTTGTTATATATTAAAATCCAATTAATCAAATATAAATTTAGAAAATTTACCATTTTTTATATACCATATTGTTTTAAATCCTAAATTTTTAACCTGTTCAATAGCTTCTTTATTAGAAGCTAGCAACATTTCTTTCCAATGGGAATCTGAATTTATCATGATTTTAATATCCATTTCCTTTAGTAATTTTATTATCCAAAATGAAGGATAAAAACTTCTAACTTTCCCTCTGTAAAAACCACCAGTATTTATCTCAACAATTAAATTTTTTTTCTTTATTTTTTCCAATGTTTCAACAACAATATCTTTATACCATACTTCTTCTTCATTAAATAAAACTTCATTTTTATTATGCAATTTTATTAAGTCAAAGTGACCAACAATATCTGGCTTTAAATATTCTATCATTTCCATTATACTTTTATAATAAGTTGTAACCATCTTTTTTGCATCGCTATTAAATTTATCATTTAACAAAGTATTAAAATTGCTTATGTCTCCATCAATTGTATAAAAGTTATTATTATATACAAAACCATGTATTGAACCTATTATATAATCAAGGTTATATTTTTTCTTTATATCTAAATTACCTTTATATTCTTTTATATAATCAACCTCTAAACCTTTATAAACTTCTATTTTTTCTTTGTAACTTTTTTTTAGATTATCAATAGTTTCAATATAATCTATTAATCTTTGATCTTTCATTGTCCATACTTTATTGAATGGCAAAGGTGCATGGTCCGAAAAACCAACTCTTTTTATACTGTTATTTGATGCATAATCTAAAATTTCTTTTATAGTATTTTTTCCATCACTAAATTTAGAATGTAAATGGAATGTTCCAAGTTCTTTTGAAATTGTTTCAAGATTTTCCATTAAAAACTCCATTAAAATATAGTATTTTTTGCAATCAAGAATTTTTATTTCTTAATATCTTTATTTTATCTCATTATTAAAACAATAAAAATTAAATTAATTTATAAAATTCTTTTGATTATAAGATAAAAAATATAAATTAAAGAAACAACTATTTCTTTATAAATTTTATCTAACTTTTAATATTTGACTTTAAAACTAATTTATATTATATGTATTTATACCATATTGAACAGGAGAATTAAATGAAAACTATTATAGAAATGCTAAATTATAGTGTAGAAAAATTCAAATTTAGACCTTATTTAACTGACAAAACAGATGAAGGTTGGGTATCTAAATCTTTTTTAGATGCTAAAGAAGAAACCTATATCATCGCTGCAGGATTAGATGATTATGGAATAAAAAGAAATGACAAAATTGCAATATTATCAGAAGGTAGAAGTCAATGGGTTATAGCTGAACTTGCTATTATTCATTTAAATTCAATTTCTGTTCCATTATCAATTAAGCTATTACCTGAAGAATTGCTTTTTAGACTTAATCATTCTGAAGCAAAAGGTATTTTTATTTCAAAAAATAATATTGAAAAACTTTTTCAAATCTATAATCAAATTGAAAATAAAAACTTTAAAATATTTTACCTGGATGATAATGATGAAATACTTGATTATTTAATAAATAAATATGAAGTAAATGTAAATCAAAATAATATCATTTTTTACAAAGAACTTTATAAAAAAGGGAAAAAGAGATTAGAAACTGAACCAGATCTAATTGATAATATAGTTAAAACAATTAAAGAAGATGATGTTGTTAGTATTTTATATACTTCAGGTACAACTGGCAATCCTAAAGGAATAATGTTAACTCATAAAAATTATTATGCTAATGTTGAAGATTCTGTTGATATATTCAAAATTCCAGAAAATTACAAAACTCTAATTATTTTACCAATAGACCATTCATTTGCTCATACTGTTGCTTTATATGGTGCTCTTTTTAAAGCTATTAATTTGTTTTTCGTTGATGCAAGAGGTGGAAATCTTTCTATGCTTAAAAATATTCCTTCCAATTTAAAAGAAACCAATCCTGATTTCCTTTTAACTGTGCCTGCAATTACTGGTAATTTTATGAAAAAAATTAAAGAAGGTGTAGCTCAAAAAGGGAAATTAATTAATTTTTTGTTCACTTCTGGATTAAATGCTGGTATAAAATACAATGGAAATGGTTTCAACAAAACTGGCCTTTTTACAAAACTTATAAATTATTTACCTTACAAATTTGCAAAGAAAGTTATTTTTCCAAAAATAACTTCTATTTTTGGAAATAATTTAAAATTTTGTGTTGGTGGTGGTGCTTTATTGGATATAAAGCAACAAGAGTTTTTTTATACTTTAGGAATTCCTGTATTTCAGGGATATGGTTTATCCGAAGCTTCACCTGTTATATCTACAAATACACCAAAAAAACATAAATTAGGTTCTTCAGGTTGTGTATTAAAATCTATTGATTGTAAAATAATTAAAGACAATGGTGAAGAAGCTAAAATTTGGGAAAAGGGTCAAATTGTTATAAAAGGTGATAATGTTATGAAAGGTTATTTTAAAAATCAGGAAGCTACTACCAAAACTATTAACGATGGTTGGCTTTATACTGGAGATTTAGGTTATTTTGATAAAGATGGTTTTTTAGTAGTTACTGGAAGAGAAAAGGCATTATTAATTTCTGAAGATGGAGAAAAATATTCTCCTGAAGAAATTGAAGAAGCAATTGTTAACTCATCTGATTTGATTTACCAGGTTATGTTATATAATGACCATAAAAAATATACTGTCTCTTTAATTACTCTTGATTTAAATAATTTCAAAAATTTTATAAAATATAAAAATTTAGAAGATACTGAAAAAATATTAAGAGAAATAAACAAAGAATTTTATAATT
This sequence comes from Exilispira thermophila, assembly GCF_055389015.1. NCBI lineage: Bacteria > Pseudomonadati > Spirochaetota > Spirochaetia > Spirochaetales > Exilispira > Exilispira thermophila. Next base: position 2,417,893 of record NZ_AP042476.1, on the reverse strand, counting down.
TTAATAGATTACCTGAATATAAAGATAAATTTCAGAAAAAATGGATCCCTTCTACTTTTATAATTATTGAAGAAGCTTTTTCTGAAAAAAATAAAATAATAAATTCAACTATGAAAATGGTAAGATATAAAATAACTGAAAATTACAAAGATCTTATCAATTTTATGTACACATCTAATGGAAAAAATTATCTAAATGAAAAGAATATAAATGCTATTAAAAATATTATAAATAACTTTTAATAATAATTCTTAATTATACAAAATTTTAAAATTTTAACCAGTCAAAATTTTTTAGAACAAAATATTAAAATCAACTTTTCGTTTTTATAATAATATTATATTAACTTTACTTTATATTTTTTTAATAGATTAATATTACTATTTTTTTTATATCTTTTTATTAAAGTTTCTTTTTGATATTACCTTACATTTTTTTACAATATTTTCTTATTGCCATTGTTTTAGATTTTATTTATATTAATTTCAGATATTTTTAATTAAAAATAAAACAGGATTTAGTTATGAATGAAAATAAAAAAATAAATAACTTTAAATATTTAAATATCAAAATTATAATTATTATTTTTCTTCTATTTTTTGCTATTTTATTCAATTCAAAATATTCTACATTTGCAAATAATCCTAAAACAATTGTAACAACTATTTATCCTTATTATTTACTTACAAAAGAAATTGTTAAAGATAAGTTTGATGTTGTATTATTTATCCCACCAAATAGTTCTCCTCACACTTTTTCACCTAAACCAAACGATATTATAAAACTAAATCAATCCAATTTAATAATAGCAAATGGATTATCATTAGAAGAAAATTTAAAATCTAAATTAAAATATTACAAAGATAAAGTTATCTATTGTTCCAATTTCCTTATTGAAGCAAATTTACTTTCTCCTGTAAATGATAAAAATCCACATATATGGTTGGACCCAATTTTTATTACAGAAATTGCAAAAGGAATTACAAGCAAAATAATTGAAATCGACCCTAAAAATAAGCAATATTATTTGAAAAATTTAGAACTTGTTACAAAAAACATTTTAAATACTTTTAATTATATTGAAAATCAGCGTAAAAAAATTAATAAAAAGATTTATATTATTACCCTTCATAATTCTTTTAAATATTTTGCAAAAAGATTTAATATTGTAATTGCAGGAGTTGTTGAATCTTCACCAGGTAAAGAACCAGGAATAAAAGAGTTAATTGCTTTAGGAGATATAATAAAAAAGTATCAAATAAAAACTATATTTTCTGAACCACAACTAAATCCAAAACCTGTCAAGGTTTTATCAAAAGAATACAATTTAAAAATATACAATTTAGACCCTATTGGATATTCATTAAATATTAAGAAAATTGAACAACTTTATTTATATAATTGGGATATAATATTTAAATCATTAAATAATCTTTAATTCTTTTTCCATATTAGAAAGAATTTCTTCAGTTAAATGCAATCTTTCTTCAAGAATTGGTTTAGAACTTTCAAGACAAATATTATCTTTAACTTTTTCAACATAATTTTTAATAGTAATGTATACTGTTTTCATTTTTTGAGCTTTCTGCCAGAAAAAAGAAGATATTGATAATCTTGAAAACCCGATAGCTCCTAAATTATCAATAATAATAGCATCATGCAAAAGTTTAGCTTCATATAATTCAGGTTTATCTTCTAATTCACTTCCCATAATAGCTTCTTTAACTTTAAAAATCTTTTTTATATTAAATCCTGCTTCAGCTAATATTTGCTCAGCTCTTTCAGCAGAATCTTCTTTAGAATTTTTTCCTAAAATTATTTTATATAAAAAGCATGCTGCATGTAAAATTTCATCATCATAACTTTCACCTATTTTTTTTGCATAAAAATAGACTCTACTAAAATGATCATATGCATAAGCTAACCTTCCAAATGTTAAATCTTTTGAATATTGTTCAATAATAGACCTCATTAAAACCTCCTATTTTTGTTTTATAGCATTAACTGGACATACTTCAATACATTTTCCACACTCAGTACATTTAGATTCTATAATAATATATATAGGATCACCATCTTTTATTGCATCCTCTGGACATACAACTGCACAAGCATTGCATCTTAAACACTCTTTATCGATGTATAACATAGTGCACCTCTTAGTTTTTATTTTTAATTCTGAATAATAATTCTCATATATTTCTTTTTTCCTGCTCTTAATAGAATATCTTCTTTATTAATATACTTTTCATTTATAACATCATCAAATTTTGTAATTTTTTCATTTTCAATATATGCACCACCACCTTTAATTAACCTTTTAGCTTCACTTTTAGATTTAGTTAATCCTACTTCAAAAAATAGATCTGCATAAGTCATTTGTTTTAAAATAGAATGCCTCAATTCAATTGAAGGTAAATGATCTTTTGCACTTTCATCAATCTCACCTCTAAAAACCTTTGATGCTGATTCAGCATTTTTTGCAGCTTCTTCACCATGACATAGTTTTGTTGTTTCAAATGCTAAAACTTTCTTTGCTTCATTTAAATATTCACCCTCTTTTTTAGTTAAATCATCAATATAATCTTCATCTAAAAATGTATATAATAATAAAAATCTTTTTACATCTCTGTCATCTGTATTAATCCAGAATTGATAATAGTTATATGGATCCAATTTATCTTTTGAAAGCCATACAGCATTGTTTTCTGTTTTTCCCATTTTTTGGCCACTAGCAGTAACCATTAACGGAACTGTAATAGCATAAGCATCTTTTTGATGAACTCTTCTTATAAGGTCAATACCTGCAACAATATTTCCCCATTGATCATTACCACCCATTTGTAAAACGCAATTTTCCTCTTCATATAATTTTAAAAAATCATATGCCTGTAAAATTTGATAATTAAATTCTATAAATGATAAACCTTTTTCCAATCTCTGTTTATAAGCTTCAGCTGCTAACATTCTATTTACAGAAAAATAAACTCCTATTTCTCTTAAGAATTTTATATAATTAAGATTTCCAAGCCAATCATAATTATTTCTTACTGATGTATATTTTGGAATGTCTAAAAATTGTTTTAAATTTAATTCAATTCCTTTAGCATTTTGATCTATTTTTTCTTTAGAAATCATTTTTCTCATTTCAGTTTTACCAGAAGGATCCCCAATCATAGCAGTACCACCACCAATTAAGGCAATTGGCCTATGACCAGATAATTCAAACCATTTTAATAGCATAATAGGAACTAAACTTCCAACATGTAAAGAATCTGCAGTAGGGTCAAACCCAATATAACAGGTTACTTTTTGCTCTTCCAATAATTTTTCAATATATGGATCGCTAATTTGCTCAATAAATCCTCTTCTTTTCAATTTCTCTAAAAATGTCATATTCCCCTCTTTCAAATAATAGTTTAAAACATTGAATAATCAAGTATTTCTTCTTCTTTATTTAATGCTCTATAAGCACCTTCAGCTAATGCGTTCATCTCATTTTCTCCTGGAATAACTAAATAATCAATCTTACCATTAAACCATGAAGTTATCCATTCAATCATTTTATTAGAATGTGCAATACCGCCAGTAAAGATTACTTTTTCTACATCCATATTCATTGTTGCAAACAATGAAAGAATAGATTTCGCTATTCTTAAACACATAGCTTGTAATACTTCTTTAATTTTAGGATCAGTTTCAGATTTTTCTATTAATTCTTTAACATTATCAGTACCAAAATATAAAGTTAAACCACCTTCTTTGTTAAAAAGATTTGGTATATAATCTAAATCAATATTGTTTTTCTTTACCCATTTAATAAATTGTTTAATTGGAAGGTCTCCACATGAAGTTGGAGCAAATGGGCCTGTTTGTCTTGATTCTAAGACATCTATAATCTTTCCCCCAACAAGTGCATTAACAGATATTCCACCTCCTAGATGAACAATAACAAACCTTGTATCTGCTAATTTCTTCTTTAACATTTCTGCTGCTTTTCTTGCAGAAGCTCTTACATTTAAAGCATGAGTTAAAGCTTGCATTTTAATTTCAGGATGACCTGTTATCTTTGCTATTGGCAACATCTCATCAGTTGAAATTGGATCTACAATAAAAGCTGGTTTTTTAACTTCAATAGAAAAGTCATAAACAATTAATGCTCCTAACAAAGATGCATGCATGGTTTGATATTTACCATTATAAATATCATCAACCATTGTTTTATCAACTTTATATATACCTGCTTTTAAAGGTTTTAAAGGACCACCTCTTCCTGCAAAAGCATCAAAATCTGTTAGAGAAAACTGTTTTTCTTTTAAAACATTTAATATTTCTTCTTTTCTGTAAGGTAATTCTTCAAATATGTTTTTGAATGTTTTTAATTTTTCCTGTTTATGCTTAATATTTAAAGAAAAAACTTCATCTTTATCTTCAAAAACAGCTATCTTAGTTGAAGTTGAACCTGGATTAACTACTAATATTTTCATTTTACCCCCTTAATAAATTAACTTATTACTCATACATCTTTCATTAATCAATACCCAATTTATAACAATGTATCAAAAATCTATTGAAAATTTATTTTTTTTCAATATAAAAATATTAATTATAAATATTTTATCATTGCTTATGTCAATAAAATTGTTTTTAAACAAAGCATAAATTATATAATAAACCATTTAAGAGAGTGATTATGGATAAAATAAAAATGCTAAGTGAAAATATTTTAGAAAATGAAAACATTGTTGAACTTATACCTGAAAGTGAAGCATCACAATATATTTCTTTTCTTGAAAATAAATTATTACCATTTATTATTTTAAAGTATAAAGATTATGATGAAAAGAGTTTATTAAAAAAATCTATTAAAATTTTTAAAATTATTTTGTCTCTTGATTCTAAAAACAAATTAGAAAAATTTGATTCTCTTTTAGATGAATTAAAATAATTTTGTACAAATAAATATTTCCGGTTCTATATGAGAAAAATTAAAATTAATTCTTTAATAAAAATAATATTTACTTTATTCATTTTTATTTCTATGTTTTTTATATTTATCTCATCTTCAAATGATATTGAATATCAACTTAACGTTAAAAATGATATTTTAATTTATTTTACACAACCCTTTAAATATAAATATGGAGAATCCCCTATTGAAAGAAAAATACTTCAACTTTTAGATCAAGCAAATAAAGAGGTTTATATTTTTGCATTTGATATTGATGATGCACCTATAATAAACAAGCTTATTGAAATACAAAAAAATGGAATTAAAATTAATATTATTGTTGATCCTGATAATACTCCAGAAAAAGTTGTATCAATTTTAAAACATTTTAATATGCTTATTCCATATGATCCACCTAAATTAATGCATCATAAAATTATCTTAATTGATGACAATATTTCAACCCTCGGATCAATGAATTTTACTTTTAATGGAATTTATTTTAATAATAATGACTTTATTGTTATTAAAAATCATAAGATAAATAGTTTTCTAAAAAAATACTTTTTATTTCTTGCTGGCAAAATTAGTAATTGCCAATCATCTATAGACCTCGTTATCAATAATATTCCTATCTCAATTCATCTAACAAGATGCAGAGATAAAGATGTAAATTCCATAATCAAAGAATATATAAAACAAGCAAAAAAATCATTATTTTTTGCATATTCAACTTTTACCAATGTTGAAATTGCAAAGCTAATTATTCAACAAATCCAGGATAAAAATCTTTATTTTTATGGAATTTTAGAAAAAAGAAACTCATATTCAAAATATTCTGTTTACAATTTGTTTGAAGCCAATAGATTAAAAATTTATAGAGATGAAAATGATGCTATAATGCACCTAAAACTTCTAATTATCGATGATTTTACAATAACTGGATCCTATGCAATTGCAAATAGATCCAATATGAAAGGATTCTTAAACAAATATAATGATGATTTAATTATTATTTTTAAATCTAAAGAAATTTCAAATTTTTATTCAAATTATATTAAACACATGATCTTCAAATAATTGTATATTTTAACTTAATAAAATTATATTCAAACTCTTATTTAACAATTATTATTTCAGATAATAAATTTTTACTTAATTATTATTCTAAAATTATATTCTAAATAAAATTATAAAAATCTATTTATTTTAAAATTTAATTTTACAATTATTATTATATATTCATTTTACATTTTTGCTGATTTAAAATATTTATTATAATAAATATTAAAAAGAGGTTACCCAAAATTCAGGGCAACCTCTTTTATTATGAAACTGAAACCAAAAATTAATTATTTTTTCTTCCAGTAAAGTCTTCTTAAGTCATAACCAATTACTGTATCATAATAAAAGTTACCAATATCTTTTTTAACAGCTATTAAACCTAAACCTTGAACTGTATAAATTAATGGTAATTCATCTACCAATACTTTTAAAATATTTGACCAGTAAACTTTTCTCTTTTCTTTATCTACTGTATATTTAAAAGGCATGAAATTTTTAACAATTTCTAATTCCCAATCATAATATGGATTGAAATTATCTTCCTGTCTTGGATACCACATATGTAAAGCACCTGATGGTAACCAAACATTTTCACCAGATTCAGGATATCTTGAACCTGTTAAACCTATTTCAATACAATCCCATTCATAAGTAGCAATCAATTTCTGTACTAATAAGTTGAAATCTAAAGGTCTTGCAGCAACTTTTAAACCAATTTTCTTAGCTTCATCAGCTACAAGATTTAAAATTTGTTCTCTAATGTTGTTACCAGCATTAGTGTTCATTTCGAATTCAATAATATTACCTTTTTCATCTTCTAAGAAACCATCGCCATCTCTATCTTTAATTCCAATTTCAGCAAGCAATGCTTTAGCTTTTTCAGGATCATATGTAAATTGATTTTTTACATTAGGATCATACATTGGAGACTGAACAGGTGTTGGTGACAATTGAGGAGCACCAATACCATCCATAACATTTGCAACTATTGTTTGTCTATCAATTAAACATGAAAATGCCTGTCTAAATTTTTTGTTTGAAAACCATGATAATTTTGGTTCAGGAACTTTTTGAGGATTCTGATTAAAAGTAAAGAAAGTAGTTCCTAAAGTTGGACCGCCTGACCATATATCTATACCTAATTCATCCATCTTAGGTTGTAATACTTTAAAATCTTCTCCTCTCATTCCATAAATGTCAGTTTGTCCACTCTGGAATTGTAATAATTCTGTATTTTGATCTTTTACTATTGTATAAACAACCTGATCAAAATAAGGTAATCTGTGGCCTTTAGAATCTTTCATATAATAGTTAGGATTTTTTTTGAAAACTACTAAACTGTTTGGTACATATTTTTCTAACATCCATGGACCATCACCAACTATCTCATTAGGGTTAACATCAACTGACCAGAAAGATTTAAATGATTTACCATTATCTTTTGAAATTATAGGTTCAATTATATGTTTTGGAAGAGGTGAGAATGATAATCTTAACAATGGGTTTGCAATAATTCTTGGGAAGTGAAATACTACTGTATAAGTATCAACTTTTTCAGCATGTATTGGTTCATCTTCACCATTTGGCATAGTTAAATAGTAAGAATTCATACCATTTACACCAATATTTTCATTTAAAATAACATTCTCTAAATAGTAAACAACATCATCAGCTGTAAAAGGTTTTCCATCCCACCATTTAACATCTTTTCTTAATTTACAAACAATGTCCATTTTACCAGCTGGTTTTTGTAAATCAGGATCAACATCACCAGCTTGTTCATCCAATTTAACTTCATAAGATTCAACTAATTGACCTTTGAAATCTTTTGTATTAGGGTCAGTTTCAAATAGGTAATCAAACATCATACCTATAAGTGTAGTTGAAGTATTATCAAAAGAAGCAGCATCGTTAAAAGTTTTAGGATCACCAATTAATGTATCATTAAAAGTACCACCATATACACCAGGTTCCCATTTAATTGGATATTTAATTACTTTTGTTCCTGGTAATTGATATTGAGTCATATCAATAGCTGAAACCATTTCTTCACCTTGTTTTCCACCACCTGCTTTACCAGCAAAAAAAATAGTGAAAACAAGTAGAGCAGCTAAAAGAATTACTAAAATTTTCTTTTTCATAAAAAACTTTCCTCCTACTTGTAGTTTAAATAATATTTAAAACATTTATATAAATTTGTCAACATACTTTTAACATTTTTTTGCAATTTTTGCATAATTTTGTTATTTATGTTAAAAAGTATGCCATATGTTTAATATTTTTTTAATTTTAAACCATTTTTTTATTTTAATCTTTTTTTCTAAATTTAGTCATTATTTTTATATTAGTTAATATTTTTATAAATATTATATTTATTTAACCTTTTTCAAAACAAAAAAAAATATGTCATTCCCCTTTAATAATGCTTTTTTATAATATCTAGTTTCAACAAATGGATAATATTTTTCAAATATTTTTCGGTCATTGGTATAAAAATGTTTATTGAAAAGGCTTTTTAAATCAAGCATATTTTGATTTTTCAATGAAATCAAATCATTTTCTATATTTAATGCATAATCATTATTATCTGTAATTATTATAAGTTGTCCTTTTTCTTTTATCAAATTTTGCAATTTTTTTATATTTTCTAATTTAATGAATCTTCTTTTTTTATGTCTTTTCTTTGGCCAGGGGTCAGGAAATGGGATAATTATTCTATCAAATTTTTTGTATACCTTTTCTTCATCTAATAAATTTAGTGCATCTAATGCTATAAATTTTATATTACTTATACCTTCATTACCAAAATCATATAAATTTTTAATAGCTCTAAATATCACTTGAATATCGTAATCCAATCCAATAAATAATTCATTTTTTTTAATTTTACTCATTTCTTTAATATAATCACCAACACCACATCCTATTTCAAGATTGATTTTTATAAAATTGTTTTCCATCTTAATTTTATTTATTGTTTCTATTAAGTTATTTAAATCTTTAAAATCATAATAATTATTTATTAAAGTATCATCTGCTATATATCTTTCATTTAATAAATATTTTAACTTTAAATCTTTTGAAATATTTATTTTTCTTAATCTTGAAGGCATATTTTTTCCTCTAAAATCAATTTTAAATCAATTTAATTTAAATATTAAATCAATCAAGCTTTAAATTTATTAAAAAATTTTGATAATTTAAATTTTTTTACATTATATTATCATAATAAAAATTGCTTAATCAAATAATATTATTTTTCCCTTATCTATTCAAATCATTGTTAATTTTTTATATACAATTTCAAAATAATATTAATTTTTATATTGTTATTTTTATTTTTTTTAGTAAATTTTGAATTGAATTAATTTTTATAAAAGGAGGATTTTGTGAATTTTAGATTATTAATTATAAACCCGGGATCAACTTCAACTAAAATTTCTGTATTTGATAATGAAAAAGAAATTTTAACCAAAACATTGAGACATTCAAATGATGAATTAAAAAATTTCAAATCAATTATTGAACAATATGATTTTAGAAAAAACATAATTGAAAAATTCCTTGAAGAAAATAATATACCTTTATCATCTTTATCTGCAATTGTTGGAAGAGGTGGATTATTACATCCAATTCCTTCTGGAACTTTTGAAGTTAATGATAAAATGGTTGAAGATCTTAAATCATGTAAATATGGGGAACATGCTTCTAATCTTGGTGGAATTATTGCAAAATCAATAGCTGATCAATTAAACATTAAAGCTTATATAGTGGATCCTGTTGTAGTTGATGAGTTAATGGATATTGCTAGAATTGCTGGACATCCAAAATTTGAAAGATTATCCATTTTTCATGCATTAAATCAAAAAGCTGTTGCAAGAGTTGCTGCAGAAAAAATAGGTAAAAAATATGAAGATTCTAACATAATTGTAGCTCATCTTGGTGGAGGAATCTCAGTTGGTTTACATAGAAAAGGGAAAGTTGTTGATGTTAATAATGCTTTAGATGGAGAAGGGCCATTTACACCCGAGAGATCCGGAACTTTGCCTGCTGGTCAACTTGTAAAACTTTGTTTTTCTGGAGAATATACCTACCAGGAAATTAGAAAAATGTTAAAGGGTAAAGGTGGTCTTGTTGCTTATTTAGGAACAAATGATGCATTAAAAGTTCAACAAATGGTTGAGCAGGGTGATGAAAAAGCAATTCTTATTTATAAAGCTCTAGCTTATCAAATTGCTAAAGAGATAATGAGCTTATTTCCTGGAGCTAACAGCAAAATTGATGCTGTTGCAATTACAGGTGGAATTGCATATGATGAACATAATTTAATGAAATGGATAAAAGAAATGATTGGGGATATTGTTAAAATAATAATAATCCCTGGTGAAAAAGAGATGGACGCTTTAGCATTAGGAGCATTAAGAGTATTAAAGAAAGAAGAAGAAGCTAAAATTTATGATTAAAAAAAGGGGGTTAACTCCCCCTTTTTTTTCTAAATCTCTTCCTCAAAAATCTGAGGGTTTGGTTTGTCTTTATCAAATTTAGTTACTTTTTTAATATTTGAATTAACTTTTTCAATTTTTTCTAAAAGTTTTTCTTTTTCACTATTTAATTCTTTCATTTTCAAATTTGTTTTTCTTTGAATCAAATTAGCAAGTTTTTCATGTTCAGAAAATTTACTTTTTAAAATCTTATTAAAACCCTCTTTTTCAATATGGTTTTTAAAACTATTTTCAATTTTAAAAAATGTTTCATCAACTAATCTTAAATCATTAAATTTTGCATTTAATTCAGAATTTAAATTATTTAATAAATCTGGTGCAATATCAGGATTAATTTTATCAAGAATTATTAAAATCTCATTTAATAAAACTGATTTTTTATCCATTAGAGATAATAAATCTTTTAAAATTTTACTCATTTTTTATCCTGTTTTTTTACTTTTATCTAATAGTTTAATTTTATCTTTATTTACTTTTATATTCATATAGATTTTTGCATGCTATAAATAAAAGTGTGTAAAAGAGAGAATAAGTTTGCTTAAAGCAAATAAATAAAAAATATTGCCTCCCGATGAAAAAAATATGTACAAAAAAACAAACCATCAGGAGGCAAAAAAATGAACAATTTAGGTAAAGAATTAGCTAAATTTTTAGAAAGTCAAGGGGTTTTAGAAGATTTTATTAAAAATCCTGACAAAACAAAAGAATTAATGTTATCAATATTAAAATATAGATATGAAAGTTTAATGACAAATGAAATGGAAACTGTTTTAGGTTTTAAAAAATATGATAGAGAAACAGAAAAAGAAAATTACAGAAATGGTAAAAGGTACAGAGATTTAGACACGAGTCATGGAAAAATTATAAACTTAGAAGTGCCAAGAGCAAGGAATGGGTTTTATCCAGCAATATTGGAAAGATATAAGAGAAGGCTTGAAAATATAGATGATACAATAATAAAATTGTATGCAAAAGGATTATCTACAGCAGATATATCAGAGCATATAGAACATTTATATGGGATGAAGTACAGTAAAGAAACGATATCTAATATAACAGAGAAAGTAAAAAAAGATATAGAAGCATTTAAAAACAGGAAATTAGAAGAAAGTTATTATGTAATATTTATAGATGCAATGCATGTAAACATAAGGAGGGATACGGTATCTAAAGAAGCGATATATTTTTTATTAGGAGTAAATGTAAAAGGGAAAAGAGAGATATTAGGATATTACATAAATCCAACAGAGAGTTCAAGTTTTTACAATGAAATATTTGAAGATATAAAGTCAAGAGGAGTAAAAAGGGTATTATTGTTTGTAACAGATGGATTAAGAGGGATAGAAGAAGTAATAAGCAACAATTTCCCAAAATCAAAAATACAAAGATGTATATATCATTTAAGCAGGAACATATCAACAAGAGTAAGGATAAGAGATAGAGGAGAAATATTATTGGATTTTAAAAAAGTCTATAGTCAAACTAGGAAAGAAGAAGCACTAGTTTATTTTGAACAATTTAAAATAAAATGGGGAAGGAAGTATAAGAAGTTAGTTAATGATTTAGAAGAAGTATTGGATTATATGTTAACATTTTATGAATTTCCGGAAAGTATAAGGAAACAGATCTATACAACAAACTGGATAGAAAGGCTGAATGAAGAGGTAAGGAAAAGAATAAAAGGGAAGAATAGTTTTCCAACAGTTGAATCAGCAGAAAAACTTTTATTTTTAATATTAAAAGATTATGAAAATAGATGGGAAGAAAGAATATTAAGGGGGTTTGGTCAAGCAAAATATGAGCTTGACTTAATGCTAAAAAAAATTTATGGTTAATGTCAATATTTTCATTGGGAGGCGAAATTAGTTATAATTCTAGAATTATAACTAATTTACACATTTTTATTGACATAACCGATTTTTGAATATACATATATATATATATATATATATATTTATTTATTTATACAATTTATTTATACATTTATATTAATTTATATCATTGTTATTCTATTCAACTTTATTTTTAAAATTAAAAAACACTTTAGCTATTTTTTTAAGATTAGTTTCAGAATATTTTTCAATAAACAATTTTCTTTGTTCTAAAACTTTATTAGAAGCACCTTTTTTAAAATCAATCTTATATTTATTTCTTATTTTATTTAATTCCTCAATATAAACAGCTTTTGCTAAAATTGATGCAACTAAAACTGATAAATATTTTTCAGCTTTAGGTTCAACTTTTAAATTTATATTTGAAAAATCATTTTTTAATAGATTAATCTTCTTAACTTTACCAAATTTATCAATTATAACTGTTTTTATTTTATTATCTTTATAAGAACTTATATTTTTTTCAATCAATTTTGTAATTATTTCATAGTAACTTTCATCTAATATATTATTTAAATTTTCCCCTATATTTTTCTTTTCTTTAATTAAATCATTTAAATCCTCTGGAAAAATAATTTTTATTTCATAATTGTTTTTATCTTTTCTAATTTTATTATAAAATTTTAAGAGTAAATTATCATTAGATAATTTGCTTTCTTTCAATCTTAAACTATAAATTTTATCTAAAAACTTATCATCGATATAAACAGCAGAAATTACAAGAGGGCCAAAAAAATCCCCCTTACCAGCTTCATCTGCTCCTATAGTAAAAAGGACATCATCTTTAAAATAAACAAATTCATTAAATATTTTTTGAATTTTTTCAACAAAAGAACTATTTTTATATTTATTTTGAAAAACTATTGAATACCCTTTTTTGCTAGAATAATAAATATTAAAAAATAATGATTCACTTTTATTAATATTTTCAGAAGAAATATAATCTTTACCTTTTTCTACTAAAAATCTTTTCCCATAATTAATATCATCTATTTTTATTATTTTTATATTATTAGTTTCTAATTTTTTTACAAAGTTATTTAAAAAAGAATCAGGAATCATTTTAAATTAACCTTTAACTTAAATTATATTATAGTTCATAAATTCTTATTCAATTATCTTTAAATTATATATTTTAATCATTTCAAAGATTTCTGAATTAATAAAAATTATAGAAAATAATATTAATTATTCTTATTTTTACTCAAAAGAGTAAACTCAATACCATTAGTGTTTTTATTATAATTTACAAAACAACTTTTATTACTGCAACTTGAACAAACAGGTATATTTTTATATTTTTTAAATAAAATGGGTAAAAGCTTTCTTATATTATTCCATATAATATAAAGAACTGTAAATATGACAATTATATATACTATTAATTCTTGTGACATTTAACCTCTTTTCTCTAATTATATTATCTTTTAGTTATATTTCTAAAACATTCATCTATTATTTATAAACTTATTATATAATTTCTAAATCTTTAAATACTTTAATTTTATAAATTTATTTTTATAAAATGATTTCCATTTATAATTTATTTTTTTATTATATATTTTTTAATTTTGCTACTTATTTTTTTTTGCTATTTTTTTCCATTTATCTTTAAGACTAACAGTTTTGTTAAAAACTGGTAATTCCTCATTAGAATCAGGGTCTTTACAAAAATATCCTATTCTTAAAAATTGGAATGGTTTTCCAACTTCAACATCTTTTAACATAGGTTCCAGTTTACAATTTTTTAATACTTTTAAAGAATCTTTATTAATATAATCTACAAAACTTTTTCCTTCTTCAACTTCATCTGGATTCTCTTTTACAAATAATCTATCATAAAGTCTGATTTCTGCATCAATAGCATATTTTGCAGAAACCCAATGGAGTGTCCCTTTTACTTTCCTACCATCTTCAGACCACCCCCCTTTAGTTTCAGGATCATATGTTGCATAAATTTCTATTATTTCCCCATGCTCATCTAATTTATAATCAGTACATTTAATGTAATATGCATGTTTCAATCTAACTTCTTTACCTGGAGATAATCTAAAATACTTTTTAGGTGGATTTACCATAAAATCATCTTTCTCAATAAATAATTCTTTTGTAAATGGGATTTTTCTTTTTCCTGCTGATGGATCCTCTGGATTATTATCTGCTTCAAAATACTCTACTTTATCTTCTGGATAATTTTCAATAATGAGTTTAACTGGATTCAATACTGCCATTGCACGATTTGCTCTTTTATTCAAATCTTCCCTTAAAATGTGTTCAAGTAATGAAATATCTACTACACTTTTTACCTTTGATACCCCAATTCTATGCATAAATTCTTTAATCGCTTCAGGAGTATAACCTCTTCTCCTTAATCCAGATAATGTAGGCATCCTTGGATCATCCCATCCTTTTACATATCCTTCTTCAACAAGTTTTAACAATTTCCTTTTACTCATTACTGTATAATTTAGGTTCAATCTTGCAAATTCAATTTGCTGAGGATGATGTATTTCCAAATTTTCACAAAACCAATCATACAAAGGTCTATGATCTTCAAATTCCAGTGTACATAAAGAATAAGTAACACCTTCTATTGAATCTGATTGACCATGAGCAAAATCATATGTAGGATAAATCACCCATTTATTGCCAGTTCTATGATGTTCTTTTTTTATTATTCTATACATAACTGGATCTCTTAAATTTATATTAGGTGATTTCATATCTATTTTTGCTCTGAGAACACACTCCCCTTCTTCAAATTCTCCATTTTTCATCTTTTCAAAAAGTTCTAAATTTTCTTCAACTGTTCTATCCCTATATGGACTTTCTTTTCCTGGTTGTGTTAAAGTTCCTCTATATTCTCTTATTTCCTCTGCTGATAAATGATCAACATAAGCTTTTCCATCTTTAATTAATTTTATAGCATACTGATATAACTTATCAAAATAATCAGATGCATAATATTCTCTATCTTCCCAATCAAAACCAAGCCATTTAATATCTTTTTTAATTGATTCAATGTATTCTATATCTTCTTTTATTGGATTTGTATCATCAAATCTTAAATTACAATGCCCATTAAATTCTTTAGCTATTTCAAAATCCAGTACAATTGCTTTTGCATGTCCAATATGAAGATATCCATTTGGTTCAGGAGGAAATCTTGTTACAACTTTATCATATCTATTATTTTTTAAATCCTCAATAATTTTTGCTCTTATAAAATCTGTACCCATATTCTCTTTTTCCATACCTAACTCCATAAACATTTACTATTATTTTAATTTCTATCAAAGTAGATTATTTTATAGTTATTATACTATAAAATTAAGATAAACTATTTTAACAAATTAGTATAGTATTTTTAAAAATTATCAACACTTTTAAGTAAAGGATTCATCTAATAAAAAGAAATTTCAATTGTTTGATACTAACAACTTTATGTTATTGCCTTATTTAATTCATATGCTTAACTTTTGCAAATTCGACTTTATAAACACAGGAGTTTATATATGCTTGAAAAGGCTTTGATACTTATGGTTATTGGGTTAAGTCTTGTATTTTTTTTCCTCTTAATACTAATTTTTTCTTTAAAACTTTCTTTTAAAATTATTAATTTCATTAATCAAAAGAAATCTATTAAAAATATTAATAACATAGCTTATTCCAGGGAGGAATTAAAAAAAATTGCTATAAAAATGGCTATAGAAAAATATCTTTTAGAAAATCAATAAAATTAATATTAAAACTTTAATATTAAAATATAAGAAAAAAAAAATAAAAATACTTTTTTATGGAGTTAAAAAATTGGAAAAGAAAAGAAAAATTAATATAACAGATGTAACTTTAAGGGATGGACAACAATCTATTATTGCAACAAGAATGAAAACAGAAGATATTATCCCTGCGTGTGAAATGTTAGATAAAATTAATCTTTATTCAATTGAAGTTTGGGGAGGTGCAACTTACGATTCCTGTATTAGATTTTTAAATGAAGACCCATGGGAAAGGTTAAAAAAAATTAGAAACGCAATGCCTAACACCAAACTGCAAATGTTAGTTCGAGGTCAAAATATTTTAGGATATAAACATTATCCTGATAAATTAGTTAAAGTTTTTATTAAAAAAGCTGTGGATTATGGAATTGATATTTTTAGAGTTTTTGATGCATTGAATGATATAAGAAACCTTGAATCTTCAATTAATGAAATAAAAAAATTAAAAAAACATGTTCAAGGTGCTATTTGCTATACAATATCCCCTGTACATACCATTGATACCTATACTTCATTAGCAAAAACACTATATAATCTTGGAGTTGATTCTATTTGTATTAAAGATATGGCTGGTTTATTGACCCCTTATGAAGCTTTTCATTTAGTTTCATCTTTAAAAAAAGTAATTGATATCCCTATTTCAATACATTCTCATTCTACAACAGGATTTTCTGTTGCGACCTTAATTAAATCAATAGAAGCAGGTGCTGATATTATTGATACATGTTTCTCCCCTTTTTCCCTACAAACATCACATTCACCAATTGAAACAATGGTATATTCATTAAAAGATAATTTCAAAATTGATATAAATTTTTCAAATTTAAAAGAAATTCAGCAATATTTTGAAAAACTTAGAAAAAAATATAGTTCATATGCCACTAAGACCATAATTAATACAAAAATATTATATTCTCAAATTCCTGGAGGTATGCTTTCTAATCTAGAAAATCAATTAAAAAAACAAAATGTTTATGATAAGTTAGATGAAGTTTTAGAAGAAGTTCAAATTGTAAGAAAAGATTTCGGTTATCCCCCTTTAGTTACTCCAACATCCCAGATTATTGGAACTCAGGCTGTTATAAATGTACTTTCTAAAAAAAGATATTCTACCTTAACTTTAGAATCCAAAAATTTATTAGTTGGTAAATACGGGAAACTTCCATATAAAGTTGATCAAAATTTACTAAACAGAGCATTAAAAGAATTAGAGATGGAAAAACCCATTGAAAATAGGCCTGCAGATTATTTAACCTGTGATCTTGATAAATTAAAAAAAGAAACTAAATCTCTAACTCAAACAAAAAAAATTAAAATAGAAGATGTATTAACCTATGCTTTTTTCCCTAATGTTGCTAAAACTTTTTTTAAAAATAGAGAATTGAACAATATTCCAAAAGAAATAAATGAAATCGAATCTAATGGAGAAGAAAAAACATTTCTTGTTAAAATTGATAATGAAACTTTTACAGTAAAGGTAAAACCATCTACAACTATGGAAATTGAAAAGTTAAAAATAAATTCTTCTGAAGATAAAAATTCTAAAGATCAAATTTCTAATAATTTTTATTTAAAAAACAGAGATAACAATCTAATATCTGATAAAGAAGATATTTATCACAACGAGTCAATGAATAACAATTTGGATAGTTTTGAAAATAAACAAAATGCTATGTCTAAAAAACAATTAAACAATTCACTTGTATTATCCCCTGTATCAGGTGTAGTTCATAGAATAATCAAACCTCAAGGAGCTATTATTAGAAGTGAAGAAGTTGTATTAATTATTGAAGCAATGAAAGTTGAATTTGAAATTAAAGCTCCTAAATTTGGTAAACTTAATTTATATGTTAAAGAAGGGGACCAGATTAAAAGTGAAGACCAGCTGTTTTCAATTGAATAACTTGACATTAATTGATCATAATAATTAGTTACAAATATTAAATTATTACTATAAGAAATTAATTTATAAAAAAGGGTTTATTATGTTGAAAAATATTTTTAATATCAAATCTAATATCATAAAGTCTTGTAAAAATAAAATAAATAGAAATTTCTTTATTGGAAATAATTATAAAAATAATAGTTTAGATATATTAAAAAAAACAATTTTTATAATTTTAGTTTTTATCTTTCTTTTTAATATTTTACCCATTTTTTTAGGTGCCAAAGTAAATAATTCCAATAATAAAAACCAGACAACAAATCTCAATAAACTTCAGGATAATACTGATTTAGGATTTTATAAATTAATTAAAAATTTATATGAAAATACAGGTTTTTATTATTTTATATATGGGAAAAAACATCAATCAAAAAGCAATAAAACAGTTTATGGCTGGGAAAACTTTTTAATGATTATAATAAGTTGTATACTACTTTATTTAGGTATAGTTAAAGGATTTGAGCCTCTACTTTTAATACCAATTGGATTTGGTGGTATTCTTACAAACATCCCATTTGCTAATATTGGAGGAAGTACAGGATATTTGGGAATTATTTTTGATGCAGGAATAAAAACAGGCCTTTTCCCAATTTTAATATTTATGGGAATAGGATCAATGACAGATTTTGGCCCTTTAATTGCAAATCCAATAACTGCTCTTCTTGGAGCTGCAGCACAACTTGGAATTTTCGCAACTTTAATTGGTGCATCATTATTGAATGTTTTCCCAAATATTAGTTTTACATTTAAACAAGCTTGTGCAATATCTATTATTGGAGGGGCTGATGGTCCAACCTCAATATATGTGGCATCAAAATTATCCACTGACCTTTTAGGGGCAATAGCCGTTGCAGCCTATTCATATATGGCTTTAGTTCCTTTAATTCAACCACCAATTATGAAATTATTAACTACAAAAAAAGAAAGAATCATTAAAATGGAACAATTGAGAAAAGTATCAAAAACTGAAAAGATATTTTTCCCATTAATTGTACTTTTTATCACTATAATTTTTCTCCCTTCAGCTTCACCTTTAATTGGTGCTTTAACTTTTGGTAATTTAGTTAAAGAGTGTGGTGTTGTCGAAAGGATTTCAAAAACTTTACAAAATGAATTGACAAATATAGTAACAATTTTACTGGGACTTGGTGTTGGGACAAAGCTTGAAGCAACAAAATTTTTAAATTTAAATACTATAGGAATTTTAATTTTAGGACTATTTGCTTTTTCTTTTGGAACAGCTGGAGGTATCCTTTTCGGTAAATTGCTATCTAAATTATCTAAAAAACCTATAAACCCATTAATTGGAGCAGCTGGAGTTTCGGCTGTTCCTATGGCTGCAAGGGTTGTTAATAAAGAAGGGTTAAAAGCCAATCCACAAAATTTCCTTTTAATGCACGCTATGGGACCAAATGTTGCTGGAGTGATTGGCTCAGCTGTTGCTGCGGGAATTATTTTAGCACTTTTTTTATAAAAACAAATTTCCAATTTTTATCACTAAAAATGCTAAAGTATAAGCCAAAGTAATCTGATAACCTAATGAAAATAAAGTTAATGATGCTGATTTTGTTTCTTTATAAATTGTTACAATTGTTGCAAGACATGGTGTATAAACTAAAATAAATAGAAGAAAAGCAAATGCTGAAACTGGAGTCATACCTGAATATTTTTTAACAGCATCAGCAACAGATAAATTATCATCATCATAAAGTATATTAATAGAAGAAGCAACAACCTCTTTAGCTATAAATCCCGAAAGTATAGCAACAGTTTCTCTCCAGCTAAATGATAAAGGTTTAAAAACTGGAGCTATAAATTTACCAATTCTTTCTATTAGTTTTTCATCATTTTTAGTATCAAGCTCATTTATTTTATCATTTGTATTGTTATTTGCATTTTTATTAGCATCTAATAAATTATCATTTTTTTTGTTAATTTGATTATCACTATTTTGATTATTACTTATACTTTGTATATTTGTTTTATCAAGATTACTTAATCCTTTAGTTGATACATTATTACCACTATCAAAGGGGTAAGCAGAAAGAAACCATATTAAAATAGAACCTGCTAAAATAATTGTTCCCATTTTTTTAAGGAATTCAGAACCTTTTTCCCATGTATGTAACATCAAGGATCTTAATGTAGGCAATCTATATGGAGGAAGTTCCATAACAAAAGGTAAAGCAGGTGATTTAAAAATTGTACTTTTAAAAATTTTTGCAAAAGTTGCAGCTAATAAAATTGATATTAAATATATCGAGAAAAGAACTAAAGAAGCATTTTTTTTAAAAAAAATTGAAATTATTAGAATATAAATTGGTAATCTTGCAGAACATGAAATTAATGGATTAACAAGGATCGATACAAATCTGTCCTCTTTACTTTCTAAAGTTCTTGTGGACATTATCGCAGGTACATTACACCCAAAGCCCATAATCATTGGTATAAATGCTTTGCCATGCAAACCAATTTTTGCCATTATTTTATCTGCAACAAAAGCTCCTCTTGCCATATAACCAATATCTTCCAAAAATGAAAGCACAAAAAATAATATAAATATATTAGGGGTAAAAACTAAAACCCCACCAACTCCCCCAATAATTCCATCTGTAATAAGATCAGTCAACACACCTGGTCTCATAAAATTCTTTAACCAATCTGAAAGAAAACCTATCCCTAAATCAATTAAATCTGCAATATAATTACCAATAGAAAATGTTAAAACAAAAGTTATATACAAAATTAAAAGAAAAATTGGAATACCTAAAATTTTTGAAGTTACAATTTTATCTACATTTTCTGATATTGAAATTCTATCAGCTTTTTTCTTTCTAATAGTTGAATGGATAACACCAGAAATAAAACCATATATTCTTTCAGTTAAAATAATCTTTGGATCATCATGCATAATACTTTTTATTAATTCAATACTTTTTTTATATGTTGATTCAATCTCATTAAAATTGCTGGAAAATTTTTTTACTTTATCAATAATATTGTCATCTTCTTCAAGTAATTTCAAAGCAATAAATCTCGTTGAATACCTTTTAACAATCTCTTCCTCTCTTTTCAATAAAGCCTGGATTTTAAACATCTCGTTCATTATTGTATGACCATAATCTAAATGTATGTGTCTGTAATATTTACTTTTACCTTCATAAATGTTTATTGCTTCATCTAAAAGTTCATATAACCCATAATTTTTAACTGCAATGGTTTTAACAATTTTTGCACCTAATAAACCTGAAAGTTTTTCTGTATCAATTTCCAATCCTGACTTTTCTACTTCATCATACATATTAAAAGCAATAACTAATTTTGCTTTTAATTCAATTAACTGTGTTGTTAAATAAAGAGATCTATCTAATACTGTTGCATCTACAACATTTATTACAACATCTGGTTTCTCATCAAGGATAAAATCTCTAGCTACAATCTCTTCTATAGAATAAGTTGAAATCGAATATATCCCTGGAAGGTCTGTTATTATAAATTCATAATCTTTATAAAAAACTTTACCCTCTTTTTTTTCAACAGTTACTCCTGGCCAATTGCCAGTATGTTGTTTTTCTCTACAAAGAAAATTAAAAACCGATGTTTTTCCAGAATTTGGATTTCCAGCTAATGCAATTTTTATTATTTTCTTATCCATGTTTTTACCTTTAAATGTAAATAATTAAAATTTGTAATATAAAATAACTAAAGTTTAGTCACTCAATACAAAAATTTATAAAAATTATTGTTTACTTTTCTACTCAATAATTTTTTTTGCCTATTTATAATTTGTTTACCTATTAATGTAATGATAACATTCTCTTTATCTTTTCTTTAAATTGTTGAAATAAAGTTTTATTGTTTTCTCTTTTTTTTAAAATTTCAACATATATCTTACTTGCATCATTTTTCCTGATTGTTAAATTATACCCTTTTAGTTTTAATTCTATAGGATCTCCTAAAGGAGCAGGTTTAATAGTTTCTAAAATAGCATCTTTAACAAATCCCATTTCCATTAATCTAGCTTTAAATTTCCCATGACCCATTATTTTAACAATTTTTGCATCACTTCCCATTGGGACATTATCCAAAGTTACAATTGTTTTTTCACCCATAAGACCACCATTAAAAATGTTTTTATTTCACTATTAGTTATTTTTTCCAAATATTTAGAAACTGTAATATATACTTGACACACTCTTATTGATAACTATTATCAATAAAATATATTTTTCCTATTTTGTCAAATATAAAAGAATTTAAAATTTTATATTGTAAATATTTTTAAAGATTTTAAATATAAAGAAAACATTTATAATTGTAATTATAAACAAGGAATATTTTAGTGAAACTCCAATCTAATAAGAAACTTAAAATAATACGCTCTTATTTCCCAATTACTAAAAAAAAATTATACTTTGCTAATGCAAATTATTTCCCAGTTCCAAAACCTGTTTTAAAAGAAGTAATTAAAGAGTTGAAAAAGAAAAAATATGGGAAACTATATGAAAACCACTTTAATGAATATTTAGAAAAAACTAAAGGACAAATTGCTTCATTATATTATGGAGATAAAAATAAATTTATTTTTTATAGAAATTCCACTGAATTACTCTTATTCATTTTAATACTTTTAAAAAAAGAAAATATTCTAAGGGATAATAATGAAATTTTAACTTATAAAGAAAATTTTCCCTCTCATTTTAATTTAATAAATTCTTTATCAAAAGCATTAAATATTAAAATAAGAAAATTTGAACAAAACAATAATCCTATAGGAGAAAAAATTCTTTCTAAAAATATAAGCAAAAATACTAAAATATTTGTTTTTTCATCTGTAGATTTTATTTCCGGGACTAGAAATTATCTTGAAGAAATTGGTAAATTTCTAAAAAGAAAAAACATTATCTCTATAGCTGATATTACGCAACAAATTGGGCTTTACCCATTTTCTCTGGATAAATTTGATATTGATTTTTATATTGCATCATTTCATAAAGGGTTTATGGGATTAGATGGAGGTGCTTTTGGTTATTTTAAAACTTACCCCATACCACCTTTTATTGGTTGGCGAAATTTTTATAACTCAGATGAAAATCCTACTTTTACTGAAGAAGCATCTTTTGATATTTTACCTGTATCTTCAATTTCTGGTAGTATAAATTTTATAAAAAAACTCACTTTTAATAAAATTGTAAAATACAATGCCAGGAACTGGCATTATTTTTTATCATTTTTCAAAGAGTTAAAAAATTATGAAAACAAGAATTTTAAAATAATAACACCTATAGAGAATCAAATTTATATTAATCAATTTAATTTTGAAAATAAAGACTATTATTACAAATATCCTTCTTCTATCTTTTCACTTAAAATTCTAAATGAAAAAACAAAAAATTTATTAAAAGACTTTTTTTCTTTAAATAATATTGAGATAAATTTTTTTGGCAATATTTTAAGAATCTCTTTTTCATTCTATAATAGTAAAGAAGAAATAGAAATTTTAACAAGAGGATTAAAAAATATTTTACTAAAGTAAAAATGTTTAAAAAATTTAAATTTAATAAATTTAATAAAGTTAATAAAGTATTGATATAATTATAAAAATTATTAACTATAAATAATTTTAATTTAACAAAGTATTGAGAACATTATTAAAATTATAATCTTTAAATAATCTAAATTTAACTTTGTTTAGCAAAAATTATAAAAACTAAATAATCTAAAAAAAAATCTAAAATAAAAAAATATTGATAAAATTAGTAAAAAATAATTTGCTTTTATTTTGCTATTAAATTAATTAAAATTGTTTAACAGGGATACAAGAATTTTATTTAGTTTAATATTTTATATAAGGAGATTTCTTTTTGTATTTTATCTATTAAACATATACTACATTTATTATCCCTAATATTATTAGGTAGCAATAACAATTTTGTTTTTAATATGTTATACAAGGAGACACAATGAATTACAAAGTTAAAGAATTAATATCTGAAAAAAAAATTAAAGAAAAACTTATCGAATTAGGGGAAAAAATAACAAATGATTTTAAAAGTGAAGAAGAAATTGTTTTAATTGGTCTTCTAAGGGGTTCCGCTATATTCTTAGCTGATTTAGCAAGACAAATTCCACTTAATGTTAAGATTGATTTTATGACTGTTTCAAGTTATGGAAATTCAATGGAATCATCTCATGATATAAGAATCATAAAAGATATTGAAGATGATATCTATAATAAATCTGTTTTAATTGTTGAAGATATTATTGATACTGGTTATACATTAGAAAAGGTTTACGAAATTCTTTCCTTAAGAAATCCCAAAATATTAAAAATATGCACTTTACTTGATAAACCATCTAGAAGAGAGGTTGAAATCAATGTAGATTATGTTGGTTTTACAATAGAAGATGTTTTTGTGGTTGGATATGGCATTGATTATGCACAAAAACATAGAAATTTACCGTATATTGCTCAGGTAATTAAAAGAGATTAACCCTTGTGCAATAAATTTTTTTTTATCCCTTCTGTAAGAAGAAAATCTTTTATCAGTATAAGTATCAATATCTAAATTTACAATATTTTTAATTTTTTCTAATTGCAACATCCACAACAATAACTTTTTGTAATCAAAAAACATTTTCCCATTATTTGAAAATTTAAAAAATCTATTTAAAATAAATAATAATATTAAATATTCATTTTTTGAATAGATTCCCTTATCTTTTATTTTATTATAAACATTAATTAACTCAGAGTTTGAATTACTATAATATGGGAATGTTCTAATTTGCTCATTAAAGTCCGGTTTTTCGTTTTTATTATAGATTTCAGTAAGGAATTTAATTAAATATAAAAATTCATTTTGATAAAATATATTTTCTTTCACTTCATAGTTTTCACCTTTAATTGCTGGACCAATAACAATAACAAAATCATTCTTTTTAACATTAAATTTATTGGAAATCCATTTTATAATTTCTCCAGTTATGTTAATACAGGTACTTCTCCAACCACTATGAATTGAAAAAGTTATTGTTTTATCTTTACTTTCAACAAATAATGATAAAGGTGTGCAATCTGCATAAGTTATCATAGGGATAATTTTTTTACTATCTGTACCAGCTGCATCTGCTAATGGGTGAAAATTTAAAAAATTACCATTTTTATTTTCAAATGAATCTGTATTAACTTGTCTTTCTATAAAAAAAGAATTCTTATCATTATTAAAAAATTTATCAAAATCTTTTATTTTATAATAATTTTCAAATAAATTTTTCATTAATTTATTAAATGGAATTATCTCAATAACTTTATAACTTTCATCCTCCAATTCAGATGCAAAATAGAATCTATTAAAATGTTCCAATTCTGGATTAAAGATACATTTTTTATCGAATCCAAATGATTTAAAAAATTTATCCCTGTTAACCAATGTTTTTTTTAAATCATAACCTGGTAAAAACAGGGATAAATTAGATGCTTCATTTTTTGAAAAAACTGAACTATATTTTTTATTTATATCTATTTTGATATAATATTTATTTTCACTAAAAGTAATTTCCATTATCTTCTCAATAAATATTTAAAATAATTTTTTTAAAACCTAAAGATATTAAATTTAAATATCAACTTTAATTTTAATCAATAAAATTCTTTTAATATTTTATAATCCAAGTTCATCTGAAATTTCACTCATCGAGTTCAAAGCAATCTCAATAAATTTATCTAATTCTAGTCCTGTTTCTTCTATCAGCATAATACTTTCTCTATTTACATTTCTTGCAAAATCTTTCTTTTTCATCCTTTTTTTAATTGAGCTTACCTTAACAGAAGATACTTTTTTATCAGGATAAACTAATGCTGTAGCAACAATAAGACCAGTAATTGTTTCACCAGCAGTTAAACAAATATCAAGTCCATTTTTTCTCTGTGTTCCGTTCATTTCATTATGAGATTTTATAGTTTCAATTACATCTTCTGGAAATCCTTCTTCTTTTAAAATATCAGCTGTAACTAATCCATGTTTCTCTGGAGTATCTTTTGTAGTTTCAAAATCAAGGTCATGCAAAAGACCTATAATAAACCATTTTTCCTCATCCTGATTAAAATATTTTGCTAAACCTTTCATAACTGCTGCTGATGCAAGACTATGTTTATACAATGTTTCTGTTTTAACATGTTTTCTTAAAAGATCAAAAGCTTTTTCTTTTTCATAATTAAAATGTGATAAATCTGGAAATTTTTTAAAATCAACCACTATCTGCCCCCTATCTTTATTTATTGGTTTCATCAATGGGAATAAAACAACATCTTTTAAATTATCTACATCTGAAAGCAATGCAAAAAATCTATCAATTCCCATACCCCAGCCTGCAATTGGTGGCATACCATGTTCCATACAAAGCAAATAATCTTCATCCATTTCCAGTGCATCTTCATCGCCCTGAGAATGAGCTTTTGCCTGTTGTTCAAATCTAAACCTTTGATCCAATGGATCAACTAACTCTGAATAAGCATTTATAATTTCCCAACCATTTATTACCAGTTGAAATCTATCAGTAATCTGTGGATTATTATCATTTTTTCTTGCTAATGGAGAAAGATCAATAGGATGATGAATTAAGAATTGAGGTTGTATCATTTTAGGTCTCGCTACTTTTTTATATAAAGCATCAATTAAATTACCTCTACCTAATTTTTCAACATCATCTAATTTAATACCTTTATCAATAATTGCTTTTCTTAAAGAATCAGCATCAGGATATTTATCAATATCAATTCCACAATTATTTAAAATTAGTTCTTTAAATGAATAAACTGGCCACTCCCCTTCTAAATCAATCTCCTGTCCCTGATATGTAAATTTGTA
This sequence comes from Exilispira thermophila, assembly GCF_055389015.1. Taxonomy (NCBI): domain Bacteria; kingdom Pseudomonadati; phylum Spirochaetota; class Spirochaetia; order Spirochaetales; genus Exilispira; species Exilispira thermophila. Next base: position 2,390,889 of record NZ_AP042476.1, on the reverse strand, counting down.
TGAACCAAGTAATTTATATACTACATCCTTTATCATTTTCTCAGTAAATTTCATTAAATCTTTGTAATTCCAATAAGAAACATAAAATTCTAACATTGTAAATTCCTGCAAATGAGAAGGATCAATCCCTTCATTTCTGAATGATTTTGCAAATTCATAAACTCTTTCAAGCCCACCTGCAATACATCTTTTTAGATATGTTTCAGGAGCTATTCTTAAAAACACATCCATATCAAGTGCATTATGATGTGTAACAAAAGGTTTTGCTAAAGCACCAGATTTTTTTGTCTGTAAAATTGGTGTTTCAACTTCAACAAATCCATTATCATCTAAATATTCTCTTATTAATTTAATTAATTTACTTCTTTTTAAGAATCTTTCCATTGTATCTTTATTCATTATTAGATCTAAATATCTTTGTCTATATTTAGTCTCTGTATCTGTAATACCATGCCACTTTTCAGGTAAAGGTCTTAAAGCTTTTGTTAAAAGCACAAAATCTTTTATAAGAATGGTTTTTTCATTTGTTTTAGTAATAAAAATTTCCCCTTCTATTCCCAAAAAATCAGCTATATCAACAAATTTCTTAAAAAATTGAAATTTTTCTTTACCAATGGATTTAAGTTCAATAGCAAATTGAATTTTACCACTCATATCCTGAATATGACCAAAAATTAGTTTACCAAACTCTCTGATAGCAATAACTCTTCCAGCAGCTTTAATTTTTTCCTTTTCCCCTTTTTCTAATATTTTTTCAATCAACCCATCTTTTTCAAAACGTTCTTTATAAACAATTTTATCAATTTTTGCCAATTCTTCTATCTTTTGAAGCCTTGTTTTAACCTGTTCATTCATATCTGGAATATTTACCACTTATAACTCCTTGCATTTATTTTCTCATATTATAACTATTTCTGATAAACTTGCATAAAAATTATTATTTTTTTTTATATTGTAAAGTTTTATTTGAAATCTTATTGTTAATAATAAAATTAAAATTATTGAGATATTTATAAAACAAAAAATAATTCTATCATTATTAAAATTTTTTCTCACTAGGTTAGTTATGTAATTCTATAATTAAAACTATAAAACATTTAAAAAAGATTTTATAATAAATTCTTTTTAGCCTTTGGCAACTAACAATCGTTCGAAAAATTTTAATAATGATAGACATATAAATTTAACTTATTTAATCAAATACAACAATTTCTAATTTTATTATTAACTTCACAAACCACGGAAATATTATTTATTTTTATTTCTTTGACAACAAAAAATTGCTCAAAAAATTTTAAGTAGGATAGATAAATATATATAACTATAATTTTTTTTTATTTAATATTTATAATTATATCAATTTCAATTTTATTATTAACTGCACTTGCCACGAATAAAAATTTTTCTCTTTAGTGTAGTTATGTAATTTAAAAATTAAAACATTTTTAAACATTAAATATAAATCAATATTTAATCTTTTAAGTCTTTGACAACTACGATCCAGTCAAAATATTTCAATTATGATATATATTATGTTTTTATTTATTTAATCAAATATATCAACTTCTAATTTTATAATTAACTACAACAGCCGCAGGAATTATTTTTAAACAAGATATTTTTATTAATTAATCTATTAATTTTATTTATACTTTTTAATATACAAATTAATAGTTACTTATTAAAAAATACTCACTTTAATTTTAAACAAAAATAGATATCAAAATAAGGATTTAACACTCCTTCTGTTAAATTATTACTTATACTTAAAGATAGGCTATTATCTTCACTTAGCTTTATGCTAAATCCTGCTTTTAATAATATCTTAAATATATAAACTTCCTTATCTTTTACTTGAAATAATTCTTTGTATTCTGGTAATATGAAGTTAAACTTTAAATGAATAAAATAACTTAAGATATAATTTAAAACTTCTGTATAACCTATATTACCATTAAATATTAAACTATAATAAAAATCATTTCCCTCTTTATACAATGAACAGGGTTTAAAGCTTAAATTTAATCCTGCTCCATAATTTAAAATTATTGGATCTGCTATTTTGCTAGAATTTATACATGATGATATATTAAAATAACCATTACTTATTGAAGTATCTAAATTATTTCTATAATAAAACATTGGAAAATATCCTGATGGTATAGATAAATTAAAAAAAATATCATTTATTGTGTTTGTGTAAAAGGTATATTGAATCCCAATTGATGGACTTGATAATCCACCATAATAATTGAAAACAAAATATTGTTTTGTCTGTTCATTAAAATCTTCATCATAATAAGTTTCAACCTTATATATTTTTTCAAAATTAACATCAAATGGTAGATATAAATTAATCTCAAAATCTTTTTCAGGTTGAAACATAAGATAAACATATGGAGTAAAATAATAATATGTAGAATAAGAATATTGATAAACATTAAAGTTAGTTCCTGTTAATAAAGATAAACTAAACTCCTTTCTTTTAACTCTGTTAAATTCATCTGCTTTTGTAATCTTATTAAAACTTAAAAATAGTAATAGAAATATTATAAACATTAATAAATTACTTTTTTTATGTTTAATGCTCATAAGTAAACCTCTTTAAAATACTTTACTTATATTTAAAATAATGATCAGAATTAATATCTTCTAATTTATTTAAAATTTCTGGTAGTTGTTCTATATTTCTAAAATAAATAAATACCATTGAATCAAGATATGATAAAATTGCATAATCAAGCTTATCTATTTCTTTTGTTTCATACATGTTTTTTAATTTAACAAAATATTCTCTTGATTTATATTTTGATAAAAAGTTAAAGGACATTGTACCTATAAATTTTGGCCATTTTAAACTGCTTAAAAAAATAAATTTAGGAGTTATAGAATAAAAATTATTAATTGTTTTTTTAATATTTATGGAAACTAAAATATTATCTTTATAAGATAATACTTTATTAGTTATTAAACTACTTTTGTTTATAAAAGATTTTAATTTTTCAGAAGAATAAATAAATGGGTCTTCTAAATTATTAAAATTAAAACAACAATTTACAAAATATAAATTATATTTGCTTAAAATGATTTTATTAATTTTCGAGTTAACATTTTTATATGCTTCTTTTATATCCTCTAACCTTATGTTATAAAAATATTTTATAAAATCTTTAACAACATTTTTCCCTTTGTAATTATTAAAAAAATTAAGGGCATAAATACCAAAACTTCTAAATATAGACAAATTCAAATAAGCAAATGTTATAGGATCAAGTTTATCATAATAAAAAATTATTTTTTGTTTATATAGAAAATATAATAAAAACATATTTGCAAAAACTTCATCATAAAATGTTTTTGAATTAAAAATAATTTCAAAATCTATTTTATCATTTGCATAATTTTTAAATTCTAATTCATTATTAATAAATAATTTTTTGTTAAAAACCCTTTTATTAATTTTATCAATCGAATATATATCCATGTATTTATCCATTTCATTTTTATTTTTAAATGAATCTTTAAAATAAAAATGCATTGTTTCCACTATGAAATTATCAAAATTATTAATATTCCCCAACCATATTTTATTATGGTCAACATATGAAAAAGCAGAAGAAGGATAATTTATTATTAAATTTTTTAAAGGAACATAATAAATATCAACCTTGTTTAAAATTAAATGTCTATTATATTTTTGTACTAAAAATTTATCTAACTTTTTATAATATTTTTTAAATTTTAATATTGCATCTTGCTCAATAATACTTTTTAAATTCATATATTTTTTATCTTTTTTTATTATATCAAATATTTTAATTATTTTTTTTAGATCTAAAGCTATGCCACCATAATTATAATTTACAATAAAATAAGTATTATTAAATACATCTGAAAAATAGTAATTATTATAGTAATATGAAATTATATCTTTTTTTTCATCTTTATTTGAACTTATAAGTTTTTGAAAATCTTTTTTATAAAATATTTCATTAATATTCTTTATTTCATTTTTATATTTTATTTCAAAATAATCAAAAAAATCATTCAATTTATTATAATAACTATTTTGTATTGTATTATTATAAAATTCTTCTGGAAAATAATTATAATATGTTGATAAAAGAAGTAAAAATACATTTTCATTAAAGTATAATTTATTTTTATCTAAATAACAACCATCTTTTCCAGAAATTAAAATAATTTGAATTAATATAATTATAATTAAAATTAATATCTTTTTAAATTTCATTTCTAATCCTTTCTTTTTATTAATTATAAATAAGAAGGGGAAATATTCCCCCTTCTTAAATCGCACTACCATCCTTTATCAGTTTTACCAGTTGCATTAGCTTTTAATAGGCTAGCCTGCCATGCAATTGCAGCAGTATCTTTATCTGTTACTAATGAAGATACTAGAATTCCATTTTTGTAAGCAGTGCAAATATAAAATTCGTGATTACCATATTTTTTTCTTTTTATATTAGGTGGATTAAAATCATAAACATGATTTCTCCATCCTTTGTATCCATAATTATAATAAGGATTTTTAGAATTTTGAGCTGAATCATAAGATGTTTTAAAAGCCTCCCCTACAACCTTTGCTAACTCTTCATCAGAAATTTCACAATTTCCAATTATTGCATCAATATCTGAAAAATCATCATCTTCATTATTGTTAACTGTAATCTCATTATTTCCTATAGTTTGAGCAAATATCTTTTGTCCAACTTTTGCTTTGTCAATATTATCAGCAAATACATTTATTCCTGCAAAAGATATAAATAGTATAAATGCAATTAAAATAGTTAGTAATTTTTTCATTGTATCCTCCATTTTATCATTTTATAAATTGATATTTTTAACAACTATATTATCTTTATATTGCCCTGCAGGTATGTGTCTGAACTTCTTTTTTAAAGTTTTTTAAAAAACTTTTAATTGGTTATGGTTTAGGAAGCACAAACATTGACAGAACTTAAAAATTCTGCCTTTTGCATACCTGCAGGGTTTTTAGCTTAATTTGTTATCCCTTATAAAATCAAATTTAAAAAACAACATAATTTCATCCTTTTTCTTTCTTTTTAAATCTTAAAAAAACAATCTTTTTATAACTTTTTTTTAAAACAAATTTTAATTATATATTAATAATAAATTTTAATAATTTATTAGATTTTATCACTAATTTATATTCCTATTTAACTTTTAAATTCACCATACTATCAATTTTATTTTTTAACTTATTTTTAATAGTTGTTATTAAAACAATATTCTTTGTTCTTTTTTTACTTTTAGCTATTAGTATATATGATGAGAATCTTTTTTTAAACTCTTGTTCATCAATAAAATATACCCCTATTGATGGATCAACTATAAAGTAATATTGATAATAATTGCCAATATACAATGTAAAATGTTTTTCTGGTTTTTTAAAATGAACTATTATTGGTAAATATTCATCTTCTTTTGAAATCTGTTTTAATTTATCAATCCCTATTTTATAACCTTTTACTTTTAAAACATAAATACCAAGTATATGTTTTATATCATCTAAACTTATAGTTAAATCTTTTTTTTCTTTTAACTTTCTAAAAAATCTATCAACAAGAGTTTTTTCATTAAGGTTAAAAAAATAAAAATATTTTAAAAATGTTGCAACAGTTGCTATACCACACGAGGTATCAAAACCCTGTTTATATCCATAACAAAATCTTTTTTCTTCTTTTGATATTATTTTGAGCAATTGATTATTATAATTGACTAGATTAAAGTAAAAACCAGATAATTCTTTATTTAAATTTTGGTTATTTTGAGAAAAAAGGAAAGATGTATAAAAAAAGAATAAAAAAACAATTAACAAAATAAATAAAATTTTTTGAATAATACTTTTCTTTATCCTAAAATACATATATGAATCCAATACTGTATTATTTTAATTTTAATTAATTGTTTAATTTACTTAAAAATGATTTTGAAAATTTTTAATAAATGTTAAAAATATGTCAAGTTTTTTTTCTTTTTCCATTTTTTTAGTTTTTATTTTTATGTTTATATAATTTTTGTTTATTAATTAGTTTAATTTATTTTTATCTGTTTAATCATTAATATTTAATAAATTGCTTTTTACCTTTATCAGTATAATAGCTACCAATGCAAATTATTTTTTTATCTATTTATTTTGAAATTGAATCAAAATATGCAAAGTTAATTCACTTTAATTTTAAACTAAAATAGATATCAAAATATGGATTTAATACACCTTCTGTTAAACTGTTACTAATACTTAAAGTTAGACTGTTATCTTCACTTATCTTTATGCTAAACCCTGCTTTTAACATTACCTTCAATACATAAATCTCTTTATCTTTTATTTTAAACAATTCTTTGTATTCTGGTAATATGAAATTAAACTTTATATTGATAAAATAACTTAAAATATAGTTTAATACTTCTGTATAACCTATATTACCATTAAATATTAAACTATAATAAAAATCATTTCCCTCTTTATACAAAGAACAGGGTTTAAAACTTAAATTTAATCCTGCTCCATAATTTAAAATTATTGGGTCTTCAATTTTGCTTGAATTTATACCTGATGATATATTAAAATAACCATTACTTATTGAATTAGCCAAATTATTTCTATAATAAAAAACTGGAAAATATCCTGATGGTATAGATAAATTGAAATAAATATCATTTATTGTGTTTGTGTAAAATGTATATTGAATCCCAATTGATGGACTTGATAATCCACCATAATAATTGAAAACAAAATATTGTCTTGTAAATTCATTAAAATTTTCATCATAATAAGTTTCAACTTTATATATTTTTTCAAAATTAACATCAAATGGTAGATATAAATTAAACTCAAAATCTTTTATGGGTTGAAACATAAGATAAATATATGGGGTAAAATAGTAATATGTAGAATAAGAATATTGATAAACATTAAAGTTAGTTCCTGTTAATAAAGATAAACTAAACTCCTGTCTTTTAACTCTGTTAAATTCATCTGCTTTAGCAATCTTATTAAAACTTAAAAATAGTAACATAAATATTATAAACAGTAGTAAACTACTTTTTTTACGTTTAATACTCATAAGTAAACCTTTAAAAATTATTTTTTTTAAATTTTATTTTGTTTATTAATTTTATATTCTTATCATTTTCTTGTTTTATAAATTCATTTTTAATATTATTTTTTAATTCTTTTTTTTAAGAAATAGAGGAAAATTCTTATAAAAGTTTAATTTTTCTATATCTTTTATTTTTTTTATTCAATATATAAGATTTTAAAAAGTATTTTATTAAATAAAAATAAATAAATTATCAACAATGTTTTTTTATTATTAATATTTTAAAATTAACCTAATTATCCAGTATCCGTATAAATTTATAAATATATGAATAAGAATAACAATTGATAAATTTTCTGTTTTTTTGTATATTTTTAATGTTAAATATTGATAAATAAAATAAAAAGAAATTAATAAAATTCCATAAAAATAACAAAAAAATGAGGGAATATCTTTAAAAATTGAGGGAGTGGTAAAATATACCAAATAATAATTGCAATGTAGTAAAGTAAATATAAAAGAAAGTATAATAAAGAATAAAATTTGCTTTTTGTATTTTTTTGGTAATAATAAATGATATAATAGTCCTTTAAAAATGATTTCTTCCAAAATTGGGGCAAGCAAACATTTTTTCCATAAAGCAACATCAATGTAATAAATATTATGTCCGGTATAATCCTCAAAATTTTTCAATATATTTGCAAGGGTAATAACTATAATACTTATTCCAATAACAATAATTAATTCTAATTTTATATTTTTAATATTATAAAAAGGATTTTTAAAATATTCCTTTATCTTTCTTTTAATAAAGATAATTATCAAAAATAAAGCTCCAATAAGGCATTCATAATAAAATATTACATCAATTTCAAAAGAAAATTGAGGATTAATTATTTCTAAAATTTTTAAATAGATATTTACTAAAAAAGGAAATGGAGGAAAATCTTCTTTTGCTATAATCATCCATAAAGTACTCAATAAAATCTCTATTCCAAGGAATAATAAAATTAATTTAGAAACTTGTTTTTTATTAATCATTGTCCTTATTCCTTTTTAAATTAAAAGAAGGGGTTGTCTCAAAACTTGGGGACAACCTCTTTTTTTTTATAATTTATTTGCTATAATTGAATTATGAAAAAGAGAAGAACAAAAGTACATAATAAGGTAGTATTTAAAAGATATATACAGGATGAACCACTATTATTTCCAGAAAGATTAGAAGAATATATACCAGAAAATGATATAGTAAGAATAGTAAATGATTTAATAGAAAATATGGATTTAAATTTTCTTTACAGAAGCTATAAAGGAGGTGGTAGAAGTAGTTATCATCCGAAGATGCTTTTAAAGGTAATAGTTTATGCTTATACCCAGAAAATATATTCATCAAGGAAGATAGCCAAGGCATTAAGAGAGAATATATATTTCATGTGGTTAAGTGGGAAGAATTATCCAGATTTCAGGACAATAAACAAATTCAGGAAAGAGAAGTTAGGAAGACATTTGGAAGAAATATTCAGTATATTATTATCCTATTTATATGAAACAGGTTATGTAGATTTAAACAATTATTTTTTAGATGGGACAAAAATAGAAGCTAATGCGAATAAATATAGTTTTGTATGGTCAAAGAGCATAAAAAATTACAAAAAGAAGCTTAAAGAGAATGTAAAGAAATTATTAAAAGAGATAGATTATTTAAATGAAGAAGAAGATAGATATTATGAAGAAAAAGAGTCTGAAGAATCTAAAGGTAAAAAGGAAGTATTAGATTCAAAGAAACTAAAAAAGATAGCAAAAGAATTAGAAGAGGTATTGAAAGAAGGAGGAGAAGATAAAAAAGATAAAAAGAGCAAACAATTAAAAAAAAGTATTAAGAAGTTAAAACAGGATTACATACCAAGATTAGAAAGATATGAAGAGCAGGAAAAGAAATTTAAAGGACGTAATAGTTATTCTAAGACAGATGAAGAAGCTACATTTATGAGGATGAAAGAAGATGCAATGTTAAATGGTCAATTAAAAGCAGGCTATAATGTACAGATAGGCACACAAAATCAATTTATATTATGGTATAGTATCCATCAAGACAGATCAGATACAAACACATTAATTCCTCATTTAGAAAGTTTAATATTAAAGACAGGGAGAAAACCAACAAATTTAATAGCTGATGCAGGATATGGTTCTACTTATAATTATTTATATTTAAAAAGGAGAGGAATAAATAATTATGTTAAATATTCAGGATATTTTAAAGAAAGTAAAAGAAGTTTTAAAAAGGATAAATTAAACAGACAGAATTGGAAATATGATGAGTCAAAAGATTGTTTTATATGTGCAAATGGGAAAGAATTAAAATATGTTTATACTGCAAGATCTACAAAAAGGAAGAAATTAGAATTATACAAAGTATATTCAACAAATGGATGTAAAGGTTGTATTTATCAGGATAGGTGTAGTAAAGGAAAACCTTACAAGAATATATGGGTAAATCCAGTATTTTTAAAATTAAAATCAGAAGTTAAATCGAATTTATCAACATTAATGGGACAGGAGTTATCATTTAGAAGGAAGATAGAAGTTGAGACCGTATTTGGAGATATTAAACACAATATGGGATTCAGGAGATTTATGTTAAGAGGAATAAATAATGTAAAAATAGAATGGGGATTAATAAGTATAGCACATAATATTAGAAAGTTGTTTAAACTAAATAAAGGAAAAATTTTACCTTATTTTTTATATTTATTAAATAATTCATTTGAAAATTCTTTTATTTTTTCCTTTAATTTATAAATTTTTATATTTTTATTTTTTTTAAAAAAAAGGACTGCCTTAAGATCTAAGACAGCCCCTTCTATTTATTTTAACTATATTTTTTTACTCTTCTTACCTTTACAGTAGTTGTTATAGTTCCTCGATATGTTGTAATTATATAGGTGTAATAATAAACAAAATATTTATCTTGCTTTGTTTCATGTAATACTTTTCTACTATAAATATTTATAGGATTTACATAAATTCCTTTAGAACCTAATCCAGTTTCTACACCCCACCTTACATGCTTTTTTCCATTATGATATTTAGCTTCATTACCAACACTACCAACACCTGCACTTTGAGCATTAACATTCCCTACAATCTCTGCTAATTCTGCATCACTTACTACATTATCCCCAATTATTGCATCAATATCTGCAAAATCATCATCTTCGTTGTTGCTAATTGTAACTTCAATATTTTCTATAGCTTGAGCAAATATCTTTTGTCCAATTAATGCTTTATTAACTTCTTCCGCAAATATGTTTATTGTAGTTAAAGAAATTAACAAAATTAATGCTACAAGTATATATGTAATTTTTCTCATCATTATCCTCCATTTTATCTCTTTAGAAATTGATATTTTTCACAAATAATATTATCTTTATATTACCCTGCAGATATGTGTTTTAACTTCTTTTTTGTTAATAATAAAATTAAAATTATTGAGATATATAAAAAATAAGAAGTAATTATATCATAATTGAAATTTTCCTCCTTAGTGTAGTTATGTAATTTAAAAATTAAAACATTTTTAAACATTAACTATAAATCAATATTTAATCTTTTAAGTCTTTGACAACTACAATCCAGTCGAAAAATTTCAATTATGATATATATAATGTTTTTATTTATTTAATCAAATCCAACAATTTATAATTTTATTATTAACTTCAACAGCCACGAAAAAATGTTGCAATTATTGCAATTCCACATGAAGTATCAAATCCTTGTTTATATCCATAACTAAATCTTTTTTCTTCTTTTGAAATTATTTTAAGTAATTGATTATTATAGTTTACAAGATTAAAGTTAAAATCATTTAATCCATTGCTTAAGTTTTGATTATTTTGTGAAAAAAGAAATGATGATGAAAAAATTAATAAAAAAACAATTAACAAAATAAATACAATTTTTTTCATAATACTTTTTTTTACTTTCAAATACATATTTGTATCAAATACTGAATTATTTTAATTTTAATTAATCATTTGATTTACTTAAAATTGATTTTGGAAATTTTTAATAAATGTTAAAAATATGTCAAGTTATTTTTTATTTTTCCATTTATTACTTTTTATTTTTTTGTTTTAATAAAAATACTTTTTACATGTTTAGTATTGAGGTTTTTACTATATAAAGTACTATAGATATTAATTTTAAGAAAAATATTTAAAAATCAAGAATTATAATCTAGTAATTTTAGGGGGGGGTATGCGGTCATCTTATATATTTGGCAATTTATTAAATTATGTTAATAAGAAAACATATTTTATTTAATAACAAAATAATTAATATAATCTTAATATTAATCTTTTAATATACTAATTTATTAATTTATTTAGATTTATATCAATTTTCAACTTTTTTTAAATTTTGTTTTTAATTTTTTATTAAAATATATTTGTTTTACATCTACTTTATTTTATAAAAATTTATCTAAAAAAGTATATAAACTATGTAAATCTTAAAATACTATCTTATTTATAAATATAAATTGACTAATTATATTAATTCAATTATAAGTTTTGTGAAATGAAAAAGATAAATGTACTATTTATATCTCAATTAGAAAATTTATTAAACAATTATAAAGCAACTTTTGGGTCTGAATATAATGTATATATTAATTCCAATTTAGATAGATTAAATGATACAGATTTTGAAAATCCTATTGATGTTGTTATATTGGATTTTAAAGATAATTACAAACCTTTTATAAATAAATTATTAAATTTAAAACCTTTTTTCACAAATAAAGCTTTAATCATAATTGTTGGATATAATTGTTATGAAAATGTTTTTAAATCCCTTCATAGTTTAAATATTTTTAGATTTATTCTAAGACCGCTTGATTATAAAGATTTAAAACTCACAATTGAAAAAGCTTATGAAAATATTAATTTAACAAGAGAAAAAGAAAAACTTATAAAAGCGTTAAAGAAAAGCAATTATATACTTGAAGAACAAAAAAAATTAGTTGTAAATGATTTTATAAAACTAAAAAATTTACAAAATGAAATAATTGAAAAAGAAAAACTTTCAACTATTGGTTTACTAACTTCATCAATAATACATGATATTAAAAATTCTCTTAACATTATTTCAGGGTATACTGAATTGATACAAATTCAGAACCCTAATTTTTCAAAATATACAAGTAAAATTTTACAGGAAGTTAATAATTTAATTATTTCTTTACAGGATATTCTGGATTTTTCTAAAGAAAATAAAAATATTAATTATAAAATGGATATTTTTGAAAAACAAAATCTTTATTCAGAAATTAGCAATTTAATAGAAAGTTTTAAAATTAGGTATAAATTTATTAATTTTAATTTAATTGATAAAACAAATACCAATTTTAAAATAAAATTAGATTTTAACCGAATAAGAAGGGTTTTAATAAATATTATAAAAAATGCTACTGAAGCTGTTATTAATTCAAAACAACCTGAAATTGAAATAGTTTTGAATATTGCAAATAATAAACAAAAACAATATTTAGTAATTTCAGTTATTGATAATGGTATTGGAATATCTAAAAATGAGTTAAAAAATATTTTTCAACCGTTTTATACAAGAAATAAAAAAAATGGAACTGGATTGGGATTAACAATTTCAAAAAATATAATTGAAAATCATAATGGGTTTATTCAATTAAGTTCAGAAAAAGAAAAAGGAACTGAATTTAAAATATTTTTACCCTTAATATAATTTCAAGATTAATGTAGGTAGATTAACATTAATTTAATTATATTAATATTAATATTAATTTTATTATATTAACAAAAATGTAATCAACTTAAAAAAATTTTTGATCTCTAATCAGGAATTAATTTTTAATTATTAAAGCCACAAATTTTAAATAATCTTCTAACCCTTTTTCAAAATTATTATATTTTTTCATTGAAAAACTTGTATTAGGAACCTCATCATCAAAAAGAAGCTTGTTTTTTTTATTATTATTTTTTTCAAGTTCCTTAATCTTTGCTTTATCTTTTATATTGAATAAAATATAATAATTGAATTTACCAATTATATAATAAACAAAATTTATATTAGAAACTACATCATAATACCAGGAATCCATTATTTTTAAAAAATTATATTTTGAAAAAATCCCGTAATTTTCATTATTTTCAATTTCTGTTAATTCATCAAAAAGCTTAAAGAATATTAATGTTTTACCATTTATATCAATGACTGAAGTTATATTAAAATAAAAATTAATGTAACTTAATAGTTTTTTGTTTAAAAAAACCATTAAATCTTTTTTAGTTATATTTTTTTCAGTATTTGACAATACAATATATGATTCTTCTTTTCCTACAAAATAACTAACCTTAACAAAAGGATAAATATCATTAAAAACACTTTTAAACTTTTTTACAAATAAAATTAAATTGTTTAATTTAATTCTATTTTTTATATCTATTTTTATTTTTATTTTCTTCGAAGTAATATTAAGTTCATTAAATTCATAATAATTTAGATCAGTGATATGAAATTTTGAATTATAAATATATTGAACATCTACTATTTTATATTTTCCAATAAATCCAATATCACTAAAACATTTTTCATCACTAACTTTAAAAGGTGAATTATTAACTATAAAAGCTAATTTCCCTTGATAATTAACAATCTCATCAATTGTAATATATTGTTCTATATACCTTTTCATATAATAAGATTAAATTTAAATATAAATTTTACAATAAATTTTATTTATATTTACTTTATCATATCTGAAGTTACAGCAAACTCTCTTTCACAATAATGACATCTATATAACATCTTTTTCTTATCAACTAAAATAAGTTTTGAGTCTATATTTTCAATATTTGAAATACAATTTGGATTTTGACATTTTACAATACCTGAAAGTTTTTCTGGAATTGTAATTTTTCTTTTTTCTATAACTTTTCCATTTTTAATTATATTTATGGTTGCTTCAGGTGCAATTAATGCTAATTTATCAGTTTCTTCTTTTTTTAATTCTTTGTTTTCATATTTTATAAGATCTTTTTTCCCCATCTTTTTTGATGATAAATTTATTCCAATAGCAATCAATCCTTCCTCTGTATAACCCAATATATCAATAACCTTTAAAGCTTTAGAATGAGGGATATGATCAATAACAGTTCCATTTTCTATTTTATATACTTTATAAGTTTTATCCATTTTTATCTCCTATAAAAATCAATATTAAATATCAAAAAATCTGCCAATTTATCTAAACGAGGTAAAACCTCAAATTATTGCTTTCAGGCAACGGAATAATCTTTATTTAACAATATATCATTTGATTTTACTGGATCATATTCACAACCATTTTTTAATAATGTCCATACCAATTTACTTAATTTTCTTGAAGTTGCTATTATTGCTTTTCCGCTTCCTTTTATTTTTTTCATATTTCTATAAGATTTCATATATCTGTTTTCTCTTTCTCTTTTTACCCTTATCATACCCATTGTCATCTGTACAAATGCTGTTCTTAATTCTTGTGAACCTCTTTTAGTTATATTCCCATATCTTTCCTTGTCTGCTGAATTTTGTACCCATGGTACCAATCCACAATAAGAAGAAAGCTTTTTATATGAACTAAATTTATTTATGTCATCTATGTAAGCCCTTAAAGTAATTGAAGTTATCAATCCACATCCTGGTATTGTCCTTAGTATTCTTACTGCTTCATCTTTTTCTGTCATCTTTGAAAGCTCTTTCTCTATTTCTGATATTAAACTTTCTATACTATTTATTGTTTTTATTATCCCTGATACTATACTTTTTTTTATTGGGTCCGATATTTGTTCTATAATTTTTACCCTTCCTGTTTTTGTGTTAAGCTGTCCATTCTTTGTTTCTATACCCATTTCTAACATTATTCCATGTATTTGATTCTTTAAACTTACATTGGTCTTTTTTAATACTGACCTATGCTTTAATAAATCTCTTAAATTTTTACTATCTTCTTTACATAAATTTACTTCTGGTATCATATCTTTTGATAAAAATTCTGCTAATGTCCTTGCATCATGTTTATCTGTTTTGTTTATTGATTCATTTATTACTTTAAACTTTAAGGTATTTACTACATGTACTTTAAATCCATAATTTTCCATTTCTCTTTTAAAATATCTTGTATTTCCTGTAGATTCTACTGCTATTTCAATTTCTTCTGGTTGGGATAATTTCTTTAACAATCTTACAAATTCCATATATCCTTCTTTTTTTGTAGAAAATTTCCAATTAATATCTGCAATCCTTTGTTCTAAATTTTTTATACATACTGTCATTTGATGCTTGTGTAAATCAACTCCAACTGATAGTTTCATCTGCCTCCTCCAATTATTTTTTTTAATTGAAAGCAGATTCTTTACGATATTTATTACAGAGAATAATCCATTCTCCTATTCAATCTGGATTGTTAAAATCCGATTATTATGTTGATTCGGCTGTAGGCTCTTCATTCTCCTAAACGGTCTTTTTGACCAAATTAAATGTCGAACCTAAGCCTATCTGCTTTCAGGTTTATTTTCGTTGCCTGAAAGCAGTTTCTTTATCCCCTGCTATTGATTTTTATCACATCTCCTTTAAAATTTTTAAAAATATTTAAACTTTTCAAATAGTTTTACTGAATAAAATCAACTAAGAAATTGTACCTGCTACTAACCCCAATAATGCTTCTCTTGTGTAAACACCATTTTCTGCTTGTTCAAAATAAATTGCTCGTTTATCATTATCAACATCTACAGAAATCTCATCAACCCTTGGTAAAGGATGCATAATAAAGGTTTCTTCATTTAAATATTTTAAACTTTCTCTATTGATTCTATAAGAACCTGCTACTTTCTCATATTCCAGTGGATCAATAAACCTTTCTTTTTGAATTCTTGTACAATAAAGGATATCAAGTTCTTTTCCAAATTTCATAAAATCTTTTCCTTCATAAAATTTTATTTTCTTAGTATTTAGAATATTTTTAAATTCTTCTGGTATTTTTAACTCTTGTGGTGAAATAAAATATATTTCAACATCAAAATTTGATAAAGCTGTTACTAAAGAGTGAATTGTTCTTCCATATTTCAAATCACCCATTAACCCTATTTTTAATCCATCTATTTTTCCTTTAGATTCAACAATTGTAAACAGATCCAGAAATGTTTGAGTTGGATGTTGATTAGCTCCATCACCTGCATTTATTATTGGAATATCAACTATTTCAGATGCTTTTCTAGCTGCTCCTTCTATCTTATGCCTGATTATTATTATATCAGAGTATTTAGAAACTGTTTTTATAGAATCAGAAAATGATTCCCCCTTTTTTGTAGAAGAAGTTCCTGCTGAAGAAAATCCTATAATTTTTCCTCCTTGTTTTTGAATAGCTGTTTCAAAAGACAATCTTGTTCGTGTTGAAGGTTCAAAAAAAAGGGAAGCAATAATTTTCCCTTCTAATGTCTTTTTCCACTTTCCAGATTTCACTTCTTTTGTTTTTTCAATTATGAAGTTAATCTCATCCTTATTAAAATCCCTTATTGAAATAATTGATCTACCTTTAAAGTTCATCATACCCTCCTTACTACTTTTAATAATTTTAGTTTAAAAAAGCTAAAAAAAAAGCCAGACTAAAAAGTCTGGCTTTTAATATTTATTTAACCATATCTTTGAGAGCTTTTCCAGGAATAAATTTTGGATATTTAGTAGCAGGAATATCTATAACTGCTCCAGTTTGTGGGTTTCTACCCTTTCTAGCCTGTCTTTCAGCTACTTTAAAACTTCCAAAACCTACTAATTGAATTGATCCACCTTTTTTTAATTCTTCTTTAACTACATCCATAAAAGCATTTAAAAAAGCTTCAGAATTTTTTTTGGTTAATCCAGTTTTTTTAGCTAATTCCATTACTAATTGTGATTTGTTCATAGGAACTCCTTAAAAATTATTTTTCCCTTTATATACTTTTGATAAGGTATTGACAAAAATTGTCAAGGATTTTTTTAAATTTTTATATATTTATTCAAAGTTTTTTTATATTTTTCATAACTTTTTATAATAATCTTTTTATATTTAGGATCTAAATTATGAAAATTGTTTGATTTTATCAGTCTTTCAAATACTTTTGTTTTATATGACAATAACTTATTTTTATAAATTTTTGTTAATTGATCAGAATTACCACTAATTTTAATATTTAAATTGTTAAAAATTATTAATGGATTAACAAAAAAAATTAATTTTATAAAAAAGTCAAAATCTTCTTCAACAATTAATTCATTAATAAACACATTTTTGTATTTTTTCTTAATATATTTTATAATTGATCTATTTAAAGATAAAGAAGAGATTGCAAAAACAGTTCTATCAAATATTTTGTATGATAAATTTTCATCAAAAATAAATTTATCAGGTTTATTAATA
The DNA here is from genome assembly GCF_055389015.1 of Exilispira thermophila. Classification (NCBI taxonomy): domain Bacteria; kingdom Pseudomonadati; phylum Spirochaetota; class Spirochaetia; order Spirochaetales; genus Exilispira; species Exilispira thermophila. The sequence continues at coordinate 2,373,333 of NZ_AP042476.1, read as the reverse complement.
AATTTTCCATTTCTATACCATTCTTCGTCATTTAAAATTGCAACAAAATTATTTCTTTTTTGAAATAATTTAAATATTGATTTAAATTTACCATTTATATTTTCTTTAAAAAGGAAACAAGCTTTTATTTTTATTTTATTGTCAAAAATAAAAATAAAATTTTTGTTAATTTTTTTCTGCAAAAATTGAATATCTTTTAAGGTTTTAAATATTTTTTTACCCAGGAATAGTTGAAAAAATATATGAATTTTTAATTTATTAAAATTCCATAAATCATCACTATCCAGAAAAAAAATATAATTGCCTTTACTTTTTTTTATACCCATATTTCTTGCATAAGCAACACCATTATTTTTATCAAGTTTAACTATTTTAATATGGTCTAAAAAATTTAAAACATGAGATTTAATGTCTATTTTTTTAACTTTTTTTATATCTATTTTTAAACTTTTATAAAAATCATTCAAATACTTAATTCTATCCAGTAAAAACTCTTCACGCTGATTAAAGTATCTTTTAAAATAATCTTCAACATTACAATTGGAACCATCATCAACTATAATTACCTCATAATCAAAATTAAAAATATTATTGTTAAAAAGGTTAGATGTTTTAGAAAATCGATAATTTATTTTATATTTTGTTTCATATGATTTTAAATCTTTATTAATATCACTATTATTTTTAATGGTATTAATATTTTTTATAATTTTTATAATATTATTACTTTTAATATTTTTAATAATTTTATTGCTTTTAATACTTTTTATAATTTTATTGTTTTTATAATTTTTATCATTGTATTCATTTAAATTAACTATTTCAAAAATAATACTATTATCTAAAAAAAAACTTTGAAAACATATTGATAATAAAGTATCTGTTATAATTTTACATCTATTATAAAAAGGTATTATAATCGAAATATCCATTTAAATTAAATTTCCTTTCAAAAGTCAAATTTTTCCATAATATTTTTAATTATAAAAAGTTTTATTAACTTTTATCAAATAAAAAAATAGTATTTTATTTTATGAAAAATGATTTAACCTTAATATATAAAACTATGGAAAAAAATTTTATAATTGATAGTTTATTAATAATCAAATTAAATTTATACAACCTTAAAAATTTAACAATCAAATTTTAAAGGAAATAATTAATAATATCTAAAAAAAACAAACAATTATTCAGGAGGTGTTATGAAATCTTATAGAAAAGAACTATGGTTTAACACAGCAAATAAAGTTGAATTTATAAATATTACTGATGAAGTTCAAAAAGCAATTAATGAAAGTGGCATAAAAGAAGGTTTAGTACTTGTAAATGCTATGCATATTACTGCATCAGTATTTATCAATGATGATGAATCTGGATTACACAGTGATTATAAAATCTGGTTAGAAAAATTAGCTCCTCATCAACCAATTAATCAATACATGCATAATAGAACTGGAGAAGACAATGCTGATGCTCATATGAAAAGACAAATAATGGGTAGAGAGGTTGTTATTGCAATAACAAATGGTAGACTTGATTTTGGGCCATGGGAACAAATTTTTTATGGGGAATTTGATGGTCAGAGAAGAAAAAGAGTTTTAATTAAAATTATTGGTGAATAATTAATATAATTTTGGGATTTAATTAACTTTATGCTTGTTCAATTTGAAAAGAGATTTAAAATTATTGGTATTTTGCTTTTATTTTTCTTTTTCCTTCTTATCATTAGATATCTTTTTCTTTTAATTAATTATAAAGATAAATTGAATTTTAATATTAATATTTCTCAGTATAATGAAAGAGGATATATTTATGATTCAAATAACCAGATACTTGCTGCTAATTATATTTTATATTCCATTTTTGTTGACCCCTCAATGATCACAAAAGTTAATTACTATTCAAAAACTCTTGGAAAAATTCTTAATATACCGTCAAATAAAATAGAAACTCTAATTAACCAAAATAAAAATAAAAAATTTTTATGGATTAAACGTTTTATTAACAAAAATACTTTAGAACAAATTTTAAAGTTAAAGTTAAAGGGAATATATTATATTAAAGAATATAAAAGAGAATACCCTTATAAAGAAATTACTGCACCATTTCTAGGATATGTCAATTCTTTTCAAAAAGGTCTTGATGGTTTAGAATATGAACTTAATGATATTTTATTAACAAAGAAATCTTTTGATGCTGATTCAATTCAAAGAAATGATATTTATTTAACCATCAATTCATACTTTCAATATATTTTATATGAAGAATTAAATAAAGTATACTCAGAAGAATCTCCTGAATGGGTTACTGGAATTATTCAAGATGCAAAGACTTCTGAGATTCTTGCAATGGTTAAACTCCCTACTTTTGATCCTTTGAAGTATTCAAAATACCCATACAAAATCAAAAAAAATACACCTGTTACTGACATTTATGAACCAGGGTCAACTTTCAAATTATTCATCACAGCATCTTTATTGGATTCAAAATCTATTGATATAAATTTCCACACCTATTGTAGTGGAGAATATAATGTTACACCTAATATTGTTATACATGATATTGAAAAACATGGTTATATTGACCTACCAGGAATAATCAAACATTCATGTAATGTTGGTATGATTAAAGCTGCAGAAAATATTGATAAGTATACTTTATATAAATATCTTCAATATTTTGGATTTGGGACAAAAACTGGTATAATGCTTCCAGGTGAAGCAGAAGGAATCTTAAAAAAACCTAAATATTGGACAAAGATGACAAAAGCAATAATTAATATAGGGCAGGAAATTGGTGTTACATCAATTCAAATGATAAATGCTTTTTCTTCCCTTATTAATGGTGGAATTTATTATGAACCTATGATAATTAAAAAAATAAGTTATGGAAGTAAAAAAGAAAAAACATTCAAACCATTAAAAATCAGGACTACAATCTCCCAGGAAACTTCAAACATGCTAATAAAACTTTTAGAAAATGCTGTAACCCATGGATCAACAGGAAAATTAGCAAAAATTGATGGTGTAACAATGGGGGGTAAAACTGGGACTGCTCAAATCCCTTCCCCTGATGGTGGATATTATAAAAACAAATCTTTAGCTTCATTTATTGGATTTATTAAAATAGGAGAAAAACTATTAAGTATATATATTGTTGTTAAAGATCCTAAAGTCCATAAATTTGGTGGAACTGTAGCTGCACCTGCATTTAAAAATGTTGGTGAAAAAATTGTAAATTATTACAAAATTAATAATATAAAAGCTTTTACCACACAAATTAAAATACCTGATAATTTATTTGTAAACGCAAATAAAAGAATAATAAATAAAGATCAATTGCCAGACTTTAAAGGATTAACTTTAAAAGAGGTTTTATATATTGCAGGGAAATTGGGTATTAAAGTTAAACTTTCAGGTTCAGGTTTTGTATATTATCAATCTTTTCCACCTGGAACAAAAATATCTAATATAAAAGTTTTAGAAATAAAATTAAATCCAAAAATAAAATCTACAATTGATAATAATAATCTAAATGAAAGTAAAAATAAAAACATAGATGATAATAATTAAATAACAAAAGTGATAATAAAAATATTGAGACTAATAAATAAAATAATAAAAGCAATTAGGTTAACTACCTTTTAATTATAATTAAAGTAGTTTTATTTTTGAAACATAAATAATTAAAAATAAAATTATTATAAATAATATTATAAATACTATAATACTATTAATAAAAAAATTTTTTTTATAATAGATAATATTTGAAAAAAAATATTATTTTCTAATTCCTAATTATCCTTAAATATATGTGGTAAGATTATTTTGACAAAAAACAAATAAAAAAAATGATAAAAATCTTGTTTTAAGAAATTTAAATAAAACCTGAAAAAAATAGGCATGAATATGAATAATAAAAATATAAATAATAAAATATATATTTTTTATCAAGAATTTGAAAAATCTAACATTGATAATTCTCTTTCAATCTTTTTAAAAGAAGAAAAATTTGTAAATCTTGAAAACCATTTTCTTCCACTCAAATCTTTTAAAAATAAATTTTTGTCATCTAAATATGATCCTGAAAAAGAAGCAAACAGATTAAAACAACAAATTTCGAACCTGAATAACAATTTGATTGTTTTTTTTCAAATAAATAATCTTTTTTATATTAAAAAACTATTAGAAATTGAAAATTATAAAGATTTTTTAATAATAGAATTTTCTGATAAAATTTTAAAAATTTTGCAAAAATACTTTCCTGAAAATATAGATATTACATACAACAATAAATCTGAATTCATTACAAAAATAAAGGATAACTATAATAATAAAAACATAATATTTTTAATTAATCCAGATAAAGAGATATTAAAACAAACACTATTTGCTATTGAACGAGATGAAGTGTATAAAATCCAGTCTAATAGAAACATTTTACAATATTTTGATAAAGTTAACACTATTTTTGATTCTATGCTGAATCAAAAAAAAATAAATTCTCAAACCATTTCAAAATTTGGATATCAATGGATAAAAAATAGTTTGATAAATTTAGAAAAATATATTTTTAATAAAGGAGTAAAACTATTTTTCAATTTTGCAAAAGGATTAAATATACTGGTAATAGGTGGTGGACCATCACTATATTACAACATAGAAAATATAAAAAAGATATATCCATATACATTAATAATTGCAGTAGATACAGCATTACGCCCTTTATTAAAAAACAAAATAGTTCCAGATTTTATTGTTTCATTTGATTCACAGAGCATTAATTCAGCTTACATTTTAACTACCAATCATTCTTCTTCAATATTATTAACTGTTCCAACTGTAAATCCTATATTACTTGAAAAATATTCAGGGAAAATAGTATTTTCTTCAATATTTTTTGACTTTATACAAAAAATTGATGAATTAACATACCCAAAATTTGAAATTTTATCTGGTGGAACAGTAACATCTTCTGCTTATGACTTTGCTAAAATGATGAATCCTGACAATATTTTTTTTCTGGGTCTTGATCTTTGCTATTCCTATAACCAAAATCATTCAAAAAATGCTTTATATGAAGATCTTTTTTATTATTTCCAAAATTATTTATTACCTTATGAGAAATTATTTCTTACACCAATTTTAAATGGGACTACTTACCTTACATATGATCTTGCCAATAGAGTTGTTAGATCAGATCTCAAATTTAAAATGTTCGCTGACTGGTTTTCGTCTGAAATAGACTCTAATACTTTTTTTCTTACCGATAGAATTTTAAAAGTTGATAATTTTAAATTTAAAAATTTTAATAATATATTAACTCAAATTAATAATAAGGATAAAATAAAAAAACAAATTGAAAAGAAAAGAAAATTTATTAAAGACCTTGATGTTAATGTTGAAATTAAAAAGGACAAACTTAATTCTTTAAAAAAATATTTTTTAAATTTAAATCGAGAATTAGAGGAACTTTCCAATATTTTTATGTCTGCTAGAAATCTTTCTTTACAGCTTGAAGAATTTAATAAAAAAAATTTAAATATTGATAATTTTCTATATAATCTTGAACTTTTTGAAAAAAAGATAAAAGAATATAATTTAGGTTTACATATTATTAATCTTGCTTCTCAAAAACTTTTTAAACAAATACAGCATGATTTTAAAAATAACAAAACTAAAGAAGAGATCATTATAGAAAATATTATGTTTTACACTACAATGCTTAATCTTTCTAAAAAAATCCTTAAAGTTTTAAAAAAAACAATAAAATCATTTGATAAATTTATCTAATTCCATTATATTTTAATGTATTTTTTCAAAAATATATTAAATTTTTACTAAAGCAACCATGAATATTTTAATATTAATTATTTAATTGAACAAAAATTTTAAATGTAAAAAAAGGAGTAATTATGTCAGATTCAAAAGGAATTCTATTAAATGGGTATAACAATGAGGAAAAAGATGCTATTTGTGATACAATAAAAAATAAATTAAGTATTAATAATCTTTTAATTTATTCTGGTTATAATAATCAAAAATTAAAAATAAAAGAGATAATCAGTAATGAAAATCTTAAACAGGAATTTGATTCTGATAGAAAAAAAATTTTAATGTTTTTAAACTTTAATGATATTGAAATAAAGCAAACTCTTACCTATTTTCCTAAAAATATTGAAAGACCTTTATTTTGTGTTTTAACTCAAAATAATAGTGAATGGGATATCGAAAAACTTTATAATGATCTAAAATTAGAAAATGAAGAGATGAAAAAAAAGATTTCTGAACTTAAACAAAATAAAAAATAGATATATTTTTTAGTATTAATTTAAATAAATGATTTATAACAATTAAACCAAAAATATTTAATTTTATATAATTTTATTAAATATTTTTTTTATAAAAGTAAGCTAATAATTAAAACAAGAAATAAGAGGAACGAAATGGATTTTGATATTATAGTAGTAGGAGCTGGACATGCTGGAATAGAAGCAGCTTATAGTAGCGCAAAAATGGGAAAAAAAGTGCTTCTTATTACAATGAATTATGACACAATTGCTCAAATGTCCTGTAATCCTTCAATTGGTGGAATATCAAAAGGTAATATAGTCAAAGAAATTGACGCTTTTGAAGGGTTGATGCCTAAAATAGCTGATAAAACTGCTATTCAATTCAGAATGTTAAACACTAAGAAAGGTCCTGCTGTGCAGGCTTTACGAGTTCAATCTGATAAATTTAAATATTCAGAAATGATGAAATTTGAATTAACTAATACTGAAAATATTTTCGTTTATCAAGATACTGTTCAAAATCTTATTGTTAAAAACAATAAAGTTATTGGTGTTAAAACTGAAAGACAATTAGATATCTATGCTCAAGCTGTAATTTTAACAACTGGAACATTTTTAAGAGGAAAAATTTATATTGGAGATTATATTGGTTCTGGTGGACGTATAGGGGAAAAACCTTCAACAATTTTATCTGAATCTTTAAAAAACAATGGATTTGAATTATTCAGATTTAAAACTGGAACACCAGCAAGAGTTAATAAAAGATCAATTGATTTTTCAAAACTTGAAATTCAAAATGGAGACCCTATAGGTAAATTTTTTTCTTTAAATTCAATAATTAAAAATATAAAAACACTTCCTCAATTACCCTGTTACATTGCAAGAACCAATAAAAATACTCATAAAATGATTTTAACCAACATAAACAATCTTCCATTGTATTCTGGAAAAATATCTGGAATTGGCCCAAGATACTGTCCTTCATTTGAAGATAAAGTTATAAAATTCAAAGATAAAAATTATCATTTAATTTTTGTTGAACCTGAAGGGTTAGATACTAATCTTTATTATTTAAATGGGTTTTCAACTTCTCTAACAGAAACTTTACAACCTGACCTTTATAGATCTGTAGAAGGACTGGAAAGTATTGAAATAATTAAACCTGCTTATGCAATAGAATACGATGCAATAAATCCAACACAATTAAATAAAAACCTTGAAGCTAAACATATTGAAAATCTATTTTTTGCAGGGCAAATAAATGGAACTTCTGGTTATGAAGAAGCTGCAGGTCAAGGATTAATTGCAGGAATTAATGCAGCATTAAAAGTTGATAGAAAAGAACCATTTATTATTAAAAGAGAAGAATCTTATATCGGAGTTATGATAGATGATTTAACAACAAAAGGTGTTGATGAACCTTATAGAATGTTTACTTCAAGAGCAGAATATAGATTAAACTTAAGATTTGACAATACATATTTTCGATTATCCCACTATGCAAAAAACTTTGGATTATTATCTGAAGATTATATTAAATACATTGAAGATATGAAACAAAAATTTAATATTTATATTGAAAAGATAAACGAAATCAAAGTTAAAGATAAAAACAATAAAAACACTTCCATCGATTTATTAATTAAACGAAATGAATATACAATAGATGATCTAAAAGAAAAATTTCCAGAATTACACCAGGATCTTATTGAATCAATATTTATAGAAACTAAATACAAAGGATATATTGATAAAGAAAAATCTATGATAAAAAATTCTTTAAAATATAAAAAATATTTAATCCCTGATAATATTAACTATAAAGACATTGGAAATCTTTCTATTGAAACTATTGAGAGGTTAAATAAAATAAGACCGAAATCAATTTATGAACTTGAAAAAATAATCGGAATAAAACCAACAGATGTTTTAAGCATCATTAATTTCATTGCAAAAAAATATAAAAAACAATAAAAAAAATAAATGTTACACGTGTAACATTTATTTAAATCTTAGAGGTGTTATTTTGAATATAGTAGAAAATTTTATTAACAAAAAAGATATAGAATCACTTATAAATCATGAAAAACTTATCCTGTTAAACAAATATACTGAATTATTAATTGAATACAACTCTCGATTCAATTTAACTTCTATATTAAATCACGAAGATATTTACATAAAACATTACTTAGATTCTTTATCAGGATTGGTTCTATTAAAAAAAAAGTTTGGTGATGATATTTTGAAATTTAAGATCGCAGATATTGGCACAGGTCCTGGATTTCCAGGAATGATATTAAAACTATTTTCTCCTGATTTAAATTTAACCTTGATTGAATCAAATAGTAAAAAGTCCAATTTTTTAAATGTCATCTCATCTTCCCTTAATATTAAACCTGCAATAATAAACAAAAATGTTAAAGAAGTTAAAGGGAAATTTGATATTCTTATTTCAAGAGGTTTTTCTGATATTTTCTCTTTTATTAAAAAAACGAAGCATTTATATAATGATAAAACTTACCTTTATTTTTATAAAGGGAAGAAAAATAAAATTTTAGATGAATTTAATGTTGTAAAAAATATAAAAATAGGGTTAAATATTAGAAAAGCAAATTTATACCAGATAACAGGTTTTATTTTTGAAAGAAATATCTTGGAGTTATTATGGGAGAAATCATAACAATAGCAAATCAAAAAGGTGGTGTAGGAAAAACTACAACTGTAGTAAATTTAGCATATTCCCTATCCCATTATAAAGTAAAAGTTTTAATTATAGATTTAGATCCACAATCTAATGCTACTTCTGGATTTGGGTTTAGTGTTAAAGATACAGATTTTACAATTTATAATGTTTTGTTGGGTGATTGTCCAATTGAAAAGGCAATTTACCCATTGGAAGCTTCTAAAAATATTGATATTGTCCCCTCTAACATTCATCTTGCTGGAGTATCTGTTTCACTTTTAAACACAAAAAAAAGAGAATTTAAATTAAAAGAAAACCTTAAAAATATTAAAGACAAATATGATTTCATTTTAATTGACACACCTCCCTCTTTAGGTATTTTAACTATTAATGCACTTTCTGCTTCTGATTCATTTCTGATCCCTGTTCAATGTGAATATTATGCATTAGAAGGGTTAACTCAATTATTAAAAACCATAAAAATTGTACAAAATAAATTTAATCCAGGATTAAAACTAAAAGGTGTTGTATTAACCATGCATGATCCTAGAACAAATCTATCAAAACAGGTTGTTGATGAAGTTAAAAAATATTTCAAAGATTATGTATATAAAAGCATAATACCACGAAATATAGCTTTATCTGAAGCTCCTTCTTATGGAAAACCTTGCTATTTATATGATTCAAAATCAACAGGAGCTATTTCATATTTAAAATTAGCAAAAGAAATGCTTGGAGTATAATATGGGAAAAAAAGCTTTAGGAAAAGGATTGGATGCACTATTTAATTCTCTTGATATGGATGTAAACCCTGAAGAGATAAAAGAAAATGTTTTATATATTGATATATCTCAAATTGAAAGAAATCCTGAACAACCACGAAAACATATAAATAATGAAGAGATTGAAGCACTTGCACAATCAATCAAATCTAATGGTTTGATTCAACCAATTATAGTTAACAAACTAGATAATGGTAAATACTTAATTGTTGCAGGGGAAAGAAGATATCTTGCATCGAAACTGGCTGGACTAAAAAAAATACCAGCAATTGTAAGAGATATAGAAAATGCAAAGATACTTGAATTAGCTTTAATCGAAAATATCCAGAGAGAAAACCTTAATCCAATTGATGAAGCAAACGCTTTTAACTTACTAATTGAAAAATTTAATATTACACATGAAGAACTTTCTAAAAGGGTTGGCAAAAGCAGAGTTTATATTACTAATTCTTTAAGATTATTAAAACTTGATTTTAATATAAAAGAATTGGTTATTGAAAACAAGATTTCCAAAGGACATGCTGTAGCATTATTACAAGTTGATGACAAAGAAATACAAAAAGAACTTGTTAATGAAATTTTAGAAAAAAAACTTTCAGTTAGAGATTTAGAAAAGAAAATAAGAACTTTAAAAAAACCAGCTTCTTTAAAGAAAAAGAAAAATGAAAAATCTCCTTTCCTCTACGATATTGAACAAAAATTAACTTACAAATTCAACACTAAAGTTGAAATTAAAGGTAATCTTAATAAAGGTAAAATAATTATAGAATATTTTTCAAAAGAAGATCTTGAAAAAATTTTAAATACTAATTAATTTTTGAATCTTTTTTGTACAAAAAGTTGTCCATAAATAATAAAGGAGGTTGTTTATGGACAGCTTAACATTAATATCTTTCCTCAATTTTTTAAATAAATTAAATTTATCAAACAATAGAAAAACAACGATTATAAAACTTAATAAAATTTTTTTAGAAAAGATTGGGAAACACTATATTTCTATAACATATTTTGATATAATCAATTTTTTAAATTTTTTAAATGAAAAAGATTTTTATAATTATTCAGAAGCATTTTATTATTTTTATGTAAAATTTCTTGGTAAATATTACAAATTTTGAAATCATTTTTTACATTTCTAATAATATTAGGCAGGATGTTGAATAAAAATAAATATTGTTTAATATTTTTTAATCTTGTTAATTATTGTTTAAACACTTTACATTATTTACATTTTATATATTTTTTCAATATGCCAATAAAGAAAATAGAAAAAATATTTTCAGAATTTTATGAAAAACATCCATTGCGATTTGGCATAACTCCAGAGGAATTATCTTTAAAATTAAAACTAAGTACTGACAAAGTTTTTCAATTAATGGAAAAATATAATAATTTATATGACTATAATGGAAAATGCTTTTTTAAAAAAGGGCGCATTGTTTTATTAAATGAAAATTTAGAAAAAATCAAAGTTGAACTATTATCTATTTTTTCAAAAATTCAAAAATTAGATATAGATGAGTTTTCAATAAAATACAAAATTAACCAAAAAGCTATAATCAATCTTATCAATTACCTTGAAGATATAAATAAGATAGATGAAATAAAAAAACATAAAATTTATTTAACTACTTTAAAAATTAATGAAATTAAACAGCTGATTATAGATAATTTTCATGATTCTTTCTTTACTATTAAAGATATCAAATCACTTTTAAATATCCCAAGAGAACTGGCAATAGATTTAATGGAATATTTTGATAAAAAATATTTTACAATCTTTTATAATGGGAAACGATATTTAAACAGGCAATACAACAATTCTGATAAGATAATAAATAAAATTTAGAAATCTTTAAATCCCCATAATATATTATAAAGTTTTTTATCCCTTTTATTAACTTCTTTTTGTGGATTTCTTAATCTATGTACTGCATGGGGATAAATTATTTCAGTATTAACTTTTTGTATATAATAATGGGGGGAATCATAATAAGGTTTTGTTGTCCAGGTATATTTTGCTTCTGGATTAAAATATAAAGTAGCAATTCTTATATTTTTGTGGTTTAAATTTCTTCTAAGCCCTTCTTTTAGTTTATCAATAACAGAATTAATATGAACACCAGATCTATAAACAGTATCGATTAATAAAATTTTATCTTCATAATTAATATTATCGAATAAATAAGGTAACCCAATAATATTACTTTTATATGACAAATGAGAAGAAGTTGTATTAATAGCAATATGGTCTGGATTTTTCTTTTTATTATTGTTTTTTTTATTTAAATATTTAAAGGCTTCATGGAAATAAACCCCTGCTAGGACACCACCTGGCCATAATGCAATTAAATAATCCGGTTCGAAATCAGAATAATAAATATTAACAGCTAACTTTAAAGAGTTATAAAAAATATCTTCAGGATTACTCCAATAATAAGTAGAATCATAATTCACATTTTTTATTTCAAAGTTTTTTTGTTCTAGTATGTCAAATGCAATTTTATCCTTTTTCTGCAAATAATTTACACCGTTTATATTAAATAAATCAGATACCTCATGAGGATAATTAACCCAGATATCTTTTTTAAGATCTCTCAAATATATTAATTTTGGGAAATATTTGTTGTTTTCTGGTTTCCTTTCAAGTGTAGCAACAACTATTTCTTTTGGCATATTTTTTCTAGCTTTTGTTTTCAATATTTCAATAATTTTTCTTACAGTATTTCCAGAATCAAAAATATCATCAATTATAAGTAATTTGTCTTCTGGCACAACCACTTTTATAACATGTTCCATCCCTTTTACAATAATCTCCTTTTGTTGAAAATCATCGCCATAAGAAGAAGTTGAGATGGAGGTATGGTTAATAAATAATCCATGCATTCTAAAAAATTCATTTAATCCTAATCCAACAATAGTCCCACCTCTCCATAGAGAAATTGCATGGTTTGGTCTAAATCCACTAATATATAATTTTTTCCCTAACTCAAAAGAATCATGATAAACATCATATAAAGATTTAAAATAAAATTCCACTCTTATCTCCAATTTTAAATATTTTCATTTCATTTTAATTAAATATTAATCTATTTTTTTGTAATTTGATTTTATATTTACTTTATACCATCTAATTTTATAAATACTATATTGTTTTATTTGATATTTAATTACCTTAATATTATGAGATATATAAAATAAGTATATCATAAAAAAATAATTTTAAAAGATTATAAAGTAAAACTATTTTTAGTATTTTTGATTAACTTTTTTTAACCATAAATAATACTTTACCTTATTTATTTTCTTTTATTCAAATTTTTAATTATATTTTAAAAAAATGCATGAAATTGCTTAATTAATAATGTTTGACTAAATAATTTTTTATTTTAAATTAAATTAAAATTAATTAAAGTCAAGGGAGGATAAATTTATGGAAAAGAATTACCTTTTCACTTCTGAATCAGTAGGAGAAGGTCACCCTGATAAAGTTTGTGATCAAATATCTGATGCTATTTTAGATGAAGCAATAAAACTTCAAAAAAATTCAAGAGTGGCTATTGAAACTATGGCTTCTAATGGTGTTATATTTATTGGTGGTGAAATGACTTTAAAAGAAGGTTACATTGATATACAGAAAGTTGCTAGAGGTGTTATTAAAAGCATTGGATATACAGATCCTGATTTTGGATTAGATTATGAATCATGTGGAATTATTATAAATATTAATCAACAATCATCTGATATTGCTTTAGGTGTTAATCCTGATCAAAGACATCATAAAGATATTGGTGCAGGTGACCAGGGAATGATGTTTGGTTATGCATGTGATGAAACTCCTGAATTAATGCCCGCTCCAATTCAATTTGCTCATCAAATCATGTTAAAATCAGCAGAAGTAAGAAAAAAAGGGATTTTACATTATTTAAGACCTGATGGGAAATGTCAGGTTACAGTTGAATATAAAGATGACAAACCATATAGAATACATACTGTAGTATTATCTCAACAACATGATGAAAAGATAAATTCCCGTGATCCTGAATTTATAAAAGAAATTAAAGAAAAAATTATATTTCCTGCTCTACCTTCCAATCTTTTAGATGAAAATACTATTTATTATATTAATCCAACTGGTAGATTTGTAATTGGTGGACCACAGGGAGATACAGGTTTAACAGGAAGAAAAATTGTAGTAGATACTTATGGTGGAATGGGAAGAGTTGGAGGTGGTTGCTTTTCAGGAAAGGATCCAACTAAAGTTGATAGATCAGCAGCATATATGGCAAGATATATTGCAAAAAATATTGTAGCTGCAAAAATTGCAAGAAGATGTGAAATTGAATTAGCTTATGCAATTGGGATATCTGAACCTATTTCTATTAATTTAAATTTCTTTAATACTGGTAAAATAGAAGAATCTAAAGTTGAAAAAGTAATTCCTGAAATATTCCCTTTAACTCCACATGGAATTATAGACCATCTACAATTATTAAACCCTATTTATAGAGAAACAGCATCATATGGTCATTTTGGTAGAAATAAATTTTCCTGGGAAAAAACCGATAAAATAGAAGAACTAAAAAAAGCATTAAACTTATAATTTTTATTATAATTGTTTTGTATTATAAAAATAAAAAATATGAAATTTTAAAGATTTCAACTTCAAAACTTTAACAGGACTTTTTATGAGTAATAAAAGATTAACTGTAGATTCTAATTTAAAAATTAGTGAGATTCAGAAAAAAAAATACAAAATTTTGAAAAATTTTGTCTCTATTAAAAATGTTAATAATCCATTCTGGAAAAAAGTAAAAGAGATTATTAATAATAAAAATGATTTTAATACTTTTGAACATTGGGAAAAACATGTTTTTGAAGTTGCTTATAAAAAATACAGAAATTCTCATAATTCTGGAATTATTTTCAGAATATTTTTTTCTATTTTAATTTTAGGTATTTTAGGATACTTGATTTTTATTAAATCATTTATCCCTTTAGATCTTACAATAAAAACAGATACAACATTATTAATTTTATTTGTTAATTTTTTTATATTTTCTTTTTTTGAATTTAGAATTACTTCTCTTGAGGTATTTTCTTTTGTTTTTGCAACGCCAATTTTATTTACCCTACTTTATGGTCCTTTTGTCACCTCAGGTATAATTCTAATTCTGTTTCTTATTTTAACTATCCGTAATTATAATTCTAGAAAAAAAGTTTCTCCAGAAACTACTTCTATTATAAATTCTTTTTCCAGTTATTTAATTAACACAACCACATTTATATTTCTTACTTTCTTTTTTTATTTTGCAATTAACTATTATGGGATAGATTATAAAACTATTGATTTTCTAAATATCGGATATCTTTTCATAATTTTTTTAACCATATCAATCTTAAACTCTATTTTTATATTTTTATCATTGGGAATTGAAGGTTACTTTATCCCAATTCTATTAAATAAATCTTTTCTTGTTAACACAGTAATAGATATTGTAACTTTTTATTATGCCTATCTATTTGTCTTAATATTATATAAAATGCAATACCCTGGATTATTCCTTTACCTTTTATTAACTTATGGAATTATTGTATCCTTATATCAATTAAACAAATTTTCAATTGAATTAGAAAAACGAAATAAAAATATTGAAAAAGAGAGAAACATTGTCACTTCTCTTCTTAACAAATTAAAGTCATCTTCATTTTTTCTAATTGAAAAATCAAAAGATAATGAATCTATTGCAAAAGAAATTAGCAATAATTCTTCGAGTCTTTATAATCAGTTTAAAGAGACTAAAGGGATCCTTGATAATTTTAGTCAAAAAATACAGGTATTAAAAATAAACTTTGAATCTTTAAAAAACCAGGTCTCATTAATCTTTGATGATATTGAAAATTCTAAAGATATAATTTTTCTTTCCACTGAAGTTATCAACAAATTCAAACAAACTACAAATACAATGGAAGAATCTATTTCTTTAATTGAAGATATATCGGATCAAACAAATATGTTAGCATTAAATGCTTCTATTGAAGCAGCAAGAGCTGGTGAAGCTGGAAAAGGATTTGCTATTGTTGCTTCAGAAATCAGAAAACTTTCAGAAAAAACCTCATCAACAACTGACAAAATTTATGCCTTGCTATCTGAAACAAATGCTGAAGTTAAAAATATTCTATCTTATATAAATAAATTAAATACAAAATTTACAGACCTTGAAAATACAATCTCAAGTTTTTCAGAAATTTTTGATAGTGTTAATACAAGTTCTGATGAAATAATGTCTCAAATCAATTATATAAATAATAATGTTATTGGATATTTTGATTTAATTAATAACTTAAATGAAATAGCTGAAAGAATTAACAATTTAATTAATGACTTTTCTTTAACTAGAAAAGAATTGGAAAAATTTACAAAAAACAGATATTAAATTAAAATTTTGATTTTTAATTAATATTTTATTATATTATTTCATATTTTCTCTTATTATTATTTTCTTTATGTTGACATATTAATTTTTATAAATATATTTCTTTTACACCTTCTATCTCCTTTAGAGGTAGGGGATCATTAGACCAAAGGAGGAACAATGAGTAAAACAAACAAGTATGAGTTACTAACCATTTTTTCTTTAAAAGATTCAGTGGATGTTAAAACTTTAAAAGATGAGGTTACCCAGATCTTATCTAATAACAAATTTGAAATTTACAAAGACAATGAACTTGGAAAAAGAACTTTAGCTTACCCAATTAGAAAAGAAACTGAAGGTTATTATTGGGTTCCTATTATCTCTTCTTCTGAAAATTCTTCAATTGACAATCTTTTAATCCTTTTAAAAAGAAAACAATATATTTTAAGAACAATGATTTTAAAATATGATGAAGAAAAATTAAAACGATTAAAAGAAAAAGAAGAAAAATACAAAAAAGCTAAATTTGATGCTAGAAAAAGAAAAATGGAAAGATATAACTCTCAATATTCACAATCAGATAATTCTGATTCTACTGATGCTCGTAAGAACCCTGAATCAGAAAATAATTAATTTTAAGGGAAAGAGCAATGGGATTTGATATTAATAAAATTTTTATTTCTGGGAGATTGGTTAAAGACCCAGAACTAAAAAAAATTAACACAGCTGATGGTAACAGTTATGACCTTTTAACTTTTACAATAGCAAATAGTGGATCAAAAGACGGTGAAAATACTAATTTTTTTGATTGTCAATTATGGGGAAAATCTACCTCATATTTTTCAAATAAATTAACAAAAGGTTCACCATTAATAGTTGAAGGTTCATTAAAACAAAAACGATGGACTAACTCTCAGGACAATAGTAAACAAAGCAGAATTCTTATTAATGTAGAGAAAATTGTTTTAATAAACCCTAAATATAACGATTTTTCTACTACAAATAACTCTTCTTCATTTAATAATAAGAAAGATATTGCTGATGAAATTGAAATTGCTGATCAAGAAGATGTTCAGGACACTAATTTTTACCAAGATCAAATTGGTGATCCCAATTTTGATGAAGATGAAAACAACTTTTAGATTTACTTTTTGTTTTGAAAACTTAAAATTTATTTTAGTTAGTCTATTTTTTTAAAAATTGATTTTTTATTCTAATAACAATTCTTACATTTAAAAAAAATGTATATAAAAGGAGTATTTTATGTCAGATATGAATACACAAAACAACATGAAAGAAAATAAAAAAAGAAAATATTTATTTAAAAAGAAAGTTTGTAGATTTTGTAAAGAAGGGGTAGAGTATATTGATTATAAAGATGTTAATCTTTTACAAAGATACATTATGCCTGTAGGTAAAATATTACCAAGAAGAATAACAGGTACATGTGCAAAACATCAGAGAATGCTTTCTAAAGCCATTAAGAGAGCCAGACAGGCTGCATTATTACCATATAAAAAAGCAATATAATATTATGGCTATTCAGGATACAAGGAAACAAATTTTTCAATATTCTCTCGTTTCTTTACTATTGTTTTTCATATTTCCACCTTTAGCAATAGCACCAATTTTAATGTTGATCTTTAATCTTGGTTATATAAAAGGTGTTTTTTATCATCTTTCATATATTGGTATTGTATTTTTAATTGTGTTCATTATTGAAACAATTAAAGCACCCTACAATATTAAAGGAAACGCTTTTGAATTATTGATTAACCTTTTTACTTATATCATTCTTGTATCTTTGATTGCCATTTACAGTTTTTATATTTTTAAATCAAATAAAAACTTTTTAATTAAACTAATTTTAGTGTCGTTACCATATGTAATTATATTTTCACTATTTATTTATTATGAAACAAAAACAGGATTTTCTTTTATTACATTTTCAAAAACAATAGAATTTTTTAAAGATTTTAGTGAATTTAATAGTATTGCAAAAAAAATAGATTTTGTTTTAAAAACAATATTACCAAGACTATTTATTCCTATATCTTTTCTTTTATCATTTTTAATTGAACAGCATTTTTCTTTCTATTTGAATAGAAACTCATCATTCACAATATTGGAAGAGATTAGCCAAATTAAATTGAATAAATTTATATTATATTTAACTGTTCTTTTACTCTATATTCTTATTCTTTTTCAGTTTATTTTAAAAATAAATAATAATATAATTATGATTATTACTTATAATATTGTTTTTAGTTTTGTAATGATTTATGTAATATATGGATATTCTTTTTTATCCTATTTTTTAAAGAAGTCCGTATTTAACAAATTGTTTTTAAACACATTTTTTATAATTATACTATCTTTAGTTATTGTAATTTATAGTTACTATTTAATTCCATCACTAATTATAATTCTTTTTATTTTAGGAATTATAGACCATTCATTTAATATAAAAAAAATATGAAGTTATTTGTTATTTAGGAGGATATTATGCAAATAATATTGTTAAAAGATGTAGAAAATTTAGGGCTTGAAGGTGAGATTAAAAATGTTAAACCAGGATACGCCAGAAATTATTTAGTTCCATTTGGATTTGCAATTGAAGCTACTAAATCTAATCTCAAAAATCTTGAGAAAAAAATTAAACAACTTGAAGAATCCAGAAAGAAAAGGCTTGCTACTGCTTCTGAAAAAAAGGCAATGTTAGAAGAATTGAACATAAAAGTTTCAGCTAAAGTTGGAGAAAAAGGAAGATTATTTGGTTCAATTACTAACAATGATATTGCTGAAGAACTACATAAACTTGGATTTGAAGATGTAGATAAAAAATATATTAAAGTTCCTCATATTAAAGAAGTAGGTGAATATATTGCAACTATCAAAATACTTGAAGGTGTTAATGCAAACATTAAATTTAAAGTAGAAGGTATTGTTGAAGAAAAGAAAGAAAAAGAAAATAAACCATATCATAGAAAAAGAAGGTATACTAAAAAAGAAGAAAATAATTAATATTTAGAAGTATAATATGAATAAATTACCCCCTTTTTCTGAAGATGCAGAAAAAACCAGTCTTGGTTGTTTATTACAGGATGCTGATTCACTACTTGAAGCTATAAATATTTTAAATGAGGAGGATTTTTATTTTCCTCCTCATAAACTTATTTTCACAGCAATAAAAAATGTTTATCAACTCAATAAACCTGTTGATATTTTAACTGTTACCCAATACTTAAAAGAAAATAATTTGCTTGAAAAAATTGGGGGAATTAATTATATCAATGAAATTGTTGATTCTGTTCCAACAACTGAAAATTTTGAAATTTATTTAGAAATAGTCAAAGAAAAATCTTTAAGAAGAAATTTAATTAAGTTTGCTAATGAGATCATAAGCTATTCAATTGATAATTCACTTCAATTTAAAGATATTATTGAATTAATTGAAAGCAAATTACTTAAAATTACAGATGTAAATAGTAAAGAAAATTATCAAATTTTAAAAAACCTTTTAATTGATATAATTGATGATATAACTGATAGAATTAAAAATGATATTAAATATATTGGTCTTCAAACAGGATATAAAAATCTTGATGATTTAACATCTGGATTTGAAAAAGGAGACCTTATTATAATTGCAGCAAGACCATCTATGGGAAAAACAACTTTTGCACTTAATTTAGCAGCAAATATGGCATTTAAATTTAACTATAAAGTTGCTTTTTTCTCTATAGAAATGCCTGCAGCATCTTTAGGATATAAAATTATTTCCATGCAAACAAAAATAAGATTTGATGATATAAGGAAAGGAAATATCTCCTATCCAAAACTTTCTGATTTAATTAATGAAATTTCTAACTTTTATGAAAAAACTTTAATTTTTGATGATTCCTCAAACTTAACTCTTTTTGATATACAACAAAGATCAAGAAGAATTAAAATGAAATATGGTCTTGATGTTATTTTTATAGATTATTTACAATTAATATCTCCTCCTAAATCAATCAGACCTGATAATAGAAATATAATTATTGGAGAAATATCTAAAGGATTAAAAAGTCTGGCTAAAGAATTACAGGTACCTATCATAGCATTATCGCAACTATCAAGAAATGTAGAAAAAAGGGAAGATAAAAGACCAATGTTATCTGATTTAAGAGAATCAGGATCAATTGAACAGGATGCAGATATTGTTGCATTTTTATATAGAGAAGCGTATTATAAAAAACAGGAATCAGGGAATAATTATACTGAATTTTTAATTAAAAAAAATAGATTGGGTAGTACTGGTGTTTCTTATTTTAATTTTTTGCCTGATTTTTCTTTATTTGAGGAAATATCATTTCCAGAAAATAAATAATTTTTATTAAAATTTGTTTAAAAATATCTTTTTTATAATAAACTATTTTTATGAAAGAAAATATTTCTGAATTAAAACCCTCTTTCTTTAAAATTTCATGGACAATTATTTTTCTTACTATTTTTTTTATGTTTTTTGTATACTATAAAAATATTAGTTTATCTTTACTAAAATTTATAAATATCATAGATATTATAATTTTTTCTATTGTTTTTGTTTTAGAAATAATTAGAAAACAATTTTTTGTTAATTATAAACCTTTTTTTAAAAAGGCATTATTTCTATATTTGTTTCTTCTTTTTTATACATTTGGATTCAAAATATTTTTTAGAAATTTCTTTTTAAATTCCAATAATCTAAAATTTTATTTAACATTGTACCTTTTATTAAAACAAATATTTACTTTTCTTTTATTTTTATATGTTAATAATTTTTATTCACCTTTTTTTAAAAGAATAAACTTAAAAACCCCTCAAGTAATAGTTATAGGATTTTTTTCAGTTATTCTTTTAGGTTCATTTTTATTATATCAACCTTTCTCTGTTACCAATGATATAACTTATATAGATGCTCTTTTTACTTCAACTTCAGCTGTATGTGTTACTGGATTAATTGTTAAAGACACACCAAAAGATTTTACATTTATTGGGAAATTAATAATACTTGTTCTAATTCAAATTGGTGGTCTTGGAATAATGGTATTATATGCTTCAATTTTTATTTTGCTCCCTGGGAAATTTTCTTTAACAAGTTACTATTTTACCTCTTCTGCATTAGAAGTTCAATCCAATAAAATATCATTTATTGGGATAATAAAAATTATACTTTTATATACATTTTTCTTTGAACTTCTTGGTATTTTACTTTTATACTATAGATTTACAAATATAGGATTTTCAAAAATTAGATCTATAGAATTATCAACTTTTCATAGTATTTCAGCATTCTGTAATGCAGGATTTTCTTTATTTTCAAACTCTTTTGTAAATTACAAAAGTGATATTTTTTTAAATCTAACAATTATGTTTTTAATTATTTTTGGAGGGATTGGTTTTACTGTAGGTTATGAAATTTTCTACTATATTAAAAGAAAAATAATAAAAAAAGATTTAAATACAAAACTATCAGTTCAATCTAAAGCCGTTATTTTAATGTATACTATCCTTATTTTTTTAGGAGCTTTTTTATTCTTTATATCTGAAAAAAACAATATTTTGCAAAACCTTAATTTAAAAACAAAAATACTTGCTTCATTTTTTCAATCTATAACCACAAGAACAGCTGGATTTAATACAGTTGATATTTCTAAACTTAAACCTTCAACTTATTTTTTTATGGATATTTTTATGTTTATTGGAGCATCTTCTGGTTCAACAGGAGGTGGTATAAAAGTAACAACATTTTTTGTATTGATCATACTATTTTTATCCTATATAAAAGAAAGAAATAGTGTAGTTTTTAAAAACAAATCTTTTTCTGATGATACAATTAAAAAAGCTCAATCTGTGTTTTTCTCATTTCTGGGATTTGTTGTATTATGGATTTATTTATTGCTCTTATTAGAAAATTTTCCTTTTGAAAAGATTGTTTTTGAAGTTTTCTCAGCTTTTGGAACGGTTGGCCTTTCTGGTGGTATAACTCCATACTTAAAACCTGTATCAAAGTTTTTAATAGTTATAGCTATGTTTACAGGTAGAGTAGGACCTTTAACTTTAGTATCTGCAATGAGTAAAATAGTAATTGATAGAACTATAAAATATCCTAAAGCAAATATTATGATAGGATAAAGGGAGGATAAAATTGAAAGTATTAGTTATAGGATTGGGAATTTTTGGATTTTCTCTGGTAGATACACTACTAAAAGAAGGGGTTGAAGTTTTAGCAATAGACAACCATGAAAATAATATTGAACTAATTAAAAATAAAGTTTCAATGGCATTAACTTTAGATGCTAAAAATAAAGAAGACCTTAAAGTTTTACCATTAAAAGAACTTGACCATGTTATAGTTTGTATTGGGGATGATATGGAATCATCTATTTTAGCTACTTTACATTTAAAACAGCTTGGAGTTTCTCATGTTGTTGCCAGAGCAACTTCTAAACATCATGATACTATTTTAAAAGCTATTGGCGCTGATGAAGTAATTTTTCTAGAACAGGATGCAGGGGAAAGATTAGCAAGAAAACTTGTTAAAGGACATGTTTTCAATTATATCCCTTTATCAGATGATCATGTTATTGTAGAAGTAATCCCAACCCAAAATATGATAGGGAAAAAACTAGGAGAATTAAGATTAAGACAAAGATTCAATATAAATGTAGTTGCTATAAAACAAAAAGTCGCTTCTTTAAGTGAAAATAATGAAAATATTTTTGAGGAAAAAATAATTGATGTACCTATGGCAGATTATGAACTATCAGAAAAAGATATACTAATTGTTGTTGGTTCTTCCATATCTATTGAAAAATTTAAAGAAGAGATACAGAGCTAGTATCTATTATAAGTTAAAATATGAAATAAAAACATAAATAAAATAGAATAAAAATACAAATATATAAAGGATAAAAATGGGAACAAATAACAATAAAATTTTAATTATAACAACTGGTGGAACAATTGCTATGAAATATGATGAAAAATTAGGTGGCTCTGTTCCAGCACTTGATGGTAAAACATTATTATCTTCTATTCATAATTCACCAATTTTAAAAGAATTAGAAATTTATGAATATTCCAATAAACCTTCACCTCACTTAACTATTGAAGATCTATTTAATATAGCAAAATTAATAAAAGCTAATAAAAACAAATATAAAGGCTTTATTATTACATGTGGTACTGATGTTTTAGAAGAAGTTGCATTCTTTCTCGATACAGTTATTCCAGATGAAATCAAGGTTGTAATTACAGCTTCTATGAGATCAAACAATGAACTTGGAATTGATGGACCTAGAAATCTTTTAGGTGCAATTAAAACTATTGATTCAAAGTACTCCGATAATTATGGTGTTCTTGTAGTTCTAAATGATGAAATTCACGATCCTGATACAGTTACAAAAACTTATACATCTAATGTTTCTACATTTAATTCTCCAGGATTTGGTTTATTAGGAATTGTTGATGAAGATAAAATCTATATGGGTAGAAAAAAAGTTAGAAGAATCTTAATTGATACTAATAAATTTGAAAAAAATATTTACCTTTATAAAACATATATTGATGATAATGGAGAGTATTTAAAATATTTAGTTGAAAACAAAAAACCAAAAGGCTTAATAATTGAAGGATTTGGTAGAGGAAATGTCCCTCCAAAATTAGTCCCATACATTAAAAAATTACTCGATAATGGGACAATTATAATAATATCAACCAGATGCCACCTGGGTAGAGTGTTAGGTATATATTCCTATGTAGGAGGAGGGAAATTTCTTGAAAACATTGGAGTTCTACTTTCAGGTGATTTGAAACCACATAAAGCTTATATCCTTTTAGGATTATTGCTTGGAGCTAATTACCCAAAAGATAAAATTAAGAATATTTTACAAAAATTTTAATAAAGTACTTATAGAATTAATTAAAATAATATACAAATAGCAAATAAACAGTAAAACTAAATAAATTTATTTTTATAATACTATTTTATTTTTTTGTTTTTATTTTATTAATAAAATTTTTTAATTTATTTTTTTTCTTGTTTATTTTCTCTCCTATATTTTTATATTATTTACTTTAATATATATATCTTTTTCCTTTTTATATTTTTTATTATGTTTATATTTTTTATTATTTTGATTTTTTCATAATTTACTTTATAATTTTTTTACAAAAAGTTCTTTTTAAAATTGTTTAATATAACAATTATGTAAATATTGATTTTATTTTTTTAAGGAGGGTATTTTGAGATTTCTTGATATAATTAGAAAAAAAAGAGATGGTCAGAAATTGAATGAAAAAGAGATAAAGTTTTTCGTAGAAAGTATAAATTCAGCTGACGTTCCTGATTATCAAATTGCTGCTTTACTTATGGCTATTTTTTTTAAAGGGATGGATTTTGATGAAACTTCTATCTTAACAAGAGAAATGATAAATTCAGGAATAAAAGCTGATTTATCTTTTCTTAATGTTCCCACTGCTGATAAACATTCAACTGGAGGCGTTGGTGATAAAATTTCAATTGTTTTAGCTCCTGTCGTTGCTTCTTGTGGAGTTGCTGTTGGTATGATGAGTGGAAGAGCTTTGGGGCATACTGGCGGTACTCTAGATAAACTTGAATCAATACCTGGTTTTAATGTAAATTTGACTTTAGATGAATATTATAACATTTTAAAAAAATCTTATGTTGCAATGATTGGACAGACAAAAGAGATAGCTGTTGCTGACAAATACCTGTATTCTATGAGAGATGCAACTGCAACTGTTGAATCAATTCCCCTTATAACATCTTCAATTATGTCAAAAAAAATTGCAGAAGGTACAAAAAATTTAGTAATTGATTTAAAAATAGGAAAAGGGGCATTTATTAAAAATGTAAAAGATGGTGAAACTTTAGGTAAATACATGATAGAAGTAGGTAAACAAAATGGAGTTAACACAAAATGTGTTTTAACAGATATGAATAATCCTTTAGGTTATCAAGTTGGAAACGCTCTGGAAATAATGGAATGTATTGATATATTAAAAGGTGATTACAAAGCATATGATGTATATGAATTAATAGTTATATTATCTTCTTATATGGTATCTATGGCAAAAAAGATTTCTCTAAAAGAATCTGAAACTATGGTGAAAACTTCATTAAAATCAGGAAAAGCATTACAAAAATTTAAAGAAATGGTAGAAAATCAGGGTGGAAACTCAAAAATCATCAATGATTATTCCTTGTTTGGTAAAGCAAAATATAACAAAACTGCCACATTAAAAGATATTATAAATTTAAATCCTGAAATTAACAACAATGAATTTATGTCTCAAAATTATTTATATATTAAAGAGATTGATGCTTTTCAATTTGGTCTTGCTTCAACCATTTCTGGTGCAGGAAGAAGCAAAAAAGAAGATAAAGTATCTCCTCATGCAGGTATAACATTATACAAAAAACAAAGCGATAAAGTATCATTAGATGATAAAATTTTTACTATTTTTTCAGATGATGAAAAAAAATTAAATTCTGCTTTTGAATTAGCATGTGAATCTTATAAACTATCTAAAAATCAAGTAAAAAAACAGGATTTAATAATAAAAATTCTTGAATAATTAATTTTTAAAAAAATTTAATAATAAATTAGTAATAAAATTATTAAAAAAATACTATAAAGAGGATTTATGATACCAATAAAAGATTACAATAAAACTAAAAGTTTCCCTTTTTTTAATTACCTTTTAATCATATTAAATATTTTAGTTTTTATTTATGAAACAAGATTATCTTCTTTTGAACTACAGAAATTTATCTTTAAATATGGTTTTGTTCCTTCATTCTTTTTAGAAGATCCCATCCACTATTCATATATGTTAATAACTTCAACTTTTTTGCATGGTGGGTTTATGCATATAATTGGAAATATGCTTTTTCTATTTATTTTTGGTGATAATGTTGAAGATGCTTTAGGCCATTTTAGATATTTAATTTTTTATTTTCTTTCTGGTATATCTGGAAGCTTTTTGCAACTACTATTTACAACTAACCCTGCTATTCCTAACATAGGAGCATCTGCTGCAATTTCTGGAATTTTAGGTTCTTATTTAGTATTGTTTCCTTTAGCTAAAATATTAACTATTATTCCTATAGGATTTTTTCTACTTAATACTAAACTACCAGCATATATTTTCCTCTTTGTATGGATAGGAATTCAATTTTTAAATGGAATAGCTTCTGTTACTATCCAGACAATAAATAATGTTGCATATTTTGCTCATCTAGGTGGATTTTTGTATGGCTTTTTATATACATTACTTAAAAGAAGAAAATTTTTAAATAAACTTTATTCAAAACATCAAAATATTTTATTTTAATAAAGATTATTTTAAATATTTATTTTTCTTCAAAATTATTATTATTTTGCTATATATTTAATAAAACAATGCAATATTAAAAGGAGAAATAATGAGAAAATCAATTTATGAAAAATATGCCAAATTACTTATTAATTACTCTCTTGAACTTAAACCTGAAGAAAAACTAATAATTAGAGGCTCTTACTTATCTGCACCTTTAATAAAAGAAGCTTATAAAGAAGCTTTAAAAGTTGGTGCATATCCAGAAATTATGATCTCAATTGGTGAAACTTCTAAAATTTATTATGATTATTCTAATGAAAAACAACTAAAATATATCTCTCCTATACAAAAACTTGCTGTAAATGAATATGATGCATTTTTAAATATTAAATCTTCTATCAATTTGAAAGAGTTGCAAAATGTAGATCCTGAAAAGAAAAAAATAGCATCAATGGCACAGTCTGAAATTTCAAAAATCTTTATGAAACGAGCATCTGAAGGTTCCTTAAAATGGAGTTTATGTGAATTCCCAACTTATTCACAAGCTCAAGAATCAGGGTTTTCATTAGAAGAATATGAAGATTTTGTTTTTTCAGCTTGTTTCCTTTATGAAGATGATCCAGTTAAAAAATGGGAACAAATACATGATGAACAAGAAAGAATAGTTCAATTTTTAAATAAAAAGAAAAACATTAGATATAAAACTAAGGATACAGATATCAGTTTTTCTACTGAAGGTAGAATCTGGATAAATTCAGATGGAAAACATAATATGCCTTCTGGTGAAGTTTTTACAACTCCTGTTGAAAATTCTGTTAATGGTAAAATTAGATTTTCTTATCCAGGCATCTTTATGGGACAGGAAATTGAAGATATTTCATTTGTAGTAAAAAATGGTGAAATAATTGAATGGAATGCTAAAAAAGGGAAAAAATTATTGGATAGACTTTTTGAAATCCCAGGAACTAAAAGATTTGGTGAAGCAGCTATTGGCACTAACTATGGTATTAAAAAATTTATTAAAAACATGTTATTTGATGAAAAAATTGGTGGAACAATTCACATGGCTGTAGGTGCATCTTATCCTGAAACTGGTGGAAAAAATCAGTCTTCAGTTCATTGGGATCTTTTAGCAGATATGACAGAAAGTGGTGAAATTTACGCTGATAATGAATTAATTTATAAAAATGGTAAATTTATAATATAATTTTAATTGTAAAATAATTTTAATAATTGATTTTTAAAATTGAACTCAAATAAAGAATTTATAATTTTTTATAATTAAAATAAAGCTAAATTTTTGTTAATTTTCTTTTTTATATGCTAGATTATTATGTATATTAAATGTTAATATAACTAAAATTTTATTTATTACTAACTTGTTAAATATTATAAAATAATCAATTCAATATAATTTTAATAAAAGGTTTTTATATGTTTAATAAAAAAATTAAGGAATACAATATTATAAATGGAGCAGAATCATATATATCTTTTCATTCAAAAGAAAAAGGGATTATTTTTTTTCATGGCTTTTCAGGAAGTCCTGCTGAAATGATTCCATTTGCAAAACTTTTTGAAGAAAAAGGGATTTCTGTATATTGCCCCAGGACTCCAGGACATGGAACTGATACAGAGGATTTTATATCAACAAATCATGAAATGTGGTTACAATTTGCACTTGATTCTCTTATGGAATTTAAAAAACAAATAAAACATGTTGATATAGTTGGACTTTCAATGGGTGGTATCCTTGCATCTTATGCTTCTTTATTTTCAAAAGATTCTAAACTAGCTTTACTTTCCACACCTTATGACATACCAGATAAGAAAATGAAATATGCTGATTTTTATTCAAAATTTAAAAAAAAGGTCCCAATAGAAAATAATACTATTCCATGTAATTCACCTGAAGGGAGAAAAATAGTCATAGCATATAGAGATTATTTTTATTTAAAACCCATTCATGAGCTATATAAAATAATTAAAATATTTCATTCATTTATAAAAAAAATAAAGTCTGAAATAATAATAATTCAATCTGAAAAAGATAAAGTAGTTTCATTTAGGTCACCTCAGAAAATATACAATAAAGTAAAATCATATAATAAAAAATTAGTGTACTTAAAAAAATCAGGTCATGTAATAACTGTTGACCTTGAACAAAAAGAACTTTTTAATATGGTTTATAATTTTTTTTATCATAATCATTAAATCTTGTTTAAATTGTTCTTAATATTATACTAATTATTTTTTTTAATTACAAAAATATCTAAGGATACTCGATGGAAGAATTTAGACAAAAAGTTAAAGAATCTGCAACATATTTTAAAAAAAATTGGATAGAATTTGCAAAAATTTTACATGAAGTACATAATAATAAATTATATCTAAAATGGGGTTACAAAACAATTGTTGAGTATGCTAAAAAAGAATTAAGACTAAAAAAGGAAACAGTTTTCAAATTAATAAGTAGTTATTCTTACCTTGTTTCTGAAAATTTAGATAAAATAGATGAAGAAAAATTACCTTCAATTGATTCTATTTATTCTTTAAATAAGATTAAGGATAAAATATTTAATAATAATTCTGATAATGAAAATAAAGAGGATACAGAAGAAAAAAGAAAACTATATGAAGAGATAAAGCAAGAAGTGTTTGAAAAGGATCTATCACCTTCAACAATATATAAAAAATATGATAATTTTTCTTCAAATAATGAAAACTTAGAAAAAGCTGAAATTAAAAAATTAAAATTCCATTTAAAAAGGGCTTATAGTATAATGTCAAAAATCGAATTACCATCTAATATAAATAACTCTTTCTTAGAAATTATGGAATATATAGAAAATTTAGAATAGACATTACTTCTCCACCAATTAAGATTGATTCAATTTTTTAAACTTTTATTAAAGAATTTACTTTTTAATTATATTTAATTTTAATATTTTGAATAAATTCAACATTTATAATTTCAACACCTTTTTTACTTTCTAATTCAAGCCAATTTTCTTTTATATCGTTAATTTTACCTGTAATATTGGTTCCATAAGAACCAAAAGATATAGTAACACTTTTCCCTATATATTTTTTTAAAATTTCATTATTCATATTTTTTCCTTTTTTAATAATTTTTTTTATTCTTCTTTTAATTGATAACTTTTTTAAATTTCTATTTTTCTCTTCTTCCGGGAATATAATAAAAAACAAAACATATAAGGGTGCAAATAATGTTATAAACTTAGAATAATCCATATCTAAATTTTTAATAAAAAATACTAAAATGTCTATATTTTATTTAATTTTTTATATAATTAAAAATATTATTTCACTATAAAATACAATGTTTATTAATTTATTTATAAAATCTAATTAATATAAAAAATATAAAACAATTTCATAGTTTTTGGGAATACACCTAATAAGAGATTAACTTTAAATGGTTTCAAACCTATTAATGATATATTAAACTTTATTCCAATTCCAGAAGTAAAAGTCCATGTATTAAAGTATTCTAAATATAGATTAATATCTTTATTATAGAGATTATTCAAATAATTATTAAGTTCAATTAAATTAAAATTGGATTCATCAAATAAAATTAGATGGGTAAAAGCAAGGAAAGAAAAATTGTTAAAAATAAAAGTTTCTCCAAATGTAAAATTTATTCTATTTAAATTAAAACTTGAATCCAGATTTAATATTAACAATTTATCAGTATTAAACGATTCATTTAAACCATAAAAATAGTCATTATTTCTATATGAAAAATAAAGATTATTATTATTAATTAAATTTTTATTCATTACTCTAATTGAAAAATCACAAAAACTATTAACTCTTGAATTTAAAACAATTTCATTTTCAAATCCATTAGCTTTATTTTCAAGAAAATAATTACTCTTAATTTTTATATAGTTTTTTTTATTTTGAAATAAATTTACTTCCCCTTTGCTAAAAAATAAACTTAATTCCAATCCCGTTTTAATAATACTATCAATATTAAAATTACTATAAGAATTATCAAATCCCAATGTATAAAAAATATTGCCATTCAAATATTCAAATGATAAAAATGGTTTAACCATCAATCTATTAAAATAAAACTTTTGCAAAAACAATTCTTGATACAAATAATAGGTAATGAAATTAAAATTATTTTCAAATAAATTACTACTATATAAAAAACTTTCAAAATTGAAATGCAAATATCCAAAAGGGTTATAATTAAAATTAAAATACAATCCATAATTCTTATTAACACTTACAGTGGGACCAAATAAAATTTGATAATTCAAATTATAGTATTTAAAATTAATAGCAAAAAATTTATCTTTCAATAAATTATGTTTTTCAAAATATTTCTCATAATTAGAATATGAAAAGCTAATATTAAAAGATTTTTCATTTTTTTTAAAATAATAATCTTCTATAATTTTATATTTAGTAATTCTCCATTTGTCTTTAAAACTGTTTTTATTATATTCCCAATCATTTTTTTTCAATTTTTTATCTTTTAATTTAAAGTTATATTTTTTGGTTTTTAAATACTCTTTTAATTTGACAATAATTTTATCAGTTGATAAATACCCCCTGTTAATAATCTCATCTATTTTATCCCAATCCATAAAAGAGAATTTTTCAACATCACATCTAATCAAAAAAGGGGTAAATTTTTTTATATTTTTTACACCCTGTCTTCTTTTCCCTATATCAAATCCAACATTTACAATAGTTAAAGGGTTTTTAAGATTTAAGTTTTTATTATAGAAAGTTGTTGCAACTACATTGATATCGAATAAATTTGCAATATTTTCTAATGGAACAAGATTTGTAATCCCTCCATCAATTAGTAGAAAATTATCTATTTCTTGTGGAGAAAAATATACAGGTAAAGCAAATGCTGCTTTTAAAACTTTGTAGAAATCCCCTTTTGTTAAAAATACTTTTCTTTTTGATTTTAAATCCTCACATACAACAATAACTGGGATATTCAATTGTGAAATATCTTTATCTCCAATTAAAGAATGAAGAATAGCAATAAAATTAGAAACATCAAGAATACCACCATCTTTAGGAAAAACAGGATTGAATAGGTTTCCTAAATTCATATTTTTAAATATCTCTTCTATAATTTCAACAGGTATTCCAGCAGCATACATAAGTCCAATAATAGATCCCATTGAATTAGCAATAATTACATCAGGTTTAATCCCCTCTTCTTCTAACCTTTTTAAAACTCCTATATGAGCAAAAGCTCTTGCTGAACCACCAGATAAATGAAGAGCAAGTATTTTATGGTCTTCTTTTTCTTTTCTTATTTTTTCAATCCTATCAAGAAATTGCTTCTCTCCATAAAAAATTGGTATATCAGCTTTAAATAAATCATCTTCAGAAGCATAAATAGTATTTTCATTTTTATTAGTAAAAACAAAAATGTTTAAAAACATAACAAATAATATTATTGTTTTAATTAAAATAGAAATTCTTTTAATTAAAATTTTTTCTCTATAATATTTTATATTCTTACTAATTTTGTTTATAATCATTATACCCTCGTATAAATATATTAAAAATAAATGTATTTATATTTATTTTTATATAATAAATAAAAAAATATATTTTAAAAAATTTATTATATTTTTGTTTATAAACTATTATTTACATTCCTATTTATTATTTAAAATTTACCCATTTATTATATTCTAATTTTAATATTTTTTTCAATTCTTCGAGATTTTCAACTGATTCAATATAATAGTTCCTTCTATAATCAAGTTTTTTATTTGCATACTCTCTAGATACACCATCCAACCATGAACAACATATTATTTTTTTCCCATAATTCCATGCATAAGCAAGTTCAGTTAAAGTACCAGAACTTCCACCAACAATCACAGCTATATCCCCTGAAATTGCAGTAATAACATTTCTTGAAAAACCAATTGATGTTGGTATTACAATTGATAAATATTTATTACCTTCTTCAAAATTTGCAGAAGGTAATATCCCAACACTAATTCCATTTACAGAACTACACCCTTTTGCAGAAGCCTCCATAACACCAGATCTTCCCCCATTAATCAAAACCCATTTATTTTCACCAATAAATTTTCCAGCTTCATATGCAACTTTTTTTTCTTCTTCGCTGGCTTCTGAACTTCCTAAAATTGCAACCTGAAAAAATCGCATATACTCCCCTTTATAAATACCTTCAAATATTACAATAACTAATTTTGAATTTATTGACTTTTATATAATTTATATAATATTATATAAAAAAGTATATCATTAAAAAAACTCTTAAGAAAATTATTTTTAATTTTTTTGAAATGAGGGTCAAATGAAAATTTTAAAAATTTTAAAATTAATACTTATATTATCTATAATACTAATCTTATTTTATATAGGAATGATAGTTTATGATAATTACCTTGTTTCTTCACAAAAAATTGTTTTAGAATCTATAAAAGAATTAAAATCAGAAATAATACCTGTAAAAATAAAATTTGAAAGTTTTGAAAACAATAGAATAAAATATATAATTAATTTTTACGATTTAGATACAAAAAAAATTGGAACTTACAAGGGTTCAATAAATGGACAAATATTGTTTTTAGATTTTAAAGTATTAAAAGTAGGTTCTTTTTTTCTTTTTTTTCCAATTCAAGTTTTTTCTGATACTATAGCTCCCTATGCTGGTACTGATATCACATATTTTTACACAAAAAATAATTTCCCTATGATTTATTATTCTAACAATAATTCAAAAGAGTTTAATACATTAATAGATTCTGCATGGAAATTTGTAAACTCAGAAAATCAAGATTCTAATCATGACTTTACATTTAACTTTGGAAATGCAATTCATTTAATTCAAAAAATTGAAAAGATCAATCTGGATACAATATACTATTATGTTTGTCATATAAAAAAAGGTGGTATCGAAATTATCGAAAAATAGAAGTTAGAAAAATAAAAGATGATAATGTAAATAAATGGTTTTTGAATATACAAAAACGAAATATTTATAAATAAAATTACATAATTTATTTGATGATAAAAATTCTCCTTGTTGGAGTAGTTAGCAATAAAGTTGAAATTAGTATAACAATATATCATTATAGAAATTTTTAGAACAATTGTTAGTTGTCAAAGACAAAATAGAAAGTATTATTTCCGTGGTTGGTGTGGTTAATAATAAAATTGAAATTGTTATATTTGGTTAAATAAGTTAAATTTATATGTTTATCATTATTATAATTTTTCGAGTGGATGTCAGATGCCTAAGGCTAAAAAGAATATATTATTGGTATTTCCTAATTCTTTTAATAGATTAAATTAAAAAATTTACATATCTGACCTAATGAGAAAAATTATAATAATGATAGAATTATTTCTTATTTTTTAAATATCTTAATAATTTTAATTTTATTATTAACAAAAAGGATTGAAAATTGAATTTCAATATTCTTCATCAAATTATAATTATTTTTAACAATTTTAAAAATTATTTTCTAATAATTTTCATTATAGGAATTGTATTAAGTCTCATTTATACTTTTTTAGAATATATTCTCACTTTTAAAAAAAATACCAGAATTTCTAAAATCTATTTTTTTTTAAAAAAATTTTTTAATTCTCTAATTGTTATTATATTATTAACAATAATATTTTCAGGTTCATTATCACTTTATTTCTCAATAAAAAAAATTAATAATATTTATAATGAATATATAAAATTAAAAGAATTAAAAATTGTTCTAAAAAACCTTTCAGAAGAGAAAAGATTAGCAAAAATAAAAATATTGAATAATGTAAATGGAAATATTTCTTTTGATTTATCACTTTATTCACAGGATGGACAAAAAATATATAATAATACTTTTATAATATCAGGAAAAGAGATTTATTTTGACTTTATTACAATTAATTTTGATTATAAATTTGTAGAAAGTGGGGATAAATTTACCTTATCAATACCATATAAAATATTCTCAGATATGATCCCTTATACTAATGGATATAACCTTTTGATAAAAGATAATAAAAATATTCCATATTTTCTTGATTTTGTAGAAAAACAACCTTATTCAATAACAATAGAAAATTATAGAAAAATAATTAAATATCTTTTAAAAATAATTTCTGATAAAAATTTTGCTTTAAAAGAAGGAATTAGAAGTTACCATGGAAGTTCAATCCACTTTATTCCTGAAATTGGTTCAACTTATATAATAAGATCGGAAGCAACTGGTGGTATAATAGTCGAAAAATTAAATTTTTAATATTTTAATTTCTTCTTTATGTTTTTTAATCTATATACATCTTCTTTTATTAACTTTTTATAATTGTTTACTGAATTATTTTTTATAATATTTTTTATTTTTTTGTTTAAATAATTCCTTTGCTTCTTCACGCAAATCATAAATTTTTTCTAAAACAACATTTGCAAGTTCTTGCATCTCTTCTTTTGATATTTCTTTATCAAAGTATTCTTTAAAATAGATAGGTTCTCCAAAAACAACTCCATAGTTTGCTCTAAATTTAGGTCTATAATACTCCTGTTCATATTTAAATTTTTTAAATTTTATTTTTTTTATAACAATGTCTTTATCATCTATATATGCTCCAATTGGTATAATAGGGACTTTCATTTTTAAAGCAATTCTTACAACTCCCCTTTTAGCTCTAACTCTTTCACCTATATCAATCCTTTCCCCTTCTGGTGCAATTAACAAAGATTCTCCTCTTTTAAGTTTTTCAATTGATTCTTCAATAGTTAAATAAGATTTTTCCCCTCTTATTATTTTAATTTGATCTGTTAACTTGAAAATAATTCTTGGAATTGTAAAAGACCATACATTTTCTTCAATTAGGGTATGTACATAATCTTTTGCTACTATAAAAACAGGATATGCATCATATTCTGTAGGATGGTTTATAGCATAAATTTTTGGACCTTCTTCATATTTTTTAATTTTATATTTAAAGTTAGTAACACTATAAATAAACACTTTTAATATAAATTTAAAAAAATGATAGGCTATTTTGTTGTACCATCTCATATGTTTTACTTCAATTTTTTTTAAATAGTATTTCCCTATATCATCTAAATAAAATATTTAATATTTTTTTTATAAATCAAGATTAAAAATACCACTAATTTAAACTTTATTAAATATATAAAATTAAAAATCCTTTTTTTAAAAACAATTAAAATTTTTATCACTTCCTCCGATAATATAGGTGAATCTTCCTCCCTAAAATGAAGATGATGGACATAAAAGGATAGATTGTTAAAAATAGCAATCTATCCTTTTTCTTTTTTTAACAAAATTAAAAATTATTTAAAATTATTATTAAAAAGTTTTATAATTTTTATCAATAAATATAACTCTATTCTGTAAATCCAATAATCTTTAAAAATACATTAATGTTTCTAAAAAAATCTTTATATCAATAAAAATAGT
Source organism: Exilispira thermophila (assembly GCF_055389015.1). Taxonomy (NCBI): domain Bacteria; kingdom Pseudomonadati; phylum Spirochaetota; class Spirochaetia; order Spirochaetales; genus Exilispira; species Exilispira thermophila. The sequence goes on along the minus strand of NZ_AP042476.1, from coordinate 2,337,313 downwards.
TAATAAAACTTTACTAATTTAATTTAGGTGTTATTTATTATTCAATATTTAATAATGATAAATTATATTGATAAATAGTTATTATTATAATTTAATACTAAATTTAATTATATAAAATTTTGTATATAACAATTTTGAATTTAATTAAATTTTGAGGTTAAAATGGAATTAATAAAAATTACTTCATTACTACTTTTATTAATTATTTTTATAAGACTAAAGATTCATCTTGCTATATCGATTTTTCTAGTTTCAATTGTTACTATTATCATCTATAATATTCATTTAAAAATAGTTTTAGAATCAGTTATACAGATATTTACAAAAACAAATAACATCAGTTTAATTTTTGCTGTAATATTAATTACATATCTTGGAACAATTCTTTCTGTAAAAGGTAATTTTAAAAGAGTTTTTGATAACTTATCAAAATTAATTCCAGATTTGCGTTATTCTATTGCTTTAATTCCTGCTTTAATAGGAATGATACCAATGCCAGGAGGAGCTCTTTTTTCTGCACCAATGGTAAATGAAGGTGGTAATTTAATCAATCTAAAACCACATGAAAAACAATTGATTAATTTTGTATTCAGACACATGTGGGAGTTTGTACTACCCCTTTATCCAGCAATACTTTTAATAAACTCTTTTTTTAATATCCCTTTTACAATAATAATAAGATATCAATTCATCTACACAATAATTTATATCATAACAGGCTATTTTTTTATACTTTTTCCACTTAAAAAAAATGTTATTGACTATAAAAAAAATCATAAAGTTAAAAATGAATTTTCAAAAAAAGAGAAAAAAGTAATCTTATATAATTTATTAAAAGATTTTTACCCAATTTTGCTACTAATTTTTATATTAATTATTTTTAAAATTAATATAAATCTAATTGTAATTCCAATTATAATATTATTAGCTATAACTTTAAAAATTGATATTAAAAACATGATTAAAATATTTAAAAAATCATTTTCCTTTTCAATTGTTTCTATAATAATCTCAGTTTTGTTTTTTCAATCTCTTTTAGAAAATTCAAAGGTTTTATCCACCCTACCATCATATATGCAAAATATTGGAATAAATCCTCTAATTATAATTGGTTTTTCACCATTTATTGTTGGATTCTTAACTGGTATAACTGTGGGTTCAATAGGGATAACATTTCCAATATTAACCAGTTTTTTTCTGACCTCTACAACTATTAATTATTCTATGATTATGTTTTCATATGTTATGGGATTCGCTGGAATAATGTTATCTCCAATGCATCTTTGTCTTACATTAACAAAGGAATATTTCAAAGCAAATTTAATTGATATCTATAAAAAACTATTGCCTTTATTTTTAACATTAATTTTATTTTATTTGGGTTTATATTTTATTAATTACCCTGGAATTTTTAATTTATTTTAAAAATACATTTTTTAATAAATAAATTACAATAAATAAATTATTTTTAACAATTAAATTAAATATTCTTTAAAAAAAGAATAATAATTATAATTCTTGAATTTATAAATTGTTACTCATTATTTAAATCTTCAATCTCTTCATTCTTATTTTTTCCATATTTTTCACAATACATATTAATTGATTTTTCCAAAACTTTTATAGCTTCATCTCTTCCTACAATTTCTTTAACAGAAGTAACAGAATGTTCCAGAGTTTTATACACTTCAAAAAAGTGTGATATTTCACTTAAAAGGTGTTGAGGAATTGTAGAAATATCTCTAAATCCATTATAAGTTGGATCCTTAAAAGGGATAGCTAATATCTTTTCATCAATTTCTTCATTATCAATCATTCTAACAACACCAATTGGATAGCACTCAACTTCAGTTAATATATCAAGATCTTCTGTACAAAAAACCAAAACATCTAATGGATCTCCATCTTCCGATAATGTTCTGGGAATAAAACCATAATTCATAGGATAATGTGTAGAAGTATGTAAAATCCTATCTAATCTTATTAATCCAGTTTCTTTATCTAATTCATATTTTTTTTTACTTCCCTTTGGAATCTCAATAATAGCAACAAAATTATCAGGTTTTATTTTATCAGGATTAAAATCATGCCATGGATTCATATTTTACTCCTATTTTTAATTTGTAATTTTTTATATTTTATTTTATATTATATGTTAATTTACATATTAATATTAAGTATTATCTCTATTCTTTAATAATTCTATTTATAACTAATTTAAACATTTTCATTGATACAATCACATAACATATTATTTAGATGACTTATTTTTTTATTTTTTAATATAATTTTTATAATTTTTCTTAAGCATATTACGCCTTTTATAATATTTGTAAACATATTATCTACTATCATAAAAAATATACTTAATATACTTATTATATAAAATTTTAATATTATTCCCTCAAATATAATAAATCAAATCAAATAAAATACAATTTTTTTACATTTTTTCCTTAAATTTGGTTTACATAGATTATTTTATAACTATAATTATTTAAAAAATGGAGGTATTATGATTTCAAAACTTAAAAAAAACATAATGGACATTAAATTTGAAAAAATGAAAGATGAAAACATAATTTTATCTACTCTTAATGAATTTTTAGATAAATTAGATAATGGAAAAATTAGAGTTGTTAATAAAATAGATAATAAATACATTGTAAATGAATGGGTTAAAGATGGGATATTATTAATTTTTAAATATTTTAAAATGAAAAAAATTTTTAATCCATTTCTAGAAAATGTTTCACAATCTCAAAATATAGATAAAAATATAAATAACACTAATAATAGTAATGTTAATAATAAAAAAATGAATAATAAGTTTATAGGTTTTTTTGATAAGATAGACATTAAAGGATCAGATGGTTCATTTCGATTTGTACCAGGCGGAAGTAGTATTAGAAGAGGTTCATTTATTGGAAAAGGAACAATAGTAATGCCTCCTACCTTTATTAACATTGGTGCATATATTGATGAAAATACAATGATTGATTCAACAACTTTGGTGGGAAGTTGTGCACAAATTGGCAAACATTGCCACATTTCAGCTGGTACTATTCTAGGGGGAGTTTTAGAACCATTAAATGCAACTCCAGTTATTATAGAAGATAACTGTTTTATAGGTGGTAATTGTGGAATTTATGAAGGTGTAATAATCGAAAAAAACAGTATTATTGGCACTGGAACGATAATAAATGGTTCTACACCAATAATTGATGTTGAAACTGGAAAAAAATATTATAAAAGAGTTCCAGAAGGATCTGTTGTTATTCCAGGTGGAAAGAAAAAGACAATCAATGGGGAAGAATATATATTTCAAACACCTTTAATTATAAAAAAACGAAAAGATATTTCTGATTCTTCTAAAGTTGAATTAAACGAATTATTAAGAGATTTTTTGTAATTTAAGTTTTTTTATTTTCCTTTTTTTTATATTTTCTTTTTCACTAATATCTATTTTATTTTTATAATTTTTCTAATTTATAACTAATTGTACAACTTAATTAATAATATCAATTATATTTTTTATAAAATTGTATAATTGATGATAAAAATTAGGCAAATTAATATTGATTTTTTAATCTTTTATAATAAATTCTTCTAAACTGTTGCTTTTTTAAAAGCGCAAAAAAATTTTTTAGGAGCAAAAATTTATGACAGCAAAAATCCAGATGAAGACCCCCCTTGTTGAAATGGACGGGGACGAAATGACAAGAATTCTCTGGAAGTGGGTAAAAGAAAAATTACTTTTACCTTATGTTGATCTTAAAACTGAATACTATGACCTTCATATTAAAAGAAGAGATGATACCGATTACCAGATTGTTTATGATGCTGCTGAAGCTATTAAAAAATATGGTGTTGGTGTAAAATGTGCTACAATTACACCAAATAAAAAAAGAGTTGAAGAATATAGCTTAAAAAAAGAATGGCCCTCTCCAAATGGTATTATCAGGGCTATTTTAGATGGAACTGTTTTTAGAAAACCAATAATGACAAGAAACATTAGACCATTTGTAAGAACATGGATTAAACCAATTATAATTGGAAGACATGCTTATGGTGATGTTTATAAAAACAAAGAAATAAAAACTACAAAACCTGGAAAAGCTGAAATAGTTTTTACAAGTGAAGATGGTGAAATAATCAAAGAAAAAATTATTGATATGAAAGGACCTGGAATAATTCAGGGAATTCATAATCTTGATGATTCCATTAGAAATTTTGCAAGAGCTTGCTTTATATATGGTCTTTCTGAAAAAGTTGATGTATGGTTTGCTGCAAAAGATACTATTTCTAAAACTTATGATACCAATTTTAAAGATATTTTTGAAGATGTTTTTGAAAAAGAATTTAAAGATAAATTTGAGGAAGCAGGAATAAATTATTTTTATACATTAATTGATGATGCAGTTGCAAGAGTAGTTAAATCTACAGGTGGATTCTTGTGGGCTTTAAAAAACTATGATGGTGATGTTATGTCTGATTTTATTGCTTCAGCTTTTGGAAGTCTTGCTATGATGAAATCTGTATTGGTATCACCACATGGATATTTTGAATATGAAGCTGCTCATGGAACTGTTCAAAGACATTATTATAAACATCTTAAAGGGGAAAAGACTTCAACAAACTCAATGGCTTTAATTTTTGCATGGGCAGGAGCATTAAGAAAAAGAGGTGAACTGGATAATATCCCTGAACTTATAGATTTTTGCAACAAACTGGAACAAGCTTCAATTGATACTGTTGAACAGGGGAAAATGACTGGTGACCTTGCTAAATTAGCTGTTCCTCAACCTGACAAAATATTAAATTCTGAGGAATTTTTAGACTCAATTAAAGAAAATTTAGATAAATTGATGAAATAAAGTTATTTTGAGCTAATATAGGTCAATTTATTTTTATTTTCAATATTAATAATTTTTTTCTTTATTCATTTATTTAACTTTTATTTTTAATTATAGAACTGTCTCAAGATTTATGAGGCAGTTCTTTTTTTATTTAATATTACTTATAATTATAATAAAAGATGCTTACCTTAAATTTCAGTACAACTCTTTTTTAAAGATTTATTTTAATTCAATTTTTTTAAACTATAATAAATTTTTCCTTCTTAATATATTAATTCTTATACTGGTTTTTGTTAATGTTTTTATAATATTGTTCTCTTAAACGATGAAATAATCCATTTCTTTCAATCAATTCAGACAAAGTTCCTTGTTCTGATATACATCCATTTTCAATAACAATGAATTTTTCAGCGAGTTTTTCAAGAATATGAAAGCTATGAGAAATAATTATTCCGTTTTTATCCCTGATTTTATCTTTAATATGATAAATCAAATTATCTTCATTTATTGAATCTAAAGCTGTAAATGGTTCATCCAGAATAAAAAAATCATAATCGTTTTTTAATAAAAATCTTGCAATTGCTATTTTTTGTTTTTCTCCCCCACTTAAAAAATTTCCATTATCACCAAAATTTCTTCCCTTTAGTTTGATTAAATTCAGCTTTTGAATAATCTTTTCATATTCCTCTTTTTCAACAAAATTAAGTTCAAAAATTTGATTTGTTAAGAAATCAAGATTTATATTAATTTTTTCACAAAATTCTTTAAATATTTTTTGATCAATATTACCTGAATTATTAGATATATTATACATGAAAAAAAGAGGTAATAATTCTTCATCAATTCGGTTTAATGATTTAACTGTAGTTCTGCTAATTTTTTCAAGTTTTAATTTAATTTTTAATTTTTTCTCATATGATTTTTGTTTTTCAATTAGTTTTTTCCCTAATAAAAGATTAAACTCTAAATTTTTATTAAATATTTCAACTTCCTGAGATAAAATATTAAATCTGTTATAATAATAAAACAAAGGAATAGAATAATGATCAAATTTTTGATTAACAAGGATTTTACCATCTTTAATTTTTATTTCTCTATATAGAGTTTTTAGTATTGAGCTTTTCCCTTCACCAGAAATACCTACTAAACCAATTTTATTTTGAATTAAAAAAGAAAATGATTTATCATGATTTATATTTGGTATTTTAATTTTTTGAAATTCCAAAGATTTAAATTTCTCAAAAACCCAATTCTTTTTATATTCTGGATTTTCAAAATCTTCAATATTTGGATCATTAAAAGCATTCTCAAATTTATCAATCCAGGAACCAAATGAAATCATATTATTTAAAAAAGAATTATAATTCTGAAATGGCAAAAAAATACTTGAAAAATAATTTATAATAGCAATCAATTGTCCATAAGAAAATTCATTTTTTAATAAACTATTAATCATTAATACTAAAATAATAAGAAAAGTAAAAGACTGTATGCATGAAAATATAAACCTGTTAATTTCAATTGCTTTTTGAAATGAATTAAGATGTTTTCTACTGTCATTAAATTTCTGGAACATTGGTTTTATTAAAAATGAAAAGGAATTAAAAATCTTAATTGTAAAAATATTGGATAAAAAATTCTGATTTTGAGATGAGACTTCCATTATAGTTTCATTGTATTTATCAATATATTTTCTTCTTAATTTATGAAAAACAACAATATTGATAAATACTAACAGATAAGAACCACATAAAACATAAAAAACTGTTTTATGCCATTTATAAATAATTATATTAACTCCTACCATCATAATACTGCTAAAAAACAACTCAAAAATAGTAGGAGAAATAATGTTACTCAAACTATTTGTTAAAGAATTAATAATTGAATTATAATAACCTATACCTTTTAAAGAAATTTTTTGCTTAGGTAAACTGATTATCTTATAAATACAGTATTTATACAAATATTTACTCAAACTTATTTTTTGCTTTCTGAAAGAAAAATATTCCAATAATAACATTAAACTTGCAATAAAATACAAACCTATTAATTTATATAAATCCTTAGATATTAAAATCTTTGTTTTTATTGATATATCAATAAAAGCTTTTTGCTGTAATGGTAAAATATAATTTATAGAATATTTTACTAAAAAAATAAACAATCCTATAAAAAATCCAATTAAAAATTTTTTTGGTAAATTTCCAATAAAAATAAAAACTTTTTTTTCAGTTTTTGATAGCATATTTCTCCTTTATAATTATTAAAATAAGTATGGTGATATTGCCATTTCTTTAGGCATACAAATTCTTTTGTGATTCTTTAAAAAATATAATGGACAACTACTAAAACAAATAGGTAATAATTTACATTCTTTACATTTCTTATCATTAAATTGGTTGGTACTATACCATTTAGTTAAATTTTTATAATTCAACTGAACTTTTCCATCTTCTTTAATAAATCCTACTTTTGAATCCTCAAAAAGCAAATCATTCAAACATTTCCATAATCCTAAATCAGGTGTTATATAAAAAAAATTATTTCCTGTATTTGCTTCACAATAATGAATTATTTTTCTCTCATTTTCTGTAAAATTATCTAAAATTCTTTTAAAATCAGCCTTATTATTATTTATTAAGTTAATTCTTAACCTAAATAATGTATTAATATTATATTTTTTACTGATATTTATTGCATTTTTTAAATTAAAAATAATAACTTTAAAAGTTCCTTCATTAGTATTTTTAAGTTTTCTATTTTTATTATGAGTTTCTTCTGAACCATCTAGAGTAACTTGAATTGATTTACAACTATATTTTCTAATTAAGGCATCTGTTATTTCATAATTCAGTAAAAAACCATTAGTTACAATAGATGAAATAATAAATTTAAAATTTTCTTTAATTAAATAATCAAAAAATGAAAAAAAATTCATTTATTTTTAATAATGGCTCACCTCCAAAAATACTTAGCTGAATAAATTTTTTTAATTTTAATTCTAAATCAAAATATTTTTTTAATATAGCGAAATACTCAATATTTTCTTTTATTTTTTTAGAAACCTTTTCAAAACAATATGAACAATCAAAATTACAACCAAAAGTTGGAACTAATCCTAAATTAATATAATCATTTATAAAATAATTTTCTGCATATAAATAATTTAATAAATTTAACTCATTTATATTTTCATCAATTAAAAAACCATTTCTTATTAAAATATTTTGATAATTATTCAATTCATCAATATCATCAATTATATTTTTCTTATTTAATATTTTTCTTATTTAATATTTTTTTTATTTTATCAATCTTTGAATTTTTTATTTTTTATGCTGCTTTTGATAAAGAATTAAAGAAAATTAATTCATTATCTTTTTCAAGATAATAATTATATTTGCTTTCTTTTAAAATTTTCTACTCCATATCAAAATTAATTATTATTAATAATCTTATTTTTTTTAATATTAAAGGATCGCCCTTTTATATCGGACGATCCAAAAGACTTTTTCAAAATCCATCTTATAGTGTTAAATCTGGTGCACAATCAATACACTGACAAGTATCTAAACAAAGTGGTAAAACAATATCTGTCATACCACTATTTAATTCTTAAATAGTTACTTTTGCTTCTTGAATAACTTTCATATTTTTTTCCTTTCATAATTATTTTAAAAAAAGGACCATTTTTGTTAATTTATTAACATATTGTTTAAACTAAAAAAAATGTCAAATATTTTTCCTTACTTTCAAACAAACATTTAAAAGAAATCCTTTTTGTTAATAATTAAATGGAAATAATTAAAATATTTAAAAAACAAGAAATATTCTAATCTAGTTAAATTTTTTTTAAATGTGCTTGATTTCTATGCAATATTATAAATAAACATAATTTTACATCAAAATCTAAAATATTTTTGATAAACAATATTTTTAACAACAAATAATTTTCATTGACAAATATTTACTTTAATTTAAATTTGATGTAGAATTGTATCACTTTATTTAATTGTTTAATTAATGTTTAAAAAAAATAGGAGGTCAAAATGTCAAATCTTTTATGGCTCATTGCCCCTTTAGCAGCTATTTTATCATTATTCTGGGCATTTTTATTTTATAGACAAATAATGAAATATTCTGAAGGTAATGAACGAATGAAAGAAATTGCATCCTATGTTCGAGAAGGTGCCTATTCTTATCTTACTCAACAATATAAAGTAGTTGCATATTTTTTTGTAATCACAACTATTTTACTTTTTATTTTATCACTCTTTTTTCATTTTCAAAACAATTATGTGCCTATAGCATTTTTAGTGGGTGGATTTTTCTCAGGACTTGCAGGATTTTATGGAATGAAAACAGCCACAAATTCTTCAGCAAGAACAACTTATGCTGCTATGAAATCATTAAATCAAGGATTGAAAATAGCATTTAGAGCTGGTGCTGTAATGGGTTTAACTGTAGTTGGTTTAGGACTGCTGTATATATCTTTATGGTTTGCTATATTAAAATATATATTTCCAATATTTAACTTAACTTTATCAAATAGTGAAATATCAACACTAATGCTTTCTTTTGGAATGGGTGCTTCAACTCAAGCTTTATTTGCAAGAATTGGTGGTGGTATATTTACAAAAGCTGCAGATGTTGGTGCAGATCTTGTTGGAAAAGTAGAAGAAGGAATTCCAGAAGATGATCCAAGAAATCCTGCAACAATTGCAGATAATGTAGGTGATAATGTTGGTGATGTTGCAGGGATGGGAGCAGATTTATTTGAATCATATATTAACTCAATTTTAGCAGCAATAGCTCTTGGATCTTCTGCATATGCTTTAACAAGTCTACACTTCAATGCTATCATTCTTCCAATGGTAGTTGCAGGAGCTGGTATATTATCTTCAATTATTGGTATATATGCAGTAAAAACAGGTGAGGAACTTGACCAAAAAAAATTATTAAAAGCTTTAATGAATGGTGTTGTTCTATCATCCATTTTAGTAACAATATTTTCATTTTTAGCTGTTATTTTTCTATTACCAGGACATATTGGGCTTTTTGGTTCAATAATTGCAGGTTTATTAACAGGGATAATAATAGGTCAGGGAACAGAATATTACACTTCTTATGGTTATAAACCAACAGTTAAACTTGCTGAGCAGGCAAAAACAGGTAGTGGAACATTAATAATTGGTGGTTTTGCTCAGGGAATGATGTCAACATGGATACCAATTTTAGCAATTGTATTTGGTATGGTATTTGCATATCTATTCGCTGGTGGTAAAAATTCATTAACAAAAGGGTTATATGGTATTGGATTAGCTGCTGTTGGTATGCTTTCAACTCTAGGAATTACATTAGCAACTGATGCATATGGACCAGTTGCTGATAATGCAGGTGGTAATGCTGAAATGAGTGAACTTGGAGAAGAAGTTCGAAAAAGAACTGATGCATTAGATTCTTTAGGAAATACAACAGCTGCAACAGGAAAAGGATTTGCAATTGGATCTGCTGCATTAACAGCTTTAGCTTTAATTGTTGCATTTATAAATGAAATCAAATCAGCTATGATCAAATTGGGAATAAGCAGTATTAATTTAAATGGGCAGGTTTTAGAAACAGCTAAACTAAATGTTTATCAAATAGTTGATTATTATAAAATAAACTTTATAAACCCAAATGTTTTAATAGGTCTATTTTTAGGTGCTGCAACTGCCTTTTTATTTTCAGCATTAACATTAAAATCTGTTGGTAGAGCAGCTTTTGCAATGGTTGAAGAAGTAAGAAGACAATTTAAATCTGATCCAGGTATAATAAAAGGGGAATCAAAACCTGATTATAAAAGTTGTGTAAAAATATCAACATTAGCAGCTCAAAAAGAGATGATTTTACCTTCTTTATTGGTTATTTTTATTCCAATAATCACAGGTATATTTTTTGGTGTTGCTGGTGTTGTCGGTTTACTATCTGGTGGACTTGCAACAGGATTTGTATTGGCTGTAACTTTGAATAATGCTGGTGGAGCATGGGATAATGCAAAAAAATATGTTGAACTTGGAAATTTTGGTGGTAAAGGATCTTTAGTTCATAAATCAACTGTTGTAGGAGATACTGTTGGAGACCCTTTTAAAGATACAACTGGACCTTCTTTAAATATATTAATTAAACTTATGAGTGTTATTTCAATTGTATTTGCAGAATTAATAATAAAACTATACCCATATATCCATAATTGGTTGGGATTATAGTATGAATAACATATGAATAAAACTTAATAAATGGTGAATTATTTCCATTTTTATTAAAAGTGTTTTTTAATAAAAGTAATTGTTAATAAATTGTTACTTTATTTAACATCTTAAGTCCCTGTAAAAACAGGGACTTATTTTATTTATACATTTATAAACAACATTCATCACCATCATCAATTTATATATTTAATATAATTATAGTAATATTAATTAAGAATTGTTAATTTTTATGGTTCTAAAAATATATTATTTTTCAATTTTTTGTCTTAAGAATTTAAAATATACAAATGATAAAAATTATTGATTATTCTTATTAATAATTTATTATATGAAAAAGATTTAAAATATATCGTATTATAAAGGAGAATAATATGAAATTCATTGCTCCAAAATATAAAATAGAAAATTTAATTATTTTAGCAGACTCTATTATTGAAAATAAAGTATCATCAATAATTTTTTCAAACATTGTACTTGAAGTAAAAGAAAATAACCTAATTATAATGGCTTCAGATTCTCAAATATATTTTAAAGCTATGGAAGAAGTTGAAGTTGTTGAAGAAGGTAAAATTCTTTTGAATTCAAAAAAAATATCAGATATTATAAAAGTTTTACCTGACGAAGAAATTGAATTTGTTAGTGATGAAAATTATAATATAACTATTAAACCAACTAACCCTGAAATGAATATAAAATTTAATTTAAAAGGGATAGTTGAAGAAGAATTCGATATAAATGTTGTATATGATGAAGAAAAATTAATTGAATTCGATTTTAATTTATTTAAAAATATGACTTCTAAAGTTTTATTTGCGACAGCATTAAGTGATAAGCATTATACTTTAAATGGAGTATTACTGGAAAAATTTAGTAATAAAATATCCTTAGTTGCTACAGATAAAAGAAGATTAGCTTATTGTTATCAATTTAGAGAGGAAATACCTGATATCCAGGTATTAGTTCCAAAAAAGTTTTTCTCTGAAATTTTGAAGATAAAAAGTGTATCTGAAAAATTTTATCTTGGTATTGAAGAGAATAGAATTATATTTAAAATCGATAATATTATTTTAATATCTACTTTATTTGAATTAAATTTCCCTGACTATAAAAAAATAATTAATAGTAATTCTATTTATGAAGCAGTAATTGATGTAAAGGAATTATTATCAAAATTAAGAACAATATCAGTTTTGTTAAATTCATTAGAAGATGGTGTTATATTTAATTTTGACATGGATAAATTGATGCTCTATACAAAAGAAAGTGAAGTTGGTATGGCTGAAGATACTATGAGTGTTGAATATCGTCAGGATCCAGTTTCAATATCTTTAATGTATAACAATATTGCAGATTTACTTAAATCAATAGATTTTGATAAGATAAAATTTGGAATAAGTGAAAATAAAAAAATGGTAGTGATTAGACCTTTTGAAGAAAATAAAGATTTTAATTATTTGTATTTAACTGTTACAATAATAGAATAATATCCTGGAAATTATAGATTTATAAAATAGATGTATTTAAATAAAATTGATGCTTATAATTTTAGAAATTTTTCTAAATTGAATCTAGAATTTAAAAAAATAAATATTATTCAAGGAAAAAATGGGAGTGGTAAATCTAATTTACTTGAATTAATATATTATTTTTTTTCAAATACCAGTTTTAGATCTGTTACTGATAATCAAATTTTAAAATCTGATGAAAATTTTTTTTCAATAAAAGGAATATTTGATCTAGAAGAGATAGTTTTTAAAAATAATATTAGTATTAATAAGCAAAAAATAGATGAAAAATTTGAAAAGACATTAATGTATGTTATAAATAAAGGTAAAACAATAAAAATTGATGATAGTATAAAAGATCTTTTTTTTTATATTCCTGTTTTAGAAAATAAAACATTTTACAATATTTTATATATTCTGGATTTTAGAAGAAAGTTTTTTGATAAAGTTTTGTCTTTTCTGGATCCAGAATTTAAAAATAATTTATTAAACCATAACAAAATTTTAAAAATTAAAAAAGATTTTTATAATAAAATTCAAGATTTTAAAAAATTAAAAAACAATATTTCAATGTTAAATGAAAAATTAGCTCAATCAATTGTTTATATTACAAATGCAAGATCGAAATTTTATTATACTTTTTTTAAAAATATTAGTAATGACAATGATTTTGATTTTGATATTAATGAAGTTAAAGTTGTTTATAAATCTATATTTAAAGATTTGGAATTTGATCAAATCAAATATGTTTTAGATGAAGGGATTGAAAAAGAAATTAAGACTGAAAGATTATACGGAAACCATGTTGATGGAATTTATCTTTATTACAAAGGTAAAAATATAACTAATATTTTGAGTTTAGGTCAACTTAAAATATTATTTACCCTGATTGTTTTTAAAATAATTAAAATTTTAGAAAAACAAAATAATTATAAACCAATTATATTAATAGATGATTTTTTTGTAGACCTTGATAAAACTAATCAAATAAAAGTTTTAAAAATTATAAAATTATTTATAGAAAATAATTTTCAATTATTTTTAACGACATTGGATAAAATAGATATTAAGCAATATTTTAAAAATGAAAATATTGATGTGGATAAAAATTTTAAACTTATAAATTTAGACATTTTAGAGTTAAAATAATTTAATTTTATGTGATTTTAATTTATATAATTATTTTTTATTTTAAATAACTTTTTTACTTTTTCTATTTAAAATAATTTTTTATATTTTAATTCATAATTCAATGTATTGTTTAATTTTAAATAAAATACTGAGGAAAAAATGAAAAATAAAAATAAAAACAACAAAAAAAAAGGAAATTTTAAGGAATTTAAAGATATAATTCCAGCAGATATTAAATATAAAATCAAAAAAAAATATTTAGAAAAACAAATTATAGATCTTTTTAATTCTTCACTTCATGGAACAATTTCAAATCATGTTAAAGCTATTTATGTATATAAAAATGAGATATATTGCGGAGTTGATAATCCTTTATGGGGAAATGAAATAATTTCGTATAAAGATCTTTATTTAAAAAAGATAAATAAAAATTTAAATACCAGAATAAAAGGGATTAAATTTAAACTTATTCCTAACCTTTTTAATAAAGAAGAAATAAAAAAAGAGAAAGAATTTAATTTAACAGATAATCAAAAAGAAGAAATTGAAAAAAAACTTAAAAATGTCAAAGATGAGAAACTAAAAAAAGTGATGTATGATTTATTAGCTTCAAAATTTAATGATGATAATATTAATAAAAAATAAAAACCATTTACTTCAATAATTTACTCACAAATTTTAAGGTCATTTTAATTAATAATTTCTATCTAATTTTTGAAAAATTCAATAAAAATTATTTTACTTTTTATATTAAATATTTTGAAGATTTTGATTTATTTTTTTATTTTGATATACTGTTGAAAAAGAGATAAAAGGGTTATAGATGGATAAAAATAAAGCTTCTAAACTTTATAATTCAAATTCAATAAAATACTTAAAATCACTTGAACATGTTAGATTAAGGCCTGGAATGTATATTGGTAATACTTCTGAAAAAGGGCTTAATCATCTCTTATTTGAAGTGGTTGATAATTCAATTGATGAAGCTTTAGCTGGTGTTTGTGATCATATTAAAGTTACAATTACAAAAGATAATGAAGCTATAGTTGCTGATAATGGTAGAGGTATTCCTGTTGATAAGATGGATGTCGAAGGTAAAAAAGTTTCAGCTTTGGAATTGGTTTTAACAGAATTATTTGCTGGTGGGAAATTTGATAATAAAGCTTATAGAATTTCTGGTGGTTTGCATGGAGTTGGATTGTCAGTTGTAAATGCACTTTCTGATTATTTAGAAGCTTATATACATAAAGATGGAAAAATATATTTTCAAAAATTTAAAAGAGGTATCCCTGAAATTGATGTAAAAGTTATTGGCAAAACTGATAAACATGGAACTATTATTAAGTTTCATCCTGATCCTCAAATTTTTAAGAATGTTAAATTTTCTTTTTCTATTTTAAAAGAAAGGCTTGAAGAATTAACATACTTAAATAGTAATATAAAAATAGAATTTAATTTTGAACCGGAAGAAAAGAGTTTTACTTTTCACAACGAAGGGGGGATCCTTTCTTATATTTATCATTTAAACAATGAAAAGAAAATATTGCTTTCAAATCCATTTTATTTTAAAACTTCTGTTCCACATATGAATAAAGAAAAAGCTCCTGTTGAAATAGAAGCAGGTTTTGTATATAATACTTCAGATTATGAAACTTCAATCTCGTTTGTAAACAATATTAAAACTTATGAAGGTGGAATGCATGTTAAAGGTTTTTATAGTGCATTGTTGAATTTTTTAGATGAAAAATATAAAGAATCAAAAATATATAATAACTATAAAAATTTGCCAATAAAACCATCTAAAGAGGCAAAATTTGGTATTGTAATGGTTGTTAATGTTAAAATGCCAGATCCAGAATTTGAAGGACAAACAAAAGAAAAATTAGGAAATGTTTATATTAGAGATTTTGTATATAAAGTAGTTTATGAGAAATTACAACAACACTTTAAAGAGTATAAAGAGGATCTTGATAAGTTAATAGATTTTTTAACAAGAAAAGCTTATATAAAATATCAGGAAAGGTCAGCAAGAAAAATAAAAATTAAATCTTTTTTAGAATCAGATTCATTACCTGGAAAACTTGCTGATTGTTCAGATAAAGACCCTGCTAATCGTGAATTATTTATTGTCGAAGGAGATTCAGCAGGTGGTTCTGCAAAACAGGGAAGAAATAGAAATTTTCAAGCAATTTTACCTTTATGGGGTAAAATGCTTAATGTATCTAAATCTGATTATACAAATTCTATATCAAATAATAAATTACAACCTATTATTGCAGCTCTTGGGGCAGGTATTGGAGCATCATTTAATAAAGATAAATTGAGATACCACAAAATTATAATTATGGCAGATGCAGATGTTGATGGTTCTCATATCAGAACTTTATTGTTGACATTCTTTTTTAGAGTCATGCCTGAGTTAATTACAGAAGGTCATCTTTATTTTGCAGTTCCACCCTTATATAGAGTGACACATGGAAAAAACATTAGATATTTATACTCAGATGAGGAAAAAAATGAATTTATTTCATCTATAAAAGGTAAAAAATATGATATACAAAGATATAAAGGTCTTGGAGAAATGAATCCTCAACAATTATGGGAAACTACAATGGATCCTGAAAAGAGAAAATTGATTCAAGTTAAAATTGATGATTATCTTGAAGCTGATGAAGTTTTTGAAAAATTGATGGGGAAAGATGTTTCTCCTAGATATGAATTTATTATAGCAAATTCAAAAAATATTGATAAAGAAAAACTTGATATATAGTTAGCAAAATAGGTGAAATATTTATAAAAAATATATAAAAATAAAATATATAAAAATAGAAAAAAGAGAATAGAAAAATAATCTTAATTATAAAAATATCTTTAAAATTTCAAAAATATTAATAAGAGGAGACATAACATAAATGGATATTATTAAAAAACATATTTCTGAAGAAATTGAACAATCATATCTAACATATTCCCTTTCAGTAATAATAGGAAGAGCAATTCCTGATGTAAGAGATGGACTAAAACCAGTTCATAGAAGAATACTTTATTCTATGTGGGAAATGGGTTTAACTTCAGAAAAACCAACAAAGAAATGTGCAAGAATTGTTGGTGATGTTTTAGGTAAATTTCATCCTCATGGTGATATGGCTGTTTATGATGCTTTAGTTAGAATGGCTCAGGATTTTTCTTTAAGATACCCTTTAGTTTATGGACAGGGTAATTTTGGTTCTATTGATGGTGATACTGCAGCAGCAATGAGGTATACTGAAGCTAAATTAAACAAAATATCATCAAAATTACTTGAAGATTTAGATAAAGAAACAGTTAATTTTGTTAATAACTTTGATGATAGTTTAAAAGAACCTGAAGTTTTACCTGCTAACTTTCCAAATCTTTTAGTTAATGGGTCAGAAGGAATTGCAGTTGGTATGACAACATCGATTCCACCACATAATATTAGAGAAGTTATTGAAGCAATTATCCATCTTATTGACAATCCAGATACACAAATTGAAGATTTACTGAAATTTATAAAGGGTCCAGATTTTCCTACTGCAGGTTTTATTGTTGATAATGAAGGTTTGTATGAAACTTATAAAAAAGGTAGAGGTAAGATTTTAGTTCGAGGAAAAGCAAGAATAGAAAAAATTGATAATGCTAAATATATAATTATTGAGGAAATACCATATCAGGTTAATAAAGCTGAGTTAATTAAAAGAATAGCTGCTCTAGTTAAAAATGATGTAATTGAAGGGATTTCAGATCTTAGAGATGAATCGGATCAAAATGGGATAAGAGTGGTTATTAAATTAAAAAGTAATGCTAAACCAAAAGTTGTATTGAATAAACTATACAAACATACTAACTTACAAAAATATTATTATTCAAATTTTGTTGCAATTAAAGATAACCAACCTTATGTTTTTAATTTAAAAGATCTTTTAAATGAGTATTATCTATTTAAAAAAGAGATTGTTGTTAAACGATTTAATTACTTACTTAAAAAAGCAAAACATAGAAAATTAATTCTGGAAGGATTGGTAATTGCTCTTGATAATATTGATGAAGTTATATCTATTATTAAAAAATCTAAAAATGCTAAAGATGCTAAAATCAATTTAATAGCCAGATTTGATTTTAAAGATGAGCAAGCTCAAGCTATTCTTGATATGAGATTGCAACGATTAACATCACTTGAAATAGATAGAATTAAAGAGGAATATAAAAAGATATTAAAAGAAATTGAAAAAATGGAAACAATTCTGTCCTCTGACAAAAATATTGATATACAGATAAAAAAAGAGTTACTAGCTATTAAAGAAACATATCAGGATGCAAGAAGAACAAAAGTAGTTCAATTAACTGAAGATGAAGATATTGATCTTGTTATAATTCCAGAAGATATGGTTGTAATTATGACTAAAAATGGGTATATAAAAAGAATACCTGCTAATAAATTTTTTATTCAAAATAGAGGCGGAAAAGGTAGACGTGGAGTTACACTTTCTTCTCAAGATTCAGTAAAATTTATAATTAAATGCAATACAGTTGATACAATGATCTTTTTTACTAACAAAGGAAAATCTTATTCTGTAATTGTTAATGATATAATAGAAGGTAGTTTTTATTCTAAAGGAGATTTAATTGACAATTATATAAGTCTGGAACAGGATGAAACTATTAAAAATATTGAAGTTGTTAAAAATTTTGAAGAAAATAAGTCAATTATTTTTGTAACCAAAAAAGGGATAATTAAAAGAATTGAATTAAAATCTTTAAAAAATAGTATGAGGAAAAGTGGATTAAAATATGCAATATTGAGAGAAAATGATGATATTGTTGATTCTGTTATTGTTAATGAAGAAAATGAAGTGATTATTGGAACAAAATTTGGAAAAGGGTTAAGATTTAAAGCTAAAGATTTAAGAATACAGGGTAGAAACTCTATTGGTGTTAAAGGGATAAAACTTAAAAATAATGATCAGGTTGTATCAATGATTAAAATAATTCCTGAAATGGATATTCTGATAGCTACAGATGAAGGATATGCTAAAAAAGTTAGATATACAGATTTTCCTTTACAAAAAAGAGGTGGATTAGGTGTTAATATTATTTCTGATGTAAAGAAAGCTGGAAATATATTAATATTAAAAAATGTTGAAAAAAATTCTAAAATACTTGTTATAACAAATGATGGAAAAACAATTAAAATTGACACTTCATCGATTAAAATACAAAAGAGAAATACAAAAGGGGTAAAAATAATAAGATTAAATCCTGGTTCTAAAGTAACTGACCTAACTTTTGCATAAATTAAAATTTTTCTAATAAAGCTATAAGTTCATCAGCTGTAAATGGTTTTTTTAAGTAAGCTTTAAAACCATATTTTTTTAGATTATTTAAAATAGAATTATTGTAATATCCTGTTGTAACTATTAGATTAATGTTTTTATCAATTTTAAGAAGTTTTTTTGCTGTTTCAATTCCACCAGAACTTCCTTTAATTGTTAGATCTAAAATTATAAATTTTATTTGAATCTTTTCTTTTCTTAATTCTTTAAATTTTTTTATAATTTCATAACTTTTATCACTTATAAATAGATCATAATTTAATTTCGTAAGAATTGATTTGAATGAATTTTGAACAATAGTATTATCTTCAAGAATTAAAATTGATTTAGCCTTGTTTTTACTATGTATTTCTTTTAATTCAGATAGACTTTTGTTATTTATGTTTTCTTTTTTTATTCTTTTTAAAGTTGCTTTTAAATAAATAGTAAATTTAGTTCCCACACCCTCTTTTGATTCAACTTCAATATAACCATTGTGCTTTTTTATAATTGAATAAACAATAGATAAACCTAATCCATTACCATTTTTTTTTGTAGTAAAATACGGGTTAAATATTTTTGAGAGTATATCTTCAGGAATCCCTTTTCCATTGTCCTGAAAAATAATTTTGACATAGTTTCCAGGTTTTAATATATTGTTTTTTACATAAAAATTTTTTTTAAAAAGTTTTGTATTGGATAAAATGATAGTAATTTTTCCATTCTTTTTAATTGCTGCAATAGAATTTAATAATAGGTTAGTAAAAACCTGACTGATCTGATTTTTATCAATGTGAACATTCCATAAATTATCTGGTGCCTTAATTACTGTTTTAATTTCTGAACCTGAAGTATAAAATCCTATTGTTTCTTTAATAATTTCTTTTATAGATTCTGGTTTTAAAACAGGAGTACCACCTTTAGCAAAAGTTAATAATTGAGATGATAAGTTTAAAGCTTTTTTTGAAGCTTTTTCTATATCGGTTATAGTATCATAAAAAGAATTGTTTTTACCAATTTGCATTTTTAACAATGAAATATTTGCACTTATCCCAGTTAAAATATTATTAAAATCGTGAGCAATTCCACCAGCTAAGATTCCAAGACTTTCAAGATTTTTCATTTTTTGAAGTTGTATTTCCATATTTTTTATATCAGTTATATCTTCTCCTGACCCAAATTCACCTAAAATATTACCATGTTCATCTTTTAAGTAAAAAGATGCCCATTTTATAAGTCTTTTTTTACCCTTTGAATTAACAATATAATTTTCATAATATTGAATTTCAGAGCTACCTAATTTCATTTGCTTAAAGAAAAACTTTTTTCTTTTTTCTTTAATATCATCAGGTAGAAATTTATCAAACCAATTTTGTCCTATAATTTCATTTTCTTTATAACCTAAAATTTCACATCCTGTTTTATTAATTAGTTGAACAATTCCTTTGTTATCCATTACTACCATTATTACTGGAGCAGTATCTAAAAATTTTTTTATTTTTTGTTGTTCCTGTATAAGTTTTTTTTCAAATTCCTTTTGTTTTGTTAAATCTATAACACTAACAAGCTTGTAATCTTTATTATAAATTTTTATATTTGTTACATTAACAAGACATGGGAATATAGTCCCATCTTTTTTTTTATTTTTATATTCAAAAGAGAATACATTATCAAGGATTTCAATTTTTATTTTATCATCAAAAGTTTTAAGTAAATAATCAGGTACAATTAAAGATAGGTCTTTACCAATAAGCTCTTCTTTTTTAAATCCATAGAGTTTTTCAACAGCTAAATTACAATCTACAATTATTTTATCTTGAGTTTCTAAGAATAAAGGTACTGGTAATAGCTCAAATAGAGATTTTAGAAATGTTAAATTTTCATTAAGTTTATTTATATATTTATTGATAAAACTGGCTATATTTTTTGATTCATTGAAAGTAAATAAAGAAGTATCTATATTTTCATTTTCTTCTGAATTTTTTTCTAAAAATTTTTTTATTAAATTAAAATCAAATTGAAATTTAATAATTAATTTTTTGAATATTATAAAAATTAAAATCAAAATTAATACTAAAAATCCAATATTAGCATAAATTTTAATATTATTTATCTTTTTTAAAGAAATAAAAGCTTTATTATACTCTTCTATTAAATCTTCTAAGTAAATACCTGAACATACAATTATGTTAAGGTTTTTATTAGAATTGAAATATGTTAATTTTTTTGTTATTTTTTTGGTTGAAGGATTTTCCCAATAATATTCTACAAATCCTGATTTTTTTTGTTTTGCAATGTTAATAATGTCCTGTACAAATAATTTATTTTTTTCATCTTTTAAATAATATAAATTTTGATTAATTAATTCTGGTTTTATTGGGTGGGCTAACATTTTCCCATTAAAATCAATAATATATAAATAAAGATTTTTGTTTTTACCAAATTTATAATTAATAATTTTTTGAAGAAAATTTTGATCAATTTTTAAAGAACTATTGTTGGATTTATAAAAATTGCCAATTATTTCTAAAGTATTATTAACATTTGTTTCTATAAGTTCGATTTGTGATTTTTTATAAAGGTCAGTGCTCCTTTTAAGATTTTTATTAAATGCTTTTTTGTTAATAAAAAACCATACTAGAGCAAATAAAATAATTATTAATATTAATAGATAAAAAAATAAGATAAGAATTTTTAAAAAGGATTTGTCTTTCATAAAACAATTTTAGTATTAAAATTTAAAAATTCAAATTTCATTTCATAATAACTTTAAATTAATGTGAAAATGTATAACAATAATATTGATTTTATATATTTAAAAAAATAGGTTAATAAAAAGAATCGGAAAAATAGAATTATTAAATTAATTAATAGAAAAAATTTGAAAAAATAAAGTAGAAAATATGATTATTATATTAATGTGATTATTACATTATTTGCTATTCATTGTTTAATAATATAACTCCACTATAAGCAGGTATAATAATCTGTTTAGCTTTGATTTTTGTTATATTTATATTATTTTCTTTACCATCAATAATTGAACCGGAAAATTTTAATTTTGTATAATATTTATCAAGTGTAACTATTTTTGAAAAAGGAAAAGGGTTAACCATTACTATCCCTTTTTCGAATTTTCTTTTATAAATTTGAATATATTTATCATAATAAAAAGTTATGTCCTGAAAACTTTCAACAGGATTTCCTAAATCAATATCCATTTCAGGATAATATTGGACTGGGGTTTTTATTGATAAATCTTCAATTAAATAGTAAATATTTGGATTAAATATGAATAAATATGAGGTAAAAGAGTACAATCTTTCTTCTACTGTTAACTTATCCATGTAAATACCTTTTAATTTATTATAAGCAATATAGAAATTTGATTTTGAAAAATTATTAACTAAATTTAAAAATTTAACATATATTTTTTCATTAGAACTATTAAATATCTTAAAAATAGAATAAACAAAATTGTTTGTTATTCCACCATAATTTAGATTATTGAAAAAGTTAACTGAGTTAAAAGAGGAAATATTTTCATAAATTCCTGATACCAATATATTTTTTATGTTTGTTTCAGATTTAACTTTTTTAAGTAAGTATAAAATTTGTTCTGTATATTTATTTTTATCATAACCATCAGGTGCATAATCAATAAAACTACTCAGGTTAAAATTGACATCTTTAAACAAAATACCAAAGAATTGTTTTCCTTTAGTAATTTCTACCAAATTATTTAAAACAAAATTTTCATATTCTTTAGAAAAAATATTCATTAAAAATTTATTATTGTTTTTATTTTTAATTCTTTTTTTTTCAAATGGAGATTTAATTGAATGAGTATAAGCTGTTTCTGGTAAATCTTTATTCTCATCTGAAAACAAAAGATTATATACTAAAATTTGATGTTTGTTTTTAAATTTATCATTATATTTATTTACTAAAATAAGATTATATTTTTCATTTATAAATTGAACTTGAGAATCTGAGATGTTGTTGTAAGTAGATAGATCTATAGCATAATTTTTAAATGAAATAGTGTTGTTATCAGCTGAGAGAAAAATAGTCAGAATTAGAGTTATTGTAAAAACAAATATAATAGCTATACCCTTTTTCATTAACTTTTCCTTTAAATTAATAAAAAATTAATAATTTGATTATTTATTAGAAAAAAATAGTTTAGTTTATAATTTACTTAATTATTTATTTGAATAAGTTACTTTTATTATAATTATAAATGTCAAAATGTAAATTTTATTTATAAATTATTGAAAAAATTCTTCAATATCTTCTTCAGTTAATGAATTAAATATATTTTCAACATTAACAACAGAATCAAATAATTGTTTTTTCTTTTCCTGTAATTTTAATATTTTTTCTTCAATTGTGTTTTTAGATATTAATTTATAAACATTAACAGTATTTTTTTGACCCATTCTATATGCTCTATCTATAGCTTGCATTTCAACCATAGGATTCCACCATGGATCAAATATAATAACCATATCTGCTTCAGATAAATTTAATCCATAACCACCAGCTTTCAAACTAATAAGAAATATTGGTATATCTTCTTTTTTAAATTTATCAATTTCAATTCTTCTTTTGTTTTCAGGAATAGATCCATCCAGATATGAAAATTTAAAACCCAATTTTTGAATTTCACTTCTAATTAAATGTAACATTTGTGTAAATTGAGAAAAGAGTAATATTTTATGATTTGAATCAACAGATTCAATTAAAATTTCTTTTAAAAGATCTGCTTTTCCTGAAATATTATCTCCTATTCCAATTGCAGGATTAATTAATGAAGGGTGATTTGAAATTTGTCTTAATTTTAAAAGTGCAGTTAAAATATGTATTTTAGATTTTTTAAGTCCATCTTTTTTAATTCTATAAAGGATAGATTCTCTTGTTTCATCTAAAATTTCCTGATACAATTTTTGTTGTATAGGGGATAAATCAGAAAATAAAGTCTGAATAATTTTTGGAGGTAATTCAGGTAAAACATCTTTTTTGATTCTTCTTAATATAAAAGGAGAAATTCTTTTTTTTAATTCTTCTAATTTTTCTTCAGTAAAATTATCTACAAAATTTTCTTTAAATGGTTTAAATTTTCCAAGTAATTGAGGTGATACAAATGAAAAAATTGACCAGAGTTCTTTAAGGTTATTTTCAACTGGAGTACCTGTTAACACAAATCTATAAGCTGAATTAATTCTTTTTACTGTATTGGATATTTTTGTATTTGGATTTTTAATATGGTTTGCTTCATCAAGTACTACTGCTTCAAAATCATAAAGTTCATATTCTTCTATATCATTTCTAATTAAGGAATAAGAAGTAATGATAACATCGTACCTGTTTAAATGAGAAATAAGTTTTTTTCTTTCATTTACATTACCAACAATAATTAAGTATTTCATATTTGGAAAAAACTTCAAAATTTCATTTTCCCAATTATGTAATAAAGAAGTTGGACAAATTATTAGAGATGGTTTTGGTGAATTAAGAGATTTAATAAATGTAAGAATTTGAATTGTTTTACCAAGACCCATGTCATCAGCTAATATACCTCCAAAATGGAACTCTTTTAAAAAATAGAACCAGAAAAAACCATATTTCTGATAATTTCTAAGTTTTTTAGATACCTCTTTTGGAATTGTAATTTTTGTTTTCAGTATAGATATATCCTGTTTCTCTACAAAAGTTTCTCGTAAATAAATCATCTTTTTTAATTTTTCTGGTAATATTAAAGAAATTTTTGAATTTTCACTTTTATTTTTTATCTTTTTAACTTCATCGTAGAAGTAAAAAAATTGCGACATATGAATAGTATTACTTTTTTTATCAAGGACATCATGGATTAGTTGTTTTAAAAGTTTAATTTCTTCATAATTTTCAACTAAGGTTAGATTGTTTTTTATATTAATAAATCTTTTTCCATGTACTATTTTTTCAATTGCATCCTTGGTAACTTTTGATCCATCAGAAAAAATATATTCCTCTTTTATTTTTAAATGATCCTGACTAATAGTTGATTCGCTAAGTTTAATATCAGCTAAAATATATGCTTTTTCTAACATTATTTTTTTAAAGTTTTCAGTAAATACAATTTCAACTTCTTGTTTTAATATGTTAGGTCCTTCTTCTAAAAATTTTTTATAATATAATTTATCCTGTTGTTTTAAATATTT
Source organism: Exilispira thermophila (assembly GCF_055389015.1). Lineage (NCBI taxonomy): Bacteria > Pseudomonadati > Spirochaetota > Spirochaetia > Spirochaetales > Exilispira > Exilispira thermophila. The sequence goes on along the minus strand of NZ_AP042476.1, from coordinate 2,312,031 downwards.
ATTTTCAAGTTTAAAATGGTATTTTTTTAAAAGAAATAAGATCTTTTTTTCTTTAATTAAATTTCTTTTAATTACAAGATATCTATTCTGGTAAAATTTACATATATAAATATTTTCAGGAGATCCAATGGTGAACTCTTCAAATAAAATTTTTTCTTTTACCTTTTTGCCTTCAGAATCATTAATATCAAAATTTAAACTAATTTTTGGATAAAGGGTTATTTCATCAACATAATCAAATACAAAATGGTATTTATAATCTTTAATTTCTTCTAATTTAACATCGCCCTTTACATTGATTTTAAAGGAATTTTGTATTTTAGGTAATATTTCATAATAAAAAGTAGAAATTTCGTTATCTTTCAAAATTAAATTATCTTGAGATAAAAAGTTCCAGATATCTTCAGAAAGTTTAACTCTTAAAGGGTAAATAATGTTATTGATTAATATCCATTGATAAAAGAAACCTGAAAAAATCTTAAAATCTTCTTCTATATCAAGTGATATATAAGCTCCACTTTTTGTAAAATTTAATGTTAATTGTGGTTTAAAATATTTTTCTGAAAATTTGAGTTTTTCCCCACTATCTTCTTCATAAAATTCAGGAAAATCTGATAATATTTTTAAGAATAGATCTAAATTATTTTTTGGTAACGAGAACTCTTCTTCAGGTATATGACCAAGCCAATCAGTTATTGCTTTAACAATTAGTCTATCTTTTAATGGAAATAAAGTATAATTAAATTGTCTTAGTTCATCCCATTTTTCTAAATATGATATGTCAGTATAAAAATTTATAAGTTTTTCATCTTTATAAAAGTCAATTTTAAATTGTGCTTCTTGATTAAATTTTTCTTCTAAAATTATAGTTATTTTAACAGAATATTTTTCTGAAACAGTTTTTAGAGTTTTAATTAATCTATCTTTAGCCAGTTCCCTTTTAAGTGAAACAAATTTTTCTTTATTAATCTTATTTTTATCTAAGAATTTATCCGAGATGCTTAATAATTTGAATACCAATGCAGCTCTATGGGCACAAAAGTCTCCCATTTCATCGCATGTACAAAAAGAACTTAAAATTTCATTTTTTGAAGTAGATATAATTAATTCAGAGTTGTATCTTTTATCATCAACAACTTGATTGCCTTTTATATTTATAGTAGTATCATCAATTAAAATGATATCAAAATCTTTAATTGAGTTATTTTTAAAATATTTTTCACCATTTTCTAGAATAATTTTTTCTTTTATTGAATCAAAAATTGAAATATCCATGATTTTCCCTTCTAATTCTCCTTTACTCAGTTTTGTGTTAATTTTAAAAAAAATTCTTAATACAAAAATTATAATTAAAAAAAAATAAAAATAAACAAAAAATTTAAAAATAGATTATATAATACTTTGATACAGATAATATAAGTTATTTAATAAAATAATACAATATAAAAAATAAAAAGAAGCTATCAATATTATATAAAAAAATATTATTAAAATAATATTTGCATAAACACTAAATTATGTTTTAACGATATTATAAAGAAAATCAAAAGTTAAGTATAATCTAACTTACTTTAAAATAATAAAGGGTATTTTCAAATTTTCAATAAAATTCTTTTTATGTTTAAAAGTTTTTAAAACCGATTTGAAAAAAATATAAATTGATATAAAATATAAAATATAAAAATAAAAATTATCAGGATTGAAAAATGAATGGAAAAAGAAAAAATGGATTTCATATCAAAAACATTGGATTTATCTCTACAAGATTTAAAGGTACTGATGGGGTTTCATTAGAAACTCAAAAATGGGATGAAGTCTTAACTTCAATGGGGTATAATACTTTTTATTTCGCTGGGGTTTCCGATAGACCTGTTGAAAAAACAATGATTGTACCCGAAGCTTTTTTTGACCATCCTGAAATAAGGTTGATTCAATCAAAATGTTTTAACACTTTAAGAAGAACTTCTTGTATTACTGGTAAAATTCATAAAATGAGAAGAATTTTAAAAGAAGCACTCTATAGATTTGTAGAAAAATTTTCTATAGATTTAATTATACCACAAAATTGTTTAGCTATACCTATGAATTTACCTCTTGGGTTAGCATTAACTGAATTTATTGCTGAAACTGGTATTCCAACCATTTCTCATAACCATGATTTTTACTGGGAAAGACAAAGATTTTTAGTTAATGCAGTAGAAGATATTATTTTTGCATCTTTTCCTCCAGCTTTACCATCTATACAACATGTATCAATTAATACCTGGGCAAAAAAAGAGTTAAGCTATAGAAAAGGGATCTCATCAGAGGTTATTCCCAATGTAGTAGATTTTGATAAAAAACCAGTTGGTATCGATGATTTTAATAAAGATGCAAGAAAGGATTTAGGAGTAGGTGATGATGAATTGTTATTTTTACAACCTACCAGGATTGTAGCAAGAAAAGGGATTGAACATTCAATAGAATTGATAAGTCGTTTAAAACATAGAAAAGTAAAGCTTGTTATAACCCATTCGGCAAAAGATGAAGGTTCCACTTATATGGAAAGAATTATAAGTTATGCAAACCATTTAGGGGTTAAGTTGATTATAAAACCAGAAATTATTGGTGAGAAGAGAGGATATGATAAAAATGGTAATAAAGTATATACTTTATGGGATATTTATCCACACGCTGATTTTATTACATATCCTTCAACTTATGAAGGATTTGGTAATGCATTTATTGAATCGATATATTTTAGAAAACCAATTTTAGTAAACAAATATTCTATTTATTCTATGGATATTGCTCCTTTAGGTTTTGAAGCAATAGAGATGAATGGTTTTATTACAGATGATGTAATAAAGAAAACAGATAACTTATTAGATGATCCAAAGAAAATAAAACAGATGACTGATAAGAATTTTAAATTAGCTAAAAGGTATTTTTCATATAAAATATTAAAAAAGAAACTTGAAACAATAATAGGTAATTTTGAAGGAATAATTGAATTAATTGATAGTAATGATAAAAAATAAAAAATCTAATCAATTAAAATTAATAAATTGTTAAATTTAAAAAAAATAAAATTAATAATTTCCTACAATTTTTATTTTATAATTATTGGATTAAAATGTCTATAATTGTAAAAGAGATTTTTTAAATCAATATATTTGTGTTAAATGAGGGTTGTCCATAAATTTAATGGATAGTTTATTTTTTATATTTCTAAGTTATATTTTTCAATAAAAGAAAACAGTCTTATAAGTTTTGAGACAAAATATTACTAAATTAATATCATATTTTTATATTTTCATTTTTATGTAAAAATATAATATTACCAAGTGGAATATTTAAGTATTTTGAAATTACATCACATTTAATTTTCAATATAAAAAAAATTTCTCTCAAAGAGTCAGATAAACCCTCAAAATTACCCTGGCCTTTTGAAATGATTAAATCTGCATTATTAAAAGATTTAATAAAGTTTTTATTACATTTATCAATTATAATTCCAGGTGTATCAACACCTGAAGAAATTATTTTAGCATATTTATCAATTTTTGATTCAATTGCATCTTCCACTACAACATCGTTAATTATTGGAAAACCTCTTGTTGCAAAGCTAATTTTAATATCATGGAATTCTTTTTTAATTTCTTTAATAAAAAGCATATCAAAAACAGATTCCCCTGCATTATCTCCAATATAAAGTAAGTTTTTAGCTTTTTTTAATTTAAAATAAAATTGTTCAAAGTCATCTAAATAATAATCTTTTTCTAATAATTTCTCTATTAAAAGATTAAAATCTTCTTCCATATTTTTATTATCATTTATACCAAAATCAATCACATTTCCAATGCTTGCAATTTTAGAAGCTGTTTTTAAAGGGTTTGTGCTTGTTTTTATCTCTTTTTCAAGAAATGGGATTAAGTTTAAAGCTTTTTGAATAAAATCATGTTTTATATATTCATATGGATTATAGTTATTAGATATTTTATGAAAAATTTTATAAACTTCTCCTCCAATTGCAGCTGGTGGCAAATTATAATCAATTTTATCCAAAAAATCTTTAACCTTTTGCAAGATAAGTTTTTCTTTTTCTTTATCAAGATTGATAAGTTTAGAGGTTTTTAATACTTGATTTTTAAAGCAATCAATACAACCTGGAAAAGTTTTCATTTGTTCTCCTTAAATTTTAAAAGTAAAAAAATTATTAGATTTATAAAATAAAACATAAAAAATATACAAAAATAGTTGAAAAAAGGAAATATTTAATTATAATATATAATGGTGGGGATAGTACGGGAAATCATGTGGAATAGGCCGTTATGGAGCCTGAAATTTATCAAATTGAATTGACCACATTGTACATCCCCACCATTTTTTATTTATCAATAAAATTTTTTTAAATATATCAATTTAATATATCAATATTATTTTTAAAATATCATTATAATATAAGTAATTTTATATATTATTTAATTTTTTTAAATATTCTTCAGTTTTAATTATGCTTTCTTTTATACAATTTATTATTTCATCCTTTTTTATACAATTGTGGGAAAATAATATATTTTCTTTTTTTTCTAATATTTTTGAAAGATTTTCAATTACTTTTGAAAAAAGATAATCTCCAGCACCATTGGTTGATTTTAAATTTAATTTTTCATTTGGATAGAAATCAATTTTTTTTAACCTATCTTTTTCTATAAAATAAAGAGTACTACCATTTCTACCTTTAGTGACAAGTAGATATTTAATATTTTTATTTTTTAATAAAGAAAATGTTTTATTTTTAATAAACTTAGATAAAGGAATTGTTCTCAAATTTATTAGAGTTTTAAATTCATTTATTTCTGGGGAACTAAAAAAAATATTGTTAAAATATTTTTTTACTCTTTTTGTTTTCTCAATACTTATTGTTTCAAAAAAAATAAAAATTTCTTTTTTTTCTAAATATTTTATTAACAATTTTATGAGTTCAGAGTTTAAATTTGCATCTAAAACAACAATATCTTTTGGTTTTAAATTATTTAAAATTTTAGTTATAAAGTTAAAACTCAAATGGTTTTCAAGTATATCAAAATTAGATGCTCCATATAATAATTCACCATTCTGCATCAATGCATTGTAAAAAGAGGTTTTAGAATTGTTTATTGATTGTAAAAATATTGTAGGTCTTGAGTTAGATATATTATTGTTAAAGTTATTAAAACTATTTTGTTCAAATAAAAAAATATCATATTCATTATCTTTTTTTAAATCTTTTAATATCATTTTTCCAGGTATATCATTTCCAATGGTAGAAATAAAACACTTGTTTTTGGTATCTATATTTTTAAAGATATTAAATCCAACACCACCAGTAGAAATATTAAGATTTGCAATGTTAGATGTATGTTTAATGAATTTGTTTTTAGATACAATAATATCTATAGCTATACCACCAATAACATAAATCATTGAACTTCCTGCTCAGGTGAAATTTCATTTATATCAAAATCTATACCCATATGGATATTTTCAAGTTCATCATCTTTATTTAGATAAAGAACTTTAGCCAGTCTAAAACCATTAAATTTTGTAGCTGACATTATTGAATATGCTCCAATATCAGAGCTTAAAATATTATCTCCAATCTTGATATCTTCAGGAAGGTAAACTTCTCTTTGCATTATATCAACGGAATCACATGTTGGTCCTGCAATCACATAAGGAATAAGTTTATTTTTATAATCTTGAGTATGGTATCTTGGATTTAAAGGGATATAATTAAACAAAGCATGATCATACATAATTCCTGAATAGGAACCATATACCCCATCATCTAAAAATAACCACATTTTTCCTTCTCTTTTTGATTTTCCTATTACAGTTGTTACTAAGGTTCCAGATGGTCCACTTATTATTCTTCCAGGTTCAGCAAGAATGGTAAATTTAGAAAGATTGTATTTCTTGTAAATTTTTGAAAATTCAATAAAAAACTCTTCCAGATAGGTGGTTCCTGACCCATATATTGAATCTATTGGAAATCCTCCTCCTATATCTAAAACTTTAAGGTCCAGTCCTAAATCTTTTTTACATTTATTAATTACTTCAAGGGAAGATATTATCCCTTTTTCATAATTTTTAATATCGAAACTCTGTGTGCCAACATGAAAAGCTATACCAACAGGATTTAAGGAATGTTCTTTACAATATTTCAATAAAGGATATGCCTCTTCAATATCTGCTCCAAATTTTTCTGAAAGGTTTGTTTGGACATTTTCAGAATATGTTTTTATTCTTAAAATACTGGCAGGTATGAATTTGGTTTTTCTTTTTTTTAAATATGAAGAAATTTTTTCAATTTCATAAATATTATCAAAAGTATAAGCTTTAATTCTTTTTTGTATAGCTGTTTTAAGGCTTTCAAAATTTTTAACAGGATTAGCTAATATCATCCTATCACCATTAATTTTTAATTTTGAAAGTAACTTTATTTCTCCAGATGAAGCAACATCAAAAGAAATATTCAAATTGTTTAATAACTCTAAAATGTAGGTATCAGCATTTGCTTTTATAGCATAATGAATATCTATTTCTGGAAGATACTTTTTAAAAAGAGTTATACTATTTAAAATCTCTTTTTCCTGAATAATTAAAAATGGTGTTTTATGTTTTTTTATTAAATTATTTGCAATAAAAATTTTCTGCTTAATTCTATGGGTTTTATCTTTTTCAAAAACATTAAAATAATTAAAAATGTTTTTATTCATTAAGTTCTCCAGTATTTTTCTTTAAAAAAGTATAAATTAAAAATAACAAATTAAAATAAAAAAGTTTGGTATACTTGATAATTTTAAATTTAAATTTAAAATTAATATATAATATAAAAATAAAATTTTTTGTGAAACAAAAATTAATGGAATAAACATTTTCCAAAAATGGATAATATAAAGGTTGAAATAAAATTTATAGTTTTTTGTATTCTCTTTTTTATTTTCATATTAAAAATTAAATAATGATTATTTAATAATAAGTTGATAACAAAAATACAAAATAAATAACTATAAGCAGATAAATATAATAGGACTAAGAATGAAAATTAAAAAATTCAGCTTTATACTTTTATTATTAATTTTGATTTTTATAATTTCAAAAAGAGAAATAGCTAAAGGGATAGATAATAGGATTTTTACTATATATTATTTTGAAAGATTACCATATTATCATAAAAGTGATCAAAATAATGGTAACGAGCCTTCTAAACCAGAAGGATTTTTAATGGAGATTACAGAGAAAATATTTAATTTAGCTAACATTAAACATAAATATGTTTTAGAAACACCAAAAAGGATTTTACAGATAGTAAAGAAATATGAGACTGCTGTCTCAGTTGGTTGGTTTAAAACTAAAGAAAGAGAAAACAATTATAAATTTAGTATTCCGCTTTATCAGGACAAACCTTATGTAATTGTAGTAAATAGATATAAGAAAGAAAAATTACCATCAAATCCCACATTGGATAATATTTTAAAAAGTGATTTAATTTTAGGGGTAATTGATGGATTTTCTTATGGGGAATTAATTGATAAAAAGATTTTAGAATATAATCCAGAAAAGATAACTTTTCCCTATATTTATAAAAATATTTTAGAACTAATTTCAAGTTTTAGATGCGATTATACTTTTATGAATTATGAAGAAGCATACTGGATAATTAAAAATGATGATAATTTATCTTTAAAAATTGCAATTGTAAAAATTAATAATCTTCCTTTTTCAAATAAAAGATATTTAATATTTAATAAAAATGTTGACTTAAAAATTCTGGAAGATATCAATAATTCAATATTAAATTTCAAAAAAAGAAAAGAATATAAAACTATAATAGAAAAATATTTTTAGAAATATTTTATAGAAACTTATGTAAAAGTAAAATTTAACGAATTTTATTTTTATAAATATAAATTAAAGAAAAATAAAATTAGAGATAATAATTATGAATTTTAAAAATGTTATAAACTTAAAGCATAAAAATTATTCAGAAAAAGGTAAAACTTTTCAATCAATATTACAGAGAAAAATATTTAAAAATTTTTTAATTATAGTATTAATATTCATAATTTTATTGTATTTCCTTATATATGATTATGTTCAAAAACGAATTTATAATAGATTTGAAATAAGTATCAATATATTGGCTAAAAGCATAGTAAATCCACTTTATAATCTTGATTTTAAAACATTGAAAAATATTCTGGAAGCAGGTTTATTGAACCAGGAAATATACGAAATTATTGTAATTGATGAATTTAACAACAAAATTGATATTAAAAAAAATAAAAATAATAAAATAAAATTCAAAGAATATGAAATAGATATTTTAAAAGATAATTTTAAAATTGGAAAAATAATTGTTTATTATGATATTAAAACAATTATTAATAAATTGTTTTATACGAGCTTTTTACTTTTATTATTAATTACAATAAGTGCTATATTGTTTTACCATAATTTTAATAAATTTATTTTATTTTATTTAATTACCCCTTTTAATAAACTATTAAACACAATAGACTCTATTATAAAAAAGAATTATAATTCCAGGATTGATTATCAAAATTTTTCTCTTATTGAAACAAAAAAAATTGCTCAAAAATTTAATTTAATGGCTGATGAAATTGAAAAAACTATTTCTAAATTAAATGAAAAGCAAATTCAGTTGAATTATAGTTTAAAAAATTTTAAACTATTGGTAAATAGCATACCTGATGCAATATTTATTTATAACACTGACTATAAAATGATATATGCAAATGAAAGAGCTTGTGAATTGTATGGATATACAAAAGAAGAAATTGTTAATAAATCTATTCTTGAAAGAAGTTCATCAGATTTTAATTTAAATGACATAATTGAAAAGTTTAATTTTGTAAAAGAAAATAAAAAGGAACTTCAATTTGAATGGGTTGCAAAAAAAAAGACAGGAGAAACTTTTCCAATTATAGTAAGAATTAATTATATAAAGTATAATGGAGAGGATGCCTTACTATCAGTTGTAACTGATAAAACTGAACTATATAAAATTAAACAAACTTTAACAGAAATAGAATCAAGATATAGAAATTTATTTAATAATTTACCTGTAGGAGTATTTTATTTTGACAAATCTGGAAAAATTATTTTATATAATCCAGGTTTAGAAAATATTTTTTCTTTTTTAACAGATAAAACTAATGTTATGGAAATTCTTTATAAAGATAGAATAAAGAAAAAAATTGAAATGATTATAAATGGCAAAAATGACATTGTTGATGTTGAATTAAAATATAATGAAAATATGGTAGATAGATATTTGGGATTTAAAATTTCTTCATTAAAAGATAAAGATGGAAATGTGATTGGAGGTATAGGAATAGTTAATGATATTACAAGTGAAAAGAAACTAGAAAAAGAATATTTAAAAGCTTCCAAACTGGAATCTCTTGGTATTTTGGCAGGTGGAATTGCTCATGATTTTAATAATATATTTGCTGGAATTATTGGCAATATAACATTGGCGAAATATTTGATCCCAGAAGATCCTGAATTAAAAGAGGTTTTACAGGATATAGAAGATATTTCATTAAAAGCAAAAACATTAACAAATCAAATACTTACTTTTTCAAAAGGAAGTACACCTGTAAAAAAAGTATTTGATGTTAGTGAATTATTAAAAAAAATGATTTCTTTGCTATTTGCTGGAGAAAAGATAAAAATTATTAAGCATTTTCAAAAGGTTCTACTTAGTATCTATGCAGATCCTGATCAGACCTATAATGCATTATATAATATTCTTTGTAATGCAAAAGAGGCTGTAAATCCACAAAATGGTGAAATTAAAATTGAGGTAACAAATTTTATAAAAAATAATTCCAATAATGAAAAAATAGATTTGAATAAAAGAGAAAAATATAAATATAAAGATTATGAAAAAGATTTAGATAAAGGTAAATACATTAAGATTATAATTGAGGATAATGGTGAGGGTATAGAAAAAGAGTACATTCATAAGATATTTGACCCTTATTTTACAACTAAAAAATCAGGTAAAGGGATTGGATTAGCTGTATCTTACTCTATTATAAGAAAGCATAAGGGTTATATTTTTTGTGAATCTGAGATAAATAAAGGAACAAAATTTATAATTTATTTACCTGCATTTGATATATTTTCAGAAGAATTATATTCAGATCAGTCAAATCAATATAAAAAAGAAAACATAATTGAGAAAGAGTATAAGTTAAAAGGTAATGTTTTGGTTATGGATGATGAGATAGTTATAAGAAAAACTTTAGAAAAGATGTTTGATATATTTGGAGTTAAAACTTATACTGTTGAAGAAGGTAAAAAAGCTGTAAATCTATATAAAAAATTAAAGAAAGAGAAAAAGAAAATAGATCTTGTTATCCTTGATTTAACAGTTCCTGGTGGATTTGGGGGGAAAGAGGTTATAAAAGAATTAAAAGAGTTTGACCCGGAAGTTAAAGCTATAATATCAAGTGGATATTCGAATGATGATATAATGGGGAATTATAAAAACTATGGTTTTATTGATGTTATCCGAAAACCTTATACATTAGATGAATTATATAATGTTTGTAAAAGGTATTTAAAATAAAAATATTAGTTAAAAATTAAAAATATTTCTTAATATTTTAGTTAATTACTTTGGTTTTTGAATTTATTTAAACATTCTCTACAAATTGCATTATACAGGTCAGAGCCACCAACTATTACCTTTTCTTTTTTTGTTCCAGATTTAAAATGTGTAAAAGATCCATATTCTGAACCACAAAATGAACAAATTGCCGAAAGTTTGACAACCTCTTCTGAAAATGGGATACAATTAATAATTTCTTCAAAAGGTTCAAGTTCAGATGTTGCGTCAAGTCCTGCAATAATAACGTTTTTCCCTTTATTAGCTAAATCATTTGCACTTTTAGAAAGGTTTTTAAAAAATTGGCCTTCATCTATTCCTATAACATCAAAATCTAAAAAATCATCTGGGTTAATTTCAGTTAAAAATATTTCTTTTATCCCATTTGTTGTTAAATTGTCATGTGTTAATTTTCCTCTTGTATCTATTTTGGGTCTTAAAAGAATAACTTTTTTCCCTGCAATTTTGCTCCTGTTTAATCTTCTTAATAATTCTGTAGTTTTACCAGAAAACATAGGGCCAATAATTAAACTTATCATAAATTTCCCCTTAATTATATTTTATTAAAGTTAAAATATATAATAATGTTAATATATAAATTGTATAAATAATAACATATTTTTAAAAATCTTTCATATAAAGATTTATAGTTTAAAATACTTGCAAACAAATTAATTTATATTGGTAAAAAAACATGTGTTTATGCAACATGTTTTCAATAAAAGATTATAACAAAATTGTTTTAAATTAAAAGCAATTTTTAATTTAAAAAAAATATTATAATTAAAAAATTATTGATTATTATTAAATTTTGTAAAGTATAAAAAACATATTGATTTTTTTTCTTTTTAATTCATTATACTATAAAGAAGAATATTTACTGAATGAAAATATATTTTTTATTTTATTCAATTATTAATGTTCAGGTAAAATTTTGAAATGAGTTTAGATTGATATGGATTTGATTTTAATTGATATTAAAGAATTTAATCCTATTATGAATCAAAAAATTGAAAATCTTTTATTTAATTTAAAACCAGTTTTTAAAGATAGTATTGTTATTAGATTTTGGATAAATTCAAGTTCTTTATTTATAGGAAAATTTCAAATACCTGAATTAGAAATAAATTTAAATTTTGTAAAAAATAACAAAATACCATATATTAGAAGAGATAGTGGAGGTGGTACTGTTTATCATGATAAAGGTGTTTTAAATGTTTCAATATTAAAAAATAAAAATTATTTTTTTAAATCTCATATGATTTTAGAAGAAACTAAGTTTTTAACAAGTTTTATTGCAAAATCTATATTTGAAGACAATAAAATTAACTATAATATAGATGGTAGAAATGGAATTTTTATTAATTCAGAGAAAGTTGGTGGTTCCGCTGTTGCAATTAAGAATGGGTTATTTTTATATCATACATCATTATTAATAAAATGTAATCTGGAATTTTTAAAAAACTCTATTAAGTGGGATACTGATTATGAAAATTTCAGAAAAACAATTAGAAGTAAAAGAAGTAAGGTAACCAATCTTTCAAAAATTAATAAGAATTTTACTATTTCATTTATTAAAAATAAAATTGTAAATGAATTTAAAAAAAAATTTATTTTTAAAAATATTTATATAGTTAAAGATGAAACTAATTTAAAAAAGTATTTTCTATAATAATTAAAAATATAGGATTTGTTATGGATAAAACTTATAACATTTTTAAAATTGCAGAATTTATTAAAGATCATTTTAGTATAAATCAATTAATAAAAAAGGAATTTAATAATATTTTTAAATATATTAAAAATAAAGGATTAATAATTGTATTGGATAAAAATAACAAAATAATATTTTATGAAGGTGACAATGAAATAAAGAATGAATTATTCAATAAAAAGATTGATATTCGTAATTTAAATTATTTTATTGATGGAAAACTTAATGGTTCTTTATTTTATAGTGAAGATCAGTTAATTGGTATTAAAAGAATAAGAGAAATTATTTCAAAATTAAATATTTCTATAAAACATAAATCAATTTCAATTGATTTAAATAATAAGATAAATTTTTTTCTATTGTTTCCTTATAAAAATAATGATGTTACTATAATTTTTGATTTATTTGTTAAATCAATTGAAAGGGAGATTGATTATTGTTTATTAAATAAAAGATTAGGGTTTGCTCAAGATATTTTAGAAACTATTACAAGTTCAATTGATGATGGTTTTATATGGTTTAATAAAGATGCCAAAATTTTGTTTATGAATAAAATCGCAGGTGAAATGTTAAATATTGATTCTAAAAAATGTATTGGTAAAAATGTTAAAGAAATTGTAGATTTTGAACCAGTTATTTTATCTGTTTTTAAAAATCATATTGGATATATTGATAAAGAATTTAGAATACAAAGTCCTACACTTGGTGATATTCATTTTATTAAAAGTGCTATAGTATTAAAAGATGAAGATGATAGTTTTAATGGGGTTTTGGATTTTTTTAGAAAAATTGATAGGGTAAAAAAGTTTGTGACAAATTATATTGGTGCAAAAGCTAAATTTAAATTTAAAGATATTATTGGTGAATCTTCAAAGATTAAAGAAGCATTAAGAATAGCGAATATAGCTTCAAAATCAAAATCAAATATTTTAATATATGGTGAAACAGGAACTGGTAAAGAAATGTTCGCTCAAGCTATTCATTATGAAGGGAATAGAAGAAAATATCCTTTTATTGGAATTAACTGTGGAGCAATTCCAAGAGATTTAGCAGAATCAGAGTTTTTTGGTTATGAACCAGGAGCTTTTACTGGTGCATCAAAAAATGGCAGACCTGGGAAATTCGAACTTGCTGATCATGGTACAATTTTTTTAGATGAAATTGGAGAACTTCCAATTCTGGTACAGACTAAACTATTAAGAGTTATACAAACCATGAATGTATATAGAATTGGATCGCTAAAACCAATAAATATTGATGTAAGAATAATTTCAGCAACAAATAAAGATTTATACAAAGAGATTAACAATAATTCGTTTAGAAAAGATCTGTTTTATAGATTAAATGTTATAATGATCAAACTTCCTCCATTAAGAGAAAGATTAGAAGATCTTCCTATTTTGATAAATCATTTTATAGAAAAAATTTCTATTATTTTGAAGAGAAATGTTTTAAAATATGATAAAAGTTTTATAGAACCACTTTATAAATACGATTTCCCAGGTAATATTAGAGAGCTTGAGAATATAATTGAAAGAGCTATAAACATATCTAATAATAATGTTTTAACAGCAAAAGATTTACCTGAAGTTGTTTTGAATTATGGTTCAAAAAGTTCTTATAAGCAAGATAATTTAATAAATATTAATTATGGAACTTATAATAGAAATAAAGTTAAATATAACGATTTTGTAGATTTAAAAGAACTAAAAACGAATATTTTAAAAGATTATTTTTATAAAACTAATGGTAATATAAGTAAAATTGCTAGATTAATGAATATTTCAAGGCCAACAGTTTATAAAATGTTAAAAGAGCTAAATCTTAAATAGTTTATGTAAAATAAATTTACATGTTTTTAATCTATTCTAATTTACACTAACATTTTAATTTCTATTTTCAATAAACTTTTATGCTATCCAATATTCAACTTTTCATTCAAAAATAAAGCTATTGTAAAATTATTTTACAATAATTTACAATTAATTTTATGATGCTAATATAATAAATAAAAAATACTTAATTTTATAACATAATTATACTTAATTTGGATAAAATATTGATATATTAGATGGCATATTTGTTGCTAGTTAATAATGAATAATTTTCAGGAGGTTTTTATGAATTATTCCAGGGATTTTTTGCTATCCTTGTATAGGACTATGATAAAAATTAGAAAATTTGAACTTAAAGCCGAACAACTATTTCTTGAGGGTAAGTTACCTGGATTTATACATTTATATATTGGCGAAGAGTCAATAGCTACAGGAGCAATGAAAAATTTAAATAAAGATGATTATATTACAAGTACCCATAGAGGTCATGGCCATCTTATAGCAAAAGGTGGTGATATAAATAAAATGATGGCTGAGTTATATGGTAAAAGGACTGGATACTGTAAAGGAAAAGGTGGCTCAATGCATATTGCTGATTTTAGTATTGGTGTTTTAGGAGCAAATGGAGTTGTTGGAGGAGGGTTGCCTATTGCTGTTGGTGCTGGTTTAAGTATTAAATTTAGAAAAACTAAACAGGTTGTAATTGCTTTTTTTGGTGATGGAGCATCAAATACAGGTGCTTTTCATGAAAGTTTAAATTTTGCTTCTGTATATAAATTACCTGTAATATTTTTAAATGAAAATAATAAATTTGCTTCAACAGCAAGAACCAGTGAAACAACATCAATTGAAAATATTGCTGAAAGAGCTATAGGTTATGGAATTCCAGGTATTACTATAGATGGTAATGATGTTTTAAAGGTATATGAGGAAGTTAAAAAGGCTGTTGATAGAGCTAAAGCAGGAGAAGGTCCAACTTTAATAGAAGCAAAAACTTATAGAATAAAAGGCCATTTTGTAGGTGACCCAGAACAATATAGAGATAAAAAAGAAGTACAGGAATTCTTTAAAGTTGAACCAATAAAAAGATTTGAAGAATATTTGTTAAACAAAAAATTAATTAATCAAGAGTTTATTACAAAGACTGGTGAAGAAACAGAAAAAATTATTTTAGATGCTGTAAAATTTGCAGAAAATTCACCTTATCCTGAAGGTGTTGAAGCATTACAAGATTTATTTGTTGATGATACAAAGTATGATTATTGATAGGAGGTATTTTTTATGAGAGAAATTACTTTTTCTGAAGCGCTAGGTGAAGCAATGTATGAAGAAATGTCTAAAAATCCAAATATAATAACTTATGGTGAAGATATAGCAAAACAGGGTGGAATTTTTGGAGCTTATAAATCATTATTAGGAAAATTTAAAGATAGAGTATTTGATACTCCAATTTCTGAAGAAGTTATTTATGGTTCAGGTTTAGGAGCTGCATTAACTGGATTAAGGCCAGTAGTTGAGTTCCATTTTGCTGATTTTTTGTTTACTGGAATACAATCTATAACATTGCAAATAGCAAAAATAAGGTATATGGTTGGTGGGCAGGGTAAGATCCCTTTAATTCTGAGAGGACCTGATGGTATTAGTAAATCTGCAGCTGCGCAACATTCTGAATCTATTGAAACTATTTTTATGCATGTTCCAGGAATAAAAGTTGCTATACCATCTACCCCTTATGACATGAAAGGTTTAATGAAAACAGCTCTTAATCAAGATGATCCTGTAATATTTTTTGAACATAAAATGCTTTATGCTAAAAAAGGGGAAGTACCTGAGGAAGAATATTTTATCCCATTTGGGAAAGCAGATATTAAAAGAAAAGGAAAAGATTTGACAATAGTTTCAACTTCAAGAATGGTACATGAATCATTGAAAGCTGCTGATGTATTAATAAAAAATGGAATAGATGTAGAAGTAATTGATTTGAGAACACTTGTGCCATGGGATAAAGAAACAGTTATTAATTCTTTAAAAAAGACAAATCGTTTATTAATTGTTCATGAAACATGGAAAAGAGCTGGATGGGGTGCGGAAGTTGCAGTGACTATTCAGGAAGAAGCTTTTGATTATCTTGATGCTCCAATAATGAGAATTGGTGGTAAAAATATTCCTATGCCATTTAGTCCTCCGTTGCAAGACTTTGCTGTACCAGATTATAATGATATTGTTAAAACAGTGAATGAAATTTTTAATTAAAAATATGTTTTTATAAACTTTATATTTGAAAGATGGAGAAAATTATGTATGAAATAAAAATGCCAAAATTTGGTTTAAATATGGAAGAAGGAATTATTGAGCAATGGTTTAAACAGGAGGGAGATAATGTTAAAAAAGGGGAACCATTAATGGAAATTTCTTCTGACAAAATAATAAATCAGATTGAATCTCCTGTAAGTGGAAAAATTATTGAATTGATAGGTGAAGAAGGTGAAACCTATAAAGTAGGAGAAGTTATTGGAATTATAGAAGAAGAAAATGATTCATACGAAACTACTCAAAAAAAGAATTTAAATAAAAAACAGGATAAAACGAAAATTTCAAAAAGTTCTCCAAATAAAGAAAATGAAGGAAAAAAATCCATAAATATTGAAGAAAATGCTTTAAATAAGAAAACCCATATAACCCATATAAAAAGTAATAGGATAAAAATTTCTCCTATAGCTAGAAAAACAGCTCTTAAATACGGTATTGATATAACAAAAATTTCTGGTACTGGTCCTGGAGGAAGAATTATACTTAAAGATATTGAAAATTTTCTAAAAATTAGGAGTACAGAGGGTAATGAATTTGAAGAAATTAAATTAAGTGGAATTAGAAAAACAATAGCGAAAAAATTATCAGATGGGTTTCATTCTGCTGTTACAGTTACAAATGTAACTAAAATTGATTTTACTAATTTTTTGAAATGGGTTAAACATAATAATATTACTGTTACTTCCGGGATAATTTACTTTCTTAAAAAACCATTAACAACTTATAAAAAGTTTAATTCACATTTTGATGGAGAAAAGCTAAAAGTTTTCAAAAATATAAATATAGGAATAGCAGTAGATACGACAAATGGCTTAATTGTACCAGTAATTAAAAATGTAGAGCAAATGGATTTTAATTCAGTAAATTCTTATTTAAAAGAGATTTCTTTAAAAGCAAGAAATAATGAAATTACTCAAAACGATTTAATTGGTTCGACATTTTCAATTACAAATTTAGGAATGATGGATACTATTCTTTTTACTCCTGTAATTAATCCACCTGAGGTTGCTATTATGGGTATTGGTACCATTAATAAAGAGTTTAAAATATTTAATAATAATTCATTTTCAATTAGAGACATTGCATATATTTCTTTGTCTTATGATCATAGAATTATTGATGGTGCTGATGCAGCAAGATTTTTGATAGAATTTAAAAAAGAAATAGAAAATGTAAAAATATAACCATATAAAAGGTTATTTAATAAAAAAAACAAGGAGTTTTTATGAAAAAGTTATTTAAAGTTACCTTGGTAATTTTAATTACTCTAATTATGGTTTTTTCAATATTTGCGTGTTCAAAGAGTAAAACAGCATCTAAAAATTTTACTCCAAAACCTGAATACAAATTATCAGTAGTAGTAGGACCAACTTTTGGTTGGGGTATTGCTGCTCAAAGATTTGCTGATGAAGTAAAAGAAAAAACTAATGGAAAGATTAATATTAAAGTTTATTATGGTGGTCAATTATTTGCTGGTAAGCAAACAAATGAATTTCAGATATTAGCTACAGGTGCTGCTGATTTTGCTTTTGGTTCAACTATTAACTGGTCTCCAGTTGTTCCAGAACTTAATATTTTTTCATTACCATTTTTTATTAACAATTATACTAACCTTGATAAAATTGAAAACGGTAAAACTGGTAAAATGTTATTTGAAAGGTTATCAAAAAAGGGAGTTATTGGGTTAGCCTGGGCAGAAAATGGTTTTAGAGAAATTACTAATAGTAAAAGACCAATAAAAGAACCATCAGATTTAAAAGGATTAAAAATAAGAGTTGTTGGATCTCCTATCTTTTTAGATATTTATAAACAATTAGGAGCTGATCCAATTAATATGAACTGGGGGGATGCGGTAACAGCTTTCCAGCAAGGAGCAGTTGATGGCCAAGAAAATCCTGCTGATATACTTAAAGTTGTTAAAATATGGCAATATCATAAATATGCAACTTTCTGGAATTATCTGGTTGACCCTGTTATAGTAGGTGTTAATAAAAAATTATTTGAAAGTTTTCCAAAAGATATACAAAAGATCATAAAAGATGCAGCTGCTAATGCTGCAGAATTTGAAAAAGCATATGTAAGAGTTGGGCTGGATGATGGTTCTTCTTTGAAATTATTACAAACTAAATTTAATTATACACCTGATGTAAGTAATTTTGATAAATTTTTTAAAGAAAATGGACTTGAAGTTACATATTTAACAAGTGATCAATTAGCAATGTTTAAAGAAGCTACAGCATCAATATATGATAAATGGATTGAAAAAATTGGTAAAGATATTTATGAATCTGCAAAAGCAGATATGAATAAATAAGAATAAATTTGTTTTATTATTGTTGATTTAATTTTAAAGCAGGGGGATAAAAATCCCCTTGTTTTAAATAAATATAAATGGAGGCTTTATTAATATGGCTAAAGTAGAAAATAAAAAATCTAAATTTACTTTAGATGAATGGATAGGTGCTATCATTTTATCTATTATGGCTACTATTGCATTTATAAATGTATTAAGTAGATATTTGTTTCATTTTTCTTTATCATTTACTGAAGAGATAGAAATAAATCTATTTGTCTGGTTAACTGTTTTGGGAATAGGGATGGCATTTAAAAAAGGATCACATTTAGGTATGGTAACAGTATTTAATGCTTTACCAAAATGGCTAAAAGTAGTTGTTATAATTTTTACAGCAATAACATCATTTACTTTAATATTGATAGTTAATATATATGCATTAAAAGAAATTTATCAAGATTTAACATTATTTCATGCCACTTCTGAATCATTAGGAATACCAGTTTCGATTTATACATCTGGAATTCCGATTTTTTCTTTATTTGTATTTTATCAAATAATTAAAAAAACAATTATTGATGTAAAGCAATTATTAAAAAAATAATTAAGTATTTTAGTTAAAACAAAATTATTAAATTTAAATAAATAAAATATTTTTTCTTTCTAGGAGAATATAATGGGTGCATTAGTTATTTTTGGGTTATTTTTTATATTATTAGTTTTTGGAATTCCAATAGGTTCATCTATTGGTACTTCAGCAATTTTTGCTATATGGAAGTATAATTTAGGTTTAGATCTTATTTCAAGAAATTTTGCAGCTGGAATTGCTAAATTTCCTTTAATTGCAATACCTTTTTTTGTTTTAGCAGGAATTTTGATGGAAAAAGCAAAAATAGCAAAAAAAATTGCTGATTTAGCTACAATTATTGTAGGGAAATCTATTGGTGGATTGGCTGTTGCTGGAATTGTTACTGCAATGTTCTGGGGAGCTGTTTCAGGTTCTGGACCAGCTACTACAGCTGCAATAGGATTAATACTTATTATTCCAATGATTAATCAAGGATATGATAAATATTTTTCCGCTACTACTATAGCTGCAGCAAGTGGGTTGGCTATAATTATACCTCCAAGTATAGCTTATATAGTTTATGGAAATGTTACAGGTGTATCTGTTGGTGCTTTGTTTTTAGGAGGAATTATTCCTGGATTAATTATAGGATTAGCATTAATTTTTGCTGCTATTTATGTTTCTAAAAAAAGAAATTATAGAGGAGTTGAAAAAAGAGGTTCATTTAAAGAAATTGCAAAAGCAACAAAGGATGCTTTTTGGGCATTGTTAGCACCAATAATAATTTTAGGTGGAATTTATATGGGGATTGCAACTCCAACTGAAGCTGCTGTTATTGCTGTTTTTTATAGTTTATTTGTGGGTTTGTTTGTATACAAAACTTTAAGTTTTGATGATATTATGAAGGCTTTAATAGGAACAACAGTAACATCGTCAGTTGTAATGTTTGTAGTTACTTTTGCTGGTATTTTTTCACTTGCAGCAACTTCACTTGGTGTAATTGATCAAGTTACAAATTTTGTAGTTTCAATTTCTCATTCAAAATTAGTAATTTTATTTCTTGTAGAAATTATTGTTCTTATAGGGGGGATGTTTCTTGATGCAATTTCTTTAACTTATGTGTTAATGCCAATTTTAATGCCTGTTTTAGCTATATATCATGTTGATTTATTATATTTTGGAATCTTGTTTACTGTTGCATTAGCTATTGGGCAAATTACTCCTCCAGTTGCGGTTAATTTATATGTTGCAGCAAATTTAATAAATAGTAGTCTTGATAAATTATCAAAAGAGGTTTGGAAGTTTGTTTTTGCAGCTGTTTTAGGTCTTGTAATTTTAACTTTATTACCTAAATTATCTACTTTTTTACCTGTTTTATCAGGATTACATAAAGTTTTACCATAAAAAGTAATAATTTATAACATAAATAAAATTACTTAATTTTATTAGATAGTTATTGTTTGATTTTAAGTTGAAAACTCATATACTATGTTTTATTAATGTTATTATTTTAATTTATTAATTTTTCCCTTTTATAGAATTAATTAAATCTTGATCCAGTTCAACATAAAAATTTTTGTTTTTAGTATATATAACTTTGCCTTTACCGTTTTTAACAGGTTTAAGATATTTACATTTTGTATAAACAATATCAGCTTTTTTGTTATTTCGAGCTTTAGAAAAATAGATTGCAAGGTTTGAAGCTTCTTTTATATCAGTCTGGTTTAACTCTTTTGATTTAATTATTACATATGAACCTGGAAAATCCCTTGTATGAAACCAATAGTCTTCACCTCTTGCATGCTTTTTTAAAATCTCAAGATTATGTTTAGCTGATTTTCCAACAAGTGCTATTTTTCCTGAACTTAATGTAAAAATATAATATTTATCGGATTTTATATATTGGTTTTTATTTTTATTATAGGTTTTGTTATTTAAATCCTTTTTATTAGTTGATTTGTTTCCTGAAGATAGAAAATAAGTTTTATTAGAAAAAAGGATATTGTTTTTATTTATAATATTTAATGTATCATCGTTAAATATTAGTTTTATAACATCTTTGAAA
Organism: Exilispira thermophila; assembly: GCF_055389015.1. Classification (NCBI taxonomy): domain Bacteria; kingdom Pseudomonadati; phylum Spirochaetota; class Spirochaetia; order Spirochaetales; genus Exilispira; species Exilispira thermophila. The sequence goes on along the minus strand of NZ_AP042476.1, from coordinate 2,290,577 downwards.
TAGGTAGAAATTTCATCAATAGATTTAAGATTATAAAATTTATTGGTTAAATTGCATAAAAAGGTTTCATTAATTTTATTAAATTTGTTTATTTTATTCTCAATTGAGCTAATCTGTTTAACAATTGTGTTTTTTCTTTTTTCAATTTCTTTAATTTTTCTCTTAAACTTTTTACTTAAAGTAAAATAATTATTTGCAAGTTGAATTGGGTTTGTTGTTTTATCTATTAAAAGGTTAATCTCTTTATTTGCTGTATAATCAAAAATTTTTATATTTTTAGAAGAAGTATTTTCCTTTTCTTTAATATTTATTTCATAATTTTTATTATTATCATTTTTATTTTTATTCTTCGATTTTTTACTTTGCTGATCTTTTAATTTTAATTTATTAACTTCTTCTAAAATATAGTTCTGATTTGTTAAAATTGCTTTACCTATGTTATTATAAGATTCATAATTTAAACTTTCAGTATATTCCTTTTCAAGACTATAAAGAAGTTTTTTTAACTTTTTTACTTTTTTTTCAAATTCTTTTATAAGTTGACTTAAAAAATTATTAATCTTTTTACAATTATAAAAACAATAAACAGAAATAAGTGGATTTAGATGATAACTGAATAATTCATCTCTTATTTCAAATTTGGTATTAATTTTTCTTATAGGTAACTCTTTATAAGTTTTACCTGGTAATTCTTCTCGTAATTTACTATTTCTTTTTTTTAAGCTGGAAATTATTCTGTTACTATCTTTTTCTATTAAAAAGATATTTCCATTTCTATCAATCATCTCAAAAATTAGTAATAAATTTTGAAATTCAATTGAAAATATTCTTTCATTGTTTTTAAAATTTATCTCAATGACCCTTTTCCCTTTTAAATATTTTCTTAAACTTGAAGTAAAATTATATGGATTTTTTGGTGCTTCTTCAATTGGTTTGCCATATGCAAAAAAAGAGTAACTTTGTTCAATATTAAAAATTGTATGAAAATTATCTTTTCTGGAATGAAAAACTATATACAATTGGTTATTGTTAATTTGTGTAATTTTTGATATGGAACTTCCGATAATATCATTCTTAAAAATATTTAATAATTTTGAGATCTCTTTATAATTTAAAGACATAATTAATTCCTGTTCCAATGTTAATTTTGAAAAAAATAAATTTAATATTATTTATATATAATAATAATTTATATGTGTAATCAATTCAAATTCTAGAATTATAACTAATTTACACATTTTTATTGACATAACCATTACAACTATTTTCATTGTTAACATAACACTTTTTTTAGCTTATAATTAGTTAAAATTTATATAAGAAATAATTTTAATCAATTAAATTGTCTATAATAATAATTAAAAAAAAGTGGTCAAAATAAAATTGTTTCTCCGATAATAGATATATACAATTTAAAATATAATGATTCTTTATAATTAAGGAGGGATTTTTGACTGATAAAAAGAGAGTAAACAATTATTTAGAAATGAAAATAAAAACAGCTTCTCCTATTCAATTAATTATAATGCTTTATGAAAAAGCAATTCAATCTTTAAATTATTCAATTGAACTTTTAGAAAGTGATAATATAAAATATGATGAAGTTAACAATAATATTTTACGTGCACAGGAAATAATTTCTGAATTAATGTTGTCACTCGACTTTGAAAAAGGTAAAGAAATTGCTCAAAATTTATATAAAATATATGATTATTTAATCAGGGAATGTATAGATGCAAATATAAAGAAAGATAAAGATAAATTAAAAAATATCGTTTCAATACTTGATGATTTAAAAGATGCCTGGGTTCAAATTTCCAATGATGAGAAAGTTAAGAAGATGAATACAAAAAATATAAATCAAAATGGTTCATCTTTTAATGTTTCTTTGTAGTAAAATTTAAACAGGCTTATCAGATGAACCAGGTTTTGTAATGGGGATCCCTTTTTTACATAAAGGGCAATTTTCAGGTTCCCATGTTTCAATTTCAATTTTTAAAAGTGAATTAAGTTCAAGGTTATCAATTTTAAATCCATTAGATCTATCCACAATTGCAAAAATCCCTTTTATATCAAATCCTTTTGCTTTTAGAAGGGTATAAACCTCATTTATAGAACCCCCTGTAGTTACTATATCTTCTATTATAATAGTTTTTGCCCCTTTTTTATACTGGAATCCATTCCTAATACTCATTTCACCATCTTTTCTCTGGGTAAAAATAAATTCTTTTTTAAGTTTTAATGCAGTTAAAAATCCAAAAGTAATAGCTCCAAATGCAGGAGATACAATGAAATCAAAATCAAGTTTTTTTTGCAAAATAAGTTTTACAAGTTCATTTGATATTTTATCAAGATTTTCAGGGTTTTGTACCAATCTTATTTTTTCGATATATTTGTTTGAATGTCTCCCTGAAGTAAGTTTAAAATGTCCGGTTAATATGCAATTTGCCTTTTCCAGAAGCTCAAGAATTTTCTTGTTGTTGAACGTTTTACTATTTTCCATTCAATAGCTCCTTTTTTTATTTTTTGATTTGATCTCTGATTAATCTATCTATACTAACAGGTTTATAATATTTTCCTTTTTCAAAATTATAAATAAAATTTTTTATTTTACTATTAAAATTATATAAGAGGTTACTTTTGTTTGCAATTTTGATTAAAGGTTCACTTATAAATTTATATTCTGTTTCATTTATATTTTTTAAGGATTGTAAGGTGGAATTTGGTGTGTCAGGTAATTTGTCAATAAATGTATAAAAATTATTTTTTTTAAAAAATGGGGTTAGAATTAATTTTTTTATAAAATAAAATCTATTTAGTTTAAATATAAATTTGTATAAGGTATATTTTATAATTGTAATTTTATTTTTTAATATATTTTTGTCTTTTATAATTTCAAAATTATTCTTAAATATAAATTTGTTTTTTAAAAAATTTAAAATTTGTTCTCCTATATTAATTAAATCTATTGGATCGAGTGCTGGTAATTTTAGAGTCTTTGTATTTGAAATTTTAAATAAGTTTTGTGTTTCTTTCAGGAATTTTATAAAATATTTAAGGTGAGTTTCATAATAAAATACCTGTTTTAAAGAAAAATTAATAACAGACAAGAATCCATTTGTAGTATTTAACCATAATTTTCTATAAACATAAGGAGTTATATCATCAACTTCAACAAAAATACTGGAAACATCATTGTTAATATAATTATTTTTTACATTGAAATATTCAGGGTATTTAAATAAAAAATTTTCAGGTATAATTATTTTCCCTTTAGTATTCCAGAAAATTGTATTTTTGAAAATATCTTTTGAAGCATTGAAAAGTATTATAAATCTATAATATTCAATTTTTTGCAATAATTTAGAGTAAGATGGTTTATCAGAATAATCTTGATTTTTTTTATCTAATTGTGATAAAAAGTATTGTGGTTCAAAACCAATCCCATTTTGTATAAAAAGTACTGGAGATTTTATTAAGTTGTTTTTTATAATAAAGTTATAAAATTTATTTATACCATTTAATTTAATACCACATAATATTAGATCTATTTTTTCTTTATTCCATAAATTTATGGGTATATTAAATTTTGAATCTTTATACCATTTTATTACAAGATTATAATTTATTTTAATATTTTTGAGATGTTCATTTTTAGATAAATATTTTGTTTTATTAAATAGATTATTTTCAAATTTGAAGCTATTTGTAACAAATAATTTATTATTTTTTTGAAATAAAGATGCAACTACTCCTGAAACAGACCCCAATCCATATATTAAAATGTTTTTCATATAATTTTTCCCATAGAATTTCAAAAAATAAGTTTCTTTATATTAGAATCTTTATATTGAAAAAATTTTCAATTAAAAAATTAATAAAATAACTTTTTTTGAAATTGATTTATATTAACTAAAATTTTTTTTATATATATATTCAATTTTATTTGTTTGAATATATAATTTAAATTCTTATTAAATATATAGAATAAATTTTAAAAAATTAAAACAAAATTATAGTAAATTTAAATCTTATTATTATTCAAATCAAACTGTTTTTTAAATTGTGCATTTTGTATAAATAAAGAGGAAAGGAATAAAGAAAAAAATAATAACAAATAATTGACTTTTAACTCCCTTTATGATAAAGAAATATAAAACTTAAATGGAGAGTAATATGGCTAACATATTTTATTTATTATCAACTGCAGGAGCAGCTTCTGGACAAGCGTCAGGTTCAAGTAGTTTTATGACAATGTTTTTACCTTTAATTATTATTTTTGTTCTTTTTTATTTTTTATTAATAATTCCACAAAAAAGACAACAGAAAAAGCATCAACAGATGTTAAATTCTATTGAAAAAGGCGATGAAATTGTAACAACTGGTGGTATTCATGGTAAAGTTGTATCAACCAAAGAAACTACAATTGTTGTAAAAGTTGATGATAATGCATCTATTGAATTTTCAAAAGGTGCTATTGCTAAAGTTATTAAAAAAAATGAAAAATAATTATTTATAAAATTTTATAAATTAATTTTTAAAAATTTAATTATAAATTTAAAATATATTTATAAATTAAGGTATCAATAAACTTAAATTATTTACAAAAAGTTTGTTCTAAAAATGAATATAAAGAAAAAAAAAATAATTTTAATTTTTCTTCTTTTTTTTTATTTAATTAGTGGTTTAATTGTGTTTGGACAAACTGGTGATAAAAAAAATGATGATTCTAATTCAATAATTATTGAAGAAGTAGAAACAAATACAAACAATGATAATAGTGAAGTTAAAAAAGACAGCAATAATATTAAAAAGCAAGATAAAAAAAATGAAAAAGGTGGTGTTAAGTTTTCAAATTCAACTGATTTGAAAATTGATGAATTAGGATTTTTAAAACCACAGATTAGTGTTTACTATTTTTTATATTTGATTTTAGGATTTTTATTTATATTTTTTATTTATATTTTTAAAAGAAAAGAAAAAATTAAATTTTATTAAAATGGAAGTTTGGAGGAATAATGAGTAATAGAACTAGATTCTGGATTACAGTTTTTCTAATTATTTTTTCAGCTTATTTACTTTATCCAACCTACCTCTGGTATTTTAAAGTTAGTAATGAAGATAAATATCTTCTCTCTTTAACTCCCGATGTTTGGGCGGATATGAAATTAAGTGATGAAAAGATTAAGAGTTTAGAAGATTTAAAAAAATTAAGAAGAAAAATAATTAATTTAGGTTTGGATCTTAAAGGTGGTGTATATATTGTTTTAAAAACTGATTTTGATAAAATGGGTTCAAATCTAACACAAGAAGACAAAGAAGATGCTATAAACAGAGTTTTAACTATTTTAAGAAACAGAATTGACCAGTTTGGGGTTAGTGAACCTCAAATTAAAAGAATGGGGAAAAATTATATAGCAATTGAATTACCGGGAGCAAAAGACCCTGAAAGAGTTCAAAATATAGTTATGGGTCAGGGTAAGCTAACATTTCAATTTGTTGATGATAAAACATTTGAAATACTTAAAAAAACTCCAGGTGCTTTTAATGAAAATGGGGATCTTATTAGAAAAGATCTTGTTCCTGCTGATGATGAAGTTGTTTACAAATATTATAAAGATAAATATGGAAATTATGTAAGAGGAAATCCTACAGTTTTAAAGAAAAAGGTCGAACTTGATGGGTCATATTTAACTAAAGTTAGTGTTGTACAGGGTCAATTTGGTCCAGAAGTTACATTTATTTTGAATTCTGAAGGTGCTACAAGGTTTGCAAAACTAACTTCAGAAAATGTAGGTAAATATCTTGCAATTGTTCTTGATGGTAAGGTTCAGGAAATTGCAAGAATAAAAGAAGCAATTCCTGGAGGAAGAGTTTCAATTTCTGGACAATTTACAGTTGAAGAAGCAAATGACCTTGCTTTGATTTTAAGAGCTGGTTCTTTACCTGTTCCTTTAGCAATAGTAGAAAAGTCTGAAATTGGTGCAACTTTGGGTAAAGATTCTATTGACCAGGGTATTAGAGCTGGAATTATCTCAGCTATAATTGTTTTACTATTTATGCTTTTTTACTATAAAATTTCTGGGTTTCTGGCTACTTTATTAATTGGATTAAACTTATTCTTTTTAGTAGCTTTTTTAGCTTCTTTTAGTTATACTTTAACTTTACCTGGAATTGCAGGTATTATTCTTAATATAGGTATGGGTGTAGATGCTTTTGTAATTATTTTTGAGCGTATAAAAGAGGAGCACAGAACAGGGAAATCAACAAGAATTGCTGTTGAGTCAGGTTTTAAAAAAGCTTTTCTTACAATTTTTGATGCAAACTTAACAACATTAATTGCAGCATTAGCATTAGCTCAATTAGGTGCTGGTCCTATAAGAGGTTTTGCTGTTACTCTTTCAATTGGTATTATTATGAATATGCTTGTTGCACTTGTTACAGGTAGATGGTTATTTTCAGCAGTATTTAATAAAGATGAGCAAAAGCTTTACATATAAGGGGGATTTTAGTGAGAAAAGATTTAAACTTTGTAAAATATAGATTTATTGCTATTGGAATATCAATTATTTTGATTCTGATTGGTTTTATTTCAATTTTTATGCATAAAGGGTTAAATTTAAGTATAGACTTTGCAGGTGGTGTTGTATTTCAAACAAAAATAGATACAAATACAAACCTTTCTGAAATTAGAGATATATTAAATAAAAATGGTTTTGGTAAAGATGTTCAACAGATTGGGAAACCGGATGATCACATATTTTTAATTAGAATAAAATCAGCTAAAGATGATGCAAAGAATAATGAGAATATTGAAATTGTAAAAAAAATTTATGAACAAAATTTTGGAAAAGATAAAGTTCACTGGAGATCTGTTAATTTGGTTGGACCTTCCATGTCCAAGCAGCTGGTTGGATCTTCGTGGGTTTTAATAACTGTAGTTTTTGGATTAATTTTAATTTATGTTTTAATCCGATTTAAGCAGTTTCAATTCTCCCTTGCAGCAATTATTGCTCTTATACATGATTCATTAATAACGATTGGAATATTTTCAATATTAAATAAAGAAATTTCAACTCAAATAGTTGCAGCCATATTAACACTAATTGGTTATTCACTTAACGATACGATAGTTGTATTTTCCAGAATTAGAGAAAATAGAAATCTTTATCCAAATATGTATTTCCCTGATCTAATAAATAAATCAATTAATGATACTCTATCCAGAACAATTGTTACTTCTTTAACTACATTTGTTGTTGTTTTATCAATTTATATATTTGGTAGTACTGTAACAAGAGATTTTGCTCTTGCATTAGCTATTGGTATATTTGTTGGTACTTATTCATCAATTTTTATAGCAGCTCCTATATTAATAGGAATGTCAAAAGAGAAAAATAAAAAAGCAGCCAGATAGGCTGCTTTTTTTTTATTAATATTTGGGTTAGTATAAATTGAAAAATTTAGATTTTATACTATAATATTAATATTAAAAAAATAAAAGATATGATAATTTTAACAATAATACTTTTAAATTAAAAAAGAAAGGAGTTTTATTTTAAAAATATACTTATTTTTTGAGGGGGAATTATGCAAGATCAAAAGTCTTTTGTTTATCTTGAACACGAATTTGAAAAAAAATTTAGGGATTATATGAATCAGGCTGAGGATTGGATTGATATTGAAAATTTTTTTAAAGATATAGTTATCCAATTTATTAATTCAATTTTAGAGGATTCAAAAATAACAATGGAAGATATTATTATTGATTATGAAAATAAAAAAATAAAATTTTCTAAAAATTTAAGAAATTATACTGAATTTATGGAGATTGTTGAAAATTCTGATCTCATTGACATTATAGATAGATTTGCAAAAGACCTTTTTAATAGAGTTAGACACAAAAGAGGAATGGATAAAAAAGTAGCTAATAATATTAATATTTCTTCAAAAAAAATGTAGAATAAATATATTATCTTATGATTAGAATATTATGTTTTTATTATTTGTTTTATTATTTCTAAATAATAAAATATAAAAAAATAAAAGTTAAAGTTGAGATATTTGCTTGACAAATTTATAAAATTTGTTATTTATTTCATCGCAAAGGTCATTCCAGCTTAGCTCAGTCGGTAGAGCAGCTGACTGTTAATCAGCGGGTCGCAGGTTCAAGTCCTGCAGCTGGAGATTTAAGGCTGTCCTGAAACTTAAGGGACAGCTTTTTTTTTATGTTTCTAAGCCATATTTTTAAATAAAAAGAAAGATATAACATAAGTTTTAAGATAGTTCTATATTTTATATATCATTGCTTTTACTAAACTTTTCTTTATAGCATAACCAATAGTTATATTTTTATTTAAACTTCACTATTATTTATAAAAAAAAATTTTTTATATAGTTTTGAATACATTTTCTTAATTATTTTTACAATTATTAATTTTATACCTGTTAATTTTATATTCATTAATTATTTATTCACTGATTTCATTTTCATCTGTTAAAATAGATAAAATAGATTAAAATATAAATGAAGGTGAAATTTATAGTTAATAAAACAATAGAAGAATTAATAAATTTTGTAAACAAAGATGAAAATATAAGAGTATTTTTGCTAAATGGTTCAAGGGTTAATAAATATAATATTAAAAAAGGAAATCAAATGTCTTTAAAAGTTATAAAAAATAAAAATCTTTATTATTGTAAAAACAGCTATTTAAATAAGTTTTTTAAAAAATCAAACATTTTCTTAATTTTAATAACTTTTTTAATTTTTTTTGCTATTTCAATTTTTGGTGAAGATGATAAATTAATAGATATATTTCTTTTTGATTATGATAAATCTACTTCATTTTACTCTACTGATATGAATGGACCTGATACTCCATTTAATTATAGCAAATATCCATCAATAAACCTTTTTGATGGTAATTTTAAAACCTGCTGGGTTGTTAATGGAAATGGGAAAAATGCTGAACTGTTTTTGAAATTACCTGATTTTAATATTGAAACAGATAAAAATTCAAATGAGGATAATGTTTCAACAACTAAGAGTGAAGATTACAATTATTCATTTATTTTAAATATTTTTTCTGGTTATAGTAAAAGTGAAGACCTATTTTTTAAAAATAGCAGGCCAAAAGTAATAGAATTAAGCTTTTACTATGGAGAAGGGTTTTACTCTGAAACAGGAATGGGTTTATATGCTTTAAAATTGAAACAAAAAGTTATTATAGATATAAAAGATATTTTTGATATTCAAAGTTTTAAAATTAATCTTGCCAATATTAATTTTAAACAATTGAAGGAAACTATGGATAAAGTTTATAAAAACAGTGAACCTGATATTGAAAATAGGGATATTCACACATTACTGGTGAAATTAAAAGTAATAGATGTCTATAAAGGTAGTAAATATGATGATATTTGTATTTCTGAAATTTTTTTAAATAATGTTTTTGAATACTTTGATAAAAGTGTAGAAAGTGTAAATAATAATCAAAATTCCAAACAAAATAATTTTAAAATAAATAAAAAAGAATTGAATAATATTAAAAATGTTTTTGTTGGTAAAAATAATCATGACCTGATAGTTGAATTTAATGATAAATATATTATAAGATATAAGTCTGAAAGTTCAATAATTCAACTTGTTGATATTTCTAAAGATAAAAGATGGATAATAATTATTGAGATACCAGAGGAAAATGTATCAGGACATGTTGAAACAAAATATAGTTTAATAGATTTGTTAACAGGTAAAAAGGTTAATTCTATTTTTAAAAAATATACCGGGATTGATATAACGATTGGACCTATCTATTTTGAAGATGAAGAAAGATTTAAAAATAAAGTTATCATTTATCTTAATTGTTGGGATTCATATAGATTAATTTTGAAATAAAGAAATTTTTGTTGAAATCCTTTTTTTAATAATTTTATTGGTTATAATTTATAATTAAAAATATTAAATAAAATTATAGTTTTTAAAAAAAGATTAATATAGGTTAGAATTTTGATTTATTTAATAATTGGTATTTTATTGTTTGCTGCAACTTTTGTTTTTTTTATATCTGATGGTAAATATTTTGGAAAGAAATTATTTTTTTATATTTATAATATATTTGGGATACATATTTTTTCTATAGATACAGAGAAAGATATCTGGCAAAGACTCTATTATGAACTGGATTTAAAGGGAAATGAAAAGATTCTTGATATAGGTACAGCAACAGGAAATTTACCGATTGCTATGGGTTTAATCAATTCATTTAAAGGGGAAATAACAGGTATTGATTGGTCTCCAAAGATGATAGATTATGCAAAAAAAAGAGCAAAAGCTATGAAATTAGATAGTAAAATAAATTTATTTGTAATGGATATAACTAAAGAAAAGTTTTCAAAAAATAATTTCTTTGATGTGATTTTTTGCTTTGGTTTAGTTGAAACTTATAAAAAGCCTGAATTACTTCTTAATAAAATAGTTTCTTTACTTTCAAAGAACGGTATAATTGTATTAAGTTTATACCGTTCAGGTGTAAAATTAACTGAAAAATATTACAAAGATTACTTTATTAAAAATGGATTTAATAATTTTAGAATAATATCAATTAGAAGAAGTATGGATTTTATAATTATTAAACACATGTAAAAAAATAATTTAAATAATAAGGTTAGGAATATAGATAGGATGGGGTTTGCATATTTTGCATTATTGGGAAGAATATTCTTACTTGGTTATGAAAAAATAATAGTTAAAAAATTAGGAGATAATTCTAATTCAGTTGCAGCTACTTTTTTATTTTTTTTAACTGCAACCTTATTTCTTTTGCCATTTATTTTTATAATAAAAAAACCTGAAAATTATAACTTTTTAATTTATATATTATTTAGTAGCTTTGTTTATTCTATAGCATTTGTATTATATGTAAAATCTTTATCTGAAGCTGATGCTTCTTTAGTTGGACCATTATATAACTTCAATGTATTTTTCCTTTTATTATTAACTGCTATATTTTTAAATGAAAAAATTACAATATATAAAATAATTGGTCTTATTTTACTTATATATGGGGCATCTTTTTTAAATAAACAGCAAAATTTTTATTATTCCTTAAAAATATTATTTAAAGAGAGAGCAACTTATTTAATGATAATAAGTTCATTTTTAATAGCAGCAGGTAGAACTATTGATGGGTTTGTTGTACAAAAAATTGCACCACTAAATTATGCATTTTACCTTTATCTTTTTATAACAATGTTTTTATTGATGTTTTTAATTGTTAAAAGAAATCTTTATTATGCAATTACATTATTTAAAGAAAAACCCAAAATTGCTTTTGTTTCAGGCTCAGTTAATGCTTTTTCATATTTTATGTTGTTAATAGCTTTTACAAAAATTGATGTAAGTGTAGCTGAACCCATGTCAATGTTAAGTATGATAGTTACAGTTATACTTGCACACTTTATATTTAAAGAAAATATAAAAAATAGAATAATAGGTGTATTTATAATGATAATAGGAGCATGGTTATTGTACTTAAGTTGATATAGAAAAAATACAATGTACAAAATAAAATAAGAGTTATGTCAATAATAATGTGTAAATAAAAAATTGTATAAATTCAATTAAATTTTAAAAAGCATATCTTTATATCTTGGGAATGGCCATAAGTTTTCAGAGGTATTTAGCTCAAGAAAGTTGCATATTTTTCTTATTTCAGACATCTTATCTTTTATAACAAATATTAGTTCTCCTTTTTTTGTATCATCTTGATTTGAAAATTGAAGAACTAGATTTTCTAAATCGTTTATACTAGATTCAAGTTTTACAATATTGTTAATATATTTTTTTACATTATCTGAACTTATCCCAATTATGCTTTCCATCTCTTTATATTCCTTTAACTGTTTAATTACAGAAGGTATAATTCCGGTTTTTACCATATCTGTTAAAGTCCTTGTTTCTATTAAGAGATTTTTAAAATAAATGTCTTTTTCAATTTCAAAATATGCATCAATATATCTTTTTGACAAAAGTTTAGTTTTTATAAAAAGTTGTTCAAAATCATTTTCATCGATTTCATTGAATAATTCAAAATATTTTGATGTGATGGATAGTCCTCTTTTTTTAGCTTCTTCTTTCCATTTATCACTATAACAATCACCATTATAAATAATATTTTTTGAATCAATAAACCCTTTTTTTATAGATTTCAAAACAGCTATATCAAAATCATCTTCTTTATCCATTTCATTTTTTAAATTGGTGTACATTTCTTTTAAGCCATGATAAATTATAGTATTTAAGGCAGTTAAAATTGTTGAGATTGCAAAAGAGCTACCAGGCATTCTATATTCAAATTTGTTTCCTGTAAATGCAAATGGAGAGGTTCTATTTCTATCTGTATAATCAATTTTAATGCTTGGTATTTTGGAAAGGCCAATTGATAGAAATTTCTGAGGCAATTCTGAAAGATCTTCAGTTTCAGCTATTTTGTTTAATAAGTTATATAAGGAATCCCCAATAAAAACTGAGATTATTGATGGGGGTGCTTCATTTCCTCCTAACCTTAATTCATTGGAGTATGAGAAAGTAAATAATTTCAAAATTTTTTCATATTTCTTTATACCCAGAATTATACCTGTTAAAAAAAATAGGAATTGTAATCTTTGTTTTTCAGATCTTCTACTTTTTAGTAAATTTTTACCATCAGAATCCATTAAACTCCAGTTAATATGTTTTCCTGAACCATTTATTCCTTCAAAAGGTTTTTCATGAAAAAGGATTGCAAGGTCCAATTTATTTGCTATTTTTCTCATTAATTCCATAGCTAAAATATTATGATCTGATGCAATGTTTGCATTTTCAAAAATTGGAGCAAATTCAAATTGATTTGGTGCAACTTCATTATGACGGGTTTTTACAGGAATACCTAATTTTAAAAATTCTTCTTCAAAAGTTTTCATGAATTCTAAAACTCTTTCTTTTATAGAACCAAAATAATGATCTTCTAATTGTTGATCTTTGGGGGAAGGAGCACCAATTAAAGTTCTTCCAGTAAACATAAGGTCAGGCCTTTTATCAAAATATTTTTTGTCTACTAAAAAATATTCTTGTTCGGCTCCAATTGTGCATTTAACATATTTGGCACTTCTATTTCCAAACAATTTAAGAATTTTATATGCCTGGTTTTCAACGAGGTCTAAAGATTTTAATAAAGGTGTTTTTTTATCAAGAATTTCACCATTATATGAGATAAAAATTGAAGGTATACATAATGTATCATCAATAATAAATGCAGGTGAAGTTGGATCCCATGCTGTATATCCTCTTGCTTCAAAAGTAGATCTAATTCCACCTGAAGGAAAAGATGATGCATCAGGTTCACCCTGTGTCAACTCTTTACCAGAAAACCTTTCAATAATATCAAATGAATTCATCTTTGATATAAAAGTATTATGCTTTTCAGCAGTTGTACCTCTTAATGGATGAAACCAATGTGTATAGTGGTTAGCTCCATTGGAAAGAGCCCACTCTTTTAATCCATGTGCCACAATTTGAGCAATCTCTTTATCTAAAGGTTCTCCTTCTTCAATAGTTTTTAAAAGTTTTTCACAAACATCTTTGGGAAGATGTTTTAACATTGCTTTCTGGTTGAAAGTTCTAATTCCAAAAATTTCAGAAATTTTTTCCATTTTTATCCCCTATTTTAAGCCTTTATAATTTAAAATCGGTAAATTGCATATTTTATTAATATATAAAAAACTAAATAATATGTGTAAAAAATAATATAAAAAATAATTTATGCAAGTATTATGATTAGAAAAATAAAAATAATATTAAATAAATATGCAAACAAGTATTAAAACTAATCAAAATGCAATAATACTATAAAATTAATAAAAATGATATTGAATATTAAAAATGGTTTGATTAAAAAATGAAATAAGTTATTTTGATTGTGTTATTTGTTAAAAATTAAAATGAAAAATAGGAGGAATAAAAATGAAAATGGATTCTATTACTTTAAATGATATTTATTATAAAAATGCTACTGATAAAGAGAGTGAAAAAATATTGGATTTCTGGAAAAATAATGATATAACAATCTCTACTTCTGATAATCCAGAAGAGATGGATATAGCAAAACATATATTTCCACAACTTTTTATTATTGCTTTAGAAAAGAAATCATCAAAGGGAAAAGAGGAGAAAATAGCAGGGACTGTATGGGGAAATTTTGATGGTAGAAGAGGTTTTGTTGTTCATCTGGCAACAAGGAAAGATATAAGAGGTATTGGATTGGGTAAAAAATTAATGGAACTTGTTGAATATGAATTTCATAAATTAAATTGTTATAAAGTGCATTTATTTGTTGAAACTCATAATATTAAAGTTATAGATTTTTATAAAAAACTGGGATATGTTGTAAGGGAAGATGTTATAACAATGTCTAAAACTTTAAGAAAATGAAATTTTGATCTTATTTTAAATACCTATTTTATTAATTTATTTATACCTTTGCCAATAATTTTGCCAATCCCTCTTCTAATTTTCTTTTTTACCTGATAATTGATTTCGTTTTTTACAACTTTTTTACCAAATTTTTTGAAAGCACCTAGAGGGTTTTTTAGAAAATCTTCTTCATTATTGTTCTGATTGTTTTGCTCTGGTTCTTGATTATTTTGTTCAAAAATTTCCCATGGATATTTTTCAGTAAAAGAGTAATCATTGTTAAAAAATTGAATAAAAAGTTCTTTTACTGAATTAAGATTGTTGATATAACATTCTTTCATCTCATCATTTAGATTAAATTGTACCAGATAGTTAGAGTCATTTTCAATAGCTACCTGGATAAAATTGTTATCCCCTAAAGTGGCAAATTCGCATGAAGATACATTTAAACTATCAAGTGCAGAATTAATTTCCTGTTCAGAGGATACATTTAAAATTTTTCCATTTGCAAGTTCTAAACGCATTTTTATCTCCTAAATAAAAGTTATTTGATAATAAATGTTTTTATAATGAATTTATAATATCTAGATTTTTTGATTAATTGTAATAAGAATCAGAAAAAATTTATGAAAAATTAAAATTTAGACTAATTCTTATAGAGATATATTAAATTAATCAAATTACAATATTTGATATATAAATATATTATGTTTAAATAATATATGTTAATTAATTTAATGCAATATTTTATTTTAAAATTGTATACAAATTTTGTTTAAATTAAAATAATATCTTGAAATAAAATATCTTAATTAAATCAGAAATAATAACATTTAATTTTTATTTAAAAAGTCTAAATCTGCTTTAAAACTATAATCATTATGGAAGAACTTTTTAAAAATTGATTTTATTTTTTCTTTTGAATCAATATTAAATTCTTTGAGTTCATTATCAATTTTGTATTGAATAATAAAGCCATTATTTGAAATAGCAACCTGAATAAAATTATCAGTACCTAAAAATACAAATTCATTACCATTTCCCAGTGAATCAATTGCTTTTTCAATAGATTTTTCATCTTTAACATTGTGAACTTCTCCATTTGCTTGAATAAGTCTCAAGATAACTTCTCCTATTTAATTAATTATATTTTATATAATTATAATGGAAAATTTGATTAATAAATATTATTTATAACTTATATTTGTTTTTTAAATTGTTATAAAGTAATTACTATTTTTTATTTATTATTTCTTTAACTTTCCATTGCATATTAGGAAACAAATCATCAGGCATATTTTTCATTCTATCATTGAAAAATGGACAGGTTTCTAAACAATCACAATCTGGCATAGTTTCGTTCCTTTAACTTTTTAGTTTTATAAAGTTAAATTATTGACAAAATAATACATAATAAAATATTAAAATCAATTATTTTATAAGCTTTTTTATAAATAATTAATTGAAAAATATAAAAGTAAAGTTATTATCTTTTTACATAAAACTAAAATTTATTAAAATTATATCATAAATATATATGCTAACAATTGTATATTTTTATAGTCAATTGTATTTTAATAAATTCTTAATAAATAGGAGGTAATATGGGAGTTTTTAAAGCATATGATATTAGAGGGATTTATAATAAAGATTGGGATAAAGAACTTGTATATAAAATAGGGTTTTTCTTACCTGAACTTTTAAAAACAGATAAATTTATTGTTGGTAGAGATGCAAGAGTTTCATCTGATGAGATATTTGAATATTTATCGAAGGGTTTAACAGATAATGGTGCTGATGTTTATGATATGGGATTATCAACAACACCAATGGTATATTTTGCTACATCTTTTTATGGATTTAAAGGTTCTGTTCAAATTACTGCTTCGCATAATCCAAAAGAGTATAATGGGTTAAAAGTTTCTAAAGAAAATTCTTTACCAGTAGGTTATGATGCAGGTTTAAATATTTTAGAAAAATGGGTTATGGACAATGATGTAGAAAATAGAATAAAATCAAAATTAGAAAAAAATAAAAAAGATGGAATTAAAGGGAAAATTTATAAAAAAGAGGTAAAAAAAGATTATATCAATTTTTTAAGCAAATATGTTTCTGATATTTCAAACTTAAAAATAGCAGTTGATTTTTCTAATGGGATGGCATCATTAATAGTTAAAGATCTATTAAAAGATTTTTCGAACAATATTACATATATTTATGATGAAATTGATGGTACTTTTCCTAATCATGAACCTAATCCTTTAATTGAAGCAAATGTGGAAGATTTAAAAAAATTAGTAAAAAAAGAGAATGCTGATATTGGTGTTATATATGATGGAGATGCTGATAGAGTTATGTTTGTTGATGATAAAGCAAGGTTTGTTTCTCCAGATTTTATGATAGGGATAATGGGGCATTATTTTTTAAAAAAAGAAAAAGGAAATGTACTTTTCGACATAAGAACTTCAAAAAGTGTTAGAAAATATATTGAAGATCTAGGTGGCATAACCCATATGTGGAAAGTAGGTCATGCTTATGCTAAAGTTAAATTAAGAGAGATAAATGGAATATATGGTGGAGAATTAGCTGGCCATTACTATTTTAGAGATTTCTTTTATTGTGATAGTGGAATACTGGCTTCTTTGATTGTTTTAAATGTAATTTCTGAATTTAAAAAGCAGGGGAAAAAGATATCTGATATTCTTGATTCTATGAAGCTTTATGCTAATTCCGGTGAAATAAATTTTAAAATAGAAAATAAACTTGAAACAATGGAAAAAGTTAGAAAGCATTTTGAAGAGAAAGAAAAGCCTACTGCTTTTTATGATTTTGATGGATATAGAATAGAATTTAAAGATTGGTGGTTTAATATTAGACCATCCAATACAGAACCATATTTAAGACTTATTATAGAAGCAAAAGATAAAAATCTATTGGAAAAAAAGATAGAAGAGATTAAAGGTTTAATTGGGTAAATAGGTTTATTTTTTTATGATTTTAAAATAGTGATTGAATTATAATTTTTAAATATACTTAGCAATAATTGTTTAATATATAAAAAGTAAAATTTAGTCTAATTTAAAAAATATAAATTTTCCAATTAAAATGAAAAATATTGATAAGAATAAATTATTTAAAGCTAAAAAGGATTATATTTTTTTATTGAATAAAAATTATCCTGAAAAGTCTACTTTAGAATTAGTTGGAAATAGGTATAAGTTAAATTCTTATGAGAGAGATATCCTAAAAAGAGGAGTGAAATCAAATTTAGAAAATAGAAAAAGGAAATTTAAAATTATAAAAACTAATTTCTATTTTAAATTTTTATGTATCAAAATATTTTTATTATCAATATTATCTATTTTTATAAAAAAGTTGAAGGAAAATAGTTTAGTAAAATACGCAATTTCAGTTGATGGGTGGAATGTAGTTATAACTTTGGATAATTATTACAAAGGGAAACCTGTTTTTATTTCTACAGATGGGGTTATCAGAGATATTTCAGAAACTGGTAGTTCTTATAAAATAACAAAATTGACTTATGAAATTGTTGAAAAAATTTTGAATTTGAAATTTTGCAAGAATAAATTGAGTATTATTATAAAATTTTATTTTGAAGATAATGTTTCAAAAAGTTTAGATTTTGTAAAAGAGATAGAAAACCGATTTAATTTTAAAAATATTATGTTAACAAAAAACAACGATCCAATTTTAGTACAACAAAAAGTTGTAGCTACTTCTGATTCACAAATAATTGATAATGTTAAATATTGTATTGATTTTGTTTCACTATATTTAAAAAAGTATCACAAAAACTATTTAAAAAAGATAATTAAACTATAGATAATTAAACCATAGAATAATTAAAATATTCTAAAATAGAAAAATACCTTTTATGATAAAAGATCAAGAATAAGTCTTACATGCATCTCAACACCTGTAGGAAGTGAATCTTCATCAATATTAAAATATGGATTATGATGAGGTTTATCGATCCCTTTTTCTTTATTCATTGCACCAACCCAATAGAATGCACCAGGTACTTTTTCCAGAAAATAGGACATATCTTCTCCACCCATGGAAACTGGGCATTCAAAAACATGGTCAGCACCTACAACTTTTTTAGCAATATTTATAACCCTTTCAGTTTCTTTTTCATTGTTAACTAATGGTGGATAACCAAAAGTATAGTTTAAGTTTGCACTCCCTCTATATGCTTTTGATATATTTTTTGCAATTCTTTCAATTCTTTCAGGCATAGTTTTTGCAATCTCTTTTTTTAAAGTTCTAACTGTTCCTATAATTTCAGCATATTCAGGAATTACATTAAAAACATCACCTGACAGTAGTTTACCAACTGTAATTACAGCAGAATCTAATGGATCTAATTCCCTTGAAACTATAGATTGTAACCCAATAACTACATGGGAAGCAATTACAACAGGATCAATAGCTGTATGTGGATAGGCTCCATGTCCCCCTTTTCCTTTAACAGTAATTGTAAATTCATCTGCTTCTGCTGTCATAATCCCTTTTTTAATCCCAATTGTGTTAATTGGAAAGATACTTGCTAAATGGATTCCAAATGCTTTGTTAACTTCTGGATTTTTTAAAACCCCTTCCTCTATCATTTTAATGGCACCACCAGGTGATTTTTCTTCAGAAGGTTGGAATAAAAATTTAACATTTCCATTTAATTGATTTTTATATTTTGAAAGCACTTTTGCAGCCACAAGCAACATTGCTGTATGCCCATCATGTCCACATGCATGCATAACACCATCTATTTTTGATTTATATGGTACATTGTTTAGTTCCTGTATTGGTAAAGCGTCCATATCAGCTCTTAAAAGAACTGTTTCACATTTATTGTTTTCATTGAATTTGTTTTCACCATTTCCCTTTAAAAGACCAACGACTCCAGTTTTAGCTATATTTGTTTTTACTTCCAGCCCTAGGTCTTTAAGATAATTTTCAACAATTTTTGCAGTTCTAACTTCCTGAAAATAAATTTCAGGATGTTGATGAAAATCTCTTCTCAACCTAATAACTTCATCTTTTAAGTTTAAAACTTCTTTTTTAATATCATCCATTTTAATCTCCATTATTTTTATCTTTTTTATAATTTTCATTAAAAAAACATATAGAAAAATAGTTTTCATTTTCAATAAGTTTATAAGTATATCTTGTTGGACGTACAAAAATAAAAGAAACAGGTTTATTCCATAAAATCCCAAAAATTATCCAGCTTGCAGTCATTAAATTAACATTAGATTTATTATGGTCAGTTGATAGAGAATTATTTGAATTATTGTTTATTTTATTTTTTAAATTGTTTTTTACAACAATTAATCCCCAATCATTATCTATAAGTTTAAGGATGTTATCCTTTAAAGATTTAATATCTATTTCTTTATGCATAAAATCTCCTTTTTAATAATTATATAGCTAAAAAAAACAATAAACAAAAAAC
Organism: Exilispira thermophila; assembly: GCF_055389015.1. Lineage (NCBI taxonomy): Bacteria > Pseudomonadati > Spirochaetota > Spirochaetia > Spirochaetales > Exilispira > Exilispira thermophila. Next base: position 2,270,649 of record NZ_AP042476.1, on the reverse strand, counting down.
TGGTTATAATTCCAGGATAAAATTTTTTGTTTATCATGTCTAATAGGCTGAATAAAGAAAAAACAAAATAACTTCCTATTCCCAAAACTACAATTCCAGGATAATAAAAATTGTTTTTAATTTTCAAATAAAGAAATATTAAAAATATTACATAAACAACAAAGTATAATACAATGCTATGGGCATTGGGTAAAAAAAACAAAAAGATAATAAAAATTCCAATCCCAAGCCCTGAAAAAAAAGATGAAATTTTAAATTGTAAATATGGCAAAAAATATGTTTTTTTAGTAAACAATTTTGATAAAAATATAAATATGATAATTAGAATATAAAATAGCAGGAAATAGATAAAATTTTTACTATGATTGAAAAATATATTAAAGAAGATAGAAAATATAATAGTAGCTATAGCCAGAATAATAAATGCTTTTTTTGAAATTAAACTTTTGTTAAAAGTATCTTTATAAAGATAATTAGTTATCATTAAAGGAAAAATAAAACTATGTAAAGAATGCCATGCACAAATAATGAAAAGCCATGGGAAGTTAATTCCTGAAAAATAACCAAAATTATCAAAAGTATTAACAGGAACACCAGTATTTCTAAGAATTGTTTGTGCAAGTATTGCTTCATTAAATAACCCATATGCAAATCCAATTAAAAACAATCCAATGATCCCTACTTCCAATTTGATAGCTATTTCTCTTAATAATAAAACAGGAATACTATAAACAAAAATCAATATTAGAAAATTTATTGGATTTATTAATTTTGTAATAGGTGTAGCATTAGTTAAAAGTTCAGTTAAAAGGATTGTAGCAATTATAATAAATATTATTGCTTTAGAATTTTCTTTTAATTTCATACTTTTAAATAGATACTTTATATATAAGCAAATGTCAAAAATCCTTAAAACGCAAAAAAAATAATTTTATATTGTCAAATAAAAATCTTTGAATTTTAAATAAAAAAACTTTGACAAAGGAAGAAAATGATGGTTTCAAAAAAAGAAAATAATATTTTGGCAATTAAATTATTTCACAAAATTTTTATCGCCAGGCAGATTATGAATAATAAGCAGGCAATTCAAAAGGCTCTTATTTTTATTAAAGAAAGTTATAACCATAAGCTTACTTTAAAGGAGGTTTCTGAAAAGGTTGGTCTTAGTCCCTATTATTTTAGCCATCTTTTCAAGGAAGAAGTTGGAGTGTCATTTATAACTTATTTAAATAAGCTGTGAATCGAGAAGGCCAAGGAGTTATTAAAAAGGAGCAATTTAAATATTGCTGAAATTTGTTATTAAGTTGGTTATAATGATCCCAATTATTTTATTCATTTTTTTTAGGGATATGAGAAGATGACTCCTGGTAAATTTAGAAAACATAAGTATGAATATATATATATATATATAACTTAATCGGGAATGATTTAGTTAAATAAAATTGTTAAGTAACTTGACAATAAAAATAATTTTATTATACTCTATATAAGCAAGTATAAATTTTTATTGAATTTTTATAATTTAGGAGAGAATACTATGGCTAATGAAAAGAAAACCAAAAATATTAAGAAATATCAAAAGCTTATAGAATCTTTTTTGCGGATAATAAATCATTATACAATTATAGAAAAAGAACCCAAAAAATACGGAACAGATGAATTTTTTCATAAATTAGAGATTCATACAATTCATGCCATAGGAGAAAACCTGGGTATAAATGTAACTAAACTGGCAAAATGGCATGGAATTACTAAAAGTGCTGTTTCTCAGGTGGTAAAGACACTTGAAGAAAGGGATTTAATTTATCGTTATCAAGCTCCTGATAATGCCAAAGAGGTACTTTTTAAATTAACTGAAAAAGGTAAAAAGGCTTATGAAGGACACAAACACTATCATGAGAAGCTAGATGCTTTCTTAATTGAGGAAATAGAGAAAATATCGGAAGATAAGTATCAGTTTCTTTTAGATTTTTTTAAGATGCTGGAAAAAAATCTGAAAAACCATTCTGAGAATAAATAAATTTTTATAGTTAAACTATTATAAAAAATTTTTTTAAAATAATAGTTAAGAAACTTAACAAAAAAAGGAGGACTCATTAATGGAAGTTAGTGAAAAAAGAGCAAGAATGATTGGAGAAGAAAGAATTCCAAAGGTAGTATTGAAATTTGCAATCCCAACTATAATAGCAATGCTTGTAAATGCAATTTATAATGCTGCAGATGCATTTTTTGTGGCAAAGCTGGGAGTAAGTGAAGTTGGAGCAATTTCAGTAGTATTTCCATTATTTATGTTAATATTGGGAATAGGATTAACTTTTGGCACGGGTGCTGCATCTTATGTTTCTAGACTTTTAGGAAAAGGTGATAAGGAACAGGCAAATAAAACAACTTCTACAGCTTTTTTTAGCACATTAATTTTTTCGGGGATATTTACTACTATGACACTAATATTTATTGAACCATTTTTAAGATTATTGGGAGCAACAGATACTATAATACCATATGCTGTAAAGTATTCTAAAATAATTCTTTTAGGTTGTATATTTCCTATTATAACCAGAACAATGAATAATATAGTAAGGGCTGAAGGAAATGTAATATACAGTACAATAGTGATGATTTTAGGAGCAGTGATAAACATCATAATAGACCCAATTTTCATATTTACATTTAATATGGGAGTAAAGGGTGCAGCTTTGGCGACAGTCTTATCACAAGCTATAACAACACTTTTATTTCTCATCTATTTCTTTACAGGCAAGAGTTATTGTAAAGTGTCATTTAAATACTTTAAACCTTCATCTGAAATATATTCACAGATAATAAAAATAGGTTTACCTGTATTTATGCTCCAGGTTTTATCTAGTTTAGCATTAGGAATGTTGAATAAAGGAGCAAGTCCTTATGGAGATGCAGCAGTAGCAGCATTAGGTATTTTAAATAGAGTTTTTGCAATAAGCATGTATGTAGTGTTTGCGTTTTCAAAAGGATTTCAACCAATTGCTGGATATAATTATGGTGCTGAAAAATTTGCTAGATTAAAAGAAGCTATTAATTATTCAGTAAGATGGACAACAACATTTTGTATTATTGTAACGATATTATCGGTAGTTTTTGCAAAACCTATTATAGGAATATTTAATGATAACCCTGCAGTTGTTGATATAGGAAGCAGAGGATTAATTGCAATAAATTTAATGTTTCCGTTTTTTGGATTTCAAATGATTTATGTGGCATTATTTTTAGCATTAGGAAAAGGTAAAGAAGGTGGTATATTATCTTTAGCTAGACAAGGTATATTTTTTATTCCAGCAATATTAATTCTTCCAAGAATATTTGGTCTTAATGGAGTGCTTTATACTCAAATAGTAGCAGACTTTTTTACAGTAATATTAACAACTATTTTTGCAAGAAAAGTAAGAAAAGAAATTGATGCTAAGTTATTGAATATTAAAATAAATACTTTAGAAAATTGTTAGGAAGGGTTTTAAGGCCTTGAATATATTGGATTTTTTTAGCCGAGAAGGCTCATATAAATAGGAGAGGAGGAAAAAATGAGTAGAACTAAAGAACATCATGGAGGAGTCTGGATTTTGGAGCTCTTAATTTTGATTGGTTTGCCAATACTGTTTCACTACTTATTTCCGTTAATGAATGTGGTTCCTAAACCGTATTCATATCTGGGGATTCTGATAATGTTTATTGGATTGGTTTTAATGACCTGGGCTGCAAGGGAATTTAATAAAGCAAATACAGGTTATCAGTTAAGAAATTCTTCTAAACTGGTAACTTCAGGACCTTTTCGATTTAGTCGTAATCCGATTTATCTAGGTATGGTGTTCTGGCTTATTGGTCTAGCTATTTTACTTGGTTCATTGATTACTTTTCTGTTTCCATTTTTTTTCTTTTTGATAGTAAATTTTACTATAATTCCCTCAGAAGAAACAAGTTTAGAAAAGTTATTTGGAACAAATTTCACCAAGTATAAACAGGATGTTCGACGTTGGCTATAAATTTTTTACTTATTTATCTGTTTTTTCTAATTTCATAATAAATATTTTTGAAAATCTTTTTCAAATGGGTACATGTATATTTGTTTTTTGTGACTTTAGAAATTCCAGTAAATAGGCAAAATATAATTAGCAGGAAATTAGATTACTTCTGTAAAAATTTTATAATTTATCAACTAAATATTTTAAAAAAAAAGTAATGCTCAAATAAATAATATTTTTAAACTTATTAAAGATTGTTTTTTCTATGCTCATTTAAATTCAAAACTAAAAGACGATATTTCAATATGTCTTAATTTTTTCAACAAGTTATTAAGTACAATTTTCAAGCTAAACAAGGATACAATAGATGCTATTAAATACATTCATGGCTCTAATGACCTTAAATTAGCCTTTGGAATAACTTTTGGTTTTTGTTATAAGTTTAAATTTATAAAATACAATTCTTATGATTGCATTGAGGAAAGGGGCTGTCTTAGAGCTTAAGGCAGTCCTTTTTTTAATAAAAGAATAAAAATATAAAAATTTAGCAATTAAAGGAAAAAATAAAAGAATTTTCAAAAGAATTATTTAATAAATATAAAAAATATGGCAAAGCTTTTCCTTTATTTAATTTAAACAACTTTCTAATATTGTGTGCTATACTTATTAATCCCCATTCTATTTTTACATTAAAAAAATATTTTGATAAGTTATTTTAATTTGAAAATATTTTTAAAAAGGTAATAATATTTTTATGAATATTTATGAATTGATAACCCTATTTCAAATTAATTTTGATGATAAATTTGAAGATATCAAAAAAAAATATAAAAAACTTATTTTTAAATATCATCCTGATCAATCTAAAAAAGATACAATTAATCAATTTATTTATATTAAAAAAGGTTTTAGTTATATAGAAAAAATGTTTATGGATATAGAACTTGATACAACATTTAGAGAAGCTCTTTTAAAGTACAAGAATGATAAAAAAATTTTTATTAATTCTGAAAATAATTTGATCAGAAATATATATTTAAATAACCATGATTTTAAAGAATTTATAATTTCTTTGTCAAGTCTACTTTACTTTTTAACTAAATACAAAAATAAATTCAGGTATTATTCAAGTATAAGTGAAGATTATTATAAAGAGAAATATAATAACTTTGAAAATAAATTAAATGAAATTTCGGATTATTATATAAGAAGTAGTTTAAATAAAAACACCGAGAATGAAAAAATTAACAAATCATTTGAAGTAAATAAAAATGTTTTTAATTTACAAAAAGAGATAAAAATACTTATACAACTATCAAAAGATATTTTTAAATTTTATATTAATAAAATGGAAAAGTTTAATTACACAAATCCTTATTTAAGAAGAGTTTTTATAGAGTATGGAAAAATTGAAGAAATGTTTTATGAATTGATAACAGAAATTTTCTTTATACAGATCCATTTTTATAAAGATAATGGTATAAATATATTAGATAAAAATATTATTCATGAAAGAATATATGAAACTTCTATAACATTAAATAAGTTTGAAGAAAATGTTGATAATTTTTTAAAAAATAATTTAAAACATAATAATTTTAATATATCAAATTTTGATATTAGTTATGATATAAAAAAAGATAAAAATTTTGTTAAGATTTTTAGTACTTTAAAAATAATGAAAAATATATTAATAAATCTAAAAAAAATTAAAGCAATGGGTATCCCTTTTCCTTTAGCAATAAAAGAAACTAAATTTTGGTTTGAAACAAATCTTTAATAATAACATTTTAATTATTTTTTTTAATTGTGTTGATTTTTAAAAGGGAATAGAGTCCACATCTTCCAGAAATACCTGTGAAAAATGGAATTATACCTATGTCAATGGGCAATTCATATTGCTATCCTTTTTTAAATTATTTATATATTTTTTATATATAAGATATTAAAAATCTCATACATAAAGAATAATTTAAATTTAATATTAAAAGCAAATTAATTTAATAACAATTAATTTGTACCCTTAAGATAATAATTATCATAATTTTTATCAAGGTTGTTTTGTTTTTTAATTAGAAAATATGAACAAATCATTAAAAATAAATATATTGGGGAAATCCTCCAATTAACTATATTGTCAATTTTTTATACAAAATTATCGATTATTGTAAATAATTATAGCTAGGTGAACAATAAAATGTCTTAAAAACTTTGTACAGTGGTATTAATAACCTAATAGATTAATTAATAAATTGTCAGAAATAATAATGTAAAAAAAATCACATAAAACTATTGACAAAAAAAATGGTTTGTATTATCTATTTATTGATATGTGTCAATATATAAAAGATTAGGAGGAAACTTATGGCTGATTACAAAATTACAAAAACAATTGATGAAAGAGGAGAGGTTTGTCCTGTACCTGATGTAGATTCAAAACGAGCTTTGAAAAAGATGAAACCTGGTGAAATTCTGGAAGTATTAATTGATTATCCACTTTCAAAAGAAAGGATACCTGCAAATTCAGAGAAAGAAGGGCATAAGGTTTTATTGATTGAAGAAACAGGTCCTAGTGAATGGAGAATATTAATTGAAGTTGGAGGAAAGTAATAATAACTAATTCTATTTGAAGATTCTTTTTAAAAATCAAAAAATTAATTTTAAAAAAAATTAGGAGGCATGATGAAAGCAATAATTTTAGGATTAATTACAGGTTTAGCTTTTGGAGCAATATTACAAAGAGGTAGGGTTTGTTTTAATTCTGCTTTTAGAGATTTATATTTAATGAAAGATAATTTTTTGTTTAAAGCTGTTATGTTTGCAATTGCACTTGAAATGCTTGCTTTCCCTTTAATGGCACAATTTGGATGGATACAATTAACTCCTAAACCATTAAACTGGTTAGGTAATATTATTGGTGGAATGATTTTTGGTATGGGAATGGTTCTTGCAGGTGGATGTGCTAGTGGTACAACTTATAGAGTTGGAGAAGGAAATACAACTTCCTGGCTTGCAGCATTAGCTTTCGGGTTAACTGCTGTTGCAACAAAACATGGTTCTTTTAATGGATTTATAAAATTAATAAGCAAATATACTATTAAAGTTACTCCTGACATTTCTACAAACCTATATGCATCAAAAGTTGGACCAACTTTAGCAACTGTTTTGCATATTAACCATTGGGTTGTTGCTATAATTGTTTCTGCTTTAATTTTAATTTATATATTTTTTACAAAGACAACAGACTGGCCACATGCAAAAATTAACTGGAAATGGATAGGAATTTTATTATTACCAGTAGCAATGTTTGGATATTGGTCAAGCTGGGTATCAGGCCGACATTATGGATTGGGTATTACTGGAGGTTGGATTAGTTTATTTGATGGTTTTTCTACAGGTAAATTAATCAACTGGGAAGGTGCTGAAATTATAGGTATAATTATTTCTGCTTTAATTTTGTCTTTATCATTTAAAGAATTCAAATTTAGAATTCCTAAAAATGGAAAAACTTATTTACAGGTAATAATTGGTGGAATGATGATGGGTTTTGGAGCAATAACAGCTATGGGTTGTAATATTGGTAACTTTTTTACAGGAATCCCTATGTTATCAATAGGTTCAATAATTGCTGGTATTTGTTTTATTTTAGGAAATTGGTTTATGTCATGGATTTTATATGGGAGGTCAAAATGAAAATAACTATACAAACAATGGTAACACCATATACACACCAGGATATGGATACCGTAATAAAAATTGCTGAAGCAGCTTTAAAAAGGGGACATGAAGTTAGAATTTTTCTTTTTGCTGATGCAATTGTAGCTGCTAATAAAAAAATAAAACCAATGAGGATAGATAGAAAAATACCTGAATTGCTGGAAAAACTAATTGAAAAAGGTGTTAGAATTGACATTTGTGGTTTGTGTATGGAATATAGAGGTTTAACAGAAGATTCTATTATAAAAGGAGCAAAACCTTCTGGATTACCTGAATTAGCAGAATTAATTTATACTTCAGATAGATTTGTTAATTTAATGGCTTGATTTTTATCTACATTAAGGAGGAAAACATAATGGTTAAAAAAGTTTTATTTGTGGTGTATCAATCTCCATGTGGAACAATATGGATTAATGAAACATTTCGTACAGCATTTGGAATGTATGGTGAAGATATTGAACCTGCTGTTTTATTTATTGGACAGGCAGTTATTGGATTATCATGCCAAACTGCACCTGAAAAATTAGGGTTATTACCAATTAAAATGGTTCAAAAATATCTTGATAAATATGAAACTGAAGTTTATGCAATAAAGGATGATATGTTAAAATACAAAGTTTGTGGATGTGAAGAAGGGTATAAAGCAAAAATAATTGAAAGAAATGATGTTAAAAAGTTTATTAAAAATTATGATTTTGTTATCTTTATGTGATCTTAATAGATCCAAAACTTAGGAGGTTTTATGGCTTTAATAATTGTAAAACATTCATATGAAAATGAAGCAGAAAGATTTAAAGTAGAATGTGCTGAAAAAGATGATTCTGTAGTTTTAATACAAAATGGGATTTTCTGGATGCTTGAAGACTTATCAAAATATAATGCAAAATTTTATGCTATTGTTGATGATGTTGTTAGTAGGGGTTACAATCCTGATAATTTTAAAGGAATTGAATTTATAAATTATGATAAATTTATAGAATTACTTGAAAAAGAACCTATAAATATTGGATAAATAGAGCATTATAAAAAGGAGAGTTTATGACAAAATATACTGAAAATCATGAATATGTTGATATAAATGACAACATAGCTACAATTGGGTTAACAGAAAAAGCACTCGAAGATATTGGTGATGTTATGGCTGTTAATTTACCGGAAATTAATAATACAATTAATAAAGGGGAAAAATTATTTTCTCTTGAATCTGCAAAAGCAGCAGTGGAAATAAAAGCCCCTATTAGTGGTGAAATAATTGAAATAAATGAAAATGTTGAAGATGAACCAGAATTGATAAATAATTCACCATATGAAGAAGGCTGGATTTGTAAAATTAAAATAACAAAACCAGAAGAAATTAATACTTTAAAGGATGCTGATTAAAAATTTACAAAATTATTCTTATTAGTTTAGAAATATATATTTGAACAAAAAAAAGAGGCTATCCATAAAACTTCAGGATAGCCCCTATTTATTAAAAATATTCCATTAATTAAAATTGTATTAAATTTAAATGAAAACTTAATTTTTATATAGATTTTAATCCTATTAATGTTTTAATTCAAAAAAAAATTATTGTTAAGCTAAAGGATATTAAATGGGAAAAGAATATTTAAGGGTTATTGATTCAGGGTTTAATGATAGTTTTATGAATATGGCAATTGATGAGGCTATTTCAATTGCAGTATCTGAAAATATAGTTCCTATAACTTTGAGATTTTATAGATGGGATCCTGCAACATTATCAATTGGGTATTTCCAAAAAGCATATGAAGAAGTTGATTTTGATGGACTTAAAAAGTATAATGTTGGTTTTGTGAGAAGAGCAACTGGGGGAAGGGCAGTTTTGCATGATGAGGAAATAACCTATTCTATTATTTTAAAAGAAGACTTTAAAAATATGCCAAAATCTGTAACTGAGTCTTACAGAATTTTATCTCAACCTTTATTGGAAGGGTTGATCAAAATGGGATTAAATGCTCAAATGACAAAACCATTAACAAAAAGGCTTGAACATACAACATCTGCATGTTTTGATGCACCTTCTTCTTATGAGATTATTGTTAATAATAAAAAGATTATTGGTTCTGCTCAAAAAAGATTTTATGGAGTCATTTTACAACATGGTTCCATCCCATATAAACTTGATGTTGATAAACTTTTTGATTGCTTAAAATTTGAAAATGAAAGAAAAAGACAAGTATTAAAAAAGTATTTTGAATTAAAAGCAACTTCAATTTTTAGTGAATTGGGAAAAACTTTAACATGGGAAGAGATGACTGATATTTTTAAAAAGGAATACTCAAAATGGTTTGAATTGAAAATTGTAGAGGAAGAACTTTCTGATTATGAAAAAGAATTATCTGAAAAACTATATAAAGAAAAGTATAGCACAGATGAGTGGAACTTTAAGTTTTAAAAATTTTAATTTTAAAAATTTTAAATAGAAAAAGTATAGGAAAAATTGCAATATTTAAACAATATTACAAGAAAAATGTTAATAAAAAAATATTAAATGATGAATAAAATATTTAAAAATAAAAAGATATTGATAAAAAAATGTATTATTAATAAAGAATGTATTATTAATAAAGAATAAAAAGATATTAATAAAAAAATGTACTATTAAGAAAAAATAAAAGTGTTAATGTAATAAATAAATTAAGGAGTGAAATTGTGAAAAAAATTGGAATTATTGGTGGTGGACCTGGAGGTTATGTTGCAGCAATTAGAGCTGCTCAACTTGGATTTGATGTAACTTTAATAGAAAAAGATTACCTTGGAGGTGTTTGTACAAATAAAGGGTGTATTCCAACAAAAACTTATGCTCATGCTGCTGAAATTGTTGAGAATATAGAAAAATCTGAAAATTATGGAATTTTCTCTAAACTTGAAAAGATAGATTTTTCAAAAACTGTTGAGATGAAAAATAATGTAGTTCAAAAGTTAAGAAAAGGGATAGAAATTCTTGTTAAAGGTAATAAAATTAACTACTATAATGATTATGCTGAACTTGTAGATAAAAATACTGTAAAACTCAAAAAAGAAAAAATAGATTTAAATTTTGATTTTATCATTATTGCAACTGGTTCAATTCCTGCAATTCCCCCTATTAAAAATGTTGACTATGGGATTGAAAAAGGATTAATTTTAACTTCTGATGAGATACTAGATATTAAAATGTTGCCTCAATCATTAACAATTATTGGTGGAGGAGTTATTGGACTTGAATTTGCATCAATTTTTAATTCTTTTGGAGTAGATGTTACAATTCTTGAGATGCTTCCAGAAATCGCAATTACTCAGGATTTTGAGATAAGCAAAAGGTTAAGAACATATTTAAAGAAAAAAGGGGTAAAGATTGAAACTTCATTTAAAGTAAATGGATTTGACTATATTTTAAATGAAAGGGAAAATAATCCAATACCTGTACTTGACGAAGCTATATCAGATGAACAATCTGAAAAGGTTGTTATTAGTGGTATTGATAAAAAAGGAAATGAACAGAAATATGAATCAGATTTTGTACTAATTGCAACAGGTAGAAGACCAAATTATAATATTAAAGAACTTGAAAAAATAGGAGTTGAATTTACTAAAAAGGGGATAACTGTTGATAAATATTACAAAACAACAATTGATAATATTTATGCTGTTGGTGATGTAATTGGTGGAATTATGCTTGCTCATGTTGCAGAGGAAGAAGGTAAATGTGCAGTTGAGAACATTTATGCTGAAGTTAAAAAAATAGAAAACAATGAGGAATCTTTAAAAAAGCATTCATTAAATTATGATGCTGTTCCTGCTGCAATTTTTACAAAACCTGAAGTTGCATCAGTTGGGAAAACAGAACAACAATGTAAAGAAGAAAATATCAATTATGGGGTATCAAAATTTCTGTTTACTGCTAATGGTAAAGCACTTGCAATGAATGAGACAGATGGGTTTGTTAAAATTATCTATAATAAAGATAATAACATTGTAATTGGAGCACATATTATAGGGCCTCATGCATCTGATCTAATTCAAGAATTAACATTAGCAATACATCATAAAAAAGAAGCTTCTTTTTTACATGAAACTACACATACTCACCCTACTTTACCAGAGGCAGTATTAGAAGCAGCTTTAGGTGTTGATGGTATTGCAATTCATAAATTGAATTAGAATAAATTATAGTTTGTATTTTATAATAATTTTGCTTTTTATTTTTTAAATTTTTTCAGTATTTATCTTATATATTTCATTTTCTTATTTATATCCATTTTATTTTTTTTCTTTTTTCTTGTGAGATCTCATACAATTTTGTTGTTTAATCATTAAAAATTATTGTAATAATATAAAGATTAACTTGACATATTTTTCACATTTAGTAAAAATTTTTAAAATCATTTTTAAGTAAATTAAATAATTAATTAAAATTAAAATATTACAATATTGGATTCAATTATGTTATTTTTTTATTTTGAATTATAAATATTATGTGGCATTTTTGCTTTTTTGTTGTTGAATAAAACAATTAAATTATTATTTATAATTTGATTATGGACTGTTTTTAAAAGTTAAAAAAAATAATTAATTTAAGAAAGGTTAAAAAAGATGAAAAAAATTATTTATTTTATAATTCTTTTTGTAATTCTGCCAATATTTTTATCTTTTACCAATGATGATTATGAAAATTATATAAAAAATAACTATAAACCTTTAAAAATATCTGAAAATAATGAAATTGATAATATTGTGGATTTTTCTTTATTAGATGAAGATATTGCAAAAAGTAAAATAATATTATCTGGAGAATATCATTTTATTAAATATAGTTATTTGTTGAAGTTCGAACTCCTAAAATATTTAAATAAAAAATTTAATGTAAGATATTTATGGGTTGACGAATCATTTTCTAAATGCGAGTTAATAAATATCTATTTGACAACTGGTAATGTAAATATTATTAATGATTTATTTGGCGATGATGATTTTTATAAAGAGGAAAAAATATTTTATAAAAAATTGTTTAATTATAATCAAAGTGTTTCTCAAAAAAATAAAATAAAAGTAATTGGGTTTAATTTAAATGATGAATACTCCACAATTTATTATCTAAATTATCTTCTTAAAAATAAAAAAATTCCTGATAAAATTATAACTATTTATAAAGAGCTTCAAAATTGGTATAATTATTATATTAATTGGGAAAAAATTGATAATAATTTTGATACACAAAATTATTATAATCTAATTTTTTCTATTGAGAAAAGTATTAATAATAATAAAACTTTATATAAAAATTTATTAAAAGATGATTTTGAAAATTTTGTTTTTGTTATAAAAAACCAAATTGCAAACTATGAAATATTAAAAAAATGTAATTTTAGCATTAGTGGTAGTAAATATAACCAATTAAGAGATAATATAGTTTATCAAAACTTTTTAAAATATTATAACAAAATTAATGGTGAAAAAATATTTGGTCAATTTAGATATTCTCACATAATACAAACTAAAATTGAATTTATTAATTTTACTCAATTATTAAATAAAAATAATTTATTTAAAAATAAAATATTATCAATAAGATATCTATATATAAATTGTTTAGAAGCATATGGCTATGGATCTTTTTTAATTACAGATGAGTTTGCTGGTTCAGAATTAGAGAATAATTTTGTTCAAACTTTATTAAAATATTCTAAAACGAATTTCACTTTATTTAAATTAACAGGGAAAAATTCACCTTTTTCAAAAAAAGGAAACCTTGTAATTTATTATCCAAAATATTTGCAAAAAGATGTTTCAACGACAGATTTTTATCAATATATAATTGTTGTTAAAAATTCACCTAAATATTAATATAAAGTTAAATGAAATTAACGCATTCTTCAATTGAAATGGCTTTTGTTTATCCTGTAGAATACAACTTAGATAATTTAATTGTTATGTTTTACTATAAAAATCTGGATACTAAAGAATATGGAGGAATTATTGTCATGAATTATTTCATTTATTATCAAATTACAAAGGTAAAAAGAAATTTATCCCTATCTGGCCATTTAATTCTGTCAAAAATCTTTCCCAATCAAATATTTTAAATGAAGCTTTAGCATATTTTTTTCAATACCTATATTATTTAAAAAATGAAAATTATAGCAATTTTACAAATAAAGAAAATACTGAAAATATTATAAATGAATTTAAAAATTTATTATACAATTTATCAGTTAGTGGTGATATCTTTTTTTATAATAAAACCCCTTTAAGAGATTTCAGGGAATTTTCAGATTTGGAAAATACAATCCTTAATTCATACAAATATAAATATATATATGATATAAAGTCAGTTATTGTTTTAGATTATTTTTTATTGTATCTGATTGAAAAATATGGATTCAATAAATTTTTTGAATTTTCATATAATTATGTTTTTAATGAAAAAGAAAATCTATTTACTAAAATATATAAAAAAGATGCTCTAACTTTATTAAAAGAATTTTATAATAATGGTGATTAGTAGGCTTGATAGTATTTTGTAAGGGATGGATAAAATATATTTACAATTGACTTATTAATGAAAAAATTTAAAATAATAAAGATATTTTAAAAAAAGGTTTGTTTGTTTTGTTAATTAGGATTAAAAAAGAAAATATTTACATTAAAGTTAATGTTTTAAAATATTGAAGCAAAAAGATGATTTATTTATATAAATGGATGCAAAGTTAAAGGATGTAGAGGTACATGAAATATCTTAAATCAAAGGAGGATACAACAATGAGTATAGATTCTGAAATTAAATTTAAATTAGTAGGAGGAACCAAACTCATATTTAATCAAGAAAATATAGAAAATATATTAAATAACTGGCGAAGTGAAAATGGTCCACCAGTACCTGTTGCTATAGATGAAAAGGTTTGGAATATTCTTGTTAATGCTGTTATTGGAACATCTGATCCAGCTAACAATCCAAGAGTTTTTCGTCTATATATGCAGCGACATAGACCTCGTCATGTAATAGAAACTTCTGAAATAGAAGATGTTTGGATGAATTTAGGAGTTATTAGATGGGAAGAAAGAGGGTTTCCTGCTAGAAATGAACCAATTAGAAAAGGGGGTAATTGTTTTATTCGTGGTGATGTAAAATTGAATTTAACTGATGCATGGTGGATGGGAAGAGAGTTAACTGATTTACGAATTTTAATGATGATAGAGGAAAATAAAAAAATTGTGCTTTCTGCATGGTGGAGTCGAGGAAATTTAGGTCCAAATGGGACTAATGGGAACCTATGGCCAGTAAAATTAATTATAAAAAAATGAAACATATTTATTTATCTAATAATAAAAAGATATATTTCTCTATATTTAAATTAAACAAAAGTAGTATTTGTATGTTAATTAAATGATATATGAAATTATAATTTGGGAGTTAACAAAATGGGTATGCATAAAATATATTTACCAGTTACTGAACAACAATTTTTATCACATTTTGCTAAAGTTAAAAAAAATGGTGATTGTAATAAGAATCCAAACCATCTCAATTATTATAAAAAGAGTATTAAAAATAATAAAGATTGTCCTAATAAAAAAGATAATAGGATAGGGAAGT
Source organism: Exilispira thermophila (assembly GCF_055389015.1). Classification (NCBI taxonomy): domain Bacteria; kingdom Pseudomonadati; phylum Spirochaetota; class Spirochaetia; order Spirochaetales; genus Exilispira; species Exilispira thermophila. Next base: position 2,255,343 of record NZ_AP042476.1, on the reverse strand, counting down.
CTTTAAAATATTTGAAGAAACCATGTCAAATAGAGAAAGATGAAAGATTCTGGATTGCTTCATGTATGATGACTATATACTATAGTCAAAATAGAACAAAAGAACTGATTCATTTATTAAGCAATGCTTATGGGATTTTACCTCCAATTAAAGAATTAAAATCTTGGGAAGAATGTTTAGATGGAGATCTACATTTATTTTTTGAAGTTAATTTACCTTCTCCAAAGCTATATAAAAATTGGTTATCAAATCATTTAACTGACAGACAATTAATCCCTTATGTTCTGGACAGTGCATATAATAAAATAAATCTTGAAGGTTCTACAAATGTTGATGCAGTTCTTTTAAATTCAAAAAATGGTTTTGCAATTATTATCGAAGCTAAAGTTTTATCAGATATATCTTATGAAATTACATATGATACCTTGCGTAATCAAATTGCAAGAAATATAGATGTTATGTTAGAAAAAAATGAAAGACTTTGTCCACCTTTAGATAAAAGAGATCCAGAAAAAACATTGTTTCTTTTAATTACCCTTAAACTTTTTAAAGATAACCTATCAAGTCGTTTATATGGCTATAAATTTCATGAATACAAAACTAAACCAGATTCTATATCAATTGATTTACCACATAGAAAAAATTATGATTGGAAAAGTATATCTGATCGATTAGGTTGGTTAACCTGGAAAGATTTTAGGAATGTAAATAAAAATTGTTGTAAATGGTTAAATCAATCTGGATTGTAAAAAATTAAAATATATTTTACAACAATAATGACAGGTGGAAAAGTTTAACTTCTTAGAAAATTAGAGAGAAAGTTTTAGTGAATAAAAATAACATGAATTAATTTTAGTATTGCTGAACAATGGAAATATATCAACATTGCATTATATCAAAATACTCAAATTTACCTTGTATTACTTATGTATGATGGATATTATACATTAATTAGAGCTATAAAAGAGAAACTTTTAAAAATGTGAAAAGAAAATTCCTTCTTAAAAATAATTACAAAACTAACAAAAACAGATATCCATATTGAAGTAATGTATACATATTTTTTCAAATAGAAAATCAAAACATTTTTTTTATTAGTTTAAAAAAGATTTAGAATTTACAGAACATTTAAACAAAGAACAATATGGAATTGTTTTAGATAAGGAAATTGATTTAAAAAACATTATTTAGACAAAATGATAGGTATAGAGTGAAGTAGGATGGATTCAAACAGTGTATATCATAAGGGTAAACTGTTTCTGGCTAAATATTATCATTAAACAAATTTTTCCTTTTGTTTGCAACTTTATATAACTAGCAAACTTTGTATCCGATTTAAAAAAGAAGAAAAATGATAGAAATAATTGACAATATTTATAATAAAGATAATTTTTTAATATGGGAAAAAAAGCAAGACAATATAAGCCATCAACAATAAAACGACTGTTTTTATTATCTTGTAATCAATGTGCGAATCCTGATTGCGATAACTCACTCGAAGCACGTGATGAAAAAACAATCATTGCAAAAATATGCCATATTGAAGCAGCGAGTTCTAAGGGGCCAAGATATAATACCAATATGACAGATGATGAAAGAAGAGATTATGATAATCTGATTTTATTATGTGATGAATGCCATAGTATTATTGATAACAAAGACAATGAAAATAAATATCCAGTAGATTTACTAAAACAATGGAAAAGAGATCACGAAAATAAATGTCGTCAAGAGAAATTAAAAAATACCTCCACTCTTTTGAATCAAGCGATAAATGCTATTGCATCTATTGAATTAGATGATAATTTTGATAGTGATTCATTAAATACCTTTAATATTGATAAAAAGATAGAATACAACTCAATAAAAGAATATAAATATATTATTGAAGAGTATAGCAAATATTATGGTAAGTTAAATTCATTATACGATGAATTGGAAAAACAAGGTTCGTTTAGGAAAGAAAAATTATTGAGAAATATTAGGAATCTATATTTAAAGATTAAAGGAGAGTTCGTAAAAGGACAAAAAAATGAATTGGAAATAATTCAGAATAATGCAGATAAGATTTTTAAATCAGTAGAAGAAAGACTTTGGCAATTACTTGATGAAAAACAATCAAACAAAGACGATATATATATTGCACTACCAATTGTTATGGTAGATGCGTTTATGAGATGTAAAATATTAGAAGAGCCGAAATAGTTATGATTTTAGGAAAAAACACAAATCCCAAAAAACAAATTTATTATATTAGTGCATTGGTTATTGATGAATTAAGAAGTATTAATAAACCCGAATTCGATTTTCTTGATGTTTTTAATTCTCTCAAAAAAAAAGAAAAAGATATAACGCTTAATTTATATGCATTGTCATTAGACTGGTTGTTTTTGCTTGGCGCAATTAAAAAAGATAAAGATAGGATATTAAAATGTTTCTAAAAGAATTATATATTCACAATGGTGATACATTGATAAGAGAAATCAAGTTTCATAAAGGGATTAATTTGATAATTGATGAAACAAAAACATCAGATAGAAAAAAATCGGGTAATAATGTTGGTAAAACAACAGTATTGCGATTAATCGATTTTTGTTTAGGCGGAAAGGGCGAAAATATTTATAAAGATCCTGAGTTCAAAGAAAAAGGAAGTAATACAACTATTGAAAAATTTTTAAAAAATAATAATATCATAATCACATTAATATTAAAAGAGGATTTAGAATTAGAAACATCAAACGAAATAAAAATTAGAAGAAACTTTTTGTCCCGTAAAAATAAAATACAAGAAATAAATGGAGAATATTTCAATAATGATAGTTTCCAAAAAAAATTAAAAGAATTGATTTTCAATTCAAAAAGTCCTAAACCAACTTTTCGCCAAATTATTGCTAAAAATATCAGAGATGAAAAATCAAGACTTATAAATACAATAAAAGTCTTACATTCTACTACTACTCGCGAGGAGTATGAAGCATTATATTTTTTCTGGCTGGGAATACCGCTAGATGAAGCAGAACGAAAACAACAATTACATTCATTAATTAAAATAGAAGAAGACCTACAAAGAAGATTAAGAAAAGAATATACACTTTCTAAAATTGAACAATCATTAATTATAATCAACCGGAATATCGAGCAATTAGAAAACAAAAAGACTCAATTTAATTTAAATGAAGATTACGAATCTGATTTAAAAAAACTAAACCAAATTAAATCAAACATTAACAGACTTTCTACACATATTAGTCAATTAGAACTGCGTAAAGAATTAATTCTTGAAAGCAAAGAAGAATTAGAGAAAGAAGTAGCCAATATAAATGTAGAGCAAATTAAATATTTATATAAGGAGGCAAAAATCTTAATCCCTGAATTGCAGAAGTCCTTCGAAGATACATTAAAATTTCATAATGAAATGTTAATTGAAAAAAAGAATTATATAACAAAAGAACTGCCTGATATTGAAAAGAAAATTAAAATTTTAAATCAAGAAATTAGAAATTTATTTTCAAAAGAGAAAGAGTTAAGTGAATTATTACAGAAATCTGATGCTTTGGAAGAATTAGAAAAAATTGTCTTAGAATTAAACAAATATTACGAGCAAAAAGGAAATCTTGGAGAACAAAAACGTCTCTGGAATCAGACGATTAGCAATATCGAGAAATACAAAAATGAATTGAATAGCATTGATAAAAACATTATTTCAAAAGAAGATTTGTTAAACGAAAGAATAACTATTTTCAATAAGTACTTTTCTTCAATTTCTCAAAATTTGTATGGTGAACAATTTGTATTAAGTTATGATAAGAATGAGAAAGGATTTGAATTAAACATATCAACTATTAGTGGTAACCCTGGAACTGGAAAGAAAAAGGGACAAATTGCAACTTTTGATTTGGCTTATATTCAATTTGCTGATGAATTAGGGATAAATTGTCTGCACTTTATATTACACGACCAGATTGAAAATGTTCACGACAATCAAATTACTAGTCTTTTAAATGAAATTGTTTCAGATATTAATTGCCAATATGTATTACCAGTATTAAGGGATAAATTGCCCAAAGATATTGATGTTGAAAAATTTAAAATATTATCTCTTTCACAAGAAGAAAAACTTTTTAAAATATAGAACAACTGACTACAACATTGTGTATAAGTGTAAATTTGGAATAAGTGTTTAATATTAATGATTTGACTATAAATGGAATTTAATTTAAAGTGAAAGAGATCTATTTCAAAAATTTGTAATAATCTTAGTTGAAATATTATATTCAATTTTAGCATTACATATAACAAAAAAAAGATAGATGTTTTTTATTAACAAAAATTTTACCTTTTACTTTGTAAAAGAATTTATTAGAAAGATTCTTTGATTAAAAATAAATCTAAATATAAAAATTTTTATATTATGCAATTATTATAAACTAAAACAATACTCTAATAGATAAAATATTATTTAAAACATATAAAGAGTAATATATAAAAAATTTTGTAAATTTGCAGAATAAGAATTAAAAAGAAAAAATATTGAAGTATAAATTATAATAATTAAATAACAAAAGTGAGCATAATTACATAAATTTATTTGGCAAATTGTAATTCAATAAATTTTTTGATTTTTCTTATAATTATGTTTTTAATGAAAAAGAAAATCTATTTAATAAAATATATAAAAAAGATGCTCTAACTATATTAAAAGAATTTTATAATAATGGTGATTAGTAGGGTTGATAGTAATTTATAAGGAATGGAGAAAATTTATTTGTAATTGACTTATTAATGAAAAAATTTAAAATAATAAAGATATTCTAAAAAAAAGATTTGTTTTGTTTTGTTTTAAAAAAGTCTTTGAATTATTTTAACAATTAATTGAAATTAAAAAAAATATTGTAAAAAAGGGTAAAAACTATGGAAAAAAGAAAAAGAGAATATGTGGACAAAAATCATAAAGTAGAAAACATTTATTATAATTTGTATCAGCAATATAATGGTAGAAATGCAAATTTTATAAAAAAACAATTGAAACAATTAATTGAAAAAGATCCATATTATTTTGAATCATACTTATTTCTTTATGAAATATTGCAAGATGAAGGTAATTTATTAGAAGCTGAAAAAGTATTAAACAAAGCTTATATAAAAACACTGGAATTGATAAAAGATAAAGATGGTAATTGGCCAGATTTGTTAGAATGGGGATGGATAGAAAATAGACATATTATAAAAGTAATTCTTAACAAAGCTATTTCATTATGGATAAATAAAAAAAATAACGATGCTTTAGATTTATTTAGAAAATTATTAAAAACAAATCCTAATGATAATATTGGAGTAAGATTTTATATATTAGCAATAAGAATGAATTTAGATTTTAAAAATTTTGAAAAACGTTTTAATAAAGGTGGTTTTTATAATATGGATTTATCTAATTGGTTTCATAAAAATTATAAAAAATTTCCAGATGAATTTGATTGGTGGGAAAAATCATAGAAAAATATATGTAATAACAAATTTAGCTTAAGATAAAATTGTCTTGCTATTTTTACTAACTTCCCTGGTATATTTTATATTTTGTCTATATTAATAAGTGAAATTTAAAATGTTTATCATACTTTATATCAAGAAGAAAAATAATTAGTATAAGTACTTTATTTTATTATTATTAATTATTCCAAAGTTTTTTATTGTTCTTAAAGGATGGGATATATCCATTTAACTTTAGTTAATTGCTTCTATATTTACAATTTTTCCAATTATTTTTGCATTAATTATAGATAAATTAGAAATTGAAAGCATTATTTATCCAGAAATAGAAGAAATCATTTTACAAAAAGCTAAGAATTTTGCTAAAAAATATGAATTATAAAAGGCCATTCCTTTCATTAATTTTTTCCCACAATTTATTGTTATTTTTATTAAAATTATAATTTTAATAAAAATATTTAGAAGTTGAATAATACCCAGAATAGATAGTGTTTATATTTGTAACCCTTCAAATAAAGAATTTAATGAAATTAAAAAAATTGATACTATAGTTGTATTAAAAGATTATGAAAACATTATTTTTGAAATCAATGATATTATGGATTTATTAAAAGATAAAGATCTAACAAAACCATTAATAAAAGAATGTCTAGAAGTAATACAATACATTTAAAAATATTATTTATTAAAATAAAAAATTGAAAGATTTTTTATAATTGGTATAAATAATATGGAGAAACAAAGTTTACATGAAAATTTGGGACCAGTAAACTATATATGGGTATATGCTTAATGCATAATTAAAATAAACATTAGAAGGAGAAAAACATGTTAAAGAAAACATTAATATTTTTAAGTTTTTTATTGTTATTTTTTAGTACCTCTTTTGCGAAATTTGATTATAATAATACTTTTATGCAATTTTATAATCATTTTAAGCGTGCTCTCGAAATCAAAGATGATAACGAAAAATTGGCAAGATTAGAAGAATTAGCACATCAGTATATGGATGTTTATGAGAAAAATGATTTATTTCATAAAATAATTGTTGTGGAAGATAGGGATCCATCAACAGTTGATCGTAGTAATGCTGATTATACAGATCATACAACAAAACAGGAACCAGAAAATCTTTTTAAGAATGTTAGTAAAACAGAATCTTCTGCAGCTGAATTCAACCCAAATAAAAATACTTGGAAATATAGTATAATTCAAAATAAACAAGGTGACCAAATTCTTTATCTAACTTTGCTAAATACTACATATTCTCCATTAAAAGGTTCTAAAGATTATGGTTTGTTTGTTATTAAAGTTAACGGAACAACTGGTGGTATATCTATATATATAATGTTCCCAAAATCAAAAGGAAAAGTAAGAGGATCTAAAGTAATTGTTGATTTTGGTGATGGTATTAAAAGATTATATCATATTTATCAATCTAAAGATAACAGAACACTATTTTTTAATAGTGGAGATATTCCAATTATTTTGACATTGATTAAGAAAAATAGTAAATTATCTGTTATGGTTCAAATGGAGGATAATAATACTTATCTATATAAATATGATATAAGAAACTTTTATACATTAAAACAATATATAAAACAAAAATATCCACAATTTAATTTTTAATTAGTAATTAAATTTTTTAATACAATTTTCTGGACCACATTAAATTGTACCCAAATAAATATATAGATATTGCTATTTGTTTTGACTCAAATTCCCTGATTTTTTTTAAAAAGATTTAAATAAATTTTATAATCATAACGAATTAAAATTCACCTCTTTAATTTCTTCCATAATTTATCATCCTTGCTCTTTTATTATTTAATAGTAAATTTTTTAAAAGAATGATTACAAAAAAAATCAATATTACTGAAAAAATTATATTACAATTCTTTATATCTATTTATATTTTGAGATCAATATTAAAAAAAATATTATATAATGAATAATATTTAAAAAAAGGATATATTAAAAAAGGGATATTATAAAACAAAGGATGAATTAAATGAAAAATGTTGAATATGGATATTGTGGAATAATTTGTTCTGATTGTAAAAATTACAAAAAAAATATGAACTGTCTTGGATGTCATCATGAAAAAGAACTTCTTGAAGATTGTCCAATAAGAAAATGTGCAATTTCAAAAAATTTAAATAGTTGTATGGATTGCAATATGTTTCCATGTGATACCTTTTCTGAATTTTATAATGATGGTAAATCTCTTCATAAGAAAGCTTATGAAAACTTAATCTCTCTTAAGAATAAGAAATATCAAAAATCAAATGAAGAGTTATGGGATATAAATACAAAATATCATTATGAATCAGATTTTTATAATGTTGAGGAATTTATAAAAGGGAAAACATCATTGCTACCTATTGAATTGAATGAACTACCTCTAGCAGTTGGAGATATGAAAGATAAAAAAATGCTTCATCTTCAATGTCATTTTGGATTAGATACCCTTTCCTGGGCAAGGCTTGGAGCTAATGTTACGGGTGTGGACTTTTCAAGTGCATCTATTGAATATGCTAAAAAATTAAGTAATAAAACAGGTCTAAATGCTAGATTTGTTTGCAGTAATATTTATGATTTACCAGATGTTCTAGATGAAAAAGAAAGTTTTGATATTGTATATACTTCTTATGGTGTTCTTGTTTGGTTAAATGATCTTTCAAAATGGGCAAATATCATATCTTATTATCTAAAAAAAGGTGGAATTTTTTATATAGCTGAAATTCACCCTTTTATAATGGTTTTTGAAAATGAAGACTATACTGAAGATTTAAGAGTGAAATATGATTATTTCCATAAAGATTTACCCTATGCTTTTAATATAAATGGAACATATGCAGATAAAAATGCTAATATCAAAAAAATTTCATATGAATGGTTTCACTCTTTAAGTGATATAATCAATAGTCTAATAAACTCTGGATTAAAAATTGAATTTTTTAATGAACATCCTTTTTGCTGTTATGATCACTTCCCTTTTATGAAAAAAAATGATGATGGTTTATGGGTTATTGATAAAAATAAAATAAAAACTAATGAGAATAATTTAAAAGATAAAATTATACCTGATCTTCCTTTGACTTTTTCCATTCTTGCAAGAAAATTATAGAAAGAAACTGATGCCAGTGCGTATTGTAATTTCTTCGGAATTTTTTTTCATGTTCTCTAAAATAAATAATAACAATTAGGTTCAATTTCAAAATGAGTGGATAAAAGGCAAAAAGTTATCAAACAAAGAAACTTTAAAGATAATATTAAAATGGTGGAGTATAGTATTATTAAGTGTATATAAATATTTAAAAGTTTTGCAAAGAAGATAAAAAGAGAGGATATGGTTAAAAAGATAATGATTATCTTAAATTAAAAATATTACAAATTTTATTAGAATTAGAATAAATATCCATACATTTTGAAAGAGAACCAACAATTATTTAAAATTATAAAATATTCGAATTTTACATTTCTTATCATTAATTCTAATCATTACAGATTTTTAATAGTTTATTAAATAATTTCAATTCTTTTATATATATTTTTATTGCCTTTTTATTTTCCAATTTGTTTATATTGCAATTTTTTAAATAAGCCATTGGATTTCCTGTAGATGGTAAATTAAATTTTCTAAATAATTTCCACTTTTGATTATAATATTGATATTTTTTATTAATATTATAAATTCTTTTTCTCACTGTAATCTCATTATTAAAATTGAAATAATAAAATTCATAAAATAAACTAATTAAATCATTATTTTTATTTAGATTAGCTATATTATAGTGAAATTTATTAAAATAATCTTCTATGCTATACTTTTTTATTATAAAATTAACAAATAACATACTAATTATTCTTGAAATAAACATATTAAAACATCTTGTATCATTGTAATATTCATAATTTGACCATATTTCATATAAAATCAAAGGGTTATTAATTTTCTTAACTATCAATATTTCTTGGAGAATATTATTCAAATTATTAATTTTAATCTTTTTTATATTATGAGATATTCCTTTTTCTTCATATTCATCAACATTGTAATATAGATTTTGCATGTAATTAGCTAAACCTTCATGAAAACTTATATTTTTAGAAGGAAAATAGCAATGTGTCAATTCATGTATTAAATAAGAAGGATTTATTCCCCATAATTTTATTATAATTCTATCTGGTTCAATTATTCTCATTCCTTGAGAATGGAATCCAAAAAATGGTTTATTTATTATGATATCTATAGATTTTTTTACTTCTATTGAAAATTTTTTGTATTTTTTGAAAATATTAATCCATTTAAGATATTCTTTTAATATTACTTTATTATACTTCTTAAAAACAATATTTGATTCATACTCTATATTTCTTATAAAATGATTTTCTAAAATGCTATTAAATTTATTCATAGTTTTTTATCGATAAAATAATAATTTTACTTTAGTTAACAAAAATTATGATTTATATTTTATATAAGGTCAATTATTATATCTGTTTTAACTTGTTTAATATAATATTTAAATTATATTTAATATGAAAATTCTTATAGATATTTTACAACCAGAAATTGATAAATTAAAATAGGAGAAAGTAAAATGATTGGTCGCTATGTGTATCATGCATCGAGTATAAAAGGATTGACTTTAATTAAACCATCTATCAGTACACATGGTGAAAGGTGGGTATATGCAACTAAAGATATTGTAATGGCTGCTTTATTTCTTTCAAATAAAGGGGGAGATTTAACATGTGCTGTTGGTAGAGAAGATGGGGTTCCATATATCTGTGAACGGTTTCATGGTGCTTTTGACTACCGCTATGCTAATGTTAGTGGTTCAATATACATACTACCATCACAAACCTTTATAGAAAACAAAACTCAATGGGAAGAGGAAGTAGTTTCGGAATCTGAAGTCACTCCCTTACAGGAGATAAAAATAAATGATGTTAAAACATATCTGATAGATCTCTCGAAAAATAGTAAACTCAAAATTTTTCTTTATCCAGATAGACCAGATGAGATACCTGATGATGATGAAGATCTGGTTTGCAGAGGAATAATCTGGACAAGAAAATGGGGAGATGGAGTTCTTAAAGATTTCAAAAAATATCATCCCAATTTAATTTTAAGAATCAAAAAAGGGTTAAAAGAAAATAAGTATTTGAATGATGAATATATACATTAAGTAAAATAATTTTAAAGGTAATATATATGATTAAAGAGAGAAAAGCCACAATTAATGACTATGTAGATTTTTCTGAACTTTTATTACTTTCTGCTCCTTATTTTCCAACTCTTTTTGGTGGAAAGATAAAGATTATACTACAGGATTTATTTCGTCATTCTTCTAATCTTTTTAGCTTTAAACATAGTCATATTGCTGAGATTGATGGAAAAATTGCTGGTATGATTTTAGGATATGATGGGAAGACAAAAAAGAGAGAGAATTTAAAAACAGGTTTATTATTTTTTAAAGAGATGGGAATTGGTATGATATTTAAACTTAAGTCTTTTTTAAAATTAAATGCTACTGTCGGAAGTTTAAACATAGATGAATATTATATTAGCAATGTAGCAGTATATCCCAGATATAGAGGAAAGGGAATAGGTAAAAAGTTGATGTCTATAGCTGAAGAGGAAGCTAAAATGGCAGATAAAAAAAGAATGGTATTGGATGTTGAAAAGGATAACACTGTTGCTATAGGTTTATATAAAAAATTAGGTTATAAAATTATAAAAGAATTTTCAATAACTTTACAAAATAATAAAAATTTATATTTTTATAGAATGATAAAAGAAGTGAAATGAAAACTTTGCAAATAATAAATAAATAAAACACAATTTGTTTTTACTTAACTATTAATAAAATTATTTAATAAAAAGCAAATCCTCCATTAAATTTTTAATAAAATAATTTTATTCATAAATTAGAGAAACTTTTTTTAAATAAATAATCTAATTTAAAAAAATGCCTTTTTAATAATAGTTGAAATTATTCCTGTTTAATTATATACTTGTTGTTGATGTTTATTCAGATAATTTTGAATAAATTGAATTGAGAAACAAATATTTTACATTTTCAATATTTTTACCATTCACAATAGGTTAAGAAAAATGTAATATGAATTAAAAATTAATGAGGAAACCTGACTATGGGAGAGAAAGAAGCAAAGGCAAGGATAAAAATAAATAAACTTCTTGAAGAAGCTGGATGGCGTTTCTTCGATAGTAAAGAGGGTAAAGCAAATATCCTTCTTGAAAATAATGTTAAAATCACCAGAGAAAAATTAAATGAATTTGGAGAAAATTTTGAAAAAACCACTAATGGTTTTGTTGATTTTTTGCTGCTAGATGAACAAGGTTTTCCGTTTATTGTCCTTGAAGCAAAAGCAGAAGATAAAAATCCTCTTTTTGGTAAAGAACAAGCCCGTCGTTATGCAATTTCACTAAACTGCCGTTTTATTATTCTTTCTAATGGAAATATTCACTATTTCTGGGATTTGGAAAGAGGAAATCCACATATAATAAGCAGATTCCCATCTACAGAAATGGTAAAAGGTTATTCTACCTTTAAACCTGATAGAGACAAGCTTGTTAATGAAATAATTAATGAAGATTACATTGTATTAACACAAAAACCAGATTATAAGAATGATCCTTCTTATTTGGATGAAAAAACAAGAAAGAATTCTATTGAACAAAATAAACTCAAATTTTTAAGAAAATATCAGATACGAGCTATCAAATCAATTCAAAATGCAGTAAAGCAAGGAAAAGACCGCTTTCTTTTTGAAATGGCTACAGGAACCGGGAAGACCCTTGTTGCTGCTGCAATAATAAAATTATTTTTACGAACTGGTAATGCTCGTAGAGTTTTATTTCTTGTAGATAGACTGGAACTTGAAAATCAAGCATATAAAGCATTTGTTACTTATCTTAAAAATGACTATCAGACTACTATTTATAAGGAAAATCCTGATGATTGGAGGAAAGCAGAAATTGTTGTTTCAACTGTTCAAACTTTTTTATCAAAAAATAGATATAAAAGAGTTTTTGCACCAGATGATTTTGACCTTGTAATTTCTGATGAAGCACATAGAAGTTTAGGAGTAAATAGTCGGGCTGTATTTGAATATTTTATCGGGTATAAACTGGGACTAACTGCAACTCCAAAAAATTACCTTAAAAATATTGATATATCTAAACTTGGTGAAAATGATCCACGCCAGCTTGAAAGAAGGCTCCTTTTAGATACATATAAAACTTTTGGTTGCGAAAATGGAGAACCAACTTTTAGATATTCTCTTGTTGATGGTGTGAAAGATGGTTATCTTGTAAATCCGGTTGTAATTGATGCACGAACAGAAATTACTACACAACTTCTTTCTGATGAAGGATATGCTGTTTTAACCCAAAATGAAGAAGGGGAAGAAATAGAAGAAATATATAAACATAAGGATTTTGAGAGAAAATTTTTTTCTGAAAATACAAATAGAGCATTTTGTAAGGCTTTTTTAGAAAATGCTTACCGGGATCCAATAAGTGGTGAAATTGGAAAAACTATTGTTTTTTGTGTTTCGCAAAATCATGCTGCTAAAATTACCCAGATTTTAAATGAATTTGCAGATAAAATGTTTCCTGATAAGTACAATTCTGATTTTGCAGTTCAGGTAACATCTAGTATACCGGATGCTCAGCAATTTACAATTAATTTCACCAATAACAATCTTTCTGGTTATGGTAACTTTATTCCAGAATATAGAACAAGCAAAACTCGTGTATGTGTTACCGTTGGTATGATGACTACAGGATATGATTGCCCGGATATTTTAAATTTATGCTTGATGAGACCCATCTTTTCTCCAACTGAATTTATTCAGATTAAAGGGAGAGGAACAAGAAGGCATAATTTTACTGAAAACTTAACTGATGAAAAATTAAAAGCAGAAATCGGTGAAAAGCAAAAAGAAAGATTTAAGCTTTTTGATTTTTTTGCTAACTGTGAATATTTTGAAGAGAAGTTTAATTATGATGAAGTTTTAAAACTTCCAGCTGGAGGTGAAGAATATTCAATTTTAAAGACACCTGAAATCAAATATAGTACAGATGAATACCATAGTACAAGAAATGACCAGATATTGTCGTTTGATCAGAAAGTAATCGGAACAGATGGAATGAAAATTGATAGAATGTATTTTGAAAAATTTGAAAAGAAAGTTATTGAAACTCCTTTTATAAAACAAAAAGCTGAAGAAGGGAAATGGGAAGAACTAATTGATTATATTGAAAAAAATATTATGGATAAACCAGAAGAATATTTCACTCTTGAAAAATTAAGAAAGGCAATTAACATAGATAGACGTATTACTCTAAAAGAGATCATTGAAAAAATATTAGGAATAATTCCTTATTTTAAAACAAAAGAAGAACTTCTTGAAGAGGAGTTTGATAAATTTGATAGTCGATATTTACCAAAAGAGGAATATTTTGAATATGCTAAAAAAGTATTTAAAGCGTATATCCTTGATGATGAATTTAGAAGGATTGTAGATAGTGGTAATTTTGCACTGCTCAATATTTCTCCTTATGGTGAAGCATTCAGGAAATTAACTCCTGAACTACGAAAAGCTATACCTGAGTATATCAAAGATTATGTACCATTAAATAAGTTTATTGCGTAAAAGGAGTGATTGATAAAATGAGTAGTTTAAATATGCTACCACCTGAATTTGATGTTGAAACAAAAGCGATTCTTAAGCAACTTTCTCAGGCATATCGATATCTTGCTGAATTAAAAGGAATTGCAAAAACAATTCCTAATGAGTCTATATTAATTAATACTTTACCTTTACTTGAAGCTAAAGATAGTTCTGCAATTGAAAACATTATAACAACTCATGATGAAATCTATAAAGAAAATCTTTTTGAAAGTTTTATATCAAATCCCAATGCTAAAGAAGTTCATCAGTATGCAAAAGCTTTGCAAATTGGTTATAATGCCTTGAAAAATAAACAATTATTAACTAATAGAATTATATTAGATATTCAAGGAATAATAGTTTCTAACAAGGCAGGATATAGAAGACTACCCGGTACAGAACTTAAAAATTCTAAAACAGGGGAAACTGTGTATAAACCACCACAGGATTATGATACAATTATCAGGCTGATGCAAAATCTTGAAGAATATATAAATAATGATGATCTTCATCCAGTTGACCCTTTAATTAAAATGGCAATTATTCATTATCAATTTGAATCAATTCATCCCTTCTATGATGGTAATGGGCGAACAGGCAGGATACTTAACATACTATATTTGGTTTTAAAAGGTTTGCTTGATTTACCCATACTTTATTTAAGTAGTTATATTATTAAAACAAAAGCAGACTATTATAGATTACTTAAAGAAGTCAGGGATAAAGGAAATTGGGAAAACTGGATCTTATATCTTTTGAAAGGGGTAGAATCTACATCTAAAGGAACAATTTATCTTATTAATGAGATATCAAAACTAATGATGAAATATAAACATTCTATAAGAAATAACTATAAATTTTATTCTCAAGATTTACTCAATAACCTTTTTAAACATCCTTATACAAAAATTGAGTATTTACAAAAAGATTTAAATATTCATAGACAAACAGCAGCAAATTATCTTGATGAATTAGTAAAAGGTGGATTTTTGAAGAAAGAAAAAATTGGGAGAAATAATTATTATATAAATGAACCTTTGTTTTTGTTATTCAAAAACTTTGATTTAATCTCATAAGAAAAATAACATGTCGAAAAAAATGATAAATTTCGACATGTTTAATTAATATGTTGAAAAAAATAGTAAATCTCGACATATTTTATTAATGAGTTGTAAGTAATATAAAGGGGAGAAGACCGTGCTGGATGCTGAAACAAAAAGAAGAATTGACACCGCCCGTGATATTCTAGTAGGAAAAGTTCCTGATCCAAAAAGCCAGGTGGAGCAAATAACAATTGCACTTATTTACAAGTTTATGGATGATATGGATAGAGAAGCAATTGAAATGGGGGGTAAACGAAGCTTTTTTACTGGTGATTATGAAAAATATAGCTGGAGCAATATATTTAACCCACGACTGGGTGGATATGAGATGCTTAATCTTTATGCTGAAGCAATAACAAAAATGAGTCTTAATCCAAATTTACCTGAGCTTTTTCGTAATATTTTCAAAAATGCTTATTTGCCTTATCGTGATCCTGAAACTCTCAAGCTTTTTTTAAAAACAATTAACGAGTTTATATACGATCATTCTGAGCGATTGGGTGATGCTTTTGAATATCTACTTTCTGTTCTGGGGAGTCAGGGGGATGCTGGCCAATTTCGTACTCCAAGACATATTATAGATTTTATGGTGAAAATAGTTGGTCCTAAGAAAAACGATATTATCCTGGATCCTGCATGTGGTACTGCTGGCTTTTTGATTTCAGCGTATAAATATATTTTATGTGAAAATACTTCAGAAAAATATAAATCTAAAAATGGTAGTTGTATGGGAGATCTACTTACTACTGATGAACGTAAAAAATTGTATTCAAATTTTAAAGGGTATGATATTTCACCAGATATGGTTCGCCTTTCTCTTGTAAATATGTATCTACATGGTTTTGTCAACCCTCAGATATATGAATATGATACACTTACAAGTGAAGACAAATGGAATGAATATGCTGATGTAATCCTTGCCAATCCCCCTTTTATGTCACCAAAAGGGGGAATAAAACCCCATAAAAGATTTAGTGTGCAGAGCAAAAGAAGTGAAGTTTTGTTTGTGGATTATATTGCTGAGCATTTAACACCTACAGGGAGATCTGCAGTAATCGTACCTGAAGGTATTATTTTTCAGAGTGCTAAAGCTTACAGGAAACTCAGGAAGATGCTTGTAGAAGATTATCTTTATGCTGTTGTTTCACTTCCTTCTGGTGTTTTTCAGCCATATTCAGGGGTAAAGACTTCTATTTTACTAATGGATAAGGTTATTGCTAAAAAGACTGATAGCATACTTTTCATAAAAATTGAAAATGATGGGTTTGATACAGGGGCTCAGCGCCGACCTATTGATAAAAACGACTTACCTGATGCTTTGAATGTGATAAAGGATTATATAACTGCTGTTAAGAACAAAAAACTAGAAACATTTAAAGTGGATGAAAAACCTTGTAGTGCATTGCTGGTAAAGAAGGAAAAACTTGCAGAAAATGGCGAATATAACCTTACTGCTGAAAGATACAGGATAGTGGAAAAAAGAAAACACGAGAAATGGTCAATGGTTCGGTTAGGAGAATTAGAACTACAAGGAAAAATTCAATTCTTGAGAGGACAAGGAATTTCTAAAAAAGATATTATTGAAGGTGGTAAAAATAAATGCATACATTATGGAGAAATTTATACATTATATCAAACAATAATAGAAAATGTTATCAGTAGAACAAATTTAAAAGGTAAAATATTATCAAAGAAGGGTGATGTTTTAATACCTTCAACAACAACAGCGGATGCTATGGGTATAGCTGTTGCAAGGTCATTAAATGAAGACAATGTTATTATAGGCGGGGATATCAATATAATAAGAACGGAAAATAAGTTCATTTTATCAAATTATTTAGCTTTTTTAATAAGTAATCCACCACTAAAAAACATCCTAGCAACTTACGCAAAAGGAGTAAATATTTTACATATTTCCAATTCTGATATTAAAAATTTAGAAATCCCCCTCCCACCTCTTGAAGTTCAGAAGGAGATTGTTTCAGAGATAGAAGGTTACCAGAAACTTATTGATGGTTGTAAGCAGGTTATAGAAGTCTGGAAACCTGATGTAGAAGGTTATCTTGAAGAGGAACTTAAAACATACATTATTAAACATCCTGAAAAGAAAGAAGAACTTGCTGAGGGGTGGCCGATTGTGAAGCTGGGGGATAAAAATTTATTTAAAGTTGAAAGTGGAGGAACTCCAGATTCTCAAAATAAAAATTATTGGGGTGGTTCTATCAATTGGGCTACATTAGTAGATTTACCACAAGAAGATTATATTACTATAATTACTAATACCAAGCGAAAAATAACTGAACTAGGGCTTAAAAATTCTTCAGCTAAAATTATACCAGCAAATTCAATTATTGTTTCCACTCGTGCAACTATAGGACGAGTTGGGATAAATAAAATAGATTTAGCAACTAATCAGGGATTTAAAAATATAATAATTAAAGATTTTAAAAAAATAAATAATATATATCTTGCCTTAGCTGTGAAAAAGCTTGCTAAGCAAATGGAACTTTTAGCATCTGGTGGTACATTTAAAGAAATTTCTAAAACAAACTTTTGTACTTTACAAATCCCCCTTCCTCCTCTTGAAGTCCAGCAGTGTATTGTAGATAAAATTGAAGCTGAACGCAAAGTCATAGATGGTTGTCGCAAGCTTATTAAAATATATGAGGAAAAGATTAAAAAGGTGATTGATAAAGTGTGGGGGGAGTGAGAAAATATAGTGATATTATAAAATAAGGAGGACAATTTCTATGAAAAACTTAAAGATACTTCTTGATACAAACATAATTATACATCGTGAAACGGAAATGATAATTAATCCTGACATAGGGAAGTTGTTTAAATGGCTTGAGAAAATAGATGCTAAGAAATATATTCACCCAATAACAAAATATGAAATCAATAAATTAAGAAATAAGAAGAAGAAGAAAACATTTAATGTTAAATTAGATGCTTATCATGAGCTAATAACAAGGAATGAACTTGAACTGATGGTTGAAAGCATATCAAAAATATATGATAAAAACGAAAATGATAAAAATGACACCTTACTTTTAAACGAAGTTTATAAGGGTACTGTTGATATTCTTATAACAGAAGATAAAAAAATACATGAAAAAGCAAAATATTTAAATATTTCGGATAAAGTTTTTACGATTGAAAGTTTTTTAGAACGAGTAAACATAGAATTTCCAGATTTTACAGATTATAAAGTGCTAAGTGTAGAAAAATCTTATTTTGGAAAAATTGATTTAAATGATGAATTTTTTAATTCATTTAAGGAAGATTATCCGAAATTTGAAAAATGGTTTAAGAAGAAATCAAATGAACCTGTTTATATCTCAATTGCAGACAGTAAAATATGTGCATTTTTATATCTTAAAATTGAAGATGAATACGAAAACTATAGTGATATTGAACCTTTTTTCCCAGAGAAACAAAAGAGACTAAAAATTGGAACTTTTAAGGTGACATTGAATGGATTTAGGTTAGGGGAAAGGTTTTTAAAAATTGTTTTTGACAATGCTATTAAACAGAAAGTAGATGAAATCTATGTTACTATATTTGATAAACGAGATGAACAAAAAAGATTAATTACTTTACTGGAAAATTGGGGATTTAATAAATGGGGTATCAAGAAAAGTACTGGTGAATTTGTTTATGTTAGAGATTTTACTCCAAATTTTAATATTAATAATCCTCGTAGTACATATCCTTTTGTATCACTTAACGAGAATAACAAAATTTTTATTGTACCAATATGGCCAGATTATCACACAGAATTATTGCCTGATTCCATTTTAAGAACTGAATCACCATTTAATTTTAAAGAAGATAAACCACATCGTAATGCTATATTAAAAACTTATATTTCTCGTTCTTTGAATAGAGAAATCAGTAGAGGAGATATTATCCTTTTTTATCGAACTGGAGAAAAAGACAAATCAGCTAAGTTCTCTGCACTAATAACTACAATAGGTGTTGTTGAAAATAAAATTGATAATATATCAAGTGAAACAGAATTTATTGAGAAAGCAAGAAAAAGATCTATTTTTAACGATGAAAAATTAAAAAATTGGTGGAATTATAATAAAAAAATAAAACCATTTTTAATAAATTTTCTCCATGTGTATTCATTAAAACCAAAACAAAGAAGTAAACTAATAAGAAAGAGACTTTTAGAACTTGGTATTTTAAATGGGGAAAATAATGAGTTAAGAGGTTTAAAAGAAATTACAAAAGAAAATTTTATCACTATAATTAAGGAGGCAAGAATAGATGAAAGTTTTATTATCTATTAAACCAGAATTTGTAGAAAAAATTATTATGGGGGAGAAGAAGTTTGAATATAGAAGGAAGATATTTAAAAGAGATGTTGAAAGTGTTCTGGTTTATGCAACTTCTCCCTGGAAAGTTGTTGTAGGTGAATTTTTAATTGAGGATATTATTAAAGATGAACTGAATATGTTATGGGAAAAAACTTACAAATATTCTGGAATAAATGAAGATTTTTTCTGGCAATATTTTAATGGAGTTAACTTAGGTTATGCTCTAAAAATAGGAAAATTTTACTTATATGAAAATTATTTAAAGATTGAGAGTTTAGGTGTTAAACCGCCTCAATCTTATGTATACTTATGATTATTGTTTCTATTATATTAAACTTATAATAGAAAATTTTTAGAGGAGTGTATATAATTACAAAAATATAAAAAATAAAAGCAGAAAAATATTAAAAAAAAATTATAAAATAAAAATAATTTTTGGAAAGGAGGTATTTATAAATGAGTAAAAAGAAAAATCAACATGTAATCCCTCATAAAGGAAAATGGGCTATTAAAGGTGAAGGGAACAAAAAAGTAACCAAAATAACTGATACAAAAAAACAAGCTATAGAAATAGCAAAGAAAATTGCTAAAAATAAAAATGTTGAAGTTGTTATTCACAATAAAAAAGGTGAAATAATAGACAAAGATAGTTATGGTAATGATTCTTGTCCACCTAAGGATAAAAAGCATTGAAGTATTTTAAAATAAGTACCAAAAAAGATTACGATGAAGATAATTTTATAATGAAAAAACTTGATAAAAAAATTGATGATACTAAATATGAAAAATTAGAAAAAATAATATATAAGAAAGATAAAAATAAATTTGACATATTTGGTGATTCAATATCTCCTAAAGAAATAGAAATTTATATTTTTGCTGATGAACGAAAAAAAATAAATAATCAGTGGGATTATATTGCTATTTTAATAATACCATCAGACAAAATAAGTAAAGCTTTAGAAATTTTGAAAGAACACAGACAGAAAATTGGATATAATAAGGAAATAAAATTTAGTAGTGTTAATAAAAAAGCAAAAGGGGAAAAATTTGAATTAGCTAAAAACTGGTTGCTTGAAATTATTAAAGATGGGCAAGAAAATAGGGGTATTTTTTATTTTAATATTCTTGGAATTGATAGAAACAATCTGGATTTTAGATTTTTTGGAAATGATAATACTCCAAAAGGAAAATATGCAAATATTTATAATAGATTTTTTAGAACAGTGTTTTTGAGTGGAGTTAAATCCTTTTTTCATGACTATGATAATATTATTGTTAAAAATATTTTTCATGATACTGAAGGCAATCTAGAATCTCATAAGTATTTCAATTGGCATTTGATTTGGAAAGTTACGAAAAATGAAGAAAAAATTAATTTTAATAATGATGAAATAATTTTCTTGAATTCTGATCCTGATAAAGAACAAAATTATAAAGAATTTTCTGATTTTATTCAGTTAATTGATATTATAGTTGGTTCTATATCTTATTGTTTAGACTATTCCAATCCAAATAATATGGGTCAAGAAAAATTAGGTAAAATAATTCTACCTTTAGTTGAAAGACTAATTTATAAAAGTTCTAATAAAAATAGTAAATATGGTTATTTTAATAAGTATAAATTATCTTTTTTCCCAAAAGTAAAGCTTAATTTCAATAATAATCTACAAAGTGAAATATATACAGTAAGAGAAATAGCTTTAAAGAATAAAAACCAGTTGTCACTTTTTTAATAGATCAAGCTAAAATGAAAACTTTGCAAATAATAAATAAATAAAACACTAAAAATTAAAATTATAAAAATACCATTGTTTTACAAAACCAGCAAAACCATCTTTTTCTGGGTCATAGTCATGGAATCTATCGCCATAATGCATTAAAAACATTTTTCTTTTTATGTTTTCTGGAAGTGTTTTTAATTCATCATATGCAGCGTGAACTCCACCTACAAAAAATTGACAATCGTGGAAATAATATTCAATCTTGTAATGTTTTTCAAGAAAGAATATTAAATCAGGATCAAATATTGTATCAGAAGTAAATACTATTTTTTTATCAATTAATAAACCGTAAGATAAGTGGTAAAATTTAAAATCAATATCTTCAGGTAAATCGGAAGGCATATGTTTTGTTTGAAATAGTATAATATCAATACCATCAATCTTTTTATGATAAAAGTTTCTATTATCAAGTTTATTTTTAAAATTCAAATTATCAAAATAGATTATATTAAAAAAGTCTTCAATTTCTAAATACTTTTTATCTTCTTTATATTCACTATATTTACATCCTCCAGCTAATGATTCATTCCATAAAATATTTTTATATCTTCTGGTAAGGTATAGGTTTGGTTTTTTATTAAAAAAATACCTATCCATTAATGCAATTTCTTCCACCCCTCCTATATGGTCAGCATGTGAATGGGTAATTATTAAATTATCAATATTGGAGACATTTAACCCAAGTCTATCTAAAACCAATGGGGCTTTTGTTCCAAAGTCAACAAAAATAGAAGTATCCCCTTTTATAATGATAATATTATTCTGGTATAATTTTTTTGAAAATGCAGAGCCTGAACCAAGGAAAAAAATAGATAAACATCCATCATTAACTAATGGAAGAACATTTTCGTCAAATCTAACTATTTTGAAAGTTTGCTTTGATTCCATAATTTATCCAATTCTTGAGCACTTAAACTATTTATATCTAATCCTTTTAAATCGATCTCTTTTTCTATATATTTAAATCTTTTAATAAATTTATTAACTGATCTTCTTAATGCAAAATCAGGATTAATTTTAACTTTTCTAGCAAGATTTATAACAGCAAAAATAAGATCTCCTATCTCTTCTTCTAAATCTTCATTAATTAAAACATCTGATTTGTTTTCTTCTTTTTTAAAATTATTAAAGTTTTTTCTGCCATTGATTATATCAGTTAAATTTATTTTATCAAGCTCTTTTTTAACTTCGTCAGTTTCTTCATAAATCTTGTTAAAAATATTTTCTAATTGTTTTGAAAAATCTTTATCTTTCCAATCAAAACCATAAGAAGATGCTTTTCTTTGAATCTTAATGGTATAAAGTAAAGCAGGTAAAGAGGAAGGAACACCATCTAATCTTGATTCTCTTTCTTTTTTTTCTTTCTTTTTCTCTTTATTCCATAATCTTAAAGCTTCATTTTCATCATTTGCTGATTTTTCTCCAAATACATGAGGATGCCTTCTTATCAGTTTTTCAACAATTCCTTCAAAAACTTCTTTAATTGTAAACTTTGATTGCTCTTCAGCAATTTGACTTATCATAAAAATCTGTGAAAGGATATCCCCAAGTTCTTCTTTAAGATGATTAAAGTCTTTATTTAATATAGCTTCATATGCTTCATGTGTTTCTTCAAGAATAAATTCAGCTAATGAATGAATACTCTGAGCATTGTCCCATGGACAGCCATCAGGTTGTCTTAAAATCTTTGAAATCGATTTTAGTTTTAAGGTTAATTCCGATAAAGTATTTTTAGTAATATCTTCTTTTACAAGTTCATCTTTACTGTATTCTTTATCATAATTAATATTATTTTTATTACTATTTTTATTATCATCATTCTCATTATTAATATAATTATTATCATAATTGGAATTGATATTACTATCTTTTTGCATTTAAATAATCCTTAGATTTAAATATGCCTTGTAATAATATTTATTTAAACTTTTTTTCATAGTAATAATATTTATTTAAACTTTTTTTCATACTCAGATTCTAATACTTTTAGTAAGTTTTCAAACTCTTTTTTATTTTTATCAGAAAAGTTGGATAATATTTTATGATTTTCTATTATCTCTTTAAGAATTTCTTTTTCATCTGGGTCATTAATTTCTATTGTTTCAATTAAAACTTTTTCAAAATTTTTTACTTCAGTATATATATCATAAACCCTGTCTATTCCATATTTAATAATAGTATCTTTTACATAATTATTACAATATATAATCCCTTTTAAAGAATTATGTTTTTGATTTGTGATCCCTATAAATAAAAGGGTACCAATAAATGTTGAATCAATAATTTGAACATTTTCAAAATAAAAAATAATGTTTGAATATTTATTAATTTTTTTAAAGTACTTTTTTAAAACAATTGCTTCTATAAACTTTGCCTGATTTTTAACATGGATAACCAGAGCTTGATTATAAAATCCATATTTTATTATCCCTTTATTCATAAAAATTCCTGTCGATAAAAATTTATAAAACTATTTTTTTAATTATATTCTTTATATTATAATTATAACAAAAATAAAAGAATAAAAATAAAAATATTAAAATTTAACTTTGGGTGCTTTTTTTGCTTCTTCTGAAATTTCATAGTATTCTTTTTGTTTAAATCCAAAAATACCTGCAAAAATGTTGTTAGGGAATTTTTGAATATAGGTATTAAATGATGCAACTGCATCATTATATCTTTTTCTTTCTACGGCTATTCTATTTTCTGTTCCTTCAAGTTCGACAATTAATGCTTTAAAATTTTCATTTGCTTTTAAATCAGGGTATTTTTCAACTACTACAAGGAGTCTTGAAATTGCAGAATCGAGTTGTTGATTGGCCTTGATTTTTTCATCTACTGTTTTTGCAGACCCAACAGATGCTCTGGCTTTTGTAACAGCAATTAAAGTATCTTTTTCAAAGTTAGCATATCCTTTTACTGTTTCTACAATATTAGGTATTAAATCATATCTTCTTTGTAACTGGTTTTCAACCTGAGCCCAATTTCTTTCAACTTCAATTTTCATTGATACCATCTTATTGTAAGATGATATTCCCCATAATATTAAAACTATTATTATAGAAATAATAATAATTGTTGTTCTTGAATTTTTCTTCATTCCAGCTCCTTTTCTTAACTTATTTTTGAACTTTTTTTATTATATAATGTTATAATGTTTGTTCTATGATCTAATTAATTTAATATTTCAGTTATTTATAATATTCTTGTTAATTTTTCTATATTTCAGTATTTTTTGAAAATAGTTTATCAACAAAAGTAGTAATTTTTTCAATTGTTTCATAAAAAATATTAATAAAATCAATATATCCCCACGATTGCAAGGATGAAATATCAGTTATAGATTTTATAATTCTTTCTCTATTATTGATATCTAAATGATCTAATAGAAATTTATAATTTTCAAGTGGATCAATTACAAATTCATTTGAGATAATGTATCTTAAAGTTGATAAAACAGGTTTTAAATCATTTAAGATTGATTTTATGAGTTTAGTTGATTCATTCATATTTTTTACAAAAGCTATTTGATTGGTAATTCTAAAAAGTTTATTTCTTAATTCCCTTTCGCAATTCAATCTTAAATATTTTTTATCAAGGTTTATTGATACGAAAGTATCTTTTCCAAAAACATTTTTTGAAAAATATTTTATAATAAATATATCTACAGGAAATGAATCCTGTGCATTTAAAATAAATTCTTCAGATAAAAATAGAGGATATCCATTAAAAGGTTGCCCTTTTTTATCAGGGTTATTTTTTTCTATTTTTTTGTTTTCTTTAAGAATTTTTTGATATTTTTTTAGATTTGTTTGAAATTTAATAACCTGAGAAGGATATTTGTTTTTTAATATTATAACAGGAAATTCCCCAATTCTAATTTCAAGTATATCATTACCAAAAATCTCTTTAAAAAAATTAATAATCTTTTCTTCCATCCAAATTCTCCTTATATTTAAAATTTGTGATTTCTTTTAGCTTTATTTACTCTTTAATATAGTTTTATCTTTTATATAATTTTAATTTTCTATATATTTTTTTATAATTTAATCTTTTATATAATATATTCTTTTATATATATATATATGATTTGTAATTTTTATTTATTTGATTTAAGCAACTTTATTTTCTCTTTTACACACTTTTATTTATAGCATGTTATTTATCTAAAATCTAATTTTTTAAATAATAAATATTATGTTTTAAAATGAACCTGTAGCTCCACCACCACCGGAAGAACCACCTCCAAATCCTCCGAAACCTCCAAAACCACTAAATCCACCAAAATCATTATTATTAAAACCACTTCTGTGTCTTCCACTATTTATTCCACCAAAAAACATAGCCCATAGTAATGGGTTTGAGGCTCTTCTTGAATAAAAATATCTTCTTCCAAATGCACCTGCTATTGGAAAAACAAAGAAAAAAAGGATAAAAAGTAGATTGAACAGAGAAGATATTGAAAAGCTGTTTTTACTTTTTATTTTAACTTTTGGTACATTTGCAGTTTCCAACCACTGATTAATATCTGCATTGTTAATTTTTGCAAATCGGTTAACAATTGCATAAGTTAAAGCATAAAATCCTTTTGAATAATCACCTTTTTTAAAGTAAGGGATTGCATAGTCTTCTAGATATTTATTGGCTAAAATATCCGGGAAATCGCCTTCAAGACCATATCCAACTTCTATTCTTACTTTTCTCTGTTTCAAGGCTAAAAGGATTAAAATTCCATTATCTTTCCCTTTTTCTCCAATACCCCACTTTTTAAATAGGTCAGCAGCATATTCTTCAATAGAATAGTTACCTATATTATCAATAGTTACAATAGCTATTTCACTACCAGTATTTTGTTTTACTATAAC
Source organism: Exilispira thermophila (assembly GCF_055389015.1). Lineage (NCBI taxonomy): Bacteria > Pseudomonadati > Spirochaetota > Spirochaetia > Spirochaetales > Exilispira > Exilispira thermophila. The sequence goes on along the minus strand of NZ_AP042476.1, from coordinate 2,229,061 downwards.
AGCAAGTTTTGTTAAATTTTGTTTTGTTTCACTATCTATAAGGTTTGCAAAGTCATTAACAAACCCTTCAGGTTTAGGAAAATTTTGAGCATATATTCTTTGATTAATAGAAAAGGTAAAAATAAATATAAATATTATGATTAATCCAATATAATTTTTTTTATGCATTTTATAGCCCTTTTTTTTATAAAAATAACTAAAATAAAAATAACTAAAAAATAGAAATAAAACAAATAATAAAAAGTAAATTTAATTAAAAACCTAATTCTTCTCCTATAAGGATAACAGTAATCCTTTTTTCAGGTTGACACCATTTAGTAATTACATAGCTTGCACAAATTCTTTCAGGTGATACACAATCATAGCAGATTCCACCTTTAGTACATGGAGCATTTATATTAAACCTTATAGCATTCATAACAGATGCTTTATTTATAGCTCTATTCATAGCATCATCATAATTTAGAGCTAATTTATTTATTCCTGCAAAAACATACACTTTTTTTGGTCCAAAACTAATAGCAGCAACACGATTACCATAAAGCCCAATATTGAATAAACATCCATCTTCTGAAATTGCATTTGAAGAAGTAATAAAAACATCAGCAAAAAATATTTCCCTTTGTATTTTTTCTTTTTCCTCTTTTGAAATACCAGGTTTATTTCTATCCATTAAATTATAACCATTATTTCTTAAATATTCTATTAATTTCATTTGTTCAAGAGTCCTTGATCCACCATAACCAATAGTGGTATTTTTATCTATTTTTGATAAAAAAAATTCTTTAGCTTTTTCTTTAGTATCAAAATATATTGCATCAAATTGTCTCTTTTTTAGATTGGAAATAGTGTTTTCAACCCTTATATCATAGTAAATCTTTTTCTCTTTTATCATTGTTCCTCCTATTTTATTTTAAATGTTATAAATTCCAAAATTATTTTTGAACAAAAATTATTTTGAACATCTGAGTTTTTTTATAAATAATACATAAAACCACAAATTCAATAATTTGTTTAAAATGTTTATTCATTAAATTTTTTTAAAGTATTGAGTAAATCAACCATTTTGTAAGGTTTAAATAAAATAGAACTTATATTGTATTGTTTTAGCATAGAATTAATGTCAATATCTTTTCCAAAACCTGTAGAAACAATTACTTTTGCATTTAATGGAATATTTTTAATATTTTCCATTACTTCCTGGCCATTCATATCTGGCATAACCAGATCAAGAATTATAAAATCAAGTTTATTTTTAGATAATCGTTTTATTTTTTTTATTGCTTCTTCTCCATTTTGAGCTTCAAAAACTTTAAATCCGACTTTTTGTAAAATATTTTTTATATTTATTCTAACAAGTTCTTCATCTTCAACAATTAAAACTTTTTTATTTTTAAAATTATAGTTTTTAATAAATTTCTCCAGATCGTTAATATTTAATTGCTGTTTTATTGATTTAAAATAATTATCCAGAATTTTTTTGTCATTAATTACTGGAAAATAAATTGAAAAAGTAGTTCCTTTATTAATTATTGATTTAACTTTTATATACCCATTAAAAGTTTTTACATTTTCTTTTACAATTGCAAGACCTAGACCTGTGCCTTTTGTTGTAGATTTTGTTGTAAAAAATGGTTCAAATATTTTATCAATTTTATCTTTTGAAATACCACTACCATTATCCTTTATACTTATTTTATAAAATGGTTTATCTAAATCCTTCTTATACAGGTCTTTAATATTTTCTTCAGCTAAATTTTCAATAACTTCAACTTTTATTTCAATTTTCCCCTTCTCTTTATTTTCTAAAGCATCCTTTGCATTTGATATGAGGTTTAAAAAAATATTTGATAATATGGTTTTATTCCCCAAAATAATTGGATATTCAATATTATTTCTTTTAAAAGTTAATTTAATATCATTACCCATACTTTTCTTGGATAGAAAAATAACATTTTTTAATATATCATTTATGTTTACTAATTCTTTGACAATACTTTCTTTAACTGTAAGAGATTTAAGGTTGTTAACTAATTCCTTCCCTTTTGATAAGTTGTCAAGTATCATGTTAATATATTCATTAACTTCCTGTTTTTTCCCCTTATCAAATTCTATAGTGGATAGATCAAATTTTAAAAGTTCTATACTTCCAGATATTCCTCCAATTAGATTATTAAAATCATGTAAAATCCCACCAACAAATTTTCCCAGTGTTTGAAATTTTTGGAACTGAAAGTATTTATCCTGTAATTCTTTTTCTTTTGAATTATCTCTTAAAATATAAATTGTTCCTATCAAATCTTTAAAATTGTTATAAATATGATTTTTAAGAAGTACAATAAATTTTTTATTATTTTTATTAGAAATAAGCTCAAAATTATAAAATCCTGTATTAATTTTTGTTATATCTATTTTTTCACTCTTTATAATTAAATTATTATTAATTTTATTATAATTTTGGTAATCATTAACGTTTTTAAGAAAAACTATTCTATTTATATTTTTGTTTAAAATATTTTTTTTATTTGCATCAAGAATTTCAAGAACTGATTTGTTTATTGTTGTAATAGTGTCTTTATTATCGGTTATTATAATTCCTTCACCTATTGAATTTAAAATTAAATCTAATTTATTTGAAGCTTCTTTTAGAGAGAAAAAAATGGTTAGTATATCTTTAAATAATTCTAATATTTTTATTGAAGATTCATTGAAACTATTTTTACTTTCTTCAGATATATCATAATTAAAAGATACTATTCCATATGATGTATAAAGTGGAAGTCTAATTGTTTGTTTAATTGGTTTAGAAGCTTTTTTTAATAATTCTAGTTTCTTTTTGCTCATCTTATTTACTGAAGGAGAAATGATATTATTTATTATTTTTATGTTATTATACATTTTTTTAAATTCATAATTTTTTATATTTAATTCATTTAACATTTTTAAATCATGTCCAATTGTATCAATATACTTTATTTTATCATTTCTTACTATAAATACAGAACCAAAATCAGCTTCATCTATTATTGAAAAAGTAGTTCTAAAAATTAATTTAAAAAATTCTATATCATCTATAAGGGTTTTTGAATACAATTTTTTAGTTACAGATATGATTTTTTCAATTTTTTTATTAAAAGATTTTTCTTTTTCTAAAAGGATAGAAAGAGTTTCTTTTTTTGATTTTAAATCTTCTGTAAGTTTTTTTATCTCTTCATGTTTTTCTTTTAAGACCTGGTAATTATTATTAATTTTTTTTAAAAGTTTATCGTATTTAAGAAAGATAATATCTATTTCATCAATATTTGTATAACTTTGTTTCCCGGAGAAAGGTTTATTTTCTTCAAATTTATCAAGCTTATTATATAGATTTAATATAGGTAAAGTAATTTTTTCACTGGTGGTTTTAATTTTTATAAATATGTATATCAGTAAAGTTAATATGACAAAAACACTAATTAAGGTATAAATAAAAAGATATAGCAAATTAGGGGATATAACTTTTATTTTTAAATAAAAATATCCAATATCTGAAAGAAAAGTATAGTAATAATATTTTTTGTTTAAACTAATATATCTATAATATATGTTTTTATCTTGTTGTGATTTCTTTAAAAATTCAATTTCTTTTTTGTTAAGATGAGGAATTTTACTATCATTAATTGGTCGTTCAAGATAGGTGATTATTAAAATATTTTCTATTTTTAAATTTTTGAAACAATATTCTTTTATTTTATTGTTAAAAAATTTTTTAATTCCTGAAAATTTTAAACCAATTTCAAAAAATGTATTATCTTTTAATTTTATATAACCAAATATTCTTGGGTTACCAGTTTTATATTCTCTTGATAATCTACTAATATATGGTTGGCCTTTTTTAATCCTGGACAATATGTTTCGCCATACTCCAAACTTTGCTAAATTAAAATTTAAATCTGGTTTATAATCTGTTTTATAAATAAAACCATTTTTATCAATAAAATAGTAGTTAATTTTATCTAAATATATGTTTTCTTCAAACTCTTTTTTTAAATTATAAAGAGCTATTTTTTCATTATAAAAAAAATCAAGAAATCTGTTTTTGTCCTGTAAAAAAAGATCCGAATTTTCATAGACTTTTTTTAAGAAATTTGATAATTCATTTTTATAGGTATTTTGTATATTTAAAGTTAGATATCCGAAATCTTTCAAAGTACTTTTTATTATTGTTTGGGTTAATTGATTTTCATTTTTTTCAATTGTTTTAAAACTAAAATAAAATAAAAATATTAAAATCAATAATAAAATTGAAAGTGTTATTATAATTTTTCGAAATAAATTTTTGTTTAAAAAATCTTTTAGCTTATATTTTTTGATATTTTTTCCCATTTTAATTTACTTATAACAGTTATTTTATAGAACTATTCAATATTAAATTGTGCTATATTTTTACTATATAAATTGCTCTATACAATAAATTATCACATAAATATGATAAGTCTGTCAAAATACTTATAATTTTTATAATTATTTATTATTTTAAACATTGAATTAATAACAAATTTTAAATTATAATCATTCTATAAATATTTATTTTAAATTAAAATTTATTTTAAAAAACTAATTCAAAACATCAATTATTGTTTTTGTAAAAAAAATTAATTACAAAATTATTATAATTGATAAAGTCTAAAAATCAAATTTAATTGATATTTTAAAAAACAGATTTATATTTGTTTTTGTTATAATAATGGAACATAATTAAAAAAATGAAAAAAATATTAAATTTTTTATTATTATTCATATCTTTTGTGCTTATTTCAATTTCTTTTTATTTTATTGGACTAAATTATTTAATATTTATAGCTTATATTCCACTTTTTCTATGGATGAATTCCCACAAATTTTGTAATGGGAAACTATACCTTTTTTTAATAGTATTATATGCAGCTTTATCCTTTTTTATAAATAAAGTATCTGTTGAAGTAAATGCTTCATTTTTAACCTATTTTGGATTATTTTTTGCACTCTCGTCTATACATATAATTATTTTTATTGGATTAAGATTATTTTTTAGAAATTTTTACAAACTATTTTTTAAAAAAATATATCACCAGATATTTAAAAATTACAAAGAAAATATCCCTTTAATATTTTTACTATCACAACTTTTATTTGAACTTGTAATGACTAAAGGGATTCTTGCATTTCCATGGTTTAATGTATCATTACCAGTTTCTTTATATAAATTTTTTATTTCAGATGCTGTGATTTTTGGTGGTACTTTTATTTCAATGAAAGTACTTTTAATAAACTATTTTTCTTATGAATTAATTAAATACTTTTCAAATTATAAATTTGCTATAACAGAAGGACAAAAAAAATATTTAAATTTGAATATAACAATTGCATTTATTGTTATAATCGTGATTTTTCTATTTTCTGTTGTTTTTTATAAATTTAATCCTTATGATAAAAAACTAATTAAATCTGATCTTATTGTTGCAGCTGCACAACCTGATATACCACTTAATTTTAAATATAAAGAAGAGTATTTTTATATTGCTATTCAAAGATTAACAAGTTTAACAATAGATGCAGCAGAAAAAAAAGTTGATTTAATTGTCTGGCCTGAGACAGCTTTTGCTGCTTATTTTAGATATGAAAATAAATATAGAAAACTATTGCAGGATATAGCTAAAGAATATAAAATTGGTATAGTATTAGGATTTCCTGATACTTTTGTAAAAAATGGTAAAAGATATCATTATAATAGTGCAACATATATTGATAAAAATGGTAATATCCATCAATTTTATAATAAGATCCAGTTAGTCCCTTTTGGAGAATATATCCCTTTATCTGATAAAATACATTTTCTAAAAAAAATAGCTCCTGAAGTTGGTATAAATCAAGACAGAGGCAAAATTAACAGCCCTTATGTTATAGAAAAAAATGGCGAAAAATATTATTTTTATCCAACAATTTGTTATGAAGCACTTTTTTCAGACCTTTTTAGAAAATTTAGAGATAATAAAGCCAAATTTTTTTTAAATCTTACAAATGATTCATGGTATGAAGGTACATATGAACAAAAGCAACATTTGTATTTAAATGTATTAAGAGCTGTTGAGTTTAAAACAACAATAGCAAGATCAGATACAACTGGAATTTCAGCTATAATTTATCCTGATGGTAGCATTGTTAATAAACTCAACTATAAAGAAAAAGGAATAGTCTATTCCAATGTTATTTTTTATAATAATGGAACATTTTATGAAAGATATGGATATATTTTATTATTAGTTTATAAATTGATTTTTTTAATTTTCTTTGTTGCAGGTTATTTATTAGAAGTTACTAGGATCATTTATACCAGGATTCATTCCAAAATTATATAATTTCTCTTTTTGTAGTTAATCTTTTTATTTAATTCCATCATCAGTTTTTTATTATTTTTATAGCTAAAATTATACCAACAAAATAATTAATATTAAAGTTTATTATATAGTTAATCCAGTAATTTAGATTATAATTGTATTATGTTAATAAAAGCACCTAAAAGAAATGGTTATTTTATAATAAACCTTCTAATCAGGCTTTTATTTATTTTTATAATTAACTTTATAAATAATTTCATAATTAAAGAATATTTATCAATTAGTATAAGCTGGATATATGAGTTTTTGATATATTTTATATAATAGTTTTTTGCTTCTGTTCAATGTATGTAATTTTTAATTTTTATAGTTTTTGGGAAATTTGTTAAAATATTTATTTGTTAATGTTTAGAATTTATTGTTTTTGATATTTACTAAAATATTTTTTTATCTATTTTTAATATGTATTGTTTTTAGTATTTGTAATTTATGATATATGTTTTTTAAATGACTTCTAATAAAAATTTTAGTTGAGAGAAAAAGTGAAAAAAAAATTAATAGTTATTGTATTTCTTCTATCTTTTTTATTTTTGTTTTATTCATGTTTTGTATCAACAGGAAAAACTTTTAAAAAAACTCTTAATGCAATCTCATCAGAAGAAAATCAAAATTCTTCTGAAACTGATGAATCAAAACCAGCAGTTATAATTAGTACCAATCCATCAGATGCAGCAATTTACATAGATTCAGTTTTTATAGGATATTCACCAGTTTCAATTGATAATATTACAGAGGGGTATCATAGTATTAAAATTATGAAGGAAAAATATTATGATATTTCTGAAACTTTTTATTTTGATGGTAAAAATAATCTTGAATTAAACTATGACCTTACCCCTATTCCTGGTTATTTAAAGATAAATTTAAATGTAAATTATTGTGATATTTACATTGATAATGAATTAATTGGAATAAATGATTATTATGAAAAAGATGTTATTTCAGTTATTATTGGAAGTCATGAGGTTTTAGTAAAAAAATTTGGCTATGAAGATATGTATATTAAAGTTGAAATAAAAGAGAACCAAATAACTGAAGTTGATATTAATTTAAAAGAAGCAAAATTTATTGCTAAAGATTTCAAAATAAATACTGATATTTTAAATCCTTATGTAGGAGATTTATTAGGATTAAAAGATAAAAATAGTTTTATTGAAGTTAATTTTTATGTCACAGCACAGGGATATGGAGTTTTTGAAGTTTATGACAAATTAGATAAGTTGGTTTTTAGAAAAAAAATACCAGTTTTTAAAACATGGGATCAAAAAGTTTTGTGGGATGGGAAAGGGCTTGATGGAAAAATTTTAAAAGATGGGCAATATAAAATAATTGTAAAAGTTAAAGGAATTTTAGTTAATACTAAAGATGTTGATGAGAAAAATAGTAGTAAAAATGAAATTAATAATAATAACGATGATAATTACACTATAAATGGTAAAAATGAATTTCCATTTGTTTTTATTAAAAATGTTTATATAAAAAGCACATATTTTATGAATTTTTCTGAAACTTTATCAGGGGATTCAGGATTACTTTTTACATCAGATCCTTTTATTATTGAACCTTTACACAAGCAGTATTTTTTAGCACTTAATTCTCATATTGAAGATCAAGATAATAACCTTTCAATTCTAAATTTTTCAATAAGATATGGACTGCTGGATAAAACAGAAATGTGTTTTGGTTTTTCCAGTTTTTTAGGGTTTAACAGTGGGAAATTTTTTTATCCTTTACCGTATTATTTAACTTCAAGTTTGAAATATAATCTTTTTTTGTCAAATTATTTTGCTTCTTCATTTCAATTGAAATTTACAATCTCAAATCAATTTAACCAGGATATATTATCAAATTATCCAGGTTTTTCTTTTTCTCTACCGTTTGTATTTATATTAAAACCTTTTAATATTTATTTTAATATTGAGGGGAAATACCCTTTAAATTTGGGAGAACAAAATTTAGGGATATCTAATACTAATTTTATTCTATATTTAAGAAATGGGATTCTTTTAAAAAATAAAAACTTTAATATTGCTATTTCCAATGTTTTAAGATTTGATTTAGTTAATAATAATTTTGTTTTATATAAACCATTTTTAGCAGGTATTGGAATATATACATCCATTTTTTCAAATTTTTATTTAAAATTTAATATCATAGGTGTGATTGAAGATTGGAATAATTATTTTATAATGACTGGAGTTAGTGCTGGTATCCTATTTTGATATTTATTTAATTTTAATTATCAATATTGTTGTTAATGATTTGTTTGTTAATTCGATTAAGCTTAATTATATTTTTTATTAATTTTCTTTTTAGTAATTTTATTCTGGTTTATCTCTAACTAAAAAAGTGACCATCATAAAGTAATGGTCACTTTGGGAAACTATTATATTATTATATATTTAGTTTGTTATTTACATTTCATTGAATAATTTCTAAATCTAATTTTTATTCATTTGTGTCATTCATTTAATTGCTATATATTAAAACTATCTATTGTTATATATTGATCTAATTTTTTATATTATTATTATCAATATTATATCTTTAATTTCATTTATTTTTAGTTATTTAACTTTATTTATTTAATACTAACTTGTTAATACTAAAATTATTTAATACTGGTTGTTTGAAATGCAATTAATTTAGTCTTATTTATTAACCTGGAAAGTAGTATCCCCTTTTTCAAAGTAATTAATTATCTGTTTTGTAGCAGCAACTGCAGCATTTATATTGGCTTCAAGAGTTTGAGCCCCCATTTTTTTTGGAGTAAAAAATACTCTATCTTCATATTTTGATAAAAATTCATCTTTTTTAACTGGGGCAATGTCTGAAAGATATTTAAATTCATCTTTTTCTTCCATAATTTTAAGTAAATCATCTTCATTTATAATTTCTTTTCGTGCAGTATTAACAAGTGTAGCATTATTTTTCATTAATGAAAGGAGTTTGTAATTAATAAACTCTTTTGTTTGCTCTATTAGAGGCAAATGTAAAGAAATATAGTCAGCATCTTTATACATTTTTTCAAGGTCAGAATATGGTTGTACACCATCTTTTTCTATCAATTTTTGATCAATAAATGGATCATATGCAATGACTTCCATTCCAAAACCTTTTGCAATTTTTGCAACATATCTTCCAACATGTCCATATGCATGGATTCCTAAAGTTTTTCCTTTTAATTCTCTTCCAGCTTTTGGATTAAATTTATTTCTAGCTATGAAAACCATCATCCCTAAAGCAAGTTCTGCAACAGCATTTGAATTTTGACCCGGAGTATTCATAACAACAATATTTTTCTCTTTAGCATATTGAATATCAATATTGTCGTATCCTGCACCACCTCTAACAATGATTTTTAAGTTAGAAGCAGCATCGATTACTTCTTTTGTAATCTTATCTGATCTTACAATTAATGCATCAACATCTTTAACAGCATTTAAAAGTTCTTCTTTTGATTCATATTTTTCTAATAACACAAGTTCATAACCTGTTTGTTTACAAATTTCTTTAATCCGGGAAACAGCTTGTTTAGCAAAAGGTTTTACAGTAGCTACAAGGATTTTTTTACTCATCTTTTATCTCCTTTAATAAAAATTTTAAAAACAAAAAATTTTAAAACATTTGATAATGAAAACTAATTTTTGGTAAAAAATAAAACATTTTCTTGCTTAATTATAATTTTTGTTATTTTTTTTTCAATATAAATTTAAAAGGGGATTATTGATGAGTGTCAAAAAAGTTAAAGCTTATTCATATAAAACATTTATATTAATCCTTTTTCTTATTTCTTTATTTGCATTTTATGGTTATAAAATGGGTGTTGCAAATTTTGTTTCAACATTGATGAATACAGCACATTCTTTACTATTGGATACTGTATTTTTTATTTTAGCATTATCAGTTTTATCAGGAGCATTTGGTAGTTTTTTAGCAGAATTTGGAGTAATTGCTTTATTAAATAAATTGTTTGCACCTATAATCAGATTTTTATGGAAACTACCAGGAGCTGCTGCAATAGGAGCGATTTCAACCTATCTTTCAGATAATCCTGCAATTATTGCATTAGCAAAAGATAAAAGCTTTATTGAATATTTTGATGAATATCAAAAACCTGCTTTAACCAATTTTGGAACTTCATTTGGTATGGGATTGGTTATAACTGCTTTTATGTTTTCAAAAGGTTTTTTTAAAGAAGCTTTAATTGGAAATTTTGGAGCAATAATTGGTTCAATAATTTCAACACGACTTATGATAAAATTTACTAAAAAAGAGTTTTCCGAACATCCTGAAATGTTGCATAAAAATAATGAAGAGAAAAATCCAAAAGAACTTTTAAATTACAGATATATAAGAGAAGGTACACTATTTCAAAGATTTTTTGATAGTATTTTAGATGGAGGAAAAAATGGTGTTGAAATGGGGATGCAAATTATACCTGGGGTTTTAATTATATGTACTGGTGTTTTAATGATGACCTTTGGTGCGGGAAACGGATATGATGGATCAGCATATCAAGGTGTACCTATTTTGCCATTTTTAGGTAAATTTATATTAAAACCATTAAACTGGTTATTTGGGTTTAAATCTGCAGAAGCAATTGCATTTCCAATAACTTCTCTTGGTGCTGTTGGAGCAGCTTTAGGATTGATTCCTGAATTTTTAAAATCAGGATTAATAACTGGAAATGATATTGCAGTTTTTACCTCTATCGGGATGACCTGGTCAGGGTACCTGTCAACACATGTAGGTATGATGGATGCTCTGGGATACAGAAAACTTGCTTCAAAAGCTATTCTTTCTCATACAATTGGTGGTTTTTTAGCAGGTATTTTTTCCCATTTTTTATATTTATTTGTAATATGGTTAGCATAACGAAAAATATATTTTGGCTGAATTATTTTATCTTTTTTATAGTTTTTATGATTATTATAATAAAAAGATAATACTTTTATAATTAAAACAATGTAGAAAATGATTAATTAAAAATTTTATTTTTAAATTTATAATTTAGTATAAAGGTTTATATTTTTAAAATTATTCTTGACAAGTTAAAATAATGTTCTAAAAGTTAGACAGGACTAACTAATATAGTATCAACTTAATGTAGGAGTATATATTATGGATATTGTTTTAACTCCTTCCAGTGAAGACTATTTAAAGGCTATTTATGAAATTGCAAAACAAAAAAAAATAGTAAGAATAAAGGACTTAACTAATAAACTTAAAGTAAAGGCTTCTTCAGTAATAAGTGCAATAAAAATTCTTGCAAATAAAAATTTAGTTATTCATGAACATTATGGATATATTGAACTAACTGAACAGGGAATTAAAGTTGGAAGAGAATTATATGAAAGGCATTTAATACTTTATAGGTTTTTAAATCAAGTATTACAAATTGATTCGGAAATAGCAAGAAAAGATTCTTGTTCTATAGAACATTATTTGCATCAAGAAACTGTTGAAAAAATTGTTAAGTTACTTGAATTTATTTCAACAGCTCCAAACAGTGAACCAAAATGGATTGTTAAGTTTAAAAATTTTTTAGATACTGGAATTAATGAATGTAAATATGCAAAAACACTTGATAAACTTGATATAGGTAAAACTGCAGTTATTAAATCAATAAATTTTAAAAGTGGTTTAAAAAAGAGACTTATGGATATGGGGATAGTTAAAGGTGAAAAAATAACTGCTATAAAAAGAGCTCCTTTAGGAGATCCAATTGAGTTTACAATTAAAGGATACAATATTTCTTTAAGAAAATCTGAAGCACAAAAAATAGACATTGAGGAGGATTCTGATGCCACTATCAATGGCTAATAAAAATAAATGTTGCAGAATTATAAATATAATTGGAGGTAGAGGAATAAAACAAAGACTTTCTTCATTGGGTATATATCCAAGTAATTTTGTTAAAATAATTAAAAATGATTTTGTTGGGCCATTAATCATAGAAATAAATAATTCAAAATTAGCTATTGGAAGAGGGATGGCTCATAAAATAATAGTTAAAGAATGTTAGTTTTTTTAATTATTAGTTGTTGATAATGACAGGTATTAATAATAATATTTATTATAAATAATATTTATTATAAATAATATTTAAAATAATGCTATCTTTGTGTATATTACGCTTAAAAAATGCAAAAATAATTTAACTATATTTTTTTTTAAAATAAAAGTTAGTTAAAACTAACATTGTAAGGAGGAACTATGAGGCTATCAGAACTGAAAATAGGTGAAAAGTCAAAAATTATAAAAATTGATAGCAGATTAAAAATATTAAAGAAAAGGTTATCTGCTATGGGATTTATTAGAAATGAAGAGGTTCAAGTTATAAGAATTGCTCCTCTTGGTGATCCAATTGAAATTGCTATTAAAGGTTATAGTTTGTCTATTAGGAAAAAAGATGCTGAAAAAATTGAAGTAGAAAAATTAATGGGAGGTAAAAAATGAATATAGCATTTGCAGGAAATCCAAATGTTGGGAAAACAGCACTTATTAATGCTCTAGCAGGTACTAAATTAAAAATTGGCAATTGGCCAGGTGTTACTGTAGAAAAAAAAGAAGCTGAATTTGAATATCAAGGAGAAATATTTCGTTTTGTTGATTTACCAGGAGTTTATTCACTTAGTCCATTTACTATTGAAGAGAGAATCTCAAGAGATTTTATTTTAAACAATGATATTGATTGTATAGTTAATGTTATAGATTCTACAAATCTTGAAAGAAATTTATATTTAACACTCTTATTAATGGAAATGGAAAAGCCGATTGTTATATCTTTAAATATTTTTGATGAATTTGAAAAAAAAGGTTATAAAATTGATATTGATAAATTCGAACAATATCTTGGAATTAATATTATTCCTACAATTGCAACTAAGAATAAAGGAATTAATGAACTTATTTATAAAGTTTATAATGTTATAAAACTTAAAAAACAACCTAAAAAAGTTAAATATAATCTTTTATTTGATAGGTTTATAGAAAATGAAATAGATAGTCTTATTAAAAAATTAAAAAATGAAAATTTGCCAGAAAAATATCCAATTAGATGGGTGGCAATTAAACTTTTAGAAAAAGATGAATATATAATTCAGGATTTAAAAAAAGAAATAGGCAAGGACCTTTCTCCACTTGCAAAAGATCATATTATTGCAATTGAGGAAAGATTTAATGATGATACTGAAACTTTATTTACAGAAGCAAGATATGGAATAATACATGGTATTTTAAAAAGTATACTTACAAAACCTAAAAGAAATGGTATATCTTTTACTGAAAAAATAGATAAAATAGTAACAAATAAATATCTTGGATTACCAATATTTTTTATTCTTATGTATATAGTTTTCAAATTAACATTTGATGGTAGTGGACCATTTATAGATTGGGTGGATAGTTTTATAAATGGATATATTGGGAAATATATATCATTTGCTTTAAATGGAGCACCAGAATGGATTAATTCTTTTATCATAAATGGTATAATTGGAGGAGTAGGTACTGTTTTAACTTTTGTTCCACTTATGTTATTTATATATTTTTTTCTGGCTCTACTTGAAGAAAGTGGATATATGGCACGTGCAGCATTTGTTCTTGATAAAATAATGCATGGTATAGGTTTAAATGGTAAATCTTTTATACCTATGATGTTAGGATTTGGTTGCAATGTTCCAGCAATATATGCAACAAGAGCACTTGAAAATGAAAAAGATAGAAAATTAACTGCTGTTCTGGTACCTTTCATGTCCTGTGGTGCAAGACTACCTATTTATGCGCTTTTTACAGGAGTATTTTTCGCTAAATATCAAGCTTTTGTTGTATTATCTATGTATATTATTGGAATATTTATAGCAATTATTTTGGGAATTATTTTGAAAAACACAAAATCATTCAAAACAACTAAAACTCCGTTATTATTAGAATTACCACCATATAGATTACCAGCAGCAAAAATAGTATTTAGTTCTATGTGGATTAGAACAAGATCTTTTTTAAAAAAAGCAGGAACTATTATATTGGTTGCCATGATTTTCCTATGGGGCGTTATTAATCTTCCTGTAGACTCAACACCTGAGAATTCATATCTTGGAAAAACATCTAAACTTATAACTCCAATTTTTATACCAACAGGTTTTGGTAGCTGGCAGGCTGTTTCGAGTATTTTACCTGGAATTATTGCAAAAGAGGCCGTAGTTGGTGCTTTAAGTCAAACATTAGAAGTAACAAAAGAAGAAGAGGAAGAAAATAGTTTCAAATTTATTCAAGATACAAAAGATCAAATTATAAGATTTGGGAATGCTATTTTGGATTCTTTAAAAAATATGTTTGGTAGTCTAATTCCAGGTGCTTTTCAAATGGAATCAAATGAATCTTCAAATTTTTCAAAAAAAATAAAAGATATATTTACACCACTTTCTGCTTTTTCGTTTATGGTTTTTATGCTTCTTTTTATTCCATGTATTGTAACATTAGCTGCAATAAAACAGGAATTTGGATGGAGATTAATGTTATTTGAAATTGTCTTGTTGATGGTTGTTCCTTATATTTTTTCAGTTATTATTTATCAAGTTGGAAGATTATTTGGTTTTTATTAAAAATAAGTTTTTTAATATATTCATTGTTTTCAAAATAATTTTTTTTATAGATGATATAATAGTTTGAAAAAATAAAAAAGATTAATTTTTTTATAAAACTATTAATAAAATAGGGGAAGTAAGTTGATTTATAATTCATATTAAAAACTTTCCCTATTTTTTTAAAAATATTATAAACACATTTAGGTTATTTAAATAATAATGTGTAAATTAGTTATAATTCTAGAATTATAACTAATTTGACCTCCAGATTAAAATGTAAAATATTTTATAAGACTTTATCCTTTTATCCATATAAGGTGAAATAATTAGATATCTAAAATTTGCAAATATATTTGTATATTTCTAAAAATACATAGAGAATTGTTTTATTTATTATTCTTTCTCTATTCCCATTAAAAATTTGTTTTTTTATAAAAAAGATATTATCAAATAAAAACCCAAAATAAACAAGACCAATTGGTTTTTCTTTTGAACCTCCAGTTGGTCCAGCAATTCCTGTAACAGATACATTTATATCAGCACCTATTTGTTTTTTTAACCCCTTTACCATCTCTTCAGCAACTTCAGAAGATACAGCACCTTTTTGTTCAATTGATTTTACAAACAAAAGTTTTTCTTTTACTTTATTGCTATATGATACAATTCCTCCAAGAAGTGAGTTTGATGCTCCTGGAATATCTACTAATGTTTTAGCTAACCCCCCACCAGTAATTGACTCTGCAAATGCAATTGTTTTATTAAGAGAAATTAATTTTTCAAGAACTAAAAGCTGTATATCTTTATTTTCTGTAAAATCTATTTTATTTTTGATAAGTTCATCAAGATACAGGTTAACTTTTTTATTAAATTGATTAATTATTTCATTTTCATTAGGTTGATCTATGTTATTAATATCATTTTTATTATTTAAAGAGCCATTCATTTTATTTTTATTTTCTTTATCATTATCAATATTTTTAACTATTTTGTTATCTTTATATTTAAAAATTATTTCGATGTATCCTTTTCTATTAAAGTAAGAATCAATTTCTATAAAATCTGAAAGATATCCTTTCCCATGCAGGATTTCATTTTTTGTTTCACATTGTCTAAAAATGTCAAACAAAGCACTTTCACCACTATTATATACCCTTATCTCTTTTTTTAATTTATTCATCTTCTCAATTTGTTGTTTATTTATTAAATTGTTTTTAAAAAGCAGTGGTAAAACAAAATTTTTAAACATTGGTCTGTTTTCTTTTGGAGGTCCTGGAAGCAAAATATAGGCTTTGTTATCCATATAAAAAATTCCAGGTGCTGTTCCATGTTCATTTTTTAAAGGTATTGCACCATTAAATGAATAAGTCTGCTTTTTATTTGATTCATAAACAGGATATCCTCTTTTGATAAAAAATGATTCTATTTCTTTCCACAATATTTCATTAAAATATAATTTTTTGTTTAAAAATAAAGCTAATGATTCTAATGTAATATCATCATCTGTAGGACCTAATCCACCAGTAAGAACAATTATATCACTATTAGAAGTACATATTTTTAAAGCTTGAATAATATCTTTTTTTGAATCATTAACATTAATTCTAAAATTTACAGATAATCCAAGATCTGTAAATTGTTTTGAAAGGTAAGTGGAATTTGTATCATCAATTTTCCCGTTTAAAAGTTCTGTTCCTATACCAATAATTGAAACTTGCATTTTATTTCCTCGTAATTTTAATTATTATTATACTCTTTTAATATATTTAATTTAACAACTATTTTGATATATTTTAATTTTATTGTATTTATAATTTATCATTATTTTACTTTAATTTCAATAGATGCTTAAATTATTTGACTTTTAAAAGAAAAATTATCATAATTGTTATTGAAGAGATATTAATGTAAAATTTATAAAAATGAGGGGAAAAGTATGAGAACATCAAATCCAGTACTGAGCAAAAGAGCTTTTGAAAAAGTTGGATACTTTGAATTAACTGATAATGATTTAATGAGTGTTAATGGAACAATAAATAAAGCATTATTAATGTTACTTTTTGTGTTAGCTGGTGCAGGTTTAACATGGAATTTCTTTTTTAATCCTGCAAAAGTACAACTAGTTGTACCTTTAATGATTGGAGGTGCAATATTAGGTTTTATTACAGCTATAATTATTTCGCTTAAACCAACTTTAGCAAAATCCTTATCATTATTTTATGCTCTTTTTGAAGGTGCATTTATAGGGGGACTTTCTGCATTTCTTGAAAATTTATACCCTGGTATTGTAATTCAAGCTGTTGCTTTAACATTTGGTGTTGTTCTTGGAATGTTAATATTGTATAGAAGTGGAATTATAAAAGTAACAAACAAATTTAGAATGGGTGTTTTTGCTGCAACAGGAGGAATAGCTTTATATTATCTATTTACTATAGTTTTAGGTTTTTTTGGATTCAGAGGTTCATTAGTTTATTCAACATCTACTTTTGGTATAATCTTTAGTCTTTTTGTTGTAGGAATTGCAGCTTTAAATTTAGTTCTTGATTTTGATTTTATTGTTCAGGCTTCAGCAAACGGTGCTCCTAAATTTATGGAATGGTATGCAGCATTTGGATTAATGGTAACTTTAATATGGTTATATATTGAGATTTTAAGACTTTTATCAAAATTTAGTAGAAAATAGTTCTTTTATATAAAAATTTATAATAATTTAATTTGCAATAATTAAATTTATCAATTTATCTCAAAATTTTTTATTTCTGTTTTTATGATTTTAATTGCAACAGGAAGAGTCCCTTTTATTTTAAAACCAGCAGCATTTTTATGGCCACCACCTTTGAAAATATTTGCAAATTTAGCTGCCTGGCCAGATGAAGATCTGACAGAACCTTTAACAAAACCTTCATGTTCTCTTAAAAATATAACAAGATCACTATTTTTTAATGAAGTTAAATGATTTATAAATCCTTCAGTAACCATTGAATAAGAAGGTGAATTAATTGGATTTTCTTTTATAATTTTTTTGTAATCTTTATGATCTAGATAAGCTAATACTATTTTTCCTTTATTAAATAATTCAATATTATTTAAAATGGAACCCCAGATCTTATATATAACTGGATCTTTTTGTTTGAAAAGTATTTCTTTTATTTTGTGAAGTTCTCCACCCAGTTCAATTATTTGAGCAACATTTTTGAAGGTTATGGCATTTGTATTTTCAGTATTAAAATAATATGTATCATATAAAATACCAAGTAAAATTGAATTTAATAAATCTTTATTAAAAATATTTTTAGTTTCATTTTTATCAATGTTAAAGTTATTTACAAAACATTTTAGAAGTTCAAAAATAATTTCAGCTGTAGAAGGAGCCTCAGGATAAACAAGATTGTATTTGCCAAAGTTGTTATTATCCTGATGGTGATCAATGTTTGCAATAATTGGTGTAGTTTCCAGTTCTTTTATAAATGGCCTTTGAGCATTTGAACAATCTACAACAATAATATTTGTTTCTTTAATCTTTTTAACATTATCAATTAAATTAATTTTAAAGGGTGCTATCATATAATTTTCTGGTGGTAAATTTTTAAGATAAATAGAAAAATCTTTTTTCAGGTATTTTAAAATATATGCAATAGCATAAATAGATGCGATAGCATCTCCATCAGGGTCTTCATGTGCTGTTATAGCAAAATTGTTTTTATTTTTAATTGATTTAAAAAAACTAATGCATTTTTCTTTAGATATGTTTAAATAATTTTCCATAAACTTTTCCTTTGTTTTTTTATAAAATTTTCCTTTTTTGTTTTTCAAAAAATTTTTTTAATAACTTATTGAATTTACATTATTTTAAAATTGCATTTGTATCAATAGATATGAGATAAAATATATTATTATATTTTTCAATATTTTATTCTTTTAAATCTATTTCAATTTTTTAAATATAAATGATAAAAATCCTAATGTGAAAATAGAAGAAGTTGTCATTCCTATCCACATGATTTCTGTTAAGTATACATGTATAATAAATGGAGATAAACTCATTGCAGTTAATCCAATAGCAAGCCCCAAAGCATTTGCAACTATAGGTGTTGAAGTATAATCAAAAGCATTATTTGATGCAATTTCTGAAGTTTCACCTGAATTTTTGTAATGCATATAAACAGAGGTAAAATGGATAGCATAATCAATGCCAACACCTATTGTAATTCCCATCATTATAGAAGTTATAATACTTAAAGGTATAGATGCATATCCCATAAATCCAAATACTGCTATAACAGACATTAAAACTGGTATAGTTGAAAGAAATGCTGGTAAAAATTTTTTAAAATAAATTAATAAAATTATAAATATAAATAGTGTTATTAATATTACCGATTTTAATTGATTTGTTTTAATATTATCATTTAAATCTTTCATTAAATATTGTATTGATGTAACATAACTTTGAAACTCTTTTGTCCTATAATTTGATACCAGATCTTTAATTTCTGATAATGATTCATTATTAAAATTTTTGGGAAAAATGAATATTCTTGCAACATTTTGTTCTTCATTTACAAGTGAATTTAATTGTTTCTCTGAAAAAGATTTTTTTATAAAATTTTTAATAAATGTAATTTGAAATGGGAGAGTTGGATAATTTGATTCATAATTAAATTTACTGTTTTTAGAAATAATGTTATCAAGAGTTTTTTCAGGGTTTAGAAGGAATGATATTCCTCCAAGTGAATTATAAAGAGATATAATATTATAAATAGAAATAGATTTGGTAATTAACTCCTTGTTTTTCAAATCTTGTTCCATTTTAAAAACTTTTTTAGCTATATTCATGGAATATATATCTTTGTCAGTTTTAATAAGAATTTCAAAAGGCATTGCCCCATTGTTAACTTTTTGAATAATTTCCAGTCCTTTATATGGTTCTGTTGATTTTTTAAACAATGAAAGTTCATTAAAATCTGTTTTTATAAATTTTATTCCTGGTAAAAATCCAACAAAAAGAATAATTGCAATTATTATAATAGGTGCACCACTTAATTTTTTTATAAAATTTATATAGAAATTTTTTTTCTTTTTCCTGTTTATTTTTAAATCATTTGTAGTAATTGATGGAAGGATTGTCCATGTAGCAAATCCTGCTAAAATAATACCTATACTTGCACTTATAGCAAGCTGGGTTATAGATTTTGTTTTAAAAACAAGCAAAGACAAAAAACCTGCTGCTGAAGTAACTGTTGTTAAAATCATAGGAATTCCAACCATTTTTAATGTGCTGGAAACAGAATCAACAGGAGTTTTTCCTTCTTCAATTCTATCAAGATAGTGAGACATATAATGCAAGCCATCAGCACTACCAATTACAATTGTAAAAATTGGAGCAAGTAAAGTTATTATAGATAATTCTCTATACATTAATGTTAATAACCCCAGTGTCCATAATGCAGCAATACCTGCAGGTAAAACAGAAAGCAAAGTCGCTTTTTTTGCACCTATCTGAATACTGAATACCAAAAAGATTAAAATTATTGCAAATGGAGGAATTGTTAGAATAATTCTAATAATATAATCTATAAGTTTATATTGTAAATAATCATCGCCAGTTATATGAAAAGTTAAATTTTTATCCTTAAAGTATTTTTCAATTATTTTATAATCAATTTTTCTATTAATTTGTGGGATAAGAGTAAAAATTGCATAATAATCATTATTGTATTTTTTTAAAGGAGATAAATCCCCCATAAATTGGATAAATTTTTCATAAAGGGAAATATTTATTTTATCAATATTATTTTTATTAAAAATAGGGTTTGATTCGTTTTCTAGAATAGTAGTAGCTCCATTAACTTCCGATGCTTTAGAATTATTTTGAAGAAATTCCTGAACATTTACAAGCTCTTTTATAAGATTTTTATCAATTTTACTCTGTTTTGTATTAATAACAATTATACTCTGTCCTTCATCTTTAAAGTATTTTCTAACTTCATCATAAATCTTCTTTGATGGTGATTTATCTGGCATAAAAAGTTTAAAATCTGTATTTAATTTTAAAAAAAAGAGTGAGAATATACTTAAAAGATTAAAAATAATCACAATTCCAAGTATTTTTTTTCGATTTTTAGCTACAAAATTTGCAAATTTATTATACATATCCTTTACCTAATATTAATTATATGTTTCATTTAATAAAGCTTCTAATAAATATTCATAATCATTCAAAGAATTATATATATGAGCACTTAATCTTATAAATCTATTTCCTTCTATACTTACAAACATAGTTTCTATACCATATTTCTCTAAAAGTTTCAATTGTAATGTGTCTATATGGTATTTGTTATTAAATTCAGATTTTGAAAATAAAGGTACTATCGCCATACTCCCAAGCATGTTATCTGAAGGTAAAAATGAAATTGTATCTTCAAAATTATTATTATTATTATTTCTATTAATATTTTTATTATTGTTTTTGTCATTGTTTTTATTATTGTTTATATTATTGTTTGTATTATTGTTTGTATTATTGTTTGTATTATTGTTTGTATTATAAATTTTTTTTGAAAATTCTTTTAATAAAAGGTTTTTTGCTTGAATTAAAAGGTCATGATTTTTTTTCATTATTTCATTTATTCCATCAGAAAGAAGATTTTCTAAAAATTTTAAAGAATCTTTTATGGCAATATAGGGAGTATAATCATCAGTTCCATGCCATTCAAATGAATTTTTGAATTTCTCTTTTAAAGAATTACCCTGTTGGAAGTAATTACTTATCACTAATGGAGTGAAATTTTCTAAATTGTTATCTGATACATATAGAAAAGCTGAACCTTTGGGAGCACATAACCATTTATGAGCATTTCCAGTATAAAAGTCACAATTAATTTTTTCTAAATCCACTTTAATCATACCTGGAGCATGTGCTCCATCAATAAATATTTTTATATTGTTTTCTTTTGCTAAAGCAGAAATTTTTTCTACTGGAAATATAAATGCTGTTTCTGAAGTTACATGATCAACAAATATAAGTTTTGTTTTTTCTGATATTTTTTGTTTAAACGCATTAATAATTTCATCATCATTTTGAGGTAAAAATGGGAGATCAACAAAAACCAATTTAATATTTTTTTTCTGTTCTATATGTTTTAGTAAATTAAAACATGATTGATAAATAAATTTTGTTGTTAATATTTCATCACCATTACTAAATTGTAAATTGTTGAGTACTGTGTTTGCAGCTGTTGTTGCATTGGTAATAAAAGTAAGATTTTCAGGATCGCAATTAAGAAATTTAGAAAGATTTTCTTTTGATTCCAGAAGAAGTTCTCTCAGTTTAAATACAAAAAATCTTGTTGTTAAAGATTCCATTTCTTTAATATATTCTTGTTGTTTTTTTAATACAACTAAAGGAGTTGCTCCAAAAGAGCCATGATTTAATGGAATTTTTCCTTTTTCAAAACCCCATAGTTTTCTATATTTATTGAACTGTAAAGGTGTTTTCATTTTTATTCCTGAAATTTATTGTTTTAATATATAGTTTAAATTAAATATTTTTTTAATGAAATTTTTATACATGTTGATTATAACAAACTGCTATAATTTGATAGCACTTATGCCAACAAAACTTCCTTTACCATAACCTGTTTCAGGTTTTTCAACTTCGTAATCTTCTGATGGTAAAGAGAAAATTGTTTGATAAATTTTATCAATTGTAAAACCTGTTTTTTTTAACATCTCTGATATTTCATCAGTAGAAAAAAAAGTTGCTGGTTTATAAAATTTAGATTTTTCTTTATTTTTTTCATATATTTTTCCCAAAGGTGAATTTCTATCAATAAAACCAACTATAACTTTTCCATTACTTTTTAATACTCTATAAATTTCAGAAAAAGTTTTAACAGGATCATCAACAAAACATATAGCAACAACAATTAATACCCAATCAAATAAATTATTTTCAAAAGGAAGTTTTTCTGCAACACCGATTTTAGTTTTAATTCCCCAATTTTTTCTAGCTAGTTCAAGCATTTTTGAAGAAGGGTCAATTCCAATAGATATTTTAAAAGGACCACCAAATTTTCCAGTACCTACACCTACTTCCAGACTATATCCATTTTGTGGTATAATTTTTTCCATTAATAATAATTCTGATTTATATACATTCTTGTTTTTTATAAACCACTCCTCATATTCCTTAGTAAATTTTTCAAAAGGTTCGATTTTAGGCATAGAATTATCCTTTTTTTGTTTAGTTAAATATGTAAATTTAAAAATCAATTTAAAATTATCATAAATTGTTAAAAGGTTAAACAAATATTTTGTTAATAATAAAATTAAAATTATTGGGATGGTTAAAAAATAAGAGAAATTATATCATAATTGAAATTTTTCTCCTTAGTGTAGTTATGTAATTCTATTATATAACCTTTTAATGCATTAAGTCTAAAATAAAGTTTAATCTTTTTTGTCTTTGACAACTACAATCCAGTCGAAAAATTTCAATTATGATATATATAGTTTTTTTATTTATTAAATCAACAATAATAATTTCGAATTTTATTATTAACTTCACCTGCCACGAAGTCATTATTTTTTCTTTAGCCTTTGGCAACTGTAATCCAGTCGAGAAATTTTAATTAGTATATATATATTGTTTACATTTATAAAAAAACAACAACAATTACTAATTTTATTATTAACTGTACCAACCTCGAAGTCTTTATATATGTTTAGTCTTTGACAACTAACAATTGCTCTAAAAATTTCAATTATGATAAATATATTGTTTATATTTATTAAATCAAAAATAATAATTTCAAATTTTATTATTATTGGTGCTAACCACAGAAAAATAAATTATCTTTATTCTTTTTTAACTTCTACAGACTCAAATTTTTTCTAATAATTATGAAACTTTTTTGAATATTTTTTTGTCTATAAATTATAAAAGACAAATAAAAATAATATTCAGGAATAATAAAAGGAGATATATTTTATGAAAGAATTATATCTTAACTTTATTAAACACCCTCATGATACTTTCTTTAAAATCGTTTTTAAAAATATTAATAATGCTAAAGATTTTATTAATATCATATTACCTGATAATATCAAAAAATATATTAACATCAATAACCTAAAAATTGTTAACTCTTCTTACATTACAAAAGAATTTAAAAATAGATTTGCTGACCTTGTTTTTGAAACCAATCTAATTAACTCTAAACATAATATTAACATATACTTCCTTTTTGAACATAAATCATATAAAGATAATGCTATCTTTATTCAACTTTTAAGATATATGTTAGTTAAATGGGAAAAAGATTTTCAAAATAATAAAGATTTATCTTTAATAATACCTGTTGTTTTTTATCATGGTAAAAGTAAATGGGATATTAATACAGAATTTATAAATAATTTTAAAATAGATAAAGAGATTAAGAATAATTTTAAAAACTATTTACTAAATTTTAAATATCTATTTTTTAATGATAGTAAGAATAAATTAAGTTATAAAGTAATGAATTATAATAGATACTTGAAATTAGCCCTTGATGTATTAAAATATAAAGCAGAAGAAGATATGAAATTAATATCCAGGATACTTGAAGCATTAGCTAAAGAGATAGAAAATAGAGAGATAAAAAATGTATTTTATGTATATATATTGTCAATATTGAAAAGTGAAGATAGAGAAATTGTATTAAAAAAACTTGAAGAGAAGGAGAGCAAGATGCCATCAATTTTAGAATCATTGATAAAAGAAGGTATTGAAAAAGGAAAAACAGAAGGAAAACTTGAAGGTCAAATACTTGAAAAGCAGCAGGATTTGATAAAATTAATAGAATTAAAATTTGGAATAAGTGATGATGAAAAGCAGGTTATATTAAATTGTTTTGATAGGGATAAGCTTGAGAAAGGGATAGAAAAAATCCTATTTGTTAATAATAAAATTGAAATTATTGAGATATTTAAAAAATAAGAAGTGATTCTATACTAATTGAAATTTTTTTCATTAGTTCAGTTATGTAATCTATTATTACTATCTATTTATCATTAAAACAAAACTAAAATTTATAACCTATAAGTCTTTGACAACTGAAATCCATTCAAAAAATTTCAATTAGTATAGATATCAAACTTAATTTTATTTAATTAAATGCAATAATTTCAATTTTTATTATTAACTACACCAACCACGTAAATAATTTATTTTCTTTAGCCTTTGGCAACTGACATCCACTCGAAAAATTATAATAAGGATAGACTTATAAATTAAGCTTATTAAATCAAATATAACAATTTCAATTTTATTATTATCTGCACCAGCCACGAATAAATGTATATTCTTTTTAGTCTTTGACAACTGAAATCCATTAAAAAATTTCAATTAGTATAGATATCAAACTTAAATTTATTTAATCAAATATAATAATTTCAATTTTATTATTAACGGCACCTGCCAAAAAAAAATATATACTGATTAGTCTTTAGAAAATTAAAATCAATCAAAAAATATTAATTTAATACTTTTTCTTTAGATTTTCTAAAGTTTTTTCATAAATAATTTTATAAATTGAGGGCTATTCATGATTTTATCTCTATTGTCAAATAATATTTCTTTATTGTTCATATCCAGAAAAATAATTTTATCAAACCTTGATATTGTTGATAACCTATGTGAAACTGCTATGATAGTTTTTTCTTTAAATTTTTTAAATAGTTCATTTATAACTTTTTTTTCAGTCTTAGAATCAATATTTTTTGTAAATTCGTCTAAAAATATAATGTCAATTTTATCTTTATTTAAAATTGCTCTACCAAGTGCAATTCGCAATTTTTCTCCATCAGAAATAGTCATTGAATTTTTTTCAATAATAGAATTTATATTAGAAGGTAGTGAATTACAAAATTTGGTTAGATTTAAATTATCTAAAATTTTAAATATTATGTCTTCTTCTATATTATTATCAAAACAAATGTTCTCTTTTAAAGAAATATTAAAAATATAAGGATTACTACCTACAAAATTTATTTTAAGGTTAGTTTTGCTAAATGGGTCAAAATCCAATATAGCTTTATTATATTGAACTTTCCCATTGTCAAATTTCAGGATATTTGCTAATAATTTTAATAAGGTTGTCTTTCCAGATCCATTTTCCCCAACAATTACTATTTTATCTCCCCTATGTATTGTAAGATTTAAGTTTTTAATTAAATTTAATCTTATTTTTTCATTTATCTTTCCATTTATTTTTTTATTATTTTCTTTTGCTTTATATGAAAATGAACCGTTTATTATTTTTATTATTTCAGAATTAATAATTTTATTGTCTAAATATTCTATATTTGTATTTATTATTTTACTATTTTCAATAATATTATAAAAATTTATTAATAGTTCCTTTCCCTTTTTTATGTCAATAATAGAACTTATCATTCTGGAAAAATTATCTAAAAAAATATTAATTAAAAAAACTGAAAATATTATTTCAACAATATTTAATTTTTTATCTATATTTGTAAAAAATATCATTAATAAAAAAATTATTTCAAAAATATAACTTTTAGCTTTAATAAAAATGCTTAATAAATGGTTGTTTAATTTATTATTACAAAAAGAATTTGATAAATTTAAAGCAGGTTCTTTTACTTTATCCTGACAATATTTTTCTAATGAATATATTTTAACATGCCATATAGCTGAAAAAATATTTAAAATATTATTTTGTAATATTTTTGTTTTAACTGAAACTTCTTTCCAATTTTGGGTAATTTTTCTATAAAAAGTTTTAAGAAAAATTTCAGCAAAGATAGATAAAACAAATATAACTAAAAATGGAATAGGCATTGAATTAAAAAGAATGTAAGCAACAATTAAAATATTCATGATAGAGGAAATAATATAAACAAAAGATGGAAAATTAAGCATTATAAATTGAGGAACTTCAAAAATGTAGTATAAATAATTATTGGGATTATTTGAACAAAATTCAGAGTAATCTTTTTTAAGTATAGATTCAAAAGATTTGAAAAACATATCTGATAAGGGTTTAAAACACATATATCTTACATCAATAAAATTAGAAATAAAGTTCAGGAAAAAGTATATAACAATGAAAAAGGAATAATAAATTAATATACAAATATTAATAATATCTTTATTTAAATAATTTTGATAATTCTTATTAATATAAATCAAACAAAGAAGAGCGAAAAAATTAAATATTAAGTATAGAATAACAAACTTAATTTTAGGTTTATAAAAATTATTAAAATGTTTGACAAAAATATTCATAAAATTTCCTTTTCATTTTGTATGATTTGATCTTTGAAAAGTTGCTTGATATGTTTTGATTTAAAAATATCTTTGCTATCAATATCTTCCGTAATTTTAGCAGAATCAATGTAAATAATCCTGTCAAAATATTTTAAAACAGAGTAATTGTGAGAGATTGCAATAACAGTAATATTCATATCTTTTATTATGGATAAAATTTTTTCTTCTAATTTTGAATCAAGTAAATCAGTTGCTTCATCAAGAAATAGAATCTTGGGTTTTCTAATTAATGCGTGTAAAAAGCTAATTACAATTTTTTCACCTGCTGATAATTTTTCATTTGATATAATTTGATAAAGATTATTAAACCTATTAAAAAAATGAGAAAGATTTAGCTGAACAATTAGATTTTTAACTTCATTATAAGATGAAGTTTGATCCAGAACAATATTTTTATAAATAGAGTCTTCAAAAATAATTGGATTTGAATTGATATATGAAATACTTTTTCTATAATTTTCTATGTTAATATTTGAAATAGGGATATTACCTATAAATATTTCACCTTTTTTGCTGTAAAAATTGCCAATAAGTGAATTTAAAATACAGATTTTCCTTCACCAGATTTACCAACTATTAATAGTTTTTGTGCATATGGAATTTTTAAATTAATTTGTTTTAAAATTATATTGTTTCTAAGTTTGATCCATAAATTTTTTATTACAATATCATATTGAGAAGTAATTAAAAAGCCTTTATCTTCATTCTTTTTTTCAAATACATTATTTATTGTTTCCCATCTGTTTTCAACTTTTTCTATTTCTAATTTTAGTCCAACTAAAGGGGATAAGTCCGGGAAAATTAGAAATAAAAAATATAAAGTAAAAAAAGTTGTTATATTTTTATTATTAATATTAAATAGATAAATTATAAATAGTAACAATACAGGAACTATTTTATTTAAAAAATTCTTAATAAAAACTTCAAGGACAAACAATTCATCAACACGAGAAAGAATGTTCATTGTTAAATTTTTAATTGATTTTTTAATTTTATTTAAAAAATATTTAAAAAGATTATTTGCATAAATATCAAATTCTCCTTCAAGGCAATCATAAGCTTCATCGTAAACCTTCATAAATTCACTACTTTGTTTCTTTAAAATGGATAGTTTTTTTCTTTCTATAATATTAATTAAAAGCATTAAAGTGGTATTAAATATTATTATAAAAAAAGAATATAAAGGATTTATTGTTAATACAAATAAAAGATAAATGATTGTTTTAATTATAATTGTAAATTTTTTAACCAATTCATAAAATGATTGTAAAGCTAAATTTAAGTTTCCAGCAATATTTCTAAAAATTGCAGCAGGGCCATTATTATAGTAAAAATCAATTGGTAAATCAAGATATTTGTTTATAAGCAATTGTCTTATATTTTTTGATGGGTTTAAAAACATATGTTTTGTAAGTATTCTTTCTGTAAAAATATCTAAAAATAATAGGATAAGATAAACTGATAAAAGAAGAAAACTTAAAATACAAAACTTTTTTAAATCTTTTGTTATAAAACCATATTTGTAAATGTTATTGATAATTAATGGGATTATTAATAATAATAGTCCCTGTAATAAAATAATGAGAATAGTAAATAAAATAGATTTGTTATTTTTTTGATAATAATTTGTAAATATGGAATTTAATTTCATTTTTTTTCCTTTACAATGAAAATATAAAAACTTTTTTATAAAAGTAAATTTAAAGCATATAAAAACATAATTCAAAATTCATATCAATTGAAGTAAGTTTGTGTATATTTTAATTAATATCGTTAAAAAATTAATATTTACTTGATAATTTAAAATTAAAGTGATTATTTATAAAAATATTTTAAAAGTGATTATAGTGAGGGAGATATGCAAATAGTTACTGTAAATAACATATCTAAATCATATTTTGTTAATGAAAACAAAAATTTCAAATCATATATATCAGGTCTTTTTGGAAAAAATAAATTAAAAGAAATTAAAGCATTAAAAGGTATTTCATTTAATGTGGATATTGGAGAATCAATTGGATTTATTGGAAGAAATGGGGCAGGTAAATCAACAACAATTAAAATTTTAACAGGAATTTTAAAACCTACAGGTGGATCAATTCAGGTGCTTGGAAGAGAGCCTTTTAACAATAGGCAAGTCAATAACTACTATATAGGTGCTGTTTTTGGCCAACGTTGTCAGTTACGCTGGGATATTTCTGCTTATGAATCATTTAAATTACTTAAAAGTATTTATAGGGTAAGTGATAAGGATTTTAAAAAAAGATTGGATGAATTTTGTGAAATTCTTGAATTAGATAAGTTTTTGTATCAGCCTGTTCGAACATTGAGTTTAGGTCAAAAAATGCGTGCAGAGCTTTCAAGTGCCTTTTTGCACAATCCAAAAATAGTTTTTTTAGATGAACCTACAATCGGGTTGGATATTTTTAGCAAAACTGCTATTATAAATTTTCTTAAAAAAATAAAGAATAAGGGGAATACAACTATTTTTTTAACAACTCATGATACTTCTGATATAGAAGAAATATGTGAAAGAACAATTATCATTGAAGAAGGTAATATTTTATATGATGGATTAACTTCAAGTATTAAAACAAAAATAAATATTGGACATCGTGTAGTTTTTATATTGGAAAATAAAAAGCCCAATCTACCATACAATATAAAAGATAAAAAATATGGTAATATTGAATTTACCAATAATAAGATAATAGTAGATAATTTAACAGAAAAAAAATTACCCCTGTTATTAAATGAAGTTTTAAATAATAATAAAGTCATGGAGATAAATATAAAAAGTCCCGATTTTAAACAAGTTTTAAAAAAGTTTTATGAATATAATAAAATCATTATTGAAGAGGGGGAGAATGTTAAATAATTTTAAATTAAAAACAAATATTATTTTAATTAAAATAGGGTTGATTAAATCGCAAATATATAGAAAAGCCACATGGTTTAATATTATATCATCAATATTTTTGATTTGTGTTCAATACTATTTCTGGAAAGCAATATATGAATCAACTGTTATTCCTGAGTATAATTTTATGCAGATGTTTTTTTATTTATGTACAGGTCAAATCATTCATATTTTATTTCCTAAGGTAAGTTCTAAATTGAGCCAGTTAGTTAAAACAGGAGATATTGTCCATTGGCTTTTAAAACCAATTTCGATTTTTAGACAATTTTTCTTTGTATCAATTGGTCAAAGTATATATAGGTTAATATTTATAGCATTACCTATACTACTTATTATTATTTTAATATTTAATATTTTTCCTGATTTTATTTTATTTAATATTTTTAAATTTATTTTAGTTTTTGTATTATCATATCTCTTTGTATTTATTTTTGATCTGTTTATTGGAATTTTTTCGTTTCACACTTACAATATAAGGGGAGTACAGAGTTTTAAATATGCAGCTATTACTTTATTATCAGGAAGATTTCTTCCCCTGTCTTTATATCCTGATTGGATAAGAAAAATAATAGAATATATCCCTTTTAAAATTATGTATTACTATCCCCTTATGGTTTTATTTAATAAAACTGAACAAACATTAATCAATATTGTTATTTACCAGATAATCTGGATAATTATTTTAGGATTTTTTACATATATCTTTTACAAAAGTTCAATTAAAAAAATCTTGATTCAGGGAGGATAAAAATTGAGATTGATAAAAAAACATCTTAAATCAATAGACAGATATTTTAGGTTATATTTAGAATTTTTAAAAATTAATATTAAAGGTATAGTAATATATGATTTAGATTTTATAATTGGGATTGCAGGTTTATTATTAAATAATTTTATGAGTTTCTGTATTTTATTATTTATATTTAACTTTATAGATAAATTGAAAGGATGGAGTTTCGATCAGATTTTATTCATTTTTGGCTTTTCAGCAACGAGTTTTGCTTTATGGCATTGCTTTTTTGTAAATACTATTTCACTTACATATTATATTCGTTATGGTTTTCTTGATCGTTTTTTGCTACGTCCAATTAATCCCATTTTTCAGATTATGACAGATGGTTTTGATGAGGATGGCTGGAGTGATCTTATTTTTGGCATAAGTATTTTAGTTATTGCAATTATTAGATTAAAATTACTTTCATTCTATTTGTTACTACTTCCTTTATTGATAATTGGAGCATCATTGATATATGTGTCAATATCTTTATTATTTTCTATTTCCTCATTTATTACTATTGGAAATACAAATATTTCTAATTTAATTTATGATTTTAAAGAATTTACTAAATATCCTTTACCTATCTATAATCAGGTATTAAGAATTATTTTTACCTCAATAATTCCAGTTGGATTTGCAAGTTTCTATCCAAGTTTATTTTTTATTTCAAATTATAAAAATGGCTTATTAATTGGGTTGTTATCCCCTTTTATTTCATTATTATTTTTTTTGATAACAACTAAAATCTGGATGTTTTCTCTAAAATTTTACAAAAGTTCAGGGACTTAATAATATATTACTATTTCTCCTCTTTTATTCCTCTAAACTTCAACAAAATAATAAAGTTTTTTCTAAAATATTATTATAATATAAAATTTATCCTTTTTATTTTTCAAGCATAAAAAATTTAAAAAAATACTTGACAAATGAACAATAGTTCATTATATTTCTTATGAACATAAGTTCATAAGAAATATGAAATTAGTAAAAATATCAGGGAGATAAAATGCCAAGAAGAAAAAGAGGGAGATGGATGTGGGAACCCCCATTGGTAAGAGGTTTTAAACCATTTGGTATCCCTTTTATGAACAGTGAACCAGTTGTATTGTTATTAGAAGAATATGAAGCTATAAAACTTGCTGATTATGAAAATTTAACACATGACCAAGCCTGTACAAGGATGGGAGTTTCAAGACCGACTTTTACAAGAATTTATGATGCAGCAAGGAAAAAGATTGCAAAAGCTTTTGTAGAAGGAATTCCAATTGTGGTTCATGGAGGGAATGTAGAATTTAAAGAAAAATGGTATAGATGTCTGGATTGTAATAGAATTTTTAAATTTAATGAGATTTTACAAAGTAAAATAAATAATAAAGAAGGTAATGTTAATAAAAACAGTTTTGATGAAGATCAAAAAATGAATAAAAATATTGAACAACAGAAAAATGATGACAAAAATAATGATAATAAAAGTAATAAAATAAATAACTTTGAAATTAAATGCCCTTTCTGTGGTTCATCAAATGTAATTGAAATTGAGGAACTTCATAGAAGATCTTTTAATAGAGGAAGATGGTTTTAAAATTTGAAAAGAAATTGGAAAAACAGAAATTTGAGAATGTGTTGAAAAAGAAACATATTTTAAAATTACTTTGGTTAATAAAAATAAAAATTTTAAATAAAAGGAGGTGCTTATGCCTTGGGGTGATGGAACAGGTCCATGGGGACAGGGTCCAAGAACAGGTTTAGGCCTTGGATATTGCAATGGTTATGATAGACCTGGATATGCTAATCCACTTAATCGAGGAGGTGGAAGAGGTTATGGTTATGGTTTAGGAAGAGGTTGGGGAAGAGGATATGGTGCAGGATTTAGAGGAAGAGGCTGGGCAAGAGGATATTATTCCCCTTATTATCCAGCAAACTATTCTGCTCCTGCTTATAATCAAACTTCCCCATATAGTGCAGAAGATGAGAAAGAGTATCTGAAGAACTATCTTAAAAATATGGAGCAAGAACAGGAATATATTAAAAAAAGATTGGATGAACTGGAAAAAAAAGATCAGGAAAATGAAAAAGAATAAAAAAGCAAGATGTTTAATGTTAAAGCTGTCCCACAAAAAGGGGCAGCTTTTTTATATGTATTGGATATTGTTTTATATAATTAGAATATTGAAAGAATAATAATGAAATAAATATAAAAACAACAAAATTGAGGTATTGGAAAGTTATTCAAATTTTTCAAATGAAGAAGATATTCTGTCAACTTTTTTCATAAATTGTAAACTTGAATCTTCTTCATATTTTAATATATCTTTTTCATCAATATCTCTTTTAATTCTCACAAGGTAAACTTTACCAGTATCTGTTAAAAAATATATTCTTCTAGCATAATTTTCTCCTATATCTTGAGCAACTATTGGGATATTTTCATTATTTAGATACGTTGTTGCAAATTCAATATTCGCTTTTCCTATAAGTTTGCTTGATTGGGTTTTTGAAATGTTTGCACCTCCAAAAAGTTTAGCAATAATATTTTTTTTATTTGCACCTGATTTTAACATTTCATTAAGCATAAACTCCATTGCCCAGAATCCATATTTTTCAAATTCATATTTTTTATAAGGATCAGCAAGATTTCCAGTGTATGGTAACATAAAGTGATTCATAGCTCCAATTTTTGAATATTCGTCGAAAAGACAAACAGAAACACAACTTCCTAATACTGTTGAAATACATATAGGTTCAGTACTAACATAATATTCTCCCAGGTTTAAAAATTGTTTAGTATAATTTTTTAATATTAAATTTAATTTATTTTGTTTATCAGGTAAATTTATATTATGTTTTGTACCAGTTATTTTAGTTTCTAAACTCTTTTTATTTAAAAAATTTACTTCTTTATAATTATTATATTTATAATCATCTTTTTTATTAAAAAGTTCATATGAATAAGTTGAAGTGGAATTTAATTTCCTTTTTGATATTTTATCAATATTATTATAACTAGTTTTTTGTATCCTCTTCTGGTATATATGATTTTTAACAGGATATATGTTAAAATTATTTTTAAAAATATTTTCAGATGTACCTAAAATTAAATAACCATTATCTTTAATTATTTTTGAAATATTGTTAACAACTCCAAGTTTAATTTCAAAAGGAAAATAGATTAATACATTCTTTAAAAATACAAAATCAAACTTTTTTTTAAATTTAAAGTTTTCAACTAAATTTATTTTAGCAAATGTTATAAGATCTTTAATTTCAGGGTTAATGAAATAACCATTTTTGTTTTTTAATCTCCCTTTGTAAAAATATTTTTCAATTAAATAATTATCCAGATTTTTCATTTCTTCTTTTGTATAAAAACCTTCTTTTGCCTGTTTTAAAAGTTCAATATTAATATCAGAAGCTAAAATTTTTATTGGAATTGTTTTTAATTCACTTTCAAATAACTCCATTAAAATAATTGCAATTGTGTAAGGTTCATATCCTTTTGAACAGGCTGCTGACCATATATGAATATAACCATAGTTATTTTCTAAATAATTGCTTGATTGAATTTTTGTTCCATTTTTCTGAATAAAAGAATTTATATATTTTTTAAAAAGCTCTTTTATAATATTCCATTGTTCAAAATCCCTAAAAAAAGATGATTCTCCAGTTGTTAATGTAACAAGGGCATTTATTAGTTCTGTTTCATCATTTTTTATAAATTCAAAATATTCATTGTAATTATTAATATGTAACTTTTTTAATCTTTTTACCAGTCTATTTTTTATAAAATTAACTTTTGAATTATCAATTTTAATTCCATATTTTTCAAAAAGGTTATTTTGAAGAAAAGAAAATAATTCTTCAGAAAAATCAGATTTAATTAAATTAAACATCTCCATTTTTTAATAATCCATAACAATCAATTTATAAATTGTTTTTTAATATTTTTGCTCTTTAAAATCAAGTAATTTTTCAATATTTAAAACTAATATTATCTCTTTGTTGAAATTATAAACTGCTTTAATAATCTTTTTTTCAACTTTTGTAATAAGATTTATATCTTTATTGAATTTATTTTCTTCAAAGTTAGCAATATCAATAATATTATCTGATAAAATACCATAAAGTTTATTATTAAAATTAATAATTATTATTACAGAATATTTTCCATAATCGTTTTTAGAAGTTTCAGATATCTTTTTTTTTAAATCTACAACAGGAATAGTTTCCCCTCTATAATTTATAACTCCAGCAATAAATTCAAAGCTATCAGGTAATGAGGTGATTTTTCTATATTCAATAAATTCTTTAATATAGTTTATTGATATTGCAAAAAGTTTATCTGAAATCTGAAAAATAGCATATTGGCTAATATTTGGTTCATAATTTAAGTTTTTAAGTAATTTTTTTTTAAAATCTTCTTTATTTTCAAAATAATTATTCATGTAAAACCCCTGAAATTTTAAAAACAAACAAAAAATAAAGATGTTTCACAAATTATAAAATAAAACAAAGTTAAAAAACTTTTTAATTAAAATCTTTTTTTTAATTAAAACATTTTTAATAAAATTGATTTGATTATTATAAAATTCAATCTTTTTAAATTTATAAAATTTAGAATTCTTCATAATTACTAAATTCTTCTTTATCTTTACTGTTATTGTAAAATTTATTAATATTGGCTGAATTTAAATTTTTTAAATTTTTATGTTTCTCATTTATTTTCTCATTGTTTATTTTAGTAGTTTTATCCTTTTTTGAAATTGGGTCTTTGGTTAATTTATTTGAAATATTATCATTTTTTGAATTAATTTTATTTGTATTAATTTTATCTATTTTGAAGAAAGATATAATATATTTAAGGTTTTCAAAACTAGCATAAAGATTTTCTGCTGTAGATGAAAATTCTTCAGCAAATGATGCATTGTCTTGAGTTATTTCATTTAAATTTATAATTGTATTTGTAATTTGTTCTACAATATTAAATTGTTCATTAAAAGAGTTTGAAACAATATGAATTGAGTTTATTGTATTATTAATTTTTTCAGTTAATATTTGAAAACTTTTATCAACTTCTTTAGAACTGAGATCAGTTAAATTAATTTCCTTATTTATATTTGTAATTAATTCTGTAATTTCCTTTGCAGATTTTGCAGATTTTTGTGCTAAATTTCTAATTTCTGCAGCTACAACTGCAAATCCTTTTCCAGCTTCTCCAGCTCTTGCAGCTTCTACAGCAGCATTTAAAGAAAGTAAATTTGTTTGAAAAGTAAGTTCATTAATAAAATCACTAATTTCATTGATTTTTGATGCCATTTTAACTACATTGCTTATACTATTTAGGGCACTTTCAATCTTTTTTTTACCTTCTTTTGATAGATCTTTTATTAATTCAGAATTTTTATTTATATCATTTAAATTTTCTATATTTCTCTTTATTGAACCTGTTGCTTCTTCCAACATAGCAGTAGTTTCTTCTAAAGAACTTGCAGATGATTCAGTTCTATTTGATAACTCTATAGAAGCATTTGATATATCTGATGCAGTTTCAGATAATCTTTCAACCAATTCATGACTTTCAAATATTATCTCTTTTAATTTTGTATATGATTTATTAAAACTATTATTCATTATTCCAATTTCATTATTTAATTTTATTTTTATCAGTTTTATATCAGAGAGATTGCCAGAAGCCATAAATTGAAGATTTTTATTTATTAAGTTAATAAGTTTAAAAATAATTAGAATGATAACTAAAATTATTAAATATACTACTAAGAAAGCAATTAAATTTTCATTAAATAGTTTTGTTTTAAATTCTTTATCAATGAGAGTGTCTAATTTATTTAGATGGATAATTAAAAATTCTTGATCTAAAAACTTTGTTATACTGGAAAAAGCAATAAATTTTTCCTGGTTTTTATCACTCTGGTTATTGTTTATTGATAATATTTCAAATAAATTTGATTCTTTTTTTAAAGCTATATCATTTGTAATTTTTTTTAAATCATTAAAATTTATGTTGTTATTATTATCTGAATTATTTTGATTATAAATAATTGTATTTTTGTTTTTATTAAATATATATGTAATTTGATTTTTGTTATTGTCTTTATACAGATCTAACAATATTTGTTGGCTTTTAAATTTAAAAATAAAAATAAATTTATTATTATTAATAGAAAATGGGAAAAAATAGTAATTATAATAAATTCCACTTTTTGGATCTTTTTCAAATAACAAAGTGATAATTTTAGTTATATTGTTAATTCTGGTATCTAATTTTAAGTTTGCAAAAATATCATTGTAAAAAGATGTTGAATTTAATATTTTATTTGAAAATACTATATTTCCTTTATTATCAATAATATAACCTGAATCAAGGTTAAAATAACTAACATAAGTTAAAAATAATTTTGTAAAATGTTCATTATAATTTTGAGAAATCAAATCATTTGCTATATCATGATTTGAAGTTATAAAATCAATAATAGTAGAGGATAACTCATATTGTTTATTTAATGAATTTATAAAGATATTTTGCTTTTCATTGATATACTTTTCTGATGTTTTCTTGTTTATAGATAAAGAATAATTATGCAGGATTTTATCATTTTTATAGATATCATAGATTATTATGATTGTGAATATAATAAGTAAAATTATTGTAAATTGAATGACGAATCTATTAAAAAATTTTATCTTCATAAACATTCTCCTCAATATGTATTTCGTCAGGTTCTAAAATATAACAAATTTCTCCATCCCCTAAAATAGCTGTTCCAAAAATGCCTTTTATCTTTTTATTATTTATAGAAAGGGAGTTTACTACTAAATTTTGTTGTCCAATAATTTCTTCACAATAAAAAGCTTTTAAAGAATTTTGAGTTTCAATTATAAAAAATAAATTATTTTTTTTATAGTTAAAATTTTCTGATTTATTAAATTTTAAAAAATTAAAAACATTTATAACATCAAGAAACGATTCATTGAATTCAATTACTAAACTTTTTTTGTTTAGTATATTCTTAATAGAAGTATAAATAATATGTTTAATGTTCGTTAATGGAATTGCAAAATAAATGTCTTTAATTTTAAAAATCATGCAATCAATTACAGCAAGTGTTAAAGGAAGTTTTAACAAAAAGGTAGTCCCTAAATCTTTTTCTGATTTGATATCGACTTGCCCATTTAATTTTAATAAACTTGTTTTGACAACATCAAGCCCAACTCCTCTTCCAGAAATTTCAGTTAGTTTTTTAGCAGTACTAAATCCAGGTTTAAAAATAAAATCATATATTTGCTCATCTTTTAATTTTTTTGAATTTTCTTTATTTAGTAGGTTTAAAGATATTGCTTTTTTAATAATTGCATCTTTATCAAGTCCTTTACCATCATCTTTAATTTCAATATAAGTATTATTTTTTTGTCTGTAAATTTTTAGATCTATATTACCAATTTCTGATTTCCCTTTTCCTTTTCTGATTTCAGGTGATTCTATCCCATGATCCAGAGCGTTACGAAGAATATGTTCAATGGGTTCAATAATATTATCAATAATTTGTTTATCCATCTCTTCTTCAAGCCCTTCGATTGTAAAATTGATTTTTTTATTTATTTTTTTAGAAAAAGTTTCAATTTTTCTTTTTAGAGGAATAATATAGTTTTTAACAGGTACCATTTTTAGTTCAAGAGTTTGTTGTTGTGCTTTAAGAATCATCTTATTTAATTTGTAAATTAAATTTTTTATTTCATTAAGATCAATATTCTGGTTATTTTCCGCATTATATAAAGCCATTGAAGATAAAATGGATATATCTTTAATTAAATTTAAAAGAATTTCTATCTTATTTGAATTTACTTTAATATAAGTATTTTCGATTGATTTTTTTTCTATGTCTTTTTCTTTACTTGTTAGCCCGGTAATATTTTTAGATTTAATTTTTTCTTCAAATTTTTCTAATTTTTTATCAGATTTTTCAATTTTATTATTTTCTGTATTTTTATTAAAACTGTCGATTTCATTAATTTCAAGATTCCCATTATCTTCAAAGTCAATAAATTCAAAAATTGATTTAATTTCTTCTAAATTTTTTTTAGTTTTTAATTCAAATCCCCAGCTAATTAAAAATCTATCAGGTTTATATTTTTTTAAAGGGATATTAAAAAGGTCATTATAATTAACAGAAACTTTATCAAATTTACCAACTTTTTTTAAATCATTTAAAAATATAAGTGGATCTAATCCCTGAAAATAAATATTTTCAGGAGGTTTGAATTTTATAAAAAAAGTATTTAAGGTTCCTTCTTTTTTATTTAAAAATGTATTACATTTATCAATAATACTGTTTTTTGAGCTTTCTAAGTTATAAAAAGGGGAAGATTTATTAGATAAATTTTTTAAAATATTCTTTAATAAATCAACAACGGTGAAAAGAAATTCTTTAATTTCATCATCTACTTTTATATTATTATTTCTAATTTCCTGAAATAAATTTTCAATAGAATGGGTAAAGTCTTTTATTTGTTCAAATCCTGCAAAACTTGAAGAACCTTTTATTGTATGAAATACTCTAAATAAAGAATTAATATTATCTTTGCTAAAGTTATCTTCAAAAAGTATTTCTTCTATTTTTTCTATATTTTCTTCAAGTTCATTTATAAAAACATGTAAAATCTGTTCTTGAAATTTATTTTCCATTATTGGTCCTGTATATATAAAAATCGTTTAATAATTTTAATTAGTTGTTTTGGGTCAAATGGTTTAATCATCCATCCACTTGCACCAGCTTTTTTTCCTTCAATTTTTTTTGATTGCTCAATTTCTGTTGTTAAAATAAGAATGGGAGTGTATCTATAATTTTTTAATTTTCTTACTTTTGAAGTTAAAGTAATACCATCCATAATAGGCATGTTGACATCGATAATAAAAAAATCTATATCATCATTGTTTTTTATTATATCATATGCTTCTTTTCCTTCAGAAGCTTCAATGACTTTAAAATTTTCAAGTTCTAAAAAATATTTTAAGGACATTCTGACAGTATTAGAATCATCAACTACCATCACCTTTTTAATCATAAAATTTCCTTATTAATGTAATGATTATTATTAATATAAATGTTTAAATGTTTATAAAAATTAAATATTTATATAAAATTAATTTAAATAAAACATTAAATATCCATAATCAATTAAACAATGAAATAAAAAATCACATATATTTAAATTACAAAAATTGATCAATATCTATAAATGCATTTTTAAATTCTATTTTAATTATCTCATTTATATTTTTAAGTTTTATTTTTTTTCCAAATTTAGTTAATTGATTATCAAGATATAAAATTAACTGAATAAATGAAGAGTCTATCCATTTAATTGATTCAAGGTCAAGATAAACTATAGTTTCTTTATATTCATTATAGGAATTTTTAAAATATGGTATTTCTTTTAAAAGATATTTGTACACAAGGTTAATATTTTTAACTGATATATTATTGGTAAATCTTTCTAATTTAATTATCATAATATCTTATTTACAATTATTCTATTTTATTTATTTTTCGGAAAAGAATTATATTAATATTATTACTAATGATTTAGATACACGAAAATATTAAAAGTTTAAAATTAAATCTATTTTAGTTTATTATTTTAATAGTGTTTAATTTTTTTGTGGTTTAAGAACTTTATTTATTTTATAAATTAGATCTTCTGTTTTAAATGGCTTTACTATATAATCATTTGCCCCCATTTTAATACATTTTATAATATCATCCGTCTGATTTCTAACTGAAATGACAATAACAGGAATATGTTTTAATCTATCATCATTTTTTATAATTGTAATAATGTCATATCCACTTAATTTAGGCATCATAATATCCAGCAAAATTAAAATTGGATATTCTTCATAACTCCACTGTTCTTTTAATTTCAATATATATTCAGAAGAATCTGTGAAAGATCTATATTGAAATTTATATTTTTCCAGTTCCATTTCAAGTAATTTGATTATATATTTGGAATCATCAACTATATCTATATACCCCATAGATTTATCCTTTAAAATATTATTTTATTAAAAATTATGATTTTTTTCTTCAAATATCTATATTTATTTTATTCTATATTTTTAATTATTCAAAAAAAATATTAGGAATTTAATAAATAAAAAAATAATTTAATCATAAATATACTTGTAATTATTTTCCAAAATTGTATAATTTATATTGCCCCAAAGGTGAAAAAAATTGATTAAATAATATTTTTAATTATCATTTATAGAATTTGTTAATATCTTGTTAACATTATTATATTATCATTATTCTTCATAAATTAAAATTATATAAATATAATATTTTTTTTAAAAATATTATGATTTTAATCTTTATTATTAATCATAGTAATTTTTTTATTATATCAATAGATTTTATTTTAAAATGATTACATAAAATAAATTAATAAATGTAATGGATAAAATAAAATATTTGAGGAATTATAATGAAACCCAATATATTTTTTAATGTTAATGTTAAAGATATTGTGAAAAAAATTATTGACTTAAGTTATTCTAAAGAAGATTTAATAAAGTTAGCAAAAAATTTTGTTTACTATGATTATGATCTTATCAATTTTGATGAAAGTGATAGTGACTTTAAAATTATGAAATACAAAGGAGATTGTTATTATTCGAAAGAAACTAATAGTTTAAAAGCTTTGAAAACTGGTTTTGTAAATTATACATATTATAATATTGAAATTTTAGATCCATATTTTGTTACTAAAGATAAAAATCTATTGCTTTTATATTTACCAAAATATCTTGATAAAATTAATTTACACAAATTAGCGGAAGAAATAAAAAGTTTGAATATTAGTAATTACGATGAAGAGAAGGTATTAGGTATAATAAAACCAGGTATATATGTTTTAGCAAAAGGAACTAAACCGATACATGGCCATAGTGAACAAATATTTCCTGTAATAGAGGAAAAAGTTTTGCATGGAAAAATGGATGAAAATGGTAATATTAATTTTTATGAAAAAAATTTTATTTGTAATGTCAATAAAGGCCAAATTGTCGCAAAAGTTATACCAGAACAGAAACCTGTTGATGGGTGGGATCTTTATGGAAATAGAGTTCCTGCAAAATATTTTGAAAAAAAAATATTTTCTATTGGTGAGGGTATAGAAAAAAAGGGGAATAGTTTTTATTCTGCAATAAATGGTGGTATATTTACTTCTAAAAATAATATTTTAAGAGTATTGAAAATATATAAAATAGTTGGGAACCTTTCATTGAAAACAGGTAATATATATGCAAATGGTTCACTTGTTGTTATCGGTGATATTGAAGAGGGTATTAAAATTGATGTTAAAGGAGATTTGTATGTAACAGGAGGTATATTTCAACCCGCAGAATTAAATGTAGATGGTAATCTTATATGTTTAAAAGGGTTTAATGGTAAAAAAGAAAAACAATATTATGTCCATGGGGATTTTTATTCAGAATTTATTATTAACTCTAACCTTGTTGTTTGCGGTTCAATAATGATTAATAGGGAAATTTCTAATTCTAAAATATTTTGTTTTGATAATATATTTTGTTATAAAATGGAAGGTACAATTTTAGCTTCTCAAATTTATGTTAATAATATTATTATAGCAAACTTTTTTGGTAGAAAAAATAGTGGAAGAAACAATATTTATCTTGGATATTCAAAAAATATTTTTGAAATTGAGAGAAAATTATCCCAACTTGCAGTTGAGAAAAAAGAGTTAGAAAAATATAATAATAAAAAAGAATTAAAAAACAATAATTTGCTTATTGAGCAAATGAAATTAGAAAGAGAAAA
The DNA here is from genome assembly GCF_055389015.1 of Exilispira thermophila. NCBI lineage: Bacteria > Pseudomonadati > Spirochaetota > Spirochaetia > Spirochaetales > Exilispira > Exilispira thermophila. The sequence goes on along the minus strand of NZ_AP042476.1, from coordinate 2,186,158 downwards.
AATATTAGAAAAGAATATTAATTATAAATCCCATCTTATTGCTTTAAAAGTTTTATGTGAGGATAATTTTATTTTTAATATAAAAAAAAGAGAAAAAATAAAAAATCCTGTTGAAAATTCTATTGTATATTATGAAAAGGATTTTGACTTAAAAATTGAACCGTTATACTATTTATACAAAAAAAAAGTTTTAGAAATGGGTGATAAATATTATGAAATAAGAAAATTTAGAGAAAAACTTGATTTAAAGAAAATAATATCAAAATCTGTTTTAGATTTTCTTAAAAAATAAATTTATAAAAATGTTTCCTTGACTTTAAAAAGAATAGCAATAAATTTTTCCTTAGACACCAATAATTTATCAGGATATTACAAAAATAATATAGATTACAAATATCGATAATAATAATAATATCATATTTAATCAGGAGTAATTATGGGGAAAAATATTTTAGTAAATTCTGAAATAGGAAAATTAGAAAAAGTAATTATCCATTCTCCAGGATTTGAAGTAGAAGAAATGACTCCGAAATCAGCTGCTCAAGTTTTGTATAATGATATAATCCCTTTACCAGTTATTGCTAAAGATCATATGGAATTAAAACAAATTTTATCAAAAGTTGCAAAAGTTTATGAGGTAAAAGACTTATTAATTGATGTTTTAAAAAATAAGGAAGTTAAAAGAGAATTTGTTAAAACTATTGTTAGATTCCTTCCCACAATTGAATTTAGATTTGAAGAACTTTTTTCTATGTCACCAGAAAATTTAGCTAATAGTGTCATAGTTGGTTTAAAAGAGAAAAAAAATACATTAACAAAATTTTTAAGTCATAATATTTTTGCACTTCCCCCTTTACCAAATCTCTACTTTATGAGGGATAGTGCTATTGTTGTAAATGATAAAGTTATCACAGGGTCTATGGCAAATAAAGTTAGATTAATGGAAGCAATTATTGCAAAATTTATCTATAAATACCATCTGGAATTTAAAGCTGAAGATTTTATTTTTGATGGAACAGAAGAAGGAGTTAATTCTAAAGTTACTATAGAAGGGGGAGATTTTCATGTATTAAAAGAAAATATTTTTGCAATAGGTATTTCAGAAAGAACTACTCCTGAATCAATAGATAGAATAACAAGCAGTCTTGCTAAAGGGATTTGTAAGCCATTTTATATTTTTGCTGTTGTTTTACCAAAAGAGAGGGCAACAATACATCTTGATATGATATTTACTATGGTTGATTTTGATCATTGCGTTATTTATGAACCATACATTTCAGGAAACAATCATCTTCCAGTTATTAAAATAACCATTACACCAGATGGTAATAAAAAATATGAATATGTTGATAATTTAATTTCAGGGTTATCATCAGTTGGAATTAGTTTAAAACCAATAAAGTGTGGAGGAAATGATCCTTTATATCAGGAAAGAGAGCAATGGCTTTCAGGTACAAATTTTTTCTCTTTTGCTCCAGGTAAATTTATTGGGTATGATTGTAATATTAGAACACTGGAAGAGATTTCAAAAGCAGGATATGAAGTTATTTATTCAAAAGATATATTAGAGGGTAAAAAAGATATAAATAAGATCAAAAAATGTGTAGTTGGAATTTATGGAGCTGAACTGGCAAGAGGTGGAGGAGGTGTTAGGTGTATGACAATGCCAGTTAAAAGAGAAAATATCTGGAGATAAAATATAGTTTTTGGGGGTATAAATGAAACTTTCCAGCATTTTGAGAAAAGATTTAGTATTCTGGAATATTGAAGCAAAAAATATTGATCATATTTATGATATTGTTTCAAATGCAATTTCTGATATTTCTAAAGTAAAACAGGAAGAGATAAAAAATGCATTTATTGAAAGAGACAAATTAGGATATACAATCTCTAATGGGTTTGCAATACCACATGGAAGAATAAAAGGATTTGATGATGTAATTGTTTGTATTGTAAAATTGAAATCACCAATAATATTAGATAACAAAGATGTAGATTTCTTTTTTATACTTTTAACAAGTAAGCAGGGTTCAAATTTATATCTTAAAACACTTGCAGCAATTGCAACTTTAATTTCAAAATATGGTAAAATTATTAAAAATATTGAAACAGAAAAAGAATTACATGATTTTATACACCAAAATGATATAAAACTAACTGAGCCTGTTAAAGTATCAGAAATAATGAATGATAAAGCTGTTGTTGTTACTAAAGATATGAAAGTATCTGAAGTTATGGATCTTATGAAAAAAACCGGGATAACTTTTTTTCCAGTTGTTGATAAAAATAATATCTATATTGGTAAAGTTGATATTATCGATATTTTAAAATTAGCTTACCCTGATTATGTTTTAATGATGAATGACCTCTCTTTTTTAACAAATTTCAGAGCTTATGAAGAGTTTGAGAAAAAAGAATTAACAAATACTATTGAAGATGTTTACATCCCTCTTTCAAAAGAAAGAAAGATTATTTATGAAGATATTAATATTATAGAGCTGGGTTTTTTAATTGTAAAAAATCACTGGCATCATGTTACTGTAGTTGACAAACAAAATAAAGTACTGGGTATTATATCAGCAACTGATCTTTTAAACAGGATATTAAGAACATAATTTTATATTTTTATTTTTAAATATTGGAGATTAATATGAATTCATTGATGCTTGGAGCTTTGTTAATATTTTTTGTCGCATATTTATTTATTGCATCAGAAAAAATAAATAAAACCATTGTTGCTTTATTAGCAGCTTTTTTAATGATAATATTTCATATTGAAGAACAAAATGCAGCGTTTTCACATGTTGATTATAATGTAATATTTTTACTTATAGGAATGATGCTTCTTGTTAAAATAATACAGCAAACAGGTGGTTTTGAATATATTGCAATTAAATTTGCTAAAATGGTAAAAGGTAATCCATATAAAATTATGATAGTGTTGTTTTTAATGACAGCTACTCTTTCAGCTTTTCTTGATAATATAACAACTGTATTATTAATATCACCAATTTCAATACTTATAGCAAATGAAATGGAAATTTCCCCTCTTCCCTTTTTGCTCACTCAAATTTTTGCTTCAAATATTGGGGGAACTGCAACTTTAATTGGTGATCCACCTAACATTATGATAGGTAGTGCTGCAAGATTAACATTTATGGATTTTATTGTGAATTTAACCCCTATTATTCTCATTCAACTAATTGTCTTTTCAATTATATTCTACTTTCTTTTTAAAGGAAAAATGGAAGTTACAAATGAGAGCAGAGCAAGGATAATGGATTTTGATGAAAAAAAGATGATAAAAGATTATCCTTTACTTATTAAATCTTCAATTGTGTTTGGAGCTGTACTGATAGGTTTTGTAATCCATGGTTTTCTAGATTTAGAAGCATCAGCTATAGCATTTACAGGGGGTGTTTTTTTGTTATTAATTGGAAAACTTAATCCTGAAGAAATTTTTCAAAAAGTTGAATGGGTAACAATCTTCTTTTTTATTGGACTTTTCATTATGGTTGGAGCATTAGTTGAAACAGGATTTATTGACCTTATTAGTAAATACCTTTTAAATTTAACAAGAGGAAATATTAAAGGTACTGCAAATCTGGTATTGTGGTTTTCTGGTGTTTTTTCTGCAATTGTAGATAATATCCCCTATGTTGCAACAATGATCCCATTAATACAGGAACTTGGCCACAGTTTAGGACAACATACAATTATCCCTTTATGGTGGGCATTATCATTAGGGGCATGCCTTGGAGGAAATGGTACATTAATTGGTGCATCTGCTAATGTAATAATTTCCGATTTTGCAAAAAAAAGTGGGTATCCTATAACTTTTATCTCATTCTTAAAATATAGTGTTCCAATTACTGCTTTATCGTTATTTATATCCTATTTTTATATAATGATAAGATATTTTTAAATATGAGAAATATTTCAAAAATTTAACTATTGGTTTAAATTTGTCTTTTAAATTTAACTATTATCAATAAAAGAGTTACATTATACAAATCTAAAAGTTTTTAAACTTAGATAATTTTCTTTAAAATTATATTTGTTTTTTAGATTTAAATATTATCTATTAAAAGAGTTTTATTAAATAAATCAAAAAGTTTTTTAACTTAAATGGTTTTTTTTAAAATATGTTTGTTTTTTATTTTAATTAATTTTAGTTTCTTTAATTTAATTTTTATTAATTTTATTTTCTTTAATTTTATCCTCTTCAGTTTAATTTTTTTTGTTTAATTTTTTTTAATTCTATCCTAATTTATTTTATATTTTTTATATGTTATTTTCATTTTTTATGTTATAATTTTACCAAAGAAATCTTTTTAATTTATCAAGGGGGTTAAAGTGATTTTAAAAAATTGCATTTACTATGATGATAAAACCGATAAAATTTGTAAAGGGAATATATATATTGAAAATGGTAAAATAATTAAAAAAGAGATATTAAAGAAAATTTCTCAAAATAAGCTTTTTGAGTATTTTGAAACCAATTTGCTTCTAAATAGAAAAATTGACAATAATAAAAAGAAATTTGATTCTCAAAATTTGAAAAAATTGAAAATATCTTTTACAAATAATATCAATGATAATTTTAAAAATATTACTGAAATTGAGAATAAAGAAAAACTTGACAATACAAATATAATAATTGATTGCGATGAACATCTAATTATTCCAGCAGGAATTGATCCACATGTACATTTTGATACTCCTGGATATACCCATAGAGAAGATTTTGAACATGGGACTGCTTCTGCTGCTGCAGGAGGTATTACAACAATTATAGATATGCCATGTACTTCAATTCCCGAAGTTGTAAGCAAAGAAAATTTTGAAAAAAAACTTAGTATTGTATCATCTTTAGCACATATTGATTTTTCATTTTTTGGTGGAATTCATGGTAATATGTTTAATGAAAATCTTGAAAAACATGTTAAAGAATTAGTTGATTTAAAAGTAAAAGGATTTAAAGTTTACTCAATTTCAGGGATGAAAACTTTTCCTAGAGTTACAAATTACCAGTTTTTTGAAGCTGTTAAGTTATTAAAAGATTATAATGTACCTATTTTATTACATGCAGAAGATTATGAACTTGTAAATGGATTAACAAAAAAAGAAAAAGCAGCAGGGAAAAATTATATAAACTACTTTAATTCAAGGCCAGCTTTAGCTGAAATTTTAGCTGTTGGAAATGCACTTGAGATTGTAAAATCTTTAAAAGGGGATCTTCACATTGTTCATGTTGCATCCTATGATGCTGCATTAAAGATTAAAATGTATAAAAATGAAGGAATAAATGTCACATCTGAAACCTGCCCACAATACATTTATTTTACATACAAAGATTTTGAGAATAAAGGTTCATCCTTAAAAACTGCACCAGTTGTAAAAACTGAATATGATAGAACTGGATTAAAACAATTGTTATTTAATGAAGATATTGATTTTATCTCTTCTGACCATGCTCCTGCCCCCCTTTATGAAAAAAATACAGGATCGATATGGACCGATTATGGTGGCATTCCAGGAACGCAAACTATAATACCAGTATTACTAACAATTGGGTTAAATTCAAAAAAAATAGATTTAAAATCTTTTATTCATATTACTTCTGAGAATGCTGCAAAGAGATATAATATTTTTCCAGAAAAAGGGAGTTTAAAAGAGGGTACTGATGCTGATATTGCTATAATAAACCCTATTGAAGAATGGGTATTTAGTAAAGAGGAGCTTTTATCAAAAGGGGAAACAACACCATTTGATGGTGAGAAATTTAAAGGAAAAGTGAAAATAACTATTAATAGAGGGAAAATTGTTTATAGTGATTATTTTGGATTGATTTCAAAAAAAGGGGATGGTAAATATTATTAAAATTATTTTAATTTATAAATATAATTTAAATTTATAAATAAAATTTAGTTATTATTTTTTAATTTAGTCAGGATTTTTATATTCAATTAGTATTTTTATTTGTTTTGTATTATTTAATTAATATTTTTATATTTTGTTAATGTTTTTCAATTTAATAAATAATCTTTATACTCTATGTTTTAACCATTTGTAATCAAGGAAAAACTTTAAAAATATAAAAAACTCAACAAAGTCACCAAACGCAAATGAAAGCCATACCCATATAATTCCAAGTTTGAAATAAAGTATTGTTATTGCAAGTATAGGAATTTGAATAATCCATCTTGAAATTAATGAAGAGAATAAAAATGGTTTATTATATCCAGAACCTGAAAACACAACCGCTAAGCCCATTCCAAATCCTACAAATATAAGCCCAATAGTTCCATATTTTAAAAAATCCACTCCCATTTTTATAACTTCTTTAACATCACTGAATGCACTAATAATGTAATTTCCCCATATAAATACAATTATAGAAAAAATTAACATTATTAGTGATGATGTTATTGCTGTTAAGATAGCGGTTTTCTTAGCTCTTGTTTCTTTTTCAGCACCAAGTGATTGCCCAACAATAGAAGCTCCCCCCATCATAAGTCCAATTATTGGCATAAAAGCTAAAGAAAAAATTCTGCCAGCAATACCAAATGCAGCTATTGCAAGATTACCAAATAGTGAAACAAATTTTAATACAACAGACATTGAAAGATTTCTTGCTAATACTTCAAAACCATTTGGAAGTCCAATTGTAATTAGTTTATAATCAATTTTTTTATTAAGTTTAAATAAATTTTTGATTTTTGGGCTTAATCTCTTTGTTTTAAAAAATACAAAATAAAATCCAGATAAAAATGCAATTAATTGAGAAATACCTGTAGCAATTGCTGCTCCTGAAGTTCCCAATCCAAATCCAGTGAATCTAATGTCAAATTTTATGAATAAATTTGTTAAGATGGGTATTTGACTAAAAATAAATATAGGATCTAAAATTACATTAATAATTGTTGTAAATACCATAATTTTCATTGGAGTTTTAGCATCTCCAATGCTTCTTAAGATTGTGTTTAAAGAATAACTTGTAAACATTATTGGTAAAAATAAAAATCTGATATTACCATAGTCCAATCCATATTTTATAACTTTACCATGTGCAAAGATCGAAAATATAGGTTTTAGAAAGATAATCATAAAAATAGTTGCAATAAGGGCAACAATAAATTTGAATGTAATTGTTTGTTCTATAGCTAGATTTGTTCTTTCAATATCTTTTTTCCCAAATGATTGGGTAATCAATGAAATTGAACTAACACCGATTATTTCATTTAATGTTTCAACAATCCAGAAAATTATCCCAAATATAGTAACTCCTGCAACAGCATCAGCACCAATTTTGCCAATCCAGAATATATCGACAAGGTCATAAACCATTTGAAATGAAAATCCTATCATGGTTGGGATTGATATAAAGATTAAATTTTTTAATATACTACCTTTAGTAAGATCTTTTTCCATAGTTTATTTTTATTTTCAATAATTCTTTTTTATAATTTCATATTTAATGATTGCTTTTAAATATTTATTCATATATTTGTACTTTTATACCTATTTGCAATAACTGTTCGTAATAATAAACCATAACAATATATAAATAATATAAATAAAGTTAAGAAAACTTAACTATTATTGCTGATATAAATTATATGATATTGCTATTTTGTAAAGGTAAAAAAAATACTTGTAATTGAAAAATATTAAATTTATTTTATTTTAAAGAAAACTTTCAATTAAAAAATAAAATGTTCAAATTATTTGTAAATTTTATAATATTTAAATTTGTTTTAAATAATATATTCAAAAATTTACTGTTTAGATTGAAAATTAATATATACATAGAGATAAATTTATATAGGAATTGAAAAATTATGAAAAAAGTAAAAGTTTTTTCTTCAGGAAGAATCAATTTTATTGGAGAGCATATTGATTATATTGGTGGTGTATCCATTCCAGCAGCAATAAATTTGTATACAGAAATAAAAATTACTTTACTAAATCAAATTAAACATAAAGATAAAAAGATAGATGAGGATAATTTCAAAATCATAGTTAATTCATTTTATTTTGAACAGGTTGTAAAAGTAGAACCATATTCATTTAAGATTAAAGTTATTTCAAATAATGATAATAAAAACAACCTATCCTGGATTAATTATATTATTGGTGTATTAAAATTTTTGGAAAATATAGGTATAGGTATTAATTTCCCTCATAGGATAGATATTAATGGTAATCTCCCTGTCTCAGTAGGTTTATCTTCTTCAGCTTCATTAATAATAGGATTAATAAGTGCTTATAATAAACTTCTTAATTTGAAGTTATCAAACAACAATTTAATTGAATATGCAAGAATTATTGAAAATAGATATTTAAATTCTCCCTGTGGATATTTAGACCAATATGCAATTGTTTATGGTAAAAAGGATAATTTTATATATATAGATTTTAGAGATTTTACAACAGAATATTTAAAATTAAAAAATAATTTTATTTTTTATGTATTAGATTCAGGCATTAAACATTCAATTGCTGGTGAAGGTTATGGAAACAGAATAAAAGAAAAACAAGAAATTGAAAAGATTATCAAAATAAAAACAGGGTTTTCTATTAGAGATTATATTGATCATTTAATTGAAAGTTATAAATTAATTAATGAATATAATAATAATGAAGACGCTATTTACAAAAATAGCAAAAATAATTGTTTAAAAAATAATAAAAATAATTATTTAAAAGATAAATTTAAAAATTTAGAAAAAGTTATTGAAAAAGAGAATGTAATAAAAGATAAAATATTACAAAAAAGATTTCTACATTTCTTATCAGAGATTTTGAGAGTTTATCTATTTAAAAATTATATTAAAATTGAACAATATATAAAAGCTTTTAACCTAATTAATGAATCTCATTATTCTTTAAGTAAATTTTATGAAGTTTCTCCAGAAGAAATAGAATTTCTAGTTTCTGATTTGAGAAAAAAAGAAGATATTTTTTGGGGAACAAGAATTATAGGTGGAGGTTTTGGAGGCTCAATATTAACTGTTGTAGAAAAATCTAAAAAAGAAGAAGCTGATATTATAATAAATAAACTTAAAAAAAAGTATAAAAAAAATTTTAATATTGATCTTAAATATTTTAAAACATCACTTGAAGATGGATTATTTATTTATTAAAAATATTTATTAAAAATATTTATTAAAAAAATCATTTTTCAAATTTTTTTGTTTTACCTTCAATTGTATCATCAAATATTAATGATTCATGAAGTCTAAATTGAGTTATTACATCACGAGCCCCATATTCAAATGTTGTTTTATGACATAGTTTAGCAAGTTCAAAAAGTTTATCAGCAGGGCCTTCAACTGTTGTACTCATTGCACAAACTTTATATTTTAATCCTGAATTTTTAATTATTTCTATTATCTTGTCAATAATACTATAGTATATATTATTTTCAAAATAATCTGTTTTTGTTTTATATTTATTTTTATCAATTACTCCTGGTATTACTGTTATATCACATACTGCCATAAAATTTCTCCTACAACTTTTTCATCATCTTAATTATTCTATCTGACATTTGATGGATTATTTTATCAACCCATCTTGGATGTAATTTAAAGATTTCTATGAAATCTTTTTCACTAAATTTTAAGACAACTGTATTATCTTCTCTTGCGATAACTGTTGCAGTTCTTTCTGTTTTGCTAAATAATGCCATTTCACCAAAAAGATCTCCTTTACTTAATTGATTTAAAATTTTATATTTCCCATTTTCATTTCTTGTAACATAACAACTACCATGTAAAATTAAATAAATATCATAAGTTTTTTCATTTTCTTTTATTATGATTTGATTTTTTTTATATTTGTAACCATATTTAATTAATAAACTTTTTGGTATCTCCTTATCTCCTTTAAATCCAAAAGTTATTAGATCTTTATCAAAATTGCTATTCATAATAATTCCTCTATAATTTATTATTATTTATAAAATATTATTATTATATACTTATTCTTAGTAATTTAATTTGTACTATTTTATTTTATTTATATCATGTTTTGTTTATTTCAAAATTATAACATCATTTTTGTTTTTATTTCTTCATATTAATTAAAATCAATTTAATTTAAAAAAGTTAATTTAAATTTTTAATGTATTCAGAGTTAAGTTTTTTTAATAAATTGGATAAAGAGTTTATTGAAAGTAAAGATAATTCCCAGCTCATAGAAACTGCCAATAAAAATCCTGATTTTGTCCATTTATAAAGAGTACAATTTTCAAGACATTTAACTTTAGTGATCCTTGGAATTTCAGAATAAACTTCAGGTAAACCAAAAAGTGAATTTTCTAAAAGAATTATTTTATATTTTTCACCATTTTGTTTTTTAAAAGAAAGTTCTACTTTCCCTTTTTCAAGAAAAAATACCCCATTTTCAACAGTATCATCATTATAGGAAAACAAAATTGAATCCTTTTCCAGTTCAATAAAAGTACCACCTATTAATAATGCTTTTTTATCAATCATCAAATTATCCTTTGTAGTATTCTTTTGTTATTTATATAAACTAATAAATCAAAAATTTTAAAATTCAAAAAAAAATATATTATTTTTTAAATTTGCACGTTTTATAATTATGGTATAATTGTCAAATATATATATTATTAACAAAAAAGTTATCTAAAAAAGCTAGTTCTGAAACTTAAGTGATAGCTTCTTTTTTTAATTATAAGTTATATTTTTAAATAAAAAAAGAGCTGTCTCTTGAATTTTAGACAGCCCTTTAAGATTAATTTAAAAATTAGTTAGCAACATCTTTTTCCCATTTTAAGATAGGGTGTTTAGCTGCTTTTACTTCATCTACTCTTTTTATAATTGTATTATGAGGAGCATTTTTAACTATTTCTGGATTTGTTTTAATTTCTTCAAATATCTTTTTCATTATATCTATGAAATTATCAAGTGATTCTTTTGATTCTGTTTCAGTTGGCTCAATCATTATTGCTTCATGAACTATTAATGGAAAATAAATTGTTGGAGGATGAACTCCATAATCAAGTAATCTTTTTGCTATATCAAGTGTTGAAACTCCATATTTTTCCTTTATTTTAGAACCACTAAAAACAAATTCATGTTTGCAAATTCTATCATGAGGAAGATAATAAAATTCTTTTAAATGTTCTTTTATATAATTTGCATTTAGAACAGCAATTTCAGAAGCCTTTTTCAATCCATCTCTACCCATTGTTAATATATATGCTAAAGCTTTTACAATAACACCAATGTTGCCATAAAAACCAGCAATTTTTCCCATAGATTTAGGAATATCGTAATTTAGCGAATATTTCCCATTTTCTTCTTTTATATCAGGTACAGGTAAATAAGGTAGTAATTTTTCATTAACCAATACTGGGCCACTTCCAGGGCCTCCACCACCATGAGGTGTAGAAAATGTTTTATGTAAATTAAGATGAACAGCATCAAATCCCATATCTCCAGGTCTAATTTTTCCCATAATAGCATTTAAATTAGCACCATCATAATATAATAATCCACCAGCATCATGAACTAATTTTGCAATTTCAATAATTTCTTCTTCAAATAATCCCAGTGTATTTGGGTTAGTAAGCATAATTCCTGCAAGTTCTTCATTTAAGTATTTTTTTACTTCTTCAATATCAACAAGTCCTTTTGAATTAGATTTGATTTCAACTACTTTAAATCCAGATATATGAGCAGAAGCAGGATTGGTTCCATGAGCAGAATCAGGTACAAGAATAATTTTTCTATTAGTTTCCCCTCTATCTCTAAAGTATGATTTGAAAAATTTCATTCCTGTATATTCACCATGTGCACCAGCGTAAGGTTGTAAAGTCCCCCATTTCATTCCTGTAATTTCACATAAATATTTTAATGTTGTATGCATTAGTTTAAGAAATCCTTGAGTAGTTTCTTCAGGTTGTAATGGGTGAACATCTGTAAATCCACTAAATCTAGCAACCTGTTCATTGATTTTAGGATTATATTTCATTGTACAGGACCCCAATGGGTAAAACCCAAGGTCAACACCATAATTTCTTCTTGAAAGGTCAACATAGTGTCTTATTACATCAACTTCAGAAACTTCAGGTAATTCAAAAGTAGATTTTCTTAGATATTTTTCATCGATAACTGAGTTGATGTTTTTTTGTTTAATATCTAATTTTGGGAAAATATACCCTATTCTTCCTTCTTTGCTTCTTTCAAATATTAATTTGGTTTTCATTTGAAAGTCCTTTAAAAAATTAATAAAAATAAAAAGTTAATAAAAACAAAAAAATATTTTTTTTAAACAAATATTGTCTATAAAAACTAAATGTTTAAAATTTTTTTTCTAAAAATTATCCAATAATATTTTTTAAACTATTTACAAACTTATCCATATCATCTTTTGTTCTTTTTTCAGTTACAGCAACTAAAAGAACATTTTTAAACTGCTCATCTTTGTTAAATTTAGAAAGTGGAATACCTGCAAAAATATTTTCTTTTTGCATTTTTTTAACAACTGTTTCAGCATCTATTGGTAAAACAACTGGATATTCATTGAAAAATGGAGTATCAAATAAAGGTTTTGCATTAGTATTTTTAATAATTTCTTCAAATAAATAATGAGCTTTTAATGTACTTTGTTTTGAAGCCTCTACTAATCCTTTTTTCCCAACTGTTGCTAAATATACAGTTGTTGCTAATGCAGCCAATGCTTGATTAGAACATATATTTGAAGTAGCTCTTTCTCTTTTAATATGTTGTTCTCTAGCCTGTAAAGTTAAAACAAAAGCTCTTTTTCCATCTTTATCAGTAGTTTGACCAACAATTCTTCCAGGCATTTTTCTTAAAAGTTTGTTTGTTGTAGAAACATATCCAACAGAAGGACCGCCAAAATATGAAGGCAATCCAAATGGTTGAGTATCTCCTATTGCAATATCAGCACCCCATTCACCCTGCGATTTTAAAATACCAAGACTCATTGGATTGGATGAGATTATAAAAAATGATTTATTTTGATGAATAGTTTCAGCAAATCCATCAAGGTTTTCTAGAAAACCATAAAAATTTGGTGTCTGGATCAATACACCTGCAACATCCTCATTTAATTTTTCTTTTAAATCATCAAAAGAGGTAATTCCATTTTTAGATTTAATTTCGACAATTTTTATGTCTAAATCTTTAAAATAAGTTCTCATCACCATTTTTGTAAAAGGGTGAATTGTTTCAGATATAAGTAAAGTTTCTCTTTTTTTAGCTGCATTAATAGCCATAACACCTGCTTCATATGCTGCAGTATGTCCATCATATAATGATGCATTTGATACATCAAGTGAAGTTAACTCACAAATCATAGTTTGAAATTCAAAAATAGCCTGTAAAATGCCCTGTGATATTTCGGCCTGATATGGTGTATATGCAGTAAAAAATTCTGATCTTGATAATATTGTATCAACAGTAGCAGGGATTATATGGTCATAACTCCCTGCTCCTAGAAAAGAGATATAATTATGGATATTGTTTTTTGATAATTCCAGTAATTGTTTATAAACAGAATATTCTGAGGCACCTTCCGGTAAATCCAGAGGTTTGTTTAATATAGCATTTTTAGGAAGATCTATAAAAAGATCTTCAATTGATTTTACCTTAATATCTTTAAGCATCTGCTTAATTTCATCTTCAGTATGAGGGATATAAGGAAACATTTGTTTCTCCTGGTAATTAATTTAACTAATAATTAATGATTTGCTTTTTCATTTTCTACATGTTCTTCATATGCATCAGCATCCATCAAATCATCAAGTTCTGAAGGATCTGACATATCGATTGCAAAGATAAAATTGTCATAAGGAGCTTGATTTATAATTTCAGGAGTATCTTCTAAATCTTCATTGATTTCAACAATGACACCTGAAACTGGAGAGTAAATAGGAGAAGCAGCTTTAACAGATTCAATAGTTAGTACCTCATCTCCTTTGTTTACTTCATCATCAGTATTTGGTAATTCAACATATACTATGTCACCAAGTGACTCTTGAGCATAATCAGAAATTCCAATGTATGCTATGTTGTTTTCAACTCTAACCCATTCATGAGTTTTTGCATATTTAAGATTTTTTGGTATTTGCATATTTTCCTCCTAATTTTTTTTAGATAAAAACATATTTTTTTTAATAAATAAACATAAATTTATTTTTTTCAATTTTTTTTAGGTGAATTTTTGTAAAAAGGTGTTTTTACAATTTTTGCCTTTTTTAATTTTCCATGAATTTCAATTTCTACAATATCTCCAAGCTTAACAATTCCTCTTTTTATTAAAATTAATGCAACAAATTTATTTAACATTGGAGATTTACTTCCAGTAGTAACGTGACCTATTTCAATACCATCTTTAAAAACTTTATTGTTATGTCTTGGAACACCTTTATCTATCATTTCACAGCCCCTGAGGGTTCGTGGGATACCATTTTCTTTTTGCTTAATCAATGCATCTTTTCCACAAAAGTCGGTTTTATCTAATTTTACAAAAAATTTTAAATTAGCTTCTAAAGGAGTTATATCTTTATCAATTTCCTGACCATATAAAGGAAGTTTAGCTTCAAATCTTAAAGTATCTCTTGCACCTAAACCACAAGGTAAAACACCATCTTTTTCAAAAGTATTAATTATTTTTGTCCATAAAGCAGGTGCATCTTCATTTGGTAAATAAATTTCAAATCCATCTTCTCCTGTGTACCCGGTTCTTGAAATAAGAACTTTTTTACCTGCAATTTCAACATTATCTGCAAAATGGAAAAATTTTATTGAAGAAAGGTCATAAGAAGTAAGTTGTTGTAAATATTTTTCAGCATTGGGTCCCTGGAATGCTAATTGAGCAAATTGATTTGAAAGATTTTCTATTTTTAATGATTTGTTGTATTCTAATGCTTTTGGATTCTCTTCTTTAATCCATTTAAAATCTTTATCAACATTTGAAGCATTAACAACTAAAAAATATTTTTCATTACTATATTTATATACAAGAAGATCATCAACAACTCCACCATGAGGGTAACACATAAGGGTATAAATAACTTGATTAACATGTATCTGTTTTACATCATTTGTAACCAACCAATCAACGTAATCTTCAGCATTTTTACCCTCAACAATTATCTCTCCCATGTGTGATACATCAAAAAGGCCTGCATTTTTTCTAACTGCCATATGTTCAGCAATGATTCCAGCTTTAAAATTTACTGGTAATTCCCACCCACCAAAGTCGATAAGTTTTACACCTTCATAATCTTTGTAAGTGTTGAAAAGAGGAGTTCTTTTTAACATTATTATCTCCTTGAAAAAAAATTTTTTTTTAAAATAGTACTTTATTTTTTTTTGACAACTAATTATTCTAAAATAATTTTTTAATGTCTCTAATATAATAAAATTAAAAAAAAATAAAATTAGGAAAGATAAAATAATAAAATAATTGCTAATATCAACAAGTATAAAATATAACCAAAAATTGAAATTGTAAATAAAAATAATTAAAAAAATTATCTATAAGAATAATCAAATAAATTAAACTGAAAAAAAGGCTGTCTAAAAACTTATAAAATAGTTTTCTTTTTATTTAAAATAAATTTTATTTAAAATATATATAATGACTATAAAAAAAGGGGATATCCTTTAAGTTTAAGGATAACCCCTACTAATAAAATAAACAAATAGTTTAGTTTTTTAATATGAATATTTTAATTAATTTAAAATAAAATTCCCTTATATAATGGAAATTTTTTACATAATTCTATAACTTCCTGTTTTACTTTATTTTGAGTTTTTTCATCTTTTTTAGTTAATACTCTATCAATAAGTTCTGCAATAATTTTCATTTCTTCTTTTCCCATATCCCTTGTACTTAATTGTGGTGTTCCCAATCTAATTCCTGATGCAACTTTTGGAGGATTTGGGTCAAAAGGGATTGTATTTTTATTACAAGTTATGTTTGAGTTATCTAAAAGTTCTTCAGCTTCTTTTCCAGTTAATCCTTTTGGTGTAACATCAACAAGCATCAAATGATTATCTGTTCCACCAGAAACAATTCTAAAACCTCTATTTGCTAATTCATCCGCTAATGTTTTTGCATTTTCAACTATTCTTTTTTGATATTCTTTAAATTCTGGCTGCAATGCTTCATAAAATGCAACAGCTTTAGCTGCTATTACATGCATTAAAGGACCACCCTGAATACCAGGAAAAACTGTTTTATTGATGAGTTTATAAAGGTCTTTATCATTAGTCATTACCATACCACCTCTAGGACCTCTCAGAGTTTTATGTGTAGTAGTAGTAACAAAGTGAGCATGTTCAACTGGATTTGGGTGTAATCCTGCAGCTACAAGTCCAGCTATATGAGCCATATCTACCATTAAATAAGCACCAACTTTATCTGCTATTTCTCTAAATCTTTTAAAATCAATAATTCTTGGATAAGCAGATGCACCACAAACTATTAATTTTGGTTTTTCTCTTTTTACAGCTTCTTCCAGAGCATCATAATCTATTTGTTCTGTTTCCTTATTGACACCATAATGAAAAACCTGATACATTTTTCCTGTAAAATTAACAGGAGAACCGTGTGAAAGGTGTCCACCATGGGAGAGATCCATGCCAAACATTTTATCACCTGGTTTTAATATTGAAAAATAAACAGCCATATTAGCTTGAACTCCAGAATGGGGTTGAACATTAACATATTTTACATTAAATAACTGTTTAGCTCTTTTTCTTGCTAATCTTTCAGCTTCATCAACCCATTCACAACCACCATAGTATCTTCTACCAGGATACCCTTCGGCATATTTATTTGTTAATACAGAACCTTGAGCTTCTAAAACAGCTTTTGATACTGCATTTTCTGAAGCAATTAATTCTAATTTTTCTTCCTGTCTTTTTAATTCATTTTGAATTACAGAATAAATTTCAGGGTCAACACTCTTTAAATCTTTAGCTAAATTACTCATATATTTTCTCCTTTCTTTTCTTGTTCAATTTATTTAGTAAAACTTTTATATTGTAATTTTTATAATTAAGGTTTTTACATTTTTTTATATTAACTTTTCTACTAATCTGGTTTATTTATTTTAGTTTATAATAAACAATTATCAATAATAGATTTTTTATATTGGTAAATATAATTTATATTTTTTGATATTATCAAATATTATTTGTACTTTATATGATTTTAGAATTTATAACTTCTGTTTTAGATTATTGCAACCTTTTTTTAAATGTTTTTAATTTAAATAATATTTATTATATTTTCATATTAAGAAAGTATTAACAATATAAATTAATAAATCTAAATTTTTAAATTATTTATTAAATTTTGTTTTTTTTGCTAAATAATAAATTATTATTTTCCCTTTATTTCTTCTATCATTTTAAATTTAAGTTTTTTTAAATCTTCTGAAAGGCTTACCTTATAAATATGTGGATTGATAAGTCTTTTATATGTATAGTGCAATTTTTTTAAATTTTCTAAAGTATTTTCTTGAACTTTTTTTAAATTATCAAATTTAATTAATGGTGTTCCATTTTCAAAAACTTTTTGTAGTAAAATTTCAGTTTTCTCATAATTAGAAAGTTCAACAAATTCATGTTCAAGATAAGGGTGATAACATTTAATAAGCATTTGTTTTTTTACTTTTTTCAATACATTATCAGTTATATTTTTACAATCAAGAAAGATTATATCATCTATCATAAAACCATCTTTATCATAAAATCTTAGAACATTTTTTCTTCCTGGATTTGTTGTTTTCCCTATATTGTTAGATATTTTTATTGTTGGTATATATTTGTTTTTTATTTTTTTAGCTGAAATTTTATAAACACCACTTAAAGAAGGATCACCCTTTGCAGTTACCAGGTTAGTACCAACTCCCCATGCATCAATAGGAGAACCATTGTTAATAAGTTGCTCTATTATAAATTCATCAAGTTCATTAGAAACAAAAATTTTTGCTTCTTTTAAATTGTTTTTATCAAACATTTTTCTTGCTTCTTTACTTAAAAACTCAAGGTCACCACTATCTAATCTTATTCCAAAATTTTTTTTACCCTTCTTTTTTAATTTTTTTAATACTTTTATAGCATTTGGAATTCCACTTTCTAAAGTATCATAAGTATCAACTAACAAAATACAGTTGTCCGGGTACATTTCAGCATAAGCTTCAAATGCTTCAAGTTCTGTAGGAAAAGACATTATCCATGAGTGAGCCATTGTTCCTGAAACAGGTATTCCAAACATTTCTCCTGCCATTGTATTTGAAGTGGCTATTGCTCCACCAATATAAGATGCTCGTGTTGCTAAAATTGCTCCATATGGGCCATGAGCTCTTCTTAATCCAAATTCAAGAATTTTACCATTTTTTGAACTTTCAACAATCCTTGCTGTTTTAGTAGCAATTAAAGTTTCATAATTAATTATATTCAAAAGCATTGATTCTATTAACTGAGCTTCTATAATGTTTGCTTCAACTCTTATTAAAGGTTCATTAGGAAAAACAACTGTTCCTTCTCTAACAGAATATATATCTCCAGAAAATTTAAAATCTTTTAAATATTCTAAAAATTCATCTTTAAATGTATTCAATGATTTGAGATATTCAATTTCTTTTTCAGTAACTTTGATGTTTTTTAAAGCTTTTAGTAAAGTTTCAAGACCAGCAAATATAGCATATCCCCCTTTAAATGGGAATTTTCGAAAAAACATATCAAATACTACATTAATATTTTTATGTTTGTAAAAATATCCTTGCATCATTGTAAGTTCATATAGGTCAGTTAATAAAAAAAGATTTTCTAACATTGAAATCTCCTAAATAAATAAAAAGTTAATACTAACACTTCTCTATAATAGTATTTTTAATTTTTTTAAAATCAACTAAAATTGTAATTTAAATTTTAGGATATTTATCTACTTTTTTTAAATATAGTTCTTATTTATTTTTTAAGTACCTTTTTATTTATAAGATTTGTTCTTTAAGCTGCTATTAAAGTTGTATTTTATTATATTTGTTTTAATGTTTTATTAAATTTTAATGTTTTATTAAAAAGGAAATAATTAGGAAATTGTATTACATTGATACAACATCTTTTGGAGATTGGAATATTGAAGATATTTTTGAAGATTTTATAAATGTAAAGATAATCAATTATTATGAATAAAAGTTTTATTATTATTTTTTAATTCAATATGGATTGGATGTTATGATTCAAATTTTTATCAATCTATAATAGCAGTCAATAAAAAAATTATTAAAGATGCAATTGTTAAATTAAAAAAGTAAATTTTAAAAAATAAATTTTATAAAATTCGTTTTTATATAATTACATTTTATAAAAATTCTATTGTTTTTGAAGAATAAATAATTTTTATCCCATTTGAAATTAATTCTTTTTTTATTTTTTCTGCATATCCTTCAGGTAGGTCAACAGCTTTTGTACCATCTTCTATTATAAATGTTTCAAATCCCAATTTTTTTGCATCAAATGCAGTATAGGCTACACAAAAATCGAATGCAAGGCCAGCTATAAAGACTTGTTTTATACCAAGGGTTTTTAAATAACCTTCTAAACCAGTTTTTGTAGATTTATCATTTTCAAAAAAACCTGAGTATGAATCAATATTTACATTATTTCCTTTTCTTATAATAAGATTAAAATGTTTTGTATCCAAATCAGGGTGAAAATCAGCTCCTTTTGTTCCCTCTACACAATGAACAGGCCATAAAACCTGTTGTATACCATTAATTTCAATTGTAGAATATAATTTTTTATTATGACTTTTAGCAAATGAGATGTGATTTTGGGGATGCCAATCTTGAGTAGCAATTATTTTATAAAATTTGTTTTCATATTTATCAATGATTTTGTTTATTATTGGTACAACTTCATCCCCATTTTTAACTTCTAAAGCACCACCTTTACAAAAGTCATTTTGCACATCAACAACTATAAAGGCTGATTTCATTTTTGTTCTCCTGTAAAGTAAATGTTAATATTATAAATTTAAATAAAAATATTTTAAATAAACTTTTACTATTAAACATTTAAAATAACTAAAAACAGATTGATAAAAGATAATATTATTTTATTAAATTTATCCTTAAAATAAATATATAATCAAAATATTAATAATCAATCAAAATAACATTTGTAAAAAGACTATTTTTTAAATAAAAATAAGAAAGTAAAGAAATAATAAAGTTAAAATTATGGAAAATTGTTTATTTGAAATTTAAAAGGTTGTTTTTCCAGGCTCTGGAAAATATTTCTGCCATTTCAATTTCTTCTTCACTTAAATTAGAATTATTATAAATTGAAGTAGTTTTATAAGTATTTGATTTATTATCATCTTTTTCAATATTATTAATCATTACTTCTAACATTACCTGCAACATATCGATCAATGAGTTTTCATTTACTTCAGTTCTATCAATTAACAAAGAAAATAAACTCATTGAAAAATTAGCAATGTCATTTAACTCAATATTTTCTGAAAGTTCAATAACAATTTTTCCTTTTTCCTGTTGTGAAATGGTTATAGTCTTTTTATCAATTTTCTTGTTTTTCTTCATAAATACCTCTAAAAAAAATAAACATGATATTTACAAAATGTCAATATTGACTTATCTTTAAATAAATGTTTAAATATTACAAAATTTAAAAGGAGCTTAAATGAAAAGTGTACCTATTGAAGTTTCAGAAATTTTATTACAGGAAATTGATGAGATGATTAAAGCAGGGTATTATAAAGATAGAGTTCAAGCCGTTAATGATGCATGTGATCAATTAATTAAAAAATTTAAAATATCAAAATTAAGAGAAAAAGAGAGACATAGTAAAAATAATTAAATTTGTTTGATTTATTTTAACTTGAATATTTTTTTAACTATATTTTTGTTACAAATTATACTTTTATAAATTATATTTTTTATATTTTTCTAAACTCTAAATGATAAATTTTTTATTACTATTTATTTTATTAAATTAATTTATTAAAAAAAAATGTCTTATTATCCCATTTGATTGTAGATATCTGTTTTTCTATCGATAACTAAAAAAATGAAAGTAATTTTTTTATAATACAATCTTAAGATAAATTAAAATAAAAAATTTTATAAAATAACAAATTTTAGTGATAATGTTAAAAATTAAAAAAAATAAATTGGTCGATTAAAAATGTATTAAATTAAAAGCATTAAATTATAAGGGTTTTTTATGAAAAAAATTAATATATATTTATTTTTATTATTATTCTTGTTTATTTTTACAATTGTTATTTTTTCTCAAGAGGTTAGAGAATATGATACAAATGGTGATGGAAAAGCTGATAGATGGGTTTGGATTATTAATACATTTGTTTCTAAAATTGAAATGGATATGAATTATGATGGTCAAGTTGATGCTGTTTTTAAGTATACAATTAAAGAAACAAATGCAATTTTAGTTTATGAAAAATTTGATACAGATTATGATGGTGTATTTGATGATTTCAAATATTTTAAAGATGGTAAATTTGTTAGAGAAGAGATAGATAAAAATAATGATGGAAGAATAGATATATGGATTTATGTGGTTGATGGGTATATCTATAAAATAGAAAAAGATACTGATTTTGACGGAAAAGTTGACGAAGTGATAAACTATTAATTAAAATATTAATATATAATTTTAATTATTTTTCAGTAAGTCATAATAAATTAAATTCCTTATTTAAAAATCTTTTTATTTTATTATTTAATTTTTATTTCAGTATTTAACAATTATATCTCTTAAACAATATTTTTTTTCAGATTTAATTATTATTTTTATTATCATCTTTATTTTTATCATTATTTTTTTTATTTTTACTTTTATTAATTTTATTTGTTTATATAATTAATTTTGCTTATTTATTAATTTTAAATTTCCACTTATACTATTCCATTTTAATTTGTTTTTATTTACAATTTACACAAATGTTTTATTTTATAGATTGGAGATAAAAAATGGTAAAAGCAGGATTTGTCACAATTGTTGGGACACCAAATTCTGGAAAATCAACTTTTTTAAATAGGGTTTTAAATGATAAATTATCAATTGTTTCTTCAAAACCTCAAACAACAAGAAAACAAATTAAAGGTTTTTTTACAGAAGGTAATAAACAGATTGTTTTTGTGGATACTCCTGGATTTCACAAATCTGACAAATTATTCAACAAATTAATGGTTGAAGAGATTTTAGAATCTCTTGAAGGTATAGACCTTGTTATTTTTATAACTGATATTTCAAAAAAAATTGATGAAGATGAAAATATTTTATTAGGAATTTTGAAAGAAGTAAAAATACCTAAAATATGTCTTTTAAATAAAAAAGATTTAGGGATAAATAAAGAAAAATACGAACTAATTAATTCAAAAAAAACGATTTTTGACAAAATATTGTTAATTTCCACTTTAAATGGGGAAGATGTAAAAAATGTGGTTGAAAATATATATGTTTATTTAAAAAATGTTGAACAATTTTATTATCCTGAGGATATTATATCAGATATAACTGATAGGGAGCAAGCTGAAGAGATTATAAGGGAAGAGGTTTTTTATTTTACAAAAAATGAGATTCCATATTCAACATATATTGAAATAATTCAGTTTTTAGAAGATGAACAATTAATTGAAATAGATGCTAATATTGTTGTAGAGAAAAACAGTCAAAAACCCATTTTAATAGGGAAAAATGGACAAATGATTAAAAAGATTAGACTTGCATCTCAAAAGGAACTAAAAAGAATTTTTGAAAAAAAAGTTAAATTAAATCTATTTGTAAAAGTTGAAAAAAATTGGACAAAGGATATTAATCATTTATCCAACCTGGGGTTTAGTAAAACTGTTATTAACAAATATAGAAAACAAAAGACAAAAATTAAAAAATATAACAATAAAAAGAAAAAAAATAAATTTTAGACATTTCAAAAATAATATAAAAATAGATAAGAGTAAAATTAATAAAAAGAGTTATAGATATGTAAAATAAATAGGATAAAAAAAATATAGAAAGAAACTAGAATATTCGAAAAATTTTGAGAAATATGAATTAAAATAACCAGAAAAGGAAATAATTAGAAAAGAAAATAAATATATAAAAAATTAAAACAAATTTAAAATAATGAGAAGATATTTATATAATAAATTACAGAGTTATAAATTAAAGAGAGTTATAAAATAGACATAAGGTAATAAAAAAATAAATTAAAAACAGATATAGGTTAAATAGAAGAAATATAAAATAAATAGAAGAAAAACATGGATAGTAAAAATATTATTAAATTAAAACATGGGGAAAGAAGAGAAGTAACTGTAATTTTTTCTGACATGAAAGGTTTTACAAAACTTTCTGAAAATCTGGATCCTGAAGAGATAGATATTTTAATGAACAAAATATTTAGTGCTTTTTCAAAAGTTGTAAATAAATATGAAGGTTTCATTGAAAAATATATAGGGGATGCTTTAGTAGCTGTTTTTGGAGCCAAATCTATACATGAAGATGATCCAGCAAGAGCTATTTATGCAGCTTTAGAATTTATTAATGAAATAGAAAGACTTAATAAAGAAATCGATAACCCGGATATAAATTTAAAATTTAAATCAGGAATAAATACAGGGTTAGTTACAATTGGGAAAAGAGGAGAATTTGATGTTGTAACTGGCCATACTTTAGCAGTAGCGTCCCGTCTGGAAAATTATGCAAAAGAAAATGAGATAATTGTAGCTGAGGAAACAAAAGAGAAATGTGAAACAATCTTTAATTTTTCATCACCAATTTCAATAAAATTAGATAAAACAGATGAAGTTGTAGTTGCCTATAAAGTTATTGGTATTAAAGAGATATCAAGTTATTCTTCTCCATTTGTTGGAAGAAAAAATATTATAGATGTTCTTTTAAAAAAGTATTTAAAAGATACAGAGGAAATATTAACTTCATTTTATATTTATGGTGATGCAGGTATTGGGAAAAGTAGATTAATATATGAATTTTCAAATAAAATAAAAAAATTCCCCGAATTTTATAACCAATTTCTTTATGCAAAAGCAAATTCTTTTAGTCAAAATGACTTTGATATTATAAGTAAGATGTTATTAAATTATTTTGAAATAAATAAAGATGATGAATATGAAAAGGTAAAATTGAAAATAAAAAAAAAGATGGAAATAGATGAAGAACTTTTAAAAGTTTTTTATAACTATGTATTAGACAATTCTTTAATATTAGACAAGAATTTAAATAAAAAAAATCAAGGGATTAATGATAAATTGTTATATGATACATTTTTAACAATATTTATAAATATATTTGAAAAGTACAAAGAAAGTTTATATTCAGTTATTATTGTAATTGACAATGCTGAATTTATAGATAAAAAAAGTAGAGATTTTTTAAGAATTTTAATAGAAAAATCAAATATTAAACCTTTTTTTATACTTTCATCAAGAGCAATTAGAAATGATTTACTTAAAATTTTCCCTGGAATCAAATTAATAAAGTTAGAACCTTTATCAATTAAAGAATCAAAATTGCTATTACAAAAAATGGTTAAATTTAAATTAAATGATAGTTTATTGGCATCATTGCTTGAAGAAACAAAAGGTAATCCTTTTTTTATTGAAGAGTATTCAAAGTTTTTAAATAAAACAAAAAATATTAATGAGATTCCTGTGTCGATTCAGAATCTTATCCTGTCAAATATTGATAGATTGGATTTCAAATATAAATATGTATTAAAAATATGCTCTGTATTTAATATTCCATTCAAAAAGGAAGAAATAGAATATTTGTATAATAAAACCTCAAATAATGCTATTGATATATACAATATTTTAGAAATTCTTGTTAGAGATGGGTATTTAATAAAAGATAATTCATATTATAAGTTTAGACAGAAAATTATTCAGGATACAGTTTATAATTCTATTTTGAATCAGAATAAAGTATTGTTACATAATTTGATTGCTGATTTATATTCTCAAAAAAGGTCCAAAAATATATTCATAATTTTGTATCATCTTGTAAATGGACAAAATTATACAAAAGCCAAGGATTTCATCATTAATTATTTTGATCATTTTACAATTGATCAAATGGATTATTTAGATAAAGTAATTGATAATCTTGATAACAATGATTATGAAGGAAAGATAAAGCTTTTATTTATTAAATATACAATATTGTATAATAATGGTAGAATTGAGGATATAACAGATATAATTAATTCAATTTACAATATTGCATTTAAATTAGAAAAAGAAAATTATTTTGGTTTGTTTTATCATTTGTTGTCATCTTATTATTTTACAAAATTTGATTATCAAAATGCACATTTTTTTGGTAAAAAAGCTATATTTTATTATAAAAAAAATAAAACTGAAAATATTGATCATCTTTCAAATGTTCAAAGGTTTACTGCAATTTCATGTTTATTTATAAATAAAGAAGAAGAATCAATAAAAATAATTAATGAAATTGTAAATGAAACCGAAAGGCAAATTGGTTTAAGTTTTTATAATTTTTATAGAGGATTGTATGAAGAAGGTCTTGATAGTATATTGTCTCTATATAAAAATTCAAAAAATTTACCAGAAAATTATAAATTATTAGTAATAAACTATATAATTGATTTTTTATATGAAATAGGAGATTTTACAAGGTTAAAAGATTATGCTTATGATTTTATAAACAATGTTGTTCCTAATTATAGATTTTATTCAAAAATTTATGCTTATTTAGGTATTTCTTTATTTTATCTTGGAGATAAAAAAAATGGGAGTGGATTTTTACAAAAAGCTGAATATTATTCTATACAATTAAAAAATAATTATTTTAAAACAAAGGTTATTACCTTTTTAGCAGAGGGGTATCTACTTGAAGGAAATCTTGTAAAATCTGAAGAAAAAGCAAAAACAGCATTAAATATATCTATTGTTGAGGGAGACCACTTACAAACATTTGAATTGATTTTAATTTTAATTTTAATTAATGTTAAAAAAGAGAATTTTGAAAAAGTTCTATTTTATTTAAATGAAGGGGAGTCTTATATTGGTCTTAATTTAATTACTGACTTTAAATATAAAGCTATGTTCTTTTATTTGAAATATAAATATTGCAAAGATAATATTTCTAATAAAAAGCATTATTTGAAAATTGCTTATAATTTTTTAATGAAAAAACTTGAAAAATTTAGGTCTAAAGAATTAAAAGAAAGATTTTTAAATTTTAGATTTAATAAGAAAATTATCGAAGATTATGAGAAAGAAAATAAAAGGGGATAAATTATGGGATATTATTTTGAAGTTGAAATGGAACCAAGAAAAAAGATAGCTTTAATTGCTCATGATGGAAGAAAAAAAGATTTGCTTTCATGGGTAAAAAATAATGTTGATATTTTAAAACACCATGAATTGTTTGGAACTGGAACAACAGGTAAAATTATTGAAGAAAAAACAGGGTTGAAATTGAATAAATTTAAAAGTGGTCCATTGGGTGGAGACCAACAAATAGGAGCTTCAATTGTTAATGGTATAATTGATATGATGATCTTTTTCTGGGACCCTATGGAACCTTTACCACATGATCCAGATGTAAAAGCTTTATTAAGAATTGCTGTTTTATATAATATTCCAATAGCTAACAACTTTGCTTCTGCTGATTTTTTAATATCTTCTCCTTTAATTAATAGAGCTTATAAAAGAAAAATAATAGATTATGAGAAAAGAATTAAAAGGAATATTGAGTTATAAATATTAAATTATATATCAATATTAAATTGTATTAGATTGTTTATTTTAAAGGTTAATCCTTAATTTTAGATAAAACTTTTCTCAAATGTTCCATAATCTCCTTTTCCTTAGGTGCAATGGTGTAAGCTTTCCTTAAAAAAGTTTGAGCTAAATTATAATCCCCTTTTTTATAATAAGCCCATCCCATTGAGTCTAATCTTGCAGGATTATCTGGATCCTGTTGTAATGCTTTTTTAATATATTCTATCCCTTTATCAATATCAGTTTCTGAATCAACTAAAATATATCCTAAAGTGTTCATTGCATTGTAATTATCTTTTTTTGTATCTAATGCTTTTTGTGCAAGGCTTATTGCTTTAGCTGTTTCTCCAATTTCATAATAGCATGTTGCTAAAGCATTATATGTTGGAGATGAATTTAATCCTGAATCAAGAATTTTCTGAAAATAAAAAATCGCGTTTTTATATTTTTTAATTTTATAATAAAGATATCCAAGTAATAAATTAACTTGATTTCTTATAAAAAAATCTTCAGCTTTTGATGAAACTATCTTTAAACTTAAAATTGCATCATTAATTTTCCCTTTTTTTGCATATATTAGACCTTTATAATAATTTGCTTTTTCATGTTCAGGTTCTAAAAAAGTAATTTTCCCTAATTCTTTTAAACTTTTGTTGAATTCACCGGATTCAAAATATTTTTTAGCTTTTGCAAGATATTTATCTATACTTTTGATCATTTAAATTTATTCTCCTCCAAAAGAAAATTTTTATTTTATAAAACGATAAATAATAATTTTTTATTAAAATTTATTTAAAAGTTTGTATTAATCTCTTTTTATTGATTTATTTATTAATTTAATAAAATATTACTAATTAAAAAGATCTACAATAGTTTCAGGCCTAATAAAAGGTGTTCCAAAATTTGGATAAAATACAGGAGTTATTGAAACATATCCATTATGAACAAAATATGCATCAGTATATTCAGTGTAACATTCTGCAGGATAACCACCTTCTACAATCAGAAATTTTTCCCCTTTTTTCTCTTCAAACAAAACATAGTCTTTATAATCCCTTTGTGATAAATATGCAGGTTTTATCCCTTTAATTTTATCATAATATGTTAGATCAGGGAAATTGATATTAAAAATCACAGAAAGTATCAGGTTTTTATAAAAATTTGATTCTTCTGGAATAAAAGATGATATTGAATTTTTAAAATAAATAAATCCTTTTTGTAATATTGTATCAATGTTGTTATATAATTTTAAAAATATATTATTAAGGGTTTTTCCAATTTTATCAAAACCGAAAGGTTCAGTATATTTATTTATGGAAAATGTAAAAGAAGGGATCCCTTCTTCAGCACCACGCATTCCTGCAGAAAAAGTTCCAGAATAGAAAATATCAGTTCCAAGATTCGGGCCTCTGTTTATTCCTGAAATAACTGCATCAAAATCAATCTCTTTAAAAAAACCTTTAATTCCTGAGAAAACACAATCAACTGGAAATCCTGATAAAGAATATTTTTTATCACTAATTTTTTCATAAAAAATGGGTTTAAATAATGAAACAGAATGAGAAGTTCCGGACTTTTCAGCATCAGGTGCTACAATAAAAATTTCAGTATCAGGGATTTTGTTTAATAATTTTTCTAATGTTTTTAAGCCATCAGAATAAATTCCATCATCGTTGGTAATAAGGATTTTCACATTATTATCCTGTAAATTTATTTTTGGTTCTCTTTCATAATGTATGGGTAATTATTCCAAGCCACCTGTAATTTGTTATATTTTTAACATAAGTTAATCATTCACTTTTATTGTTTCATCGTATCTTAAAAGTTCCGCTTCCCATTCCGGTTTTAATCCAATTAAGACATTAACAAAATAACTTTTTCCTGTGGTGTCATAACCTTCTTCTATATCTTTTAGTTTATCTCTTAAATCATTAAAGCTGTTAAAACCAAAGAGATTTAGAAAGTATTTGTTTAAAATTAAGTGTTTTTCAAGATTCAATTTCATCTTCCCAGCCCTCTCCTTTAATAATGTTTTTCAGTTTTTCAAAAAGCACCGGTATATTTTCATATACTATGTCCCATACCACTTCTTTATCAATTCCAAAGTAAAAGTGTATAAATTTATCTCGTGTTCGTGCAATTTTACTCCATTCCACATCTTGATATTTTTTTACAAACTTCTCTGAAACATTTTTCACTGCTTCCCCAATTATTTCAATATTTCTGACTACTGCATCTAATGTCTTATTATCTTCTGCAAATTCTTCAAAACATAAATTTTTAGTATATTCTAAAATCTTCTGACAGGCTAAAAACATATCTAAAATATATTCTTTGGTCTCTCTTTTATACATATTCTACCTCTTTTTTTATCCTCTCTTTTACAGACTTAATCCTTATACTTTCAATTCCACCTTGTGTTAAAATATCAACTTCTCGGTTAAATAGTTTTTCCATAAACTCTACTAACCCCCCGAAGTTTTCAAAAGTTGCTTTACCTTTTTCAAACTCAACAACAATATCTATATCGCTATCTTCTCTTAATTCATCCCTGACTGCTGAGCCGAAAATGCCTATTGTCTTTACACCGAATTTCTTTAATTCTTCCATATCCTTTCTCAATAATTTTTTAATTTCTTCTTTTCTCATACTCTTACCTCCTCAAACATCAAAGATTTAAATAACGGTTCTATCGGCTTAAACCTTTTAACTATCGTATCCCCATTAATATAAATATTCATAAGGCGGCTTGCGGATTTTTTGCTAACAAAAAAATAAATATTATAAATTTTTCTAACTCATATATATTATAAAAATTCTTTTTTATATAAAAAATTCTTTTTAATATATTTGCTTAAAATTATTAAAAGTCAAATATTAATAATTCATTTTTACCTCTTACATTATTGAAATTTAAAAAATTGTATGAAAAAGTGGGGAATTTCAAAATATAATTAGGTAAATTGGTAGAAAAAAAGAACACATATTAACAAATGTTAAAATTTGTGATTATGGTGTTTTTTAAACATTTAAATTTATAAAGAAAACAAAATACTTTAATTTCCCTTTTAAATAAAAGTTTTTACTTATATAAGAATCAAGAATTTATTAGTTTCTATATATTTTTTAAAATTTTCATAGAAGAGATATTAAAAAAAAATAGAATTTTGTAAAAAAATGTTGACAAATATGAAAACCTTAATAATATTTATTTAGAGAATTTCTCTATAATTATAGGAGGAACAAGATGAAGAAAACTCTAAAAATTGTTGCTATCCTGCTTGTACTAGGTTTATTTGTATTTTCCTTTTTTGCAGGTAAGGGTGGTGCTAAAACTCAAAAAATTTTGTATGGTTATGTACCAGCAAAATTAAAACCTTTTGATCCTGCAAATATAACTGACCTTTATACTGGTACAGTTGCAGGAAATATTTTTGAAGGTTTATTTCAGTACAAATATTTATCAGATTACTATGAACTGGAACCATTGATTGCTGATGGAATGCCAAAAGTTTCAGCTGATGGTTTAACTTACACTATCAAAATCAGAAAAGACGCATTTTTCTATGATCCTGAAAAAGAAGTATTCAAAAATGGAAAAGGTAGAAGAGTTACTGCTCATGACTTTGAATACTCTTTAAGAAGATTAGCTGATCCTGCTGTTAAATCTGGTGGTTGGTGGCTATTTGATGGCTACATTGCTGGATTAAATGAATGGAGAGCAGCAGCTAAAAAATCAGGTAAAGCTGATTATTCTGCACCAATTGAAGGTGTTAAAGCTGTAGATGATGATACTCTTGTTATTAAATTAACAAAACCTTATCCACAGATTTTATACACATTAGCAATGACTTTTACATGGCCTCTTGCTAAAGAAGTTGTTGATTACTATGGTGATGAATTTGGTAACCATCCAATAGGTACTGGTCCTTTTGCTTATGATCATGAAAATAGTATTATTGGTAACCAGCATGTATTGGTAAGAAACCCTTACTGGAGAGGTGCTAAATATCCTTCAGTAGCTGGCGAGAAAGCTAAAGCAAAAGGATTATTGACTCCTGCTGGTAAAGATATTCCTTTTATAGATGGTATAGTTTATTATGTTATTGAAGAATCACAGCCACAATGGTTAAAATTTATGAATGGTGAATTGGATTATTCATCAATTCCTAAAGATAACTTTTCACAGGCTGTAACACCAGATCAGAAATTAACTCCAGAATTAGAAAAGAAAGGTATTATTCTTGATATTAATTCATCTTTAGATTTAACATATACTTTCTTTAATATGGAAGATCCTTTCTTAGGAACTCATAAAAAAGTTAGACAGGCTATGTCAATGGCTTATGATAGAGATAAAGTTATAGAAATATTCTACAACAATAGAGCTATCAAAGCACAAACTGCTATACCTCCAGGTCTTGGTGGTTATGATAAAAACTATGTTAACCCTTATGGTGTTTATAATGTTGAAAAAGCTAAACAATTATTAGCTGATGCTGGTTTTCCAAATGGTGAAGGTTTACCAACTTTTAAATTTACTGCTTTAAATTCTACTACTGCAAGACAAATGGCTGAGTTCTTTAAAGAACAAATGGCTCAAATTGGTGTTAATATTGAAATTGAACAGGTTGACTGGCCAACTTTCTTAAACAAAATTGACTCAAAACAGGTTCAAATTGGTGGTATAGGTTGGGGAGCTGATTACCCAGATGCTCAGAACTTCTTACAATTATTATATGGACCAAATGCTGCACCTGGCCCTAATGCTGCTAATTACAACAATCCTGAATTTAACAAGTTATATGAAAAAGCTGTTGTAATGCAGGATTCTCCTGAAAGAAGCAAATTATATGCTCAATTAGGCAAAATGGCTGCTGAAGATTGTCCATGGATTTTAGGTGTACACAGAAAATCCTATGCTTTATATTACAAATGGTTAAAAAATAGATTCTACAGAGATATTGGTTTTGGTTATGCTAAATACTATGATATCGATGTTGATTTAAGAAACCAATTAAAAGGACAATAGTATTTTTTAATAAAAAAATGGGGGTTGTCTCAAAACTTGGGGACAACCTCTTTTTTTTTACAAATTATTTGCTATAATTGAATTATGAAAAAGAGAAGAACAAAAGTACATAATAAGGTAGTATTTAAAAGATATATACAGGATGAACCACTATTATTTCCAGAAAGATTAGAAGAATATATACCAGAAAATGATATAGTAAGAATAGTAAATGATTTAATAGAAAATATGGATTTAAATTTTCTTTACAGAAGCTATAAAGGAGGAGGTAGAAGTAGTTATCATCCGAAGATGCTTTTAAAGGTAATAGTTTATGCTTATACCCAGAAAATATATTCATCAAGGAAGATAGCCAAAGCATTAAGAGAGAATATATATTTCATGTGGTTAAGTGGGAAGAATTATCCAGATTTCAGGACAATAAACAAATTCAGGAAAGAGAAGTTAGGAAGACATTTGGAAGAAATATTCAGTATATTATTATCCTATTTATATGAAACAGGTTATGTAGATTTAAACAATTATTTTTTAGATGGGACAAAAATAGAAGCTAATGCGAATAAATATAGTTTTGTATGGTCAAAGAGCATAAAAAATTACAAAAAGAAGCTTAAAGAAAATGTAAAGAAATTATTAAAAGAGATAGATTATTTAAATGAAGAAGAAGATAGATATTATGAAGAAAAAGAGTCTGAAGAATCTAAAGGTAAAAAGGAAGTATTAGATTCAGAGAAACTAAAAAAGATAGCAAAAGAATTAGAAGAAGTATTGAAAGAAGGAGGAGAAGATAAAAAGGATAAAAAGAGCAAACAATTAAAAAAAAGTATTAAGAAGTTAAAACAGGATTATATACCAAGATTAGAAAGATATGAAGAGCAGGAAAAGAAATTTAAAGGACGTAATAGTTATTCTAAGACAGATGAAGAAGCTACATTTATGAGGATGAAAGAAGATGCAATGTTAAATGGTCAATTAAAAGCAGGCTATAATGTACAGATAGGCACACAAAATCAATTTATATTGTGGTGTAGTATCCATCAAGATAGATCAGATACAAACACCTTAATCCCTCATTTAGAAAGTTTAATATCAAAGACAGGGAGAAAACCAACAAATTTAATAACTGATGCAGGATATGGTTCTACTTATAATTATTTATATTTAAAAAGGAGAGGAATAAATAATTATGTTAAATATTCAGGATATTTTAAAGAAAGTAAAAGAAGTTTTAAAAAGGATAAATTAAACAGACAGAATTGGAAATATGATGAGTCAAAAGATTGTTTTATATGTGCAAATGGGAAAGAATTAAAATATGTTTATACTGCAAGATCTACAAAAAGGAAGAAATTAGAATTATACAAAGTATATTCAACAAATGGATGTAAAGGCTGTATTTATCAGGATAGGTGTAGTAAAGGAAAACCTTACAAGAATATATGGGTAAATCCAGTATTTTTAAAATTAAAATCAGAAGTTAAATCGAATTTATCAACATTAATGGGACAGGAGTTATCATTTAGAAGGAAGATAGAAGTTGAGACCGTATTTGGAGATATTAAACACAATATGGGATTCAGGAGATTTATGTTAAGAGGAATAAATAATGTAAAAATAGAATGGGGATTAATAAGTATAGCACATAATATTAGAAAGTTGTTTAAACTAAATAAAGGAAAAATTTTACCTTATTTTTTATATTTATTAAATAATTCATTTGAAAATTCTTTTATTTTTTCCTTTAATTTATAAATTTTTATATTTTTATTTTTTTTAAAAAAAAGGACTGCCTTAAGATCTAAGACAGCCCCTTTTTTTTATGTTTTTTATTAAGCTTTATTTGAAAAAAGAATAAAAATAAAAGCTTTTGTTTTTTAAAAATATATTTAATTTTGACAATTTAATAATAAATGTAAATATTTGTTTAAAATAAATAAATTATAAAAAATAGTATTTATTTTTAAAATTTTACTTTAAAAAATTTTTTTTAAGTATATGTTATTAATTGCATAAAAACCGCATTATAGGAGTTATGTATGTTACACTATATTATAAGAAGATTACTTTATCTTATCCCTATTATATTGGGGGTTGCTTTTGTATTTTTTATAATTTTTAATGTTGTAGGTGGTACAGATAGAGTAATATATAATATTATGTCTCAGAAGTCAAGATCCCAGGAAGATATTCAAGCTGCAAAACATGAACTAGGGCTTGATAAACCTCTTTTTTTCCAATATTTAGATTATTTAAGACAAATAATTACATTTAATTTTGGAAAGTCTCTATCTCAAAGGCAGAAAATTTCTTTTTTAATTAAAAGATTTGTTCCAAATTCTGCTATATTAACATTTCCAGCTTTTTTTTATGAGCTGGTCATATCATTAATTCTGGCTTTAATTTGTGCTTTTAACAGAGGAAAATTTATTGATAAGTTTTTGACTGTCATTTCGGTATTTGGTATGTCAATTTCTATGTTAGTACTTATATTATTTGGACAAAAAGTTCTAGCGTATGATTTAAAACTTTTTCCTGTATCCGGTTGGACAAGAGGTGCTGGTCAAATTAGATATCTATTATTACCCTGGTTATTATGGGTGTTGATAGCAGTTGGTTATGATATTAGATTTTTTAGAACTACTTTTATAGAAGAAGTTAATAAAGATTATGTAAGAACTGCAAGAGCTAAAGGTGTAAGTTTTAACACAATAATGTTTAAACATGTGTTTAAAAATGCATTGATCCCAATTTTAACTTATGTTGTTATAGCTATTCCATTTTTATTAACTGGTAGTTTTTTACTTGAAAGATTTTTTTCAATACCAGGAATTGGTTTTTTAACAGTTGCTGCTGTCCAGCAGTATGATTTATCTGTATTAAAAGCTATGGTAATAGTTTATACATTATTTTTTGTTGTATTTAATTTAATTACTGATATTTTATATGCTCTTGTTGACCCAAGAGTTAGATTGAGCTAAGGAGGAATTTATGTCTACTAAGGAAATAAGTTTAGAGGCTGGAAAAGAGATAAAGGGTAGATCTCTTCTCCAGGATGCAATTCATAGATTACTTAAAAACAAACTGGCAGTTGTTGCTTTTATTATAATTATAATTTATTTATTTTTAGCTTTAGTATCAGCTTTAAATCTTTTTCATATTAAAGAAGCAGCAATGTCATATCATCTTGATAATAGATATTTTCCTATATTCAAATCATGGGAACATCCTTTTGGAACTGATACATTTGGAAGAGATATATTGGCAAGAGCTGTATATGGAACAAAGATATCGTTAATGTTGGGTACATTAACGGTTGTTATTTTAGTAGCTTTAGCTATTATTTTTGGTTCAATTGCTGGATATTATGGTGGAATAATTGATGAACTTGTAGTTTGGTTAATGGCTACAGTTCAATCTATACCTGGGTTATTATTAATCATGGCATTAATTCTTGTTTTAGGGACAAGTTTTATAAATATTGCCTTTGCACTAGCAGTTTCCAGCTGGATAGGTCTTGCAAGAATTATAAGAGGAACTTTTATTCAAGCTAAAGAGTTTGAATATGTTTTAGCAGCAAGGTCTTTAGGTGCATCTGATTTTAGAATAATTTTTAAATACATATTGCCAAATGTTTTTCATTTTGTTATCATTAACTCTGTTTTAGCATTTGTAAGTGTTGTTAAAACTGAAGTTATTTTAGCTTTTTTAGGATTAACAGTTGTTGGAGTACCAACATGGGGTATTATGATCTCTGATTCAGCTCAGGAGTTAATAGCTCAACACTGGCAAAATTTATTTGGTGCAACAGTTTTAATGTTTTTCTTTATATTATCACTTAATATTTTTGGTGATGCTTTAAGGGATGCTTTAGATCCTAAGTTAAGAAATCTATAGGGGGATATTTAATGACAAATGTAAATAAATCAACAGGTACTGAAACAAAAATTTACACTCCAAAATCAATGTTGGAAGTTAGAAATTTAAAAACTTACTTTTTTACAGAAGAAGGTGTTGTTAAAGCTGTTAATGATGTGTCCTTTGAAGTAGATAAAGGTGAAATATTGGGTTTAGTTGGTGAATCAGGATGTGGTAAATCTGTAACTTCTTTATCAATTATGGGGTTAATTCCAGATCCACCTGGAAAAATTTTAAATGGAGAAATCTGGTTTAATGGTGAAAATTTACTTGAAAAAAGTGAAAAAGAATTAAGAGAGATCAGAGGTAATGATATCTCTATGATTTTTCAGGAACCGATGACAGCATTAAATCCAGTATTTACTGTTGGACATCAAATTGAAGAGGTGCTTAAATTACATACAGATTTAAGAGGAAAAGAGTTAACAGATCGTGCTATTGAAATGTTAAGATTGGTTGGTATCCCTTCACCTACTCAAAGAATTAAAAATTATCCTCATGAGATGTCTGGTGGTATGAGACAGAGAGTTATGATAGCAATGGCATTAGCATGTAATCCTTCATTACTAATTGCTGATGAACCAACTACAGCATTAGATGTTACAATTCAAGCGCAAATATTAGACTTAATTGTTGAAATGCAAAGAAAATTCAATTCAGCTGTTATTTTAATTACACATGATTTAGCTGTAATTGCTGAAACTGTGGATAAAGTTGCTGTTATGTATGCAGGTGTAATAGTTGAAAAAGCTGATGTTCATGAACTATTTAAAAATCCAATGCATCCTTACACTCAAGGGTTATTAAATTCTATTCCAGTATTAGGACATAGAAATAAAGAATTACAGGAGATCCCTGGAAGAGTTCCTAATTTAATTAATCTTCCTAAAGGATGCTATTTTGCAGATAGATGTTCAAAAGCTACTGAAGCTTGCAGACAGGGAGATATCCCTTTAAAAGAAGTTAAACCAGGACATTTTGTAAGATGTGTTTTATATTAATAATAAAAAATACAATTTTGTAAAAGAGATAAAAAAATAGAAATAATAAAAAATTTTTAATTAATAAAATTAAAAAATAGTTAATAGTTTATATAGATAGAAAAGATTAATTTTAATTGACCTGATTAGGAGGACAAATAAATGGAAGAAAATAAATATTTGGTTGAATTATTTAATCTAAAAAAATATTTCCCAATAAAAGCAGGAGTTTTTAAAAGGGTAGTTGGTTATGTTAAAGCTGTAGATGGAGTAACATTCAGAATTCCAAAAGGTAAAACATTGGGGCTTGTAGGTGAATCAGGTTGTGGAAAAACAACCGTTGGAAGAACAATTGTAGGATTATATAAACCAACTGAAGGCGAAATGTACTTTGATGTTCCTGAAGAAAAAGTAACACGAATGAGACAATTAAGAGAAATGTTCATGGACCAGGGTGATGAGATGGATAAAAATCTTAAAGAGGAATATTTTAGTTTGAGAAAAGAATATGATATTTATTCATATTCTAAAAGAAGATTAAATTATGCAAGAAGAAATTTTCAAATAATTTTTCAAGATCCATACGGTTCATTAAATCCAAGAATGACTGTTGGTGATATTATTGCTGAAGGATTGGATATTCATAAGCTATATGCTACAAAGAAAGAAAGAAAAGATATGGTAAAAGATTTAATGGATAAAGTTGGATTGGATCCAAATTATATCAATAGATATCCACATGAGTTTTCAGGTGGACAGAGACAGAGGATTGGTATTGCAAGAGCATTAGCTGTAAGACCAAAATTTTTAGTTTTAGATGAACCTGTTTCAGCATTAGATGTATCAATTCAAGCTCAGATTTTAAAACTATTAGCCAAACTTAGAGATGAATTTGATTTGACATATCTTTTTATTGCTCATGACTTATCAGTTGTTGAATATTTTTCTGATGATGTTGCTGTTATGTATCTTGGAAAAATTGTAGAAATTGCATCAAGAGAAAAATTATATGAGGATAAATTGCATCCTTATACACAAGCTTTAATTTCAGCTGTTCCAATTCCTGATCCAGATAATAAAAATAAAAAGAGAATTATTTTAGAAGGAGATGTACCTTCTCCTATTAATCCACCTTCTGGATGTGCATTCCACCCTAGATGTAAATATAAAAAGGATATTTGTGAAAAAGAAACACCTAAATTGAAAGAAGTTAAACCAGGGCATTTTGTTGCATGTCATTTATATTGAATATAATGATCTGAAAAATTATGATATATAAAAATTTTGAAGAAAAATTTAAGAGCAATTTATTTGCTTTAATTTCATATACTATATTTATTATAGCTTTAGTAATATTCATTTATGATAATATTTTAATTGATCACCCATTAAAAGTTTTTGAAAATATATTTGAAATAACTAATGCTGATATTGTTTCTAAAACTGGTATAAAAATCTTTAATACTCATAAAGAATATAAAATTTATTATCAAAAAATTAAAAAAGCTAAAAATAATCAGGAAAAATATAGATTAATAAATGAATTTTTGGAAAAATATAATTCTATTTATATTGGATACATTGATCTTGAAAATACCAAAAAGATATCAAAAATTAAAAGAAATAAATTAAAAGATGATTACATAATTAAAGAGATAAATTTTGATATAAATAGTTTAGATAAAATTAATCCAGTTAAAAATGCAACTTACATTAAAATAAATTCTTTATGGTCAGAAAAAACTCTGGAGATTGTTCTTAAAAAAATTAAAGAATCTAAACTTATTATATTAGATTTAAGAGGTTTCCCTTTTGGAGATGAAAAGAATTATTTAACATTATATTCTTCATTTTTACCTTCTGATGTTAAATGGTATAGAAATAATTATGGAGATATAGTACAACAAAAAGAGTTTATATTAGCTAAATATAAAAGAATTCACTATAAAAACAATGTTATATTATTGACTGATGAAAAAACTTCAGAAATAAGTGGTTTGTTTTTAACTGAAATTTTGGACAATAGAAAAGAATATAATAATTTTACAATTATTTACTATTCTAAAAACAATGGAAATAAAATAGTTTATCCTCCTTTAAGAGGTATTAGATATTATATTTTAAATAATGGTTCAATATTATACTATCCTGTTTCTGAGTTTTTAGATTCACATTATAGAAAGATTGAAAGTATTGATAAAGGGTCAATTATAAATATTGACAAAGTTAAAGAATTAAAAAAATTATTAGAAGAATATAATATCTATTAAAACTATTATTTTGTTTAAAGAGTTATTATGGATAAATTTTTAATGAAAATAAAAAAATTGGT
Source organism: Exilispira thermophila (assembly GCF_055389015.1). Taxonomy (NCBI): domain Bacteria; kingdom Pseudomonadati; phylum Spirochaetota; class Spirochaetia; order Spirochaetales; genus Exilispira; species Exilispira thermophila. The sequence goes on along the minus strand of NZ_AP042476.1, from coordinate 2,147,057 downwards.
TGTTTCTTTCAATATTCCTATTTTTTTAAAAATGCAAAGTGCTGCTGCATTATTATTTGGTACAGGAATTCTTATACATGAATATTCAAATATAAAAACTACAGATATAATTATGTTAATGGATTTTAATAAAGGCTATATAGAAATACTTGCTTTATCTTTTATTTTAGCAGGAACCATATTTTTTATTGCGTATTTTATAGAATTTATTATAAATTATATATATTACATAAAGCATAAAAAGGAATACACTTTTTGTCCTAATTGTAATGCAAATTTATACAAATCTGGTTTTAAAAGAAACCATATTGGAACAAGTTATGTTGAAATTATTTGTAAAAAATGTGGGCATAAAATTTATAGAAGAGGTCTTTTTTAAAGATGACATACTATGATATTTATATTTCTAAAGATAAAAATAAATTAACATTTGCGATGCACCCGTTTTTAAGGGGAATTAGTATATTTTTTTTACTTTCTCTAATATTAATGTTTGTTTTTACTTTTAAACCTCAAGATTTTACAGAAAATACTAATTTTGGAAAATTTACTACCATATTTATTCCCTTAATGGTGTTACTTGGGACTATATATAAACACTCAATCACATTTGATAAATCTAAAAATTCTATTATAATTAAAAAGGGTCTGGTTTTTTTGTATAAAAAGCAAGTTTATAGTTTTGATGATTTAGAATTGGTATATAAAAATATATATAATTCATCAAAACTTGATTTTTATAAAAAAAGAGTTGATTTTGGTTTTTATGTTAAAGGAAAATACTTTCAAATTGATAGAAAATTAAGTTTAGACAAATTTATGAAATTTTATTCAGCATTTGAAGTTTTTTGGCCGAAAAAAATAATAACAAATGATTAAAAAGTGTTAAAAATAAAATAAAGTTTTTGATATATTATTATAATATAAAATTTTATATAATTTACTAATATAAATTATGTTTGATAAAAACTAATAATTTATATTTTAATAATTATAAAATACTAAGCACTACGAGGAAAAATGAAGTTAAGAAATCACTTTTTACTATATTTTCTACCTATATCAATTTTAATATTCAGTACAATGATTCCTATTTTTTACAATATTACATACAATTATACATCTGATCTAGTACATCAATTGATTGATACAAGAAGAAGTGACCTCTATTATTATCTAATAAGGTTAGAAGAAGATAGATTAAGACAGGCAACTGATGAACAACAGTTTTATAATACTTATATTTCAAAAGCAAGTATTTTTCTAATGAATATTCTTATTGGTAAAGAAGGTTATAATTCTATGTTTGATTATGATGGCAAATTGATAGTAGATTCAAAGGGTAGAATTAGAGGAACCTCTATTAAAAATACTCCTTATTATAAATTTGTAAAAACATTTGGAGAAGCAAATTATAAATATATTGATTTTACACTTGATAATATAAAAAGGCATGGAGTAATATTAAAATTTGCACCGTGGAAAATATATATTTTAATTTCAGTTTCTAATGATGAATTTTATAAATCTTTATTTCAGATTCGACAATCGATGTTATATTTTTCGCTTATTGCAATATTGGTATTGATTATAACAACTTTATTTTTGGTAAATTTTGTTTCAAAACCTATTATTAAATTGCAGAAATTATTTCATGAAATATTAGAAACAAAAAACTACAATAAAAAAATTGAAGTAAGGTCAAATATTAATGAAATTAGAGATCTTGAATTACACTCTTCTGAACTTTTAAGTAATTTTAACAATACTTTAAATACCTTACAGAATGAAATGGAGCTTTTTAGAAAACTATCTTCATCTAATACTGAGATTGTAAAAAAGATAAATTTATTAACAAATGAATTCTCTAATAGCATAAAAGATATTAATGAAAAAATTGAAAATATATTATTAAGAAACAGTGAAATATCTTTAAAGATATTTGAACTTGAAAAAGAGATTAAAGAAGCTAAGAAAACGATTTATATTGGTGAGGACTTACTTGATAATTTAAGAGAGAGAACAAGAAATTTAATTAAACTATTTGATGAAATTAATCTTTCAGTAATCAATATATCAGATATTTCTGAACAGACCAATCTTTTATCTTTAAATGCAGCAATTGAATCAGCAAGAGCTGGTGAAGTAGGATCTGGGTTTGCTGTTGTTTCTTCTGAAATTAGACAACTTGCAGATCAAACTGATGAAATTGCAAGTAAAGTAAATATAAGATTAAAAAGAACAAGAGAAGATTTAGAAAATTTTAGTGAACTTTATTCAAGAATTATTCAATTTTTTGATATGATTAACAACAGAATTAATTTTATAACTAAAAAACATGATGAAATTGTTGAAGGTTCAAATCTTGAAAAGAAAAATCTTGAATTAATAACAAAAACAATAAATAGTATTAATGAAAGTTTCAATGTATTTTATAATGTTTCAAAAACATTAAATGTTGATACAGTACAACTTAATACTGAAATTGAGAAACTTAATAAATTATTAGAAGAATTATTTATGGTTAGAACAGAAACAGGATATACTATTAGAAATGATGTTAAACTAGATGAATTTATTGATGTTGAAGAAGTAGAAGATTTTATTGAAAACAAAGTAGAAGAGAGTGAAACAGATGATGATGCTATTGAAAAAGATATAAATGAAGTTTTATCTATGAATAAAAAAGAACAAAACAAAAAATCGAATGAAGAAGAAGTTAAAGAAAAAAGTAAAGAAGTTATAGAAGAAGAGGAAGATTTATATAATTCAAAAGAGTTACTTAAAGAGTTTGGGAATAAAGAAGTAACTGAAATTACTTTAAAAGATGATGAAAGTTAGTGCTAAAATTTTTATTATTTACAGTAAAAAAATATTTAAATAAAATTGTATTTTGATTAAAAAGTTTTAAATACAAAGGGATTTAACATGGATAAAAATATTTTAGTTGTAGATGATGATGAGATAATTTTAAAAATTATTGTTAAATTTTTAAATTTTATTCATGTTTCAACAGAGACAGTTGTTAATAAAAAAGAATGTCTTGAAAAATTAAAAGAGAAAAAATATGATTTATATTTTATAGATTTAACTTTACCTGATATTAATGGTGTAGAACTAGCTAAACTAATAAAAGAAAAAAGTCCAGATTCAAAAGTAATCATTATGTCTGGTTATTTAGAAAGTGAAATTGATATAGAATATAAAAAATATTATGATGATTTTATATATAAACCAGACTTATCATCACAAATAATTGAAAAAACGAAAAAGATTTTAAATATATAAATATATTTGTTATATTAAAAGTTATTATAAAAATAAAAAGTTAAATGTGTTTTTAAAAACTATAATAATATTCAAAATTATTGACAAAAACATTTAAATTTATATACTTAATAAAAATTAAGGATATTTTTATGCCATCATTAAAGGTTGAATATATTAATCCTTTTATCTCTAATGCTATTGAAGTTTTTGAGCAATTAGCTGGGGTACAATTAAAAAAAGCTGATTTAAAATTAAAATCTGATCCAAAACCTGAAAATGAGGTTTCAATTATTGTTGGAGTTGCTGGTTTTATTGAAGGGCAGGTAATCTATTCTTTTAAAAAACATACTGCTGATAGAGTTGCAATGAGTATGATTTCTGATCCTGCTAAACAAAAAGATGATGATATGTTAAAATCAGCAATAGCAGAACTTGCTAATATTATTACTGGTAGGGCTACTATTGAATTATCTGGTCAGGATAAAACATTGAGTATTACCCCTCCAGTAGTTGTTTTTGGAAAAGATTATAATATAGAATTAGTTCATTTACATACAATTGCAGCATATTTTACTTCCAGATTTGGTACAGTTGAAATAAACATTGCTTTAAGAGAAAACAAAAAAGCATCTAAATAAATATATAATCTTTCTTTTATAAGGTTTTTCTATTCTTAAAAGAACTTATCAATGTTGAGATTGAAATTTGATTAATATCAAATTCAGATGAAATTCCTTCACTTAATGTAGTAATTTTAATATTTTTTTTGTTTTTATTTATAATGTCTGATATGAAATATGAGGTTATTTCCCCATAAGAAGTTTTTGGTAATCCAATAATAATCTCTTCCGGTTTTCTACTTTCTAATCTATTTAAAAGTTTATCAATAGAAAGGTCATCGGGTGTAATTCCAAGATTAGGTGAAATTAATCCTCCAAGAACATGGTACAATCCATTATAAATTTTAGAGTTTTCAAAAATTATTACATCTTCAATATTAGCTACAACTAAAATTTTCTTGTTATCTCTCTTTTCATCATTACAAATTTCACATTTATCAGATTTATAAGTTAAAAAACCACATTCAGAACAAATTTTTATATCATTTTTAAAAGATAAAAGTATATTTATTAAATTATCAATTGAAAATTGTTTATTTTGTAAAATATAAATAGCTATTTTTATAGCAGATTTTTCCCCTATTCCAGGAAGTAAAGAAATATACTTTACCAATTCATTGAAAGGTTTTATGTCCATTAAAAATTCCTGTAAAATATTTAAAACAAAATATAAAAAAAGATATAAAGATATAATAACAATTAAATATTTTTAAACATATCTTCTAAACCTGGAGGTATTGGGATATTACCAAATTCTGCTTTTGTTTCTTCTACTGCTTTTTCTTTAGCTTTTTTTAAAGCATCGTTAACAGCAGCAGTAATAAGATCCTGAATCATAATTTTATCATTCATGTAATATAATTCATCAGAAATTGTAATAGACTTGATTACACCTGTTGCTGTAGCGAGTACTTTTACAAAATCACCACCTGCATAACCTTCTACTTCGATTTTTTGAAGTTTTGCCTGGATTTCTTTATTTTTTTGTGATATATTCTTTATTTGTCCCATTAGTTTTCCAAAATCTTGAAAATTAAACATTTAACTACTCCTTTTCTTCAATGTAAGTACTATCAAAAATTTCCATTAATGGTTTATAACTTTCTGGTATATTTTTACTATTTTTTATGTTCTCCTTTGCAATAGACTTTAAATTGTTTAATCTATTAGCAATTTTTGTTTCAGATTTATTATCCATCTGGTAATTTTGTTTAATTGTGTTATTAGAAGGTTCTTGTTTAATGTTTTCTTTACCATTATTGATTAAATTTGAATTATTGTCATTTTTATTGCTTTTATCAAAAAGAGTGGTTTCATCAAATTTTAAAGTTTGTTTAAGTTCTTCAGAAATTTCAAATTTATTTTGTTCTTGAACATTATCATTTTTTTTAGAATCATTATCGTTGGATTCATATAAATTTGTATTTTGAGTCTTTGTATTAGTTGTTTCAATTTCTTCAATTTTTTTATTTATTTTAGTTTCATCTTTAATCTTGTTAAATTCATTTATATTATTAATATTATTTGTTTTATTTTCTTGACTACTAATATTTTCATTCTCATTTTTATAAACTTTAACATATTTCTTTTCAAGAGCTGATTTAACTTTTTTAATTTCTTGAATAATTTCAGAGGGGTAAATAAAGTCTTCATAAAAAGCAAAAGAAATTAAAATATTTTCCAAATATGGAAAAGGATTAAGGTATATATTCATATTTTTTATAAATTCAGCTAATTTTTCAATCATAAAAATAATTTGTTTTGTATTAAAGTGTGAAGCAATATCTTTTATTTTTTCAAAATCATCTTTTGACATTTCAAGTATTTCATATTCAGTTAAATTGTTATTTATAAAAGATAGAATCCTTAAAAAATCAACAATCTGTTGAGCAAAGTTACCAGCATCAATACCTGAGATAGAGGTATCATTTATAATTTTATAAAGAGAAGTAATATCCTTTTTTATAATTGTATTAAATAGATTTATCAAATTAGTAATAGGTTGAACACCTAAAATATAAAGAGTATCTTTTTCAGTTAATTTATTATTGTTATAAGCAATTATTTGAGAAAGGATTGAAAGAGAATCCCTTAAAGAACCATTGGCAAATTTAGCTATCCAGTATAAAGCTCTTTCTTCATAATTGATTTTATAATAAGAAAGGATTTTGATTAATAATTGTTTAATCTCTTTAATAGTGAATAATTTGAATTGATATTGTTGACATCTAGAACGGATAGTTGGAAGAACTTTATAAATTTCAGTAGTGGCAAAAATAAATATAACATGTTCAGGAGGTTCTTCAAGTGTCTTTAATAAAGCGTTAAATGCCTCTTTTGTTAACATATGGACTTCATCAATAATGTATATTTTATATCTTGATTTTAAAGGTGCAAATTTTATATTTTCCTGTAATTGTCGGATTTCGTTAATCCCTCTATTTGAAGCACCATCAATCTCAATAACATCAGGTGAAATATTGTTTGTAATTTCTATACAATTTGTGCACTTGTTACATGGGGTTGCTGTTGGACCATGTTCACAATTTAGCATTTTAGCAAGAATTCTTGCTGCAGAAGTTTTACCAACACCTCTTGGACCAAAAAAAAGATAAGCATGATGAATATTGCCATTTTTAATAGAATTAACTAATGGATAAACCACTTGAGGTTGACCAATAAATTCATCAAATGTTTGGGGTCTAAATTTTAATGATAATATATCTTTACTCATTACTAAAAAATTACCTTAAATTTGATAAAATTCAATAAATTTAAAGAAAATGGGTTATAGTGATTCATTTTCTAAAACTGAAAATAAAATTAGTCCTTTTTTAAATGATATATAAGAAGTATCTTCTGTAAAAATATTTGAAACTCCTTGACCTGTAAAACTAACATCTTTTTTTTGAAATTTATATTTTGTCCCAACCATTTCAAGTTTTTTTACAGGTAATAAAGGGAAAAGTGAAAATTGGGAGTTTTTCATTTTAAAAGTGTATTTTCCTGGTTTTAGTATAGAAAATGTTTCAAAATCAGTATGAAAATAAATTGTATCATTATTATTTATAAAATCTTTATTAACAAATGAAAATATTAATGATAAGAAATGATCCTCTCGTTTTCCACTACAAGCAAAAAAATGAAACTCTTTAAAGTTAAATTTATTTTTTGCAATAAGATAAGCTCCGTATGAATCAGTAAAATCTTTTTCAGGATTAAAACTATAAATAATATTTTGATCAAAATATTTATAAGGTTCAGGAAATGAATCAAAATCCCCTGCAATAAATAAAAGCTTATTTTTAAGATTGAAGTTGAGAATATGTTTGCAACCACCATCAGCACAGGCAATGTGCTTAAAATTAGCTATTTTATTTAAAAACCTGGATTTATTATTAATATAACCATTTAGGATAATAGCAATTTTTATATTATTTTTGTTATTGTTAAATTTACTCATAAGTTTTTGTCTTTTTCATTATTAGTTTGTATGTAAGTTTATCGTTTATATAGTTTAGCTATTTTTATTTAAAGTTACTTAATTATCTAGTAACATTTATTAATTAGTTGGCTGTTAATATCTATTAATTATTTAGTTGTCTATTAATGCTTTTTAAATAGTATGTTAACTATCTATGTTTATTAAGTATTTAGTTTTTAATTTATATATATTAATTTCTTTATTATAATTTATTTTAATTATCAACTAAACTATTAATTAAATTGTAAAATTAAACTTTGTCAAGTTTTAGATTTATTCTTTTGTTTTTTTATTAAAGAGATAATAGAACTTTTTCCATACATTTCAATATCTTTTTTTGAAGCAATATAATCGACAATATTACTTGGGTAAGGAAAAGGATAAAATATTGCAAGCCTATCAAGATTGAGCTGTTCTTTAATATTGTAATATTGTTTTACTGCTCCAGTTTTAAGTTTATTTTCTCTATAAAATTTAATTAAATAAGTGTATAATTTCCCACCTATCATTTTTTCTGCAGTGAAATAACAGCCCATTCCTGAAAAAGAATCAGGATCATTTTCTCTTCTATATATAGCTATATGTTTAAAGTCCATCATGCTAAGAATATATTCATTTATCATTAGCCATTCCTGATATTTAGCATTTAAATAATCGTTAATAGTATAATTTTGTTGGTTTTCAATTATACCTATTTCTTCTTCTATAGATTTCAAATCTAAATTTTCATCAATAATTAATAAATATTTAGCAAGATATACAGGAGGTTTAAATTCTACTAAATTTGACCAGGAATCAAGAACCTCTATAAAAGTTGGATTAGTTAAAATTGTATCTTTTGTATATAAAATTTCCTCTACATCTTTATATTTTTTATCAAGATTATATAGAATTTGTAATGCTCTAATTGCGTTTTTAGAATCATGAACTTTAAAATAACCTAAAGCTAAGTAATATAGAGTATCTTTTAAAAACTCAGGAATACTGGTATTTCTATTTGCTAAAAATTCTTCATAATAATTTATAGCTATTGTAACTATATTTAATCTCTGATGCATATTACCAAGCATTCTGGCTAGTTCTGTTTTATATTCTAATTTTAATTCTTTAAGGTAGAGTTCTTTCATCATAGAAATTGCATGCTCAATTCTTTTATTTGCATATAAGCAAATTGAATAAAAAAAAGAGAAATCAACATTATTTTTATCAAGTTCATAAGAAATTCTAAAATTTTTTGTAGCTTTTAAAATATCACCATTTAAAAGATATAGAAGACCTAATTCAAAATAAGGTAAAGGGTCTCTTCTATTGAATTTCTTGTATTCTTCATAAAACAATAAAGCTTTTCTTAATTTGTTAGCACCAACATATATTCTAGCAACATAATATACTGCTTTTTTATTATTAGGGTTTTCTTTTAATAATTTGTAATAAAAATAGAAACTTTCTTTATAAATTCCAAGCTGAAACATTGAATCTGCTAATACTTCTAAAAGTTTTTCATAATCAATTATCTTTTTAATTTTTTCAATTTTTAATAAAGGTGATAATATTAAATAAGCATCTTTAAAATGGTTAAAGTTATATAATGATAAACCATATATAAATCTTATGGTTGGGGATTTTTGTATTAAACTTTTATTATTTGAAACAATTTCAATAATTTTTTTATAATTGTGATTACTGAATAATACTTCAATTTGTGTTTCTCTATTAAAAAATTTAGCATAAATTAGAAATCCACCCAGAACAAATAAGATAAAAATAAAGATTAGAATAATAGTCATTTTGCAATCCTGAATGAGTAGTTTAATGGTTTTACATAGTTAATTGTTTTAAATTGCAAATAATAATAACCTTTATTTAAATAAATTTCAAGAAAATTTTTGACATTACTTAAATCAACATCTTTTATAATTTTACCATCTTTATTAATAAGACTAAATTTTAGATTTGAATTGAATTTTTTGTTTATATAAAAACTATATTTACTACTATTTTTAATAAATATTTTGTAATAATCTATATCTTCTGGCCAGCCAATAGAACCTGAAATATTATCTGAAATAGAGAATTCATTAGCGGTTTCTTTAGTATTATTAAATTCGACTTCACCTTCCCAGAAAGCTTTATTTAAAAATAATAAATATTTAGAATTTTTACCCGAAATTTCGATAAAATAAATTCCTTTTGTAAAGAAAATAGGAGAAATTATAACACTTTTATTAAGATTTTTCAGACTATATATCAAAAGTTTATTTCTTGAGAAAATATTAAGATTTAAAGGAGAATTATTTATTGTTAAAGAAATAAGAAAAAATCCAGAGTTATCTATTTTAAAAACATAAAAATCTTTGTCAAAATTTATAGTTTTACCACTAATTGTATAATTAAAATCTAGATTATTTGCATTTTCAAAAGAATTATCAGGTTCTAGTTCTAAAAATTTATTATATTTATCTTGAATTTTGATAATTAAATTATATGTTAAATTAGAAAAATTACCATTTTTAGAAAAAATCTTAATATAATATAAAGTTTTTGGTTGAATTTTAACATTAAGAAGTTTTCTGGAAGTAGTTGTAAATAATATTTTTTTATTTTGATTATACACATTGATTGTTAAATCATTTATTCCAATATCTGTAAGATAAATATTAAAGACTTTTTTTACTATATCATTATTATACAGAGAATAAAAATCTATATCATTCTCATTATCTATTTTACCGTATATGTTAGATGTTAATTCTAATTTATTTGCTTTATCAAAATTATTATTGGGCTCATTTTCATAAGGATTTTTATATTTACTGAAATCAAGTCTGTTGTAATTATTGTAATTTTTTATTATTACAAATGCGGTAATGAAAATTATTAATAAAATTAATATTAAAAATATTACAATAATATTTTTTTTATTATACATACTTTTCTCTTTATTTTCTACTTAAAAAATTTATTATTTCTTACAATATTATAAATAATACAAAATAAATGTCAAAGAATTTATAGATTAAATTTGATTTTTATGGAAGATTAATTTGTTCTTTTTCTTTATTGAAAGGTGTTTGTGGTTGAACTTTTGAATCTTTATGTAAAGAACAATGTTCATAAGGGATATCATGGATATCTAATAATAAAGTAACTTGAGGGCAGGTTTTATTTGCTAACTTGTATGTGACACTACAAATATTTGCAAATTTAATGTTTTTACCACTAAAATCAATATCCCCAGGGAATAAAGGATATAAATATTTTAATATTTTTAAATCTAAATTAGCTGAATATCCTCCACCAGTAAGTTTTAAATTTCCACTTCCTTTTTCGTAACCTATCCAGCAAACAGTAACAAGGTTCTTTGTAAATCCTACAAACCAGGAATCTTTATAATTGTTTGTAGTCCCTGTTTTCCCATAAATTGGGAAATCATAATTGTTATAAGTTTTAGCCCAATATGCAGTACCCCCTTTTTTCAGAGGAAAACTTAAAAGGTAAGAGATCTCTTTTGCAAGGTCATTGCTTATAACTGCATTTTTATTATTTTCATTTGCATCCAGATCTTTATTTTTTAATATATTATTCTGGGTTTTATCTTTTATATAAATAATGTCATTACCTGATAATATTTTTTTTATATAGAATGGTTCAATTGCAAAACCTCCATTTGGAAAAACAGAATAACCCTGAGCAAGTTCAATAGGAGAAAATTCAAAACTACCTAAAGCTAAAGAAGGAAATGGTTTTAATCTATTTTTAATCTCTTTATTTTTCTCAGCAAAGAAATTAGAAAAATAGTCTATAAACCCCTGTAAATCAACCATTTGTGATATTCTAACTGAAACTGTATTTAATGATTTTTGCAAAGCCATATAGACAGGAACAGGGCCAAAATATTTATTACCATAGTTTTTTGGACTCCACTTTTTACCATCAAAATCTAATGTAATTGGTGCATCATTAATAATAGTCAAAGGGGTGATTACTTTTTCTTTTATTGCATAGGAATAAAGAAAAGGTTTTATTGTTGAACCAATTTGTCTCTTGCTAAATATAGCTCTATTGAATTCGTTTAATGGGGAGTATCTTCTTCCTCCAATAATTGAGACAATTTCCCCATTATTAGGGTTAATAGCAATAAAAGCAATTTCAAGATTATTTAAATCTTTTTCATATTTATCCCCTAAATTAGTGTAAAGGGATTTAAAATAGCTTGAAATCTTGTTTAATGAATTTTGTTGTGCATTTAGGTCAAATGTTGTATAAATTTTATAATTACCAATAAAAGCTTTATTTAATGAGTAGTTCTTTTTTATATAATTTATAACTAATGATGAAATCCAACTAGATTTATTAACATTGTAAATATATTCTTTGTTTAAAACACTCAAGAAATTATATTTATTAAAAAAATCATTATAAATTTCTTTAGATTTGTTAATATCAATAAGGCATGCTTTCACAGCTAGATTTAATAATGTTTTATATTTAATTTTTGCTTTTTCGATATTTTTTAAAGGTGAGTATTTTTCTGGAGCAGAAATAATAGAAACAAGCATTATTCCTTCTTCAAAATTTAGATCCCACACATTTTTCCCAAAGTAAAACTGTGAAGCAGAATCAAATCCATATCTTCCAAAACCTAAATTAACAATATTTAGATAAATTTCTAATATTTCTTCTTTTGATAATATTTTCTCAATATAGAAAGCTGTAAATATTTCAAAAATTTTCCTTTTTATAGTTTTATGTAAATTTAAAAATAATAGTTTTGAAACCTGTTGAGTTATAGTTGAACCACCATAAACAGGTTTCATATAGCGCAGATCAATGATTAAAGCTTTTAATAATCTAATAAAATTTATCCCTTTATGATTAAAAAAATCTCTATCTTCTTTTAATAAAACAAGATCTATTATGAAAGGTGGAAATTTATCCAGTTCAACATAGGATTGTCTTTTATTGTAAATTTGAGTTATTAATTTATTGTTTCTGTCATAGATTTTAATTGAGAATGGTTGAAAAAATTGTAAATTTTTGTTTTTAATCTTGTTGTTCAGAGATTTTATTTTATAATAGATTTCTTCTTTATTACCATTCCATTTAATATAATAAATAGCAAATATTGACAAAAATATTAAAATAAAAGTAATAAAAAGAGAAATTAAAATTACAATAGTTTTTTTCATATTATTAAAATTTTAATCTTAAACTAGCTCCTATAGACATAAAGAAATTTAAAGGTTGATCTAAAAAGTCAAAAGATACAATATAAAAGCTTAAATTTTTTAAAAGATATAGTTGCAATCCTACATTAAAAACACCTCGATTTTCTCTTAAATAGCCAATATTTCCAATTCTATGAGTTGTATTTGAAAAATCAGCAATTAAAAATAAGCTATTTGAAATTAAAGGTATAGATGTGCCAATGTAAATATTTATGAGGCTATTTACATTTTGTCCAAATGTAAAATCTTTTCCAAATACTAAATCCATAGTTCCTTTACCAAATATGGAGCTTCCATGTAAAGCAATATATATTTCAAGGTTTGAAGATGGATTTGTTGCAAAAATAGTGTCATAAATTAAACCTAAAGATGCACTTATATTTCCTTTATAAAACCTATATTTTGTACTAAAAATAAAAGGTGTTGTATAATTTTGATCACTAACATTTATTTCTTTAGAAAATCCTAATTCCCAATTAGGTATAAATGAGAAAAGAGTTGTAACATAAAAGTTATTTGTTGTAAATATATATCCTGAATTAATTAAAACATTGTTTTGAGATATAGGAATAGCGCTTGGACAAATAAAGTAACCAAGAGTAGCATTTAATGTACCATTATATGCATATATGCTTAAACTAAAAAGTAAAAATAAAATCAGTAATAATATAAATTTTTTCATTTTGATTCCCTCCAGTTTTGTATAAAAATAGTTAATGTATTAAAATCATATACAATATAATAATAAAATCAATACCATTTTATATTCTTAAAAGGCATAATTTAATTAAATAAAATATAATATAATATAGTATAATATAATAACAGATTATAAGTACTATTAAAAAAGTTAAATTAATTAAAATTAGTTTTAATAAAAAAAATACAAAAAAAATAAAATTAAGAAAAAATAAGTTTAATTATAAAAATGTAAAAAATTTAAATTAATAAAAAATTAGATTTTATAAAAAATATTTAAATATAAAAGAAAATAAAAAAGGGGTTGTCTCAAAACTTGGGGACAACCTCTTTTTTTTTATAATTTATTTGCTATAATTGAATTATGAAAAAGAGAAGAACAAAAGTACATAATAAGGTAGTATTTAAAAGATATATACAGGATGAACCACTATTATTTCCAGAAAGATTAGAAGAATATATACCAGAAAATGATATAGTAAGAATAGTAAATGATTTAATAGAAAATATGGATTTAAATTTTCTTTACAGAAGCTATAAAGGAGGTGGTAGAAGTAGTTATCATCCGAAGATGCTTTTAAAGGTAATAGTTTATGCTTATACCCAGAAAATATATTCATCAAGGAAGATAGCCAAGGCATTAAGAGAGAATATATATTTCATGTGGTTAAGTGGGAAGAATTATCCAGATTTCAGGACAATAAACAAATTCAGGAAAGAGAAGTTAGGAAGACATTTGGAAGAAATATTCAGTATATTATTATCCTATTTATATGAAACAGGTTATGTAGATTTAAACAATTATTTTTTAGATGGGACAAAAATAGAAGCTAATGCGAATAAATATAGTTTTGTATGGTCAAAGAGCATAAAAAATTACAAAAAGAAGCTTAAAGAAAATGTAAAGAAATTATTAAAAGAGATAGATTATTTAAATGAAGAAGAAGATAGATATTATGAAGAAAAAGAGTCTGAAGAATCTAAAGGTAAAAAGGAAGTATTAGATTCAAAGAAACTAAAAAAGATAGCAAAAGAATTAGAAGATGTATTGAAAGAAGGAGGAGAAGATAAAAAAGATAAAAAGAGCAAACAATTAAAAAAAAGTATTAAGAAGTTAAAACAGGATTATATACCAAGATTAGAAAGATATGAAGAGCAGGAAAAGAAATTTAAAGGACGTAATAGTTATTCTAAGACAGATGAAGAAGCTACATTTATGAGGATGAAAGAAGATGCAATGTTAAATGGTCAATTAAAAGCAGGCTATAATGTACAGATAGGCACACAAAACCAATTTATATTATGGTATAGTATCCATCAAGACAGATCAGATACAAACACATTAATTCCTCATTTAGAAAGTTTAATATTAAAGACAGGGAGAAAACCAACAAATTTAATAGCTGATGCAGGATATGGTTCTACTTATAATTATTTATATTTAAAAAGGAGAGGAATAAATAATTATGTTAAATATTCAGGATATTTTAAAGAAAGTAAAAGAAGTTTTAAAAAGGATAAATTAAACAGACAGAATTGGAAATATGATGAGTCAAAAGATTGTTTTATATGTGCAAATGGGAAAGAATTAAAATATGTTTATACTGCAAGATCTACAAAAAGGAAGAAATTAGAATTATACAAAGTATATTCAACAAATGGATGTAAAGGTTGTATTTATCAGGATAGGTGTAGTAAAGGAAAACCTTACAAGAATATATGGGTAAATCCAGTATTTTTAAAATTAAAATCAGAAGTTAAATCGAATTTATCAACATTAATGGGACAGGAGTTATCATTTAGAAGGAAGATAGAAGTTGAGACCGTATTTGGAGATATTAAACACAATATGGGATTCAGGAGATTTATGTTAAGAGGAATAAATAATGTAAAAATAGAATGGGGATTAATAAGTATAGCACATAATATTAGAAAGTTGTTTAAACTAAATAAAGGAAAAATTTTACCTTATTTTTTATATTTATTAAATAATTCATTTGAAAATTCTTTTATTTTTTCCTTTAATTTATAAATTTTTATATTTTTATTTTTTTTAAAAAAAAGGACTGCCTTAAGATCTAAGACAGCCCCTTCTTTGAATGAGCTGCAAAGGATTCGAACCTTTGACCCTCGGCTTAAAAGGCCGATGCTCTACCGACTGAGCTAGCAGCTCAACCACTCATCGGTAGAAATAAACCAAATTTTACTAATTTTGTCAACTAATATTTTTATTTTTTTTAATTTTTTTTGTTTTACTAAATTTGTTTAAAAAATTCATTTTTAAAATATAATATATAATATAAGATTTATTATATTTTATTATAATTACCATATCATAGAAATATTAATTAAAAAGTTTTCTTCGGGTAATAATCCAGGTATTGGTGATAATTCTCTTGTAAAATAAGTAAAATTAAATTGAATTATTGCAAGATTTACAGTTAAGCCAAATGATGGATATCCCTGATATAAACCACCTCTAATTTTAAATAATCCTAAAACTCTTGCTTCTGCACCAAGATATAGTTTAGTTCCTAAAGTATATTTATTACCAGATTTATATTCTTCAATAAATCCATTTAGGTCATGTATATCAGCAGTAAGTACAACTTTATCAAGGATGATTGGTATTATTGAACCTATTCTCAATGCAATTCCTGTATTAATTTGCATTGGGATTCTAATGTTGTAAACATCATCTCCAACAGGTGTACCAACTTCATCTATATTATTTGTTGAATAATATTTAATATTAGTGCCAATATCTTTAGCAACTAATCCAATTTGTAAATTTCCTAATCTTAATAAAGCACCGAGGTCAAACCCAATTCCCTGACCTAAATTCATATCGAAAGGTAAGGAGTTTGGATCAAGAGATGATAAATCGGAAGTTAAAGATAATAAACCTGTTTCATAATTTGTCCACATTCTGTAAAAATATTTTACATTAGCACCTAAATAAATAGGACCAAGATTAATAGAATATCCTAAAATTGCTCCAATATCAGCAGAAAGATGAATGTTAACAGAAGGTGCAATACCTGAAGGTAATGTAACAATTGATGTATTAACAGTATCAAAAACGCCAATACCAAGGCCACCACCAACCCAGCCAACAAAAGGTAATCCAGAAGCACCTATACCTAATTTAGCAGATAATAATGAATTAATAAAATCAGGATCAGCCAATAAAGTAGCAGCATCAAAATTTGCATTGCTAGCTTTTTTAAGAATTTCAACACTATCCCTATTTAATCTAAAAGTTGCATCTATAAGAAATAAATCTTTATTTCCTGGTAAAGAATAACCTGCAGGATTAAAAAACAATGCATCAGGACCCATTGCATACCCTGTATAAGCTCCTCCCATTGCAGCTACTCTAGGTGAGGGATAAAAAATTGGTGGTGCTTTTTCTTGAGCAAAAACAGGTAAAGATAAAAACAATAATATTGTAAAAGTTATTAAAATATATTTTAATTTCTTCATATTTTACTCCTTTCTTATAAATAATTTAAAATTATGGTAACATCTGAAGTAAACCATCAGCTAATTGATATACAGGATTATC
Organism: Exilispira thermophila; assembly: GCF_055389015.1. Lineage (NCBI taxonomy): Bacteria > Pseudomonadati > Spirochaetota > Spirochaetia > Spirochaetales > Exilispira > Exilispira thermophila. Next base: position 2,130,188 of record NZ_AP042476.1, on the reverse strand, counting down.
AGGTTGTAAAGTACTAGTCAATTCCTGTAAAGAATTTTTGGCTTCAGTTAAAGAAGCTAAAGCATCTGGAGAAGCATTATCTCCGATTTTTCCATCACCATTTGGATCATCAAAAACAGTAGTAATAGCATCTTGAATTGCAGAATCAGAAGGAACAGTAGCAGTATCCGCTGTACCATTACCATCAGAATCTTCTGTAGTAGTACCAGATTGAATAACAATAGCTGCACCAATGTTTAAAATAGCATTTGTAAGTTGTAAATCAGCGTCAGGTGTTCCATCAGGATTCGAAGCGTCATAATCAGCAGCCAGGTTTGTAAATGTAGCACCATTAAGTAATCCAATAACAAGACTTTCTTGAGATTCAGGATCCTCTGCAAGATTATTTAATATTCCTTCAATATCTGGTTCAGTACCAGATGCTTGAGCATTAGCAATTTCTCCGATAATATCACCAACAGGTGAAGCTTGAATATAAGCAGTTGCAATAATTTCAGCAGCATCTGCTTCAGTTTCATTATCAGCTGTTCCATCACCTAAAGCATTTTGAAATTCAGTTGCTAAGGCATCACCAATGTTTATGTAATCTTCATCAGTTTCTGCAGAAGATAATGCTTCCTGTGCAGTTGATACCTGTTGATCTGGTGGAAGATTTTTTATAACCTCATCAATATTTTTAGGTTTAAAAAGATTAAAACCAGTACATGACATAAACAATAGTATAAAAGCAACAAAAATAGCTAATATAAAACTCTTTTTTAACATAATTACCTCCTCAAATATTTAAAAAGAAATTGTTTTACTTAATTTATATTATACTTCCTTTTTTATTCTATAAACAATTTTCTATAAGATTTTTATAAAAAATTAGTTTATACTTCATAAAATTTCAAATTTTACTTACTTTAATAATATAATACAAAACCTACAAAAAACAACTGATAATTATTTTAAATGAATATTATTTTCAATAATTTATTTAAAAATTTTTGTAACATTTTTATATTTTTAATAATATGCTATAAATAAAAGTTTGTAAAAGAGCAAATAATTTGCTTAAAGCAAATAAATAAAAAAATAATCGAGTTCTATTTTAGGTTAAATATTTTAAATAAATTTAAAATATTATTTTGAATTATATATTTCAAGTAGTATTAAAATATTTTTTTGTATTTTAAAAATATCTAAAAACTTATCCCTTTTTATTTTTCCTTTAATCAGGATCAAATACTTTTTAATTATTTCAATGATAATTTTAGTAAACAATTTTTTATTGTTTATTAAATCTTCAATATAAATTAAACAAAATCTAATAAGGCTTTTAATACGAATTTCCTCATAATTTTTATATTTATGGCTTAAATTATTGTATTTTTTTGACTGCCTTATAACTGTTAATTTGTCATTAATAATTAAAACTTTAAAATTATATGTTAGGTTTAAATAAAAAAAATAATCTTCTAAAACCTTAAAATTTTCAGGAAAAAACTCAAAATTTTTATAAATAGATATTAATTTATCAATAATTTTTCTATGAATAAATAATGATGAAATAGAAATCCTGTTTTTTTCTAATTGTTCTAAAAATATATCTCCTTCAATTTTTTTTCTTGATTTAGGTAATTCTATCCTTTTCCCTTCTTTCAAATAAATATCATAAGATTGACACGCATAAACTTTTTTCTCTTTTAAGAAATTTACACACTTTTCTATTTTGTCTTGAATAAAAAGATCATCAGAATCTAAAAATCCAATATATTTAAAATTAGAAAAGTATATGCCTAAATTTTTTGCAAATGCAGTTCCTTTGTTTGTTTTTAGTTTTATATATATAAAATTTCTTAAAAAAAGTTTGTTTTTGTTCATTTTGCTAATAAAAGAAGTAGTACCTGTTATTATAGATGTAATGTCTTTTTTTGTTTCTATATTTAGATTTTTGATTTTATCATCAATAGTTGTTTTATCATATATTACTTTATAACTATCTTTTTTTATTGAATGAAAAAATTTAAGAAAAGTGTTTTTAAAAGGAAAATTTATATTAATAAAATATGAAAATGGATTTGTAATAAATTGATTAAATTTTTGCATTGAATTATCATATGAGCCATCATCAATGATAATTATTTCAATTTTTTTAAAATTTTGAAAAAAAACAGAACTTATAGAATCAAATAATGTATTGCTTCTATTATATGTTGGAATGATAATGCTAGCCATAGAGATTTATCTTTGAATCTTTTTAGTTTTTGTTTAACTAATAGTATTTAATTTTTATTCATTTAATTATTTTAATATAATTTTGATAATATTTATTTTAAATTATAAAGATATAAAAAAGTAAATGATATTATTTTTTTGTAAATATTAAAAATGATTATACAAAAAAAACTGAACGTTTTTTTAACAAAATATATAAAAAAAATGGAGCACCGAACAAAGCAGTAATAACTCCAATAGGTAACTCAGAAGAAAAACCAAAAAATGCTGGAATTAATTGAGATAATATATCTGAAGCTACGAGAAAAATTCCTCCCCAGATAAATGAATATATAGATAAAATATGATAATGCGGTTTAGTAATATTTCTTAATATATGAGGGATAATGATTCCAACAAAACCAATAATTCCAGTTTGAGAAACAATAATTGATGTCATTAAAGATGAAAAAATAAAAATAATTTTTTTTATTTTTTCAACATCAATACCAAGATTTAAAGAATATTTTTCTCCGGTATAAAATATGGTTAATTCTCTTGAATAGATAAAAGTAAGTATGAAAATAGATAATTCAATTAAATAGAGCCATTTTAAACTAATATTTGGGGAAGAAGTAATATAACCCATCATCCATGAAATCGCAATATATGATTTATTGGATAATAAGGAAATAAAAAGTGTGATAAGAGCAGAAAAAAATGAATTTAAAATAACTCCAATTAAAATTATTATAACATTGTTAAATTGTTTTATTTTTAAAGAGATAAAAAAAATGATAATGATAGAAATTATACCCCCAATAATAGCACCGATAGGTAAAAATTTAAGTAAAAAATAATTACCAGAAAAAAAAGCAAGATAAACAGTTATAACTGCTCCAAAAGAAGCAGATGATGATATTCCAAGAGTAAATGGGCCAGATAAAGGGTTTCTCAATATAATTTGTAAAAGTAATCCACTTATTGATAAGATGCCACCAGCTAAAAAAGCTAAAAGAAACCTGGGTAAACGGATATGTAAAATAATATTATAATAGTTTAAAAGATTAGAAGAAATTAAATTTTTATTAAAAATATGACTAAGAATAAAAAAGAAACTGTTTATGTTAATTTTTACTGAACCAAAATACAATCTTAATATAAATATTAAAATTACAGATAGCAGAGAAAATATAAAAAAAGCCAGGTTAAACCTGGCTTTTTTATAATTAACCTTCGTAACCTGCTTCTTTTCTTGAAGCTGGAACTTTGATTGTACCATTTTTGATACCTTCAATAGCTTTATTTACAGCATCTTTAACTTCTTGTGGAATTATAGAGTCAAATGAATGGAAAGGAGAAATTCCAGTAGCACCTTCATTAATACCAAAAGTTAAGTTTTCTCCACCTTTGAATTCACCATTTAATAATGATTTAATAACAAGGAAAGTAGCCTGTGTAATACCTTTTACTGCAGAAGTAATAATAGTATCAGGAGCAAGATAGTTTTGGTCAACATCAACACCAATTGCTAATATTCCTTTTTCTTTAGCACCATTAAATACACCAAGACCTGTTAAACCAGCGATCTGGAAAACAATATCAGCGCCCTGTTCTGCTAAAGCGATTGTAGCTTCTTTTCCTTTTGCCTGGTCATTAAAAGAACCAGAAACAACAGAAATTACTTTACAATCTGGGTTAACAGATTTAACACCAGCATAAAATCCAGCTTGATATCTTTCAACTGGAGGGATATCCATACCTAAAACCATACCAACAACATTCTGGTCATTTAATTTAGGTGATATAGATGCATATTTTTTTGTTAAAAGACCTGCAACAACACCTGCAAGATATCCTGATTCCTGTTCTTTAAATAAAATACCTACAGCATTTTTAGGTGCTTTAGCAGGATCTAACCAGATATCAATACCTGCAAAGTAAGTATCAGGGTTATTGTTTGCAGCTTCAACAATAGCATCAGCCATTAAAAAACCAACTGCAAATACAAGTTTACAACCATCTTCAGCTAAACCTGTTAAGTTAGGAATATAGTCAGTTTGTTGTTTTGATTCTACAACTCTAGTTTCAACCCCTAATTCTTCTTTAGCTTTTAAAAGACCATTATAACAACCATCATTAAAAGATTTGTCACCAAGACCACCAACGTCAGTAGCCATACCAACTAAAATTTTTTCTTTTTCACCAGTTTCTTTACTACCACCAGTACCAGCTATCAAAAACATTGATAATGCAAGTAATAAAATAAGTGATAGAGCAGTTACAATTTTGTAACCTTTTTTCATAAAAATCCTCCTTAAAATTGTAAATATATTTTTATAAATTAATAAATTAACTTTCCTCTTTTTCAACAATAAAATCCTGACCATCAACTTTTGGAGGTCTTGATTTTCTAACAAGTCCAGCAACAGCTAAAACAGTTAGTATATATGGAAGCATAATAAAAACTTCCGATGGTACAGCTATAAATTTAATAGCCTGTAATCTATATTGTAAAGCATCAGCAAAACCAAAAAAGAATGAAGCCAAATATGCACCAATTGGATTCCAACCACCTGATATCATAGCAGCTAAAGCGATAAAACCTCTACCACTACTCATCCCTTCAGTAAATGCAGTTGAATTTTCGATTGACAAAAAAGCTCCAGCAAGACCGGAAGTGAAACCTGATATTAAAACAGCAATGTATCTAATTTTATAAACAGATATACCAAGTGTTTCCAATGCTAAAGGGTGTTCACCAGAAGCTCTAATGTGCAATCCAGTTTTTGTTTTAAAAAGAAATATGTAAAGTATAATAACAAGTAAAAATGACATATATACAATAGGAGTTTGATCAAAAAAAGCTGGACCAATTACTGGAATTTTTGAAAGTAATGGGATTGCGAATTTATACTTTTGTAATGAAATAGGAATCTGTTCAGATGTTCCTGGATGTCCAAAAGTTAAAATCATAAAAAATCTAGTAATTCCAAATGCCAGGATATTTAAAACTGCACCAGAAACTATATGATCAAGATGCAAAGAAATTGTAGCAACAGCATGAATTCCAGAAAAAAGAATTCCTGCAATTACACCAGCCATTAGCCCTATCCATGGATTTCCAGTAAAATATGCAATTTGAGCTGAAAAAAAAGCTCCTATAATCATTATCCCTTCCATAGCAATATTAACAATACCAGCTCTTTCACATACAACAGCACCAATAGCTGCTAAAACAATTGGTGTAGATAATCTAACTGTAGCATTTAATAACTCTGTATTGAAAATAGAAAGAAAAGGTGACATTTTTTATCCTTTGAATTTTTATTAAATCTTTTTTACTTTTAATTTATAAAATATTATACAACAAGGAATAATTAAAAAAAGTAAAAGTTACTTAGTAAATAAAGCTATTTAAAATATATCTTCCTGTATAAAGTAAAATAAAATCAAATTTAAAAAAATCAAGATAAACTTATTAAAAATTGCAAAAAAAATAAAAAAATTATGTGATTTATAAAAATGTGATTTATAAAAAAAAGAAAAAGGAAAGAATATAAAAATGGGGAGGGCAGGATTTGAACCTACGAAGCCGTCTGGCAGCAGATTTACAGTCTGCCCCCTTTGACCACTCGGGAACCTCCCCGTTTGAAGATAGCTGGCGAAGGGAATTGAACCCCCAACCTGCTGATTACAAGTCAGCTGCTCTACCGATTGAGCTACGCCAGCATTTTGCTTGTGTTTACTTATTTACTTATTTATTTTTTTTTGTCAAGAAATTTTTAAACAATATTTATAAATATTTTAAATAAATTTACTAAAAAATAACTTAAAGATATTAAATAAAATTTATGTATAATATTTTATAAGAGATTCAAAATTTTAATAAAATTATGTGGATAGTTTTTTTAATATAGTTTTTAATATAAGGTAATTAAATTGTCTATGTCATTTTTCGAATCTATATCAATAATTATCCCTTTATCATCAATCTCAACATACTTTTTTCGAAACCTGTTTATAACATCTTTTAAAGTAGTTGAATTATCTGCTTTTAAAATAGCCTTTTTAACATTTTGTGATATTAAAATTGGATGTCCTCCTTTCTTATTATAAGAAGGAATAACTACATCTGCCATTTCTTTGAACAATTTTAAAGTTTCATAAACATAAGTTTTTATAAAAGGCATATCAGCTGGAACAATAAAAATATATTGTGACTTAATATTTTTTACACCAAGTATTACAGATTCAAACATATTTCCATTATTGTAGTTTTTATTAAATATTAATTTCGTTTTATTTGAAATGTTTTTTTCATAGTATGTGAGTTTATGTTTAATGATGTCAAAGTTAAATCCACCAACTACAACAATTTTATCTACAGAAGGAGCCATATGTGATATTGAATGATAAAACAAACTTTGACCATTCAATTTATAATCAAGTTTCCATTCAGGGAATCTTGAGGAAAGACCTGCAGCTAAAATAATACCACCAAATTTTTCCATTATTAATTCCTCATCTAATATATAAATAAATTAATAACACACAATCCATTAAAAAAAAACTATTTTATTTTTATTGATTGTCAATAGTAAATATTTGTTTTTTTTTAATAGTTTTATCTTTTTTTATTATAGTCAAAATTTTAAAAAAAATAAGCTAAAATTATCTATTTTTGCTAATTAAATTTGATTACCAATATATTAAAGTTTATAAAAATAATTAATTAAAGTGATATTACATTATTCATAATTAAATCAAATGCTAAATTTACCTGATACATTGCACTAAGAATAACTTTAGGTGCTACTAAACCCATTTCTGGGGAAGTTTTAAAATCGCCTATTATATAAATATTATGAGCTAATTTTTCAATATGAATTTTATTTGATAATCCAAAACCTGAAACCCCAGCTGCTCCAATAAGCAATTTATCTGAAAATAAGGGATTTCCAAATGATTTTATAATTAAAGATTTAGCTTCAACAGAATCAAATGCTTCAAAAACAATATTACATTTTTTAAATAATTTAAAAATATTGTTATTATTGATTTTTCCTATTATTGCTTTAACTTCAACAAATGGGTTAATCTTTTTAATAATATTTTTCAATGTAGGTGCTTTAAATTTTCCGATATCATTAAAAAAATATTGTTGCCTATTTAAATTTGAAATTTCTATTTTATCAAAATCAACTAGAATAATTTTTTTTACACCACATCTTGCTAAAGTTAATGCAATATTTGATCCCAGCCCACCACATCCAGCAATTCCAAAATTGATATCATTAAGTTTACTTAATAGATTTTCTGGCATTTTTGAAAACATTTGATTGAAAAGTAAATTTGAATTATTGTTTCTAGCATCTTTCATTTTTTTAATTTTTTGTGATTTAATTACCCACCACCAATTGGTAAAAAAAGACTAACTTCGTCATTGTTTTTTAATATATAATTTGCTTTAACTTCTTTTTGATTAACAAAAGCAATTATATATTTTTTATGCTCATTTTTGATTTTTAAAAAATCTAAAAGTTCATTTATTGAATAATTAGTGGGGATTTCCAGATAATCCCCACTTTTAATATTGTCAAATTTTAAAGTTGCAACAAATTTTAATTTTATTTTCATAATTAATTTTCTTAATTTTTTTAAAATACTATGATTATAGATTTTTTTCTTTTTATATTTTTTTGTATTATATTAATTTTTAAAATATTATATGGTTTATAATAATGTTTTTGTTATATATTTTTTTTTAATAATTATATTGTCTAGTTTTAGTATTTAAAAAAACATTTTTTTTAATCAATCTTCAAGTTTATGGATAACAAGTCCTGATCTTAATTTAGGTTCAAACCATGTTGATTTAGGAGGCATTATTTTATTTGCTGCAGCAACTTCAATTAGGTCATGAATTGATGTAGGAAACATAGAAAAAGCAACTTTAAAATTACCTGAATTGACAAGATTTTCAAGTTCACTTACACCCCTTATACCTCCAACAAATTTAACCCTTTTGTCAGTTCTTGGATTTGAAATACTTAAAATTTTATCTAATACATTGTTTTGAAGAATTGCAACATCTAAAGAATCAACAGGGTCATCAGAAATATATTTGTTTTTTACAGACAAAGTATACCATTTGTTATCAAGATACATACATATCTCATGTTTTTTTTCAGGTTCCTTTTTCCCATTTTGTTCTATATTGAAAATATTTTTTAACTTGTTTATAAATTCTTCATTTGATAAATTATTTAAGTCTTTGACAACCCTATTATAAGGTAAAATTCTTAATTGCTCAGCAGGAAAAATTACAGAAAGAAAAAAATTATAATCTTCAGTTCCAGTATGATTTTTATTTTGTTGTTTCTTTATTTTCCATACATTTGTTGCAGATGCAGACCTATGGTGTCCATCAGCAATAAATAGGATATCAACATTCTGAAAATATTTTTCCATTTTGTTAATTAGTTGATCATCTTTTAAGACATAAAAAATATGTTCAACATCTTTTTCATCAGTTATGTCATATTCAGGTTCAAGATTTTTAATTACATCGTCAATAAATTTAACTATTTCTTCATGATCCCTATAAGTTAAAAATACAGGCCCAGTATTAGCCTTTGTAATTAATATGTTTTTTGTTCTATCTTCTTCTTTATCTTTTCTTGTAAATTCATGTTTTCTAATAATCCCTTTATCATACTCTTCACAGGAAGTTACTGCAACAATTCCAGTTTGTGAATGACCTTTCCAGTTCTGTTTATAGATGTAAAAAACAGGTTTATTATCCTGAAAAAGAATTCCCTGTTTTAAAAAATTTTGCAAATTGTCATTTGCTTTTTCATAAACTTTTTCATCATGCTCATCAACATTATCTGGAAAATCAACTTCTGCTCTTGTTATATGCAAAAAAGAATATGGATTGCCCTTAACCATCTCTTTTGCTTCATCTCTATCCATAACATCATATGGAGGACAGGCAACTTTTTCAACAAATTCTTTTTTTGGTCTAACTCCTTTAAAAGGTTTTACAATTGCCATAAAAGTTCTCCTATAATTTTATTTGTCAAAATATTAACTAAATTAAAAAAAAATTCATCATAAATTTTAAAAAATCAGGATTTAAAAAATGTAAAAAAAATAAAAAAATATTATAAATAATTGTTTTTTTTTATAAAAAATATATAAATTTGCTAATGTATAGTAATTTGACATCATTATAATATTTATATATTATTCTATAAAATCAAGAGGGTAAATAAGATGAATAATAATTCTGGATTTGTTAGTATTGGATATGGTAATTATTTAAATCTTTCTAGAATAGTTGGGATTTTAAATCCTGAAGGGTCAGCTTCAAAAAGGCTTAAAGAATATGCAAGGGAAAAAGGGGTTTTATTTGATGCTACTCAGGGTAGAAAAACAAGGTCTATAATTGTTTTGGATTCTAACCAAGTTTTTTTATCAGCATTTCAAACTGAAACATTAATACAAAGAATATCAATCGATATAGATAATATAAAAAATTAGTATTGATTTATTCAGATTTATTTAGAATGAAATATTAATAAAAAAAGAGGCAAAAGTAAAATATAATAAAAAATCAAAAATAAAAATAACAAAAAAACTACAAATTATATTAAAGAATAGAATATATTTTTAAGATAAATTTATATTTTATATATAAACTTATAATAAATAATTATTATTTTAGAATTAAGGAAATAAAAATTGAGAAGAAGACTTATTTTGATTTCTGGTCCTTCAGGGTCAGGTAAAACAACTTTGAGAAAAATGATCGAAAAAAAATTTCCTGAAATAGAATTTTCTGTTTCTTATACCTCCAGACCAAGAAGAAAAGATGAAATTGATGGTAAGGATTATTTTTTTGTTTCAAAAGAAGAATTTGAGAAAATGATTGAAAATGATGAGTTTATTGAATGGGCAAATGTATATGGACAATATAAAGGTACATCAAAAAAATATGTTGATAGTATTTTAGATAAAGGGAAAATAGTTTTACTTGAGCTTGATGTACAGGGAGGTGAAAGAGTAATAGATTTGTATAATAACCTGTGTTCAATATTTATTTTACCTCCAGATTTTGATACTATGAAACAACGACTTATAAAACGGGGTGGCGAAAAAGATTTTGATTTAGAGAAAAGACTTGAAACTGCTAAAATTGAGCTTTTAAAAAAAGAAAAATATAAATATTGGGTTGTTAATGATGACCTTGAAAAAGTGTTTGCAATTATCGAGACAATTATTAATGAATATATAAAATAAAAATTAACTAAAGTTTTTTAAACTATCTGATTTCTTTAATTTGTTTTTACATAATTTAATTAAAATATCTATTAATGTTGTATAAAACAATAAAATTTTTATTAAGAAATAAAGTTTTTATTAAAAAACAAATATTGAATTTTAATTAAAGTTTAAAACCTTTCTTTATTTAATGATTTTTATTCAACATTTCTTGCTTGTTCTCTTATCTTTTCGATATAATCTTTCATTTCTATTGCTGCTTTTTTTATATCAGTTATTATTGATTTTGAGCATATTGTATTAACTTCTCTCATAAGTTCCTGGCATATAAAGTCAAGTTTTTTTCCAATAGATTCTTTACTTTCAATAATAGAATAAAAGTAAGTTAAGTGTTCATGAATTCTTTTTATTTCTTCAGTGATATCATATCTAGCAGCATATAAAGCAGCTTCTTCTACAATTAACTTTTCATCAAGATTAAGGTCTTTGATTAGTTTTTTCATTTTTTCTTTAACATAATCAAAATAATATTTTGTCTCTCTTGATTCATTATTTTCTATAAAATTTAATTTTTCATAAAGTTTAGATCTAGTTTGAATAAAAAAGTTATATATTGATTCCCCTTCTCTTTTTCTTTCTTCAACCAATTTCTTTAAAGTATCTTCAAAGTCAGATAAAAGTGAATCTTTGTATTCTCCAGAATTAAAAGAATTATTGATATTGACTATACCTTCAAAATGCATAATATGACCAAGATGAATTTTTTCTTTAATTTTTAGTATTTTTTTTAACTCTTCAAGTTTACTTTTAAAAGCCATAGCAAGTTTATGATTAATTGTAATTTCTTGAAAAGAGTTCAGGCTTATAAATCTAATATTAATTTCTAATTTCCCTCTTTTAATATAATTTTTAATGATATTCCTTAAATCTTTTTCAATTTCTCCAAAAAAATAGGGTATATTAAATTTTAAATCAAGATATTTATGATTTAAACTTTTAATTTCAATTGCATAAGAGTATTCAGAAGTTTCGCGTTTAAATATAGAATATCCTGTCATACTATTCATTTACATATCCTTATATATATAATAAAAAAAGAACAAAATTCTTTATCTATGAAAACAAAAGGTTTAATTTGTAAAAAGAAAAATTAAATGCAATATTTAAATTTTATTGAGTTTCATAATAAAAATTTGCATTTAAATATATCTATAAATATAAAAACAAAATTTTTAACAAATTTATAATTTTTTAAAAAAAAATCAAAGAAAATTTTTTAAATTTTGTAAAAAAAGTTGAAAATAAGAAAAAAAAATGTAAACTTTCCTTGCTTTAAAAATAATCCCGGGAGTATTTGTGGATGAAAAAAGATATGATTTTTCCTTTAAAAGAAATTATTAATTTTGAAGGGAATAGATATACACTTGTAAAAGCATGTTTTAAAAGAGTTTATTCTATTTTACTGGAAAAACAGAAAGAAGAAGAATTAAAACCAGCTGTTCAAAAAGACAATATGCCTATTCTTAATAATTATGAGCCTCTTACTTCAAAAGGGGAAAATGCTGAAATTGAACAAAAAATAACAGGTCTTGCTATGTTTGATGTTCTTACAGGAAAAGTTAAGTACTATAACGAAAAAGATGAACCATCTGACTAATAATGCTATTTTTATAGTAGGACCAACAGCGTCAGGTAAAACTGCCTTAGCACATAAAATTTTTGAAAATTTTAACATTTCTCTTATTTCAATGGATTCAATGCAAATTTATAAATATTTGGATATTGGTACTTCCAAACCTTCAAAAGAAGAGATAAATTATTATAAATATTCTGGAATAGATATTGTTGAACCTGATGTTCACTTTTCTACAGGTGACTATTTAAGATATTGTGAAAAAGTTCTGGATAATATTTATAAAAAAAACAAAATTCCTCTTTTTGTTGGAGGCACTGGACTTTATTTTGATTCCTTAACTAAAGGATTTGATGATATTCCTGAAGCTGATATGTCTATTAGAAGAAAACTTGAAGAAAAGGTTGCTAAATATGGTATTGAATATCTGTATAATGAGCTTAAACAGGTAGATGAAACTTATGCTATAAAGATAGCTAAAAATGATAAAAAAAGGATTATAAGAGCATTGGAAGTTTATATTTTAACTTCTAAACCTTTTTCAGCATTTCATAAGAAGATGTTATTTGATAATAAATCTGATTTTAAAAAATCAAAAATCATATTAGAAAATAGTAAAATTAATTTTAAAGATAAAAAAAATAATCTTGAAAATAATAAATTAAATTATGTTCATCTTGATAATATTGATTTAGATAGATTAGAACAAATAATATCAAAAAAAGAAAATAAAATTTTAAAAATAGGTACATATTTACCAAGAGAGATTCTATACAAAAGAATTAATGAAAGAGTAGATTTGATGATTAAACAGGGATTTGTTGAAGAAGCTAATTTTTTGTATAACAGGTACAAAGGTATAGATGCACCAGCTTTTAAAGCTATTGGTTATTCTCATCTTTTTAAGTATTTTGAGGAATCTTCAAAAGGGAATGAACTTGATGAAGTTATTGATAGAATAAAAAGGGATACAAGGAGATATGCAAAAAGACAGCTTACATGGTTTAAAAGGGATCCAGAAATAATATGGATTAATTTACTGAATATTGATAAAAATATTGATAAAATAATAAAAATAGTTAAAACATATATTGGTGATATATATTGATAATATTCTTAAGGTGTTTTTATGGACAATGGAACAATTAACTTAAATAATCAATCCAATGATAAACTATCATATTTAAAAAAATATCAAATTTTTGATAATTTTAACAACCCAGAATATTTAAAGTCATTAAATCGGCATCAATTAAAAGAAATTTCAGATAATATAAGAAAATTTTTAATAGAATCATTGTCTAAAACTGGAGGTCACCTTTCTTCAAATTTAGGGGTTGTTGAATTAACTATTGCTTTGCACTATGTATTTAACTTTTTTAAAAAAGATAAAATTGTTTTTGATGTTGGTCATCAAACTTATGTTCATAAAATATTAACAGGAAGGTACAAACATTTTCCAACTTTAAGACAAAAGGATGGACTTTCAGGATTCCCTGATCCAGAAGAGCATCCAACAGATTTATATAAAACAGGGCATGTTGGTACAGCAATTGCAATGGCAGCTGGTTTTTGTATAAACAATATTAGTAAAAACAATAATTTAAAAAAACATAAAAAAAATTCATATAATGATAGAAATATTATTGCTGTAATTGGTGATGGTTCCTTAACAAATGGGGAAATGCTTGAATCTATAAATTTTATAGCTAACTATAAGATTAAAAAGATGATTATTATTTTAAATGATAACGGGATGTCAATTTCAAGAACTGAATCTGCAATTAGTAAATCTTTAACACGATTTTCAACTGGAATGAAAATTAGATGTTATTTAAACAAGCTGGAAAGAAAAGGGTTATTACCTAAAAAGGTTAATAGAATATTAAAAAGAACTATTACCGGAATAAAAAGCACTTTTACTGCTAATGGACTTTTTGAAGAGTTAGGTATACCTTATGTCGGTCCAGTTAATGGACATAATTTAGATGAATTGATAGAATATTTAGAATTTGCTAAAAATTATCCTGAAACATTAATTTTGCATGTTATAACTAAAAAAGGATATGGATTTTCTAAAGCTGAAAGTGATCCTGAGGATTTCCATTCAGCTAAGCCGTTCAGTATTATTTCAGGAAATTTTGTAAAAAAGAGTGAAAAAACATTTACTCAAGTTTTTCAGGATGCAATTTCTATTTTAGGAGAAAAATATAAAAATGTTTATGCACTGACTGCAGCGATGAGAGTTGGATGTGGATTAAAAAAATTTCAATCCCTTTTTCCTGAAAGATTTATTGACACAGGGATTGCAGAAAGTTTTGCTGTGAGTTTATCTGGATCTTTATCAAAAGAATCAAAAAAAGCAGTTTGTTGTATTTATTCAACTTTTATTCAAAGAGCTATGGACCAAATTTATCATGATATTGTTTTAAACAAATTACCTGTTTTATTCTGTGTTGATCGTTTTGGACTTGTAGGTCCTGATGGTCCAACTCATCATGGTGTTTATATGCAAACATTTTTACAAACTCTTCCCAATACTTTTGTTGTTAATCCAGCATTAGAAGAAGAGTTTTTATATTTTTTAGAAAAAGGATTAAACTCAGATAAAACTTTTTTTATCCAATATCCTAAAACAAGAGCTTATTCTATAAAAGAGATAGAAAATGAATTTTTCAAAATAGATGAAGATGCTTTTGTTAAAACACTTCCTGATTTAGACAATTTTAATGAAAAAATAAATAAATTTAAAAATAATAATCATCTTATTGAATATTTAAGTAAATTAGATGATATTTCAGGTTATAAATTATCAAGTGGTGAAGAAGTTGCAATTATTGCTACTGGTTCTTTGTTAATAAGAACAATAAAAGCTAAAAAGCTCTTATTAGCAAAAGGGATAAATCCTGCGATCTATTCTTTTCCAATTATTAATCCTCTTAAGAATAATTTGCTTCTAGATATAATTAAAAATTATAATAAATTAATTATACTGGAAGAATCTCAATTTCCATCTCCAATCTATTCAAAAACTTTAGAAATTTATAAAGATATAAAACAAAGTAATAGTAAATTTAAAAAAAAAGAGATAATAGGATTTTATTTACCTAAAGAGTTTATTCCACATGCAAAAAGGGATGAACAACTTGATATGGCAGGATTTTCAGTTGATAGAATTGTAAATGTTGTTTTAAGCTAATATGTTTTAATTTAATATATTGGAATTTAAGTAAGTTTAGGAGATGTGATAAAAATCAATAGCAGGGGATAAAGAAACTGCTTTCAGGCAACGAAAATAAACCTGAAAGCAGATAGGCTTAGGTTCGACATTTAATTTGGTCAAAAAGACCGTTTAGGAGAATGAAGAGCCTACAGCCGAATCAACATAATAATCGGATTTTAACAATCCAGATTGAATAGGAGAATGGATTATTCTCTGTAATAAATATCGTAAAGAATCTGCTTTCAATTAAAAAAAATAATTGGAGGAGGCAGATGAAACTATCAGTGGGAGTTGATTTACACAAGCATCAAATGACAGTATGTATAAAAAATTTAGAACAAAGGATTGCAGATATTAATTGGAAATTTTCTACAAAAAAAGAAGGATATATGGAATTTGTAAGATTGTTAAAGAAATTATCCCAACCAGAAGAAATTGAAATAGCAGTAGAATCTACAGGAAATACAAGATATTTTAAAAGAGAAATGGAAAATTATGGATTTAAAGTACATGTAGTAAATACCTTAAAGTTTAAAGTAATAAATGAATCAATAAACAAAACAGATAAACATGATGCAAGGACATTAGCAGAATTTTTATCAAAAGATATGATACCAGAAGTAAATTTATGTAAAGAAGATAGTAAAAATTTAAGAGATTTATTAAAGCATAGGTCAGTATTAAAAAAGACCAATGTAAGTTTAAAGAATCAAATACATGGAATAATGTTAGAAATGGGTATAGAAACAAAGAATGGACAGCTTAACACAAAAACAGGAAGGGTAAAAATTATAGAACAAATATCGGACCCAATAAAAAAAAGTATAGTATCAGGGATAATAAAAACAATAAATAGTATAGAAAGTTTAATATCAGAAATAGAGAAAGAGCTTTCAAAGATGACAGAAAAAGATGAAGCAGTAAGAATACTAAGGACAATACCAGGATGTGGATTGATAACTTCAATTACTTTAAGGGCTTACATAGATGACATAAATAAATTTAGTTCATATAAAAAGCTTTCTTCTTATTGTGGATTGGTACCATGGGTACAAAATTCAGCAGACAAGGAAAGATATGGGAATATAACTAAAAGAGGTTCTAGTGAATTAAGAACAGCATTTGTACAGATGACAATGGGTATGATAAGGGTAAAAAGAGAAAGAGAAAACAGATATATGAAATCTTATAGAAATATGAAAAAGATAAAAGGAAGTGGAAAAGCAATAATAGCGACTTCAAGAAAGTTAAGTAAATTGGTATGGACATTATTAAAAAATGGTTGTGAATATGATCCAGGAAAATCAAATGATATATTGTTAGATAAAGATTATTCTGTTGCCTGAAAGCAATGATTTGAGGTTTTACCTCGTTTAGATAAATTAGCAGATTTTTTGATATTTAATATTGATTTTTATAGGAGAATATATGTTAAAACTAAAAATTTACGATTTAAGCCCACTAGATTATATTGATATTAAAAAAGAGCTTAAAGATATAGAAGTATCTCCAGAAGCTTTTGATATACTAATCCCAAAATCTAGATTTTATAGATTTTTGATAAGAGACATAAATTATAAAGCTGCGAATATTTTAAAGCAGGAAGCACTTTCTTATGGTGCAGAACTTTCAATTTCTTATAAAACATTTACAATGGAAGCTGAAAATAGTAATGTTTTACTTTCAGCTACTGAATATCAAATCCAGAAGTTAATTAAAAAACTGAAATTTCAACCATTTAAAAGTTTAAGAAATCTATCAGAAGATCTTGATAATATTCTGAAAGATAAAAATGATAAGGAAACATTTATTGAGATTGGTGATAAAAAATTTTTCTGGAAAAAAAATAAATATATAATGGGAATACTTAATGCTACACCTGATTCTTTTTATCCTGATTCAAGGGTAAATGAGAAAAATTTAGCTAAAACAGTTGAAGACATGATAGAAAATGGGGTACATATTTTAGATGTTGGTGGTGAATCAACACGACCGGGATCAGAAAGAGTTCCAGTAGATGAAGAAATCAAAAGGGTTAAAGAAATAATCTCTTTTATTAAAAAAAATTATAATATTCCTGTGTCAATTGATACTTACAAATCAGAGGTTGCTAAAATTGCATTTGATATGGGAGCTGATATGTTAAATGATATATCAGCTTTAAGATTTGACCCTAAAATGCTCGATATTATAAAGGAGTATGATGTTCCAGTTTGTTTAATGCACATAAAGGGAGAACCTAAAAATATGCAGAAAAACCCTTCATATGATAATTTAGTTGATGAAGTGTATGATTATTTTTATGAAAGGGTCTCTTTTTTAAAAGAAAATGGGGTAAGTGAAAAAAAAATAATAATAGATCCAGGAATTGGATTTGGAAAAAGACTTGAAGATAATTTAAGATTAACAAAATTTTTAAATCTATTTTCAACATTTGGTATGCCAATATTGTATGCAGGTTCAAGAAAATCTTTTATAGGTATGGTTTTAAATAAAGAGGTAGAAAATAGACTTTATGGTTCACTATCTTCCCATCTTATTGCAGCACTGTTTGGTGCAAGTTTTATACGGGTACATGATGTTAGTGAAATGAAAGATGTTTTAGAAATTTATGAAAATGTTATTAAGGTGAATAGATTTGAACTTTGAATATTATTTAAATATTATTCTTGAAAAATATTTAATCCCCAGTCTGGATATTACTTTTATGACTCTTATTATATTTTATATATATATTTTTATTCAAAAAACAAAAGCAGGTAATCTTGCTAAAGGGTTGTTATTAGTTTTCATCATCCTTTTTGTTTTAGATTTTTTCAAATTCCCAATTTTTTCATGGTTATTTGAAAGGATAATTTCATACCTTGTAATAATTTTAATTTTAATTTTTAGTCCTGAGATAAGATCATTACTTATTATGCTGGGTAAAAAATCTGGATTAAAAAAGTTAACCAAAGAGGAGTTAGAAAGTTTAAATATAATTGTAAACTCATGTGAACAATTATCTTTAAAAAAAATTGGAGCTTTAATAGTTATTGAAAGAAAAGAAAATATACTTCCTCTATTAACAAGTTATGTTCCAATTGATTCAACTTTATCTGAAGAGATTTTCTTCTTTATTTTTGATAAAAAGTCCTTAATTCATGATGGAGCTGCTGTAATTAAGGGAAATAGAATAATGTATGTTTCAGCAATATTACCTTTATCTGAAAAAGAACTACCAGAAAAACATATGGGTACAAGACATAGGGCTGGTATGGGTATTTCTGAAGAGTCAGACGCTATATCAATAATTGTTTCAGAAGAATCTGGGAGAATTTCATTATGTGAAAATGGGTCAATGCATGTTAATTTAACAAAAATTGAGTTAAAACGATTATTAAAAAATTTGTTGTTCATTGAAGAGGAAATGGAAAAGAATGGATAGTAAAAATATTTTTCAAAAATTTATTTTAGATGTTAAATCTCATTTTTTTGCTTTTATTTTAAGTATAATCTTTTCTTTATTGTTTTTTTACTATATAGAAGATATACAACTTTCCTCTGGTTTAATTGTAAATGATATTGATTTTAAAAATCTAGATACAAATTTTATAATAAAAGAAGTAGATAATACAAAAGTTAGTATTTACTTTAAAACAACTAAAGAAAATATTTCTTTAATAGATAAAAAGATATTAAAACCTTATATAGATTTAACAAATGTAAAATTAGGGAAAAATATAATAAAAATTAAATTAGAACAGGATTTATTACCTGATAAAACAAGAGTTTATAAAATTGAACCCAAATTTGTTACTATTGTAGTTGATAGAAAGGTTTCAAAGTTTTTAAAAATTAAACCTGATATTATAAATGACCCATTAACTGGATATGTAATTTCTAATGTTTATTTTACTTCTGATAAAGTTCTTGTAGAAGGACCTAAATCTATTCTTGAAAATATGGAAACAATTAAAACTGATCCAATTAATGTAGATGGTCTTGATAGAACAGTTTTAAAAGATATTACTTTTAATATAAAAAATATAAGAATAATATCTCCCAAAAAAGTTTCAGCGATAATTGAAATTAAGAAACAATATGAACTTCAAGAAATTAATAACATTAAGATAATCATTATTAATAAAAATCCAGATTTTGAGTATATTTTAAATACTGACAAATTATCAGTAAAACTTTTAGTACCACCAATGTTAAAAAATGAAACAGTTCTTAATAATTTATCTTTTAAAATCAATGGGGATTCTTTTTTTAGTGAGGGATCGTATAAAATTATTCCGGTTTTAAAAGTACCTGAACAATATGATATATTGGAAATAGTTCCTGATGAAATAATTTTAAAAGTAAAAAAGAAAAATATAGTAAATGATAAAGCATCAGATACTGTTCCTTACAATTTAAAAACTAAATAAAATTGACATCCATTTTATTAATGTCAAAATATTAAAAATAAGATTAAAAGGGTAAAAGATAATAATTAATGGAGATAAATTATGAACGAAATTCTTTTAGGAGTCAATATTGATCATGTTGCTACATTAAGAAATGCAAGGGGTGCAAAATATCCATCAATAGTGCAGGCAGCTTTAATTGCAGAATCTTCAGGAGCAACATCTATTGTTTCACATCTTCGAGAGGATAGAAGACATATTAAAGATGATGATATTTATCTTTTGAAAAAAGTGATTACAACAAAATTAAATATGGAAATGGCTTTAAATGAGGAGATAATAAAGATCTCTTTAGATCTAAAACCTCATAAAGTTACTTTAGTTCCTGAAAGAAGGGAGGAGATTACAACAGAGGGTGGACTCGACATAAGAAAACATGAGAAATTATTGAGAGAAATAGTTCCTGAATATAAGAAAAATGGGATTGAAACCTTTTTGTTTATTGAACCAGATATTGAGATGATTGAGTTATCATCAGATATTGGGGTAACTGGAGTTGAATTACATACTGGGAAATATGCAAATTCTAAAACAGATGAAGAAATAGAATTTGAATTTAAAAGAATTTTATATGGTTCTAGAAAAGGATTTGAACTTGGATTAAAAGTTGCAGCAGGGCATGGACTTGATTACCATAATGTATATAAAATAGCTTCCATTAAAGAAATATATGAATTAAACATTGGTTTTTCAATTATTGCACATTCTATATTTTATGGTTTGGATAATTCAATAAAGCAATTATTAGATATAATGTATAAAGCGCGAAATGGATGATTTTTTATTTAAGTTTGAGTTTAATTAATACGGGATTATGATCACTATCTTCAAATTCTAAATTAACACCCTTAACTGAAATGATGTCTATATTTGGAGACACTAAAAATCCATCAATGGTAGTAAGGAAATTGTACCCTTTTGTATAAGGAACATCATCAGATCTTGTTGTAGGGCATTGTGTATCAACTCCCCATTTCCATCCATAAGGTGTCCAGTCAGAAGGAAATTGAATAACCCAGTCAGGAGTTCCCTGCTTATGTGGGAAATAATTGTTGTCAACACCAGGAAGTGTATGGTTCCAATCTCCTCCAACTATAACATAGTTCCCTTTTTTATACTCGTTTGTAATGAATTCTTTTAGAAAAGCTAATTGTTTTTTTCTTAAAAATCCACCTTTATCAAATGCAGAGTTGTGTGTATTGATTAATATAAGTTTATTGTCTTTATTTTTTAGTTTAATTTCAGTTACAAGAAAACATCTATCAAGTTGAAATAATTTAACAGGCCATGGATAATTTCCTGGAAAAGAATACCTTGTGGCATTTTCTATTTTGTAATTGGAGATAGTCATATTTCCAGCTTTAACTTTTCCTAAAGGTGCAGAAAGTGGTACCGGTACAAATAAAACTTTATAATTTGTTGCAAATACATACTCTTTGTTTTGTAATGTATTTTTAATTTTATCATATTCATTAATATGAAAAGACCTTTTTGAATTAACATCTACTTCCTGGATAAGATAAAAATCTACATCATTTGAAGCTAAAAAATTTGTAATATTTTTAATATGTTTTTCTACAATACTTTTGTTAGCTGGAAGTGAATGTGTTCCCCCATCCATAAAAAAATCTGCTTCTTTTCCTAGTCCTGCATATCCGATATTCCATGTTAGAATAGTAAAAGTATCAGGAAGTTTTGTATAAGGAGCATTCCCTTCCACTTTCAGGGGAATAATTGGTTTTGGATTATAATCAAGAATTGTGAAAATTAGTAGAAATAATGCAAATAAAACTATTGGTGTAGCAATAATGATCAAAGTAATTTTTAATCCTTTTTTCATAATCTCCCCTTTAAAATTTGTTTAATCTTTTTTTTCTTCTTTTAAATATTTTTCACATAAAGATATAAAACCTTCATCAAAATTAAATAATTTAATTAATTTTATAGCATTTTTAGGAACTTCAAGTTTATCTTTAATTTCGATAATATTATGATCTATAAATTTATGTATTTTTTTTATATCCAGATTATCTTTTATAAGATAATTATTATTTAATTCATTATTTTTTGTTTTTTTATCAGTTTTATCTATATTTTTATTGTCGATATTAATTCTACTCTTTTTGTATAAAAAATCAATATATTGTATAAATTTTTCTTCATTAATACCTTTAATAATGAATTTTTTGCAAATAATACCATTTATAATTTCATCATAATGAGTTGTTATTACAGAAAAAGAATTAGAGTAAGCTAATGTTTTTGCTAAAGCTTTGACTATAGATTTCCCTTCGTAAGGGTTGGTTCCTTTAGCAGGTTCGTCTAGTAAAATCAAATAAAAATTATTAATAAAATTCCAGATTAATCTTAAAGAAAAAAGTTCAAATCCAAATGAAGATAATCCTTCCATTGATTGTAAATTCTGTGAACTGCTTATGAATATTCCATTGAATAAAGGGATAGAAACTTTTTGTGCAGGTACCATTAATCCAGCATGTACAATGTATGCAATTTGAGCAATTGTTTTTAAAACCCAGGTTTTCCCTCCCATATTTGAACCTGTAATAACAGCAAGCCCCTTATTTAACTCAATTGATAAAGGGGTATATTCAAGGTTTTCTTTTTTTAACATATTTTCTAAATAAAGGTTTTTTGCATTTACAAATAACAATTTGTCATAGTTAATTTCAGGAATAATTCCATTATATTTAATAGCAAATGTTACTTTAGCAAGGAAAGAATCAATTATTCCAATATATTTAAATGATTCAAGAATTATCTCCCTTTTTTCAAATATTTTTTTTGAAATGTTTTCAAGGATATTTTCTTTTTCATCAATAATTTTTTCATTGATATCAGAAATTAGATCTTCAAGTTTTTTAATAAGTTCAGTATTTTTTAATTTGATTTTTATATAAACAGGATTATCTTCAATTATTTCAAAAAAATTAATATAATCATTAAATTTTTTATATTTTTCTGATTCCTTTAAAATTATTTTCTGGTTACCAAAAGAGATATCAAGGAAATTTTTATTTATATTTTTTTCAATTTTATTTTGCTCTTCTAAAAGTTGGTTTTCAACTTTTTTTAATTTTTGATAGAGATTATGAAGTTTTTCAGTATAATCTTCAGATATATAAAATGTAGAAATATCTTTGTTTTTTTTCTCAAAAATATCTAAAATAGAAATAACATCTGGTGTATCTTCAATAAGTTTAATATTAGTTGTTTCAAATAACAAACTTATTTTTTTAAAATTCAAGATAAATTGTTTTAAATCAAAAAGATCAGTTTCTGATAGTTTGTAAAATTTGTTTCTGTATAAATTTCTTATATTTTTTATTTTAGATATTTTGATTTTGAGATTAGAAAGAATATCAGGTTGCTTTTTAAAAAATTCAACCCCTTTTTGTTGGGTATTATAATCTTTAATAAGATTTCTTTCATCCCCTTTTTTATAAAATTTTTCAAAAACAAAAAACTGCTCTTTACCAAATATAGATGAAAATTCTAATAGATTCTGGATTTCAGAAATATTTGCTTCATTTTTGTTAAATATAAAATTTTCTTCAAATGGGATATTTTTAAAAAACATTACAAATCAATATTAAATAAAAATTTTAAAAAATAAACCTCTTTTTGTTAATAATAAAATTGAAATTATTGGGATATTTAAAAAATAAGAAATAATTCTATCATTGTTAAAATTTTTTTCGTTAGGTTAGTTATGTAATTTTATAGTTATATCCATTATAGCATTAAACAAAAATAAATATTTTATCTTTTATGTCTTTGACAACAAACAATCACTCAAAAAATTTTAACAATGATAGAGATATAATTTTTAATTATTTAAGTAAATATTAAAATTTCAAATTTTGTCATTAACTGCACCAACCACGGAAATAAATTTTTTCATTTCTGCAACTTTTTTGAATATTTTTTTGTCTATATATAATAAAAGACAAAAAAATTATATAATGGAATAATTAAAAAGAATAATAAATGGAGATATATTTTATGAAAGAACTATATCATAATTTTATTAAACATCCTCATGACACTTTCTTTAAAATTGTTTTTAAAAATATTAATAATGCTAAAGATTTTATTAATATTATTTTACCTGGTAATATTAAAAATTATATTGATATTGATAACCTAAAAATTGTTGACTCTTCATACATTACAAAGGAATTTAAAAATAGATTTGCTGACCTTGTTTTTGAAACTAATTTAATTAACTCTAAACATAATATTAACATTTACTTCCTTTTTGAACATAAATCATATAAAGATAATGCTATCTTTATTCAACTATTACGATATATGTTAGTTAAATGGGAAAAAGATTTTCAAAACAATAAAGATTTATCTTTAATAATACCTGTTGTTTTTTATCATGGAAAAAGTAAATGGGATATTGATACAGAATTTATAAATAATTTTAAAATAGATAAAGAGATTAAAAATAATTTTAATAAATATTTATTAAATTTTAAATATCTATTTTTTAATGATAGTAAGAATAAATTAAGTTATAAAGTAATGAATTATAATAGATACTTGAAATTAGCACTTGATGTATTAAAATATAAAGCAGAAGAAGATAAGGAAATAATATACAGGATATTTGATATAATAGATGAAGAGATTGAAAATAGAGAGATAAAAGGAATATTTTATGTATATATATTTTCAATATTGAAAAGTGAAGATAGGGAAATGGTGATAAAAAAACTTGAAGAGAAGGAGAATAAGATGCCATCAATATTGGAATCATTGATAAAAGAAGGAACACTAAAAGGGCAAATACTTGATAAGCAACAGGTTTTAATAAAATTGCTTAATTTAAAGTTTGGAATAACTGAAGAAGAAAGACAAGTTATATTAAATTGTTTTGAAAAAGATAAGCTTGAGAGGGGGATCGAAAAAATCCTATTTGTTAATAATAAAATTGAAATTATTGGGATATTTAAAAAATAAGAAATAATTCTATCATTATTAAAATTTTTCTCGCTAGGTTAGTTATGTAATTTTAAAATTTAATCAAGATAAGCATTACTAATAATTTAATATTAAGTCTTTTAAGTCTTTGACAACTAACAATCGTTCGAAAAATTTTAATAATGATAGACATATAAATTTAATTTATTTTATCAAATATTATAATTTCAAGTTTTATTATTAACTGCACCTACCACGAAGTCATTATATTTCTTTAGCCTTTGGTAACTGACAACCATTCGAAAAATTTTAATAATGATAGACATATAAATTTAACTTATTTAATCAAATATAACAATTTCAAATTTATTATTAACTGTACTAGCTACGAAGTCATTATTTTCTTTTGTCTTTGACAACTACAATCCAGTCAAAAAATTTCAATTATGATATATATAGTTTTTATTTATTTAATTAAATACAACAATTTCAATTTTATTATTAACTGCACTAGCCACGAAGTCATTATAGTTCTTTAGCCTTTAGCAACTAACAACTACTTGTAAAAGATTTATTATTTTAAAAGAGGTAAGCAACAAAAAAAAGCGCCTGAGGGGAGTCGAACCCCCGTATCAAGCTTGGGAAGCTTGCATTCTACCGTTGAATCACAGGCGCTTTTAGTGAATATATATTTAAATTAATTTTAATTTTTGTCAATTAATTTAACGAAAAAAATCTTCTTTATTTTACTAAAATCCATTTTCTTTTAACATTTTATTTACATCATCTTTTTTTTCCTGATCCCATTTATGATAAACTTTTAAGTTTTGGAGTTTTTGATTTAATTTCAAAATTTCATCATGGTCTGATAAAGTTGGTTTATCCATTATACCATAAAAAAAGTATTGTCTCTTATAAGAGGTTTCTTTTGCATATCTCTTTTTAAAATCATTCCACAATTTTATTTTACTTTTTAAACTATAATTTCTTTTAATTAAAAACTCTATTAAATCATGATAGTATAAAGAGGCTATATCTGTTTGGTCCTCCCCTTTCTCATAAAGATCAATTGCTTTGTAAATTAATGAAATTCCTATATTTTTTAAATAAGATGATTTAAAAGGGTTAACAACAGCTCGACCTTTTACAAAAAGTGCTCCTAATACATAATATGCTCTTGAAAAATTAGGATTATATTTAATAGCAGCTACACACTCATTTTCCATTGGATCCATTAAAAAAACAGCATTTAAAGGTCCTTTGATTTCTCCAATTGTTCCTAAAACTGCAGCTTTCCAGTAGTGGGCAAAATCATTTTCAGGTTTTAAATTATTTGCTTCTTCTATATATTTTTTGGCTTCATCAAGCATAGAAAGCCTTTTGTCTTTGTTTTCTTCAAAGTCATCTGAATAATTTTTTAAAGCTCTTGTTAATTTCCAGAGTAGTTCAAAGCTTTTATTCCCTTTATCATATTCTGATTTTAAAATTTCATAGGCTTCTTTATATTTATCCTGAGAAAAAAATTGGTCACTTTTTTTTATAGGGTCTGAAGCAGAAATAAAAAGTATAAATCCAAAAACAATTATTAAAATTGTTATTATTAGTTTAGTAAAATTATTGTTTTTCATTTATTCCTCCTGTTTGAAAAATGAATATGAATTTATTTTTAATATTTTATGTTATTTTTTTTATTAATCAACTTTTTATTTTGTTTATTTTTACTTTTTAGTTATTTTCCAAATCCAGATTAAATACAAAATCTATTTTGAATAGCTATTTGAGAGATTTTCAGCCGGAATTGTTTTATTGAATAAAGATAAAAACAGGAGTAAATATACAGTTACTATTATTGATTTAATTGTTCCTTTGAGATTTAGGTGGTTTGAAATTAAACTATATTATAAAAACTATTGATGAAAATATAAAAACTGTTGTTGCCAGTGGATATTCTAATGATGATGTTATAACTGATTATAAAGATTATAATTTTGATGAAATGGTAAAAAAAAAAAACCTATTCTTTAAAAGATCTGGAAAAAATTTTAAATAATTTAAATTAAAAATAAATTTTGTTTAATTAAATTAACTTTAATTAAGTTATTAATCTGTAAATAGATCAATTACAGGAAAATTATCAAAATATTTTTTAATTAAAGCTTTTATAATTTTTGGATTTTTTAAATTTAATGATTTTGACAAATTTGAAAAAGATGAAATTGTTATCCCTTTTAATTCAGAGTAAAATAGTGGTAAAATAGCTATATTTCTATTTAATAATTTTTTATAGTAAATATTTGTCAAAAAGTATTTTGTAAAATCTTTAATAATGATATTAAAGTTATTTTTTTTAAAGTTTGCATTAAATAGAATTTCTGCTATGGAATCTGTTAAAGCACCGGGTGTGTACAATCCAATTAAATTGTATTTGAAAAAATATTGTAAAATAAAAGTTAATTTTTTGCTAATAGTTATAAGAGAGTCTGTATTTAAAATAACAATAAAAAAATTAAGATTATTATAAAATTTAAACTTAATTTCTTTATTATTTAAAAATTTATCCATTATACTTTTTATGCTTTTCATTATGGAAGTTTTTGTGTTATTAAAATTTTTTTCATTGTATTTTTTTGAATTATTAAAATCAGCTATATTTGTTGAAAAAGAAAATATAAAAAATACTTTTGATAATGTTTCAGATTCTTTTAAAGAAATGTTTTTTATAATGTTTTGAAAAGTGGTAGCAATATTTTCACTGTAGTTATAATGATTTTTACTAATATTAATGTCTTTATAATCTTTCCCCTTTTTCTTTTTAAGAAGCCAGGTATTATTTATAGAAAGTTTTATATGTAAATCATTTATAGATTTTTCAAATTGTGCAAGAGATTTATATTGAGATATAGAAATTGCATATATAAAACCATCACAAATAAAGGGTGATGCAGAGGTGACTCTATCAAATGCACCATCAACTAAAACAATATCAGAAACCATTCTTAATCTTTTTAATATTTTAAGCATATTTGAAAGATTAGTAGAATTTATAAGTTCAATTTTTGATTTTTTTAATGATTTTGCAATATATATATTTCCATATATGTTGTTAATTCCAGTATTTTCTATAATTTCATAAATTCCAGGATTTTGTAAAAAAGACAATTGAGAAGTAGCAATATAAAAGCCAGGGTATGTAATAATTTCAGGCTTTGGGTGTTTAAAAACAGAATCTTTTTTTTCCCCATCTATTCCAGTTGTTGTAATTCCACAAATTAGATTATTATTGTAAGCTTCTTTTAATATCTGATTTAATGTAGTTGTTTTTCCACTGTTTTTAGAAATACCAACAATTGAATAAATTTTCCCTTTTTCTAAATTAAATTTTTCTAAAATCACAATAAAAATATAAATTAAAATACAAAAATATATATATTTTTTTAATTTTAAAATTCAATTGTTATTAATTGTTATTTATATTATACAAATTCAATATATTTCTTAAAATCATTGTATTTGTGACAGGACCAATTCCACCTGGTACTGGTGTTATTGATGCAATTTCTTTTATCTCTTCATAATTAGCATCACCACACATTTTCCCATCTTTAAAATTTATTGCTGCATCTAAAACAATAGCTCCATTTTTTATATGTTCCTTTGTTATTAATCCTGCTTTACCAGCTGCTGTGATAACAATATCTGCAAGCTTTAATGTACTTTTCAAATCTTTTGTTTTTGAATGGCAGGTCATTACAGTTGCATTTCTGTTTAATAGTAAAGGAATTAAAGGTTTACCGACAATTAATGACCTATTTACAATTGCAACAAGCTTTCCAGTAAAATCAACTTTATAATATTCAGCAACTTTTATAACAGAATTAGCTGTTGGAGGAACAATTGTTTCATCTCCTGAAAATAATTTACCAAGATTGTAAGGGGTAATTCCTTCAATATCTTTTTTAGGATTAAGATTTTCAACGATAATATTTTTATCAATCTTTCCAACCAATGGCATTTGTACAAAAATGCCAGTAACATTTTTGTCATTATTATATTGATTAAGAAGATTTAAATATTCTTTTTCAATCTCTTTTTTATCTTTTTCTTTCCCACTATTATTAATATTTTTTATTTGAATAGAGATAAATTCTATTCCTACATTTTTAAACATTTTTTTTATTTGATTTGCATAAGAAACAGAAGCAGGGTCATAGATATTTTCAAATAATGCTATTTTTATATTTTTGTTTTCAAATTCTTTTTTATAAAGATCCAGATAATATTTTTTTACCTCTTTCCCAGAAAGTATCATGCTAATTCTCCCTTTAATATTTGCTTTTGTCAAATATTAATGCACTTTACAATTAATGCAAGACAAAAAAATGCATTATAAAAATTTATATACAAAATTGTAAAATAATATGATTAAAAAATAGTTAATTTATAAGGAAAAATAAATTACAAATTTATATTATTTCTTGAAAACAAAAAAATATTAATTATAATCAAATTGAGATTTTTTATAAAAATTTTATCTGGAATATTAATTTTTTTATTAATATATGTATGCTTTTTAAAAAAATATTGAAAGAAGAAAATAACAATGAATAAAAAATTTAGCAAAAAAAAGTTATTTTTTTTATATTTAGTTATTTTTTCATTTATTTTTTTTTATTGCTGCTTTTCACAGAATTTATTAAGTTCCCCAGGTGAAAATACATTAAAAATAGGGGCAATTTTTGCATTAACTGGGAAATCTTCAAAAGGAAGAATAGAGAGTGTTAATGGGATTAAATTAGCAATTGATGAAATAAATCAAAAAGGGGGAATTTTAGGTAAAAAGGTTGAATTAAAAATATATGATAATAAATCAAGTCCTATTTATGCTCAATATGCTGCAAAAAAAGCAGTTAATGATGGGGTTTATGCCGTTATTGGGTGTACTTTTAGTTCTTACTCAATTGCAGCAGCAAAAATACTGCAAAAAAATAAAACTATAATGATTTCAAATCTTTCAACAAATGTTGAATTAACAAAAATTGGGAATTATATTTTCAGAGTTTGCTTTTCAGATGATTTTCAGGGAAAAGCTTTAGCAAAATTTGCTTTTAAAAATATTAAAAGTAAAAAAACAGCAATCCTTGTTGATATAGATCAGGTATATAGTATTGGATTGGCAAAATATTTTAAAAATGTGTTATTGAAATTTGGAGGTAATGTTGTTTATGAAGGTAGATATAGTGAAACACAGATTTCTTTTCAAGAGATTATTGATAATTTAAAAAAAGTAAACCCTGATTTAATATTTATTCCGGGTTATCCTAGAGCTTCAGGATTTATTGTAAAAGCTATTAGAAAAAGTAACATAAATGCTATACTTTTAGGTGGTGATGCCTGGTATAAGCTAATAATTGATTATGCAGATGGTTTTCTTACTGATTCTTTTTCTGTTTCTCATTGGAATAGAAATTTAAAACTACAAAAAAATATAAATTTTATAAAAAATTATGAAAAAAGATTTGGTCAAATATTTTCTGATAGTCCAGCCTTAGCTTATGATGCTGTTTACATATTAAAAAATGCAATAGAAAAAGCTAAGAGTTTTGATAAAGCTAAAGTGCGTAATGCTTTAGAAAATATAAAAAGTTTTGAAGGTGTTACAGGAGAAATTTCTTTTAATAAAGAAAGAAATCCAATTAAACCTTTATATATAATAAAATATGAAAATAATGATGCTGTTTATTATAAAACCATTTATCCTGATAAATATGAAGAAAAAAAATAAATATATATAAAAAAATTATAAATATGAACATGTTTAAAAAAGTATATTAGTCTAAAATATTATATGGATTTATTATAATAATTATGAAAAAAAAATTAAAACATCAATTTATTTATACTGTAATTAGTGTTATCTTTTTTATTTTTGCCCTTATTTTTATTCTTTTTATAATTTTTAATAATATAGAAAAAAAATTTATATACAATTTAGTTGAAAATTTGTTGATTCAAACTTTTGAAGCTAATAAGGATGATATTGCTGATGCAATATTTGAAAAAAGGTATGAAGCTTTAGAATTTTATAGCAAAAATCTATTGGATGTCAATAATGTCTTGCTTGTTCAATTTTATGATGAGAATGATAATGAAATTAAAACCTATAAAAATAAAGATATTAATCTAGATGAATATGAAAATTTTAAAAAAGAAAATTTAAGCAATAATTTTTATGTTTTGAAAAGAGGATTTAAAAGGATAATAGTTTTTAATAAAGTTATAGACATTTTAGGAGAAAAGTATGGTAAGATTATAGTATATTTTGATATAAGTAATTATGTTTTTAAAAAAAGTATTATTTTAATATCACAGATTTTTATTCTTCTAACTCTTATTGCAATTTTAATAATCATTTTGAATTTATATTTTGATAAATTAATTATAAAACCAATCTATAAGATAATGGATAAAATGAAATCTATTTTAACAGAAAATTATGGGGTAAAAATTGAAATAAAGCAGGAAAATGAAATTGGCGAGTTAGCTAAAATTTTCAATAAAATGACTCAAAAATTAAAAAATAATGTTGATTCAAAAGAAAAAATTTTAAATGAATTAAAAATTTCAGAAACTTACTTTCGTTCAATTTTCGATAATATACATTCAGGGTTAGTAGTGGTAAACAAAAATTTTGAAATAATAAAATATAACAAATATTTTGTGAATATGTTTGATTTGAATGAAGTAAACTTATATAATTATCAAATTGATAAGATATTTCCATTTTTTAATAATTATAAAGAAAATATTGTTAAAAACCTTATAAATGAAAATAATGAAGAATTTGTTTTTGAAGAAAATTATTCCGGTAAAATACTTGATATATTTTGTTACAAGTTTTCGGTATATGAAGAAGTCAATCTCATATTTTTAATAGATGATGTGACTTTAGAAAAGGAAAAAGATGAAAGGATATTAAACCAACAAAAACTGGAAACAGTTGGTATTCTTACAAATGGTATTGCACATGATTTTAATAATATTGTTGGAGAAATGACTGGAAATATGTTTTTACTTGAGAATCAATTGAATTCAAAAAAAATTAATTTTAATGAAGTTAAAGATTTAATTAATGATTTAAATAGTTCTATTTCTAATGCAAAAGATCTAATAAATCAACTTAAAGGGTTATCCAGAGAAAAAGGAAGTGAGAAAAAGATTTGTAATTTTAAAGATATAATAAAAAGATTAGAAAAAATATTAAATAGAACAGTTGATAAAAGTATTACAATTAAAATAAAAAAACCTGATCAGGATATATTTTTAAATTGTGATAAAGCTTCAATTGAATTAGCTTTACTAAACATCTGTATTAATGCATCTCATGCAATGACTATTATGAGAAAAAATTCAGAAGAATGGGGTGGTGACCTAAAGATAGATATTTCGATAGTTGAAGGTGATATTGAAAAAATTAATGATAATTTTGTTTTCTATATCCCTGATAAAGGTATAAAAAAAAGATTTTGTAAAATTGAAATAAAAGATACTGGTGTTGGAATCAAACCGGAAAATCTTGATAAAATTTTCGATCCACTTTTTACTACTAAAAAAGGGAGTACTGGTACAGGTTTTGGCCTTACCATGGTAAAAAATACTGTAATAGAACATAATGGTGCAATTGATGTTTTTTCAGAAGTAAATAAAGGAACTAATTTTATTGTTTACCTTCCATTAGTTGAAGATAAAAATGTAAAATATGAATATAGTTTAGAAAACAATAAAATGCAAAAAGGAAGTGGAAAAATACTTGTAATTGATGATGAAGAAAATATTTTGAAAATAACTTCCAAAATTTTAAAATTACTTGGTTACAAGATTAAAAGTACTAAGTCCCCAAAAGAAGGGATAAATCTTTATAAAAAGGAACAAAATAAGATAGATCTTGTTTTGGTAGATTTAATAATGCCTGAACTTAATGGAGAAATGGTTATTAAGAGATTAAAAGAGATCAATAAAGATATTAAAATTGTTTTAATGACAGGTGGAATAGATGAGAGAGTTGAAAAAATTAAAAATAAATATAAAATACAGATTTTAAAAAAACCATTTGATATAGAAATGATGTCAAATATTATTTATAGAACAATTACTAACAATTAAGTTATTGTTTTTATATTATTCAAGTAATCTGATTATATAAAATTTAAGATTTAATAAGAAAAGAGTATTATGAAAGAAAAGGGTATTATGAAATAAAAAATATAAATTAGATAGATACATAAATTGGATTTATAAATATTTTAATGAAATAAAAATGTTAATAATAGTTTATTAAAATTAATTAAAAGATAAAAAGATGGATACAAAAAAATTTGAAAAAATTGATGAAAATATTTTTCAATATAAGAATATAAGGTTTTATGCAAGTTTAAAATTATTACAACAGATGGACGAACAGGTTTTGATTCAAGCTAAAAATATATCAAAATTACCTGGTCTTGTTGGATATGTAACAGTTTTAGCTGATGCACATTGGGGATATGGGTTTCCTATTGGTGGGTCCGCTGCTTTTGATATAGATAGTGGAGTTATCTCAATAGGTGGTGTTGGATTTGACATAAATTGTGGTGTTAGAACATTAAAAACTGATTTAAAATATAATGATATTAAAAAGGATATTGAAAAGTTAGCTGATATCCTTTATAAAAATGTACCTGCAGGTCTTGGCTCAGAAGGCTCAATTTACCTATCAGGAAATGCAATTGATGAAATATTAGTTAAAGGTGCAAAATGGGCTGTAGAAAATGGCTATGGTGATGAAAATGATTTAGAATATATTGAAGACAATGGGAGAGTTGATTTTGCAAATCCAGATATGGTTTCTAATAAAGCGAAAAAAAGGGAACAAAATCAGGTTGGTACATTGGGTTCCGGGAATCATTACCTTGAAGTTCAAATGGTGGAACAAATATTTGATGAAAATATTGCACAAACTTTTGGTTTATTTAAAAACCAGATTGTAATTTCTATTCATTGCGGATCAAGAGGTTTAGGCCATCAGATTGGCATCGATTATCTGGAATCATTTTTAAAAAATGCCAATAAATTAGGGTTAAATATTCCTGAAAAAGAGATAGTTTATTTGCCTTTTAAGTATAAAGTTGCTCAAGAATATTTTCAGGCTGTTAATTGTGGTATAAATTATGCTTTTGCAAATAGGGAGGTTTTAGGAGACATTGTTAGAAAGAGTTTTAAAAAGTTATTCAAAAGCTCTAAAATTGAATTGCTTTATGATGTTGGACACAACACTGTTAAAATAGAAGAACATGATATTAGATTTAATAATAGTAAAAATGCAAATAAAGATTTTAATAATAATGGTAAAAAAAAGTATATTAAAAAATTAATTGTACACAGAAAAGGCGCAACAAGAGGATTTGGTCCAGGAGTAAATAATATCCCTTTAAAATATAAAGATGTTGGGCAACCTGTTATAATTGGGGGAGATATGGGGGATCATTCATATATCTTATCTGGAACAAAAAAAGCAATGTATATGAATTTTGGTACAACTGTTCATGGAGCGGGTAGAGTTTTATCAAGGCATAAAGCTAGAAAAAACTATAGAGCGGAGCAAGAGATAAATAAGCTTTTAAAAAAAGGGATTATTATTAAATACCATTCCATAAGGTCAGTTGCTGAAGAGATTCCTCAAGCTTACAAAGATGTTGAAGAGGTTGTTAATTCAATAGATAAAGCTGGTATTTCTAAAAAAGTTGCAAAACTAAAACCAATCATAGTTATAAAAGGGTAGTAGAAAGATTTTTAGGTTATGTTTGTAATTGTATTTAAATCAGTTATAATTCTATAATCGTATTAGTAAGATAGCATGCATGTTAAAAAGAATTGTATTAGTAAGATAGCGTATATATTTAAAAGAATTGTATAATAATGTAAATAATGTAAATAATATAATTAATGAAACTAAATAATATCTTTGATAAATGAGATTAAAACCTTTAAAGCATTAACATTAAAGCCACCTTCAGGAATAATTAAGTCAGCATACATTTTTGTAGGTTCTATAAATTCATAATGACCAGGTCTAACATATTCAAGATATTGATCAATTACTGAATCAACAGTTCTACCTCTCTCGTTAATATCTCTTTTTAATCTTCTTATAAATCTGATATCATCAGGAGTATCAACAAAAATTTTTAAATCAATTAGATCCCTTATCCTTTTATCAAAATAGATCATAATACCTTCGAAGATAATGACCTTTTTAGGAAGGATTTTTATTGTTTCTTTTTTCCTTTTATGATGTACGAAATCATATTGTGGCATTTCTATTGGTTCAAAATTTTTTAGTTTGATGAGGTGTTCCAATAAAAGATTATTGTCAAATGCATCTGGATGGTCAAAGTTAAAAGCAGTAATAGTTTTATTAGTTATATATTCAGCTGATTTATAATAATTATCTTGAGGAATAAAAACAAAATCTGAAATAATTTCTGATATTTTTTTTACAATAGTTGTTTTTCCAGAACCAGAACCGCCACTTATTCCAATTATTTTTGGACCTTTCATTAATAACTCCTTCTTACTAAATGATTAAAATATTACGCAATAGTAATATTTTTAAAAAAGTTTTTTAAATAAACCTTAAGTTCTTCAATTCCTTCACCAGTTTTTGTAGAGATAAAAAAAGCATCTTTATATTGTTTTTTCAAGGAATTTAAAATTATTGAATAATCATTTTTTATTAAATCGATTTTATTAAATACTAAAATATAAGGGATTTTATCACATTTAATTTCCTTTAGTGTATCAAAAACAATTTTTAGATGATCATTAATAAAATCAGAAGTTGAATCAACAACAATTAATAATAAATTGGAATATTTAATTTCCAGCAAAGTTGTTTTGAAAGAATCAACAAGGTTATGTGGTAAATCCCTGATAAAGCCAATTGTATCAGATAAAATTGTGTATTTGCCATTTCCTAAATAAAATTTTTTACTTTTAGTGTTTACTGTTGAAAAAAGTAAATTCTTTGCTTCCTGTTTTGCATGACTAAGTTTATTTAAAAGAGAAGTTTTCCCTGCATTAGTATATCCAACTATTGAGATCTGAGAAATGTGCTCTCTATTTTTATAAATAGTATGAAAGTGAGTTTCGTATTTTTTTAGTTTTTTATTTAAAAATGAGATCCTTTTTTCAAGATTTCTTCTATCAAGTTCAAGCTTTTTTTCTCCACTTCCTTTTATCCCTATCCCACCTCTTATCCTATCATATTTGTCATATGAACCAACAAGCCTTGATTTAATGTATTTTAAATTAGCAAGTTCAACTTGAATTTGTGATATTGCAGAATTTGCCCTATTAATGAAAATTTCATAAATAAGTTCAGTTTTTGAAATAATTTTATGCCCCAGGATAGAAGTTAAATTTTTTTGTTGTGATGGAGAGATATCAATGTTTAATATAAAAAGTTCAGGATGATACTCTTTTGCTATTTCTAAAATT
Organism: Exilispira thermophila; assembly: GCF_055389015.1. NCBI lineage: Bacteria > Pseudomonadati > Spirochaetota > Spirochaetia > Spirochaetales > Exilispira > Exilispira thermophila. The sequence continues at coordinate 2,093,908 of NZ_AP042476.1, read as the reverse complement.
TCATTGATTTTTCCTGAAGATATAAAATATTTTGGATTAATTTTTTTTATTACAAAGTTTATAATATTACTACTATTTATTATTTCAATATTAGCTGCTTTAGACAAGGATATAATTTCATTATTTATCTCAGTTGCCCATATTTCGGAATAGTTTTCTTTCTCAAATACTGGAATATAAAAAGCTTTAATTCCTTCATTATGACTTTTATTCTTTAAATTTTTATTATGTTTATGTTTGTTCATATATTAATTTTTACCTTTATTTAAATTTTTTTATTTTTATAGTTATTTTTATTTATATTTATTTTTTTTATCAATTTTCTATTATTTTATTTATCATTTATTTTTATTCTTTTATTTTATCTATTTTTAAATTCGATCTAACAATATTTTTAAAATAGTTTTGATTTTATATTTTTTTATTTTTATCTCTCTATTTTAATTCAAGAACACCAATAACCTCAATATGGTAAGTTAAAGGGAAATTATCTATCATCTTTAAATATTTTAGTTTATAGTTATTTTCTATAAGAGATTTTATATCTCTTGCAAAAGTTGAGGGATTACAGGATACATATATAATTTTTCTTATTTTTTTACTAATAATGTTCTTTATTATATTGTTAGTTAGCCCAGCTCTTGGTGGATCGACTAATAATGTATCAATATTATCTATTGAAGAAATGAATTCTTCTGAATCCATTGCTTCAAAAGTTGTATTAAAACTATTTTTTATATTGGATTTTATTTTTTCATTAAAAATATCATAAGTTTTAAAACTATTAATTTCAGTAGATGAATTATCTCCTAAATTTGAATAAATATTATATATTGCATTATTAACTGCATTTTTTGATAACTCGCATGCATAAATATTTTTTATATTTTTATTTTTTATTATAGGTAAAGTAAAAAATCCAACACCAGCATATAACTCAACAAATGAATCTATTCCTTCATCTATAAATTCAACAACATCTTTTTGAAAAGTATTGTTATTAAACCTATTTACCTGGAAAAAACCATCTATATCAACTCTATATTTAAATTCATTGACATCATAAAAAGCAAATTTATCATTTTTTAGAGTAGGAATCCCTTTTTGATAAATTTTATCACCAAGCCTTATTCTAAAACCTTTTGTAAATAGAAAAATATCTTTTTCAATTTGAGATAGATATTTGTTCATTTCTTCTGGCAAAAGTTTACAAAATTCATTAAATGGGATAATTTTTAAACTTTTGCTTTCAAAAAATCCCAGATTTCCTTTATGATCTACTTTTAAAATAGCATTATTTCGATATCCAAATCTATTTTTAGACTTTAAAATTGAAAAGGGGAGTTCATTTAAAATAAACTCTTTTGTAATTTTTGTATCTTTTTCTAATATTTCAAATAATATTGCTTTTTTTAATTCAATCTCATAATCATAATTTGTATGACCATAATTGCACCCGCCACATTTTGTAAAAACCGTGCAGTGAAAACCTGATCTTTTAGGTGAAGGTGTAATTATATCGATTACTTTTCCAAAAGCAAAATCTTTTTTCCCACCTGTTATCTTAACTTTTATTTTTTCAGAAGGTAAAGTGAATGGTACAAATATCACTTTTCCATTTGAAAGTCTTCCAAGACCTGCACCGGTATTAACAACTTTTTCAATGGTTATAATTTCTTCTTTTGAATCCATAAATTAAGTAAAACATAAAAATATTAATTCACAATTAGATAATTTTAATTAATAGAGTTTTTAAACCAAAATAATACTATTTATTATTTTTTACTTTCTTCTTCTTCAGAATCAATTTTATCAGATTCTATTTTCTCATCTTTTTTGTTTTTAGTTTTATTTTTAGTTTCAGTTTTTTGATAATCAGTTTCATCTTCTGGAGGTACAACTTTAATCCCCCCAATAAAGTTTAAAAAATTATCAAGTTCTTCTATATCTTTTATGTAAAGAAAGAATAAAACAATAATTGGCCCTAATGTGAAAGATTGAAAAATGATTTTAAGCAATAACTGAATACTTCTAGCATTAAATACTTTTGAAAGAGGTAAGAAAATATTACCAAATATTGTAATAAGTAAAAAGTAAGAAATCATTCCCCATAACATAGTATTTAAAGTATTATTTTTATGTAAATTAATAATTGATTTGAAATATTCAACAGTTAAAGCCATAGAAAGTGTAAAAATAAATCCAAATATAGCAAAATTAAATGCTAATGATACAGAATTATATGATCTAAATACAGCTGGTGAGAAAATAAGGAATACAAAAAAACTTAGTAAGGAAATTATTGTAAATTTAAGTAAATTTAAATTCCAATTTTTAAAAGAAGGAACTTTTTTTATAGTTTCTGTAAGAAATAGAGAAATATATGGAATTAAAACAAAAACATAACTAAAAATAATATTTTTAAATAGTGAATCTGAAATTTCAGAAATTAACCAGAAAAAAGTACCAGCAATAAGTGTAAAAACTAAAAGTTTTGTATCAGGTTTCAAATTTTTTAATTTTTGTATTAAAGTGCTCATATAAAGCTCCTGTTTATAAGTATTAATTTATTAGTAAATATAAATTTGTTATTATCTTTTTTCAAGTAAATGATAATTATAAAAATAGGTTTTGTCAATTTTTTTATTTATTTTTTAAAAAATCTTTTATCCTTTAATTTATACAAGTTTTAAATTTGTTGGATAATAAAAAGAAATAAAATAGGGTTTTAAAATTTATGAATTTATAAAATTCTTGATTTATTAAAAAAATAATATAATATTTCTTTATAACAAAGTATGAGAATTATCTTTGTTTTAATTTATAATATTACCGTGAGGGGGAAAGTATGGAAAGAGGAATTATTCCCTCTCTCATCATTGCGATTATTGGAGGAGTAGTTGGATATATTATTCGAATAGTATATGCTAAATACAAATTAGTTACTTCAGAAACTAAAGCAGAAGAGATAGTTAAGAATGCAAAGGAGGAAGCACAAAAGTTATTAAGAAAATCTGAAGCTGAAAGTAAAGAAAGATTACTTGAAGCTAAAGAAGCTATTCTTAAAGAGCGAAGAGAATTTGATAAAGAAATAAAAGAAAAAAGAAATGAATTATCTTCTTATGAGAGAAGATTAATCCATAGGGAAGAAAATCTTGAAAGAAGAATTGTTAATCTTGAGGAGAAAGAAAAGAATTTAACTGATAAAGAATCATTTATTAAGATAAAACTTCAAGAAATTAGCGATAAAGAAAAAAGTATTGATAAAGAGCTTGAAAGAATAGCTAATCTTACCAAAGAAGAAGCAAGAAGAAACTTGGAGGCAAGAGTTAAAGCTGAAGTTGATGAAAAAATGCTTGAATATTATAATTCAACAATTGAAGAAGCTGAACTTAATGCTGAAAAAAAAGCAAAACATATTCTTGTTTCAGTAATGGAAAGAATTGCTTCCGAAACAACAAAAGAAACTAACATTACCAACTTAACTCTTCCAGATGATGAGATGAAGGGAAGAATAATTGGTCGAGAAGGTAGAAATATTAGAACATTAGAAAACTTATTGGGTGTTGATATTATTATTGATGATACACCTGAAGTTGTTACTATTTCTGGTTTTGACCCAATTAGACGAGAAATTGCAAAAATCACAATGTCAAGACTTGTAAAAGATGGTAGAATACATCCTGCAAGAATTGAAGAAGTTTATTTAAAAGTAAAAGGTGAAATTGAACAAAAGATTTTTGATGAAGGTAGTAATGCTGTTTATTCTTTAGGATTACACAATGTTCCAATGGAAATTATTAAGCATTTAGGAAGACTATATTTTAGAACTTCATATGGTCAAAATGTTTTGTATCATTCTATAGAAGTTGCAAGAATTTCAGCATCAATTGCAGCAGAGATTGGTGCAAATGTTGAGATAGCTAAAAAAGGTGGTCTGTATCATGATATCGGTAAGGCTATTTATACTGAAGAAGGGAACAAACATGTTGAAGAAGGTGTAAAACTTCTTAAATCTGTAAAAGAAAATGAAGATGTTATTCAATGTGTTGCAAATCATCATGAATCAAGTGCGTTTTTACCTGGAGAATTAAAGGATTATAAAGAAAAGAAAACAGAACCTATTGAAGCTATTATTGTTAGAATTGCTGATACTGTTTCTTCAGCAAGACCTGGTGCAAGGTTTAATGAAGGTGCATGGGAAGATTATATTAGACGAGTTGAAGAGCTAGAAAAAGAAGCTAAGAAATTTGATGAAGTTGAAAAAGCTTTTGCAATTCAGGCAGGAAGAGAAATAAGAGTATTTTTAAATATAAATACTCCTGAAAATAATGTAGAAAAAATTGCAAAAGAGTTAAAGAAAAACATTCAGTTAAACAAATTTATAAAGTATCCTGGAAGGATTAAAATTACTGTAATTAAAGAAACAAGACAGGTTGAATTTACAGATTAAAGTATTGTTAATATAATAGGATTATTATTTATATATGTTTTAGGTTATCTATTATATTGAATTTTTTGTTTTAAATTTTATTTTGGAGAAATGGTTGAAAATTAAAATAATTTGTTTAGGTGATATAATAGGAAAAAAGGGAAGAGGGCTTTTAAAAGCCTATCTTCCCTATCTTATAAATAAATATGAAGCTGACTTTGTAATTGTTAATGGAGAAAATGCAGCAGGTGGTTTTGGACTTACTCCAAAGATTGCTGACGAATTTTTAAATAATAATGTTGATGTAATCACTTCTGGAAATCATATCTGGAGAAGAAGGGAAATTTTTGAGTATTTAAACAATTCAAATAGAATTTTAAGACCATTAAATTATCCAGAATCAAGTCCAGGTAAAGGATATTCTTTGATTCAAAAAAATGGGATAAAATATCTTATAATAAATGTTCTTGGTAGTGTATATATGGAAAGTATTATTCCACCTTTTTATTCATTTAACAATTTTTATAATTCAAATAAAGAGTTATTTAAGAAAGCTGATGTAGTAATTACTGATTTTCATGCTGAAGCGACTTCTGAAAAAATTGCATTTGGATATTTTTTACAGGATAGAGTAAATCTGGTTTTTGGAACTCATACACATGTTCAGACAGCTGATGAAAGAATTATTTCTGAAAAAACTGCATATATTACTGATATAGGAATGACTGGCCCAATAGATTCAGTAATAGGAATGGATAAAGAGATTATTTTATATAAATTTTCTAACCTTATACCAAAAAGATATAAAATTGCTGAAGGAAAAGGGATTATAAACGGTTGTTATTTTGAATTTGATCCTGTTAATAAAAAAGCTCTTAAAATTGAAAGAATTAAAGTTGTTGAAGATCAGAAACTATAAAACCTTAATCAATCTAAAATCAATGTTTTATGAATTAGATTATGAGATAAATAAAATCTTTAAGATGAATATAATTGTAGTTTTAAAAATGAATATAATTGTTGTTTAAAAAAAAGAATACAAAAAATAATTCCATTAAATAAATGTTAATGAAAATAATAAAGATTAATGATGTTAATAGAAATTATTTTGCTTTCCTCTGGCATGCATTATTTCTAGCTTTAGCAAAAAATTTTACAGAAGTTAATACTATCTTTACCTCAATGATACTAAAAGCAGGTGGAAACAACATTCATCTTGGGATTTTGACTGGAATCCTTGTTGGTGGAGTTGGATTTATGCAGTTATTTTTTATAGTTTTTTTATATTCTAAAATTTATAAAAAAAATTATTTAATAATTGGGATAACATTAAGATTTTTATCTTTATTCTTTTTAAGTTACTTTTTTTTACGAGTAGAAAACTATCAAAAAAATTTTGTACTTTTTTTTATCTTTTTTTTAAGTTTAATTTTTTCATTCAGTGGGGCTTTTGCAGGAATTAGTTATACTGATATTTTGGGAAAATCCCTTAAAGGGGATTTGAGAAAATCTTTTTTTACTACAAGACAAATTGTAAATAGTATAGGTATTTTATTAACAGGATTTATTGTCAGGGAACTTGTCAAAAAATATTCTTATCCCCTGAATTACAGTATTCTTTATTTTATTGCAGGGTTTTTGTTATTTTTAGCATCTTTAGGATTCTGGGCTATAAAAGAAACCCCTAATAAAATTGATTTAGATACTTTAAAAAAAGGGTCCTTTTTTAAAACTTATATTCAGATTATAAAAAATGATAATAATATAAAATATTATATTTTACTTTTAAATACTATGAGTTTTGGGATATTGATTATCCCATTTTATGTATCCTATTTTAAACATTTAACAGGATTAACAGGAAAAGATATTGGAAACTTTTTAATATTACAGGTTTTAGGAATGTTAGTATCTTCTTTTATATGGAAATATATATTGAAAAAATATAATTATAAGTTTTTAACTAGAATTTATGTTTTTATGGGAATCCTTGTTATTTTTCTAGCTATTTTACTTTCAAAATATGTGAAAATATTTCCTGTTGTTTTCTTTTTAGGAGGATTTAATTTAACAGCATACAGGATTATTTCACCTGGAATTTTACTTGAAATATCAAATGATTCTACAAGAAGTTTATATACAGCAATTTCTGGTGCTGGAAATTTATCTTTAATACTTATTCCCCTTTTGAATGGGTTATTAATTCAAGCTTTAGGTTATGTATTTGTTTATATATTAAGTGCTATTGCATTAATATTCTCCTTATTTATAATCAAAAAACTAAATTGTACTTATTCCTATTTATAATAGTTGTGTTAATTTTTGGATTTATTAGTTTTCAATAAAAAATTGAAGATTATATTTTATATTAAAAAAATATATAAATTTAAAAAATATATAAATTTTTATTCAGAATTTTTAGTAAGATAATCATAATTTTCTACAATTGTATCCAGAGCTAATTCAGTCATATTATCAATTCCTTCAAGTAATTTATTTTTATCAATCCATACAACTTTATGTATTAGTTTATCACCTTTCTTTTCAAATAGTGTATCACTAATTGTTAAAATGCTTGCAGCTTTAATGTTATATTTAGCAGCAATTGCAAATAATGCATAAGTTTCCATCTCAACTGCTAAAGTGTTATATTCAAGATATTTTTTTAATAATTCTTCATTTTCTTCATACAGAAAAATAGAGGTTAAAACTGATCCCATGTAACTTTTTATGTTTTTTTTAATAGCATTTTTATATAATATATTGGAAAGTTTGTAGGTAGAAGAAGCAGAAAATCCACCATTGTTGAAATTATGATCCCATAATTGGTGACTTATATGAGCAGTTGTAGCAATAACTAAATCAGTAGCTTTTATATCAGGATTAATTGCACCAGCTGTTCCAATTCTTATCATTGATTTAACATTTAACATATTTAATTCTTCTGCAACAATAGCAAAAGAGGGAATTCCCATTCCAGTAGTTTGAATGCTGATTTTATAACCTTTATAAAAACCAGTATAACCTAACATAAACCTTTCATAAGTATAAAGTTTAGATTTTGATAAAAATCTTTTTGCTATGTATTGTGCTCTTAAAGGGTCTCCAGGTAAAAGAACAACTTTTGCAATTTCGTTTTCTTTTGCTTTAATTACCACTGGCATTTTAAGCTCCTTTTGAGAATAAAGAGAAATACAAAAAATAAATAATAAAGATAAAAATTATATGTTAAAATAAAATATTAATAGATGCTTGTATAAAAACTTATAAAATTAATATTTTTTATTTAAAATATGTATTAGAACAAGAAAAAAGAGGCTATCCCTTAAGATTAAAGATAGCCTCTTAAAAAAATGATTTATCCTTCGTATCCAGCTTCTTTTCTAGTAGAAGGAACTTTGATTGTGCCATTTTTGATGCCTTCAATAGCTTTATTTACAGCATCTTTAACTTCTTGTGGAATTATAGAGTCAAAAGAGTGGAAAGGAGCAATACCAGTTGCACCTTCTTTAATACCAAAAACAAGATTATTTCCACCTTTTAAGGAACCATCAAGTAAATATTTGATAACAAGATAAACAGCTTGAGTTGTTTTTTTCAAAGCAGAAGTAACAACTGTATCTGGTGCTATGTAATTTTGATCAGCATCAGCACCTATTGCCAGTATATTTTTTTCTTTAGCGCCATTAATTACACCAAGTCCTGTTAATCCAGCAATCTGCAAAACTATATCAGCACCCTGTTCAGCTAAAGCAATAGTTGCTTCTTTTCCTTTAGCCTGATCATTAAATGCACCAGCTACAATAGAGATAACTTTACAATCAGGATTAACTGATTTTACACCTGCATAAAATCCAGCTTGATATCTTTCTACAGGAGGGATATCCATACCCAGAACAATTCCTACAACATTTTGATCATTTAGTTTATCAGAAATAGATGCATATTTTTTAGTTAAAAGACCAGCAACAATACCTGTTAAATATCCAGCTTCTTGCTCTTTGAATAAAATACCAATAGCATTTTTAGGTGCTGTTGAAGGATCAACAAAAATATCAACACCCCCAAAATAAGTATCAGGGTGTGTTTTAGCTGCTTCTACCATTGCATCAGCCATTAAAAATCCAACAGCAAAAACAAGTTTACATCCATCTTCTGCCAAACCAGAAAGATTTGGTATATAATCTGTTTGTTGTTTTGATTCAACTAATCTAGCTTCTATTCCAAGTTCACTTTGTCCTTTTTGTAATCCGGCCCAGCATCCATCATTGAAAGATTTATCACCAAGTCCTCCAATATCTGTAGCCATACCAACTAAAATTTTTTGCTGTTTTTCATTGTTTCCACTTTTTCCAGCAATTAAAAAAAATGAGGTAAGCATAAGTAAAAAAATCATAGAAATAAGAAAAATTCTTCTTGTTTTCATAAAATCTCCTTAAAATATTTATTAAATTAAATTTTTTCTTCTTTTCAATATATTTTAATAGGTTTTGACAATATTTCAAGATTTTTATCAAAAAGATTGTTATATAAAACAATATTTGACACTTGAAAATAAATTCAAAAGATTATTGAAAAATGTTTAATTGTATAAAAAAATATAAAAATTATATTGACTTTTCAATGTTTGGGATTATCAATAAAAATAGACAAAAAAAGAAGGGGGTTTTTTTATGGTTTCAGGTCTTGTTGCACTTATTTATCTTGTTATTGCTATTTTGCTGATTATTTATTTAACAGCAAAGACCAAATTAAATGCTTTTGTAACATTGATTTTAGTTGCATTTTTATATGGTCTTTTTGTCAAAATGCCACTTGTTGACATTGTAAAGAACATTAGAAATGGATTTGGTGGTACTCTGGGTTATATTGGTATTGTTATTGTTGCTGGTACAATTATAGGGACAATACTTGAAAAAACAGGTGCTGCTTTGTCTATGACCAATGCAATATTAAAGCTAGTTGGAAAAAATAGGTCTCCTTTAGCTATGAGTATTGCAGGGTATATTGTTTCTATTCCTGTTTTTTGTGATTCAGGATATGTAATTTTGACACCATTAAATAAAGCTTTAGCTGAAGAAACTGGTAAATCTATGGCTGTAATGGCAGTTGCATTAGCAACAGGGTTATATGCTACACATAGTCTTGTTCCACCTACACCAGGACCAATTGCAGCAGCTGGTATATTGGGAGCTGACCTTGGTTCAGTTATAATCTGGGGTCTTGTTGTATCAATTCCAGCTATGTTAGCAGGCTACTGGTGGGCAATAAAAGTTGCAAAAAAATATGATATTAAAGCTCAACTTTCAGAAACTTATGATGATTTAATGAAAAAATATGGGAAATTACCTTCAGTATGGCTTTCATTTGCACCTATAGTTGTTCCTATTATTTTAATCTTCTTAAAATCTATAGCTGATTTTCCAACTGCTCCATTTGGTAAAGGTGGTGCTAAAGCATTTTTTGATTTCATAGGTGATCCTGTAACAGCTCTTGTTCTGGGAATATTTATAGCTCTATTTTTAGTTAAAAAGAGTGATTTAAAAGAAAGTGTAAGTACATGGATGGCTCAAGGTGTTAAAAATGCTGCATTAATTTTAGTTATAACAGGTGCAGGTGGTGCATTTGGTAAAATTTTAAAAGCATCTCCAATGGGTGCTTATTTAGGCCAGGTTTTAGCAAACTGGAATTTAGGTATATTTTTACCTTTTATTATTGCAGCTGCATTAAAGACTGCTCAAGGGTCTTCTACTGTTGCAATAATTACAACATCTTCAATAATGGCACCATTAATTGGTAGTCTTGGGTTAAATCCTGTATTAACAGTACTCGCAATTGGTTCAGGATCAATGATTGTTTCACATGCAAATGATTCATATTTCTGGGTAGTATCACAATTTTCAGATATGGAAGTTCCTATTGCTTACAAAGTTTATACAACTGCAACATTGGTAGAAGGGGTTGTTGGAATAATTGGTGTTGCAATTTTATCAATTTTCCTCTAAACTTTTTAAATTATACTTTAAAAATAATGGGAAATTAATAACTAAAGAAAGTTATATAAGGAACTTGTTTTAAAAAAAAATAAAAAAGCAATTTATTGATCTATAAGGTGAGGGTTCATCCCTCACCTCATTTTTAAATATTTAAATAGAAAATTTATATTAATGATTTTGTTTAATATTATTTAATATATAAAATATATTATTTAAACAAATATTTCAAATAAACTATTTAAACAAATAATTTAAATGAAGATCAATATTAATGTTGATAAAGGGATATGGTGGTTTATCATACTAAAATACGATGAAAATTTATATTTACAAAATTGATTAAAAGATATAATAATTACTTGTGGTTAAATAAGATAAATGAAAATAAAAAAATCTATAATTATTGTTTAAAATATTATCAGGAGAAAAAATGAAAAACTTACTTACTAAATATTATACTCATATGGGTTTGAATGCTCTTGTTGAGAGTAAATTTGAAAAGGCATATAAATATTTTAAAAAAATTTTAAAACTTAATCCTGATAAAAAGGGAGTTAATTTAAATATTGCAACTGCACTTTTAGGTTTGAGAAAATATGAAGAAGCTGAAAGACATTATCTGGAAGAATTAGCAAAGTTTGGTGGTAATTATTATATTTTTAAATCATTAGCTGAACTTTATTATATCTGGGGAAAAAGAGAAAAAGCAACTCAATTTTTTGAAAAAGCTTTAACAAAATGTGCATTTGAAAATGAAGAAAAATTTATTAAAAAAAGAATTAAACTATTAAAGGATGAAGATAAATATAATAAAATGTTAAAAGGGTATGATTTGTTTATTAAAGGAAATGAATTAATGGATAAAAAAGAATATGATGATGCATTAAAGTTGTTTTTGGAATCAATAAAATATGATGCGATAAATCCATTTGCTTATAATAACATTGCAACAATTTATATGAACCATAAAAAGGATTATAAAAATGCATTAATTTATTTTGAAAAAGCATTAAAAATATTTGAACAACCTGTGATTAAAAAAAATTATTTAAAATTAAAAACATACTTACAAAGTAAAAATAATTCTTGATTTATAGATTATAAAATCATTAAAATAAAAGGATTTTTATATGGATAATAATAAATATGTTAATCTTTTAATTGATGCTTTTAATGCAGCAGTTGAAAGGGTTGAACCTTATAAAATGATTAAAAAATATATTAAACTTGATGATAATGGGTTAATTATAAAATTTGAAAATAAAGAAATTATCTATAATCTTGACAATTATGAAAAGATTTTTGTTTTTGCAATAGGAAAAGCTGCATTTAATATGGGGTATGCAATTGAGACTATTTTAGGAAAAAGAATTGATAAAGGTGTAATTGTTACAAAATATGGGCATATTGATAATAATATAACTCTTCAAGATTTTGATATTATTGAAGCAGGACATCCTGTACCAGATGAAAATTCTATAAAAGGAGCAAAAAAAATATATGATCTTGCAAAAGATTCAGATGAAAAAACATTAATTATTAATTTAATTTCAGGTGGAGGTTCTGCTTTATTTACTTTGCCTGATTATGGTTTAACTTTAGAGGATATGCAAAAAACAACACAGGTTTTGCTGGAATGTGGTGCAAATATAACTGAGATAAACAGTTTAAGAAAACATATTTCTAAAGTTAAAGGAGGGAAATTTGCCAGAGTTTGTTATCCTGCAAAAATGATAAATATTATTCTTTCTGATGTTATTGGGGATAGGCTGGATTCGATTGCCTCAGGTATTTCTGTTCCAGATAATACCTCATTTAATTATGTTTATGATGTTATTAAAAAATATAATATTGAATCAAAATTACCTGAGCAAGTTATTGAAATTATAGAAAAAGGTTTGAAAAAAGAGATTGATGATACACCAAAAGAGGGGGATCTAATTTTTAATAATGTTGAAAATATTTTATTGGGGAATAATTATTCTGCTTTATTGGCTGCAAAAAAAATTTTCAAAAATCAAAGTATTATTAAAGATATTTCACCATACATATTAACCTCACATATTTCTGGAGAGGCAAAAGAGATAGCAAAATTTTTTGCATCCATTGCAATTGATGGAGTTAAAAATTTAAATGATTATAAAAAGCCTTTTGTCATTATAGCAGGTGGAGAAACAACAGTTACAATTAAGGGAAAAGGAAAAGGTGGAAGAAATCAGGAAATGATTTTATCTTTTCTTCTTAATATTATGAAATATAGAGATGTTATTAAAGATAAGGTTTATTTTCTATCTTGTGGTACTGATGGTACTGATGGCCCAACAGATGCAGCGGGGGCTGTTTTTCAAAGTGAAATTTATGATGTTTTAGAAAATAGAAATCTTAACCCTCTTGAATATTTAAATAATAATGATTCATATAATTTTTTTAATAAAATTGGATATCTTATAAAAACAGGACCTACAAATACAAATGTTTGTGATATCCAAATTTTGTTGGTTATATAATTTTAGTTAAGCAATTTTATTTGTGTAATGCGAATTTTATAATGTTAGTTGTAATATAATCAATCATCTTCTTGTTTTTTGCTATTCATTTTTCTGTGGTATTTTACTATTTTAATTTTTATAACTAAAATAGTAAAAAAAATTTAAAAAAAAGTTGAAAGTTGATATAAACCTAATTAAATTAAGAAAATAATTGATTATAAAATTAATATTAAGATTATATTGATTGTTTGGTTATTAAATAACATTTGTTTTCTTATTAACATAATTTAATAAATTAAAAAATGCATAAAGTTACCACACCACCCTGAAAATTCGGTAGATTATAATTCTTGATTTTTAAAAATTTTTCTTAAAATTAATATCTATATTACTTGATATAACAGAAATCATAATATTAAAATTGTAAATATTTTTTATATTTAAACATAAAAGTAATAACTAAAAAATGAATAAAAAATGGGAAAATGAAAAAATAACTTGACATATTTTTAACATTTATTAAAAATTTTCAAAATCATTTTTAAGTAAATTAAATAATTAATTAAAATTAATATAATACAGTATTGGAATCAAATATGGATTTAAAAATAAAAATAAGTATTATGAAAAAAATTTTATTTAGTTTGTTAATTGGTTTTTTATTATATTTTTCATCATCCTTCCTTTTTTCACAAAATAATCAAAACTCAAATAAAAAATTATCTAGTTTTAGCTTTAATCTTGTTAACTATAATAATCAATTACTTAAAATAATTTTAAAAAAAGAAAAAAGATATTGTTATGGATATAAATAAGGTTTTGATACTTCATGCGGTATATAAATAGTTACAATTTTTTTTTCGTGGCTGTTGCAGTTAATAATAAAATTATAAATTGTTATATTTGATTAAATAAATAAAAACACTATATATATCATAATTGAAATTTTTCGACTGGATTGTAGTTGTCAAAGACTTAAAAGATTAAATATTAATTTTTAGTTAATGTTTAAAAAAGTTTTAATTTTTAAATTACATAACTACACTAAGGAGAAAAATTTCAATTATGATATAATTAGTTCTTATTTTTTAAATATATCAATAATTTTGATTTTATTATTAACAAAAAGGATTTGTTTTAAATTAAATATAATAGATATATATAATAATTATAATTATGGATAATAAACAATAATGTAAATTGAACAATTTAAAAAATAAGATAAAATAATAAGTAATGATAATATAATGAGAATTACATATTAAATAAAATAATATTCATTGACAAAAGTTGTATTAAATATTATTATATAAATATAATAAAAAGTAAAGAAATCTAAATTAGGGGGCAGTTATGGATTTAAAAGAAGCTTTTAAAACAGCTATCTTAGGTGAAATTGAAGGAAGGGAACTTTACAAGGTTGCTTCAGAAAAAGTTAGTGACCCTAAAGCAAAAAAGGTATTTGAAAAACTTTCAAAAGAAGAACATTCTCATTTTGAAACTTTACAAACCCTTGCAGAGCAATATTTTAATGGACAAAAAATTGAAGTACCTGAGCTAAAAAAACTTGAAACATTTGAAGATGCTCAAAGTCCAATTTTTTCAAAAGATTTTAAAGATTTTATAAAAGACAAACATTTTGAAGTTGCAACTTTAAAAATTGGAATGAAACTTGAGCTTGAATCAATGAAATTTTATAAAGAAATGGCTGATAGTACTGACAATAAAGAGCTAAAAGAATTTTTGTTGTCACTTTCAAAATGGGAAGAAAGCCATTATGAAGCTTTAAAAAAACAGGTTGGAATTTTAGAAGAATTTTATGGCACAAAAAACAGCTTGTTTAGATTTTAATTTATATAATTAAAACAATTTTTTTTATAATTAATTTTTTTTCTAAAAATTTATTGTTTAAAATAACTAAAAGAAATAGGGACTATCCTGAAATTTAGGGGATAGTCTCTTTTTTTATATTTTCAATTTAAAAAGTAAAATGTAAAAAATCTAGTTTAAAAAATTTTAATATGATGTAATATAGATTAAAATAATACAAAATTTTAAATAAAAAAATATACTAAAATAAAAATAATCTGAATTAAATAAATTATAAATTATAAAATATTGGTAAAAATAGATGAGGAGTTAATATGAAAGTTTTTATTTCATTTGATTATGAAGGGATTGGAGGAATAACATCATGGGATGAAACTTACCATAAAAAAGATAAAGATAAATTAGCAACAAGTCAAATTAATGCTTTTGTTGAAGGGATTTTAGAAACAGATAAAAATGCTCAAATTTATCTTTGTGATTCTCATGCATTTGGAACAAATATTTTGTGGGAAGAACTTAATTCAAAAGTTATTCTTATTAAAGGATTTCCAAGAGTTTTTTATATGATGGAAAATCTAGATGAAAGTTTTACTCATATAGTATATTTTGGTTATCATTCAAAGGTTGGTGGTGGAGGAATGATGGACCATACATATTCATCTTCTTCTATTTATAGAATAACTGTAAATGGGATTGAAGTGGATGAGTTGTTGATTAATAGTATTTATGCTTCAAAATACAATGTACCTTTTTCTTTTGTTTATGGTGATGATAAAACAATTGAACAAACAAAGCAAACTATTTCATCCCTTTATAAAGATAAAAAAAGTGATTTTGATTACCTTATTTCAAAGCAGGCTATTTCAAGATTTGCAGGAGTATTAAAACCTTATGATCAACTACTTTTAGAATTAAAAGATAAAGGGAGAAACCTTGTAAATATTAAAGGGATTGTAACAAAATTTGATTTTCCATTAAATGTTGAAATTGAATATATAGATGCTACAAGAGCTTATCTTTCTTCTATGTTGCCATTTGTAAATTTAGTTGAACCAAGAAAAATAATTTTTAAATCTTTAGACCCTGTTGAATTTTATAAACAGATTGTTTCTGCTGTATTTATAACATCAATTGCAAAAGACCTGAAATAGTACTAACAAAATAATATTATTTTATTATTGTATTAATTTCTGTTATATTTGACAAAAATGTAAATCTGTATAAATTTTTCTAATAAATAACAATATATATATAATTTATATAATTGTTTGTAAATAAGCTACAATTATAAAAAAATATATCTAATTATTTTTAATATATTATATGAGGAGTTTTTATGAAATCAAATGAAGTTAGAAAATTATTTTTAGATTTTTTTGAAAATAGAGGACATAAAGTTTTTGAATCTTCTCCTGTTGTACCTTATGATGATCCAACTTTATTATTTACAAATGCGGGAATGAATCAATTTAAAAAGATATTCCTTGGTGAAGTTAAAACTGACCTTAAAAGAGCAGTTTCATCACAAAAATGTATAAGAGTTTCCGGGAAACATAATGATTTAGAAGAAGTTGGGAAAGATGGAAGGCATCATACTTTTTTTGAAATGTTAGGTAACTGGTCATTTGGAGATTATTACAAAGAAGATGCAATAAAATGGGCATGGGAATTTGTAACTGAGGTAGTAAAACTTGATAAAGATAGACTTTATGTATCAGTTTATAAAGATGATGATGAAAGTTACAATATCTGGAAAAATATAATTGGTCTGGATGAAAAAAGGATATATAAGTTTGGAGATATTGAAAAGGGTGATGAGGAGAATTTCTGGTCAATGGGTGAAACTGGTCCATGTGGACCATGCACAGAGATTTTTTATGACCAGGGACCTGAAGTTAAATGTAAAGAAAAAAATCCAACTGTTGGAAGTGATTGTGATAGATATTTAGAATTATGGAACCTTGTTTTTATGGAATTTAATAGAGATGATAAAGGAAAATTAACTCCTCTTCCATTCAAATCTGTTGATACAGGTATGGGATTAGAAAGAATTGTTGCAGTATTGCAGGGAGTTTATTCAAATTATGAAACTGATTTATTCCAACCAATAATGGAAAAGCTTGAACAAATTAGTGGTAAATCATATAATGATTCCAGATTTAAAGTCCCTTTTCAAATAATTGCTGACCACATCAGAGCATTAACTTTTGCAATTGCTGATGGTGCTTTACCTTCAAATGAAGGAAGAGGTTATGTTTTAAGAAGACTTTTAAGAAGAGCTGCAAGACAATCTAGAAAACTGGAAATTAAAAATGAGTTTTTATACCTTTTAATTGAACCTGTTGTTAAAAAGATGGGAGGATATTATAAAGAACTTGAAAAACACAAATCTAAAATCGAACAGATTATAAAAGAAGAAGAAGAGCGATTTAATAAAACTCTGGATAAAGGTCTTTCAATTTATTTTGATATAAAAAATACACTAAAAAAAACATCTAAAAAGATTATTCCTGGAGATAAAGTATTTTTGCTACATGACACTTATGGGTTCCCACTTGATTTAACAAAGCAGATGGCTGAAGAGGATAATCTTGATGTTGATGAAGATGGATTTTATAAATTAATGAAATTACAAAAAGAAAGATCAAGAGTTTTAAAAACTAATATAGATTTTACAAATATACTTGGGAATGATTGGAGCATAAAAGAGAAAAAGGTTTCAACATTTACAGGGTATAAAAGTTATTCCGAAGTTACACAATTAATCTCTTATAAAAATATTGATCAAAATAGAGGTTTACTATTTCTTGATAAAACCCCATTTTATGCAGAAAGTGGAGGTCAAACATCTGACAAAGGGATTTTAGTTTTTATCAATGAAAAAGATTCTAATATATTAAATATAGAAAAATTTGAAAACCTAATTTTTAATTTTGATTTAAATTCGGACTATTCAGGGTTAGATTTGCTTGAAGAAAAAAAAAGAAAAGAAATTATTGTAAATGAGATATCCAGATTTTTTAAAGAGTATAATATTGAACCTATAATTTTATTTGTTAATAATGTATATAAAACAAAATGGGGGCCTTTACATGATGCTGAAATTATTGCTGGAAATCTTGATGATAAAGCTTTTGATTATAGTGTTTATGCTATAATTGATAAAGTGCGAAGATATAATATTATGCGAAATCATACAGTTACTCATTTAATACACCAGGCTTTAATAGATGTATTAGGGGATCATGTTCAGCAGAGAGGGTCATATGTTGGTCCAAATTATATGAGATTTGATTTTACACATTTTACAGGTATTTCTAAAGAGGAACTTGAAAGAGTTGAAAATATTGTAAATAAAATAATTGCTAAAAATCTTAAAGTTGAAGTTTTAGAAGATGTTCCTCTTGAAGATGCTAAAAAACTTGGTGCTAAAGCTTTATTTGAAGATAAATATTCATCAAAAGTTAGGGTTGTTAAAATAGATAATTATTCAATTGAGTTATGTGGAGGTACCCATAGTCCTGATACTTCTTTTATTATGGGATGTAAAATATTAAAAGAGGAAGCAGTTTCAGCTGGAATTAGAAGAGTGGAAGTTATTACAGGACAGGAGTTTTATAAATATTTAAAAAATCAAAACAGATTGATAGAAAATATCAAAATAGCAATCAAAGTAAAGGATAGTGATATAATAGAAAAAAAAGTAAAAGAATTAATAGAAAATAATAATAAACTTAAAAAAGAGATTGAAAATTTTAAAGTAAAAAATTTAAATTCTGATTTTGATAATATTATAAAAAATGTGAAAAGTAATGATCAATTCAACCTTTATGTGAAATTATTTAAAAATGGTGATATGAAACTTTTAAGAGATTTTGCAGATAAAATAAAAGCTAAAGATCAAAAAGCAATTATAGTATTTGCAAATATTAAAAGTGGTAAAGCTCAAACTCTTTGTGTTGTTTCAAAGGAGATAAGTGAAAAATATTCAGCAAAAGATATTTTGCAAAAAATTACATTTTCTGCAAAAGGTTCCTGTGGTGGAAGAGATGATTTTGCTCAGGGTGGAGCTAAAGATATTGATAAATTAAAAACAATATTTTCTTCAGATTATATAATGAAAAATATTTAAACTAATTAAATTTTTATAAAATAAAAATATTTCCCAATATATAAAAATTTCATTATAAATAAAACTTTTGTAACTTCCTTCTTTATATATTTTATTTTATTTGAGGAGTTAAATTTAATGTCTAAAAGTTATAGCAATAGGTTGATGATTTTTATCAGTATTATCTTATTGGGGATTGGTATAATTATGTTAACTTCAAAATCTTCGGATAAGTTTTCAGCAATTTTTTTAATAATTTTGAGCATTACTATGATTTTCATAGGTTTTGGTAAAAAACAGTAAAATTATTACTATGATGCAGCAGGGGCTACTTCTATACCTGATCCTCAACTTGATTATACTTATACCAGAACAGCAACTTTACCCAATCCAGCTTTTAGATTGACATTGAAAATACCTTTTTTAAAGAAATTTGGCAATATAAATTTATTTTCAATGTTAAATTATACAATTTTTACAATTGATTATAGTGGAAGTTATAAAGAATCTTACACCAATCCTTTTAATGCAAATACTTTTTCAATTGAGAATTTTACTCTGGAGAGAAGCAAAACAACTAATTCAATAGGTATAACTTCAATAGCAACATTACCTGACTTTTTAAAGTTAAATAAAGATAATAAATTCAATATTGGTTTAAATGCAAATTTTGATATTATATAAAATAAATTATTTGTTATCTTTATTTAAAATTTTGTTGATTGTTTCAGAAAGTTCATTTATGGTAAATGGTTTTTTAAGATAACTATCAGCTCCTTTGTCTAATAATTTTTGTACCGATCCATTTATTGCAAATCCTGTTGCTAAAATTATTTTTATATCAGATTTTAAAAGTTTTAATTTTTCAAAAGTAACTTCTCCACTCATTTCTGGCATGTTTAAATCAAGTATAACTAAATCTATATTATCCTTATTTTTTTCAAAAATTTTAACCCCTTCATAACCATTATTTGCACTTAAAATATTATACCCAAGCATTTTTAACATTTTTGAATAAACACTTCTTATCATCTCTTCATCATCAATTATTAATATTGTCCCTTTTCCTTT
This sequence comes from Exilispira thermophila, assembly GCF_055389015.1. Classification (NCBI taxonomy): domain Bacteria; kingdom Pseudomonadati; phylum Spirochaetota; class Spirochaetia; order Spirochaetales; genus Exilispira; species Exilispira thermophila. Next base: position 2,073,979 of record NZ_AP042476.1, on the reverse strand, counting down.
AGTAAATTTGTTATTTGTTAAATCAGTAATATAATTGGAGTTTGATTTATCAGAAGCAGGCAAATAAATTTTAAATGAAGTCCCCATGCCTGGTTCACTGTAAACAGTAATAATACCATTATGGTTTTTTACAATTCCATAAACAGTAGATAGACCAAGACCTGTTCCCTTCCCCTCTTTTTTTGTTGTAAAAAATGGTTCAAAAATATGTTCTAAAGTCTTTTTGTTCATCCCTGTCCCTGTGTCATCAACAGTTAATCTAATATATCTCCCTGGTAATATATTAAAATGAGTAGAGGAAAACTTTTCATCAACTATGAAATTGGATGTAGTTATTGTTAAATCACCACCATCTGGCATAGCCTGAATTGCATTTACACAAAGGTTCATTACAACCTGTTGCATTTGATTGGGATCACCATTTATTAGTGATAAATTCTTATCTAAAGATATATTAATATTTATGTTTCTATTGATAGAATGTTTAATAATACTTAAAACATCATTTACAATGTTGTTTAAATTAAATACTTTATTTTCATATTTACCTTTTCTTGCAAATCCTAAAAGTTTTGATATAAGGTCAGCGGCCCTATTTCCTGCTTTTTTAATCTCTTTTACCATTTTCAATTGTTCTTCATCTGTTATAAGGTTTTCTAAAAGTGATACCCAGCCAAAAATCCCTCCAAGAATATTGTTAAAATCGTGTGCTATCCCTGATGCAAGTATACCAATTGCTTCAAGTTTTTGTTTTACAAATTGATTTTCTTCCCTTTTTACTTTGTCTGTAACATCCATAAATAAAGTAAATACATATTTTTTTCCCTTAATTTCTATAAGGGTGATATTTAATTCAGCTAAAAAAGTTGTTCCATCTTTTCTTAAAAGTTCAATTTCATATTGATTTGGAGCATCGTTATTTGTTATTCTTCTTGAAAATCTTTCTTTTGCAAGTTCTCTATATTTCTCACCTACAAATTCTAAAGGATTTTTTTTATTAATTACTTCATCTTTTTTGTACCCTGTTAGTTTTTCAAAAGCTTCATTAATATCTATTATTTTAGAATCCTGTACATTATTAGCTGTATAGATTAAATATCCAATATTTAACCTACTTAAAGTTGAAACAATTGTTTTAAACCATTGTTCCAATTCTTTTTCATGACTGATATTATAACAAAAACCATTAACAATTATTTTATTGTTAACTTTTGAAGTATGAAACCAATTCCTGAGCCATACAATTTCTTTGTTTTTTGTAATAATTCGATAATCTTCATATCCTTTTTCAAGATTAAACATTTTTTTTCTTGAAAGATATATCTTATCTCTATCTTCTTCTACAACAATATCTTCCCATTTCATTTTACCATTTAAAAGTTCATCAGAAGAATATTCTGTTATAAATTCAACATTTTTTGAATAATAGATAGGTTTTAAATTACCATTTTCATTAAATTCTCCTCTCCACAAAAATGCTCCAATAGAGTAAAGGATTAATTCAATATTTTTTTCTTTTTCTTTAGTTTCTGTAATATTTGTTCCAGCTGAAAAAGTACCAATAATATTTCCATCTTCATCTTTAAAGTATTTATTGTTCCATTCAATAATGTAAATTTTACCTGTTTTAGTTATTATTCTGTTAATGAATTTTTTGACAGGTTCTATTTCCCCTTTTAAAATCATATTAAATGTATCTTTAACTTTTTCTTTATCAAATTCAGGTATAAAATTTTCCAGCCAATTCTTACCAATTATTTCATCATAAGTATATTCAAGTAATTCAATGCCAGATTTATTGATATACTCTATCATACCATACTTGTCCAGAACAACTATTATTATAGGTGTGATATCAAGATATTGTTCAAAAATCTTTTTTTCTTTAATTAATTCTTTATTTTTTTCATTAATTTTTGTTTCTAGTTCATTGATTGTTATGAAATATCTATCAAAAAAGGGTCTTGAATACATATAAAGGATAAAAATAATTGCTAATATCAATACTAAAAAACTTATTATTGATCTCTGAAAATATATAATTAAAGCTCTATATAATTCAGTCTGGTTTATCTGAAAGGTTAAAATTATATTATAAGGATTTAAGATTTTTAAAATAAGGATATTATTATCTTTAAAAATATTGATTTTTTTATTAGGTTTATATTTGAAAATATAGTTAATTTTTTGTAATATATTTGATTCTGTAATAGGTTTAAATTCAGGAATATAATAATAGTTATCTTTTATTTTTGTTATAAATTTAATTTCATATTCAATGTTATCAAAACTATTTTTAATTTTATCACCATCCATAACTAAAGAATTTTTCAAGTAATCAATTTTAAAAAAGATAAGGTCATACCCTGTTAAACCTTTTTGGGGATCTATTATAGGAAAAAGAGAATTATAATAATAGTGTTCATTTTGTTTAAAAATAAAACCATGTATTATTGTTTTATTCTTGTTTTCAGGAAGAATCCAGAATTTTTTATCAAATGTTTTTCCAGTAATAATATATCTATTATCAAGGGTTATTCTTACTATTCCAGCAATATTATTACTAAAATAAATATTATCTTCTAATTTAGGTTTTGTATAATTATAAAGATTATCAAAGTCTATTTTATTTTCATTATATAAAATTAATTGTTGTCTTATTTTTGTTCTTGATGTTACAAGTAACCCTTCATCATTTAATAGATTGAAAAAATTAAAAACACTTTCTGTTTTAAAATCAAAGTATGTATTAATTCTATTAAAAATTTTATTTTTTTCACTTAAATAATAAGGTTTTTGAAATACAATAAAAAATATAATTGAGTAAATTATCAAAATTAATGCAACTATTGTGATAAATTTTAAATAATTGCTTTTTACACTAAATTTTTTATCCATTTTTTCCCTGTATAAATAATCTATTTTAAAAAAAATAATAAAATCACAAAATAAAATTGTTTAAGCATTATCCACTAATTTGTAAAGCTTATAAATATAATCTTATATATAATACAATATTATAAATATTTTACAAATAATTTTTAGAATATTTGTTATTGAAAAATACATTTAATATTTTTAATGAGGAATTATTAAAATAATAATATGATAAACTAATAAAACTTAAATTGAAAAAACTAACTATTCATGTATAATTGTAATGTTCAGTAATGATTTGTAATTCATATATGGAGGAAGCATATGAAAATAGATCTATCAAAAAAGCTTGTATTAATAACCGGTGCATCAAAAGGGATTGGTTATGGTGTAGCAAAAGTATTTACAGAATGTGGAGCGAATATAATAATTGTATCAAGAAATGAAGAAAATTTGAAAAGTGCTAAAAAAAATCTTTTAAAACATTTAAATAATATTAAAACTTCACTAAATAAAAATACAAATTTTACTATACCTGAAATTAATTATATTGCTGGGGATTTATCTAATATTAAGGAAGTTGAGCAAATTATGGATAATGTTTTAAAGATTGGAGAACCAGATATTTTATACTTTTCTTCAGGGGGACCTAAGGGTGGTTTTTTTAATGAGAAAGAATTAGAAGAATTTCAAAATGCTGTTAATATACTTTTGTATGCACCTGTAATTATAATTAAGAAGCTTTTACCATCTATGATAGATAAAAAATATGGTAAAATTATTATTAATACAAGTGTTGCTATAAAAGAACCAATTCCTTCCATTTCTTTAAGTAATATTGTTAGAATTTCAATGGCAGGTTTGGTTAAGCAGTTAGCAAAAGAATATGGGAAATATAATATAACAACAAATGGGATAATGCCAGGAATTATTGAAACCGATAGAGTAATTGAATTATCTAAAACAAATGCAAAAAATCAAAATATCTCAATTGAGGAAGCTAAAAAGTTTTTTACAGATCCAATCCCTTTAAATAGGATGGGGAAACCAGAAGAGATTGGATATTTAGCTGCATTTCTTGCAAGTAAATATGGTGATTATATAAATGGCACTATGATTCCTGTTGATGGTGGAAGATTAAATAGTGTGTTTTAATATATTTTTTAAAAAAGATTTAAAAATGTTTTTATTATAAATGTTTTTAATTGATTTTATAAATTGTTTTTGTCTTATTTTTTTATATTGCCTTTAAATTTATTAATTACATTTTCCATCTCTTCAAAATATTGTTTTAATGATTTTATACCAAAAGGAGTTATTGATATTTTAGATAAAGTTTTATTTTTATTAAGTCTTTTATCAATTATAATTAAATTTGCTTCTTCAAGTTTTTTTAATTGAATTGATAGATTACCTGAAGTTAAAGATAATGATTTTTTAATTTCTGTAAAAGTAAAAAAATTTTTATCAGATGTAGCAAGTAAAGTTAAAATTAAAAATTTTGTTTTTTCATGTATAAGTTTAAAAATTTTATCTTCCATGCTTCACCTTAGTTTTTAAGAGTTATGTTTTGTTTCAAAAATTAATATTGTAAAGTACATTAAAAGAAATCCAAATCCAAAGGTTATTGATAAAATAATAAGAGGATGAAAAATATTTATAAAAAACAATGTAATTAATCCTGTTAATAGCAACCAGAAACCTAAAATAATAAATTCCTTACTAAATGTGAAATAAGTAAATTGCAGTATAAAAAGCCCAAATAATATAGAAAGCATATTTATAATATAAATTGAGAGTTTATTGTTAATCAGGAAAAAAAGTAGAAATATTATAGTAAAAAAGTATGCAAAATACATTATTGAAATATGTTTGTTATAAAATGATTTTAACAATTTAAAAAAATTAAAACTTGAATCAATTTTTGCAGCTTCTTGCATAATTCCTTTGATTTTAATATAACCAAGTATGACAATTGCAATGAAAAGTAAGATAAATGTAATTGTTTTAGTATAAAAGGGGATGTTGTTAAAATCATTAAATTTTTCAATTAAAAAATAAAATGTTAATGAAAATATAAAAATAGTTATGCTACTAATAAGAGATAAAGACTTGAATGGTCTTGAAAAAGAGATAAACCTCAATAAGTTAGAATTTTGTTTTATAATATCTTTTAATATTTTAAGATTATTTTCAAATTCTTCATATTTTTTATAGTAGTCATTTTTATTTCCATTGTTCATGAAATTACTCCCTTTTATATTTATCTTTTATATATTTGCTATTAAACCTTTATAGGGGATTGTCAGTTATCTTTACAATAGTTTATAGTATAAACTATATTTGTCAAGCTACCTCTATAAAAATTTAGTAATTTAAAATAAGAATTTAAAATTTAATAAATTTAAAGATGAATTTTTAAAAATTTATAAAATATTTTTTAACTGAAAAATATTACTTAGAAAATAAAAAAGAGGTTGTTTTTTAAATATCAGGACAGCCCCTTTTAAGATTTTACCTGTTGTTACTATAATTGATTGCTTTTAATATTTTTGTATTATTAATTTAGTCAGCCATGTGGATAATTGTCATAATACCAAAAAATGGTCTAATTTCTTTTGAGTCCAATAAACTATTAAAGTTTTCTGTGGATATTTTTATCATATTATTATATTGTTTTTGAGTAATTAATCCAATTTGAAGCATAGCTTTATACAATTCATTTTTAGCATTCTCAACATTCTTTAATGCTGGTAAAATACAGTATTTCCCATACCACCAAAATCTGGCATTACTTTAATTGTTCTTGTTTTTGATATGTTTTTAAAATTTGTATCAAGTTCATCTTTCATCCCTTGAGCCTGATATTTTGAAATAATTCCAATTTCTACCTGTTTATCAAGCAAACTTTTGATTTGATCAATATAGTTTTTTAAAGCTGGATAAAAAACTTTCCAGTCAGAAGTAGATATTTTTGCTTCAATCCCCATATCTTTACCGGAAGCTTTTCCATAACCACCATCAGCCAATACATTTAAACTTACACCAATCAATAAACTAACTACCAATAAAATACTAATTACTAAATTTGTTCTTCTTTTCATTTTTTTTGCTCCCAAAAATTTAATTTTTATTTAAGAGGGTTTTTCTTCCCCTCATTAGTAATATTATTCCTAATTATGAAGTAATTATGAATAACAAATGAAACTGTGATGAAATTTAAAAAAATACAGGATAAAAAAAACATAAAAATGTATATATAAATAAAGTTGATCAGATTTAAAGATAAATTAATAAATTTCATTATAATTTGGAAATTGAACCAATTGTTTTTTAAGTATTAATCTTACCAATTTTATTTTCAATAGAGGCAATTTTAGTTTTCATTCTATTATTTTTATTTTTTCTAATGTCAGCTTTTAATGCTAAATAAACTCTATTAGATTCAGGTTCCAATACTTTATAAAAATTTTTAAGTAGATCAAGAGCTTCTTCAAATGTATTAGTTTCTATAATTGTCCCCATTGGGGTGACTTTATAAGTAATATTAGATTCAGATATTTTCTTTATAACTTTTGAAACATATTTGCTTACACTTTCACCTTTATCGGTGGGAAACATAGCAAATTCAATTAATACAGACATAATACCCCCTTTTTTTCTTTACAATATTAAAATTTTTATTAATTTCACAAATAAAGATATTAATCATATTATATGATATAGTTAATATAATTTTATTTAATATTTTCTCAAGTGGTAAAGTAATTGATTTACATTTTATAAAAAAATTCCATAGGACTTGATAAAATATAAAGATAATTTAAAAAAATAGATAAAAAATTATAAATATAAACAGAAAGAAACTAATAAACCTAAACAGATAAATAATTATGAAGTTTAAAATATAAAAAAGTTATAAAGCTAAAAATAAATTTAAAAAAGGGGTCAAATATGTGGCTTGATATTAAAAAAGTATTAAGATCTGAAAAAATATTAAATGATATTATTGTTAGAGGCTGGGTAAGAACTTTCAGAAAGTTAAAAGATATTTACTTTATGGAAATTAATGATGGTTCATGTTTTGCAAATCTTCAGGTAGTAATTGATCAAAATGAAGATTTTGAAATGTTAAATAACAAAAATCAAGAAATAACATTTGAAGATATAAAAAAAATTACAACAGGTTCTTCTGTTGAAGTATATGGAGACCTTGTGGAATCACCTGCAAAAGGGCAAAAATGGGAAATAAAACCAAAAAGAATAAAAATTTACAATATTGCTGATCCTGAAAAATACCCATTACAGAAAAAAAGGCATTCTTTTGAATTTTTAAGAACAATAGGGCATTTAAGAGTTAGAACAAACACTTTTGGAGCTGTTTTTAGAGTTAGATCTTCTTTAGCATATGCTATACATAAGTTTTTTATTGACAGAGGATTTTATTATCTTAATACTCCCATTATTACTTCTTCTGATGCTGAAGGTGCAGGTGAGATGTTTCAGGTGACAACTCTTGATTATGAAAAAATAATAGAGAAAACTATAAGTAAAGTTTTAAATAAATTTCTTAAAAACCAATTACAGGGTGAATATTCAGATTTTAAAGATGAAAAAAAATTAAATGAAATAATTAGTTCAGTATTAAAAGGAAATTTTATTGATTGGAAAGAAGATTTTTTTGGTAAAAAAACATTTTTAACAGTTTCTGGCCAATTAGAAGCTGAAACTTTTGCTGTTGGTATTGGAAAAGTATATACTTTTGGACCAACTTTCAGAGCTGAAAATTCAAATACAACAAGACATCTTGCTGAATTCTGGATGGTTGAACCTGAAATGGCTTTTTATGAAATACAGGATAATATGGATTTAACTGAGGAATTTATTAAATATATTATTAGTTATGTTTTTGAACATAATAAAGATGATATTGAATTTTTCAATAAATGGATAGAAAAAGGATTGATAGATAAACTTAATAATGTATTGAATGAAAAATTTGAAAGAATAACTTATACAGATGCTATAAATATACTTTTAAAATCTTCTAAAAAATTTGAATATCCTGTTGAGTGGGGAATTGATTTGCAATCTGAACATGAAAGATATATTACTGAAGAGTATTTCAAAAAACCTGTTTTTGTTACCGATTATCCTGCTGAAATAAAAGCATTTTATATGAAACAAAATGATGATGGTAAAACTGTTAGGGGGATGGACCTTCTTGTTCCTCAAATAGGAGAGATAGTTGGTGGTTCACAAAGAGAAGAAGATTATAATAAGCTTGTTGATGCAATTAAGAAGTTTAATTTAAATATCGATAACTACTGGTGGTATTTAGATTTAAGAAGATTTGGTTCAGTTCCACACTCAGGATTTGGTCTTGGATTTGAAAGGATGGTTCAATTTGTTACTGGAATGAAGAATATTAGAGATGTGATCCCATATCATCGAACACCTAAATGGGTTGAGTTCTGATTTACTATAATATGGTTATAAATTGCTGTACATCTTAATGTTTTTTGTATATGCTCTATCTTTTTTGATATTTTTAATGCTTTTAAAATAAATGCTTTAGCTTTTTTTAATCTATTAACTAAAATATTTATTTCTGATAATCTTATTAAAATATTTATTGAATTAATTTTATCATGGATTTGAGCTTTTATTTTCAATGCTTTTTCAAAAAAAATATTTGCGGATAAGTAAATTTTACTATTATAAAAAATTAATCCCATAATATTAATAATATCTGAATAAAGTTTATGTTCTTTTACATCTTCAATCAATGGTAATGTTTCAGAAACAAGTAAAATTGCATCAGTATATTTCCCTTCAGTTAATAAAATTAAAGCATATAAATTATTGTGTATTATTTTATTTTTTAAATCGACTTCATTATTATTTATAAATAACTTGTTTAGTTCTAATTTTGAATAATTTAATTTATCAAGGCTTATATAATATTTAGCTTTTAAAATATGAATATCAGTTATAAGAGATTGTTTAACTTCATTATTAATATTATTAAATGATAATATTTCCTTTTTTAATTTTTGTATTCTCTCTTCAAAATTTTCATTTTTACCCATAAAAAAATCTATTTCAAGAAGGTAAAATTTAGATGAAAATATAATTTTATAATTGGTAGAAGTTTTAATAAGATATTTAAAAATGTTCCTGGATTTTTTTAAATTAATACTATAAATATAACCAAGAGCCTGGTAAAAATAAACTTCTTCTCTGTACATTTTTTTATTAAATGGGATTGTTTTCAATGCTTCTTTTGCTGTTTTAGCAAGTCTTCCAAGATTACCCCATAGATATAAGATTTTAATTTTTTCATTCAAAAGAATTGTTTTTTCATTTTTATCAAGCTCAAAGTTATTCATTAACATGTCGATGATATTGTTTGAATTTTCATAAAGTTTTATATCATTATAAAGGTTAATTAAATTTATTGATAGCAGGAGAGATTTCTTTTTGTTTTTAGATAAAATGTAAAAATATAAACTTTTTTCAATATTTGTATGAAAGTTTAAAAAATAATCTCCTATTTTTTCATATATAATTTTCTTTTCGTTTTCAATATTTTTACCATTTATTAAAGAATCAGATGAAAAAGAATTTAATAAATTTAAAAATTTTTTAGTATTGATTTTAAAAAATTTAGTAAAAAATATACCTTCTGTTGTATGTATTCTTAACAATATTATGTTTTTTATTAAATTATCAAGATATTTTTTAATATCATTAATATCAATTTTAGTTAAGAATGATATTAAATCTGGATTTAATGGGTGATCAATTAAGTATATAAGTTTAATTATTTCAATTTCTTTATTAGATAATTTTGATAAAAAAATTTGTAAAAAATGAAAAAAATTATTTGATTTTATTTCTATATTATTGATAATATTTGATTTATTAAGAAAGAATAAAAAATAAAATTGGGAAACATTGTTGCAAACATCTAACAATTTTAAAAATTTATCATTATTTGTTTTTTTTAATGAATCTTTTAACAAATCATATGTAATTTCAGAAAAATAAATATCAAAAAAGTAAGTTTTTTTTATTCTTTTTATTAAGGGATGGATAATTTTTCTATCAGAATTCAGAACAATAATCAAATTATTATCAGGGAAAGTATATGAAAAATAGTTTGATAATGAATAAAGCAAATTTTTTAAAGGGTTTGAAAGATTGTTAATATTGTCGATTAATATTGCTATTTTCTTTTTATTAATCTGCTTCTCAATTTTATGAACTATTGATAAAAAGTTTTGTTCTATATATATTGAAGATTTCATGTTGTTTAAAAAAGTTTTATCTGAAATATCAAAATTAAAGATTGAAAGAAAATATTTTAAAAAAGCTTCGTCAATATTTGTCTTAAAAGCAGGTTTAAAATAAAATGTAAAATAATCTTTTATAACAAGATAAATCCTAATAACAACTAGCATAAAGGATTTTCTTAGCTGTTCATTCCCATATAAGTATAAGTATTTTACTTTTAGATTATCATTGTTTAAAAAATCTGTAGTTTCTTTATTTTTTAATAATCCAGTAAATGGAAAATCAACTTGTAAATAATTTTCAGGTAATACAATATATAACTTATCTTTGTCTTTGAATATATCCATAATTTCTAAAGGATTTGTTATTTTATGAGCTAATAAAATTTTTAAATAGACATCATCTAAATTCTTGACTAAATTGATATTTTTTTTAAATTCAAACAACACTACATTTGAAGAAGTAGGAAGGTGTATTCCTTTGTAAATAGAAACAGAACCTTTATTTTGTAAAATATTGTTTATCTTATAAGATTCAAATAGCATACTTATACTTTTTTTATAAGAATAATAGGAGAAAAAACGATGTCAAATGAATTGTTATGGATTTTATTTATTTTATTTGATCTTAGTTTTGCATTGCTTGTTTTCAAATTATTTGGAAAATATGGATTATATGCAATTATTGTCGCAGATATAATTTTATGTAATATTCAGGTTACTAAACTTGTTACATTATTTGGATTTACAATGACATTGGGGAATATTCTTTATGGTTCTATATTTTTTGCAACAGATGTATTATCTGAAATTTATGGGAAAAATGATGCAAAAAAAGGGGTATATCTGGGTTTTATCTTTCTAATTTTTATGACAATTGTAATGCAAATAGCACTTTTATTTAAACCTGATCCAGCAGATTTTATCTCTCCACATTTAAAAGCTATATTTTCAATGATACCCAGAATTACTCTAGGTTCTTTAACAGCTTATATTGTTTCTCAGTTGCATGATGTATGGGCTTTTCATTTCTGGAAAGCTAAAACAAAAGGCAGATATCTATGGGTCAGAAATAATTTATCAACAATGGTTTCTCAAATGATTGATACTGTTATTTTTTGCTTTATAGCTTTTTGGGGTTTATATGATTTAACAGTATTTTTTAATATTCTATTAACAACATATTTAATGAAATGGATAGTTGCTATTTTAGACACTCCTTTTATATATTTAGCAAGAAGGATCTCCTTTAATATTGAAATATGATAAAAATAAGTGGTTTTATAGAATTAAGAATTATAAAATTGAGATATTATTAATATTAAATAGATAAAATTTTATTAAAATAAAAAAATTGAGATATCATAAAAAAAATAGATAAAATTTAGCTAAAATAAAAAAGTTGAAAATACAAATTTTAAAGTTATAATCCACATAGGAAAAAATATTAAAATAAGTTTAATGAATTATGAATAAAAATATGAATAAAAAAAAGAAATTATTAATCTTTATTGTAATTTTATTTTTAATACTAACACTATTTTTTTTCCCATCCTGTAAAAAGAAAACTAATATAAAAAATGAAGAATATATTATTGACGAAACTGAACAGGGACAACAATTTATTGAACTTCAACAGGAAAATGAAAATGTTGACTGGACAAAAGAAAAGAAAAAATTAAAAGGTATTGGGAAACTTGATATTAGAACTTTTTCTACAATTACTGTTATATTGTTTAGAGAAGTAAAAGATTTAAAGACTCAACTTGAAAAAAAACATTATAGTGATGAACAGATTAAAACAGAGATTAATAAAAAGAAAGATGAATTATATAACTATTTTGGTATTACTAAAGATGAATATAATGAATTTTATAAAAATAATAAAAATGAAATTGATAATTTTATAGCTTCTCATCCCTCTTATTATAGTGAAATTGAAGTAGAAGAAGGTTTTTAAAAATAGAAAATGAATTATTTTAAAAAAGTATTATTTATAATTTTTAGTATTTTTTTTATATTTATTCTATTATTTTTAAATTCATGTGCAATTAATCCTCTATATCTAAAATCTCCAGAAAAACTTGAAAAATTTGCAAAAAAAAATCCTCTTTTGCCTTATTACTATATTAGTGAACTTAAATTTGATGGTATAGTTGTTACAAATAAAGAAGTTATGGGAGTTACTCTTCCACCTCTAAATATATCCTTTGATTATATTAAAGACAAAACATTGAAGCTTAATTTAAATTTAAACATTTTATTTAAAACAGTAAGTTTTGCAGAAGTATATTTTGATTTTGTAAAAATGAAAGGATATATTAAAAGTTCTTATAGTCTCTATTATAAAAATATTGATGAAAAATATTTAAGTTCTATTTCCCCTTATTTAAACAAAATCCTTTTAATTAAAGGGATAAATACTTTATTTTTGTTATTTGATAAAAGTCAAAAAGAGTTATTAAATAATAATGAAATTATTGTATCACAATTTTTTAAATACTATAAACAGGATAAATTCGTAAGTAAAATAGGATTTGAAATTCCTCAAATTCAGGTGGAAGTTGATTATAAAAATTTAAAAATGGTAGATTCTTTATTAAAATATCCATTTTATATTGAAGGAACTTATTATAAAAATAGGATAGAAGATATTAATTTTAAAATTGCTATTAAAAATTTAGAAGTAAAATATAATTTTAATGAATAATAATTATGATAAATAACAGGTTTATTAAATAAGAACTAAAATAAAAAATAATTTTAACAAATTATAAATTTATAAATTATAGAATTTTTAGAGTTTTAATATTGCTTGTAAGTTTTTATAATTAATAACAATAGATAATCTGGTCATAATATAAATATTGTTTAAAGCAAAAATTAAAAAATTCATATCAAAGAGATTAATATTAAATAATGTTTTTTAATTAATTTTAGTTCCTACTTTTAAAAAATAACCAACATCAATTCCATTTAAAGGACTATGGTTTGAAGAAACTTCAATATAAATATTTGCAAGTTTTATCCTAATTAATCCATCTACATAGAATTTATCGCTACTAGCAATATAATATGGGCATAATGCAATATTATACCATTTATTTGATAATCCAAATTCTCCACCAGTTCTGGAAAAATTTTGAGAGATTAAATACCCGTTAAAACTATTTTTATCTAAAGATTCATAAAAAGCAGCTAAATAAAAGTTACCTAAATCAAATTTACCAATTATAATATCACCAAAAGAGTAGTTGGCTCTAAAGCTTAAATTAGCCTGTAAAGTGTTGATTCCAGAAATTGTTGTTTGAAATGGAGTTATATTTGAATATATATAAAAATTAATATATTTAAATAATATCTGTATATTATAAATTAAATCTTGATCACTTTCAGCAAAAATCTCAAATCCAAAAGTTAATAAGTTTAACAGGTTAAATTTTAATTGAGCAAGAGCATTTTCATTGTATAACATATTTGCAATATTAATTGAAAACATTCCGTATTGAAAATGAGATAGAATCATTGGGTAGGTTATAGTAAATTTTGTATAACCACCATCCAGTATCTGGTAATTTCTTTTAATAATAGATGAATCAAAATTAAAATATCCAATTTTTACATTAAGTTCCATTTTATTAAAATTAAAAAGTTTTGCTAAATCTTCAAAAACAGAAAATTCATTTATATCCATTTCTGTAAAATTATTGGTATCAAAATTATCAAGGTCAATTTTTCCATTTTGACCTAAATTGTAGTTAATAACAAGTGTTGTAAAATCTGAAAAATTGTATATAAAACCTGTATTTATAATGAGATATGGGGAATAAGAAGAAAAGTTTTCATCAAATGTTCTAATAAAATACATATCAACATTAAAAGTGAATCTGGATAATTGTTCAACTTTATTTAAAATATCATCAATGCTTATTACATTATCAGAATCAGCAAATATTTGTGTAGTAAATAAGAAAAATATAATAAGAAAAAAAATTATTATACCCTTAATTTTCATCAATATCTCCCTTAATAGCTTTATTTATTTAATCGTAATAATTCTAGTAAAAAATGAACACCATTTTAATATAAAATAGATATTAAGAATAATCATTACAACATATCAAAATAATCAATAATAAATATAAAACAAATTACTTAAATAAATTAAATAATTTTAAATTAAACAATTTTAATTTAATAATTTATGTTAATTTTAAAGATAATGTATTATAATAATATATAAAACAAATTTGAAATAATACAATTTTAGTTACTATTGATTTTTTTTAGAGTATTTATAAAATTCCATATTAAATATCCCTTTTCCAGAGGTTAATGTCCTTAATGTTGTTGAATATCCAAAAAATTTTGAAAGGAAACCATAAGCTTTAATTTTTTTGTAATTATTGTTATCTTCAAGCAAAGAGACATTTTCAATTGTGCAATTTTTCTTTATAAGGTCATTGTAGACATCAGAAAAATTAGGTACAGGAACAATGATTTCTATTTTCATTACAGGTTCTAAAATTATTGGACTAGCTTTTAAGAAAAGTTTCCTGAATAAAGAGTTTAGTACCTCATTTATAACAAAATCGTTGTATTCGTTTTTATTATATTTTATTTTTTCAATAGTTATTTCAACACCATAAACAGGATAACCAAAAGCAGGTCCAGAGATAAATGAAATTTCACTGAAATTTTTTAGATAAGATATGAGAATATCATCATTTTCTATCTCTTTGCTTATTATAAAGTCATTGTCATTTTTTGGTGTAATTTTCATCTTACAACCAAAAAAATAATCTACTCCTTTTTCATTCTTTTTTAATTCAAGATAATCTTCAACTTCTTTTTCAATTGATTCACGATATGATATTACAGGGTTTCTTAAATTTGTTTCAATTTTAAAATCATTTTTTAATCTATGCTGCACAATTTCAAGATGCAATTCTCCCATTCCAAATATTTCAATATATCCAGTTTCTGGGTTTTCTTTATAAAAGAATGATGGATCTTCATTCTTAATAATTTCAAGAGCATTAATAAGGTTTTTATAATCTTTTATAAATCTTGGCTCTAAGCTCATAGAGATTACTGGCAGAGAAGATGGGATATCATGTAAAATTATGTCTTTTTTAATTGATAAAAGTGTATCTCCAGATGATGTGAATTTTAGTCCTATAATTGCACCTATTTCCCCTTCTTTTAACTCATTGACTTCAATTTTTTTATTGGCATGAACTTTATACAAATGAGAAATTTTTTCACTTTTTCTTTTAGATGAATTATATAATTTAGAATGTTTTTCTATATTGTTTTTATAAACTCTTACAAATGAGATATTTCCAGTTTGTTTATCATATGAAGTTTTAAAACAATATGCAATAGATAAATTATTATCAATTTTTTTTATTTTTTCACCTTCTGTAGTAAAGATATCAAATTCAATATCATCTGGTGATGGAAGAAAATCAATTACACCATCAATTAATGGTTGTATACCTCTGTTTTTTAATGCTGATCCACTATATACAGGGATTAAAATTCTATTAATTGTAAGAGTTCTAATCTTTTTTAATAATATCTTTTTTCCTTCTTCAGTTTTAAAATCATTTTCTGTTAATAAAAGTTCTGCTATATCATCATCAAAATCAGCAACTTTTTCAATTAGAAATTCTCTTAATTTATCAAATGATTCCTTTAAATAAATTTTTTCAACCAATCCCTTTTTTATTACATCTTTAAGCTCATCTTGATTATATATTTTATATTTGTTTCCTTCTTTGTTTTCATAGATAATAAATTCTCCAGTTATTAAATTTTGATTCCCGATTAGTTTATCTTCTTTATTATATACAGGGATGTTTATTGGGATAAATTTATTTCCAAAGTTTTTTATTAAAGATTCTAATGCTTTAGAAAAATTTGATGTATACCTGTCCATTTTATTAACAAAAACTATAAATGGTATTTTTAAAGATGAAATTAAATTGTATAAAGTTTCAGTTTGAGCTTGAACATGAGAAGTTCCACATAAGACAAGAATCACACCATCAACTACAGCTAAAGCTTTTTTAACTTCTGCAGAAAAATCGACATGTCCTGGGGTATCAATTAGATTAATTTCGTGTTCTTTCCATAAAAAAGTAGAAAAAGCACTAATTATAGTTATTCCACGATTTTTTTCTTCTTCAAGATAATCAAGTTCAGCAGTACCTTCATCAACAGAACCAGGTTTATGAATTTTACCAGCATAAAAAAGAATTTTTTCTGAGGTTGTTGTTTTGCCTGCGTCTATATGAGCTACGATTCCAATATTTCTTATTTTTTTTTGCATAAAATAATCCTTGTATAATAAAAAAGATATTATATAAAATTCGTATATTTCAATTATTTTTTTTATTAATTAATATTTTTTTATTAACTAAGTTTTTAACTTCTAAATTTCATAAATTTTGCAATTTTTGCCCTTTCAACTCTTCCTATATTAACAAAAATAATAGAACAATAATAATAATTGTTTTTTAATTTATTAATATTTTTAATATAAGCTTCAAGTTTGAACTCTGCTTCTCCAAGTTGAAAGATAATTTCTCCTGTTGTTTTTTTACCGGGATTGGTAGTAAATAGTACACCACACCCTTTTACCGAGAGATTTATCATCATACCATTTAAGATTTTTTTATTATTTTTAAATTTAAATTTAATAAACATTTTAGTTTTTATTCTTCTTGATTTTCTTCTTTGTACTCTATTAATTTCTTCTGGATGTTCAAATTTAATGAAACCTTTTGAAATTTCTAATGCTTTAGAAGTAAATAAATATAATGAATCTTTATATTGACTAAGGAAAAAGTCATAATAATGAGATCTTTTAAATAGTTTTTCAATTCCTTTTTTTTCAAAAACAACTATAAAGTAAAAGGGGGTATTTTCAGCAAATATAGCAGTTATATAAATAGTTTTTTTCTTACCAACCTTTATCTGCACTTTAGAACCAACTTTTATATCTCTTGTTGTTTTTAGATATGGGAATCTTTGTTTAAAAGGGATAGATTTTCTTAAGTTTTTATAGATTTTTTCCCAATACTGTTGAATATCTTCAGGAATATTATTTAAAAAACGGGTACATATTTTTTCAAAAAATAGATTGTTCCTGATAAGGTCATCAGGGTCTTCATTTTGTTTAATAAAGTCAGCAATATATAAAAGAAATTTTTCAGTATCCTTATCAAGGTCAAAGTTTTTTAGATATTCTTTAAATTTTTTAATTTTTGCAATCCGTTTTTTTTCTTTTCTGGTCCGTATTAACCAGGCAAATAATATTATAAGTAATATAGATCCTATTAAAAAAGCTAAAATTAAAATTAAAAACAGGTATTGTTCCATAATCTTAAAATATTATAATAAATATTGGTAAAATTTAAAGGTAAAAATTATAATAAATTTCTTTATTTTTAATTTTAATATAGTATATATCCATAAAAAAATAAGGAATACTTGTGTTAAAAAATACTTTGTTTGGTATCCCTGTTTGGAATGTTAATTCATCTGAAGCACTTGAAATTGTTAAAAAATATTTAAAAGAAGAAAAAGTACACCAGGTAATTACTATAAATTCTTTAATGCTTTTTAGAAGTTTTTTTGATAAAAGATTTAAAAAGATATTGAAAAATTCAGATTTAAATATAGTTGATTCTGTTGGTATTAAATTTGCTCTTTTAATGAAAAGGGTGAAGATAAAAGAAAGAATTTGTGGGATTGATTTTGCAAGAAAGATAATGGATTATGCTGAACAGGAAGGCAAAACAATTTTTCTTCTTGGAGCCACATTTAATGTAATTACAAATACTGAAAAAAACATTAAAGCTACTTTTAAAGAGCTTCAAATTGTAGGAAGGTATCATGGGTATTTTAAAAAAGAAGAAAATGATAAAATTAAAACTGCAATAAATAAAGTTACCCCTGATTTTCTTTTTGTTGCAATGGGTTCACCAAGACAGGAAAAATGGATATACAATTATAAAGAGCAATTAAAAACTAAAATTGCTATAGGATTGGGGGGTGCATTTGATGTTTACTCTGGTTATAAAAAAAGAGCTCCTTATTTTTTTAGAAAAATGGGATTAGAATGGTTTTATAGAATTATTACAAATCCTGTAAGGATATATCAGATAATCCCTTTGTTTTTATTTTTTTTAGCAAGTATTGGTTTAGGAGTTGCTACTTTATTTCAAAAAAAAGATCCTGAAATTGTTGATAAATAAAATTAGCAATGGGGGTTTTTTATGGATCAAAATCTAATAAACTATTTAAAACAACCATTATTATTAGTTCTTTTTTTAAGTTTTATTGTTGAATTTTTTACTTCCAGAACTTTTGATTTTTTAACTCCATTTATATTAAAAAAAGCTAACCCCTCTATTGATAGAAGAATTATTAGTATTAAAAATCTTTTGTCATGGGAAAATATTGAGCAATTTAGAAAAAAATTTGCACCATATATTTCTCTTATATGGGGTGAAATTTTTGCATTTATTTTTAAAATAAAATTTTTTCATTCTCTTAATTTAATAGGGGAAGAAAAACTGTTAGTTATTGATATTATTCTTTCTGGGGTTATACTTTCCAAAGGGAGCAATTTTATGTACGATTTTAGAAAAATGTTTCAGTTAAGTAAAAAGTTTAACTAGAAAAATAAAAATAATTATTTTAAAGAGGTTTATATGATTGAACCAAGAGTTTTAAAAGGCTTTAAAGATAGTTTACCAGAAGAAGAGATTATCAAGAAACAATTTATCAATAAAATCGAAAGGTCACTTGAAAAAAGTGGTTTTGTACCTATTGATACTCCAGCTTTAGAATATTTCGAAGTGCTTACCGGAAAAGGTGGAGAAGAAACTGATAAACAGATTTTTAATTTTATAGATTCAGGTGGTAGAAAAGTAGGATTAAGATTTGATTTAACAGTTCCCCTTGCAAGATTTGTTTCTTTACATGAAAATGAAATTGTTTTCCCATTTAAAAGGTATCATATTTCAAAAGTATGGAGAGGCGAGAAACCACAAAAGGGGAGATTTAGAGAATTTATTCAAGCTGATTTTGATATTATAGGAGCAAACAGTTTAACATCTGATATTGAAATTATTGAAACTATAATTTTATTACTAAATTCTATTAATATTAATAATTTTGTTATTCATATAAATGATAGAGCTTTGCTTAAGGAAATATTTGAAAAACTAGGGATAGATTTTGTAGAGCTGGAAATATTAAGAATATTTGATAAATATTATAAAACCTCAAGAGAATGGGTGCAACAAAATTTAATAAAACTTTTAACTACAAAAATTGATAAGATTGAAAATATTGAGGAAAACCAAATATTCAAAAATTTTAATTTAACTAATAGAGATGATTATATAAATAAAATTTCTGAGATTTTAATTAAAATTATGATTGACTCAGATACTCATAAAGTTTTTTTTACAAATCTTAAAGACTATTTTGGAATAGAACAAACAAGATTAGAAAAAATTTATCAACATTTCAATTCAAGGGGTTTAAGTTCTAAAATTAAAATTGATGGAACAATTACAAGAGGACTTGACTATTATACAGGGCTGGTTTTTGAAACTTTTATTGAAGACCATAAAGAATATGGAGCAATTTGTAGTGGGGGAAGATATGATAATCTAACTTCTGTCTTTTCAAAAAATGTTTATCCAGGAATTGGTGGTTCTATTGGGCTTGATAGACTTATTGCATATTTGATGGATTTTAATTTAATAACAAAAAAAAGTACATTAACTGACGTTTTGATTATTAATTTTTCTGAAAATTATTTACCTATATATTATGATGTTTCAGATATTTTAAAAAGTGAAGGGATAAATACAGAGATTTATTCTGAAAATGCAAAATTAAAAAAACAGTTTAAATATGCTGATCGAAAAAAAATTAATAATTGTCTGATTTTAGGAGAAGATGAAATAAAGAATAAAATTTTTAAATTAAAAGATATGAAAAATTCTAAGGAGTTAGTTTTTAAAGATATTGAAGAATTATCCAATTATATTAAAGAAAATAGATAATTCTCCTTTATTTTGTAAATCCAGCATAATCAATTAAAGCATTAATAGTATCAATATCTTCTTTTTTCTTGTCTAATACTTCAAGACCTATATCAAAGTAATCTTTGTTAATATCTGGCTTTATCCATTTAACCTCTGCCTGGAACATAATATAATCCCCTTTTTCAAGATCAGGTGGCAATTTTATTTTGATTGTAAACCTTTTTCCAATGGGATAAGAAGTTTCGTTTAAAATCATTAAACCACCTTCTGAAATATCAACAAGATACCCAATTAATTCATCTTTTTCATTTAATACTCTTAAATAATAAATTAAATGTCTTCTATAATATTTTCTTCTGTTCATAATAAATTACTCCTTATTATCAATATTATAAATTAAGATATGCAAAATTCAAGTATGAAATCTTATAAAAATTTATCTTGACAAAAAATAAATAATGTTTATTAATTCTTCAGCAAGTTGTGAAAACATTAATATTTATATAATAATTTATAAGCGGCTGTAGTTCAGTGGTAGAACACTAGCCTTCCAAGCTAGTTATGTGGGTTCGATTCCCATCAGCCGCTTTTTTTTATTTTCATTTATTTTAGTTTTTAATTTTAATCTTTATATTATTAATCTTTATATTTTAAAAACAACACAATATCAATCCCAATTAAAAGTTATCAATATAATTTTTTTTATCTTCCCTCTTTATCTTTTAAAAATTTCAATTATATTTTGTTTGAAATTAGTATTAACATATTAATATGTCATCCAGATTTAAGTATGATTGTCCAAAAGTCATAATAAGTAATAATTTTCGTGTTATTAGTATTTCTTTTGTTTAAATTAATTTTATTTTATTATCTTAATTTTTACAACCTTAATAAACTTACAGGAATAAATTATGTTAAGTCAAATGAAAAAAAGAGAACTTTCTAATCTATTGTATGAACTAAAAGATAAGAATCAATCATTGTATGATAAACTTTTAAGAGACCCAACAATTTATACTGATGATTATAAAGAATTTGCTCTTATAAAATTTTTTGCTATTGCAAATAAGATTACAAAGCAGGATATGATTAAGTTGATTGTTGATTTTAAAAATGGTAATTTAATTTAAATTTTATTTAAAACAAAAAATCTTTATTAAATAAATAGGATTAAAAAATTTGCAATGCTATGACTTAAAAAGGTTGGATATATATATTTTTCTTCTGTATAAATAGAACCTAATATTATTCCTGTAAAAAAATACAAGATAATTATTTCAATATTTTCAAAATTCAAATGAGCTAAAGAAAATATAGTTGCAGAAATTATAACTTTAACAATTTTATTTGAACTCTTTAATAATAAAGATATAACAAAATACCTGAAAATTAATTCTTCAAAAAATGGAATAATAATAGCTAAAGTTAGTATATTTATAAAATTTATTTTTATATCATTTGAAAACGTGTTTTGGTTAATAATAATAAGAATAATATATAAAAAAAATCCAGAAACAATGCCAATAATTGTATGAAATATAAAGTTTTGCTTGTTTGTAAAATCACCTCTAAAAGTAAATTTTGAAGTTTGTTTGAATAGGAATGTAAGAAAAGGTAGAAGAAAAAAATAAAAAGATAGATTTAAATCAATTTGAACTTTTCTAATTAAAAGAAAAAATATATATAATGGAAAAAGAAAAATTATATAGAATAGTTCAAAATAAAAATTTGAATGATTTTTAACTTTTATAAAAGATTTTAGCTCTGATACAACAATTTTTAATGAATTTAATGATATCCTACTTTTTATAATATCAAATCCACCTGAATTAAAACTTGATTTAAGTATAAATTGTTTTTCTTTTAAGCTAAGGTTTTCAAAAATTTTATTTCTGGTATTAGTGTCAAAAATAGAAAGTAAAATTAAACTTTTTTTTAATCCAATTGATTTTTGTTTTTTTTTCTTTTTATTATTTTTCATTTTTTATCTTATCGAACTTTTAACAGATAAAATTGTATATTATTATAAAAAAAGAGGCTATCCTGAAACCTAAAGAATAGCCTCTTTACTATATTTCTAAGTTATATCTTTTAATAAAAAAGGAAATCTACTTTATAAATTTTAAGTCGTCCCTATGGTAAATATTATTAGTTGTTTTTTGATACTATTTCATAGGTATCTTTAGCTATCATCAATTCTTCATTTGTTGGAACAATCATAATTTTTATTTTAGAAGATTCTCTGGAAATAATTCCTTCTTTTCTGTTAAGTTCAATATTTTTATGTAAATCTAATTCAATACCAAATTGTTCCAAACCTTCAAGTATATCTTCTCTTACTTCAGAATCATTTTCTCCAACACCTGCTGTAAAAATTATTGCATCTACTTTGCCTAAAGCAGTCATATATGCACCAATGTATTTTCTAACTCTATAATTGTATATTTCAAGTGAAAGTCCTGCAATTTTATTTCCTTTATCCCTTTCCTCAATTATTAATCTCATATCATTGGAAATACCTGAAATTCCAAGTAATCCTGATTGTTTATTTAATATGTTGTTCATTTGTTTTGTATCAATGTTAGTTCTTTCCATAATATATAAAGGGATAGCAGGGTCAATATCACCACTTCTTGTTCCCATCATAAGTCCTTCTAAAGGGGTAAACCCCATTGATGTATCAACTGATTTACCATTTTTTATTGCTGCAATAGAAGCTCCATTTCCAAGATGGCATGTGATAAAATTACATTGTTCTACTGGTTTACCAAGAAGTTCTGCAGCTCTTAATGTTACATATCTATGAGAAGTTCCATGGAATCCATATCTTCTAATCTTCATGTCTTTGTAGAAATGATATGGTATAGGATAAATGTAAGCATAATCAGGCATAGTTTGATGAAAAGCAGTATCAAAAACAGCTACATTAGGAACACCTGGTAATAAATCCATCATAACTTCAATACCTTTTAAATTAGCAGGATTATGAAGTGGAGCTAAATCAATACATTCTTTAACTCTTTTAATAACATTTTCATCTATTAAAACAGATTCAATAAAATATTCTCCACCATGCACAACTCTATGTCCAACAGCATTAATTTCTTTTATAGAGGAGATAACGCCATTTTTTTTATCTGTTAATTGTTTTAACACTATGTTTAATGCTTCTGCATGGTCTACACCAGTTCCCTGTGTTTTAATTTTTTCTTCACCAGTCTTTTGATAATTAAAAATTGATTGTGGACTTCCTATTCTTTCAACAAGTCCCTTTGCTAAAAGTAATTGTTTTTCCATATCTATTAATTGATATTTGACTGAAGAAGAACCACAGTTTAAGACAAGAATTTTCATAAAATTCTCCTATTTTTGTTAAATATATAGCAGTAAAAAAAAAATTAAAGATTTTTTATAAAAAAAATAATAAAATTTTTAAAAGAGGATTTATTTTTTTCTTTTAATAGTTTTGAATTGATGGTTTTATTTGGGTTTATTTAATTTTTTGCAAATATATTTTTATATTTTGTAAAGCTATTTAAAATGTTTTTATGGTATATTTTTAGATCTTATATAGAGATTTATAATTTTGATATATCAGTATTTACTGGTTTTAATAATTTTTCTAAATCTGTAGTTTTTATTTTTATAATATAACCTCTTTTCCCTCCATTTATATAAATTTCACTATAAAAAAAAATGGAAGTATCAGCTATAATTTTCATTTTTTTACGGGTTCCAAAAGGTGATATCCCTCCTACTTGATATCCAGTTACCCTTTGTGCTTCTGCAGGATTTGCAAGTTCAATATTTTTTAAATTTAAAATTTTTGCAGCTTTTTTTAATGATATTTCTTTATTACCAGGCATTAAACTAATATAATAGTTATTATCAGAACCTTTCAAAATAATTGTTTTTATCATTTTTTCCAGAGGAACATTTAAACTTTCTGAAGCAAATTTTGCACCTTTTATTTTATGTTCATATTCTAAAAGTTCATATTTAACATTATTTTCTTTTAAATATTTTAAAGCTGGTGTTATCATATTTTTACCTTTTTTTATTATCTATTTATTTTGTAGTAACTTAAAAATTAGTTAGATTATTTAAAAAAATATGCAAAAATTACTATAATAATTAAAGCTGGTATAATATTAATAATTTTTATTTTTTTTATTTCAAGTATAGATAACCCTAGTCCTATTAGTAATATTCCTCCAACAGCTGTTAATTCATCAACAATTACAGGAGTAAATAGCTTTTGAAAAATCCCTGCAAAAAGTGTTAATCCACCCTGGTAGATTAGTAAAGGGATAACTGAAAATAATACACCAATACCCATTGAAGATGCTAAAGCAAGTGATGCAAAACCATCCATTAAAGCTTTTGTAAATAATAAAGAAGGATCATTTCTTAAACCCTCATTTATAGCACCTAATATAGTCATTGATCCCATACAAAATAATAAAAATGCAGTTATTAAACCTTCTGCAAACTTTTCATTTTCAGATTTAAAGCCTTTTTTTATTTTTTCACTTAAATTATTTATCCCCCTATCAATATTTAAGAGTTCACCAATTATAGCTCCAATAATTATACTGAAAATGATTATCAAAATATTATGTCCTTTTAAAGCCATAGAGAATCCTAAATATAAGGTAAATAAACCAATTCCCTGAAAAACAATTCTTGTTAAGTTTTCTGGTAGGCTTTTATTGATTAGTAATCCTATGGAACTACCAATTAAAACTGTTGTAGCATTAACAATTGTACCAATCATTTTTATTCCTTTTGACTTATAAAAATGTTTTTATTTTTTTCTATTTTTATTTTCTATATTGATTTTCTATATTTGTAATAGCTCTATTAACTTTTAATTTTGTTTTTTTTAATTTAAGTCTATCCATTTAATTTACAATGGGATTTTTATCTTTACACCTATCTGTTTCAAATTGTAAAGTTATATGGGAAATATTAAATTTATTTGATAAAATCTCTTTAATATTTTTATAAATATGGTCAGTATCGCATAATAACATATTTTCAACTTCAATATGTGCTTCAAACATTATTGTATTTTCATCAAGATTCCATATGTGTATATGATGAATATTTTTTACTTTTTCAATTTTTTCTATTTCATTCTTAATATTATTAATATCAATATTTTGTGGTGTTCCTTGCAAAAGAATTCTTGTAGTTTCTTTAATAATAGAAAATCCTTCTTTTAAAATATATAATGCAATCAGGATTGTAATTAATGGATCAATGAAATTAAGATTAAAAAATTTTATTAAAATTCCTCCAAGAACAACTCCAACAGAAGAAATAGTATCCCCTAATAGATGAAGATAAGATGCTTTTATATTCATGTTATTATGAGTGTGTTTTTCTAAAAGAAGAACTGAAAAAAGATTTGCAACCAATCCAATTGATGCAACTATAAGCATTATACCAGTTTTTATCTCATGTGGATTGGAAAATCTTTTTATAGCTTCATAAATTAAATAAACAGAAATTGCAATTATTAATGATGAGTTAAGAATTGCTGCTAAAATTTGAGCTCTCTTATATCCAAAAGTGTATTTAAGATTTTTTTTCTTAAATGATAATTTTAGAGCAATTAAAGCTATTAATTGTGAAAAAGCGTCATTTAAATTATGAAATGCATCTGATAGTAAAGCTATACTACCTGAAAAAATTCCACCTAATATTTCAGATAAAGTTATTATTATGTTGAGTAAAAAGGTCAGGCTTAGTTTTTTTGAAGCTTTTACCATCTCTTCTTTACTGCTTAATTTAAGATCTAAATCATGATGGTGATGTTTGGGATGAGTTTTATTATTAATTTTTTCTTCTTTAATATTCATAAATATCCTCATAAATATTTTTTCATAAATATTTTTTTGATTAACTTTTAAAAGCTTTTATTAGTTTAGTTTTAATAGATTAATAAAATAAATATAATAAATTTAATTGTTTAGGAAAACTTAATTAAAAATTATTTTTAGTCAATTTTCTTTATATAAAAAATTAGAAAATTTATTAAAATGTTTTTGAAAAAATAAGTTTATGATTTTAAAGAATACTGATACTATTACTGTATTGTTTAATAAAAGGTTTTAAAAAAATTAAAAATAGAAGAAAAAAAGTTAATCAATTATATAAAATATTGTTGACACATTTTATCTAAAATGTTTAAATTAGTTAAGTAAACTTAACTAATAGGAGTTTTTATGGAAAATATTCAAAATAATCCATTGATTAATCCTTCTAAAAAAAACAAATTTGATGCAATCCCTTTTGATGAATTAAAGCTGGAGCACTTTATACCTGCAGTTGAATATGCAATTGAAGAAGCAAAGAAAAAAATTGACAAAATAAAAAATAATGAAAATGAACCTACTTTTGAAAATACAATAATTGCATTAGAGACTTCTTCAGATTTATTGGATAAGGTAACAGCTACCTATTTTAATTTAATGAGTGCAGAATCTGATAATAAATTTAAAGAGTTAGCTCAAAAAATTTCACCAATGGTAACTGCTTTTTCTCATGGAATTTTACTGGATTCAAAACTTTTTGAAAAAGTAAAATATATCTGGGAAAATATTGATAAATTTAATCTTGATAATGAAGATAAAAGACTAGTAGAGTTAACATATAAAAGATTTGTAAGAAATGGAGCATTGCTTGATGATGAGAAGAAAAAGCAATTGAGAGAAATAGATTTAGAACTATCAAAATTAAGCCCTAAATTTTCACAAAATCTTTTAAATTCTCAAAATGAATTTGAACTTTTGATTACAGATGAAAAAAGGTTATCAGGATTACCTGAAAATGCAAAAAATGCAGCAAAAGCTTTAGCAAAATCAAAGGGAAAAGAAGGGTGGATGTTTAATCTTCAATATCCAAGCATGTTACCTGTTTTAATGTATGCAGATGACAGAGAATTAAGAAAAACAATTGTAATTGCTAATTCAAGAAAAGCAATTGAAGGAAAATATGATAATAAACCGATAATTCAAAAAGTTATCTCTTTAAGGCAAAAAAGAGCAAAACTGCTTGGATATAAGACTCATGCAGAATATGTATTAGAAGAAAGAATGGCTGAAAACCCTGATAAAGTATGGAACTTTTTAGAAAGATTGTATCAAGTTGCAATGCCAAAAGCAAAAGAGGAAAAAGAGAAATTGCAAGAGTTTGCAAAAAAACATGGATTTGAAGATGAACTTCAATCATGGGATTACAGGTATTATGGAGAGAAATTAAAAAAAGAGCTTTTTGATTTTGATTCTGAACAGTTAAGACCATATTTTAAAATGGAAAATGTAATTGATGGTATTTTTAAAGTTGCTAACAAACTTTATGGTCTTGAATTTAAAGAAAATAATGAACTTCCTGTGTATCATAAAGATGTTAAAGTTTTTGAAGTTTATGATGGAGATAAAAATTTTATTGGGCTTTTTTACCTTGATCTATTTCCAAGAGAAACAAAAAGATCTGGTGCATGGATGACAACATATTTTACTCAAGGTCTGTATAATGGTGAAATAAGAAGACCTCATGTTTCAATAGTAGCAAATCTTACACCTTCTACAGAAGAAAAACCATCTTTATTGCTTTTAGATGAAGTAACAACAATTTTTCATGAGTTTGGACATGCATTGCATGGATTACTTTCAAACTGCAAATATAGAACATTAGCAAGTCCTAATGTTTACTGGGATTTTGTCGAGCTTCCTTCACAAATCATGGAAAATTGGGTTTATGAAAAAGAAGCATTAGACCTTTTTGCCAGACATTATGAAACAGGAGAAAAGATACCTGAAAAGATAATTGAAAAAATTAAAGAGATAAGAAAATTTATGGCAGCAATTTTTACAATAAGACAATTAACTTTTGGTTATCTTGATATGACATGGCATGATAATGAGATTCCTGAAAATGTTGATGTATTTGAATTTGAAGAAAAAGCAACAGAAAAACTAAGACTATTTCCAAAAATTGAAAATACAAATTTTTCCTGTAGTTTTGGACATATTTTTGCTGGAGGGTATTCTGCAGGTTATTATTCATATAAATGGGCAGAAGTTCTTGAAGCAGATGCTTTTGAGTTTTTTAAAGAAAAAGGGATTTTCAATAAAGAAGTTTCAACTTCATTTAGAAAAAATATTCTTGAAAAAGGTAATAAAGAACATCCTATGAAATTGTATGTTGCATTTAGAGGAAGAGAACCAGATCCAGATGCACTTTTGAGAAAAGATGGGTTATTATAAAAATATTTGTATTATGTAAAATGTTATGAGTAAAATATTGAATATATTTAATCAATTATAATTTATAGATATTATAATTGTTAGATATAAGTTTAAATTAAATTTAAAATACATGATAATTATAGAAGTCAGGGATTATCCCTGGCCTTTTTTATTAAAGGTTAATTAATTTAATTGGATTTTGAATATAAAAGTAAAAATCTTTTTTAAAATTAATCAAAATAATATTTTAATATTGATTTAAATCATGTTGAATTGAAAAAAAATCGGTTTATATTTATGATTAATTTCAATAATAATTTTATTTTCAATTAATTTTATATTGTCAAATAAAAATCCTTGAATTTTAAATAAAACTGTTATAATTTTTTATAACTGCATTTTTTTTATGTACTAATTTTTTTTAGTATGGAGAGAAATTATTTTTTTAAACTTTTTTTACCTGCTTATTTTAAAATTGAACCAATAGTTTTTTAAAATATTAAATAAACAATACAAAATATATAAAAAAATGTATACTATATGATAGATTAAAATATAGATATTAAATAATAAGTTTAATATAAAAAAAATAATTTATAGGAGTTTTTATGCAAAATATTCAAAATAATCCATTGATTAATCCTTCTAAAAAAAACAAATTTGATGCAATTCCATTTGATGAATTAAAGATGGAACACTTTATACCTGCAGTTGAATATGCTATTGAAGAAGCAAAAAAAAAGCTTGACAAAATAAAAAATAATGAAGATGAACCTACTTTTGAAAATACAATAGTTGCTTTAGAGACTTCTTCAGAATTATTGGATAAGGTAACAGATATCTATTTTAATTTAATGAGTGCAGAATCTGATAATAAATTTAAAGAGTTAGCTCAGAAAATTTCACCAATGGCAACTGCTTTTTCTCATGGAATTTTACTTGATTCAAAACTTTTTGAAAAAGTGAAATATATCTGGGAAAATATTGATAAATTTAACCTTGATAATGAAGATAAAAGACTTGTAGAGTTGACATATAAAAGATTTGTAAGAAATGGAGCATTGCTTGATGATGAAAAGAAAAAGCAATTAAGAGAAATAGATTTAGAACTATCAAAATTAAGCCCTAAATTTTTACAAAACCTTTTAAATTCCCAAAATGAATTTGAACTTTTAATTACAGATGAAAAAAGGTTATCAGGATTACCTGAAAATGCAAAAAATGCAGCAAAAGCTTTAGCTAAATCAAAAGGAAAAGAAGGGTGGATGTTTAATCTTCAATATCCAAGCATGATACCTATTTTAAGATATGCAGATGATAGAGAATTAAGAAAAACAATTTCAATTGCCAATTCAAGAAAAGCAATTGAAGGAAAATATGATAATAAACCAATAATTCAAAAAATTATCTCTTTAAGGCAAAAAAGAGCAAAACTTCTTGGATATAAGACTCATGCAGAGTATGTACTGGAAGAAAGAATGGCTGAAAACCCTGATAAAGTGTGGAACTTTTTAGAAAGATTGTATCAAGTTGCAATGCCAAAAGCAAAAGAAGAAAAAGAGCAATTGCTAGAATTTGCAAAAAAACATGGTTTTGAAGATGAACTTCAATTCTGGGATTTTGTTTATTATGAAGAAAAATTAGAAAAAGAGCTTTTTGATTTTGATTCTGAACAATTAAGATCATATTTTAAAATGGAAAATGTGATAGAAGGTATTTTTAAAGTTGCAAATAAACTCTATGATCTTGAATTCAAAGAAAATAAAGAACTTCCTGTGTATCATAAAGATGTTAAAGTTTTTGAAGTTTATGATGGAGATAAAAATTTTATTGGACTTCTTTATCTTGATCTATTTTCAAGAGAAACAAAAAGACCCGGTGCATGGATGACAACATATTTTATTCAAGGGTTGTATAATGGTGAAATAAGAAGACCTCATGTAGCAATATTAGCTGGTTTAACACCTTCTACTGAAGACAACCCATCTCTATTACTTTTAAGTGAAGTTAGAGCAATTTTTCATGAATTTGGACATGCATTGCATGTATTACTTTCAAATTGCAAATACAGAACATTGGCAAGTCCTAATGTTTACTGGGATTTTATTGAATTTCCTTCAAAAATCATGGAAAATTGGCTTTATGAAAAAGAATCATTAGACCTTTTTGCTAAACATTATGAAACAGGGGAAAAGATACCAGAAAAGATAATTGAAAAAATTAAAGAAATAAGAAAATTTATGGCTGCTAATTTTACAATGAGTAAGCTAACTCTCGGTTATCTTGATATGGCATGGCATGATAATGAGATTCCTGAAAATGTTGATGTTTTTGAATTTGAAGAAAAAGCAACAGAAAAACTAAGACGATTTCCAAAAATTGAAAATACCAATTTATCTTGTAGTTTTGGACACATTTTTGCTTCAAGATATTCTGCAGGTTATTATTCATATAAGTGGGCAGAAGTCCTTGAAGCAGATGCATTTGAGTTTTTTAAAGAAAAAGGGATTTTCAATAAAGAAGTTTCAACTTCATTTAGAAAAAATATTCTTGAAAAAGGTAATAAAGAACATCCTATGAAATTGTATGTTGCATTTAGAGGAAGAGAACCAGATCCAGATGCACTTTTGAGAAAAGATGGATTGCTATAAGTTATAGTTTAATTAAAAATAATTAATAATTAAATAGGTCAGGGATTATCCCTGGCCTTTTTTAGTAGTTGGGATAAAGTTTTATTTGGTTTTGAAAAAAATTGACTTTTAATTTATAAATTGTATAAAGTTAATAAAATATCTTGATTTATTTGATATTTATTTAAAACAATCTTTCGAATATTTCCTATGAAGGATTAAATATGAGAATTAAATTAACATTATTTCAAGAAAAACCTGTTATTTTAGAAAAGGGTTTTATTTATTATATTCAAAGTTTTATTTTTTATAATCTAATTAAAGAAAAAACTAAATGGTTACATGATAATGGGTTTATTCATGAAAAAGGTCAGAGATTTAAACTTTTTTGTTTTTCTTCAATTTTAGAAAAAGGGTATTTTGATAAAAATAAAAATCTTTTTATTTTTCCTGAAAGAATTTCTTTTTTAATTTCTTCTCCTGTGAAATGGATTTTAGAAGATTTTATATCAAATGTAATTTTTAGAAATGATGTTTTTCTTGGTAAAAATATTTTAAAAATTGAATCAATAGAAGTTATAAAAAAGATAAATTTTAATAGTGATAAAATAAAAATTACAACTATATCACCTATTGAAGTTCATACTACAGTTAATAAAGAAAATGATCTATACAATTATTCTGAAGATAATTTTAATAAAAAAATTAAGAAGAAAACAATTTATTTTTCCCCTTTTGAAAAAGAATTTAATAAAAGAATTAATGAAAATATTAAAAAAAAGTGGGAAGTTATGTTTAAAAATAAATGCCCATATGATTTAACAATAAAACCTCTTTTTACAATGGATGATGTTGAAAAAAATAAGTATAAATATAAGATAGTGTCCTTTTTTAAAAAAGGGGGAAATTTTATTGTTATTAATGGGTGGAAAGGAAATTTTGAAATAGAAGGGGATCCTGAAATTATTAATTTCGCTTATGACACTGGTCTTGGAAGTAGAAATTCTCAAGGATTCGGGATGTGGACACCTATATATGAATAAATTTAATCAATTAAATTTGTTTAATATTAAAATATCTGTTCAAATAAAATGTCCATTTGAATTGTATATCAGAATATTTAAAGTCAAAAATCTATAATTTCCAAATAAAATAATTTTCTTGACATATATTGCTTTTTATGTATAATAGTAAATAGTTTAAATCTATTTTTTAATTAGTTTGATAGTGTTTTTTAATAATTATTTTAAAATAAAAAAGTTTAAGTTTTTGTTTCTGATAAATTCTGTCACTAAATTATAAAGTTTAAAACATAATAAGAAAATATAACGTAATTTTGAAGAAATTAAATAATACAGAAATGTATATAAATTTGTTTATTTTTTAATTGATTTAATTTTAAAATTATTTAAAATTATTAAGATTTAATAATCTATATTTTATATAAAGTAAAGGAAAATATGGTATTAGTTTATTAAAACTTTTTATTTAAATTAATTTGGTGGGGGAATATGAAAAAAGAAATTAAGGTTAAATTAAAAACAATTACACCACTGTGGACAGGAGATGCATGGGGAGAGAACAAAGAAATCAGGCCCTCGAGTTTAATGGGAAGTTTGAGATTCTGGTTTTATATATATTGTAAATCATTTAATATGCCAACTGAAAAGTTAAACAATAATAGAGTACCATCTGATAGTATTGATGATTATGTAAAAGTATATAATAAAAATAATAAATCTAAAAAAACATTTGACTCTCTATTGCTGCAGGAAATGGAGAATAACAATATAGATTACACGACAGCATTAAAAAATATCTTAAAGAATATCAAACTACCTTTAATATCACAAATTTTCGGATGTACTGGTTGGAATAGTCAAATAAAAATTCAAAATATTGATTTTACAGAAAGAAGAATAAATAAATCAGATATAAATTTTAAATATTTATATGATAAGATTAATACAATAACTAAAAATTCTTGTTTTTGGAGTAATAAATTATTATTTAATAATAAAGATCAAATAACGGTCTTTAGTGATATTATGGTAGATCTTATTATAGATAAATTATATGAAAATGAAATAAAAAAATTTCTAAAATTTTATGAAGATAAAATTATCCTTGTTGGTGGTAAAAAATCTTTTGGTTTTGGGTTTTGTACTCTTACCACGGATGAAGATTTAGAAAATGTTAATTTAAAAGATGTATTGCAAGAATGTTTTAAAGTAAATAAGATTAAAATTAATAATCTTTCAGACAATAATATTATCCTGGGTTTTAATCTGAAACATTATCAGCGATTAAAAGAAAATAAAAAGTTTAGAAAAAATAATTTTGGTAAACAATCAAAAGCTTCAAATTTTTTCTTTTCATTACACAATGGAAATTATGAAAATGTTTATATCATAGGATTTAAAGAGGAAAATATTAATGACAATTTATTTAATAATTTAATGAATAACTATTCTAATTTTGAGGATGAAAACGATGGGAAAAGGTAATAAAAAACATAAAAAAAAGAAAACTAAAAATAAAAAAACAACACCTGTGAAAAGAAAAGAAATAAAAATTAATAATTTGGAAGAATTAAGTGAAAGTTCGAAGAATAAGAAGATAAAGAATGATAACGAAGGAAAAAGGAATAAAATGAGTTACGAAATAGTAAAAGAAAGAATTGGATTTGATAATGGATTTATATCTTTTTTAAAGTGGAATTATATTGATACCAGAAAATTGAAGAATTTTAAAGATAAAATAAAAGATAACAGTAAGATTTATTCCATTGACAAATCTGAAATAGAAAAAATAACAGGATTATTATCGGAAGATAATTTACAAAATTATGTTAATAACTTTATCCCTTACTCCGTTATCCTTCATGCCAAAATAGAATTGATTGCTCCCTATTTCTCGAGAGACGATGACGAATTCTACCTTATTCAAAATCCGTGTTTAAAGGAAAAGGTCTTTAAAGTACCAATGGTAAGAGGTAGCAGCTGGAAAGGGGTAATTGTAAAGGCATTTAGAGAATTAATAAACGAAAGTGATAAGAAAGCTGAAATAATTCAATCTTATTTAAGAATTTTTGGTACAGGTTCAAGTGAGTTTAAGAAATTAGAAGAAACCATAAAAGGATTTGTGGAAAAAGGAAAAAATCTGTCTAAAGATGATTTGATAAAATATCTTCTCTTTGAACTTGGTTTTAAACTGAAAAAAGATGATATGTATAAAATAAATAATGATAATAAAAGAGTAGAATTTATAAAAGAAAAATTTTGGTCGGAAATAGAGAAAAATTCAAATAAAGAATTAACGCATTACCTTACTACTCACAAAGGTAGAGCAATATTTTATCCTACATATTTTGATAAACTTTCTCTTGAAATAATTAATCCACACAGCAGAAAAACAAGGGCAGGAACAAATCCTATTCATTATGAAGTTGTGCCTAAAGATACAAAAGGAATTCTGCAAATTGTTTATATTCCTTTTGATGGGGTATTAAAAAGCAATGATAAATTAAAGGTTGAGGTAGAGCAGGATATTAAGTTTTTAATACAAGCAATAGAAAAAGCACAGAGTATTGGAATAGGTGCAAAAGAAAAATTAGGTTGGGGAAGGTTTGAGATATATAAAAGAAGTGAAAAAAAAGAAGATAAAAGAGTATTTACAAATGTAGAAGGTGTAAACATTCCTGAGGGGTGGAAATGATGAATTTAAGTAATTTGATAAAGTATAAAAATGATATTTTAAAAGCAGAGATAGTAAGTTTATTCTCATTACTTGAAAAAACTTTCACCGAATGGTGGAAAAAAAGAGATTTTTTTAAAGAATATTCTGATCTTTATACAAATATTGATATTGATAATGAAGTTTCTGCTATTCTAAAATCATCTTTTAAAAATATAAAATTAAATTTTAACATTAAATATGGTTCTAACACTACAAATGGATTAAATGCTTGGGATAATTTTTTAAATAACAAATGGAGATCCTGGCGTAATATAAAATTAAAAAATAGTCCTGATAAGTTTTTACAGGTTTTATATGGATGTTGTGAAGGAATTAATTCAGGTATGGAAAAAGGTTCTCCATATGAAAATAATCAAATATCAGAATTTAGTGATAAACCATTTCTATCAACTTCATTTGGTAAAATAGATAAAGTAATAGACAATAAGGAACTAAATAAGTTAAGAAATACTTTATTTAAAGAAAATTTAGAGGAAATATTAAATGATGATTTAAAAAATATTATAAAAGATGATGATTTGTCAAAAAACATATCTGATATTTTAAATGATTTATCTGTTGAAAATCTATCCTTTGACATTTTGGAATCTCTTAGAAGAAAAATTTATAATTTAATTTATTTATTGTATAAAAATATACCTTCGGATTCTCGTTTCCCGGCTAATGATACATCGTTGTTTGATCAAGCTTATATGTCTACTTCTCTATTTAAGGCTGCTCTAAGTGGTATTATATTACAAGTGGATAATAATGATTCTATAGATATAACTGATTTTGAGCATTCTAAAATCAAATGGTCAATTCTTGGAATCCAATACGATAAACTTGGCCTTGCGGAAAAAGGGCTTAAAGCAGCATCTATACAGTGGTATAGGGATATTTCTAAAAAAGTTGATAATGTAATTAAAAATTTAATTGAAATAGAATATCCACTTGGGAATGAAGTTTACAGAGATGAAACAGGTATCTACTTTGTTGTTGCAGAAAACATTATAGGAAAAAAGGAAATAGATTTTTATAAATTACATAGTGACTTATCAAATATTAAATCTGAAATTCAAAAAATTTTTACAAATGAATTTGAAAGAGAGGTTTTTCCGGCAATTTTCTTAACAGAACCTTCCCGCGGATTAATGAATCTTGGACATCTTATAGAAAAAGCAAAAGAGAATTTTTTAAAAGTAGAAATACCTAAAAATTTTAAAAACAAGTTAGAATCACAGTTTGACAATAATCCTACCGGGATATGTCAGATATGTAAAATGCGACTTGCAAATAAATATGGAGAAGACAATTTAATATGTGATGTTTGTACATACAGAGCAGAAGGCAGAGTAAAAGAGTGGCTTAATAATTTTACAGATGAAACTATCTGGCTTGA
This sequence comes from Exilispira thermophila, assembly GCF_055389015.1. Classification (NCBI taxonomy): domain Bacteria; kingdom Pseudomonadati; phylum Spirochaetota; class Spirochaetia; order Spirochaetales; genus Exilispira; species Exilispira thermophila. The sequence goes on along the minus strand of NZ_AP042476.1, from coordinate 2,037,700 downwards.
TGAACTTCAGGATAAAAACGGAAGAGTTGCACTTATTACTTTGAAGTTCGAATTGGATAAGTGGATAAATGGGGATTTGGTAAATAGCTTATTAAATCAAAAGATAAATTTTCCAATTAATTATGATTGTTATAATATAAATGTTTTAATATATAACATTTTAGAAGCTTTAAAGAATAATAAAAAAATAAATGATACTTGTTTAAAAAATTTTCACACCAATATACCTAATCTGAAACTACAACAAATTGCTGAAAAATGGTTTTTAGAACGCTCAATTGGCTCAAAATGGGAAGAATTTATAAAAAATAGTTTGTCAGATAGTTCGGCAATTGATTTTGCAAATAGAAAAATACAGTGGAGTAAATTAAATGGCAATGAAATCGACTTTCTATCTACCCTTATTTTCCAATTCCTTATCCGTAAAAATCCATCACCTGCCAGATTGAGAAGAATTTGGGAGACAACAAAAGAATTTTTTGTTGATATGGAATCAAGAATTTTAGATCTTGCTAAAATTCCCGAAGAAAGGCGAAAAAGATTGGTATGGGATAATGTGGACATTGAAGATGGAGAATATCAAGACGGGGATATTTTATTTTGGGCAAAGAATAAAACAGTTTATCTTATAACTTCAATAGAGAAAATAAAAAACAAAGAGAATTTTAAACTAATTAAACTAAAAAAATATGAAGAACAAACTTTAAATGAAAATTCAAATGAAATTTCTTTAAAAAAAGCTGATGGAAAAGAGCAATCTTATAAACCTTACTTTACAATACTTTCTCCTACCCCTATCAGCTGGCAGTTTATTATTCCTGCTGAATATGTGCCAGACTTGATCAAGAAAATTCAAGAGGAATACTACAAAAATTTCAAATGGGTATATGGGAAATTACCTTTACACATTGGCGTAGTTATTCAAAACTATAAACGGCCTCTTTATGTAGGAATTAAAGCACTAAGAAAAATAAGGCGAGATAAACAGAATTGTGAAGATTTAAGAATTACTTTGCCGGTAAAGGATTTTAAAGCAAGGCAGAAAAAAGCTTTTCATTATCAGGAAATACCTGAACAGACTGATAAGTGTGAAAATTTTTATTCTCTTTTTGAAAGGGCGGATGATAAAAATAAAAAATATGAATTTTATTTATATCCTGACAAAAATAAAATCTGGATTGATACAACTCAAAATGCAACTGATACAGATAAATTCTATTTCTATCCAAACACTTTTGATTTTGAATTCCTTGATACAAATACAAGGCGGAATGATATATTTTATAAAAATGGTAAAAGATTGATGAAACTAAAACAACAAAGACCTTATGATTTGTATACTTGGCAATATTTCGAGAAATTTAGTGAATATTTCTCAGAAAAAAAATCATCTTCAAAACTTCAAAAATTAATCTCATTAATCTATTCTAAACTTGAGGATTGGGGAAATTATAATCTTGAGGCATTAAAACAATTTATGATTTCTGCTTTTGTAAATGTACTTGAATTGAAAAATAATGAAAATAAGAATGAATTTGCTAAAATTCTGGGTTGTAATGATTTTGAAGAATTAAAAAATATGGATAATGAAAATTTTAAAAGTAAACTAATAATGTTAATTGATATGTTTAATTTCTGGCACACATCATTAAAATTTGAAACTTTTAAGGAGGAAAAATAATGAGTGAAAATAATTTTACAGAAGAAAAACAAATTTTTGCAATGGCAAAAGATCCAATTTATATTGGTACAGGTGGATATAATATTGGAAGAGTGGATAATACTATTGTAAGAGATCCGATTACTAAAATACCTAAAATACCGGGTAGTTCTCTTGCAGGGACATGGAGATATTATGTTACATTGGAATTGATTAGTAAAATTAAGAATTATCAACCTGATTTTGAAAAAATAAAAAATAGGACTGAAAACTCATTGGTAGAAAAAATTAATAACGAAAATTGGAAAACAGGATTTTCTTTAAATGGATGGTTAGCTTATTTTGGAAATAAAATTGCCAAAATTACATGTGCAGGACAGGACAATGTACCAACTGGAGAACTTGATTCTCCGGATGCTACGGATAAAAATGGTAATACCGGCCATTGTGGCCATTGTATTGTTTGTAAAGCATTTGGATATGCTAAAAAAGATAAATCCTGGCAGGGGATGTTATTTTTTTCCGACTTAAATATCTTATTTTTTCCTGTTTATACAAGGTTTGGTGTTAGGTGGATAAGTTCTCCGTCATTATTGAAAAAAATTTCAATAGATGTCACTGTATCTGATAAAAAAATAAAGACTAAAGCAGGGAATGAAAAAACACTAAACCTCGGATGGCTAAATTTAGAGGTTGAGGGAAGTTATGCTATTGATGAAAATAAAATACCGCAAGAAATAAAAGATAAAGTAGATATTAATAATATCATAATTGTACCTGATTCCCTAATTTCTCAAATCATCAATTCCAATCTTGAAGTAAGAACTTCTGTTTCAATAGATCCAATAACAGGAGCATCAAAAGAAGGAGCTTTATTTACAGGTGAAGCTATACCAAGGGGAACTGTTTTTTATGGTAATCTTAGAATTTTTGATAAAAAAAAGTTGGGAGATAATAATTTACCTTCAAAATGGGATATTCTTGAAGCACTTAAAGATTCAAAAGAATATTATAAAACACTTGGTATTGGTGGAATGACAACAAGAGGATTTGGCAGGATGGAGATTGTTTTGAAAGATAAACAAAATAATATAGAAAAAAATGGTGCCACAAAAGATGATGAAGGGAAGCCTGCTGAAGATTCTTCTAAAGAGAATAACTAAACTGGAGGTAAAAGATGAGCAATAATCTTGATGCTATAATAAATAATATTGGTTATCAAATTGTTGAAAAAATAAAAGAAAAAGGAAAAGAAAAAACAAAATATAAGAACGAAATAGATAAATCTCTTGGCGTATTATCAAATGACGGAGTTTATGCTTATTTTGTTTATGTTAGATCTAAAAAAGTTGATGATATATTTCTTAATAAAATTAAGCCAATAAGTAAATTTATTGGAACTGATAATACTGAGAAAGCGTTAAATCAAGAATTTTTTGAAAAATTATCAGAAAACCTCTCCGACCTTCTCTTTTTCCGTGAGATTTTAGAAAAAATCTTAATCTATGCCCGTTATCATGCAAAAGCAATGGGAGATTAAAATGAATGATAATAAAAATTGGTATAAACTTGTTTTTAAGCAAATTCAACCAATACATGTTGGTGCTGGTAGTTATGGTGTAATAAGTGAAACACGAGTTTTTATTCCAGGCTGGACAATGTGGGGGGCTTTAACAAATATTTATGGATTAAAAAAAAGTTGGGAAAAAAGTGATTGGGAAAACGAGACAAATCAGAAAATATTTCAAAATATCTCCTGCTTTTGGCCCTGCTTTGATGAAAATGGTGAAAAAGTTTTATTCCCTTATTATAAAGATGGTAAATTTTATCTTGGAAATTATCCTGAAGAAGAATTCAGGGCAATGTTTGTGGATACATTTGTTTCCACTGCAATAATTCCAGATAGCAGAATGGCAAAAGATAAATCTTTGCATGAAGTAGATGTCATTTTACCGGGAGCAAAGTTTGATTTTATAGAAGATCAGGAAGAAAAAGAAAAAACAAAACAGCTTTACTGGGTAGGAGTTGTGCAGATTGAAAATAATAATGAAAATAATGATTTTATTAAAAAAGAATTAATTATTTCAATTGGAGGAGATTCAAGATATGGATTGGGTAAAATGGAATTAGTAAAGGTTGATAAATTACAAAATGACAAAGAATTAACTAAATTTAAAAATGCAAATTATGTTAAGATAAGTTTTGAAAAAGAAAATAATGGTGAAGGTATTATAATAAATAAAAAAAAATTTGATTCTCCTGTGGAATTAATTGTTGAAGCTGTGGGGTATAAAGGAAAAGATCTGGAAATTGAAGATAATGGATTTTTTTATTATTTAAATGTTGATTTAAATAAAAGTGATTTAGATGGATTAAAACTTTCAAAAGGGAAATTAATTAAAAATTCTGAAATAGAAAATTAATTAAAAGAAAATTAATTATTAAAGGTAATTTAAGATGATAAGAGAGATAATAAATTTTATGAAATATTTAAATGAAAAATCTCCAATGATATTTGAAATGGGGCAAAAACCTTCAAAAGGGCTACATATTTTTGTTGAGCTTGATAAAAAAGGGAATGCTAAAAATTTCCCCGGAGAGAAAGGTAAAAATTGGGATTATTATGATGATAAAGGGGAAAATACTGATAATAAAAATTATAATGATAACAATTTAAGTGATTTTTTAAAAAAAATTCTTGATTATGAAAAATATATTCAGCGTATTGGAACAAGTATGAATAAAGTTTTTGATAAGGAAAAACAAATATTTTCATGTTCACCATTTGCTATTTCATTTAAAAAGAAAAGTCTGGAAAATAATAAGTTGAAAGGTAAAGGATTTGATAAAATAACCAGCTTATTTGATTTTTATTTTAAAAAAGCTGTTTCTGAATGTATTGATGATGATAATAATGGTAAAATTGATTATGGTAATAATAAAATTAGCTATGATAATGATAAAATTGATTATGATAATGATAAAATTGATGATAATAATGGTAAAATTGATTATGGTAATAATAAAATTAGTTATGATAATGATAAAATTAATTTAAATAGTGATAAAATTTATAATAATAATGAATTAAAACAATATATTAATAATTTCAAAGCATATTTAAAAAAAAATTTGTCAAAGCTTGAGGATTTAGAAATATTTCAAAAAATGAAAAAAGATTTTTTTATAAATATTTATTTAAAATATCCTGTTGAAGAATATAAGAAAGCTCACAACAAATATTTAAAAAAAAATCTTTTTAATAAAAATGATTTCAATATTGATGTTGATCATATTACATATGGGCTTAGTGGTTTTTTTAATGGTCTAAATTCCAAAAAACCTTTTTTATTACATAAAACAGCTACTATGTATAAAGGTATTGCTCAAAGAATAGCTGCAGAAGATACAATTTATTTAAATGATTTTGATATTCTTTTAAAAAGAAATATTTTTCCAAATCCTTTACCAATTTTTATTGATGAAAAAGAATTTAAAACATTGGATCAGATAATTAGAATTTTTCAGGAAAATGGGAAATTATCATATAGCCAGATTATAAAAAAACTTTTTGATAAAAATAAAAATATTTTATTGGAAAATTATTATCTGTTATTTTTTAATCATAAATATGAAATTAAAGATTTTGATTTTGTATCAAAATTTCGCTATTGGTTAAAAGATAATAATGGTAATTATCCTGTAATAAAAAATATTTATAAAATTATGGAGGCTGGAGAAGAAAAAAAATCAATAGAAATTAATAATATATTTCATTTTGAATCATATATTGTAAGAAAAATTTTTAACAATTTTCTTGTAAAAATTGATGATAAAAAAAATACTTTTAGTGTCAAATATTTTGAAGAAATAAGTCCTGATTATGTAAGTGGAGGTGAACCAATCTATCAAATGATTTTAAAATATAGAAAAGCATTTTATGATTATGTTTATAAATCAAAACTGGAGGCAATAGATTCTAATATGTGGGATGAAATAATGTGGAATAGTATAATTGCAGATCTTAAATCTGACAAAATTGATACTAAAGGATATCATACTAAAGATTACAGCATCAAAGAGAAACTTAATATTTGGTTTAGTTTATATAATCATTTTGTAAATAGTTATGGGAGGTTAGATATGCCAACAAAAATACCGGAACTACTAAACAAAATAAGAGAGGTTTCTAATGATGATTCAAAACATTTTGAATCTATAGAAGAGTTTATGTTTGGAGCTGGTCAGATTATTTATTTTCTGTTTAATCAGAGCAGATCAAGTGAAAAAACTCATGCTTTATTAGAACCATTTATTCAAAAAGTAAATGCAGAACAATTACAAAGTGGTATATCACAACTTATAAACACCTATAAGCATGAATTGAGCTTTGGTCACGGAAGATTTGAAAGACTTGCATCTCAAGTATTGGCATTTGAAACGAAAGAGAATTTGAAAAAATATCAGAGGTTTTTATTAGCCGGATATTTTGCTACACCTGTAATTTATGATAAAAAAGAAAATTCTATAGGAGGAGGAGAAAATGAATAATTTTACAAAAAGGGCATATGGTTTTGTTGTGGTTAAGGCAATTAATTCCAATTATAATGCAGATTTTACAGGGCAACCAAGAACTTTGCCAAGTGGTAAGGTTTATGCAACTGACAAAGCATTGAAATATACAGTTAGAAATTATCTTAAACATATATATCCTGATGAAAAAGTATTTTATTTTAAGAGGTTAAATAATGAAATGAAACCTTTAAGTTTGGATCATGCATTTTTAGAAGTATTTCCGGAACATAAAGAACTTGATACAAAAGCAACTGAAACAAAATCCATTATAGTTAGGGATCTCTTGAGCTGTATTGATATCAGACTTTTTGGTGCTACATTTGCAAGAAAAGCAAAAAATGGTAATATTGCAATTTCAATACATGGACCAGTTCAAATTAATCATGGTGTAAATATATGGAAAGAGGGAAATATATATTCAGAACAGATTACCTCCCCTTTTAATTCAAAAGAAGATAGTTCAAATGAACAAACAACAATAGGTCGTCAATCTAAATTGGAAGAAGGGCATTATGTCCATCATTTTTCAATAAATCCAAAAAATCTTGAGGAAATAGTAAAACTTGGAGCTGAAAATACACAGAATCTTTCTGAAAAAGATATTAAACTTTTAAAAGAAGCTTTATGTAGAGGAGCAACATACTATGATTCTGCTTCAAAGGTTGGAACTGAGAATGAAATACTTTTTTATGTAGAATTAAAACAGGATTCTAAACTTGTTTTACCAAATTTTACTAATATGATAGAAGTTAAAGATACCGGAGAGAATAGTAAAAGATATTTTGATCTTAATAAGAGTAAACTGGAATTAGAAAAACATAAAGATAGTCTTGATAAAATTGAAGTTTATTATAATCCTATTAATACTGTAGTGGAAAATTTACCTGAGGGATGTAAAGAATATGATATTTTTACAGGCAAAGAAATACATTAATAATGGGAGTTATGATGAATGCATAAACTTATAAGTTTTGTAATTAGGGCAGAAAAAGGATTTTTCAAAAAACCTGATATAAATGAAGGAATATATTTAACATTTAATATGTTGCACAAACCAGCTCTTTTAGGGATATTAGGGGCAATTATTGGATTAGAAGGATACAAAGAAAATGGAGTGCTCCCTGAATATTATAAGAAATTACAAAATATACCTGTTGGAATTGAACCTATAGGTGATGATAAAGGAAATTTTCAAAAGACAGTAATTTCTTACACCAACACAACTGGTTTTGCCAGTAAGGAAGAAGGTGGAAATTTAATAATATCAGAACAAACACTTATAAACCCTGCATATAAAATATACTTATTATTAAAAATTGAACGGGAAGACCATAAAAAACTGTACCATTTTATAAAAGAACAAAGAGCGGAATATTTACCCTATTTAGGTAAAAACGATTATTCTCTCTGGTGGAATAAAGATAAAGTTAAAGAATATAATTTTAATAAATTAAATAAAATTAATATGCCATTTAGAATAAAAACAATTTTTATAAAAAAGACTACCTTAAAGGAAAATATTTATGAAGATGAAAATTTGAATATTTTTTTTAATACTGGAGGATTGGAAGAGAATACTTTTGCATATTTTGAAAGATTACCCGTCTGTTTTGATACAAAATTATATCAATACAAATATGCAGATTTTGTTTATACAAATTTTAAATTAAAAACAGAAAACAAAATAGATAATTTATATAAACTGGATGATGATAGTATAGTTTTTCTATTTTAGGATTGCTATAAAATGGTTCTGGAAATTTTAAAATTTAAAGATTTTAATAACTATTTTGCTCATACAAGCAAAAATAAAGACAGATATGAAACTTTGTATGAGCATACTGCTTTAGTATGTAAATATTTTAATACTTTGATAGAAGTACACGGGCTTAAAAAAATTATTGAAAAGTTAATAGAAAATTTAGCAGGTAATTGTATTGAAAAAGAACAATGCAAAAGAATAATAAAAAGTATCTTTTTTACAGTTCCAGAATTTCATGATATTGGTAAAATAAATCCAAATTTCCAGAATAAAAAAATGAATAATTCTTTATTTAATGAGATAAGGGGTTTATCTTCTGGAAGTGATCATTCAAAAATAGGTGCTTTTTTATTTATTCAGAGTTTTTTAGAAAAAATTAATAATATTGCCAATTGCAATGATAAAAGATATCTATTTTTTATTTTATATGTTTTTAGTTTTGTTATATCAAAACATCATGCACCAAATATAGAATTTATTAGAAATTTTGATTTTGGTGATAATTTTATTGAAGATTTTATTAAAGTTATAAATAGCTTAGAAATAGATTTAAAATTTGTAATACAAGATAAAAATCTACTTCAAAATATTCGTTTAGTATTTGAAAATCGAATTCTAAATTTTAATAGTGAAATAAGAAAAAAGTATGAGTATATACCTTTTTCTCTATTTTCAATAATAAAATTATCATATTCTCTTCTTACAGCTGCAGATTATTATGCAACAACACATTTTATGAACAGTTGGCAGAATATGGAAAAAGATTTTGGTATTTTAAATAAAGAGCTAAAAAATAAAATTATAGAATCTATAAAATTTACAAAAGATTATAACAAAAAGATTTTTAAAGATGTAGATAATTATAAATTAAAGTTTCCAGAAGAGGCTAATAATGAAAATCTTAATATTTTAAGAAAAAATTTAGCAATTGAAGTTATTAGAAATATCAGAGAAAATTATGATAAAAATCTTTTTTATATAGAAGCACCAACTGGAAGTGGGAAGACCAATTTATCTATGATTGCAATAGCTGAATTATTGAAAAAGGATATTGAATTTAAACAAAATAATATTACAAAAATCTTTTATGTTTTTCCTTTTACAACATTGATAACTCAGACTTATAATATTGTAAAAGAAACTTTTAATTTAAATACCAATGATATTGTCCAAATTCATTCAAAAACAGGTTTTGTTTCTAAAAATGATGATATGTATGGCTGTGATAATTTAAATATTATTGATTATCAATTTATCAATTATCCTGTGGCCCTTATTTCTCATATTAAATTTTTCGATATTTTAAAATCTAATTCTAAATATTCCAATTATTTGTTACATAGGATTGCAAATTCAATTATTATAATTGATGAACTTCAGGCATATAACCCTAAACAATGGGATAAAATTATATATTTTATAAATAATTATGCCTATTTTTTTAATATTAAATTTATACTTATGTCAGCTACATTGCCAAAAATAGATAAATTACTGTTAAATAATGCAAATAATGTTATTAAAAATAAATTTGTATATCTTATTGAAAATAAGGATAAATATTTTCAGAATCCTAATTTTAAAAATAGAGTAGAATTTGATTTTTCAATGATGAATTTTGATGAATTTAACAAGGGAAATATAAAAAATTATAAAAATAATCAAGAAAAATACAAAGATAATAAAAAAGAATCTAAAGATAGTCAAGAAAAATGTAAAAATGATAAAAAAGAATATAAGGATAATCAAGAAAAATGTAAAAATAATAGAGGAAAATATGAAAATAACAAAAAAGAATATGAAAATAAAATAGAAAAAAATAATAAAGAACAATATTTTAAGATATTATGGGAAAAAATATTGACGGAATCATATAATTATTCAAAAATATATGGAAAGGTTCATACCATTATTGAATTTATTTTTAAAAGTAGTGCAAATTTATTTATGAATTTCGTAGAAGATAAAAATAATTTTTTTGACAAAATTTTTCTTCTTTCTGGAACAATTCTTGAACCACGCAGAAAAGAAATTATAGATTCATTGAAAAGTAATGTTTTTAAAAATAAGAATATACTTTTAATCACAACTCAGGTTGTTGAAGCAGGTGTGGATATAGATATGGATATCGGATTTAAAGATGTTTCTCTTATAGATTCTGATGAACAATTAGCTGGTAGAATTAATAGAAATGTAAGAAAGAAAGATTCAAAACTTTTCTTATTTAATCTGGATAATGAAAAAATTATATATGGTGAAGACTACAGATTAAAAAATCTTCAAAATAATGAAAGACAGGAAATTTTAAACAGTAAAAACTTTGATAAAATTTATAACATGGTAATAGAATATAGAAATAACTTTAATAATCAAGGTTTATTTGATGATAATTTATCCTCATATATTGATGATTACATAAAAAATCTAAATTTTAGTGAAATTGATAGAAATTTCAAACTGATAAAAAATGATAACAGGATTGTTACATTTTTTGTACCTGTAAAAATTTCGAAAAAACATTTTGATAAAAAAGAACTTAATTTTTTGAAAAAGAGAAATTATTATAATGATGAAGATCAATTAGATGGTGAAAAGGTATGGGAATTATACTGTGATCTTGTTGAAAATAGAAGTGATGATTTTATAAAAGATAAGATTGATAGAATTATTATGCTGGGAATTTTATCAAAATTTATTATTTCTTTATATGCCGATTCAAATGAGTTTAACCAATTAATTAATTCTGGAAATTGTGAAGAAAAATATGGTTTTTATAAACTTCATAATTTAGAGGAAGTTTATGATTATGAAAAAGGTATTAAATATTTGAATTTTGAAAATACTAATATCTGGTGAATTATGAGTATGGAAAAATATAAAATAACAGGTTCACTTATAGAAGCTTATATTTTTTGCAAAAGGCAAGCCTGGTTAATAATACACCAAATTACAGGGGATCAATATAATGAATTTTTATCTATTGGTAGATTAATTTCTGAAGAAAGTTATAATAGAAATAAAAAAGAGATTTTAATTGATGGAAATAAGATAGATATAATAAAAAGTGATAGTAATGTATTTACTATTATAGAAACCAAGAAAAGTTCAAGAATGCTTGATGCCAGTAAAGCTCAACTTTTCAACTATTTGTATTTTTTATCAAAAAAAGGATATTCTGTAAAAGGGGAAATAAGGGTTCCAGAAGAAAAAAAAGTTATTCCTATAAGATTTGGAAAAGAGGAAAAAGAATTTATAGAAAAATTGCACAAAGAAATTTCTCAATTAGTGAATAAAGAAAAACCTCCATTACCAGAATGGAGAAGAGCCTGTAAGAATTGTTCTTACAATGAATTTTGCTGGAGTTAAATTAGAAAAAAATAGTTGTATGGAAGAGTAAATGAAACAAAGTCTTTATGTATTTTCATCAGGAAATTTAAAAAGAAAAGAAAATACATTATTTTTTGAAAGTAAAGATGGAAAGAAAAAATTCATTCCTGTTGAAAATGTTAAAGAAATTTATTTATTTGGTGAAGTAAGTTTTAATACAAAATTATTAGATTTTTTATCACAAAAAAAGTTAATTTTACATTACTTTAATTATTATGAATATTATAGTGGTAGTTTTTACCCAAGAGAGTTTTACAATTCTGGTTTTATGATATTAAATCAGGTAAAACATTATATTGATTTAAAAAAAAGGTTAATGTTAGCTAAAAAATTTGTAAAAGGAGCTGCTTTAAATAGTTTAAAAATATTAAAATATTATGAAAGAAGGGGAACAAGTCTTAATGATAAAATAAATGAAATAGAAGAATATATAAAAAAGATTGAAGATAAAGAGGAAATAAATAAATTGATGGAAATTGAAGGTAAAATAAAAAGTAAATATTATTCATGCTTTAATAAAATAATTTCAAATAAATTATTTAAATTTAAAAGTAGAAAAAAACGTCCACCCGCTGATAGAATAAATGCTTTAATAAGTTTTTCAAATATGTTAATCTATTCGTATGTATTATCTGATATATATCAAACTCATCTTGATCCAAGGATAGGATATTTGCATTCAACAAATTTTAGAAGGTTTACTTTAAATCTTGATGTGGCTGAAATCTTTAAACCTGTTATAGGAGATAGAACAATATTTTCAATAATAAACAAAGGAATTTTGAAAGAAAATGATTTTGAACCTTATCTAAAAGGTATAATATTAAATGAAAAAGGTAAGAAAAAATTTTTACAATATATTGAAGAAAAATTAAAACAAACAATTAAACATTCAAAATTAAAAAAAAATGTCAGCTATAGACAATTAATAAAACTTGAACTCTACAAAATTGAAAAACATTTAATTGGCGAAAAAGAATATGCTCCTTTTGTTATGGACTGGTAAATATTTAATTAGAAAGGATATTTATGTATTTAATTCTTTTTTATGATGTAAATAAAAAAAGAGTAGCAAAAATGCTAAAAACTTGCAGAAAATATTTACAATGGGTACAAAATTCAGTGTTTGAAGGTGAAATCACAAAAGCAAATCTTGAAAAATTAAAACATGAATTAAAAAAAATTGTAAAAAAAGATGATAATGATTCAGTTGTTATTTATAAATTTCGAACTTTGCAATATTCAGAAAGAGAAGTTTTAGGTGAGGATAAAAAAGAAGATATTAAGTTTTTATAATGTTTTTATAATATAATATATGGCTCTACTGAAAAAACTAAATTTTTTTAAATATAATAAATAAATTTTTAAATAATATCTTTTAAAATAATGATTTACATTTTTATTAAAATCTTTTAGATACCTTTTTTCAGTAGAACCATATATAAATTTTTTGTTTACTAATTATTTTTAATTTTTTTTTGTCGACCTGTAATAATGTAAAAAACCTGGAACTTAGACAGAATTATTTGAAAACTTGAAAATTTTATAATCCCTTTATTTAAAATAAAAAATAGATATTATATAAAATGATGATATTGACAAAATTGATAAATTCATTACAATTTTTTCAGTAGTAATTATGGTTCTTATCTTACCTAAGAGGAATTGAAACAAAACATATTGTCTTTTCACATTCCAGGTTAAACTTTTTAGTTCTTATCTTACCTAAGAGGAATTGAAACGTATTAAAAACAACTTGCAATTCTCCAGTTACTGCAGTTCTTATCTTACCTAAGAGGAATTGAAACTAAGTTGGTAATTGATTATGCTGTAAATAATAATAAGCGTTCTTATCTTACCTAAGAGGAATTGAAACTTTCTTTAGCAAATTTAAATTTTTCTTGTATATAAACTGTTCTTATCTTACCTAAGAGGAATTGAAACATTTCAAAAAAGGTTGATTTTATCCCTTTTGATTTGTTCTTATCTTACCTAAGAGGAATTGAAACCTTTAAATCCTCTTTTTCTTAAATAAGTCTTATGAAGTTCTTATCTTACCTAAGAGGAATTGAAACCTGAAACTAATAAATAACCTTCCTATCTTCCAGTATGTTCTTATCTTACCTAAGAGGAATTGAAACAGATACAACAAAAGTCCCATCTTTTGCTCTTTGTCCAGTTCTTATCTTACCTAAGAGGAATTGAAACAAACAACAAATATTCTTTTATGTTTAAAACCATTTCCGTTCTTATCTTACCTAAGAGGAATTGAAACCTTTTGAAAATATCAAAATTCTGACCCTCATTCTCTATAGTTCTTATCTTACCTAAGAGGAATTGAAACTCGTCTCTTGGATAAGCAATAGTATTCCATTTTTTTGGTTCTTATCTTACCTAAGAGGAATTGAAACAGGTCAATTATCTTGATAATGGCAAGGTTTGGTCGGTGTTCTTATCTTACCTAAGAGGAATTGAAACTGGATTATGTCCGGGCATACCTTTCAAAAAATCATCGACAAGTTCTTATCTTACCTAAGAGGAATTGAAACCTTAATATAGATTTTTCATTTCTTTTTTAATCATTTGTTCTTATCTTACCTAAGAGGAATTGAAACGGATATACAAAAGGCAGAAATGATGAATTTGTAAAGTTCTTATCTTACCTAAGAGGAATTGAAACTTATAACCCCTCTACTAAATTCATTTTAATTGCATCTCGTTCTTATCTTACCTAAGAGGAATTGAAACAGCAGTGGGTTATAGCAAATTTTGAAACTTCCAACGTTCTTATCTTACCTAAGAGGAATTGAAACAGTTTTCCTTCTTTTATGTCATTTAAAAAATTTAAAGTTCTTATCTTACCTAAGAGGAATTGAAACACAACACCACAAAATTTTATGAATCAATTAAATACGTTCTTATCTTACCTAAGAGGAATTGAAACTTTCTTTAGCAAATTTAAATTTTTCTTGTATATAAGTTCTTATCTTACCTAAGAGGAATTGAAACTTATCAATTGTAGTGTATTTACCACATAAACTTTTACCGTTCTTATCTTACCTAAGAGGAATTGAAACCTTTGTATTGTAAACTAAATGTATGCGAGGATGTGCAGTTCTTATCTTACCTAAGAGGAATTGAAACGCATTAATCAACATTTTAACCCTCCATTTTTAAAAGTTCTTATCTTACCTAAGAGGAATTGAAACTAAATATATTTTTTTATTTGTCTTCCTATTACCTCTTGTTCTTATCTTACCTAAGAGGAATTGAAACATGTGCAAGGATTTACAAATCAACAGGCAAGGTTGGGTTCTTATCTTACCTAAGAGGAATTGAAACGTTTATTTTGAAATGGAATATGAAGGTCTGAGATAAAGTTCTTATCTTACCTAAGAGGAATTGAAACATTAAATTAAATTATGACAAATTTAAAGCAATTTCAGTTCTTATCTTACCTAAGAGGGGGTTGTCTCAAAACTTGGGGACAACCTCTTTTTTTTTATAATTTATTTGCTATAATTGAATTATGAAAAAGAGAAGAACAAAAGTACATAATAAGGTAGTATTTAAAAGATATATACAGGATGAACCACTATTATTTCCAGAAAGATTAGAAGAATATATACCAGAAAATGATATAGTAAGAATAGTAAATGATTTAATAGAAAATATGGATTTAAATTTTCTTTACAGAAGCTATAAAGGAGGTGGTAGAAGTAGTTATCATCCGAAGATGCTTTTAAAGGTAATAGTTTATGCTTATACCCAGAAAATATATTCATCAAGGAAGATAGCCAAAGCATTAAGAGAGAATATATATTTCATGTGGTTAAGTGGGAAGAATTATCCAGATTTCAGGACAATAAACAAATTCAGGAAAGAGAAGTTAGGAAGACATTTGGAAGAAATATTCAGTATATTATTATCCTATTTATATGAAACAGGTTATGTAGATTTAAACAATTATTTTTTAGATGGGACAAAAATAGAAGCTAATGCGAATAAATATAGTTTTGTATGGTCAAAGAGCATAAAAAATTACAAAAAGAAGCTTAAAGAAAATGTAAAGAAATTATTAAAAGAGATAGATTATTTAAATGAAGAAGAAGATAGATATTATGAAGAAAAAGAGTCTGAAGAATCTAAAGGTAAAAAGGAAGTATTAGATTCAGAGAAACTAAAAAAGATAGCAAAAGAATTAGAAGAAGTATTGAAAGAAGGAGGAGAAGATAAAAAGGATAAAAAGAGCAAACAATTAAAAAAAAGTATTAAGAAGTTAAAACAGGATTATATACCAAGATTAGAAAGATATGAAGAGCAGGAAAAGAAATTTAAAGGACGTAATAGTTATTCTAAGACAGATGAAGAAGCTACATTTATGAGGATGAAAGAAGATGCAATGTTAAATGGTCAATTAAAAGCAGGCTATAATGTACAGATAGGCACACAAAATCAATTTATATTGTGGTATAGTATCCATCAAGATAGATCAGATACAAACACCTTAATCCCTCATTTAGAAAGTTTAATATCAAAGACAGGGAGAAAACCAACAAATTTAATAACTGATGCAGGATATGGTTCTACTTATAATTATTTATATTTAAAAAGGAGAGGAATAAATAATTATGTTAAATATTCAGGATATTTTAAAGAAAGTAAAAGAAGTTTTAAAAAGGATAAATTAAACAGACAGAATTGGAAATATGATGAGTCAAAAGATTGTTTTATATGTGCAAATGGGAAAGAATTAAAATATGTTTATACTGCAAGATCTACAAAAAGGAAGAAATTAGAATTATACAAAGTATATTCAACAAATGGATGTAAAGGCTGTATTTATCAGGATAGGTGTAGTAAAGGAAAACCTTACAAGAATATATGGGTAAATCCAGTATTTTTAAAATTAAAATCAGAAGTTAAATCGAATTTATCAACATTAATGGGACAGGAGTTATCATTTAGAAGGAAGATAGAAGTTGAGACCGTATTTGGAGATATTAAACACAATATGGGATTCAGGAGATTTATGTTAAGAGGAATAAATAATGTAAAAATAGAATGGGGATTAATAAGTATAGCACATAATATTAGAAAGTTGTTTAAACTAAATAAAGGAAAAATTTTACCTTATTTTTTATATTTATTAAATAATTCATTTGAAAATTCTTTTATTTTTTCCTTTAATTTATAAATTTTTATATTTTTATTTTTTTTAAAAAAAAGGACTGCCTTAAGATCTAAGACAGCCCCTTCTAAATTATCTTGTTGAATAAATTGTTCTTATCTTACCTAAGAGGAATTGAAACGTAATTTCTTTTTTAAAACCTTCAATAGGTTCAAGAAGTTCTTATCTTACCTAAGAGGAATTGAAACTCTTGACCGACACCATTTTGTAAACATTCATTAACAGTTCTTATCTTACCTAAGAGGAATTGAAACAATTCAGCAAAGCTATAATAACCTAATGTAAATTTTAAGTTCTTATCTTACCTAAGAGGAATTGAAACAATTTTCTTAACAAATCTAAATCTCTAAACTTTAGAGGTTCTTATCTTACCTAAGAGGAATTATTACTTTGTACGATTAAAAATACTAAAAATAATAAGGATAAATTAAGTTAAAAATTTTGATTAATAAATGTAGAAGATTTTAAAATTTAAATTAGTATTAAACAAAAGAATAAAATTTTATTTCTTTAACGATTATAGTGAAATATTTGTTTTAATCTAAAGATGATAAAAATACATTATTATCTATAATGATTTTTACGACTTTACTACAGAATCCAGAGTCTAAAGATTATATATTTTTTTGAGGCTTTTAAAGTTAATATTAAAAATTAAAATTATTATATTTACAAATATTTAATTAAAATTATTTTGTGTAATGTTATCTATCATTGTTAAAATTTTTTGAACGGATTTCAGTTGTCAAAGACTTATAGTTTATAAATCTTGTTTTTGTTTTTATGTTAAATAGATTGTAATATTAAATTAGATAACTGAACTAGTGAGAAAAATTTTAATAATGATAGAATCTATTTTATTTTTTAAATATCTTAATAGTTTAAATTTTATTATTAACAAAAAGAGTTAGAATTTTTATAGTAAGGAGTAAAAAGCATTGTAGATAAGGGTTAAATTTTAGATTAAAACAAATACAGAACGAATTTTTATTCTAAAATTTTTTTTTTATATTATATTCTGAATATGGATAATAGCTGTTTTGACTTTTTAAAAAAATATAATCTTGATAAAAAATTTAAAAAATTAGATCTTGTACTAAGAAAAGACAATAAAAATAATAATTTTTTAAATACTTTTTTTAATAAAAAATACATTAATGAAGCATCTTCCTCTAATACTGGGAAAATTTTTAAAAAAAAATTTGTTTTTGTTTCAGGTCCATGTAGTATAGAGAATGAAAAGCAGGCTTTAACTATAGCTGAAAAACTTGTTAAGATAGGTGTTGATATATTTAGAGGTGGTATATTTAAACCAAGAACTTCACCCTATGATTTTCAGGGTCTTGAAGAAAAAGGGTTAAAAATCCTTTTAAAAGTAAAAGAAACATTTAACATTCCTGTTATAACTGAAGCAATTACAATTGAACATTTGCATTTATTAAAAGATAAAGTTGATTTTATCCAGATAGGTGCAAGAAATATGTTTAACTACCCTCTATTAAAAGAAGCAGGGAAAATAGATAAGCCTATTCTATTGAAAAGAGCAAATAATGCAACTTATTATGAATTGTTATCAGCTGCAGAATATATTCTTGTAAATGGTAATAGTAAAGTGATCCTTTGTGAAAGGGGGATAAGAACTTTTGAAAATGCAACAAGAAATACAATAGATATTGCTGCAATTCCATTTTTAAAAAAAATAACAAATTTACCAGTATTCTTTGACCCTTCTCATGGAACAGGAATTTCTGAACTTATTGAACCAATAACTTTAGCAGGTGCTTCTGCAGGTGCTGATGGTGTTGTAATTGAAGTTCATAATAATCCAGTTAATGCATTAAGTGATAAATTACAGCAGATAACCTGTGAGAAATATGCAATTATATATAAAAAGGTGAATAAAATTTTACACTCTTTAGAATAAAATTATATAAAATAGCTTATATAATTTATTTTAAATAAATAGGGAAATTTATGAAAAATATATTTAATAATAATATTATATTCGTTAATGATACTAACATAGATGATAAAAAAATTGATAACAACCTTTTTAATATAGTAAATTCATATAGTGAAGCAGTTTCATTTCTAAATTTAAAAGTTTATAAAAATTTTCAAGTTTCAAAAATAGTTTTTATTGTTGATAAAAAGGTTTTTACTCTATATAAAGAGGAATTACTAAATTTATACCTTATATTTAATAAAAAATTAATCACTCATGAATTGCTTAAAATAAATGATAACAAGGATAATAAACAAAATGATTTAGATAATTTAAGTGAATTACAAAAATCATCTAAAAATGTTGTTTTAAAAAATTTTATATTAATAAATGCAACTGAAAAAAATAAAAATTTAAAAACTTATGAATATATATTGTCAAAATTGATTAAACTAAAAGCTGATAGAAATACATTAATTGTAGGAGTTGGAGGAGGAATAGTTACAGATATTACAGGATTTGTAGGTTCAACATATAAAAGAGGAATTAATTTTGGGTTTATCCCAACAACTTTACTTTCAATGGTTGATGCGTCTATTGGTGGGAAGAATGGTTTAAATTTTGGAATGTATAAAAATATTGCTGGAAATTTTAATAGTCCAGATTTTATTATTTTAAATCCTGGATTTTTATTTACCCTTAATAAAAAACAGATTTTTAGCGGATTTTCTGAAATCTTGAAATATGGGTTAATTACTGAAAAAAAATTCTTTTATGATGTTTTTGTGTTTCTTAAAAAAATTTTTAATAATAATTCAAATTTTACTGAAAAAGAATTTTTAAATCTGTTAAAGGAAAATTTGAATAAAATTACATACTTTATTAAACATTCAATAGAGATAAAGTTAAATATTGTTAGAAATGATTTTGATGATAAGGGAATAAGGAATTTATTGAATTTTGGACATACTTTTGGACATGCGATAGAAAAATTAAGCAGAGGAAAAATAGAACATGGTATTGCTGTTTATATTGGTATGATAATTTCTTTAATAATTTCAAAATATTATTTTAAAATGAATTTTTCTAAAGATAATAATGAAATATCTAATGATAATATTCAAAAAAAAGATTTTCAAAATTTTGAATTAATAGCAAAAAATACAATTTTTAGATTTAATAATAGAATATTTAATAATAAAAACATCAATATTGGTAATAAAGAGTATATAAAAAATATTAATTTTAATAATAAAGAATTTACAAGAGAAGGAGACAAGGAACAAGAATTTGAAATTGTAATAAATGGTCTGGTTTCATTAATGGATTCTAAAAAGTTCAAATATCTAAATTTAAAATATTTAAATATAGATAGGTATTGGCAAAAACTTTTTGAAATAATAAAAAATGATAAAAAGAGTATTAATGAATTAATTAATTTTATAATTCTTGAAGAAATTGGAAAAGCAAAAGTTGTTAAATTTAGAATCTGATTAATTATAATTTTTAAAGTTTAGTGATAACTATTTTGGAAAAATTAAATCAGGATAATGCATGTGGAAGAAGAAAAGCTTAATAAAAAATTATGTGTAACTATAAAAGGGAAAAACATCAAAGAGATTAAAAGATTAGTTAAAGACCTTGATTTTGTAGAAATAAGAGTAGATTTGATTGATGATTTTGATTATGAAAAAGATATTAATAAACTTCGAAAAATAATTAATTATATGAATAAAGTAATATTTACAATAAAAAAAGATAAATTTAATTTTAAAATAAGGAAAGAACTGGTACTTTTTTGTTTTCTTTCAAATATATCCTATATTGACATTGAATATGATGATATTGAGTTAATTAAATATTTTTTTCATTTCAAATCAGAATTTTTAGAATTTAACAATAGAATAAAAACAAAAGTTAATAATAAAAATATTATTTTGGCAAACATTCCATATTTAATTATTTCATACCATAATTACAATGAATTTCCTGCATTTAAAGAATCTTACAAAATTATAAAAAAAATAATAAAAAATAATCCTGATTTTATTAAATTTATAGTATATTCAAAAAAAGAAGATTTTGATAAATTGAAAGATTTTATTGATTTA
Organism: Exilispira thermophila; assembly: GCF_055389015.1. Classification (NCBI taxonomy): domain Bacteria; kingdom Pseudomonadati; phylum Spirochaetota; class Spirochaetia; order Spirochaetales; genus Exilispira; species Exilispira thermophila. Next base: position 2,017,069 of record NZ_AP042476.1, on the reverse strand, counting down.
GTTTATATAGAGAAAAGGTATGATGTTAATCAAAATAAAACTAATAGAGAGAATAAAATAGGGAATAAGTATATAAAGAAGCTATTAAGTGAAATAAAAAACTATAAAAACAGGGTTATATTTTTTACAATGGGGGAATATAGCTTATTTTCAAGAACAATAAGCGTAAAAAAAGGAGCCCCTTTTACTTATGTCGCTTTATCAAAAGATAAAAGAGCTGTTTCTGACCAACCTACAAAAGAGGAATTTATCAAATATTATTTTGAAAAATAAAGCTTTAAAAAATTCTTATTTTAAACTAATATAGATATATGATAATATTATCTGGAGTTGCAGGAAACCCAATTTTACATAGTTTAAGTCCAGCTATTTTTGATTTTTTATTTAAAAAATATAAAGTTGATGCAAAATACTTAAAAATTTCATGTGAAAATGAAGTTGAACTTACTAATTTGATAAAAGAACTTAATTTAAGTTATATTAATATCACTTCCCCTTTAAAACAAAAAGTATTAACAAATCTTGATTATAAAGATTATCCTGTTAAAAAATCTAACTCTTGCAATACTATTGTTAACTACAAAAATAAACTTTATGGGTTTAATACAGATATAATTGCACTAAAGAAAATACTGGAAGATAATGTTTTTAATATTTACTTTCAACAGAATGAAAATATCAAAAATAAAGGAAATATAAATATTCTACTTCTGGGTGCAGGTGGTGCTGCATACTCTGTTTTATATGCAATTAATATCATTGTTTGTAAGTTAACTAAAAATGGTATAAATTTAAAGATTAATGTGGATATTTTAAATAGAACAAAAAGTAAAGCAATAAAATTGAGAGATCAATTTATAGAAAAAGATTATGATTTTGAATATCAAGATAACAAAAATTATAAAGAAAATAGTAATTTAAATAATGAAAATTCTGAAATTGATTGTAAAAATAAAAAGAATGATTTTAAAAACAATATATTTAATATTAAAATTTTGGATAGTTTACAGGATAAAATTAATAAATTGGTTAAAGTGGATGTTGATAATTATGATGTTATAATCAATACAATTCCTGATAATAATTATTTACAGAAACTATTTGGTAAATGTGATGAATTAAATAAAAAAAATATGATTATAATTGATGCAAATTATAAAAATTCATATTTTCAAGAATTTTCAAGAATTTATGGGTTTAAATTTATAGGAGGGTTAAACTGGCTAATTTTACAGGCAGTTGAAGGATTTAATATATTTTGTAAATTTAGAAATAAAACATTTGAAAATAAAACTAATATATTTGAAAATAATAAATTTAAAAATAATAAATTGAAATACAAAGATAATAAATCTAAAAGTAATTTATTAAAAAATAATAAAATTAAAAATAATTTTCTTTTAGAAAAAATAAAAAAACATGTTTTAAAATCAAAGAAGAAATTTTTGAATAAAAACAAAGGGATAGCAATAATTGGTTTTATGGGATCTGGAAAATCAACCATTGGGAAAAAGGTTAATGATAATATTAGTGTTATCAATAAAAAGATTAATAATAAAAGGATAAATATTAAATATTTTGATACAGATGAAATTATTGAAAAAGATTGTAATATGCCAATTGCTGAAATATTTGAAAAGTATGGTGAAAAGAAATTTAGAAAAATTGAAAAGAAAATATTAAAAAAAATAATAAATGGAAATTGGCAAAACAGGTATAAAAATGTAAATAATAAAAAAATAAATTCTTATGATTATAAAATGAACAAAAAAAATAGAATAGGATATCAAAATAATAATTATGATAAAATAGATAATAATACCGATAAGATTATTTTATCAGCTGGTGGTGGAGCTATTTTAAATAAATCTATAAGAAATTTATTAAAGAAAAAATTTATTGTAGTATGGCTTGTAAACAATTTTGAAACAACTATTTCTAGAATTGAAAAGGATAGTAATGTCAGACCTCTGGCTTATAAAAAAGATGATTTTAAATCTAATTATAAATTGAGAAAAAATGACAATTTAAATAATGAACCTATATTAAACGAAAAAGTTATTGTTGATAAAAAAAATCTAAAAAAAATGTGGGAATCAAGAAAAAAATTTTATGCTGAAATTTCAGATATTGTAGTATTTACAGAAAATAAAGAAATAAATCAAATTTGTTTGCAAGTAATTAATGAAATAAAAGAGTATTTGTAAAATAGATATTTAATAAGATGAAATTTTAATAAGTTTTTAATTTGTAAAATAGTTTAAAAGGGTATGCAATAGTTTTATGGTTTACCCATGCTATATTTAAATTTACTTAGATTTTCATCTTTTTTTGGTTTTCTAAAAATAAATAAATGTTCATGCATTATTAATAAAAAATTATATTTATTTACCATTGCTTTCCAGTATAATGTCTGCTTTTTCTGGTGTCTCCAATCAGGATGGCACAATATGAATCTTCTTTCAAAACTCTATAAAATTCTTTAATAGCTTTTTCAAATTCATTTAAAAATTTTTTAACACTTGATATATTTGAAAGGTCATTTTTTATTTTACCATCAGAATATTTAATAATATTTAAATATGGAGGATGTGTTAATATTAAATCTACACTTTCATTTTGTATTTCTTTAAGGTTTCTAACATCTCCAATTTTTACATTTTGATTGTATTTACTATTAAAATCAAAGTCAAGATTTTTTTTAGTAATTTCAATTGCTTCAGGATTAATATCGATACCAATCCCTCTTCTATTTAATAATTTGCATTCTATAAGTGAGGTACCTCCACCTACCATTGGGTCAAGGACTATATCACCTTCTTTAGAATATCTAAGAATAATATTTTTAGCTATTTGTGGCGCAAAGTTTCCTCTATATTTTGAGTTATGTGTTGCCCATCTATTCTTGCATGGGTATCCATCCCAACTTCAATTCCAATTAAATAGTCATAAATGCTTTTTGAAGATAAATTTAGAAAAAAATGTTTTAAACCTGTTTTTTCAAAAAAAACAATAAGTTTTTCAATTTTATTATCTTTTAGATTTTGATTTTCAAAATTGTATTCTATAATTTCATAATTTTTTTCAGAAAAATCTTTAATAATTTTTAATTTTGTATCTCTAATTGCAAGTAATAAGGGAATTACAGGAATTACATTAGGATAATTACTTAAAATATTTTTTAAATCTTGATTAAAATTTTTACTTCCTATTAGTGAGTTAAAAATATTTAATTCAATTTTAAATTTTTCAGCATTTTTTTTAATTTTATCCCAATCTACAAAAAAATTAAAACTTCTGTTTGTATCAATTAAAGTATCATGGAATAATTCAATTATGTTATCTATATTGTTTACATTTAAATATTCATAATATAGCTTTTCTTTCATTATAGCTCCATCAAAATTAATATTAATATTTATTTAAAAATAATTTCTTATAATTAATTCATTAATTTGTCCTCTTTTTGAAGCAATTGAATTAATAGATCTTTTTGCTGATATTCTTTCAATATTAAAGTTTTTAAATAAATCTTCAAAAAAGTTATCATCTTTATTATGGTTTTTAGGATCAGAATTACTAAGCATCAAATATGCTCCATTTTTATCCATTTTTTTAAAAAAGTTAGCTAATCTAATCTGATCTTTATCAGTAAAACCAGTTTCAGTATAACCTGTAAAGTTTGATGTTTTATTTATAGGTCTATAAGGTGGATCAAGATAAACAAAACTATCTTTTTTTATATAATTTTTTGATAATTCGAAATCGTCATTAAATATTTCAGTATTTTGTAAAGCTTTATTAACATTAACTATATTATTCTCATCGCATATTTTAGGCTTTTTATATCTACCAAAAGGAACATTAAATTCTCCTTTTTTATTTACTCTAAATAAACCATTAAAGCATGTTTTGTTTAAGAATATAAGATAAGCTGTTCTAATAATCCATTCAAAAGAATAATTTTTATAATTGAATGTAACAAGCTGTTCATTATAAATATTTCTTATATTATAGTAAAATTTTTTTTCTTTTCTTCGGTTTTTAATGTATAATATGATTTTTCAATTTCTTTTAAATACCTTATTAATTCATTATGATATTTTTGAATAACTTTGTATGCCAAAATTAATTCTTTATTTATATCAAATAAATAAGATTTTTTTATTATGTAATTTCGTTTTAAATAGAAAAAGAAAGCTCCTCCTCCAACAAAAGGCTCAATATAAACATCAATAATTTTTTTTTCTTTATATTTAGCAGGAATTCTTTTGTAAAGTTCTTCAAGCAGTTGTGTTTTCCCCCCAGCCCATTTAAGAAATGGTTTTGCATTTATTAAAAATTCTTTATTAATTGTTGTAGTCATTTTAATCTCTTATAAAATTAATTTCTGCAATATTAATTTAATTTATATAATTTTAAATTACATGATCTAATATTTATTGATTCAAGTAAAGTTTAAATTAATTACTTTTTTTTCAAATTAAAAAATTTATTTGATAAATGGAAAAATTACAATAAACTAAGTTTATCTTTTAAATTATTTTTAATGGTTAAAAAATATAATAAAAAAGGTATTGAAATTAAATCATTTAACCAAATTGTTGAAGAATGTAATGATAGTTATTAAAATAATATTCAGAATTTTGTTATAAACAAAAATATATTTAATATTTCAACTATTAAAGAGGAAAAATTGGATATTGTATTTAGAGCAATATCTGAAGCAACAGAAGAAGCAGTACTAAACTCAATGGTTTGCTCTAATGATGTTATTGGGTATAATGGAAATAAAAGATTAAGTTTAAAAAAATTTATATAAAACAAACCAAGAAAAAACAAAATAATAATTTTTAAAATGACTAAAAAATTGATGAATTTAAAAAAAAACAAAAAAAATATTATTAATATTCCTGCATCTAAAAGTCTATTAATTAGAGCAATTGCTTTTTATTCGATGCCTGATTTTGATTTTAATAAAATTGATAATAAAACAAATAATGAGAAAAATAGAAATAATAATTATAGAAAAAATGATGATAATAAAAAGTTAAAAATTAGTATTTATGATTATTCTATTTTAGAAAATATTAATTTATGTGATGATGTAATTTCTACAATAAAGGTGTTTAAAAAACTGGGAACAGATATAAAGGTTAATAAGATGAAAAATTATATAAAAATAAATAAAAGAAAAATAAATAAAAGAAATTTTTTAAGCAAATCATTTTCTTTACCTGAAAAACTTAATTGTGGAGAATCAGGACTTTTATGTAGAATGCTTATTTCAATAATTCCATATTATTTGCTATTCGATTTTACAATAAAACTATTTCATTTATTTGAAAATACAAAAACAACAATATTAAAAAAATATATTTTAAAAGATAAAAAAAATAAAGATAATGATAATTTCTTAAAAAAGAATATTAAATTAGATAAAGTTAATGAAGGTAAGTTTAATTCAGATTTTAAAAAGAGATTTATTTCAAGTTATTTAAATGGATTTATTTTAAATTATTCAAAGAAATCTGTTTTAATGTATGGAAAAGGAAGTTTAAATAAAAGAGTTCTTGATATTGATCAAAATTATTTAAATCAGGGAATATTAAAATTTTTTAATTTTGAATTTATAGAAAAATATGATTATTTACCAGTTAAGATAAGTTACAATATTGAAAAGTTAAAGGAATTAATAGATTATTTGTATGATTTAGATTCTAATGGGATATTAAAAAATTCTTTTGAAAATAAAGAAGATTATAAAAACGATAAAGAAAATTTTTTAAAAAAGAATGATTTTTTAAAAAAATATTTCACTTTTTTTGAAAACAATTGTAACGAAATTGTTATAAATAGTTTTAAAACTTCACAAATTGCAACTGGTGCTATTTTAGTTTCCTCAAAATTGCCATTTGAAACCACTATAAACTTACTAAATATTAGAAGTAAACCTTATATAGACCTTACATTGGATTTTTTAAGAAAAATAAATGTTAGTTTTGATGTATATGATAATGATGTTAATAATATTGTTCATAATAATTCTATTAAAGACAAGGTTATTTATAAAAATAATTATAATTTAATCTTTTATAAAAATGATAAGCCAATAAAAAATAGTATTTATATCGAAGGGGATTGGTCAGCAGCAGCATTTTTTTATGTTTATAAATATTATATGTTAAAAAATTCTTACATATTTAAAAATGATTATAGACTAAGAGATTTTGATATAAAAGGGGTAGATGTAAATTCAAAACAAGGTGATAGGGTAATTTATGATTTTTTTAATTCAAAAATAAAAGATGAAAAATTTAAAATTAGCAAAGATAATAAATTTAAAATTAATTTTGTTAATGGATATATGGAAAGTTTTAATTTTGATGCAAAGGATAACCCTGACCTTGTTCCCCCTCTTGTTTTATTAGCATCAGGTTTAAAAGGGATTTCAACTATCTATTCTGTTAAAAGATTGAAAAACAAAGAATCAAATAGAATTAATTCATTAATTGAAGGATTTTCAAAATTAAAAGTTAAGCTCCATTATGATGATGATAATGACCTTTTGAAAGTTTATGGCGTTGATATTTTAAATCAAAGGTTTTTTAATAAAAATTCTAATAAATTCAATTTTGATAATAAAAACAATAATTTAGATGATATAAAAAAGAAAATAGTAATTAATTCTTTTAATGATCACAGAATAGTTATGACATTTGCTTTTGCTTCATTGATTTTTAATAAAAAGATAAAAATACTTAATGAAAAGTCTGTAAAAAAGTCATTTCCAGATTTTTTTAAAGAATTTAATAAATTGAAAAATAAAAATTAATAGTTAAAAATATAAGTTAATAGCAAAAAATAAAGTTAATAAGTTACATTAAAAAGGTAGAAATATTAATAGAAAGATCAATAGTAAAAGTGGTTATAGTAATAATAGTAATAAAAAAATAGTAATAGAGGTATTGTATGAATAGATTTGGAAATATTTTCAATATACAGATATTTGGGGAGTCACATGGGAAATATATTGGTGTAACAATAGATGGAGTACCATCAGGAATTAAATTAAGTGAAAAGGATTTTGAAAAGGATTTAAAAAGGAGAAAACCAGGTGGTTCAGGAGAAACAAAAAGGATTGAAGAGGATAAACCATTAATTATAAGTGGAGTTTTTAAAGGTGTTACAACAGGAATGCCTGTTACCATTCTTTTTGAAAATAAAAGCTATAATTCAAAAAATTATGAAAAGATAAAAGATATTCCAAGACCAGGTCATGCTGATTTTGCTGCATATATAAAGTATAATGGGTATAACGATTATAGGGGTGGGGGACAATTTTCAGGACGAATGACAATTGCTTTAGTTGCAGCAGGTGTTGTTGCAAAAAAGATAATTAAACCAATTCAGGTTGAAAGCTATATAACAAAAATTTATAAATATGATATTAAAAGTGATACAAATCATACAAATCATACAAATCATACAAAAATTAATCCAATGAAAGATAATTTAGCAAAAAAAATAAAATATAATTTTAATGATATATTCAATGAAAAAGACAAAATAAATTACAAGAATAAAAAAGAAAGGAATGAAGAAACAAAAGGAAAAAATAACGATGAATCAAATAATTTTAATATCTCCAAATTTATTGAAAATATTGAAAAAGAAGGTAATTCAGCAGGGGGCATTATTGAATGCAAAATAACTAATGTTGATGCAGGGTTAGGAGAGCCCTTTTTTAATTCAGTGGAATCTATGTTATCCCATATCCTTTTTTCGATCCCTTCAATTAAAGGGGTTGAGTTTGGACTTGGATTTGAATTTTCACAATATCTTGGAAGTGAAGTTGCTGATATAATTGAAGATATTTCAGGAAAAACTAAATATAATTATAATGGTGGGATAACAGGAGGTATAACTAATGGAAATGAAGTTTATTTTAGAGTTGTATCAAAACCTATCCCAAGTATTTCTAAAAAAATTAAAACTATAAATTTAAAAACAGGTAAAAAAGATGTTTTGAAAATAGAAGGACAACATGATTCTATAATTTTATTTCGTTTACTACCTGTAATTGAAGCTGCAGCAGCTATAGTATTTGCTGACCTTGTATTATATAATAAATTATATGGAAAAATGGAGACATAATTATTTTTATTTAGTTTTTTATGTTTATTTTGATAAGATTCCCTTTTTTGATTATTTTCCTTTTTTTTGCAAGAATAGACAGTCTTCTTGAAAGAGATGGACGTTCAACATTTATAAAATCAGCTATTTTATCAATAGTATAAGGTAATTTAATCCATCCATTAAGATCTGGTTTAATTTTTCCTTTTTTTAACTGGAGTTCTATAAAAAATAGAAACCTTTTATCTATTGTTTTAAATTGTAGTAATAATAATTTTTCATATATATTGTAAAATCTATTGGCTATCAATTTGTAATAAGCCTGTTCAAATCTCTTATCTTTATGAATTAATTTTAAAATTTTATGTTTAGGAATAAACAAAATTTCACAATCTTCAAATGCTTTAATATGAATGGAAATGTAAATTTTAAAGAACCTCCATTTTTTGATAGATTAACAATTTATGTTATAGTTTCTCTTATTTTGATAATTCTTTCAGGATTAATTCAAAGAAAAACAGGTTTAGTTATTAAAAAAATAACAGATTATAGTCAAACCTATAAAATTTTACACCTTATAAAGTTTATTTTAACAGGTTTTATGCTCATATTTATAATTTTAAGGCAGAAAATGAGATTAAAGGAAAAAAAAGAAAAACTAAGAGGTGAGAAAATTATCAAATATAATAAAAAAAGAATATTCCCAATTTTAATTAATTCGAGTCTTGCATTAATAATTTTAATAATCAGTGGGATAATGGCTGCTATTTAATTATAATTCTGGAATGTCATAAGTTGATATTAAGAAAAAGTGTATTATTAATATATAAGGATTAATACAATTTATTGAAATAATAAGTATCCAGAACCCTGTAAAAATGTTCATCGTTTTTAACGATTTACTTTTTAAAAGTTATATAATACTTAATTACTAAAGTAATAAGTATTTTGTAATGATATAATAAAACAAAATGGAGGGTATATGAAAAAGATTGCTATAGTTTTCCTTATTTTAATTTTTGTTTTCTTTTCCATGTATTCATGTGAAGCTTTAACAAAAGTTACAGAAAAAATTCCTGAAATAGCCATGACTATCCCTGCAAGTTTGGCATCAACTGTAAAAAGTGTTAAAGCAACAACAGGTGCACCTGATGCTCCAGGAGTTTTTCAACCTTTTAGAGATGCACTTTCAGCAGCAGATTGGGGAATTGACACTGTTAATCAGATTATTAATACATTGAATGAAAATTATATTCCAGATTCTTTTGCAGGTGTAATTGGAAATTATTATGTTGTTGTATCAACGGATTCATCAAGAACTTATGCTGTTAGAATCAATATTTATAATGGAACAACTGAAGATCCTGCTACATTAATGTTACAAATTAATTATAATAAGGGTGAAGTAAAAGGGGAATTTATTCTTGATGTTCAACAGATGGATTCAAGTTCAGATGTATCAATGGTAAAGATTTTTTATGATGGTACTGTAACAGGTTCAGAGCAGTTAAAAGGATGGGTTACATGGGATACTTCTTCACCTTCTTCAGCTATTTATCCTATTAACTTATACTTTCATGGGTATAAAGATGGTGATTTAATAGATTTTGAAGGTGGTGTTTTATATAACTATGTATTTGATGATGGTACAAATCCACATTCTTATGAAGCAAACCATGTTTATATGTTTAAAGCAGTAAATGACCCGGTTAATGATTATTCAACAGTTAAATTATATTTCCCAGAAAGTACAGTTTCGGATAATACCAGTTTAAAATCTATTGATGAAGCTTTTTTAACTATTCTTTTTACATGGGTTAACTATCCAGAAAATAATGATGTTCAAAGTGCTCTTACTTCAGCTGGAATTGGTTGGGATGAAAATGCTGGTGTAACTGAACAGGATTTTAAAACTAATTTAGAAACATGGCAAACTAATAATCCTGATGATCCATCTCTTGATTCAATACTTTTTATTTTAAATCTTGATAATCCAATTTATTACAATAATGTTGATGGTTATGTTGCAAATGGAGCATCTCCAGCTGTGGATGTTTCTGCATACCCTCTTGCATTATTACTTGATTCTATAACTTTTATTTATACACCAGATGATTTTGAAAATTCAACTGATTTTAATATTTCTTTTTTAACTGATTAATAAAAAAAGGGGGTAATTCCCCCTTTTTTTTATCCCTTATTTACAGTTTTCATCATGATCACAATCACTTTCTCCATGATTATGGTATTTTTCTTTAACAGTATATTCTTTATCTTCAATTTTTTTCTCAAGATATGCCTGAACTAAACTTCTAACATCACCTGCTGCACCCCTAAATACAGTTATTCCTAGTTGCTGAAAAAATTGTATTGCTCTTCCTCCTATACCTCTAACAATCAATACATCTACATTTTCTCTTTTTAAATAATGAGGAATATCACCAGGACCATGATTATCTAAAGGGTTTTTGATAATCTCTAAAGAATATTGTGAATCATCTTCAGAATTTTCTTTCTCATTTTTAATTTCTACAAAAGCAAAATATGGAGCATGTCCAAAATGCTCTGAAATAATAGAGTTTAACCCATTATTTTCTAAAACTGGTATTGCTAATTTCATCTTATCCTCCAGAATGTTTTTTGTTTTTTAACATTTATTTTTAATTAAAATAATTTTATTATTAAGCAAAGAATCAACTATTTTTTTTCTTCCCCTTTCCAGTATACGTTGAACAGTGCCTCGTGATACACCCATAATTTTTGAAGCTTCAATTTGACTTTTCCTCTCATAATCACATAATCTTATAGCTTCAAATTCATCAAGTGTTAGGGTATTTGATTCACTCATATGAATAGGAATACCAACAGGCTTAAAAACTTTATCATTTTCAAGGAACCTGCAAAATCGTTTTTTCTTTTTAAAGGGAATAAGCCACTCCTATAATTTATATTTGTGCATATGCACATAAGTTAGTTTAATTATATTTTTTAAAATGTAAAGCATTTTTTTGTTAATAATAAAATTGAAATTATTGAGATATTTAAAAAATAAGAAATAGATTCTATCATTATTAAAATTTTTATCGCTAAGTTAGTTATGTAATTCTATAATTTAATACTTTTAAAGCAGTAAAAAAAACAACTAATATATTCTGTTTAGCCTTTAGCAACTAACAATCGCTCAAAAAATTTTAATAATGATAGATAACATAACTTTAATTTATTTTGATTAAATAATTTATAAATACAATAATTTCGAATTTTATTATTAACTGCACATGCCATGGAAATAATTTATTCTCTTTTGCCTTTGGCAACTGACATCCACTCGAAAAATTATAATAAGGATAGATATAGCTTTCATTAATTTAATTAAATATACCAATTTCAATTTTGTTATTAACTGCACTTACCACGAAAATAATATTTTCTACTTAGTCTTTGACAACTAACATCCATTCGAAAAATTTTTTCATTCATGCAACTTTTTTGAATATTTTCTTGTCTATAAATAATAAAAGACAAATAAAAAAGGATTATGCAGTATGAAAGATATTTATTTTAATTTTATTAAACATCCACATGATACATTCTTTAAAATCGTTTTCAAAAATATTAATAATGCTAAAGATTTTATTAATATTATACTACCTGATAATATTAAAAAATATATTGATATTGATAACCTAAAAATTGTTGACTCTTCATACATTACAAAGGAATTTAAAAATAGATTTGCTGACCTTGTTTTTGAAACTAATTTAATTAACTCTAAACATAATATTAACATTTACTTCCTTTTTGAACATAAATCATATAAAGATAATGCTATCTTTATTCAACTATTACGATATATGTTAGTTAAATGGGAAAAAGATTTTCAAAACAATAAAGATTTATCTTTAATAATACCTGTTGTTTTTTATCATGGAAAAAGTAAATGGGATATTGATACAGAATTTATAAATAATTTTAAAATAGATAAAGAGATTAAAAATAATTTTAATAAATATTTATTAAATTTTAAATATCTATTTTTTAATGATAGTAAGAATAAATTAAGTTATAAAGTAATGAATTATAATAGATACTTGAAATTAGCTCTTGATGTATTAAAATATAAAGCAGAAGAGGATAAGGAAATAATATACAAGATACTTGATATAATAGATGAAGAGATTGAAAATAGCGAAATAAAAGGAATATTTTATGTATATATATTGTCAATATTGAAAAGTGAAGATAGAGAAATGGTGATAAAAAAACTTGAAGAGAAGGAGAGCAAGATGCCATCTATATTAGAATCATTAATAAAAGAAAGCAAAATAGAAGGATTAAAAGAAGGTGAATTAAAAGGAAAACTTGAAGGGCAAATACTTGATAAGCAACAGGTTTTAATAAAATTGCTTAATTTAAAGTTTGGAATAACTGAAGAAGAAAAGCAAGTTATATTAAATTGTTTTGACAAAGATAAACTTGAGAAGGGGATAGAAAAAATCCTTTTTGTTAATAATAAAATTGAAATTATTGAGATATTTAAAAAATAAGAAATGGATTCTATCATTATTAAAATTTTTTTCACTAAGTTAGTTATGTAATTTTATTATTTAATCATTTAAACATTAACTACAAACAAAAATATTAAATATTTTATGTCTTTGACAACTAACAATCGTTCAAAAAATTTTAATAATGATAGATAACATAACTTTAATTTATTTTGATTAAATAATTTATAAATACAATAATTTCGAATTTTATTATTAACTGCACATGCCATGGAAATAATTTATTCTCTTTTGCCTTTGGCAACTGACAATCACTCGAAAAATTTTAATAATGATAGATATGTATTACTTTATATAATTTAATTAAATATTTTAAAAGATAATAATTCCAAGTTTTATTATTAACTGCATCTGCCACGTAAAAATATATTTATCTTTTAAGTCTTTGACAACTACAATCCAGTCGAAAAATTATAATAATGATAGACATATAAATTTAATTTATTTAATCAAATATACTAATTTCTAATTTTATTATTAACTTCAACTACCACAAAAAAATATATGCTTTTTACATATTAAATTAAAAAAAATTAAAATTTTATTGACAGGATTAGAATAAATAATTATTATTTATGTAAAGATTGGCATATATCAAAATGACAAAATTAAGGTTAAATTTTAATTATTAAGAATAAAACAAATTTAAATTTAATTTAAAAAGACATCCTATAATATGTCAACAAAAAAAATAAAAAAAATAGGATGTTGACAATCTAATATAATTAGTGTTCTTTGACATTTATATATATCAGGCACAATGAGGTTTAGCAACAAAAACCTTAACAGGATCATAAATAGAGGAATAAGTATACAAATGCCAGATAATTTTAGCAAGCTTAACCATAACTTTAAAAATAGCTTTTTTAGAATTACCTCCTTTGTTAATTTCATTAAGGTAAACCTGTTTTAATTCATTATTATGCATTAAAGCAGATACAGCACAACAATATAATTGTTTTTTAACAATAGAGATTCCTTTTGATTTTTGATATGTTCTATCTTTAGAACCACTTTGATCTTTACCAGGGTAAAGGCCAATGTATCCTAAAAATTTATTTACATTATTAAATTTATTTAAATCACCACAACAACCAATGATTGTTGCAACTGTTTTTTTACCAACACCAGGGATTGATAAAACAGCTTTTATAGGGTTAATACTATTTTTGTTATTATTATCAGAATAATTAAATTCTAAATTTTTTAATATAAGGTTAATATTTTTTTCTATATTTTTTATTTGTTCAAGAAGAAGTTCTAACACAGTAATTTGATTTCTTAGATTAAATTCATTAGCTTTAATGCCATTATTTGGAGTAATAGAAATTTTAGCAAATTCAATAATTTTTTTAGCTTTATGTTCAGAATTATTGTTACCTTTAATTGATCTAAAAATTTTAACAATATCGTTTTTGTTAGCTTTGGCTAAAGCAAAAGCAGAAGGATATTTTTTTAAAATGGTTCTTGATGTAACATTAAAAGGGTCTCTAAAAACAATATCATACTCATAAAAAGTTTTTTGTAAAATACTTGAAATTCTTCTTTTGAGATTGTATATTTGTTTCATAAGGAAATTGTATTCCTTTATGAGTTCTCTTAGGTTAGAGACATCATTTTCTGGAACCAGTGATTCTTTAATTAATCCAGTAGATAACTGGATAGCAAGATTTAAAGCATCTTGTTTATCAGTTTTGGTATGTTTATTAAAGGATTTAGAGAAATAGGAAGAGGAATAAGGATTAACAAGAGAAATTTTATATCCTTTTTCTCTAATACTAAAGAACACTGGTTTCCAGAAAACATTAGTTGCTTCTAAAGCAAATTCAAAATCATTTTTATTATTTGACAGTTTATTAATAATTTCAAAAAACTTTTTAAAATTCTTAGAATTATGAATTAATTTAAATTTTTTAACAATCTTTCTTTTTTCATTGATAATACAAACTTCAGAAGATTTTTTTGCTACATCAATACCTACAAAAAACATAATTCAACTCCTTTTAATTTTTTTAATATCTGGCATTTGCACAACCTCGAATACACAGTGAGACGAATAACTTCGAATCCTGTAACATCCTGAATATTTGCTAAACAGCCTGATATATAGATTTAAGATGGATAAAATCAAAATTCTTTATTAAGTCTTTAAAAAGACAAGGAGATTTTTATTTGTATTTTATCCATTAAACACATATCATATTTATTATCCCTAATATTATTAGGTTGTCAATAGTACTTTTATTTTTAATATATTATACGAGGAGAAATATAATGTTTAAAAAAATTTTATTTCCCACAGATTTTAGTAAAGGTGCTTTTAAAGCAATAGAAAATTTTGCAAAAAACAATAATACAGAAATTGAAGAATTAATACTTTTACATGTTATTGAAGAATCTGTTATTGAAGAGATTATGGATAGCTATTCTTATTATTTTAATAAATACAATAATGAAAATGAAGAAATAAAGGATATTGAAAAAAAATTAAAAGAAAGAAATTTGAAACTTTTAGAAGAAAAAAAAGAACTTGCCCAAAAAACATTGAATCCGAAAAAAATTAAAATTATGGTAAAATTTGGAACTCCATATAAAAAAATAATTGAAACTGCTATTGAAGAAGATGTTTCTATGATTTTATTACCTTCACATGGAAAGCTTGATTTTACACATGAATTTTTAGGTTCAACAACGCATAGAGTAATATTAAAAACTAAAAAACCAGTTCTTTTAATCAAAATTGTTTAAAATATTAATATATCCAAAATATTCTATATTAATTTCTTTTTTTATATTTTATAATTGTTAGTACAATTTTTAATTATTTGTGTAATTTTTAATTAATAGAAGAAAGGATTAAATAATGGGAAAATTAAAACTTGGATTTTGTCCAACAATGAAACCATATGCAAATCTGATAGGGAAAAAAATTAAAGAAATTGAGTTAGTGGAGATTCCCAGTGCAGCAATGGTGATGAACTATATTAACTATGAGAAACTTGATATGGCTTTAATTGGTAGAGAAGCTTATTCTAGAGAATTATCAAATAGTATAAAGAAAAGAAGATTGAAAAATGGGTATACTTTAGTTTATTCTGAAAAAGTTGGTATTCCTGAAGATCAACTAAAAGAAATATTAATTAAGACATACCTACCAGAAAATATTGTGAAAAAAGTTTTACCAGGTATAAAAAATGTTGAATTTTATAAATCACTTGAAGAATGTGAAAAAGCTGAAGATTATCCTATGTTAATTGATTGGAAGGATTTTAAAGATTCATATGAATTGCTAATTCCATTGAAAAGAAGTGGTGGAAAGTCACCTGTTTTTAGAGCTCCGATTATATATTATAGAGATAATGTTAATGAAGAGATTATTAAAAAAATTGAATCTATAATATAGATAAAATTTTAAATTAAAGTATCCGAAAATAAATTTATGAAACAGATTACACTAATATTTTTTATTTTTTTTATTTTTGTTTTTACAAGTTATATAGATATTAATGCTCAGGATTTACCTCAAGACAAGATTTTACATTTTGTTATCTCAGGAAATTTATTTTTGTTATCATTTTATTGTTTTGATACTTTTTCAAATATAAATTATAATCAAAATTATTTTTTATCATCTGTTTTTGCATTTATACCAGAAATATTAAAAGAAATTTATGATTCAACAAAACCTGATAATTTTTTTGATGTTTATGATTTGTTAGCAGATATAACAGGGATATTATTTTATGAATTTTTAGTTTATATTTTTAATGAAATTTCTGAGAATAAAAATACTGTATATATTTTTAAAAAAAGAAGCTGCCTTAATTTTAAGGCAGCCTTTTTATTTATTGTGGGATAAGAGAAAAATTTTAATAAAATTCGTTTAAAATTTATAGTCAGGATCAGTTATATTAGTCTTATTTCCTAATGGAAGAAAATCTTCTAAATCTTTATTATATCTAATTCTTCGATAATTACAGTTGTTTTTAAAGCTTCTTTTAAACATTTTTTTCCAATTCCATAAGCAAAAATCATAGATGAGGTTAATACCATTATAAAAAAAATTATTGTAGTGTTTTTTTAACATTAATCTTTCCTTTTTCTTTTTTTTTAAAGAGAATCTTGTTTTCTATTCCATTTGTATTAGTAATATAATGATGAAATGTGAATTTAATGTGAAGACAAAAAGTAAGTTTTGTGAATTGTTGCTTAATATGTGTAGAATATGTAAAAAAATAATATATATAAAGTTAAATAATATATTAAAAAGTATATTAAAAAGATTCTTTTAGTTTTAATGTAGCATTTTTTAAAAGTGATTTGATATTCTGCATTGAAATTACACCTATAATTTTTAAATCATTTTTTTCATCAACTACAGGTAAAATCTTTAAATTATAGGTTAACATAATATTATATGCTGTTTTTAAGTTATCAGTTATTTTTATTTTATGTATGATAGGGCTGGTTATATCCTGTGCAATAATCAAATTAGCTGTTAATTCATCATTTTCGTATATTAAAGGTTTTAAAGTGGATAGATCAAAACTACCAATTACATTATCGTTTTCATCAACTACATAATATTCATCATAATTTGATAGTGCTACTTCTTTTAAGATTTGAGGTAATGTATAGTTGTAAGGAATTAAATGAGGATTGGAATCAATGGATTCTTTAATTTTAATTTTTTCTAAAATTTCTTCATCACTTATTTTTTTATAAGTTTCATCTGCTTTAGTAATTGCATATTTAACAAATGGAGGTCCTATTATTTGAACTATAAAAGTTGAAACAGTAACAACATTTAAAACTGTAAATCCAATTGTTGGAAATTTGTTATATGTGGATATTGCAAGACCAATTGTTACACCAGCTTGAGAAAATAAACACAACCCCATATATTTTGCAATTTTATCAGGAGCCTTTGTAATTTTAGCAGCTAAAAAAGGACCAATGTTTTTACCAAGAGTTCTTGCTATTACATAAAGTACAGCTATAATAACTATATACAGGTTAATTTTCTGGAAATTTAACCTTGCACCAGCAAGTATAAAAAATAATAGATATATTGGAGGAGAAAACTCTTTCATAAGATCAAAAACTTTTTCAGAATATTTTGGTGCAATGTTTACAAATGTAACTCCAAAAAACATTTCAGCTAAAATCAAATCAAAATCGAGTAATTTAGCAACTGCAACAATGAGTAAAATAGAACCAAAAGTGAAACTTAGCAAAAGATCTTTTTCGTGTTTATATTTTGCAGTAAAATCCAATACCCATTTGTAAAAAAAAGCAATTCCTGCTCCGAGTATAAAAGCACCTATAATCTGATATAAAGGTAGTAGAACAGTTGAATAAAGAGTTATCCCTTGATGTTTTATTAACATTTTAGCAGTTGATTTTGCAAAACTATATAAAAGTAATGCAAGTCCATCATCAAGTGCAACAATTGCAAAAACAAATGTTGTCAATGACCCTGCAGCTTTATATTCCCATAATACATCAACAGTTGCAGCAGGGGCTGTTGCAGAAGCAAGTGCTCCCAGAATTATAGCCATTGGAAAATTATGAGTAAAAAAATAAACTATTAAGGTAACAAAGATAAAAGCAAATAAGCCCTCAAAAAGGAGAATTATAATCAATGTTTTTCCAAATTTTTTAAAAACTGATGCTTTTAATTCTCCTCCAACCAGAAAGCCTATAATTCCCAGTGCAATATAATTAAGTGGCGCAAAGTCCATAACTATTTTTTCAGTAACTAAATTGAATCCAGAAACTCCTAAAATCAATCCAATAACAATATATCCAACAACCTGTGGTATTTTTAAATTTTTAAAAAGTCTTGCTCCAAATACACCAATAATTAAAGATAAAGCAGTTATTAAAATAATATGTGCAGACATTGTACTGTCCTTATATAATAAAGATATTAAATTTTTATATAATCAAATCTATTTATAACTTTTAACAAATATACAAACCTATTTAAAATTATACTTATTCAGTTTAAAGTCAATATTAATATAAAAGGGATGAAGTTTTATCGATTTTTTAATTTTAATAAAAGTTAATTGAAATTTAAATAGATGAGATGAAATTTTATAGTTATTAATTTAATTATGGGTATTAATTAAAATTTGTATTTGCAGTAAATATGGAAAATATATTAAATTCTATTAAATTACAATTTTATTTTAACTTTAGCTTTGTAAGAATGCTTTGTTGTAAAGTTATCTTTTTTACCACATGCCAATAAAACAGTGTAGGTTTTGCCTTCAATAAATTTTTTATCATATTTATCACCAGAATTAACAGGAATAACAAAACCAATTTCAGTAAAATCTCCTTCCTGTTTTCCCCAATAATTTATAATATTGTTTTTACCACCAAGTTTTGTATCGCTTTTATGGGAGAACATTGTGTTTCCGTATTGATCATCAATATATGTTTTTCCATCTTTTACATAGCCTATATAAATATCAGCATCTTTCATAACATTTGTAGGATCAAAACCTATAGCTACCCAACCCTCACTTTCACCTTTCATAATAATTTCAAGATTATTTCCAGTAAATCTCCATTTTAAAGTAAATACATCATTTTGAAAAGTTTTATAGTTTTCTTTAGAAGTAAGTGAAATTGTAAAAGCTAAAAGTAAAATTAAAACAACAAAAAAACAGTTTAAAAAATATATTTTTGATTTTTTCATTATAGCTCCTCTTAATAAATTAAATTAGATTATTTATAGATTTGTAATAAATACAAAAATAAAAATAATATTAATTATTGTAAATAAAATAACACAATTATGTTAAAAATCAATTTATTCAAAAATTAATTTAAAAAATATCATTAAAAAAATAAAATATTTATGTTTAAAAATTTTTTAGTTTAAGATAATAATTAATTTTATTAAGTTGAAAACCAATTCTCAATTAATCGTAAAGAGTAATCAAAGTAAAATGCTATTAAAATTGATCCAATTGCACCTTCCATAATAAATGCATTATTGTTATTAATAAGCCCAGAAATTATTGGTGAACCAAATCCACCAGCACCAGCTGTTGCGCCAATAGTTGCAGTCCCAACATTAACTATTGTTGATATTCTTATTCCCTCCATAATAATTGGGAGACTTAGTGGTAATTTTACTTTCCAGAATATTTGAAAATCTGTCATACCCAATGCCTTAGCACTTTCAATTGTTGATAAATTAATTGAATTAAATCCTGATATAGAATTTTGTAATATTGGGAAAATACCAAAAATAAATAATGTTATAATAGCGGGTTTTACACCAAAACCTACAAATGGGATTATTAAAAATAAAAGAGCTACAGGAGGAAAAGTTTGTCCAGATGAACCTATATTCAAAATTTGCACCTGAATTTCATTCCCATATTTAGATGTAGCAAAAACAGCCAATGAAAATCCAATAATAAAAGAAAAAAAGGTTGATATAAGCACAAGAAAAATATGTGCTTTAGCAAATCCCCATACACTATTGGCTATATGCAATACCGGTTTTGAATCAGGAAAAAGAAAGTGTAAAAATTTTTCCCATATCGCTTGATTTTTAAAAACAAGAAATATTAACAGAGTAAGAATAAAAAACTTTATTAAAATCAAATTTCTATTGTTTATTTTTTTCATTTTTCTTATTTTTAATGTTTTTTTCTGTTCAACAACAGTTTTCTTTTAAATAAAGGGTTATCTAAAAACTTATAATATTGTTCTTTTTATATTTTTAAATATATATTAGAACATAAAAAAAAGAATTTATCTTTTAAGTTTCAAGACAACTTCATAAATATTAATTATTATGAGCAATATTAAGTATTATATTTAAAGAAATCACTCCTAAAAATTTCTTATTTTCATCTAATACTGGCAAATATTGTGAATCATTGTTTATCAATTTAGAAAGAGCATCTTTTACTGAATCTGAATTAAAAACAAAAGAATCAATATCATGTTTATCAAATTGGATGAAAAATTCATCTATCTCATTAATTTTTTTTCCATTTAATGACTTACTTATTTTATTCAATTGTGATGGGTCTGAAGATAAGGAAGAAAGATATTTTCTAAGATCAAGATAACCTTTTAAATTATTATAATCATCAATAACCCATAAAAAACCCTGAAAATTATTAACAATAAATACATTTTTAATCACATTTTTTTCTATTTTTACAACTGGAGCTGATTTTGTGTATTCTTTGATTTTAATCCTTATAAGTTTTTTTAATGCTTTATCACTTCCAATAAATTTATTTACAAATTTATTTGCAGGATTTTTTAAAATATTGTCAGTTTTATCGTATTGTTCTATCTTACCTCTATTAAAAATAGCAATATAATCCCCAAGTTTAATAGCTTCATCGATATCATGAGTTACAAATACTACAGTTTTTTTTAGCTTCTGTTGAATTTTTAGAAATTCATTTTGTAAAATATTTCTTGTAATTGGATCCAAAGCACCAAAAGGTTCATCCATTATCATAATATCAGGATCAGCTGCTAAAGCTCTTGCAACCCCAATTCTTTGAGCTTCGCCACCAGAAAGTTCTGAAGGTTTTTTATAAAGATATTTTTCAGGTTCAAGATTAACAAGTTCTAATAATTCAATAACTCTTTTTTTTATCCTATTTTTATCCCATTTAAGAAGTTTAGGAACAATTGAGATGTTTTTTTCAACATTCATGTGGTAAAACAATCCTGTATTTTGTATAACATATCCTATTTGTCTTCTTAACAATTGAGGTTTAATTGTTTTAATATTTTTCCCTTTAATAAAAATATCACCTTTTGTAGGTTTAATTAATCTGTTTATAAGTTTGAGTGTAGTTGTTTTTCCTGAACCTGAAGGACCGATTAAAATAGTTAATTTTCCTTTTTTTATTTTTAAATTGAGGTTTTGCACAGCAACATTTTTATCATAGATTTTAGTAACTTTATTGAAAACTATTAAATTATCAATTTTTTCATCCATTATATCTAAACCTTTATTGTTTTGTATCTTTTAAAGATATTAAAATCTCTGTTTATAGAAAATATTTTATAAATTATATATTTTTTTTACACTATAAATTAATAAAGAAAATAAAAGATCTGTAATTATTGCAAGTAATGTTATTGGCAAAGCTCCAAGTAATATAAGGTCACTTGCTGCCTGTCCTAAACCCTGAAAAACAAAAACTCCCAATCCACCAGCACCAATCAAAGCAGCTAATGTTGCATTTCCAATTGTTTGAACTGCAGAAATTTTAATACCTGCTAAAACAATGGGTAAAGTCAAAGGAAATTGAATTTTAGAAAATAATTGTAATGAGTTCATCCCCATCCCTTTTGCACTTTCAATAATGTTTTTATCAAGATTAGAAAATGCAGTATAAGTATTTCTAACAATTGGTAGAAGTGAATATATAATTAAAGCAATTAAAGCAGGTGTTTTCCCTATACCACTAATCCCTATATTTTGAAGCAAAGTGTATTTTTTAGATAACAATGAAAGGGGAATTATTAATATTCCAAATAAAGCTAATGATGGGATTGTCTGGAAAAAACCTACAATTTGTAATATTGGACCTTTAACTTTTGCACTTTTAAAAGCCCATATTCCTAGTAAAAAACCGGTGAATGTTCCTATAGTTATACTAACAATAGTAAGGTATATATGGGTGTTTAGTTCATAAAAAAATTTAGATTTTTTAGTTATATATTCTTTAAATATAGAAAAACTGGAAAAAAAATCATTCTTTAAAAAATAAATAAATATAAATAAGTTTAGTAAAACAACAATTGTGATAAATAGGTTGCCCTTTTTAAATTTAGGTTTGATTAATAAAATGTTATAAAAAAATAACAAAATAAAAATTAATAAACCAGTACCTATTGAAATTCTATAAGTCTGAAGTTCATTTTGGAGGTAATAAAAAGAAAAAGCTCTAATTTTTATAAAAATAATTACTAAAATGGATTGAAATACAAAATAATTATAAATAAGTTTAATCTTTTTTATTAATGGATTTTTACCTGTAAGTAAGAAAATGACTATTGATGAAATGATCATTAAAATAATAAGTATAAAAAAAGGTGTTCCTAAAACACTTATAAATGAAAAAGGGTTACCATTTGCTATCCTATTTTTCTTTATTAAAATAGAAGGAAGAAATAAGATAAAAAAAGTAAATATAAGATTAAAGATTAAAAATTTATATTTGATAGATTCAATTTTTATATTTACCATTACTTTAATTATTTAACAAATCCCTTTTCTTTTAAATAATTCATAGCAACATTATATGGATCTTCTCCCTCAATTGCAATTTTTGAGTTTAAAGTTTGTAAAGTAACAAGATCTAATGATTTAAAAACGGGTTCTAATATTTTTTTAATTTTAGGATATCTTTTTAATACCTCTTCTCTGATTATTGGAGCTGGTGCATAAACTGGTTGAACATGCTTTGTGTCTTGAAGTACAACTAATCCTAATGATGCAAGAGCACCATCTGTTCCATAAGCCATTGCTAAATTTACACCACTAATCCCTTGTGAAGCAGCTTTTTCAGTTTGAGCTGTATTTCCACCAGATAGTGTTATAATTTGATCTTTTGATAATTTAAAATTGTATGCTTTAAAAAATGCAGGTAAAGCATCTGGTCTTGTTAAAAATTCTTCAGAACAAGCAAGTTTTATATTACCTCCATTATTAACATATTTAGCAAGGTCTTCCAGTGTTTTAATGTTGTTTTTTTGAGCAATATCTTTTCTTAATGCTAATGCCCAGGTATTGTTAGCATTTGCTGGAGTAAGCCATACAATCTTATGGTTGTCATAATCTAATTGTTTTATTTTTTTATACCCTTTGTTAAAATCTTTCCATACATCTTTATCATCAGTTTTATAAAAAAATGCTCCATTTCCTGTATATTCGGGATAAATATCAATTTCTCCAGCAAAAATAGCTTTTCTAACTATGTCTGTTGTCCCAAAACTAACTTTGTTTGTTACAGGTATGTTGTTTTTTTGAAGAAGTATAACAATCATATTTCCAAGTAAAGCACCTTCTGTATCAATTTTTGATGCTACAATAACAGGTTTATTTGAAATCTGTTTTTTCTGACATGATGTCAAACTGAAAAGGGATAATATTAATAAAAATATAACTCCTATAAACAATACTTTTTTTAACATAAAATCTCCTCCTCCTACTTTTTATTAAAAGAATTCAAACCAAAATTTAAAAATATTGTTTATTTTCACACTTTTGATAATTATAAGATAAAAATTGAATATTTCAAAGAGTTTTAATGTGTTAGTTGCATGTTGATATTGTAAATTAAAAAAAATTTTAATCCTGATGATTTACGGAAATATTATCAAGAGTTCACTGATGTTTTAATGGGTAAAAAAGCTAATTTAACTTTTAAATAAAATTTTTGTTGAATAAATAACGATAAGTTTTATAAGTTATTACAAGATTATTTATAATATTTTTATGGATTTTAAAGTGAATATAATATTTATTTTAATAAAAAAAGATTTAAAACTTTTATTTTACAATAAAAAATCTTTTTTAAAATCAATTATTTTTCCATTAATTATTATGTTTATTCTTTTAATATTATATTTTGTAAACGATATAAAACCTGTTAACAAAAAAATTAAAATTGGTTGGGATTACTCTATAAAAAATACAATTTCAAAGAAATCTTTACCAGATTATTTTAAATTTATATACTTACAAAAAAATGAACTTTTATCTTTTTTAAAAAAAGGGAAAATTGATATATGTGTAACTTCTGTTGATGGTAAAAATTTTGAAATTTATTATAATGATAATTTAGAAAAAATGGTTTTATACAATAGTATAGAACTTTTGAAGTTTTTTATAATTAGCAATACAATTCAAAGCAATTTAAATAATTTTAAAAAAATAAAAATATTTGTTTTAAATAAAAAAAATAAGGGAAATGAAAATAGCAATACAATTGTTATTGTTTTATTTTATACATTTTTATTAATAATGCTAAGAATTAACAATCCTAATGCAGCACTAATTACAGTAGACGAGAGGGAAAATCGAACAATAGAATTGTTAAAAATATTACCTGTAAAAGATAATATTTTAGTTATCTCAAAAATAATTACAAATATTATTAGTTTAGTTATATATCTAACCATTATTTTTGCTTTAACTATAATACTTTTATATATTCTAAAAAATAAAGTAATTTCTTTTTTTTATCTAAATAAATTTATAAAAATGTATATTATTCTTTTAGTTTTTTCTTGTTTCTATTCATTTTATCAGGTTTATTGGGGAATTAAATCTTCAAGTGTTTTTAAAGCTAATAAAAATCTTACATTGTATCCTGTAATCTTTTTTCTATTTTTTACTCTATATTTTTCTTTATCTATATTTTTAAAATTTAATTTTGAAGAAAAATTAATTAAATATCTATTTTGTTATATCCCTTTTATAAATATATTTGATTTTGGTATAAAATTTCTTTTTTCGGGATTGGATATCAATTTTATTTTTATATTTTTTATAGAAAATATATCTGTTTGCATAATTTTATTTTATTTAACAAAAAATGTAATATCAAAGGAGAAAATTTTATTTTTCAAAAATTAATATAAAAATTAATTATAAGTATTGTATTAAACATTGTAATATGCAGACTTAATTTAATGGAGACTATATTATGATAAAAGTTGAGAATGTTTATAAAAAATATCCAGGAAATGATTATTTTTCAGTTGAAGACCTTTCTTTTGAAGTAAGTAGAGGAGAAGTTTTTGGATTACTTGGGCATAATGGTGCCGGGAAAACAACCACAATAAGAATGTTAACAACTTTATATAATCCTGATAAAGGAAAAATTTTTATAAATAAAATAGATTCAAGATATGAAAAAAATAAAATCAAAAAAAAACTTGGAGTGGTATTTGAGAATCCTCTTTTATATAATAATCTAAGTGGAGAAGAAAATATATTGTATTTTGGTCTCCTTTTAAATATGAAAAAATCTCTAATATTTAAAAGATTAGAAAAATTATATGATGATCTGGAAGTTGATTTTGCAAAAATGGTTGTAAATAAGTATTCAAAAGGGATGAAACAAAAAATAGCTATTATTAGAGCATTAATCCATGATCCCGAAATAATTTTACTTGATGAACCAACTGGAGGGTTAGATATACCTACCAGGAAACTTATAAGAAAATATATAAAAAAATTAAAGTCAAAAAATAAAATTATTATCATGACATCTCATATAGCTGAAGATATAGATCTTTTATGTGACAAAATTATCATTTTAAATAAAGGGAAAACTCTGGAATATGATTATATTAAAAATTTGAAGACCAGGTATAATGAAGAAAAATTTGAAAATTTGTATATAGAAGTATTGAAAAAAAAGGTATAAATATGAAGATATGGACTCTACTAAAACTTGATTTTAATCAGTTAAAAAGTCAATATAAAAATATTTTTTTTAATATTATTTTTCTTTTAATACTTGTTCTAATTTTTATGATTATTTCAATTTCAGTAAATATTTTTATAAAAAATAAATCAGATAGTGATAAAATTATTTTAGTTATGGATAAAAAAGATTATAGTTCAATTAAGATAATGAATAATTTTTTTCAAAAATATAAATATTTGAATAAATTTGTTAAAATTGAAAAAATTAGTTTAAAACAAGATTCAGGAGAGGTTGAAAGTTCATTTATAAAAAACCTTTTAAAATTATATGTAAAAAATTCATATGATATTTTAATAGAAAGCAAAAAAAATACTTTAAATATTTACATCCCTGATAAAAATGTAAATAACATTTTTGTGAAGCAACTTATTGATTTAATTAATATCTATATAATAAATCAAACTTCTTTTACTTATATTGATAAAAAGTTTAATAGTAAAAGGTTTATAGTAAAAAAAGTAAAAATTAATATTAAAACTAATTTTAGGATTATATCTTTTATTATATCTATTTTTTTAAGTTTTTTCTTGACTTTAAGATTGTCAGCTTTTTATTCTTATTATATAACAACTTATCAAAAAATTAATAATCAATTAATGATTATCCTTTGTTTACCATTAAAATCATCAACTATTATTAAAGAGAAGATTTTACTATTATTTATTTTCAACTTTATAAATAGTTTTATGATTTTATCTTTTTTTATAGCAATTTTTAATATTTTAGCATATTTGCTTTTTAAAATATTTTTTTTATCTTCATTTACAATTTTAATATTAGTTTTTCTACTTATTGTATATAGTTTAACTCTTTCATTTTTACAATTGTTTCTTGGATATATTTCTGATTCAAAAAAAGATGCAAAAATTAACCTATTTTATATCCCTATGTTTATTGGATTAATTTTATCAATTAAATTTGGTATAGACATTGCCAATATTACAAATATAAACTCTGGAATATCATTTTTGAATTTTATTCCAATAGTCAATAGTTATGAAATTATTAAACCATTTTTATATAATAGTTTTTTAAATAATCTGGTAACAATAAAATCATTTGCTAATTGGTTTTTACTGGTAAAGGAAATTATTATAGTAGTTTTAATAAATACAGTTTTTATAATTATTTTATACTGTTTTACAATTAAACTTTTTAAATCTGAAAAAATACTGTATTTTAAATAAAGTAAAAGGGAGTGTATGATGAATATGACTATTTTCTGGATTACAGCAATAACAGTATTTGCAGTAGTTTTCCCTCTTTTAATTATAATTAAGATGAAAAAAATAAAAAATAAAAAAAAATAAGACATCTTCAATCAAAGAAAAACTTTCTTCCATTTTTTAATTTATACCAAAATTCAATTTGTAATATCTGTAAATATGTATTATATTAATTGAAATAGTTAAGAAAACTTAACTATTTGAACCTAAGTTATCTTTGTATTCTACACAAAATGAAGATTAAATAAAAAATAAAATATTGTGATAAACTAATTAAATTGAAAATAAATTATTTATAATAAATTATTATATAAATTATAACTTAAATATCAAATAATTAAAAAATAAAGAAATAGGAGATTTTGCAATGAATTATAGAAAACTCGGAAGATGGGGTATTAAAATTTCAGAAATTGTATTAGGGGGATGGCTTACAGCTGGTGGATATGTTAATGATGATGTTCTTTCGAATGTTAAAGCATCAGACATAAAACTGGATAATGATGTTTTAGAAAGAATTGAGAATATATTAAAGTCTTAGGCTTTTTCTTAATTAATACTTGAGGCTGTCCTTAAACTTAAAGGATAGCCTCTTTTTTATACAGACATTAGATTTATTAATTATTATACCATATATGGGACATCAGAAGAAAAAGTTGGATAAGCATAAATTGTTGTTTTAATATCTTTAGTTGTCAGGTTATTATTTATTGCAAAAGCAAAAAGATTTATTGTTTCTGCAGCATCTGGACCTATTAAATTAGCTCCCAATATTTGGTTTGTATTTTTATC
The DNA here is from genome assembly GCF_055389015.1 of Exilispira thermophila. NCBI lineage: Bacteria > Pseudomonadati > Spirochaetota > Spirochaetia > Spirochaetales > Exilispira > Exilispira thermophila. Next base: position 1,988,839 of record NZ_AP042476.1, on the reverse strand, counting down.
AATAAATATTCTATACCCATAAACTTTTTCATTTAATCGTATCGCATTAAACCATCTGGAATTTATCCCTTTCTTTTCAATATAATCAATATGTTTTTCATCAAGTTGTTTTTTTGTTAATCCAGCTGATGCAATTTCAGGGATTGTAAAAACAACTGTTGGGATTGATTTGTAAGTTGCTTTTAATGAGTTTCCATTTAAAATATTTTTAGCAACAATATGCCCTTCTGTTTCAGCAATTGGAGTTAAAGGCAACCCATTTGAAAAAGCACAGTCACCAGCAGCATAAATATTTGGCAATGATTTGCTTTGTAAATATTCATTAATCTCAATCCCTTTTCTACTATATTTTATATTTAATCTATCAAGATTTAATGTATCAACATTTGCTACTCTTCCAGCTGCTTTTACAACCAATGATGTTTTATGATTAATTATTTTGCCTGTTTTAAGGTTTTTTGCTTTAACTAAATATTGAGGTAAATGGTTATTGCTATCCAATTTTTCTACTTCAATTACCTGATGTTCAAGTATAAAATTTATCCCTATTTCTTTTGAAAATTGAACCAGATTATCAACTAAAAAATCATCAAAGTTTTCTAATGGTAGTTTTCCCATATGTATAATAGTAACTTTAGCACCAATTCTTGCTGAAATATGAGCAAATTCCATTGCTATATAACCACCACCAATAAAAGTAATATCATCTGGAAACTGTTGAAGGTTTAAAAATTCTTTATTGGTAATTGTTAATTCTTCTCCTGGAATATTGATTTTCATCGGTTTTGCTCCAGTTGCAATTACAATATGTTTTGCAACTAAGCTATCGTTGCCAATAGATATTTCATGTTGTGATAAAAATTTAGCCTCACCTTTAAATAACTGTATACCAGCTTTTTTATACCTTTTCTCACTGTTTGAGGGAAAAGGTGAGGTCCATGTATTTTTAAATTTTATTAAATCATTCCAATTAATAGAAATTTCTCCACTTATCCCTTTGTTTTTAAATTTTTGAACCTGATCAAATGTTTTAATAACTGAAACTAACATTTTTTTGGGATCACATCCCTGTAATACACATGTTCCCCCTATTTCATCTTTTTCAATAATTGCTACTTTTTGACCTGCTTTTGCAAGTTTAAAAGAAACTGTAGCACCTGCTGTTCCTGTACCTATTATTATAGTATCAAATTCTTTTTTCATATTTAATCCTCGTATAATATATTAAAAATAAAAGTACTATTGACAACCTAATAATATTAGGGATAATAAATATGATATGTGTTTAATGGATAAAATACAAATAAAAATCTCCTTGTCTTTTTAAAGACTTAATAAAGAATTTTGATTTTATCCATCTTAAATCTATATATCAGGCTGTTTAGCAAATATTCAGGATGTTACAGGATTCGAAGTTATTCGTCTCACTGTGTATTCGAGGTTGTGCAAATGCCAGATATTAAAAAAATTAAAAGGAGTTGAATTATGTTTTTTGTAGGTATTGATGTAGCAAAAAAATCTTCTGAAGTTTGTATTATCAATGAAAAAAGAAAGATTGTTAAAAAATTTAAATTAATTCATAATTCTAAGAATTTTAAAAAGTTTTTTGAAATTATTAATAAACTGTCAAATAATAAAAATGATTTTGAATTTGCTTTAGAAGCAACTAATGTTTTCTGGAAACCAGTGTTCTTTAGTATTAGAGAAAAAGGATATAAAATTTCTCTTGTTAATCCTTATTCCTCTTCCTATTTCTCTAAATCCTTTAATAAACATACCAAAACTGATAAACAAGATGCTTTAAATCTTGCTATCTAGTTATCTACTGGATTAATTAAAGAATCACTGGTTCCAGAAAATGATGTCTCTAACCTAAGAGAACTCATAAAGGAATACAATTTCCTTATGAAACAAATATACAATCTCAAAAGAAGAATTTCAAGTATTTTACAAAAAACTTTTTATGAGTATGATATTGTTTTTAGAGACCCTTTTAATGTTACATCAAGAACCATTTTAAAAAAATATCCTTCTGCTTTTGCTTTAGCCAAAGCTAACAAAAACGATATTGTTAAAATTTTTAGATCAATTAAAGGTAACAATAATTCTGAACATAAAGCTAAAAAAATTATTGAATTTGCTAAAATTTCTATTACTCCAAATAATGGCATTAAAGCTAATGAATTTAATCTAAGAAATCAAATTACTGTGTTAGAACTTCTTCTTGAACAAATAAAAAATATAGAAAAAAATATTAACCTTATATTAAAAAATTTAGAATTTAATTATTCTGATAATAATAACAAAAATAGTATTAACCCTATAAAAGCTGTTTTATCAATCCCTGGTGTTGGTAAAAAAACAGTTGCAACAATCATTGGTTGTTGTGGTGATTTAAATAAATTTAATAATGTAAATAAATTTTTAGGATACATTGGCCTTTACCCTGGTAAAGATCAAAGTGGTTCTAAAGATAGAACATATCAAAAATCAAAAGGAATCTCTATTGTTAAAAAACAATTATATTGTTGTGCTGTATCTGCTTTAATGCATAATAATGAATTAAAACAGGTTTACCTTAATGAAATTAACAAAGGAGGTAATTCTAAAAAAGCTATTTTTAAAGTTATGGTTAAGCTTGCTAAAATTATCTGGCATTTGTATACTTATTCCTCTATTTATGATCCTGTTAAGGTTTTTGTTGCTAAACCTCATTGTGCCTGATATATATAAATGTCAAAGAACACTAATTATATTAGATTGTCAACATCCTATTTTTTTTATTTTTTTTGTTGACATATTATAGGATGTCTTTAAATTTTATATATTTTTTGGCATTTTTAATAATCTTGCATTTATTGCAACAATAATTGTACTTAATGCCATTAATGCAGCACCAATTGCAGGAGATATTAAAACACCAAATTTAATTAAAACTCCTGCAGCAAGAGGTATTGCAAAAGCATTATAACCAGTTGCCCATAATAAATTCTGTATCATTTTTTTATATGTTGCTTTTCCAAAAAATATAAGCGAAACTACATCTTCAGGATTACTGTTTACAAGAATTATGTCAGCAGTTTCTGCTGCTACATCAGTTCCTGATCCTATAGCTATACCAACATTAGCAAGTGCTAAAGCAGGTGCATCATTTATTCCATCACCAGTCATTGCAACAAATTCTCCCTTTTTTTGAAGTTCTTTAATCTTTTCCTGTTTTTCATGAGGTAAAACTTCAGCAAAAAATCCATCTAATTTAAGTTTATTAGCAACAGATTCAGCAATTTTTTTGTTGTCTCCTGTGAGCATATAACATTTAATATTTTCTTTTTTTAATCTTTTTATTGCTTTAAATGATTCTTTTCTGATTTGATCTTCTAATGTAATTACACATACAAGTTTTTCATCTATAACAACAAACACTAAAGTAGCTATATTATTTATCTCAATATTTTCAGGTAATTTAATATTTCTTTTTTTTATTCCCTGTACACTAAGTAGTTTGATATTTTTATTTTCTACAATTCCTTCAATTCCTTCTCCTTTTAATACTTTGAAATTTAAAACTTTTTGAGGAGCAATATCTAAAGTTTTTGCTTTTTGTAATATCCCTTTTGCAATAGGGTGTTCAGAATTTTTTTCTAGAGAAGCTGCATATTGTAATATTTTGTTTTCAGTATATTCATTGTTAAATAAAATAACATTACTAACTCCAAAATTTCCTTCTGTTAAAGTACCTGTTTTATCAAATACAATTGTTGAAATTTTTCTAGCATTTTCAAAAGCAGTTCTATTCCTGATAAGTAAACCATTTTTTGCAGATATTGAAGTTGATACAGCATTTACAAGAGGTATTGCCAAACCTAGAGCATGAGGACAAGCAATAACCATAACTGTTGCAAGTCTTTCAATAGCAAAAGCCATATCAGGACCATATAAAACCCAATATATAAAAGTTCCTAATCCAGCAGATATTGCGATAAATGTTAACCATCTTGCAGCAATATCTGCAAATTTTTCAGTTTTTGATTTTTCTTCCTGAGCTCTTCTAACAAGGTCAATAACTTTTTTAAGATAGGATTCCTCTCCTGTTTTTAAAACTTTTACTTCTAATATTCCATCTCCATTTATTGAACCTCCAATAACCTTATTATCTATGGTTTTTTTTATAGGTTTGGATTCTCCAGTTAACATTGATTCGTCTATGTAACTTTCTCCTTTTACTATGATTCCATCAGCAGGAATCTTTTCTCCTGCTTTAACAAGTACAATATCATTTTTCTTTAATTCAGAAATTTTAATATCAACAATATTATTTTCTTTTATTAGATGAGCTTTATCAGGCATAAGCTCACTAAGCTTTTCCAGTGCTTTAGATGCACCAAGAACAGATTTCATTTCTATCCAGTGTCCAAGCAGCATGATATCAATTAAGGTTGCTAATTCCCAGAAAAAATATTTCCCTCTTAATCCGAAAACTACAGCTGCACTATATACATACGCAACAGTAATTGCCAGAGCAATTAATGTCATCATACCAGGTTTTTTTTGTTTTAATTCTGAAAATATCCCTTTTAAAAATGGAAACCCTCCCCAGAAAAATATAAAACTTGAAAGTGCAAATAATATATATTTGTCACCTGGTAAAATAAATTTTAATCCAATTAAACTTTTAATTAATGGTGATAATATCAATATTGGAATGGTAAGTATCATGGAAAAGACAAACCTTTTCTTGAAATCCAGCATCATCATTTTATGGTGGTCATGATGATTATGATGATTTTTCATTTCATTCATAAATACCTCCTCAGTATTCATTTTAAGCTGATTAGAAAATTTGGATTATTTTTCTAAATCAGCTTTCATATTTTCATACTCTTCTTTTGAAATTTCTCCTCTTGCAAATCTCTCTTTTAAAATTTTCAATGGATCATTTGAATATCCATCTCCTTTGAAAATTTCTTTAAATTTTTGTGGATTTACCATATAAAATACTAGTAATCCTAAAATTATTAAAAATATAAACATCATTTTTTTCTCCTTTTTTTATATTTGTTTTAATGTTTTTAATTAACTTTGTTAGATTTTAAATTATTCTTTAATTGAAAAAAATAATTTAAATTGTTAATAATTACTTATTAAGATAATTATTATCAAGGTCCTTTTTTATTTTTTCATATTCCTCTTTAGATATTTCTCCTTTTGCATATCTTGTTTTTAAAATTTCATAAGGGTCATGTTCATATGTTCCTTTTTTAAATATACTTTTAGCTTTTTTAGGGTTAATAATAAATATAAAAAGTATAACAACTGCAAGTATAATTAATATCCAGAAAATAAGGGATAATGGTCCAAATCCCATCCAATTTCTCCCTCCCCAGAATCTTTCATCCATACAACTATCCAGTAAATATTGTCCTGTAAACATTTTTTCCTCCTTTTTTTGAAAATCAAAATTTTTATTCCAACCATTGTGGAATTAGATATTCATCATAAAAAATTCCTGATCTTAATTGTTTAGGCATGAAAACTAAATTCATTTCATAACCCTTGTAGAATTTAATATTGCAAGTAGTGCAACTCCTACATCAGCAAATACTGCTTCCCACATAGTTGCCATTCCAAGGGCACCCATAATTAAGAATATCCCTTTAACTCCCAGTGCTAAAAAGATGTTCTGCCAAACTATAATTCTGGTCCTTTTTGCAGTTTTAATTCCCTCATAGAGTTTCAATGGTTCATCGCTCATTAAAACTATATCTGCTGCCTCTATTGCAGCATCTGATCCCAATGTCCCCATAGCTACTCCAATGTCTGAACGCACTAATACAGGAGCATCATTTATGCCATCCCCTACAAAAGCTATTAGATCTTTATTATTTATTTTCTTTTTTATCAGTTCCTCGATCTTTTCTAACTTTTGTTGTGGTAACAATTCTGCATAATACTCGTCCAATCCAAGTTTTTGATAAACTGCTTTTGCAACCTTTTGGTTATCACCTGTGAGCATTATCTGTTTTTTTACTCCAGCGCTCCTAAGTTTTTGAATAGCTACCTTTGCATCTTCTTTGATTTCATCAGATATAATAATAAAGCCTGCATATTTATAGTCAATAACAACATGGACAATAGTTCCATCAACATCATTGGTATCGTGTTTGATGTTTTCTTTGTGAAGAAGTTTATCATTTCCAACTAAAATATAATGGTTATCTATTTTAACTTTTATACCATGTCCAGAAATTTCTTCATAACTTTTAATCTTATTCTCATTTATTTTTTTATTAAAAGCTTTAAGAATTGATTGAGCAATAGGATGGCTGGACTGGCTTTCTGCATACGCAGCAAATTTTAATATCTCATCTTTGGAAAAATTATTTTTAGCGACAATCTTTGTAACCTTGAAGACACCTTTTGTCAAAGTCCCTGTTTTATCCCATACAACTGTATCAAGGTTGTTTAACCCTTCAAGATAATTTGAACCTTTTACCATGATCCCTTTTTTAGATGCAGCACCTATACCCCCAAAAAATCCTAAAGGAATTGAAATCACTAGAGCACATGGGCAGGATATTACTAAAAATATGAGTGATTTGTATATCCATTCTGAAAAGGTTTCTTGATGAGCAAACATTGGAGTTAGTGCTGGAATATTGTAAAGTGCCACAGGTATAACAGCGAGAGCAAGTGCACCAAAAACTACTGCTGGAGTGTAATATTTAGCGAACTTAGTTATAAATTTCTCAGTAGGAGCCTTTTTGTTTACAGCATTTTCTACTAAATCTAATATTTTAGATACAGTTGATTCACTAAACTCTTTTGTTACCTTAATGCTCAAAAGTCCAGTTTTATTAATCATACCAGAGAGAATCTGCTCTTTTGGTTTAACTTTTCTCGGTACAGATTCTCCTGTTAAAGCAGATGTATCCACCATTGAAGTTCCTTCTAAAACAATTCCATCAAGAGGAACTTTCTCACCTGGTTTTACAATAATTATATCACCTATATTAACTGTATTGGGATCTACCTTTTTAGTTTCTCCATCTATCTTTAGATTTGCATAATCAGGTCTTACTTCTAATAAAGATTTAATTGATCTTCTAGAGTTATCTAATGCAATATCCTGAAGTAATTCACCAACTTTAAAAAATAGCATTACTGCCACTGCTTCTGGAAATTTCTGTATTGCTAATGCTCCTGCTGTTGCAACAGTTAACAAGAAGTTTTCGTCAAAAACTTTTCCCTGAATCGTATTTTTAATAGCTTTCCACAGAATATCGTGCCCGATAATTATGTAGCTCAAAACATATAGGGATAAACTCCAGTAAAACTGAATTTTAAATATTAAAGCTCCAGCATATATTAATGCTCCTAATCCAAGAATTGTAATCTCTTTTTTTATATTGAACTCTTCTTCCACTCTGCATGTTTCACATTCCACTTTGCAGGTATCCTTTGTATTGTTATTATCAAAGTTGAGAATTGGTTTGTTTGACATAATACTCCTTTCTTTTTATATTTGTTTTAAAATTTTTAATTCATAACCAGCATCTTTTATTTTTTCAGAAATCAAATTGAGTAAAGCATTATCTATAGGATTTTGTGTTTTAATGATTGCTTCCCCTTTTTTTGCTGAAACTTTTAAAATATCTATCCCTTCAACTTCAGATAATGCTTTTGAGACTTTCATCTCACAATGGTGACAACTCATCCCTTTAATTTTTAATTTTGTTTTCATGATTCTCTCCTAAATCTTTTTTTTATTTTAATTTTATTTTCATTATATATAAATTTAAAATTATACTTTTAAACTAATATTGTTTAATTATTATTTTATTTACTTAATTTTTGCTTTATAGTTTAGTTATTTTTTTATTTATTTTATTACTATTTTAAAGTTTTTATTTTTTTAATTAATTTTAATTTATCAACTTTATAAATCTCAATCTTAAAGCATTAGTAACAACAGAAACTGAAGAAAAAGCCATTGCAGCACCTGCAATCATTGGATTAAGTAATGGACCTCCAAAAAGGTGTAAAATTCCAGCAGCAATTGGAATACCAATAATATTGTAAATAAATGCCCAGAATAGATTTTGTTTAATATTTTTCATAGTTGATTTTGATAGTTTTATTGCATTTATAATATCTGTTAATCTATTTTTCATTAAAACTATATCAGCAGTTTCCATTGCAATATCTGTTGCTGACCCAACAGCTATACCAATATCAGCTAATGCTAAAGCAGGAGCATCATTTATTCCATCACCAATCATCATAACATTATCACCTTTTTCTTTCAGTTTGCTTATAATTTCACTTTTCTGATCTGGTAAAACATCAGAAATAACATTTTTTATTCCAAGGTTTTGAGCAATAACTTTTGCAGTTACTTCGTTGTCTCCTGTTAACATATATACTTTATAACCCATAAACTTTAATTTTGTAATAACACTTTTGCTTTCTTTTCTTGGTTTATCAGCAATTGACAAAATTGAATAAATTTTATTATCAATTACCAAAAATAAAACTGATTTTCCCTGGTTTATAAAATCTTTGTATGAGTCTAGAAATATCTTACTTTCTATATATAAATTATTTTCTTTTGTTTTAGAATTATAATCTTTATTTAAAATATTATTGTTTAAAATATTGTTATTAATATTTTTTTCTTTAACATTTTTATCATTATTAATAGTACCAATATTAAAGTTATTTAAAAAGGGTTGTACAAGTTTAAAATTTCCAATTACAACATTATGATTTTTAATTTTACCCATAATCCCTTTTCCTCCAATTGCTTCGAATTCTTTAACTTTTAATAATTCAATGTTTTTAGATTTTGCAAAATTGGTAACTGCTTGAGCAATTGGGTGTTCAGAATATGATTCTAAAGAAGCTGCAATTTGTAATAATTCTCTTTCATCTAAGTTATTATTTTTATTAAATATGAAGTCTATAACTTCAGGTTTTCCAATAGTTAAAGTTCCTGTTTTATCAAATACTATTGTTGTGATTTTTCCTATTTTTTGTAAAACTTCACCCCCTTTAATTAAGATCCCTTTTTTTGCTCCTACACCTGTTCCAACAATTATTGCAGTAGGAGTTGCTAAACCTAAAGCACATGGACAGGCTATAACTAAAACAGCAACAAAAATATTAAGAGCAAAGGTGAAAGAGTTACCTGTTAAATACCAGATTATAGAAGATAAGATAGCTATACCTATTACAACTGGTACAAAATAAAGGGAAATGGTATCAGCAAGTTTTGCAATTGGAGCTTTTTTGCTTTGAGCATCTTTAACAAGATTAATAATGTGAGCTAAAACTGTTTCCTGTCCAATTTCTGTAACTTTTATTTTTAAAGTTCCATTTTTATTTATAGTACCACCAATAACTTTATCATCAATTTTTTTTGATACAGGTAAGCTTTCTCCTGTAATCATAGACTCATCTATAAAACTATTTCCTTCAATAATAATTCCATCTACAGGTATTTTTTCACCTGGCTTAACAAATACAATGTCTCCTTTTGTCACATCTTCAATTAAAATTTGTTTTATTTCACCATTTTTGTCTACAATATTAGCATATTTAGGTTTAAGCCCCATTAATTTTTTAATTGCATCTGAAGTCTTTGCTAAAGACCGTGCTTCTAAATATTTACCTAACTGAATAAAAGCAAGTAACACTCCAGCAGTTTCAAAATATAGTTTATCAATATATTGAAAATTTTTTAAAGTAATCATAATCAAAGAGTAAATACTATAGATTAAAGCAGATGAAGTTCCTATTGCAACAAGAGAATCCATATTTGGATGTAGTAGATATAAATTTTTAAATCCTCTGGTGTAAAATCCAGAACCAAAATAAACTATTGGTAAAGTTAATAAAAATTGAGCTAATGCAAAATTGAAAGGAGAAAATTGTGGATTGATAAAAGCAGGTAATTTTAAACCTATAAAATGTCCCATAGAAATTAATAAAAGAGGAATAGCAAAACCTATTGAAAATATGAGTTTAATAAATTTACTTTTTAACTCTTTTTGTTTTTCTTTTTCTTTTTTTTCGATTTCAGCTTCAGTAATATCTAATGCTTTGTATCCTGAGTTTTCTATTACCTTTTTTATAGTTGATAAACGTACTTTTGATGGGTTAAATGCAAGTTTTCCAGTTTCTAATGCAAGATTAATTTCAACTTTATCAATACCCTCTAATTTTCCAACTTCTTTTTCAATTGTAGCAACACATGAAGCACATGTCATCCCTTTAATTGCAATTGTGGTTTCAATGTTACTACTTTTATTAATATTGTTTTCATTTTTATTCTTTGTCTTATCCATACAAATTCCTTTTTTATAATTTTAATTATAAATAGGTTATAGTATTAGCTATTATTATAAATAATAATAGTCATACCCCCTATACCTATAATAATTATTATTTTTGTAAATGTCAATACATATTTAACTATTTTTAATAAAATTTTTTTATTTTTATAATTGGTGTTATATGTGCTAATTTTAAATTGAATCTTGATTTAATAAGGAAGGTATATAAAAAAAATGATATAGATATATTTGAAAATTTAATATTAAAATTTATAATAAATTATTATTTTTATATTCATTTTCTTTGATTTTTTGAAGAAGTTTTATTTAACCATTTTTTTTATTGTGATCATTAATTCATCAATAACCTCTTCATGTCCTGCTTTTAATTGTTCAACTATGCATGATTTCATATGTGCTTCCAGTAAAATAGTTTTGACACTTTTTAAGGCAGCTTCAACTGATGAAAATTGATGTAAAATATCATCACAATAAACATCGTTATCAATCATTCGGGCAATACCTCTTATTTGCCCTTCAATCCTGTTTAACCTTTTTATCATGTTTTGTTTTAATTCTTTTGAATGGTGTGATTGGCCTGGATGACATATTCCATGAGAAGTGTTGTTTAGTTTAATTTTTTTGTTCATTATAATTCCTCGTATAATATATTAAAAATAAAAGTACTATTGACAACCTAATAATATTAGGGATAATAAATATGATATGTGTTTAATGGATAAAATACAAATAAAAATCTCCTTGTCTTTTTAAAGACTTAATAAAGAATTTTGATTTTATCCATCTTAAATCTATATATCAGGCTGTTTAGCAAATATTCAGGATGTTACAGGATTCGAAGTTATTCGTCTCACTGTGTATTCGAGGTTGTGCAAATGCCAGATATTAAAAAAATTAAAAGGAGTTGAATTATGTTTTTTGTAGGTATTGATGTAGCAAAAAAATCTTCTGAAGTTTGTATTATCAATGAAAAAAGAAAGATTGTTAAAAAATTTAAATTAATTCATAATTCTAAGAATTTTAAAAAGTTTTTTGAAATTATTAATAAACTGTCAAATAATAAAAATGATTTTGAATTTGCTTTAGAAGCAACTAATGTTTTCTGGAAACCAGTGTTCTTTAGTATTAGAGAAAAAGGATATAAAATTTCTCTTGTTAATCCTTATTCCTCTTCCTATTTCTCTAAATCCTTTAATAAACATACCAAAACTGATAAACAAGATGCTTTAAATCTTGCTATCCAGTTATCTACTGGATTAATTAAAGAATCACTGGTTCCAGAAAATGATGTCTCTAACCTAAGAGAACTCATAAAGGAATACAATTTCCTTATGAAACAAATATACAATCTCAAAAGAAGAATTTCAAGTATTTTACAAAAAACTTTTTATGAGTATGATATTGTTTTTAGAGACCCTTTTAATGTTACATCAAGAACCATTTTAAAAAAATATCCTTCTGCTTTTGCTTTAGCCAAAGCTAACAAAAACGATATTGTTAAAATTTTTAGATCAATTAAAGGTAACAATAATTCTGAACATAAAGCTAAAAAAATTATTGAATTTGCTAAAATTTCTATTACTCCAAATAATGGCATTAAAGCTAATGAATTTAATCTAAGAAATCAAATTACTGTGTTAGAACTTCTTCTTGAACAAATAAAAAATATAGAAAAAAATATTAACCTTATATTAAAAAATTTAGAATTTAATTATTCTGATAATAATAACAAAAATAGTATTAACCCTATAAAAGCTGTTTTATCAATCCCTGGTGTTGGTAAAAAAACAGTTGCAACAATCATTGGTTGTTGTGGTGATTTAAATAAATTTAATAATGTAAATAAATTTTTAGGATACATTGGCCTTTACCCTGGTAAAGATCAAAGTGGTTCTAAAGATAGAACATATCAAAAATCAAAAGGAATCTCTATTGTTAAAAAACAATTATATTGTTGTGCTGTATCTGCTTTAATGCATAATAATGAATTAAAACAGGTTTACCTTAATGAAATTAACAAAGGAGGTAATTCTAAAAAAGCTATTTTTAAAGTTATGGTTAAGCTTGCTAAAATTATCTGGCATTTGTATACTTATTCCTCTATTTATGATCCTGTTAAGGTTTTTGTTGCTAAACCTCATTGTGCCTGATATATATAAATGTCAAAGAACACTAATTATATTAGATTGTCAACATCCTATTTTTTTTATTTTTTTTGTTGACATATTATAGGATGTCTTTAATTTTATATTTTATAGAAAATATTAGAAGATATCTATAATTTTATATTTTAGTTTTTTTTGACATATTACATGATGTCTTTATTTTTATATTTTAGTTTTTATAGATATGATATAGGATGTCTATAATTTGATTTTAGTATTGTGAATATACCTATACTCCCTATTAACATATAATCAGTAATTGATAATTGTCAACTTAAAATTTTAATTTTTATTGTGTTATAAAATATAATATATGAGACATATAACTTTTTTATTTAGGTTTGCTTAATAAAAAAAATGTTTTATACTTCAAATGATTTTGAGCAAAAAAAAATTAAATAAAACTTTATTAAAATATAATTATCTAAAGATAAAATATAGATTATAAAAAGATAAAATGGAATTAATTAAATATTTTTATATTTTTTCTTCATATATTTTGTTTGCTTTTAGTTTATATATATTATATCTTAATTCTGAATCTGAACAAAATAAAGTTTTGTTTATTTTTAGTTTATTGGTATCTTTTATAGTTTTTGCTAATTATCAAACCATAATAAGTTCTTCAGAAAAAAACGCATTTTTCTGGTTTAAATTAACATTTTTCTGGCCACTTACTGTTTCTTTTACTTTACATTTTATTTTAACTTTTGTTAAAGTTAAGTATAAAGGAGCGATTATAGTTCTAAATCATATTTTAGCTTTAATTCTTAGTATATATCAAATTTCTTTTATGAATCAAGCATTTAATTTAGTACTAACATCAAATGGTTGGAGTTATTATTTAAAAAGTACTGCTATTTCAAAATACTATATTTTTACAATTTATGCTGTTATTAATGAAACAATTGCTATAATCATTTTAATTAAACAAATTCTATCAAGTACCCACAAAGAAACAAAGATTATTAAATTAATGTTTATTCTTACAATTTTAATAAACCTTGTTTATGGAGCTATATTTGGAATATTGTCTTCCTCAAAAAAGATCAATACATTAAAGGACTTTAATAGTCTGATCATAGTTTTTGATGTTTTAATTTATGGTTATTTGATAATGAAATTTGGTGTATTTAAAAATGTATTAAAACAAAAAATATTAGAAAATTTAAATTATTCCAATACTATTATTCTTATAGTCCAAAATGGCAAAATAAATTATATAAGTAATTATTTTTCTAAATTACTTTGTAAATCAAATAAAGAGTTATTAGAAAAATCAATAGAAACTATTTTTAATAAACATATTTATAAAGAGTTATATCATATTTTAGAAAACTTAGAGGATAAAGAAAATAAAAAAAATGTTGAGATAAAAATAACTTCACCAAATGGGAGAGCACATTATCTTATTTTTAATATTATAAAAATCTATAACCCATTAGAAGATTATTCTGGATATATTTTTATTGGTATGGATGTAACTCATTTTAAAATTGTACAACAAAATTTACGAATAATGTCTAAACAGGCTAAAATTTCTAATTTAGCTAAAGCTAATTTTATTCACAATGTGAATCATGAATTAAGGACCCCTTTAAATGCAATAATTGGATTTTCTTCTTTATTATATGCTGAACTTAAAAATGAAGAACAGAAAAAAGAGGTTGAGATTATTAATAATTCTGCAAAAATTTTACTCGAATATTTTGAAAATTTGATAGATATTTCTGATTTAGATTTTTTTAATATAGTTTATAGTAATTTTAATTTAACAAAATTAATAAAATCCATATACAGAACTTATAAATATATTGCTGATGAAAATAATATAAAATTTTTTTTAAAACTATCATCAAATTTACCAGAAACTGTAAGAAGCGATTCTGTTAAAATCAAACAAATTATTATTCAACTTTTGAATAATTCGTTTAAATTTGTTTCATCAAATAATCCTGAAGTTAAACTTATAGTGGAGAAACAAAGTGAAGATGATGAAAATTATTATATTAGCTTTTTAATTAAAGACAATGGTATAGGAATTGAAAAGGATAAAATTAATCAAGCTCTTTCTATGTTTGAACAATTAGAAGAGTATATTACTAAAAAACATAGAGGAATTGGGTTAGGTTTATATATTGTTAAACAATTGATTGAAGTTATGAATGGTGAAATAGAGATAAAAAGTGAAAAAAATATTGGTACTGAAGTTTTTGTAGTTTTACCTGTAAAAAAAATTAAAGAATAGATTAATTTATTGTTTTTTTTTAAATTTAAGTTAAAATCTAAAAAATTTATTTCAAAAATCTTTAACTAAAAAATATAGACTTATAAAGGGATTTTTTTTGATTTATTTAACAGTTTTAAATATCATTTCAGGAATTTTAGTTTTTTCTTTTGGTTTATATGTTTTATTTTTAAATTATAAAGATAATTTAAATCAAATATTTTTTGTTTTATCGTTGTTTGTTTCTTTTTTTTCCTTTATATATTATAATTTTTATCTTTCCTATGATAAAAATATAGCTAAATTCTGGTATAAATTTCTTTTAGTCTGGCCATTTATTGTATCATTATCCTTTCATCTAATTCTGGCATTTGTTAAAAACAGAATAAAACTATTTTGGACTATTGTACTTCATTTTATAGCTTTTTGTTTTACAATTAATCAAATTTATATTTATAAACATTTTATCCAGTTTAAAAAAATAAATGATATATGGATTTATTATGTTATTCCACATATTTCGATAGCAAATATTCTTTTTATTATCTGGGCTACAATATTACAAATATTAAGTTTATATTATTTATTTAGACATTATATTAATATTAAATCAAAAAAATTTAAAAAAATAACATTGGTTATAATTTTTGGTATTTTAATCCCATTTGTTTATGGATTTATTAAAGGAATTTTTCAAGGGTTTGGTGGATTTTATATAATTGATTTAAATATTCCATTTTATGCAATAAGTACAATTATTTTTGGATATGGAATTGTAAAGTATGATTTATTTAAAAGGACATTAAAGGATAAGTTAATAGAAAGTTTTGATTCATCAAATATTCTTTTTGTTATTGTTAAAAATAATAAGATAAATTTTATAAATAATTATACAAGAAAGCTTTTAAAAATAGAAAACAAAAATATTAATTCGCTGAACATACTTGATTTTATAGAAAGAGAAAATTTTAAGACAATTTATCATAAAATAATTACTATTTCAAATAATTATAATTCAAAACTTATAGAAATTAAAGTGTTTGATATAGAAAAAAATGAACATTTTTTCATTTTTAATATTACCAGGCTTTTTGATGAGGTTAATGAGACATATTATTATATTTTAATAGGAAATGATATTACTTATCAAAAAAAGATTGAGGAAGAATTAAAAAAAGCAAAAGAATTAGCAGAAATTTCTGATATATCTAAACAAAATTTTATTCATAATCTTCATCATGAATTAAAAACTCCTTTAACTTCAATAATTGGTTTTTCAGATTTTTTAATTAGTAAAATAAGTAATGATGAATTTAGGAAAGAATTAGAAATTATAAATAATTCAGGTAAGGTGTTGTATGAATATTTTCAAAATTTGATTGAAGTTACAAATCTTGATTTTAAAGAAATTAAAAATGATATTTTTGATATTAACAATTTGATCAAGCATATTGAAAATACATATTTATTTTTAGCTAAAACAAAAAAAATTGATTTTAAAATTGAGACTAAAGGTCACATGAATAAATTACTTATTGGTGATTTTATTAAAACAAAACAGATAATTAGTATGATTTTAAATAATTCTTTTAAATTTGTGTCAGATAATCCTAAAATTAAATTACTTATTGAAGAAGTAGATAAAAATGAGTTTTATGGAAATAGTATATTTAATGACAATAAAGTTTCTGATATTTATGAAAATGGAAAAGATAGTTTTTCTGAAAACAGTTTTAAAAAAATATTTAATGAAGAAGATTATATAAATTCTTTTAATAATTTTGAAAATTTTTATTTTTATAGATTTATTATTGATGATAATGGAATTGGAATTGATAGTAAAAAAATTGATAAAATTGGTCAAATTTTTGAATTAGGGGAAAATGTCTTAAATAAAAACTTTCGTGGCATAGGGTTAGGTTTGTTTATTACGAATAAGTTAATTCAAATGTTAAAAGGTAAATTCTTTATTAAAAGTAAATTAGGTGTTGGAACTGAGGTTGAAGTAATACTTCCCTTTAAAAAGTCGTTGAAATAAGTAATTTTTATTATATAATTTGAAGTAGTTTTATTATGATAATTTTTTCAATATTTACTTTTATTATCTTTTTATTCAATTTAGTATTTAGTTTTTATATTTATAGGCTAGATCCTAAAGAGAAGTCACATATTTTATATTTTATATTATCTTTATTTATTTCATTAATGGTTTATAGTGAAAATGTATTATATAGTAAAAGTAATTATTATACTATATATTTCTGGATTAAAATTTCTTTTCTATGGCCAATTATTCTAGCCTTATTTTTGGATTTTGCTCTATTTTATTCCAAGAAAAAGGTTTCTATATTTACAGAAATTTTATTCTTTATTCCACCCCTTATATTTTCATTTCTTGAGTTTAATCAAATAGTTTATAAAGTGTCATTTAATTTTAAATCTTATGGATGGTCCCCTGTTTATGAGCAGTTTTCAAGTGTATTATTATTAATTGAAATAGTTGTTCTTGCTTTTTATTGGGTATATGGGATTTTAATAATTTTAAATTATTCAAAAAAGTTTAAATCGATAAGGTATAAATATTTTAATATTCTCTTTCTTATAGGAATATTAATACCATTTTTATATATTTTAATAATAAATATTTTGAAAATACTATTTAAATTTTCTACTCCACATGTCACTTTTACTTTTACTGCAATAGGTAATTTAATAATAGGTTATAGTCTTCTAATCTATAAAGAAAGATCCAGGTCTTTAAACTTTTTTTATGATAACTTAATTAGATCATTAAACAATTTACTTGTTATAGTTGAAGATAGTATAATAGTTTATGCAAATGAATATACATTAAATGAATTAAAAACAACTGCTGATGAATTAATTGGGCAAAAAATTTACCAAATTATACCTGTAAAAGATTTTAATAAAATATATGAACAACTAAAACCTTTAAAGTCAAATGAGATATTAAAAAACCAGGAGAGTAGTTTAATAGATAAAGATGGTAATATCCATTATATTTCAGGGAATATAACAAAAGTTTATGATTCACTTACAAAAAGATTTGCATATTTAATTGTTGGTTCTGATGTTACTTCCTTAAAAAAAATTCAATTTGAATTAAAAAAAGCAAAGGAGATGGTAGAAATTGCAAATATTTCAAAAAAAAGTTTTATTAATAATCTCCATCATGAAATTAGAACTCCATTAAACTCAATAATTGGGTTTTCAGAGCTATTAATGATGGATAGTAAAAATAAAAGTATAATGAAAGAATTAAAGATTATTAATAAATCTGGTTCAATTTTAGTTGAATATTTTAATAATTTAATAGAGATAGTTAATATTGAATATAATAAAATTTATAATGAATATTTTAATTTAGAAAAGTTTATAAATGAAATAAAAGATATTTATGATTTTATAGCAAAAGAAAGAAATATAGTTTTTAGTGTTTTTATTGATAATGATGTTCCAATATATTTAACCGGGGATAGATTAAAATTAAAACAGATTTTGAATTTAATTTTAAACAACTCTTTTAAATTTATTCATTCTGAACCTGAAGTAAAATTAAGTATCCTTAAAAAAAGGGAAAATAATAGTGAGATAATTATATCTTTTATAGTTGAAGATAATGGAATTGGTATTGATAAAAATAAGCTTGATAAGATTTTTAATCCTTTTGAACAAGAAGAACATTACTTAACAAAATCACATAGTGGTATGGGGCTGGGTTTATTTATAGTCAAAAAATTATTAAATTTAATTAATGGTAGTATTAAAGTTGAAAGTAAAAAATTTGTTGGTACGAAAGTTATTATTGATATCCCTTTTAAAAAATCAATATAAAAAAGAGGCTATCCATTAAATTTCTGGATAGCCTCATATAAAATTTTTAATGAAATTTTTTATTTTAATTTCTTAATGTATTTTATAATTCTATTTTTTAGTAAGTTGGAAAAATATAAAATTTTTAGCTTATGATTGATTTAAAATTTCCCCTGTTTCAATATCAATGGTTACTGTTTGACCATCAACTGTAATTGTAACGGTTCTTTCTTTTGTAAATTCAGCAGTAACTTCTTTGTGGATTGTTCTAGTATTTCCATTCTCATTATTTACAATTGTACCATCTGTAACAATTGTTTCTTCTCCTATAAATGTTGTATGATATTGGTTATCATCAAGCTTTTCTTTATAAGCATCAACAGAGAGTGTATGAGTTATTTCAAAGTGACCCACTTTATTATCCCTTTTAACATCTTTTATTCCTGTTCTTGTACCTTCAATATGGATTCCATCAACACCATCATTAACACCAGTTATTGTAAAATCAGTAGTTATTGATACATCTCTTATAGCTCCATTTATAAGGTTAGTAAAAGATCCTGTAGCAGTTCTTTTATATCTCATTGACTTTATATTTGCGTTATTTGCAAGATTTCTTGGTTTATCAGGATCCAATTGAACTGGAGTTCCTGTTGCATCATCGGTTTCATAAAACCATACTTGAATTTCAACAGTTGACATAATTCCTTCAGATGTATCTGTTGTTATTGATACATCATTTAAAGTTCTAATGTAGCTTTCTGAATCAGGATCCCATTCAAATGATGTTGCTAACCCATTATTGTAAGTGATTGTAATTGATCCCTTATCATCTAAAGCTTTTTCAATTTGATCAATTTCACTGGTTGTATAAGAAGCCATTTTAGTTGTTGAATCACCATATACTATTGCTGTGTTATCTTTTAATTCCTGTAAAACACCATCAGCTGTATTTTTTATTGAATCAGTAATCTCATTAATAGTTTCATCATTAGTGGTTGAAGAAGATAATCCACTACATGAATAAAGAAAAGAGATTAATAGAAAAGTAACAAAAGGTAAAATACTATTTCTTAATAATTTTCTCATTTGTTTCTCCTTATAATTTTTGTTTTTTTATTACACAAAATTTGTAAATTGTTTTGATAAAAAGTTACAAATTTTTTTAAAAAAATTATAATTCTTGTAACTTTTATAGGTTTTATGATACATATATGTAAAGGAATCAAAAAAACAATTTTTTAATATTTTTTGGAGGAATGTTATGTTTAAAAACAGGGAAAATACAATTATATTAATTTTAGTTTTATTTTTATCTATTTTTTCTATTTCTTTATTTGCTCAAAGTACTTCAAAAGTTGCTTATAGTAAAAATTATGAAATTATTGTAAAAATTCTTCAAAGATTAAATGTTCCAAAGTTAAAAATTAAAAAAATAGTTGAAATTTACAAAGATACAGATAAAAAAGTTACCCCTGTAAGATTTGAACTTCAAAAAGCTCAGATTGATTTTCAACAGGAATATATAAAAGAAAATCCAAATATTGATAAATTAAAAAAAATAATATTTGATATGGCAAAATTAGAAGCTCAAATAAAAATTATTCAACTTCAAGGTGAATTACAGGTAAGAAATATTCTTGGGGATGATCTTTTTTTTCAATTTAAAGATGCATTGCAAAAATTACAAAAACAAATAAACAAAAAGAAAACAAATAGTTAAAATTTTAATTGTAAAAGTATTATTCAAGATTGATAATTTATTTTTTAACAGGATATTAAATGGATTTAACAAAATTATCTTTAGAGGAACTTATTAATAATTATTTACAGATAGATAAAAATGAAGATTTAATAAATACATTTTTAGAAAAGGTAAAAATAAAAATAATTCCACTGTTATATTATTTTGGAGTGAAAAAAGAAGAGGATATTGAAGAATTATCAGTAGAAATTTTATTTGAAGTTTATAAAAGTTTAAATAGATTTAAAAATGAAGCAAAGTTTAATACTTTTTTATTTAAAATAGTAAAAAACCAATGTTTGAACTATTTTAGAAAACTGGAAAGAGAAAGTAAGAAGAGATCACAAACCAAATTAGAACTTATAAATAAAAATGATAATACAATAATAAATGAAGTAGAAGAAAAGATATTTGAAAAAGAAATAAAAAAGGAAATTAATGGTTTAATACAGAAAATGCCTGAAGAATATTCAATTTGTCTATATAAAAAATATTGGGAGGATAAAACAATTGAACAAATTTCAAAAGAGGTTGGTATATCTATTTCTTTAGTTAAAGTTAGAATTTATAGGGGTAAAAAATGGTTAAAAAAAAGATTAAAAATCAAAATTTAAATGAACTTTTTTATAAAAATATAAAACAAAAGAAAGAAGATTATTCTAATTTTATAAAATCTGATAGATATAAATTAATAAGTAATAATATTAGTTATAAATTTAAGCAAAGATTAAAAAAGCAAAATATTAAAAAAAGGAAAAATTCTTTTAGATTTAAATTAAAATATACTATAGAATTTGGACTTCCAGTTCTATTGATTGTAACAGGATTTATAATTTATTTTTCAGTTTTAAAACCTGCAAAAGTTTCTGATGATTTTATGGTTTTTAATCCAGAATTTAATGTTGTCTCTTCTATTGATACTGTATTTGATGATTCTGATCAACAATCTGTAATAACTATACCTGAAATTATAAAAAAATATTCAAATTTCAACCTAATCAATACTATTTTTGATTATTCAATTTCTCTTCAAAATAATAATTATGAGTAAATATAAAACTTTAAAATTAAGTTTTATATTTGATTTTTTCTTAAATTAATTATAATATTTTTATAGAATCAAGTTAAATTTTTTTAGAGAGATCATATGGATTATAAAAACAATATTGAGAAGAGTAACAAACCGGATTCTTTTAAACGGATTATGGAGACCGCTTCAAATTTGTTTTCAAAAAAAGGTTATGATGCAACTTCTGTAGATGAGATAAGTGAAAAAGCCAATGTTAATAAAGCTCTAATTTATTACTATTTTAAAAGTAAAAGAAAATTGTTGTTATACCTTTTTGAAGAATTTACAAAAAAAGATGTTCCAGAAATAATAAAAAAAGTAACTTCTTTTAAAAAATTTAATAAAGAAGCTTATAAAACTATTGTATTTAATATTTTCGAAGAGATTGTGAAATATATTGATATTATAAAGATTTTGTTTATCCAGGGGATGGGAAAAAGTCAGGATGTTGATTATTTATGTGAAAGTTTCCAATCAATTATAGATTTTATAAATCAAGAAATTAAAAAATATGGAATAAAAATAAAAAAAGATAATAATACTATTTACAAAATGTTACTATCTCTTTTTATCCCTTTAATTAATTTTGCTGTGCTATATAAAGAGAATAAAATCTCGAAAAAAGAGGAATACCTTTTCTTTTTTGTAAATTATACTTATAAACTTTCATATGAGTTTGTTGAGTATATTTAAGATATTTCACTATTTAATCTTCTCAATATTTAGCTAAATTATTAATACAAAATTTATTTATTTAAGTTATAAATTAAATTTTAATTACCCATTTAATATTTAATATCAAAATTAAAAATCATTATTAAATTAAAATATCTAAAAAATTAAAATATAATGATATAAAAATTTATTGACATTAACTAAATGGTTAGTTATATTTTTAGAAAGTAATTAACTATTTAGTTAAGGAGGTTAAATATGCCAATATCACCTTTATATAAACCTGTTTTTGATATTTTATTAAACAATGAAAAATTAAGAAAAAAAACTGAAAATGAAATATTAAAAAAGATAAAAAGGGATCTTGTTGAAAAAAATGTTAGAATGAGAAATTATAGAGAAACTGAATATAGATATAAATTTTATGAAGCTGTTATAAATACTTTTGAAATGAATTATAAAAAAGGGATTATTTCTAAAAAATTTGTAAAAAAACTTGCAAACAATGTTTTATTTAAAGATAAATTATTTGAAGACCTTGAAGTAAAAGAAAAATTTTATAAAAAGTATAAAACATATCCTCCAGGTTTTATTACAATTTCTCCAACAAAGTTTTGTAATTTGAACTGTATTGGTTGTTATGCAAATTCAAAATCTTCAGAAAAAGAAACATTACCCTATAGATATGTGAAAAAAATTTTAAAAGAAAACTATGAGGTCTGGGGTAATAAAGGTGTTGTTGTATCTGGGGGCGAACCTTTTTTATATAAATCTGAAGGAAAAACATTACTTGATCTGGTAGAAGAATTTAATAATATGTTTTTTCAAGTATATACTAATGGTACACTTATAGATGAAACTGTTGCTAAAAGGTTATCTGAATTAGGTAATATTTTACCTGCAATTTCTGTTGAAGGATATAGGGACGAAACTGACTATAGAAGAGGAATTGGTGTTTATAATAAAATATTAAATGCTATTGATAATCTTAAAAAATATGGTGTACCATTTGCTGTTTCAGTAACAGCAACAAAAAAGAATTTTGAAATTTTAAACAATCCTGAATTTTATGATTTTTATTTTGAAAAATTAGGTGCTTCTTTTATGTGGATTTTTCAATTTATGCCAATTGGAAGAGGTGTAACAGTTGATTTGATGTTAACTGCGAATCAGAGAAAACAATTATTTGAGACCTGGTCAGGAATTTTATTTGACAAAAAATATGCTGTTGCTGATTTCTGGAATTCTGGAATGCTTTCATATGGGTGTATTGCTTATGGAAGGCCAGGTGGATATTTATATATAGATTGGAATGGTAATATAATGCCATGTGTATTTGTTCCATATTATGAAGATAATATTATTGAACTTTATGATAAAGGGAAAAGTTTAACAGATGCATTGTTTTCAGATCTCTTTATTAATGGAAGAAACTGGCAAAATTCTTATAGTTATAACCATCCAGTGCTGAATCCAAAAGATCCTGAAGAAATACAAAATTTATTATTACCATGTTCAATAAGAGACCATTATAAGAATTTCAGGGAAAATATTTTAAGTAAAAATTCTAAACCTGAAGATGAATTTGCTAAGATTTCATTGGAAGATAAAGATTATTATAACAGACTTGTAAAATATGAAGAGGACCTTAAAAGAGAGTTTAATCCAATATGGAATAATGAATTTAAAATTATAAAAAGTAAGGCAAAAATAGGCTAATAAATTGAAAAAAAACAAAAAATTATCAAAAAGATATGATTTTGGGGATATGAATTTGGTATAAAGTCATATCCCCTATTTTTTTGCAACTATTTTTCAAATAATTCATTTCAATTTTTTAAATATATTTTTTTAAATACCTGATTTCAATTTTTTCAATTACTCTCAAAATTTCAATAAATCTTAATTTAATAAATCTTAAAAATTAGTAGAAACTGTAAGTTTCAGAAAAATTATTTGACAATTCAATTGATACAATTATATTTGATATGACCAGGTGGTCATTATAATTGTTATGAAAAAGATTATAGACATTAATCGTATTTTAAAATCTGCTTTAAAAGAGTTTTCCAAACTTGGATATAATAATGCATCAACAAATAGGATTGCAGAACTTGCAGGTGTTTCTAAAGGTTCAATCTTTAATTACTTTAGATCTAAAAGAAAGTTGTTTGAAGAAGTACTTAACTATTCTTTAAACCTTTTTGAAAAAAATTGTAACAACTTTGAGATTAAATCAGAAAAACCAGAAGAAATTTTAAAAGAAGCATTATTTTTTCTCAAAGAGTTTTATGAAGAAAATAATGAAATATATGATTTTTATATTAAAGCTGTTTATTCAAAAAATACTCCTGGAAGAACCTCTTTAAGAAAAGTTGTTAAGATCTTTTCTACAACAATAACAAAAAAGGTTATTGATAAACTTAATGGTCTTGGTTATTTGAAAGATTGCTCTTCTGAAGAAACTATGATTTACTATATTAATGCCTTGATTTCTAGACTTGTTGAGAGTCATTTTTTTGAAATAAATTCACCTTTTTCTGATGAAGAAAAATTAAACACCATTATTAAATTTATGATATTTGGAATTATAGATGCCAAAAATTAGGAGGAAATAAAATGAAAACTTTAAGTGATTTGGTTCTTTCCTTTAAAAAGGAAAGAAGCGATTATCGTGCTCTTAAAAAAAAGCATGATGGGGGGACTAAGATATTAACATATTCTCAACTTTATGATGAAATTTTTATACTTGCTTC
Organism: Exilispira thermophila; assembly: GCF_055389015.1. Lineage (NCBI taxonomy): Bacteria > Pseudomonadati > Spirochaetota > Spirochaetia > Spirochaetales > Exilispira > Exilispira thermophila. Next base: position 1,964,014 of record NZ_AP042476.1, on the reverse strand, counting down.
TTATCTTATTAAAATTGGGGTTAAGAAAGGGGACAGAGTTGCCCTATTATCTGATAATAGAATGGAATGGATGATATCAGATCTTGCATGTCAGGTAATTGGTGCTGTAGATGTCCCAAGGGGTGCTAATATAACTTCTGATGAAATAGCATATATATTAAATCATGCTGAAGTTAATTATATATTTGCTGAAAATACCTATGTTTATAAGAAAATAAAAGACGCAAAAGATATTCCCGAAATAAAAAAAATAATTTTATTTGACAAAAAGGAAAATGTAAATGATAAGAATATTAATACAATTAATGAAGCATTTGATATTGGACATAATTATTTAAATGAAATTGGTTTTAAACAGATTGAGAAGTTAGCATCTGAAGTAGATGAAAATGATCTTGCTACTATTATATATACATCTGGTACAACTGGTGTTCCTAAAGGGGTAATGCTAACCCATTTCAATCTTGTTCAGGATATAATAAGACTTCCAGTTCTTGCCAATATTGCGCCAAAAGATAAATTTTTAGCAATCTTACCAACCTGGCATTCCTATGAAAGAACTGTGGAATATACTGTCCTTTACATTAGAGGTGAAATAGTTTATTCAAAACCTGTTCCAACAGTATTGTTACAGGATTTTAAAGAAGAGAATCCACAATTTTTAGCATCAGTACCAAGAGTCTGGGAAGGAATTTATAATGGTATTTTAAAAAAGTTAAAACAAAAAGGAAGTGTGACTTTTGGATTATTTAAATTTTTTAGATTTTTTGCTAAATTGAAGTTTATTGCATTGGGTAATTTAAAATTTCTTTTTCCATTGTATTCATATGGAGCTAAATTTAGAACAATTTTATTTTACCCAATTTATTTAATTTTATTGATTCTGGTATATCCATTTTATCTGTTAGGTGATATTATATTATTTAAAAAATTAAGAGCTGCAGTTGGGAATTCTTTTAAAGCAGGAATTTCTGGAGGTGGTGCTTTACAAAGAGTTGTTGATGAGTTTTTCAATTCAATAGGTATAACTGTTCTAGAAGGATATGGATTAACTGAAACTTCACCAGTAGTTGCTGTAAGAAATATTTTCCATCCTATTTATTATACAATTGGAGATACTCTGGAAGATGTGGTTGTGGAAATAAGAGATGAAAATGGTAAAAAATTGAAACCTGGACAAAAAGGTATTGTATGGATTAAAGGGCCAATTATAATGAAAGGATATTATAAAAGATCTGATGAAACTAAAAAAGTGATTGTTGATGGTTGGTTTAATTCTGGAGATATTGCTAAAATGGATATAAGAGGTTATGTTAAAATTACTGGAAGAGCAAAAAGTACAATTGTTTTATTAGGAGGAGAAAATATTGAACCTGAACCAATTGAAGAGAAATTGTTAGAATCCAGTTTTATAAAAACAGCTGTTGTTGTAGGTCAGGATAAAAGGACTTTAGGAGTTTTAATAGTTCCAGAATTTGAAAATGTAGCTAACTTTTTGAAACATAAACATATTAATATTGATTTCTCAAAATCTGGTGCAAAAAAACAAATTATAGAAAATGAGCATGTTAAAAATTTAATTAAACATGAAATACATCATCTTATTTCTACAAAAAATGGTTTCAAACGATATGAATTAATTGGTGGTTTTAAACTTCTTGAGAATGAATTTGAAGAAGGAGTTGAATTAACTCAAACTTTGAAATTGAAAAGGCAGATAATACAGGATAAATACAAAAAAGAGATTGAATCCATATTTAGAAAATGATTGTTTAAAATATTTTCCTATTTTAATGAGATTTAAATAAATAAAATAATAAATATAATTTAAAAAAAAGAGGCTTTCCTGAAACTTAAAGGATAGCCTCTTTTTTGTATTTCTAAGTTATATTTTTCAATAAAAGGAAAAATATCTCATAAGTTTTGAGATACTCTCTTGAATGTTTTACTCTTGTTCTACAGAAAAATCCATGAATAAAGAAATTTTTAAAGATTGATTAAATTTAACATTTACTTCTTTTTCAATAACAAAATCATAGTAGATAATCTTAATCTTGTGAGTTCCAACAATTAGATCTAATGTAAAATCAGTTGAATTGAAATTGATTTTTTGATCATCAATATAAAGCACAGCATTTAAAGGAATTTCAAATGAAACTTTTGATGTCATTGATTGTAAATTAAATTGAAAAACACTATTTTTAGTAACATTTATAGTTGTTGTATATGGAAAATAGAAAGGTTGAACAGGATCAAGTTTTAATTGATAACTTCCTCTCTTCAATTTTAATATTAAAGGAGTTGTTCCAGATTGTTTTTGCCCATTTATATAAACAAATGCTTTTACATTTGTTATAACTTTAACCTCGTAGTAAACAACTTCCTTTATAAATTTGATGTTTAGTGTTGTAGTTCTTCCATTTTCAATTTTTATATTCATTGTTTTTTTAGGGTATTTTGTGTTTAAAGGAACAAGGTCAAGCTTGTAAGAACCTGCTTTAATTTTTTTATCAAGTGGTGTTTTTCCAAGTTTAATATTATTAAGATAAACCCATGCATCAACATCAGTTTTTATAATAAGTCTTCCAACTCCTGTTGTAGTTACTGGAGGAGTTTGAGAAGCTGATTCTTTTTTTAATCTAAAATAGAATCTATTAGAACCAGTTGTGGTTACTTTAATTTTATCATAAAGGTCTTTATATCCTTCAGCAGTTAACTTAATAGGATAATTTCCAATTTTTAGTGAAGTTTTGTAATAATACCATATAACCCCTTTTTTGTCTCTATATTTATATTTAGTTTCACCATAGTAATGACCTGAAATGTAAACTTTTGAAAATACATTTGTATAAATATATACTGTTTTTTTTGTTAAACTCTGTGAAAATGCTGTTGTTGAAAAAATTGAAACAACTAAAAGAATAAGAATAAAAAAAATCAGAAACTTTTTCATTATAACCTCCAATGAATTAAAATTTGCTTTTATTAAATATTAAACTATTAATAATTACATACTATAGAATATCACCAAAAATTAAAAAAATCAATTTTTTCTTGATTTTTTTTATTGTTAATAAAATATATGTATAAAAGATAAAAACATAATTTTTAGCAAAATCAATTAATTTAGGATTAATATGAAAAAAAAGATATTGATTATTCTTCTTTTTTTAATTCCAATAATTTTTTTATCACAAACAAATATTGATAAAATTAAATCTGAAAATTATTTGAAACGGGGTTTAGTGCTATATAATTTTCTATATTATCAAAAATCAAATTTTTATTTGAAAAAATCTTTAGAGTATAATTCAAGAAATTATATTGCAAGATATTTTTTAGGCTGGAGTTATTTTAAAAGTGGATTTTTACAAAATGCTTTATTTGAATGGGAAAATTTAAAATCTTTAGGATATAAAGATGACCTTTTGGATAATATGCTAAATAACATTTATTTCCAGGAAGGGAATATAGCAAAATCCAAAATTGTTAATGATTATACCTTTTATTCAAAAATTGATGGTAAAAAGTTACAAAGTAGTTTTTTTCTATGGCCATTAGGTATGACAATTGATCCAAAAAACAATATATTTATTTCAGGGCATAGATCATATAATGTTTTATTAATGAATAATGGCCAAATTGAGAAAAGTATAAACATTTTTGGTGAATTTTTAGGTTATCCTTATGATGTTGCTTATGATAATTTATCCCATACATTATATGTTACAGATTTTAAAAATGATTCAGTTATTCATATGACTACTTCTGGCAAAATTCTTAATAAGATTGGAGAAAATCTAAAAGGTAATCAGAAATTAATTGGTCCATCTGGAATTGATATTGATGATGATGGTAATTTATATGTTGTTGATCAAGGTAATAATCGAGTAGTTAAATTTGATAAAAATGGGAAGTTTCTTTTTTCTTTTGGAGATTTTGGTAAAGAAAAAGGGTATTTTTTTAGACCGATTGATATAGTTTATGATAAATATAGAAAACAATTATACATCTCTAATAGTTATTCCAATAGAGTTGATATTTTTGATTTATGGGGTAATTATATTAGTTCCATTGGGGAAAAATTTTTAGAGAATCCTAAGGGTTTGTTTTTATATAAAGATAATCCTTTATATATAGCTGATTCAAACGGTGTATATTATTATGATTTTGAAAATAGATCAATAAATAAAGTTAATTTAGGAAATTATAAATTCGATAATCCTTATTTTATTTTAATAGATAAAAATCAGAATCTTATTTTAAGTGAACCTTACAAAAATTATGTTGATTATTTTGTTCCTAAAAATCAATTATATCTTAACCTTGATGTAAAATTAGAGCATATTGATATAAGAAGTTATCCTCTTATTGTATGCTATATTTCTGTTAAGGATCAATCTGGTAACCCTATATATGGTTTAAAAGATGCTAACTTTTCTTTTCAGGAAGGTGACCAGATTATTACCAGAGTTAATTCTGATTATTCAAAAACTATAGAAAATTATAAAGCTCTCTCTATTGTTATAGATTCTTCTAAAAGCATGGAGAAAAAGAAAAATGAAGTTGTTAAACTTTTAGAACAGATATTTACAGAAGATAAAGGTTCTATTAATTACAATCTATTCTGGTCTTTTAAAATTAATCAGGTAACAGATTTTTCCTATTCTAAAGAAGTAATAAGAAATGATATCTCTAATAAAAATAATTATGAAGGCAATAACTATGTAGATATTGCTCTTTATGATTCTATAACTGCATTTTTTAGGAAATTTGTAAAAGGTGGACTAATTTTTATTACTGATGGTAATTTTACCAATGATTCTTTTCAAACTTATTCCCAAAATGATATAATTAATTATGCTAAAAATAATTATATACCTGTATATATCTTTTATTTTGGAGATGGGAAAGGTAGAACATTTTTAAAAGAACTAGCTACAAAAACATCAGGTATGTTTTTTGAAAAAGATGACTTATTACATCCTGAAAGGGTTTTAGACAAATTTGAAAATTACCAATCTCCAGTTTACATTGTTTATTATAAGACCCCTTATACATATTCTGAGGATTATTTTAGAAAAGTATTTGTAACAGTTCAGTATAATGGAAGGGTTGGGAAAAATTGGTTAGGTTATTATATGCCTGAAAAATAAAAAGGTAAAAGAAAAAAATGTTAAAAATAAAGAATTATAATTTATTATTATTTATTTTAACTGTTCTGATGATTTTGTTATTTATTTCTACAACAGCTTTTGATTATTATCAAGCAGGTTTAAAACTTGAAGAACAGAAAAAATATTTTGAAGCAATAGAATATTATCAAAATGCAATTGATAAAAATTCGAATTATTTTGATGCTTATTTCCATCTTGGGTTATGTTATTTTTATTTAAATAGAATTAATGAAGCTAATAATGTTTTTGAAAAAGCATATTTTTTAAATAAAGATAATATACAACTTATCTATTATTTAGCGACAGTTAAAGAGAAGTTAAAAGATTATGAGAATTCTTTAAAATATATCAAAAAAATTAAAGAACTTAAACCTACTTTTTTAGATGCCTATTATCTTGAAGCTTTAATATTTCTTGATCAGGGGTTTCCAGATCAAGCATTGAGAATTTATAAAAATATTTATGAAAAATACCCATCTGATTGGAAAGTTAATCTTAATATATATAAATTTTATAAAAACATTGGACGAATTGATGAAGGAATTCAATATTTACAAAATGCTTTAAATATTAATTCACATGAACCTTTAATATATCAAGAATTAATTTTATATTATTATTATCAGGGGAAATATGATAAAACAGAGGAGTATCTTGATAAATTATATTCAATAGATAAGAACAATCCTGTAGGGTTAATGATTTCAGGAAGTATTTTATTTAAAGAGGGAAACTTTAAAGATGCTATATCATATTTTTATAAACTTTATGAATTAGAACCTGAGAAAAGAGATAATTTGTGGATTCTTGCTAATTTGTACTTTTTAAATAACCAGATTGATTTATCAATGAAATTTATTAAAAAGGGATTAGACCACTATCCTCAAGATGAGGTCTTTAGATTTTTTATTGAAGAAATTTCTTTACAGGATAGGCAAAAAAATGAAACATTACTTAATAAATTAGCTGAGTTTGAATTCAAATGGGGTAAATATTTTTATACCAATGGATATGAAGATTATGCTTTAAGCTTTTTAAGGAGAGCTGTTAAATTAACTCCCTTTAACCCAAATTATAGGTATTTTATGTCTGAAGTTTATAAAAATAAAAAGATGTATTTTTTACAACGTGATGAATATAATTTACTTAAAGATTTAAACTATCCTCAAATTGATATCAAATTGCAAATAATTAACCATTATTTGCAAAATACTCTTGAAGAGAAGTATAATTTCCCTCCATATCAACTTGAGAAAAAAAGTATATTAACTGTTGGTATTTTTACTTTAAATAATAAAGATAATATAATTTCTTATTTTGAAAAAAAGGAATTAATTAAATTTTTATATAGTAGAATGAAAAATTTACATAGGATAAACATAGTTAAATCAGATCAAGATTTTGCAACTCTTGATCAAATTGCTAATTATTGTAAATCAAATAATATCGATATTATATTACTTGTAAAACCTGTTGGTTCATACTCTGTTTTAGAAACTCATATTGATTTTGAATTAATCAATCCTAAAAACTTAATAATAATAGAAAAATTTAATCTCTTTTCTAATAGCGACTTCCCTTTAAATGAGATTGTTTATGATTTATCTGGAATATTAAATAAAAAAATCCCTTTAAGAGGTAAGCTGATTGATCTGGAAGGATCAATAGGAATTATTAATTTAGGTAGGGTTCATGGTATAAACAAAGATACAGTGATTAAGATTGTTTCTAAAAAGGATTTAGAATTAAAATTTGATTCTCTTAACCTTGATTATGATGATAATGATATTGTTGCAACCTGTAAAATAATGGAAAGTAGTGAAACAATAACCCGTGTTTTGATAAATAAAAAAGATTATTATTCAAAAGTTCAGTTGGGTTACTATGTTGTTTTTGAAAAATCTGAAGAAGAAAAGGGAAAAAATCAATAAACCTTTTATAAGATTTTCCTTTTTATTTTAAATTTTTAACATTTAATGAATTAAGGTTAGACATTTCTCTATTATAATTTGTTTCAATTCAATTTAATATCTTCATAAAGTTAAAATCAATTAAAGGTATTATTATTTTAAAGTTAAATATTATATGGAAATAAACTATATATAATCTAAAAATAAAACAAAGAAAACAATTTTAAACATTTTTATTAAATTTATATTTTTTTTTAATTTATATTTCTTTATAAGACGTGTTAAATGAAAAATTAATATATAATTGATTAGATAGTCAAAAAAAAACATTGACTTTTTGTAAATTATTAATAATTTTAATTGACCAATCAAAATAACGAGGGGGAGATAATGGGTATTAAAATAACAGGAGTGGGTAAAAGCTTACCACCAAAAGCTGTAGATAATAAAGAATTTGAAAAATATTTAGAAACATCAGATGAATGGATTACTACAAGAACCGGGATTAAAACAAGATATATTGCTGAAAAAGAAGTTTCTGCTTCAGATCTTGCATTTAAAGCTTGTGAGGAAGCTATTAAAAATGCTAGCCTTAAAAAAGAAGATATTGATGGCATATTGGTATCAACAGTTACACCAGATTATCTTTTTCCTTCAACTGCCTGCATGTTACAGAAAAAGTTAGGTTTAAGAGATGTCTTTGCTTTTGATTTTTTAGCAGGATGCACAGGTTTTGTTTATGGGATAGAAATTGCTAATAATTTTATAAAATCTGGTAATTATAGAAACATTTTAGTTGTTAGTGTAGAACTTTTATCAAGGATTACAGATTTTGAAGATAGAAATACAGCTGTTTTATTTGGAGATGGTGCTGGTGCTGTTGTTGTTTCAAAGATTGAAGAAAGTGAAGGTATCCTTTCCACTTTTATTGCAGCTTCTGGAAAGCAATGGGACAAATTAATTATGCCTGCTGGTGGTTCTGTTAAACCAGCAAGTGTTGAAAGTGTTAAGAATAAAGAGCATTTTATTAAAATGGATGGAAGAGCTGTATTTAAAGAAGCTGTTAATACAATGATCGATTCAACTAAAAGAGTATTGGAAAAAGCAAACCTTACTAAAGATGATATTGATTTATATATTCCACATCAAGCTAATAAGAGAATTATTGATGCAATTGCAAATTTTTTTGAAATTGATAGCAATAAAGTTTATGTAACAGTTGATAAATATGCTAATATTTCTTCAGCTACTATACCGGTTGCAATTTATGATGCAATGAAAGAAGGAAAAATAAAAAAAGGTTCTAAAGTTGTATTAACTGCATTTGGAGCTGGTTTTACCTGGGGTGCAGCATTACTACAATTTTAATATGAAAAAAGTTTAATTAATTTAGTATTAGAATAAAATAATACTATTGATAAAGAAAGCATTTTATAAGTTTAAAATTAAAGCAAATATTACTATAAAATTGAGATTATATTTAAGATTTATTATTTATCTGTTATATTTATTTATATTTGATAACAGCATATAAATTGGAGGATCAAATGCTAACAGTAAAAGAAATTGAGAAAATATTACCACATCGATATCCATTTTTAATGATTGATAAAATTACAGAAATTGAACCTTTAAAAAGAGCAAAAGGTTACAAAAATTTGACTTATAATGAATATTTTTTTCAGGGACATTTTGAAAATGAACCAGTTATGCCAGGAGTTCTTATAATTGAGGCTCTTGCACAGGTTGGAGCATGTGCTGTTCTTTATGATGAGAGTAATAAAGGGAAAACTGCATATTTTTTAGGAATAGATAAAGCAAGATTTAAAAGAAAAGTTGTACCAGGTGATAGACTTGAGCTTGAATGCATTTTAGATCATTTTAAAAATGGAAGAGGATTTGGCAAAGCTACTGCCTTTGTTGATGGTGAAGTAGCAGCAGAAGCACAAATATTATTTGTTGTAAGATAATTTGATTTTTACTTTTGTAATATTTTTAAGCTTAATTTGTGTTTTTTATAAAATATTTTATTCTTTAATAAGAAACTCCTGATATCAAATTTTTTTCTTTTATGAATAGATAAAATTTATTTAAATTAATCTAATAAATTTATTTGACAAATTGAATAATTATATATAATTTATTAAGAGATTCCTGGTAGATATAAAACTAAAAATAATGTAAGAAGGGTATTATGGGAAGATTAAAAGGGCAAAGAAATGAACAATCAGTTAAAAGAAGAATCAAACAAATAATGATTGCTGCTTTTCTTGAAACAGTTGAGAAAGGGTATAAAGATATTACTATTAAAGATATTGCCAGTAGAGCAGGTTTATCTCCTGGTTTACTTTTTTATTATTTTAAAGCAAAGGAAGAGATTTTTATACAAACGTTAAATTGGGTTAATGAAAAAATTTCCAGAAGACTTAAAAGAAAATTAAGTTCAATAGATGATCCAGTTGAAAAATTAAAAATAAGAATATCTGATTCTTTTCTTTCAATTAAAGAAAACAGAAGATTTTATCTTTTCTATCTTGATTTTCTAAGAGAGGGTACAAGAAATAAAAAATTTGAAAAACCAAATCTTGAGTTTAATAAATTTGCAATATCAAAATCACATGACATTTTGAAAGAGGGTGTTGAAAAAGGGATATTTAGAAAAGGTTTAAAGATAGATGATATTTCTTCAACTATTAAAGCTATTATTGATGGATTACTATTACAATGGCTTTTTGATAAACCTGAATCTTTTGAAATTTATAAAAAAAGAGCAATTAATTCTATATTAACTCTGGTTATAGAAGATAATGCTACTTTAAAAAAATATCTGGTATAATTATAATACTTATTTTATCCTGGATTATTTATGTTATTTTTAAAACTTTTACTGATTGTTTTCATTGCTGTTATTTTATTTATTTTAATTGTTAAATATAATTTAGAAAAGAAAATACAACCTAGAAAAATATATTTTAACGAAGAAAAAAAGCCCTTAATAATAGGTCATAGAGGTATTTTGTCAATTGATGTTGAAAATTCTATCCCTTCATTTAACTTAATTAAAAAATTTAATATTGATGGAACAGAACTTGATGCAAATTTAACCAAAGATAAAAAGTTAATTGTTTTTCATGATTTTAACTTGTTAAGGGTATTTGGGGTAAATAAAAAGATATCTGATTTAAATTATTCAGAAATTAGAAAATTTAAATTAATAAATTTTTCAAATGAATTAGAAGAAATTCCTCTTTTAGAAGAGGTTTTAAAATTTTTAAAAGATGTAAAACTTATTAATATTGAAATAAAATCCAATACACTCTTTTCTAATGGGATTGAAAAAGAGGTCTATAAAGTTATAAAAAAACTTAATTTAGAAAAAAAAGTTATTGTTTCTTCATTTAATCCTTTTTCATTATATAGATTTAAAAAAATAGCTCCTGAAATATTAAGAGGGTTGCTATTATCTAAAGAGAATGTACCTTTTTACATTAAAAACCTCTGGTTTTGGGAATTTGCAGCTCCTGATTATATCCATTTTCATGCTGATTATCTTAATGAATTGATTGTTTATGAGTTTGATAAAAAGGGTTATGGGACAGTATTCTGGGGTATAGATAATTTAAATCTTTTTAAAAGAGCTATCAATCATAAACCTCAGATAATTATTTCAAACATTCCTCATATACTTAAAAAATATAATTAATAATAAAATTGAAATTATTGAGATATTTAAAAAATAAGAAATAGATTCTATCATTATTAAAATTTTTCTCATTAGGTCAGTTATGTAATTCTTTTAGTTTAATCTTTTTAAACATTAATTAAAAATAAAAAATATTATCTCTTTAGCCTTTGACAACTTACATCCACTCGAAAAATTTTAATAATGATAGACATATTAATTTTAATTATTTAATCAAATATAATAATTTCAAATTTTATTATTAACTGCACAAACCTCGTAAAAACATATTTATCTTTTAAGTCTTTGACAAATAACAATCGCTCAAAAAATTTTAACAATGATAGAGATATAACAATTAATTATTTAAGTAAATATTATAATTTAATATTTTTTAAATATCTGTTCCAGCAACGAAGTCATAGTACATCTATCTTATTTGACAACTACAATCCAGTCGAAAAATTTCAATTAGGATATATATGTTTTTAATTATTTAATAAAAATATAACAATTTCAATTTTATTATTAACTTCACCAACCACGGAAATAAAATTTTTTCATTTCTGCAACTTTTTTGAATATTTTCTTGTCTATAAATAATAAAAGACAAAAAAATAATATACAGGAATAATAAAAAAGAATAATAAATGGAGATATATTTTATGAAAGAACTATATCATAACTTTATTAAACATCCACATGACACTTTCTTTAAAATTGTTTTTAAAAATAGTAATAATGCGAAAGATTTTATTAATATCATATTACCTGATAATATCAAAAAATATATTAACATCAATAACCTAAAAGTTGTTAACTCTTCTTACATTACAAAAGAATTTAAAAATAGATTTGCTGACCTTGTTTTTGAAACCAATCTAATTAACTCAAAACATAATATTAACATTTACTTCCTTTTTGAACATAAATCTTATAAGGATAATGCTATCTTTATTCAACTATTACGATATATGTTGGTTAAATGGGAACATGATTTTCAAAATAACAAAGATTTATCTTTAATATTACCTGTTGTATTTTATCATGGTAAAAGTAAATGGGATATTGATACAGAATTTATAAATAATTTTAAAATAGATAAAGAGATTAAGAATAATTTTAAAAACTATTTATTAAATTTTAAATATCTATTTTTTAATGATAGTAAGAATAAATTAAGTTATAAAGTAATGAATTATAATAGATACTTGAAATTAGCTCTTGATGTATTAAAATATAAAGCAGAAGAGGATAAGGAAATAATATACAATATACTTGATATAATAGATAAAGATATAGGAAATAGTGAGATAAAAGGAATATTTTATGTATATATATTTGGAATATTGAAAAGTGAAGATAGAGAAATGGTGATAAAAAAAATTGAAGAGAAGGAGAGCAAGATGCCATCAATATTAGAATCATTAATAAAAGAAAGTAAAATAGAAGGATTAAAAGAAGGAACACTAAAAGGACAAATACTTGAAAAGCAAAAGGATTTGATAAAATTAATAGATTTAAAATTTGGAATAAGTGAAGAAGAAAGACAGGTTATATTAAATTGTTTTGAAAAAGATAAGCTTGAGAGGGGGATCGAAAAAATCCTATTTGTTAATAATAAAATTGAAATTATTGAGATATTTAAAAAATAAGAAATAGATTCTATCATTATTAAAATTTTTCTCATTAGGTCAGTTATGTAATTCTTTTAGTTTAACCTTTTTAAACATTAATAAAAAATAAAAAATATTATCTCTTTAGCCTTTGGCAACTGACATCCACTCGAAAAATTTTAATAATGATAGACATATTAATTTTAATTATTTAATCAAATATAATAATTTCAAATTTTATTATTAACTGCACAAACCTCGTAAAAACATATTTATCTTTTAAGTCTTTGACAAATAACAATTGCTCAAAAAATTTTAACAATGATAGAGATATAACTTTTAATTATTTAAGTAAATATTATAATTTAATATTTTTTAAATATCTGTTCCAGCCACGAAGTCATAGTACATCTATCTTATTTGACAACTACAATCCAATTGAAAAATATTAATTATGATGGAGTTATTGATATAAATTAATTTATAAAGTCTAATTATTTAAATTTTATTATGTAAAAATTAAATAAATCTTTTTTCTAAAAATGATTTCACAGAATCAGGATCCAATTTTTCTACAGTTTTAACAAAATCCTGCCAGTGCATCTCTTCTTTTTTATAAATATTTTTTATATTATTGGTTTGCAAAAATTTATGTAAATACAATAACCTTTCAACACCATTGTATAATAAATATTCTCCATTTTCATACTGATTTTTAAGTATTAATAAAAAAGTATTATAAACTATAGTAATGAAACTTTGGCAAAAAGCCATATTACTAATGAATACTCCAGGTAATGGGTCAAGATAATTTTTATTATTTAAAAATTTTCCTATTTCACTAAACAAGATTAACCTGTGTATGTCTTCAATTAATCTATCAAAAGTAGTTTTTTCCTCTGAATGAGAATATTTTTCTTTGTAATGTGTTATTCTTAATGTTTCAATAAAAATTCCTCTTATCCCTTTTGAAAAACCAGAATAATAAAAAGCTTGATCTTCAGCTCTTGTTATGAAAGAAGGACAAAAAGGGGTATATTTTTTTAAACCAGAATTTTCGATACCATAACCACCCCCTTTTACAACAGGATGAGAAATTGAATTGGAATCAAATTCAGAATTATTTTTTTCAAATTTATATTTAGAAAATTTATTGTAAATAGAAGTAGCTTTTGCATGAGCGAATCCTTTGTTAAAGAATATCATATTGTTATTATAGGTTGAGGGAGGTTTAACATCAGATTCAAATAATGCATTTTTATATCCTGTTTTCATAATATCTATATTATTAACATATTCTCCAATAATGAAACTTAATTTAAATTTTTTCCCATTTCCAGCTTTAGCAATATTTCCAATACTTTTATTACACAATGTCTGAAACCATGTCCTTGATGTTACTGAATATAAATTTTCAGAATTTATCCCTTCATCTGTATCAAGTTTAAATCCTGCTTTTATGTTAAACCCTTTTTCAAAAATAAGTTGCATATATTTTAAAGCATTAAAATGGTTAGAATAATTTCCTTCTACTGTGAATAATTCAAACTTATTTTGATTTTTGAATAATTCCTTTTTTAATTGCTCAATTACTTCATTGTCAAGAATAAAAATATTTAAATTTTTAAGGTTTAGATTTTTAATTTCAAATCTTACCCATTTTGAGACTATGAGTTCAAGATTTTTGTGTGTAGTTGATATTGAAATTATAACAGGTACTTTATAGTTTTTATTAAAGACATTTTTAGTTTTTTCAAAGCTAATATCATTGTCAAATTCTTCTAAAAAATTCAAAAGTTCATGTTCTTTTTTTTCACAAAATATTTCTACAGGGTGATCATAAACCCCAATCCTTTCACCAGGATTATTTTCTATTTTCTTATACTCTTGGATAAGATTTTTATAATCTTCAATAATTTTTTTTCTTTCTGAGGAATTTAAACTTTCAGATTTATTTATGTTTTTAAAATTGTTCAGATTATTTAAATATTTTTCATAATTTCTTATTCTATTTTTTATGTTAGAAAAACTACTTAATGTATACAATCCATTTAATTGAATAATAAAATCTTGGGGTTTTAATTCCCTGTTTTTATTTTTTATTATTTCAATTTTCCATTTATTAAGAATTTCATTTTCTTCAATTTCTAATTCTGGTAAAAAAATCTCTGAAATCAATTTAGCTATATTATCAATAATTGTATTTCTATTATTATTATTATTGTTATTGTTGCTAGTTTCATTATTTGTTTTGTTTTTATTGTTTTCTTTTAATTTTATTTTTTTTATTAAATTCTTAATTTCTATAAATTTATTATAAAGATAATTATAGTTTTTTTTATAGTAATTTATAAATTGTGATACACCAAGATTAAATAAGAATTTTACTATATTATCTTTATTGATATTTTTAATATTGTTATCATCAATCTTAAGAAAATTTTCAAATTCTGAATAATTATTTGAATTATAACATTTTTCTAATAATTTGATAAAAGAATGAAATTGTAATATATATTTTTTTTTATAAAATTTATTAAAATTATTTTCCATTATTGATTTGTATGTATTAAAGTTATTTAAATTAAAAAAAGCGATACTTATTAATTCAAAAAGTATATACTTAATATTATTTTCAATATTATCCATTTTATTTTTCAAATTAATTCTCCTTTAGTATGTATTAAAAATCTTGATTCTCTTTTATAATTTATGGATATTTATTCAAAATTACATTAATTTATGATATTTTTATTGATAGGCTCAATTATATCTGTTTTTATATTTAAATATTTTATATTAGTTTTACAAATAAATCTTTAAAAAATTATAATTGAAAATAACATATTTTCACTAACAAATTTAAATATTAAAAGTATTTGATTTTTAAAATATTTAAAGTTAAATAAAGGTATATGAAAATAAAATCTTATACAGGTAAAATTTGGTATTTAAATGATGAAAATAAAAGATTTAATGAACAGGAATTTTTTAAAGATATAGATAATATTGACTCTTATATATTTTCAGTACCTAAACCTATTTTAAAAATTCTCTATTCAAAGGGATTCACA
Organism: Exilispira thermophila; assembly: GCF_055389015.1. Taxonomy (NCBI): domain Bacteria; kingdom Pseudomonadati; phylum Spirochaetota; class Spirochaetia; order Spirochaetales; genus Exilispira; species Exilispira thermophila. The sequence continues at coordinate 1,948,555 of NZ_AP042476.1, read as the reverse complement.
AAACCTTTTCAAATTGATAAACTTTTCTTTTCTGATTTTTATTATACTTCAATTCCTTTCTTATATCAAGATATGTTAAAAAGCATTGAAAGAATTAAGGGGGCAATTAAGAATAAAGAAAAAATTGCAATATTTGGAGATTCTGATGTAGATGGAATTTTAGCTTTAACTTTGCTTTTTAATTTTTTAAAAACATTTGGTGCAGATATTATTTATGCAATACCTTCTGAAAATGAAGGGTATGGTTTAAGTAATGAGCGAATAGATTATTTTTACAAAAATGGTGTTAGTTTAATACTTACTGTTGATAACGGTATTTCTGCTATTTCAGAAGTTCAATATGCTAAAGAAAAAGGTATAGATGTAATTATTACTGACCATCATAATCCAAAAGAGGTTTTACCAGATGCTTATGCAATAATTAATCCTAAAATAGAAAAACACATTTATTTTAAATTTTTATCTGGATGTGGGGTAGCATTTAAACTAATTGAGGCATACCTTTTTTCAACAATAAAGTTATTTAATGAAATATTTATACTTGTTGATTTGTCAAAAATTGAATGGAAGATTAAGTCTAGAAAAGATATTTATATTAATATAGAAATTACTGAAATTAAACAGTTAACTATAAATAAAAATTTTAGTTATTCTGTTAAAGTAGAAAATAGTGAGTTTCTTAAAAAAGCTAATGATATTGCATTAAAAGGTGGTAATGTATTTAAGTTTGGTAATGTTATAGAAATAGAAAAATTACAGGAATTTATAGAGTCTTATTTTCCAGGAAAAACTGTTATTACTGATAATAAATCTCTATTATTCAGTTTTTTTAGGTCTATTAATATTTCTAATAAGGTTTTATCAGGTTTAAAACTCAAGGAATATAAAGAACTTTACCCTGATAAATATCCAAAAATTGGATTTATTCAATTTTTTAAAGAAAATTATCCAGAACCACATATGTTCAAATATTTTGAATTCTTTTCTCTTTTAAGAATGAATTATAAAAAAATATATAAATATCTTAAACAACAATTAAGTTATGTTGCTTTAGCAACTATTGCAGATATAATGCCTTTACAGGATGAAAATAGAATTTTTGTTAAAGAGGGATTAGAAAATATAAATTCCAGGACTTTAAAACAAATTGATGTAATGGTTTCAGATGTTTTTTATTTAGAATATCCTATAAGTTCTGAAGATGTTATCTGGAAGATTTCACCTATACTAAATTCTCCAGGAAGATTTGGTAAAGGTGAGATCCTGTTAAATTACTTTATATCAGATGACTATATTGAACTTAAACAGATAATATCAAATGTTATCTCTTTAAATAGAAAGAGGACAGAAACTGTTGATAGAATTATTAAATCGTTTCCAACTGTTCATGATGAAAACGATATCCTTGTATTTGAATTGACTGATACAGAGCATGGCCTCTCAGGATTACTTGCTTCAAGATTTGTTTCAATGTATAATAAACCAGCTATAGTGATTATTGATAATAAAGATAAAATAACTGGTTCTTTTAGAAGTTTTAAATTTTTAGATGCTTTTGATTTTTTAAGCAAATTTAATGATTATTTTGAAAATTTTGGGGGTCATCCTTCAGCATGTGGTTTTACATTGAAAAGGGAAAAATATAAAGAATTTTTAATTGAACTAAAAAAAACTATTAAAAAAGTTAAAGTTGAAAAAGATATTAAAAACTATTTTGACTGTATTTTGAATCTTGATGATATTAATGAAAATTTTAAAAAGTGGTATTTTATGATGGAACCTTTTGGTGAAGGTTTTAAAAAACCAATTTTTCTTTCATATCCTGTTGAGATTACAAATCTTAGATATATCGGTAGGGAAAATAGCTCAGCAAAATTTATTGTAAAACAGGGAGAAAATGAATTTGAATCTGTTTTTTTTAAATCCAAAACTTATTTGCAAAATGTTAAATTAAAGGATATAAAAGGGATTATTTATTCTTTTCAAAAAGATATTAATTCAGGTAAATTAAGTTTAAGAATCCATGATATATTTTTAGAGATTCAGGAGAACAAAAATGAATCCATTTAGAAGACCAAATTTTTATGTATGGTTATTTTTTATTTTTATAGTTAGTATTATAATCCTTTTTTATTTAAATCTTGTTTATTATGGCTTAAAGATGAATATTTATTTTTATATCTCATTATCAATTTCATTTTCAAGTTTTTTATTGTTAATATTATATTCACTTATAAAAATAAATAGTATTTCTACTTATATGAAAATTCTTAAAAAATTTGATCTTTCAGATACTGAAAGATTTAATCTTGATATAAGATTTCCGGAAAATGATGAATTTGGGAATTTAGGAAAATATCTTAATAATTTTGTAAAAACTCTATCCGAATTTGATAATTTAAAAAGGGAGAAAATAACCTTACTGGATAAAGGTAATGACCTTCTTATTGATCTAATAAATATTCCTACTATTGTCATTAATGAAAAACTCGAAATAGTAAAAGTTAATAATAGTTTTTATAAAGAATTAAAAATTAGTCCAGATCTAGAACTTGAAAAAACGAAGATTAATATTCTTTTACAGGGGGAAGAACCTTCAAAATATTTTACAGATATGTTATCAGGAGCTATAGAAGAAAATAAAAAGTATGATATTTCCTGTAATGTTGGTAATTCAAATTATTCTCTTACTATTTCTTATAACAAAGTTACTTCTTATAATTTTGTTTTAAGTCAATATTATATTTTTATAAATAAAAAACATAAAACAATATTTAATAAATAAAGTAGTATTAATTCTTTTTCTAATTTATCGATAAAATAATGATGAAAAACAAATTTATATTTTTCTTAATTGTATTATTATTTTTCTCTTTTTCAATAAAAAATACTGTAATTTATGAAAATAAAGATAATAACTGGAATAACATTTATAAAACTGAAGGTGTTAAAAAATTTCTTTTTAAAAATAATATAGCTTTTTCTTTAAAAGAAAATGAATACACTTATGATCAAAACACTGACCTTATTTTACATTTTAATTCTAAATATAAAGAAGATTTGAAAATATATGGAAATTACATAAAAAAATATATTTCATACATTCCTGATATAAATAATAAAATTTTAGGAAATGCATCAGCAAGTTTTTCACTTCACCATCATAAGATAGAGCTTTTTCCAACAGAAAATTCGATATTTTATCCTGGAAAGGAATTAAAATCATTTATTATAGATTTTTGGTTATATCCTCAAGCTTCATATGAAGGGAATACGATATTTTCTTATTATGGACCAACTTATATTAAAGAGTTTGATAAGATTGATTATGCAGGCATTAGATGTTATCTGGAGAAAAATCAAATTAAATTAACTTTTTCAAATATTTTTTATTTAAAAGATAATCCTATATCTTTTGATGTATTAACAAATGTATTTTTAGACATTGCAAGCTGGCAACATATTGCAATTAGTTATAATGCTTTAAATGGGAAACTTGTAATAACAAAAAATAATAGAAAAAAGAAGATAGTTTGGATAACTGAAACTGGTAAAGAAAATGGAACTTTGTTGGTTCCAAAGATTTCAGATTATTTAAAAGTTCCCTTAATAATAGGCAATTCATTTTTTGGTAATATTGATGAGTTTCATATTGGGAAGTATTATCAGGAAGAATTTAATTTAAGTAAATATATTACATCTTTTGGGGAAATTACATCAAAAGTAATAGATTTTAATTATTATTCCTCATTATATAAAAATTTTAAACCTATTGCAGATGAAAGTAATAAAACAAAAGTTTATGTTTTTGCAAGAGCTTCAGAAGAGATATTTGATGAAAATGATGATACAATTCCGTGGGAACAGATTACATCTAATGGACCTGTATTAAAAGGAAGATATGTTCAATGGAAATTAAAACTTTTCCCTTCATTTAATGGTGAATATAGCCCTTTAGTATATGATTTGAAATATGATTTTGTCCCAAATTATCCCCCTTCTAAACCAACAGGATTAACTTATGAACTATTGGGTAATGGTAAAATTTTGATAAAATGGGATAAGAATCTTGAAAGTGATATAAAAGGATATTATGTTTATTATGGAAAAAGATCAAGATTTTATATTGACCATGATGCAAAGGAAGGCGATTCTCCTATTTTTACTACAAATAACTATATAACTCTAACTTTAGATAAGTTTATTCAATACTATATATCAATCAGAGCGGTTGATGATGCTTATATCAATCAAAAATCTGTATTTTCAGATGAAATTATAGTAAGACCTGAATAAGTTTAAAATCTTAAATTTATTAAAGTTTTTACCATTAAATTGATAAGATCTTGAAATTCAAAAGGTTTTTGCAAAAGGACAATATCATCTTTAACATAGTTTAGTTTATTTATAAGATTAAGTGGATAACCAGAGATAAAGATCCAGGGGATATCTTTTAAATTTTTCATCCTTTTATAAAGATTGTAACCATTTTCCTGTTTTAAAATTACATCTGAAATTATAAAATCAAGATTATTATAATTAAGACTAATTTTATTTTTAGCATCTTGAAAATTATTAGCTACTATTGTTTCAATTCCAATATTATTAAAGGATTTTTTCAAAAATTTTAAAATAGTTTCTTCATCTTCTATTATTAAAATTTGTTTTATATTATTTTTTAAATAATTAATGTTATTTTCATTATTTGTATCTTTTATATGTTTAATGTTTTTATTTTCAGAAATATCTGCTGGTTTAAAATTAATAGAAAAATGGAGTGAAAAGGTAGTACCAACATTTGGTTTAGAAGTAACGCGAATAAATCCTTTATGTTGTTCTACAAATCCTTTAACAAATGATAAACCAAGTCCAGTTCCTTTTGTTTCTTCTTTAGTAGTAAAAAAAGGGTCAAAAATTTTGTTTATATATTCATCAGGTATTCCTGTACCTATGTCTTCAACTTTTATTACAACCATTTTTTTGTTTAAAAATTTTTCATCAACTTTTGGATATTCTTTTCTTGTTATTTTAATTGTTTTTACACTTATACTAATAGATCCAATTCCTTCCATTGCATCTTTAGCATTAATAAATAGATTCATTAATACATGAGATAATCCATTTTTATCAATTGTTATATAAATAGATTTATCAAAAGGTTTAAAACTAATTTTTACTCTTTCACCAATTAAATTTTTTAAAATTTTAATTTCATTTTTTAGATATTTGTTTATTTCAATTGTTTCTAATTGTGATGGTCTTTTTTTACTATATCCAAGTAAATTAGTTGTTAACTCTTTCCCCTTGTCAGTAAGATATAAAATATCGCTTATAGATTCTTTCAGGTTTTCAAAATTAGCATTTTCTAGGTTTTTATTTTTTATTAATGACTCTACCTGCATTCTAATTAATTCAAGATTACCTTTTATTCCAGTTAATAAATTGTTGAATTCATGAGCTACAGTTGATGTTATATTTCCTAAAGATTCAAATTTAGCAATTTCAGCATATTTTTTACTTAATTTTAGTCTATCTGTTAAATCATAGAAGATTATAATATATTGAATATTATTGTTATTTATGATCTTTTTTTTATGTATTTCAAATATATAAAATTTTTCTGTCTTTTTAAGTCTAAAAAAGAATTTTCTTGATTTAATATAGGGATTTTTTAAAAAATTGAAAAAAGCTATAGAATTAAAATCCTTTTTTAAAAAAAACTTTTTAATATTTTCGTCATCTAAATAATATAATTCCCCTCTAATATATGATAATAGAAAAAAATCAAACATATTTTTATTTATTATTTGTTTAGATTCTTTTTCGACTAGTTTTAAAAAGAATTTATTGGTTTGTATAATATTATAATTAAGGTCAATAACAATTGTTGGTAATGGAATTGATTCAAATAAGTTTTTATAATTTTCAATTGTTTCATTAATAGATTTATTGTATCTCATTGATTCAAGAAAATGAGCAATAATTTGACTCATAGAATCGAAAAGAGACTTATCATATGCTCTTAGTATTATTTTCTTTTCAATATAACATAAACCTAAAAGCCAGGAAGTGTCATTTTTTGGTTTAATTTCACATGTAATCTGGGACTTTATATTTAAATATTTAAATCCTTTATCTTTTTTAAATATAGGGTTATCTTCAGTAACAAAAACTGACTTATTTGATTTTGAAACCATTTTATTGATATTCATGAAAGAACTATCATTAATTAGGTCTTTTCCCTTATTTATCATATTTTGTATTTTTATATTTTTAAATTGTTCCCATAAATTATAAAATGATTTTGAATTATCTGAGTTTCTTAGATTTTTATGATTAAAAGGATATGAGAGAAATATATAATCAGCATTGTAAAATACTCTAATTTTTTCCAGAATTTCTTCAAATTTTTTGTTATAAGATTTATGTTTATTATAAAGAATAGAAAAAATTTCAGAGATAAGACTTTCTTTTTTAATATAGAAATTATTTTTAAGAATTAACAATTTTGGTGATAATTTATTATCTAAGTCTAATGTTATATCAATCATTGATATATCATTGTAGATATTATTTTTATAATATAATATACAGTTAGTTATTGTTTTATTATTGTTAATCTTTTTATTTAATTCAATAGTTTCAAATATATCATCAATTCTTTCCCCTTTTTTAATATCTTTAAATAATTTGTCAGGTGAATAAAAAGTTATTATTTCATTTTTATGGTTAAGAATAAAAAATGAAGTAAATCTTAAAGTTTCTAGAATTTTAATAAGTGGTAAGTTTTCAACTATTGTTGAATTAAGAGATTTTAAAACATTCTCTAATAAATTAAAGTTAGTTGTAATTAATGTATTTGTTTTTTTATCAAGTTTATGAGAAAATCCCAAAATATAAACTAATGACATATAATTGTTAACTTTAATAGTATATACATTTACAGAATATTTGTTTAAAAATTTTTCTTTATTCCTAATAGTAAATATTGTTGATAATAAATTATTATCTAAAGATATATTTATGATTTTATTGGTAGTTTTTAACTTGCTATTGTATTTATTTATAAAATTGGTATAAAAATTTTTAAAAGAAGAATTTTCATTTTTAATAGATAAATTTCTATTATTTATTTTTTTATCTATTTTTAAAAATACCCTATTTTTATTATATATCAAAAAAGATATTATAAACGCAGAGTATTTATTTAGAAATTTTAAGGTGAATTCATGAGACATTATAAGAAAGTTTGTAGAGAATAATTCAAAAGTAGTTTTTTTATCCATAGTTTTTCTCTTAAGTAAATGTAAACTGAAAATTATTCATATTTATAAATTTATTATATAATAAATTATAAAGTAATCAACTTTTTTCTTCTTTTTGTATGTAATTTTGTTTATTTTAAATAATAATATAATACATCTGGAAAAGTTTCATTAAACTTACAATAGAAAAATTTTAAAAAGTAACTATATTAAAGTAGTAAAGATGTAAACAAGATTAAAAATAAAAATATTAGTTTATTAAAATTATGATGGTTTTAGATAAAAAAATATAAGGTTTATTGGTTGAAAGTAATTGCTTAATATTAATGATGTAAAATGTTTAGGTAAAAAAAATTAGAGTTTGTTATGTTAAAAAAATATTTTGGAAAAATAAAATATAGATATTTAACTTCACATTATCTCACTTTTAAAAATACCAAAATTAATGAAATTAAAAACCCTTTTATAATGCATATTAGTGATATACCTTATGGTTATTATAATTTTGTTTTTTCTATTATTAATATTTTGAAACCAGAAATTGTGATACATACAGGTGATATAATTGATAATTTAAAACTTGAAATTAACAAAAAAATAAAAAATGAATATCAAGAAAAATTTCTTAATTTGATTAAAAGATTTCATTTAAATAAAGATATAATTTTTATCTTATTAGAAGGAAACCATGACAATTTTTCAGAGATTGAAAAAAATATAGATGATAATATAATATTTTTGAAAACAAAGTTTAAAAAGAAAGAGTTTATTGAAAAATTTAGTATAAGCAATTTCAAAAAAAATGATATGAATAATATAAACAAAAATATTTTAGATGAAGCTTATAAAATGGATCAAATTAAAATTATACCAGAGCTTTCAATTATCAATAAATTAAAAAAACAGAATAAAGAAATTAGTGAGAAAGACATTTATGACAACTTTGGTTATAAAATAGAAATTGGTAATTTAAAAATTTTAATCTCACATATTTTTCATAAAGAATATTTATCAACTTATAAATTGGATAATAAAATAAATAACAATATAGATAATAAAATAATTACTAAAATAAATAATAATGAAAATATTAAAATTAAAAATAATGATGAAGAAAATAATATAGACTATAAATTAAACAATAAAATTAATATTAATGAGATGAATAATAATATAAATTATAAAAAATATTATAATAGTATAAATATTAAAAATTTTGATAATTATTTAGATTTTTATCTTTATGGCCATGATTTAACAGTGTTCAATTTGTGTAATAAATCAGGTATATATTTCAAAAGTGGATGTAGATTATTAAATGGGTTAAACTATATAAATCTAATATATGAAAAAGATGATAAAGTAGTAAGAATAAAGTATCCTTCTTCTATAAATGAATGTCGAAAAATAAGAACTGGTTTTAGAAGAGGGATGTAAATTAAGGAAAAGGGGGGGTATATGCTTTTTTTAAGAAGATCATCAAATTATGTTTTTATTCAACCTATTAACATAGAAAAATTTAAGGAAAAATTTGAAAGTGTTTTTAATGTAAAACCAACATCCTTTTATATTGCTGGTGAATTAGCAAAAGAGGATACAACCATAATTTTTCTTACAGAAAATAATATTGTCAAAACTTCTGCAGAAGATGCTAAATATGTTTATTATCTTGATTTTAATTCTGAAGTTTTTCTTTCTCATTTAATTTTGAAACATCTATGTAAAGATGTAAAAGATATAAAGTTTGGACCTTCAAATATAATAATGCGCTATATTGAAAATTCAGAAAAAGTTAAAGAATTATTAATTGATAATTATAATGCTAAACCAATGAATGTATATGAAGCAATTTATGAAGGTGAATTAAATGATTCTATCATATTTCTTTCAAAAAAATCTCTTTCTAAAGTATTAAAATTCAAAGATACAATTCCAGAAGTTTTACTTATTAAAAAACCTGTTAATAAATTATTTGCTGAGTTAAATAATAATATTCTTATGTATATTGTCAGGTCACTTGATAAAATAGAAGGTATTGAATATGAGGTTGGATTATATGATAGTGAAGAGAGGTATGATCTTCATTATAAAAGATTAATGTTGGCTTTAGGAGCAATTGATGATGGGGGGTTTATTTTAAGTGAAGGTTGGTCAAAAGACCATCCCTTTGTTATGATTACAGTATTAATTTATAAAATGAGGATATTTTCATTTTTAAAACCAATAGAATTTAAAGAATTTCTCCTTGGCCTGGAATATAATGGAGATGGAGAAAGAGTAGCTGATTTCGACCTTTATTTAAAAGGGAAGAAAATATCATGGTTAAATAAAGAGGTTAAAAGTAAATTTAAAAATAGAGAAGAGATAGGTATGTACTATAGAGAAAAGTTGTATGAAAAGTTAGATGAATCTGCAGCAAAACAACTAAAGCTTTTTGATATAAAGTTAAAGGAAGAATCCAAAAAGAAAAGAGATCAAGGTGAAATGATTTAATATCTTTTTTTTAAAAATATTTTTTATATTCCTTTTTATATTCCTTATTTTTATAATCTTATAATCTTATGATGTATATTTTTCTTATTACTTGGATTTTTCTTATTATTTATTTTTGTATTTTTTGCAATATTTTATTGAAATTTATAAAAAATTAGTTAAGTTTTCTTAACTATTTAAGGCAATCAACTTTTATTTAAAATATAAGGATTATTGATGAATAAATTTAAAAATTTACAACAATATGACCTAACGAAGGGTAATATTTTAAAATCACTTTTAATTGTCGCTCTTCCTATTATGCTGAGTAACTTTTTACAAACTCTTTATAATATCACAGATGCTTTTTTTTTAGGAAAGTTGGGAAGAGCAGAAATTTCAGCCCCAACAATTTCATTTAACATAATCTTTTTTTTAATAATTTTTGGTATGGGTCTTTCAATGGCTGGTACAACTCTAATTGCCCAATCTAAAGGAAAAAAAGATCAGGAAAAAGTTGATTTTTATCTTGGCCAAACAACATTTTTATTGTTTTCTGGAGCAATTATTATAGCGATAATTGGAATCCTTTTAACTCCTTTTTTATTGAGAATACTACAAACTCCTGACGATGTATTCGTATTTGCTAAAGATTATATGACAATTGTGCTTGCTGGTTTACCCTTTATGTTTGGGATGTTTATCCTGTCTTCTTCGTTGCAGGGTATAGGTGATACAATAACACCATTAAAAATACAATTTTTTACTGTAAGTTTAAATATAATTCTTGATCCTATATTAATTTTTGGTATCTGGATTTTTCCACGATTAGGGGTAAAAGGTGCTGCAATTGCAACAGTTTTTGCAAGGATGATATCTACAATAATTGCATTAAATATTTTAATTAAAGGTAAAAAAGGTTTAAAATTAAAGAAAGAAAATCTAAAACCTGATAAAAATGCAATTCTTTTGTTTCTAAAAATTGGACTTCCAGCTTCTATAGGGCAGGGGTTATCTGCTTTAGGGTTTACTGTATTGCAAGGAATAGTTAATTCCTTTGGTACAGCAGTTGTAGCAGCATTTGGAGTGGGTAATAGAATTATATCTCTTTTTAATATGCCTGCTATGGGATTGTCAAGAGCTACTGTAACTTTGATGGGACAAAATTTGGGCGCAAAAAACATAAAAAGAGCAAAAAAAGCTGTAAATATAGCTGTTTGGGCAGATCTTGCATTTTTAATTCCTGCAATGACTTTTACTTTCTTTTTTGGAAATTCTTTTGTAAAATTTTTTGTTAATGATCCAGAAACAATTAAGTGGGGAGCTATGTTATTTAAAATAGTTTCACCATCAGTTGTATTTTTTGGAGTGTTTACAATTATAACAGGTGCATTTCAGGGTGCTGGTGATACTAAACCTGTTATGTTTCTAAATATTGGTAGATTATGGGGTATAAGAGTGCCTTTAGCATATGTTTTAGCAGTCATTGTTTTAAAAGATCCATTAGGGATCTGGTTTGCAATGTTTGCTTCAAACCTTTTAATTTCTTTGATAGGGATTTATTGGTTTTCAAGAGGGAAATGGATTCATGCAATAGATATAGATAAAATTTAGTTATCTTATTTTTTTCCATTTTATAAGTTAATTACCTATATATATCAAATTAAACATTATTTTTCTATTTCAATTAAGGTCTTTTTTATAATTTCGATTCTCTTTCATAATGTATGAATAATTATTCTAAATCCCCAGCAATTAGTAATATTTTTAATTTTATAGTTTAAAAATTAATTTATTATTTAATTTTCTTGACTCCTATTTAAATTTTTTTTATCTTTTATATATTGATATATGCCAATATAGGAATATTAAAAAATAAGCTAATATAAAAGGAGATATGTTATGAATCTTTTAAAAATTAAAAATCATCTGGATAAGTTTTTAATGGTTTATGTAACTTTAAGTATTATAGCTGGATTCTTTGTGGGTAAAAACATTAATGTTTCAGCACACAAAAATTTATTTAAAATATTAAACTTAACTGTTGTTATAATAATGATATACCCAATGATGATAAATTTACAGTTAGGTGAATTAAAAAACTCTATAAAATTGTGGAAACAAATAAGCATTGCTCTTCTTTTTGGTTTAATTTTAGCTCCTCTATTAATGTATGGACTTATAGCTTTAACAAAGCTTTTCCATAATGTTGAGCCAAATCTTGCATTAGGTTTAATTCTTGCAGTCGTTGTTCCCTGTTCATCAATGTCAATAGCATATACAGGATTCACTGATGGTAATTTTGAACTAGCAACAATTTTGGTTGCAATTTCTTTTACACTTGCAATTGTTACTGTTCCTTTATGGTTAAAAGTTTTTGCTTCAGCATACAATTTAAGTGTTTCAGCGTGGTTGTTAATAAAAACAATTATAATAGTTGTAATTATTCCTATGTTTCTTGGTGTGCTAACAAGATCAATACTTTTAAAAAAGCTTGGTGATGAAGGATTTCTAAAAATTAAACCATTATTTCCTTCAATATCCTTATTAGGTATGTATACAATAGTTTTTTTAATTTTTATGGAAAAAGCAAAACTAGTTGCAAGTAAACCTGCTGCGGTTGGTATATCATTGATCCCTTTAACATTCTATTATATTATTTCTTTAAGTTTTTTAACTTATTTTGATAAATTTCTTAAATTACCATATAAGGATCATATGGCAATTGCATTTACATCTGTTGGAAAAAATGAAGGTACAGCTATGGCAATTGCAATGGCTGCAGGGATGGGTATGATGGCAATTCCCTCTGCAATTACCCCTATTTTACAAATCCCAATGCTTGTAGGGTATGTAAAAATAGCAAATAAAGTTAAAAATTACTATGAAGGAAAATAATTTGTTTTATATAAAGGGTAAATAATTAAACTTTTAATAATATAAGATTTTTAACTAATATAAAAGTTAATATGTTAAAACAAAACATAAAATTTATTAAAGTAACCAAGAAAAAAGGGCTGTCTTATAGTTTAAGACGGTCCTTTTTTATATTATTTTTTTACAAAACTATTTGACCATAAATTTTAGGTGTTTATGTATAAAAAAAATAATTGTTATATTACAAATTATTATCTTGAAAAAAAAAATCTATATCTTAATTTAAGTGTGGATTATTTGGTATGTAAGTAATTTTAAACATTAAAAAATGGAGTTAATTATGGATAAACTTATTATAACAGCAGCAATTTGTGGAGCGGAAGTTACTAAAAATGATAATCCAAATTTACCTATAACTGCTGAAGAATTAGCACAAGAGGCTAAAAAAGCTATTGATGCTGGTGCTTCAATTATTCATCTTCATGTTAGAAATAATGATGGAACTCCAACACAGGATATAAATGTATTTAAAAAGGCTATTGATGCTATAAAAGAAGCATGTAAAGACAATATGCCAATTATTCAACCTTCAACAGGTGGAGCTGTTGGAATGAGCTGGGAAGAGAGGATTCAACCAGTAAAATTAAAACCAGAAATGGCAACTTTAGATTGTGGAACAACCAACTTTGGAAATGATATTTTTGTTAACGATCTTCCTTTAATGAGAAATTTTGCAAAAGAAATGGAAAAATATAATGTCTTACCTGAGCTTGAATGTTTTGAAGTAGGACATATTTTTAATGCACTAAGATTGAAAAAAGAGGGTTTGTTGAAAAAGCATTTACATTTTGACCTTGTTTTAGGTGTTCCAGGAGCATCTCCTGCTACTTTAGAGATGTTAACAACTATGGTTTCACATTTGCCAGAAGGCTCAACCTGGACTGTTGCAGGGATAGGAAGACATCAGTTACCAATGGCAGTTTATGCTATACTTATGGGTGGAAATGTAAGGGTAGGTTTTGAGGATAATATTTTTTATAAAAAAGGGGTCCTTGCTATTTCCAATGCTCAACTTGTTGAAAGAATTGTCAGGATTGCTAATGAAATTGGAAGAGAAATTGCAACACCTGACGAAGCTAGAAAAATTCTTGGAATAAGGAGTTAGAATGATAGTTAATTTAAATCCAACAATTGCAAAAATTGGTCCTTTTGAAATTAGATGGTATGGATTAATGTATGTTATAGGTTTTATTATAACTTTGATATATCTATCAATTATATTTAAAAAGAAATATTTAAAAGAAAGATTTAATCTACCTGAAGATTTAGAATGGGATTTAATTTTATGGGGTGCAGTAGGAGTATTAATTGGTGGAAGATTAGGATTTGTGTTAATTTACAATTTTAGTTATTATTTACATAATCCTTTAAAGATTCTTTATACATTTGAAGGTGGTATGTCTTTTCATGGTGCTTTATTGGGTGTAATTTTAGCAATCTGGTTATATTTGAAATATAAAAAAATCGATTTTTATGGTCTTGCTGATGCAATTGTTGTAATAATTCCAATAACTTTATTTTTTGGTAGATTAGGGAATTTTATAAATGGTGAATTATATGGAAGGCCATCACATGTACCATGGGCAATGGTTTTCCCAAGATATGGTGGTGATGTACCTCGTCATCCATCTCAACTTTATGAAGCTCTTTTAGAGGGATTAGTTCTTTTTTTAATCCTTTATTTTATGGAGAAAGCTCAAAGAAAAAAACATAAAATTGAAAAAGGTGTTGTTTTCTGGACTTTTATTGGTGGCTATGGATTATTTAGATTTTTTGTAGAATTTTTTAGAGAACCTGATAAATACTGGGGAAATAATGGATTTATTTTAGGTCCATTTACAATGGGGCAAATCCTTTCTTTTCCAATGTTTTTATTAGGTATTGTTATGATTTATTTATTACAAACTCGAAAGGTTTATTTCCCTGATCTTGTCTATTCAGGTAAAACCAAATCAAAAGAAAAACAAGAGATAAAAGTTTGGAAGAAAAAGAAAAAAAAGAAATAATAAAATTGAAATTATTGAGGTATTTAAAAAATAAGAAAGAATTCTATCATTGTTAAAATTTTTTTCGCTAGGTTAGTTATGTAATTCTATAGGTTTATAAATAATAACATCAAGCGAAACCAACTATTTAATCTTTTATGTCTTTGACAACTAACATACTCTCAAAAAATTTTAACAATGATAGATAACACTTTTTAACTTTATTTAATAAAATATATCAATTTCAATTTTATTATTAACTTCATCTGCCACGGAAAAATATATCTTTTGTTTAATCTTTGACAACTAACAATCGTTCAAAAAATTTTAATTAGGATATATATTAATTTAATTTATATAATTAAATATAACAATTTCAATTTTATTATTATCTGCACCAACCACGAAGTTTTTATACTTGTTTAGCCTTTGGCAACTGTAATCCAGTCAAAAAATTTCAATTTGTATAGATATCAAACTTAAATTTATTTAGTTAAATATAATAATTTCAATTTTTATTATTAATTGTACCAACCACGAAAAAATATATACTTTTTAGCCTTTGACAAATAACAATCGTTCGAAAAATTTTAATAATGATAGATCTTTTTTGCTAATAATAAAATTGAAATTATAAAAATATTTTAAAAATAAGAACTAGTATATCCTAATTAAAATTTCTCTCCTTAGTACAACTATGTAAATATTAAATTTAATCTTTTATAATATTAAACAAAAATATTTTATTTTTTTCTTTTTTGCCTTTGGCAACTGTAATCCAGTCGAGAAATTTTAATTAGGATATATATTAATTTAATTTATATAATTAAATATAACAATTTCAATTTTATTATTAACTTCACTAACCACGAAAATAATATTTTCTTTTAAGTCTTTGACAACTGAAATCCATTCAAAAAATTTCAATTTGTATAGATATCAAACTTAAATTTATTTAGTTAAATATAATAATTTCAATTTTTATTATTAATTGTACCAACCACGAAAAAATATATACTTTTTAGCCTTTGACAAATAACAATCGTTCGAAAAATTTTAATAATGATAGATCTTTTTTGCTAATAATAAAATTGAAATTATAAAAATATTTTAAAAATAAGAACTAGTATATCCTAATTAAAATTTCTCTCCTTAGTACAGCTATGTAAATATTAAATTTAATCTTTTATAATATTAAACAAAAATATTTTATTTTTTCTTTTTTGCCTTTGGCAACTGTAATCCAGACGAGAAATTTTAATTAGGATATATATTAATTTAATTTATTTAATTTATATAATTAAATATAACAATTTCAATTTTATTATTAACTGCACCAACCACGAAGTTTTTATACTTGTTTAGCCTTTGGCAACTGTAATGTAGTCAAAAATTTCTTTAATAAAAAAATATATCTTTAATTTATTTTAATTAAAAAATTCTCTTAATTTAGTATTATTTTATTTATCTATACATTTTATTCACATATAAAAACTTAACTTTTTTTATAAATATTTTATTTTCAAATTTAAAAAACCTTTAAATTACTATTAATCCATTAAAATAAGGTCAATTATTTTAACTAGCTATAGATATGCTTTGTTAGACGAAGGATTGTATCACTTTATTTCTTTTAGAGCTAGTTCTATCAATTTTTCAAGTTTAATACCTTTTTTATAATGCTTATCATATAAGGATAAGAACTTATTATCATTAAATACAGATAAAGTATAACTCAATTTTTTAGACTTTAAAACTTTCTGATTAAAAAACTTAGCTAAACATTCAAAAGCTGCATATCTAATTGGATCAAATTTTTCTAAAAGTATTAGGTCACATAATAAATGTGTTCCAACTTCGTGGCTAACAAAATCTCTAAGGTAATCATCTGGTGAATCATAGTAAAATATATTTTTATCATAACTTAAACTATTGGCATCTGGTCCATTCTTATTTGTATAGCATAGTAAAATATAATAATTATTTTTTAAAAAGGTTTTCCCTGTGACTTCTTCCCATTCGTGAATAATATTAGTTTTACCAAAGTATTTATTCAATTTCTTTGCCCTTTTTTTAAGAATTAACTCAACCTGTTTCCAGATTGGGTAATATCCATCAATATTGTTAATAAAAATATTAGCTATTTTTTTGAATTTTTGCATTAATGGTTTTATATTATTTTCCCATATCTCATAAGGGATTCCTTTGAAGATCTTATACATTGTCAATAAAAAGGGATCTTCAAAATCAAGAGAATACTGCTTAAGAAAATTAGAAAAGTTATTGTTTACAAGACTGTTAATTAATAAATTATAATATTTTATAAAATTATCTTTTGTTTCTAGATTTAGATAAGCTGGTAGAAAGAAACAGAAAGAAGTAAAAGGTCCTGACTTACCATTTCCAAATTCAAGCAGATACCTATGGCTTTCAAGGTACTCGAGGTCCTGATGATCAACACTTGATCTGTATAGGTTTGCGTATTCTGAATCATAACTTATTTTAGCTACTGAAAAGATATGAAGAATGTAATTGACTGCAAAATTATAAGTGAAAATAATTCTTTTTGTCATATTTAACATTCCAGTATCTTTTTTTAATATATTGTATTTTTAATTAATATTTTCAATATTTTAATGTGCATTATAGGATTTTCAGAATAGCAGAAAAAAATTAATTTTATTAATAACAAATTTTATGCAACGAATATTTTTACATAAGCTTTATTGTTTTCTTCATTAGCATTAACTGTAATAGAAAATGGATCTTTTGTTCTTTTCAGTACTTTATATATCTTTTTAAATATTTTTAATTTCTTTCGGTGTTCTTTTGGTATAAATGACAATTTTTGTAAAAATTTTGAGGCGAATATGCCCATTAATCCAAGAGGAAAGTCAATTATTACTTTTTCAGGAACATTCTTTTTCTTTTTTCTACTTTTGTTTTTCCAATCTATAATGTAAATAATAAGTTTTTTATTTTTTCTTATTTTTCTATGTTCTACAATATTATTAATGAAATCATCTATATCTTTATCTGAAATATCCCTATCTAAATATTCATCTGTAAAATCATCAAGTTTTTCTTCTTCAAAAGCTATCATTTCTTCTATGTTTGTTTTCCTCATATATTCACCAAGGATTAAAAGAAAATATATTATAATTAACCACCATGAATTAAAGGTAAACATAACAAGTAGAGTGAAAACAAAATATAGTATTTGCTTAGTTTTATTGTAATCATTTTCATTTATTTTTATTCTATATAGAAAAAAGATACCTACTCCAATCCCAAAAGATATTGCGAATGTAAGTAATCTTAACAAAAATAATAATATATGTCCCATTTTTTCCTCCAGATTTTTAAAAATGTTAGATAATCAAATGATTATCAATTGCTTCTTTAATATTTATTCAATATTTTTTTGATTAAAAATTAATATTATCAAATTAAATAAACATAAATTTTTACTTTAGTACCATTCTCTTCTGTAATCTCAATAAAATCACTTTGTTTTCCTTCATTTTTTAATTTATTAGTCAGATTTATAATATCTCCAACATCAACCTTAAAGTTTTTATCATTAAAAGTAAAGTCAATATCATTATCTTCATCAGTTTTAAGTTCATTTAGCAAATTCAAAAATTTAAAAGATATATTAATATCTACATCAACTTTTTTATTTTCACTTTCTTCAGCTATGATTTTAATTTTAATACTTTCTTCTTTTATTGTATTTTTATAGTATTTATCATTAATTTCAGATGATAGAACTGTTTTTAGAAGTTGTTTGGCTTCTTTTCGTGATATTTTACCATCATTAAACATTGATTTTATTAATTTTAGCTCATCCATGTTTTTTCCTTTTGTTTTTTTATTTACCTTTTATAAAAATATAATCCACTTTTTGATATTGTCAAACAAAAATTTAAAATTATTAATAAAAATAGTAAATAAATAAAATATATTAATTAAAAGATTAATAAATTTAATTAATGTCTTATTTATTTAAAAAATTAAAGGTAAAAATGGAAATTGGAAGATAATTTTTTATTAAGTATTACAATTGATAAAAGATATAATAAAAAAAATATAAATAATAATATGCTATAAAAATATTAATAGTAAGATTAAAAAAATAATTTTAAAACAAAACAAAATAAAACAAAACAAAATAAAACAAAATAAAATAAGACAAAATAAAATAAAATGCAAAATAAATTATCTAAAAGATATAAATGAAATTGTAAATAAACTGATATTGTATTTAAATACAGGGTAAATAATAAATTTTTAATAATATATAAGAATTAAAAAAATATAAAATGTATTTAAAGAGAGTTTATATAAGGAGAAATAAGCTTTAATTATTTTAATTAAAAATAAAATTTATATTCCCATTATATTCATTCCACTGTCAACATATAATATTTCACCAGTAATTGAGGAAGCCAGGTCCGATACTAAAAAAGTAGCTGCATTTCCAATGTCTTCAATTGTAACATTTCTTTTTAAAGGAGCTTTCTTTTTAGCATGATCTAAAAGTTTTGAAAAACCACTTATTCCCCTTGCTGAAATAGTGTTTACGGGTCCTGCAGAAATTGCATTTACCCTTATCTCTTTTTCTCCTAAACAATGTGCTAAATATTTTACTATTGCTTCCAGTGCAGCTTTAGCAACACCCATTACACTATATGAAGGGTAAACTTTTGTTGAACCATCATATGTTAATGCAAGTATAGAACCTCCCTCTTTCATTAACGGAAGTGCAGCTTTAGAAACTTCAATTAATGAATAAGCAGAAACTTCCATTGCATTTAAAAATCCCTGTTTTGAAATATTATAAAACCTTCCTTTAAGGTCATCTTTATTTGCAAATGCAATTGAATGAACAAGAAAATCAATTTTTTCATATTTCTTTTTAACATTGTTAAAAAAGTTTTCTATTGTTTCAGGTGAAGTTACATCAAGTTCGAACAGATCTGCATCAAGTTCTTTTGCAATAGGTTCAATTTTAGATTTAAATTTTTCATTAAGGTAAGATAAGACAACTTTTCCACCATTTTCTTTTATTCTTTTTGCAATACCATAAGCTATTGAAAACTTATTTGCAACCCCTAAAACTACACCCACTTTGTTTTCAAGCAACATACTCACTCCTATTTTGTTTTCTTTTTAATTCTTAAATATGTAATTATAGCAATTAAAAGTAATAATCAAAATAATAATTTTGATAACTATTTTATGATAACAACAAAATTATTACCATGTGTTATATAATTTAATTAAAATTCTGG
Organism: Exilispira thermophila; assembly: GCF_055389015.1. Taxonomy (NCBI): domain Bacteria; kingdom Pseudomonadati; phylum Spirochaetota; class Spirochaetia; order Spirochaetales; genus Exilispira; species Exilispira thermophila. Next base: position 1,928,599 of record NZ_AP042476.1, on the reverse strand, counting down.
AAATTGAAAAGTAAAATTTTGAATAGTTGGTTAAATTAAAAATTAATTTTTACCATTTATCAGGATATCTTTATTTTCAAAAAAGAATTCTGTATCATTGTTTATAATTTCTGATTTCATTTTAACTTCTGGTAAAGCATATTCTAAAAAATATTTAGTCATTGCTTTTTTTCTCTCAGATTTTAGTCCATCTCTTAGCATAAGGTATCCAATAAAGACATTTGTCCCCATTTCTACAAGTCTTCTAGCATGATATGCAATAAGTTCTTTGTCATTTTTTTCTTTAACAAACTGCACAGTATTTTCAAAAATATTTTTCATATCTAAGACAATCTTGTGAAAATGACCTAGATTAGAAAAATCAAATTTATTATCAAAATCATCAAATGATTCTGATAATACACCTTTCATAATCCCTCCAATTGCAGCAACAATTTGAAGTTGGGTGGTTCCTTCATAGATATTTGTAATTCTTGCATCTCTATAATGTCTTTCAGCATTAAAATCTTTCATATATCCTGTTCCACCATGAACCTGAATAGTATCATATGTAACTTTATTTGCGATTTCTGTTACATAAGCTTTTGTTAAAGGAGTTAAAACCCCTGCAAGATTTTTATATTTCTTTAGTTTAGGGTTTAGTTCAATCTTTTTTTCAGGATTTTCTTTTATATATTGTTCAATACTTTCTTTCAAATCAACATATTTTGTAGTTTCATATAATAAAGCTCTAGCTGTTTCAATTCTCATCTTCATAGATAGAAGCATTTCAGAAACAGGATGGAAATTGATTATTTTTTGTTTAAACTGTATTCTTTCCTCAGCGTATTTTTTTGCTTCTCTATAAGCAGCTTCTGCAATACCAAGAGCTTGAGCTGATACTCCAATTCTAGCTTCGTTCATTAATGACATAACATATTTAATAAGTCCCATTCTTCTTGCTCCAATAAGTTTAGCAGGAGCATTATTAAATTGAAGTTCACAGGTAGGAGATCCATGTATTCCAAGTTTATTTTCAATTCTTCTTATTTTCATATGTTTATCTCTTTCATAAAGGAACATTGATAATCCTCTTGCATCATGAGTACCTTCTTCACTTCTTGCAAGTACAAGTGCAATATCTCCATTTCCATTAGTAATAAATCTTTTTACTCCGTTTAAATACCACTGACCATCTTTATCCTTATGTGCTTTTAACATAACAGCTTGCAAATCACTTCCGGCATCTGGTTCAGTTAAAATCATTGCAGCTGTGCATTCCCCGCTTGCAAGTTTTGGTATATATTCTTTTTTTATATCATCATCTGCAAATTTAAAAATTGTGTTTGCAATATCTGCAGATAAACCAAAAATATTCATAAATGAAGCATCAGCTCTGGATACCATCTCAATGACCATATTATAGATAGTTGTAGGACAATTTAATCCACCATATTCTCTTGGAACAGTTAAACTCATTAATTCAGCTTTTTTACATGCATCTAAAGAGATTTCTGTACCTTTTGCATATTTTACATCACCGTTAATTAATTGAGCACCTTCTTCATCAACATCTGGTGCTAAAGGTGCAATAATTCCACCCGAAATTTGTCCAGCAACATCTAAAATCCTGTAATATGAATCCATTGCATCTTTAAGGTTTTTAGGAGCATAAGGGTATTTATCCTTATCTTTAAAATGATTTTCTTTATATTCAATAACTTCTTCAAGATCAATATTTTTAAACTTGAAAAGAAGATCATCATTATCTTTAAAAAAATTTGACATATAATCTCCTTATTTTTTTAATTGTTGATATATTTCAATAAATCGAGGTACAACCTCATTTAAATCTCCAACAATACCATAATGTGCTATATCAAATATTGGGGCATCAGGGTCATTGTTGATTGCAATAATTCTATTTGATTCAGACATTCCAGCAATATGTTGAATTTGTCCTGAAATTCCAATAGCAATATATAATTTTGGTCTAACAGTCACCCCGGTTTGTCCAACCTGATGGTCTTTACTTATAAAACCTGCATCAACAGCAGCGCGGGATGCACCAACTTCAGCTCCAAGGACATGGGCAAGTTTATAAATTAATTCAAAATTTTCTTTTGATCCAACACCCATACCACCTGAAACAATTATAGAAGCACTTTTTAAATTAACAGATTTTTCATGTTTTATCTTTTTTATAATTTTTGTTAACAAAAGTGTTTTATCAATAACTGGTTTAAATCTAACAATTTCCCCTTTTCGACTTTTGTCAGGTTCAGGCATTTTCATAACACCTTCTCTAACAGTTGCCATTTGAGGTCTATAATCAGGACTAACAATTGTAGCAATTATATTTCCACCAAATGCAGGCCTTATTTGATATAGTATATTTTTATAGTTTTTTATTGAACCTTCTTTTGTTCTACCAGTATAATCACCAATTTTTAGGTTTGTACAATCGGCTGTAAGTCCAACTTTTAATTCTGATGCTATTCTTGGTGCTAAATCTCTACCATTTGTAGTTGCTCCATATAAAACAATTTGAGGATTGTATTTTTTTATTAGATCACATACTATTCTTGCATATGGTAATGTCGTATATTCTTCAAGGATTTCATCTTCAGCATAATAAATTTTATCAGCTCCATAATGGAAAAGTTGTTCAAAAACGGAATCTACTTTATATCCTATTAGAATAGCTCCAAGTTTAACATTGAGCTGATTTGCAAGTTCTTTGCCTTTCCCAAGAAGTTCAAGACTAACATCAGCAATTTTGTTTTTATAATGTTCTATATAAATCCATACTTCAGAAGTTGACATTAATTACCCCCTATCCTATTATATGTTCTTTCATAAGTTCACTAATAAGAAGACTCAAACCTTCTTTATCTGGAGTGATTACTTTTTTCTCTTTTGCTTCTAAAACAACACTTTCAATTTGTTTAACTTTTGTGGGTGAACCTGATAATCCACATTGTTCAGGATCAATTCCTAAATCATCATGGTTCCACAATTTTATTAGAAAATGTTGTTTATGAATCCCATTTGATTGAATATATTCTTCATCATAATTTTTCATTTCCAGTTCAGTCATTGCATATTTATAAGTTAGTATTTTTTTTACAGAAGGTGGGCGTGGAATATTTGCTTCAGATGTAACTGTTAATAAAACTGGTAAAGTTACCTCAAGTTCTTCATAACCCCCATCAATGCTTCTTTCAACTTTAATAATATTTTTATTAATACTATTAATTTTATCAACAAATGTAACCTGATTAATCCCAAGTTTTTCTGCAACCTGTGGACCAACCTGTGCAGTATCTCCATCAATAGCCTGTCTTCCACAAAATACTATATCATAGTTACCTATTTTTTTAATTGCTTTAGCTAGAACATATGAGGTTGCAAGAGTATCAGCCCCAGCGAATTTTCTATCAGAAAGAAGAATTACATCATCAGCACCACGAAATAATGATTCTCTAAGTATTTCTGATGCATTTGGAGGTCCCATAGTTATAACAGTAATTTTACCACCAAATTGCTCTTTAATTTTTAATGCTTCTTCTAAAGCATTTAAATCTTCGGGGTTGAATATTGTAGGTAAAGCAGCTCTATTAACTGTTCCATCTTCTTTCATAACATCACCCGAAATATTGTGAGTGTCAGGTACCTGTTTTGCAAGTACAATCATATTATATGCCACAATATAACCTCCATATTTAATTTCTAGATTCAGGTATTAGTTTTTGAATAAAATAAAATAAATAATTGAAAAGTCAATTAAAAGTATATTGTCAAAAAACTATTGTTAAATATTTGATTTGTTGTAATTTTATTTTACAAATTTAAAATATTTTGAAAACATTACTTTATTTTGTATAGGTAAAAGTGTTTTAAATAATTATATTTTTTTAAATAATTATAAATATTTGTTAAAAAAAATTATTTAATTTTTAGGAGTTTTTATGGGGGAACCAGTATATTTTATCAATTTTAAAAAAACCAGGAAATCAATTTTAAAATATATTGATCAGGTTTTTAATAAAATTAACCCTCATTACAAACAAGGTTCTTTAACAGCTATTAAACTTCATTTTGGAGAAAAAGGTAATACAACCTATATAAGGCCAATTTATGTTAGAAGAGTTGTTGAAAATTTGTTAAAAAAAGGTGTTAACCCTTTTTTAACGGATACAACTACACTATATTATGGAGAAAGGTCAAATGCAATAGATTATTTAAATTGTGCTATATATAACGGATTTGATTTTTCTTCAATTGGCTGTCCTATAGTTATTTCTGATGGTATAAAATCAAATAATTTTAAAAAAATTGATACTCCTAATTCAAAATATTTTTCATTTATAAAATATGCAGGTGATATTGCGAATGCTGATGAAGTTGTTGTTATATCTCATGTAAAAGGTCATATTGCAGCAGGTTTTGGAGGTGCTATAAAAAATATATCTATGGGTATGGCTACAAGATCAACTAAACAACAAATGCATGGAGATGTTAAACCAAAAATCAATCTTGATAAATGTGTTGGATGTGGAATTTGTAAAACATATTGTCCAACTGGTGCTATTGAAATAATTAAAGGTAAAGCAACTTTTGATTATGATAAATGTATAGGTTGTGCAGATTGCATTACAGTTTGTCCTGAACATGCTTTAAAAATATTATGGAATGAATCTTCAGAAAGGTTTTTAGAAAAGATGGGGGAAGTTGCAAGTCTTATTTTAAAAGATTTAAATAAAAAAATACTCTATATAAATTTTATTATGGATATTACACCAAATTGTGATTGTATGGATTATTCTGAATATCCATTGACTCCAGATATTGGAATATTATTTTCATATGATCCTGTAGCTATTGATAAAGCATCAGTTGATCTTGTTAATAAGGAAACAATTTATTTTCCTGAATTATTTAAAAATAGTAAAGATTATCAAGACCATATTCATAAAGATGTTATTAAAAATATTCATGATTTTCAAAATGGGGTGGAGGATAAATTTAAAACATATAGACCAAATATTAACTATTCCCATCTTATAGATTATTGTGAATCGCAGGGTATGGGAACAAAAGATTATGAATTAATTGAAATATATTAATTAAAATTATATTAATTAAAAATAGATTAATTGGAAATATATTAATTAATATTTTTAATTATATCGTTAAATAAGAGGTTAACAATTGCATACTTAATTAATGAAATTACATATTTTAAATAATTATTTTTTATTTAGGAGGCAGTATGAAAGAAGTTTATATCGTTGCTGCAAAAAGAACAGCAATTGGAACAATGGGTGGTACATTAAAAGATGTACCTGCACCAGAATTGGGTGCAATTGCATTGAAAGCATGTCTTGAACAAGCTAATATTAAACCAGAAATGATTGATGAGGTTATTGTTGGAAATGTATTGCAAGCAGGTGTTGGAATGAATACTGCAAGACAGATTTCAATTAAAGCTGGAATCCCTGTAGATAAACCTTCTTTTACTGTAAATAAGGTTTGTGGTTCAGGGATGAAAGCAATTATTTTAGGTGTTCAATCTATTCTTGTTGGAGATAATGAAATAGTTGCTACTGGTGGAACTGAAAATATGGATCTTGCTCCATATCTTTTAAAAAAGGGTAGGTATGGATATAGATTAGGTAATGGTGAAATAGTAGATCATATGGTATTTGATGGGTTAACTGATATCTTTAATAACTATCATATGGGGGTAACTGCAGAAAATCTTGTTGAAAAATACAATATATCAAGAGAGGAACAGGATAAATTTGCATTTGAGTCTCAGCAAAAAACTTTTAAAGCTATTGAAGAACACAAATTCAAAGATGAAATTACACCTGTTGAAATTAAGGATAGAAAAGGTAATATTACTATTTTTGAGGTAGATGAACACCCCAGAAAAACAACTTTGGAAAAACTAGCAAAATTAAGACCTGCTTTTAAAAAGGATGGTACAGTAACTGCAGGAAATTCATCAGGTATTAATGATGGTGCAGCCATGCTTGTATTAGCATCGGAAGAAGCAGTTAAAAAATATAATTTAAAACCTCTAGCAAAAATTGTTGCCTATGCATCAGGTGCAGTACCACCTGAAATTATGGGTATTGGCCCTGTTGCTGCAATTAAAAATGTATTTAAAAAGTCTGGTTTTAGTTTTAATGATATAGATTTATGGGAATTGAATGAAGCATTTGCAGCTCAAAGTATTGCTGTTTTCAGAGAATTACCTGAAATTCCAAAGGAAAAAGTTAACGTGAATGGTGGTGCAATAGCTTTAGGTCATCCTATTGGAGCATCTGGAGCAAGAATTACAATTACTTTACTTTATGAAATGTTAAAACAAAATTCAAATAGAGGGCTTGCTTCTCTATGTATAGGTGGAGGACAGGGTACAGCAATTATTCTTGAAAAGCTTTAGTTTATGATTTAAATATCTGATTTAAATGAAATGGGCTGTCTCAAAACTTAAGAGACAGCTTTCTTTTTATTGAAAAATTTAACCTAAGTTTCAGGACAATACCTTTTTTATTGTTTGTTGTTTTTACTACACTATAGAAAATAATTTAATCTATTCTTCGAAATATTTATTGTATAACATTTTATAATAGTTATTATTTTTCAAAATTTCTTCATGTTTCCCTTGTTCAATTATTTCACAATTTTTCAACATAAATATGTTATCGAGAAAAGATGTTATGGATAATCTCTGTACTATGATTTATAATTGAAGAAGAAAAAGATTTTATTCTAATTCATTTACTTTGTCTGAATTCAGATTTTGATTAATTTGAAATGCAAAAGAAATTGTTATTAACATTATTAAAGCTAACAAATATAAAACATATTTTAATTTCATTAAACTAAATAATATACCGACACAACTTAATGATATTAAATTTGATATATTAGAAAATGTATTTGCAATTCCATAATATAATCCACGTCGAGATTTTGGTGAATTTAAAATAAATAAAGTTTCTGAATTTACTCCAAATATTGTATTTCCAGCTCCATTAATAAATCCAGCAAGAAGGGAAATATACCATATTTTACTAAATAATCCCCATAAAATTATTGGAATAAACATTAATATTAATCCAATGATAATTTTAACTTTTTCATTTATATCGCATATAAATTTAATATTTAATAATACTGATCCAAATAGAAAACCAATACCAATAGCAGAGAATAATGAACCAAGATTTAAAGACATTTTTTTTCCCATTTCATTACTAATTGGAACCAGCAATACATTTAAAGCACCACCACATAACATTAACATTGTGTTGATTACTATTAATAAGAAAATAATTTTATTATTAATTATCTCTTTTAATATAATATTAAATTTATATTTAAAATTATAATTGTCTTTATCTTTATCTTTAATCTTGTTATTATTATTTTTATATTTAACAAATAATATTATAAAAAAAGATATGAAAAAAGTAGCAGAATCAATAGATAAAGCACATACATATCCAGATAAACTAACTATAGCGCCACCAACTATTGGAGCAATAACAGAAATAAAATCAAATGTTACTGATATAACTGAATTAGCTTTATATAGATTTTTATCAGTTACCAATTCAGGTAATATTGTTGACATCGCAGGTCTAAATAATACTTCCATTATAGTTAGAATTAATATTAATATATAAATAGATATAACATTAAATGAAATAATTAATAAAATTATTATAAAACCCCTAACCAGATCAGTAATTAATATAATATTTTTTTTATTATATTTATCTGTTATAGCCCCTGATATTGGAGAAAAAATAATACGGGTTATTGCTTTAATTATTAATAGAAGGCTCACATTAAGCAAATTATGTGTTTTGTTATAAAGAAAAGTCATAAGTGCTATGTAATTTAAGTGATTTCCACATTCAGATACAATTTGAGCTAACCATAATTTGGAAAAACTTTCATTTTTAAAAACTGTAAAATTGGGGAAAAATTCTTTTAATTGTTTTGTCATACTTAAATTTCTTCTATAATATGATTGTAATAAAGTTCAGTAATAAACTCATAAAAATCAAAAATAAATATATTTTTATATTTATAATCCTTTCTTTCTATGAAAAAATTGTATATTTTAGATAATGATCTTTTACCATCAATGCTTAGATTCAATAATATTTTTTTAGAAGTTAACATCATTAATAAATTTCTTTTAAAAAAATCAAGCATTTTTTATTTTATTTAACTTAAGTTTTCAAAATATAGATTGCTTCTAACAAATAATTATTATATATATTTTTAATTGAAAAAATTATAAATAAAATTATAATTAAAATAATATGTGAAAATTGGCATATATTGTATAAGATTAATAGTGTGGTATAAAATATATTTTATTTTTGTTTACATTTTATTTTTATTATTGAAGGATAATTAAATGGGAGAAGTTGTTGTTAATCAACATTTTTTATTACATCTTGCTCTAATATTGATATTTGCTAAAGTTGGGTCATCTTTATCATTAAAATTAAAAATGCCACCGGTTTTAGGTATGCTTATAATTGGTATTATTTTAGGGCCATCTGGTTTTGATATAGTTAAAACTGATATTGTAATTTCATATCTTGCAAAGATTGGAGTAATTATGCTTCTTTTCTCTGCAGGACTTGAAACTGATATAAAAAAAATGAAAAGCCAGGGTAAAATTTCATTATTTACTGCTCTTGGTGGAGTTATTATCCCTTTTGTTTTAGGGTATTTTACAGCTTTATTTTTTGGTAAAGACCATTATAATGCCACATTGGTTGGAACAGTTTTAACAGCAACTTCTGTAAGTGTTACTGTAATGACATTAATTGATATGAAAAGGCTGCATTCACCAGAAGGGACATCTATTTTAGGTGCAGCAATTATTGATGATATTATTGGTATTATCCTTTTAACATTTGTATTTGGGTTACATTCTGGTGGAACAAATATAACATGGTCAATCGGTAAAATTTTTATTTTCTTTATTTTAACCTTTTTAATAGGATATTTTTTAATAAAACCTGCTATTTTTTATTCAAAAAGACTAAATATAGAGTATTCTGTTTTATCAATAGCTTTAGCTATCTGTTTCTTTTTTGCATGGGGAGCTAAAATTTCAGGTGTTGCTGAAATTACTGGTGCATATTTTGCAGGGCTATTTATTGGTCAAACAGATAGTAAAAGAAATATAATAGAAGGAATTGAAGCACTGGGTCAATCTTTTTTTGTATCAGTTTTTTTTATAAATATAGGGCTTGAAACTCATCTTGAAAAAGTTTCAGGTAATCCCTGGTTTATAATATTGATTATAATTTTTGCAGTTGCTGGTAAGTCATTTGGTGCAGGATTTGGTGCAAAATTTGGCGGTTTTACATGGAAACAATCAATTAGAACTGGTTTTGGAATGATACCAAGGGGTGAAGTTGCTTTAATTATTTCTTCCATGGCTTTAACAAAAGGAATATTTACTCAAACAGAATTTTCAACAACTGTTTTACTTGTAATAATTTCTGCAATTGTTACTCCATTTTTATTAAAAATGAGTTTTAAAGAAAGTAATGTAACATAAAATATAATATTTTTTTACTTTAAAATTTGAAATTTTTTAAAATAGTAAGACAATTATTTCAGGAAGTTAAATAAATTTTAATAAGTTTGGGTAAATTAGTTAATAATAAATTGATAAATTAATTATTAAAAAAGTTATTTTATAATAAAATTTGTTCTATTATAAAAGAAAATTAATCTGGAGTTTTAATATGAAAAACAGTAAAATTGGAGAAATCAGGAAATTAATTACGGGTGAGCCCTGTTTTGTTTATGAGAATAGTTTAATTAATGATGTTATTGATAAATTTATTGAAAATCCAGTAATTAGAGCTGTTTATGTTATTGATAAAGAAAAAAAACTTAAAGGTATTATAACAATACAGGAGATTTTAAAAAAAATTTCTTTAGATTTTTATTCAACTTCTTTTTTTCATTCTTCAACCAGTTTTACAGGATATGAAGTTATTTCTTCTATTTCTGAAATTCATGCACAGGATTTTATGAATCCAGATATTTATTATATAAAAGATAATGATAGTGTTGAGAAAGCTTTCCAGATTTTATTTACAAAAAAAGCAGGTGAAATTCCTGTAGTTGATGATGATTTAAAACTGATAGGGGATTTAAATGTTATTGAACTACTTGTTTTATGGAAAAAATATTATAAAAATGAAAGAAAATGATGAGAACTAAGACAATAAATTCTTTCTCAAAAAAGTATATTCCAGAAACTCAATAAAAAACTAACAATTTATAAATCAAAAATATAAATAGGAGGTAATTTATGTATATTATAGATTATTTGAAAAGTGATGGGATATTCTTAAAGTTAAAAAAAAATAAAAAATTTAAAATTATTGAAGAATTAATTCAAAATGGGGCAAAGAAAGGTTTAATTCCAGAAGCATCAATACAACCTATTTTAGAAGAAATTGTTGAAAGAGAAAGGCAGGTAACAACAGGGATTGGTAATTGTGTTGCAATTCCGCACTGTAAATCTGAACATATTGATAAAGCTGTGATATTAGCAGCTACAATACCAGAAGGGATAAAATATGATGCAATGGATAATAAACCTGTAAAACTTATTTTTATGTTTTTATTTCCAAAAACTGAAAGTACTCAATATTTGCAGGTTTTAGCAAAAGTATCAAGATTATTAAAAGATGAAAATATAAGAAATAAACTCATCCTTTCAGAAAACACTGAAGAATTTAGAAAAATTGTAGCAGAAAATGATATAATTCCAATTGAAGAAGGTGGGGAAAAAGGGAAGTATATTTTTATTCTATCTATAAATGACCCAAAGAAAGAATCAGCTGTAATATCATCATTACTGGAAATAGGAGCTCAAACAACATTAATAATTGATAGTGAAACTTTAGAGAAAAAAATGGCTTATGATATTCCATTATTTGCTGGATTAACCTATTTTAAAGGGAAAAACCCTTATTCAAAGACTTTTATCGGAATAATAAACAATGTAGCAAAAATAGATTATTTGACAACCTTATTAAAAGATGCTGGTATAGACCTTCAAGAAGCTGGAGCAGGGTTTCTAATTTCATTTGAAGCTATTAAAATTGTAGGAGGAATCCCTGCAGAGATTGATATATAGTTATTTTAGTTTTTCAATTTCAAATATATAATTTTTCAAATACTCAGTTTCTAAAATATTCATAACAACAGGATGATCTGGTGGTTGTTGACCCCTATAAATAAGTTTCAATAAGCAATTGTTTTTTAAAGCACTTTCATGAATTATTTTTTTAAATTCTTCCTCATAAAGAAGTTGTGTGCAGGAGGAGGTTGAAAGCAATCCTTCGTTATTTAATATAGATATTGCTAATTTGTTTAATGTTTTATACCCTTTGATTGCATTTTGTAAGTTATTTCTTGATTTTGTCATTGATGGGGGATCTATTATAACTATATCAAATTTTTTAGATAAAGATTCAAATTTTTTAAGAATTTTAAAACTATTCCCATTTATTATTTCAGTTTTGTTTTTATCAATACTATTTGCTTTTAAAGTTTGCTCCAGAACATAAAGAGCTCTTTTTGAATAATCAATAAAAGTAGTGTGCTTTGCCCCACCAACAAGGGTATGAATGCCGAAATTACCAGTATATGAAAAAGCATCAAGGCATATTTTCCCTTTTGAGTATTTTAAAATTTCTAAAGCATTTAATCTCTGATCGAGAAAGAAACCGGTTTTTTGCCCTTTTGTATCTGCAAAGAAGTTTATACCATTAATTTTTAAAGGGATTAATTCTGGTCCCTGTTTATAAATCCAGTTATCAATTGGGGGAAACCCCTCAATTTTAGCAAAGTTTTCATCATCTTTTTCAAAAATAGCAATTGGACTAAAAAGTTCTTTTAAAATATCAATTATTATAGATTTATATTGATAGATTCCATATGTAGAAATTTGCAATGATAGATATTTTCCAAATTTATCTACAATAAGGCCTGGTAATCCATCACTTTCGGAAAATATAGCTCTAAAACTATCCTCTTTGTTAAAATGTTTTAATCTGTAATTTATAGCTTTTTTTATTTTTTTATAAAAAAAATCTTTATTAATATCAATTTTCTCTTTTGATAAAAGTCTTATAATTATCTTTGAATTGGGATTTATATAACCTGTTCCAATAAATGTATCTTTGTGATATACCTCAACCAGACTTCCTTTTTCAATATCACTTTCATCTAAATTTAAATTAGATTTTTTATAATCAATTTCATTTTTGTATATCCATGGATGTCCATTCAAAACTCTGGTTTTTATATTGTTTTTAAGAAAAATTTTTATCTTTTCCATTGATTTGTTTTCTCTCTATATTTAATTTTAATTAAATATAGGTTTAAATTTGTGAGTTTTCAATAACTTTTCTTTGTTTGGCAAATTTATCAAATAATTTTTTATAAAGACCCTCTTTATTAATGAGATCGTTATGTGTTCCTCTATCAACAACTTTGCCTTTATCAATAACTATAAATTCATCTGCTAACTCTTTTAATATATTTAATTTGTGTGAAATTATTATACCCATCTTATTTTTTAATTTTTCTTTTGCAATTTGTAAAAGTTTCTCTTCTGCTAAAATATCTAATGAGGTAAAAGGTTCATCAAATACAAATAAATCATAATTCTTCTTTAATAAAAACCTGCCAAATACTATTCTCTGTCTTTCTCCTCCTGATATAAATGCTCCATCTTCTCCAAATTCTCTTCCTTCAAGTTTTTTAAGTTCAAGTCTTTCTATTACTTCTTCATAATCCTCTTCAAATACATATTTCAAATTGAATATATAATCCTCTATCATCTTTTCTAATCTGTTTTCAAACAATAATTTTTTAAAATAGTAAAATAAATATATATTGTTAGATTCAATTTTATCAGATATAAACCCTGTTGATAAAAAATAATTTTCAATATCTTCATCCTGTTTAACTATTTTTTTTATTAAATTTATTGTTTTTTTTATAATTTTATTATAAATTATGTTTTTTCCTGATTTTATAACCTCTCTATTTTCTAAAAGAACATCTTTATATTGATCAAAATTTGTTTGTAAGATTGATTTATTATTGGCTATTATATTTTTTAATTTAATTATAACTTTTTGAACTTTTTCTTTTATTTCTCTTTTTATTTTATCTGAATCATTCAATTTTATTAATGTTTTATTAAATATTAGATTTTCTTTCAAAGTTCTGTTTAATATTTCTGTTTCCTGAGAGAAAACATTTATGTGGTAATAATAATTTAATAATGGTATTAATTTTAAATCTATATTGTTGTTAATAATAATTTTATTTTCATAGTTATTGGATTGTTTATATAGAACTTTTAATATTGATGTTTTACCCTCTCCTGATAACCCAACTATTGCAATCTTTTTGCTATCTTTAATTTCTAAATTAAAATCTCTTATTACATATTTAATATTATTTTTTTCGAAATTATTATTATCTTTATTATTTTTATCTTCAATTTTATAGAATATTGATACATTGTTAAAATTTAAGCTATTTATTTTATCTTCTAATATTATTTTTTCTTCTAACTGTTTATAGCTATTATTAAAAAGAAATTTATTATCAAAAACATTTGATAAAATACTATTTATAGAATATTCACTATACCTTAAATTACCTAAAAAGAATTCAAAATTATTAAACGATTTAAACATTAAATTGTAATATGAAATTATTGCTATTAATTGTCCATAATTAAGTTTTTTTTGTAAAATAAGTTTAATAGAAATAAAAAGTATAAGTGAAAAGAAAAGATATTTAAATAAATTAAAAAAATAATTATTTAATATATGAAGTTTAAAATTATAAGATTTTAATTTTATTACAGAATGTTTTATTATATTAAAATATTTTTTTAAATAATCATAACAAATTGTATAAATTTTTATGCTTGTATTATTTTTTAATATTTCACCAGAAAATTCAGCTCTAGATGTATTGGAATTTCTTATAAAAGAATATTTCTTTTCAAATAGATTAAATTTATTAAATAAAAATAAAAAACCTGATATTGAAGGAATTATAAATAATAAAAATATCAATTTATTCCATTTATAGATCAAAAATAAAATAAAAATTGATTGGATAAAATTAAAGATAAAATTAAAACTTTGAGATTGAAATAAAAGAGAGGCATTTTTAGAATCATTATATATTATGTTTTCATAGTAAGATGCACCTTTTTTTTTAAAATCGAAATAATTTTTATTGAAAGTTTTATTAAATGTTATTCTATAAAAAAATTTGTTTATGCTTATTTTTATTTTATTATCTAATAATTTTATTATGAATCCAATTATAATAATTAAAATGTAAAAAAATATTATATTAAATAAATATTTATTATAAATATTTTTAATTTTTATGGAATAATTTATAAAATTTTTTTGAGTTAAAGGAATAATATAATCTATAGCAAAAAATAGGATATTTAAAACCATAATTAAAATAAATATAATTTTAATATTCAATGGAAATATTTTAAATATGCTAAAGGCTCTTTTTTCAGATTTATCTAAAATAGCCATTATTTAACCCCTTTTACTTTTCAATAACTTTTCTCTGTTTGCTAAATTTATCAAATAATTTTTTATAAAGCCCCTCTTTATTAATGAGATCGTTATGTGTTCCTCTATCAACAACTTTGCCTTTATCAATAACTATAAATTCATCTGCTAACTCTTTTAATATATTTAATTTGTGTGAAATTATTATACCCATCTTATTTTTTAATTTTTCTTTTGCAATTTGTAAAAGTTTCTCTTCTGCTAAAATATCTAATGAGGTAAAAGGTTCATCAAATACAAATAAATCATAATTCTTCTTTAATAAAAACCTGCCAAATACTATTCTCTGTCTTTCTCCTCCTGATATAAATGCTCCATCTTCTCCAAATTCTCTTCCTTCAAGTTTTTTAAGTTCAAGTCTTTTTATTACTTCTTCATAATCCTCTTCAAATACATATTTCAAATTGAATATATAATCCTCTATCATCTTTTCTAATCTGTTTTCAAACAATAATTTTTTAAAATAGTAAAATAAATATATATTGTTAGATTCAATTTTATCAGATATAAACCCTGTTGATAAAAAATAATTTTCAATATCTTCATCCTGTTTAACTATTTTTTTTATTAAATTTATTGTTTTTTTTATAATTTTATTATCAATTATGTTTTTTCCTGATTTTATAATCTCTCTATTTTCTAAAAGAACATCCTTATATTGATCAAAATCTATCTGTCCGATTGATTTATTATTGGTTATTATATTTTTTAATTTAATTATAACTTTTTGAACTTTTTCTTTTATTTCTCTTTTTATTTTATCTGAATCATTCAATTTTATTAATGTTTTATTAAATATTAGATTTTCTTTCAAAGTTCTGTTTAATATTTCTGTTTCCTGAGAGAAAACATTTATGTGGTAATAATAATTTAATAATGGTATTAATTTTAAATCTATATTTTTGTTAATAATAATTTCATTTTCATAGTTATTGGATTGTTTATATAGAACTTTTAATATTGATGTTTTACCCTCTCCTGATAACCCAACTATTGCAATCTTTTTGCTATCTTTAATTTCTAAATTAAAATCTTTTATTACATATTTGATATTATTTTTTTCAGAAGTATTTTTATTATTATTTTTATTATTATCTTTATTATTATCTTTATTATTTTTATCTTCAATTTTATAGAATATTGATACATTGTTAAAATTTAAGCTATTTATTTTATCTTCTAATATTATTTTTTCTTCTACTTGTTTATAGGTGTTATTAATTATTTCAAATAATTTATTATATGAAGTTGATAAAGTTGATAAAGATCCAATAAAATAAAAAATATAGTCAATTGGTCTATAAATTATCATAAAATAAGAAATAATTGCAACTAATTTTCCATAACTAAAATTAGATTTTATTATTTGGTTTATTAAATATATTAAAATAAAAACAAAAGTTATATATTTAATAATATTGTTTAATGTCTGGAAAAATACTTCAATTTTACCATATTTATACTTATCTTTAAATAAATTATCTGAATTTTTGAAAATTTGTTTTTTATAATAAAAATCAAAACAATTTAATTTTAAACTAAAATTAGTTTTCAAGGCTTCAATTATTTTAAATGATAAAATAGATTCTTTTTCTCTTAATTTTTTATATATTTTATTTCTAAATTTGTAGTATAATAAAATATTTATATCAATAATTAATACAGAAGCAATTATTACTATTGATATAATTTTATTCCATAAGTATATAATTCTAAAGATAAAGATTGATTGTATCAACATAAAAATAAAAATAAAAGTATAACTTTTGAAAAAATGCATTAAATTTTCTGATTCCATTGCTGCTATACTTCTGTAATATCCAATCCCTTTTGATAATAATTTTTTTCTATCAAAAAAAAATAATTTTGTATAAAATTTTTTTGTATTATAATATATTCCATTATCCTCTGATAATATATTAAAATAATTTTCCAGGCTTTCTAATGTGATGAATAAAAAATATAAAAACAATAATATATAAAGGTATTTAAAATATATAGTTTTAATTTTCAAAGAATTATCAATAAAATAATTTTGAAATAAAGGGATAAAATATTCAATTATTATTAATATGATTCCAATTATTAAAGCTAAAATAAAATATATTTTTAATTTTTTATGTAATAAATTAAAAGCTTTTTTTAATATTTTAATTGTTTTAATCATAAAAACATTTCCCTTTAATAAAATTTAAAAATATAGGCATAATAAAATTTGTATTTCTAAAAAAATATTTATATATATAAATATTTTAAAATAAAGAACAAAGCAGAAATTATTCTGCCTTGTTCTCTTTTTTTTCTAAATAAATTTCAGAAAATAAAAAATTAATTTTGAAATTAATTATCAACAACCACATTTACAACCATTAGTATTGCAAGTACCATTAGATGTTAAAATATCAAAATTTTCAACATTTTTAAGATCAAATAATTTTCTTTCTGCTTTTTTTAAAACTTTCATAAGTCCTCCTTTCTTTAATATTATTTAAATTTGGAGCTCCAAAATTTAAAACTATTCGTTCAGGAAAAGATCTACAAGATCAAATTGCTTTTCATAAAAACAATTTCTTTTTTTGTTTTTTAAGTAATTTAATGGGCAACTACCAAAGCATAAAGGTAAAAATTTACAATTTATACAGGTATTATCAACAAAAGGATCTTTAGAAAACCATTTAAATAATTTTTTATTATCTAATATTAAATCCCCATTATCATCAATATATCCGATATTTGCATCTTTAAAATTCATATCATTCATACATTTCCATATTTTTAAATCAGGATTTATATGAAAATTATTCATTCCAAGATCACCTTCGCAATAATATGAACTAACAAGAATTTTAGAGAATTTAAAACTTTTTAATTTGGCTAACTTATAAAATTGTTCAAGATTTTCTCTATTTTTATTAACCATGCAAAAATTATCATTATTATATATTGGTCTGAAGTATATTTTCATTATTTGTTTTTCTTCATTACTAAATTCATCTAATAATTCTTCTATATCTTCTAAAGAATTATTTAATAAATTTATCCTTAAATTTATATTTACTTTGTCATTAGATAGTAATAGCAGTTTTTTTAAATTATTTAAAACTACATTATAAGTTGGATTGTTATTTTTTAATATCCTTGTTGAATTATGTGTTTTTTTATTTCCATCAATAGAAATCTGAAATGATATACAATTATAATCATTAATTAATTTATTAATAATATTTTCATTTAATAAATATCCATTTGTAGCAATTGATGAGGAAAAATTAAAATTATATTTAATGTCTAAATTTTTTATATAATCAAAAAAATTTTCAATTTTTGACCATTCCAGTAATGGTTCACCTCCAAATAAACTAATATGAACTTTTTCTTTTTTAATAAAATTATTTTTTGAAAATAATTTTAATGTTTCTACTATTTTATTATTCCATTTAAGATTTTTCTCATTTTCAAAACAATATTTACATTTAAAATTACAATTTAAAGTTGGAAGTAAAGTAATATATAAATATTGATCATTAAAATATGCTTTGTAATATTTGTATTTTAAAACTTCAGTTTCATTAATGTCATTATCAATTAAAAATCCATTTTCTATTAAATAATTTTTATATGTCATATATTTTTTTGAATATTTTTTATCAACATTTATATTTTTTAAAATTTTTTGGACAAATTCTAATTCATTTTTATCGATTTCTACAATAGCTTTAGATAAAGTATTTAATAAATATATTTTATTATCTTTTTCTTGAAAAATATTATATTTACTTTCTTTAAATTTAATATTAGATATTTTTTCCATACGTTCCCCTTTTATAGTTTTATTTTTTAAAATTTAAATTTACAAATTTTTTAAAAAATAATGATTGATTTTTGTTTTTTATTATCAATTTTTCATTTCCATAAAATATGATTTATAAATATACATTAATTTTGTTTTTGTCAAAAACAAAAATTCGCAATTTTTCAAGGGGGGGGGGTGGGCATTTAACTATTTTTAAATTTTATTTTTTAATTTGGTTATTAAAATATGATAGAAAAAATGATAAATTATAGAATATAAGACAGGAGGGAATGTGAAATAGAAGAATAATTGTTATAAGCAAATAAAATAAATAAATAGAAAAAATATAGCTAATTTAAAAAAAAGTATTATAAAAGTATGTATAAAATAAATTAAAGTTAATTGTAAACTTTAAGGAAAAGAAAATGGCGAACTACAGGTTTAAATTAAAACAATTTATAAAAAATATTGATAATATTAATCATGTTTTAGAAGAAAAAAATATATCTATAAAAAAATTATCAAAAATTGTTCATATCAATAGAAGAACTTTAAATAGAATATTAAAAAAGAAAATATGTTTTACTTTTTATAATATTATAGATATTGAAAAAAAATTGAATAGGTATTTAGAAGAAAATTATGAAAATGATCTTAATATTGTGTTTAATAAATGTAAATTAAAAAAATTTAAAGAAATAGGTTTATATAAAAATTTATTGAGTTTAAATTTTTATTTTAATAGATATTTACAAGCAATAATTTTTGCTTTATCCATATTTGATAAAATTAAAAATTATTATTTGTTTTTTAAATTAACTTTACCAATTTATCCTGATAACATTCTGACTTTTGATAATGCAATAGAATTATTAATAAAAAATAAAATTATACTTATTGATAATAATGATATGAAAAGAGGAAAAAATTTTATAAAATGTGATTTAAATAACAAAATGAAAACAAGATTATTAAATTCATTTATTGAGTATTTTAGAAAAAATAAGAATTATAATTATCTTTTTTATTTGATTTTAATAAATGAATCACTTTCAAATATTGAAAGAGAAGCATTTTTAATGGAAATAATTTTTGAAAAAACATTTGCCGGTGATTTTGTTTATGTTAAAAAAATTTTTAATGACTATTTTAGTTATTTAAAATACCATAACAAAAAAAAGTCTAAATATTTCAAATTATTTTATTTTGTAGTAAATATAAGTATACAAACTCTTAATTTATTTACTGTTAAATCATTACTTTTATTTGAATATGTATTAAAACACTTTCCAATTAAAAACAATGTTTTTGAAATCAATAATAATGAATTTGATTTTAAAATTATTGATAATTATTTTAATAAATATAAACAATTTAAAGTATATCCATTATATTTTATTTATGATTCTTTTTTAAGTTTATCATATACTTATTTTAAACTTGAAATGTATCCTCAGTTTTTTTCATTTTCTGAATATGTTATTAGTAATCTTAAAGAAGATAATTATTTTAGGTCATATTTTATTGGGTATCTTTATCTTTTTTTTCTTAAATATGGAAATTTAGATTATCTTGATTTTCTGATTGATTTAATAAAAAAGTTTAAAGATAAATCTCAAAATGAAATTTATTTGAAATTAATTCAATCAAAATATATTTTATTAAAAAATAATAAAATGATTAAAAATATAAATAAAGAGTATTTAATTTTGTTTGAAAAAAATAAACTTAATTATACATACTTAAATAATTTTAATGAGAGATATATAAATTCACTTATAGTTACTAAAAGGTACAAAAAAGCTATAGCTTATAGTTTTTTATTAATGATAAATAATAAAATTGATAGAAATTTATATGAAGGAATTTTGTTTTTTTATCTAATTTTTATAGTTTTACTGAAAGATAAAGATATAGCTAATAAAGAATATTATATATTTGATATACAATTTAAATATATTCTTTTAGAAATTAATAGTGATCCATTTAATAAAATATTGTGTGAAATTGATTCTAATGGAAATATTAATACTAAAGAAATTATAAAAAAATGCAAAGATATTGTTTTTATAAACTCTAATAACTATAGGAAAAATAATATAGATAATAATTATATAAATAAAATTTTAAATATGAAATTAAAAGAGATTTTTCAAATAGTTTTTTCTTTGTCAAAAAAGGTTTTTAAAAATTTAGAAAAAGAAATAAAAATTGGATTTGAAAAGTTTACCAGATGCAAGTATGATACAATTTTAGAAATAACCAATTATTTAATCGAAAATGGGAAAATCGAAAAAAAATTGGTGGATTTTGATACCTTAGGAAAGATGAAAATTGATATAATAAGTCAATATCTTAAGTATTGTAAAACTGGATTTATAAATAGATTATCATCATCTGATAATAAATTTTTTGGAAAAATAAAATATCAGCAGGAATATCTTTTTTACATAAATTTTTTTTATAAAATTTACAATAATATTTATAAAAAAAATATTAAATACAACATTTTAAAAAATAGTAATTTAATAAAAAATAGCAACTTTGATAATATAATAAATATTTTATTTGAAAAAAATAATTTAAAAATAGTAAATAACCATTTTTTTGATCTATCATCCTTTATATCAGAATATTTTTTTAATTATCTTAAAAGTCTTTCTGAAAAAAGAAACCTGATATTAAAAGATCTTGAAAAAAAAGAAACTAATATTTCATTAAAAAATAAATATATTTTTATTGGAAAAAATATTT
Organism: Exilispira thermophila; assembly: GCF_055389015.1. Taxonomy (NCBI): domain Bacteria; kingdom Pseudomonadati; phylum Spirochaetota; class Spirochaetia; order Spirochaetales; genus Exilispira; species Exilispira thermophila. Next base: position 1,907,368 of record NZ_AP042476.1, on the reverse strand, counting down.
ATAAAAAGAAAAAAAAATTGAATATTACAGAAGAATATTTAAAGCTATATGATAATTTACCTTTATATCCTTTTTTAAGTTATTACAAAGCAAAAATTATTGAATAAATATATTTATTATGAAATTTTATTTTATTTTTAAAAACTCAAATGTGTTGAAAATGTAAATGTTATTTTATCATTATTTGTTAATCCATATGTAAATTCTTTATCTGAACCACCGCCATAATATTTCAAGCCAAAACTTAAAGGTAAAGTGTCAGGTAATGAAAGATTAAATGTTAGTGAACCAATATATGATAGGTCCGATAGATTTGAAACAACATAGATTGAAATGGAACTGTAATCTGATAAAAATTTTGATTTTGAAAATGAGATATACCCATAAAATTTTCCCAGATACATTGGTGTGTACAATTGCAATCCTGTTGCACTTTGTGCCATAAATATCAATGTAAATGGTATGTCATCATATCCTGCAGAATTATAAAAAAATTCAGAAGCTAATGAGTATTCACTATTATCACCAAATGATTTTTGTATACCAAATGATGCTTTTACAACATAATCTGGATATTCAAGTTCATATGGAACAAATCCTGTTGATTCTTTTACAATTGGTATATCAGATCCTTTAGAAAAAGAAATTTCACTATAAATATCAAAACCAAAAAGTGCTCCTGAAAAATCAAATCCAAAATAAGTTTTTTGATTTTTGCCAAAATTTGTGGATAATGCAAATTCATAATCTGAAATATGAAAATCATATCTTAATGATACAGGAATTTCAGATATATCCTCTAATGAATTATTAGTGTTATAAAGGTCAAAAAAAGCAAAAAAGTTAGAATTTTTAAAAGGGAAATTTAAAGGGATATTTACCTTAATACCAGGTTTTCCTGAACGTAAATCTTCTGAAGAAGTAGCATTGTATTTTTCAATATTTATAAAATCAACAGGTGTCCAGAAAAATGAAGATCCCCAGTGAATTACTTGAGATCCAATTCTAAAAAAGATGGATTGTTTAATATTGAAATCAAAGAAAAATTCCATAAGATTTGTGCTAAGTTTGGTCAATGAATCAGCAGAATATGAAGAACTAGAACTGGAATTTGTAAGATAGAATAGGTCATATGAAAATCCATAAGAAAGGTAAGCAAGCCCAACCATTGGAACATAGATTTTAATAAAAGCGGAACCTGAAAAACCACCATTAAGTAAGTAATTATCAAAAGTTGTGTCAGTTATAAGAGGCATACTGAAAGAGAAACTTCCACCAAATAAGGTTTGAAGTTTGTTGCTTTCTGCTTCTTCTGTACTTTTTTCAAGTTCTTGATTAAAAATATCTTCATTAAAAATATCATCATCAGATGATTGATCATTATTTTCATCAGGATTATCATTCTCCTGCGCCATAATAGTAATAGATAATAAATTATTATTATGATGTAGAACATTTATATTTAAAAATTCAAAACCTGATAAAACTAAAAATAGAATTAATACCAATCCAATTAGTTTATATCTTTTCATAACTGCCTCCCAGCTTTTTGCATTAATATAACTCCTGCCATTACTGCAATCCACCAGATTATAAAAAAAATAAAATTTAAATATGCAAAAAACACAATATTAAAAATCCATGTAATAAAAACACCATATGCAATAATTGTAATTATTGTATGAATCCATACCCATGTTTTGTAATCTGTAGCTTTTTTTAAAGAATTTGATTTCATCCATCCTGTAGGGAGGGGTAACCAGTCAAAGACAGCGGCAATTATACCATAAAGAGGATTTTTAAATATAACAGCAATTATAAAAAAAATTCCTGCTATTGTAACACATAAAATAGTTTTATTCTGATTTTTCATAAAAAATCTTCCTTTATTTATTTTAATTTTATCTACTTTGATTTTCTAAAAATGCTTTTGTAAAAACGGCATCAGGAATCTTTTTTGTGGAAACATTTTCAAGTTGTATCAATGTTTGTTTCCCTTTTTCAAGATTGTTAATAAATAAAGCTTTTGTAAATATATATTTATTTTTCTTTATCTCTTCATATTTTATAAAGTACTGTGTTTGCATTAAAGTATTTGATAAAGAGTAATTTTCTATTTTTACCGGGAGATAAAGATCTTTTCTAATATACCACTTCTGAATAGGGTATGATACATCAAGTTGTTTGGCTTCAAGTTGAAGCACATAAGTATCCCATTTTGATATTTTTTTTGAGCCAATAAGTTTTACATTATATAATTCTTCAATTTTTTTCTTTTCAAATGTATCCCCTTTTGCATCTGTTGAACCAACATTTTCCTTTCTACTTTTATGTACAAATTCTCTAGTTGCTGGTAGATACATCCAGAAGTTATTACCTATTCTTAAATACCCTTTTCCTTTTTCAGAATCTGGATATGTAAAAATCAATGTAAATTTATCATCTTTATCTCTTCTATAATATACTGCTTTTAAAATTTTATCAGATGCTTCAGGGTCTTTCTGTATTAATGTAATATCAGCTTTTAAGTCTTCATCATAGTTAAGTCGTTGTTCTACTTTCTTGGCAATTGATAAACCATCTTCAGAAAATATATTAACGGACAATAAGATAAAAATGATTGAAAATAGTATCGCAGACAAAGTAATAATAGGGTATTTCAAAATAGTTCTTTTTTCTATAGTTTTTATTTTCATAAATTCCTCCTTTTTTCTCTTCAATTTACTTTTGTTTTTAAATTTGCATTTAATATTTATTTTTTATTCTTACTTAATATTTGCTATTTATTTACTTAAAACTCTTTTCTTAAAGCCTCAACAGGATCAATTTTCCCTGCATATCTTGATGGGAAGTATGAAAAAATAATTGAAAACAACACAATTATTATAAACATTATCAATAAGTCCAATGGTCTTGTATAAAAATAGAAATGGTTGTTTGTTAGAAATACAGAAAGATTTTCATTTGTAATCTTAAAAAGAGAGATAATAAATGTAGTTAATATTCCCAATATTATACCTAAAAAAGTAAAGATTATACCTAAAATAACATTTTCTAAAATTAATAAATTTACAAGTTGTTTCCTTTTCAATCCAATAGTTCTTAATGTTCCAATTTCTCTCATTCTATCATTTATAGACATTTTTATATTTACAAACAAAGCAATTCCAATAATAAAAAACATTATTATTCCAATTACAATCCCAATTGAATTAACTGCAGTTGAAAATTTAGATAGTTGAGATAAAACTTCATCAATTGTTAAAATAATGATTTTGGGTTTGGTCAAATCACTTGTTATTAAAGATTTCATTATTTCTGGCATTGATTTTAAAGAAGGATCAGGTTTTTCAACAAAAATTCCATTAGCATTTAATTTTTTTATTAAATTATTTCTAAGTAAATCTAAGTTTTTTGCTTTTTTAAAATAGATACATAAAAGCTGGGTAGAACCTTTAGGCATTAATTTTAATTGTGCAAGATAATCATGATGAGCAACAACGCCAATACTTGCAAATATATTTGATGAACGGTAAATTCCAGCCACTCTAAATATCCCTGTATTATATGCACCATAAATAGTCTGAATTGAAGCAACAATTTCATCTCCAACTTTTAATGAAAAATAATCAGCATCTTCTTTTGTTATAAGTATGTTTTCTTTTTGCTCTTTAAATTTTTCATAACTTCCTTTTATAAATTTTAGATTACTTGCGAATTTTGTTTCAAGTTCTGGAACAATCCCTTTAAACATCAATCTTTTAGTGTATCCATTATAGTATAATTGAATATTTTCTGAAAATCTTGGATAAATTGAGACATCAGGATATATTTCTTTAACTGTTTTGTTAATGTTTTCATAATTTTTTAATATTTGAACCAGTTTTCCATTGTTTTTTTCTATTCCAAATATATTTAAATGTCCCATGATTGAAATTGATATATTATTTGTAATATTTTTAACTGCACCTGCAGAAAATGAGAATAAAACAACCAGAAGAAGTGTAACAAAACTGTATGTTATACCTAAAGAAAATGTCCTTTTTTTCTGTCTAAAAACATTTCTAAATGCTATTTTAAAAAATTTAAACATATCTATCTCCATTTTATTTCTAATTTATTTTTATTTAGAAGACATAGCTTTTAAAGGAGTAACTTTAGTAGCAATTCTCAATGGATATAATGTTGCAATTATAGAAACTACTAAAACAATAATCAAAGATTGAATTATTGAACCAATATTTAATGAAAGGTATAATTTACCACCTCCGAACAGAATTTCTGAAACCATTCCTTTTATCTGTATTCCTGTTTTATGTAATATAGCAATAACAATTATTGATAATATAGTTCCTGCTATAGCTGCTAAAAAACTTAAAATTAAAGACTCTGTGATAAACATTTTTCTAATAAAAGACTTTTTACCACCGATTGCTCTTATTGTTCCAATTTCTCCAGTTCTTTCGAGGATATTAACAATTAAGGTGTTCATAATAATTATTGCTACTGTGATAAATATAAGAATTGAAACAACATTTATAAAAATCTGTAAAGTTTTGGACATTTGGGCAAGTCCACCAGAAGCCTCATCCCATTTTGCGAATTTAATCCCAAATTGATCTTTAAGAGGAGAAATGGTATTTAGAAATTGTTCTGTATTGACATTTTCCTTTAATACAACACTTATCATGGTATAACCTGAGCTGCTCTTAATTTTTAATGATTTTAAATCTTCATTGCTCAGGATATCTTCATCAGCTAAAGCAAATATATCTTCTTCATTCTCTGTGTCATATGATTTTTTTAAATTTTCAGGGAGTGTTGATTCATCAATACCTTCAAAATTGTATAAATTTCTGTAGGTATTGATATCCATAAAATTTATCATTGATGAAATATTGCTAAAATATTTAGGTTTAAATATACCAACTATTTTAGTTTTAACAGCATTTACAGATCCTCCTGATGTAAAACCAAGAACTGTTACTTCCTGCCCAACTTTTAGTTCAAGTTTAAAATCTTTTTTTGCACGGTTTATCATTTTTTCTGAAATTAAAATTCCGTTTTCATCAAAGAAACTCCCTTTTACTATTTCAAAATTTTTAAATACTTTTTTATAGTTTTCAGGATCTATTGCAGTAAATACAAATTGAATATCCTCTTTTCCCTGTTCAGAAATTATTCCCATATTTTGAGCTAAAGGAACAATAGCATCTACTTCAGGATATTTTTTAAGTGTATCATAAATTTCTTTAAAGTCTTCAATTGGTTTTAGTGGTGCTGAAAAGCTAAAAGGGGATGGTTTTTCTTTTGATTTATTAGAATAGATTATAAAATTACCTGTGAAATTTTTAATAATTGCATTTTTTGAAAGATATTTAATTGATATAACTGCTGACTGGCCTACTATTATTAACATTGTTCCAAATATAACTAAAATCCCTATTGCTATCATTTTATTTTTATGTTTTAATACTGACCTTAATGCGATTTTAAAAAATGCCATTTTTAACCCCATTTTTTGTTTTATTTTATTTTTAATTTTTATTAACTTTTTTTATAATCATTTTTTTTATAAGTTACTAATTTATAATTATGATATTATAACTATTGTAGTAATTTTTTTTAAATTTTTTTCTTTTTTTCCAATATATGATTTTAATTATTAAAATTATTATATGGATTTTTTTTATATTTTTTTACAATTAGTTTTATAATTATTTTCATAATTATTTTTACAATTATTTTTACAAGTATTTTTACAATTTATATATTACTTTATTTAAAAATTATTTTATAATGATTTTTAACTTTTAATTGATTCCTGATTGTTGATTATTTCATCAACAACAAGACCATCATGGATTTTTATTACTCTGCCAGCATGTTTCATAATATCTGGATCATGAGTTGAAAAAATGAAAGTTGTATTTTCTAATTTGTTAATCTTTTTCATAAGGTCAACTATTTTTTGTCCAGTTTCAGAATCAAGGTTAGCTGTTGGTTCATCAGCAAGAACTATTGAAGGGTTTGTAACTAAAGCTCTTGCAATTGCAACTCTTTGTCTTTGACCACCTGAAAGTTCAGCTGGTTTATTTTTTATCCTATCTTTTAAACCAACTTCTTCTATAAGTCTCATTACAATCTTTTCTCTTTCCTGTTTTGACATTTTCCCTTTCAAAAGAAGTGGAAATTCAATATTTTCATATACATTTAAAACCGGGATTAAGTTAAAGGATTGAAATATAAATCCAATTTTGTGAAGTCGAAGTTCTGTAAGTTTATTATCATTTAAAAGTTTGACTTCTTCATTATCAATAAAAACAGAACCTTCTGTTGGATGGTCAATGCATCCAATTAAGTTTAATATAGTTGTTTTTCCTGAACCAGAAGGACCTGCAATACATACAAATTCACCTTTTTCAATATTGATGTCAACACCTCTTAATGCATGGACTTCAGTTTTTCCAAGCATATAAATTTTTTTAACATTCTGTAATTTTACAACTGACATTATGCTCTCCTGTTTATTTATTTTATAAACTTTTAATAAAAACTAACTATTTATGGTGTATATGCTGTATTGCTATTATTAATACAGTAAGTTTTTATGTCAATATAATTTATAAATAATTTTATAATCATTAAAATTATAATTATCTTGTTAACATCAAATGTTTTTTAAGAAATTTAAATTAAAACAAAATAAATAAAATAATAAATAATTAAAATAATAAGTAAATACTCACTAACCCAAATATAATATGGATTATTCTTTATGTCAATGAAAAATCGAAATTTATTTTAGACATTTATTTTTGATATATTTCATTATATATATCATTTAAACTAATCTTATTTTCATTTATTGTTAAAATATTTGTATTGTTTTTGTCTAACTCTTTAAGTTTTAATAGCAATTGTTCTTCACCTTTAACTTCTGTTTCAGAGACTTTCCCATTGTTAATATATGTAATTTTAAAACTTTTTTCTAAATTATATTTTTTAAAGAGATTTTCTTTTGAATCACTTATAATAGTTGATCCTTCTTTTATAATTGTTATAAAATCTGAAACTATTTCTACTTCTGATAAATTATGAGATGAAATTATAAATGTAGTTCCTTTAACATCTCTATAATGTTCAATTAATTTAGAAATTTTTTTTAACATTACTGGATCAACACCAGAAAATGGTTCATCGAGAAAAACAAGAAAAGGGTCTCCTATTAAAGAAATTGCAATTATTGTTTTTTTATACATCCCTGTTGATAATGATTTTATTTTTTTATTCAGAAATTCTGATAATTCAAATTTTTCAGAGATTTCTAATATTTTCTTTTTTTGATTTTTTATTTTATGAATAGATGCAAAAAAATTAAGTGTTTCTTTAACTGTTAATTCATTATATAATTGCATTTTATCTGTAACAATACCAATTTTTTTTAGTTCATTTTTCTTGATTTCCTTAATGTTTTTATTTTTAATAATTATTTCCCCTTTGTCAAATGGGATAAATTTATTTGCAACCATAAATGCTGTTGTCTTTCCAGCTCCATTGTGTCCTAATAAAGCATGAATCTGTTTTTCTTTAACAAACATTGTAAATTTATTTAGTGCTACTGTCTTTTTATCATATATTTTAGATACATCATAAAATTTCAACATAAAAATTTCTCCTATTAAAATAAATAATAATGATTTAAAAAAAATTAAAAACTCTTTGTTAATTGTTTATTAAGCATAATAATTGAAATAAAATAAAAGATCAAAATAACTGGGATGCTGATTAAAATCAAATTAAGATTAATTGCATTTGTGAGTGCATTGTTTGATAATTTTAAAGATAGTAATAATGGATTTAAATAGAATAAAATTTTCAATTTTATATTTAAAGAATTTTCTATTAATGGAAAATAAAGTGCTGAAAAAAATAATATTGTTGAAACTCCTCCAGAAATTTCTTTTTCTATTGAAATTGATGAAATAGTAATACCCACAATTGAAGAATTTATAATTGCAAATAATGTCCATAAAAAGAAGTATAGGTCTATTTTGAATATATTAAATTTGTAAAGTGCAAGTGTGAATAATGAAATCAATATTAAATTAGAAAAAACACTATATACTATTTTGCTTAAAATTATCTCTCCACTTTTAAATCCGACTTTTTTAAGCATATAAATTGTTCTTTTTTCAATATCTTCTGATAAAGAGTTTTGTGGAATGTTTGTAGAAGCAAAGACAGTTATAAAAAAGATTGCTAGTAAAGCAAGGTTTTTTGAAAGATTTTGGGAAACTTTAGTTTTAAAATTACTTGTTCTATTTAAATAAGTTGTAATAATTGAATAAATTAATGGTGCTTTAGAATCAGATTTATTTAAATAAAAAGTTTTATTGTTATTTTCTAAAACAAGACATATATTTATCTCTTTGTTTTTAAATAAGGTTAAGATTTCTTCCTTTTTTTTGTATTTTAAGTTAATTTCTAAATTTGTTCCAAGATAATTTATTTTGATTGATTTTTTATTTGAAAACTCATTAGCTAAATTACTATCTATATAAATTGATAAGTTTTTGTATAAGTTTGAACTTATAAAACTCATTATAATAATAAAGATGATAGGAAACAAAAGATAATACAATGGCACTTGTGGTTTTTTAGTTAATATAATAATATCTTTTTTTACCAGTTTAAAAATATCCATATTAATTACTCCCACTTTTTGAAATGTTAAATAAAATTATAAAAAAAATATTTCTTATCTTAACTCTACATTTTTTATGTTTTAATAATAATTACATTTTTTATAAAACAGTTTTATATAATATTTAAAAATTTAACTGTAAAGTAAAAAGTTAAATAGAAATATAAAAAGAAAAATATAGACTAAGATGACATTATATTCTAATTTATTGTAAATATATTTAACTAAAAACCCTGGTATTACAAATAATAACAATAATATGATTAAGAATAAATTTATTGTAAAAGATGATAAAAAAATTATTATAAATAGTATCAAAAAATTTACTATAAAAGAATATGTATATGATAGTATTTTATTAGATGTCTTAGTATAAAAATAATCAATTAAATAAAATTTAAAAAACCATTCAAAAATGTAAATTTCAATCAAAATTATTATAAATTTTAAAATATTAATAATTAAATATAAATTAATTCCAATATTAAATTTATATCCTTTACCAATTATAAATTGAAAAAATATCCAGCTTAAAATTACATAAAATATAATAAAAATAATAAAAAATAAATTATTCTTTTTAGATTTTTTTGATTCTTTTAAAGACAAATCAAATAATAAAAATTCTTTTTTACTAATATAAAACAAATATATTGTTAGTAAAAATAATAATATAATATGTAAAAAATAATCTATAGAACCAAATACTGTATTTTTAACATGATAGTAATTAAATTTAATAAATAATTTAAAAGTTAAGAACAAACTATTTGAAAAAATAAATAGCAAAATCAATGAATTAATTAATGCAAGAATAAAGATTCTATTAATCTTTTTATTTTTTTTATTAGAGTTTATATTTTTGTTTTTAATTGTTAATTCAAACAATTCATTAAAAATTGAAAAAAGAATATAATTTAATATAAATATTATTGCATGATACTTATTTTTAAAAATAGAGTTAATTTTTAAAAGATCAAATGTAAAAAGTAAAATAAAAGCAAATGATATACTGTTGATAATCTTTATTAATTTAATATGTTTTTCAAAATATTTCTTAAATATTAACGATAGAATGATTAAAAGATAATAAATAAAATAAAGATAATAATATATTTTCATATTCAGTCCTTTTAATAATTATTGTTAATTAATTTTTAGCTTTTAATATTTAAATGATATTGCATCTAATTATAACTCCCATAAAAATTTTCTTAGCGACTTTTACCCATCCAATTCCAAGTTTAAAATTAAGAACTATTTCTGTAGTTTTATATGCAACAACTTTACTCATCTCTTCATTACTTATTTCATTGTATATTTTATCATTTTCTATAATTGCCCTAAGTTCTTTAATACTATTATCTTTATTATTATTTTATAAAATTATTAAAATAAAATGGTTATTGGATTTTTAACAAAAATAAATAAAACAATATTTAACAAATTATGTACTAATAAAGGTCCTTTTAAACTAATCATTCTTTGTTTAAAATAAAAAAGAATTAAACTTGAAAAGTAATAATCTAAAATATCAATAATTATAATAATAAAACCATCTTTTATATCTAATTTTATAAAATGCATAAGTGCAAAAAATAAAGATATAATTATGATTTTATTTCTATAAAAAAAATAGCTATCATAATAATTTTCAAGGTATTTTAAATCTTTATATAAATAGTATCTAAAATAGATCTCTTCCAATCCTTCAGCTAAAAACAAGTTAATTAAAAGGAAAAAAAACATTATAATTCCATTTTTTGGATAAAACAAAATATTTTTAAAATCCATATGTTTAAAAATAGAAGAATTTGAAAAATAATATAATTTAAAAAAAACAAAAATGTAAATTAAAATATTTAAAATTATTAATATTGTTGTAAGTTTTGATGAATTATAATATTTAGATGATCTTCTATTAATTTTTGAAAAAAATTTTTTTGTATATCCAAAAATATAAATTTGATTTTTATTATACAGCAAATATATTGAATATATAAATAACATTTCTTCAAAAATTACATCCATTAAAACTTCTTTATCTGAATAAAAAATAAGTGAATCAAAAATACATATATATACATAAAGAACTATAAAAACAAATAAATTAAAAATTAATTTTAGAATTATATTTTTTATTTTAATTTTTAAAAATATTTTATTTAAAATACTGAAAATAATTGGATATAATAAGCAAAAATAGGTAATTGGATATAGATCAACAAAAAAATTTAATATTTTATTATTAAAATTAATTTTTACACCGTTATTAGGTAAAATTTTTATATAGAACAGATAAAAAATTGATATTAAAATAGTGAAAATAATATTTATTGTTATATTATTAATAGATAATAGAAAATGTAATAATATAAAAACAAATACATAATATAAAAAGAAATATTTACCAATTTTATAAAAATTATCATAAGGGTTTAAGTAAGTAAAAATAAATATAATAATTATAAATATAATTAAAGTATAAAATTCTTTTAATCTTTTCATTTATTATCCTCGTATAATACATTAAATACATATAATTAGCTTATTTTATTAAGTTTTATATTATATTAATTAATATTTTTTATTATTCTTATTAATTTTTATTATAAAAATATCAAGAGACTATTCCTAAATTTAAGGAATAGTCTCTTTTTTCATTTATAACAATATATTTTTAAATAAAATTAAACAATTAATATGGATCTTCCATCATCTTTTCCTTTGCAAGTCTTGATGCTTCTCTTAGAAGTTGAATTTGCTCCCATGCTTCCTCTAATGCTCCTCCTAATTCCTTTAATCTTTTCTTAACTTCATCAATAATTTTTTTTGATACATGCTTACCCTCAAGATAAAATAAATATTTCATAAATAAAGTATTGTATCGCCTTTTAAGATATAGATAATAATGGGTAACTTTGTTTATATATAAATCATTACCAGAATATTTATCATTATGTGAATCTGGTGATATTCCATCAGTAATCCTTTCTCCTACAATCTTACTCATCTCTTCATCAGTAATTTCACAATCTCCAATTATTTTATCGAGTTTTTTGAAACTATCATCTTCATTGTTGTTAATTTCAACTTCTTCATTTTTAATATTACTTTCAAACATTTTTTGTCCTATCTTAACTTTGTCTATATTCCCTGCTAATAGGTTTATTGTAGTTAAAGGAATTAACAATATTAATGCTATTATTATATAAGTTATCCTTTTCATAAATTTTCCCCAATTTATTTATTTAGAAATTGAATTTTTTACAAATAATATTATCTTTATATCACCCTGCAGGTAAGTGTTTGAACTTCTTTTTTAAAGTTTTTACAAAAAAACTTCTAATAGGTTTGGAATAGTGAAGTACAAACATTGACAGAATTTAATAAATTCTATCTTTTGCATACCTGCAGGGTTTTTAGCATAATTTATTATCCCTTACAAAATCAAATTTTAATGTCAACATAGTTTTATCCTTAATTTTTTTTCATTCAAAATAACATGATATAAATTATTTTTATTTGATTTTAAAATTGAGGAATTATTAATAATATAGTGAAAATTATGATTATTTATTTGTATTTTATAATTATTGGTTATAGATGTCTTTAAAAAAAACAGTAAATTTATTGATAAAAAAATAGAAGTAACTTTGTAAAATATTATTTTGAAAAACTTATTAATACTAATTATTATTTTTACTTTAAAATACATATTTAAATCCAATACTGTGCTCTTTTAGATTTAATTAATTATTTAATTTACTTAAAAATGATTTTGAAAATTTTTAATAGATGTTAAAAATATGTCAAGTTATTTTTTTATTTTTTATTTAATTTTTCTTTATTAATCTTTTCAATTTATTTTTATTTGTTTTATAATTAATATTTAATAATACATATTCAAATAACATTTTATTTCATGATATAAACAAAAGTGTGTAAAAGGCAGAATAAGTTTGCTTAAAGCAAATAAATAAAAAAATATTGCCTCCCGATGAAAAAAATATGTACAAAAAAACAAATCATCAGGAGGCAAAAACATGAAAAACTTAGGTAAAGAATTAGCTAAATTTTTAGAAAGTCAAGGGGTTTTAGAAGATTTTATTAAAAATCCTGACAAAACAAAAGAATTAATGTTATCTATATTAAAATATGGATATGAAAGCTTAATGGTAAATGAAATGGAAACTGTTTTAGGTTTTAAAAAATATGATAGAGAAACAGAAAAAGAAAATTATAGAAATGGTAAAAGATACAGAGATTTAGACACGAGTCATGGAAAAATTATCAACTTAGAAGTACCAAGAGCAAGGAATGGTTTTTATCCTGCAATATTGGAAAGATATAAGAGAAGACTTGAAAATATAGATGATACAATAATAAAATTGTATGCAAAAGGATTATCTACAGCTGATATATCAGAACATATAAAAGATATATATGGGATGAAATATAGTAAAGAAACGATATCGAATATAACGGAGAAAGTAAAAAAAGATATAGAAGGATTTAAAAACAGGAAATTAGAAGAAAGTTATTATGTAATATTTATAGATGCAATGCATGTAAATATAAGGAGAGATACGGTATCCAAAGAAGCAATCTATTTTTTATTAGGAGTAAATGTAAAAGGGAAAAGAGAGATATTAGGATTTTACATAAATCCAACAGAGAGTTCAAGCTTTTACAATGAAATATTTGAAGATATAAAAACAAGAGGAGTAAAAAAAGTATTGTTGTTTGTAACAGATGGATTAAGTGGAATAGAAGAAGTAATAAGCAACAATTTCCCAAAATCAAAAATACAAAGATGTATATATCATTTAAGCAGGAACATATCAACAAGAGTAAGGGTAAGAGATAGAGGAGAAATATTATTGGATTTTAAAAAAGTCTATAGTCAAACTAGGAAAGAAGAAGCACTAGTTTATTTTGAACAATTTAAAATAAAATGGGGAAGGAAGTATAAGAAGTTAGTTAAAGATTTAGAAGAAGTATTGGATTATATGTTAACATTTTATGAATTTCCAGAGAGTATAAGGAAACAGATCTATACAACAAACTGGATAGAGAGATTAAATGAAGAAGTAAGGAAAAGAATAAAAGGGAAGAATAGTTTTCCAACAGTTGAATCAGCAGAGAAACTATTATTTTTAATATTAAAAGATTATGAAAATAGATGGGAAGAAAGAATATTAAGGGGGTTTGGTCAGGCAAAATATGAGCTTGACTTAATGCTAAAAAAAATTTATGGTTAATGTCAATATTTTCATCGGGAGGCGAGGGGCTGTCTTAGATCTTAAGGCAGTCCTTTTTTTTAAAAAAAATAAAAATATAAAAATTTATAAATTAAAGGAAAAAATAAAAGAATTTTTAAAAGAATTATTTAATAAATATAAAAAATAAGGTAAAACTTTTCCTTTATTAAATTTAAACAATTTTCTAATATTATGTGCTATACTTATTAATCCCCATTCTATTTTTACATTATTTATTCCTCTTAACATAAATCTCCTGAATCCCATATTGTGTTTAATATCTCCAAATACGGTCTCAACTTCTATCTTCCTTCTAAATGATAACTCCTGTCCCATTAATGTTGATAAATTCGATTTAACTTCTGATTTTAATTTTAAAAATACTGGATTTACCCATATATTCTTGTAAGGTTTTCCTTTACTACACCTATCCTGATAAATACAGCCTTTACATCCATTTGTTGAATATACTTTGTATAATTCTAATTTCTTCCTTTTTGTAGATCTTGCAGTATAAACATATTTTAATTCTTTCCCATTTGCACATATAAAACAATCTTTTGACTCATCATATTTCCAATTCTGTCTGTTTAATTTATCCTTTTTAAAACTTCTTTTACTTTCTTTAAAATATCCTGAATATTTAACATAATTATTTATTCCTCTCCTTTTTAAATATAAATAATTATAAGTAGAACCATATCCTGCATCAGTTATTAAATTTGTTGGTTTTCTCCCTGTCTTTGATATTAAACTTTCTAAATGAGGGATTAAGGTGTTTGTATCTGATCTATCTTGATGGATACTATACCACAATATAAATTGATTTTGTGTGCCTATCTGTACATTATAGCCTGCTTTTAATTGACCATTTAACATTGCATCTTCTTTCATCCTCATAAATGTAGCTTCTTCATCTGTCTTAGAATAACTATTACGTCCTTTAAATTTCTTTTCCTGCTCTTCATATCTTTCTAATCTTGGTATATAATCCTGTTTTAACTTCTTAATACTTTTTTTTAATTGTTTGCTCTTTTTATCCTTTTTATCTTCTCCTCCTTCTTTCAATACTTCTTCTAATTCTTTTGCTATCTTTTTTAGTTTCTCTGAATCTAATACTTCCTTTTTACCTTTAGATTCTTCAGACTCTTTTTCTTCATAATATCTATCTTCTTCTTCATTTAAATAATCTATCTCTTTTAATAATTTCTTTACATTTTCTTTAAGCTTCTTTTTGTAATTTTTTATGCTCTTTGACCATACAAAACTATATTTATTCGCATTAGCTTCTATTTTTGTCCCATCTAAAAAATAATTGTTTAAATCTACATAACCTGTTTCATATAAATAGGATAATAATATACTGAATATTTCTTCCAAATGTCTTCCTAACTTCTCTTTCCTGAATTTGTTTATTGTCCTGAAATCTGGATAATTCTTCCCACTTAACCACATGAAATATATATTCTCTCTTAATGCTTTGGCTATCTTCCTTGATGAATATATTTTCTGGGTATAAGCATAAACTATTACCTTTAAAAGCATCTTCGGATGATAACTACTTCTACCTCCTCCTTTATAGCTTCTGTAAAGAAAATTTAAATCCATATTTTCTATTAAATCATTTACTATTCTTACTATATCATTTTCTGGTATATATTCTTCTAATCTTTCTGGAAATAATAGTGGTTCATCCTGTATATATCTTTTAAATACTACCTTATTATGTACTTTTGTTCTTCTCTTTTTCATAATTCAATTATAGCAAATAAATTATAAAAAAAAAGAGGTTGTCCCCAAGTTTTGAGACAACCCCTCTTTTTTAATATAACCTTTTTATATGTACTGGTTTAACTTTTTTTATTACTTAATAAATTTCTTATAATACTTTTTATATTACTGGAGTTTTAATTTTCAATAACTGCTTAATTATTGATGATCGTGACCTTCCATATGTGCATGACCATGTTCAAGTTCTTCTTTTGTTGCATCCCTTATATCCACAATTTCAACATCAAAATGTAAATTCATACCAGCTAAAGGATGATTACCATCAACATAAACTTCATCATCTTTTATATTAGTAATTGTAAATATTGCTAATTTCTCCCCAATTTGAGCTTGAAATTGCATCCCTACACCTAATGCTTCTGGATTCTCGAATTGTTCTTTTTTAAGTACCATCTTTAAAGCTTCATCGACAATTCCATATCCCTTTTCAGGTGAAACATCGACACTAAGTTTGTTACCAATTTCCTTTCCTTCTAGCTTCTCTTCAAGTCCTACTATTATGTTTTGATTTCCATGTAAATAAGCTAATGGTTCTCTACCTTCAGATGTATCAATTACATTTCCATTATCATCTTTTAAAGTATAATGGATTGTTACAACTTTGTTTTTTTCAACTTTCATAAAACTGCCCTTTCTAAATTAATATGTTGTAAATATAACAAAATTTCACAAAAATAAAAACACTTATTTGACAAAAAATAAAAAAATATTATGTTAGTAAGTAGTCACTAAGAGTTTGTCTTTTATAATTCTATGGTTTTATAAATTATTTTTAACCTATAACTTTAACCTATAACAAAAAATAAAAACATTAAAACATAAAATAAATTTAACTTACAGGGAATTTATATGAAAAAAATGAGTTTTGAAGAAAGAAAAAAGCAGATACTTAAAATTGCATTTGACCTGTTTGCAAAAAATGGATTTAAAAAAACAACAACAAAAACAATTGCTGAAAAAGCAGGTATAAGTGAAGCTTTATTATATAAACATTTTTCTTCTAAAAAAGAACTTTATGAATCAATTAGAAATTATACAAAGAAACAGATTAATGAAATAATTAACAAATTACCTGCTAAAAATGCTGAAATAAATAAAATAGAGGATTTAAAAAATTATTTATATAATTTTATTTTAAATTTTCTAAAATTAACAGAAAAAAAATCAAAACTAATAAGATTAATTATGTATGCAAAACTTGAAGACCCAGAATTTTCATCATTAATGATCCAGCCTGAAGAAGAACCAGGGTCGCCTCTTAAATCAATTTTTCAAAAAGCAATAGATAAAGGATTAATAAAATCTGTTGATTCTAAATTATTATCAAAATATTTTTTTGGTATAATTAGCAGCATTACTGAAATGAAAAGAATAACCAAACCAGAAAAAAATAAAAATTCTATTACTGAATTAAACAAAAATATAGATATTATTCTTGATTTGTTTTTCAATGGAATAGTTAAAGATAGTTAAAAAATATGTTCAATTTGTAATAATTAATCTCTAATATTAAATAAATTATCTTAATAATCTTAAATAAATATAATTCTATTCTTTTTCATTATCATCTTTTTTTGCTAAATAATAAAAATTTATTCTTAACCTCAATATTATAACTATATAAGAATTTACTTAATTATAAAACTTATGGTTATGTCAATAAAAATGTGTAAATTAGTTATAATTCTAGAATTATAACTAATTTCGGGGTTGTCTCAAAACTTGGGGACAACCTCTTTTTTTTTACAAATTATTTGCTATAATTGAATTATGAAAAAGAGAAGAACAAAAGTACATAATAAGGTAGTATTTAAAAGATATATACAGGATGAACCACTATTATTTCCAGAAAGATTAGAAGAATATATACCAGAAAATGATATAGTAAGAATAGTAAATGATTTAATAGAAAATATGGATTTAAATTTTCTTTACAGAAGCTATAAAGGAGGAGGTAGAAGTAGTTATCATCCGAAGATGCTTTTAAAGGTAATAGTTTATGCTTATACCCAGAAAATATATTCATCAAGGAAGATAGCCAAAGCATTAAGAGAGAATATATATTTCATGTGGTTAAGTGGGAAGAATTATCCAGATTTCAGGACAATAAACAAATTCAGGAAAGAGAAGTTAGGAAGACATTTGGAAGAAATATTCAGTATATTATTATCCTATTTATATGAAACAGGTTATGTAGATTTAAACAATTATTTTTTAGATGGGACAAAAATAGAAGCTAATGCGAATAAATATAGTTTTGTATGGTCAAAGAGCATAAAAAATTACAAAAAGAAGCTTAAAGAAAATGTAAAGAAATTATTAAAAGAGATAGATTATTTAAATGAAGAAGAAGATAGATATTATGAAGAAAAAGAGTCTGAAGAATCTAAAGGTAAAAAGGAAGTATTAGATTCAGAGAAACTAAAAAAGATAGCAAAAGAATTAGAAGAAGTATTGAAAGAAGGAGGAGAAGATAAAAAGGATAAAAAGAGCAAACAATTAAAAAAAAGTATTAAGAAGTTAAAACAGGATTATATACCAAGATTAGAAAGATATGAAGAGCAGGAAAAGAAATTTAAAGGACGTAATAGTTATTCTAAGACAGATGAAGAAGCTACATTTATGAGGATGAAAGAAGATGCAATGTTAAATGGTCAATTAAAAGCAGGCTATAATGTACAGATAGGCACACAAAATCAATTTATATTGTGGTATAGTATCCATCAAGATAGATCAGATACAAACACCTTAATCCCTCATTTAGAAAGTTTAATATCAAAGACAGGGAGAAAACCAACAAATTTAATAACTGATGCAGGATATGGTTCTACTTATAATTATTTATATTTAAAAAGGAGAGGAATAAATAATTATGTTAAATATTCAGGATATTTTAAAGAAAGTAAAAGAAGTTTTAAAAAGGATAAATTAAACAGACAGAATTGGAAATATGATGAGTCAAAAGATTGTTTTATATGTGCAAATGGGAAAGAATTAAAATATGTTTATACTGCAAGATCTACAAAAAGGAAGAAATTAGAATTATACAAAGTATATTCAACAAATGGATGTAAAGGCTGTATTTATCAGGATAGGTGTAGTAAAGGAAAACCTTACAAGAATATATGGGTAAATCCAGTATTTTTAAAATTAAAATCAGAAGTTAAATCGAATTTATCAACATTAATGGGACAGGAGTTATCATTTAGAAGGAAGATAGAAGTTGAGACCGTATTTGGAGATATTAAACACAATATGGGATTCAGGAGATTTATGTTAAGAGGAATAAATAATGTAAAAATAGAATGGGGATTAATAAGTATAGCACATAATATTAGAAAGTTGTTTAAACTAAATAAAGGAAAAATTTTACCTTATTTTTTATATTTATTAAATAATTCATTTGAAAATTCTTTTATTTTTTCCTTTAATTTATAAATTTTTATATTTTTATTTTTTTTAAAAAAAAGGACTGCCTTAAGATCTAAGACAGCCCCTTTTTTTTATTTAAAAATATGATTTATAACAAAATTTAATTTGCTACTATAAAAAAAGAGGTTATCGCTTAAATTTCAGGATAACCCCTTTTTATTTTTATTGTTTTACTTAAATACTTTAATTTTACTATTTTTGAAGTGTTTTTAAAATATTCTCATATTCTTCTTTTGATATTTCCCCTTTTGCTAATCTCATTTTTGCAATGGCTATAGGATTATTTAAATTAAAATTGTTATTTAAAGAAAAATCTTTTTTCTTTGTTAATGCTTTTATAAGATAGATTACTCCTATTACCAGAGCAATAAAAATTAAAATCTGTATTGCTAATCCTATATACCCATGCCATGCAAAAATCCCTGTAAAAGGCATATGATAACCATATCCACCAAATCTTCCCATAATTTTACTCCTTTTTTTTATTTTTCTTTTTTATCTATAAATAGATTAGTATTAAGTTATGAAATTTTTGTGAATAAATTTAGAATAAATAAAGTATTTTTTTTTATTTAAATTTTATTATTTTTAATTATACTTAAATTGACTAATTATACACATAATTTTATTAGTTTTTATATAATTAATATTTTTTAAAATTATTTGGTTTTAAAATAAAAAAGTTTTAAAAAAATATGAAAAAACTATATTATAAAATTAGAGATTTTGGTAAAGAAGAGATTGATAATTATTTCTTACTTATTGGATTAGTTATTATTCTTGGTATAATTTCTGGATTTATAGGGGTTTTGTTTAAATATCTGGTAGAATTATCAAAACAGTTTTTTTTTGAAGGTAGTAAAGTTACTTTTAATAAGTTTTATCCATATTATATCCCTTTAATACCTGCAATAGGTGGTATTTTAGCAGGAATTATTATTTTTAAATATTCTCCAGAATCAAGAGCTTCAGGAATTCCTCATGTTATAGCATCTTCAGAGGTTGGAAAAGGAGAAATAAAACCAAGAGTAATCTGGGCAAAAATTGTTGCTACTTCCCTTTCACTTGGTACTGGTAATTCAGCAGGAAAAGAAGGTCCTGTAACACAGGTTGGAGCTGCAATCGGGTCATTTTTAGCAAAAATATTTAATTTAAATGTGTACACTAAAAAATTGTTATTAGCCTGTGGTGCAGCAGGTGCAATATCTGCAACTTTTAATGCACCATTAGGAGGTGTATTATTTGCATTTGAACTAATTTTGAGAGAATTTAAAACTAAATCCTTTATTCCTATAGTGATTACATCTGTTTTATCAACATTTATTTCAAGATATTTAATGATAAAAATGCATTATGAAACAGGTTTTATATTTAATATTCCTGCTTATTCAATAAAATCTCCATATGAATTGTTTTTTTATTTAATACTTGGAATTGTTGCTGGTTTGTTTGCATTACTTTTTATTAATCTATTATTTGATGTAAATAATTTATTTAAAAAATTAAAAGTACAAAATTATATTAAACCAGCTATTGGAGGTCTATTGGTAGGATTTCTTGGCTTAATAATGTTAATAAAATTTAATAAGATTTATATATTTGGCGTTGGTTATGATATTATTGAAGATATCCTTTTAGGGGAAGCAAATTTTATTTTATTGCTTGTTATACTTTTATTTAAATTTCTTGCAACAATTTTTACTGTAGGTTCTGAGAATGCAGGCGGAGTATTTGCACCTTCTTTATATATTGGAGCAATGATTGGAGCTATTATAGGTATTATAGCAAAATATTTTTTTCCAGAAATTACTTCAAATTATACTTCATACGCAATTGTTGGAATGGCTGCTTTTTATGCTGGAGTTAGTAGGGCAACTTTAACTGCAATTTTAATTATATTTGAAATGACTGGAACATATAATATAATTGTTCCTTTAATGTTTGCCTGTGTTATGAGTGATTTTGTGTCTGCTTTATTTTCAAAATATTCAGTATATACGATTATGTTAAAAGAACATGGAGTTTTTGTTAATCAAGATATGGATGTTAATTTTTTAAAACGATTAAGAGTTAAAGATGCAATGACAAAAAATTTTATTAGCATTAACTGGGATGATTCAGGAGAATCTATATTGTTAATTATAAAAAAGAATGGAATAGAATCTTTACCAGTAATGAAAAATAATATTTGTATAGGAATTATTACTTTAACAGGCCTTATTAACAAAGGATTAAATAGCATTACAATATTAAAAGCTATTGATTTGATTGATAAGAAACCTCATTATATAGATTATAACAATTCTCTTGAAAATGCAGTGATAAAGTTTAGAAAAAAAGAAATTGAAGTTTTAATTGCAATAGATAGTTTAAATGATTCTAAAATTAAAGGGTTATTAACAAAAGGTGATATAATTTATGCTTATAGAAAAAAAAGATATTCAGAATTTATTACAGAAAAGAAAGCAAGAAGAAAGTATAATAATATATTAAAAATGAATACATTTTCTAAATTAAAAAAGAAATAAAAAAATAAAAATGTAAAAATAATCTCAAATTAAAATACAAATCATGAGAAAAAACTAAGTAAAGAAAAAATATAATTTTTTTTATCCTTTTTTATTTCATATACTCTTTTTCAAAATATATAATAAACTATTTTCTCTCTATCGTTTTTATCTTATCAGTTAATATTCATGTATATCTAAATGATAATCTAAAAGTTTTCTTACCTGATTCAAAAGAGATTCAAATTAATTAAATTTTTTTCTTTTAAAATTGACAAATGAACAATGGTTCATTATATTTAAAATGAACTATAGTTCATAATTGATTTGAAAATAGTAAGAACATAGGGGAGATTAAATGCTAAGGAGAAATAGAAAGGAGGTGAGATAGCGATGTTTATAGATTTGAGAAATTCTTATTATTCTTTCAGATTAATAATAAATTCAACAGATGCTCAGATTATACCAGAATGGTATTATATACATATCCCTGGAGGATGATTGAACAAGTATATTAAGTTTAACACTGAGATATAATTAACTATATAAAAATAGAAAGGAGTTAATAATTATGAGTAAAATTATAAAGTTTTTACAAAAAAATCTTATACTGGTAGTTTTTGTTTTAATGATTTTTTCAGTAATTTTAGGTAAATATTATCATGACTTTTTTATAAGTTTAAAAAAATTTTTACCTTATGCATTATTTTTAATGCTTTATAAACCAATGACATATCTTAAAATTAATGAAGCTTTTACAAAGAAAACAGATATTAAGAAAAAATATCTTTTCCTTCTAACAATTTTTTACATTATAATTTTCCCTTTGACATCATTTTTGTTAATGAAATTTATATTCTTGGTTTTACCAAAAATTAATACTAATTTAGTTGCTGGTTTAGTAATACTTACCTTATCTCCAGTAGCTACTTCTGCCCCTGCTTTTGTTGGAATGTCTAAAGGAAAAATGCAGTTGACTCTTGTAGGAGTAATTTATACATTCTTCTTATCACTATTTGTTATACCACTTGGTTCAAAGCTAATTCTTGCACATGTTGTTACTGTACCAATAATGACACTATTAAAATCATTAGTAATTTATATAATAATTCCTTTGATAATAGGTCAGCTTACTAAATATATTGTTTTGAAATACAAAGATGAGCAAGCATTAGAAAAGTTGAAGGAGCCTCTTGAGGCACTTGTTCTTACAGGACTTTTTATAATGATAATTATTATTTTTGGAATTAATGGAATGATGATTATTAAAGAACCACAGATTATTTTGTATGGAGCATTAATAATGAATATTTACTTAATACTAAGGTTTGGTTTAGTTTATATTACAGGGAATTTTTTTGAATTTCCTCTGGATCAAAAGATTTCATTAGTCTACTCATCTACTTACAATATGACTATTTCAACTGCTATAGGGATTGCTACATTTGGATCTATGGCTGCAGTTGGTACAGTTATTGGTGGACCTTTTGCAGAGATGATACAAATGATTCTTATTGTAAAGATTTTTGATTACATAAGAAAAAGGCAAAGGACTAACTATGATTATGAAAATTCCTAAAATTGTATTGATTATTTGTGACAGGTCTTATTGCATTCAAAATAGTTAAAAAATTTTCTCCAGAATCATTAAAATTATTGAACCATATTTGAAAAAAAAATAATGTTCAGAGGCAATCTTTTAGTTTTAGAATTTCATTTGTTGTTACACTAAGACCTAATCACTAACTAGAGAATATAACAAGGGTTAACATTAATGGACTCTTGTTATATTCAATGTTAAATTTAAGAACAAAAAAAGCTTAAAAAAAGGTTTACAAATTCCAGTTATTGATTAAATATTTATAAAAATACAATAAAAATAATATGAAAATAGTAAGTATATTGTCTAACAATGGAAAAATTTATATTATAGGTAATGTTTTTTACAATTGAAAATAGTTTTAGAAGGATAGCTATTATGATTCTTATTACAATTGGAGTTATATTAATTGCTATATCATCTTTTATTTCCTGGTTTAAAGCATTAAATGATAAAGATGTTGATAAGCTTGCAATGGTAATGGGATTTTATATTTTTAAGTATCCAAAATTATTAATACTAGCAATTATTGGTCTTATTTTGATATTAATTGGATCTAATCTTTAAATATTTTAAATATGATAAAAAAAAATAAATATAAAAATACTACTTACAACCTGGTATAGCAGGATTCCGTATATTCTACAACCCAAATTATAACCACTTATTCTGGAAAAATTTTATTGTATAAATAGTGATAATGATGTATAATATTACAATGATTTGAAACTGGTTTTAGTGTCAAATTCAGCAATACATTATCTATTGGTGAAAAATCTATAAATCATAAAAAATAGGAGATACTATTATGATATTAAAAACATCTGACGGAATTGAATTATTCTATGAAACCTATGGTGAAAAGGATAATACTCCCATAGTTTTGGTTCATGGACTTGGAGCAGAACATAATATGTGGTTACCACAGATTTCAAAATATCCATCCCAGGGTTTATTTGTAATTACTCCTGATATGCGTGGACATGGAAACTCATCTAAAGTTAAATCTTTCAAAATTAGCGATTGTGCTAAAGACATTAATGAACTTCTTGAACATTTAGAAATTACCAGGGCAAATCTTGTGGGTGTTAGTATGGGAGGACTCATTGTTCAACAATTTGCCTGCGACTTTCCAGAAAAAGTGAGTAAATTGGTTATTGTTGATAGTTTTAGTGTAGCTAATAATTTTATGGAAAAATTTGCAGGATGGTTGCAGTGGTTTACAATAAAAGTAGCTCCTGGACTTCTCAGGAAATCTCTTGGGTTAATGTACAAAGGTCCAGACAAAGCTTTAGCCCTGCAATATTTTCAAGATGCTTATTCCAGGATGGATAAAGAGCAACTTCTCAATTCTAGAGCAGAGATAAATCGTTTTAATATTATTGATCGTCTTGGTGAAATTAAAGTTCCTACACTTATACTTGTTGGTGATGGATTTGGGGAGTTTGCTATAAATATGGCTAAAAGAACTGCTAATGCTATAAAAGGCTCTCAGTTAAAAGTTCTTAAAAGAGGTTGTGACCCTTCTAATTTGGTAGTTCCAGATGTTTTTGATAATGAAGTGCTTGGTTTTATTAAAAATACAAAGGATAGATGTTAATTATTGAAGATGATTAACCATAGGTTAAAAACATGTTTTTTCTTATAACAAATTGGTAATAGTACTACATTGATTTCTATACAAAGTATTGTATGCTTAATATAAAATCGGTAATACAAAATGTTATGATAAAATAGAAGGATTTTTTCCAATGTCAACAGAACAAGAAATCCGTGACCATTTGGGTATTCCCGATGATGCGAAAAGAGTATTAATTTTTGCTGAATCGAGCCATTGGGATCCCAACTGGTTATATACATCAAAAGAATATTTTGATCGTTTTGTGCGCCACAATCTTGACCAGGCTATTGAAGAACTGCAACAAGAGCCAAAGCGTATTTACTCTGTAGAATGCATGTTTTTTTTGCGTATGTACTGGGATAGTTATCCGGAGAAAAGGGATCTAATACGCCAATTGGCTAATGAAGGGAGATTGCGTCTTACCAGCAGCGGTATAACGACTGCTGATACTCTGTTGCCAGGTTCTGAAGCAATTTTGCGTGATTTCCTATTGGGACAGGAATGGTTGCGTACCAATGGAATAGAACAAGAACCAGAATTGGCATATTTTGCCGATAGTTTTGGGGCTACCCCATTTTTGCCTTCTTTGCTTAAAGCAGCAGGATTCAAATATACTGCTATCACTCGTATGGATGGTATGTATTTTCCCGGTTGTGATTTGGAACCACCCTGGAGATTTCCACGTAAGGGTTCAAGTGCTGAACAATTGCTAAAGCAGGAGCGTAGTCTGGATTTTGTCTGGTCTGACTTAAACGGTGCCTCAATGTTATGTCACTGGAATGCATTCACTTATGGGCAAGGAGATATGCTGGCATATTTTGGTATAAGTAGAGTATATCTTGCACGGCTTGCTTTAGCATTGCGTACTGATAGGCATATTGCTCATCGTATTCATCAATATGTTAATAAACTGGCACCACTTAGTCGCACCCCCTACCTATTTTGTCCCATTGGCTTTGATTTTGTGGAACCCATACCCGACCTGATTAATTTACTTAATCGTTACAATCGTAATCATTATCCGTCTACAGGTATTTGGGTTGTAAATGCAGGATTAGATGACTATATGGCTTTGATAGATCATTATAAAAATAAACTTCCAACTCTGGAACTTGACCCCAATCCTTACTGGATGGGATTTTATACTTCTCGACCCATGCTGAAAAAGCGTTGCCGTACTCTTGTAGATGACCTTCTCCTGGCTGAAAAACTTTCTTTTTTATCCCAAAATAAAAATGCTTACATCACAATTGCCAGTGAACTCAAAGATGCATGGTGGACAGCTGCAGTTGCTAATCACCACGATTTTATCACTGGTACATCGCCGGATAGAGTGGTGAAAGCAGAGCAGATTCCATGGTTAGAGCAGGCATCGGCTACAACAAAAGCAGCGATTAATCATCTTTCTACAAAAATTCCTGATGAGAATAAATCTCCAGGGAAATCAATTCATGATGAAATGTGGATAAAAGAAGATGGACATGTACATATTAAAAATGAACATTATGTTCTTGAATTGGCAGAAGAATTTGGTGCATCCATTGTGAATCTAACTTTTCGTGAAGAGCAGGACTCCTTACTCACAGCTCCTTCAAATAACCTGATAAGTTATCGGGATTCAGGTGGATTATGGCGTATGGGCCTTGAATTTGCAGGTGGTGTATGGAAAGAATCTGATTGTGCAAGTAACTATCAAGTTCCTATAAATATATACAATCATAATGATGGTGTGGAGATTGTTAGCCAGATTAAATTACATGAACAAACCTTTATTCGCCACATGTATGTTCGCTATGATTCACCAATAATTTATTTTCGTGTTGAGGGTATGGCTCCTAAAGGGTATTCTGTGACTGTACGTTTCAAAACAAATATTTTAAGTAATAGACTGATTATGGATACCCCTGGTGGAATTGTGAAACGTTCCTGCCATCATCTGTATAACCCAACTTTCTGGCCACTTCACAGGTTTTTATATATTCAGGATGAAACAACAGGAAGAGGATTGACTTTTTTACAGCCATTTCCAGGAGCAGTAGCTTACCATTCAGATGGTATGTTAGAACTTGTTGCCATGCGTAACGCCACCCGGGAGAAAGTTTTTGGTCTAATTGGTATCCCCGGTCAGCCAGCTAGCGGACATGAATGGGAGCCTTATACTTTTGAATATGCTCTGTGGTTTTTCAAAGATGGTGACTGGCAGAGCAATCGCCTGCCATGGTTTGCTGAGCACTTTATTTACCATTCACCCTGGACAGATGCTAGACAGGTAATGCTTCACAAATTGACTGATTCTATTGTTGCAACCGATTCTCCTGCTGTTAAAGTAGTTGCTATAAAGCCTGCTTCTCGAGGAAAGGGAATTATCGTCCGTTTACAGGCTATACCTGTTCCTAAAACTCCTATCTGTTTAACAATATCTTATATGGAGGTCACTAAAGCTTTTTTCTGCGATGCACGTGAGCGTGATATCAAGCCTTTAAAGTTAGAAAACAATAAGATCTATCTAACTATACCTGGCTCAATTGCTACCATTCGATTGAATTGAAAAAATTATATTTATAATATTAGTAAATGGATAAAAAGGTATTAAAATTTGTTTAAAAATAAAAAAATGAATAAAAATTTAAAATAATATTAATGGTATAAACTATATTACAAATAACACAGGAGAATTAATTATGAGTAAATCCTATTTTATTCCTTATCGGGAAGTGGATCATGGAGATTTTGACTCTGAGTGGCAGCCTCATAAAAAGGTTTCTGGTTGGTGGTACATTACTGGCTATCTTAACGATGTTAAATATCCAGAGCGATTATATTCTTATCAATATACATTGCTTCGCGCTCGAATTTATGGCTTTACTGTTACAGTCTTGCAATTAGCTATTACGGATTTTCAGACAGGGGAACATTTTTTCAAACAACGGTTCAGATTACTTAAACATAAACTCTTTGCAGAGTTCCCTCATCTCAATTTTTCCCCTCTGGCTTATCTTCGTAAAGAAAGTGAGGGGATAACTTTAAATGCTCAGGCTGATGAATTTATGCTAAATCTTAATTTAGATTATGGCAAAGGTGCTTTCTGGCATGGTGATAATGGTGTATTGGTTATGGGTGTTTCTGAAGATCCTATCCAGAGGACATTATACTATTCTTATCCCAATATGCCTACACAGGGAGCAATCACACTGCGGGGAAAGAATATAAAAGTTACTGGAAAGTCGTGGTTTGACAGGCAATGGGGGCCTTATCGGATTACAGATCCTGCTACTCATTGGGAATGGTTTTCTTTGCGTTTTTTTGATGATGAAGAAGTTATGCTTTTTGCTTTTCCCCAGCATCCTTATTACGATGGAACTTACATTGACAAGCAAGGAAATCGACATCGGGTACGAAATTACCAGTATAACTATAAAGAACTTGTGGAAGTAGATGGATTTATTTTCTCAAAGGGTTGGAATATCTTTTTAGCAGGTATTAAAGAAGAGCACTATCAGATTCATCCTCTTATGGATGGACAAATGAACCTGGCTTACTTTGAATTGTTGGCTGAGATACTCAATTCGGATAATGAGAGGGTCGGTTATTGTTTTGTCGAACTATTACCAGGTGTGAGAAATGCAAACAAGCGAATAAACCCTATAAATCTGTTGAAAAAGGTATAAAGCATTATGGTAATATGGTTCAGTGCAATTGCATCCTAAAAAGCAAACTGGCATGAAAAATTTGTGGTAGAAAAAGTGGTACAAATCCAACAAACAATAAATTAAAAATAATATATATTAAAAATATAAAGTAACAATTTTGGGGCTAATAGTACCAGTGTATTGTTTTCCAGGACGTCCACCAGAGGTATCCTGGTTATTATATTTAATTTTCATTTTCCCATATTTTAAAGTATAGGTAACAGATTTGTCATAATCCCCTTTAAATCTTACAGGATTTGGATCAACATAATCAAAATCAGCATAAAAAACTTTGTCATAAATAGCTATTTCTATTTTGTTTTTCCCCTTGTTTTTTGGGATGTTTAAAGGCACAAAAAAGTTATAAACTAATCTTCTATCTTTTCTCACATAAGCATAGAAATTTTTAACACTATAAATCATATGAGTCTTTTTGTTGTAAGTTATATAGATAAAATAACCATATTCCTTTAAGGTTAATGCACCCTTACTTATTTTTTCTTCTTCAGATTTTTCAAATTTCCAGTTTTTATTTTTGTCAAAAGCCATAATTGTTTGAGCGGAAAATAATTTGTCAAAAGTCCAGTTAACCCAAACTCCCTTTAAATTATTTTTATCAAACTCAAATGTAAGTATAATGTCTACAAAAGCGTGAGGATGAGCTATTAATGTATGTGTAAACAAAAGAATAATTATTAATATAAATATAAAAAGTAATTTATTATTTTTCATAATATCTCCAGTAATGTTTTCAAATTTATATGTTTAATAGATGATAATTTAATGTTTATTATAAATAAGTTTTTTACATTTATTCTTTTATTAATTTTTAATTTTTTTTAATGACTTATATTAGAAATAAATTATCTTATAAATTATATTTTTATAAATTAAAAATAAGGAATTACCATAATTAAACCAAAAATCAATATTATTAGAATTCCTGTAAATTCAATTCCATTAAATATAATTGATTTTAATTTTGAATTTTCTTCAGTAAGTTTTAAAATTTTAGTTTTTCCAATAATAGCAAATACAGAGAGAATTGAAATTGTAACAGCCATACCAAAAGACATTGCAATTACACTAAAAATTCCAAGATAAAGTTGATTAGCTGCAATAGCAAAAATCAATATAGTCATGGCACCTGGACATGGTACAATTCCAGAGAGTAAAATAAAAGGTAAACTTGATTTTGTTTTGTTTTTTAAAGGTTTTTCATTATCAGAATTTATTTTATTTATTCTAGAATTAAATGTTGAAATAATTTTAAAAATTAATAAGAGTATGCCTAATATTACAATACTAATATAACTAACTTTTTCCATTAAAGATTCAAAAACTATTTTGCTTTCTAGATATTTATTTTGTAAAAAGAAATATAAAGAAAGTATTAATATAATTGCAGAACCAGCATGTATTATTGATAAAAGAAATCCCATCATTATGCCATCAAAAGGTTTTGCTTCATTGGCAAGAAAATATGAAAATAGTACAGTTTTTCTATGACCTGGTCCCATTGCATGAATTACTCCGTATATGAATGCTAAGAATAAAATAAACAAAAATTTTAATAAATCTTTATTATTAAGATTTGAAATATTATCTGCAATTATATTTCTAATCTTTTTTTGTAAAGAAGAAATTTCTCTATAAAATTTTGAGTCTCTGAATAGGGGTTTAACCCTATTAATATTCTTGATGTTTGTGCTACTATCTGGAGATCCATAAAATGGATTATTATTTTCTTGAGATAATAATGGTATTGAAAATAATATAATTAATAAAAACATTAATATTAAATTATTAAACAATTTATTAACTTTAAGATTGGGAAATACATAACTGTAATATTTTTTAATAACGAAGTTCTTATTTAATATTTTTTTTAATATAATCATAATTTAAATAATTTAACTTTTAATAATTTTCCTTTTTGTATATTTATCATATTAAAGAAATTTTAAAATACATATTTTTATTAAAAACTCTGCTTTATTTTAATTTAATTAAAAACCATTGTGATTAAATTATTTTATTTTCAAATTTTTATTATTTAATTAATTTTATTATAGGTAATGGTACTTTTTATTATTAGCAGGGATAAAATAATAAAATTTAGTACTATTTTTTTTAATATATTGTAAATTTTTCTAAATTAAAAAAAGTATGATGGGGATTTAGATGTTTGGAGCATTGATAAAAGAGTATAAAAAATCTCTAAAACCAGCAAATACAGAAGAATTTTTTGATGTTTATTTATATAGACCAATAGCTTTTTTATTAGTAAAATTATTTATGAAAACTGATATTACTCCAAATACAATTACTGTATTTGGAATGATATGGGGAATTTTAGCAGGATATTTTTTATCAAAGGGCGTTTATCCTTTTATCATTTACGGTACTCTTTTTTACCAATTAGGTAATGTTTTTGATTGCGCTGATGGTCAATTGGCAAGATTAAAAAAATCATATTCTATTTTTGGGCGAATTCTTGATGGTTTTGTAGATTATTTTAATGTTACTGCTGTTTATATTGGAACATATATTGGGTTTTTAAAAAGTGGGATATATCTTCATCATGAACATTATGTCTTAATAATTATGGTTTTAGCCTCTATTAGTACGATTATAACTTCTGTTGTTTATGATAAAATAAAAAACAGATATATTGAAATAGTAAAAGATAAAAAAATAATTAATGATATTAATATAAGTGAATATTTGGAATCTGAAAGATCAGGAGTTAAGAAAATTTTGCTTTTACTTTATCAATATTATAATAATTTTCAAAATTTTGTTACCCAGAATTTAAATATAAAAAAGGTAAAAAAAAGATTTCCTTTTATTGAAAATAAAGATCTTTATAAAAAGATGTATGAAGATAAAAATTCTTTTCTTCTTAAAGTATGGGGTATTGTTGGACCTTCTGCACATGCATTTTATTTTTTTATATTTGCAATAAATCGTAATCTTTTGTATTATTTTTTATTTATTTCGACAATCTTAAATATTATTTTTTTAGTGTTAAGTATTATACAAATAACAATAAATCGATCTATAAACATTAGATTGGAAGAAAACAAAGATCTATGATTAACATTTTAAATTCAGTTATTTTCTATGTCAATCAATATTCCTATTTTGCTGTTTTTATTTTTTTATTTTCTTTAGCATTTGCACTTCCTATATCTGAGGAAGTAGCTTTGTTGATTGTAGGATATATAACCAAAAAAGGGATTGTCAAATTCCCTTATTCTTTGATAGTTGCTTTTTTAGGAATTTTAAGTGGTGATCTTTTAATGTTTTATGCAGCTAAATTTTTGGGTGTCTGGATTTTTAAATTAAAAATATTTTCTAAAATATTTAAAAAAGAGAAGATTGATGATGGAATAAACTATATTGCAAAAAATGGTCCTAAAATAATCTTTTTTTCAAGATTTGTTATGGGAGTAAGGGCAACAATGATTTTAGCTGCTGGTTTTTTAAAGATGAAAATAAAAGATTTTATTTTATATGACTTTCTTGCGTCATTGATTTCAATACCAATCCTTGTTTTTTCAGGGTTTTTTCTTGGTAAGCATCTGGATAAAGGGGTATCTATTACACACAAGATTGAAATTCTTTTGTTATTCCTGTTTTTTATTGTTTTGTTAATTCTAGTCATTAAAAAATTATGGAAGAAGAGGGTGTAAAATGCAAGCAATTCTTTTAGCAGCAGGTATGGGAAAAAGATTGGGTAAATATACTAAAAATCAAACAAAATGTATGGTCGAAGTTAATGGAAGAAAAATCATTGAATATACTATTGAATCTTTAATTAATGCTAATATAAAAAGATTAATCGTTGTAATTGGGTATAAGGGAGAAAAATTACAAAAATTTATTTTAAATCATATTAAAGAAAAGAATTATGATATTAATGTAATTTTTGTTGAAAATAAAATTTATGACAAAACAAATAACATCTATTCTTTATGGTTAACAAAGGATTATCTTTTAAAGGATGATACTATTCTTTTAGAAAGTGACATTATTTTTGATAATATGTTAATTAAAAGGTTAGTTGAAGATAAAAGGAAAAATTTATGTGTGGTTTCAAAATTTAATGAAAATATGGATGGAACAGTTGTTTTATTAAAAAATAATAATATTATTGAAAGTTTTATAAATAAACAATTATTTGATTGGAATCAAATTGATAAATATTATAAAACTGTTAATATTTATAAATTTTCAAAACAATTTTTAAAAAGATATTATCTTCCATTTCTTGAAAGTTATATAAAAGTTTTTGGTAATAATATCTATTATGAACAGGTTTTAGAAATATTAACAAACATAAAAAAATTTAATCTACAAGCTTTTATAATTGATAATGATAAATGGTTTGAAATTGATGATTATCAGGATCTTGATATTGCATCTATTTACTTTTCAAATGAAAAAGAAAAACTGGAAAAGCTTGAAAAAAGGTATGGGGGTTACTGGAGATTTAAAGAAATCACTGATTATTGCTATCTTGTTAATCCGTATTTTCCAACAACTAAAATGAGTATAGAGATTGAACATTGTTTTGCTTCCCTTTTAGCAAATTATCCATCAGGCATTGAGATTCAAAACTTATTAGCAGCTAGATTGTTTAATATAGATAAAAATCATATTGTAGTTGGAAATGGTGCATCTGAATTTATAAAGATAATTATGGAAAATATTAATGATATTTATAATGATATTTTTAAAAATGAATTAAATAGAAAAATAAAAATAGGAATAATTTTACCTACATTTAATGAATATGAACAGAGATTGGTAAAATTGAATAATATTGAAATAAAATATTTTAATTCATCTAAAACAGATTTTATTTACAAAAGCAAAGAAGTAATCAAATTTTTAAATGAAATAGATGTTCTCATATTAATTAATCCAGATAACCCTTCAGGAAATTTTATTGAAATTCAAGAATTAAATGAGATTTTAAAATTTAGTCAACAAAAAAACAAAATGTTAATAATTGATGAATCATTTATTGATTTTGCTGATAAGGATAAAAGATATAGCCTTATAAAAGATAATATTATTGAAAAGTATAAAAATATTATTATTGTTAAAAGTATAAGTAAAAGTTATGGTGTTCCAGGCATTAGATTAGGTGTTATAGCCTCTTCAAATAAAAAAATTATTAATTTTATGAAAAAGGAATTACCAATATGGAATATTAATTCTTTTGCAGAAAAGTTTTTGCAAATAATTCCCAAGTATTTAAAAGAATATGTGAATTCTTGCAATCTTATTACTTCTGAAAGAGATAAGTTTTTCAATGAGTTAAAAAAAATAGATTTTTTAAAAGTTTATAAATCTCAGGCAAATTATTTTATTTGTAAATTAAAAAATGATATTGATTCTGAATATTTAGTTAAAACATTTTTAAATAAATATAATATCCTGTTAAAAAATCTTAAAACTAAAAAAGGATTAGAAAATAAGAATTATATAAGAATTGCAATAAGAACCAGAAAAGAAAATAAACATTTAATAGATTGTTTTAAAGATTTTAAAAAGAATTTATAAAATAGAAATTTGTAAAATAGAAGTATAAGAATTTTGGAGAAAATTAATGAAAAATGATCTACCTGATATACAGAATGGATTATCAGAAAAATTGATTCCTATTAATAAGGTAGGGATCAAAGGGATTAAATATCCAATTAAAATTTTAGATAAGATGGAGAAATATCAGCATACTGTTGCCAATATTTCAATGTATGTTGATTTACCTGCTCATTATAAAGGTACACATATGAGCAGGTTTATTGAAATTCTTGCCAAATATCATAAAGAGATTTCAATTAAGCAGATAATTGAAATACTTAAAGAGATGAAAGATAGATTGAATGCAAAAACTTCACACATTGAAATAGAATTCCCATTTTTCAGAGAGAAAAAAGCTCCAGTTTCAGGCCAAGTTGCTTTATTGGATTATACATGTAAAATGGTTGCCAATTATTCTGATCATTTTGATTATTTTATCACTATTAAAGTACCGGTACACACTTTATGTCCATGTTCAAAAGAGATTTCAAGATTTTCAGCTCATAATCAACGTTCATTTGTAACAGTAATTTATAGAGCCAAAAAAGTGGTTTGGATAGAAGATATTATAGATATTGTTGAAAAAAATGCCTCAGCCCAGATTTATTCTTTATTAAAAAGAGAAGATGAAAAATATGTAACAGAGTATGCATATGAACATCCTAAATTTGTTGAAGATATAGTAAGAGATGTTGCTTCAGAATTAGAAAAAATGAATGATATATTTTATTATAAAGTTGAAGCAGAAAATATGGAATCTATACATAACCATAATGCTTATGCATGTATTGAAAAAGTTAAAAATGGATAAAAATAAATTAAAAAGGGAATAAAATGGCAAAGATTATTGAAGCTATAAATCTTAAAAAAAATTATGGCAATTTTACTGCTGTTGATGGTATAAGTTTTTATATTAATAAAGGAGAATTTTTTGGATTTCTAGGTCCAAATGGTGCTGGTAAAACAACAACAATTAATATGCTTATTGGTTTAGCAAAAATTACTGATGGTAAAATATATTACAATGGAGAAGATTTAACAAATAATATTAAAAAAGCACAGCATTGGATAGGTGTTGTTGCAGATGAGAGTAATCTTTATGATGAATTAAGTGGGTATGATAATCTTTGTTTTTGTGGTTCTCTTTATGGTATTGAGAAAAAAATAAGAGAAAAAAGAGCAATTGAATTGCTTGAATCATTTCAATTAACCGAAGCAGCAAATAAAAAATTTAAAACTTATTCAAAAGGGATGAAAAGAAAACTAACAATTGCAGCGGCAATTATACATAGACCTGAAATATTGTTTTTAGATGAACCAACCACGGGTATTGATATTGCAAGTGTAAGGCAAATTCGTAATATAATCAAGGATCTTCATAAAAATGGAACAACTATTTTTTTAACAACTCATTATATTGAGGAAGCTGAAAGACTATGTGAAAGAGTAGCTTTTATAAATAAAGGTAAAATAATTAAAATTGATAGTGTTGCAAATCTTATTGAAGAGATAAAAGAATCTAATGTAATTGAGATCTCATTTGAAGAGAATTCATTTGACAAAAATATATTATTACAAAAATTAAATCTACAATTCAAAAATGTTGAATGTATTTTAAAAAATGAAACAACTGTTAAAGTTGTAAGTAAAGATAAAATTGATATTGTTCCAATTGTTGATTTTATTTCAAAAAAAGGATTTTCAATATTAGAAGCAAAATTAATAAAACCAACATTGGAAGATGCTTTTGTAAAAATTACTGGAATTGAAATAGATAGAATGAAAAAGGAGAAAGAAAAAAAATGAAATCATATATTGCTTTCTGGAATATTCTTAATAAGGATTTGAAAAGTTATTACCTTAAACCACCTAACATTAGTTGGGGTATTATTTTTCCATTGGCATGGATTCTTATGATGTTTCTTAGAGCAAAGAGCACTTTTGATATTATTGAAGTTTTCCCTGGAATAGTTGCCATTTCAGTGCTTTTTGGAACAACATCAATGTTAGCTGTAACTATTACTTTTGAAAGAAAGTCTCGTTCATTTGAAAGACTTTTGCTTGCTCCAATAAATATCGAATTACTTGTTTTAGCAAAAACAACTGGTGCTATATTATTTGGTATTATTAATAGTATGATCCCTATTTTAATATCTGTGTTTTATTTTAAAGCTTCTGTTACAAACTGGTTATTTTTAATTATTTCAGTTATCTTATTGTCAGTAATCTCTACATTTATTGGATTATTTATTTCTGTATCAGCAAAAGAAGTTTTTGAAGCACAGACTTATTCAAATTTTTTTAGATTCCCAATGATCTTCCTTTGTGGATTATTTATTCCTGTTAAAAGTTTACCAATTTTTTTACAACCTTTATCTTATGTTTTACCTATAACTTATGGTGTTGATGTTTTAAAATATTCGATTAATGGAAGCAATGATTTATCTATATTACTTAATTTAATAATATTGATTATTTTTTGTTTGGTTCTTTTTTATTTTAGTATTTTTAATATTAAAAGAAAATGGATACTTTAAAAATTATTTTAATAATAAAGTTTTTTAGACTAAAATATTTTATATAGATATTTATATTGTAAAAAGAAGTCCCATTAAGCTGGGACTTCTTCTGTAATAGATACTACTTCATCATTTTCAATGTCAAATTGAGTACTTTTTTTTCTTTTGTTTTTGTTACCATATCTGTCAATTTTAGTAGCAAGTATATAATGGTAAGCTCTTTTCTCATTTTCAGAATTTGTAAAAGTGTAAAACTTTAACTTCCCATATACAATGATCTGTTCCCCTTTATCCAATTTTGATGCTGTGTTTTCTGCTAAATTGTTCCAGCATTTAACATTGATAAAAGTAGTATCTTTCTGCCACTGATCATCATTTTTAAAAAAAGTGTTTGATGCAATTGGTATGATACAATAAGTTTTTCCATTTCCTGTGTTTCTAATTTCAGGTTTTTTAACAACTCTTCCTTCAATAATAGAAAGATTTAAGTCTGACATATATTCCCCCTTATTTTTTCTATTCATTTATTATAGACAACAAATCATACAAAAAAGTTGCACAATTTTTAAAAATTTTGGGGGAAATTTTCAAATTTATAACTTATTCTTAAAGTTTGAGATATTTTCGTAATATTATGAAAAGGTACATTGTTTTTAAACAAAATATAGTTTAAATTCTTTTACAAACTCATCTTGTAAATATTTCTAATATCATCTTCAAATAAAACTTTAAAAGCTCCTATTGATTTTCTTCTTTTAACAATGTTTGAAACCCATTTTTCTAAATTGGTATCATCGATGTTTACTTCTTTTAATGTTAGAGGTAAATTTAATGATTTAAAAAATTCTTGAGTTTTTTCAATAGCTTTATTAGCAAGGGTTTTATCATCAAGGGAAGGGTCTAAATTCCATACGTTTATTGCAAATTCTCTATATTTCCATGCTGTTTCTTCTGAAAAGCAGTATTTTAACCAATTTGGGAAAAGTATTGCGAGCCCTACACCATGTGTTAAATCATGGTATGCTGAAATTTCATGTTCCATTGCATGAGTTGCCCAATCAGCAATTTTACCAGAAGATAAAATTCCTATTAAAGCTAATGAGGAACTATACATCAATTGTGCTCTTGCCTCATAATTTTCAGGATTTTTGTATGCAATTGGACCAAATTTAATAACAGTTTTCATTATTGATTCAGATATTCTATCTATAACATAAGTATCTTTGGTTGGGGAAAAATATTGTTCAAAAACATGAGCTAAAATATCAGCAGTTCCAGCAGCAGTTTGATATTTATTAACACTAAAAGTATATGTTGGGTCCATTATAGCAAATACAGGTTTTAAAACATCATTGTGAATAGCAAGTTTTTCATTTGTTTCTTCTTTTGTAATAACAGAATTACCATTTGTTTCTGAACCAGTTGCTGCTAAAGTAATGATAGCTCCAATTTTTATTGCATCTTTAACTTTTGATTCATCATGAAAAAGTTCCCAGACATCTCCATCATATTTTACACCAGCAGCAATTGCTTTTGCAGTATCAATTACAGAACCACCACCTGCGGCAATTATAAATTCTATTTTGTTTTTTTTACAAATCTCTATCCCTTCATAAACTTTATCTACTCCAGGATTGGGTTTTACTCCACTAACTTCAAAAATTTTTATATTAGCACCTTTTAAAATATTTATAATTTCATCATAAATCCCATTTTTTCTAATACTTTCTCCACCAGTTACTAATAGGATTTTACTATATTTTGAAATATGTTTTAACATTTTCTTTAAAGAACCTTTACCAAAATGAATATAAGTAGGCATAGTTAAAGAAAAATTTTTCATTTTTAGCCTCCTTCTATATTTATTTTTTAATAGTTTTTATTTATTTTTTTATAATTGTAATTTTTTTTAATGACCTGTGTTTTATTCTTTAATACTTCAATAACTTTTGTTTATAGCACGTATTCTTTTATTAATTTATGAAAGTACTTCGATTTTATATCAGAATTAGATGTTTATTGCTTTTTCCAATTACAACACCTTTATAAATTTCACCATTATTGAAATGTTCCCAACTTTTTTTTGAATAAATTACTGGTAAAGAATAGTATGATTTTCCAAATATTAAATTATTGTAAGATTTTTCAGAAATAAATGTTATTTTTTTCCCTATAAATGAGTTAGAATATTCATTATAATAAACTTCCTCAAGTGTTTTAAGTAATCTCAATCTATCTTTTTTTATCTTATCAGGAATATTATCTTTTAATAAAGAAGCTTCAGTTCCTTCCCTCACAGAATATGGGAAAAGATGCATATGTTGAAATTTTGATTCTTTAACAACTTTTAGAGTTTCTTCAAAATCAATCTGTGATTCCCCGGGAAATCCAACAATTATGTCAGATGAGATAAAAGGGTTTCCCTTTATAGTTTTTAATCTATCTACAGTTTCCATAAATTTATCTATTGAATAAGGTCTTTTCATCTTTTCTAAAATATTTTTAGAACCTGACTGTAGGGCTAGATGAAAATAAGGTTTTATTCTTTGATCTTTGATAATTTTGAAAAATTTGTCATCCAAAAAATTGATTTCTAAAGATGATAATTGTATAAAGAAATTTTTTTTAATTGATAAAAGTTTTTCTAAAAGATCAGAAAATTTGAAACCATTATAATTATAAGAAGCTAAGTTTATTCCAGTTAAAACTATTTCTTTAAATCCTTTATCTAACAATTTGATAAAATGTTCTAATACAATTTCGGGTGATAAAGATATAGATTTACCCCTGGCAATTCTAACTTTACAAAAGGTACAATTCATATCACAACCATCTTGAATCTTGATAAAAGCTCTTGAATGATATAATTTTTCATAAGAAGGTTCAGGGAATTGATTTGAATTTTTTGAATTAGTAATTTGAGAAACTAACTTGAAATTAAATTTATCAATTTCACTTCTTTTATTAATAACTTCTTCAACTATTTCAGGGATATTTCCTTTTTGATTAATAGGAATGATTGGGATTCTTTCAAAATAATCTGGATTAGTTTGTGAAAGACAACCAGTAACTAAAATAGGTTTGTTTTGTTTTTTTATTTTTTTTATGAAATGTAAAGATTTTGAATCAGATCTCGCAGTTACAGTGCATGTATTTATAATTACAAAATCAGCATCATTCTCATTATTTACAGGCAAAAAACCTTTGTTTTTTAATCCGTATGCAATTGACTCTGATTCTGAAATATTTAATCTACAGCCAAAACTCTTTATATAAAATTTCAATTATTTTCCTTTATTTTCAATATTAAAATTGATTTCGATTTTAATTTTATTAATTTATTTATTTGTCCATTAATTTATTTGTTACTCTATTTTTTGCTTTATTGTTTAGTTTATTTATAAATTTATTTATTAAGATTTTTGTTAATTTTATTAATTTAGTAATTTGTTTGTTTATTTGTTAATTGCTTTTTTTGTTTATTAATTAATTTGTTTATTAAGTAAGTGGGTAATTCATTATTGAGAATTTTTCTTGATTTCTGAAATTAAACCTTTTATTAATTGAGAATTGAATTGTTTATCTGCATTTTCTAATATTTCCAATGCTTTAGTTGAATTCCCAATTTTATAATATGAGTATCCTAAATAATAGTAATAATAAGAGGTATCATTTTTAAGATATATAGCTGTTTCAAAAGCTGTTATAGCTTGATAATATTTTCCTAAATAGAAAAGAGATTTTCCATAAAAATAATATGCCCATGGATCCTGAGAATTCATTTTTAAAGCTTTCTCAAAATAAACCAGAGATGATTTATATTGTTTTAACTGGAATAAAGCTCTTCCTTTTAATTTTAAAAATATTACATTATTAGGAGAAATACCTAAAGCTTCATTTGCATATTTTAAACATGTATTGTATTTTCCAAGTCTAAATAAGCTAATAGTTAATACCTCATAAATTTGTAGATTATCTGGATATTCTTTTAAAAGTTGATAAGAAAGCTTTTCTGCTTCTGAATATTTTTTTAAAGAATAAAGATTCATTAAATCAGTTAAAGTTGCACTTTCCTGTGCAACAATTGTAAGTGAATAAGAGGTCAAAAAAGTAACTAAAATAAAAATTAATATTTTTTTTATCAAATATTTATTTTTCATGATTGTTCCTTAAAGTTTTATTAAAATGCTTTATTTAAAATTATAATCATTATCAATTCTTTTTTATACTGTTTTATTTAATTTCTATTTTTTTATTTTTTTTTAATCTGTTTTTATTATAAACTATATTATTTCTATTTATAACTATATATTATCTTTTTAATTATAAAAGAAAAAATAAAAAAAATAATAAAAATTTTTAAAAATTGCTTGAAATTATATTTGTATATAGTAAAATATATATTGCAAGTTATATCTAAAAAAAAATTAACAAGCAACTAAAATATGTCAAACGAATTTTATATAAATATTTACAATAATTTTATAATAAAAGAAAGGCGATAATTGTTATAGAAATAGAATTTTAAAATGTTTCAAAAGTAAAAAATATATTATGAAGAAGTGATAATAAAAAGTATGTTTTAAGGATTTATAAATGATCATAAAATGCAAAGTATGTCAAACTACTTTTAATTTTAATGAAGAAAAGTTTATTGGTAAAAATATTAAATTTAAATGTCCAAGATGTGGTAATTTTATTGAATTAGATTTAAGAAATTATTCAAAAAAAACTACATTTCAACATGAACAATTTAAATCATCACAAAATGTTTCTCAAAATTTAAATAAAAAAGATGATTTGGACTTTGATATTGATTCTGTTATTAAAAAACTTAATGATTTACCGACACTTCCAATAGTAATTCAGCGAATTCTGGAGTTAGTTAACGACCCAAATACTTCTATTAATCAAATGACTAATATTATTACATCCGATCAAAGTTTAACTGCAAAAACATTAAAACTGGTTAATTCTGCTTTTTATGGTTTTGAGAAAAAAATTAAGACTGTAAAACAAGCTATAATAATTATTGGCTTTGATGCTGTAAAAAATCTTGCTTTATCTGCTTCAGTTTTTGATGTTTTTAAATCGGTTAAGCAGAGAAGCAATTTTCAACGAGAAGCTTTCTGGCAGCATTCATTTGGTGTAGCTGTAGCATCAAAAATTATTTCAGAAGATACATTGATTGGAGTTCCAGGAGAGCTTTTTGTTGCAGGGTTACTGCATGATATTGGGAAAATAGTTTTAGATGCTTATTTCCCTAAACAGATGGATTCTATATTATACAATATCTCAAAATCAAGTACAACATTTGTTGAATCAGAAAGAATTTTAGGGAAAATTGATCATACTCAAATTGGATTTAGGCTGGGAAAAAAATGGAAATTGCCTGATGAGTTGATTTATCCAATAAGATTTCATCATGACCCTATTAAAACTGAAAAATTTAGAAATCTTGTATCAGTTGTGCATCTGGCAAATATTGTGGCTAAACTTGCAAATATTGGTTATGATGGTTATAATACAATACCAAAAATATCAAAAACTGCATGGACTACCATAGCAAAACATAAACCAGATATAAGTAAAAGTGATATAAAAAAGTACATTATTATGGTGCAACAACAACTAGAAAACAATGAAATTGCTTCTCTTGCAGTAGAACAATAAATGTTTTAATTATGAATAAAAATACTACTGAAATATTTACATTTTTCAAGAAAGTAAAAGAAAAAAATGGTTTAGTAATTTTACCTCCTGTATATAACAAAAATCCCTTAATAAAAGATCTATTTTATAATCTTCAAT
Source organism: Exilispira thermophila (assembly GCF_055389015.1). NCBI lineage: Bacteria > Pseudomonadati > Spirochaetota > Spirochaetia > Spirochaetales > Exilispira > Exilispira thermophila. Next base: position 1,864,829 of record NZ_AP042476.1, on the reverse strand, counting down.
TCAATTCCTTTTTTGATAAAAAATCATTTGAAGTTGATTTTCATAAAATTAAGACAGAAAATAATATTGATAATATATTAAATTTTTTAATAAAAAAGTATATCTATTATTTAAAAAAACTTATAAAATCTGATAAATTTACCTTTTATTTAAATGAACCTCCAGAATATTTACATGAACTATTTTTACAGGAAAATATAAATGAAAATATTATTTCTAATATTGAACAAATGCACTCTGAAGGGGTTATTAAATTAATTTCTGAGAATTTTGTATATAAAAAAGTAACTAATGTATATAATGATATAGAACAAATCTTTTTTTTTATAATACCTTTAAAAAAAGATGGTGACTGCATTGGCAATACAATATTTTTAGTTGATTTTAATTTTGATTTTTTTTCTGGATTTGAAACTATTTTAAAAAATTTAAACAATTTTTTTTATCCTTTAATTCTGGAATATATTTTAAAAAGACAAATTGAAAAAAGCAAAGAAAATACAGAACTATTGATTTTTACTGGAAAAAAACTTAATTATAATTCTAATTTTGAAAAAAATTTGAAAATAATACTAAAATTTTCAATTGAAAAAATTGAAGCTGATATTGGGGCAATTGTTTTTGTTAATAGCAGTGGTAAATTGTATTTTAAGATTATAAGTGAAGGTTTTTTTAATAGAATTATTAAAAGGAAGTGGAAAATATCTAAAGATATTTTTTCTGAAAGTATAATAAAAAAAAGGCCATTTTTAATAAAAAATCTATCTATAGATCCAAGGTTTAATAAAACATTTAACATATTTAAAGGTCCCATTGGTTCTTCAATAATTGTTCCATTTTATTCTAAAAGGTTTAAAGGGTGTTTTTCACTTTTTAGGGAAGAAAATAAACCATCTTTTAACAAATACGACTTTAATATTATAAACTCTATTGCTAATGTATTGACAACTAATGTTGATAATTTATTCCTGTATCGTGAAATTTCAAATTCATATCTTCAAACTACTTTATCCTTAGCATCAGCTATTGAAGCAAAAGATAAATATACAAAAGGGCATTCGTTGAGGGTTATGAGGTATTCTATGATGATAGGGAAGGAATTGGGACTTAGTGTTGATGATTTAAAAATAGTAAGATTATCTGCTATATTGCATGATGTAGGAAAAATAGGAATATCTGAATCGATTATAACCAAAAAAGGTCCCTTAAATGAAGAAGAATTTAAAATAATGATGAAACATCCAATCATAGGATATGAAATAATTAAAAATATTGACTATTTAAAAAAAGGTTTGTCCTTTGTTTTGTATCACCATGAAAAAATAGATGGTACAGGATATCCATTTGGATTAAAAGGAGATAAGATCCCTTTGTTTGCAAGGATTGGAGCAGTAGCTGATACTTTTGATGCTATGACTTCAGATAGACCTTATAGAAAAGGTTTAACATTCAATGATGCTATAAAAGAGTTAAGAAAATTTTCAGGTATCCAGTTTGATAAAAAAATTGTTGAATTTTTTATAAAAGCTTTGAAAAAAATTTATTAAATTCAATTAATCAAATTAAAATAGTTCATCGCCAGATTAAATAATTTAAAATAAATATTAATTAAATCAATGTAAAATGCCAATAAATAGAAATAGGTTAAATAATATATTAAATATATTTATGAAAAAATTAAAAAAAATAATTGACTTAACTTGTTTTTTTAGTTAACCTTATAGTGTTAGTAAATAAAATAATTTAACAATGTTATTTGTTAGTATTAACTATTTTAGTCAATTTTTATAAAATAAAATGTGAGGTGTATATGAAGGAAAATATTAAATTATTAAAAAATGTTTCACTTTTTTCAAAGTTAAATGAAAAACATTTAACTACTATTGCAAGATTGTTACAAGAAAGAGAATATAAAAAAGGTGAAGTTATTGTGAAACAAGGGGAAAGAGGTATAGGTTTATTTATTATAAAATCAGGTAAAGTTAAAATAGTAAAAACTTTACAGGGTGGTAAAGATATTGATATTGCTGAACATGGTCCAGGAGAATTTTTTGGAGAATTATCAGTATTAGATGATAAACCAAGAACCGCTTCAGTAATTGCAATTGAAGATACTATAACAATGGCTATGACTCATTGGGAATTTAATGCTGTCCTCAAAGAAAATCCTCAAATTGCTTTAGATATTCTTCCTGTTTTAGTTGAAAGATTTAGAGAAACAAACGAACAACTTTTAGAGTTAAGAATCAAATAATATTTAAATGAAAAATATTATTAAATTTTAAATTTTTTGTTGACAAAAAAATAAAAATTAGGTAATTTAGTTTTCGAGCAGGCGACGTACCCAAGTGGCTAAGGGGGCGGTCTGCAAAATCGCTATTCACCGGTTCGAATCCGGTCGTCGCCTTTTTTAAAAAGGCAAGACATAAGTGCCGAAGTGGCGGAAATGGTAGACGCAAGGGACTTAAAATCCCTCGTGGGTTTCCACGTGCCGGTTCAAGTCCGGCCTTCGGCACTCTTTTTTTTATTCTAATTTATCATCTCAATAAAGAATTCATTAAAAATTTTTTATCTGTTATTAATTTTATTTTTTTATAGTTTATTAAATCTATTAATAATAAAGATTGGTGCTTTGATAACAGAAATAACTACTTTTAAAAAATTATTAATATTATATTTATTTCATTGTATATTTATTTAATTGCATACTCAGTTAATGATATGTTTTGTTAATAATTTTTTTATACTGAAAATAATTTTTATTAAATTTTTATTAATAGAATATGTTTTTGTAATCATTAAGTTTTTAAAATTATAATTATTAAGTTTATAAAAAAACATAAAATGATAAAATATTTAAAAAAGGAAAAGTCTATATGGTTGATAAAAACACTGTAAATGAAAATGATTTGATATATTTATATCATTCTGACAATTCAAGGTTTCTTATAAATTACAAACCTAAAAAACTTGTACAATCTCATAAAGGGCATTTTATTTTACCAGACAATCTTAAGTATGGTGATGTATTAATTTCAAGTAAAGGTTTAAAATATTTTGTTTTACATCCTTCTCATGCTGATAGGATGATGAAAGTTGAAAGGAAAAACACTATTATTTATCCAAAAGAAGCAGGAAAAATTATTATTGAGTTAGGTATTATGCCTGATTTTGAAATAATCGAACTTGGAACAGGTTCAGGCGCTTTAACAATTTTATTTTCAAATTTATTATCAGATAAAGGATTTTTATACACTTATGATATAAATGATAAATTTATAGAAAATGCAAAAAAAAATGTAAAAAGATACGGTAAAATTGATCATGTTGAGTTTTACAATATCGATGTTTATAATAATGAGATTTTACAAAAAAATGTTGATACTATTTTTATAGATCTACCTGAACCATGGAATGTTATTGAAAAGGTATATAAAGCTTTAAAATATGGTGGAAAAATGGGATTTTTATCCCCAAATATTGAGCAAGTTCAAAAAACAGTTTTTTTGATGGAAAAAACTGGTTTTAGAAATATTCATACTTTTGAATTATGGGAAAGACAGATAAGGGTAAAAGAAAATATGACAAGACCGGTTGATAGAATGGTAGCCCATACAGGTTATCTCTGTTTTGCCAATAAAGCTAATAAAAAATAAAAATATTTTATATTGTCAATACTAAACATTTAAAAAATATTTAAATATTTAAAAAAATATTTCTAAAAAAAATATAAAGTTTTTTTTTAATGGCCGAAATTATTAATGATAGTTATTTCTGGGATTACCAGGTATAACCACCCTCCTTACCCTGCTAATTGCAGGGTACTTTTTTTAATAAGAATTAAAGTTATACTAATATTTAAAAAAGTGATAATAAGATAATAGTTAAAGTAGCCTTTTAACATAATCAGACCATGTATTATATAATTTTTTTCTATTTATTTCATCCATTTGTGGAATGTATTGTTTTTCAATTTTATAAATTTTTGAAATTTCTTCCAGAGATGAATAAACTCCAGATCCATAACCAGAAATTAAAGCAGCTCCAAGAGCGGTAGTTTCAACATTTGTTGGTCTTATAATGAGTTTACCTAGAACATCTGATAAAAATTTAAGCAAGAAATTGTTTTTAGATGCACCCCCATCAACTTTTAGTAAACTTAATATTTTTTTTGTGTCCTTTTCTATTGCATCAACAACATCTTTGGTAGAAAAAACTATTCCTTCAAGAGCAGCTCTAACAATATGTTCTTTTTTTGTATCTCGTGTAATTCCAAATATAGATGCTCTTACAAATGGATTCCAGTATGGAGCACCTAAACCTGTAAATGCAGGAATAAAATAAACTCCCCCATTATCTTTAACATTAAAAGAAAAAGTTTCAGATTGTTCTGAATTATCAATTAAATTAAGATTATCCCTTAACCATTGAATAGCAGCGCCAGCAATAAAAACAGATCCTTCGATTGCATAGGTAGTTTTATTATTCAAATTCCATGCAATTGTTGTTAAAAGTTTATTTTTAGAAAGAACAGGTTTATTACCTATATTAAAAAGGATGAATCCTCCAGTTCCATAGGTCATTTTGGCTTCTCCAACTTTGAAACATGTTTGACCAAATAGTGCTGCTTGCTGGTCCCCAAGTATACCGTTTATAGGAATTTCTACACCTAAAATAGATTTATCAAGATATCCAAATAAAGAATTAGATGGAATCACTTCAGGTAAAATTGATTCAGGTATTTTAAAATATTCTAAAAGTTCCTTATCCCATGAACCATTGTTTATATTAAAAAGCATAGTTCTTGAAGCATTTGAAAAATCTGTCTTATGAGATTTTCCCTTTGTTAAATTAAAAAGAAGCCATGAATCAATTGTTCCAAAAGCAAGATTACCTTTTTTCAAAGTTTCTTTTGCTTGCTCAATGTTTTCTAAAATCCATTTTATTTTTGTAGCTGAAAAATAAGGATCAACAATTAAACCTGTTTTTTCAAATATTACTTTATCAAATCCTGAAAGTTTTATTTTTTCACAGTAATTGGATGTTCTTCTACATTGCCATACTATTGCATTATATACTGGTTTCCCTGTTTTTTTATCCCAGAGCACAGTTGTTTCTCTTTGATTGGTAATACCAATTGATACAATTTGTGATGGTTCAATATTTGCTTTATCAATAACTCGTTTGATTGTATTTAGTTGAGTTTCCCAGATTTCTTCAGGATTATGTTCAACCCACCCTTTTTTAGGGTATATTTGATTAAACTCAATTTGAGAAGATGCAATAGGTTGTCCCATTTTATCAAATAAGATACTCCTTGAAGAAGTTGTTCCAGCATCAATAGCAAGGATGTACTCTTTAGACATAATATTTCTCCTTTTTTATATTCTTTTTAAATTTTTTAAACTTTTATATCTATTCATTTTGAAATTGAATCTTTTAATTTACATATTTAATTTATATTGCATGCTTAAATTATAAATATCTTATTTTTCCTTTTTTATAATATCAAATACTTCTCTTACTTCATTTACAATTTCATTCATCCTCCATTCTAAAGAAGTTAAAATCCATAATTCAAAATGGTTAACTCTTGTTAATTGGTGGATAAGATAAATCAATTTTAATGATAAAACTCCTATAGCAATATCAATCATGAATACAGAGTATTTATCTCCAACAAAAAATGTTAATATTAGTGGAATAATTACTCCAAGAATAAATGCTATATTTAACAATTTAGCTTCAAGTGTAGGTACTCCACCAATTTTACCTACAATATTTCTTATTCTTTCTCTCTCTTTTTTAAAACTTTCTATTTCAGATTTTAATTTGTGGATTTCTTCTTCTAAAATTTCTTTATCTTCAATATCAATTTTTAAAGATTCATTATTATTAGAAGCATTATTTTTATTATTTTTTATTTGATTGTTATTATTTTTCTTCATTTTTAAGTTCCTGAAATTTTTACTGAAAAGTAAAATTATAAAATAAGAATAAAGTTTACCTACAAATTTAATTCTATAAATTTATAAAAGTATAAAATATATTAATAGAATATCAAGATTGTTAATGTTTGTTAAATATTTTAATTTTTAAATAAATTAAATAGATTTATAATATTTTTTATTGATTTTTATAAATTTTAATTTATTAATTACTGAGTATAAAATCTAATATTTTTACATATAAAAAGGATTATATATGACCAAAAATACTAATCATGATATTATTCTTGAAATGCGGAATATTGTAAAACAATTTCCTAAAGTTCTGGCCAATGACAATGTTTCAATCAATTTAAGGAGAGGTGAAATTTTAGCATTATTAGGTGAAAATGGTGCTGGTAAATCTACATTAATGAATATCCTTTATGGTTTATATAAACCTACATCAGGAGAAATTTTACTTGAAGGAAAAAAGGTTGAGTTAAAATCTCCAAAAGATGCTATAAAGTTGGGTTTAGGAATGGTTCACCAACACTTTATGTTAGTTGAAAACTTTACGGCAACAGAAAACATTATTTTAGGAAATGAACCAGGAAAATATGATTTTTTAGACCAAAAAGCTGCAAAGAATGAAGTTTTAAAATTTCAAGAGAAATATCATCTCCATTTTGACCCTGATTTAAAAATTGAAAACATGTCAGTTGGATTACAGCAAAGAGTTGAGATTGTTAAAGCATTGTATAGAAAAGCTAAAATTTTAATTTTAGATGAACCAACTGCTGTATTAACTCCTCAGGAAGTTGAAGAATTATTTGATGTTATAAGGAATTTAAGGGATTCTGGTGTATCGATAATAATAATAACCCACAAGTTAGAAGAGGTAAAGGAGATTTCAGAACGGGTTTATGTTTTGCGTAAGGGAAAAGTGGTAGGGGAAAAATTTACAAAAGATGTTACTAAAGAAGAGCTTGCAAATATGATGGTTGGAAGAGAAGTTGTTTTAACTGTGCATAAGGAGCCTAAACAAATTAAAGATCAACCATTAGTTAAAATAGAAAATTTATTTGTTAAAAGTGATAAAAATGTTTATGCAATTAAAGATTTATCAATAGATATAAAACCAGGAGAAATTGTTGGAATAGCAGGAGTTGATGGAAATGGTCAAACTGAGTTAGCAGAAGCAATTATGGGGTTAAGAAAAATAGAAAAAGGAAGAGTTCTTATAAATGGTAAAGATATTAAACACAATTCTACAAAAGAAAGGATTGAGTCGGGTTTTTCTTTTGTTCCAGCTGATAGGCAAAGATTTGGGTTGATTTTACCAATGAAAATATCAGAAAATATTGTTATTGGGCAACATTATAAACCCCCTTTTGCAAATGGAATAAATTTAAATCTAAAAGAAATTGAAAAATATTCTGAAATGTTAATTAAACAGTATGATATAAGAACCCCTTCAAGTAAAGTTCCAGCTGGTAATTTATCAGGTGGTAATCAACAGAAAGTAATTTTAGCAAGGGAGTTTTCAAGAAATCCTAAATTTTTACTAATAGCCCAACCTACAAGAGGACTTGATGTTGGTGCTATTGAGTATATTCATAAACAAATATTAAAAATGAGAGACTTAAATGTTGCAATTTTATTGATATCTTTAGAACTTGAAGAGATTTTTACTTTGTCTGATAGAATTTTAGTATTATATGAAGGTGAAATTGTTAAAGAACTTATTCCTGAAAAAACAACAGATAAAGAAGTTGGATTTTATATGACTGGTGGAAAAAAGGAGCCTGTAAATGAATAAAGAAACAACAAATATTAAAAGAAACAAAACTATCGATATAATAATTCTTTCAATAACTATTTTATTAGCTTTAATAGGTACAATATTGTATATAGCTTCATATTTCTATGGAATTTTATTTTTAATACTTGCTGTAGTATTATATGTTTTATATCAACGAAAATATTTACCTAAAGAAGAGTTTACTGGTATATTTAAAAAATTTCTAAACAATTTGTATATTCCACTTATTGGTATTTTAACAGCAATTATTCTGGGTGCAATAATTCTTTTAATTACTGGTTATAATCCTATAACAGCATATAAAGCATTATTTTATGGTGGATTTGTTAGAAACTGGCATATTACAATTTTAAATGCAACCCCTTTGATATTTACAGGGTTATCTGTTGCATTTGCTTTTCATGGTGGACTTTTTAATATTGGTGCTGAAGGTCAATATTATATTGGTGCAATGGCTGCAACATATTTTGGAATAGTTTTAAAACTTCCTCCATTAATCTCATTAACTATTATTTTTCTTTTGTCTGGACTTTTTGCAGCATCATGGAACTATGTTCCAGCTCTATTAAAAGTAAAAACAGGTGCTCATGAAGTTATTACAACTATGATGTTGGCCCATGTTGCTAGATTTTCATCAGATATATTTATTAGAGCAATGGGTGGAGATCCTAGTATTTCCAAACATCCTTATGTTACAAATAATATTGCTAGCAATAATTTTTTACCAATGTTTAAATCTTTTTTACCAGATGCTAATTATAGATTACATACTGGTATACTTTTAGCTATAGTTACAGCATTGGTTGTTTATTATGTATTGTTTTATACTAAAATTGGGTTTGAGATTAGAGCAGTTGGTAAAAATAAAGATGCTGCTAGAACTCAGGGTATTTCTATTTCTTTAAATATATATAGAGCTTTATTAATTTCTGGTTTTTTAGCAGGAATTGCAGGATTTGTTCAGGTAACTGGATTACAACATAAAATGTTTCAGAATTTAAATGCAGGTTATGGGTGGAATGGTATTTCTGTTGCATTGTTAGCATCAAATGATCCTATTGCAGTAATATTTGCTGCAATATTATGGGGTGCTTTAGATTCTGGTGGTCAGTATATGGCCAGAACTGTCCAGACACCAAATTCTATTGTTGAAATTATTAAAGGAATTATTTTATTTCTTGTTGTAGCAAGATATATTTATGCATATATTGGAAATAGGATCAAAAGAAAACAGGAAAAGTCACTTGTAGATACAGAAGTTTAATTTAATTTTATATTATTTTAGAAATTATAAAAAGTAATATAACAGATATAGATATTAAAAAAGAGGGTTATTAAAAAAATACCCTCTTTTTTATATATTGTTTTATATAAAATGAATAACTATTTTTTTATAGAATAAATAAATAATTTTTCATAAAATGAATATTTATATTTAATCTAAAAAGTTAAATATAAAATTATTTTTTTTGATTGGTGTTTGATGGATAATATTTTAAATTTAGATAATTTTTATTTCCATTTTTATCTACAACAATAATTTGTTTTAATGTTGGAAGAATTTTAGATAAATATTCTAATAGAAGTTTTGTTTTATTTACATTTTTTGATTTAACATATTGAGAATAATAAGCTTCATATCTTTGTACATCTCCTTTAGCATGGTTTATCTTTTCATTTTTATATGCTAGAGCTTGTTGAATTAATTTTTGGGCTTGAGCCCTGGTTTCTGGAATTTTTTGGTTTTTATATAGTTGAGCATTGTTTATCATTCTCTTTTTTTCTATTTTAGCTTTAACAACGGAATCAAAATATGATTGAACCTCTTCTGGTGGTAAAACAGAATTTAATTCAATAAAATCAATATGAATACCACTTTTATAATAGTCAAGTTCATTTTGTATTTGTTGTTTAATTGTAACTATCATATTTTCTTTCCCGTAGGTTAAAATTTGATCAACTGATATTTTTGAAATAAATTTTACAACTGTTGAAGCACAAATCCCTCTCAAAAATTCTTTATTATCTTTTATCCTGTATATATAATTTACAGGATTTTGAATAGTATATTTTATAAGTAATGAAATTGTAACTATATTGTTATCACCAGTTATACAATAAGGGGTTAGATCTGTAGTACCATTGTAAAGTGCAGCTTGAGACCCTTCTTCATATTCCCTTGCAAAATCATCAAGTTTTAATGTTTTAACTTCCTTTACAGAAACTTTTGTAATTTTACAAAATGGTAATGTCCAGGATATCCCAGGTTTAACATTTGAATTTATAATTTTTCCAAATAGTTCAATTATACCTATTTCATTTTGTTTAATTGTAAAAAAACCTGATAAAATATAAAGAATAAATAAAGCAATTAAAATCCACTTTAGATTCTTTAAAAATTCTTTTAATGCAATAAGTAAAAATTTATTTAAACTATTTTTTAGTTTCATTTTGCTACCTTAACTAAAAACATAAAAATATTTTTATCAATTTTTAAAAAGTTAGTTTTTTTAAATATTTAAATAATGTTGAATCTGTTGAAATTATTAAAACAGTATTATTCCCTAATATTTTTTTATATACATCAAGTGTTTTTAAAAAATTAAAAAAATCAGGATCTTTTTTAAATACAGATGCATAAATTTGCAAAGCAATTTTATCTCCTTCCCCTTTTATGATCTGGGATTGTTCGTATGCTTGCGAAAGTATATCATTGGCTTCTTTGTCAGTTTCTGATTTGATTTTTTCCTCTTCCTCTTTACCTTCAGCTAGAAGTTTTTCTGCTTCTTTTTCTCTTTCAGATTTCATTCTATTGTAAATTGCATCTGCAACAATTTGAGGGTAAGATATTCTTTGAATTCCAATTTTAACTATATTTATTCCATAATTGTTATTTGAATTTTGATTAGAATTAAAAGTTATTTTATCTTCAATCTCTTTAATTTTAACCATATCTTTTTTAGTATTTATAATATTGTTCAATGTATAATTTGATAAAATTCCTCCAATTTGAGAATTAACAATATCATTTATTTTCCTTCTAGCATTCTCTTCTGTAACTATTGATTGAAAGAATAAAAGTGGATTATTAATTTTCCATGCAACAAAACAAGTTAGTATTATAGGATTTTTATCTCCTAACAATAATTGAATTGGTTGACTATTTAACACTTTAATTCTTTTATCAAATTTATTAATTTTTTGAAATGGTGAAGGTAATTTTAAGTATAAACCAGGATTAGTAATTATTTTAACAGGTTTTCCAAATTGAGTAACTATTACATCATATTTTTCATTAACAACAAAAAAACATTGAGTAATAAAATAAATCAAAACAAATAAGGCAATTGTTGTTATTAAAATAATTTTTTTCATTTATGTTATCCTGTAGATATTTATTAGAATTATTTTTCTAAAACAGTAAATTTTGGAAAATTCATATAAAGATCAAAATTTTTTATTTCACTGTCTATAATATATAACTCTTTATTAGAAAGGATTTCTTCCATTTTTTCATTATATAGAATGTTTTTAACAATATTTTTTGCTTTTGAATAAATTTCTAGTTTATCCTTAAAATTAACTAAATTTCCATTTGCCTCTGCAACGATTTTAGTTTTATAACTTTTTGCTTCATAGATTACTCTATAGTTTTCACTTTTTGCTAAAGGTATTTGTTGATTTTGATACTTATATCCATTATTGATCATCTGTTCTTTTTTTTGATAGCTAGCAATAACTTGCTCAAATGCCTGAGCAATTTCTGAAGGAGGATGCATATTATTTACTATAAAGTCTACAAGATGGATCCCAATATTTTTATTATCGATTTCATTCTGGATATCATTCTTGATAGATTCTATCCATTGAGATCTTTTAAAAAGAATTAAATCATAAAAAGAAATACTTGCGAAATAAGAAGTTATAAGGTTTTCAGTTAAGTTTTTTAAGTAGGTTTTAGCATCTTTAAATTTATATAGATAGTTATAAGGATCTTTAATATCGTATAGGAGTGTTATATATGGGAGAAAAAAATTATTGTCACCAGAAATATATTTTTTAGAAGCTCCAAAAGGGTTTGACCAGATAAGAGCCATTTCTGAGCCTCTATAATTTCCAATATTTATATATTGAATTTCTTTTACATTAATCTTGTTAATTTTGTCAAATGGTAGAGGTAGTTTGAAATGCAATCCACTTGTTACAGGATTTTCTTTATTAATAACATTTCCAAGTCTTTCGATAAAAGCAACTTCTCCAATATTTACTGTATATATACATGTTGAAAGATAAAAAATTAATAATAAAAAAATTGTTATTTTAAAAAGATACTTAGATAAAGTTAAAACAAAGTGTTTTGTTTTTTTATTTTCTAAATCTATATTAAATTTTAAAAGTATTTTTTTTAGTATATTTAAATTGAAAAATAAACCAATAATGGTAATTGTAGAATATTCAAATTCAAATTTTTTTTGTTTGTTTAATGTAGCTCTAATTGAGTTAAACAAAACTTCAATTGAAAATGATAAAATATTAATTGAGATAATAAATCCTGCAAGCTTATCAAGATTAATTCCAAAATAGTAGAGAATTAAGATAAAACCAGTTATTAAAGAACTTACCATATCAGCTTTTGAATGATATGCATCAGCAATTAAACTTTGAGATTTCGTTTTTTCACCAACTAAAAATTTAAATCTGTAAAGAAAATATAAGCAACCTGAAAAGAATAAAAATACCAAACCAGTTATAACTGGTTTATGTATATATTCACCTTTACTAACAAATATCTGTCTAAAAAGTAAAATGGAGATAACAAATAAAAAGAATCCAATTACAATTGAGATTTGTATTTCAGGATTTATATTTTTAATAAATTTTAAAAAGTTATAAAATTTATTTTTTTCATTATTTTCAATTGGAGTTTGTTGTTCTGGTTTTTTATTTTTAGGTTCCTGTAAAGCTTTTTTTATAGCAATTAAGACAAATATTGAAGTGATTAGATCAGTAAAACTATGCCATGCTTCACTTAAAACTGCGATACTACCAGAAACATAGTAAAAAATAAATTTTACAACTGTAAAAATAATTGAGAAAATAATTACAAAAATTGCTGCTTTTTCTTTTAATTGCATTTTTATTTTTTATAATTTTATTTGTGTTAATTTTTTATATTAATTTTTAATTTTTATATTTTATAGTTTATTTTTATATTTACTGTTATATTTATTTTCATATTAATTGCTATATTCACATTCATGGTTATCTTTATATTTTTAAAATTTATTTGTTTCTTATTTACTTATCGATATTTTAAATATATTTAATAATATAATTATATTTTTTTAATTATAAAAAGGGGCTGTTATAGCCCCTTTCATTTTATGTTCTTTCTCTTTTATTCATTTTTTCCATATAATAATTCATAATCTTTTGGAATTGCATTTTTTACCCAATCTTCAGGTATTACTTTCCAGTTATTTAATTTTTCTGGAGTAACTGTACCTTTTTTCTCTATCCATTTCATTAAGTAATACCTTAAATCTTTAACTGTTGATGATTTCATTCTCTTTACCAGATCCTCTTTAGGTATTCCAGCTCCCTTTATCAAATGTCCACCACCACCATTTCCTCTATATGAATTAATTGCAACTAAATATTTTTTATTGAGATCAAAAGCAGATCCATCAGCCATTGAAACAATATTGATTCTTTGTCCAACTGGTTTTGAAACATCAACTGTATAAATAATACCGGCAGCAGAATCATAATTGTAATATCTTTCAACAAGGTCATAAGAATTGTATCTTGGATTAAAAATTAATTCACCATTTTTGTCTCGTTTAAAATTGATTATATGATCATCAGGTCCTTTCATTTGATTAAACCAGTTTCCATATGAGTATTCAAGATAATCTTTTACTTCTTTTCCAGTTAATTCCATTGTATAGAGCATATTTTCATATTTATATAATTTAAACATATCTCTAACATAAACAGGCCCTTCTTTTATAGAAGTGTCAAAAGAAAGAGGTGCTGCAAATGAAATATCAGCATTTGTTAGTTCTAATTGAATTTTATGAATTAAATCTACAAAAGCAGAATCTCCAAACATTGCATCTCTTGTTGTTATGGTTTTAGTAAATTCTCCAATTTTTTGAGCAAGATACTTTTTAGTTTCATCAACAGCATAACCAAATTTTTTCATAAATTCTGGGTCTGGTTCATAATTAACAGTATCGATAATTTCACCACTTATATCTTTTACCCATTTTTTGTTTTCTTTATCCCATTTTAAATTTATGTTTGCAACAGCGGCAGTTCTAGCAGCATTTATTGCTCCTAATATTAAAACACCATTCTCTGTTTTATAATTCCATCCATGATGGTCATGTCCAACAAATACAATATCAAATCCTGGAACCAATTTTGCAACTAATTCAGAAGCATTTTCGTTGTATAGTGTTTCAGCTGTTTGACCATGATAAGTATAATCAACTCCAGCATGAAATGCACCAATTAAAATGTCTGGTTTTTCTTTTTCTTTTATAATTTTAACCCATTTTTTTGCACATTGTACCATATCTTCAAACTTCATTCCTGACCATAAATTTTCAGGTAGCCAATTTGGTATCCATGGTGTAACCATACCTAAAACAACAATTTTAACTCCTTTTTTTACAATAACTTTATAAGGAGGAAAGTAAGGTTTTCCATCAGAAACTTTTACAGCATCTGCTGCTAACCATGGAAAATTGAACTCTTTTGCAACTTTATCGTATACAGCATGTCCTGCTTCAAGGTCATGATTACCAACTACTGCAAGGTCATATTTCATATAGTTCATTACTTCAGAAACAATATGTTTGGAATTTGGTTTTTCAAAATTGTAATAGTAAACAATTGGTTGTCCTTGCAATAAGTCTCCATCATCAATTAATACAACTTCCTGTTCTTTATTAGCTCTTTGTTCGTTAACATAAGTAGATATTTGAGCTAAAGAAGTTTTTGCAGGTTGATCATTTTTAAAATCCCATGGAAAAATAGATCCATGTACATCAGAAGTTTCAATAATTTTTATTTTAAGCTGATCTGGATGACCTTGTTTTCCTCCAATTATGAAAATAAGAGAAAAACTAATAGCTAAAATAAAGAAAATAGTTAGAAAAAGCTTTTTTTTCATTTTACCCTCCAATTAAATTTAAGTTAATTAATTTATTAAGCTTCGTGTAAATTTAATTATAATTTGTATTTGATTATTGTCAATATAGATTAAAAATTTTTAAGAATTTTTATATTGTATTAAAATAAGTGTGCAATTATTGCTTCGTATGATTAAATATTGTGTAATATTATTACTTAGTGTGATATTATTAGATAATATTAAAATGAATTTAACAATATATGCTTTGTAAATCATTTTATTAGTTTATAATTAATAGAGTATTGCAATTTTAATTAAATTAAATAAAATCAAAAGAAAGGGGAAATTTTATGAAATTAAAATATTTTAAAAATGGAAAAATTTATTCTATGATAGCCCAATATGATTATTTTAAATATATGTTAGTATCAGATGGCAAAATTATTTTTACCTCAGATGAAGAAATTCCTGTATCCAGATACTTAAAAAAGAAAAATATAAATTTTGAAGAAATAGATTTAGAAGGCAATATTGTAATTCCCTCTTTTTGTGATAGTCATATCCATTTTATGCATTCTGCTTTAACTATAGATAATCTTGATTTATCAGGGGTAAATAAATATTCCAAGTTTATAAAAAAAATTGAGATAAAATATAAAAGTTTATTAAATAAATATGAAAAGGAATTACAAAAAAATACCAAAGATATTGAAAAAATATGGTTAACTGGTGGTGGATGGGATAAAAATAATTGGGATAAAGAAGGGTTTCCTGATAAAAACGATTTGAAAAAATTTAATAAAATTAATATAGTTTTATATTCAAAAGATTATCATGCAGTTTTATTAAATCAAAAAGCAATGGATACTCTTTATTTGAAAAACCCACCTGATTTTTTACTTAATAAATATGGAATAACCAGAGAAGAATTTGAAAAAAACAGTTTAAAAAATAGTAATGGTGAAAGATTAGGCGTATTTTTTGAAAATGCTTTAAAATTTATTTCAAGACTAGTTTCAGATTTAATCAATAATGATGAAAAAGAAATAGAAAAGAAAGTGAAAAAGTTGATTAAAAAATTTAATAAAAATGGTATAACAGCTGTTTCTGATTGTTCTTTATTATGGGAAGATTCTTCATTTAAAGTTTTTAATAAAATAGACCAGAACAAATTGACAATTAGAAATATGATTGCTATTCCTGAAGATTCTATTGATAAATTTATAGATTTAAATCTTAAAACAGGGATTGGTTCAAATAAAGTGAAAATAGGACCTGTTAAATTACTCTATGATGGATCATTGGGTAGTCAAACTGCTCTTTTAAATGAACCATATGAAAATACAGAAAAGTTTAATCTTGGTGTTAGAAATTATACTCCTGAATATATAAATAATTTAATTGATAAAGTGACAACAAACAATTTAGGTCTGGCTATTCATGCAATAGGTGATAGAGCAAATAAAGAAGTTATTTCAATTTTTGAAAGAGTAAGAGTTTTAAATAAAAATATATTTTTAAGACTTGAACATGCTCAGATGATGGACAATGAAACTATAAAAAAAGCAAAAGGACTGGGAGTTAATTTTGTTATGCAACCAGTTCATATAGATCAGGATATCTCTTCTGCAAAAAAATATCTGGGTAAAAGAAAAAACCTGTTGTATAGATTTAAATCTTTACAAAGAAAAGGAATTAGTGTAAGTTTTTCAACAGATTTCCCTGTTGCTCCTTTAAGCCCTTTTTTAGGGATTTTTGCTGCCATAACACATAAAGGGTTTAATTTGAATAAAGAGGTTTTAAATCAAAAAGAAAAAATTGGGTTATTTGAAGCTATTAGAAATTATACATATGTTTCTCATAAACATTCATTATTTCCAGAATCTGGTCTATTGGCAGAAGGTTATTATGCTGATTTTATTGTTTTAAATAAAGATGTTTTTAATTTAAAAGAAGAAGATGAGTTATTAAATATGAAAATTATATCAACTTATTTCGAAGGAAACAAAGTTTTTTAAAAAAATAAAAGTTTTAATTTAACAATTAAAAACAAAATAAATTAAATATTTTTAAGATATAAAAAGTGAATTTAATGAAAATAAAATTTAACAATAAAAAGTTCAATTGATATGATATATATATGAAAAATATATGAAAAAATCTTATGCTAAATTAATATAAAGTTAATATATAATAAAAAAATAATATTTAAAAAAATAGGTTAAAGTAAATATAATTTAGATTGAGGAGAAAATTACATGAGAGTTGTAATTTATGAAGATTATTATTATTTGAATTTTATCCCTTTTTATAGGTTTCATACATTATTTGACCTCTATTTTGGGTTTAGAAAAATTTATCAAAAAATTTTTGATCTATTTTATAATGAAAATGAATTTGAAGGTATTAGTTATATTGGAAGAGAATATCAATTGAAGTATTTTCTGGAAAAAAATAAAGTTGAAAATGATATTTTTGATATTTGTGATGATATACTTTTTGTAAATTCTAGAATTAAAGATATAAATAATATAAAAAATATTAAGGTTAATGAATGTTTATTGGATCAAAATGAGGAAGTTGTTTGTTTTAGAGTAGATAAAAAAAATAAACATAAAATAAAAATAGTTAATCTTTTTAATCATAAAGATGATGAAAATATAAAAAATATTTTACATGTAAAAAGTAAAGTTCGATCAATAATGTATCCTTTTGAGTTTATTTCAGGAATTGAAACTGAAATCAAAAATGATTTTAAAAGGTTTTACCCAAATTTAAAAAAAGAATTTACTAAAATTGGAAAAAATACTTATATTGGAAAAAATGTAAAAATTGCTAAAAATACTGAACTAAATGATTCTAATGGTCCAATAATTATAGGTGCAAATAGTACAATTAATCCATTTACTGCTATTTTTGGACCGGTCTTTATTGGGAAAAATTCCATTGTTGATAAAGGGTATATCCATGAAAATACTGTAATTGGAAATACCTGCAAAGTTTCTGGAGAGATTGAAGAAAGTATAATTTCAGATTTTTCAAATAAACATCACACTGGATTTTTAGGGCATTCTTATTTAGGAGAATGGGTAAATATTGGAGCTATGTCTACAACTTCTGATTTAAAAAATAATTATTCTAATATAAAATTTGAAATAAATGGAAAAATTGTTAATTCAGAAACTATTAAAATGGGATCTTTATTTGGAGATCATGTTAAAATTTCAATTGGTATTATGATAAATTGTGGAACCATTATACAGGAAGGCAGTGTGATTTTTGATAAAATTAAAGTTAAAAATATATCTCCTTTTATGTGGGGAGAATCAAAATATAAAAAGAGTAAATTTATAGAAAATGTTGATAAGGTTATAAACAGAAGAGGGGTAAAATTAACTAAAACTTTACTTGATTTAATAGAAAATGTTTATTAATAAAACAATTTATTTTTTGGAAAATAGTTTTTTTAAATCATCAATAATATTAGATTGTTTCTTCTTTTGTTTGGGAGAAAATATACTTATAGCTTTTTTATTTATTGTTATATGAGCAGGTGGTGGTGGAGCTTTATCACCATCTATTTGAAGATATACTTTTTTTTGAGAATTTAGATAAATTTCCTTCCCTTTATAATAAACTATTCCTGGTACTTGTTCAATTTTGTTAAGTAAAACACCAGCAAAAAGTCTAAATGTATCTTTTATTGAACCTTTTTTAAATAAAAAAATATTTAACAATCCATCGTCAATTGAAGTATTCCTATCTATAATAAATTTTCCACCATAAAATCTAGAATTAGAGATAATAACTAAAAATCCTTCATCTACAATATTTTTGTCAACTATTTTGATTGTTATTTTATGTGGTCGATATATAATTAATGACTTTATTGCTGAAAATATGTAAGCAAAAGGTCCCAGTATTTTTTTTGCATTAAGATTAACATTGTGTACAGCCAATGCATCTATTCCTGAAGAACACATTAACAAAAATGGTTTGTTATTAATTATTCCAATATCTATTTTTTTTATATTCCCTTCTATAATATTATTAGTTGCTTTTATAGGGTTGAAAGGGATTTTTAGATCAAGTGCAAGAACATTAACTGTCCCAAATGGTATTATTCCTATGGGGATAGGGTATTCTTTTATTCCTTCAACAACTTCTCTTACTGTCCCATCACCACCAAAAATAATAATAAAATCAACAAGTTTTGCATAATTCTTTGCAATTATTGTTGCATCACCTGGTCTTTTCGTGAAAATTGTCTCATATTTTATATTGTATTTTTTTAATTGAGTCTCTACAAGAGGTAGATATAGATTTAGAAAAATCTTTTTACCTGCTTTAGGATTTATTATAATAATGGTATTTTTTCCCTTATTTTTTGGGTTTTCAATATTAATATTAAAATTTTTAAATGGTAACTTTTTATTTTTTTTAAAAAGCATAAACTATAATTTTGCTCCTTATTGATTTGATGTATTATCTTCAGTTTGACTGTTTTGTTGCTCTTCTGTATTTGAGTTATCTTTACTATTATCCTTTGTAGAGGTATCATTATTAGTTTGGTTTGCACTATTTTGATCATTAGTATTTTTGATATTGGTATCACTAGAGTTTTCTTCAGTATTTTTTGATGAATTATTTTCTTCTTGATTTTCTGGGGATACTATATCGTTGTTAGTGTTTTCAAAGTTAAAAATATCAAGTAATTCGTTATCTTTTGAATTATCTTTAGAATTATTGAAAATATTGTAATCTTCACTATTGTTTTCATTATTTTGTAAAAAAACAAAATGGTTATAACCATTTGCTAATGTTTTAGGTTGAGTACCTTGCCAGAAATATTCGTAATATGTACTTTTCGATTTACTTGAAGCTAATAATCCAGATTCTGAATCAACTCTAAGTTTAATGATATTAGGTGGAATAGGAAAATTTTCAACTTTTCTTTTTAAAATTTCATAAACATATTTCATGAATTTTCCCCATATTGGTGCACTAACTCTACCCCCAGTAAATCCTTTTCCAAGAGAGGAGGTTCTATCAAATCCTACCCATACAACTGTAGCAAGATTAGGAGTGTATCCTTGAAACCAGGCACTATTCCAATTAGAAGTTGTACCAGTTTTAGAGGCAAATGGGAATTTTAAATTAAATGGTCTTAATCCCCAATATGCTGTTCCACCAGGTTTAGCTGTATCTTCAAGTACACTTGTTGTTAAAAATGCAGCTTGGGGTGCTACAACTTGTAATTCATCATCACTATAATTTAAAAGTTTATCATTTATTTGTTTTTCATAATTTTTTAAAATTTTTCCTTCCCTATCAGTCACATATCTAACAATAATTGGAAATACAGCTTTTCCATAATTAGCAAGTGTAGCAAATCCTCTTGCAACTTCTAAAGGAGTAACTTCTATTGTACCTAATGCAGTGGATAAATATGGTTTAATTCTGTTTCTATTAATTCCATAAAATTCAGATAGATAGGTTCTTCCTTTTTCAATACCTAAATATTCAAAAACTTTAACAGCTGGTATGTTTATAGATTTTCTCAAAGCTTCTCTTACTCTAATATATCCATGGTATTTTCCAGAGTAATTATGAGGTTCCCATGAAGTTCCATCATCAAAATTATAAATTATTGGTGCATCTAAAATTGTAGTTGAAGGGGTAATCAATTTTTCATTAAAAGCAGCAGTATATATAAAAGGTTTAATTCCAGACCCTGGCTGGAAATGTCCTTTTATAGCCCTATTAAATTGATTTTGTAAATTAAACCCGGATCCTCCTATTAAAGTTAATACATACCCTGTTTTAGGATCTATAGATACAATAGATCCCTCTATTATTTTAGTTTTTAATGATTGGATAAATTTATTTTTTTTATCTTCGATTTCATATGATAATATAGGAGTATTTAAAACTGTTGTTGATAAATGAAGAGTATCAACTATATTTTCAAGGTAAAATTTATTAAATTTCATTTGTTGTTTATATGAACCCAAATTGGAGTAGATATTATTAGTTTGAAATGCAATATCAATAAAGTCAGGAATATCATTTAATAAGTATTTATTCAGGTATTCAAGATTTTTTTTATAGTTTTCATTTAAAGATTTAAGTGATTCTTGTAAAATTTTTCTAGCAGCCTGTTGATAATCTATATCAACAGCTGTATAAACATTTAATCCCTTTTTATATATTTGTGCTGGAGTAAAATCTTTAAAAAGGATTCTTAAAACAGCATCTACATAATATGGTGCTTTATTTACTGACATCGCAAAGCTATAAGAAGAATATCCTGTGGAAAATTTCTTTTGTTTATATTTTGCCCAGAAATTATTATAAGCTACAGTTGCCTGCTCCTTTGTTATAAATCCAGCTTCTACCATTCTATCAAGAACCATTTTTTGCCTTTTTTGAGCAGTTTTAGGAAAGAGAATTGGGGAATGTCTATATGGTGATTGAGGAAGCATAGCTAAAATTGCACATTCACCAAGTGTTAATTCCCTGGCATCTTTATTAAAATATAGTTTTGATGCTGTTTGAATTCCATAAGCACCATGCCCAAAATAGATTTCATTAAGATATAATTCAAGAATCTCATTTTTTGAAAAATGTTTTTCAATTTGAACTGCGTACCATAACTCTTTTAATTTTCTGAATATTGTTTTTTCCCCTTCAGTAAAAAGTCTTTTTGCAAGTTGCTGAGTGATTGTAGATGCACCAGAAACATATCCCTGATGGTGTCTAAATAATGCTCTTTTAATATTAGAGATCATTGCACCAATAAGTCTTTTTAAATTGAATCCATGATGTTCATAAAAATTTTTATCCTCATAAGCTAAAAAAGCATTAATCAAATCTTGAGGTAGATCTTTTAATGGAATTATTTCTCTATGTTCAACATATATTTGTGCAATAAGTTTTCCATTTCTATCAAATATGTTTGTTGGTATTGATAATTCTTTGTTTTTTATTGCTTTTTCAATATCAATTCTTGTAAAAGATGCAAAAATTGCTCCAATTGAGATGCCAGCTAATATTAAAAGAATAATAAAAATCAGAAATGTAAATTGTGCTAAATTTAATTTATTAACCTTGTTTTTCATAATTTTCTTCATAATTTTCCCTAAATTTTATACCAATAAAAATAATAAAAAACTTCATATGACATATAAAAATTTAATGATAAAATTCAAAAAATAAATAGTAATTATTTATAATTAAAATAGCTTATTATTTATAATTAAAATAACTTATTATTACAACTAAATTTTAATCTGTGTAAAATTTAAAACTATAATTTAAAAGGTCAAGAAATAAAAATGGCCGGCACCAAAATGGGCCGACCTAAGGGAAAATTGGGAGGGGAAATCTATTTATAAAATCGGAAAAAATTTAAAAATATTAAGGAAATATTTTTAAAGGCTAAGTTTAGAGGATCTTTATAAAACTCAATAAAATGTCATCTTCTATTTTTTTTATGTAGGTTTCTTTTAAAAATTTATAAAAATTATGGAAGAATTCTGAATTTTTTTTATCCCTCATTACAAACTCTTTAAAAGATTTTTTTAAATTGTCAATTCCAAATATGCTATTATCTTTTGAAATAAATTCATATATACCATCAGTATAAAAAAATAAAATATCTTTGTTTTTAATTTCAATAGTTTTAGATTCAATTTCGATATCAGAAAATGCACCTAATATTGAACTTGTTTGAGTAAGTTCAATTAAATCATTATCTTTTCTATAAATGAAGGGTTGTGGATGGGCACAATTAATATATTGAAAAGTGAAATTTTTAATATCAAGCTTACAAACAATGCCTGTAGAAAATAAACCTTCTGTAAAAATATTGGATAAACTTTTATTTAATCTATAAATAAATTTTTCAATATCATCATGCTTGTTAAAATATCTTTCAAATTCATATTTTAAAAGAGAAGAAATCATTGAAGAAGTAACTCCATGTCCACTAATATCAGCAATAAAATAAAAAAGAAAATTATCTCTTTCCAGATAATCAATAAAATCTCCTCCAACATAGGAAAAAGGTTTATAAAAGTAATTTATTATATAATCATTATTAATTATTTTTTCAGGTAAAAGGGAAGTTTGAAAATTTTTTGCAAGTTTAAGCTCTTTTTTAAATTGAATTGTTTTATATTTATAAAAATTTTGTAATCTAAAACTTTTAATTGCATTTTTAATCTTTAAAGGGATAAAAACTTCAAGGTCTTCTTTCTTTAATGGTTTTACAAAGTAATCATAACACCCTTTATTTAAAGCATTAATAATGTCAGAAATTTCATCATTTGATGAATTGACAATAATTGGAATTGAAAATTTTCTTTTGTTATAGATTTCAAGAAAAGACCATCCATCCATTATTGGCATCACAAGGTCTAAAATAATACATTCAATTTTTTTATTTTCAGATAAAATTTTTAATGCTTCTTTACCATTATTTGCTTCAAGAAAATTAAAAGAAAATATTTTAGAAAGATTTGATTTTAATATCTCTCTTTGTAATTCAGAATCATCAACAATTAAAATAGTATAAATTGTATTATTTTTCATATTATGTATAATATATTTATCAATAAAATAAAATCAAGATTTTATTTTGATAAAATATTGAAAAAAGTTAAAAATTATATATTATATATACAGTTATGATAATAACAAAATAAGGGTAAATTATGGATACTAAAATATTAAAAAAAGTTAACAGAACTGATGGAAAACCAAAAATTGAGGGAGTAGAAAAGTATATAGAAGATTACTTTTTTGAAGATATATGGTTTGCTAAAGTTTACCGTTCAAAAATTCAAAGAGGAAAAATTAAGAAAATACATTTACCTCAATTTCCTGAAAATTATTATATAATAGATTATAAAATGATACCTGGTAAAAATATATGGCACCAAATATTGGATGATCAAAAGTTTTTAGCTGAAGATGTTGTAAATTACATTGGAGAGCCTATTTTAATTGTTACTGGTCCTGATCTTTTTGTAGTTGATGAAATCTTAAGTAAAATTGAAGTTGAATATGAACCAATAGAGCCAATTAATTCTATACATGAAGCTTTATCAGGAGAAAAACCACCAATTTATAAAAATGATAATATTTTTTCACATTATCACTACTATAAAGGGGATATCAATAGTCTGGATTCGGAAAAGAATCTTCTTATTTTAGAAGATAATTATTTTACTTCTCTTCAAGAGCATGTGTATCTGGAAACTCAAGGGTTTTTTGCTTATCCTGAAAACAAAGGGATAACTGTAATAGGGTCTATGCAATGTCCTTATTATGTGCATAAAGCATTGTATCCAATGCTTGATTTACCCCCTGAAAGGGTTAGAGTTATTCAATCAACAACAGGTGGTGCATTTGGTGGTAAAGAAGAATTCCCATCCTTAATAGCTGCCCATGCAGCCTTAGCAGCTTATGTTACCCAAAGACATGTAAGGGTTATTTATGATAGAGAAGAAGATATTAATGTTACTACTAAAAGACATCCTTCTGAGATTTATCATAAAACTTATATAGATAAAAATGGATATATCAAAGGGATGCTGGTTGATATAAAGTTAGATGGAGGTGCATATAGTGGATTAAGTCCTGTTGTATTAGCCAGATCAGCTATAGCTGGTTGTGGAATTTATAATAGTCCAATACATGATGTAGATGCTAAAGTGGTTGCAACTAACAATATTGTTACGGGAGCGTATAGAGGATTTGGTGCACCACAGGCTTTTTTTGCTGTTGAGATGCAAATAAACCATATATGTAAAAAATTTGGGTTTGATCCAATTGAATTTAGAAAGAAAAATGTTTTAAAACAGGGAGAAGTTAATGCAACAGGTGGGATAATGAAAGATCCAATTTATATTCCTGTGATGCTTGATAAAGTTGAAAAAATGTCCGATTTTTCAAAAAAATATAAAGAATATGAACAACATAATAAAATCATTTTTGATAAGGTAGCAAACTTTAAAATTGACGATTTTGAAAATATTAAAACAAAGGGTATAGGAATTTCTGCTATTTTTCATGGGGCAGGATTTACAGGTAGAGGTGAAGAAGACATTAAAGCAACAGCTGGTTTAAAAAGATTAAAAGATGGTAAAGTTAAAGCATTAGTTTCTACTGTTGAGATGGGTCAGGGAATGATAACAGCTTTTAAGAAAATAGTTTCAGCAGCTTTAGATATAGATCTTGATGATGTTGTTGTGGATAATCCAGACACAGCAATTGTTCCTGATTCTGGACCAACTGTAGCTTCAAGAACAACAATGATAGTTGGGGGACTTCTCAAAAAAGCAGCTGATCAAATGTTAAGAACTGGTGAAGATGAAGTTATTTTAACTTATAAAAGTCCTCCAGAAGTTAAATGGGATGACAAAAAATTTATTGGTGATGCTTATCCTGCATATTCATGGCAGGTTCTTGTTGCAGAAGTAGAAGGAAATCCTATTACTTATGAATATAAAGTTACAAACTTTTATACTGTTGTTGAAGTTGGAAAAACTATTGATGAAGCTTTATCCAGAGTTCAGGTGACTGGTGGATTGGTACAGGCAATGGGTTATGCTACAATGGAGAAGATGGAAATTAAAGATGGAAAGATATTGCAGAAAAATCTAACTGATTATATAATTCCTACTACAGTTGATGTACCAGATTTTAAAGTAGAGTTT
The DNA here is from genome assembly GCF_055389015.1 of Exilispira thermophila. Lineage (NCBI taxonomy): Bacteria > Pseudomonadati > Spirochaetota > Spirochaetia > Spirochaetales > Exilispira > Exilispira thermophila. The sequence continues at coordinate 1,839,209 of NZ_AP042476.1, read as the reverse complement.
ATTGACAACCCTTACTGGGATGGACCATATGGTGCAAAGGGTTTGGGCGAGATGCCATTTGTAGTTGCACCACCTGCTATTTTATCAGCTTTAGAACAGGCTTTTGATGTTTATTTATATAAAATTCCAGCAACTCCTGAATACATATTTGAAATGAAAAATAATCAAAAAAGAGGATAATTATGGAAATAAAATTTAAATTAAATGGTAAAGAAGTAATTATTGATACAGACCCTTCAAGAAGGTTACTTGATGTGCTTAGAAATGATTTTAAGTTAACTGGTGTTAAAGAGGGATGTGGAGAAGGTGAATGTGGAGCATGTTCAGTTTATTTTAATAATAAACTTGTTAATTCATGCATTATTCCTGTAGGTTTGGTTGAAGGAGAAGAGATTGAAACTATAGAAGGAGTAAAAAAAAGAAAGGTATTTAAAGTTATAGAGGATTCTTTTCAAGAATCTTCAGCAACTCAATGTGGATTTTGTACTCCTGGTTTTGTTATGGCTTCAATTAAAGTACTGGAAGAAAATTCTGAAATTACAAAAGAGGTTATTAAAGAAGGTTTATCAGGTAATCTTTGCAGGTGTACAGGATATGAACCTATAATTAATGCAGTAGAAAAAGCATATATAAAACTTAAAAAAAATGAAAAAGAATAAAAATTTAATTTCGAAAAGCTAATAGATTAAAAGTAGATTAAATTAGTATTAAAATAAAATTTATAAGTATAAAGAATTTATTTATTTAAATAACTTAATTAAAATAAATTATCTTTATGTATTATTAAAATTAAATAATTGGGTATTAAGTAATTTAGATATTAATTTTAAATTTTTTGAATAGGATGATTTTATGGATAGAACTTATAAACCAACATCATTAAAAGAAGCTCTTGAACTGTTACACGAAAAAGATTTAACTATATTTGCAGGGGGAACAGATTTATCTGTAAAAACCAGACAAGGAAAAGGAAAACCTTTTAATGTTGAAAAACCATTTTTGTTTATTTCAAAAATTCCAGAAATTACTCAGGTTTTTGAAAAAGACAACTGGTTATATATAGGAGCAGCTACTGTTTATAGTGATTTGTTAAAATTTTATAATATTCCAGATATTTTAAAACAAGCAATAAAGGTAATTGCTGCTCCAGGGATTAGAAATCTTGCAACTATAGGCGGAAACATATGCAATTCTTCTCCTGCAGGGGATACTTTACCAGCTTTATACTGTCTTGATGCTATTTTAATTATTCAAAGTATAGATAGCCAGAAAGAAGTTCCGATTTCTGAATTTATTATGGGTCCTGGGAAAAATTTACTGGATAATAAGAAACTTTTGACATATATTAAGATTAGAAAAAAAGACTTTAAGTTTCAAAAATTTGTTAAAATTGGTTCAAGAAAAGCACAAACATTATCTAAAGTTTCAGTAGCTTTTTTAGGAAATAAAGAGGAAGCAGATTTAAGGATTTCTTTTGGTGCAGTTGGCCCAACAGTTATAAGAGATATTGAAAAAGAAAAAGAATTAAAAAATATTATTTTTGGTAATAATGAAAGTAATATAAATAGTAAGAAAAATCCTATTAACGATATAGATTTTTCTACTTTTTCTTCAATTTATAGTTCTATAATAACTCCAATTGATGATCAGAGGTCTACAGCCTCTTATAGAAAAGAAACTGCATTACGAGTTGGTTTTTCTTTATTAAAAGAGTTTTTAAGTAGTTAAGAGAAATTTAAAATAATTAATTAGATTAATAAAATATAAGTTTTGTGGGGAAAACTTAAATATAAAAAAAAGGAGAAAGTTGTGAAACCAGCAATTGATTTATCCATATTGGAAAAACAAAGAGAAAACAATATTAAAAGATGTAGAGAGAGGGATATAATAATCCCAACATTTAAACAGATGAAAAATCCCGAACTTGTCCCACAAAAGATAAAGGATGAATTAAAAAATATTGGATTGTGGGATATAAATTCAAGAAATTTATTTAGAATTACCTGGAAAAATGAACCTGTTGAATTTGGTGGTGGTTATGGCAAGGTTAATTTTATTGAATTTCCAAAAGAGTTAACAGGTGTTGATGCTAGAATTGTAGCATTGGTTGGAAAATGGTTTCCAACAGGAGCACATAAAGTTGGTGCAACTTTTGGATGTCTTGTTCCATATTTAATAACAGGCCACTTTGATTCAACAAAACAAAAAGCTGTTTGGCCTTCTACTGGAAATTATTGTAGAGGAGGAGCTTATGATGCTGCATTATTAGCTTGTGAAAGTATAGCAATTTTGCCTGAAGAGATGAGTAAAGAAAGATTTGATTGGCTTGCTAAAGTTGCAGGTGAAGTAATAGCAACACCTGGTTGTGAAAGTAATGTTAAAGAAATTTTTGATAAATGTAACGAACTTGCTGCTGAAAGAGGAGATGATATTGTAATTTTCAATCAATTTGATCAATTTGGAAATTATTTATGGCACTATGAATTAACAGGCTCTGCAATTGAAGAGGTATTTAACGAAATTAAAGCCCCTGATTCACGTCTAGTTGGATATTTCTCCTCAACAGGATCATCTGGTACAATTGCAGCAGGAGATTATTTAAAACAATTATATCCTGATATGAAAATTGCTGCTGGAGAAGCATTGCAATGCCCAACCTTATTAATAAATGGTTTTGGTGGACATAGAATTGAGGGTATTGGTGATAAGCATGTACCTTTTATTCATAATGTTAGAAATACTGATATGGTTATTGATATAGATGATAATGATACAATGGATTTAATAAGATTATTTAATGAAGAAGCAGGTAAAAACTATCTTGTTAAACAGGGTATAAAAGAAGACTTTGTAAACAAATTGGATTTATTGGGAATTTCTGGTGTAGGTAATTTAATTGGAGCAATAAAATTTGCAAAATACTATGAGCTTGATTCAAAAGATATTGTATTTACAATACTTACAGATTCTATGGAACTTTACCAATCACGACTTAAAGAGATGCATGAAAAATATGGTAAATTTACTGAAATGGATGCTTCAAAAATATTCTATAAATCTTTACAGTCTTTATCAATAGATTACATGCAGGAATTATCTCATTATGATAAAAAAAGAATACATAATTTAAAATATTATACCTGGATAGAACAACAGGGAAAAGATTTAGAAGAACTAAATGCACAATGGTATGATTATAAAAATTATTGGAAAAAAGTTCAATCATTAACACCAAAGATTGATAATTTAATTGAAGAATTTAATAAAGAAGTTGGATTAATATAATTAATTATTTTATGGGGATTGTATTTTACAGTCCCTTTTTTTATTAATCTTTTTTTTGTTTTGTTTTTATTTATTGTTATTAAGCTTAATTTAATTTTTATTTTTATTATTTTGTAGGTTTTTTGTATTTTTTATTATTTATATTTATTGATATTTATATTTTATATTATTTTTTTATGTTTTATTTTAAATTGAAAAGAGATATTTTTTTTAACAATTTATCTAATCACTTTTAAATAAATTTTTTAGTTATTATATAAGTTATTATGTAAGTTTTGGATATAGATGTGTTAAAACTAATATAGCCAAAAAAATATTAAAATAGTTAATATACAATATATACATAAATTATAATATATTGCCTAAAATTATAATCTATTATGTAAATTATAGTATATTACTTAAATATAATATGTAAAAGGAATGAATATGTTGAATTATTTAAAGATACTTGAAGATAAATTAAAAGAAGGGGAAAAAATTGTACTTGTTACTGTTGTGGAAGCAGATGGGAGCTCTCCAGGAAAACCAGGTTTTAAAATGTTAGTAAATGAAAAAGGAAGAATTTTTGGTACAGTAGGTGGTGGTGGAACTGAAGCTACTGCAATTAATAATGCTAAGAAATTAATAAAAGAATTTGATAAATATAATAAAAAAACAATGTTGGAAAGCTTTAACCTTGATAAAGAAGGATCTAATGAATTTGCATTATGTGGAGGTAAAATTACACTTTACTATGAGGTGTTTGCTCCAGAAAGAAAAGTTTACATTTTTGGTGCAGGGCATGTAGGTAGTAAAATTGCTCATCTTTTAAAAATTCTTGGTTTTTTTGTTGTTGTTATTGATGATAGAAAATCGGTGCTTGAAGAACTTAAAGAAGATTCTTATAATGAAAAATTGTTTATGAATTATACTAAAGACCTTGAAAACAAAATTAAAAATTTAAATATAGAGCAAGGTTCTTTTGTAATTATATTAACTCATGGACATCAATTTGATTATGATATATTATTAAATATTTATAGAAATTATACCAATTTAAGATATGTTGGTATGATTGGATCTAAAGAAAAAGTGAAAGAACTTGTAAGCAATCTTAAAAAAGAGATCAAAAATGTTAATCTTGAAAATCTTTATTCTCCAATAGGGATTAAAATTGGTGGGAATAGTGCAGCTGAAATTGCTCTATCAATTGCAGCAGAAATACAATCAATTATTTATGAAAAAGATGTTCCTCATTATAGGATAAATTATAATAATTTATGATGCTAAAATTTGTACAATTTAATTTTTTATGCAAAAATAATTTTATATTTATTAAAAATTTATTGCAAATTATATTAGAAAATTAGATAAATACTTTAATAATAAATAATTTAATAAAAAAAAATAATAAATAATTATTAAAAAATATCTTAGTTAGTAGATTATATGGTTATAATTATTTATACTTAATAGAAAAAATAAATGAAGGAAGGATTTATTATGAATTTAGGTAAAATAATTGATGCATCCTTAGGTAGAATAGAGTGTGATCTTGTTTTAAAAAATGCAAAAATTATTGATGTTTTTTCAAGCAGGATCATTGAAGGAGAGATAGCTATTTATGATGGAATTATTGTTGGTGTCAATGATTCTTTAAAAGGTAAAAAGTATATAGATCTTCAAGGGAAATATGTTGCACCTGGTTTTTTTGATTCTCATGTACATATTGAATCATCAATGCTTACACCCAGGGAATATGCAAATGTTGTAATTCCACATGGTACAACATCTGTAGTTACTGATCCTCACGAAATAGCTAATGTGCTGGGATATGATGGTATTAAATTTATGTTAAATGATTCTGAAAATATCCCTTTAAATGTGTATTTTATGATTTCTTCATGTGTTCCTGCTACAAACCTTGATACTTCTGGTGCAAGTTTATTTGCTTCTGATATGTATCAGTTTAAAAAATTTGATAGAGTAAAGGGACTTGCTGAAGTAATGAATTTTCCAGGGGTTATTAATAAGGACCCTCAGGTAATGGATAAATTGGCTTTATTTTCAGATATGGTTATTGATGGACATGCACCTATGGTGAGAGGCAAAGAGCTTTCAGCATATATATTAGCAGGTATATCTTCAGACCATGAGTGTACTACTTTAGAAGAAGCAGAAGAGAAATTAACTAAAGGGATGTACATTATGATAAGAGAAGGTAGTACAGCTAAAGACCTTAATGCATTGTATCCTATTATAAAGGATAAGAATAAAAACAGATTAATGGTATGTACTGATGATAAACATCCAAATGAATTAAAAGAGCAGGGGCATATAAACTATATTTTGAAAAGATTAGTTGAAAAGGGTGTGGACCCAATAACTGCAATTCAACTTGCAACTATAAATCCTGCAACATATTTCAGGATTAAACGAGCAGGAGCTATTGCACCAGGTTATTTTGGAGATTTAGTTGTATTAAATGACTTGAATAGATTTGGTGTTGATAAAGTTTTTATCAAAGGGGAACTGATTGCTGAAAATGGTGATATGGTAGAAAAGATTGAGAGAAGCAAAATTCAAATTCGAGATACAGTTAATATAAAATGGCTTGAAGAAAAAGATTTTAAAATAAAGGATATTGGTAAAAAAGTTAAAATTATTAAAGCTAACAAAGGCTCATTAATTACTGAACAATTGGTAGATTATGTTAAATCAGAAAATGGATTTTTAGAATCAGATATTGAAAAGGATTATTTAAAAATATTTGTTATAGAAAGACATTTCGGTTCTGGTAATATAGGAAAGGGCTTCATTCATGGTATAGGATTAAAAAAAGGCGCTATTGGTTCAACTATTAGCCATGATTCTCACAATTTGATTATAGTTGGAGTTGATGATAAATCCATATTTAAAGCTGCAAAACATTTAAATAAAGTAGGTGGAGGTATTGTTATAACTGAAGGAGATAAAGTAATTGTTGATCTTCCTTTACCAATTGGTGGATTAATGAGTGATAAAGATGTTGATTTTGTAAATAATAGATTAAAAAAAGTTGAAGAACTTTTTAAAAAATTAAATACAAAAGTAGTAAATCCTTTGATGACACTTTCATTTCTTGCTTTACCTGTAATCCCTTATTTAAAAATAACTGATAAAGGCCTTGTAGATGTTGAAAAATTTAATTATGTATCTTTATATGAAGATTAATTTTTAGTTTAAGCTGGATTTTTTTAGTTCAAATTTTATTTTATAAAAACAGTTAATATTTTTAAAGGTTATATTTTCTTTAAGAATAAGGTGTATAATAATAATACTAATGTACAATGTTGATACATTATGTTTTTTGTTATCCTAAATTCACAATACTTTTTATCAATAAAAATTCAGATTTTAATCCATTTGACTAGCATTATTAAATATTAATTCTGTCTGTGTATAATATATATACATTCTACTGATATAGAAATTCACTATCCTGTTATTTTATATGTAATTTAATAATTTAACTTTATTTTTTTTAAATTATCTATTCAGTATTAGATTTCTTTCTATATTAGAAAGCAATTATAGACCAAACATGCTGATGTTGCCTTGCATAGACATTAGATTTCTTTTATATTAGAAAGAAATAAATTTGAATTTATATTTATTTTTATAAATTTTAAATCTACACAATTTGGCATAAAAATTGCTTAATTAAAAAGTGAAAAATAAAATAAAAAAATAATAAAAAAATAAAGGAGGTGGCTTATGGCTAAAAAAGAATTATATTTATGGAACCCATTCAAAGAGTTGGAAAATTTAAGAAATGAAATAGATAGGTTTTTTGATACTGATTATGAAAGTGATTCAAAACTTATATTTCCAACAACTGATATTTCAGAAGATGACAAAAATGTATATATTAATATTGATCTTCCAGGTTTAACTAAAGATAATGTTGAACTTGAAATTAATGATGGTTACTTGAAAGTTAAAGGGAAAAAAGAAGAAAAGAAAGAAGAAAAAGATAAAAAAAGACATTATTATAGAAAAGAAAGATTCTATGGTGAATTTGAAAGAACTATTGCTTTACCCGAATATGTAAAAATGGAGAAAGCAGAAGCTTCTTTTAAAGATGGTGTTTTAGAAATAATAATTCCTAAAAAAGAGGAAAAACAGCCTAAAAAACTTGAAATTAAAATTAAATAAGCTGGCTAAAAAAGCCAGCTTATTTTTTTATTTTTTTTTCTTCAGTTTCCAGTTGTTTGTAATATGGACATTTTTCATATTGATTGTTTTTATGGAAATGACACTCACCATTTGATGGGAAATGTCCAGATTTATAAAATTTTTTTGCAGCCATTGCAATTGTAATAGCCATTTGTTTATTGTTTTTTTGCAATTTACAAAATGGATTATGTACTTTAGGTCGTCCTTGAACAAAATTTTCAGGAGCAGATGAATAATTGTCAAGTAAATACATACATGTTTTTTTCATAATAACCCTCTTTATTTAAAATGATTTTCTTAACTTAATATAGTTCAAATTATATTATTTTCAAATTATTACTATTATAGAGTTTAATTAATTAAAATAAAAAATTATTCTAAATAATTATTTATAGTGAATATTATAGTCAAGCAAAGTAAAAGTTTTGTTAAAATAGTCTGCTTTAACTCTAATATGAGGAAATTTTTTTAAAACCCAGATTTTAGAAGACCCAAAAAGAAGTTTTGCAGGTGCATTTAAAATGCCATTGATTTCACCAGAGAAAAGTAAACAATCATATGATTTATTATTTATTGTTAAAGTTTCTTCTTTTATGAATTTAAATATAAATGGGATTTTAAATGCTCCAGGGACAATAAAACCAGTTGCTTCAATTTTTTCCAGTTTTTCAAGTTTAGAAAATGTCAATAGTTCCATTAATCTTATTGAATCAGCTGAAAATTTGTCTAAATTATATGTTTTATTTTTGTTTTTATATTCTTCTTTGTAAATTAATAAATTATTTTTATAGTTATAAAACTCTTTGTAGTTTCTATTTTCTGGTTCTGAATAATAAGTTGTTTTTGTAAATCCATTTAACAAATTATAAGTAAAAGATGATTCATAGAATGAATCGCAAAATGTACCTTTAGCATTTTCAATTATATCTATAAAATTATTTTTTTCTTCAGGATTTATATAATAATTTATAGTTTCAATAGCACTTTTAGATGATCCCTGTATAATATATTTTGTTTCAATTTTTTTTATGAGCTTTATATTATTATAATCAATTACCTGTTTTACAAAGTTATCTTGCTTTGTTGTTGCTTTAATTATTGATACTATAAATAAAGTAAATAAAAGTAAGATAAATAATTTTTTTTTCATAATTCTAATGTAAAATTTAATTGTTTTGTTTTCAACTGTAGTTTAATAGAAAAATTGTTAAAATCAATATCAAGATATTTAAAAAATAATTTAATGTTTAGCTATTTTTTGAAAATAAGTCATGATCGAAATATTTAATGTCAAAATCGATAATGTTAAATATTTTTTTATAATATTCAGCTTTAATTCTTATATGAGGAAATTCTTTTAAAAGCCATATTTTGATATCTCCAAAAATAAGTTTTGCTGGTTTATTTAAAATACCATCTATTTCACCATAATATAACAAGCAATTGTATTTTTTGCCGTTGATAGTAATTGCTTCTTCTTTTATAAACTTAAATATAAATGGTACCTTTTTATTCCCTGGAACAATAAAACCTGAAGCTTTTATGACTTTTAAATTTTCAAGTTTTGCAAAAGTTAATAGTTCAAGCAATCTTATTGTATCTGCTGAAAATTGTTCCAACTCGGTTTTATTATTTTTCTTAATAGTTGAATAATAAACAAAGTTATCTTTATATATATAAGTTTCTTCATATTTAGTGTTTTCAATTTTAGAAATATATTTTGTTTTAGTGTATCCCTCAATGAGATTATATGAAAAATTGGTTAGATAATAAGAAGTGCATAAAGTACCATTTGCGTTTTCATGAATAGTTATAAATTTTTTTTCTGAAGAATTGTCTATTGTATAAGAAATATTTTCAATTGAGTTTTTATTTCCGCTGGTAATTAAGTATTGTGTTTTAATTGATTTTAATTTTTTTATATTTTCATAGTCAAAAAAATTGTTAATAAATGATTTTAAATTATTTGAAGCTTTTAAATAATTAGGTAATATTAATAATATTATTAATAAAAGTAGAAAAAAATATTTCATTTTATTATATGTTTTGAAAGGTTTATAAAAAATAGAAAAGTCCTTAGTTATGGTTGATTACAAAATAGTTTAACATATAATTATATTAATACAAATATATATATTAATTTAAAATAATTTGATATAGAAAAAAATTGACTTAGAAAACAAATTTTATTATTTTAATATTACTCGAAAATAGAATTTAAAAATACTGTTTAAAAATTGAATATAAAAATTTTATTTAAAAATATTTGCATAATTTTTTCATTTAAAATTATGAAAATAATAATATTAAAATAAGAGGTAGAATATGGATCTTAAATTAAATTTTGCAATGGCGTCAATGCCACAAAATAATAAATTAAAATCTATGGATGAGAACCATATTTATGAAACATTAATTATAGGTGGTGGTCCGGGTGGATTAACAGCTGCTGTTTATGCTTTAAGAAAAGGGATGGATACAGCTTTAATAACTTTTGATGTTGGAGGGCAGGTTCTTGATACATCAGATATTGAAAATTATATGGGTTTTATGATGATATCTGGGCAGGAATTGGTTAACAAATTTTTCGAACAGGTTAAGCAATTTCCACTGGCTTTTGAAGATAAAGTTTATGTTACAAAAATAGAGAAAGAAAAAGATATATTTAAAATTCATACTACTTCAAAGAAAATTTATAAAAGTAAAACAGTTATAATTGCTGCAGGGAAAAGATATAAAAAACTTGGTGTAGAAGGTGAAGATAGATTAACAGGACATGGTGTTGCATATTGTGCTACCTGTGATGCTCCTTTATTTAAAGATAAAGAAGTCATTGTTGTAGGTGGTGGAAATACTGCAGTAGAAGGAGCTATTGAAGTTGCTAAACATGCTAAGAAGGTTTATCTTGTATTGAGAAGAGATGTATTTAGAGCAGATAAAATTCTGGTTGATAAATTACTTCAATATAAAAATATTGAAATCATATATAAAACAAAATTAAAAAGAATAAATGGAAAAGAAAAAGTTGAGTCTGTAATATTGGATGTAAATGGCCAGGAAAAAGAGATGAGAATAGATGGAGTTTTTATAGAGGTAGGGCTTACTCCAAATTCAGAGTTTGTGAAAGATTTTGTTGCTTTAAATAAATGGGGAGAAATAATTGTAGATTGTTCTTGTAAAACTTCAGTAGAAGGTTGTTTTGCTGCAGGTGATATAACAATAGTTCCTGAAAAACAGATTATAATTTCTGCAGGCGAGGGTGCAAAAGCTGCTGTTTCTGCATTTAAATATGTTATGGAACATAATTTTAATAAAGAAGCAGTTTAATTTCATTATATATAAAGAAAAAAATAAAAATAAAAAATACAAGAATTTTTAGGAGATGTGATAAAAATCAATAGCAGGGGATAAAGAAACTGCTTTCAGGCAACGAAAATAAACCTGAAAGCAGATAGGCTTAGGTTCGACATTTAATTTGGTCAAAAAGACCGTTTAGGAGAATGAAGAGCCTACAGCCGAATCAACATAATAATCGGATTTTAACAATCCAGATTGAATAGGAGAATGGATTATTCTCTGTAATAAATATCGTAAAGAATCTGCTTTCAATTAAAAAAAAATAATTGGAGGAGGCAGATGAAACTATCAGTTGGAGTTGATTTACACAAGCATCAAATGACGGTATGTATAAAAAATTTAGAACAAAGGATTGCAGATATTAATTGGAAATTTTCTACAAAAAAAGAAGGATATATGGAATTTGTAAGATTGTTAAAGAAATTATCCCAACCAGAAGAAATTGAAATAGCAGTAGAATCTACAGGAAATACAAGATATTTCAAAAGAGAAATGGAAAATTATGGATTTAAAGTACATGTAGTAAATACCTTAAAGTTTAAAGTAATAAATGAATCAATAAACAAAACAGATAAACATGATGCAAGGACATTAGCAGAATTTTTATCAAAAGATATGATACCAGAAGTAAATTTATGTAAAGAAGATAGTAAAAATTTAAGAGATTTATTAAAGCATAGGTCAGTATTAAAAAAGACCAATGTAAGTTTAAAGAATCAAATACATGGAATAATGTTAGAAATGGGTATAGGAACAAAGAATGGACAGCTTAACACAAAAACAGGAAGGGTAAAAATTATAGAACAAATATCGGACCCAATAAAAAAAAGTATAGTATCAGGGATAATAAAAACAATAAATAGTATAGAAAGTTTAATATCAGAAATAGAGAAAGAGCTTTCAAAGATGACAGAAAAAGATGAAGCAGTAAGAATACTAAGGACAATACCAGGATGTGGATTGATAACTTCAATTACTTTAAGGGCTTACATAGATGACATAAATAAATTTAGTTCATATAAAAAGCTTTCTTCTTATTGTGGATTGGTACCATGGGTACAAAATTCAGCAGACAAAGAAAGATATGGGAATATAACTAAAAGAGGTTCACAAGAATTGAGAACAGCATTTGTACAGATGACAATGGGTATGATAAGGGTAAAAAGAGAAAGAGAAAATAGATATATGAAATCTTATAGAAATATGAAAAAAATAAAAGGAAGTGGAAAAGCAATAATAGCAACTTCAAGAAAGTTAAGTAAATTGGTATGGACATTATTAAAAAATGGTTGTGAATATGATCCAGTAAAATCAAATGATATATTGTTAAATAAAGATTATTCCGTTGCCTGAAAGCAATGATTTGAGGTTTTACCTCGTTTATATAAATTAGCAGATTTTTTGATATTTAATATTGATTTTTATAGGAGGAAAAATGAGTTTATTAGATGACAATGTAAAAAAACAATTACAGGACATTTTTAAAAATTTAGAAAAAAAGGTAAAAATTGTGCTTTTTGATTCAGCAGTAATGGAATGTCCTTATTGTAAGGATACAAGAGAATTGTATCAGGATATGGTTGCAATTTCTGATAAATTAGAATTAGAAATCTATAATTTAACTGAAAAGAAAGATCTTGTTGAAAAATACAAACTAGAGGAAAGAGTACCAGTTTCTGTTTTTTTAGATGAAGATGGTAATGATTATGGTATCAGGTTTTATGGGATACCTGCTGGTTATGAATTTAGTACAGTAATTGAAACAATAAATATGCTTTCAACTGGGAAACATCATTTAAAACCAGAAACAGTAAAATTTTTAGAATCTCTTGACAAAGATGTGGAATTAAAAATTTTTGTAACACCTTCATGTCCATATTGTCCTACAGCTGTATTTTTAGGGCATCAAATGGCATATGTTTCTGAACATGTAATTTCTAATATGATTGAAGTATCTGAGTTTCCACAACTTGGAAATAAATATAATGTTATGGGAGTTCCAAGAACAGTAATTAATGAAAAAGAGTTTCAGGAAGGAGCAGCTCCTGAGGAATATATTGTTGATAAAATAAAAATTTCTTTAGGAATAAAATAAAATTGATTTTATTTGATAAATTTATATTTTATTTAATAAATTAATATTTATAGAAATTATAAGCGTTTATAAAAATTAAATCTTTCAAAAGGAGTTACTCAATTTTTGGGTAACTCTTTTTTTATAATCAATATATTTTCTAATTACTTTTTGTTATGTATCTTCTTTCAAAGAAGCAGTATTCTGCTTTATAGTTTCTGTTTCTTTGTCTTTTTTTTCAAAATATTTAATTAAATCTGATCTTGTAATAATACCAATAACTTTTTCATTTTCAACTATTGGTAAATGACCAATATTATTTAAATAGAAGATTCTTTCAATTGTTCTTATTGTAATATCAGCTGATGCGCTTATGACTTTCTTTCTCATATAAGCTGATACTGGGGCATTCATCTGATTAGCTTTTCTTCCTTTCATAATATCTCTCAATGTTAAAAAACCTACAAGATTTTCTTTGTCATCTAAAACCGGTGCTCCTGTATGATTAACCTGTTCTAAAAACATTGATGCTTTTTTTAAAGTCCAGTTTATTGAAATGCAATCAGGATTTTTAACCATTATATCTTTTGCAGTAATAGCAGGTAGTATTTTTTGTTCCAGTATTTTTTCAAGTTTTTTTCTAACTCTTATTCCATTGGTTTTTTTTATATAAGCAGAGGCAGCAAGTGTATGTCCACCCCCACCAAATTCAAACATAATTTTTTGTAGATCAATAGTTTCTTTTTGACTTCTGGCAATCAATAAAGTATTATTTTCTTTTTTTAAATAAAAAATACCAAAAGTTGCGTCTGGATTTTCTATTTCATGAATTTTTTCAATAATATTTGCTAATCCCCCATTTTGTTTTTCAAGTTCATAATATGAGATAATTATAAAATGACCATGGTAAATTCTATATGACAAATTATTCATTATTTTGTGAAATAATGATTTTTGAGTAATATTTTGAAATGCAGTATTAAGTTTTGAAATTATATTTATTGAAGCATTATTTTGTAAAAGATACGATGCTACATAAAAATCTTCTTTAGTAGTAGAAGGATGAGAAAAATTACCTGTATCAGCATAAATACCAGCTAAAGCAATAGTAGCATCCTCTTTTGAAATTTTTATATTTCTTTTGATTAGTTCAAGACCAAGTTGTGTGGTATTTGAACCAGTTTGCATACTGTATAAATTTGTATATGGTATAGTAGTTTTTTCTTTAAGGTGATGATCCCAGATATCAATTTCCCCTTTAAAAGATAAAATTAAATTTTTAAATTCTTTAATTCTTTCTATGTTTCTAGTATCTACAATAACTATCTTATCAATATTTTCAATATTTATGTCTTTAAGTTTAATAAAGTTAAAAAAGTGGTCGTATAAATTAAATAATTTTTTTGCAGAAGGACTAATTAATCTACTTTTTATAACAACTGAGTCTGGATATATGTATTTGGCTAATGTTATTGAACCAAGACAATCAAGATCAGTATTAACATGTCCTATAATAATTATCATTACTATTTTATAATAATACATAAGATCATTTATTCAACAACTATATTTTTGATTTATTTATAATACTTTTAAAGTGATAATTTGACATAAAAATTTAAATTATTAATATAGGAAAAGAGAAAGTTTCAAAATTAAAAGTTGAAGTATAGTAAAAAAAATAATAAAAAAATTTATAAAATAAAAGATTTAAAGATAGTATTAACAATAATGTTTAAATTAAATTTATTGAAAGTAAGATTGAAAAATTAAGATAAATATTATAAAAAAATATAAAAATAATTACAAATATGAAAAGGAGAAAATCATGAAAGAAGTTGTATCAACAAAAAAAGCTCCCAAAGCTATTGGACCTTATTCTCAGGCTATAAAAACAGGGGATTTAATTTTTGTATCAGGACAACTTGGTATTGATCCAGAAACTTCTGAATTTGTATCTGATAAAGCAGATATGCAAGCAAAGCAAGCTTTAAATAATATTAAAAATATTTTAGAATCTTCCGGTTCTTCTATGGAAAAAATTGTTAAAGCAACAATATACTTAAAGGATTTAAATGATTATGCTGCAATAAACAAAGTTTATGAAAGTTTTTTCACTAAAGATTACCCAGCCAGAGTAGCTGTGGAAGTATCAAAATTACCTAAAAATGGTTTAGTGGAAATTTCTGTTATAGCAGAAGTTTAATTAATAATTAATTTAAATTTATTAATTCTAATTTAACTGTTTTTTTAAAAATAATATAAAAAAATGCGAGTGGAGGGACTTGAACCCACACGCGCAAAGCGCACTAGATCCTAAGTCTAGCGTGTCTGCCAATTCCACCACACTCGCAATTTTATCTATTTATTTTAAATTAAGATTAATATTATTTTAAAACATTTTCTATTTTTTCAATTATATTTTCATAATATTTAAGTTTATTCTTTTCTTCAATATATACAATTTCAATATCATAAGCTTGCATAATTTCTTCTTTTTCTTTGTTTTTATCTTTATATTTTCTTGGGCTATAATATATGATTTTATTTTTTTTAATATTTTTATTTTTTTCATTTAAAAATCTTGCTCTATCTGTTAAAAGCCACCATAAATCTATTTCTTCAAAGCCAAGACCCAATCCCAAAATATGTATTTCATCAACATACATTAAGTCAATCCATGATTGCTTTTTTATGTTATTTTTGTTATTTTTAATTCTTTTATGTAGAGGATTATTATCTATTTCCTTATTTTTATATTTTGTTCCATTAACTATATAGTTTCTAAAATGTTGTATTTGACCACCATAAAATTCAAAGCCTAATGTAATACTATTAGGCACATTACATTCTCCATGTATGTGCCAAAACTTCTTTTTTTCTATAGATCTTTTTTTTTCATTTTCTATGTTTTCTATAACAGTATGTCTAAAAATGTTGTATTTAGTTTCAGATCCATAATTTTTTATTTTATCAATATCCTTTGGTTTTAATACCTTTTCTAAAGCATAATCATAATTAGTTGTAATATAATTTTCAATTTCTAAATTAATTAGTTTTTTATGTATTTCATTAGGCTTTATTTTTTTAACAATTTCCGCAATATCAGATTTTAATTTACTTTCTTTTATACCATTATTTTTTATACATTTTAAGTACATTTCTTCATAAATTAAAGGAAATGGTTTTTCTTTTGAGATTCTAACATTGTTTTCACATATTTTATTAATTTCTTTTAATAAACTATCCCAGGTAATTGAATTATTATTATAATTGATATTATTAATATCATTTCCAATTAACAATGCTATGTTCAAGGTTTAGTTCCATTAAATATTTTTTTAATATAATATCAAAATGGGCCGTAAAGGATTCGAACCTTTGACCTACTGATTAAGAGTCAGTTGCTCTACCAACTGAGCTAACGGCCCTCATTTCTTTTTATTCACGCCCGGCAGGATTTGAACCTGCGACCTATGGATTCGAAGTCCAGCGCTCTATCCAGTTGAGCTACGGGCGCATATCAAATAAAAATATAATAATGGGTGGATGATGGGACTCGAACCCACAACAACCTGAGCCACAGTCAGGTGCTCTACCTTTGAACTACATCCACCACATTAATTTTAAAAGATTTTTTATTAAATTAAATGCATTTATACATTTTGATAAAAAAAAATCGCACCTGGCAGGACTCGAACCTGCGACACTCGGATTAGAAATCCGATGCTCTATCCGACTGAGCTACAGGTGCATTTCGGGAAGGGGAGGCTCGAACTCCCGACCCCTTGATCCCAAATCAAGTGCGCTTCCATCTGCGCTACTTCCCGTTGGCAATATCTAAATAATACTATTTTTCATTTTTGTCAAATATTTTTTTTAATGTTACATTATTTTTATTGTAAAATTTTATTAAATAATTTTTTATTTTAAAAATTTATATCCTATATGATTTTTTTAGTTTTTATAAAGTGATTCTATTTTAAATTTATTTTTAAAAAGATCATTTGATATTTTAATAAATAAAGGGGATAAATGATAATAGAAGGTTTTTTCACTTAAATATTTAAATGAAGATTCTTCAATTGATGGAAATACAATTTTATAAGCAGCTAATAAATGGTTTGATAATTTATACTTTTCTTTAAAAAATTTATTTATCTCTTTGTTCCCATATTTTATATCTCCAATAATTGGATTTCCTATTTCAAGTAATGATTTTCTGATTTGATGAGTAACTCCTGTTAATATTTGAGCTTCAAGCAGTGTATATTTGTTATTTTGCATTAATGGATTTATAATTGTAGTAGCTTTCTTCCCACTTTGAGAAATTATTACTCTATTATTATGTTCATCTTTTAAAAGATTTAATGTTACTGTTTTTCTTTTTTTTATATTTCCATGTGCAATTGTTAAATAATATTTTTTTATTAATTTAGATTTAAATAAGTATGATAAAAATTTATGTGATTCGAAAGTTTTGGCAAAAATAACTAACCCTTCAGTATTTCTATCAATTCTATGAACAGGTGAAGGCATGAAATTGTGTATTTTAGGATTATATTCCCCTATTTCTATTAAATATTGAATTACAAAATTTTGGAGTATCCAGAATTTTTCAGAATTATCTGAATGTACAATTACTCCTCTTGGTTTGTTTACAATTAGAATATTTTTATCTTCATATGCTATTGAAAGAAAAATATTTTTCCCATAATTTCTATCTAATTCTTTATTGTTTCCTTTTATCTTTTCTAAAGTTGAATCACTTAAATAAATTTGTATGGCGTCACCCTCTTTGAGGTTAATTTTAAAATCACATTTTTTATTGTTTACTTTAATTATTTTTTTTCTTATTAGTTTATATATAAAGTTTTTAGAAGTATTATTAAAATAGGAGATTAAAAATTTATCTAATCTTTTAGTTTTTATTTCTCTGGTTATTTTTATCTCAATCACAAGTGAAAAATAACATATAATTTTATTTTATAAACTTATTTATATATAATGAACTTTTTGATTTTATGTATTCTAGTTTTTCATCTTAAAGATGTTATATATGGTTATTTATTAATTGTATATTTTATAATGAAGTTGAAAAAAGAAAATAATTGATTATAATTTTTTTGGAGGATTAATGAAAAATAAAAAACTATTTAAATTATTTATTCTTTTACTATTTATATCAATTTTGTTTTTAACATTAAATTTTAGTTGTACAAAAAATATAAACAAAAATAATTGTAATAATGTAAAGATTATTACAGGACTTTTTAAAATTTATGATAATGAATATATTATTATTGTTAATCCTGAATCAAAATCAAGAATTTCTTATAATTTGTTAAATATTGATTTTTTTAAAAAAATGAAATTAAATAAATTTAAAGATAAAATGGTAAAAGCAAAAGTATGTGTAGTTAAAAAAAAATCTCCCTGGAATATTGATGCTAAATTAATAGAAATAAAATTATTAAAAAAATAAAAAATTATTAAAAAAATAAAAAAAAGGTTCAATTTCAAAATGAGTGGATATAAAAAGTTTAAAAAAAATAATTTCAGTATCATATAAAAAGGCACATAAATATTTAGTAGTTTTTATAGATAGCGAAAGGCCAAAAGTTATCAAACAAAGAAGCTTTAAAGATGCTATTAAGCTGGTTGAATATTGTATTATTAAGTGTATATAAATATTTAAAAAGTTTTGCAAAAAAGATAAAAAGATAGGATATTTTTATAAAGATAATGATTATCTTAAATTAAAAATATTACAAATTTTATGAGATTTAGTATGAATATCCATACATTATGAAAGAGAACCAAAAAATAAAAAAAATAATAACATATAAAATAATAAAAATTAGAAAATATATTAAAAAGAATTTATAAAAATTTTAAATATTAAGAAATATATAGATTGACTTAATTTAAAATATTTTTTAAATTTTAGTATAATCAGTAATATTATACTGGAGAAGAAGATGTACAGAAAATTAATGAAATCTAAAATACATAGAGCAACTGTTACAGAATCGGACCTAAATTATGAAGGTTCTATCAAAATAGATGAAGAACTTATGGAAAAGGCAAATTTAAAAGAGAATGAAGCTGTATGGATATATAATATTAATAATGGAGCAAGATTTGAAACTTATGTAATTAAGGGTGATAGAGGCTCCGGAATAATTGGATTAAATGGTGCTGCTGCAAGAAATGTACAGATTGGTGATAAAATTATAATTGTTTCATATAGTTTTTTTGAAGAAAAAGAATTGAAAAATTTCAAACCTATTATATTATTTGTTGACAAATTTAATAAATTAGTAAAAATTATATAAAAGACTTGATTAATTTATCCGATAAAAAGAAAAAATTAACTCTTGTTTAATATTTATATTTTTAGAAAGGAGCAAATAAATGAAGATATCTAAAATAATAATCGTTATTATTTTGCTCTTTGTTTTGCTTATACCAATTAAAAATCAGGTTATAGCTCAACAAGGGAAGAACGAGTTAATAGTGTCTCAGGTGTTAGAAAATTTTGAGACTAATGATAAAAATTGGCAGGCTGTTGGATCAAAATTTACAAAAAAAGGATTTCCTCAGGTTAAACCATTGATAAATGATTGGCCAACTGCATTATTTGGAAAAAAAGGAGATCCTAATAATAAATATTGCCTTGGTGTTAGAACATCATATTATAAAATGGGATACAATTTTCTTAAAATATTTCCTGAAAATGGGATAAAAGTTCCTGGAATTGCTAAAGCTTTTTATATCTGGGTATGGGGAGCTAATTTTTCCTATGATATGGAAATGCAAATAACAGATTATAAAGGAATAACACATACTTTACCAGTGGGTAGATTAAATTACCTGGGATGGAAAGTACATAGAATTGATGTACCTGATTATATTCCTCAAACTCAACAAACTGTACCAAGAATTAAAAGATTAAAATTTGAAAGATTTACTATCTGGTCATTACCAGGAGCGCCTCTTGAGAATTTTTATGTATATTTTGATCATTTTACAGTTCTAACTGATATTACAAATGAAACATTTGATGGTGATGATTTAGCTAATCATCCAGATGAATATTGGCAGAGTGAAAATAAAAATGGTCAATAAAATAAAAAGCTTAAAAAAAATAGGTAAAATAAATAATAATACAATGAGGGTAAATTTATGAAAAAAGGGTTAATAATAACAATTTTGTTAGTAATAATCTTTTTCTTGTCTGTTTTTCAGGTTGTTGCTCAACAAAAAAGTACTCAACAGCAAAATCCTGATTATCAGCAAGGCGAACTTATTACTGATATTACAGTTACTAAATTTGAAGATGCAGAATCATGGGTAGGACAGATGCCTCTTGATCAGGGAAATATTTATCTTATGAAAAGATTGGGTAAGCCAGCTGCTTTACCAGATAAAGATCCTGTTACTGGAATTGAAAATAAATATGTATTGGGTGTTAAGGTTGAATTTAACAAAAGAGGGGATGATAGGTTTATTGTAAAACCTCCTAGACCAATAAAAATGCCTGGTATTACAAAATCTATGTCTATCTGGGTTGTTGGTAGAAATTTTTCTCATACTTTGTACTACATGGTTTTAGATTATTATGCTAGACAAATCCATATTAAAGTAGCTCAATTAAATTTTTTAGGATGGCAAAAACTTACAACAATAGTTCCTCCGGATATTGTTCAGGATGAATATCATTATACTGATATGGAAGGATTAACATTTATCGGTTTATTAGTAGAAACAAATCCTTCTGAATCTTATGGGACTTATTATGTTTATTTTGATGAATTAACAGCTAAAGCTAATGTTTTTAATGAAGCTAATTCAGATGAAGATGATATGGTTGATAACTGGTAGTAAAAAATTTTCTAATTTGAAAAATACATTTTATTAATAAATAGTTTTTAAAATCAAAGTTAGTTTATATTGTATTTAGTTTATATTAAATATTGTATATATAATGAAAAAAAATGGAGGTGTTTTAGAATACATCTCCATTTTTTTTAGTTAATTTACCGATAATATAATATATAAACTAGTATTATATATAGTTTAAAATATGGATTGAAGATTATGAATTTAAAAAATGACAATAGTGTTTTTAATAATAATGCACTTTCACAATTTTACTTAAATATGGATTTATTTAATCTTCAATATAAAGTAGAAAATTTAGAAAATAAGCTTGTTTCTGAAAATATTGATTATTATAAAAAAGTGATTTTAAATAGTTTTAAAGATGACTTTTTGTTTAATAAAAAAAATTATAAATTATTATTTTATTGTATAATGTTGCTGTTCTATTTAAAAGAATTTGAGTTTTTTGAAAATATCATTAATGAGAATCCTGATGATAAAAATATAACTAAAATAATTAAACTTTATTACTTTTTTTTCTCAGAGCAATTTGATTTTTTTATTGAAGAATTTTCAAATAATAAAATTATTGATAAAGAATCAGATAAAAATGAAATTACTTTGAGTAAGTTTTATGAATTTTATCTTTTTATAAATTTATTATATAATTTAAAAATTGAAAATACTACATCAATAGATTTAAAGGATTTAATAAAATTACCTGATTATTTTGTTAATAATATTTCTTTTATAAAAAAATTAATTGATAAAATAAAGTATTTTGAGTGTTTTGGTACATTGTATTATTTGCAAACAAAAGTTAGATTTAATATATTTGATAAAGATTATTATAAATTAATAAAAATAGCTAATGGATTTTACAAAAAAGATGATTTAATTAGTATTAAGAGTAAATACAATCTATATAAATATGATTTTAATCTGTTATTAAATAGTAGTAAACTTATAAAAAAATCGTTTTTTAAAAAGATTAATACATTTTATAATATAAAATTTCCATATTTAAAATATATTTTTTTAAAAAAAAGTATTTTTGTTATTGAAAATGAGGAATTTAAAAAGACATTATTGCAATCAATTTCAAGTGATCCGGGTTATAAGTATTATTATCCTCTTTTAATGTATTATTATGCAAATACGAAAAATATAGATAAAATTTACAAATTAGAAGATTTATATAAAAAATATTTTAAATTTGATAAAGAATCTTTAAAGATGTTGGTAAAAACATTTTTTAAAATTTCAAATTATTCTAAAACAAAAGAATATTTAGAATTATTTGAAAAAAGAAGTAAAGATAATGAGTTTAAAAGGATACATGAAATGATTAAAAAGTTGACTAAAATCTAATTTTGTTTTTAATGGAAGAGGGAGAAATTTATGGCAAAAATTATTGATGACTTTGATGCAGTTATAGGAGAATTATCATTTTTTAAAGGTAATATAGAATTTTCAGGTCATATAAGGATAGATGGAAAATATGAAGGGCAAGAACTAGTAGTTGATCATTTAGTTATCGGTAGAACTGGAAAAGTTAGATCTAATATAATTGCTAATACAATTGTAGTTGAAGGTGTTATTATTGGTAATATTGAAGCAAAAACTAGAGTTATGTTAATGCCTACTTCAGCTATTTTAGGGGATATAAAAACTCCTGAACTAATTATTCAAAATGGTGTTGTATTGGAAGGGAAATGCATTATCAGTCCTGAGTTGGAAAAAAATCAAAGAGAAATTATTGAAAAAAGGTATCAATCTTAAATTATATATTTAATGAAAATTATATAAAAAATGGATGACTTATTATTAAATAACTCGACAGAAAATTTA
This sequence comes from Exilispira thermophila, assembly GCF_055389015.1. Classification (NCBI taxonomy): domain Bacteria; kingdom Pseudomonadati; phylum Spirochaetota; class Spirochaetia; order Spirochaetales; genus Exilispira; species Exilispira thermophila. The sequence continues at coordinate 1,816,555 of NZ_AP042476.1, read as the reverse complement.
ATAGTTATTACTCTTGGCGACCCAGGAGGAATTTCAGCTGAGATATTAATTAAAAGTTTAAAAAATAATAAAAACATAAATCATAAAAAAGATAAAATTTTAATTTTTGGTTCTTTTGATATAATTAAATTTTATTCTAAACAATATAAAATTGATATTGATGTAAAATTAATTATTGAATATGAAAAACTTCACAATATAAACTATCTATTCAATTTATTCAAACAAAACAACATTTTGCTTTATGATCCTTTCTATGAAAAGAGCAAAATTACTGTTAATAAATTTAATTTAATGTCTTATAAAAAATATATTAAACAGGAAAATTTAGTTTATAAAGATAATAAAAAAATTAAAAAAGATTTAAATCATACTAATAAAATCAATTTTTTTGATGTTATAAAGATTGGTAAAGTTTGGTATATAAATGGATTTTTTTCTGAAAGATATCTTTATCTTTCTTTATTATTTATAAAAAATCTTTTAAAAAAAAGAGATATTGATGAGAATATTTCAAAAGGTAATAATAATTTAAATCTATCAAAATTAAATATTACCCTTTTAACTCTACCTGTTAATAAAAAAGCTATATCACTTGTTAAACCTGGTTTTATAGGACATACTGAATATATTGCTAAATTTTTTAAAGTAAAAAATTATACAATGACTATGTATAGTGATAAAATAACAGTTATGTTGGTTACTACACATATACCACTATTAAAGTTAAAAAAATATATTAACATTAGAAATTTTACAAAAACTTTAAAAAATGCAATTTTGTTTTATAAAATAATGAACTTTAAAAATGGGATAGGTGTTTTAAGTTTAAATCCTCATGCTTCAGATGGAGGGATTATAGGAAAAGAAGAAAGATGGATAAAAATGTTAATTGATAGATTTAATATTGGGAATGTTAATAAAAAGATTTATAATAATAATACTAATAAGAATTATGATGATGATTATACTAATCTTGTTAAAGATAATAATTTCAATAATAATAACGATGCTAATAATAGTGGTAATAATGATAACAACAATAAGAATAATAATAGAATTATAATAGAAGGTCCAATTCCTTCTGATACAGCTTTTGCACAATATAGTAATAAAAAATATTCAATTTATATTGCTTTTTATCATGATCAAGGATTAATCCCTTTTAAATTATTAGCTGAAGGAAAAGGAACTAATATTACTTTTGGTTTACCATTTTTAAGAATATCACCAGATCATGGTACAGGATTTGATATTGTAGGAAAAAATATAGCTAAAACCGATTCATTAGATAAGTGTTTTGAAGTTATTGAAAAATCTAATAAATATCTTTGAGATTTTTTATAAATATATTAAGTTCTTCATATAGTAATATACTTTAATTTGTTAATAATGATATTTTTTGATAATAATATTTTATTTATATCCAATATAATAATTTATAGGGAGGTTTTGTGTTTTCAATTGTAAAAATAAAAGATGAAATATCAACAACTTTATTGAAAACGATTAAAAATTTATATAATATTGATCTATCCTTTGATTTAATTTACTCATCTTTAGAAATTCCATCAAAAAAAGAGTATGGAAATCTTTCCTTTCCAGTATTTTTCCTAGCTAAGAAACTTAAGAAATCTCCTGTTAATATTGTCAAAGAGATACATGAAGAATTTACTAAAAATATCTTTTCTCAAAATGGAAAAGATGAAAACTCTTATTTAAAAGAAGTATCATATATCTCAGGATTTTTAAACTTTAAGTTTGACAATGAAAAAATATTAATCAATTTGCTGGAAGAATATATAAATAATGATAATAATTTTAAAATAAGCCAATTTTACAAAGGATTTAAGATGGTAATGGACTATTCTGCCCCAAATATTGCAAAACCTTTTGGTATTGGTCATCTAATTTCCACAACTATTGGGGAATCTATTAAAAGGATGTATAGAATCTTTGGTTCAGAAGTAATTGGTATTAATTATATTGGAGACTGGGGAACTCAATTTGGAAAGGTTATAACAGCTTTTCAATTATGGGGTGATAATGCAAAATTACAAAATGAAGGAGTTTATCATCTTTATAAATTATATGTAAAATTCCATGAAGAAGAAGAAAAAGATCCTTCTCTTTTAAAAAAAGCAAAGGAAAATTTCAAAAAGTTAGAAAGTTTTGATCCTGAAATATACAATCTCTGGGAAAAGTTTAAAAATATCTCATTAAAAGAATTTAACAAATATTATGAAAAACTTAATATTCAAATTGATTTAACTGAAGGGGAGTCTAAATACAATAATGAAAGTATTCAAAGAGTTAAAGAAATTATTAAAGTAAATGGGATTTTAGAAGAATCAGAAGGTGCAAAAGTTGTATTTCTTAATGATATTTATAATGAAGATATTCCTCCATGTATAATTGAAACACGAGATGGAACAACTATTTATGCTGTTAGAGATATTGCTGCATTATTAGACAGGTGGGAAAGATTTAAATTTGATCGAATTATTTATGTTACAGGTGTTACTCAATCTTTACATTTTAAACAGGTGTTTGGAGTTATTAAAAAATTAAATTTTCCATTCAAAGATAGATTATTTCATATCCCATTTGGTACAATGCGATTTCGTGGTGAGAAAATGTCTACCAGAAAAGGGAAAATTGTATTTTTAAAGGATGTTTATGAAAGAGTTTATAATGAAGCTTTAAGAATAACAAAAGAGAAAAATATTTCTGAAAATCCTGAAAAAACAGCAGATGCTTTAACAGCAGGAGCTTTAACATTTTCTATTCTAAAAAATTCAAGGATAAAAGATATTGATTTTGATTTCAATAATGTATTATCGTTTGAAGGGGATACTTCAGCTTACTTACAATATACTGTCACAAGAATTAACTCAATAATTGAAAAAGTAAAGGATATAAAAATAGATTTAAATAGACTTAAAAAACTATTTAAAATAGATTTTTTCCAGGTTTTTAAAGAAAAATATGAAAATTTATATTTAGAAATATTTAACTTTGAGCAGATTTTGCTTGAAGCTTCTAAAATATATGAGCCTTATATATTGTCAAGATATGCTTTAAAACTAGCTCAAATGTTTAACTTCTTTTATACTCAGGAGAAAGTTTTAGTGGATAATGAAGAAGAAAAACTTTTGAAAATTATTATAATTATGGCTATTAAAAATATTTTAGAAAAGACATTACATATTTTAAATATACCAATTCCTGAAAAGTTGTAATAGCTATTTAAAAAAACAATTTTTAATATTATAATTTAATGTTGTAATATTAATAGATTAAAAAGTTATTAAATATAATAATATAATATTATATTTAAAAATATTTTAAAAAGTATATTAGAAAATGGGGAGCTATATTATGAGAAAAGTAGAAATTGGACTTTTTTTACTTTTATTGGGGATTGTTCTTGCAATTCAAACTTATTTAAAAATAACATTTGAATTTTGGCCATTAATAATTATAATAATTGGAATTTTTATTTTATTTTTTAGAAAAGGGAAAGATAAAAAAAATTATTTTATTGCAATATATTTAATTCTTTTAGGAATATATTTTTACTTTAATATATGGACTAACTGGAAATACTCTTACAAATTATGGCCAACATATATTTTTATTGGAGCTATAGCTTTTTATGTAAATTATTTTTTAACAAAAGTTAAGGGTAATCTATATACAGCTAACTTATTATCTCTCATTTCAATTGCTTTTTATATAACAAACTATTCTAAAATACAGTTATGGCCTGTTATTTTAATAATTCTTGGCTTATGGTTATTGATTTCGCCCAAAAGTTCAAAAGATATTTTTAATTATTATTCAAATAAAGATCAAGATAAATAATAAAATTGAAATTATTTATATATTTAAAAAGCAATTATAATTCTATCATTATTAAAATTTTTCTCATTAGGTCAGTTATGTAATTTTTTTGTTTTATTAATTATAACATTAAACAAAATCAAATATTTTATCTTTAATGTCTTTGACAACTAACAATCGTTCAAAAAATTTTAATAATGATAGAAATATAACTTTTAATTATTTAAATAAATATCCTAATTTCATGTTTTTTAAATATCTATTCCTGCCACGAAGTCTTTATAATTCTTTTGGCTTTGGCATCTCACAATCACTCAAAAAATTTCAATTATGATATAAATATATTATTTTACTTATTTAATCAAATACAATAATTTCAATTTTATTATTAACTTCATAAACCACAGAAATATTATAGTCTCTTTACCTTTTGACAACTAACAATTGTTCAAGAAATTTTAATACTGATAGATAAATAACTCTAATTTATTTTGATTAAATCTTTAAAAATACAATAATTTCGGATTTTATTATTGACAAAAAATATTTAAAAAAATTATTGACAAAAAAAAAAAAATATATTTAAAATTATATTATGTTAAAAAATAAACTAATCATTTAAAATATTTAAAAAAATAGTAATAAAAATAATTATTTTTTAACAAATAAAAAAATTTAAAATTTAAATAACATTTTTAAATTAATAAAATTAGTAAATAAAAAATAACAAATAAAAATAAATTTTTAAATATTTTGCAAAAAGGAGAAGAAGATGAATCAAAATGAAAACTTTAAAAAATTACATGTAAGTAACTATACAATAATAACAAAAATAGAAAAAATTAATAAATATTTACTTTTACACGGGTTTAGTGGAGCTATTTCTCTAGTTTCAGAAAGACTTGGAAATATTTTAATTAATAATAAGATTGAACAATTGAATAAAGATGAGATAGATTATTTTAAATCAAAATATTTTATAACATATAAAACTTTATTTGAAGAAAAGGAAGAATTAAAAAAAGCATATAATAAGTTTGAAAAGATTTATAAAAAAGGTGCAGGTTTTCTTTTAATATTTAGCTATAATTGTAATTTTAGATGTCCTTATTGCTATGAAAAAAATTTATTAAAAAAAGGTAAAAGTTGGTTAAATAAAAAAATGGATAGGCAAAATATAGATAAAGCAATTGAAGTGATGAAGGAACTTGATAAAGATTCTAAAGCTATCTCTTTTTATGGTGGCGAACCACTTATGAAAGAAAACTATGATATTGTTGAATATGCGATTGAAAAACTTAAGGAAAATGGATTTACCTATTTTGATGCAATTACTAATGGTTATGACCTTGAAGTATATGAAAAATATCTTGGAAATACATTTAAGTTTTTTCAAATAACAGTTGATGGCCCAGAAAAGATTCATAATAAAAGAAGATTTTTAGAAGGTGGAAAACCTACATTTAATAAAATAATTGAAAATATTAACCTTGCATTGAATAAAGGTGTTAGAATATCAGTAAGAATAAATATGGATAAAACAAATGTTTCAGGAATAGAAGAATTAAAAGAAGAATTTTCTAAAAATGGATTTTTGAAAAATAAAAATTTTTCATTTTATATTTCCCCTGTTGATGGAAAAGATAAGAAAAATTATTTTACAAGTTATGAATTAAAAACAGAAATTGAAAAAAAATATTCAAATGAAAAATTTGATATAAATTCTGCTCATAAAAATATATTTTATACCTTATATGGTTCATTAAAAACAAAATCACCATATATGTTTAAAGTATTATCCTGTGCAGCAAATTCAAGTATGTATATATTTGACCCTTTTTATGATATCTATCCATGCTGGGATTTAGTTGGTAAGAAAGAATTTGTAATTGGGACATATAAAGATGGATTGAAGTTTAATGATAATAAAGGTTACTGGCATAACAGAGTTGTAAAAAATATGGAGGAATGTTTGGGGTGCAAATATGCTTTAATTTGTGGAGGTGGATGCAGTGCAAGAGCATATAGAAGAACAGGTACCATATTTTCAAAAGATTGTGGGGAAATTGATAAATATTTTCCAGAAATAGCTAATAATGTAGTAATTCAATTTTTAAATGAAAAGGAGAATGAAAAAAATAATAAAAATAGTAATGAGGATAAAAAAGTAGAGAAAAAAGAAGTAAACCAAAAATAACTTTTAACCCTTTTAAGTGGCCACTTTAAGGATAAAAAATTAAAACAAAAGTAGTGGAGGTTATTTATGAGCAAAGAAATTATGGATTTAACAGAAGTTATTGTTCAGGATTTAACTGTTCAAGAATTAGAAAAAAGGATGGAAATGAGTAAAATTACTCCAAAAGTTTTACCATGTGGTAGATGTGATGCTGAAGGTTGTGGAAGTTATTGTCCTCAACATCAAGAATATTGTCCAGGTAAAGGAGCTTGTCTATGCAAAGGATGTTTTATAAGATGGTAAGTTAAAAGTTATTTATAAAATTATATTATTTTTTACTAAACAAAATTTATATTTCTTTAAGCTAAAAGCCTTTTAAAAGAGGCTTTTAGCTTTTACTTATTTAATTTATTTTATATATCATATTTTATTTATATAATAATGTTTAGAAAAGTTTTTAAAGGGAAAAATGAAAATGGAAAGAATTAGAAATATTTTAAAAAAATATTTTAAAACAAATATTGTTCTTTTTCTTATTTTTTTAATTTTGTTAATCTTAATAAATATATTGTTTAATATAAAATTTTTCAAATATTATAAAAATTATTATAGTAAAAATATAAAAATAATAAAGCAAAGTGATTTGAAAAATGATTTAAAAAAAAGAAAAGTTCCAGAAAAAATCAGCAAATCTTTTTGTTTAAAAGATTTAAAAATTTTAAAAAATAATGTTATAAAAATAATTCCCTATCCTTTTGCAAATGTTGATAAAAAAACATTTTATAATGAATATAAAAATGCAAAAGAAAAGATTAAAAACTATAAACAAAATATGATCCCAATTTCATATTTTTTTAATATATGTTTTGATTTTTTAAATAGTTTAAAAATTAGCCATGCAAAAATGTTACTTATTTGGAAATATAATAAAATATCAGAAATAATTAAAAATAAATATAAAACAGCAATAATTAAAATTTTTTGTGATATGAATTCAAATAATATTTATTTAACAGGTTACTATGATTTAGATTCAGAAAAATTTAAAATAATAAAAAATAGATGGAGAATAGATGAAATAAATGGAATTTCTAAAGATGTATTATTTGATAAAATATATCATAATACAAATATATATAATAAGAAAAGTAATATAAAAACAACATTTGAATCAAGTGATGCAATTACTTATATTTATATATTTCATAAAATATTTAATAATCCTGAAAAATTTGTATTTGATATATATGATGAAAATGAAAATAAAAAAATAAAATTAATTTTAAAAACAAAAAATCTTTCTTATTATTTGAATAATTTAGATAAAATAGAAAAAAAATTTGAAAATAATTTTTTAATAAATACAGAAAAATATTTTGAGATTAAAATATTTGATGATAATCTAAATAAATTTTATGTTTCAGAAAAATTAAAAACTATATATATTAAATTTATAAGGTTTGGTGGTAATGGGTTTGAAGATTTAATATATAATTTATGGAATATTAAAAATATAAAGCAAAAATATAACATTGAAAATCTTATAATTGATATAAGAAATAATTGGGGAGGAAATAATTACAAAGGAATAATTTTAAATCAGTACTTATTTAAAAACAATTATTCTTTAAAATATCCTGAATTAGTAAAGATTAAGAAAAATATATTATTATATTATCCCCATGAAAATTTTTATACTTATTTTAAAAATAAACAAAATAGAATAATTAATTTTAATTTATTTGAATATTTTAAAATTAATAAATTTAAGATCATTTTTAAACCTATGATAAATTTAGATGATATAAAGTACAGTAAATTATTTAAAAAATATTATTTACTTCAAAATTTATGCTGTTTTTCTTCTGCTATGGATTATAGTTTATTATTTAAAAAATATAATCTTGGAAAAATAATAGGTGAAGAAACAGGTGATTTAAGAGCAATAAATGGGGATATAAGAATTTTTTATCTTCCTAATTCAAATCTTATTTATGGTCTACCAATAAAATTTTTCTTACCTTTAAATTATGATAATAAAAAGCATGGAGTATTACCAGACATTGAAGTTCATCAAACTATTGATGATTTACTAAAAGGTAAAGACACTATTTTAGAATATACATTAAATTTGATTGAAAAAGAAAGAGATTAAAAATATGGAACTAAAAGATAAGAAGCTAATATCAATTGAAAAAAAAATTATTACTATTTTAAATTTATATTTAAAAAAAGAGATATTTATCTCAAAACTTGATACAAGCCTTAAAGTTAATTTCTATTTTTTAAAATATAAAAATAATTATTTAATACTTTCTGAAAAAGAGAAAAAAAAATTTATAAACTTTTTTAATGAAAAGAAAATTTATGAAAACAATAATAATTTTTTAAATGATACTATTTCAAATAATTATAATCCTTTAAATATATCAAATGATGTTAAATCAACATTTGAAAGAATATACAATTTTATAGTTGGTTCTGAAGAAAAAAGCAAATCTTATATTTCTTTAAGAGTTCCTTTATTAAAGGGTAAATTATTACTTATTATCTCAAATATATTCAAAATATTTTTTAGTAAATTTTTTTATTTTTCAATACTTCCAGTATTGTTAATAAGTTTTTTTATTGTCATATTAAAATATAAAATGTTTATACAAAGTGCAACCTCATTAAAAGGATTTGATTATATTTATTTATCAGTAGCATTAATTTTTACAACTGTTTTGCATGAATTTGGACATGCTGCAGCATTAAAATACCATAATAAAACTCCTTCTATTATTGGATTTGGATTTTATTTTTTTATGCCAGTTTTTTATTCTGATGTAACAGAAGTATGGGAACTTTCAAGATTCAAAAGGTTGATAATTGATGCAGGTGGGTTCTATATTGAAATGATATTTGCAACAATTTCAATGTTTCTTTTTTTCTTTTATAAAAAATACGATTTTTTTATTATATATTCAGGTTCAATTTGTTTTTCAATCCTTTATTCTTTTAATCCATTTATTAAATGGGATGGTTACTGGATTTTAACAGATCTATTGGGATTGTTTAATTTACATGATTTTTCGAAAAAGTTTTTTAAGTATCTATTTGAAGATTCTAAAAAATTTATAGGAAAAGAAAATAACATCTTTGAAAAAACAAAAACATTTTTATCTTTAATAAAAAGTCCAGAAAGGTATTTCTTTATTTTCTTTTCCTTCTTTACATATGTTTACTTAGGGTATTTTTATTATATATTTTTTGTTATGATTAAAAATATATTACCTGTTTATTTGAAACAATTGTTTTTAACAGTTCAAAATATTTCTTTATCAAATATTAATTTAAATATTATTATTGATATTTTATTTAAATTTATTTTTATATCTGGAATGTTATTTTTTATTTTTAGAATATTAAAATCAATTTTTTCTATTTTATCAAAACAAATTTTAACTTTTTTGAAAAAAAAGACTTTGTAAAATTTTTTAAATAGCTTTTTGGTACCAAAAGCTAAATAGGTTCAAAAACTTCATGTCAAATGCAGTTAATAATAAAATTTGAAATTGCTGTATTTGATTTAATAAGTTTAATTTATATGTCTATACTTATTATAATTTTTCGAGTAGATGTCAGTTGCCAAAGGTTAAAGAGACTATAATATTTCTGTGGTTTGAGAAGTTAATAATAAAACTTGAAATTATTATTGGTGATTTAATAAATAAAAACAATATTTATATCATAATTGAAATTTTTGGAGCGATTGTCAGTTGTCAAAGACTAAAGAGAAAATAATATTAGATTTTTATAAATGTTGTTAAAGTACAAATTAAAAGGATTACATAACTGACCTAGAGAGAAAAATTTCAATTATGATATAATCTTTCTTATTTTTTAAATATCTCGATAATTTCAATTTTATTATTAACAATTATTCAGTGCTTTCTATTTCATTTTCAAGGGCTTCAAAGAGAGTTATTATGTCTTCATTAGCTGCTCTAAGCCTTCGTGATAACCTTTTTGCAATTTTTTTTATTACAATATATCCAATTTTATAATCACTTTCAACAACCTGTTCGAAATCCTCTTTTGTAATAGATAAAAATGTGCATTTTGATTTTGTTAATATTGAAGCAGATCTTTTTTCATTATCAAGCAGAGAGAACTCTCCAAAAAAAGCATTTTCTTTGTCTGAAAGGTCCACAACTGTATAAAGTTCATCAGAAAAGGTTTTCTTTAAAACTGTTACTTTTCCTGATAAAATTATGTATAATTTATTACCTAACTCCCCTTCTTTTATGACAAATTGATTTTCATTATATCCTTCTACATTTGTAATGTTTAATATTTTATTTAATTCATTGTCTGTTAAATCTTCAAAAAGAGGAATATGTTTTAATTTATCTTTAATTGTTTTTTGAGAATTAATGTTTTCCATTTTTTACCCCAATTTATAAAACTTTCTAGATTTTAGTCATGTTTTTTATAAATTTTTAATATTTATAATTTAAAGCTAAAATTTATTTAATGAACTGATATATTTTCATTTTTTAGTTCTTTTTCTGTATTTATTTTTGTTTTGCCCAGTATTATTGCTTTAGAATATTTTTTAATGATATAGTCCTCTTCTGGATTCAAAACTGGCTCATTTCCTCTTAATTTTTTAATATCTTTTAGATTTCCAACAAGTTTTGAAATATCAGGTGTTTTCTGAGCTTCTAATATTGCTTCTTTTTTTCTTAAATAAAAATTTCCTGTGTATTCTAACAATCCAATAAGTAGTTCTCCTTTAGTTTTAAAATATTCATATAACTCTCTATATGTTTTGCTAATGAATTTATCTGGAAAATTAATTGTTAAAAGTTGCGTACCTTTTTTAGGTGATAAAAGTTCTTCAATTATATGGGAGAAACCTGATCCTCTTGCAGAGTTAATAATAAGTTTTTTTGAAAATTCTTTTGATAATATAATTTCATCACAATGTGATCTTTCCAGATATTTCTGGAATTTTGGATCAAAAAGTTCAGCTGAAATATAAATTGATTTATTGATTGCTTCAACTGTTAATACAGTCATTACGGTTTTTGAATCAATTTCAGAAGGAGAATATCTCCCTGTATCATCTGCAAGTACAATAATTTTTTTAGCAGAATTAATTTTAGCTCTTCTTAATATATTATCATCAAAATATTCACCATGAATATAATTTATTTTAGACAATTCAGGGTCAGCTAAAACTGTTTGCATTAACTCTTGAGATTCATTGTTAACAAGTACTATATCATCAGGTTCTATGTCAGGATTATTTTTAAGAAGATCATGGAGAAATGAAATAAAATCAGACTTCCATCCACATATAATTAAATGATTTTGTATTTTTTTTAGTTTCATAAGGCCTCTACCTTTTTTTAATTGTACTTCTATTAAAATAGAAGCTAATTGACCTGTAGCTAATGCAACAAGTGCAACACCAGAAATAATTGTAAAGATTCCTATCCACCTTCCACCTATTGTTTTAGGAACAATATCTCCATAACCAACAGTTGTTAATGTTACAATTATATACCAGAAAGCATCGAAAAATGAGGAGAAACTTTTATTTTGCTCTTCTATTGCATAAATAAAAATAGTAGCTATAAAAACAATTAAAACCAAATAAAATAAAAGTTTAAATGTAATCGATTGAAAAAGTAAATTTAATTTTTTAGAAATTTTTTTAAGCTTCACGCTTTAATTTTCGGAATTTTTCTAACAAAAATTTAAATTTCTCTTTTTTTTATAAAATTATAAAATAAGAAAAACATAATTACCAGAAGTAAAAAAGTGATAATAAGAAAATATAATATTTCTTTATTAAAAAATATGACTCTTGAAACAGTATTATTGTAAATTTTTATCATTTTAAATGGAATAAGTATAGGATGAAGTATTTTTGTAAAAATAGCTATTCCATCAATTATTATATAAAATACTATCCCTGTTGAAGGTAACTTGAAAGAAAATCCTGTAAAGAAACTTAAAGTAATAAACAAAAATATTAATGGGAAAAGGTATAAAATGTTTAAAATAAGATTTATAACAATTGTTGATTTATAAACAGGATTTCCATTTAATAATACTGGTAATCTTGATGAAAAGATAATATTTGCATATTTGTATGATAAAAAAGAGATAAAAAAAATCCATATTATAAAAATTAAAGACCAATAAATTGTTTTTCCAATAAAATAAGTTTTTCTATCAATTCTTTGTGTTAAAATAAAATATATTCTTCCACTATTAATTTCTCCCCTTATTTCACTATCAATAAAAAGATTAAATATTAATAAAGATAGGAAAAATCCATAGTAAAATATATATCCCGAATAGGTTATATTCAAAGGAATATCTGTATTTCCTTGATTACCCCATCTAGCCAGATGTAAGGTGAAACCTAGAAGAGTGAATAATATTAAAAAGAAAAAAAGGTATATAAATAATCCATAACTTTTTTTTAGTTTAATAAATTCTGATGAAATAAAATTATACAACATTTTCTATTTCCTCTTGAAAAATATCTGAAAAATTTTTATGTAGTTTATTTATATATAAATACATCAAATTGTTATTTATTAAAAAGATATTAAATTTCAAAATAATGTTATTATCAATTTGATTAGAAATAATTGACATCTCATTTTCTTTAATTTCTATTTTGATGTTCTCTAAACCATTATTTTTGAAAAATTGAGTAATGATTGGTGATATATTTTGATCAATATTGGTTGATAATATATATTTTATACCAATAGTTTTTGAACTTAAAAATTTTTGAATTTTATCATTAAAAATAATTTTCCCATGATTGATTATAATGATATGATTTGATAACCTTTCTACCTGCTCAAGATAGTGTGAAGAAAGAAGAATAGTTGTGCCATAATCTTTATTTAATTTCAGGAATGAGTTTTCTATAGTATTAATTCCTTTTATATCCAGTCCATTTGTAGGTTCATCAAGTATAAGTAAATCTGGTTTTTCCAATTCTGCAATGCAAAGAGCAAGTCTCTGTTTCATTCCTCTTGAAAACGATTTAACTTTATTATATGCCCATTCGCCAATACCTAATTTTTCCAGAGTCTGTATTAAATGTTTTTTAGAGTATCTTTTGTTATTTAGTCTTGAAATAATTTTTAAATTTTCTAAAGCTGTAAGGTTTTCATAAAAATTTTGGGAGTCGAAAATAAATTTTACATTTTCCATACAACCAATATTTGAATACTTTTTTCTATTAAAATAAATTTCACCTTCATAAGAGGTAAGTAAACCAGCAAGAATTTTGAATGTTGTTGTTTTTCCTGCTCCGTTTGGTCCTAAAAAACCAGTTATTTCACCTTTTTTAATTTCAAAAGAGATATTGTCCAGAGCTTTAAAAGAACCATAAAATTTAGTTAGATTTTTAATACTTAAATAGGAGTTTTCTAAATTATTGTTGTTATTCTTATTCATAAATGTTTCCATTAATTATTTTTTTCTTTTTTTATTTTTATTTTATAATCATTTTACATTTATATATTTTAGTTTTCAATCTGTTTTGTTTTATTTCTAAATCTTCTAATAAATTTACTTAATTTTTATCTTATCTTAAATGGTCTTAATTCAAAATAAATTGTGTATGAATTAAAATTATTGATATTGGTAAAAACTTCTAATATTATTGGAATAGAAAGAATTTTTTTTATTCCAGCTTCGATATAAAGTCCAAAACCTAATGTTGAGTATAAATTTTCAAATGTATTGTTATAAAGATAAATAAGATCATTTGACAAAATTAATCCAAAATTAAAAAAGTTAAGATATAAAAATGTAAATATAAAATCTACATTATAATTTATAGAGTATTTTGAATTAATAATATAAGGTTTTATTAATCCCAATGTTTTAAATCCTCTAATTGATAAATATGGAATGATGAAAGTATTTGTTATTTGAAAAATATTGGAATGATTGGACAAATAGAAGTTGTTAAAAGAAAAAGCTGAATTTGTAAAAAATATGTTTTTATTATCTGGGTTATAATTTATTTCAAATTTATTAATAATATTTAAATTTTTTAAGTTAAAATAATTTGTGTTGTGAAAAGAGAATAATTTATAATTAATATTATAAAACAGGGAAAATGAAAATTTATTTAAATTCAAAAAAAGTCCAGGAACAAAATTTATAGAAATTGTATCGTTTAAAAAGCTTACGGGAATATTTGTAAAAAAAGATAACTTATTTGTTAGTTCAATGTTAAAAAGGGAATTGAGATATAAATTTGGAAATATGAAGGTTTTATTAAGATAAAGTAAACTTAAATAAATATCAAAAGGAAAAAAAAGATCCAGTTTTTCAATTCCAAAAGAGAGATCTAAAAAATTATATATTCCAAAATAATAACTTTGTACAATTTTTTTTGTTATATAAATATTTAATATAACATTTTTTTCCCCGGAATTGGATAATTTATAGGAGATTTGAGAAATTTCTGGCAATTTATAAAGTGCTTTTATATTATTTTCAAGAATTTTTTGATTGAATGGTTTATTATTTTTTATTGTTATATATTTTTTATAATAAACTGATATATGATTATTTACATATATTTTTATATTTTCTAAAATAGGATTTTCTTTAACCTTAATAGTTATAAATACTTTATTATTATTTTTTTTAAAGTTTACTTCTACACTATTAAAATAACCCCAATTTAAAAGTTTGTCTTTTATTTTTATAAGGGTAGGTACATCTACTTTTTTGTTTTCTCTTAATTGTAAAAAACTTAAAATTTCTGCTTTTGATATTGATCTATTATTAATAATTTCAATTTTTTCTATTGTAAGGTCCAGAGAATATATTGTAGGTGCAATTAAAAGAAAAAGTAAAAATAGGTAATTTATAAATTTTAATTTCTTAATATACATAATATAATTCTTATTTTTAATTTAGTTATAATTTATTTAACTAAATTTACTCTATTTGATTTGTTTTAAAAAGATTACTTTATCTTATCCTTATTAAGTCCTTATTAAGATTACTAAAAATTTAAATTTTTTAAATAAAATTAATTTATATTTTTTGCATATCATAATTATATTTATAATTGTTATATTTCAGGATTTTAACTTTAGTTTAATATTCTTTAATATTTTTAAAAATATTTCTTTAATTTTTTAGAAATTTAAAAATTTGTAATATAATTTCCCATCGTTCTTATTTATAACAATCATTAAATTTTTGTTATTTATATTCATTATTATGTTATAAGGGCCATTTAAATAGAAAATATTGTTAAGTTCATTTCCAAAAGAGATAATTTTATCTGGATTTTTATTAAATATAGTAGGTGAATTAATATTAGATAAATAAAAGGAAAAAGTTCCATCAAAATTGTAAATTATAATATCTTTAATTCCATCTTTATTCAAATCATATTTTAATGTGGATAAGATATCTGTGAATAGTAATGATAAATCAAGAATAGAATAAGATTTAAAATTAAGTTGAGTTGAATCAAGAGTGCTTTTTGTATCTAATGAAACATTTTTAGATAATTGAATAATAGGTTTTGATGCTAATTGAAAGTTATCTGTTTGTGTAAATATTGATATGTCCCCTTTGAATGACCTTTTAACAGTTAAAGTAAAAATAAAGGAACTTGAAAAGATTTTAGATCCAATGTTAATTAAGTCCAATTTTTTATCTTTGTTTATATCAATAAAAAAGAATTTACTCTCAATACCTGAAATATTGTTTAAAAAAATGTTGTGATCTGGTTTTTTACTAAATCCATCTCTAGTGCCACTAAAAATTAAAACACTTGTTCCCTGTTTATCACCACTTAAAGCAGTTGCCATATTAAATTTAAAAAGAATAATATCCTGATAATTGTCTCCATTAAAATCTTTTATTTGTATATGTTTATTAAAAGGGGAATAACCTGACCTAACTTCAAGGTAAGGATTTAAATCAATAATACCTGGTTTAGTTAAATTAAAAAAGGAAGAGCTATTATTTCCAAGATAATAAATCACTTTATCTCTAAAGATAAGAATAAGATCTTTGAAATGATCATTGTTTATATCTTCAACTTTAACAATAGGAATTATGATAAGAATAGTATCTACAGTGCTGAATCCCCCAACAGAAAGTTTGAAGTTATAAATTGCTTTAGGAGAATAGTTTAAATTATTTATTGGTCCTGTTTTTGTATAAATTTTAATTGAATTTGCTGATTTAACAATAAATTCAGAAAAACCATCATTATTAATATCAAATGCTTCTTGAATTAATGGAAAAGAATATTCATAAGGATAAGCATAAATAGATGAGTAATTAAATAATTTTCTTATTTCAAATTTCTTCTGAGAGATATAGTCATATTCATTTTTTGAAACTAATACAATGTTTTTAAATGATTTTGATTCAATATTTGCAAGGAAAAAATAAAAATATTTATTTTCAATTTTAAGATCATATATATTTTTTAAACCATTTTCATATTTATATATTCCTAAATGAATTGAATTATCAAAAATATCTTTATAAATAATAACTAACTCATCATTATAATCATTATCAAGATTTACTGAATAATAATTGATAATTTCACCTGTAATTTCAATTTTATCCTGGGAAAAAACCTGTAAAGAAAAAAATAATATTAGAAAGATAATCATCTTGAAAAAAAGAAATTTTTTATTCATTATATACTCCATCACTCCAATAAACTTTTACTTTTTAAAAAAATAATAACAGTTTATTAATAAAATTAATACAAATTAGCTTGTACAAATAATAGCTAAATTGTTATAAATAATAATTTAATTAGATTGTGTTTCTTAATTTAATAACATAAATTCTATTTAAAATCAATAAATTTTATATTTTGTTTAATTTTGATAAATATCTTTTAAATTATAAATTATATTGTTAACAAATAATGTGTTGATTTTTATTGAAATTAATTTTAATTAATATATTTTAATTTCTATGAAAACAGCACACATAAATCCAGGTAGACGTGGAATAGCAACTTATGCAATTAATATTTTCAATTATGCTAAAAAACTGGGTGTAGATAATCTAGTTGTTAGTGAAGCGAAATGGGATAAACAAAAGATCAATTTATATGAACCAGATTCCTATTTGTTTGGTGGAGTAATTCCATGGGTAAAAAGAGTTAATGATGTAATAAATAAGTTAAAAGAATATTCACCTGATTTACTTCATCACCATCATCCTTGTGGTAGATTAGATTTTTATGTTAAGAAAATAAAAAATATCTTAAATGTGCCATTGATCTGTACATTCCATCTCTCAGTTGGTTCTAGAGAACATTTCATTGATAAAGTTATGAATACCTATTTTAAAATAGTAAGACCTAATTTTGTTGATTCAAGTGCGTATGTTGCTGTAAGTGGAGCAGTTAAAAAAAGTTTAATTAAAGCAGGAGGAATTTCTTCTGAGAAAATTGTTCTTATATATGCAGGTGTTGACCCTTTTATTTTTAGACCAGGCAAATATATTGAACATGAAACATTAAATGTATTATTTGTTGGTGAAATAATGCATGAAAAGGGTCTTGATATTTTAATTAAAGCAGTGAATGAGGCTTCAAGATATAGAAAAATTAAGTTAAAAATCGTTGGTGATGGACCTTTAAGACCACTATTAAAAAAACAAACAAAAAATAATAATAATATTGAATGGATTGGTTATATTGGTGATCAAAATGAATTAGCAAAATATTATAGAGATGCTGATGTATCTGTTTTATCCAGTAGATGGCAGGAAGCATTCCCTTATGTAATATTGGAGTCATTATCTTCAGGTACACCTGTTATAGCTTCAAAAGTTGGAGGTACTCCAGAAGTTGTTGAAAATAATAAAACGGGTTATCTATTTGCAAAAGAAAGTGTAAATGAGCTAGCAGAAATATTGAAAAAAGTAGATATTCAAAATCTATGGAAAATGGGGGAAAACGGTAGAGAGCTGGTATTAAGAAGACATACCCTTGATCTTTTTGGAGAAAAATATCTTTCTTTGTACAATAATGTATTAAATTCCCCGGATAAAATTAAGCAAATAGATTAAATATAAATATAAAAAATATTTTTAAATTTTAAATTTATGAAAAAGAACTATACAAAAAAATTTGATTTAATATTAATTTTGAGATTAACTTTTATTATAATCTTTCTATCTGCAGGTCTATATAGAATTGTTTTTTTTAAATATGCTTTAAAAGAAGCAAGTCTATTAGGTTTAAGTAAAGGTTTTGCTTATTTTATAATTATTTTTGAAATATCTATTTCATTATTATTGATTTTAAACAGGTCTTTAAAAATCGTTGTTTTTGTTTTAATTGCTTTCTTAAGTGGTGCAATTATTTATGTTCTGGCAACAAAATTTAATTACATTATAAATAAGATTTATAATATTTTCACCTTCTCACCTGAACCTGATGATATCCTATTGCATTTATTATATATAGGTGGTTTAATTATTTTGCTTTTAAAAATAGACAATGAGAAGAAGAAAAAAAATTAAAAGTTATGTTTATCCTTATTATAATTTTTCTAGTAAATGTCAGTTGCCAAAGACAAAAAAGGGATATACATTTTTCCGTGGCAATTGCAGTTAATAATAAAATTTGAAATTATTGTATTTGATTAAATAATTAAAATTAATATGTCTATCATTATTAAAATTTTTCGAGCGATTGTTAGTTGTCAAAGACTTACAGCTTATAAATTATGTTTTTATTTTTATGTTAAATAGATTTAAATAAAATTTTACATAACTAACTTAGTGAGAAAAATTTTAATAATGATAGAATCTATTTCTTATTTTTTAAATATTTTAATAATTTCAATTTTATTATTAACAAATAGGATTTTTTCGATTCCTCTCTCAAGTTTATCTCTATCAAAACAATTTAATATAACTTGTCTTTCTTCTTCACTTATTCCAAATTTTAAATCTATTAATTTTATCAAATCCTTTTGCTTTTCAAGTATTTGTCCTTTTAGTGTTCCTTCTTTTATCAATGATTCTAATATTGATGGCATCTTGCTCTCCTTCTCTTCAAGTTTTTTTATCACCATTTCTCTATCTTCACTTTTCAATATTGCAAATATATATACATAAAATATTCCTTTTATTTCGCTATTTTCAATCTCTTCATCTATTATATCAAGTATACGGTATATTATTTTCTTATCTTCTTCTGCTTTATATTTTAATATATCTAGGGCTAATTTCAAGTATCTATTATAATTCATCACTTTATAACTTAATTTATTCTTACTGTCATTAAAAAATAAATATTTAAAATTTAATAAATAGTTTTTAAAATTATTTTTAATCTCTTTATCTATTTTAAAATTATTTATAAATTCTGTATCAATATCCCATTTACTTTTACCATGATAAAATACAACAGGTATTATTAAAGATAACTCTTTATTATTTTGAAAATCTTTTTCCCATTTAACTAACATATATCGTAATAGTTGAATAAAGATAGCATTATCTTTATAAGATTTATGTTCAAAAAGGAAGTATATGTTAATATTATGTTTGGAGTTAATTAGATTGGTTTCAAAAACAAGGTCAGCGAATCTATTTTTAAATTCTTTTGTGATGTAAGAAGAGTTAACAACTTTTAGGTTATTGATGTTAATATATTTTTTGATATTATCAGGTAATATAATATTAATAAAATCTTTAGCATTATTACTATTTTTAAAAACGATTTTGAAGAATGTATCATGCGGATGTTTAATAAAGTTATGATATAGTTCTTTCATAAAATATATCTCCATTTATTATTCTTTTTAATTATTCCTGTATATAATTTTTTTGTCTTTTATTATTTATAGACAAGAAAATATTCAAAAAAGTTTCAGAAATGAAAAAATTTTATTTCCGTGGCAGGTGCAGTTAATAATAAAATTTGAAATTATTGTATTTGATTAAATAAGTTAAATTAATGTGTCTATCATTATTAAAATTTTTCGAACGTTTGTTAGTTGTCAAAGACTTACAGCTTATAAATTATGTTTTTGTTTTTATGTTAAATAGATTGAAATAAAATTTTACATAACTAACTTAGTGAGAAAAATTTTAATAATGATAGAATTTATTTCTTATTTTTTAAATATCTCAATAATTTCAATTTTATTATTAATAAGAAGTAATTCTTGACAAAAATTAAATTTTAAATTGTATTACCAAAAAGGAAAAATTTAAGGAGTAGAGATAAATGTCTATAACTAAAGAAAAAAAACAGGAACTTATTAAAAAATATCAAAGAACTGAAAAAGATACTGGCTCTGCTGAAGTTCAGATTGCGATAATGACAGAAAGAATCAAAAACTTAACAGAACACTTAAAATTACATAAACACGATTTTCATTCAAGAAGAGGTTTATTAAAATTGGTTGGTAAGAGAAGAAAATTGTTGGATTACTTAAAAAAACAAGATATTCAAAAATATAGAAATCTTATTAGAGAATTAGGTATAAGAAAATAACACCCTTTTTGTATTTTAATGATTATTAATAATTAAATTTGACTTGTTTTATTTTTTGCTTTTTATTCTATTATAAATGTTTTATTTTATAAAAAGACTATTAATTTATACATTTTGTAAATAGCATAGATAATGTATTAATATTTTCTTATTCTATTAATGTTATGGAAGGAATTAAAAAATATTAAAAAGTTTATTTAATTGAAATTAAATAAATTAATTTGAATTAATTTATATTTTTATTTTAATTGTTTAAATTTTTATGGAAATTATTTTTATTTAATCTATAATTTCAACGATAAAATATTTTTGATTTTAGATTTAATTATAAAATAATATAAAATGTTTTTAATTTATGTTAATTTTTTGGTTTTGTAATTAGAAACTAAAATAGAGTAAATTATAGATTATTAATTAAGGAAATAATTATATTAAAAATATATTAAATAGATAAAAAATATGAAAGTATAAAATAGGTATAAAAAAATATAAATTTAAATTATAAAAATAAATAAATATAATTATAAACATAATTATAAATATGGTGAAAAAAATAAATAGTAAAAATATATATATAAAAAACAAATATTTAGATAGGAAATTAAAATGGAAAAGAAGTATGAAATTAAAATTGGACAGGAAACTTTTAAATTTATTATAGGAAAAGTTTCAAAACAAGCAAATGGATCTGTATTAGGATATTACGGTGGAACTGCAGTTATTTCAAATGCAGTTATGTCTAATAATGAACTGGATACAGATTTTTTCCCATTGACTGTTAACTATTTTGAAAAAGCTTACGCTGCAGGAAAAATTCCTGGTGGTTTTATTAAAAGGGAAGGGAGGCCTTCTGAAAGAGAAATATTGATTGCAAGATTGATTGATAGACCTATAAGACCTTTATTTCCTGATAATTTTAGAAGAGAATTACAAATTACTGCTTTAACTGTATCTTCAGATAGAATTAATCCTCCAGATATCCTTGCTATAAATTCATCATCTTTAGCTTTAGTAATTTCTGATATACCTTTTTTGAAACCAATTGCTGCTGTTAGAATGGGATATATCAATAATGAATATATTGTTAATCCAACTTTAAGTCAGCTTACAGAAAGCGAGCTTGATATTGTTGTAGCTGGTACTGAAGATGCAATCATTATGGTTGAAGGAGGGGCTAAAGAAGTTGAAGAAAAAGTTTTAGTTGAAGCATGTAAAGTTGCCCATAAAGAGATAAAAAAAGTTATAGATCTTTTTATAAATATTGGAAAAGAAATAGGTAAAGATAAATTAGAAGTTGAAAACAAAAAAGAATATGAAAAATTTTATAGTATTTTAAAAGAAAAGGTGTCAGAAGACCTGAAAAAAGCTTTATTTGTTAAAGAGAAATTAGCAAGGAATAAAGCTATTGAAAATGAAAAAAATAAATATTATGAAAATTTAAAATCAAATATTTCTGAAATTGATTTTAATGGGGAAGATTTAACTGAAGAGGAAAAACTTGATCTTTTTGAAAAAATATATTCAGAATATTTTGATAAACTAACTAAAGAGATAATGAGGGAATCTATACTTTCTGAAGGGAAAAGAGCAGATGGTAGAGGATTGGAAGATATTAGGGATATTTCAATTGAATTGGGTTTATTACCATATGCTCATGGTTCAGCATTATTTACCAGAGGAGAAACTCAATCATTAGCAATTACAACATTAGGAACAGTTCTTGATGAACAAACAATTGATGATATTGAAGGGGAAGAATCAAAAAGATTTATGCTTCATTATAATTTCCCTCCATTTTCTGTTGGTGAAGTAGGAAGATATGGATCTCCTGGTAGGAGAGAAATAGGGCATGGACATTTAGCAGAAAGGTCTTTAGAACATATAATTCCAGAGTTTGAAGAATTTCCTTATACAATAAGAGTTGTGTCTGAAATTTTAGAGTCAAATGGGTCATCATCCATGGCTTCAGTTTGTGGGGGTTCTCTTTCTTTATATGCTGCTGGGGTTCCAATTAAAAAACAGGTTGCAGGCATTGCAATGGGTCTTGTGAAAGAAAAAGATAAATATGCTATTTTAACAGACATAATGGGTATGGAAGACCATCTAGGAGATATGGATTTTAAAGTAGCAGGTACTAAGGATGGTATTACAGGTTTTCAAATGGATGTTAAAATAGAAGGGATTTCATTTGAAATATTTGAAGAAGCTTTAGAACAGGCAAAAAAAGGTAGATTGCATATATTATCATTAATGGAAGAAGCATGTAAAAATGTTGAAAACAAAATTTCTGAAAATGCTCCAAAAATAGTTATTGTAAATGTAGAACAGGATAAAATTGGGATGCTAATAGGTGCTGGTGGTAAAGTTATTAAATCAATCATAAATGAAACAGGTTCTAATATTAATATTGAACAGAATGGCCAGGTAATGGTATCTAACAAAGATGAAGCAATGTTAGAAAGAACATTAGAACTTATTAAGATGTATACTTCTACCACTGCAGAAGTAGATCAGGTATATTTAGGTACTGTAAAGAAAGTTTTACCATATGGGCTTTTGGTTGAATTTATCTCTGGTACAGTTGGTTTATGCCATATTTCAGAAATTTCATATAAACGTATTAATGATTTAAATTCTTTATATAGAGTTGGGGATAAAATTAAAGTTAGATTGGTAAGAATTGATTCTAATGGAAAATATATTTTGTCACACAAAGAGTTTTTTGAAGATGAAAATAAAGATTAAAAAAATTGATGAAAAAGTAATAATTCCTGAATATCAGACCAGTGGGTCTTCAGGATTAGATTTACATGCTTTTATAAAAAATAATATAGTATTAAAACCATTAGAGAGAAAATTAATTCCAACCGGGATATTTGTTGAGATTCCGCAGGGTTTTGAAGCTCAAATTAGACCAAGATCCGGGCTTGCTATTAAACACGGTATAACATGTTTAAATACACCAGGTACTATTGATTCTGATTATAGAGGTGAAATAAAGGTTATACTTATTAATCTATCAAATGAAAACTTTACTATTACTCCTGGTATGCGGATTGCTCAGATTGTATTTTCAAAAGTTGAAAAGATTGAATGGGAAATATCAAACAAAATTGAATCTACATCCAGAGATCATGGTGGATTTGGGCATACAGGTTTATAAAAAATAGAAAGTATAGTAAAAATATAATATTAAATTCATAATTCAGATTAGTAAAATGAAATATATAGAAGGAGATTTAGTTGGATAGAATTAGAATAGTTCCACTTGGTGGAATGGGTGAAATTGGTAAGAATATGACTGTTTTTGAAAGTCAAAATTCTTTAATTGCAATAGATGCGGGGATAATGTTTCCCACTTTTGAAATGTTTGGAATAGATTTTGTTATACCAGATATAAATTATATAAGAAGTAATAGTGATAAATTTAAAGGAATAATTGTAACTCATGGGCATGAAGATCATATTGGTGCAATCCCATTTATTCTAAATGAATTTCCGAATATTAAAATTTATGCAACAAAACTTACTCTTGCAATGATTAAAAATCGAATACAAAATCTTGATAAGATAAATAAAGAAACTTTTGTTGAAATTACTCCAAGAAAAAAATATAAGATTGGTGACTTTGAATTTATGCCATTTAGAGTTAATCATTCCATTGCTGATGCAGTTGGTATTGCACTTTTTACTTCAAATGGGATAATAATTCATACTGGAGATTTTAAAATAGATAATACACCTGTTGATGGAAAAATTTTTGATTATTATACCCTTTCACAACTTGGTGAGCAGGGAGTATTATTACTTATGTCTGATTCAACAAATGTTGCAAATAGAGGGTTTTCAAAATCAGAAAGAGAAATCTCTGAAAATATAAGAGATCTAATAAAGAAAGCTAAGGGTAAGGTTATTGTTGCAACATTTGCATCAAATATCCATAGAATCCAGCAAATTTCTGAAATTTCATTTTATGCAGGTAAAAAAGTTTTTGTATCAGGATATTCACTGGAAAAAAACATTGAAATAGCTTCAAAATTAGGATATTTAAATTTACCATTTAAAAAATTTCTAAAAGTTGAAGATGCTAAAAATTATCCAGATAAAGATATAGTAGCAATTGTCACTGGAACACAGGGTGAACCTCTTTCAATGTTGACAAAAATTGCAGAAAATAGATTTAAACATTTAAAAGTTAGAAAAAATGATGCCATCATTTTATCTTCTTCAACTATTCCTGGTAATGAACCTATGGTTGTTAGAATTATTAATAAACTTCATGAGTTAGGTGCTCAAGTTTATTCAAAAGATTTTGAAGATGTTCATGTTTCAGGTCATGCTTCATCAGAAGAATTGAAAATTATGTTAAATCTTACTAAACCTAAATATTTTATGCCTGTTCATGGGGAGTATAGACATTTATATTTGCATAAAGAGTTAGCTAAGAATGTTGGTCTTGATGAAAACAACATATTTTTACAAAAAGATGGTGATATTATTGAAATTGAAGGTGATAAAGTTTATCATAGAGGGAATATTGAACCAGAAGAGATTTTTGTTGATGGTAAGGGTATTGGTGATATATCTGATATTGTTTTAAAAGATAGACAAATATTAGCTGCAGATGGAATAGTTGTTACAGTTGTTACAATAGATCAAAAAGAGGGAAGATTGTACAATGAACCTGAAATTCTAAGCAGGGGTTTTATTTATGTTAATAATTCTGAAGAAATTATTGAAAAATCAAAAGAAATAGTAGTTGATTCCTTTAATGCATGGCTTATTGAAAATGGTAAAGATTTAAATCAATTAAAAAGAAAAATAAAATCAAATCTTAAAAGATACTTTAAAAAAGAGATTGCAAGAGATCCTATGATTTTATCTCTTATAATAAAAGTATAATTTTCATACTTTTAATTCTATTGGGTAAATTAAATTTTTAAAAATCTTTAAAATTTTACAATTAATAATTTGACTTATTTTTTTATATTTTTATTCTTTAATTGAAAAAAGTATTATTAAAGTATTTTTAATTAATTTTTGTAGAAATTTAAATTTGAAATAAAAATATTAAGAGGAGAAAAAGATGAGTAATGATGCTTATTCAATTCCTATCACATTTACTTTAGATGATGAACTTCCTGATTATCCTGAATTTATTAAAGGGATAAGAAGAGCTCCATCAAGAGGATTTTTTTTGAATGAATATCAAGCAAAAATAGCTTTGAAAAATGCATTAAGATATATTCCAGAAAAATATCATGAGAAACTTGCACCTGAATTTATGGAAGAACTTGTAACAAGAGGTAGAATATATGGATATAGATTTAGACCTTATGGGAATATTAAGGCTAAACCATATAATGAATATAAAGGGAAAACATTAGAAGGAAAAGCTTTACAGGTTATGATTGATAACAATCTTGATTTCGATGTTGCTTTATATCCATATGAGCTTGTTACATATGGAGAATCTGGACAGGTTATGCAAAATTGGATGCAATATAGATTAATAAAAAAATATCTTGAAAATATGACAGATGAACAAACCCTTGTTGTTCAATCAGGGCATCCATTGGGTCTTTTTCCTACATTTAAAGAAGCTCCACGTGTGATTTCAACCAATGGTTTGATGGTAGGAATGTTTGACAATCCTGAGGATTTTGCATTAGCTGCTGCAATGGGTGTTGCAAATTATGGACAGATGACTGCAGGCGGCTGGATGTATATCGGTCCTCAAGGGATTGTACATGGTACATATATAACATTACTTAATGCTGGAAGATTGTATTTAGGAATTCCTGAAGATAAAGACCTTTCTGGAGTTTTATATATATCTTCAGGTTTAGGAGGAATGAGTGGAGCACAGGCTAAAGCGGTAGAAATTGCAGGTGGAATTGGTATAATAGCAGAAGTTGATAAGTCAAGGATTGATACAAGATATGAACAGGGATGGGTGTCAAGAGTTTCTTCAAATTTAGAAGAAGTATTTAAATGGGTAGATGAAGCAAGAAAAAGTAAAAAATCTGTATCAATTGCATATCATGGTAATGTAGTGGATTTATGGAGATATGTTGTTGAGAATAATATAAAAGTGGAATTAGCATCTGATCAAACTTCATGTCATGCAGTTTATGAAGGGGGATATACACCATATCAAATAACTTTTGAAGAGGGAAGAAGATTACTTAAAGAAGATAGAGATAAATTTAAAAAGCTAGTAGATGAATCATTAAAAGAACAATTTAGATTGATTAAAATTATGAGTGAAAGAGGTACAGCATTCTGGGATTATGGTAATTCATTTATGAAAGCAGTTTTTGATGCAGGTGTTAAAGATATCTCAAAAAATAAAATTGATACTTCAGAAGGTTTTATTTTCCCATCATATGTTGAAAATATAATGGGACCAATTTGTTTTGATTATGGTTATGGACCATTTAGATGGGTTTGTTTATCAGGCAAAGAAGAAGATTTAGATGCAACTGATAAAACTGCAATGAAACATATAGATCCAAAAAGAAAAGCTCAAGATAGAGATAATTACCATTGGATCAAAGATGCAAAAAAGAATAAACTTGTAGTAGGTACAAAAGCTAGAATTTTATATGCAGATGCAGAAGAGAGGGTAACTATTGCTTTAGAATTTAATAAATTAGTTAGAGAAGGTAAAATTGGTCCTGTAATGCTTGGAAGGGATCATCATGATGTTTCTGGAACAGATTCACCTTTTAGAGAAACTGCAAATATAAAGGATGGAAGTAATGTGATGGCAGAAATGTCAATACATACATTTGCAGGTAATGCTGTAAGAGGAATGACTTTAGCAGTTTTATCAAATGGGGGTGGAGTTGGTGTTGGAAAATGCTTTAATGGTGGTTTTGGTCTTGTACTTGATGGAAGTGAAAGAGTTGATAATATTATTAAACATGCTTTAGAATGGGATGTAATGAGTGGTATTGCAAGAAGGTCCTGGGCAAGGAATCCAAATGCTATTGAAACTGCTCAAGATTGGAATGAAAAAAATAAAGGAAGAGGGCATTTAACAATGCCTTATGTTGCAAAAGATGAAATAATTGATAATGTAGTAAAAACTTATATGAAAAAAAATAGATAATATTAATATTTCCCACAAATACCTCCTAGAACCTCTCTGAAAATGTTTCAGGGAGGTTTTTTTGTTTTAAAAAGATTCAAAAGTATTAAAATTTTTTCATTTTAAACTTGACTTTTGTTATAAAACAAATTATTTATTATAAAAAGGAAACTAAAAAAACTATTATAGTTTCTTAAGTGTATGTTTTTAACAGGAAATATATTATGAAATCTATTGTAGATGAAAAAGAATTATTATTAAAAAAAAGAATACTTGAAGTTGCAAAAAAGTTATTTTTAAGATTTGGATTTTCAAGGGTTACTACTAAAGAGATTGCAGAAAATTTAGGGATAAGTAAAAAAACTTTATATAAATTTTATCCTAAAAAAGAGATACTAATTGAAGAGATTTTTATTTCTTTTAGAGAAGAAATACTTAATAAAATTGATGAGATATTAAATGATAAAAAAATAAATTTAATTGATAAAATTAAATTGATTATGAAAACAGCAGGAATAATGCTTTCAAAATTGGATAGGGAAGTTATAGAAGATCTAAAAAAATCATATCCAAAAATTGTAAAAAAACTTGAAAAATTTGAGGTTGATCAATTACTTCTTAAGATTGAGCAATTAATTTCTGAAGGGGTTGAAAAAGGATATTTTAAAAAATCTTTAAATACAAAAGTTTTAGTTAAATTTTATTTTGAATCAATAAAAAACTTTATATCTATTGAAAATTTAGAGTATATAAATATTCCTATCCAGGATTTTTTCGATTCAATTTTAATAATTCTATTTGAAGGTGCTTTATCAAGAGAATATCAAAAAGAATATTATGAGAAGAAATCATAGTAAGGGTTAAAAATGACCAAAAAAATGATAAAAATAAGTTTACCAATTTTTACAATTATTATAGCTGCTATTATTATTTTACTTTTAGTTCTTTTAAAAAATTCACAAAAAGTAGAGTCTAAAAAAGAAATATTGATTCCTGTAAAAATTATTAAACCAATTAAAGGGAATTTACAAAAGATATATAGAATTTCTGGTTATATTGAATCAGAAAATATGGTGACGGTTTTACCAAAGATCTCTGGTACTCTTCTTTCATTGAATTTTGATGTTGGGGATTTTGTTAAGAAAGGGGATATAATAGGAGAAATTGATTCTGAACCTTATCTTTTAACTATGAAACAAGCAGAATCTGCTTATCTTTCTGCTAAATCCACCTATGAAAGAATTGATAAATTATATAAATCTAAAGCAACAAGTAAGCAAAATTATGAACAGGCGAAATCTCAATATGAAGCATATAAATCCCAATATGAACTTGCAAAATTAAATTATGAATATACAAAAATAAAAGCTCCAATTGATGGGGTTGTAATTGAAAAACATTCTTCAGTTGGTTCATTGGTTGCACCTCAAATTCCAATAATGACAATTGCGAACCTTAATAAATTAGTTGTAAAAGCAAAAATTCCAGAAAAGTATTATTATCTGTTTCTTAAAAAAGAAAAATCTTTTAAAATATGGATTGATATCCCTGCTCTTAACAAAAAAAATATAAAAGTTTTATTAAAAACAATATCCCCTTACATTTCTCCAGATACTAAAAATTTTTCTGTTAAATGTATTATTCCTGAGAAAATTGAAGGGTTAAGTCCAGGGATGTTCATATATATAAGTTTTGTGCTTGATGAAAAAGATAATATTTACTATTTGCCATTTGAAACACTGGTGTCTGAAAAATATTTATGGTATGTAGATGAAAATAAACTGGCTAAACGGATAACTTTTATTCCATTGTTTTACAATGATAAATATTTTGAAATTGATGAAAAATATAAAAATTTAAATTTTATTATTGATGGGCAACATTTTTTAAAAGAGAATCAGAAAGTAAAAATATTAAATGAAAAATAAATAATTAAACAATAAAATAAATAATAAAACAAAATAAATAATAAAACAATAATTTGTAAAATAATAATTTGTAAAATAATAATTAATTTCTAAAAGAGTAATTAATAATTGGGAATAGTATGAAAATATCCGATTTTGCAATAAATCACCATGTAATAATAACCATTTTTCTTATTGCAGCATTAATTTTTGGATTAATAACTTTTTCATCTATGAAACAGGAGATGTTTTCAGATGTTGGTATGCCTTCTGTAATGATAATAACTGCTTATCCTGGTGTTGGCCCATATGATGTTGAAAAGGATGTTACAAATTTAATTGAAGAATCAGTTTCAGAACTACCTGGAATTAAAAATATTACCTCCTCTTCTGTTAATTCTCTTTCTGTTGTTGAGATACAGTTTGATTGGGGAACTAATATTGATCAAAAATTACCTGAATTGAGAGAAAGGATAAACAAGATACTTGAAGATTTACCTGATGGAATAGAGGGAATACCAACTATTTTGAAAATGAGTTCAAATTCATTACCTATGATGACTGTTGTAATTAAAAGCCCTTTAGATAGAGAATCATTAACAGAATTTGTTAAAAAACAGGTTATTCCCCAGTTAATTCGTATAACAGGTGTTGCTAAGATTGATATTAGAGGGGGAATGGAAAAAGTACTCAATATCAAATTACATGTTGATCTATTAGAATCTAAAAATGTTTCTGTTTTAGATTTATTTCAAGTTTTACAATATAACAATATATCATTACCAGCAGGTTCTATTATTTTTAAAGGTAATGAAATAAACTTAAGAACAATGGGTGATTTTAATTCTATTGATGAGATAAAAAATCTTGTAATAGGATATAAAGATGGTTCCTTTATAAGAATAAAAGATGTAGCAGATGTTAAGCTTTCTTACAAAAAAGTTGATAACTATACTGAAGCATTTGGTAAATCAATAGTTGTTTTAGATATTATGAAACAGCAGGATAAAGATACAATTAAAATTGCTAATGAAATAAAAAATAGATTTAGAAAAATAGAAAAGGATTACAATAACATAGTTACTTTTAATCCAATAGCAGACCAGTCTGCAGATATAAAACTTGCTATTAAATCTGTATCCAATTCTGCATTACAGGGATTTGTATTAGCTGTATTGATCCTTTTTATATTTTTAAGAAATATTAGAGCTACTTTAATTATTTCTGTTTCAATTCCTCTATCAATTCTTTTTACATTTATTGCAATGAAAATAGCAGGGATGTCAATTAATTTAATGACAGTTGGAGGGTTAACTGTTGGTATTGGGATGATAGTTGATGCATCAATTGTAGTTTTAGAGAATGTTTATAAAATTTTTGATAAAACAAAGAATAGCAAAATTGCATCTTCGGTTGGTACTTCAGAAGTAGGAGGAGCAATTATTGCTTCTACCTCTACATCTTTAGCAGTATTTATCCCTATAGCTTTTGTTAAGGGTTTTGCAGGTATTGTTTTAAAAGATATTGCTTATACAGTAATTTTTGCTTTATCTTCTTCTTTACTTGTTGCTATTGTAGTTGTTCCCTATCTTACTTCACTTTTTTTAAGAGAAAACAAACATATTCATAAAATTAATTTCTTTAAAAAGTTTTCAAATAGTGTTGGTAAATTAATTGATTCATTAACAAATGCTTATAGAAAAAGTTTAAGTTTTGCTTTAGAGAATAGGATCTTTATTTTTGTTTTAGCAATTTCAGTTCTTGTAATAAGTTTTTTTATATTTAATATAATGGGTTTTGAATTTTTATCAGAAACAGATATGAATGAGATTCAAATGACAGTTCATACTCCAGCAGGTTATACATTAGAACAGACAAAAGAAAAAATAAATCAAATAGAAGATATAATTAAAAAAGAAGTTCCAGAAGTTGAAAATCTTGTTTTTTATATTGGGCTTGCTGATAGTTTTGGTATTATGAAAAGTTCAAATGTTGCAAGTGGTAGAATTAGATTAATAAAAAATAAAAACAGGAAAAGATCTGTTTTTGAGATTATGGACCTTTTAAGAAACAAAATTAGAAATCAGGTTCCTGATGTAGATATTTCAATTATAAATGGTGGTCTTGGAGCACTGGCTGCAATTGCAACAGGTGGTGAAGGATTTATGATTGAAGTTTATGGTAATGATTTTAATAAGGTCTATGATTCTGCAAAAATGATAGAAAAAATGCTTGACGAGGAGTCATTAGTTGAAAAGACAGAGCTTGATGTTAAATTTGATAGACAAGAAATGGTTGCTGACCTTTTATTAGATTATATGGGAAATTTAGGGGTTTCTTCTTATGAAGCTGCTCTAACTTCGAGAATTCTTTTTCATGGGATGAAAGTTGGCAAATATAGAACTTCAAGCAATAATTACAATATTTTTGTTGATTCCGATGTTGCAGATCAACCTGTAACAGAGGATGTATTAAACAGGATCTCTTTAAAATCTCAATCAGGAAAATTTATCTCCTTTGCAAATATTGCTGATTTTAAATTAAAAGAATCTGCATCAGTTCTTCACCATAAAAATAAACAAAAATCTATTATTATTACAGCTTATTTAAAGAAAAATGATTTTAGAGCCATACAAAAGAGCTTTATCCCTAAATTAAATCAACTTTCTTTACCGATTGGTGTAAACTGGGAAATAGCAGGTCAGGCAAAAGAGATGGCTGATTCATTCAAATCCCTATTTTATGCTTTATTAATAGCTATTTTTTTAGTTTATATGGTAATGGTAATACAGTTTGAAAGATTTACACAACCCTTAATTGTAATGCTTTCTATCCCTTTTACAATTATTGGTGTTGCACTTGGGTTAATTCTTTTTGGTTCAACTTTATCAATAGTTTCATTTTTAGGAATTATAATGCTTGCAGGGCTTGTAGTAAACAATGCAATTGTAATGATAGATTATATGAACCTTTTAAGAGATAAATATAAAAAACCACTTGTTGAAGCTATTATAGAGGGTGGTAGTTCAAGACTAAGGCCAATTTTAATGACAACATTAACAACTATTTTAGGTGTAATTCCAATGGCTCTAAGTCTTGGTGAGGGTTCTGAAATATTTGCACCTTTAGGGCAATCTGTTGCTGGTGGTCTTATAACTTCTACATTAATAACATTATATGTTGTTCCATCTCTTTATTATACTCTTGAAAAAGGGAGATTGAAAAAGAGGTATAATAAAGAAAATAAAAAAATATTTATTGATAAAAAGGGATTTGATGATAAAAATGAGGATTTTAAAAATGAGGTGGAAATATTAAATATTAAAGACCTGGAAAAATACAATGAAAATTAATTATTTTTAAATCTATCAGGTAAATAAACAAAAAAAATTAAATATAAAATAAATAAAAAAAACTTAAATAAAAAAAAATAAATAAAAATAAAAATTAAATAAAAATAAGGGTCAAGATATGAAAAAAAGAAATAGTTTTTTTTACAAAATAAATGGAAAAAAAAGATTATTAAAAGTGTTATTTGCTACAATTATAATTTTTGTTATCTTATTTTTTTCAGGTTGTTCAGTTGTTTTTAGAGCTTCTTTAAATGGGACATTTGTTGATAAAGATGATGAGAATGGGATAAATGATGCTACAGTTTTAATTTACACAAATGAGGATGATTTTAATACTGATTGGAGTACTTTACAAAATGATTCAACATCTATTAATTCCCTTTCTAATTATTATGATATAACTACCACTCAGACTGAGGGTAATGAAGATGGTCATTTTTCTTTTTCTGGAATTGTATGGAAAAATCTATTTCCAGAATTTGGAAAAGATGCTGATAGAATTGAAGTTTATTTTATTTTCTGGCATGAGGATTATGAACCACAAACATATAAAACTTACATAACTTCTGATACTACAAATAGTTTACCACCAGTAAAAGGGACAAAAGCAAAAGATTATGCAACAATTAAAGGGACAGTTGTAGATGCAAATACAAATGAAGGTGTTGCAAATGTAAATGTAAGGATTTATGTCCCAACAGATTGGAGTTATGATACAAGTGGTAATGTTGATACATCTACATTGAAATTTAGTAATGAGGCTGATTATAATTTAGTTACCGATGATAATGGACAGTTTTCACAGAAAATAGCATTTAAAAAGAATCCAGATAGTAATGGAATAAATAAGGTCGTTATAAGATTAACATTTGAAAGGAATAACTATAAAATAGATCCTTCTTCTGATGATAGTGGAGATGATAATTTAAAAAATGATGCTGATATGGATGGTGATGGTAATAATGATGTGTATTATCAAACAGGAGAAATTTCCCCTGATACAACAGTTGTTTTAAATAATGTACCTATTAAAAGAACCCACTTTACTGAAACTGTTGATGGCGTTGTTGAAACAGGGGGAACAGGAGTAAATGGTTTGACAGTTAAAATTTGGGTTAATATTGATACTTCTAATCCACCAGATTATGACAATGTAGATCCTGATTATGTAACAAAAACTGAAACAAGGGCAATAGGGGATGGAAGTAAAACAGAAGATGGTTATTTTTCTTTTGATAATATATCATGGGATGATGAAGATTATACTGGAAATCAAAGTCATATAGATTGTCATATAAGATACGATGATCCTTTAAATTCAAATCAAATTGATGATATAGACATTACAGTGTATTCAGATTCAAATAATTTTTTTGATTTAACAGATCAATAAACAACACTTTAAAGTTTAATAATCCTTTTATAAAATAAAATAATAATAGAAAAATTATTAAATAATAAAAAAATAAAGACATTAACCAGGATTTTTTATGAAAAAAAAAGAATTTGAAAATAAATTATTTATCATTAAAAATATTAATAAAATAAAAATGCAAATTAATTCAAAAAGGTTAAATTT
The DNA here is from genome assembly GCF_055389015.1 of Exilispira thermophila. Lineage (NCBI taxonomy): Bacteria > Pseudomonadati > Spirochaetota > Spirochaetia > Spirochaetales > Exilispira > Exilispira thermophila. The sequence continues at coordinate 1,782,047 of NZ_AP042476.1, read as the reverse complement.
TGTCTTTTTATTATTTGCTTTGTTATTAGTCCTTTTATTTTTTAATGAGCCTTTATTTAGTTTGAAGCTATATGCTCAGGATAACAATAAAAATAGTAATGGTAATAATACTAATAATACTAATAATACTAATAATACTAATAATACTAATAATACCTCTACAAATAAAACAAACATAAATAATGATTTTGTTTTTGATTCATTAGATCAATTAATAGATTTTTCTTTAAAAAATAACAAAGATATTAAAAATTTGATTTTAGACCTTAAAAAAGCTGAAATTGACCTTAAACTTGCAAAAGCAAAAAAGTTTCCAAAGATTGACCTTAATGTAACTTTGACTTATATTGGAAATCCAATTGGACCTATTTCGATTTCACAGGGTAGTTTAGGTACATATCCAACTGCAAATGGAGATATTTTAATTCCACCAAATGATGTACTTGTTTATAAAGGTATGGAAAACACAATGTATCAATTTTCTTTAAGAATAGACCAACCCATTTTTACCTGGGGAAAAATCGACAATGGTATCAAAATATATGAAAAAGCAGTTGAACTTGCAAAATTAAAAATCAAAGATAAAGAAAATGAGATAAGAACAAGAATAAGTATTTATTACTATTCAATATTTTTTATGAATAAAATTATTGAAAATATAACAAATCAAAAAGAATATACTGCAAGGATTTTAAAAATTGTAAATGATAGTTATGAAAATGGTTTTATAACTGAAGGTGAGTTTTTAAAAACTAAAATTTCTACAAAAGAGATAGAACTTGGTGCTATGGAACTTGAAAATCAACTTAAAACATTGATGAATTCGATGAAAATACAACTTGGGTTAAATCTTGACTGCAATTTAAAACTAAATTTTAAAGATATTTATTTTGATAAAAATAACTTTAAATTTCAAAAAATTAATTTTGAGAATTTAGATATATTAAAGCAAAAAGCGTTAAAAAATAATATTCAATTTAAACAACTTGAATTTTTAAAATTTATAAATGATTTGCAGGTGAAGATAAATGAAGCATCTTCATATTTTAAACCTGATATTGGATTAAGGTTTGAATTATCATATTCTGGACCAAGGTTTCCATTTGTTGAAACAGGGTGGTATGGAAATGATGATTATAATTTTACATTTTCACTGGCATTTGTATCGCTGATATTTGATAAGGGGCAAAAAAAAGGGGAAATTGAGCAGAGTAAAAAAGAATTGGAAAAAGTACTTATTAATTTTGAACTTGCAAAGCAAATGTTAATGGACAAAATTGAAAAGACTTATAACTATCTTGGCCTGAATTTGGATAAGATAGAATATTATAGTATAAAGATTTCAAATGATAAAATTAATGTTAAAGAGAAAAAAATAATATTTGAAGGTGGTTCAGGCAGTGAAGTTGATTATTTGAAAGCAAAACTTGATCTGGAATCTGAATGGATTAATTTATATAAGGAACTAATTAATTATTATACCAATGTATTTACATTAAAAGCAATTATAAATGATTTTTAGAAGTAGATTAAATTTAGTAAAATCCATAGTAATTTTATACAAAAAAGTGTTTTACATTCACTAAACTTTGAAAAGACAATAAATATTTTGTTTATGGAGGGAAAGAGGGAAAAGATGAAAGATTAAAAATTTTAAAAAAAATTAATATATTTAAAAAAATCAAAAAATTTAAAAATAATTTAAAAATAATAAAAATAGAAAAAAATAAATATGTTGAAAAAAATAAATAAAATGTTAATTGATTAAACATACAATCAATAAAAATATTCAGGAGAAAGTAATGAGATTGAAAAATAAAGTTATATTAATAACTGGTGCAAGTTCAGGTATAGGAAAAGCTACAGCTTTTTTATTTGCTAAAGAGGGTGCTATTGTTTATGCAGGAGGAACAAATCCAAATAAACTTGAAAATCTTGAAAAACAAAAAGGGGATTTAAATATTATTCCAGTAAAATTAAATGTTACTGATAGAGAAAATATAAAAGAAGTTGTTACAAAGATTATTGAAAAACATTCAAAAATTGATGTTTTGATTAATAATGCAGGGATTACAGCTGATAACCTTTTAATTAGAATGAAAGAGGAGCAGTGGGATAAAGTAATAGATATAAATTTAAAAGGTGTTTTTAATGTAACTCAAGCAGTGGTTCCTTATATGCTTAAACAAAAAAATGGTGTTGTTTTATCAACTACTTCTGTTATTGGACTTTATGGTAATGCTGGTCAGACAAATTATGCAGCAGCAAAAGCTGGAATTATTGCTATGACCTATTCATGGGCAAAAGAATATGGTAAGAAGGGGATTAGATTTAATGCAGTAGCTCCAGGATTTATTGAAACAGATATGACTGAAAAACTTCCTGAAGCAGCTAAAAATTCAATGCTTTCAATGATCCCTTTACAAAGAGCTGGAACATCTGATGATGTTGCAAAAGTATTCTTATTTTTAGCATCAGATGATTCTTCTTATATTACAGGTGAAGTTATAACAGTAAGTGGTGGATTAAAATTTTAGTTTTCTATTAAATTGAAATTTGATATAAATAAATTTATTTAAGTTTTAAATTGTTTTCATTTTTTAATTAATCTTTATTGATTTTTTATTTTAATGTTTTAATTTACTTATAGTATATTTTATAAAAATACATCTTTATATATTAATGTGTTAGTATACTTTTATTTTGAAATTTTAAATTAAGTGTTTTATTATAATTTTTATTTTTGTAATAATTTTTGTTTTAAAATAGTTTCTATTTTTATTATATTTTTTATTATATTAAAATAAATGTTTTTATGAATATTTTAAAAATATGCAAGGAATTTTGTTAAAAAATTTATTATAAAATAATGGGGAATTATATGAAAAGAAAATTTGTTTTTTTTATTTTTTTAGTAGTGTTTTTAATTGGAAGTATAAATATAGTATTTTCTCAAAGTGAAGACAAAACTAAAGTTAAAATGATTGGTACTATTGGAGTCTACCTTTTTGACCCTTATGCAGTTGTTGACCAAACAGCTGAAAAATATGCAATGTCAAATTTACAGGATTATTTATATGTTAACAAGATCAAAAGCTATTATTTTGGGAAAGCAACTTTTTTAAGTGCAAGTTCTTTAGGGAAAGCAAAAGGTGTTAAATATATATTACAGGTAAGAGCATTTTTAAATAGTAAATCTAAAGAAACAAATGGATATGGTGCATCATTTGATTCTGAGCTTAAACTTTTTAAAATTAATGATGAAAAAGAACTTTTTTCAGTTAGAGATACAGGAGAATCGTCAGGATCTCTTTCTGAAATGATTGCTAATGCATATGCTTTATCTGAAGCATCAATTAATGCTGCAAAAAAAATTCTTGGTGATCTTATTAAAATTTTACAGAGTAAAGAATAATATAAAAAAAATAAATGAATTCTATTTTTAAAATATTTATGTTTAATTAAATTATTTACTGTAAAGTTCTAACAATAAAATTTTTAAACAATATTAATAATATTGCTAATATTATTAAGGGTTATTATAAATCCTGGATATAAACATTTTCAAGACCTAAATCAATAGCATAATTTACAATTTCTTCATATTCATCAGATGTTAATTTTGTTGAAAGATTTTTATATTTAAAAGCATTGAAAGCTGGAAAGTATTGAGACATTAAAGATATATATATTTTTTTTGAAATTTTAGAGATTTCTTTTAAAACAAGTTTGGAGTTATCAATCTCTCCAGGTAGTATAAGGTGTCTTATAATTATCCCTTTTTTTAAAATACCATTTTCAGTTGTAAAAGTTTCACCAATTTTATCAAAAAGGACTTTGAAACTTTTAATAGAATAAAAAAAATAATTATTAATTCTGGAATATAAAATAGATTTACTATTATGAAAATATTTTATATCAAAAAGAAAAATATCAATGAAGTTTGTTAAAATATCTATAATTTCAGGTTTCTCATAACCTGATGTATTATAAGCAATTGGAATGCTTAATCCCATTTTTGATGCTAATAATATGGCTTTTAATATAGAAGGTGAAAAATGGGTAGGAGTAACAAGATTAATATTATGAGCTTTTTTATTTTGTAATTTAATCATAATTTCAGCAAGATTAGCAATGTTAAAATAATTTCCGTAATTATATTGGGAAATAGGATAATTTTGACAAAAAATACAGGATAGAGGGCAACCTGAAAAAAATATTGTCCCTGAACCATTTTTTCCTGAAATAGGTGGTTCTTCTCCAAAATGTAGATTGAAAGATGCTATTTTTACTTTATAAGATTCTTTACATGCGCCTTTGTTTGAAATAAATCTATTGATAGAACAATTTAGAGGACACAAAGAGCAATTTATATAATTTTTAAATAATTTATTTGCAATTTCATTTAGTTTAAGATAGTTATTTATTAAATAGGCAGGTTTAAAAGTCATATGAAAAATAAAGCATATTATATAAAAAATTCAAATTTTGTATAAATTATTTTAATTTAAAAACTATAATACTTTTATTAATTTAAAATCTAAAATATTTTTAAAAATAAATAAAATAAAAATATGATTCATGATATAAACAAAAGTGTGTAAAAGGCAGAATAAGTTTGCTTAAAGCAAGTAAATAAAAAATATTGCCTCCCGATGAAAAAATATGTATAAAAAAAACAAATCATCAGGAGGCAAAAACATGAAAAACTTAGGTAAAGAATTAGTGAAATTTTTAGAAAGTCAAGGGGTTTTAGAAGAATTTATTAAAAATCCTGATAAAACAAAAGAATTAATGTTATCTATATTAAAATATGGATATGAAAGTTTAATGACAAATGAAATAGATACTGTTTTAGGTTTTAAAAAATATGATAGAGAAACAGAAAAAGAAAATTACAGAAATGGTAAAAGATACAGAGATTTAGACACGAGTCATGGAAAAATTATCAACTTAGAAGTACCAAGAGCAAGGAATGGTTTTTATCCTGCAATATTGGAAAGATATAAGAGAAGACTTGAAAATATAGATGATACAATAATAAAATTGTATGCAAAAGGATTATCTACAGAAGATATATCAGAACATATAAAAGATATATATGGGATGAAATATAGTAAAGAAACGATATCGAATATAACGGAGAAAGTAAAAAAAGATATAGAAGGATTTAAAAACAGGAAATTAGAAGAAAGTTATTATGTAATATTTATAGATGCAATGCATGTAAACATAAGGAGAGATACGGTATCCAAAGAAGCAATCTATTTTTTATTAGGAGTAAATGTAAAAGGGAAAAGAGAGATATTAGGATTTTACATAAATCCAACAGAGAGTTCAAGCTTTTACAATGAAATATTTGAAGATATAAAAACAAGAGGAGTAAAAAAAGTATTGTTGTTTGTAACAGATGGATTAAGTGGAATAGAAGAAGTAATAAGCAACAATTTTCCTAAATCAAAGATACAAAGATGTATATATCATTTAAGCAGGAACATATCAACAAGAGTAAGGGTAAGAGATAGAGGAGAAATATTATTGGATTTTAAAAAAGTCTATAGTCAAACTAGGAAAGAAGAAGCACTAGTTTATTTTGAACAATTTAAAATAAAATGGGGAAGGAAGTATAAGAAGTTAGTTAAAGATTTAGAAGAAGTATTGGATTATATGTTAACATTTTATGAATTTCCAGAGAGTATAAGGAAACAGATCTATACAACAAACTGGATAGAGAGATTAAATGAAGAAGTAAGGAAAAGAATAAAAGGGAAGAATAGTTTTCCAACAGTTGAATCAGCAGAGAAACTATTATTTTTAATATTAAAAGATTATGAAAATAGATGGGAAGAAAGAATATTAAGGGGGTTTGGTCAGGCAAAATATGAGCTTGACTTAATGCTAAAAAAAATTTATGGTTAATGTCAATATTTTCATCGGGAGGCGAAATTAGTTATAATTCTAGAATTATAACTAATTTACACACTATTATTGACATAACCATATGAAAAAAACATTAAAATAAATTTAAAAAACTAAAATATATCTATAAAAAGAAAAGAAAATCATAAAATTTTTGAATTTTTGCAAAAAAATAGTTGACAAAGATTAAAAAAAATATTAAATAGTTTTTGCAAGCGAAAGGGATGGCCCATTCGTCTAGTGGTTAGGACACAGGGTTTTCAACCCTGCAGCGGGGGTTCGATTCCCCCATGGGCTAATTATTTTGTTTATAAGCCCCCCATTGATATACATTTTAAGGGATGGTCAATACCATCCCCTTTTTTTTTACAACCAAATTATAATAATTAATAAAAAAAATAGGCTATCCTTTAATTTATAGGACAGCCTTAATCTTTTATTAATAAAATAATTTTTTAATTTAAATTAAAATTATTAAAAAAAATATTCATTATTACTATTTTTGAATTTTTTCTAAGGTTATCTTAAATATCTTTTGAGTTTTGCTCTATCAAAACCTAAAACAATTTTACCATTAATATCTGTTACAGGTACTCCTGTTTGCCCTGATTTTCTAACCATTTCTGCAGCCCATGATTTGTTTTTTGTAACATCAAGTTCTCTAAATGGGATCCTTCTTTTTCGCAAAAAGTCTTTAACCATTCTACAGTAAGGACAATTTGGAGTGGTATAAACTAAAATCATTTTTCCTCCTTAGATTTTTTATAAAATAGAAATTACTATCTTTTTTGTATATGTTATTAATACCTATTTTAAAAAATAATAAAAATAGAGAAAATTGACAATAACAATTATTGATAATAGAAAAAGTTACTATAAATAATAATTGACTTAATAAACATTTTAATTAAACTATTTTATGTATAAATTTTTTGCAAATATAAAAGGTAGTTCTGAAATTATTTTATTATTTTTTATATAAAAAAATAATCATATTAAAAAAAAGGAGATAAAGTGGAACAAATAATAAAGAAGTTTGATGAATTTTTTGAGATATATAAAGAGTTTAAAATTGAATATTCTAAATGTGTTGGATTAACTCCAGCTGAATGCAATTTTATAAGTCTTGTTCCTGAAAAAGGAATATCTATGAAAGAACTTTCAAAAAAGTTGCACTTATCACCCTCAAGAACAACTAGAATTGCTGATGCTCTTGAAGCTAAGGAATTGATTAAAAGAGAATCAAATACTGAAGATAGAAGATCATTTTATGTTTTTTTAACTAAACAAGGGGAAAAAATTTGCATGGAAGAAAATAAAATGTGTGCAAATTTTGATATTACTTTTAGAAAATATTTCAATGAAGAGGATGAAAAAAAATTCTTAGAATATATTAGTCAATTCATAAAAGTTATAAAAATTAATTATTAAAACTTTAATATTTTAAATTTTACTTAATTTCAACTATGGAACATTTTTCACCAAAGTTATTTTCAAGAATTTTAGGATTATTTGGATCAAGAATCTCTTTCTCATAATCAATTATAAATCTATATCCATAAATTCCAGGTCTTAGTGTTAAACTTATGGTCCAGGTGTTTCCTTCTTTCTCTAAAGGTAATTGATACGGATCCCATTTGTTAAAATCACCATAAATATAAATGGACCTTGCTGAAATATCATTTAACCAGAAAACAACTTTATATCCATCTTCGATTATTGGAGATTTTTGAAAAAATATCATTTTAGTGGGAATATGTAAAAGTGAAAGAGGATGGTCATAAACATCTCTTGTAATATCTTTATTATTTGGATCTAAAATCCAGAAATTATCAACATTATACTTATAACTATAATCCCCTTTGTTAATTCCTTCAGTGTAAAAATAATACCATACATCAAAATATGATCTTTTCATTTTTAGCATTCTTTCCCAATTTACAAAAGAACCTGATAAATATACATTAAATCCTTTTCCTTTATAAGTAAAAAGAATGCCATTTTTATAAATAATTGGTAATGAAGATTCTTTTAAATGAAGGAGTTTTTTTTCATCTAAAATTTTATTTCTTGAATCTATAGTAAAATTAAAAAAAGTTAAACTTATTATGATTATAACTAAAAATATTAATGATAGTTTTTTGAAATTCATTTTTCTAAAACCTTTTTATAATAATTCCAATCTATAATATAAATCGGTTATTAAAAGAAAACTTAAGTTATTCCTGGCTTAAAAAGTCTCCAATTTTAATCTCTTCTTCTTTATAAACAATAACACCTTTGCCAAAACCATTTGAAAATTCTATAATTCTTATAGAGCCAATATATTTGTATATATTGTTTGATAATGAATATATTTTCAAAATATCATCAATTTTTAAGTCAATATTTTCACTTGTAGAAAAAAGTATATAATTTCCAAAAGTCTGTAAAACTCTTCCTACAGTTTTTATAGTCTCTTCTGTAACCTCTTTTTTAGTTTCTAATGGTTTTGCATTTTTTAATTGAGAATCAATTTTTGTTAATAGATCAATAATTTTTGTTGTATATGAAGATTCAGGATATGTTTTTAATATATCAAACAGTTTTTCTTTACTATTTTGAAGCTGACCAAGTTTAAAAATTTCATATGCTTCATTATATTGTTTTTCAACTATTTTATCAATATTTAAAATTTTTATTTTATTAATAAGTTCATCTTCTATTGATATAACTTTTTGAAAATTAAAAAGGTCATTTTTATCTGAAAGAAATTGTTGTATTTGAATTAAGGCTTCTTCATAATTATTGTTTTGTAATAGTGGATCTATAGAATTTATGACCTGGGAACTACTTTTTTCAATTTCAAGAAAATCAATTTTACTAAAATTTGTTAAAGCAGAATTTTCTTTTCCTGTTAAAACAGAATATTTTGTAAATGCTTCTATATAATTTTGATAAGCTTTATTAAAGTCTCTTCTTTTTAGTAAATCATTAGCTTTTTGAAATAATAAATTTTTGGAAACTGTGTCTTTACTCGAATTTATATAAAAGTCAATTGTTTGCATTAATTGGTTGGAAATTAATTTGTTATTTAATAGTTCCTCTTTTGTTAAAACAACAATTTCTTTGCTATTTTCTAAAAAATCAATTAGTTTTTCTAATTTTAATTTAGCATCATTATACTTTTTGTTTTTTAAATGTTCATAAATTTTTTCATAATATTCATTAATGAATTTAACAACTCTAATCTTTTCATCAGCTAAAGTTTGCATTTTTTGAATTTCTTTAGCAAGTTCAGCTTGTTTTTGTTGTTGCTTGGCAATTTGTGCTTCAAGGCTTTCCTTTTCTTTTTGTATTTTTGAAATTTCCTGAGATTTTTCTGTTAATTCTTTTTGAAATGATAAAGCTTGAGATTTTAATTCTACTTCTTTTTCATTTAATTTCTTTAAATATTCATCTTTAACTTTTTGAATCTCAGCTGATACTTTTTGTTTTTCAAGATTATATTCTTGATTTATCTGGTTAATCCTTTGATTATATTCTTCTTCAGATATTCCTTGCTGAGCTAATAAAGCTTTTTCCCGTTCAAGTTTTTTTTGATATTCTTCATATAATTTTTTTTCTTTTTCTTTTAAAATTTTATCCTGGTTTTTTAAAAATTCCTCTTTTTCAGCTTTAATTTGATTTAATTGGCTTTGAACATTTTTTAATTGATTTTCTAATGCTTGTTTTTCCTGTTCTTGTTTTCTCTGTAATTCTTTTATAATAATGGATTCTAAAGTTCCAGATGATGTTACCTCAGTTATAATTTTATTTCTCTCTTTTAAACTATTTGAGTAAATAAGTGCAAAGGCAGCTGATGTAGTCAATATTAATCCTGCATATAATAAAATAATTTTACTAAAAAAAGATTTAACTTTTTTTAAAGATTCTTTAGCTCTTTTATCATAATCTTTGATTTTTATATTATCTATAATTTTTTCAATTTCATCATAAATCTCATTTTTTCTTTCTTCATCCACTGTATCAGTTGTTTGTTGTTCTTTATTAGAAATTGAAGTTTGACTCTCTTTAACTTTACTTTTTACCTGTTTTAATTGAGATTTTTCAAATTTTGAAATTATTTTTTTTGAAGAAATTATTTTATTAAGATAATCCAGATCAAATTTCTTTATTTCGTAATTATTTGCAACGATATTGGGCAAAGATATTATAAAAAATAATTTATTTTTATGAAATAATAATCCAGAAATATAAGGATGAATTTTTGAAAAAAACTTTATATGTTGATCATTTACATTAATTATTTTTAGTGATTTAGAAATTACAAAGTGTTTATCAACTAATGATGAAGATATAGAAAAATATTTGTTTTTATTATAACTACTATCAAATAAAGAATGCAGATCAAAAATTTTATCTTTATTAAGTTTTAAATTTTTTTCAATAGAAATAACTTTTGATTTAAGGATTGCAAAATCAATATTGTTAATTGAAAAAGCTATAAAAGATTTTGATTTCAAAATATCACCCTTTGACTTTTATAATATTTTTTTTATATTTTTTTTTATGAATAAGAAAATTGTTTTATTTTTTTTTATTTTACTTTTTATTTTCAATTTTTCATGTAAAAACATTAATTTATTTGTTAAACCATCGACTACTGATAATATACAAATATCATACAAATATTTAGATTATAATGAAATAAAAAATTTATATAATATTAATACTACTTTTTATATTTTATCGTTAGAATTTATAAAAAACAAAACATATTCTAAATTTTATAATTATTTAACATTTTATGATATCAAACCTTTTAATAAAATTAAATCTAAAACAAAGTATTATTTAAATTATTTACATCTTGAAATAAAATTATTAAATTTAACAAATCAAAATGAAAGTAATATTGATAATAATTCTATAAATAATTTAGATGATGAAACCAAAATAAATGATAAGGGTAATGATACTTATAATAATGATTATGAAAAAAATCTTATTAACCGTAATTCAATTTACATTATAAAAAATGATTTTTTTTATAAACCTTTAAATGGAAGTCAGATTGAAATGTTATTAGTTGGACAAAAAAATTTTATTAATAAAAAATTTATAAATAATTTAATAGAACAAAATAGTAAAGCAACAATAAAATTTAACAATAGCATTGTTATTGACCTTTTGTTTTTATCCAATAGTAATTTTGATATTAGTGGTGCAAAGTTAATAATTGAAATTAATGGGAAAATTTTAGATTTTGATTTATGAAGATTTCATAACAATCCGTTTTGTTAATAATAAAATTGAAATTATTGAGATATTTAAAAAATAGGTAATTATATATCATAATTGAAATTTTTCTCCTTAATGTAGTTATGTAATTTAATAATTTAATGATTTTTAAACATTAACTATAAATCATTATTTAATCTTTTAAGTCTTTGACAACTACAATCCAGTCGAAAAATTTCAATTATGATATATATAGTTTTTATTTATTAAATCAACAATAATAATTTCTAATTTTATTATTAACTGCACAAACCTCGTAAAAACATATTTATCTTTTAAGTCTTTGACAACTACAATCCAGTCGAAAAATTTCATGCTATAAATAAAAGTGTGTAAAAGAGAGAATAAGTTTGCTTAAAGCAAATAAATAAAAAATATTGCCTCCCGATGAAAAAAATATGTACAAAAAAACAAACCATCAGGAGGCAAAAAAATGAACAATTTAGGTAAAGAATTAGCTAAATTTTTAGAAAGTCAAGGGGTTTTAGAAGAATTTATTAAAAATCCTGATAAAACAAAAGAATTAATGTTATCTATATTAAAATATGGATATGAAAGTTTAATGACAAATGAAATAGATACTGTATTAGGATTTAAAAAATATGATAGAGAAACAGAAAAAGAAAATTACAGAAATGGTAAAAGGTACAGAGATTTAGACACAAGTCATGGAAAAATTATTAACTTAGAAGTACCAAGAGCAAGGAATGGTTTTTATCCTGCAATATTGGAAAGATATAAGAGAAGACTTGAAAATATAGATGATACAATAATAAAATTGTATGCAAAAGGATTATCTACAGCTGATATATCAGAACATATAAAAGATATATATGGGATGAAATATAGTAAAGAAACGATATCGAATATAACGGAGAAAGTAAAAAAAGATATAGAAGGATTTAAAAACAGGAAATTAGAAGAAAGTTATTATGTAATATTTATAGATGCAATGCATGTAAACATAAGGAGAGATACGGTATCCAAAGAAGCAATCTATTTTTTATTAGGAGTAAATGTAAAAGGGAAAAGAGAGATATTAGGATTTTACATAAATCCAACAGAGAGTTCAAGCTTTTACAATGAAATATTTGAAGATATAAAAACAAGAGGAGTAAAAAAAGTATTGTTGTTTGTAACAGATGGATTAAGTGGAATAGAAGAAGTAATAAGCAACAATTTCCCAAAATCAAAAATACAAAGATGTATATATCATTTAAGCAGGAACATATCAACAAGAGTAAGGGTAAGAGATAGAGGAGAAATATTATTGGATTTTAAAAAAGTCTATAGTCAAACTAGGAAAGAAGAAGCACTAGTTTATTTTGAACAATTTAAAATAAAATGGGGAAGGAAGTATAAGAAGTTAGTTAATGATTTAGAAGAAGTATTGGATTATATGTTAACATTTTATGAATTTCCAGAAAGCATAAGAAAACAGATCTATACAACAAACTGGATAGAAAGGTTGAATGAAGAAGTAAGGAAAAGAATAAAAGGGAAGAATAGTTTTCCAACAGTTGAATCAGCAGAGAAACTATTATTTTTAATATTAAAAGATTATGAAAATAGATGGGAAGAAAGAATATTAAGGGGGTTTGGTCAGGCAAAATATGAGCTTGACTTAATGCTAAAAAAAATTTATGGTTAATGTCAATATTTTCATCGGGAGGCGAAATTAGTTATAATTCTAGAATTATAACTAATTTACACATTTTTATTGACATAACCAAAAATTTTTTTTCAATTAGGATATATATGTTTTTAATTATTTAATAAAAATATAACAATTTCAATTTTATTATTAACTTCACTAACCACGGAAATAAAATTTTTTCATTTCTGAAACTTTTTTGAATATTTTCTTGTCTATAAATAATAAAAGACAAAAAAATAATATACAGGAATAATAAAAAAGAATAATAAATGGAGATATATTTTATGAAAGAACTATATCATAACTTTATTAAACATCCGCATGATACTTTCTTTAAAATTGTTTTTAAAAATAGTAATAATGCTAAAGATTTTATTAATATCATATTACCTGATAATATCAAAAAATATATTAACATCAATAACCTAAAAGTTGTTAACTCTTCTTACATTACAAAAGAATTTAAAAATAGATTCGCTGACCTTGTTTTTGAAACCAATCTAATTAACTCCAAACATAATATTAACATATACTTCCTTTTTGAACATAAATCTTATAAAGATAATGCTATCTTTATTCAACTATTACGATATATGTTGGTTAAATGGGAACATGATTTTCAAAATAACAAAGATTTATCTTTAATATTACCTGTTGTATTTTATCATGGTAAAAGTAAATGGGATATTGATACAGAATTTATAAATAATTTTAAAATAGATAAAGAGATTAAAAATAATTTTAAAAACTATTTACTAAATTTTAAATATTTATTTTTTAATGATAGTAAGAATAAATTAAGTTATAAAGTGATGAATTATAATAGATACTTGAAATTAGCCCTAGATGTATTAAAATATAAAGCAGAAGAAGATATGAAATTAATATCCAGGATACTTGAAGAATTAGCTAAAGAGATAGAGAATAGAGATATAAAAAATGTATTTTATGTATATATATTGTCAATATTGAAAAGTGAAGATAGAGAAATGGTGATAAAAAAACTTGAAGAGAAGGAGAGCAAGATGCCATCAATTTTAGAATCATTGATAAAAGAAGGTGAAATAAAAGGGAAAACAGAAGGATTAAAAGAAGGAACACTAAAAGGACAAATACTTGATAAACAACAGGTTTTAATTAAACAGATAGAATTAAAATTTGGAATAACCAATGATGAAAAGCAAGTTATATTAAATTGTTTTGATAGAGATAAGCTTGAAAGGGGAATTGAAAAAATTCTTTTTGTTAATAATAAAATTGAAATTATTGAGATATTTAAAAAATAAGAAATAGATTCTATCATTATTAAAATTTTTCTCATTAGATCAGTTATGTAATTCTTTTAATTTAACCTTTTTAAACATTAATAAAAAATAAAAAATATTATCTTTTTAGCCTTTGGCAACTGACATCCACTCGAAAAATTTTAATAATGATAGACACATTAATTTTAATTATTTAATAAAATACAATAATTTCAATTTTATTTTTAACTTCACCAACCACATAAAAATATATTTATCTTTTAAGTCTTTGACAACTACAATCCAGTCGAAAAATTTCAATTATGATATATATATAGTTTTAATTTTATTTAATCATATAAAATAATTTCTAATTTTATTATTAACTGCACCCACCACGGGAAATGATATATTCTCTTTTTAGTTTTTAACAACTGAAATCCATTCAAAAAATTTCAATTAGTATATATATCAAACTTAAATTATTTTAATTAAATATAATAATTTCAAATTTTATTATTAACTTCACCAACCACTGGAAATGATATATTCTGTTAAGCCTTTGGCAACTGAAATTCGCTCAAAAAATTTTAATAATGATAGACATATAACTCTAATTTATTTTAATTAAATATTTAAAAATACAATATTATCAAATTTATTATTAACTACATCTACAACAAAATCATTATATTTCTTTAATTTTTGTAAATGACAATCATTCAAAAATTTGCTGTAACTGAATAAGCAAAAGATCAATATCTTTCCTTTACCTTTAAATGTAATTTATACAAAATATATTTTTTTATTGAGAAAATTAAAAAAAATATTAAAATAAATATAGTTTAGTTTGTTTGTATTTATTTAAATTTAATTTTCTTTAATATTTTTTGAATTGTCTTGATAGTTATATGAATTAAAAAATTATAAGTATTAAAAAAATTTATTTTAATATTATTATATTCATAAAAAATTTATAAAATTTAAATTGTAATTAAATACCTTAATGGTTAGAGGTAAAACTATGTTTAAAAATAAAAATATCAAATTAATAATTGCAGTTATGTTAATTACAATTGTCCTGTTACCTTTAAAATTATCAGGAGTTATATCATACACAGTTTTTGCTGATGAAAATGATGAGGTTGTTACACCCTGGAATTATTATAAATTTAATGGCAATAACTTTGCTACAGAAATGATGCAATTAATGGAGAATGACAGGGACACTATCACTCCTGGTAGTGGCTGTCGTTGGGATTCTGGGAATATTAGGGATTTGGAACATTATCTTAAAATCTTATGTAATGCACCTGAAATGCAACTAGATTATAAGCCAAAAAGGGATAAAAAAGGATTCATTAATGATGAAGGATATATGCTTACAAGAGAATGGTTAACTGACCTTCTTTATGTTTATGTACACGCTTGGAGAGATGTAGAAAAACATGACAAAAAAACACCCTACGGACAGTTGTTTAAAGATCCAGATACTGTAATTGATGAGTATTTGAACAATAAAACATTCTTTCCGAAATTTCTTATTAACACAAAATTAAAAGACGACCTTATTTGGGTATACGCATCTATGGCAGAAGCACAATTTTATAAATTTTTGAATGTGCTTAAAAAGAATAATAGAAACTTTGAAGCAGAATAAGTTAAAAAAGAAAACATGGTTATTATAGATAAATTATATTTATACCCCGCAAATTATTTCTACTCTGATATTAAAGATGAGGATGAAAGAAGAAAAAAATGGCTACTTACTGTGGGAGGTAAAGATAAAGTTAGAGATTTTTATATGGAAATGGTAACAATATGCTACGCTAATTACAGCAAAAGTAATGATTACAAATTTGAAAAAGATGTTAAATTAATATTTGATACTTGGACTTCTATTTGGAATGGAAAATATGAAGGAAGAGAAAAAAATACCTATAAAAGACTTTATAAAAGATTATACGAAAAAAATAATTAAAATAATTTTTTATTCAATTCAATTAATTAATTAAGAACATTACCACCTTCTTCTCCATTACCTTCACTTCCCTTAGTTTCTTTCTTGCAAACTATATTAAAACTTAAATCTTTCTCAAAAAGAGGAGTGGTTACATCAGGAATGCCATCATAGTTTTATTTTTGGATATTCCAGTCTAAGGTAATTTTAAGAATTTTTCAATTCCTCTATTTTATCTCTCAAAATAATTGCCTGTTCAAAATTCCAGTTTTTAGCTTCATATTCCATCTGTTTTTTTAATATGTTAATAATTTTCTTTTTTTCTTTTGGGTTAAGAGGATTTAATTTTTTAATAAGGTCTTCATAAACAAGGTCTTCTTTTAATTGTTCCTCTTTTTTATGGCTAACTATAATATTTTCTATCTTTTTGTTAATAGATTTGGGAGTAATGTTGTGTTTTACATTGTATTCATTTTGAATTTTTCTTCTCCTTTTAGTTTCGTTTATTGCTGCTTCCATTGAGTTAGATATTCTATCAGCATACATGATTATTTTTCCATGTACATTTCTAGCTGCTCTACCCATCATTTGTATTAATGAAGTTTCAGATCTTAAAAATCCAACTTTATCAGCATCAATTATTGCGACAAGTGTTACCTCTGGGAGGTCAAGCCCTTCTCTAAGTAAATTTATTCCTACTAAAACCTTAAATTTTCCTTCTCTAAATTCTTTTAGAATTTCTACCCTTTCTATAGTATCAATTTCTGAATGCAAATATTTAGCAGGTATTTTTAATTTTTCAAAGTATTTAGAAAGGTCTTCTGAATTTTTTTTAGTTAAGGTTAAAACAAGGATCCTTTCATCATTTTTTAATCTTTCATTGATTTCTTTAACCAGATCTGGAATTTGATTTTCAGTAGGTCTAATTTCTATTTCAGGATCAAGTAAACCAGTAGGTCGAATTATTTGTTCAACTATTTTATATGAGTGTTTTTTTTCATAAGGACCAGGTGTAGCAGACACAAAAATTACATTTTTTAAATATTTTTCAAATTCATTGAATTTTAATGGTCTATGATCAAAAGCTGATGGCAATCTAAAACCATATTCAATCAATGATTTTTTTCTTGAATAATCACCATAATACATTCCACCTATCTGAGGGATAGTTACATGAGATTCATCTATAACAATTAAAAAATTTTCTGGAAAATAATCCAATAGAGTTGCAGGAGGTTGTCCAGGTAATCTTCCACTAAAATGTCTTGAATAGTTTTCAATCCCTTTAACAAATCCCATCTCTCTAATCATTTCTAAATCGTAATTAGTTCTTGATAATAACCTTTCTGCTTCTAAAACTTTACCCTCTTTTAATAGTTGTTGGTATCTGACACCAAGTTCTTCTTCTATTTTTTTTAAAGCATTGTCTCTAACTACAGGATTAATTACAAAATGTTTAGCTGGATATATATAGAATCTTTCAATATCATTAATTTTTTCTCCACTTACAGGATCAAATGTGTACATTTTTTCTAATATATCTTCAAAAAACATACATCTCAAAGCATTTTGTGAATATGCAGGATAAATATCAAGGATATCACCTTTTACCCTGAATTTACCCCTTATAAATTCATAATCTGACCTTTCATAAAAAATAGAAATAAGTGAATACAAAAGTTCTTCAAGGTTGTAGCTTTTATTAGTTTCTAATAAGATCCTTTGATTTTTATATTCTTCTGGATTTCCTATACCATAAATACAAGAAACTGTTGATACAACGATTACATCATTTCTGGAAAGTAGTGATTCAGTTGCTTTTAATCTAAGTCTTTCTATCTCATCATTTATTGAGCTATCTTTTTCTATATATAAATCCTTTTTAGGGAGATAAGCTTCTGGTTGATAATAATCAAAATAGGAAACAAAATATTCAACAGCATTTTCAGGAAAAAAATTTTTAAATTCCCTATAAAGCTGAGCTGCTAAAGTTTTGTTGTGGGAAATAACTAAAGCTGGAATATTCAATTTTTCAATAATATTTGCTATTGTATAAGTTTTTCCAGAGCCTGTTACTCCTAGTAATGTTAGAACTGTATTCCCTTTTGAAAATTGTTCCATAATTTCCTTAATTGCTTTTGGCTGATCTCCAGAAGGTGAAAACTTTGAAATAAGTTTAAACTTCATTATTTACCTCTTTTTTTTTTATTTTTTATAAAAATAACCGAAAAAAAAGATATGAAAAAGAAAAAGTTGATTTTCAGTGGTAGTTTAATCTTAATATTTATTTTAATTTTGTTTACAATTTTTTCATGTACAAATATAAAAAGTAAATATTATGATTCAAATGCTTCTTTTATTCAAAAGGTTTCTTATCATGTTTCAAATGGGATTACTAAAACTTATTTATTTATAAAAAACACTTTATTGAATATTGTCAAATTTTTTAAAAACATTTTTTTTAATGTTAAAACCTTTTTTATAGAAAAATTTAATACAAAGCGGAAATACAATATTAAACGCGATCAGGCAAAAACACCTGAAGAAAAAAAAGTTGAAGAGAATAAGAGTATTAATTTAAATTTTAATTATCAAAATATTAATATTGGCAAAAAAATAAACAAGGACAAATTAAATAATGATTTTATTTTAGGTTTAAAGTATTTTTATTATATTTTAAACCTTTCTTATTATGAAGCTTTACATAATTTTATTGATTCTAATGAAGTTAAAGATTATGTTACAGTTGTTTCAAATTTAAAAGCGGAACCTTTAAAACTTTTTCAGGATAAAAATAGAGGTATTTTTTACTCATTTATTTTTAAAAATAATAATATTTATATCTTTATGAAAAATGAAAATAATTTAAAATTTTATAAATTAAAACCTAATTATTTGCAGGAAATTGAAAATTATGGGTATCATATATATTCTAATTTAAATTTTAAAAGAAATATTTTTTATTATTATTTTTCTTATTCTTTTGATAAATTTAGTGATAATACTTATATTGTAAAAGGATATAAAAGGTTTACAACACTTGAAATTATTCTTTTTTCTCTATTGTTGATTTTTATTATTATTGTACTTATATTTTTTGATAGATATTATTCATATTTTTTAGAATATAAATCAATTGCTAAATCAAATAAAAAACTTGAAAAAACTGAAAAAATAATAGATAATAATATAAATAAAAAAAATAAAGAAACTAAAAAACTAAAAAAAGAAAAAAAAGATGAAGTTAAGGAAAAAGAAGATAATGAAGATAATATAGAAGAATTAGAAGATGAAATTCTTAATTTATAAATTAAAGGCAAGGAGCAAATGGAGGAGAAATTATATGGATAAAAGTTTAAAAAATATATTACTATCAATTTTTATTTCCCTATTCTTATTTGTAATATTTCTAGTTTTAGTTCTTTTTAATGTTATTCCAATTGATGTAAATTTACTTACAAAATCTACACGAGATAGATATTTTAAACAGGTTGATATTGTAAATAAAACATTTTTATCTTTAGTTGATATAGAAAAGTCAAGGATTTCATTAATAGCTGAAAATGATGATGTCATTAATGCTATAAAAGAGAATAAAATTAATGAAAATACTTATAAAATTTTATATGATTATACTAAAAAATATCCTTATTGTTATGCAATTTCATTAATCAATAAAAATAGAAAAATATTTTTTACTTATCCGCCATATAAGAAATTAAATAATCAAACAATTAATTTGAATTTTTATAATGATCTTCTTAATAATGATTTTGTTGTTGATCCTTTTTCAGATTCAAATATTGTGATTCCATATAAAGTTACAGAATTTGGTAAAGTTCAGGGTGTTTTGTTATTTCATTATGTTCCTCAATATTTTTTGAAAGAAATTACAAAAAATGCATCTACTTCAATTGAATCAATGACCCTTATAAAAAATTTAAATTTAATTGTTTATAATCTAAACAAAAGTGTATTGAAATATAAAAAAGATTTGAATAATCTTTTTTATACAGTAGCTTCTTCCAAAAATGATGGGATAATAGGACCAGTTAAATTAGATAAATATGATTATTATGTTTTTTATAAAAAAACAGGTAATAATTTTAAATCTGCAGTAGTTTTTGATAAAAGCCAATTAAATATTTCTAAACTTAATTTTTTTATTGTATCATTTTATGTTATAACAATTATTGCTCTTTTGTTCTATATTCTACTTTCACTATTTACAAAAGAGAAAGAGGAAATTACTGAAAAATTTGTACCAGAAAAAGCTATTGATAGAAAAGAGGAGGAAGAATTTTTAAGTTCAATATCTGATGAAGAGAAAAAGAGACAATATTTTGATGAGGAAGTTCTACCAGAAAAAGAAGAGGAAGTTGATCTTGAATTAAAAACACTTGTTGAAGAAGTAGCTGAACCTGAGAAAACTTCAATTGAAGAAGAAAAACATGCAGAAGAAAAAGAAGAATTAGAAATACCTTCTGGAGAGGAAAATTTAGAAGTATCATTTGAAGATACATATGGAGTAGAAATTCCAGAAGAAGTTAATAAAGATGTAGAATTAAGCGAAACAGAAGAATTTGAAAAAGCTTTTAATGAGGAAAAAACTGAAGAGTTAGGTGAAGAGTTCCCTTCAGAAGGGATGGAACAACAACCTATTTTAGAAGAAACAGAAGAAGAGATGGAATTACCAGAAATAGGTGAAGAGATTCCTTCACTGGAAGAGGAAGAGGAAAAAATAGAAGAGCCAGGTGAAATAGAAGAAGAAAGTTTTGAATTACCAGAACTTGAAGAGGAAGAAGTAGAAACAGAACAACCAGCAACAGAAGAAGGAGTTTCAGAAGAAGGTGAAGGATTAGAAATAGAAGAAAAACAACCAGAAATTAAAGAAGAAGGAAAAGAAGAAGTATTGGAAGAGGAAAAAGGTGAAGAGCTACCTCAAGAAGAGATGGAACAACAACCCATTTTAGAAGAAACAGAAGAAGAGATGGAATTACCAGAAATAGGTGAAGAGATTCCTTCACTGGAAGAGGAAGAGGAAAAAATAGAAGAGCCAGGTGAAATAGAAGAAGAAAGTTTTGAATTACCAGAACTTGAAGAGGAAGAAGTAGAAACAGAACAACCAGCAACAGAAGAAGGAGTTTCAGAAGAAGGTGAAGGATTAGAAATAGAAGAAAAACAACCAGAAATTAAAGAAGAAGGAAAAGAAGAAGTATTGGAAGAGGAAAAAGGTGAAGAGCTACCTCAAGAAGAGATGGAACAACAACCCATTTTAGAAGAATCAGAAGAAGAGATGGAATTACCAGAAATAGGTGAAGAGATTCCTTCACTGGAAGAGGAAGAGGAAAAAATTGAAGAGCCAGGTGAAACAGAAGAAGAAAGTTTTGAATTACCAGAACTTGAAGAGGAAGAAGTAGAAACAGAACAACCAGCAACAGAAGAAGGAGTTTTAGAAGAAGGTGAAGGATTAGAAATAGAAGAAGAACAACCAGAAATTAAAGAAGAAGGAAAAGAAGAAGTATTGGAAGAGGAAAAAGGTGAAGAGTTACCTCAAGAAGAGATGGAACAACAACCCATTTTAGAAGAATCAGAAGAAGAGATGGAATTACCAGAAATAGGAGAAGAGATTCTTTCACTTGAAGAGGAAGAGGAAAAAATAGAAGAGCCAGGTGAAACAGAAGAAGAAAGTTTTGAATTACCAGAACTTGAAGAGGAAGAAGAAGAAATAGAGCAACCATCAACAGAAGAAGGATTTTTAGAAGAAGGTGAAGGATTAGAAATAGAAGAGGAACAACCAGAAATTAAAGAAGAAGGAAAAGAAGAAGTATTGGAAGAGGAAAAAGGTGAAGAATTACCTTCAGAAGAGATGGAACAACAACCCATTTTAGAAGAAACAGAAGAAGAGATGCCTTCATTAGAAGAAGAAGAGGAAAAAGTAGAAGAGCAGAATGAAACTGAAATACCAGAAGAAGAAGTATTTGAAGAAGAACCAGAAAAAATAGGTAAGGAAGAAGCTATTGTTTCAGAAGAAATTGGTGAAGAAAATCATGAGAAAGTAATGGAAGCTCCAGATCTTGGTGATTTAGGTGATAATGAGGAAAAAATGGGTGAAGAACAGGAAACTGACCTTTCTGAAATTGCTTTATCAACTGAAGAATTAGATAATATAATAGAAGGAGCTGAAACAATTCAAGAATCTCCATTTGATCAAATATCGAAGGAATTTTCGTCTAATTATAATATAGATGCAATTGCTATATTTACAAATTCTGATGATAAATACATTTGCCAAGGGGCTTCAGATCCTATATTAAAAGAGCTCGAACTCGATTATGACAATATTTTAGTCAAAAAATTAAAAGAAGTTAAGAAAGATGTATATATTCCAAAGGAAATTTATAAGTTTAAACCTCTAGTTGAATTAAATGAAGAATTTTTTAAAGATATTGATGGAATATATTTAAAAGGTAAATACAAGAAAGATGAATTAATAGAAATAATTACACTCTTTATAAAAATAAATAATGAAAAATCAAAAGAAGAACTTTTACATGTAGCTAAGAAAATTTCTGCTTTGATTTAAAAAGAAAAATTGTTATATTTATCTATGAATACTTAATAAATCTGAAGCTAAATATGATGTATATAAAAGGATTAGTATGTATTATAAGGAAAAAAAATTTAATGGTGTTTATTTATTAATTATTATTAATTTTGCTGTTTATTTTATTGTTAATATTGTTTTAAGGACAAGTATTATCCAGATATTTTATACTTTGGGTATGGTCCCTGTCCTTTTTATTAAAAAAGCATTTTTATGGCAAACTTTTACTTATTTTTTTCTTCATGGTAGCTTTTCCCATATTTTCTGGAATATGTTTGCTCTATTTATGTTTGGGATACCTCTTGAAATGTTATGGGGTAGAAAAAAATTTATTATTTTTTACCTTTTAAGTGGTGTATTAACAGGAGCAGTAGCAGCTGTTATTTATCTATTATTGGGTCAGGGTGCTATTGTTATGATAGGTGCATCTGGAGCTATTTATGCTTTATTAATTGGTTTTGCTCTAACTTTTCCAGATGAATTAATACTTTTATTTTTTGTAATACCAATAAAAGCAAAATATACACCTGTGGTTTTTGCTATTATTGATTTACTTCTAGGCTTTAATGTATCTTCCAATGTTGCTCATTTTGCTCATTTAACAGGATTATTAATTGGTTATATAGTTTTTCTTTTTATGTTCAGGAAAAATGTTAAATTGGGTATTGGATTAAAGAAAAAAAATAGTTTTGTTAACAACTTTAAAAATAGAAGTAAGAATATTACAGAAGATGATAAATTTTTTTTACAACAAAGTTTATATAAATTAATTAATAATATTTATTTTTCTGATTTTGAAATAAAAAAATTACAAAATTTAGTCATACAGCTTGGTGATACAATTGTAGCTTGCAATCCTGAAGAGTTTGATCCTGAAAATATTAAGTGTTTAAAATGTAGTTACCTACCTTATTGTATTTTAAGAGAGATAAAAAGGAAACATCTGTACTAAATTTTTTCTAATTTTTAACCCAGATATTTATCCCAATAGTTTTTTCTTGATATGCTTTAAATGTATAAAGATCATTAGTAATTAATATTTTCTTGAATTTAAAAATTAAATTAATTTGAGATTTTAGAAAAATTATTTATAATGATAATAAAAGCAATAATTATAAATTATTGCAATTTGTTTTATTAAAGATAGAGATTGTCCTGTTATCAAACAATTATAAAAATAATGTAATAAGAGTGTTATATGAATTTAAGAACAAGAATTGCTGTATCATTGATTGTAGTTGCTGTAATTACAATTTTTGTTTTTGCATTTATTATTTATGAATTTAATGATTTAACTGATTATGTTAATATTCAAAAGGGTATATCAATAACAACTTTATTATTCGATGGAAATATTACACACTATACAACTTTCTGGAAAGATCATGATATGTCTCATATTGAAACAATACAAAACAATGTCAACAAAATGAATAAAATTATTGATGATGCTATAAAACTAAATAAAAAAAATATAACAAATGATTTGATCCTATTAAAAAAAGGATATGAAAATTTAACTTCTAAAGCTATAGAATATGTTAACCTTGTAAATGAGTTTGGTTTAACTGAAAAAGATGGTAAAAGAGGAGCATTTAGAGATTCTATTCATAAAGTTGAAGCTGAAATTGATAAAGCTAATAATTATAAACTTGGTTTTGATATGTTGATGTTAAGAAGAAGAGAAAAAGACTTTATTATAAGAGGGGATAAACAATATATTGACAAATGGAATTCTGATTTTAAAACTATAATCACTGATGTAAAGAAATCAAATATTAATAATTCTTTAAAAAATAGTATTTTAAAACAACTAGAGCTATATAAAGAAAATTTTATTCAATTTACTGAATTATCTTTAAAAATAAGGAGTATTGAAAAAGGGTTCATTGACCTAGTTAATGTACAAAATAAAATTATAAATAAAGCAATTGAAATTATTAATAATCAAAAAAACCGGATACAAAAATATGTTTATATATCAATTATATCAGGGTTATTAATAATATTAGTGTTTTTCTTTTTAATTGTATATTTACCTATTAAAGGGTTAATTAAACCGATTTATGATATAGTTAAACATATGAAATTGATTGAGAAAGGTAATTTTAAAACTTACCTTTCTATTCATAGAAATGATGAACTTGGTATTTTAACTACTACAATTGAAAAAGTTACTCAAAATTTAAGATCCCTTATTAAGGAAATTAGAGATTCTGTTTTGAATTTAAATTCTATTTCAGAAATTATTGTTACAAAAGTTGGTGATGTTAATAATGCTATTTCAGTGATAAATAAAAATATTGAAAAAGAGAAAACCTTACTTTCAGATCAATCTTCATCAGTTGAAGAAACATCAGCAGCTATAGAACAAATGACAAGAAATATAGATAGTTTAAATGATTCAATAGAGGAACAAGCATCAAGTATAAATGAGTCGTCAGCTGCAATAGAAGAAATGGTTTCCAACATTCAGCAGGTTACAAGAACTGTAGAAAATGCTGCAAATTCAGTAGAAAAATTGACTGAAGCTTCAAATCAAGGTAATAAAAATATTGATATTCTTACAAAATTGGTAACTGAAATAGAATCTCATTCTGAAACATTACTTGAAACAAATAAAATGATAGCAAATATTTCAGAAAAAACAAATTTGTTAGCTATGAATGCAGCAATTGAAGCTGCTCATGCAGGAAATGCAGACAGGAAATAAGCAAATAATAGAAGCAATTCAAACTTTAAATAATATTACAAAAGTTACAAAAAATGCAACAGAAGAGATAATTCGTGGAATTGAAAAAATAGATACAGTAATTTCAGAAATAGATAAAGTTGCAAATGAAAATAAAAGGGTTTCTTTAAAATTAGATGAGCAAATAGAAGTGTTTGTTTTAGATGAAAATGATGAAGAGGAAAAAAACAATAAATTGAGAGATAAAAGTATAAATTCAAATAACAATGTTATTGAAGATACTAATAATGAAGAAATAGATATTTTACCGAAAGAGTAATTATAATAAAAAAATAGTAATAATAAGAATTTAAGTATAATTAAAAATTAAAAAGATAATTCCTGGCTTTTTATGTTTTATTTTTGTACAAAATGCTTTATTATATATTTTGGTGTAATTAATTATAAGAGGTTGTATGGAAAAAATTATTAATAAAATTAAAAAAAATCTTGAATATTTACCTTCATTACCTGTTTCTACAAGTAAGGTTATTGAATTGTCCAATAAGATGAATATAACTGCTGCAGAGTTAAACAAAGTTATTTCATTGGATCCAGTATTAACAGGAAAGGTAATTAAACTTGTTAATTCAGCATATTTTTCTTTACCTAATAAAATTACTTCTTTAGTTCAAGCTATAGTTATGCTGGGGATAAATACAGTAAAAAATTTAGCCCTTTCCTCTTCTGTTCTTAAAAATTTTAATTCTGATAAATATTTCAAAGCTTTAAATATAGATAGTTACTGGAAACATTCTATTGCAGTTGGAGTAACAGCTAAAACAATTGCTATTCACAAAAGAGTAGATAAAAAATTGGTAGAATCTTATTTTATTGGGGGACTTTTACATGATATTGGAAAAATTTTACTTAATATGACCTTTCCTGAAGAATATTTAAAAGTTATTCATCAATCTGATGTAAAGAAGATTCCATTATATTTAGTTGAACAGGAAATGTTAGGAATTAATCATAATGAAGTTGGTTTATTGATAGCTGAAAAATGGAATTTCGGTGAAGAGATACAAAATATAATTAAAAATCATCATAATGTAGAATTTATCAAACAATCTAAAGATCTTTTTTTTATTAGCATTGTATTGTCTAATATGTTTGTAAAATATTTAGAAATTGGATTTTCTGGTAATAAATATTATGACCTTGATTTTATGTATGATCTATCTGATAAACATAAAATTGATTTAGATTTATTAGAAGAAAATCAGAATGAAATAAGGACAAAAATTAAAGATGCTCAAATTTTTCTTAAGATTGTGGAGGATTAATGAAAGTAACAATGTTCGGAACCAGAGGCTCCCTGCCAACACCTGGAATAAATACAAAAAAATATGGGGGTAATACAACCTCTATTCTATTAGAATTTGATAATAATACTTTTTTAATAATTGATGCTGGTACAGGGATTAAAAATCTTGGAGATTATCTTTTAAAAAATTACAAACCACCTTTTGATATAAATATTTTGATCAGTCATACTCATTGGGATCATATAATGGGGTTACCATTTTTTGTCCCTATTTACATTCCTGGAACTAAAGTGACATTCTGGGGACCATTTTCAATTAAAGGGAAAAGTTTAAAGGATATTATTACAGGACAAATGACTTATGAATATTTTCCTGTTAATTCATCAGAAGTAGCTGCTACTTTCTATGATAATGAATTAAAAGAGGGAAAATATCAAATTATGGATTGTGAAATAGATACAATATTGTTAAATCATCCCATATTAACTCTTGGGTATAAAATAAAATATAAAGATAAAACTGTTGTTACATGTTATGACCATGAAGTATATCAAAATCTTTTCAATAAAGATGATGAAGGTATAGATAGGGATGCTTTTAATGAAGCGGAAGAAATGACACAAAATTTAAATGAAAGAGTGAACAATTTTGTAGCAGGAGCTGATCTGGTTATTTATGATTCTCAATATACAAAAAAAGAATATTATTCAAAATATAAAGGATGGGGTCATTCATATTATGAGTGGGTTTTAAAAGTTGGTCTTAATTATGACATTAAAAAGCTTATTTTCCATCATCATGATCCTTCAAGAACAGATAAACAATTAGACTATATAAAAAGCTGGCTTTTAAACATTATTGATAAAAAAAACTCTAAACTTAAGATAGATATTGCAACTGAAAAAAAAGAAGTTATAATTTAAAATTCTTTTTCAACAACACAAGCTGTACCGTAAGCTAAAATTTCAGCAGCTCCAGCCATTATTTGAGAGGTATTAAATCTTATTCCTAAAACAGCATTTGCACCTAATTCTTCAGCATTTTTTGTCATTCTTTCAAGAGCTTGTTCCCTTGAATCAGTTAAAAGATTAGAATATCCTTTAATTTCACCGCCAACTATTGTTTTTAATCCAGCTGCAATATCCTGCCCAAGATGTCTTGTTCTAACTGTATTACCAGAAACTACACCCAGAATTTTCTTTACTTTGTATCCTGCTAAATTTTCTAAAGTGCTTAAAACCATTTTTCCCTCCTATAAAAATCAATATTAAATATCAAAAAATCTGCTAATTTATATAAACGAGGTAAAACCTCAAATCATTGCTTTCAGGCAACGGAATAATCTTTATTTAACAATATATCATTTGATTTTACTGGATCATATTCACAACCATTTTTTAATAATGTCCATACCAATTTACTTAACTTTCTTGAAGTTGCTATTATTGCTTTTCCACTTCCTTTTATTTTTTTCATATTTCTATAAGATTTCATATATCTATTTTCTCTTTCTCTTTTTACCCTTATCATACCCATTGTCATCTGTACAAATGCTGTTCTCAATTCTTGTGAACCTCTTTTAGTTATATTCCCATATCTTTCTTTGTCTGCTGAATTTTGTACCCATGGTACCAATCCACAATAAGAAGAAAGCTTTTTATATGAACTAAATTTATTTATGTCATCTATGTAAGCCCTTAAAGTAATTGAAGTTATCAATCCACATCCTGGTATTGTCCTTAGTATTCTTACTGCTTCATCTTTTTCTGTCATCTTTGAAAGCTCTTTCTCTATTTCTGATATTAAACTTTCTATACTATTTATTGTTTTTATTATCCCTGATACTATACTTTTTTTTATTGGGTCCGATATTTGTTCTATAATTTTTACCCTTCCTGTTTTTGTGTTAAGCTGTCCATTCTTTGTTTCTATACCCATTTCTAACATTATTCCATGTATTTGATTCTTTAAACTTACATTGGTCTTTTTTAATACTGACCTATGCTTTAATAAATCTCTTAAATTTTTACTATCTTCTTTACATAAATTTACTTCTGGTATCATATCTTTTGATAAAAATTCTGCTAATGTCCTTGCATCATGTTTATCTGTTTTGTTTATTGATTCATTTATTACTTTAAACTTTAAGGTATTTACTACATGTACTTTAAATCCATAATTTTCCATTTCTCTTTTGAAATATCTTGTATTTCCTGTAGATTCTACTGCTATTTCAATTTCTTCTGGTTGGGATAATTTCTTTAACAATCTTACAAATTCCATATATCCTTCTTTTTTTGTAGAAAATTTCCAATTAATATCTGCAATCCTTTGTTCTAAATTTTTTATACATACCGTCATTTGATGCTTGTGTAAATCAACTCCAACTGATAGTTTCATCTGCCTCCTCCAATTATTTTTTTTTAATTGAAAGCAGATTCTTTACGATATTTATTACAGAGAATAATCCATTCTCCTATTCAATCTGGATTGTTAAAATCCGATTATTATGTTGATTCGGCTGTAGGCTCTTCATTCTCCTAAACGGTCTTTTTGACCAAATTAAATGTCGAACCTAAGCCTATCTGCTTTCAGGTTTATTTTCGTTGCCTGAAAGCAGTTTCTTTATCCCCTGCTATTGATTTTTATCACATCTCCTAAATATTTTAGGGGGTTAATGGGGGAAATTATTTTTTTAGATATTAATCATTACAAAATTTGAAATTAATAAATGATTAGTTTTTCACTTTAAAAACTAAAAAGTAAGATTTTGCAAATAAATTAGAGTTTTTTGGATTTCCCACCACTTTACCCCGAAGCATCTAAATATTCTGGCAGGTTTTCCGGCTTGTGGCTATCTACTCCTTCACCTTCCCGGAATATTTGCAATTTTGATAAAATTCAAAATCACATATTATATTCCAGTGGTTTTTGAAGTTTCGTTACCACTCACGGCTGCGGGGACAGCTCAGGATTTTAACCTGATTCCCTTTTAAATTCATATAGACATTTTTATAACCAGATATAGTTTGAACATTAAACCCGTAATAAAAAAGGGGTTTTCTAAAAAATATAAATGGTAATATATATCTATATGAATCACCAGAATACCATGTATTAACATTATAGAATTTAAAATTTATAATTCAATTATATTTTTAAGATTTTATAAAAAAATTTAAATTAAAACCTTGACATATTTACAAAGTACTTTATTACTTAAAGTGCATTAATTAGTTGATTTTTTTGTATACCCAAAATTAACAATAATTACATTTCTTAAAAATTGCTAACTTCTTTTAAAATTTTTAAAGGATAATATCATGAATAATAATCTTGCAATAAAAGTAGACAATCTCAAAAAATCTTATAATAAATTTATTGCATTAAAAGGTATTTCATTTGAAGTCCCTATAGGTTCAATTTTCACAATTGTAGGACCTAATGGTGCTGGAAAAACAACTACAGTTGAAATCCTAGAGGGAATTAGAAAATTTGATGAAGGGCAAATATCTATCTTAGGAAATAAAATTGGTTCTAAATTTGTAAAGGAAAATATAGGTGTTCAATTACAGGATGGTCAATTAATGGAAAATCTTAAACCTATAGAAATTCTCAATCTTTATAGATCATTTTATAATAAAGGGTTTGATTCAAAAACTGCATTAAAATTAGTTGACCTTGAACACAAAAAAAATACTTTAATAAAAAATTTATCCGGTGGAGAAAGCAAGAGATTACAAATAGCATTAGCTGTTATTAATGATCCATCAATTATTTTTCTTGATGAACCAACAACTGGACTTGATCCGAATTCAAGAAGAAAATTATGGGATATTATTCTAAAATTTAAACAAAATGGAAAAACAATTATCTTAACAACACATTATATGGATGAAGCTGAAGAACTTTCAGATATTGTACTTATAATAAATAAAGGTAATGTGATCGCAAAAGATACACCAACCAATCTAATTTTAAATTCAAATATAGAAAACAAAATTTCAATTTCATTTACAAAAAGCTCTTTAAATAAATCAAATTTTCAAATTTTAGATTCATTTTTTACTAACTTTAAAAGTGAAATAAAAAAAATTATTAACATAGAAAATAAATATATAATTTATACAAACTATATTGAATCATTTTTAGAACAGTTTTTTTTAACTATAAGAAATACTTCTTTAAAAATTGAAAATATTTTTATAAAACACCCATCTTTAGAAGATGTTTTTCTTTTAAAAACAGGGCAGATTTATAAAAACAATTCAGCTAATAATAATTAATCTTTTAATTAAAACAACAAACAGAAGTTGTAATAAAATAAATAAAATAAATAAAATAAATAAACTATAATATTGTTGATAAATTAAAATAAACGGAGTTCTTTATGAAAGATTTAAAAATTGTAAATAATTTAATAAATGTGTTTTCATTAATGCAGAAAAGATCAAAAGGAACATTATTCTGGATCTATTTTTTTCCTGTGTTTATCTTTTTGTTTTTAGGATACATATTTGGAAATACAGATAATAGTAAAGTTAATACAATAAAAATTGGATTTGATAAAAAATATGAATCAAATCTTCCTTACAAGCTTCAACAATTAAGATATTCTCTTGACAAAAGCAAGATCTTTAAAGTGGTTTTTATAGACTATCAAGATAAAGAAAAAATGATTATTAATAATAGAATTTATGCATTTATTACTTTAGATAAAATAGACAATACAGATACAGACAAAAATAACATTTTAAAAATTTTCCTTTCTGAAAAAAATCAACAAATAAATTCAATATTAACATCATTTATAGATAAAACCAACCTGTACATTTTAAAAAATTTCCAGCAAATTAAAATTCCTTTAGAATATAAAACAAATATAATTAAAAGAAATGGCCTTACATATAAATACATATACTTTCTTTTTGCTGGAATGATTGCAATTTCTCTTATGCAAAATTCTTTTTTTTCAATCCCATCAATTATCGTTTCATATAGAAAAATGGGTTTTTTAAAAAGATTTCTATTTACACCTTTAAAAAAATCACACTTTACTATTAGTCTTGTCCTACAGAGATTCATAACGGGTATTATACAAACATTTTTATTATTTATAACAGCTTTTTTAATTTTTAAAGTAAGAGTAAATATAAACATTTTTGCATTTGTTGTATCTTTTATTATTGGAGCTTTTACATTTTCAATCATAGGATTTTTCCTCGCTGGAATTATCCAATCCGAAGAGACTTCTAGTGCTATAGGTCAAATATTAAATATGGTTTTAATGTTTACATCTGGAGTTTATTTCCCTTTAGAAATGTTACCTAAATTTTTCTTATATGTTGCATATACAAATCCAGTTTATCATTTCACAAAACTTCTTTATTCCAGTATGCTTTTAGGGCAAAATCTTATTTTTGTTTATACTAATCTTTTTGTTCTATTAGGTATGTTTTTTCTATTTTTTATTTTAACATTACTAACATTTAGATATGAAGAAGTATCTTAGTTGTGTTTGCTTGATATAATAAATAATATCAAATTGATATAATATTTATACTTTACTATTAAAAAGTTTGTTATAAATTATTAGAAACCAATAGATTCTAAAATAATAATTAATTGTTAGAAACTAAATAATTACTTTTCTAATCAGGAGTTTTCTATGAAAAGAATACTTACAGGTGATAGGCCTACAGGACCTTTACATATTGGACATTATTTTGGTTCATTAATTGAAAGAGTTAATCTTCAGGATAAATTTGAAACCTATATTCTCATTGCTGATGTACAGGCTTTAACTGACAATTTTAATAATCCTGCTAAAGTTAGAGATAATATTTTAGAAGTTGTTAAAGATTATCTTGCTTCAGGAATAGATCCAGAAAAAGCAACAATAGTTATTCAATCTAAAATGCCTGCAATTGCAGAATTAACTGTTTTTTATTCAAACCTTGTTACAATGGCTAGACTTGGTAGAAATCCTACTGTAAAAGAAGAAATTAAACAAAAAAAAGGGTTATTTGGTGAAAGTGGGGAATCATTAACTTATGGCTTTTTTGGTTACCCTGTTTCTCAAGCTGCTGATATTTTATCTTTTAATGCAAATCTTGTTCCAGTAGGAGAAGATCAATTACCAATGATTGAACTTACAAGAGAAATTGCTAGAAAATTTAATTCAATTTATGGTGAAGTTTTTGTTTTACCTGAAGCGAAAATTGGGAAAATTGGTAGAATTAAAGGTCTTGATGGAAATGCAAAAATGGGGAAATCCCAGAATAATGCAATTTTTTTAAAAGATGATGAAAAAACTTTACAAAATAAAGTAATGAAAGCTTTTACAGACCCTCAGAAACTTAGAAAAAACGACCCTGGACATCCTGAAGGTTGCATGGTTTATTATTACCATAAAATCTTTTCATTTGCCGAAAGATTGAATAAATTAAAAATAAACAATGAAAACATTGATATTAGTTATAATCCTGATTCTGAATCCAACTTACCTGATGATATCCTAAACTTAAAAAATGAATGCTTAACTGGTAAAAGGGGATGCGTTCAATGTAAAAAAGAACTTTTTAAAAAAATGAATGGCTTTTTACTACCTATTAGAGAAAAAAGAATTGCTTTTGAAAAAGATAAAGATTATTTAAAAGATGTTTTAAATCAAGGGATTAAAAAGGGTCTTGAAGTTACAGGTGAAGTTTTAGAAAAAGCTAAAACTGCAATGAAAATTGACTATAAACAGATATTAGAGTAGAAGCTAATAAAAACTATATTATTTATATTATTATCTATTTAAATTAACAATAAAAATTACTTTCTATCATTATTAAAATTTTTCGAATGGATGTCAGTTGCCAAAGGCAAAAGAATAAAACCTTCTCCGTGGTTGATGCAGTTAATGATAAAATTTGAAATTATTATTTTTGTTTAAATTAATTAAGTTAATAAATATATCCTAATTAAAATTTCTCGACTGGATTGTAGTTGCCAAAGGCTAAAAAGAAAATATATTTTCCCCGTGGCAGGAATAGATATTTAAAAATAAGAATTATTATGTTTAATTAAATTAATAAAAATATTATCTATCCTGATTAAAATTTTTTGAGCGGATTTCAGTTGTCAAAGACTAATAGATAACAAATATTGTTTTTTTATTTATGTTAAATAGATTATAATAATAAATTACATAACTGAACTAGTGAAAAAAATTTTAATCAGGATAGAATCTATTCTATTTTTTAAATATCAAAATAATTTCAATTTTATTATTAACAAAAAGGGGTTTATTTTATTTGAAAATTAATTTTTTCAATATTGTATTTTATTTTATTATGATACTTTTTATCAATAAAATAAACAATAAAACCTGATACTACCAATAAAATCATTGATAAAATAAATGAATAAAGACTTTTTAAGCTCTCAGAATATTTATTGAAAAATATATAATAACCTGTAAATATACCCAAAATTAACATAATTAATGGAATTCCATACACCAATGCTGTTGCTTTAAGAATACTCATATTTTCCATTTTTACTTTAACAACATCTTGTTTATTAAATCCCTCAAAAAAGGGAATCTTTAAAATTTTTCCCTGAATTGAACAAAAATGTTTATTAACACAACTTTCACAACTACTACTATCAGGATCTAAAATCATAACTTCTATAAATTTATTTTTTTTAATATTAACAATTTGCCCCATCTCTTCTATCATAATAACCTCTTTATTATTCATTTATTTAATTTTTTTTTAAAAGATAACAATATTTAGCTCAAATTACAAATAAGTTTTTATATTGGTTAATAGATTTTTTTATGTTTTTTATTTATTTACATATACTTTTTATTTATAGATAATTTATTTTTTTAATTATTAATTTATAACTATCTCAAATTAATTATTAATACAACAAATTATTTATTTATAACATTTTTATCAACATTAATTGCTTTAGTTGGACATTTATTTGTATATTCTTCTTTCATCTGATAATTATCAAAATTAATTACTGCTAAATTATCTATAACTTTTATTGCTTCTGGTTTACCATCAGCAGTTGCATTTCTAACACAAATTCCACATCCAATACAGGCATTTTTACAAACAGATCTAGCAACAATTGCTGGATCTTTAGATTTACAATATACAAAAACTTTTTGTGAAATTGGATGTAATTCAATAATATCTCTTGGACATGCTTCAACACAAGCACCACACCCTGTACATTTTTCAGCATCAACTTCAGGTATACCTTTCTCAGTAACATGAATTGCATCGAAAGGGCATGCTTCTTCACAATCTCCAAGTCCAACACAACCATATTTACATCGCTTTGCAACATCCTGTGAATAAATTGCAGCTGCACAACTTTTTATCCCCTTATATACTCCAGGAAACTTTGATGCTTCATTATCACCTCTACACATAACAACAGCAATTTGTCTTTCTTTTTCTTCAGCAACAACTCCCATAATTTCAGCAACTTTTTTTGCTACTTCAGGACCACCCACAACACATTTATTAACTTCTTCACCATTTTTTACAATTGCTTCAGCATATGCTGAACAGGAAGCATATCCACAACCACTACAATTAGCACCAGGTAAAGCTTCTTCAATTTCACTAATTTTAGGATCTATTTCTACATGAAATTTTTTATTGGCATAAATTAAAAATAAAGCAAATAAAAGTCCTATAATTCCCATTACAATTGTTGAAAGAAGAATACTCATTTTGTTCTCCTATTTTAAATTATTTAAAAATTTAATATTAATCATTATTTTTAATTAGTTATTATTTTTATTTTATTATTTTTTAAAACTAATTCTTTATTAATTATTTTTAAATACTATTTATTTCATTAAAATCTTTATTCTTTTTCTTTTCAAAATTAATTTTATATAATATATTTTTTAATTTTATATATTTTATTATTTTTAATATTTTATATTAATAAACTTTACTTTATCAATATATATAAATAATAATTATTGTTTTTTTAATATAAATATAATTATAGTATCCCTATTATTTTTTTATATATACATTTTAATTATAATATAACTATCATTTTTTTATAAACTTATTAATTATAAACTGATTAACCCTGAAAAACCCATAAATGCAAGTGCAAGTAAACCCGCAGTAATTAAAGTAATTGCAGCACCCTGAAATGGTTTTGGAACATCAGCTAGATCAAGCTGTTCTCTGATACCAGCCATAATAACTATAGCTAAAGTAAAACCAACACCTGCTCCAATACCAAAACTAATTGCTTCAATAAAATTGTAATTTTTTAAAGCAATTAAAAGGGCTAATCCTAAAATAGCACAGTTTGTTGTAATTAAAGGTAAGAATATACCTAAAGACCTGTATAAAGCAGGAGAAGTTTTTTTAATAAACATTTCAACAAACTGAACTAAAGATGCAATTACAAGAATAAAAGAAACATACTGTAAATATGGCATATTTAATTTTAAAAGTATTAAATTATTTATAACCCATGATACAATAGCTGTTAAAGTCATTACAAATGTAACAGCTAAACCCATTGAAAGTGCTGAATCAATTTTTTTTGATACACCAATAAATGGACATATTCCTAAAAAGTATGATAAAACAAAGTTATTTACTAAAACTGCAGAAATAAAAAGTAATAAGAAAGTCATTGTTTGACTCCTTTTTAATTTTTTAAAATTCGATTACTAAAAAATTTATACCATTTTTTATTTATTGTTTTTATTTTATATTAATTTTTATTATTTTTTTATTTATTATTTTTTTATTTATTATTTTTATTTAATATTTTTAATTTATTCTTTATTTATTTATTATCTTCCTAAATTTTTTTTATATCATTTATAAATTTTTATTTCATAATTCTTTTTACTTTATTTTTATTTACTATATTTATTTATTTTTCTTAATTTATAAATAAACTATATTTTATTTTTTTTAAAATTTATACCTTTTTATCTTTTATAAAATTGTATAACCCCATTAATAAACCTAAAGTTATAAAAGCTCCCGCAGGTAAAATCATAACTAACATTGGTTTATAGAATGATGTTAATAAATGATAACCAAAAATAGTTCCATTACCCAATAATTCTCTAATAGAACCCAAAATTACTAAAGAAGTTGTAAATCCCAATCCCATACCTAATGAATCCAATGTAGAAGCTATTACAGAATTTTTTGATGCAAAAGCTTCAATTCTACCCATAATTATACAGTTAACTACTATCAAAGGTACATATGGACCTAAAGATTTAGATAATGGAGGAAAAAAAGCTTTCAAAAAAAGGTCCGCAAATGTTACAAAGGTTGCTATTACCACAGCATATACAGGAATTCTAACTTCTGATGGAACCATTTTTCTTATCAACGAAACTAATATTGCTGAAAAAACAATAACAAATGTAGTAGCCATACCCATTGCGAAACCATTTATAGCTGAAACTGTAACAGCTAAAGTTGGACACATACCTAAAACCTGAACAAAAGTTGGATTTTCTTTCCAGAATCCTTTTAAAAAGTCATTTGCTAAATTTCTTTTAGCCATATTTTTCTCCACTATTTATATTTTGAATCTTTGCTTTTATAATTTACTAATATATTTTTTGGCATTAATAATTATTTAAAATTAAATAATGTTATAAAAACATTTAAATAATTTATAAGTACATATAATTATTTTAATTTTACTTTTTATCATTTTACACTATTTAGCAATACTATTATGTTCAATTAACTTTTAATCTATTATTATTTACATACTTATTTATAACATTTACAATAGTAAATATTATTTAATACCCAGAATTTCTTTTGCCTCTTTCATCCTTATATTAATTGCATTAACAACAGATCTTGATGAAATTGTTGCACCTGAAATTGCTTTAATTTGATTTTTAGACTTATCTGGCTCTGCATTTTTTACATATGAAATTGGATTATTAGCGTTAAGTCCTTCAAATTGTTTTTTAAACCAATCTTCTTCTATTCTTGCACCAAGTCCAGGAGTCTCAACTTCTTCTAAAACATTTATTTTAATAATCTTTTTAAAGTCTGGAGTTACTGAAACAAGTAACTTAATAGTTCCCTGATAACCTCCACCTGTAACTAAAATTGCATATGCAATAACTTTATCATTTTTATTGTAACCTTTATATATATCCATTTTATCAGTATTAACTTTTTCAATTTTTTTAACATCTGGCATTACATAACTTAACGAATCATCAAGTGCTTTTTTTTGATTTTGTTTAATCATTGGAGAAAAAAAATCAAAAACAAAAGCCAGAATAAAACCTGATAGCAATGAAATAACAGTTAAAACAATTATCATTTTTTTCATTTTATAATCCTCCAGAAATAAAATCCTATTATTTGATTTTGACCATATTTAAATAAAGTAACTTATATTAGGTACCGAAAACTTTATTTTTTACATATCTATTAATTAGAGGAGTAAACGCATTCATAATTAATATAGAATACATTACACCTTCAGGAAATCCTCCAAACAACCTGATAATTACAACTAAGATTCCTGCTCCTATACCAAATATAATATTACCCCAATCAGTGTAAGGAGAAGTTACCATATCAGTTGCCATATAAAATGCACCCAACATTAACCCACCTGCAAAAAGATGATAAACAGGAGATGGATATATAGAAGGATTAACAAAATAAAATATTCCACCAAATACAAATACTGTTGTCAAGTATGACACAACAAGTTTCCAGTTAACATATTTTAAAAATATTAAAACTAATCCACCTAAGATAATTAAAATTGCTGAAGTTTCGCCAATACATCCACCAGTTTGTCCAAAAAGAAGATTAATTGTTCTTTCAAATACTTTGTCAAACTTAGCAGAAGCTAAAGGGGTTGCACTACTTATTGCATCAGGTAATCCTGTAAAAACTCTTTTTGCTGGTTCCCATGTAGTCATTTGTACAGGATATGCAGCAGCTAAAAATGCTCTTCCTATTAATGCAGGATTGAAAATATTATGACCAAGTCCTCCAAAAAGAGATTTTCCTAAAAATATTGCAATAAATGCACCTAATGCAACATAACCCCAGGAAATAGTTGGGGGTAAAGTCATAACAAGCAATAAACCTGTTATAATTGCTGATCCATCTAGAATACTATTCCATGATCTTTTTCTTAAAATATTTATAATCGCTTCAGTTAACATAGCTGTTACAACTGAAACAACATATAACATGATTACTTTTGAACCAAAGTAAAAAATAGACATTATTATCGCTGGTAATAAAGTTAAAATAACGGTATACATTATTTTAGTAATGGAAATATCTTCTCTAATATGAGGAGAAGAAGTTAATACAAACCCTTCTTGTTTACTTGCCATTATTTTATCTCCTTTTGATAATCTATTAAAATTTAGTTTTTAATCCATAATTGTTTTAACTTTATAAACCTTTAACTTTAATATAATTTTTTGCATATCTAATCCATGCAACAATATTAATTTTAGCAGGACATTCATAAGCACAGGAACCACATTCCATACAATCATATAAGTTATAATTTTTAATATCATCCCATTTTTTATATTTTGCTAAAGCTGCGAGTCTATTTGGTAACAAATTCATTGGACATACTGATACACATCTACCACATTTAATACAAGCATGTTCATCTTCAACTTTTACAACATCAGAAGTTAAAAATAAAAGGCCTGATGTTCCCTTCATTACAGAATAATCTAAAGAAGGTAAAGCAATACCCATCATAGGTCCACCCATAATAACTTTTTCAACATTTTCTTTTATTCCACCACAATATGAAACAATATAATCTATAGGAGTTCCAATGGGTGCTAAAATATTTTTTGGTTCATTTATACCATCACCTGTTACTGTTAAAACCCTTTCAATTAAAGGTTTATCAAAATAAATGGCTTCATAAACCGCATTTAATGTACCTACATTAGAAACTAAGGCTCCTACTTCAAAAGGTAGTTTCCCGGATGGAACTTCCCTTCCTGAAACTGCTTTTATAAGCATTTTTTCACCACCCTGAGGATACTTGGTTTTTAATGCTACAACCTCTATAGGTAAATGGCTATATTTCAAAGCAACTTCTGAAACTTTTTCTATTGCATCTTTTTTATTTATCTCAATACCAAAATAAATCTTTTTAAAATTAAAAATGTGATGGACAATTTCTATCCCTTTAATAATACTTTCAGTTTTTTCAATCATTAATCTATGATCACATGTTAAATAAGGTTCACATTCAGCCCCATTAATAACAAATATATCAACATTTTTATCTTTAGGAGGATTATATTTTACTGATGTTGGAAAAGTAGCTCCACCCATTCCAACAATACCAGCTTGTTGAATTTTATTTAAAATTGAATCTTTATCCAGAGAATCTAAATCAATATTTTTTTCTTCCCATACAAAAGAATCTGTTTTCTCCTTATCAACAATTATTTCAACATAATTTGCAACTTTCCCACCAGGTAAAGGTTTTGGTGTAATAGATTTTATTTTTCCAGCAACTGGTGAATGGATGTTAGCTGAAATAAAACCCGCACTTTCACCAATTAATTCTCCAACATTAACCTCATCTCCTCTTTTTTTTATTAATTTTGCAGGAGCTCCAAGATGTTGGGTAAGTGATACAATAACTTTTTCTGGTAAAGGGATTTTTTCAATATTTTTCTTTGAAGTATAGTGTTTATTATATTTAGGATGCACACCTTTTTTAAAAGTTTTAAGTTGCATTATAATCTCCTATACAATTTTAAACATTTTTTTTTGAATTTATAATTTTCAAAAAAAAAATCAAGAAATAGTTAAATTTTTCTTATTTTATTAGGAAATAAAAAAGGGGGAAGCCTTTATACTTCCCCCTTTTATAGGTTTTGACATTTCAAATATTTATTAACAT
Organism: Exilispira thermophila; assembly: GCF_055389015.1. Classification (NCBI taxonomy): domain Bacteria; kingdom Pseudomonadati; phylum Spirochaetota; class Spirochaetia; order Spirochaetales; genus Exilispira; species Exilispira thermophila. Next base: position 1,741,419 of record NZ_AP042476.1, on the reverse strand, counting down.
ATGATTTAGTTAATAAACTAACATAAATCAATCTGCAATATAACATTTCTATTTTTTATTTTTTAATGCAGCCTGTGCAGCAGCTAATCTTGCTATAGGAACTCTATATGGAGAGCAGGATACATAATTCATATTTACTTTATGGCAGAATTCTACTGATTTTGGTTCTCCACCATGCTCACCACAAATCCCTACTTTTAAGTTTGGTCTTGTACTTCTACCTTTTTCAATACCAATTTTAACCAATTCACCAATACCTTCCTGATCCAATACCTGGAAAGGGTCATCTTCATAAATTTTTAATTCAACATAATCTTTTAAAAATTTACCTGCATCATCTCTTGAAAAACCACATCCCATTTGAGTTAAATCGTTAGTTCCAAATGAGAAAAATTCTGCTTTTCTTGCAATTTGATCAGCTGTAATTGCTGCTCTTGGTACTTCAATCATAGTACCTACTTTATAATCAAGATCAACATTGTACTCTTTTATTATTCTATCTGCAATTTTTCTTGTTTTTTCTTCAAGTATATCAAATTCTTTATAATGTCCTACTAATGGGATCATTATTTCTGGTTCAACTTTTTTATTGTTTTTAACAAGTTCACAAGCAGCTTCAATAATTGCTTCTACCTGCATTTCATAGATATCAGGGAAAGTAATTCCCAATCTACAACCTCTATGACCAAGCATAGGATTAAATTCATGTAATTCAACAATTTTGTTTTTTATTTCATCAACACTCATGCTAAATTTTTTAGAAATTTTTTCAATTTCTTCAATATCATTTTCATGAGGTAAAAATTCATGTAAAGGTGGATCTAAAAGTCTTATAGTAACAGGTAACCCTTCCATTGCTTCAAAAATACCAATAAAATCCTGTTTTTGCATTTTTTTAAGTTCAGCTAAAGGTTTTTTTCTTTCTTCTTCATCATTAGATAAAATCATTGCTCTTACATAATCAATTCTATCACCTTCAAAGAACATATGTTCTGTTCTACAAAGCCCTATACCTTCTGCACCATAAGATCTTGCAACTTTAGCATCTCTTGGAGTATCAGCATTTGTTCTAACACCTAAAGTTCTAAACTCATCAACCCATTTCATAAATATATCTAGTTCACCTTTTAACTCTGGTTTAACAAGTTTTAATTGACCTTTGTAAATATTTCCATTTGAACCATTTAAAGTTATCCAATCACCTTCTTTAAAATAATCTTCACCAAGTTTAAAACCTCTTTCATCTGAATCAAAAACAATATCTCCACATCCTGCAACACAGCATTTACCCATACCTCTTGCAACTACTGCAGCATGAGAAGTCATACCACCACGTGCTGTCAAAATACCTTCTGCTGCATTCATTCCACCAATATCTTCTGGAGAAGTTTCAAGTCTAACAAGAATAACCTTTTTACCATCTGCAGCCCATTTTTCTGCTTCATCTGCAGTAAAAACAACTTGACCAACAGCAGCTCCAGGAGATGCTGGTAAACCTTTACCAGAAGCTTTACCTTTATTTTCTTCCTCAGGGTCAATCATTGGATGTAAAAGCTGATCTAATTGTGAAGGATCTACTCTTAACACTGCTTCCTCTTTTGAAATCAAACCTTCATCAACCATATCAACTGCTATTTTTATTGCTGCTTTAGCTGTTCTTTTACCAGTTCTTGTTTGTAAGAGATACAATTTTCCTTTTTCTATTGTAAATTCCATATCCTGCATATCTCTATAATGTTTCTCAAGTTTATCTTTTATTTCAACCAGCTGTTTATAAACATCAGGCATAATTTCTTCTAAAGAAGGATATTTTTCTCTTCTTACTTTTTCATCAATACCATTAGATTTTGCCCATTCAATTGAACCCTCTTTTGTAATTTCCTGTGGTGTTCTAATTCCAGCAACAACATCTTCACCCTGTGCATTTACTAAAAATTCACCATAAAATTTCTTATCACCAGTAGAAGGATTTCTTGAAAAACATACACCTGTTGCTGAATCATTACCCATATTACCAAAAACCATTGATTGAACATTAACTGCTGTACCTAAAAGTCCTGTAATACCATTAATTTGTCTATATTTTATAGCTCTTTCATTCATCCATGAACCAACAACAGCACCAATAGCTATCCAGAGTTGTTCAACAGGATCTGATGGGAAATCTCTACCCAACTCTTCTCTATATAATGCTTTATATTTTTTAACAACATCTTTTAAGTCATCTGTGTCTAAATCTGTATCGTTTTTTACACCTTTTTCTTTTTTCTTTGCATCTAAAACTGCTTCAAATTTTTTATGTTCAATACCTAATGCAACATCTCCAAACATCTGTAAAAATCTTCTAAATGAATCCCATGCAAACCTGGAATTCCCAGTTAATTTTTCTATTCCTGCAACAACTTCTTCATTTATTCCAAGATTTAATATAGTATCCATCATCCCTGGCATTGATATTGCTGCACCAGATCTAACAGATACTAAAAGTGGATTTGTAGGATCTCCAAACTTTTTCCCTGTTGTTTTTTCAAGCTTTTTCAAGTTTTCTTCAACCTGTTCTTTTAACTCAGGTGGATATTGTTTACCATTTTTATAATAGTAGTCACAAATATCAGCTATAATAGTAAATCCAGGTGGAACAGGAACTCCAATATTTGACATTTCTGCAAGCCCTGCACCTTTTCCACCAAGATGTTCTTTCATGCTTTTATTACCTTCAGCACCATCAGGTCCAAAAAAATAAACATATTTTTGCATTTAAACCTCCTTTTATTTAACAAAATATATTTTAATATTTATATTACTATTCATTCTTTTTTATAAAATACATATTATAAATTACATAAATATAATCTAATATAAAATCGCTAAAAATATGTAAACATTCAATATAAAATTTTTAATATCAAATTAAATCAATTTTGAATTTTAATAATTTATATAAAAATAAAACATATTTTATTAAAATGTAATAATTTATTAAAAATAAATCAAACAAAAACTAAATTTTAGTAAAATAATTTTCCTTCACTTAATTAAACTAAATTAAAAAAAATAACAACAATAAATGTAATTAAAAAAAAATCAAAAATAAATTTATTTTTTTTTAAAATATTTTATAGTAAAGTTAGTAAAAAATATATGTATTTCATCTTTTAGTAAATTTTTAACAATTATTAATAAAAGTCAATACTTTTTTGTTGCTATATTAAAGTATTTAAAGGCCATATATTATTTTGTTAGGATACTATAATGGATAATACAAACAATATTCAAGTTTATACTAATTTGCTTAAATTAAATACTAATGTCCCATTTGTAATAAAGAGACTCTCCCTTCCAGTTAGTGTAAAAAATCGTTTATCTTCTATCAATCTAATTGAAGGAAGAATTTATACTATAAATAAATTTACACTAAATGGAATAATATTATTTGATATAAAATATAAAACTAAAATTTTTCTTGGAAAAAATATAGCATCAAAAATTGAAGTTGATAAATTAATAAATAAATCCATTAATTGATATTAAAAATAATTTTTCAAGGAGAAACATTATGAGTAAAGAATTATCATTAGTATTAATTAAACCAGACGGAGTAGAATTATCTTTAACTGGTGAGATAATCTCTCATCTTGAAAGAGAAGATCTGTTTTTAGTAGGTGCAAAGGCTGTTAATGTAACAAAAAAATTAGCTCAAAATCATTATTATGAACATAAAGATAAATTTTTTTATGAAGGTGCCGTTGAATATTTAATGGGGCTTTATCATAATTTTCAATGGGTTTATGCTTTTGTTTATTATGGTGAAAATGCATGTTCAAAAATTAGAAATATTGTTGGGAATACAAATCCTATGGTAAGAGAAGAAGGAAAAAAAATTATAACTTTAAGACAAAAATATGGGAAAAATGTTGTAGTTAGAGATTCCAGGGGGAGTGAAAAAATTGTTGATGGTCATGTACTTATAAGATTTGAAAATGTGGTCCATGCTTCAGAAAGTTCTCATTCTGAATATGAAGTAAAACTCTGGTTTTCACCTGATGAAATTTTAGAAAACTATAGATTATATGACTATAAAGAAATTGAATTAAAAGACAATAAAGGTAATATATTTAAAAAACTGGTATGGACAAAAACTGCATTAGATTTACAAAAGGAATTATTTTAATTTTATATTAAATATATATTAACTTATGAAAAAAATATATTAATAGACAAAAAAGATGAAATTTAATAATATTAAAAATTTTAATAGAAAAATAAACCTTTTACCAGGTCCCGTATGGATTCCAGCTGAAACAAAAAAAATACTTAAATTACAAATTATTTCACAAAGAAGTAAAGATTTTGAAAGGATTTATTTTCTGGTACAGGATAATATAAAAAAGATAATTGATAACATTGATGGGGAAATTATTTTATTAACAGGTTCTGGTACTTTAGCAATGGAAGCTGCCATTGCTAATTTAATTAATGGAAATAGTTATCCTTTAGTAATTATAAATGGTAAATTCGGAATGAGATTTTCTGAAATACTATCATCATTTAATATTAAGTATGATATTATTGACTTCAAGTTCTTAAAAAATTATAATTATAATTTAATTGAAAACAAATTAAAAACTAACAAATATACCCACCTTTTTTTTCAAGCAACTGAAACTTCCACAGGGAATAAAATTGATTTTAATATCTTAAAACACTTTAAAGAAAAATACAATGTGGATCTTATTTGTGATGCTATTTCCCATATATTATCTGAACCATTTTCACAGAATTTGTATAATATTGATTGTGTTATTCTTGGTAGTCAAAAAGGGTTTAGCATACCTCCTGGACTATCAATAGTTTCTTTGTCTAAAAATTATGTTGAAAAAAGAATTAAATCTAAAAACAAACACTACAATCTATACTATTATGACTTTTCTAAATACTTATATTCACCTCCACCATTCACACCTGCAATTAACCTTATATATGCCCTTTATTATAATACAGATTTAATTCTGAAAATTGGAATTAAAAAGGTTATTGAAAAAAACATTTATACTTCAAAATTAATAAAATCAACATTAAAAAACATAAATATTGAAATATTTCCTGATAATCCATCAAATTCTGTTACTGTATTTTTGCTACAAAATGCTAATTCTTTTGTTGAATTACTTGATAAAAAATACAATATTCTTGTTGGAAAAGGTCAGGATGCTTTGAATAATAAAGTTATAAGAATTGGTCATATGGGATTAACACCTTTAATTTTTTATAAAAAATTAAAAAAGATTTTAATTAAAGAATTATATAAATTAAAAGTGTGATAAATATATTTTAGGCAATGAATAATTTTAAATTACTAATTAAATTTTAAAATTAAAGATTAAAGAATTTTAACAATAAGAATTTAAACAATAAATAGAAAAATATTTACAAATTATACTAAATTGTTTTGATAATTAAAACCATTAACTTAAAAGAAACTATAAATTAAGAAATAAAAAACATAAATCAAAATATTTATAATATCGATTAAAAATAAGTACACAATGTAAAATAAAAAGTTTGAAATTTTTTGTAAATACATTATTTTAAAAATAACTCTTTATAATATTTTTTAAAATTATTTCAATTTAATAGTGAAACAATTTAAGTTTTTATAATTTATAAAATAATTAAAAGTAAAACTTTACAGAATGATTGATTTTTGATATAAAAAAATAGAAGAAATTATTTAAATTTTTATTCATTATAATAATTTTTATTTATTTTAACAAAAACTATTATTTATTTAAATATAATAAGGAATGTAAATGTTAGATGCTCAACTAATAAATGTTTTTACACTTTCTGTAGTAAATGTATTTAAGGAATTTTCAGATATTGTACCAAAGAAAAAAAATGTTTATTTAATAAAAGAAGAGAAAAAGATTATTGGACAGGGACTTGTAATTAAAATTACTGGTAAAATATCAGGGGACATAATAATTGATGTTAATGAAAACTTATATAAAAAAATTATTACACAATACAAAGAAAAGTATCCAGATATTGCAGAAAATATCTCTGAAGAAGATATAAAAGAAATTGATCAATCAATTTTTACAGAAATTGGTAATGCTATTGTTTCTAAAATATCAGCTTATCTTTATAAATTAAATAAGAAATCTGATATAAGCACACCTGTAGTCATTCCTAAAGGGGAATCAATTCAATATGAAAATATTGCTATAATCGAAATGTCAACTCCTTATGGTGGGTTTCAACTTTGTCTTGGTTTGGGTAAGTCTGAATTAGGAAGAAATGTATCACTACTTTTATATGGACTTAATACTGAAATTACAGAATTTTTAACTACAAAATTCATTCCCTTAGGAATAGAAATTATTTCATCAACAACAAAAGAAGGACTTGTAAAATATCTTAAAGAAAAAAAGATAGATCTTTTTATAATTGATTTTTATGCAATAAAAGTAAATCCAGAAATATTTTTAAATTCAATAATTTCTGGACTTGACTATGTTGTTCAAATTATTTTTGGTGTCAATAAATTAGAATTTCAAAAATTAAAAACAATGAAATTAGCAACCAAAACTTATCAAGTAATCGGAATTTACCCAAAAACATATTCTCAAGAACAACTTTTTGAACATATTATAACTTATCTTAAAAAAATCGGTATTAGTGCAAATGAAAAAAGAAAACATATCAGGGTTAACATTCCTGAAAAAACTAGATACTTTATAGCTTTTAAAATTGGGGATCAATTGAAAAAAGCTAGATTGATCGATTTATCAGTTGGTGGAGCTAAGTGTTTGTTAGATAATGAGGAAGATGCAAAATTTATAAAAGTAGGGCTTAAATTAAATTCTGTAGATATGTTTTTGAAATATCAGAGATTAATAATTGACTGCACAATTGTAAATAAAAGTGGAGCTTCTTTTGGTATAAGTTTTAATAATATTATAGAGCAGGATCTACAAACAATATCAAAAGTTATCTTTAAAATTCTTTCTCAGCAAGATTTTTAATCTACTACTCAAATTTTTTTTTACCAATCTTTTTTATATTTACTATTATAAAACCAATAATTAATAAAATAAACAAAATTGGTAAAATATAAGCTCCGATTTTTAATAAAATATTTTTATTAATAACTTTAAAAAATGATTTATTTTTATTTAAAAGTAAAGCAGGAATCTGAACTATCAGAAATGTTAGCAAAAAAATTATAAATTCTAAAATCAATGTTATACCAAAATTTAAAACTTTTTCAGGATATTTATAATCCAATTTTGATCCTTTTTGGTTTACAATATAGATTCCAATAAATGAAGAAAATAAATTTACTATAAAAATAAATGGCAACAATAACAGAAGATCTAAATTAGCTTTTAAAAATATTATAAAAAATAAAATTATAATTATAGCTATTAGAAAGTTATATATTATTGGAATTATTAATTTAAAAACTATCATATTTTCTATTTTAATTGGTAAAGTAAATGTTATACTTTTTGCTTTCAAATCTTCAAATAATAACATGATAGAAAACATTATTGTATAAAAAGCTGAAATTGAAATTGAAATAAACAACGCTCCATATATACTTTTTAAAGCAATTGCATATACAATACCAAAGAGTAGAGGATACAGCAACATAAAGATTGCTTTTTCATTTCTAATAATCAATAATAGATCCTTCTTTAAAAAACTAATTACTTTCAAATTGTTTTTGTAACCTTTTACTTTAAAAGAAATATGTTTTGAGTTAGTTGTTTTGTAAAAACTTGAGAAATTAATTTTATTTAATATGAAATATAGAAAAGTACCAATTATAACTGTAAAACCTAATATATAAAAGAAATAATTAATAGAATTGATTGCAAGTAAAACATATTTCACAGGATTTGAGTTATAATACAAAAAATCTAATTTCTGTATTATAGAGGATATTTTGTTAACATTTTGTGGAGTTTGAAAATAATTTACAACCTGTTCCCTGAATTGTATTACAAATACAAATAGCATAAGTATAATCATCATAAAAATATAAGCTATATATCTTGCTAACTTTTTTGATAATAACTTTGAAAAAATAATTGCAAAAAATATGCTTATAAAAATTAAATCAATAGAATAAATCAAACTTAAAATTATATAATAAATTATTGATAAAATTGAATTCGAATATGTTAATGAAAAACCAATTATTATTGATATTAAAGTACCAATAAATAAAAGGTTATCCTTTAAAGTTATAATTAATTGATATATATAAATATAAACTTTTTTAACTGGTAATGTAGAAAGAAATTCTATTTCTTGATTTTTAAAAAAAGCAAAAACAAAAAATGGAATCAAATTGAATAATCCCATAATAGATAGAAATAAAATAGAATAATATCCAATTAATATAAATAAATTTTTATTTATCTGTGCAATATTTGTAAAAAAAATACTAAATGAATATGTAAAAAATACAAATAAAGAAATTAATATTAAATAAGATACTTTTACCCATATTCCTTTTGTATGACCTTTTTTTCTTCCCCATGAATTAGACCCTTTTAATCCATATTTAAGCAAAAGAAATAATTTTTTCATTTCAAAAACCCTTTTCTATTAAATTAAGCTATCTTTAAAAGATTCTAAATGTTCACTTTCACCTGTAATTTTAAGAAAAAATTCTTCAAGATTTGTTTGTGCTTTTGTTAATATCTCATCCTTTTCTCCTGATAATAAGATCTTTCCTTTATCAATAATTGCAATATGTGTACACAATTTTTGAGCTATATCCAGAATATGAGTTGTTAAAAAAACAGTTTTCCCTCTTTCTACCATTTTTTGAAGATATATTTGTAAAATCTTTATTGATTTTGCATCCAATCCAACGGTGGGTTCATCTAGAAACATTAATTGAGGTTCTCTCATTAAAACGGATAACAAAAGAAGTTTTTGCTTCATTCCATGTGACATTTCTGAAACATATTTTTCAAGAAAATTTATATCAAAAGTTTTTATTAAAGATTCAAGTTTTGAAGTTGTAGATTTTTCATATTTATTATATATTTTCATTATAAATTCTAAAAATTCTCTCCCTTTTAAATTCTCATAAATTACAGGCTCTTCTGGTATTACACCTATTTCACTTTTAATTTTTAATTCATTTTTTTCAAAGTTAAGACCAAATATATTAATATCACCAGATGTAGGTTTCAAAACCCCTGTTAACATTTTTATTGTAGTTGTTTTTCCAGCTCCATTTGGGCCTAAAAATCCAAATATGGTACCTTTGTTAACATCAAAACTTATATTATCTACAGCAATAAAGTCTCTAAATTTTTTGGTTAGATTATTAACATTTATAACTTTTTCCATGATAACTCCATTTATTACTTATTAATTTTAATTTTTAAAATTATTTATTTCAAAAACCTTTCTATCTATATAAAAATATATATACAGGGTTAAAAATACAAAAACTAATATAATAACCATAAAATATTTGTCAATATTTAAACAACTAACTATTAAATGCTTTGTGATACTTTTAAAAATAATATTAACAGAGTGGCTTATATCCAGTAATATATCAGATAATACAAAAAATTGTTTAGATAAAATTGGGATAAATAATCCTAATAATGCAGAATATACTGAAAGTGTTACAATGATAATAACTAAAGGATTAATTAAAAAACTTAAAAAATTAAAACTTTTAAAAAAATGTAAAACAATTACTGATTGAAAAAATGTAATAGAAAATGAAACAAGAAAAAGATCTAAAATAATATTCTCAAACTTTAAAAATTTAGAATAAATTTTTTTGAAAGAATTAAATATTATAAAAATAGAATATATTGCTGATATTGAAAGGATAAAAGAGATACTGGAAATTTGATTTCCTATCAATAAAAAACCAAAAAATATTAAAGAGAATAGAAATTTAGAAGGTTCAAGTTTTCTTTCAGAAAATAAAATAAATATTATTAATAAGAACATAATTATAGCTCTTATAACTGAATATGGGAATTCTGTAAAAAAACCAAATGCAATTATAAAAAATGCAATTATAAAGTAGATTAATTTTTTATTATAAATAAATCTTTTTAAAATAAAAAATAAAAAATTAACTATAATTCCAATATGCAACCCTGATAAAGCCAGTAAATGGGAAGTTTGATTTGTTTGATATAAATTATACAAATATGAATTAATATATCTTCTATCACCTGTTAACAATGAATATAAAAAAGAGGCATTCCATTTATTTAAATTGTTATTAAGTATATTAAACAAAGAATTTCTAATTTTATAAAATAAATTATTATTTCTTTTCAACAAAAAAACAATATGTGATTTAAAATTTAAATAATCAAAGTTTATATAATAATTTGAAATAATATCATCATAATCATTTATAATAAAGATATCACCTTTTTTTAATAAATTATCCCCATTAATATAGATTTTTTTTTCAATTTTTTTATTAAAAAATTTTAAAAACTTTATATAGCTATATTTGTTCTTAATATTTTTTCTATTTAAAAAAATAGATTGGTTTTCTGGTTTTATTTTTATATTTTTAAAATTACCAATTTTAAAATCATTTGAATTATAATTGTTTAAATTAGAGTCTAAATAACTTTTGTAATCAAAACTACATATCCCAATTATATTAGCAGTATAGTAATTTTTCTGAAAATACCCTTTTAAATTTGAATTAATTTTTATTATAAAATAAATATTTTTTAAATTATCAGTATTTAAATCATAAATATTGTTTAATTTCCCAATATTTTTTATATTATTTTGAATTTTAAAATAACTAAAAAATTTTTCAAAATTATTATTTCCAGATTTTAATACAAAAGCAAGTGGATAATTTGAAGTCTCATATAATATAGATATACAAAAAATAAAAAATAAAAAAATAAGAATAAAAAATATTAAAAGATTTTTAGGTATTAAACTTTTATTTAGATAAAATTTATTATTTAATTTTAAGCTTTTTATAACATTTTTTAAAAAAGTAAATTTAGTTAATTTTATTTCAATAAAATAATAGAAAATAATATATAGAATTGCTAAAATTAAAATTATTGGTTTTATTTTTTCATAAAAATAGAAATATCTATACCAAAATGAATTAAAAAAATAGACTAATAAATATAAAATCCCTGCAAATACAATAAAAAAGAAACTATCTTGTTTTATAAATTTTATTAAACTCTTCATAAGCCTCTTCAACAGCCCTTATAGAAGCATTAATAAAATCACTTTCTTTCATATTATATTTTTTATAAGCATACAAGATTCCTCTTGATGAATTCACAATTGCACCAACTCTATCATGTAAAAAAGCAAATTTTAAATTACCAATATCTCCACCCTGAGATTGAAATCCAGGAACAAGGAAAAAAGTATTTTGATATTTTTCTCTCAATTCTTTTAAAGTTTCTGGATATGTTGCACCAATAACAAGACCTGCATTAGTAAATCCATATTCCCCCACATATTTTTTACTAATATTATAAACAATATCAGCAACATATTCATAAACTCTTTTTCCATTGCACTTTAAATCTTGAATTTGAAAAGCAGATTTATTTGAGGTTTTAGCAAGAACAAATATACCTTTATCAAATTTAACTGCATTTTCTAGAAATGGATTAATCCCATCCTCTCCTAAATATCCATTCACAGTTAATAGATCAGACTCAAAATTATCAATATGAATGTCTTTAAAACTATACTTTGATAAAAAAGTATTAGCATAAGCTTTTGAAGTTGAACCAATATCATTTCTTTTACCATCTAAAATTGTAATAATATTATTTTCTCTCAAATATTCTAAAGTTTTTTTCAAAACAGATAACCCTTCAATTCCCAACACCTCATAAAATGCTATTTGAGGTTTAAAAGCTGGTACATAACTTTTGAGGTTATCTATAATAACCTTATTAAAATCAAATACACTTTGAGCAATTGCATTTTGATTTTTCCCATATTTTTTAAAATTCTCTTCAAATATAAATTCAGGTATAAGATCCAGATGAGGATCTAACCCAACACATAAAGGTAAACCTTTATCTTTAATCTTTTTTATCAATACATCAAAAATGTTTTCCAAATTTTTCTCCCCGTTTTATTTAACTATAATATTTTTTAGACTTTAAAATTAATAAATTTTTATCATTATAATTTTTTTTTTCAATATAAATCCCCTTTCTCTTTCATTGAATAATAACTTTCATCTGTTACTATAATATGGTCTAATAATATGAACCCTATCTCTTTACAAATTTTTTTTAATTTTTTTGTAAAAAAAAGATCCTGTTCTGAAGGAGATAAATCTCCAGAAGGATGATTATGCACAATTATTAATCCTTTAGAATCATATTTTAATGCATCAATCAATATATCTTTTATCAAAATAATTGCAAAATCGGAAGATCCCATTGAAATTAAACTCTTTCCTAGAAGTTTTTGCTTAACATTAAAATAAAAACACCAAACTTTTTCTTTTTTCCCCTGAAACAAAGAATAATATTTTTTATATAACTGATAAGGTGTATAAATATATTCTTCACCATCTTTAACCCTGTAAATTCTTTTTCCTAACTCCATCAAAGCTAGAAATTTTAAATACATATTATTTTTATTATTCTTTAATGAATAATTTAAATCTCTATTTGAACTACTGTTATCAACATTAGAATCATTAATAATTTTCCTGATATTTCTTTCAATATATTTTACAATATCTTTTTTATCAGAAAAATTTGTTTTTTCTAAAAATTCAATAAATTCTTCAAAAGGTGTAATATCATCAAAAATAATTTTAAAAAGTTTTCCAAGACTAACCTTTTCAATTAATTCAACCATGCTTCTCCCCTTTCTATTATATTTTTCTTCTTTTTTATATATAGACAATATTTTGTTCAAAAAAGATGCTTGACAAATTAATTTTCTGTATTATATATTGTAATACAGAAGTTAGATTTATTTTTTTAATTTACAAATAAATTATTAGTTAAAATTGTTTTAGATTTTAAATTATTATTTAATTTTAAATTTTTATTTATTTTGTATATTTTATTGATTTAGTTTATTAAAATAAAAAATAATAGAGACTTAATGTTAAAAATTGAGTTAAACCATCATTTATCTATTCCTATTTATTCTCAAATTGTTGATCAAATAAAAAAAAATATTGCAAAAGATATAATAAAAAAAGGTGAAAAATTACCATCCGTAAGAGAATTAGCTTTATTTTTAAAGGTAAACCCAAATACTGTTGCTAAAGCTTATAAAATATTAATAGATGAAAATATTTGTGAATCACAACCTAAGAAAGGGATTTTTGTATCAAAATCAGGGAAAAGAGAATCTGATTTAGTATTTATACAAAAGAAAATAGAATCTATTCTAATTGAAGCTAAAGCTAAAAATATTAGTTTAGAATCCCTAATAAATATTTTTAATGATACTATAAAAAAATATTACTAAAACGTTTAAACATTAAATAATAAAAAATGTAAAAAAAGAATTTTTAATTTTAAATTTTATAAAAATAAATTAAAATAAAATAATTTTAAATAAAATTAACTTATTAACTTTTTAAATCATATTGAAATTTTAATTAACAAAATTTAAGGGTAAAATATATGAATAAAGAAAATGTTGTTAGTTTACAAAACATTACCAAATTTTACAAAAAAACAAAAGCCTTAAATAATCTTAATTTATCAATACCAAAAGGTGAAATAACTTCTCTGATTGGTCCAAATGGAGCTGGGAAAACTACAACTTTAAAAATAATTGCTGGATTTATAAAAAATTATTCCGGATCAATAAAAAAAAATTTTAATTCATTTTCATATGTTCCAGAAGAAAAGATTTTGTATAGTAATTATAATGTTGAAAATCTATTAAAATTTAACCAGTATTTCAACTCTAAATTTAATAAAGATATTCAAAATAAATTAATTGATATATTTAAAATCAATATAAAAAAATCTTTTCGTGACCTTTCTATGGGACAAAAAACCGGGTTATATCTTACTATTGAATTTTCCAGAGATACCTGTTTTTATATTCTTGATGAACCAACTTCTGCTTTAGATCCACTAATGAAGGAAAGTTTTTTTACTTTTTTAAAAGAATACAACATAAAATATGGAAAAACTATTTTAATTGCTTCTCATATTCTGGAAGAAATAGAAAATTTAACTGATAATGTTGCAATTATAAAAAATGGAAAAATCATAGTATCCGACAATCTTGATACATTAAAAGAAAAATATAACAAACCATTAAAGGAGATTTTTCTCAATATTTTTAATCAGGAGAAAGATAATGTTATATATTAAAGAAATATATGATCGTAGGGGAAAAATAATCTTTTCTATCTTATTGATTCTTGTATTAATTTTGGTTTTAGCTTTTACTAAAGATTATACAATTTCAATATTAAAAAAATTAAATACTCAAGAGTTGAACAAACTTCCATTTAGTTCAACATATATCAATCCTGTTATTCAAAAACTTGAAGCTGATTTTGATTTTTATTTTTATTCTCAATGGCTTGGAAAAAATTTTATACAATTTATGTTTCTTTTTGCAATAATGTTTTCTTTTTCAATCTTTTCTAAAGAAAAAGAAAATAAAACTTTTTATTACTTACTTTCAATATTTCCAAGAAAGAAAATCTACCATACCAAAGTATTGGTATCCTATCTTTCTTTTGCACTGATTACTATAATCGGAGTGATTTCTGTTTATATTCCTTATCTTATTTTCAAAAAACCTGCACCAATAAATTATATTTTATATATACCAACAGTACTTCTATTTTTTAGTTATCTTTTTTTTGTTGAAACAATTATTTCAATTCTATCACAAAATTCATTAACACCAGTTATTTTTGGATTAATTATAACTATCTTAATTATATTCTTTGAAGCAACTGGAATTTCTAATATTAAACTTTTAACCTATATCTTAAATCCTTTAATTCTTTATAGTGGTTATTTCCCATGGGTATTTGTTATTTTATCTTTAATAATTAATAGTATCTTATATTTTATAGGATATTATATATTTAAAAAAATAGATTTTTAAGTACTATTCTTAAGTTATAAAAAATATTAGATAATAAATAATAAAAATAAAAAATAGAGTAAGATAAAAAGAACAAAAATTAAAAAAAAGGTTAAAACAAAAATAAAAAAGTATAGAAATATAAAAAGAACAAAAATGTAAATATAATGAAGATTAAAAAAAGAATGAAAAGACAAGATTGTAAAATATTATATTAAAAATAATAAATTTAAAAAAATAATAAAAATAAAAATTAAAATAAAAATGAAAAAAATATATTAAAAGCAAAAATTAAAAAAAATTTATAAAAATAAAATTAGGAGATGTGATAAAAATCAATAGCAGGGGATAAAGAAACTGCTTTCAGGCAACGAAAATAAACCTGAAAGCAGATAGGCTTAGGTTCGACATTTAATTTGGTCAAAAAGACCGTTTAGGAGAATGAAGAGCCTACAGCCGAATCAACATAATAATCGGATTTTAACAATCCAGATTGAATAGGAGAATGGATTATTCTCTGTAATAAATATCGTAAAGAATCTGCTTTCAATTAAAAAAAAATAATTGGAGGAGGCAGATGAAACTATCAGTTGGAGTTGATTTACACAAGCATCAAATGACGGTATGTATAAAAAATTTAGAACAAAGGATTGCAGATATTAATTGGAAATTTTCTACAAAAAAAGAAGGATATATGGAATTTGTAAGATTGTTAAAGAAATTATCCCAACCAGAAGAAATTGAAATAGCAGTAGAATCTACAGGAAATACAAGATATTTCAAAAGAGAAATGGAAAATTATGGATTTAAAGTACATGTAGTAAATACCTTAAAGTTTAAAGTAATAAATGAATCAATAAACAAAACAGATAAACATGATGCAAGGACATTAGCAGAATTTTTATCAAAAGATATGATACCAGAAGTAAATTTATGTAAAGAAGATAGTAAAAATTTAAGAGATTTATTAAAGCATAGGTCAGTATTAAAAAAGACCAATGTAAGTTTAAAGAATCAAATACATGGAATAATGTTAGAAATGGGTATAGGAACAAAGAATGGACAGCTTAACACAAAAACAGGAAGGGTAAAAATTATAGAACAAATATCGGACCCAATAAAAAAAAGTATAGTATCAGGGATAATAAAAACAATAAATAGTATAGAAAGTTTAATATCAGAAATAGAGAAAGAGCTTTCAAAGATGACAGAAAAAGATGAAGCAGTAAGAATACTAAGGACAATACCAGGATGTGGATTGATAACTTCAATTACTTTAAGGGCTTACATAGATGACATAAATAAATTTAGTTCATATAAAAAGCTTTCTTCTTATTGTGGATTGGTACCATGGGTACAAAATTCAGCAGACAAAGAAAGATATGGGAATATAACTAAAAGAGGTTCACAAGAATTGAGAACAGCATTTGTACAGATGACAATGGGTATGATAAGGGTAAAAAGAGAAAGAGAAAATAGATATATGAAATCTTATAGAAATATGAAAAAAATAAAAGGAAGTGGAAAAGCAATAATAGCAACTTCAAGAAAGTTAAGTAAATTGGTATGGACATTATTAAAAAATGGTTGTGAATATGATCCAGTAAAATCAAATGATATATTGTTAAATAAAGATTATTCCGTTGCCTGAAAGCAATGATTTGAGGTTTTACCTCGTTTATATAAATTAGCAGATTTTTTGATATTTAATATTGATTTTTATAGGAGGTTTAGTATGAGAAGTCCACATTTTATAAGAAAAAGGGATGGTAAAATTGTTAGTTTTAACAGAGTAAAAATTGAAGAGGCAATTTTTAAAGCAGCAGTAGCTATTGGAGGTAATGATTTTAATCAAGCCAGGAAATTAACAGATAAGGTTGTTGAAACTTTATATGAAAGGTTTGGGGAAGATGGGGTACCTATAGTTGAGGAAGTTCAGGATATAGTAGAAAAAATATTAATTGAAAATGGGCATGCAAAAACAGCAAAAGCATATATTTTGTATAGAGATAAAAAAAGGTTTTTAAGAGAAACAAAAAATAGTTTTGTTGATGTTTTACAGGTAGTTGATGGCTATTTGAATGAAAATGATTGGAGAGTTAATGAAAATTCAAATTCTTCATACTCATTATCTGGTTTATTAATGCATACAGCAGGGAATATATTAGCAAACTATACTTTAAATAAAATTTATCCTCAATCAATTGCTGAGGCTCATAGAAATGGGGATTTTCATATACATGACCTTTCTATGGGGATTGCAGGTTATTGTGCAGGATGGTCTTTGCAACTTTTATTAACAGAAGGTTTTGGTAAAATTGCAGGACATGTAGAATCAAAACCAGCAAAACATTTTTCAACAGCATTAGGGCAAATTGTAAATTTTTTAGGGACTTTGCAAAATGAGTGGGCAGGAGCACAAGCATTTTCTTCTTTTGATACCTATCTTGCTCCATTTGTAAGATTTGATAATCTTGATTATAAAGCAGTTAAACAGGAACTAGAAAAATTTATATTTAATTTAAATGTTGCTTCAAGATGGGGAGGTCAAACCCCTTTTACAAATTTAACATTTGATCTCGTTGTGCCTGAAGATCTAAAAGAAAAATATATTATTCATGGAGGTGAAGTTAAAAACTATAAATACAAAGAGTTCCAAAAAGAGATGGATATGATAAATAAAGCTTTTATAGAAGTAATGATGGCTGGTGATGCAAAAGGTAGAATTTTTACTTTTCCTATTCCAACATACAATATAACAAAAGATTTTAACTGGGATAGTGAAATTTCAAATCTTCTTTTTAAAATGACAGCAAAATATGGTTATCCTTATTTTCAAAATTTTATAAATTCAGATTTAAATCCTGAAGATGTAAGGTCAATGTGTTGTAGATTACAACTTGATTTAAGGGAGTTAAGGAATAAAACAGGAGGAATTTTTGGAGCAGGAGAATCAACAGGGTCTGTTGGTGTAGTAACGTTGAATTTACCCAGATTAGGATATCTTGCAAAAGTTAAAAAAGATTATTTTAATAGGTTAGATAGGTTATTGTTGCTTGCATCTGAATCTTTAGAGATAAAAAGAAAAATAGTTCAAAAAAATATTGATAATAATTTACTTCCATATACAAAAAAATATCTTGGTACTTTAAAGAATCATTTTTCTACTATTGGAATAATAGGAATGAATGAATCATGTATTAATTTTTTAGGAAAAGATTTATCAAAACCTGAATCAATTGAATTTGCAAAAGAGATTATGCATCATATTCTTGAAAAATTAAAACAATTTCAGGAAAAGACAGGAAATATTTATAATTTAGAAGCTTCACCCGCTGAAGGAGCATCTTATAGGCTTGCAAAAATAGATAAAAAGTTTTTTCCAGAAATTTACACATCAGGGGAAGATGAAGTTTTTTATACAAATTCGTCACAACTTCCAGTTGATTTCAGTCATGATCTTGTTAAAAATCTTGAGCATCAAAATATTTTTCAACCAATGTATACAGGTGGAACAGTTTTCCATATCTATCTTGGTGAAGCAGTATCAGATTATAAAAGTGTTAAGACATTAATAAAAAAAGTGTGTGAAAATTATAAAATCCCATATTTTTCCTATACACCTACTTTTTCGATTTGTCCAAATCATGGATATATAAATGGAATAAAAGAAACCTGTGATATCTGTGGTGCAGAAACAGAGATTTATTCAAGAGTTGTAGGGTATTTTAGACCAGTAAAAAAATGGAATAAAGGTAAAAAAGAAGAATTTAGAATAAGAAAATTTTATGATTATAAAAACATAGATAATAAAAGAATAAATGAAAACAGAAAAATAACTAATTAAAATTTCTTATAAAAAATTAACAATAGTAAAAACTAAAAATATGTAAAATAAAAACATGAAAAATAAAAATATGAAAATTAAATATGTTAAAAGATAAAAATATTAAAAATAAAAATATAAAATCACCTAAAATAAAATTATAACAAACTTATTTAAATAATAAAAAATAAAGTTAAAATAAATTACAATAAACCAAATTATACAATAATAGTTAAAACACAAAACTAAAAGAGTTAAAAAAAATAATTTAAGGAAAATTTTATGATAAAAAATGAAGTAAAATCTAATAATAAATTAATAGAAAAATATAAAGTAGTAGCAAATATTTTACCTATCTCTTTAAATGATTATCCCTCACATGTTTCTACATTAATATATTTTCAGGGGTGTAATTTAAAATGTGGTTATTGCTTTAATTATAGTTTAATTCCATTAAAATATGATGGTTTTTCTGTAAAATATGTACTGGATAGTATAAAAACTAATAGTCTTATTGATTCAGTTTCAATAACAGGAGGCGAACCATTATTACATTTTGATGTTTTAAAAATATTTTTAGAAGAAGTAAAAAAGATAGGATTAAAAACTAAACTTGATACAAATGGAACTTTTCCAGAAAAAATTAAAATATTGCTTGAAAAAGAACTTATAGATGCAGTTGCAATTGATATTAAAGGGGATCTAACTATTTATAAGAGTTTTGGAGGGAATATTGATTTATTTAATAATCTAATTAAAACTATTGATATATTAAATAATTTTAGTGTAAAAAATAGGGAATTTGAAGTTTTTTTTAGAAGTACTTTAATAAAAAATTTTCATAGTTTTGATATAATCAAAACAATCAATTCTTTAATTCCTGATAAACAAAATTGGTATATTCAAAGTTATTTAAATGATAATGTTAATAGAGTTGATTTCAATAAATATAGCTCATTTAATAAAAATGAAATAAAAAATATAATAAATAAAATTGTTAATTTAAATTCTGGTATAAAAAGGATAAATAAAGTTTATTATGATTTTGATTGTATTATGGAGTAATATTTATTTATAATAATTTATAAATGGTATATTAAAAGGTCTTTTCATAAAATAAATAAAAGATTAGTAGCTTTTTAAAATAAAATTTAAAAGGAGGCTGAATGAAAGAATTATCAATAAATATTATAAATCAAACAAAAGAATATTGCGCAAACAATTATAAATCATTAGAAGTTGTAATTGAGAAAGGTAAAGGGTGTTGGGTTCAAGATGTTGATGGTAAAAGATATCTTGATATGTTAAGTTCATATTCTGCATTAAATTTTGGACATGTACATCCTGAAATAATAAATGTTCTTATAAGTCAAAGTAAAGCTCTAACTTTAACTTCAAGAGCATTTTATAATAATGTATTATATAAGTTTCTTAAAAAAATATGTGAATTAACCGGTAAAGAAAAAGTTTTACCTATGAATACGGGAGCAGAAGCTATTGAAACAGCGTTAAAAATAATAAGAAAATGGGCTTATATTAAAAAAGGTATAAACAAAGATGAGGCTGAAATAATTGTTGCTGAAAATAATTTTCATGGAAGAACTATATCAGTAATAAGTTTTTCATCAGTTATTAAATATAAAGAAAATTTTGGTCCTTTAACTCCAGGTTTTAAAATTATTCCTTATAACGATCCTGATGCTTTAGAAAAAACAATAACTAAAAATACAGCCGCATTTTTAATAGAACCAATTCAGGGTGAAGGCGGAATAATTGTTCCGGATGATGGATATTTGAAAAAAGTTGCTTCAATATGTAATAAAAACAATGTATTGTTAGCTCTGGATGAAATTCAAACAGGTCTTGGAAGAACGGGGAAAAATTTCGCGTTTCAGTATGAAAATGTAAATCCAGATATTATTATTATAGGAAAAGCTCTTGGAGGTGGAGTGTATCCAGTTTCAGCTGTTGCATGTAATGATAATATAATGGAAGTAATAAAACCAGGAGATCATGGATCCACTTTTGGAGGTAATCCACTGGCTGCAGCAATAGGAACTAAATCTATTGAAATATTGATTAGAGATAATTTAGCAAAAAAATCTTTTGAAATGGGAAAATATTTTAAAAAAGAGTTAAAAAAAATTAATAGTACCAAAATAAAAGAAGTAAGAGGAAAAGGTTTATTGATAGGTGTTGAATTAAAACCTTACGAAAAAAATGCAATGTATTATTGTCATAAATTAAAAGACAAAGGAATATTGTGTAAAGATACAAGAGAAAAAATAATAAGATTTGCTCCTCCATTAATTATAAATAAAAATGAAATTGATTTCGCTCTGGAAGTAATTAATGATGTATTAAAATAAAATAAAATAAATTTAATTTTAATTTTAATTTTAATTTTAATTGTAATTGTATTAATCTTTTTTAATGATAATTTATCATTGCTAATAAAACTGTTGCACTTAAATAATATAATAAAATATACTTTATCTATTTAATTAATGTGTTAAATTTAAATAGAAAAATAAATATATTTGAAGGTTTATATGATCCCTGTAATAAAAAATGAAAGACTTATAAAATTTTTACAAAAATTGGTTTCAAGGAGAGCTACAGAAAGGATTGTAAATGTAGCAAAGAAATTACACCCAAATGATTTATCGTCAGTTATCCCTTATTTAACTCCAGATGGTTTACAGTTTTATTTAAATACTTTGTATTCTATTGATCTAGCAGGAAGAACATTAATTGAAGTACAGGATGAAGATATTTTAAAAAAAGCATTAAATATGATTGAAGATGAGAAGCTTGCCAAGATTATTGAAAAAGTATCTTCTGATGATGCAGTTGATTTTTTAGGTTTGTTACCAGAAGAGAGAAAAACTAAAATTTTAGAAATAATAAAAAAATCTGAAGAGTATGAAGAGCTTTTATCCTATCCAGAAGATTCCTGTGGTGGGATAATGTCAAAAGAATATCTTGCTTTAAATGAAAATTTGACTATTGGAGAAGCCTTAAATGTAATAAAAAAAAGTAGTAAAAAAGATACAGCTTTTTATTTATATATAGTAAATGAAAATAATCAATTAACAGGAGTTTTATCATTAAGGTCTCTGATTTTACTTCCTTCTGAAAAAAAGATAAGAGAGGTTATGACATCGAATGTAGTTCGTGTTAATGCTGATGACCCTCAAAAAAAAGCTGCAGCATTAATTTCCAATTATGATTTGCTTTCATTACCTGTTACTGATGAAAAAAATCAACTTATAGGTGTTATAACTGTTGATGATATAATTGATATTATTGAAGAAGAGGCTAATGAAGAATTATTGCATTTATCAGGTGTGGGAATAAATGAAACTCTATTTACTCCATTGGTTAAGTCATTCAAATATAGATTCCCATGGCTTATTATTAACCTATTAACAGCACTTTTAGCTGCAAGTGTTATTGATTTTTATAAACCAATCATTGAAAAATATGTAGCATTAGCTGTATTTTTACCAATTATTGCAGGAATGGGTGGAAATGCTGCCATGCAGGTTATGTCAATAACTGTTAGACAGGTTTCATTTATGGTTTTGTCAAATAAAGAATTTTATAAGGTGCTGTTAAAAGAGTTTGGTGTAGCTTTACTTATAGGTATTGGAACAGGTATTTTATTGGGAGCAGTTGCTATTGTTTATTATGGTTCCTATATATTATTTTCAGTATGTTTATTAGCGCTTATTGGAAATGTTATTATAGCAAATCTTACAGGTTTTTTGGTTCCATATATAATAAAAGTATCAGGGCATGACCCTGCATTAATATCTTCAATCTTTGTTACTACATTTACAGATATTGGTGGGTTTTTCATATTTTTAACTCTTGCAAAGATCATGATGAAATTATAAAATAATAATGTAGAAAAATTGGAAAAATATTGTTAAAAAGATATAAAATATTAAAAAAGTCACTTTTTATTAAAATATTTTAAAATAACATAATCAATAATTCTTTTTTTTATAAAAAGAAATATTTTAAGTTTAAAGATGTCAACATTATTGATTTTATTGATTTCTGAAATTTTAATATATATCCCATCTTTTTTTACATTAAATTTTATTTTACTTTTTTGCTTTATTGTTGTTTTATCAAAGATTTCTTTTGAATATTTTTTATCATATATAATAATAATATTTTTTTGAGGAATTATTTTAATATCATAATTATTACTAAAAGTTGAAGGTAAATTACTAATATATATATTGTTTAAATTATGAATATTTTGGAATGAAAGAAAAAGAAAATTCTTATTTATTTCATACATTAAATTTTCATATACAGAAAAAAATGGGATAAAACTAAAAATTATAAAACTTATTATAGCTAATATTGTTAGGCTATTTATTATGGTCCATTTTTTTATTATTTTATATATCATAAATTAATATCCTTAATATAAACATTTTTAATTTTATTATTTGAAAGTTTCTTTAATTATATTTTATTAATCATTTTTTATTTATATACAAAATTCAACTATACTTTTTATTTATTTAATCTCAATTATTTTAGGAAATAATTTTGTTAATGCTGTATTATGAGAAATACAAATAATAATTTTATCACTAAAATATTTTAAAATATTTTTAATTATTTCAATTTGCATTTCCTCATGAATAGCATTCCCAAATTCGTCAAGTAAAAGGAGATCAAAATTTTTGAATAAACATCGAGCTAGTCCAATTCTTTGTCTTTCCCCACCAGAAAAATTTATTCCATTATTTTTAATTATTGTATTATCAGATATATTTTCGATTTTAGTAATATTTTTTATAAACTTATATTTATTTAACATTTTTTTATTACCAGAAAAATGATTATTCCCTAGAATAATATTATCTAATACAGTTCCTTCAAATAAGTAAGTATTTTGACTAAAATAAGAAATATTGTTTCTTAATGATTCGATATTGTAATCATAAAAAGATTTTTGATTTATTAATAAATTTCCTGATGATGCTTTTACAAACCCGACAATTAAATCAAGTAAGGTAGTTTTTCCACTGCCTGAAGGACCAATTATTAAAACTTTATCATTTGAGTTTATTTTTAGATTAAAATTATTAAAAATAATTTTATTATTGAATTTTATACAGATATCTTTTAATTCAATATTTTCTATCGAATTACAGATTTGACCATTGTTTTTTTCATTTTCAAGATTAAAAAAAGGAGCTAAATGTTTCCAACCCACTTTTGCCATTAGTATAGTATAATAAATTGAATATAACCCGGTAATTGAATAAAAAACAGTATCAGAAAGAGTAAATAAAAATATAGCTTGACCTAAAGTGATATGATTTTTTTTAATTTCAATTCCAAGAAAAAATAACATAATACCCAAAAAAATGTATTGTATTAAAACACTGAATTGGCCTGATAAAAAACCCCATTTATTTCTTCTGATTGTTGAAATAAAATATTTTTCAGAGGATTTTTTAATTTTTTCTTCTTCAATTTTTTCAAGAGAAAAAAGTTTAATATCTCGTAATCCATCAATTGATTGAATAAAAATACTATTATAATTGGCTGAATTTTTTTGAAATTCAAAAGTTGCATTTTTTACTTTTTTTGAGAAATATGGGGTAAAAAACATAGGTATAAGACTACTTAAAAAGAAAAAGACAATAATTGTAGATTTATATTGGAGTAAAAAAGGAAGTAGAATAATTAAAAAAAATATTGTACTTATTAATTTGGATAATGGTTCTATAAAATAATTAGAAATAATTTCTGAATCTTTTTGAATTTGTGTACCCAGGTGGGTAGCTGAATTTGTTTTTATTTTATTTAATTCTGAATGAAAAATAATAGTCAAAATTTTTTCTCGTAAATTTATTAAAATGTTAGATTGGATGATTTTTGAAGCAATAGTTTTTATAAAAACAAAAACTATGCTTAAAGTGTATGAAAAAATAAAAAATATTAAAAATTGATAAAGAAAATATTTAGTGCTTAATTTTGTTGAATCGATATAAATCATTAAGAGAAAAGATGTAATAATGTTAAAAAATTTTAGTCCCAGATCAATAAAGATAAATTGAAAAATAAAACTACTAAATGATTTGCTGATTTTTAATATAAATTTTATGATGTTCAATCATTGCCCCTTATATGTTTTTATTTTTTATTGAATCATAATATAAACTAATTCCTTTTTCAAAATTAGGATCAATTGAAATTTGTATTCTTTTTAAATTGTATTTTTTAATTTTTTTATAATTATCTTCATTTAATAGTATTCCATTACTTACAATTCCACTATAATAAACAATATTATTTTTAGCACAAAAATTATAAATTTTATCAGAAATTTCTATAATTTTATTGATATACAAAGTTGGTTCACCCCCGGTCCATGTAATAGATAAAGAACTAAAATGATTTATTTTAAATTGATTTTTTATAAAAATAGTTAATTTATTTATTAGTTCTTTAGAAAAAGTTGTTTGCACATGATATAAATAAAATTGTGTAATAAATGGCAAATACTGTATAAAGCAAATAAACAAAAATATTATTATTATATTTTAAAATCTCTGAAAAATAAAAGTAAAGTTCTATATATAATTTGTTAATTAACTTAATAAGTAAAATTTATTGTGTTTATAAAATGATTAATTTTAATTAAAATAATATAATCAATATCTATTTCTTAATTGTTAATACAGTCCTATATGAAAAATTTTCAATTGGATTTCCAGCATAGGTTA
Source organism: Exilispira thermophila (assembly GCF_055389015.1). NCBI lineage: Bacteria > Pseudomonadati > Spirochaetota > Spirochaetia > Spirochaetales > Exilispira > Exilispira thermophila. The sequence continues at coordinate 1,715,721 of NZ_AP042476.1, read as the reverse complement.
CGGTTATATTACTATCAGGATTTCCTTCTATTATTGGATAATTAGGGTCTAATAGAGATTCTTCAACTCTATTCGCAGGGTTGTATAAAAAATATAGTGGTGCATCATCTCCATTTTGTCCAATAGGATCAGCAAATGTAGGGTCTAATATATAAAACCTATTATCAGGTAATAAAATTTTTACCCATGCATGATATGGAAGTTTATATACTGGTCCATATGCATAAAAAGCTGGTATTTTTAAACTTTTTAAAATTGTTGTTAAAAGGGTGGCATAATTTTCACATACTGAATTTTCTGGTTTTATAAGGCATCTTAAAGCATCTTTTCCGTATTTTTTATCTAATGTAATTCTATAATTTAAGTTATTCATTATATTTAAATCATAAGTTAATTTATTGATAACAAAAAGATAAGCCTGTTTAGATAAAGCTAAAATATTATTTTGTAGATCAGGTGGAAGAGAATTTTTAATATTTATGATATAATTTCTAACCTTTTGTTTATTATAATCAAAATATGTAGAAGGTTTTAAAGTAGCTTTAATTAAAGGGTTTGAATAATCATAATCATCTAAATTATATTGTGAAATTTGGGTAGGGGAAAATTTGTAAGGTATTGTATGTATATTCATGAAAATTATAATTTTATGATTTCCTGATGCAATGCTATCAAAATGGATATTTAAAATATTTTGATTTATTTCATTTTTAATAATACTATAGTTATTTATATAATGTCCATCTGAAGAAATTTTAAAATTTGATAAATTTTGATATTCAGTATTATTTGGAATAAATAATTTAAATGTCACATTTGTGATTTTGCTTCTATTTGTAAAATTTATTTCAAAAGTGTAGTTAAAAATTGTTTCTCTTGTTTGATAATAATATGTTGTCAAAATATTTTCATTTTCATTTTTTGTAAGATTTTTTAACCCAAGACCAAAATATAACCTTGATTTTAACATGTTATTTTGCATTAAGTATAATTTCCCTCCAAAAAAGTATGCAATATCATATTTTCTAAATTTTAGTGCTTTTTCAATCATTATTGTTTCTGCAGGTACAAGAAGAGGTTCACCAGTAAGATAAAACATGTTTGTTATTGCAGTTAAATTTTGTGATTTAATATTGTTATTCATATTTTTTTCAGTTAGAATGTATTGTTTTAAAGCTGAAAAAGTCTTATTCATTTGATTAAAATATTTTGCTTTAAAAAATTGGTTTCTTTTTTTAAATGAATTTTCAAGAAAATTACTAAGTTGAATAAGTTTTTGTATTTTTGATGTATTTAAAGCAGTTATTGATTCTGGAGAATTGTAGTACTCTTTTAAAATTTCATAGAAACTTAAATAGTTTTCAATTTCTTTATCATTTTGATATTTTTTTAATAAATAATCAAAATTTAAATTAAGAACAGTTCTGTATATTCCATAAGTTAAAAAATCTGAAGGTATATCAGGGTATTTATATGTATCATCAACAGGGTTGTTTATAAAAGGATTTATTTGAATTTGTGGTTCTTTTTTTTCTACAACAACCTGCTTTTTTTCTTCCTGTTTTTGAGTTTGAATTTTTATTCCAGGTGCAGGAATGTTTATACATGAGTATAGAGATATAAAAATGGATGAGATAAAAAAAACTATAATAATTGAAAAAACAAAACTTTTTTTTGTATGAAAAAATAAATTGATTTTAGTATTTTTTTTTGTTAATATTTTAAAATTATCAAAAATTGTTTTAAACATTATTAAACCCTTGTAATTATTTTTAATTATAGTTATATAATTGTATATTTTTAAAAATTTACAAATAAATTATTGAATTAAAAATAATTTGAATTAATTTATAAATATAGTTAAATATACTATTTTTGTTTTATTTTTATGTCATACGTAAAATAGCATAAAAATAGAATTAAATGATTTTTATAAATATTTATGAAAAATTTTTTATTTTTTAAAAATAATTGTTAAGGGGTTTTTTATGAAAAAAGCTAAAATAATTCTTTTATTTATTGTTATAGCATTAGTTGTAACTTCATGTACAGTTCCGATTAGAGCAATAAAGAAAAATCCTCAGAAATTTGTTAATAAACATATAACTATTCAGGGTAAAGCAATAAAAGTGTCCAGAATTCCATTAACTTCATTAAAGATTTTGGAAGTTTATGATGGTACTGATACAATATATGTATTAACTAATAGAGAAGTTAAAAAAAATGTAGATTTAAAATTTAAAGGTGAAATTATTGCAATTGGTGGAAAGGTTACTCAACAAAGAGCTAAGTGGTTGGTTAAAAAAGTTGCTGACTTTTTAATTGAGAAAAAACTTGTAGATAAAAAAAATGCGATTGCTTATTCTAAAAAAGTTATTGAACTACTATATAAAATTACACCTAAAAAAACAATTGCTTTATTTATGTTAGAAGATTGAAAAAAGAACTTTTTTTAGATAATAATTGGTTTTATTATTTTTAAAGCTTTTTTAGCTGAATTTAAGGCAATTTCAGGGTTGTTTGAAACAGTAATTATATTTCCTAGTTTTTGAGTATTGTTTTTAGGTATAATAACTTTATAACCCTTATTTTTTGTTAAAAAAATGTTTTTTACTTCAGAAATATAGTAAGCATCATTTATTCCAGTAAATCTATCTAATATACCTTCTTTTGTTGGTATAATTCCTAATTCAGCTGAATACTTTTTCCATTTAGCTTCAGGAGTAGTAAAATTGATCCCTGTATGAATCTGAATTATTTTTTCCATTAGATTTATACCTGTTGAATAGGGGAAAGTATGTGTTGACATGAATCCACCTGAAAGTCTGGATGCAACTTCCCCAATAAAAGCTTCAGGTTTTCCATCTTTAGAATACCTGACTCTAATATCTCCTTTTGCAGCTCCAATTTTAATACCTAAAGCTTTGATCGCTTTTTTAAAAATTTTTATCCCTTCATTTTGTAATTTTTTATCCAATTGAGAAGGCATAAAATGACCTAATTCAACAAAATAGGGTGGTTTTTGTATAAATCTATCTGCTACACCTGTAATATGTATTTTATCATTGTAAACAATTGCATCTATTGATAATTCATGAGACTTTATATAAGATTCTATAATTACTTTTCCGTTTTTACTAAAACTTTTTGCTTCATAAAATATATTATCAATTTTAGAATTTAACATTTGCTTTGAGATGTATACAACCCCCCTTGCTCCCATATTTAATGATGGTTTTATTACAGCTCCTTCTTTAAATATAAGATTATCTCTAATCTTTTTTAAAACCAGTTTAAAATCATCTATAGTATTAAGTTCATAAAAATCTGGTTGATTAATTCCATGTTTTTTTAAAGTTCTTCTCATTGTTATTTTGTCAGTAGTTGCAAGGGCAGTTTCAATAGGGTTTCCGATTAATCCAAGAGAATTTGCAATAGATGAAACTGTTTGGGAAACATCAGTACCTGAAGTTAACACTCCATGAATTGAATATTTTTTAGCAAGTTGTTTAGCTTTATCAGTAGCTTTTTCAATATCCTGAGTTGAAACTAAAATTTTTACCACATCATCAAATTTAAAAGCTTCAGCATTTTCATCCATATCAAAAACAATTGGAATAAAATCCATTTCAATAGATTGTTCAATAAGGGGGATTTGCAATATTCCCCCGCCAATGATGATTAAATATTTTTTCATAAAAAATACTTTCAAATTAATTATTTAGTTACAACCAATTTTGTAAATATTAAAGTGATGAAAGAGCTAAAATAATAGAATTAAATTTGGTATTTGCATCATCAGCTCTTGAAAGTAAAATTATAGGTGTAGTTGAACCTATAATTACTCCACCATTAGCAGGATGGGAAGCATAAATGATTCCTTTAGCACACATATTTGCAGCTTCAATATATGGAGCAACAATAATGTCTGCTAATCCTGCAACTTCAGATTTAATCCCTTTAATTTCTGCAGCTTTTTTAGAAATTGCATTGTCAAATCCAAAAGGTCCATCAACAATTGCATTTTTAAATGTTCCTCGTTCTGCCATTTTAGCAATAATTGAAGCATCAATTGTTGATTGCATTTTTTGTGATGGTATCTCAACAGCAGAAACTAAAGCAACTTTTGGATTAGAAATTCCAATTTTGTTATAAAATTCTATAGCATTTTGAGTAATCTTAATTTTATCCTCAATTGTTGGAGCAATATTTAAACCACCATCTGTAATCCCTAAAAGCCTTCCTTCCCATTCAATTAAAGCAATATGGGACAGAAATCCTGATCCTCTTAGTCCATATTCTTTATCTAAAACATTTTTTAATAATGTTCCTGTTGGTACTGAACCTTTCATAACAAGATCGCATTTTTTTTCTTTAAATAACAAACAGGTTTTAGTTGCAACCTTTGATGGATCAGATTCATCTACAAAATCAAAGTCATTTTTATCTAATCCAAGATTTAATATTGTTTTTAATGTTTTTTCTTTATCCCCAACAAGAATGAATTCAGCAATACCTTCATCCTTTGCTAATTTACATGCTTTAATTATTTCCTCTTTTTCACCACCCGCAACAGCAATTACTCTCTTTTTAGATTTATCAAGATTATCATGCAATTGTTTAAAGTTCATTTTTTATCCTCCTTAAAAAATAAAAGTACTGTTAATTAAAAAATATAAAAAATAAAAAACAAGTAATATTAAGCAAAAATGATTACTTGTATTAAAGAAAATCAAAAAAAATATAACAAAATTAGAAAAAAAATAAAGGAGAATTAGAAGAAGTTAATTGCAATAAATGTTGAATGGTCTTTTTCATAAATTCTTAATATATTACCTTCAAACTTAATGTTAGAAGAATCATTTTTTAAATAAAATAAAACATATTCATTTACATAAATATCTTTATTTTTAATTGTATTATTTTCAGGTAGTCTTATTAAAGCACCACAAACAGAGATGTTTTCAATTAATCCATTAATTTTTATATCTTTAATAGTTAAACTTATTTCTGTTTCCATTGAAACTCTTGGAAATCGTCTTTTTTCCATAAATCAATCCTAAAGCTTTATTTTTCTAATGAGTTTAATTACCAATCATATGTTTTGCAAGGTCGATATAACATTTATTAACCATTCTAAATTGTTTTACAGCATCTTTTATTGGATAATTATAGATTTTGTCTTCTTTTATTCCGATTGTTAATCCAAACTTTTTACTTTTTATTAAATTAATAACCTCTTTTGCAAATCTTGTAGCTAATACTATATCAAAAATATCAGGAGTACCACCTCTTTGAATATATGATAATATAACAGTTTTTGGCTTTTCTTCCATATATTTAGTTAACATAGATGCAATTTTTAAAGTTATTCCTGAAAGTTCTTCATTTTCATATATTTCTGAAGGTAAAATTTTTCTTTTTATCTCTTTTAGTTTTATTCCTTCAGAAATTAATATGATATTATCTTTTTGTCCTTTTTTTCTCCAATTTAAAATAGTTTGTGCTATCTCTTTTATCTCTGTAGGAATTTCAGGGATAAAAAAACCTTCAACTTTTTTGTTTATTGCAGAAAAAACAGTCAACCAACCAGCTTCTCTTCCCATGATTTCTACAAGTATATCTCTTTCATGAGATTGATTTGTTGATCTTATTATTTCTAATGAAGATACAATGTTTTTTACAGCAGAAAAAAAACCAAGAGAAAAATCTGTTCCATTTATATCATTATCAATTGTTTGGGGTATGGATATAATCGGAAATCCATCTTTTATAAGTGTAGCAGCAATTTTAAGGGTATCAAATCCACCACAAATAACAATAACATCTAATTGATTCTTAATGATAAAATTTTCAATAATTTTTTTATAGTTTTCTTTTTTTAATATATTAAATTTTGCAGTTTTTAATATAGTTCCACCTAATGTAGAAATATCTTTAACTATATTAGTATTAAGTTTTCTAATATCATTGTTTATAATACCTTCAAATCCTCTATAAATTCCATAAATTTCAATATTTTCATCTTCACCAATAAAGTGTACTGCTTTAATAAAAGCATTAATTCCTGGTGAATCACCTCCTGCTGTTAATAATCCTATTTTCATAAATACCCCTTATTTATTATAAAAATTATATTAATTTTAAAATAATATTTTTATTATAAAAACTATATTATTTATTACAAAAATTATATTATTTATTGTGTTTATTTATTATTAAAATTATAAAATTAAAATATTTTTTTGCAAAATAATTATATTTCACAGTTTTAATTTTGTCAAAATATAAAAATAAAAATTTCTTGATTTTTTTTATTATCTGATATTTGATTAACAAAAATAACAGGAAAATTGTATGGATAATTATCCTTTCAGAAAAGATTTAATAAGTAAAAAAATTAATGTTATTGAAGTAGAAGAAAAAAAAATAAACCTTTCTTTAAATGAATCCCCTTTTAATCCATTTTTGTTTTTTAGCGAAGAAGATTGGAATGAATTTCATAAATTTGCTATTAATAGATATCCAACAAAAGAATTAAGTATAAAACTTAAAAATTTAATTTGTAAATATAATCAAAATAAAATTACAGAAGAAAATATTTTAATGGGAAATGGAATAGATGATTTGTTATATCTAATTTTTATTTCAATTCAAGACAAAAATTCAAAAATATTGGTTTCTGTACCTTCTTATCCTGATTATATCAATTACAGTCTTTCCTGTGGAGTTGAAAATATAACAGTACCTTTAAAAAATGATTTCCAGCTTGATGTTGACAGGATAATAAACACTGGTAAAAGAAAAGATATTAAGATGATTATTCTTTGTACTCCAAATAATCCAACTGGAAATTTATTAAAAAAATCTGATATTTATTATATTCTGGAAAATATAAATGACAAACTTATAGTAATTGATGAAGCATATTTTGAATTTAGCAATGAAACTTTTATAAATAATATTTCTGATTATGAAAACTTGATTATATTAAGAAGTTTTTCTAAAGGTTTTTTTGCTTCAGGTTTAAGATTTGGGTATCTTATCTCTAATCCATTTATTGTTAAAGAACTTTTAAAAGTTAAGTCTGTTTTTAATCTTTCCTCTTTAACTCAATTTATAGCAATAAAATTATTACAAAAAGAAAAAACAATAAAAGAACATATTGATTTTTTAATTAATGAAAGAGAAAATTTGTACAAACAATTAAGTAAAATTAATGAAATTAATGTCTATAAAAGTAAGACAAATTTTATATTATTTCGATTATTGAGAAATCTTGATCATATTGATCTTTATAATTATTTATTACAAAACGATATTTCAATTAGAAATGTTTCTTCTCAACCTTTACTTGAAAAATGTTTAAGGGTGTCTATTGGTAATAAGGAACAGAATAGTGAATTTGTTTCAACTTTAAATAATTATTTTAATAAATAGAATTTTAATAATTTATGACTATAATTTTAGCAATTAAAAAAAATGCAAAATGGTTATGTCAATATAGTATGTAAATTATTCATAATTATAGAATTATAACTAATTTAGCATCTCTATAGAAATATTGACATCAACCATAGATTTTTATATAAATATTATTATAAAATAGATTATTGCTAAAGGTTTTATTATAAAAAAATTTTGATAGGTAAAATCATAATTGATAGGATAATTAAAATTTATTTTATTTTTAGATTATTTTAAATTCTTTGTATTTAATAAAAAAAAAGAAGTCATTATGGAGATAATAGTAATTATTATTTTATCAATTTTAAACTTAGTTTTAATTTATTTAATCTTTACAAATAAAAAGGAAAAAGTAAAAGTTAATAAACAAAAAAAACAAAAGAAACGCATTTGTCCTTTATGTGGTTCAATATTAACTCAACCAGATGATTGCCTTTATGGTGAATATTTTGAAGCTGATGGAAAGAAAAAAGTTTATATTTATGGATGTAATTATTGTTATAAAGGTAAAAAACATAAAAGGGTTCAATTATAAGTTAAAAATAAAAAAAATAGAGTAAAATTGTAAAGCAGTAAACAGTACAATTATAAAGATTATTAGAAAAAAAAGAATTTTTAAAAATACAAAAAATGATTAAAAAATGGTATAAAAAAATTAAAAAATAAAGATAATTTTAAAATTAGTAAACTTAAAATTACAAAAGAGGGAAAATGTATTTAATTGGAAATGGATTTGATTGTCATAAAATAGTTGAATCAAAAAAGGGAGATCCAATAAATTATTTAGCTTTTGGTGGTATAAAAATATATGACAATAATAAAAGGTTTAAAGCTCATTCTGATGGAGACATTGTTATTCATGCAATAGTTGACTCTTTGATTTCTCCAATTTTTAATGTTGATATAGGGCAGCTTTTTCCAGATAATGATATAAATAATAAAAATTTAAGTTCAATTAGTATATTGAAAAATGTCATCAATTTATTAAATGGTAGTTTATTAAAGGAAAAGGATTTTTTTAAATTATTTAAAAAGGACATATTATCAAATTTTTCAAATAAATTTAATATTGATTTTAATAATATCTCTAAAAGCACAATTAGTATTAATAATATTGATATAACAGTTATTTGTGACATTATTAAAATCAATAAAATTAAAGATAAAGTAATAAAAAAACTTGGTGAAGTTATACCTGACACAACTATGTCAATAAAGGGGAAAACAACTGAAGGAGCTTTTGACCCAAAATATTGTTATGTGTGGGTTAACAGTTTAATAGAGGTAAACGATTTGAATAAATAGTTTGTATAAATAATATCTTTTTTTTCAGGATCCTGAATTATATATAAAATATAAGGATTAAAGCTTCATTCTACATAAAAAAATCTTTGAAATTTTTTATAATTTAAAACTGATTTGTAATTAAAATAGCTTTTAATAAATTTTATATAATTTATTTTAAAAAATGTTGTTTTTTTTTATAAAATTCAATATTTTGTCTGAATGGTATTTATCCTGTATCCCTAAAAATTTAATTATGTTTTTAATGTATTTATCTTCAGAATTTATTATAATATCCTGAACATGTAATTCTGAAGCAGAGTTTTCAAAATTAAGTGCTATAAGGCATGCTTCTTTTAGGGATGGTTTTTTCTCTTTAACTTTATTTAAGGTCAGTTCTATATTATTTTTAAATTCTAATAAATTATCAATTGTAGAAAGATTAAAATTTTTAATATTGATATCCATCTCTTTTAATTTAAAGATTGTTTGTAATAATTCAGCATGTTCGCTTTCCTCTTTTGCGATCTCAATAAAAAAGTTTGAATATTCTGTAAATGTTTCTGAATAATACAAATACAACTTTTCCATTAATTCTTCTATCTCAATTGCTATATTAAATAAGTTTTTAATTTTATCATCCATCTATTTTTTCCCTTTTTTATAATTTTCACAATAATTTATTATAATATTAGTTACAATGTTTATTAAGTAAAAATATTTTTTTACAAAATTATTTTAAATTAAACAAATTATTGTTTAATTAAAACATATATTTTTATACTATATTATTAATAGATTTTTCAATTATTTCAATTTAGTATTTAAAAAAATAGTTTTCTTTTAAATTGTAAATTATTATATTAATTTTGACATGATATGATTAAAATTTTTAATTAAAAATTGTTTGATGATTATTTAAAATTGATTTGAAACTAATTTTAAGTTGATTTTAAATTTAAATAATAGGAGAGAAAATGAAACAGATTGATTTAACGGGTGGTCTTATTATTGATGATTTGCATGTAAAAGTTGATGGTAAGCATATTTTAAAAGGGATAAACCTTGAAATAAAAACTGGTGAAATTCATGTTATTTTTGGACCAAATGGTTCTGGTAAATCAACTCTTTTAAAAGTAATTCAGGGTATAGGAAATTATGATATTATAAAGGGAAAAATTTATTTTAATGGTAAAGATATTACAAATATGACAACTGATGAAAGAGCAAAACTTGGAATAGGGCTTTCATTTCAAAAACCTCCTTCTATTAAAGGAGTAAAACTATATTCTCTTTTAAAACTTTTAAATAAAAATCATGATACTATTCTTGGAGAAGTTATTGATCTTTTTAAATTTGAAGCACATCTTTCAAGAGATATTAACCTTGGTTTTTCTGGTGGTGAATTGAAAAAGTCAGAGATTTTACAACTCATTGCACAAAATCCAGACCTTATAATGCTTGATGAACCTGAATCAGGTGTTGATTTAGAAAATTTAAAAATTATAGGAAAAATTATTAGACAAATATTAGAAAAAGACAAGAAAAAAATTAGAAAAAAAATGGGATTAGTTATAACACATACTGGTTATATACTTGACTATATAGATGCTGATAAAGCACATGTTTTATTAAATGGAAAACTTATTTGTAATGGAATTCCAACTGAAGTTTTCAGAAATATTGAGAAACATGGTTTTAAAGAGTGTAAATTGTGTGATACTTAAGAAAAATATTATTATTAAAATATTATTATTAAAATATTATTATTAACTTTATTTGTTATTATCAATTTTATTAAAATAAAATTATTAGAATGGGGATTCTTAAATTAATTTTGATTTGATATTATAAATTGCATTAACTGTGATAGATTTATTATAAATTTAATTATAAAAATAAAAAATTTATTTAAATAGAGGAAAAATATGAAAAAATTAGATTTAGAATCTATGAAAAAAATATTAAATTTAAAACCTGAAGATGAGGAAAAAATAGAAAATGTTGGAATAGAATTTAAAGAAGAAGAAAGAGAAGGCACTTTTGTAATGGTAGATAATGATGATACGGAAATTAGTCTTGATAAAGATGGATTAATATTATTGCCATTAAAAAAAGCAAAAGAAAAATATCCATGGATAAAAGAATATTTATGGAAACTTGTTGATAAGACTAAAGATGAATATACACAAGATGTTTCTTCTGCCGATGCTAATGGATATTTTATATGGGCCCAAAAAGGATATAAAGCTGATTTTCCATTACAGGCATGTTTCTATATAAAATCCACAAGATTAAAACAAACAGTTCATAACTTAATTATTGTTGATGAAGGTGCAGAACTCCATATTATAAATGGTTGTGCTTCTGCGAATTATGTGAAAGAGGGAGCACATATAAGCATAACTGAAATGTTTGTTAAAAAAAATGGTTTACTAAGTTATACAATGATACATGATTGGGGTGAAAATGTATTAGTACGTCCCAGATCTTCAATTGAGGTAAATGAAAATGCTACTTTTATCTCAAATTATGTTTCAATGAAAAAAGTAAAATCTACTCAATCTGCTCCAGTTGTTTATTTAAATGGAGAGAATGCTAAAACTCAGCTTTATTCAATTCTTTATGCTCCAGAAGGAACTCATCTTGATATTGGTGGTAAAGTTTATATGAGAAAAAAGAATACATCTGCTGAAATTATAAGCAGATCTGTTAGTGCTGGAGGTGAAATAATTTCTCCAATTGAATTAGTTGGTGAGGCTGATGATATAAAAGGGCATATGGAATGTTCTGGAATTTTATTAAATGAAAATGGTGTTATTGATGCGATTCCTCGGTTGAATGGAAGGGCTAGAAATATTGATCTTTCTCATGAAGCTGCAGTTGGAAAAATAGCAAAAGAAGAAATAGAATATATTCAGGCAAGGGGATTTACAGAGGATGAAGCTATTTCATTAATTATTAAAGGTTTTCTTGATTTGAAAATTAAATCTCTACCTGAATATTTACAAAAATCTATTGATGATACAATAGATCTTTCTCTTAAAGGAATATAGTTAACAATTTAAATAGATAATTGGTTTTTTTAAGTTGAATTTAAATTAAAATATTAATATCAGTATTAAATATATTTTTAATATTTTCTTAAATAAATATTTTAAAAAGCAGTTGATAAAACAAGGGGATTTAATTAAACAAAAGTAAAAAAATAATATCCAATAAAAAAAATAAAAAGATAATATCAAACAAATTTAAAAAAGATATAAAATAATATTGGAAAGATAAAAAAACATTAAATAAGAGGAAAAACATCTAAAATATAATATTCTTTAAAAAACTGAAAAAGGTTAACAAATATGATAAAAGCTGTTAGAGGTGCTTATTCACTTGAAGTTGATAGCAAAGAAGAGATAGAAAAAAAGACATTAGAATTTTTAGATACATTTTTTTATATCAATAAAATAAAAAAAAATAAAATTGTTAACATACTAATATCTTCTACTAATGATATAAAAAGTGATTATCCCTGTAAATATTTTAGAAAATATGGTCTTGATTTTTCTCTAATGTGTTTACAGGAACAATTTGTTGAAAATTCAGAACCTTTAATTATAAGGGTTTTTTTCTTAATTAAAACTTTTAGAAAGTTAAAACCTGTATATATTAATAGAGCAAAAAAATTAAGAAAGTTTTGATCAATTTTTATTTTCTGTTCTTAATTCAAGAGCATTAAACATTAGGTTTTCTTTTATAATATATTGGTATTTAAACTAAAGCTCACAAAATTTGTAATATTTTTAATTTAAGATAATCATTATTTTATAACAATATCCTCTTTTTTTATCTTCTTTGCAAAACTTTTTAAATATTTATGTGCCTTTTTATATGATACTGAAATTATTTTTTTTAAACTATTTTTATCCATTCATTTTGAAATTGAACCAAACATAAAAATAAAAAGTAAAAAATTAAAAAATAACTTGACAAATTTTTGACATTTATTAAAAATTTTCAAAATCATTTTTAAGTAAATTAAATAATTAATTAAAATAAATGTAATACAGTATTGGATTCAAATATGTATTTGAAAGTAAAAAGAAGTATTATTAAAAAAGTTTTATTTATTTTATTAATTATTTTTTTATTATTTTTTTCAACTTCCTTCCTTTTTTCACAAAATAATAAAAAATTAAGTAATGGATTAAATGATTTTACCTTGAATCTTGTCAACTATAATAATCAATTACTTAAAATAATATCAAAAGAAGAAAAAAGATTTTGTTATGGATATAAACAGGGTTTTGATATTTCCTAAAGAGGTAAAAAAATGAGAATATATTTTGTTTTATTTATTCTTTTGTTATTTTTTATAACAATTTATATTTTAATATCATTAAGTTTTAAATTATATTGTAAATTAAAAAATAAATTAGTTAATCTAGAAGGTAATATTAAAAAAGAAAAAGAGAAAAGAAAATTAATTGAATTAAAAAAAATTTATATATATCAATCAATTATTTTATTTATGGTTTTCTTTATTTTGACAATAAGTTTATTGTATTTTAATTTAATTTACAAAAAAATAAGTTTATTGTTCAATATTAAGTTACTTGCTAATATTGATAATATTATATTAATAGTTCAAAATATTCTATTTTTTATTATATTATTTTTTTTATTTAAAAACTTTATACTAAAAGAAGATAAAAATATTTTAAGAAATTTAAATTTGAAATTAACTTTTCAAAAAAATAATTTAATTTATGGATTAGGTTTTATTATAATTTTATTAATAATACCAACAACTATTCTTTTATACTATCATTCAGAAGGTACAGATTTTATTGTTTTAAATTTACCAGAAAATTTTTTACTTTATCTAATTATAAATTTTTATTATTCATTTTTTGAGGAATACTTTTTTAGATATTATTTAATATATAAACAAGAAAAATATTTTATGTTAAAAGAAAAATATAGATTAGAAAATTATGAATTAAAAAATATTTCTTTTTATTTTTCTATAAATGTTTTAATACATATTAAATATCTATATTTTAATCCTTTTTATATAATTGTATTGGTGTTACTTTATCAATTTTTGTATTGGTATAAATCAAAGACCAAATCAATTATTTACCCTTTTTTATTTCACCTTTTATTTAATATTGCAACATACATAATTGTAATTAAATTTTGAGAATATTATTTAAAAATAGAGGATTAAAAAAATGATTAAATCAAAAATAAAACTATATTTTTTAATATTATTATTTGGTATAATATTTATTTTTTTAATTTATTATATGTTTTCTTATAATACTACAAACTCACAATATATTTATTTTGAAAATGGAAAGAATAAAATATATTATAAAGCTTTAGAATATGTTAAACCAAAAATAAGTGTTAAGGATATAAAAAATTTAGATTATTATTTAAGATTTGTAGATGATAATTCATATTTACCAATGTATTTAGGAATAATGTTTCCAAAATTTATATTAGAAAAATATGGTATTAAATATGTCTATTTATTTACTAAAAATTTAATGTTTTATAAGTATGATACAGTTGATGATTTAATTAAATTTTCTTTTAATAAAAATTTTAAGTCTTTAATGAAAAAATTTGAAGATTATCTGAAAAATAATTTTTAGAGGTTTGTTTATATCTACCATTTGATGTTAATTTTGAAAAAATATATAAGGTTGAAACTTATTATGATGAAAATTTTAATGAACAAACAAGACAATATTTTGTTTTCAATTATTATGGTGGATTATCAAGTCCATCAATTGGGATTCAATATACATTTTACACAAATACAATAAATGATATTTATTTCAATTTATCAATACCATCAGGATATTTTCCAGTTTTTTATTATAAAAATAATTTAGATAATTCAATAAGTAATGGTTATTTTAATATATGTACAGGTATAGCTTCAAGTAAAATAGCTTATTTAAAAAAATCCTGTAGTTGGTGCAATTAATAAGAAAATTGAAATTTCTATATTTAAATAAACAATAAAAATTAATATCCATCATTATTAAAATTTTTTGAGTGGATGTCAGTTGCCAAAGATTTAAGAAATATAATGACTTCGTGGTTTGTACAGTTAATAATAAAGTTGAAATTGGTATATTTAATTAAATAAATGAAAGCTATATCTATCATTATTAAAATTTTTCGAATGATTGTTAGTTGCCAAAGGCTAATAGATTAAAAATTTTGGTTTTGTTTTTATGTTAGATAGATTGTACTAATATTTTATATAACTAACTTAGTGAGAAAAATTATAATAAGGATAGAATTATTTCTTATTTTTTAATATATCAATAATTTCAATTTTATTATTAACAAAAATAGGTTTTTTTTAATCATTTGTTTAAAGTTAAAATAAACATGTTCTTATTGAAAAAAAGGATGATTTAATTATAATTAGTTATGAATTAATATATTATTGTAACAAAGGTTTTTTTATGGGTGGAAATATAAAAAATTATAAAAAAGTGGTAGCATATTGGGAAACTGATCAAATGGGGATTGTTCATCATTCAAATTATGTTAAATGGATGGAAGAAGCAAGGTTACATTTTTTAAGGGAAATTGATCTACCTTATGAATATATAGAACATGAAAAATATATGTTACCTGTTTACAAGGTTGAAGTTATTTATAAAAAACCAGCAAGATTTGCTGACAGGATTGAGATAAAAACCTCTATATATGAATTAACTAATGTAAAAATAGGTTTAAAATATGAGATTTTTAATGATAAAAATCAAATTATTGCCACTGGTAAAACTCTTCATCCTTTTACAGATATGGATTTAAAAATAAAAAAAATGCCTTTGAAATTTTATGAACATTTTAATAAATTTTTCATTACTGAAGAAATAAATTAGAATTAAATAAAAATGGAAAGAGACAAATTTGTTAAAGAAAATAAATAAAAACAATATTAATAGATTACTAATTATATTTTTATTACCAGTTTTAATTTCATTTTTTTCATTTTATGATCCAAGCTATGATTATGAATTTATTAATTTTACAATGAAAGATGGCCTTGAAAGCTTAGTAATTTATTCAATATTTCAAGATAATGATGGATTTTTATGGTTTGGTGGTGAAGGGGGCCTAACACGGTATGATGGGTATTATTTTAAATCATTTAGAAATGATCCACTTAATTTAGAATCAATATCTTCAAATAATATTTCTTCAATTTTTGCAAGCACAGATAATAAAATATGGATTGGAACCTGGGGAGGTGGTTTAAATTTATATGATTCATTAAAAAGTAAGTTTATAATTTTCAAAAATGATAAAAAAAATAAAGATTCAATTAGTGGAAATAGGGTGCAGGCAGTATTTGAAGACAAAAATAGAAGATTGTGGGCTGGTACTTATAAAAATGGTTTAAATTTATTAGTTAATGGAAATAAATTTAAACATTATCTTATAAATGAACCTTCAAAAAGGATCTGGACAATAACTCAAGATAAGTCAGGAGAGATATGGGTTGGAACAAATTATGGACTTTATTATTATAATGAAAAGGAGGATAAATTTAAACAGATTCTTTTAAAAAATATTACAATTAGAACACTTTATGGTGACAATGAAGGAATTTTATGGATAGGAACAGAAAAAGGTGTTTATGCTTATGATACTCTTAAAAAAGAATTAAATTTTTTAAATAACCTACCCAATGTTCCAATTAATGCAATTGTTAAATATAGAGATACTATATGGATTGGTACTTATGGAAAAGGATTAATTAGATATAATGTAAAAACAAAACAATATATAATTATAAAAGCAAATCAGAGGTCAAAAAATTGGTTAACAAAAGATGATATAAGGTCTTTGTTTATAGATAAAAGTTTAAATTTATGGATAGGAACACGTGGTGGTGGACTTTTAAAACTTAACATTAAACCCTCTAATTTTTATTCTTTTAATTTATTAATTTTTAAAAAATTAAAGGATAATAAAATACTTTCATTTGAGCAGATAGACAAAAACAAAGTTTTAATAGGTACTAATAATGGTATCAATTATTTTGATTTAGAAAATAAAAATATTATAGAAGTTAAGAATATTTATCAAAAAGAGATCTTAAATGGGAAAATTCTTTCTATACTTAAAGAAAACAAGAATATTTTATGGATTTCTGTTAAAGAAAAAGGACTTTTTAAATTAAATATTGGTAAGTCTAATTTAGATTATAATATAGATACTCAATCAAAGTTTAATGTAATAAATATTTATTCTAAAGAAAAAAATAGTATAGGTTCTAATGTAGTTAATAAAATTTATAAAAATCAAAATAGGATTTTTGCCTGTACAGATAATGGACTTTTTGTTTATAATTCAAATAAAGATATATTTGAAAATATCCTGTTTAATGGGATAAAAGTTCTTAATACTCATGTTGTTAATGACATAGTAGAAATTATTCAAGATGAATATTTAATAGCAACTGAATCAGGATTATTAAAAATTAGATTCAAAAATAAAAATTCTAATGAAATTGAGTATTATTTTAATTACAGTAATAACAACAAAAATTCAATAAGAATAACTAATTTTTTAAATTTAACTCATTCTAAAAAGAATAAAAATATTATATGGATTGGTTCAGAAAATGGGCTAATTAAATATGATATTAAATCAGATTCTTTAACTATTTTAAAAGATAGGCTATTTTATAATGTCTATATTGCTGGGATAGTAGAAGAAAAAAATGGAAATTTATGGATTTCAACTAAATATGGGATCCTTAATTATAATATACAAACAAATAAAATTAAAAGTTTTTATAATTTAAAAGGGGTATTAAAAGAGTATTTAAACAATTCCTTTTTACTTACAGATAAAAATGAAATTTTTTTTGGAGGTCTTAATGGATTTACTAATTTTAATCCAGATAATTTAATTGTATATCATATTAATCCACCTCTACAGATATTATCTATAAAAATTAATGAAAATGAAATATTAAATAATAGAAATATTAAGTCATTTAATAAAATAATAGTTCCTCCAGGCAGAAATAAAATTTATGTTGAAGCTACATGCCTTGATTTAACTTTTCCTGAAAAAAATGTTTATTTTTATAAATTAGAAGGTTATGATAAAGATTGGGTTAATAATGGAAATAAACACTTTATATTATTTACCAATCTAAAAGGTGGTAATTATGTTTTAAAGATTAAAGCTTTAAATTATAATGAAGCTTTAAGTAAAAATGTAATTGCTATTAATTTTTTCGTTAAAACCCCTTTTTATTTTCAATGGTGGGCTTTTATTATTTATATATTATTTTTATTAGGAATTATTTATATTGTAGTAAAAATTAAAACAAGATTTAATGAGATAGAGATTGAGAAACAAAAAATAGTAATTAAAGAATTAACTGAACTTGATAGAATTAAAGATGAATTTTTTCAAAAAATTACTTATGAGCTGGAGTTACCTGTAAGAAATAGTATAACTTTGTTAAAATCTTTATTAAATATAAATGAAAACATTGATGGAAGATCAATAATACCATTGCTTTCTCTTAATATAAAATTAAGTAGAATTATAAATGAAATTTTACTTTATACAAAACTAAAATCAAATGATTTGAGGTTTGAATTTAACAATTTAGATCTTTATGAATTAATAGAAAGGGTTATTTATATAATTTCTTTTTATATTAAAGAAAAAAATATTAAAATTAACAATAAAATAATCCCTGAACTTCCTAAAATTTATGGAGATTGGATTAAACTAGAAGAGGTATTTTTTAATTTGTTTGAGTTATTAATTAGATTTATAGATCATGATGAAATTAATATTGATTATAAATTACTTACTAATAAAATATTGATTATTCTAAAATGTAAATCTTGCTCAATAAATAAGGATGTTATAAAAATTATCAATAAATTTATTAACGGTAATGAACCAATTCAATATTTTAAACATAGCGATATTGGATTAAATTTATCAATTGCTAAAAAAATAATTGAAAATCATAATGGTGAACTGATAATAAAAACCAAACAGAATAAAATAATTTCTATTTCATTAGCTTTACCTATTTTAGGAGAAAATGATGATAAAAAGGAAAGTTTTGATAATAAATTTAAAAATGGTAAAAAGGAAGATGACAGTTTAGCTATAAATAAAAACAAATCAAATTTTGAAAATGAATTTTTTAATTTAGAAAATGATTTAATCAAAAATAAAGAGATAATAAAAGAAAATCAAAATTTAATTGAAAATACTCTTAAAAGTGTGGAAAACAAAAATAGGCCAACTATTTTATTTTGTGATAATGATATTTCAACTGTATCAACATTTGTAAATTATTGTTCTTCTAAAAACTTTAATTTTATAGTTTATAAAAAAATAGAAGATGTAATATATACTTTAATTAAAAATGATACAAAAATAGATTTGCTAATAATAAATTCTTCTACAGAGGATAAAAAAAGTTTTGATTTTATTGAATATGTAAGAAGCAAATATAGCTATTATGAATTACCAATACTGGTTCTTGTTGAAAAAATAGAATTTTTAAATTTTGAATTTTTATTAGATTTAGGTGTTAATGATATTATTTTCAAACCAATTAATTTTGAAGATTTTAAATTTAAAATTAATACATTTTTAAAGTTAAAAGAAGAAATAGATAAAAATGAGATTTTAAAAGAAAATATAAATTTTAAAAATAATCTTATTAGAATTATAGGTCATGATTTAAGAAATCCATTATCAGTAATATTAATAGGGATAAATGCTTTAAAAAATAATATTAAAGATGATTTAAATCAAAAATACATAGAATTTTTAGAAAAAGCTACCATTATTATACAGGATGTTTTAAACAATTTTCTCGAATATGCAAAATTAACAAGTGGGAAGGTAGAAATTAATTTTGCTGAGGATGATATTATATTTTTAATAAAAAGATCTATTAATGATTTTATGATTTTTGCAAAAGATAAGGGACAGAATATTATTTTTAATTCACCATTTAAATCCTTTGTTATTAAATTGGATAAATTTCTTTTTAAACGAGTTGTTGATAATTTATTAAGTAATGCGATAAAATATTCAAAAATTGATTCAAAAATTTATATGAATGCAAATATAATTAAAAAAAATAACAAGAAGTATTTTTATTTAGAGGTAGTAGATAGTGGAAAAGGGATACCTGAAAATGAAGTAAAATTATTATTTAATCCTTTTCAAAAGCTCTCTACAATTCCTACAAAGGGGGAAAGTTCAACCGGATTAGGATTAGCTATTGCTAAAAGTATAGTAGAATTGCATTCTGGAAATATTGGATATAAAAAGAACAAGAATGGGGGAAGTATTTTTTTTGTAGAATTGCCTGTTGAAAATTGATAATATAAACATTCCACTAATTTTAAAAAATAATAAAAATAATAAAAAAAGACTGCTCTAAAGTACATAAAGAGCAGCCTTTTTATTAAGATGAAAAATATGAATATTAAATTAACATTTAAATATTAAATTAATAATTAATTATAAAAATTAATTTATATTAAAACAACTTCAAACCATCAAGATTTTGTAATCTTTCCCAATCTTTGTCAACTTTTGTCTGAACTTCATCAATAATTTTTTGATATTCAGGTTTTTTAAATAAATGTTTAAATCTTGTTTGAAGTTTAAAAAAGTCAGTTACAGGTATTTTGTTTTTAGGTCTGTAGTTAATTTTTAATACACCTTCTTCTATTTCATATAAAGGCCATAAACATGATTCTACAGCTCGTTTTGCAGCTTCTAAAGTCATATTGGATGGGATACCCCAACCAGGTACACATGAAGATATTACATTTATAAATGAAGGCCCTTTAACAGCAAAAGCTTTTTGAGCTTTAGCAATTAAATCCTGATAATTGTGAGGTGAAGCTTGAGCAACATAGGGGATACCGTGAGCTGCAACAATCATTGTTAAATCTTTAGGGAATTGATGTTTACCATAAGATGCTTTTCCTGAAGGAGTTGTTGTTGTATTAGCACCTTTTGGAGTTGCAGAAGATCTTTGATATCCTGTATTCATATATGCCTGGTTATTATAACATACATATAAAAATTGATGACCTCTTTCTAAAGCACCTGATAAAGATTGTAATCCAATATCATAGGTACCACCATCACCACCAAATGCAACAAATTTAACATTTTTTTCAGGATATCTACCTCTTTCAACTAATGCTCTATATGCAGTTTCAGAACCACTTATAGTTGCAGCAGCGTTTTCAAAAGCATTATGAAACCATGGAGTTAACCATGCAGAATATGGATAAATAGTAGTTGATACTTCTAAACAACCTGTAGCATTAGCAACAACTAATGGGTCGTCAGTACCCTGAGAAATATATTTTACAATTAATGGAGCAGTACAACCTGGACATAATCTATGCCCACCTGTTAATACTTTCCTTTTAGTTACTAATTTATTTAAAGGTATTGCCATTTTTATTTCCTCCTAAATATTATTCGTAAAGATTTATATATTTATGTTCATCTTGAATTTCACCTTTTTCCAGTATCTTTGTTAAATCCATTATAGTTTCTTCAATATGTTGTGGATTAATATCTCTACCTCCAAGACCATAAAGATAATTTTGAATTAAAGGTCTTTTTTGTGATTTATACATGGTTGCTAATACTTCCATATACAAAGGTGTACCAAGAGCACCAACAGATGCAGCTCTATCCAGAACTCCAACAATTTTAGCACCTTCCAAAACTTTTCTAATTTGTTCTTCTGGGAATGGTCTAAAAACTCTTATTTTTAATAGACCAGCTTTTATCCCTTTTTCTCTCATATTATCTA
Organism: Exilispira thermophila; assembly: GCF_055389015.1. Taxonomy (NCBI): domain Bacteria; kingdom Pseudomonadati; phylum Spirochaetota; class Spirochaetia; order Spirochaetales; genus Exilispira; species Exilispira thermophila. Next base: position 1,694,090 of record NZ_AP042476.1, on the reverse strand, counting down.
TTGCGACTTTTGCTGTTCCGCATGTTGAATTTAATGCCATAAGAATGATATCAGCATCTTCAGTTTTATAAGTTTCTATAAAATCGTATTTTTTACCTGTAATTTTACCAAATTCTTCAAATACCTGAGGTATAACTTTTCTTGCATTTTTCATTGCTTCAATTTGAGTTCTTTTAATTTCAAAATAGGAATCAAATAATGATAGTGGTCCAAAAGTTGTTGGATTATCAAAATCAAGTAATGAATATTTTGGATTTCTAACCCCAACAAAATTAGTTATTACATCATCATCATAAACTTCAACAACCTGTGTTGAATGAGAAGTAACAAAACCATCTAAATTTACAATTGCAGGTAATAATACATCATGGTTTTCTGCAATTTTTATAGCCATAATTATATTTTCATATGCTTCTTGAGCATTTTCGCTCATGAACATCATCCATCCAAAATCTCTGGCTGTATAAAAATCTGAATGGTCACAGTGAATATTAATTGGTCCACCTATTGATCTATTTGCAACTGGCATAACAATTGGTAATCTTGTACCTGCTGCAATCCAAACAGGTTCAATCATTAAAGCAAAACCATTTGCAGCTGTTGCAGTCATTGCTCTTGCTCCTGCAGCAGATGCACCCATGGTTGCAGACATTGCAGAATGCTCTGATTCAACTTCTATAAGTTTTGTATCAACAAGTCCATCAGCAACAATTTTTGAAAATTGCATTACAATTGGTGTTTGAGGTGTAATAGGGTAAGCAGCAACAACATCTGGTCTTACCTGCCTCATTGCTTCAGCACAAGCATAATTTCCAGTTAATAATTTTTTTGTAGGCATATTTATATCCTCCCTATTATTTACTTAATAAAATCTGTTTCTGGTTTCATAACAATTGCTTTGTCTTTTTTAGGACAAACATAGTGACAAAGACCACAACCTTTACAGAAAAAATAATCATATTCAGCTCTAACAATTTTTTTTCTTCCTTTATCATCAGTAATTTCTTTAATTTTAATTGCATCATCAGGGCATTGTTCAACACAAAAGAGACATTGAATACATTCTTTTTCATTAAAAACAGGTCTCTGGTCTCTCCAATCACCAGCTTTATATTTTCTGGCAGTTCCACCTTCTAATAAACCGCCAATCATTAATTCTTTCCAGCTTGTATGTTTTTTCATAACCCTTTTACCTCCTTTGCAGCTTCTCTCATAACTTCAAGGTTTTTGTTTAACGCATCTTCGACAAGTTTTTTCTTAAAATAGTTTTTAAAACTTTCAATAACCTGATCAACTTCAAGTAATTTTGTAGCTGCAGTAGCTGCAGCAAGCATAGGAGCATTAGGATATGCTCTACCCAATTTCTTCATAGAAATAGTATTTGCATCAACAGTAAAATACTTAATGTCATCCCTTTTTATAAGTTCTTTGAAATATTCGGGTGGTTCTGGTGAATTAATTATTAGATAACCACCTTCTTTTAATCCTTCAGTTACATTTTCAGATTGTACAAGAGTAGCATCTAAAACTATAACAATATCTGGATTTGTAATACCTGAGTAAATGTGGATATCATTATCAGAAATTCTAACATAAGATTTTACAGGGGCTCCTTTTCTTTCAGAGCCATATTCTGGAAATGCCTGTATAGTTTTACCATTTTGAAATGCAGCATAGGCCAAAACATCTCCTGCAGATTTTGCTCCCTGTCCACCTCTACCGTGGAAGCGGATTTCTAACATATTAGACATTTATGCCTCCTCACTTAATTATTAATTAATAAATTTTTTCACACAAAGTTTAATCTAATAAACTAGTTAGTCAAGAGTAAATAATAATTATATTTATTATTTTATTAATATTTTAATTGAAAAAAAATAAAATATTTTTTAATGTCAAATTAATTTTAAATTAAGTTAAGAATAGTAAAAATTTGTTTTATTGATTGTTTGAAATAATTGTTAAATAGTCTCAAATAAAAATTGTCATAAGAATAAAAAATAAATCATTTTCATGATATAAATAAAAGTGTGTAAAAGAGCAAATAAGGTTAAAAGATAAAAGTAAATATAAATTGAATTAATTAAGAAATATTTTACATTATAGAAAAGTAAAATACACATAATATTATTATAATATTATTATACTGGAGTTAGGAATATGAAGTGGATTAAATTTCCTGAAAACTTTTACTGGGGTACTGCTACTGCGTCATATCAAATTGAAGGAGCATATAATGAAGATGGCAAAGGGTTATCAGTATGGGATAAATTTGTATTGCAAAAAGGTAAAATAAAAGATGGTACCACAGGGCAAATTGTATGTGATCATTATCATAGGTTTAAAGATGATATCAAGTTAATGGGGCAATTGAAATATAAAGCCTATAGATTTTCAATATCCTGGCCAAGAATTTTTCCAGAAGGAAAGGGAAATGTTAACAAAAAAGGGTTAGATTTTTATGATAAGCTTGTGGATGAACTTTTAAAGTATGATATTAAACCTTTTATAACCTTATATCACTGGGATTTACCATGGGAACTTGAAAAAATAGGTGGTTTTCTGAACAGAGATATTACTGATTATTTTGCTGATTATGTTGAAGTTGTTGTAAAAAGACTACAAGACAGAGTTAAATATTTTATTACTTTAAATGAACCGTTTTCAGTTGTTATTGAGGGATACTTTTTAGGAGAACATGCACCCGGATACAGGAGTTTAAAAAAAACTTTAATTGCTACTCATAATTTTAATTTAGCTCATGGAAAAGCAGTTAAAAGAATTAAAGAGATTAATAGCGATTTAAATGTTGGAATAACAAATGTTATTATTCCTATTGTACCTTTAAATAAACAAAAAGATTTAAAAGCTAAACAAAAATTAAATAATTTTTTCCATGGGATGTTTTTACAACCTCAATTGTCAGGTGTTTATCCTTCAAATATTGATAAACTTTTGTCTCTTTTTTATAAAAATTATAGAAAACATAAAAATGATGATTTATCTATTATAAATCAAAAAATTGATTTTATAGGTATGAACAATTACAATAGGATTTTTGTAAAAAAATCTTTTAATCCAATATTGCCTTTCAAACCAGTAGATCCTCAAATAATTTATAAAAGACTATTTAAAGAAATTAATAATTTAGATTCTGATTTTCAGATTCAAGCTACAACTAAGAAATTAATAAATAAATTAAATTATGATGAAGAAATTATAAAAGAAATAGTTTTAAGAATCTATGAGTTATATAAAGAATTAGGCTCTTTCCCTACATTTAATGATATTAAAAAGAAATATTTTACTGATATGAATTGGGAAATCTATCCAGAAAGTTTGTATGAAAGTATTAAAATTGTATCAGATTATATGAAGAATTCTCCTAATCCATGGGTTAAAAAATTACCAATTTTTATTACAGAAAATGGAGCTGCATTTAAAGATAAAGTTATTGATAATGAGGTTAATGATAATCAAAGGGTTGAAGTATTAAAAGATTTTATTTATAATGTTAAGAGAGCAATTGAGGAAGGGATAAATATTAAAGGGTATTTTGTCTGGTCATTTATGGATAATTTTGAATGGGCTGAAGGTCTTTCTAAAAGATTTGGTTTAATATATGTGGATTATGAAACTTTAAAAAGAATTGTTAAAAAAAGTGGTTATTTTTATTCAAAAGTTTCAAAAGAAAATGGGTTTATAAAAGAATAAATTGAAATTAATTGTATTTTCTTGATTAAAGGTTGAAACAGATAAATATTTATTAATGATTATCTAAATACAAATTTATATCATGTTTTTTTAAATCAATTTTTCCCTTTATATAATAATTATTATCATAAATTAAATAATTGTCTTTTTTAAATTTTAATATACCAAATTCCATTGGAAAATTGTTAGATAAATAAAAATTATAAAGATCAGTAAAAAACAAATCTAATTCTTTTAATAAAAATCTATTTTTATTTTCAAAAAGGTCATCAGAAAACATCATTACATTTGAAGTTAAAAAATTTGTTAAAAATATAAGTCTTTTTTCTTTGTATGTTAATTTAATATTTTTATCTCTTAAAAAAAAGACATCTGGATCATTTAAAAATATAGTATTATTTAAAAAGGATAATTCTATTGTATTAATTATGTTATTGTAAGTTGAAGGCCTTCCTGAATAATTAATAAATTTTGTAAGTGTGTCTTCCCATATCTCTTTTGTATCAGCACCAATTCTCATATAATCAAAATATTTAAAAGAATTTTCAAAAGGGGCTCCACAACCAAGTAGTATGATATTTTTATTATATTTATTCTTTTTAAAAGAGGTTATAATATCCATTATTTTATTATAATTTTCATATGCACTACTTTTTTTATAAAAGTTTCCCGAAAATAAACCTGTATATAAAAAATCAAGTTTTAAAAATTGAAAACCCCATTTATTTACAATTTTGTCAAATAAATTAGTAATAAAATTAACTACATCTGGATGGGAAAGGTCAAGGCAATAAAAATCACCATTCCAATTAGGATTATATCCTGCAATAATAGGTTTTTTATTTTTATCCTTTAATATCCAATCAAAATTATTTTTAAAGATCTTACTCTTTTTAGTTACTAAAAAAGGAGCTATCCATAATCCTGGAATAAATCCAGCTTTATAAATTTTATCAGCAATATTATCCATTGTTATTGAAAATTTATTTTTATTAATTTCCCAGTCACCAATTACTTTTTCCCACCCATCATCAATTTGAAAAACAAAGTTATTCTCTAAAATACTCTTTAAAACTTTTATTGTAACAGGATTTAGTGATATTTTATTGGATGTGTTGTTTTTAATAGATGTAGTGTTTTTATTAATAGAATTTAAAAAAATGTTTTTATTACTCTTTTTTTTATTTAACGAATTAGAATTTTTATCTATATCAGAAAAATTAGTTATTTCCCTTATGTTTTTGTCAATTAACTGATTTTTAATTTTATAGAGGGATTCAAGATTTTTAAATATAATTTCCTGATTAATATTTGTATAATGGCAATACCAGGATTCCCATCCCCATAATTTTGATTTAACAATTTCTATAAATTGATTTTGGTTTTGATTTTCATTGTTTGTTATATTATTTTTTTTTATATTATTTTCTTTGTTTATTTCAATATTGTTATTTATATAATTTTCTCTGTTTTTATTATTGTTTATATTTATAAGGTTTTCTTTTTTAAAAATGGTATTAAGTTTTAACTTAAGATCAAAAAAATCTTTTGCATAAAACACAAATAGTTCTGAAATGGACTCATTATTATTAAAATCTTTATCATCATAATATAATTCAATAGTTAAATTAAGGTTTTTTTGATTTAAATAGAAAGTAACAGGTGATGTATTGTGATTTTTTGAGATAATAAAAATGTATCCTAAAAATGTTTGAGGAATTTTTATTTTATTCAATTCATTTAAGGGTTTATTTTTAAAGTAAATGAAAAAATGGGAAATAATATGGTTATTAAAAAACTTTTTCTCTGTTTTATCTCTGATTATATAAGGATTCAATTTGTTAAAAAGTGATTTGTAATTTATTTTATCTTTAACATTTAATTCTGTGCTTAATGTCCAGGATTGAAATCCATTTGAAAAAACCTGTAAATTCTTGTAATTTTTTGATGTTATTGTCCTATTTAATTGAGAAATTTGAGATAAATTTAGATAATCTAAAAAATCAGGATCAATTTCTTTAAAAAAATCTATAAGGTTAATGTTTTCCATTATCAAATTGTAATTATCAAAACTATGACCTTTTTGATCAAGTATTATGTTAGAAGTATTATTTATTGTATATTTTAATTTATAAAATAAATTATCAATCTTTTTTACACTTCTATAGATTTTATCCTTATAATTCATATACTGATTCCTTTTAATAATTATTGAAATTGTTTTTATTTAAATAATGTTATTTTTTTTAATCTAAAAGTCAATAAACTATATTTTTTATTTGAATTTTATATTATTGTATTAAACTTTTTATACAGGAAAAATAATATGGATGATTATATAATTGAGATTAAAAATTTAGATTTTTCATACAAAGGATTTATTCCTCTTTTTGCAGGTTTTTCGGTGAATTTTAAAAAAGGTGATTTTGTTTCAATTTTAGGACCAAATGGTTCAGGTAAAACCTCTTTAATGTATCTTATAAATGGGACACTATTGCCTGATAATGGTAAAATTTTAATAAATGGGAAAAATATAAAAAAGATTAAGAGAATTAATCTTGCAAAAATAATCTCTTTTTTACCCCAATTTTTACCAGATACAATACCATTTACAGTTTTCGAGATTGTATTAATGGGAAGGTTTCCTCATAAGAAAGTTTTTGAATCTTATACTGAAAAAGATATAGAGATTGTAAATAAATATATTGAATTTTTAGACCTTGTGGAACTTAAGGATAAATATTTTTCAAATCTGTCAGGTGGAGAAAAGAGAAGGGTTATGCTTGCTCAAAGTTTAGTTCAGGAAACTGAAGTTATATTTTTAGATGAGCCGGATTCATTTCTTGATATTAATCATAAAATTGAAGTCTATTCTTTTTTAGAAAAATTAAATAAAGAGTTAGGGAAAACAATTATAGTTATTTCACACGATCTCAATCTTGCCTTAAAATACTCAAAAAAAATATTAATTCTTAATAAAGGTAAGCTTGTTTTGTACGGTCCTACTGTTAGTTCAATCAAAAAAGAGATAATTGATTCAATTTTTAATACTGATATTAAAATTCTAAATATTGATGGAAATCCAGTGATTGTATATTAAATAAAATTATTTTTTGACAAAATAAACTTTTCATATATTAATTTTCCTATGATTATTTTTATATTAGGTGGTCTTAAATCAGGTAAAACCTCTTTCGCTTTAAATTATTCAAGAGAAGATTATTTTCTTCCAGGCGTATATATTGCTACTGCTCAACCATTTGATGAAGAAATGGAAATAAAAATAAAAAATCATCACGAAGAACGGAAATAAGATTTTATATGCTATGTTCTTTATCACTTGAAAAATAAGAAAACAGTGTTAAGTTTTTACATATTTTAAAGTTGAGGTATAAAAAAATGAAAAATAAAAAAATAATTTCTATTTTTATATTGATAATTTTAATGATTTTTTTTGTCACATTTTTTTCCTGTATTACTTCTATTGAGAAGCTTAATGAAAAAACAGATTCATTTAATGGAAAAGTTTTAAGAATAAAAGGGACTGTTAAAAGGATTTATTTTTTTAAAGATACAAAATATTATTTATATGAAATAGATAATGAAAATTTTAAAGCTTACCTTTTAGCTACAAAAAGTTTAAAAAGATTTCAAAAATTAGATTTTAATGGGAAAGTTTATTATTTGCCAGAAACTATAGATAATGATTTTGAAAAAAAGATAAAAAATGAAATTGATACTTACCTTGTAAAGATGACAACAATAGAGGAAAAAGTAGTTTTTTTACATTCTTTAAAAATTATTGATTTATTAAAAAAACTGTCTAAAGAAAACAAAGGAATTGTTTTAATACTTGCTTATAATTTTAATTAGGTGCAAATATAAATTAATAACTCTATTTTAAAAAAGAATTAACAAAATAAAATTTTTGTAAAAGAAATAAAATTAAAAACGATATAAATAACTAAATAAAATTATAAATAAAATCAAATAATAATAAACTAAAATAAATAATAAAAAAATTAATACTGAAAAATTAAAATTAAAAAAAAATTAATAAAAAATAATAAATAAAAAAGTTAAAGTTAAAGAATTAATAATAATAAAGTTAACTAAATATAAAAATACAAAGTTTATAATTTTATTATTAAGGTAGGAGATAAAAATGAAAAAAGTTATAACTTCAGCTTTAATATATGCAAATGGACCGGTTCATATTGGACATTTAGTTGAATATATTCAAACAGATGTTTATTCAAGGTATTGTAAGTTATCTGGTGAAAATGCTATATATGTTTGTGCAGATGACACTCATGGTGCACCAATTGAAATTAATGCATCTAAGTTAGGTATTACTCCAGAACAATTGATTGAAAAAGCTCATAAAGAACATGTAAGGGATTTTAATGCTTTTCATATAAAATTTGATAAGTACTATACGACAAATTCTCCTGAAAATAGAGAAATTGTTGAGATGATTTATAATAAACTATTTGAAAAAGGGTATATTTATACAAAAGAGATTGAAATTACATATTGTGAGCATTGCAAAAGGTTTTTACCAGATAGATATGTTAAAGGTACATGTCCAAAATGTGGTGCAGAAGACCAATATGGTGATCAATGTGAAAAATGTAATGCTACCTACCAACCAACTGACTTGATTAACCCTTATTGTGCTATATGTGGTAATACTCCAACTGTTAGAAAAACCACACAATATTTTTTTAAATTAAGCGAGTTTTCTGATAAATTAAAAGACTATGTAGAAACTTCTAAATTTCAACCTGAGATTAAAAAATATTTAATTAACTGGATCAAAGAAGGTTTAAAAGATTGGGAAATAAGCAGAGACAAACCATATTTTGGATTTAAAATACCTGGGACCGATGATAAATATTTCTATGTATGGTTTGATGCACCTGTTGGGTATATTGGAACTACAAAAAAATATTGTGATGAAAATAACCTTGATTGGAAAGAATATTGGATTAACAAAGAATCTAAAATAGTTCATGTTATTGGAAAAGATATAATTTATTTCCATTTTCTCTTCTGGCCAGCAATGTTAATGGGTGCTGACATCCATTTACCAGATCACATTCAGGTTCATGGATTCTTAAATGTTAATGGAGAAAAGATGAGTAAATCAAGAGGAACCTTTTTAACAGCAAAAGATTTTCTTGATATTGGTGGAGACCCTGAATATCTGAGGTTTTTTTATACTTATTCATTGTCTGATAGTGTTACTGATTTTAATTTCTCTGAAGAAGATTATAAAAGTATAATAAATAGTTCTTTAGTTGGTAAATTTGGCAATCTTGTATATAGGGCTGCTACTTTTTTAAATAAGAATTTTGAAAAGAAAACTGGAAATGAATTTGATGAGGATTTAATTAATAAAATAGATGAAATTTTACACCCTTTTATTGAATTGATGAAGAAATTTAAATTTAGAAAAGCAATAGAACTATTTTTTAAAGCTTCAGATTTAGCTAATAAATATTTTCAAGATAATGCTCCATGGGAATTGCTTAAAACTGATAAACAAAAAGCTTTAAAAGTATTGACAACAACATTAATTATTATTAATAAATTAAACATCTTAATTTCACCAGTTATTCCATTATATAGTAAAAGAATAGCAAAAATGCTTAATTTATCTTTAGAGATAGCAGATTATGACAAAATTCTTTTAGAACATGTAATTAATAAACCCAAAATTGTTTTTTCAAAAGTTGATGATGATTTTACTATTGTAAAAATACCTGAAGTTGCCAAACTTGACCTCAGAGTTGGTAAAATTATAGAAATTAAACCTCATCCTGATGCTGATAGATTATATCTATTAAAAGTTGATCTTAAAGATGAAATAAGGGAATTAGTTGCAGGATTAAGGGCACATTATAGGGAAGATGAATTAATAAATAAGAAAATAATTTTACTTTGCAATTTAAAAAAAGCTAAAATTCGAGGGTTTGAGTCAAATGGGATGTTGTTAGCTGCTTCAGATGATAATGATGTAGGCGTATTAACAACAGATAAGGAAATTGGCTCAAGAGTATATTTTGAAGGTATAGATCCTGTAGATAAATTTGAAACTTTAACTATTAAAGAATTTTCAAAAATTAAAATTACCTCAATTGGCAATAAGGTTATGTATGAAAATAGTATTATGCTGGTTGATGGTCAACCAGTTATTGCCGATAAATTAATAAAGGGTGATATTCATTAATTTATAAATTAGTATTTTTTTGGGTATTATTTTATTGATTTACAATTGAATATAAATTAGAAAAGAAAAATTAAAAAGATAACCTGGTTGTATTATTAAAATAATTATTTTGCTTTTATAATGTGGAAATCTATGTGTAAAAAAAAATTTTCTCTTATTAAATATTCTTTTTTTAAAAAAAAATATTTTTTCAATTTATTATTATTTATGTTTTCTTTTAATTTAATTTTATTTTCTATTAATGTAAAAGCAGAATCAAGTTTTGATGTTCAAAATCATGATGATGATATTTTCTGGAATATTTTCTATCTTGTTTTTTCACAGAATCCGATTTTAACATTAGATAATGCTTTAGCAGAATATAAAAATGAAAATTCAAATTTCGTTATCCCTATTATTGTAAAAAAATATAAGAATATACTGGAAAAAATTGCTTTTTATGATGAGGGTGAAATATATAATTATCTTTATTCGTATACTTCAAATAAAGATGAGTTATTAAAATCTTATGTGGAAAGTTTAAAAGAATTATATTTAAAAAAACAATCTGAGTTAAAACAATTTAGTGATTTTGTTAGTAAAAATTATAACAAAAAGGTTTATGTTTTTTACTCATTATTTAAGATTAATAATAAAGATACTGAGTTTCATTTTTCAAATTTTTATTTTTTTTCAAATAATACTGATTTAAAATATATTTTTTATAGAATTAATAAGTATGTTATTGAGGATTATCTTAAAAAGTTTTCTATTTTACCAAGGTTAATTATTTTAACAAAGCAGGATAGAGAATATTTTCAACAAATGTTTTTATTTCAATATCAGAGAGAACGATTTGAAGAAACAATAAAAAATTATCTTTCTGATTTATTAATAAGCAAAATGGAATTTATAAAATTTAAAAATTATTCCTATTTAAATGATATTGAAAATAGACTTTATTTTATAAAATTTACATCTTTCAATGAAATCTTTAAAAAATGGGATTCTTTAATTAATAGCAAAGATTCTATCCCTTATCCACGAATTTTTGGAAATGAAGTTATTAAATTAATAAAAGATAGAAAATTAAAAGAGGGAAACTTATCTGATTTTATACAAATAGGTCTTGATAATGTTACTGGTGTTATATATTTTCCACAATTTTATGAGAATAAGAAAAAAGATAGAAAATTAAAAATACTATTAAAAGATTATTTGCAAAATTTATATCATATTAAAGTAATAGATTATAAAGATTATAATGTAAATCGTTCAAAGTACTTTAATAAAAAGATTTTAAAAATTTATTTTGGTAATAGTAAAAACAACCAATTTATAAAATATGATTTTAATTCAGAAGGGGATAAAAATAAATTCAATTTTGAAATATATTCTGCCAATAATAAAGAGGGGGGGATATTTTTTAATTTTAACAATATGATGTCTGTTATATTTTTGAATTATTCTGATAATTCTTTATATTTAAGAATGTTTAAAGATTTTAAAAACATAGATAAACCATATTTTGTATATAAGAGAAATTTTTTTAAATTAATTATTGATAAAATAGTTTATTTTTTTAATATGCTATTTTGAATTTTAAAAAAATTGGATAGTTTAAGTTATTTTTTTATATGATATTTTAAATATTGAAATTATTGAATAATATATGATTATTAATTATGTAAAAAAATATTTAAGCTAGAATATATTTAAATTAAAATTGGATTTTCTAAATAAAAATAAGTAAAATGAAAAGAAAAAAATAAAAAGAAATAAAACAAAAGAAATAAAACAAAAAAAATAAAATAAAAAAATAAAATATAATAAGGATTTAAAAATTGAAAAATGCCGGAAGTCGGACTCGAACCGACACAGGATTAACTCCCGCTGGATTTTGAGTCCAGTGCGTCTACCAATTCCGCCATTCCGGCACAAGTAAAAAATTATAGAAAAAAAAATATTTGTCAATATTTTATGTTGTATTAATTTTTATTATTGGAACATTTTAAAATTTTAGATTTGTATATTTTTATAAGAATTTAGAATAAAATATTTTAAAATAAAAAGTAATATAAACAAAAAGTTAATATAAAAAAAAGAAAATAAGGAAAAATTTAAAAAAATAAATTAATAAAGATTTGGTGAAAAATAAATGAAAATTAAAACTTCTATATATATTTTATTTATTATTATTCTAATAATATCGATTCCTTTATTAACTTTTGCTGATAATATAAATAAGGGGCAAATTTCCGCAGGGTATTCATATATTGATCTTGATAATGAACATCTTAATTTTCTCCCTTTTTTAAATATTTTCTGGAATTATAAAAACAATAATTTTGAAGTTTATACTTCTAATGAAGGGTATTACCTTTTAAATTCAATATTTAATGAAAAATTAAATTTTAATTTGAATTTTTATCTTAATGATATCAACAAATTATTTATTAATTTTAATTATGAAAATTATAATTTACCACAACTTGATTCTTTATCTGATTCTTACAATCAATTTTTGCTAAGTTTTGGCTATTCAAACTTTGATAAAAATATAATTACAATAAAAAATGAAACAAAATATCTTTTGAATATAAATACTCAGGATGAAATTTATAATACATTATATTTTGATTATATTGTACCAGCTATTAATGCAAACTATTATAGCCACTTAAAACTTAATTATGAATCTGATTCTAATTTTACTAATATCTATACAAATATATTTTTTGATTTAAACGGGTTATTTTTTGTTAAAAATAATCAAATATTTAATCTTGGATTAAAGGGTAATGGTGGATATTCTTTTGGAAAAAATCAAGGTAATTATTTTGATGTAGATTATTATAATAAAATTTCAGCTATATTAAATTCAGTTTTTTCATATTCAACAGAATTTAATTTCAGGTATAAATACTATATTAATATTGTTGACCCAGCTACTGAAATTAATGTTTATTCTTTTTCAGAAAAATTTTCAATTTTTTATTCTCTTGATAATTTTGATTTTAATATTTCAAATAAGTTTAATTTTTACTTTTTTCCGGATTCGACAACATCAAATTATTTAGAGTATATTTTGTATGTAAAAATAATTTCTGTTTTATCAGAAAATTTTATACTTAATGGGGAATCTTCTGCAGATTATAGTTTGTATTATTTAAATTCTTTAAACAATTCTTTTTTAATAAATATTAATTTAGGAATTTTGTTTGATAATAAGAAAAATGTTTCTATTGAATTCAATAATAAATTTGATATGAATTTTGAAAATAATAATAATTTTACTACAAATGAAACCGGTTTTAGTGTTAATTATAAGGTTTTTAAGAACTTTTATGCAATTGGAAATTTGAATTATAAAATAACTTACAATAGTAGTACAAAGAGTGGACAACAGTATTTTTATATTTTTATTGGTATGAAATATAGTTTTTAAATAATTTAATTTTAAGGAAAAGCTTTTGTGAAAAGATTTAAGATAGTGATTATATTGGTATCATTTTTACTGTTATTTTTTATCTATAGCTTGTTATGTTTTTCTGAACCATTGTATGTTTCGAATTTTACTTCAGATTTCTCTTTAATATATGAAAATTTTACATCTGGTATTCCTGTATATAAATATTATGAAGTACAGATTAATTCAACAATACAAACAAAAAATGGTTATTTAGAGTTATTAAATGATAATATAATTGCTAAGTTAGCACCAAATTCAAAGGTATTTGTTGATATTAATAAAGATACGATTACCCCTTTAAATGGGGAGTCTTACTTAATAATAAATGGGATATATAATGTAAAGATGTTTGATAAAGTTGCTATTTTTTATAAAGGAGAGTACTTCATAAAGGTAACAAAAAATTCATTCTTAATTTTTTCAAATTCTGGAAAAGTAGAATATAAAGGTGAAACATTCGAATTTTCAGATAACAAAAGTGAAATAGTTTTACTTAAAGATAAGTACACAATAAAAAAGAATAGATATTATAATAAAAAATTAGCAGAATTTTCAACAGACTTAATTTTAAATAGTTTAAATGTTTATGAATCTTACCTGGATTATTATACCAATATAATATTATATTTGCTTGATGAAAATAATAATTATATAAATGATGTTGATAATATTGATAATGAGTATAAAGAATTTCAAAAACTCAAAAGTAATTTTTTACAGAATATAGCAAAAAATAAAAATCTTTCTAATATATTAATAGATGATTACTTTAAATTAAATAATTTTTTAGATCTCAAAATTCTAAATTATACAGGAATTATAAATAATTTTCTCAATTTTTATTATCTTTCTCAAAATTATATTAACTATTTTTATATATTAAAAAAGCAGTTACTATTTATAAAATTAAGAGAAACTCATGATCCTTTATGGAATTCAGAAATTAAAGCACAATTTTATCTTGTATGGAATAAATTTAAAAATTTTGAGGAAAATATTTACCTTTTTAAATCAGCGATAAATGGAAATCTTGAAAATATATTTAAACATGATTCTAAAATAGTATATTATCTTGATTTTTATAATAAACAAAAAAATGAATTAGCAAATAGATATTTAGATTATATTGATTCACTTAAAATTAAAGAAAATAAAGAAGTTTATAAAAATCTTATAAGGATTTTTATAAAATTTTCATATGACAATATAATTATTAATTCTAATATAAACAAGATTTTTATTAGTAATGATTATCTTAAGAATTTTAAAACACTTCTTGAAGATAATTTTGTCTCTGAATTAAGTATTGATGAAATGCTATATAGGATGAATGTAGGTTATCAATATATAGAAGATAAAAAAGATATAGTTCAAAGTGAAGTTCAGATGGATAATTATTTTAAAATGTTTAATTATCTTCTTATAAATAAAAGTATAGAATTGAAAAATATTGGTCCAATAGTTTCAAAAATTAAAAAACTTTATAAAGCAATCAAATTGAATTTATTAACATATTATAAACTAATTGATGAATATGATTATAATATTCATAATTTTAAATTATTTTTAAATAGCAAACTTAAAAAAAATATGTTAGCAACATACCAGTATGAATTTAATACCTCTTTTACAAGATATTTTAAATATATTGATGATATTAATAAAAGAATTAATGAAACACAAAAAAATGATATTGTCCTTACAGAAAAGTATTATGAAATTCAAAATTTTATATTTAAGTTAATTGATCTTAAATATAATTTTTACTTAAGAAAATTTAAAAATCTTTTGTTTTTGCAAAAAGATAATTTTGAAAGAAAATATAAACAGAACCTGGCAAATCTTGATAATATCAAAAAAAAGTTTGATAAAGAAAACAAACAGCAAAGAACTCAAAATTTTGTTGATAAACTTTCAATTTCTTTAATTGCAATACAGGAAATATTAGATTCTACTAAAAACTATATAAGTTATTATAATAACTTATATTCCATTTCTAATATAAAAATTATAGGTTATAGTTTAATTAAAAATTCCAGCGATAATAATTTGAAAATATTAATAAGTGATATTGATTTAGCTGATGATTATATAAATGAATTTATTAAAGATTTAATCCTTTATAAAAAAAATGTTTCTAAACTAAATGAGATTTATTCTTTAATCTATTTAGATTATCAAACACAAAAAAGTATAGAGATAAAAAAATATAATGAAGACATTATTAAAAACCAGAGTGAAGTTAAAAAAAGTTATAAAGCTATTCTTGAAACTAACTATAAAATAAATTTGATTATAATTACCATGCAGGATTATTTAAATAATCTTAATACAAATTCTACAGGAATTTTAAAATTTAAAAATAGTTTAGAAGAATTTATAAATAATTTAAATTTGCAATTGAATAAAATTCAGCCTGCATTTTCAATAAATGATTTAATTTTAATTGAATATTAACAATTTAGAAATCATTTAGAATAAAGAAAAATTATTGGGTTATATTTTGCTAAAAGTGATTTATTATTATTGTAGAAATTAATTGCATCATCTTTAGTTTTAAATATTCCTATATTAACTCTATAATAATAAATACCATTTATTTTTCTTATAACAATAAATGAAACCATTTTTTTTAAGATAAACAGTTTTTTAAGATTAATAGCTTTTGAAAAATCCTTAAAAGAACCAACTTGAATTGTATAGTACTTATCTATCCCTTTTATAGTATTTAATGTGTTGGTATTGTTATTGAAAGTATTAGAAGAGATGTTTTTATCTTTTTTTGTTGTGATATCATTAGAATCTTGTTTAGTTTTGTCTAAAGAGTTATATTCTTTATTTTCATTATTACTATTATTATCATTGTTATTGCCAATTACAATATTATTGGAAGTATTATTTTCTCCAATTTGTGATTCATCTATAACTCCATAATTTACAATAATAGGATCCTGATTTTTAATATCATCTTTTTGAATCTCATTATCTTCTTTATTATTTTGTTTAAGCTCAATATTCTTAATATTATTATTGTTTAAAAGATCATTTTTAGTAATTTTAAAATTTTTGTTATATAAATAAAAAGCTAACAAAATTATACTAAAAATTAATAAAAATAGAATTATTCTTGTAATTTTAAAAACTTTAAAGATACTACTCATAATAAACTAACTTTTTGGGAGATATTTTGTTTTTGAGTCAATAATAAATCCATGACTTAATTTTATTAATGCATTACTTTCTTGATTTAAAATACCAGCTATAGATCTAATTTCATCTACTATTTCAATTATTTGTTGTGAAGATTCACTGATATTATCAATAGATGAAATTATTTCTTTACTTCCTTCAGTTTGTTCATTTATTGCTTGAGAAATATCTGTTAAAATTCTATTAGCAGTTAACGCAATATTTATAATAGATTTAAATGTATCAGATGAAGAGTTAACTAAAGTTAATGTTTCAGCTACAATTTCATTATTTTTACCAATTTTGTCTGCTATTTCCTTTGAAGTTTGACCTGATCTTTCAGCTAGTTTCCTAATTTCTGATGCAACTACTGCAAATCCTTTCCCTGCTTCTCCAGCTCTTGCTGCTTCAATTGAAGCGTTTAAAGCAAGTAAATTAGTTTGTTCAGTTAGTTCATTAATAAGTTCTAATGAAGAATTGATGTTTGCAGATTGTTCAACAAGAGCATTAATTTTAGAAATTATTTTATCAATTAACAATGTACCTTCTTCAGCTTTTTTAGCACTTTCAGATAATTTTTTTAAGCCTTGATCAGCATTTTCTGAAATTTGGTTGATTGATGATACAGATTCTTCTAAAATAGAAGAGATTTCTTCAATTGAAGTAGCCTGGTTATTTGTAAACTCAGACAAATCACTAACAATATTATTATTTTGATTAACTATATTTCTTAAAGTTGAAGATAAATTACTAATTTTAACTAAAACATTTATAATTGTTTCAATTAAATAGTTTACACTTTTAATTACCTGACCTAATTCTGTGTTTTCAGGAATATTAGATTTAAAGTATTTAAAATTTCCTTTTGAAAGTTTAAATAAATGATCAGAAAGTTCATGAAGTGGAATAAATACTCTTTTTAAAACAATATTTTCACTAAAAACAAATATTGTAATTATTATTAAAGAAAATATAATAAAGTTAAGTGCAAATTTTTGAAAAATTTGATTTATAGCTTTTGAGTCAATATATGATAAAAAGTATAAATTTAACTTTTCTGAAAATATTTGTTTAGGGTAAAAAGTCTTTAAAACTTCTTTCTTTCTTTTATTTAAAACTGGTAGCTTAACAATATCTTTACCCAGGAGCTCTTTATTCATCTTTTTACCAATATCTTTTTTGTTATCAGAATATAAAATAATAAGATTTTGATCATAAACAATTAATCTAAACAGGCTTGATGTAAAGATTTGTTTAACAATATTTGTAAAGCTTTTTAGATAAACATCATAACCTAAAACTCCTATTAATCTATAATCTTTATAAATAGGAGATGCTATTGTAACTGTAAGGTCACCTGTAACAGCATCAGTATAAAAATCAGTAATAATTGTTTTTCCTTCTTTTTTTGCCTGTTTGTACCATGGTCTTGTTCTTGGATCAAGATCAATTTTTAGAGGACCATCTTTTGTTGCTAAAAATAATGTTCCATCTTCATACCCAGCGTATGCTGCAGATATATCTTTAAAAGATGTACATAAGTTATAAAAATATTTTTCACTCTTTTCTTTATCAAGATTAACAATATAATCAAGTCGAGTAGATGTAATAATTTGTTGTTCTAATATTGTAAATTTTTGTTCAAGTATCCTTTTTGAGGAATCAAGAGATGCTAAAACTCTTTCTTCCATGGGTTTGAAGAAAGCTGTTTTACCAAAAGTAAAAAGAAATATATTAAAAAATACAGGTATTGATAAAATAAATATCAATGTTATTAAAAATAACCTTTTTCTTGTTCTTGAATAGATTTTAGCCATAGAAAAATATCCTTATGTATAGAGTTTTTATTAATTATCGGAAGATTTGTTTTAAATATATTAACCAACCTTTAAAAAAAAACAAATAAAAAATAAATATTGCATTTAAAATTTAAAAAATTATTTTATACATAAATCTAGTTTAGGGGGTCAAATAATGGCTGAAAACATTAATGAGAAAATTAGAGTTGTTCAATGGGGTGTTGGTGCAATGGGTTCTGGTATGATAAAAATGATGTTGCAAAAAGAAGATATTGAAGTTGTTGGTGCAATTTCAAAAAGAGCTTTCAAAGGTAATTTTTCTGATATAGGTGAATTTTTAAATATTGGAAAAGTTGGTGTACCTGTATTTGGCAGTCCAGAAGAAATTATTGATAGTGAGAAAGTTGATGTTGTTTTACATGCTACAAAATCTTTTACTAAAGAAGTTTATGAAGACTTGAAATTTTGCATCGAAAAAGGTGTCGATGTAATAACTATAGCAGAAGAGATGGCTTATCCATGGGAACAATCTCCAGAATTAGCTGAAAAATTAGATGAATTAGCAGCTGAAAATGGAGTTGTAGTTGTTGGTACAGGTATTAATCCTGGTTTTGTTTTAGATACATTAATTATCACTCTAACAGGTGCATGTGTGAAAGTTGATAGAATTGAAGCACAACGTGTAAATGATTTATCACCTTTTGGTAAGACAGTTATGGAAACTCAAGGTGTAGGAACAACAGTTGAAGAATTTAATAAAGGTTTAAAAGATGGTTCAATTGTTGGGCATATAGGTTTTCCAGAATCAATTAGTATGATTGCAGATGCATTAGGCTGGGAAATTGATAGAATTGAACAAACTAGAGAACCAATTATTTCAAATGTACATAGGGAAACTCCAGTTGTTAAAGTTGAACCAGGAATGGTTGCTGGATGTAAACATATTGGAATAGGTTATGATAAAGATGGAAACGAAAAGATTAAATTAATCCATCCACAACAGATCCATCCAGAACTTGAAAATACAGAAACTGGTGATTATATCCATATTTATGGTGATCCTGAAATTAATTTGTCAATTAAACCAGAAATTCCAGGTGGAAAAGGTACAATTGCAATGGCTGTTAATTTAATTCCACTTGTATATTATCATTCAGATGCAGGATTATTATCTATGCTTGATTTTCCAGTTCCTAGAAGCATAAAAGATAAAAAATAAACTATTATATTAAGATTAAAAAGCTACCTTGATTGCAAAGGTAGCTTTTTTTCTTTTCTTTTATTTAAAGTGTGATTAAATGTAAAAAAGTTTTTATGGATTAATTATGGTTTCAGAAGATGAGATAAAACAAATTCAACAAAAAGTTGAACTTGATATAGTTTCATTAAATGATATTGATGATATATATAAAATTGAACAGGTTTCATTCAAAAAACCCTGGAAAAAAAAGTATTTCTATTTGCTTGTCAATAGAAATGATGTGATGTTTGTTAAATTAATTTTTGAAAATAAAATTATTGGATATTTTATATTAATTTTTGAAAAAATAAATTATATAAAAAGTGCTCATTTAATAAATGTAGCAATAGGCCCGAGTTATAGAGGGCAAGGATTTGGGAAATTTTTAATTTATGCAGTAAATAAAATTGCTATAAATGAAGGTTGTAAAATAATCAGGTTAGAAGTCAGAATATCAAATAAAATAGCAATAGATCTGTATAAAAAAAGTGGTTTTGAAGTATCTAAAATTTTAGATAAATATTATAAGGATGAAGATGGTCTTTTAATGGAAAAGTATCTATATTAAATTTATACTTTGGAAAAAAGTTAGATAGTAAATTAAAATAGATTTAAGAAGAGGAGCTTTTATGAAAAAAATAGAAACTACTTTTCTTATAATTTTTATTTTATTATTGGTTTTAAGTGTTAATCAAAAAATTTTTGCTCAAAGTAGTTTTTTCCCTTCTTTACCAGTTGTTAAAACGGGTTTTGAATATGGGACAAAAACAGTTAATCTATTTGATGAAGATTTAGATACATTATTAGAATATGATTATAAAAACTTTCAAATACAGCTAATACAACAAATATTTGATAAAATTTTCTGGAATTTTAAATATAAAATTCAGGATTATCTTTTTTATGATGATTTTACAAAAAATAAAACAGTTAATTATTTTTATAACAATTTGAAATTTAAGATGTTAACTAATTTTATTTTATCAATTGAGATAAACTATAAGTTTTCAGATTTTGATATAAATTCTAAAGATTATAATTATTTTTATCCAGGTTTTTCTTTAAAATATAATTTTAAAAAATCTTCATATATGTATTTTTCTTATCATTTATATTATAGATATGGTTCTTTAGATTACTATGATTATCAAATACATAGATTTTATTTTACTTTTAAATATAGTTTAAATAAAATTAGCTTTAAACTAAATGGCTCATATAACTATCAGATTAATTTTGATAATACAATAGAAAAATATAATAAATTTTCTATAGGTGCATTTATAACTTATGATTTTAATGGTTAAAAAAATAGAAATTATTGTATTTATAAATATTTAATTAAAATAAGTTTGGGTAATGTATCTATCATTATTAAAATTTTTCGAACGATTGTTAGTTGTCAAAGACTGAATAGAATAAATATTTTTCTGTGGCAGGTGTAGTTAATAATAAAATTGAAACTATTGTATTTAATTAAATAAATTTAAGTTTGATATCTATACTAATTGAAATTTTTTGAATGGATTTCAGTTGTCAAATACTAAATAAAAAATATTTTTTCGTGGTTATTGCAGTTAATGATAAAATTAAAATTATTATATTTAATTAAATAAATAAAATCAATATATATCCTAATTAAAATTTCTTGACTGAATTACAGTTGCCAAAGGCAAAAGAGATAAAAATAATATATTTCCTTTAATGTTATAAAAGATTAATTTTAATGAATACATAACTGTACTAAGGAGAGAAATTTTAATTAGGATAAAATTAATTCTTTATTTTTTAAATATTTCAATAATTTAAATTTTATTATTAACAAAGACTGAACTATTCTTTATTAAAAATTACATATCCATTTATTTTAAAATAAATTACACCTGAATTAACAAATATTTTCGGTGTTTCTAATAAGATGAATGAACCTGAAACTTTATAAACAAAATTTCTCCCATATTTAATGTATACACTATTCTTTATTAAATTTTCGCATGTTTTTTTCAAGCCATATATAAATAAATTGTCTTCTAATTTAAAATTAGCAGCATTTATTATGTCTATTTGAAAAGGATATTCTCCATATGTTTTTATTCCTGTTGTGTTTAAAATTGCTTGAGTATAAGATATAATGCTTTTAGTTATTTTAAATTTTGTTGTAGTCTTATAATAAAAATTATCTATAAATTCTTTTTTATAAAATACAAAATTATAATTAGCTTTGTTAAAATTTATATCAGCAATACTTTCAAACCCTTTTCTTGTAGATTTTCTATAATATTCAAAATATGTAGGTGAAAAAAAAAGGGTTGCTAAAAAGTTAGCAGATTCTTTATTCTGCTCTTCTATAAGTTTATTTTCCTGTATGGTATCAATATCAATATTTTTACCAATAAGTTTACTGTTGTTTTTTAATATTGGTAAAAAGTTATAAACATAAAAATAAACATAATTATAAGAAGCTAAATTTCTAACCTGAAATGAATAAAAAATTGAAAAAAGTATTATTAGTACTATTAAAATTAGAAAATTTAATTTTGAATTTATATTTTTATTATTAAAAGTTATTTTTGTTTTTTCTCTATTCATTTTTTTTATTTTTAAAATTATTTTAAAAATCAATGTTTTGAAAATTTCATAATATAATAT
Source organism: Exilispira thermophila (assembly GCF_055389015.1). Classification (NCBI taxonomy): domain Bacteria; kingdom Pseudomonadati; phylum Spirochaetota; class Spirochaetia; order Spirochaetales; genus Exilispira; species Exilispira thermophila. The sequence goes on along the minus strand of NZ_AP042476.1, from coordinate 1,671,813 downwards.
TTTCCATCAATTTTTTTCATCCTCCACCATGCATCTTCTATTGCAATACCTTTTTTGTTAATGAATCTAAATTTAACAGCAATTTCATCATTGTTGTAAAATTCAACCTGTATTACATTAACTTTTTTTATAGATTTAAATGTTTCTATTACTGAATCATATTGTTCTTTATCATTTATCATCTGGCTTAAAAAGGATTGAAATTTAGATTTAGCACTATCTGTTAGAAGTGTGTCATAAATTTTTTCAAATTGTTCATTTTGCATAAATTTTATATAGTTTTTAATTGTTGATTTATAAGATTTTGTACATCCTGAGAAACTTAACAATATAATTAAAAATATTAGTAAAATAAGATATTTTTCTATTTTTTCCAATTTCATTAATTACTCCGTTAATAATAAAAAATTTTGATAAATATTTATTCTTTTATTATATTTCGATGAAATAACAAAAATAACAAGATATCAAAATGAAATTTATTAAATTTTTTAACATTATAAAAAATTATTAAAAATTTATAGAGTTTCTGAATTAATATTTGAAGCATTAATTATAATAATAATCAAAAAATATTTTTAATCCTTTATTAACAAGAAAATCTTCATAAATAATATTAAGTAAATTTAAATTTATATTATTAAAAACTTTTATTTTATTTTTAATTATACTATCCAGTTTTTTAAATATCTCATTTCCAGTTAAAACTATGTTTAATTTTCTATTTTTTGAAAGATTATTAACTTCTTTGTAATAAATATTTGCTATATAACTTACAATACTATAAATAATAGTAGAAAAATTGCCCAAAATCATATTCTCTTTAGTTGAAAATCCTAGATTATTATTGTTATTTATGTCATCAAAAACTTTTTTAATTTTTTTAGTTTCTAGCTTATTAATATTTATTTCTGGTAATAAATCAGTAAAATTATTTAGGCTTTTTAACATTAACTGTGCTGATGGTATTATTATTCCACCAGAATAAATATTTTTACTATTAATATAGTCAATTGTGATTGCTGTTCCAATATCAATTGAAATAAAAGGGGTGCCTGATTTTAAAGAAAAAAATAAATTAGCTAATCTATCTTTTCCATAAGAATTTAAAGGATTGTATTTAAAAGCAAAAGGTAAATTTTTCATCATTTTTATATGAATAATATTTATATTATTTTTGATTTTTCTTTTTTTATTTAATTCTTTTTGAAAAATATTTATAATGATTTTTATATATTCTTCGATTTTTTTGTTAACTGATGAAATTATTATATTAGATGGATAATAATTATTATTAATAAATTCAAAAAAACTTTTATTTAAATAGTCTACTGAGATTTCATTATTTTTAATAACTTTGATAAATTCAGGTTTTATATCATTTTGTTGACTAAATATTACGAACTTTGTGTTAGTATTTCCAATGTCTATTGTTAATATAGTACCCAATTTGAAATCCTTTAAGATTTTTATGTATTTATCTTTTTTCCAAATAATTATATGATAATTATCTCTTCTTCAGGTATAAAACCATAGTTCTTTTTAATTTTATTTTTAATTATTTCAATAAGTTTTAAAACATCTTCAGATTTTGCATTCCCTTTATTTATAATTATATTTCCATGAAAATTTGAAATTTGAGCATCATTAATTGCAAATCCTTTTAAACCTAAATCTTCAATTAATTTCCCCATGGGTATGCCATAATCATAGTTATTTTTAAAAATAGATCCAAGAGAAGGTAAAGCAAAATGTTTTTTCTTTTTTCTATCATTTTCAATTTCTTCCATTCTTTTTAAAATTTGAGTTCTATTTATATTTAATAGATATTTACTAAAATCTCTATTTTTCATAAATTTTTCTAAAATATTGTTAATATTTTTCAAAGAATATGTTTTATAAAAGTTTTCTAAATCCAGATATTTTGATGGATTTAATATTTTTTTATATAAAGTATTTATAGTCAAGTTTACAATATCCTCAGGGATACTGGTAGGAAAATTTATTGATACAGATATTATTGCTTCATCATTTTCCTGAAATATGGAATGTTTATAAGAAAAATTTAAATTATTTACACTCAAATTATTTATATATTTTTTTTCTTCAATAATATTTTTAAAGTTACTATCAAATAACTCATTTTTTTCAAAATTATCTTTTATTAGAATACCTTTTTTATTGTAATTTAATTTTATTGTATTAACAGATTGGATGATATCTTTAATTTCTCCTCCATAACATCTAGCGTTCATAAATACAGCTCCTCCTATTGTTCCAGGGAGAAGATGTAAAAATTCATATCCTTTTATTCCAAATATATATGCTATTGTTGAAATTAAAGAGGAAAAAACTCCACTATCTATTAGAAGGTAATTATCTTTAAAATTAATATTATTAAATTTTGAAAAATTTATAAAAACTGTATTATTGGGTTTTTTATGAAAAAGGATATTTGTATGTCCACCTGAAAACTTAAAATTATAATTTTCATACAACAAATATTTTATTGCTTTTTTTAAGTCATTAACATTTTCAGGAAAAAAAATATTGTTTGTAATATATCCTATCTTAATTGAACTAAAAGTTTTTAAGTCTATTGTTTCAAATTTGAAATATTGGTCATCAATATTTTTATTTATTTCCATTAAGTTTACCTTTTCAAATTTATTTTTTGATTTTAATTTTAAATATTTTATCTTTAATTTAAGTTTTTATTAATAGAAATAGTAAGATTTTAAAAGTCAATATATATTTAAAATATTCGATAAAATAATATGAATAAAAAAATGAAATTAAAAATGGAAGATTTTATATTCATCCTATTATTTATATTTTTCTTTTTTTTAATTGTTGAAATATTTTCCCCATTTTTTTATTCAATCTTATGGGCTATTTTAATATTTATTGTTTTTCATCCTTTGTATAAATTTATTTTAAAAAAAATAAAAAGAGATAAATTTTACAATTTTAAAATTAAAATTGTTGCAATAATACTTTCTTTTTTTGCAGTTGTAATTATAGTTATACCAATAATTTATCTTTTATTTACTTTATCAAACCAATTTTTAGGTTTTTATAAAGTTGCAGTTAATTTTATAAAATCAAATCCAGATATTTTAAAAATAGATGCTGATAATAAATTAGTTATGTCAATCTCAAAATTAACAAAAGGGTATATCGATTTAACAAGTTTAAATTTACAACAAGAAATTATAAAAAATATTAAAAATATTTCTACATTCTTTCTTAATAACACTACATCAATTGTTAAAAATATTGCTTCTTTTATAATTTCTTTTTTATTTACTATTTTTACATTATATTTTTTATTTGTAGATGGGGAGTATTTAAAAAATATTTTTTTTAAAGCTATCCCTATTGATAAAAGGTATACAGAAATTTTAGTTAAAAAGTTTAATGAAACAGCTTATGTTGTGATTGTTGGTTATTTTACAGTCGCTATAGTTCAGGGAATTATTGCAACAATTTTATTTTTAATTTTTGGGATAAAAAATGCTATTTTATGGGGTTCAATTTTATTTATCTCATCTTTTATACCTATTTTGGGAGCAACAGCAGTTTGGGCTCCTATTGCTATATATATTATGATTTTTGTTTCACTTACTAAAGGGATATTGCTTTTTATATTTGCAGGTTTTTTTATATCAACTATGGATAATTTTTTAAGACCACTTATAATTAAAGATAAAATAAAGATACATCCATTATTAATATTTTTTTCAATTCTTGGTGCACTTAGATTTTTAGGGTTTTCTGGAATAATTCTTGGACCAATAATATTAATTTTATTTTTTACAATAATTGATATATTTGTGGATTTGTTTGAAGATAAACAAAAAAAGGAAGTTAAAAAATGATTTATATTAGAGTTATATATTTCTTTTTACAACAAACAACACCTGAAATTACTCTTCCTAAAACCAATATGACCGGAGTTTTAATCTTTTTAATTATAATTGGATTAATATTTGGAGGAATTGCTCTTTTAAGTAAAAAACATGTAGATAAAAAATTGGAAGTTAAAAAGATTCCATTTAAAGCATTTAAAAATATGCTGGAGATTAAGCGTTTCAAACCATATGAAATTGAACTATTATATGAGTGTATAAATAAATTTCAAAACCTTTCTCCTAATTTAGTTTTTTCAAATAAATCTAATCTTGAAAATTTTTTAAAAAGATCCATTAAAATGGTAACTGAGGGAACAATAATCGAAAATGGTGTTGATAAAGAGACTACTAAAAATAAATTATATAAAATATTATCAAGACTTGAAGATATCTATGATAATAAAATAATAACTATAACGTCAAAGGATATAAAACCAGGTAAAAAAGTTAGAATGTATATAGAAGATTATGGTTATTTTTTTTCAGAAGTCTTAATGACAAATGAAAAAGGGTTATTTTTAAAAAAGCCTCCAAGAGAGGATATTATTGATTGGAAAAAACCCTGCATTATTTATTTCTGGAATGAAAATGATGCTGGATATTCATTCAATTCGTTTATTGATGATGTGATAGAAGAGGATAACTTTAAAGCACTTTTTATTTTACATTCTTCTTTTTTAACTAGGTATCAAAAAAGAAAATATGTTAGAAAAAAAGTTAAATTTTATTCAACTTTTGTTTTCATTAACATTTCATTTAAAAATGGAAATAAAAAATATGTTTATGATGATGCAGAATATGATGGTACTGTTTATGAATTGTCAGTTGGTGGATGCAGTTTAGAAACTAATGTTAATTCTCATGTCAAACAATTATTAAAGTTAAGTATCTATATACAGAGAGATATTGTGGAAACCTTTGCTCAAATTGTGTGGATAGCAAAAAAGGGTAACAAGTTTATTTATCATATGAAATTTTTAAAAACACCTATAAAATTTCAAAACAAATTATTTGAAATTACTTATATGAAAAATAATAAAAAAGTATAAAATTTGATTGATTTTTAATAATCATATATTAAAATTTTATATATAAATCATTTTATTATTAGTTTGCTAATTTTAATTTAATTTTAAGAGATTTATGTTTTTTAATCTTGTATTAAAATATATTTTATATTTAGAAAGTTTTATTGTGATATTATATTAAAAAGATAGGAAATTTTGATGTCTATTAAAATCCTTTATATTGAAGACAATTATTATAATATTGTTCTTGTAAAAAAGATTCTTGAAAATTATGGTTATGATTTTTATGAAGCAAGAAGTGGTCTTGAAGGGGTTGAAAAAGCTAAAGAGATTAACCCTGATTTAATTTTAATGGATATTAATTTACCTGAACTTTCTGGTTTAGAAGTTACAACAAAAATAAAATCGATTGAAAAGTTAAAAGATGTCAAAATTATAGCAGTTACTGCTGATGTTAGTAATGAAACAAGAGAAAAAGCAATTGCAGCTGGTTGTGATGGGTATATACCTAAACCTATTGATAGTAATTTCGTTAATAGAGTTAAAGAATTTTTAGCTGGAAAAAAGGAAACTTTGTCTTCTGAGAATCATGAAATAAAAGTATTAAAAAAATATTCTCAAGATTTAGTAAATCGATTAGAAAAAAAAGTTAGAGAATTAACAATAGCAAATAGTGAATTAGAGAATGCATATAAGTCATTACAGACTGTTAATAAAAGATTACTTCTTTTAAACAAAATGGAAGAAAATTTTGTCTCAATTTCTTCCCATGAATTAAGGACACCTTTAGTTGTTATAAAAGGTTTTATTGATCTGTCTTTAGACAATTCATTTGGAGAGCTTAATCCAAAGTTAAGAGAAGCACTATCAATGTGTCAAAAAAATATTGATAAATTAATGCATATTGTTGATGACATTACTGATTTTGCTAAACTTAGAGATTCTAATATAGATGTAGTTGTGTCTGAAGTTGATATAATTAACTTTATTGAAGAATTAATGAAAGAATACGAACCAATTTTTGAATCAAGAAATTTAAAATATCAAATAGATATAGAAAGTACTACTAAAAAAGCATATTTTGATAAGAATTTTTTATATCAAGCTTTACAAAATTTAATTACAAATGCTATAAAATATACTCCTGATGGTGGAACTATTACTATAGGTGTTAAAGAAAATGCAGAAGAGATTATATTTTATGTTAAAGATACAGGTATAGGTATTGAAGAGGAATATCTTGAAAAAGTATTTGATAAATTTTTTGTAATTTCCGATGCTTCTCATTATTTTTCAGGAGAATATGAGTTTCTTGCTGGTGGCAAAGGGTTAGGCTTATCTATTGTAAAAAATATTGCAAAAATTCATAATGGAAAAGCATGGGCTGAATCAAAAGGGAAAAATAAAGGCTCAACATTTTATATTTCAATAAACAAAAATTTTAAAACAAATATTGAAAAGAAAATGACCCTTTCAGATGAGAAAAAATATATTTTATCAATTGATTTCCCTGAAAGTAAAGATATCTTAAAATCTGATATGTATGAAGTCATTGATATAGAGTATGATAAGTTTGTTCGTAATATTGATGCTTTCAGGATTCCTAAAATTCTATTTTTTGATATTTCTAATAAAGATTTTAATAATGTTTTACTTTTTCTTAAAAATTTAAAAGAGTCTGAAAAATTTATGTCAGTACCAATTGTAATTATCGATAATGAGGACAATGTAGTAGCTAAATCAAATCTTTTTAGTATTGGTATTGAAGAGTATATTACAAGACCAATTCAAAACGAGGTTTTACATGAGATTGTAAAATCTTTTTCCTGAATAAATTCTAATTTAAATAATTTTTAAATAATTATCATGACTTTTAATTTTATTTCAACTTATTTAGGTATTCAATAATGTTTTTAACATCATTTTCTGAGTTTATGAAAGTTTTAATTTTGCTTGAATTTGGTAACCCTTTAAGTAAATAGTGTGCAATTTTTCTAAATTCTGTTAACTTTAAATTCTTAATTTTTATATTTTGAGATATTTTATAATAAAGATTATTATAAATAGTTTTTAAAAGTTCAATATTTTGTTTATACAAAAGATAATTAATGATTTTTTTATTTATGGGGTTTTCAAAATTATTAAAGTTTTCAGAATTATTATATTTTAAATATTGAATAATATTGTGAAAATAATTTTCGCAATTATAAAAATAGGTACATTTATTTAAAGTTGTTCTAAATCTACTAAGATAATAATTAATAAAATCGTTTTTTTGATAATTGTATAGATTATTAAAAATGTAAAATTCTTTAATTTTTTTGAATATAAAAGGATCATTTAAGGATGCTCTTCCAATCATGATCCCGTAGGGAGAATATTTATTTATTAAGTATAAGGCTTTATTTAAAGAATTAATATCCCCATTTATAACTATTCTATTATATATTTTTAAAATTTCTTCATATAAATTGAAATAGTTATCCCAATCAATTGTACCAGAAAAAAATTGATTTCTAGTTCTAAAATGGATTGTAATAAAATCTATGTTTGCTTTTGTTGCAGCTTCAACAGTTTCAAGTATATTAATTTTATCAAATCCTAATCTGAGTTTTATCGATAATCTAATATTGTGATTTTTTTTAATTTTATACAATAATTTGTAAATTTTATCAGGATAATTTAATAGATAAGAGCCAGATTTTGCTTTAATAACTTTCTTAACTGGACATCCAGCATTAATATCTATACCATGAGGCAAATGTTTAATTTTATCAATTGCATCTATAAAATTGTCTTCAAAACTACCAAATAACTGTATTATTAATTTATAATTTGTTTTTTTTAGATCTAAATAATTAATAGGTAAATTTAATATTTCATTTACATTATACATTTCTGAAAATATGAAATCTGCTCCTCCCTGAGCGAAAATCTCTCTCATTATTGAGTTTGTGAATCCAGCAATTGGTGCTGAAAATAAATATGGTTTTTTATAATTATTTTTAATAATGTTTTCTATATTATTCCCTGACATTGTCTAAATCCTGATTAATCATATATGTTTATTTTATTTAAATTTATTATCTATATTTTTTTTATTTAATTGATTGTATTTATTATTTTTTTATTAAATTAAGTCTATTTACCAATTTTTATTATTAGAATGATTTTATTAATATATATTTTATATTCTTTTATTTAAATCATCAATATTATTAAAAATTCATATTGTTTTGTATTAGTTTATAATTTAATAGTAATAATATGTTTTAACTAGTTTTAAATTAAATTATTTTAGGTTGAGATTAAAAGCATTATTTATATTTTGTAATACATTTTTCTGTAATTTATTAATTTCAATATTTAATAGGTTTGATGCAAATTTATAAGTATAAACTACATTGTATGGGAAATTTTTTTTACCTCTAAATGGTACAGGAGATAAATATGGGGAATCAGTTTCAAAAAAATATCTGTTTTCAGGTAAAATTTTTAAAGATTCAACTAAATTTTTAGCATTTTTATAAGTTAAATTACCAGCAAATGAAAAATATGCATTATCAAAATTATTCAAGATATATTCAGTTTCACCAACTCCTCCTGAGTAACAGTGAAATATAATATTATTTTTAAAGCTTTTTAAAATATTAAAAGTATCTTTGAATGCTTCCCTGGTGTGAATAATGACAGGTAAATTGTATTTTTCAGCTAAATCTAGTTGCATTTTAAAAAAAAGTTTTTGAATGTCTGGTGAGCAGAATTTATGAAAATAATCAAGTCCAATTTCCCCAATTCCAATTATTTTATTTTTGTCTTTTTCTTTTTCTATTGCTTTTTTAAAAAAATTATCTATATCATTGAAATTTAACTTTTCTGTTTTTTTATCAATATCATTAGGAGAAATACCAAAAGAATAAAAAACATTGTCAAATTTATCTAATAACTTTTTAAAAACAAAAAAATCTTTGATATTAACCGATATATTAAATAGATATTTTACAAAATTTTTATTTGCAATTTTTAAAAGTTGTTGTATATTGTTAATATCTTTAGAAATAATATCTAGATGGCAATGGGTATCAATGAACATAATTGTTACCTCTTTTATTAATTTATCTTAATTTGATTGACATACAAAAGAAATATGATAAACAAAAAAAGTAAAGATATATTTTGTTGTTATTAAGTAATTAGGAATTAGCAATGAAGAGTTTTAAAAACTGGGAAAAAAATTTAGCTTCAAATATTGAATCATTTTTTTATAATTTAAATTTAAGAATAAAAAATTTCTGGAAATCCTTTATTAAAAAAGGTAATGAAAAGATTACTATTATGTTTATTCCTCACAATCAAAAAAAGATTGTGAATATTCATTTGTCATTATTTACAATAGTTTTTTTTGTAGTATTCTTTTCAATTTTGATTATTCTTATTTTCTTAACAACTTCCAGTTTGTCTTCATATGCTAATGAACTTTCATTATATAAAAACAAAACAAATGAATTATCACAAAAACAGGAAAATGTTAATAAACTTGTTGATAATGCTTACCAATCTTTTATCACAATGAAAAGTAATTTTGAAAAAGTTACAACTATATTTTCAGGAAAAAAAAGCATTGTTAATGAATTAGGTCAGGGTGGTCAGGAAATTAAGCTTGATTATAATAATAAAGAAGATTTAGATCAGAAATTGTTATCTATTGAGCAAAGTTATAAAAATTTAACATTATTCTGGCAAGAATATGTTAAAAGAAAAGAAGATCTTGAATATCTATATAGAAATATCCCCTCAAGATGGCCTTTTTATGTTCATAAAGGGAGGATAACTTCTCCATTTGGGTTAAGAAAAGATCCATTTTCTGGTAATTTAAGTTTTCATGCAGGTATTGATATAGCTTATAGGTATGGAGCTCCTGTTGTTGCAACTGCTGATGGGATTGTTGAGTATAGAGGACCAAAGATGGGTTATGGATTGGTTGTTATAATTAAGCATAAATATGGGTTTTCAACTTATTATGCACATTTATCTGCTATCTTAGTAAAAAAAGGGCAGGTTGTGAAAAAAGGACAAATAATCGGTAAAGAAGGTAAAACAGGTAGAGTTACCGGTCCACATTTGCATTATGGAATTAAAATTAACAACACTTTTGTAAATCCAAGTGATTATTTGTTTTATAATCTGGAAAATTTTTAATTATTAGCTATTTAACAAATTATGTTTATTTATAAAAATATTTCATTCAATACTTGAAAAATAATGGAGTTTTTATGTCTAATATATCTAATTCAATGGTAGTAAGTAATATAATTTATGAAACAACTAAATTAAAAGGTGATTTTGTTTTAGATACGGTTTTAAGAATTGATGGAGAATTTTCTGGTAAAATAAAATCAAGTTCTAAAGTACTTATAGGAGAAAAAGGTAAAGCTTATTGTGATATTGAAGCAGAAATTGTTGAGATTGGTGGGATTTTAAAAGGTAATGTTAAAGCAAAAGAAAAAATACACCTTTTTTCAACAGGAATTGTTGAAGGAAATTTAGAAGCACCTAGAGTTATTCTTGAAGAAGGTGTCACATATAATGGAGAGATAAAAGTAATAAAATAGTTTTTATTTATATAATAAAGAAGGTTTATTCTATTTTTTTTAAAGTTAAATTTTAAAAAAATTACTTATTTCCAGATTACCAGTAAATTTTTAATTTAAAAATGATTTCTATTAAAAAATATTTCTATTAAAATCTATCACTAAGTTAAATCCTACTTTTGAACAATAAAAATATCTTTTATTCTAATATCATTTATTAACTATAATTTAAGTTTTTAAGTGATTTTAAATTGAAGTTGTTTTTTTTTTATTTTTCTTTATCTTTTTTAAAAGTATCATTTTTTATAGTAAAATTTATACAAAAAAATAATTAATTGAAAGAATAATTATGAGTGGTAAAATATTAATTTTTGAAGGTTTAGATAAAACAGGTAAAACAACCCAGATAAAAATTCTTTCTAAGTACCTTAATAAAAATGGTATTAAAAATATTATTACAAGAGAACCTGGTGGAACAGAAATAGGAAATTTAATTAGAGAAATTCTTTTACATAAAGGGAAAGAAATTAATTATCTTACTGAATATTTTTTATTTATTGCTGATAGGTTTGAGCATATTATTTCTAAAGTATTAGATTTTTATAATGATGAATATTGGGTGTTAATTGATCGATTTCATTTTTCTTCTTTTTCCTATCAAATTTACCCTTATATGGATAATGATATTGATCTTATTGAAATAGATAAAATAGTAGGTAAGAAGCTTTTTTCTATGATTAATTTTGAAAAAATATTTTATTTTACTAAAAAAGAATATGAAAGTATTGTAATAAAAGGGAATAAATCTGCAAGGTTAAACCATTCAAAATTAAGTATAAAAGATAAAATTGAAAAAAGAAGTGATGAATATTTTTATAAAGTTTTAAAAGGGTATGAGTTATCTTTTAGTTATTATAAAGACTTTTCAAATTTTGTTGAAAAAATATACTTTGAAGATGGAGTTTCAAATAATAGTAGAAAAATAAGAAGAGTTATTGATAAACTCATTAATTAAATTAAAAAAAATTATTATTTATTTGGTTTAGGTTATTTTAATTAAACTAAATTTAAAGGAAAAGTATTGATACCAGAAATACATTATCTTTTAAAAAAATTTTACACTAAGAAGTCTCAAAATACAAAAAAAATGAAGTTAAAAAAAAGTTCTGGCAAGAACAAAAAAGTTTTTGAAGAGTATTTTAAAGAAGTTACTGTTGAAAAGATATTGGATGAATTTAAAGATTATGAACCTGAACAATTAATTGATAAAATTGTAGAAATTGGGAAAAGATACAATAATCATAGAAAAGAGGAAGATTTAAATGAATATAAATATTATTTATCAGGTTTTATAGCTTTAGGTGTTAATCATGGATATAAATTATATTTTATGAAAAAAAAAGGATTAAATTTAGAAGATTATGAAAAAAAATATTCTTTAATTCTTGAAGTACAAAAAAAATTTGTTGTTTTAACAGATACTGTTTTAAATTCGCAAATGGATATTATATCCAATATTAAAGAGATTGAAGGAATATTAGTAAATATAAAAATTTAAAAATTGAAAAAAATAATAAAGCAAAAGAAATAATAGGGATAAATAATAAATGCTATTTTTAAGATAAATTAGCTAAAATTGTATTAACTTATAATATTAACTTTTATATAATATAAATTTGAGCAGAAAAGGTGGTATAAAGATGTATTTATATAGAGCTAAATTGATTCATAATAATATTGTGTTTTTGTTTTATTCTGAAAATAAATATGAACTAAACCATGGTGATATTTCAAAAGTTGAAACAAAACATGGATTGGATCTGGTTTTTTTTGTAAAGTTTGAAGGTTATATTACAAAAGAGGACCTTGATAATAGAATAAAACAACAGGAAACAAAACCTTCGGATTTTCAAGAGGAAACATCTGATTCAGACCTTGATGAGGTTGAAGTTGAGGATGCCAGTGAATTAAATAAAATTAAAACACCAATAGATTTTAAATCTAATGTTAAAAAAAATCTTAAAATTGAGGGAAAATTTTTAGGAATTGCTACTCCTGAAGATATTAAAAAATATAATGAAAACAAAAAGCAGGAAGAAAAAGCCTTAAAAATATTTAAAGAAAAGATAGCTGAACATGGACTTCCAATGAAAGCTGTTTCAGTCCATTATTTTTTAGATGATAAAAAGATTTTGTTTAATTTTATTGCTGATGGAAGAGTAGATTTTAGAGAACTTGTCAGAACTTTGGCTTCTATATTCAAAAAAAGATTAGAATTGCATCAAATAGGGGTTAGAGATGAAGCAAGGATTCTTGATGGAATAGGCGTCTGTGGTCAGCAATTATGTTGTAGAAGGTTTTTAAATGTATTAAATCCTATTTCAATAAAGATGGCTAAAGTTCAAAATGCACCTTTAAATACTATGAAAATTTCAGGTTATTGTGGTAGACTTTTATGTTGCCTTTCTTATGAATATGAATATTATGAGAAAACTAAGTCAAAATTTCCAGAGGAGGGTGTAACTGTTGTTTTTAATAATGAAGAAGGTGAACTTTATGAAATAAATGTGATTAAAGAATATGTAAAATTAAAATTTAAAAACAATAAAATTTTACATTTATCTTTTGACTCTTTAGAATTTGAAAAAATTAAAGACAATTATTACAAAATTAAAAATTATAAGATTGTTGAAACAATTTAATAAATATTAATAAAATTGAAATTTTTAGAGTGATTGTCAGTTGTCAAAGGAAAAAAAGAAAACATAATCCTCTAGGTTAGTGCAGTTAATAATAAAGTTGAAATTGGTATATTTAATTAAATAAATGTAAACAATATATATATCCTAATTAAAATTTCTCGACTGAATTACAGTTGCCAAAGGCAAAAGAGATAAAAAATAATATATTTTTCTTTAATATTATAAAAGATTAACTTTAATGGATACAGTAACTGTACTAAAGAGAGAAATTTTAATTAGGATATAATTTATTCTATTTTTTAAATATCTCAATAATTTCAATTTTATTATTAACAAATAGGATTTTTTCTATCCCTTTCTCAAGCTTATCTTTATCAAAACAATTTAATATAACTTGCTTTTCTTCTTCACTTATTCCAAATTTTAGATCTATCTGTTTTATTAATACCTGTTGCTTATCAAGTATTTGTCCTTTTAGTGTTCCTTCTTTTAATCCTTTTAATTCACCTTCTTTTAGTCCTTCAATTTTGCTTTCCTTTATCAATGATTCTAAAATTGATGGCATCTTACTCTCCTTCTCTTCAAGTTTTTTTATCACAATTTCTCTATCTTCATTTTTCAATATAGCAAATATATACACATAAAATATACCTTTTATCTCACTATTTTTTATCTCTTTATCTATTATATCAAGTATTTTGTATATTATTTCCTTATCCTCTTTTGCTTTATATTTTAATACATCTAGGGCTAATTTCAAGTATCTATTATAATTCATCACTTTATAACTTAATTTATTCTTACTATCATTAAAAAATAGATATTTAAAATTTAGTAAATAGTTTTTAAAATTATTTTTAATCTCTTTATCTATTTTAAAATTATTTATAAATTCTGTATCAATATCCCATTTATTTTTTCCATGATAAAATACAACAGGTAATATTAAAGATAAATCTTTATTATTTTGAAAATCATGTTCCCATTTAACTAACATATATCTTAATAGTTGAATAAAGATAGCATTATCTTTATAAGATTTATGTTCAAAAAGGAAGTATATGTTAATATTATGTTTAGAGTTAATTAGATTGGTTTCAAAAACAAGGTCAGCTAATCTATTTTTAAATTCTTTTGTTATATAGGAAGAGTCAACAACTTTTAGGTTATTAATGTTAATATATTTTTTGATATTATCAGGTAAAATAATATTAATAAAGTCTTTAGCGTTATTAATATTTTTAAAAACAATTTTAAAGAAAGTGTCATGCGGATGTTTAATGAAATTATAATAAATATCTTTCATAAAGCATAATCCTTTTTTATTTGTCTTTTATAATTTATAGACAATAAAATATTCAAAAAAGTTGCATGAATGAAAAAATTTTAGAATAATTTTTATCTGTTAAAGGCTAAAGAGGTATAACGACTTCGTGGTTGGTGCAGTTAATAATAAAATTGGAAATTGTTGTATTTAATTAAATAAATAAAAACTATATATATCATAATTGAAATTTTTCGACTGGATTGTAGTTGTCAAAGATTTAAAAGAGATAATATTATTTCATGCTATAAATAAAAGTGTGTAAAAGAGAGAATAAAGTTGCTTAAAGCAAATAAATAAAAAATATTGCCTCCCGATGAAAAAATATGTATAAAAAAACAAATCATCAGGAGGCAAAAAAAATGAACAATTTAGGTAAAGAATTAGCTAAATTTTTAGAAAGTCAAGGGGTTTTAGAAGAATTTATTAAAAATCCTGATAAAACAATAGAATTAATGTTATCTATATTAAAATATGGATATGAAAGTTTAATGACAAATGAAATAGATACTGTATTAGGATTTAAAAAATATGATAGAGAAACAGAAAAAGAAAATTACAGAAATGGGAAAAGGTACAGAGATTTAGACACGAGTCATGGAAAAATTATTAACTTAGAAGTACCAAGAGCAAGAAATGGGTTTTATCCTGCAATATTGGAAAGATATAAGAGAAGACTTGAAAATATAGATGATACAATAATAAAATTGTATGCAAAAGGGTTATCTACAGAAGATATATCAGAACATATAAAAGATATATATGGGATGAAATATAGTAAAGAAACGATATCGAATATAACGGAGAAAGTAAAAAAAGATATAGAAGGATTTAAAAACAGGAAATTAGAAGAAAGTTATTATGTAATATTTATAGATGCAATGTATGTAAACATAAGGAGGGATACAGTATCTAAAGAAGCAATCTATTTTTTATTAGGAGATGTGATAAAAATCAATAGCAGGGGATAAAGAAACTGCTTTCAGGCAACGAAAATAAACCTGAAAGCAGATAGGCTTAGGTTCGACATTTAATTTGGTCAAAAAGACCGTTTAGGAGAATGAAGAGCCTACAGCCGAATCAACATAATAATCGGATTTTAACAATCCAGATTGAATAGGAGAATGGATTATTCTCTGTAATAAATATCGTAAAGAATCTGCTTTCAATTAAAAAAAAATAATTGGAGGAGGCAGATGAAACTATCAGTTGGAGTTGATTTACACAAGCATCAAATGACGGTATGTATAAAAAATTTAGAACAAAGGATTGCAGATATTAATTGGAAATTTTCTACAAAAAAAGAAGGATATATGGAATTTGTAAGATTGTTAAAGAAATTATCCCAACCAGAAGAAATTGAAATAGCAGTAGAATCTACAGGAAATACAAGATATTTCAAAAGAGAAATGGAAAATTATGGATTTAAAGTACATGTAGTAAATACCTTAAAGTTTAAAGTAATAAATGAATCAATAAACAAAACAGATAAACATGATGCAAGGACATTAGCAGAATTTTTATCAAAAGATATGATACCAGAAGTAAATTTATGTAAAGAAGATAGTAAAAATTTAAGAGATTTATTAAAGCATAGGTCAGTATTAAAAAAGACCAATGTAAGTTTAAAGAATCAAATACATGGAATAATGTTAGAAATGGGTATAGGAACAAAGAATGGACAGCTTAACACAAAAACAGGAAGGGTAAAAATTATAGAACAAATATCGGACCCAATAAAAAAAAGTATAGTATCAGGGATAATAAAAACAATAAATAGTATAGAAAGTTTAATATCAGAAATAGAGAAAGAGCTTTCAAAGATGACAGAAAAAGATGAAGCAGTAAGAATACTAAGGACAATACCAGGATGTGGATTGATAACTTCAATTACTTTAAGGGCTTACATAGATGACATAAATAAATTTAGTTCATATAAAAAGCTTTCTTCTTATTGTGGATTGGTACCATGGGTACAAAATTCAGCAGACAAAGAAAGATATGGGAATATAACTAAAAGAGGTTCACAAGAATTGAGAACAGCATTTGTACAGATGACAATGGGTATGATAAGGGTAAAAAGAGAAAGAGAAAATAGATATATGAAATCTTATAGAAATATGAAAAAAATAAAAGGAAGTGGAAAAGCAATAATAGCAACTTCAAGAAAGTTAAGTAAATTGGTATGGACATTATTAAAAAATGGTTGTGAATATGATCCAGTAAAATCAAATGATATATTGTTAAATAAAGATTATTCCGTTGCCTGAAAGCAATGATTTGAGGTTTTACCTCGTTTATATAAATTAGCAGATTTTTTGATATTTAATATTGATTTTTATAGGAGAATGGATTATTCTCTGTAATAAATATCGTAAAGAATCTGCTTTCAATTAAAAAAAATAATTGGAGGAGGCAGATGAAACTATCAGTGGGAGTTGATTTACACAAGCATCAAATGACAGTATGTATAAAAAATTTAGAACAAAGGATTGCAGATATTAATTGGAAATTTTCTACAAAAAAAGAAGGATATATGGAATTTGTAAGATTGTTAAAGAAATTATCCCAACCAGAAGAAATTGAAATAGCAGTAGAATCTACAGGAAATACAAGATATTTTAAAAGAGAAATGGAAAATTATGGATTTAAAGTACATGTAGTAAATACCTTAAAGTTTAAAGTAATAAATGAATCAATAAACAAAACAGATAAACATGATGCAAGGACATTAGCAGAATTTTTATCAAAAGATATGATACCAGAAGTAAATTTATGTAAAGAAGATAGTAAAAATTTAAGAGATTTATTAAAGCATAGGTCAGTATTAAAAAAGACCAATGTAAGTTTAAAGAATCAAATACATGGAATAATGTTAGAAATGGGTATAGAAACAAAGAATGGACAGCTTAACACAAAAACAGGAAGGGTAAAAATTATAGAACAAATATCGGACCCAATAAAAAAAAGTATAGTATCAGGGATAATAAAAACAATAAATAGTATAGAAAGTTTAATATCAGAAATAGAGAAAGAGCTTTCAAAGATGACAGAAAAAGATGAAGCAGTAAGAATACTAAGGACAATACCAGGATGTGGATTGATAACTTCAATTACTTTAAGGGCTTACATAGATGACATAAATAAATTTAGTTCATATAAAAAGCTTTCTTCTTATTGTGGATTGGTACCATGGGTACAAAATTCAGCAGACAAGGAAAGATATGGGAATATAACTAAAAGAGGTTCTAGTGAATTAAGAACAGCATTTGTACAGATGACAATGGGTATGATAAGGGTAAAAAGAGAAAGAGAAAACAGATATATGAAATCTTATAGAAATATGAAAAAGATAAAAGGAAGTGGAAAAGCAATAATAGCGACTTCAAGAAAGTTAAGTAAATTGGTATGGACATTATTAAAAAATGGTTGTGAATATGATCCAGGAAAATCAAATGATATATTGTTAGATAAAGATTATTCTGTTGCCTGAAAGCAATGATTTGAGGTTTTACCTCGTTTAGATAAATTAGCAGATTTTTTGATATTTAATATTGATTTTTATAGGGGAGTAAATGTAAAAGGGAAAAGAGAGATATTAGGATTTTACATAAATCCTACAGAGAGTTCAAGTTTTTACAATGAAATATTTGAAGATATAAAAACAAGAGGAGTAAAAAAAGTATTGTTGTTTGTAACAGATGGATTAAGTGGAATAGAAGAAGTAATAAGCAACAATTTTCCAAAATCAAAAATACAAAGATGTATATATCATTTAAGCAGGAACATATCAACAAGAGTAAGGGTAAGAGATAGAGGAGAAATATTATTGGATTTTAAAAAAGTCTATAGTCAAACTAGGAAAGAAGAAGCACTAGTTTATTTTGAACAATTTAAAATAAAATGGGGAAGGAAGTATAAGAAGTTAGTTAATGATTTAGAAGAAGTATTGGATTATATGTTAACATTTTATGAATTTCCAGAAAGCATAAGGAAACAGATCTATACAACAAACTGGATTGAAAGGTTGAATGAAGAGGTAAGAAAAAGAATAAAAGGGAAAAATAGTTTTCCAACAGTTGAATCTGCAGAAAAACTATTATTTTTAATATTAAAAGATTATGAAAATAGATGGGAAGAAAGAATATTAAGGGGGTTTGGTCAAGCTAAATATGAGCTTGACGAAATGCTAGAAAAAATTTATGGTTAATGTCAATATTTTCATCGGGAGGCGAAATTAGTTATAATTCTAGAATTATAACTAATTTACACACTATTATTGACATAACCTATTATATTTCCGTGGTTGGTGAAGTTAATAATAAAATTGAAATTATTATATTTAATTAAATAAATAAAAACAATATATATCCTAATTAAAATTTCTCGACTGGATTACAGTTGCCAAAGGCTCAAGAGAAAAAAATAATATATATTTATTTAATGTCATAAAAGATTAACTTTAAGGAATACATAACTGTACTAAGGAGAGATATTTTAATTAGGATATAATTTATTCTATTTTTTAAATATCTCAATAATTTAAATTTTATTATTATATTATTTTGTTTTGAAATTAACCTGTAATACAAAAAAAACAGGATTTTCATTGCTAATTAAATTTCCAGTATAAAAATACCAGTAATTATAACCAATAATACCTTTAATATATAACCCATTAATAGGTTTTATTATTAAACCAATTGATGATGATAAAAAAGAATATTTAAATTTATTATTATAATTATTAATACTATATCCCATTTCAAAATAATATCCTAAAAGCGTATAGGTCGGTATTAATCTTATTCCTGCAGAATAGTAGTACTGTAATTTATAATAATAGTTAGAGGATGAAATGAAATCCTTAATATTTAAATATTTAAATTGAAAAAAAACTTCATTTTGGTAAATATAAACTCCTGTATCTAAAGAAAAATCAAAATTTTCAGATAATCTATTTGATGTAATATTTGGTATAGCTAAAATGAATTTTTCAGGATAAAACGGAGTAGAACCATTAACTTTTAAGAAAAAATATGGATATAAGTCTATAGTAAGGAATAACCTAACTGAGGAAAAATATTTTAAAAAATCTAATGTTTTTAAGTTATATTCAATTGAAATACTAAAAGCTTTATTAAAAAAATTATATATTAATCCTAAAGCATATGGGTTTTTCCAATCAATCCCATTATAATTAAAAAGAAACCCAAATTTATTATTACTATTAAAGTTAAATAATAAATTTAAAAAATAATTATAAAAAATAGAATTTTCAAAAGTTGTATCTGTTAAGCTAATTGAAGAGGGAAAAAATCCAGAATAATAATTAAAATATCCATTGATTTCATAATTAATTTTATTATTTTCTGTTTTCCCAAATACAGTAGTTAACGAGAAAAAAAGAAAAAATGAAATAAAAAATAAAAAGATAAAATTTCGTTTCATAATTATCTAACCCCTTAAAAATTTAAAAAAATGCAGAATCTAATTTAAATTGATTTTTTATTAAAAGTAACTTTTAAAAATATATTGAACATAATAAATTAATAATTTAAAATTAAATAAATTCAACATAAATTAATTTTTTAATAGTTTTTAATAATTTTTAATTTAAATATAAATAATATAAAACAATTAAAGAGTATAAATTGAAATAAATGTAATTATAGTAAATAAAAAATGTTGAAAATATATTAAAATATAAAGAAATAAAGGTAATTTATAAAATCATGTTAATTAATATGAATGACTGATTAAAATTATTTGTGTTAAATTTTGTAAAAAAATATAAAAAAAATAAAAAAATATCTTGACAACAATTAATTTCTTTTTATATTTTAACCGTAAGCAAAAAAAAGCTTACGATAAATTAATTAAAAATTTTTAGGAGGATACTTTATGAAAAAGTTGCTCGCTGTTTTGTTAGTACTCGCAATGGTATTAGCTTTCGTAACTCCTTTATTTGCTGAAGGCGTTACTTTAGAAGATTTAGATGCAAGAGTTAAAGTTTTAGAAGGTGGAATTGGAACTTCAAGTGCAGAACTTGGACTTGGTTTTGCATATGAAACAAGTAATAAAGCATACGTATTTGACCCATATGTTTCTTTTAGTGTAGGATCTTATGCTTTATCAGGTGATACTTCATTAACAAAAGGGATGTTGTATGTAGATAATAATTCTGGTGCTCCTTTTGCAAAGATTATATTCAATGATAACATTTATTTAAAACTTACTGATGCTACTTTAAAATTTTATTATGATTCTGATATGGTAACTGTTTATGGTGGAACTGATAGTATTGGTACATTTGCACCTACAGCATATTTTGGTAGTGCTTTTTCTTCTGCTTATAATGCAAATTCATATCCATTGATTGGACAAGCTGGATTAGTAGCTACTACTTATGATGCAGGTGATTTTAATATTTATGCTGGTTTTTCTTTAACTCCAATGGATATGTTAAGTGTAACTGATGATTTTTCATATGAACTAAATGGTAAAACTTGGGAAAATTCAGCATCAGTTAAATTTACACCTATGGATATGTTAGAATTAGATGTATCTTTTGATTATAATTCAGCTAACGAAATGGGATTAGCTATTGATTTATTTTTAAACAATTTAGGGCCAGCTTCTTTCTACATTGGATCTACTCTCGCTCAGGTAACAACAGATACTGCTGCTGCATATAATATTGGAGATAAGTTTCCTTTAAACTTTGGAGCAATTGTTTCTTTAGATACTTTATCAATTTTTGCAAGTTTGGCTTCAGATGATCTAAAGGCTAGTACAGTTACTTTAGATTATGATGCAGGTATTAAAGTTCCTGAAATTTTATTTGGTATGGATTTGTATGCTGCAGTAAATGGTTCTACTGCTACTGGTTCTAATATAACTATTTTCAGTGGTTTATATACATCATTTTAATTTTTATTATTTTAATTAAGAATAATGTATATATTCGAGGTTGTCCTGAAATAAGGGCAACCTCTTTTTTATTCTGATAAGAATAAGATATTAATTTTATTGTAATTTAAAATTGTAAATTTTAAATTTAAGATGAAAAGATTATTGTTAAAAAAAAGAAATGTGTTAATGAATACCAAAAAAGGGAAACTATATGATAAATAAAAAATTTATTATTTCAAGTATAATTGCTATATTAATATTAACATTAGTATCATGTTCTTTAGATAAAATGTATTCCAAATATAGTTATGATTTGAAGAGTATTAATAATAATTCTAAATTAAAACTAAATGCAACATATTTATCTCAAAAATATTTAAAAGGTGTTTTTTCGATTGAAAAGCGAAATAATCCATTTATTGCTTTTGAAAAAAATGATTTATTACAGTTAACATTCAAAATTTCTATTGATAACAATTTTAATGATAAATTTTTTTATTTTGATAATACAAAAGTATATTTAACGTTTAAGGATAAAAATAATAATATTTTATTTACAATCAAACCACTAGGATATAAAATTATAAGAGATTATTATTTTGTAAAAAAAGAATCTTTTAATTTTAGTGATGTTGACTTTCAACAATTTATCAAAAAGTTGAAGGATTATTTTCCTGATAATAGAAAACTATATAAATTAAATGGAAATTCAAAATTAGAAAAATATGAAACATTTCTTATAAAAAAAAGATGGTTAGTTGAAAATAATATAGATAATGTTTATTTAATCATTTATATTATGGATGAAAATATGAGGGCTTCTAATAAGTTTATTTTTGAGTTTCCATTAAAATATGTTATGGAAGAAAAAAATATTAATCATACTGAAGAAAAGGAAATCAAAGAAGTAAAATAATTATATTAAATAAAATATATAAAAATAATATTGATATATTTCTTGTTAAATTAGAGATAAATTTATTATTACAAAAAAAAGGTTGTCTCAAAACTAAAGAAGATGCAGAATTAAAGAGAGCTAAAGAAAAAAAATTCTGTGGTTAGTGAAGTTCATAATAAAATTTGAAATTATTGTATTTAATTAAATTAATTTAAGTTAATAAATATATCCTAATTAAAATTTCTTGACTGGATTACAGTTGCCAAAGGCTAAAAAGAAAAAATATTAGTTTTGTTATAAAAGTTCTAAAAGTATTAAATAAACTGATTTCATAACTGACCTAATGAGAAAAATTTTAATAATGATAGAATCTATTCTATTTTTTAAATATCTCAATAATTTCAATTTTATTTTTACAAAAAGAGCTATCCCTTAAATAGAGACAGCTCTTTTTTAATTATTTTATTTATTTTAATTTTTTTGCATAACCTTTATTTTGCTGAATATTTCAAAGAATCCTTTAAAAGTATCAAAAGAAGGTTGTAAAATCATATTTTCTATTTCTGGAGTAATAAAAATTATATTTCCTGTTTTTTTAGCTTTTAGGTGAGTAAATATGTTATCATTAAATAAATCTTTTTTA
Source organism: Exilispira thermophila (assembly GCF_055389015.1). Lineage (NCBI taxonomy): Bacteria > Pseudomonadati > Spirochaetota > Spirochaetia > Spirochaetales > Exilispira > Exilispira thermophila. The sequence continues at coordinate 1,648,798 of NZ_AP042476.1, read as the reverse complement.
ATGTATGTAGAAGCAACAAGAATAAAATCAGGATCAAGTTCTATAAATTTTTCTAAAGAAATTTTAGGCCATCCTTTATCTTCTATGGAGTATTTTATACCTGCAAGTTCAAAAAAATTAGCAATAAATGAATCCGAGCCTGATAACATAAAATTCTTGTCATACCAGATTATAGATATACCTGTAATATGAAGTTTTAGGTTTTTAATTTTATTTTCATATTGGTCAATATATTGCTTTTTAAGAGTTTTAAAATTATTATATAAACTAAATAATAAGGATAAATTTTTTAAATCATTTTTTAAAGATTCAATTGTATCAGGTGAATAAACAAAATAGTTGATATTATTTTTTTCAATTTCAGCTAATTTTTGAACTGGGAAGGATTTATCAATTATTAAAAGGTCAATTCCATTTGATATGATTTTTTCTAAATCAGGTCCATTATAATCACCTATAATTTTAGTGTCATTTTTTAAATAATTTTTATAAATTGATATGGAATAAGAATCAACACCAACAACATTATTAAAATCATAATTTAGCATGTGAAGAGTTTTAATTACAGCTGGATTTAAAATACCAATCTTACTATAATTTTTCAATTCAATTTTTCTTCCTAAACTGTCTGTAACAGTTTTGACTGGAGTATTATTATTCTCACCCTGTTTTCCTGCAAAAGCTGGATGTGCAAATAAAAATACAAAAAAGAATAATACAAAAAACAAAGTAAATTTAAAAAGATATCCCTTTTTCATAAGAAAACTCCTTTAATGTTTTTTTAGTTGGTAGATTGCAGGAAAATTTTAAAAGATTTTTGCTTTCTTTTATTGGTTGATAAAAAGAATTGAAAAAAGAAAGTACATAGATTGCATTTTCCTGCTATATCCACCAGAAGAAGGATAATAGCTAATTATCAGCAGGTCTCCTGACTTAAGGAAAAGTTTATAACCCTTCCCATAAGGCTTCCCTACAGTGGTTGTTATAAACCGTTTACCTATTACAGTTCCTTCTGAGAGTGCAGGATTTTCACCTGCTTCCCTTGGCTGATAATTATTAATAGAATAATAAATTATATTTTTAAGTCAATAGTATAAAATAAAATTATTTTAAATAATTTTTCCTGATTTTTAAAAAATCATGAATGCTTTCAGATAGATAATATCAGTATTAACAGTAAATAGTAAATAAAAGAAAATAACAATAAAAAGAATAAATAAGAAAAGACATAAAAATATTAAAAATAAAACTTGACATCATACTGTTATAAAGTATGTTGAGAAAGACAGATGGTAATAGAAAAAGGAGGTCAGTTATGTATAATAATTTTCAAAGTGAAAATACAAAGAAAGTTGTTTTAATCACTGGTGGATCATCAGGTATTGGAAGAGCAACAGCATTATATTTGTCTGATCTTGGATTTAAGGTTTTAGTTACTGTAAGAAAGGAGAAGGACTATGCAAAAATTAAAGATATGAATAAAGAAAATCTAATTTCATTGTATCCATTTGATTTTAATGAAAAAGAACATTATAATCTTCTATATGAAAATATAAATCTGATGCTTGATAAATTAAAAATAGATGGTCTTTTTAGTATTATAAATAATGCTGGTGGTGGAGAAATAACGCCTATTGAATTAATGAATGTATTGGATTTTAATAAAGATCTGGAAACTAGAATTGTAGGACCAATAAAATTATTACAGATGTTTCTTCCACTTATAAGAAAAGCAAAAGGAAGAATATTATGGATAGTTACTCCAGGGCTTATTCCAACACCTTTTGTTTCAAGCATACATATTGCAGATTTTGGAGTAAATTGTCTTGTTAGAACTCTGGATCTGGAACTATCAAAATGGGATATCCCTGTTTCGATGGTAAGGTGTGGTGGAATCAAAACGGAGGGAGCATATAAGGCTAATATTAAACTTGAAAATTTTATAGAAAAATTATCAATAAATAATCCTGTTGAAAAAACTTATAAAAAATTATTAGAAAAAGAACTGGATTTTCAAAAAAAATTTGAAGTTAAAAGAACAGATCCAGTTGAAGTTGCTGAAATAGTAGGTAAAGCGTTATTAGAAAAAAAACCAAAATTGGTTTATAGAGTTGGATATATGTCATCTATTGCTGGGATATTAGAAAAATTTCCATATTCTTTTTTAAATAAATTATTAAAAAAAAGAATGTAAAGTTTAATAAAAAATATATTTAGTATAATTGTTAAAAAGAAAGAATATATTAGTTATTATATACATAGGTCGATGGGGGGAGGAGTAAAAAAATATGCAAAAATTAACAAAAGATGAATTTATAAAAAAAATGAGAATCGATCAAAAACTATTTAGTGATTTTGTAAATGCTGACATTATTGAAGAAAAAGAATTATATACTGAAGAAGATGTAGAAAAAGTTAAAAAATTCAAGAAAATAAATGTATTTAAAAAAGAAGATTTGTTTAAAAGATATAAAATTAAAAATACTGAATATGACCTTTTGTTAAAAGAAAATATAATGGAAAATAAACCATTTTATAATAATAAAGATGTAGAAATTTTAAAATCATATAAAAAGTTGAAATCTCTAGGATATGATATTCAAAAGGTAATAAAAATATTAAAAGAGATAGGCCTTCCAGAAGAAGATAATTTGTTTGATAATGATGAATATATTTATATAAATGATTTAGCAAAAAAATTAAATATATCTGAAAGAACTATAAAATTTTATGAAAAAGAAAAGTTGATTTATGAGCCAAAGATATATAAAAATAAAAGATTTTATTTAAAAGATGTTGAAAAACACTTAATATTAATAAAAAACTTGCAGGAGATTGGATATAAGTTGAAAGAGATAAAAACTATTTTTGATGGATTGATATATAAAAAAGATAATGAAAGAAGAAAATATGATTTAATTAAAGAGCTTTTAAAACAACTTGAAATAAAAAAAGGGATATTAAACAAAACAATAGATATGTTAGAAAGGATGAATAATGAGTAATAATACAATATATTTTATTGGGGATTCTATAACCAGAGGGGTAACATTAGTTGATGGTAAATATAAAATAATAGATGAATCATTTTATGAAAAATTTAAAAATATAATCTATAAAAAAACAAAGAATTTTGGTAAGTTTGGAATTACAACAAAAAAATTTTTAGAAAATATAAATAAATATACTGGAAAAGATGTTGATTTAATTTTTTTTCAGATGGGTGGTAATGATTGTAATTTTAATTGGAAAGAGATTGCAAAAAATCCTGATGCTATACATTATCCAAATGTTTCAAAAGTTGAATATGAAAGTAATTTAAGAAAAATATATGATTATTTTTATAAAAATAAAATAAAAGCAATAACTTTGAATTTGCCTCCATTACATCCAGAAAAGTTTTTTAATTATCTGGGCAACAAAAAAGAGAAAGAAAACATTTTGAGATGGTTAAAAAACATTAGTAAAATATATTATCACCATGAATCATACAATAAAATATTTGAAAGAGTGACATATGAATGTGGTCTAAATATGATTGATATAAGAAGTGATTTTTTAAAAGAAGATATACTTGATGATTTAATAAGTGAAGACGGAATACATCCAACAAAACTTGGTCATGAATTAATTTTTAAATCAATTAATGAATATTTAGTTAAAACTTTTATTTATTCTAAATAAATTTACATAATCCCTTTATTTTTTGCAAGTTGTTTAACTATAAAAGTAGCAACATCTTCTGGAAAAGTATGAGGTCCAAATCCAGCATCATACCCAAGTTCTATTGCTAGTTTATGCTCAATTCTAGGACCCCCTACAATTAAAAGAACTTTATCTCTTAAATTTTCAGCTTCTAAAAGTTCGACAAGTTTAGTTAGATTTTTAATATGTATGTTTTTTTGCGTTACTATTTGTGAAACTAAAATAACATTAGCTTTGACTTCTTTGGCTTTTGCAATTAATTCTTCTGATGCAACCTGAGCTCCAAGATTATAAACTTCAAAACCATGGTAAGATTCAAGTCCCTTATGACCTGCAATCCCTTTCATATTCAATATTGCATCAATTCCAACTGTATGAGCATCCGATTCAATACAAGCCCCCACAACAGTAATTTTTCCAAAATGCTTTTCAATAAAATCAACTATAGTTTTTTTATCCCATGATTCATTTGTAGCTTTTGGTACTTTAATTTGTGTAAAATCTATTGTTTTTTCAGAAACTGCATATGCAACAATAAAGGTAAAACCTTTTCCAATAGCTTCATGATGGGTAATTAAAACATTTTTAAATCCTATTTTTTCAAGATAAATTTTAGCTGCTTCCTTTGCTTCTAAAGAGTTATCAACAGGTAATGTAAATGATAACTGAATCTTCCCATCATCCATTGTATCACCATAGGGTTTGATTGCTTTTAAATTTATTTTTTTTACTTTTTCAAGCATCTTAATATCCTTTTTAGATTATTGTTTTTTTTTCTTTTATGTATTTTAAATAAATTTATTTTACTCATACTTGTTTTAATTAAATTTGTAATTTTATATTTGTTTTTTTATATTTTCTTTATTTTAAATATTTTAGTACTTTTTGTTTTTTATTTTTTTATTTTTTCTTTATTTTAGATTAATTTATATATTTTTTATAGTTTTTTGATTTAAATTATCTGTTTTTATATTTAAAACATACTTCTATTTTTTAATTTTAAATTAACTTATAAAAATTAATATTAATAAATTTTAAGTTAAATAGATTTATCCAGATTACCATATTTTTCTATTAACTTTTGTTTAAAAATAATTTCAAAAGGATTAAAATAATCTTTATCTTTTAAAATAACACCTTCAAATCCTTTTCCTCCAGTTTTAGTTCTTTTAATATCTGCAAATAATCCTTTCTCAATAGCTTCCATTAAACCTATTTCGTTTATTTCATTCATCATTTCAAGAGCATTATTCAATACTTGATTTGCACGTTTTTGAATTATACCATTTTCTTTAAATGAAATTTCTTCATATAATTTTTTCATTGTTTTAAATACCATTTTAGCATTTTGAACTGAAAGATGTCTATCCATCATAAAAGGCGTATGGATTGCTTCAGTTAGCATCCCTAATAAATGTATAGTTTGCCCTGTTAAAGTAGATGCAACATTGAAAAGAGTATCCTGCACATGACCTCTGAAAATATTTCCATTCATATATTTTGTTGGAGGCATATATTTTAAAGGAGCTTCAGGAAATATCTCTTTAGCCATTTGTGCTTGAGCAATTTCGAATAAAAATTGATTTTCAATATCAGGATTTATTTCAAATGCATGACCAAGCCCCATTAGATGTTTTGGAAGATATGCTTTTAAAGCAAATTGTTCATTTATAAGTTGTGAAGCTAAAACAGTATGGGCTTTTTCATAAGCATCAGAAGTGGTAAGATAATTATCTTCCCCGGTATTAATAACAATCTCTGCATAAGAATTAATCATTCTTGAAAAATGCTGATCAATAAAAGTTCTTTGCATGTTAATGTCTCTGAAAAGGATACCATACATAGAATCATTAAGCATTACATCAAGTCGTTCAATTGCACCCATTGCAGCTATTTCTGGCATACATAAACCAGAACAATAATTAACAAGTCTTATATATTTTCCTACTTCATAAGAAACCTCATCCAGAGCATTTCGCATTAATCGAAAATTTTCCTGTGTTGCATATGTTCCACCAAATCCTTCAGTAGTAGCTCCATGGGGTACATAATCCAATAGCGATTGAGCAGTTGATCTGATAACAGCAATTATATCAGCTCCACTTCTAGCTGCATTTTGTGCCTGAATTATATCTTCATAAATATTACCAGTAGCAACTATCAAGTATAGATATGGTGCTTCCCCTTCTTTTAATTCTTCAATCATTTTGTTTCTTTTTTTTACATTATTTTCAATAATATTCACATTTTGCTGAGCGTATTTTAAAGAATATTCTTTTACTACTTCAAGAGGTAAAAAATCTTGTTTAGAAAGATCTATTTCATCATTTACAATTGCATCGCAAATGGTTTTAAGATCTTTTTTCTTTTGAATCATTGTATTAAAAATGTAGTAAGTTACCCCTTTTGATAAAAGATCCATTTTGTGTAATTTATCCACTATTATGTTAACATAAGGTAAATTATATTTTTCACTGAACCATTCAACTCCAAATAATCTTAAAATAGCTCTTTCTACTGATACAGTAGTTCTTGTAGAAATATAGTTATAGACTTCAGTGACAATCGATTTAGCATATTCTCTAGCTTTATTAACTTTATTAAAATCAAGATTAAGTTTATTAATAGTTTTTTTTATTTCCAAATTTTTCTCCTTAAATAAAGTTATAAATTATATAAATTAAGAGTATTAATTATGTAAATTTATATTAAAATTTATATTATATAAAATATAAAATAATGGTAAAGAAATTTAAATAAAATAATAAAGCTACAAAATTATCTCTATATATTTTATTAAAGAACAATATAAATAAAAAGAAAAATAAAATATTTTCAATAAATTTATTTATGAAATGTTAATTAATTGACTAAAATGATTTTTGAGGTAACTTTTTTTAAAAGTATATATTAGAAATTTTATATAATTAAGGTTTTTAATGGTTATAAATGTTTTAAAAAGATTTATTTTTGAAAACAGAAAATATTAAAAATGAAAATTTATAAAAAAAATTAAAATGAAATTAAAAATCAAAAATTATGTTTAAATAAAATTATGTTTAAATAAAATTATATTTAAATCAATAAGTATATTTGAAAAAAAGTATATTTTAAACAAAAAACATAATCAGTAAATATATTTAGAAGAACAAAATAATGTATTTAAAAATAAATTTATAAATAAATAAAAAATATATAGGAGGTTTTTTATGAATATTATTGAAGACATTGTTGCTAGAGAAATTTTAGATTCAAGAGGTAATCCAACTGTTGAAGTTGATGTTGTATTATCTTCCGGTGTTGTAGGTAGAGCAGATGTCCCCTCTGGAGCTTCTACTGGTGAATTTGAAGCTGTAGAATTAAGAGATGGAGATAAAAAAAGATATGGTGGTAAAGGTGTTTTAAAGGCTGTTAATAATGTTAACAAAATTATTAAAGAAGAACTCCTTGGTATGGATGTTTTTGATCAGATTGGTATTGATAAACTGCTTATTGAAATAGACGGTACTAAAAATAAATCAAATCTTGGTGCAAATGCAATGCTAGGTGTTTCTTTAGCCTGTGCTAATGCAGCTGCAAATTTATTGGAATTACCGTTATATAGATATTTAGGTGGTACAAATGCAAAAGTATTACCTGTTCCAATGATGAATGTTTTAAATGGTGGAAAACATGCTGATAATAATGTAGATTTACAGGAATTTATGATTATGCCAATAAATGCTCCATCTTTTAAAGAAGCAATAAGAATGGGTGCAGAAGTTTTTCATGCACTTAAAAGTGTTATTAAAGCAAAAGGTTATTCTACAGCTGTTGGTGATGAAGGTGGATTTGCACCAAATTTAAAATCAAACAGGGAAGCTTTAGAGTTAATAGTAGAAGGGATAAAAAAAGCAGGTTATGTTCCTGGAAAGGATGTATTTATAGCATTAGATCCTGCTGCATCTTCATTTTATAAAGATGGGTATTATATTCTTGAAGGAGAAGGTGGTAAAAAATTAACAACTGATGAAATGATAGAATTTTATAAAAAATTAGTTGAAGAATTTCCAATACTTTCAATTGAAGATGGACTTGATGAAAATGATTGGGATGGCTTTGTTAAAATGCAAAAAGAGATGGGAGATAAAATCCAAATTGTTGGTGATGATATTTTTGTTACAAATGTTGAAAAGATAAAAAAAGGAATTGAAAAAAATGCTGCAAACTCAGTTTTAATAAAGTTAAATCAAATTGGTACAGTTACTGAAACTTTAGATGCTATTGAGCTTGCACATAAAGCTCACTGGAGTGCAGTTATTTCACATAGATCAGGCGAAACAACAGATGTTTCAATTGCTCATCTTGCTGTTGCAATGAATACTGGTTTTATTAAAACAGGTTCTGCAAGTAGAATGGATAGAATTGCAAAATATAATGAACTTATGAGAATTGAGGAGGAACTCGGAAAAACAGCTATCTTTAAAGGGATGGAAGTATTTTTTAATTTAAAATAATTTTAATATGTGATTTTTATCGATAAGTTGTGTTAGAATAAACACTCTTTAATTGTATATTATTAAAAGAAAATTAATGTTTTAAAAGTAGAGTCATCCATTTTAAAAAGGATGGCTCTATTTTTTACAATATTTTTAGTTATATATAATTTTTTATTTTCTTTTTTGGTTCTCTTTCATAATGTATGGATAGTTATTCTAAATCACCTGCAATTTGTAATATTTTTAATTTAAGATAATTATTATCTTTATAACCATATCCTCTCTTTAATAATGTTTTTATTACATTATTTAATCCTTCCGCTTTACTATTTGATATTGGATATTTAAACCAATTTAATAATTTATCTATTCTCTTTTCTATCTTCTTTGCAAATCTTTTTAAATATTTATATTCACTTGATAATACCATATTCAACCAGTTTAATAGCATTTTTAAAGCTTCTTTTAATGTATATATCCTGCCAAATATAGATAAAAAATCCTCTTTCATAAGATATATTTCATATAATGGTTTATTTAATCTCTTTAATTTTTCTATGTATTGCTTGCCATTTAAGTCTAATTTTGAATATCTTTTTAATATTATCCATCTCATATGTTTCTTAATAAATAACCCTTCTTTGAATGATAATTGTTTTTGATAAGCTCTTCTTTCTTCTTCTATTGCTTTATTTAATAACCTTGATATATGAAATTTATCAAATACTATACTAACTTTCCCATTAAAATAATTATTTATTGCACTTTCATAAGGTTTCCATAAATCCATTGTTACTACTTGAAGGTTTTCAATTCTTTTACTTAAACTTTCTAATCCTCTAATACAATCACTGTGTTTTCTTCCTTTTTCTAACCAGATAACTTTTGACCTTTCATTATCTATAAATACTGTAAAATATTTATGTCCCTTTTTATATGATACTTCATCTATACTCATTTTATTTACTTCTGGCAATTTAGAAAGATGTGTTTCAAATTTCTTAGATAGCATATTTTTATCAATCCTATAAATACTTGATTCTGATATACCTGTTATTTGTGATATTGATTTGTTATCTAACTTTTTGCTATATCTTAATATTTCTTCCCCTAAATATATTGAATAAGTTTTTTTAGAGTCAGTAAAATCAAGTTTTTCAGTTAATACTTTGTTACATTTTTTACAGTTTACTCTTCTTAATTTAAATTTTAAATAAATAATTCTTCCCAACAAAAATCCTATTTTAATTTCTCTATATTTTGAATCATAAATACTACATTCTGTTCTGCATATTGGACAAATAGGTTTATTTTTATGATTAACTTCAATAATAATTTTATTTTCAATTAATTTTATGTTATCAAATAAAAATCCTTGAATTTTAAATAAAACTGTTATAATTTTTTCTAGTATCATTTTTTTTCTCCCTGTACTATTTTTTTTTAGTATGGGGAGAAATTATTTTTTTTAAACTTTTTTTTTATCCACTCATTTTGAAATTGAACCATTTTTATTAATAAAAAATTTATTTATATTAATTATAAAATTTTTTAATGTAATATAATTTTTTAATATTCATTAACATTTAATATTATGTTTCCATCTTCATCATAAATTTTAACTTTTTTATTTTCTACAACAATTTCAATATCAAGACCTTCATCAATTTTTTCTTTTATTTTTTTATTAATTTCTTCATCTGTATTAATATCAAATTTTTTTCCAAAAGATTTTTGTGTAAATTTATCAAAAAAATTTAAAAATTTTGATGGTATATCTACTGAAGTTTTTAAATTGCCATTTTCTATAACTTTTATATGTATTTTCCCTTTTCGATTGCCTTTTTTATTGGATATATTATTATTATTGTTATTATTTTGATTTTCATTTTCTTGATTGTTAAATTTATTTGAATTATCTTCTTTGATTCCATATCCCAATACATCAAGCATTTCATAAGCTTTTTCAGCATCAATTATTCCTGATTCAACCATTTTTAAAACATGCATTATTTCTTCATTAATTTTTTTCCCCATAATTTTACTCCTTTAAAATAAAAAATAAATATTTTAATTTTTATCTAAATTATGATTATTATTATCATTGACATCATCATTGTTATTATCATTATTTATATTAACATGATTAGCATCATCAATATTATTATTACTATTATTATTGGTATCATCATTATTATCAATATTATTGTTAATATTGATATTAGTGCTATTATATAAATTATTTTCATCACTTTTTATTTTTAAATTTTCATCACTATTATTTTTTTTTAAATCCTCATCATCATTTTTGATTTTCAAAAAAATATATTCTTCAAAAAAATTGTGAATCTCATTTTCTGAATATCCTAAGGATTTTAATAGATCCGATGCATCTTTTTCTTGAATTTTATGATTTAAAAGCATGTCCAATACTTTATTTTTTTCATCAATTTTAAATGCAAGATTATTTTTTTGTTCATTTTCTTCCCTGGAAAATTCTTTAAATTCGTTTATTGTAGGTTCGGTATATGTTTTATTTATAACATTTAATTCAATATCACCTGATAATGAAGAAGCTGTTAAAATAGGTTTTTCTTCATTAAATTTAATGTCATTAACTTCTATATCTCCACTAATAGCTTTTAATTTATAATTTAATTCTTTAAAAGGTTGAAAAATATCAATATCTCCTGATTTTGTATTAAGTTTTATATTTTTAAAAGTGCTTGTCAAATTAATATCTATATCACCTGATAAAGTTGATACTGTTAAAATTTTAGAACCAAAATTATCAAGTGAAATATCTGAAGAAACCCCTGTAATTTGAGCATTGTTAAAATAACAGTTTTTACAATCTATATCCCCTGAAGTTGTAGTAATTATACTTTCAGAACATAAAATATTTTTACAAAATAAATCACCAGATGTTTGCTTGATTACTAGTTTATTAACATTTTGTTTAATATCAGATTGTGAGTTAAAACCCTGACCAGATATTTGAATATCTCCACTCAAAATAGAAATATAAATATTTTTATTTTTTGGAATAGTAATTTCAATATTTTCACTCTGGTTGAAAAATGAAATGAAAAATGATTTGATATCTTTATTTTCAATATATAGAGAGTTTCCTGAGGAATTGAAAGAAATTTCTGAATTACCTTCATAAAGTACCTTTATACTATCATTTTCAGAATTAGAAATTGTAACAGTTAAATCACAGGTTTTATGTTTAATTTTAATATTTTCTATATTTGTACTTACAAATTCTTTTGAAATCATACGATCTCCTTTTAATGTTAATATTCTAAAGCTTTTAATTGTTTTATTGCTTCTTCAGATGAAATTTCTCCACTTTCAAGTTTAGTTAAAATTTCTTTTCTTTTCAACGCGATTTCATCACTTTTTTCAACTTTATATCCTAAAGCTTCAATAATTTCATCAAGTTTGTTTCTAACTGTTGGATAAGAAATCCCTAATTCTTTTTCTACTTCTTTAATATTACCTCTATTTCTAATAAAAACTTTGACAAATTCAAGTTGTTTCTCATTTAATTTAAAAAGTTCATCAAGTTCAAAATCACCCTTAACTTCTGTATTACAATTATTACATTTAAGAGCTATAATATGCATTTTATTTCCACAAACTGGACAAACACTAACAATCTTTTTTTTCATAGCCTTCCCCTTTTAAATTAATGCTTAAAATAAACAAAATATAAAAAAAATTTATGTTCCTATTAAAAATATTAAACATAAAATTAAAAAAGTCAATACTAAAATTAAAATAATTAATATCAAAATGTAAAATATTAAATAAAATAACAATACACTTTAGTAATTAGTAAATTTTATATAGTTGTTTAAATAAATATTTATGTTAAAAATTATTTATAAAAGCTTATAGGGATTATGAATGGCAAAATTTAAAAAAGATCTTCAGTTTTATAAATTTTGTGCTTACGGATTTTTAAAAAACTTAAGATTTTTTGATGCTTTTATTATTATAGCATTTAGAAAATTAGGTTTTTCATTTTTACAAATTGGAATATTATTTTCAATAAAAGAAATTTCTACAAATATTTTTGAAATACCAACTGGAATTATAGCTGATTCTTATGGAAGAAGGAAATCAATGATATTCTCCTTTCTTTCTTACATTATTTCATTGTTAATATTTTATTTTTGTGACCAATACTATTTATTTATCATTGCAATGATATTTTTTGCTTCAGGTGAAGCTTTTAGATCAGGAACTCATAAAGCTATGATTTTGCAATATTTGAAAATAAAAAAAATGGAACATTTAAAAGTGCATTATTATGGAAACACAAGAGGTTGTTCACAACTTGGTTCAGCTATTTCTAGTTTAGTAGCAGCAGCAATAATATTTTTTACAGATAATTACAGTATGATTTTTTTAGCTACAATATTTCCATACTTATTGGAATTAGGATTAATGATTTCTTATCCTTCTTATTTGGATGGAGAAATTAAAAGTATTGAAGATAAAAATATTTTAAAAAGGATTTACAAAAGAATTGAAAATACAATTAAAGATTTTATAAACCTGTTTAAATCAAAATCTTTTTTAAAAATTATATTTAATACATCCCTGTTTGATGGTTATTTTAAATCTGTAAAAGATTATATTCAACCAATAATAAAAACTACTGTCTTAGCTACTCCAATATTGCTATCATTAAGTGAAGAAAAAAGAGTTGCTATTTTAGTTGGAGTTGTTTACTTCTTTTTATATTTATTAACTTCAATGTCATCAAGAAGTTCTGGAAAAGTTGTAGAAAAGGTTAAAGAACTTGAAAAAAGTATTAATCTAACTTTTATAACTGGGGTTGCATTGATTTTTTTTATAGGGGTTAGTTTTTATTTTAAATTATTTTTTATAACCATTTTGTTTTTTATAATGTATTATATGTTACAAAATATTAGAAGACCTATGACTGTTAGTTATGTTTCAGATCTAATTGAAAATAGAATAATGGCAACTGGATTGTCAGTAGAATCCCAATTAAAAACTCTTACAATAGCAATTTTATCACCTTTATTTGGATTCTTATTGGATAAATTTTCAATTGGAATTAGTTTTGTTATATTTTCGATTATTGCATTAATTACATATTATCCTTTAAAAATTAAAAAATAATAAAATTAAAATTATTGAGATATTTATAAAATAGAAAAAATTCTATCATTATTAAAATTTTTCTCATTAAGTCAGTTATCTAATTCTTTTAGTTTATACTTTGAATGCATTTATAAAAAAATTAATATTATTTTCTGTTTAGCCTTTGGCAACTGACATCCACTCAAAAAATTTTAACAATGATAGATACGTAATTCTAATTTATTTTTATTAAATATTTATAAATATAATAATTTCAATTTTATTATTAACTGCACCTGCTACGAAATAATTTTATCTTTTTTTGTCTTTGACAACTACAATCCAGTCGAAAAATTTCAATTATGATATATATAGTTTTAATTTTATTTAATCAAATATAATAATTTCAATTTTTATTATTAACTGCACCAACCACGGAAAAAAGTTATTCTCTTAAGTCTTTGACAACTGAAATCCGTTCAAAAAATTTTAATTAAGATAGATATAATTTTTATTTATTTAATTAATTTAATAATTCGTATTTTTTAAATATCGACTCCTGACACGAAGTATTTATATCTCTTTATTTCTTGCAACTGACATCCACTCGAAAAATTTTAATAATGATAGATAATATAACTTTAATATATTTAAATTAAATTATTTTAATTAAATACAATAATTTTCAATTTTATTATTAATTGCACCTACCATAGTAAACTTTTTTCTCTTCAGCCTTTGGCAACTGACAATTGCTCAAAAATTTCAATTATGATATGTATATAGTTTTTATTTATTTTATTTAATAAATCCATAATAATAATTCATGTTTTTTAAATATCTACCCCTGCCATGAAGTTTTTATATCTCTTTTATCTTTAACAACTACAATCAAGTCTAGAAATTCTAACCAGGATATATATTGTTTTTATTTAATAAAATAACAATTAAAATTTCTAATTTTATTTTAATATAGTTTTCTATTTCTTTTATTTAATACTTTTAAATCATATAAAAAAATAAAAATATACAGAAAAAATGAAAAAATATATCATACAAACATAAGTGAAAAAATAAAAATTATATTAACAAAAGAAAATTAATTTTAATAAATAAAGTAAAAATTAATTATATTAAAATTTCACCTTTAATGTCAGAGGATAATCCTTTGACAAATTGTTCAGCATCTTTGTATGACCCTACAATATCTCCAAAATGGATTGGTACTGCATATTTAGGTTTTATTATATTTGCTGCATAAATCGCTTGCTCTACATCCATTGTATAGGTACCACCTACAGGTAAAAATACAACATCAGCTTTAACCTCTTTCATTTCAGGAATAAAATCAGTATCACCAGCAATGTAATAACTTGTTCTATTTGAATAAATAATATATCCCACCCAATTATTTGATTTAGGATGAAAATTTTTATTAATGTTATATGCCCTGATAGTTTTAAATTTGATTCCATTTTCATTATATTCATGATCAGGTAAAACAGTTACTACTTTTTTAATATTTAAGTTTTCAAGTTGAGTTTTTCCATCCTGAGTAACTACAATAATAGTTTCAGGTTTTATTATCTTTTTAATATCATCAATTGAAAGGTGATCATAATGTGTGTGAGTGCAAAATATAAAATCAGCATCATGAGTTTCTTCTTTAATTTTAAATGGATCAATATAGATAATTTTATCTCCTGTAATTTTTATAGAAGCATGTGAAAGATGATAAGCATTTTTAATTGATTTCATAATATCCTCCAATTAAAAGTTTTTTTTTATATTAGTAAAAATCAACAAATATAGCTATTTATTAGAAATTTTTGTAAAATAAATATAATTTATTTTGGTTCCATATATACTGGATCAATTTCAAATGTTTCACCTCTTCTAATGTAATCCATTAAAGTTGGTTTTGATATAATTTCGATTGTAAAAACCTTTTTTTCAGTTAAGAAATCTTTATGTTTGAATTCTAAAACAAAATTAAATTTTTTAGTTTTACCATTATCTTCAGTTTTTGCTTTTATAGACATAGGCCAGAAAGTATATATCCCAGGAGTTTTTGGAGAAATATGATAAGGATTTTGCCATAAAGGGGTAGCCATTTCTACGATGGTATCATTTTCATCTTTTAAATAAACATCAATATCAGATAACAGGTCAAAGTTTTTAGCATTATAAACCTTACCTAAAAAAAGTGGAAAGTTGAAATAGAAATCATTAGTAGTATTATAGGAAATTTCCCAATTAATGTTTTCTTCTTCAAAATCTTCTATTTCATTTCTTCTCTTGCTTATTATTTCAATTCCATCATATATTAGTGTAATCAGATCTGCAAGAAATTGTGGATCTCTTTCAAATTCTTTTTCTTGATGTACAAGACCTCGTGATGATACAATGTAATTTGGTTTAACACGGTTTAAAACAAAGCAAACAAGATCAAGTTTAAATTTAGGTTTTTTCATAGATTCATCTTTATATTCTAATAGAATTGTTTCTACAAGGTTAAAAACTAAATCCTCCAGAGTATTTTTTATTCTCATTTTTGCCCCCGAATACATAAATATTAATAATTTATTATTGTTATTCTTACTTTAATATAAGTTAAAGAATAATAATATCAATAATAACTTTACAAATAAAAATGTTTTTTAAAAACATGTCTGAATAATTTTTTACATTTTTGTTTATGCTTTTGTTAAAATCTTTATCTTAAAATTTTTTAAATAATTTATGAATAATTTACCAAGATCTGGATCAAATTGACTTCCTATCCCTTTTTCAAGTTCTTTAATAATTTGATTAAATGTTAAAGGTTTTCTGTAAGGTCTATTGGTGGACATTGCATCTAAAGTATCTGCTAAACTGATGATCCTGTCATCAAATGGAATTTGATTTTTCAATAATTTATCAGGATATCCTTCACCATTCCACCTTTCATGATGCCATCTTATTATTTTTCTTTCTTTTTCAAAAAAATCAAGAGGAAGAAGCATTTGTTCACCAAATTCAGGATGTTTTTTTATATAGGTAAATTCTTTATCATTTAATTTAGATGTTTTATTAAGTATATTTTCAGGAATACCAATTTTTCCTATATCATGCAATAATGCAGCATATCCTAATGTTTTTATTGTTTTTGAATCAAGATTTAGAAGAGCTCCAAAAGTAATTGAATATTCCATCACCCTTTGAGAATGCCCTTTTGTATAGTGGTCTTTTACCTCAATTGTTGCTACAAGAGTTTTAATTGTAGATAAAAAATTATCTTCTAGTTTTTTAACAAGTGAAAAATTTTGATAATAAAATGATGTTTGAGAAGATATGATATTTAATAAAGCGAGGTCATTTGAAGTAAAATTTTTTGGTTCATTTGCTTCAAAATAAAGTACTCCAAAAAAACTGTTTGTTATAAATAGAGGTAAAATTAAAAGGGATTTGGGTGAAGTCAAATATAATCCATTATATTTAGAATCCTGTAAAAAATTGTTTATTATAATTTTTTTGGTTTTTATAATTTTATCTAAAAAATAATTCCCAGATAAATATACTTTATTAAAATTATTATATGAAATTTTACTACCTTTAATATAAAAGAGTTTTTTATCATTATCAAAAGGGATAAAAATACTGTAATCAAAATTGTATAGATTATTTATTTGGTTTATAACTTTAGCAATTATATTTTCATTTATAGTATAAAGGTCATCTGTCTGAAATATTTTAGAAAATTTATATATTGAGGTTAAAATGTTAAATGTGTTATCAATATTTTTGTACATCTATTCTAAATATATATTTTAATAATTTAAATTCAACAAATTTTATATAAATAAGCATAAGAAAATTAAAAAATATTACAATTGAAACACCTGTATTTTATAAAAATTTAATTTTAAACAATAAAAAGTTCGTTAGCATGAAATATTAAGAAATAATTAGAAATATAAAAAAATACTATAAAAATAGAAAATAATTAAAATAAATGACTTATAATATAATATAAGAACAAAATATAAAGTAAAATAGCGATTTAATTTATTTTGTAATTTAATTATTATTATTATCAGAATAAAAAAAAATAAAAGGTGGGAGATATGGCTAAACAACTTCTATTTGATGAAGAAGCTAGAAGAAAGATAATCGAAGGTGTAGACAAATTATCTTCAGCAGTAAAGATTACATTAGGTCCAAAGGGACGAAATGTATTAATTGATAAAAAATTTGGTGCTCCAACAATTACAAATGATGGTGTAACAATTGCAAAAGAAATTGAACTTGAAGATCCATATGAAAATTTAGGAGCACAACTTGTTAAAGAAGTTGCTACAAAAACTAATGATGTTGCTGGTGATGGTACTACAACAGCTACAGTTATAGCTCAAGCAATTATTAAAGAAGGAACCAAAAATGTAGTAGCTGGTGCAAATCCAATTAAAATTAAAAGGGGTATTGAAAAAGCAGTAAATGCATTAATTGATGAAATTAAGTCCAAAGCTAAAGAGATTAAAACTAAAGAAGAAATCGCACAGGTTGCTGCAATTTCTGCTAATAATGATTATGATATTGGAAATTTAATTGCTGAAGCAATGGATAAAGTTGGTAAAGATGGAGTAATTACTGTTGAAGAATCAAAAACAATGGAAACTCATCTTGAAGTAGTTGAAGGTATGCAATTTGATAGAGGTTATATTTCACCTTATATGATAACTGATTCAGATTCCATGACAGCGGTTTTAGAAGATGCATTTGTTTTAATTTATGATAAAAAAATCTCTGCAATGAGAGATTTAATTCATCTTTTAGAACAAATTGCTCAATCAGGAAAACCTTTATTAATAATTGCTGAAGATATTGAAGGTGAAGCTTTAGCTACTTTGATTGTTAATAAAATAAGAGGAACTTTAAATGTAGTTGCTGTTAAAGCTCCAGGATTTGGTGATAGAAGAAAAGCTATGCTTGAAGATATAGCAATTTTAACTGGTGGTAAAGTAATTACTGAAGATTTAGGTATGAAATTAGAAAATGCAACAATTGATGATTTAGGTAAAGCAAAACGAATTAAGGTTGATAAAGAAAATACAACAATTGTTGAAGGATCTGGTGATCCTAAAAAAATTCAGGAAAGAATTGCTGCTATTAAAAAAGAAATTGAAATTTCAACTTCTGAATATGATAAAGAAAAATTGCAGGAAAGACTTGCTAAACTTGCAGGTGGTGTTGCTGTAATTAATGTTGGTGCTGCAACTGAAGTTGAAATGAAAGAAAAAAAAGCTAGAGTAGAAGATGCATTATCAGCTACAAGAGCAGCTATAGAAGAAGGTATTGTTCCTGGTGGTGGTACTACATTAATACATGTTTCAGAAGTATTGGATAAAATAGAATTGGAAGATGAAGAAAAAATTGGTTTAAATATTGTAAAAAGAGCAATTGAAGAACCAATTAGACAAATTGCTAAAAACGCTGGTTTTGAAGGAGCAATCATATCTGAACATGCTAAGACTGTTAAATGGGGTGAAGGTTTTGATGCTTCATCAGGTAAATGGGTAAATATGTTTGAAAAAGGTATAATTGATCCTGCTAAAGTAACAAGATCAGCTTTACAAAATGCTGCTTCAGCTGCATCAATGGTATTAACAACTGAAGTTGCAATTACAGATCTTCCTGAAAAAGAACCACCAGCTGCACCTGCTAATCCAGGTATGGGTGGTTATCCAGGTATGTATTAAAAATAAATTACAATATTTCTAATAATATAATCTTAAAATGATGTGGATTATTCAATATTACAAAATTAAAAATTACAATGGGGCTATCCTGAAATTTAAGGGATAGCCTCTTTTTTATAGTTATAAGTCTTATTTTAAAATAAAAAGAAAGTTGTTTCATAAATTTTGATGTAGATCCAATTTTTTTAATAGAAAAAATTGTTAAATATTGATGTTAAAATTACAGGAGCAGTTTCTGCACGTAAAATATAATTCCCAATATTTACAAAATCAAAGTTAGCTTTTTTGAAAAAATTCAACTCTTCATTATGAAAACTTCCTTCAGGTCCACTTGAAAAAACAATTTTTTTATCTTGTGTCTTATCTAGTGTTTTTAAATATTGAAGGATATTTATTCTACTATTTTCATATAACAAAATTTTTTTATTGTAATTTTTATTTTTAAGTAAATTTTTAAGATCTAAAATATTATTAACTATATCAATTTTTGGTATGAAAAATCTACCTGATTGTTCAGATGCTAATTTTGCAATTTTTTTATATCTTGAAATTTTGTTTTTATTAATATCATTAACAACTGAAAATTGAAATTTATATATGAAAATGTTACTAATTCCTACTTCAGTGAGTTTTTCAATTAAAAAAGGCATAACTTTTTCTTTAAGCAATGGAGCAATAATATCAATTTGATATTCTGGAGCATTAAGTTTGATTCTTTCAACTATCTTGTAAATAACAGATTTTTTATCAATAGATATTGTTTTTAAAACTAATTTTTCATAATTATAAATCGCATAGATGATTTCATTTTTATTTTTTCTCAAAGATCTATAAATATGAAAGTAATCATCATCAAAAAGTTTAATGGTATTGTTATTTAGAAAATTATTATCGTTAATAAAAATATGCTTCATTTATGAACCAATTTTGATTTTTTTAAAAAGTATTTGATTTATCAAAAAATTCAATGTAAATCTAATTAATATTTATCCGAAAATAATTAAGATGAAAAAGATTATAAAAAAATTTATCATATTATTTTTATTTGCAAATTTATTTTTATCACCAATTTTATACTCTGAAAATAATGTTAAATGTTTTATAAAATTTAGAAGTGAAACAATTTATTTTATAGGTCAACCAATTGTTATTAAATTTGAAATATACAACAATACAAAAGATGACTTTTTTATTGAGTTATCAGATGATGAATTTTATAACTTTGATTTTAAAATATTTTCAGAAAAAGGTGATAGAGTAGAATATTCGAAACAATATATTATTGCAAAAAGAAATAGAGAAAAAGTTTTTACAAGAACAATATTACTGAATCCTGGTCAATCTTTTTCTGTTGAAGTTGATATTTCACAGTGGTTTGATTTTCAAAAGGCAACAACATACTATATTCAGGGAATTTTTTATCCTTCATTAACATTAAATGAACCAATTATAACTCAAAATATTTTAAAACTTGATCTTAATCCTGAATTAACAACACAGAAAGAAGAAGAATTACAAAAAGAAGTTGTTACAAGAGAAAAGAAAACAATTGATTTAAAAGGGTTACCACCTTATAAAGTTTTAGAATTAGCACTTCAAGCAAGACAAAAAAGGGATTGGGATACATATTTTGCAACATTTGATTATGATAAAATAATGCCAACTTATAATAAATATAAAACAAGATATCTCTATGCTTCTGAAAAAGATAGATTACAACTTATAGAAGAATTTAAAAAAGATATGATTTCTCAATTTTATAATGATTTAGTTTATTTTGAAATTAAAAAAATTGTTATTGAAAAAGATGAGGCTACAGTTGAAGTATATCTTGAATATAAATATAAAAATTATATTGAAAAATTTGAGGGTGAATATTATTTGAATTTAAAAAATCAAATATGGTTAATTACAGGTTATACTATAACACCTGTTCATGGATAAAATATTTTAAGTTTTAATATATTAATATTTCAAGATTTTTTTATCAATTTTTATTTTTTCAAATGAACCCCATTTTTGTAAGTCTTCTTCAGAATCTTTATATTTTTCATTTATTTTTAAAAATTTATCTAAATTTTTAATAAGAATGTCAATTAATTTAGGATCAAAATGTTTCCCTTTTTGATTTTCTAAAATTGATAAAACTTTTTCAATAGAAAATGCTTCTTTATACACTCTTTTAGAAAATAGTGCATCAAAAACATCAGCTAAAGCTACTATTCTTCCTTCTATTGGTATTTTATGTCCTTTAAGTCCTAATGGATATCCAGTTCCATCCCATTTTTCATGATGAGTTAATGCAATTTTTGCTGCTTTTTGTAATAAATGGGAATTTGAACCTTTTAAAATATTAGCTCCTATTACAGTATGAAGTTCCATTATTTTTCTTTCTTCAGCAGTTAATTTCCCAGGTTTTTGTAAGATTGAATCTGGTATCCCTAATTTTCCAACATCATGCATCATTGCAGCATATTTAAGATTTTGTGCTTTTGATTCTGAATATTTTAACCCTTTTGCAAGAATATAAGTGTAATTGCTCATTCTATTTAAATGATTATAAGTTTCTTTATCTCTGTATTCTGAAGCAATACCAAGTTTGGTTATGGTATCAAAGTAAGCTTCTTTTAGCTCTTTATTTAACTGCATATTGTAAATTGCAATAGCTGCATGAGAAGATAATGCCTGGACAATAGGTTCAAATTTTTTAGCAAAAGGGATGATACTTCCATTAACATCTTGAGCATTAATAAGTTGAAGGACACCAATTAATTTATTGGTATGAGTAACAAGAGGTACAGTTAATAAAGAGATTGTGTTATAATTATATTTTTTATCCCAGTAATTGTTATATTTAAATGGGTATTTTTTCTTTGGATTTTGAATGTTTTCAATATTTAATATTTTTTTTGTTAATGCACAATAGCCAGCAACAGAATTTTCATCAATATTCATTACAGAAGGTTTAAACATTCTTTTTAAACCTTCTTTACCATACCGTTTTAATTGAGTGTCAGATTGTGTTACTAAAAATTTAAGTTTGTTGTTAGTTTTTAAATAAATTGAGCCTCCATCAGCATTTGTAAGCTTTCTAGCTTCTAAAATAATCTCATTTAATAGAGAATTAAAATTATATGTTGTTGAAAGTTTAATAGATATATCAAGTAGTTTTTCAAGATCAGTTTTTTTTATATAAAAACGATTTGTATTCATTTATATTCCTGTTTGATAAGTTGTTTTTAATTTTTCTTTTAAATGTTAATAGTAAAATTTAATAATTCAATATTAATTTAAATATATAATATTAGTACAAGCAAATAATAAAACATGCTATAAATAAAAATATGTAAAAGAAAGAAAAACTAAAATACCTTTTATTTTATTATCGTTTTGCTATTTTTTAAATATTAGAGTAAATAGAAATTCTTGAATAAAAAATTAAAAGTAAAAAAGATTTGAAAATTTTTAAATTTATTATAGTATTATAAAGAATGTTAATTCAATTTAATAATATTATAGCAACTAGTAAAAAAATATGTAATAAATATGGAGGATAAAATGGCATACGGAAAATTTGATTTTAAGGGACAGGGAGGAAGTTATTGGTGGTTAATGATCTGGACTAATTTATTAACAATTATTACTCTTGGTTTTTATGGTCCATGGGCTATTTGTGCTAGAGCTAGATGGAGAACAAAAAATACCTTTATTGATGGTAAACAATTAATTTTTAAAGGTAAAGGGAAGGATCTTTTTGGAATTTATATAATTACAGTTATCCTGGGTATTTTAACCTTAGGTATTTATACCTTTTGGGGTAGTGTAAAAATATATAAATGGGTTATGCTTCATACATTTTTTGCTGATGAAAATGAGATGCAGCCAGTTGATTTAATTTAAATATTTTTAAAATATTAATAATAAATCTTTTAGAAATAAATTAATCATACTTTGTACAAATAAAATGTATTTTGTTACTATAAATTTTTTTATTCTACAAATTTTTCATTATAAATAATTTAATCAAATAAAGTATAAATACTTTAATTACAATCTAAATTTTATTGTTGCCTGAATTCATTTAAATAATTATATTTTTATATAAGCAATAAAATTTTGAAAGTGTTTTTTTTGAAATAGAAAATAAATTAGAAAAAATAAAATAGAAAAAAGGAGAAATAATGGGAAAAATATTAGCAATACCAACAGATGATAGAGGTTTTTTTCAGGGAAATGTTAATCAAAAAATTAAATCTTTTAAACTTTATGAAATAATTCCTTATTCATCAACATTCAAAGAAGAAATAGATGTTAGTTATTTGGATAATGTTGAAAGTGTATTTGGTAAACTTTTTGAAAAAGCTAATTATGTTTTAATAAGAGATATTGATGAAACACTTGCTCAAGAGTTAGAAAAAAAATTTTTATTTGAATTTGTTCTTGTAAGTGTTGAAGGATCAGTTGAAAATTTAGCTACAGCATTTGCAATGTCATATAGCAAAATTACAGGTGAAACAACAACAGAAGGACTTTTTAATAAAGATTATAAAAAAAATCCTCTTGGGGATAGAATTATTGCTGGTTTAAAAGATGTTATTGATATTGAGGTTGGACAAAGTGTATGGGATTTTGGCTTAATTAGAGACTTTTATGCTGATGATGCAACTGGTAAGGTTACATTTACTTTTATTCCATCAGCACCAACATGCCCTTTAGCTTATCAGTTAGCAAAACAGATAAAAGATACAGTTAAAAATGCAGGTGGTAAAGATATTAAAATTAAGATTGTAAATTTTATGGAACAACAAAAACTAGAAGATTATATAAACTCTATTTAAGTTAAATCTTGTTAAATTATTTCAACATTTTAAAATTTAATTTCTTAGATTAATTTGTAACAATTTAAAAATAATTTTAAGTATTTTTAATTTAATTTTAAACTGTTTTAATTTACTTTTAAACGTTTTTTTTAATTTTATATTTGTTATAATCATTATAAAAAAGGATATTTTATATGATAAGGGTTTATCTTGTAAGACATGGAGAAACTAAAGGTAATAAAGAGGGATACTTCAGGGGAAGATATGATTATCCTTTAAATGAAAATGGACTTTTTCAAGCTAAAGAGGTTGCTAAATATTTTAAAGATAAAAAAATAGACATAATTTATTCTTCACCTTTAAAAAGAGCATATCAAACAGCAATGGAGATTGCAAAAATAAAAAATATGGAAGTTATTAAAGATGAAGGTTTTAATAATTTATATTTTTCATCATGGGAAGGGAAACCCAAAGAATTAATAAAAAAAGAATTTCCCTTATTATGGAAAAAATGGTTAGAAGAACCTGAAGACTTAAAAGTTAATGATTCTGAGACAATTGATCAGGTGGGAAGTAGAGCGAAGGAAAGATTATTACAAATAATTTCTGAATTGGGAAAAAATAATCAAAATCAATATTCTATCTTAATTGCTACCCATCGAGTTGTAATTAAATCTTTAATTGCAAAACTTTTAAATATCCCTAAACCATATTTCTGGAAAATTCATACTGATAATGCTTCAGTTACTATAATTGATTATTATCCTGTAACTGGATTTATGTTATACAAATTAAATGATACTTCACATCTTTCGCATTATATATCAGAAATTTATTAATTTTTTTATTAAGCTATAAAAAAAATATCTAAAAATAATTTTAAATGATAATTTGTTCATTTTTTGAAAATGATTTCTAAATAATATTAAGAACTTTCTTTAAAAATTTCTGATATATTATGATATGCTTTTTCAAGAGCTTCTGTTATTTGTAAAGATTCTTTTGTTAGTTCATTAAGTTTAAAAAGATTATCAAGGCCATCTTTTATTGCTAAATTATGTTCAGACATTGAATTGTTTATCTCTTCTAAAGAATTGCTAACATTGGTTCCAGATATATTGTTTCTTTCAAATTGTTCTTTAATATATTCACTGTCTTTTGCCTGTTTTTGAATAATTTCATTAATTCTCTTAACATAATCAGCAAGTTGCATTACACTATTTTTAAAATTGTTTAAAACTTCATTTATATTTTTTGCGAAATCTTTAGTTTGTTCTGATAATTTTCTTACTTCATTTGCTATAATTGAAAATCCAGCACCATATTTCCCAGCATGAGAAGCTTCAATAGATGCATTAATTGCAAGTACATTTGTTCTATCTGATACATCAAAGATAGCGGAAGTTGCATCAAAAATTGTTTCAGAATTTTTTATTAAGTCTTCAAACATTTTTTCTATTTTTTGAGTTTCACTACTGATTTTTTGAAATTCTTCATTTCTTTTATTTAAAGTATTGTTTAACTCATCATTAGAGTTAACAATTGTTTTCATTTCAGATGTAATATTTTGTATATTTGATGAAATAGAATTATTGGTAGAACGCATCTCTTCAAATGCTGCTAAAATAGAATTTGTAAAATTTTGGGTAGCTAAAATCTGGTTAAGTATAAATTTTAAAGAAGAGCTTGTAATTGTATTTAAAACTATTGATTTATTAAATTCCATTGAAAAGGGTTTAAATAATTTAAGAACTTTCTGGAAATCATAATTATAATTTTCTACATTATTATCATCATGGTTATTCATCATTGTTTCTCCTCTAAATGGTAAATTGAATAAAAAGAGATATTATAAAAACTATGAATAAAATTTATCAATTAGATCTACACCACAATCAAGGTTATATAAGAAATCAAGAAATTTTTTAACATTTTCTCCCCTGAATATTGCTCCATGTTGAGGAGCTATCATTTGTATTTCATATTTAGAAATCATTTCAACAAATTTTTTACATGCTCTATTTGAGGTCATATATCTTCTATGAAATCCCTCCATATATGTTAAATGTTTATCAAAATTATCTACAAAAAGGTATTTATCATTTTTAGGAAAAACTGCAGCACCAATATCGCCACTAAATAATATTTTTGAGGTTGGATCATAAATTATAAAATTTCCAGTTGAATGTAAAAAATGAGCTGGTAAAACAATTAGTTCTTTCCCATTTTCAAATTTTAAAGTTGTACCTTTATCAGGAATACCAATAATTCTTGATTGGTCAAAAATCCCAAAATGGGGTACAAATCTAGTCCATAGTCCTGAAATATATACTGTTGCTTTTGTAATTCCAAGCCACATTGCAATTCCAGATGATACATCAGGGTCCTGGTGTGAAAAAAATATCTTTGTTATATTAGAAAAATCTATAAATTTAGATGCAGTTGCAACAACTTTTGAAAAAAGATGAACACCACCTGGATCAAGCAAGAACCCTTCATTTTTAGATAAAACAAGATATTGGTTCGTTTGTACAATTTCAATATCGCTTTTTTCGTCCCATCCTAACCATATAAATTTATAATCATCTTTTTCAAATAAAACCTTTCCCTCAATTAACTCCTGGTTTTCATTTTTAATTTCCATAATATCTCCTCAAATAAAAGTAATATAAATTTATTTTAACTAATTGTATATTTAATAATAATAAGTTAAACTTTTTCTCCTACAATAAATACTAATATAAAAGATATAATTTATTTTACAGTTTTTTTATTTATAAAGTAAATAATTTTTTTATCCTCCTTAAGGATATGTCTGCTTAACCATTTATACAGTTCAGTAACCATTTCATCTGTAAATTTAATCTCATTATTAAAAAATTTTTCTCTAATTTCAAGTATTCGATTTTGAAAAATTGTATGTTTTTTTTTATGTTCATTATATTCTGGGAAATTTATTTTTTTCATTAATTCTTCTTCAAATGAAAAATGATAAATAGTGTAATCAATAAGATCACTAATAACCTGAAACAATTTATTGTTAAAATTGTTTTCTTTTTTTATTTCATAAAGTTTATTAAATATTAAAAAAAATTGTTTATGTTGATTATCAATATTTTCATTACCACTCTCATAACTTTTTTTCCATTTAATATATTTCATTTTCTCTTCCATAAAATTTATTAAATATTTATTATAAATTTAATTATGTATAAACTAAATTAAAAAAAATAAAATCAGATAATAAAATATTTTCTCAATAAATTTTACTTAATTTTAATATAGTTTTTTCATTTTTCAAGATATGTATTTCATAAAAAAGAAAAGCATATTTGATTTGACTTTATTTGATTTCAAATTATAAATAAATAAAACATAAATAAATTAGGAGGGAACAATGGGAAAATTTGTTTCTTATAAAGAACTTGGTTTTGTTAATTCAAAAGAACTATTCAAAAAAGCTATTAAAGGTGGTTATGCTATTCCTGCTTATAATTTTAATAATATGGAACAATTACAGGCAATTATTACAGCATGTGTAAATACTCAATCACCTGTTATTTTACAGGTTTCAAAAGGGGCAAGAAATTATGCTAATCAAACAATGCTAAGATACATGGCTCAAGGAGCTGTTGAAATGATGAAAGAATACGCTGCTTCTAAAGGTTTAAAAGAGATCCCTATTGTTTTACATCTTGATCATGGGGATTCATTTGAACTTGCAAAAAGCTGTATTGATACTGGATTCTCATCTGTTATGATAGATTGTTCACAACTTCCATATGAGGAAAATGTTAGAATCACAAAACAGGTTGTTGAATATGCTCATGACCACGATGTGACAGTTGAAGCAGAACTTGGAGTTCTTGCTGGTATTGAAGAAGAAGTTAAATCTGAAAAGCATATTTATACAAATCCTGATGATGTTGAAGATTTTGTTACTAAAACAAATGTTGATTCTCTTGCAATAGCTATTGGGACTTCACATGGTGCTTATAAATTTAAGGTTAAACCTGGTGAAACTCCTCCACCTTTGAGATTTGATATACTGGAAGAGGTTGAAAAAAGAATACCAGGCTTTCCAATTGTATTACATGGAGCTTCTTCTGTATTACAGGAATATGTTGCTATGATTAATAAATATGGTGGAGATTTAGGTGGAGCAGTTGGCGTTCCAGAGGACCAGTTAAGAAAAGCAGCTAAATCAGCAGTGTGCAAAATAAACATTGATTCTGATGGAAGACTTGTAATGACTGCTAAAATAAGAGAAAAATTATGGACTGATAAAAAAGTTTTTGATCCTAGAAAATATTTAGGACCAGCAAGAGAAGAATTAATAAAAATGTATGAGAGAAAGAATAAAGAAGTTTTAGGTTCAGCATTTAAAGTATAATATTTTATGCAATTACTAAGAAACTAAATTTACCAAAAAGGAATTTTATGGAAAAATTTATTGAAATTTCAGAGAATGTAAAAAATGCAATTTTAAAAAATAACCCAGTAATTGCTTTAGAGTCAACGATTATTACTCATGGTATGCCATATCCTGATAACTTTAATACAACCATTGAGTTAATGAATATTGCTAAAAATAATAATGTTGTTCCTGCTGTAATTGGAATTCTGGAGGGTGGAGTTAAAATAGGTTTAACAGAGGGGGAGATTGAGATACTTTCAAAGTGTAAAAATTGTTTTAAAGCTGCAGCAAAAGATATCCCCTTTTGTATAACTAAAAAACTTTCAGCAGGAACAACAGTTTCTGCTACAATGTTTTTAGCTAAATTTGCTGGTATTAAAGTATTTGCAACAGGTGGTATAGGAGGTGTTCATAGGGGTGTTAATGAAACATATGACATTTCTTCTGACCTTTTCCAATTTAGAGAAACTGATGAGATTGTTGTTTCTGCTGGATGTAAATCAATTTTAGATATCCCAAAAACTTTAGAATATCTTGAAACTATTGGGGTTCCTGTTGTTGGATATAAAACAAATGTTTTTCCAGCCTTCTATTCTAGAAATTCAGATATACATATTGATATTTTTGTTGATAATCCATCTGATATTGCTGCTATGTATAATGTTTCTAAAACTATTGGCCTAAATAGAGGGATGTTAATTGCTAATCCTGTACCTGCTGAATTTGAAATCCCTTTAAATGAAATTGAAAAATATATACAGTTAGCATATGATGAGATGGAAAATTATGATGAAAATAAATATACTGGTAAAAATTTAACACCTTATTTATTATCTAAAATAGTTGAATATTCTAAAGGTAGAAGTTTAAAAACAAATATTGAACTTGTTAAAAACAATGTAGAACTTGCATGTAAAATTGCTAAAGAGATAATAAAATAATAGATAAAATTTCAAAGAATATTCACAATTTCTTCATAAAATTGTATTAATCTTATTTTAAGAGATATATAATTTACAATAAAACTATTTTAAAATTAAAAAAGCATTTTTCGAATACAATAATAATTTTTCTAATTAAAATGTATTTTTAAAAAAAATATTTTTATAATAAAATAATAATTTTTATAATAAAAAAGCTTTTTATAAAAAAATTTTTTTTGAAAAAGAGTTTATAGTTTATAGTAAATGAAATGTTTCTTTTTTATAATATTTATTTAAGTTTAAGTTACACAATTAAAAGGGAAAAAGTAAATGAGAGAAAAAATATTGATTATTGAAGATGAAGAAAAAATAGTTAAAATTTTAAAACTTTATCTTGAAAAAGAAGGTTATAATGTTGATTTTGCAATGGATGGCAAGGAAGGGTTTGAAAAAGCATTAATAAATGATTATGATTTTTTAGTTCTTGATCTAATGCTACCTGGAAAAACTGGAGAAGAGATTGCAAATGAACTTAAACAGGTAAAAGAGATTCCTATACTAATGTTAACTGCAAAAGATAAAGAACATGATAAAATTGAGGGGTTTTTAAATGGTGCTGATGATTATGTAGTAAAACCATTCAGTCCAAGAGAAGTTGTTTTAAGAATTAAAGCAATATTAAAAAGGTATGGAAAAAATGATGATAAAATAATGAAATATAAAGATATTATTCTTGACAATGCAAGATTTGAAGTAAAAGTGAATGATAAAATAATTAATTTAACAAAAGCAGAATTTAAAATATTGCAACTGTTTTTAAGTTATCCTGGTAGGGTTTTTGAAAGAAAAACAATTTTATCTGAATTAACAAATGATGAATATTTTATTTCTGATAGAACTATTGATGCACATATCAAAAATTTAAGAAAAAAACTTGGTGGAGATTATATTAAAACAGTTTTTGGGATAGGGTACAAATTAGATTAAAGTTAATACTTCAATATTGTAAAAAGTTATTTTAAAATATTGTTGTTTAACTATTTTTACAGTAAAATTATATTTTTAATTTGTATAAAATAAGATATAACATGACAAAAAATATGAAAAAAAATGAAGTTAAAAATATGAGAAATATATTTAAAAATAAATTTAATAACCTGAGTTTTATAATATCATTTTCTTTAAGTATTTTATTGATAATAATATTAATATCATCTTTGTTAATTATATCTTTGATAATATCATATCAATCAAAAATTTATGATAGGAGGAATAAAGAGGTAATTGTTAATTTAATACAAAGAGAGATAGAAAAAAGAGTTCCTTCTTTAATTGATAATTTTAAAATTAAAAAATTTATGGATTTTATAAAAGAGATATCTGAAAAATATGGGGTAATAATAAATATTAAAAAAACAAAACATTTAATGAGATTTGAAGATGAAAACTGTGATGTTAAATCTTTTATAAATCCTGATAAAGATAAATTAATAAATTTAGAACCTATGATGCAATTCAGGGAATTGCCTCCACCAGGCCCAATGGGAGCTAATATAAGGGGGCGAATTCCTGATGCAGTTGTGATTTTAACTTATAAGAATATTAACTATTATTTTTTAATATGGTTTATTAAAATTTCAAGAGGATATTATCTATCCAAGATAAGAAATGGAATTATTTTTGTTTTTATTATTGGGTTTGTTATAAGTACAATAATTTCAATACTATTTTCAAAAAAAATTTCTAATTTTATTAAAAAATTAAGTTTAAAAATGGAAGAAATTGCAAATGGAAATTTTGGACAGATTATTGAAGAAAATCCAATAAAAGAAATTAATGACTTAAATCTTGCTTTTAATAAAATGTCCTTAAGATTAAAAGAGTTCAGTGAAGAGAGAAAAAGGATAACTTCCAATATATCACATGAAATAAGAACCCCTTTAACTATTTTAAAAAGTTATATGGAGGGTTTTAAGGATAATGTTTTAAAACCTGATGAAAATACTATTAAGGATATTCTGGAGGAAATACAACGTCTTGAAGAAATGGTTGAAAATTTAAAAATACTTACTGAAATTGAGCAAAAAAATGAATTTAATAAAATTGAAAAAATTAATGTTAGAGAAATTTTAGATGATATTATTAAAAAGAATAGATTAATTTTCAAAAAAGAGAATGTAAAAATAGTAAAAGAAATTGAAAACATAACTATTAAATTTGATGAACAGGATTTCAGGTCTCTTGTTACAAATATAATAAAAAATGGAATAAAATATAACAATAAAGATAAAAAGGTTATTGAAATAAAAATCAAAAAAGATAAAAAAAATAAAATTATGTTATCAATTAAAGATAATGGTATTGGAATTGAAGATAAATATAAAGATCTTGTATTTGAAAGATTTTATAGAATTGATACTTCAAGAAGTTCAAAAACAGGGGGAAGAGGACTAGGGTTAGCAATTGTAAAAGAGATAGTTTCTAAATACAAGGGAGAAATAAAAATAAATTCAGAAAAGGATAAATTTACTGAATTTATAATTAAATTTAATAATATAATAGAGTAATATATATATATATATATATAATAAAATATAAGTAAATAATTATATTTGATTATATAAAATTAAAATAATAGAATAATATTTTGTTGAATCAAATGAACTTAAATCAATTCAAGTTCAATTAAATTCAATTTAAATAAAATTTAATTTAATTATTTAAAATAAAACAAAATTAATTAAAATAAAATTAAATTAAAGTAAATGTAATTTAATTTATTTATCCATTAATTTAGCTACAGTATATAAGGATCCAGTAACAACAATTGAAAATTTAGAATTTTTAAAAATATTTTTTGTATGATTAATAATATAGTTGAAAAAAATCTTTTTATTGATTAGATCTTCTATATTTTCAATTATATTATCAATTATAAAATAAGGGATATTTTTATCTTTGTTCAATTTCCTAAAAGTATTTAAATAGTTTTCTACTTTACTATCTCTCCATTGATATGGTTCAATAAAGTAGATAATTTCTGAAAATTTTAATACATTTTCTAATATCCCTATGTAATCTTTTCCTTTTAGTATCCCAACAATTGAAATAATTTTATTTGATGTTAAAACATTATTTTTTTTCATTTTTATTATAGATCTTCTAAGCATAGATGCGGATACTCTATTATGTGCACCATCAAAAAATATATCGATATTATTTATTTTTTTATGAGTTAATCTTCCTTTCCATTCAAGATCTTTAGATAAGTCAAAATCAATTTTTTTATATAATGTAGTGGAATGATTATTGTTTTTATTTTTTATACTAAAATTTCTTTTTTTAAAATCAAATAATTTATATTTATTTATAACATCAATTGCAAGTTTAGAACATGCAATATTTTCAACCTGATAATAACCTAAAAGAGAAGTTAAATATTTTTTGTTATTAAGTATAAGTGTCTGGTAAATTTTATTATTTTCTTTTGTATAGTTTAAAAATTTGTAATTTATAAAATTACCAATATAAAAAAAAGGGGAGTTGTTATTTTGTGCTATATTTTTTAATACCTCAACAACATTATTTCTATTTTTTGAAACTACAACAGGGGTATTTTTTTTGATAATTCCACCTTTTTCAATAGCAATTTTTTTTAATGTATTTCCTAATATTTTAGTATGTTCTCTTGATATAGATGTTATTATAGACAATATTGGTTTAACAATATTTGTTGAATCTAGTCTTCCTCCTAAACCAGTTTCTATTATCCAGATATCAGCCCTATTGTAATTAAAATAATAAAATGCAATACTTGTAAATATATCAAAAAAAGTAGGTTTAAGTAAAGGGTCCTCAATTGACTCAACAATAGGTTGTAAAAGATTTATAAGATCTATAAAATCTTTGTTAGAAATAGGATTATTATTAATTATTATCCTTTCGTTTACTTCAAAAAGATGAGGGGAAGTGTATAGTGCAACTTTAAAACCAGCATTAATAAAAATATTGTTGAGAATAAATGCAACAGAACCTTTCCCTTTTGTACCAGCAATATGGATAATATTTTGGTTATTATGGGGGTTTCCAATATGATTTAAGAGGTATTCAATTTTTTTTAATTTGTAATTTCTTTTAAATTTTTTTTTAGTTCTTGAAATTTCTAAATTTGTAAATGAGTAGATCCAATCAAGAGCTTGATCAATATCTTTTATCATTGAGGGATTTCCACTTTTTGAATAAATTTAACAAATTTTTTATATTTTTCATCTGCTGTTAATTCAAATTTTAAATCTTCAGGAAGTGAATTTAAAGTATTGTAAAAATAGGTACCAAGTTTATATGTACCTTCTTTTAAAAATTCAATTTTAGGAATAAACCCTGTATCAAAATTTTTTATTAAATCCTCTATATTATTAACATTATCTATATTTTCAGGATTTTTTTCTTTACTGCTAATTTCTTCTATTTGATTTTGTTCTTGAGGAGTTGAATTTTCATTATCTTCCTCTTCTATCTCTTCTATTTCTAAATTATCAATTTCTTCAGGTATTATCTTTTCAATTAAACTATCATTAGTACTCTCAATATGTTGAGGTAGTGAAAATGTATTTTGTTTTTCATTATTATTTTCATTTAAGTGTGGACTTTGAGGGGAATAATTTTGGTTTTCATATTGAGGTTGTTTTATCTGTTCTTTTTGTTGCTGGTTAAAAACCTGTTGTGTTTGAGCTAATTGTTCAGGAGAAATTTGTTGAGGTGGATAAATAATTGGTTGCACCTGTGGCACATAAATAGGATAGGGTTGAGGGATATATTGTGATTGAGTTTGTGGAATAAAATTTGGTTGCTGAAAATTTGTTCGAGTTTGATTATCAACATTTCCAATATTTTTAGGTTGTTGAGAAATATTTTGAGTTTGTTGTGGTGCTGGAGATTGTTGAGTATTAATTTCAATTTTTATTGGTTGTTGAGGATGTTCATATTCTTTTGTTTCGATTTTATATGCTTCTTCATAATTTGAAGGAATTTCTTTAAATTTTTCTTTATAATTTTTAATTACCTCTTCATCAGGACTATTTTTTATGTCAATATTTTCTTCACTATATGGAGAATTATTATTTAATGTTTTTTGTGTTTCATTTGGGGATGAGGGGTATTCTGGATTAATAACTTCCTGATTGTTATAGTATTGTAAGATATCTTTAGCTTCCTCTTCAGGTTTTTCTTCCTTTTCTTTTTTCTTTTGTTCTAAAAGTTTTTCTTCTTCTTTACTAATATTTGAGTTACTTAATACACCTTTATCCAGATAATCCAGTATATTTCCCTGAGTTGTTTCAAAATCTTTTTCAACATCTTCTGTTAACTCATCTTTAAAAATACTTTCTATTAGATCCTGTTCTTCTATTTTATGAAATTCTTTAATTGGGGTTCCAATAGGATTTTCTAATTTATCAAAAAGTGTTTCAATAAAATTTTCAGAATTTTCAATTAATCCTTTTTGGGTTTTTTGATTTTTTTTGTTAAAAAGATCTTTAAATTTTTGTTTTAAAATACTATTTTTTTTACTAAATTGTTTTTCATATTCTTGAATAACATCTTCATAATTTTTTAGAGTTTGATTAAAAACCTCCATATTATCAATATTATTAAGACTATTTCCTGATAAAATTTTCTGATACTCTTCAATTGCATCCTGAAGTAATTCTTTTTCTTTATAGTAATTTCCAAGTATTAGATAAGGTTGTAAATTTTCAGGATTAATTTTTTTTGCTGTATTAAGATTTTGTAAAGCTAGATTAAAAACTCCATTGTTTAAATAAAGTTGGCCAAGTAATGTATGAGCTTCAAAATTATCAGGATCAAGTTCAAAAACCTTATTATAATATTTTATTGCTTCTTCAGTTTTTCCAGCTGAATGATATATATTTGCCATTCTTAAATAGATTTCAGGGTCATCGCGTTTAATTTGAAGAATTTTATTATAAAGATTTAAGCTATTTTCATTTTTATTTTCTTCTTCAGAAATGAGAGCTAACCCTTTAAGAGCATTTATATTTTTTTCATCAAATTCTAAAGCTTTATTAAAATAAGATTTTGCTTCTTTTTTATTACCAATATAGGAATAAACTTCTCCTAGAATTGAGTATAGTTGAGAATTTTCAGGATATATCTTTAAAGCATCTTTTATAATATTAATTGTTTCATTAAATCTTTTTCCTTTAATATATAAATTTGTTAAATTCAAAATTGCAGGTAGAAATGTTTTATCCAGATTAAGGATTTCTTTATATTCCTTTTCTGCTTTTTCTAACTCGTAAAGCTTTTCATATGCGATAGCAAGATTATTTTTAGCATTAATATTATCTGGTGAATAATCTAAAACTTTTTTGAAAAAAAATTTTGCTTTCATGTAATCTTTAAAATTAAGAGATATTAATCCAAGATAGTTATAAGCATCAAAATAGTTTTTTTTAATTTTTAATAAATCTTCAAAATATTTTTTAGCTTTTAAATAATCTGGCATTTGATAATATAGAACACCTAAGTTAAATAATGCTTCAATATTATTAGGATCTAGTTTTATTGATTTTAGAAAGGAATTAATTGCTTTTTTATTGTTATTTAATTTTTTATAGGTATTTCCAATATACAAATATATATTTGATTGATCAGGATTAGCATATGAAGCCTTTAAAAATTCTTCTAAAGCTTTTTTATAATAGTTTTGTTTAAAATAATAAATCCCTTTAAAATAATATATTTTCCATAATTTTTCATTTCCTTTTTCTAATAAATTCAAATATTTTATGGCTTCTTTGTAGTTTTTTGATGCTATTAGCACTTCAATTAATAAAAGAATCAGGTCAATATTTTTAGGATTAAATTCAAGAGCAAAAATAATAAACTTTGTTGCTTTTTCAAATTTTTTTAGTTTATAATAACATAAACCCAAAAGAGTATATATTTCTTCAGAAAACACTTTATTGTTAATTAATATTTCAAGTTTATTTGCAGCTTCATTGTAATCAGTAAGTTTGATCAATTTTTTAATAGTTGATAATTCATAATTTATAAGCATGATCTTATTTCTTTTGCTTATTTAATTCAATAATTAATTCAATTTCTCCAACAGATTTCCCTGTAACTTTAGCGATTTCATTCAATTTCCATCCCTGTTTATATAGGTCAAGTATAGTTGATGATTTATCATCATTTACTACTTTATCTACATTAGAAGTTTCGGCATCTTGACTTAAAGATTTTAATGTTCTTGCTTTTTCTAACAATAATTCGAGTTTTTCTATTTTATCAGTTGCTTCATTTTCTAAAGAAGAGAGTCTTGTTTCAGTTTTTGCTATCCACATTCTTGCTTTTTGTAATTGCTCATTTCTTGTTTCAATGTCTTTAATTAAAATATCCATCTGAGAAAATTTTTCTAATACTTTATCCATTTTTTGTGATTCTTTCTGAATATTTTTAATCTCTTTTTCTAACGAGATGATTTGGGTGTTGAATTCATCTAATTCACTTTTAATTTGTAATAGTTGATTTTTAACTTCATTAGCTTTTCCAGAAACTTGAGTTACTTCAGAAGATGTTTGTTCTATACCATAATCAATTTCTTGAATTTTTGCATCATATTTTTTTAGATCATCAAGTTTTTTAATAATTTTTCCATGTTCCTCTGTTAGGGTATTTATTGTTTCTCTCATTTTTCCAAGTTCATTTAACTTTTCCTGTATGTTATTATGTTGATTTTCCGCTTTTTGAGAAACTAAAATTAATTTTTCAAAATTGTCTTCAATTGCATAAAGTTTTTTTCTATCACTTTTTAGTTTGATAATTTTTTTTGTAAAATCAGTAATTTGAACTTTAATATTGTCAAATGAAGAAATAAAATTTTCAATTTCCTGTTTTTGAGTCTGTAAGTCTTTTACCTGTTCGTCAGTTTCTGATAGCATAAATTTAATATTTGAAATGTTTTCTTCAATTCTATCTACTATTTTTGATTCTTTTTCAAAATTTGTAAGTTGTTCCTCTAAATAATTATACTTTTTCTTTAATACAGATTGAATCTCATCAATTTCAGAAGTTAGATTTTCTTCATTATTGGTAACAAGATTTTTAAGTTTAACAATTTCATTTTCAAGTTTTTCCTGAATTTGTCTATATCTAATTAAGATTTTATCCTCTTTATCTTTAATAAATTCATCTATCCTATTAGATGCCTGGTTTGAAAGAAGATTAAGTTTATCCTGAAAAGTTGAGTTTAAAGTATCTATGTTCTCTTTAATTAAATTGATTGTCTCTTTAAACGAGTTAAGTGATAAATTAATGTTTGTAACTTTTGAATCAAGTTCCATATTAAAATCAGAAATTATTTTGTTTTTGATCTCTTCTATAGTATTGTTGAACTCTGAAACAATTTTTTCTTTTTTTTCATAGGTTATTTCTGTAAATAAATTTATCTTGTTATTTAACTCATTTGTTAATTCAGAGATTTTGTTTTCAAAATTGTTAAATTTATTTTCAGAATCTTCATTCAATTTTGTTAAGTAATCTTCAAGATTAGTGATATCTTCATAAAATTTTTCTTTAAAGCTACTAAATTCATTTTTTAAATCAGGAATACTTTTTTTAATAAATTCAATTTTTTCTGTTATATACTTTTTAACCTGATTTTCAGATTCAGAAAATTTATTTTTAACTTCATTTCTAAAATTATTTTCATATTCATTATAGATTGTTTCAAGATGTTTTAACTCATTCTCAAAATTATTATTTTTATTGGTAATAAATTCTTCAATTTCTGAAATTTTTGTATAAACATCAGGTATATTTCTAATTAAAAATTCTTTTTCTTTTTCAATTTTTTTAGCTACTTCATTAGATATATTATCTAATTTAAAATTAAATTCATCTATTACTTTCTCTATTTTTGAAAAACTAATTTCCTTTGTATTTGTAAGTTTTTCATTTATCTGTTTTTCAAATTCTGTTATATTATTTCCTAATTCATTGTATTTTGAAAAAGTGCTTGTTATTTTATTATTTAATTCTTCATTCTTATTATTTAAGTCATTACTAATTTGTTCTCCAAGTTCATTTAATTTATTTGTTGTAGAAATTTTAAAAGTTTCCAGATTATCAAATATCTCTTTTAATTTTAAGTTATATTCATTTTTATTTTGTTCAAATTTTTCTTCTATGTTGTTAAACAATTTTTCAAGTTTTTCAGTATAGATTTTTTCTTTTTCATTGAAACTATAATCAAATGAATTTGATAATTCTTGAATTTGAGAATTAAGTTTATTGGTAAATGATTCTAATTTAGAGTGAACTAAATCATCAACATTATCCAGTTTATTATTTAATTCACTTATTTTTTGCTCATAATTTAAATTTACATCCTGAATATTTTTTAATTTTTCATTAATTGAAGTTATGAAGTCATCAACTTTTATTTGAAATTCTTTCATTTTATTATTGATATTAGTTTGTTCATTTATTGCTAAATTCTCAAGATTGTTATTAAATTTAGTTTCAAAATCTACAATTTTATTTGTATAATTAGTATTTAATGCTTCAAATTCATTATTAATTTTATTATTAATCTCTTTTATCCTATCATTTAAGTTTGAAATTATCTCTTTAATTTTTTCATTAAATTGGGAAAGTTCAATATCGATTTTTTGTTTATTGTCATTTTCAAGTTTTTCTAAAGCTTCATTGATTTTTAACTCATTTTCTTTAGAAATTTTTTCAATTAATTTTTCATTATTATCTTTAATTATTTCCAGATTATGACTTAATTCCTCTTCAAAATTTGTAAAGGTAGAATTTAATAGTAAAATTTTTTGATTTTGTTCATTCTCAATTTGTTGTAAATTTTGTTTAATCTTATCTTCAAATTCATTAAGTTTATTAAAAATAGAAGGGATAGTTCTTTCAACTTCTTCCTTTTTTGCTTCTAATTTGTTAACAAGATTTTCAAATTCATTAGAAAAGTTTAATTTTGTATTTTCAAGTTTTTTATCAAATTCATTTAGAACTATCTCAATTTTATTATTAAGATTTTTTTCAAAGTTATCTGATAGTGTTTGTATTTTTTCAATTCTTTCCTTTAATAAGTTTGAAAATTCTTGTAGTTTAGTTATCTCATTTTCAATTTTTTCAAGAGGTTTATAATATTCAGGAATTTTATTAATCAAGTATTCCTTTTCTGTTTCAAGTTTGTTTCTAATTTGATCTTGCAATTTATTATAATCTTCTTCAAGACTATTTTCCACTTTTGAATATAAAATCCCTTGTTTTTCATTGTAAGAAGATATAAGAAGATCAAGATTTTTATTAAATGTTTCAATTTTACCTATTTTTTCTTTAATAGTCGTTTCTTTTTCATTAATATTTGCATTCAATTTATTAATTTCAGTATTAACATATTCATCAATTTTATTAAATTTTTCTTTAATTATCTCGTAAGAATTAGAAATTCTTTCTTCTAAATTATTGAACATTTCATTTTTAGCTTCTTCTATTTTTTTATTAAATTCTTCTTCTATTACAAATTTTTGCTCTTTAAAATCATTATTAAATTTTTCTATTAGAGTTAAATTTTTATTTATCAAGTTTTGTAATTCTTCATATTTTTCCTCTGCATGTTTGTCAATATTAGCAAGAAGCTCGTTTTTATTTTTTAATTTTGCATCAATTTCATTTTTAAGAGAATTAATTTTAACAATGATATCATTATTAAAATTTTCAAATTTTTTACTTAGCTCAATTTCAAAAAGCTCAAATTCATTTGCAAATTTTGAAGTGTAGTTTTGTTTTAAATTATCAACTTCATTTTTTAATTCTGATAGGGATTGGTTAATATTTTGTATTGATTGTTCAAATTTAGTGGTTTCTTCATTTGTAAAATTCTCAAGACTAATTTTATATCTACTAATAATTGTTTTGGCATCCAGTTCTAATGTTGAAAATTTTTTCTCAATTTCTTTAAAAATATCCTGTTTATAGTTTTCTATTCTTTGCTCTATTCTGGTGATATATTTTGAAATATCAGCTGTTTTTTGTTGTAATTCATCATTAATTTGGTTTTTGATATTTTCAGATAATTTTTGAAGCTGGGTTAGTTGGGAATTATTTGAAGAATACAATTCATTAAATTTATTAATTTGTGTTTTTGAAATAATATCAATTTCATTTTTGAATTCATCAATTTTAAGGTCCATTTCCTCTGTAATTTTATCGATATTTTCAGCAATTTTTTTATTAACAATAGATGCAAGTTGTTCAATTTCAGTTTTATATTGCTCAAATTCTTTTTCTTTGTCTTCAAAAAAGATAATCAAATTTTCTTTTGTACTTTGAGTAAGTTCTTTTATTTGATCTTTAAAATCATCAATAAATCCATCCATCTGTTGAGTTGTTTCTTCAAGATTTTTATCAAAATTATCTATTTTTTCTTCTGCTTTATTTATTCTTGAATTAACAGTTTGTTCTAATTTTTTTAATATACCATTAAAGTTGTTAATTGAATTATTGTATTTTTCTATAAATTCTTTTTTCAAATTAGCAATAGTTGTATCAATTGTATTTTTTACACTTTCAAATTTAACCTTCTCATTTTCAATAATAGTTGATACATCAGAAGAGACTTTGTCTTGAAGCTCAGTTAAAAAAGCTTTATTTTCTTCTCTTGTTAATTCCTGGATTTTTACATATTTATCTTCAAGTGTTGAAATAGCATCTTTTAATGCTCTAATCCTATTTTTATATGAGTTTATTGTTTTTAATTCTGATGACAATGTAGTAATTTCAGAGCTAATTTCATTTTTTATAGATTCAAGATTTTTTATATCTTTTCTCAAATCCATAATAAGTTTTTTTTGTGGTTCAAAATTACTAAAAAAATTACTGATATTATTCGATGCTGCCTCTATCCTTTTTAAAAAATTTTCTCCTTTTTTAATATTGAAATCAATGTCAATACTAAGATCCTTAATCTCCTGCATTTTTTCAAGACTAAATTTATCAAGTTCACCTTTTATCTTATCAGCATATTGTTTTACTTTTGATATTTGCTGATTTTGTCTATCAAGCCATCTATAAATGACAAGGATAATTAATGTGATAGATATAGATAGAAGAAGTGTTCCTAATTGCATAAATTTTCCCCACCCTATTTTTTAAATATTTAATATATTCCAATATGATTTAAATATATTGATAAATTATATAAAATCAATTATTTTTAACAGTTTTAAATATTTATTGTCAACTTTACAATATTGTAATATTGAATAATAATGTTATTATAAAAAAAATATGATATTTTTAAATTAAATATTAAAATATAAATTTAAATTTTAAAATATAAATCAATATTTTATTACAATATATGATATTTTCCTTTTCCTATTATGATTATAATACAAAATTTAATTTTTTTGTATTTTAAATTTTAAAAAAAAAATTCACATTTTAATTTAAAATGTTAAAAATTCTTGTCTTAAGAACTAATTTATATTAAATTATTAAATGAAAATTTTGAAAACTTACTAAAATATTAAAATTAATAAATTAAATTTATTAAAATCTTATAATTAAAATATTATATAATAAAGTTAAATATAAGTTCAAGATTTTAAGTTATTTTTAAAAATAGTATCAAATTAATATTTAAAAAATAAAATAATAAAGAGATAAAAATGATATCAATTAAAAATCTGAATTTTAAAATAAATAATAGAGAAATTTTATCAAATATATCCCTTGATATACATAAAGGGGAATTTGCAGCTATAATAGGTCCAAATGGTGCTGGTAAATCCACTTTGATTAAAATAATATTAGGTCTTATTAAAGGTTATGAGGGATTAATTTATATAGAAAATGAACCTCATTTAGAATGGTTAAAAAAGAATATCATTGGTTATCTTCCTCAAAAGGAATTTTTTGATAGATCTTTCCCGGCTGATGTTATTGATATTGTATTGATGGGGCTTGCAGGAAAAGTTGGATTGTTTAAAAAATTTTCTAAAGAAGATTATAAAAAAGCTGAACTTGCTTTAGAAAAAGTTAATATGTTACAATTAAAAAATCAGTCAATAGGAGAACTTTCAGGAGGTCAGTTCCAGAGAATTTTACTTGCAAGAGCTTTAGTTTCAGATCCTGATTATATTTTTTTAGATGAACCTGAAGCAGGTGTTGATAGAAAAACAATTGAAAGTTTTTATAAAATTCTTGTTGATTTAAATAAAGAGGGCAAAACAATTATTTTAGTATCTCATGATATAAATATTATTACAAAATATTGTAATTATCTGATCTGTTTAAATAGAACTTTGCATTGTCATAATCAAACTGAATTACTTAATAGTGAAATATTAAAGAAAACATATGGAGATGTTATTCAACTTATAGAACAAAAATACAAATAAATTATTTTAGAGACAAAAAATACAAAATAATAAAGAAATACAAATAAATTATTTTGAATATAATGTTAAAAATACAAATAGATTGAAAAAACATATTATTTTATATATAGACTTAAAAGTAAAAATAATTAATCAGGTTTTAAATTATATGAAAGAAATATTTAGTATAAATTTTTTGCTTATTTCTTTTTTAGCTTCAATTTTTTCAGCAGCTTCAACTTCATTGTTGTCACCATTTGTTACCTTAAAAAAGATTTCTTATTTTGGAGAA
Source organism: Exilispira thermophila (assembly GCF_055389015.1). Classification (NCBI taxonomy): domain Bacteria; kingdom Pseudomonadati; phylum Spirochaetota; class Spirochaetia; order Spirochaetales; genus Exilispira; species Exilispira thermophila. Next base: position 1,605,871 of record NZ_AP042476.1, on the reverse strand, counting down.
GCTATTTCTCACATAGCTTTTGCAGGAATTGCTTTTGCATTACTTTTTAATTTAAATGTAAATCTTACAACAATTATTTTTATAGTTTTAATAACACTTATTATTGGATATTTATCAAAAAAATTTCAATTTGAAGAAACAAATATTACAACAATCTTTTTGTCTGTTTCAATGGCACTTGGAATTATAATTATTTCTTTTAAAAAAGATTATACTGTAGATATAGCAAGTTATCTTTTTGGAAACATTTTACTTGTATCAAAAGGTGATCTTATTTACCTTATTATTCTTTTCATTATAAATTTATTATTTTTGATAATGTTTTTTAAAGAGTTATTTTACATATGTTACAATGAAGAAATAGCAAGAATTTTTAAAATTAAAACATCTTTAGTTTATTATATATTTTTAATTTTAGTTTCTATAAATATAGTAGTTTCAGTTAAAATTATTGGGATTATAATGATAACAGCTCAACTTTTATTACCTGGTGTTACTTCATTAAATCTTACAAATAAAGTCAAAAAATCAGTAATTTTAGCTTTTTTAATTTCAATTTTATCTTCTATTTCAGGTTATTACCTTTCCTATTTATTAAATATTCCTTCAGGTGCAACAATTGTACTTATTTTGTTTATATTTTTCTTATCTTCAATTCTTTATAAAAATCTTAAAACAAAAACTCTGACAAAGACTATTAGTTAATTTTTAGTAATACTTTAGCTTTTAGTAATGTTTTGATTTTTTCTAAGTTAAATTTTTTTTCACTTTAGTTAAAAAAACTATTTTTTAAAATTATTATTGAAATTAATAAATAAATTTATTCATGATTAAATAAAAACAGGAATAAATCAACAGAACTTAATAAAATTAATTGGATTCATTATGTTGAAATGGATTAAATACTTCGTTATAAACATCTTCTCCAAAAGCAGATTGTTGAGGTAATTGTTCAATTAATTTGAAAGTTCTTTGTCCATTGTTTTTTCTTTCTGCTTTTAAGTATAATACCTTATAATTTTTATTATTATAAAATGAAATTGCAAATTCATAAAGGTGTGTAACAAAAGCTATTTTAATACCAGATTCTAAAAATGCTTGTGTTATTTGTTTTGCAATCTCTGAACCTTCCCTCTCATTAGTAGAGGAAAATGATTCATTAAAAAGTATTAAGCTGTTTGGTTTTATATAATTTACAACTTTGTTTATTCTTTCTAATTCTTCATCAAGTTTACCACTATTTAATTTTGAATCCTCTTTTCTTATAAAATGTGTGAAAATATTATTAAAAACTGTTGATTTATAAAATTTAGCAGGTACAAATAATCCAGTTTGAGTTAAAAGTTGAGCTATTCCTATGCTTCTTAGTGTAGTAGTTTTCCCTCCTTGATTTGCACCTGTTATTATTATTATATCTTTATTTTCAGCATTAATATTATTTGAAATAATTTTTTGTTTTTTTGTTATTGATAAAGAAAGGTCATATAATTCTTCTGCTTTAATAAAAAAATGTTTATTATTTTCAATCTCAGGGAAACATAAATTTCCATCTATATTTTTAATATAATTATATAAATTAATGCTTCCAATATAAAAAGCAATCTGTTTTTGTAACTCAATAAAAAAAGATCTTATATTTTCTGCTGCTTCAGATAAATAAGTTGAAGCTTTATTTAAAGCTTTGTTTTTGATTGTTCCTAGAATTTGAAATCCTGCATCATCCCTATTGCTTAAAAAAAATGAGTAACTTTTTGAACTAACTTTTTTTGTTGGTTTTAGTAAAGAGAAGCTTGTTCCCATGTTTGCAAATCCCAGTGTAGCACTAATTAAAATTCCTTTTTTAAATTGCAGGTCAGTTAAAATATTTTCAATTTTTTTGAAATATTCTTCATTGAGATTTTTTTTTATTGTTTCGCAAAAAGTTTTGATTCCATTTGAATTTGAATTTTTTTCCAGTTCTAATGTTATTTCATATATTTTTTTTAAACCAGGAATTAAAGATAAAATCACTCCAACACTATTATAAAGAACTGATGATGGATTTTTAGTAAAAAGGAAAAAATATCCTTTTTTCTCTTCTTCAAGGCTTTCTATTATAGTATTATAAAGTATTTTAATTTTTTCCTGATTTTTTATTAAATCTTTCATTATATCCTGTCTGTGTTTAATAGTAACAATATTGTTTTCATAATTTGAAAATACATTTTTAACAATTTTGTATATAAATTTGTCATTATCTGCCATAATTGAGAAAATTGACTCCATCTCAAGGTCGTAAAATAGATCTTTAATATTTTCAGAAATATTATCATTAATTGTATATTCTTTGTCCGGGTATAACAAATTAATTTTCATAGTTGTATTGTTTCCTGTTATTTTTATTTTTATTTCATTTTATTTTTACTTTTTGAACTTATTTATCTAAGATTACATAAGTTGTTTTTATCCTATTTTTATTTATTTTATATTTATATAATAATTATTTTAATACTATTATTCTATTGAGATTTTATTGAATTTTGTTCTTGTTTATTTTTCATTCTTTATTTTTGATTCTTGATTTTATTTGATCATATGTTAACCCATATTTTTTTGCTATATATAGAGCATATGCATTTTTGTCAGCTTCTTTTCTTTCTATTTTAAATGATTTTAGTCTTTTTGAATTTTCATTACCAGAACTAACAAAACTAACAGTTTTTTTACTAAGTCTTGATAATTCATATATAAAGGTAACATAAACACATATGGCATCAAGCATTTCAATTTTTAATAGAATTTTTTTACCCAGTTTTAAAGCATCATAGGATGTTGTAGAATTAAATATTTCATTAATTATTATAATACTTTTTGATGTAGCTTTATCAAATATTGATTTAACTCTAATAATATCCTGCTTTAATTTTCCTTCGGGATTATTAAGTGTTTCCTCTTTTTCAAAATGGGTGTAAATTCCATCACAATTATAAAGTATTGCACTTGCTCCAGGAATTGGTAGTCCAAGTTTTGCAAGATAATGTATAGAACCAAACATTCTTGCAAATGTTGTTTTTCCCCCTTGATTTGGACCTGTAACAACTATTATTCTCTCAGGTTCATTTAAATAATAGCTATTTGTTATTGTTTCTTTGTTATAAAAAATGTTTTTTAATGCTAAAGCTATATCGAAAGAATTATAAACCTTTTCTTCTTTACTTATATTAGAAAGTTTTGGATAGCAGAATTGTAACCCTTTACTTTTAATTAAATTTAAGATTTTATACCATGAAAGATAAAATTGAATTTCTCTATCAATTTTTAAGATATCTTGTTCAATAAAGTTTTTAACTTTTAAATAAAAACTATTTAATCTTTTAAAAGGTTCAGGGAAAAGTTTAGAAAGTTTTAATAATATTTTTTCCTGAATATGGTCTGCTCCAATAATATCTTCAAAATGGAACATCTCTTTTTTGTTTTTATTCAATTTAAATCTTTCAAAAGCGTTAATAATATCAATATTATATTCTACTTCATTGTTAAATTTTCTTACAGTTACTTTATTTCCTTTTATTTGAATAGTATATTTTATCAAATTAAGAGCAGATTTAATTTCTCTGGATTCCAGTTTAATAAATTTAAATGGTGTTGAAAAAGTTAATTCTGATAAATAGGATTTAAGTTTTAACAATCCTTCAGACTGAACATTTTTAGTATTTAGAGTTTGTAGTAATTCCTCTATTGCATTTACATAAATTATTACTGTTTCTAAAAAAAAGCTTTGCTTTGAAATATCAAGATAAAGGTTTTCGTAATAATTTTTGAAACTTAAAACTTGTTTAATATTTTTAGAAAATGTTTCTAATTCATCAAATAAATTATAAGTCTCAATATCTTTTATTACATTCTGTCTATAATAAATTTCTTCAATATCATTTAATAGTGTATAGTATAAGGGGGAAAGGTTGTATTTTTCTTTATCTTTTAAAATGAAATCTAATATCTGATCTAAATAAAGGTCTTCAAAACATTGAGGTTTTGATTTGATTTCCAGATAATTTTTAGGGTTTTTAAAAAGAATTGAGATGAATTTCATAAATTGATTTACTCCTGCTGTTTAAAATAAAAGCAGGAGTCATTAGCCAGTAGGCAATTAATGGAGGACTCCATCTCCAGTTATTGATTTTTTAAAAAATATAATTATCAAAAAAAAATTGTAAAGAATTAAAAAAAAGGTTAAAACTTTTTTTATAATTTCTTTTCAAATTTTTAATCCTCTTTTTTAATAGTGTACCATAATCAATACCAAAAGTATTTTTAATTATTGTAAACCCTCTATCTCTTTTTTATAAAATGTTTCATATTTATATTACATCTTTTTGAATTAAAAATTTTACATTAAAATTAAGTAACACTATTTTATTCTATTTTAAATTATTATAAAAAATAAAATAATAAAATAAGAAAATTATTAAAGAGCCTAATATACTAGCAAATATTGTAATAATTATATATTTTTTTTTCTTAATTTTATCTTTTTTAATATTTTTTCTTTTAAATAACAACCATTCTATAAAATTAAATACATTAAAACCAAGAAAAAATATTAAAGCAGCTGTTAAAGAAAGTAGCAATTTATATGACATTTTTAATTATTCTTTATTTTTTTTATTTAGTTATTATTTTTTTATAGTTATTTTTAAGTTCTCTTTCATAATATATGGATATTTAATCTAAATCACTTACAATTTGTAATATTTTTCTATCTTCTTTGCTTTATAACTTTTGACCTTTCCTTAATATTATATTAAAATTCAGGTGAATTTTTTACAACAATTATATATTGATAAAAATCTGTTGTTGAAACATCTTTTTGCAAATATTTTGGATAATAAATTACAAGGTTTCCTTTTTTTGAAAAAGGGGAATTTTCCCCTATTAATCTAAATAATGTTAAATTATCTTTTGAGTATTTTTTTAAAATATTTACAAATTCAGTTTTAAATTCTGTACCATAAGTTTCATCTAATTTCATATAATAAGTATAATTTTTATTCCCTAATTTAATTAAACTATTTATATACAAATATCTAATAGATAAAACTTTATGTTTAAAATATGGATCTTCAAAATTTAATCTTTGTGCAAGATTTAAAAAAGAGATTTTTTTTTGACAAATATGTTGATATCCAAATTGACCAAATACTTTTCCCCCTTTAATATTCTTATAAAAATTTGCAAATCTTTTATAAACTAATTCATCTCGTAATTGATAAAAAAGATCAGAAGGATGACTAAAATTACATTTTTTAAGAATATTATATTCTTCAATTTGACTATTAATAATAAAATAAAAATTATTAAATTCTTCTCCTAGAATATTTTCATATAGACTTTTATTTTCTTGAATACTTTTTTTTAATTCAAATATAAAATTATAATAAGAATCATTAAAAGAATCTATTGTGTCTAATATACTATCTTTTTCTTTTGAATCAAAAAAAATAATATTATAAATTTTGTTTATTTTATCATAATATTTTTTAATTTTTGAAGGTATTTTTTTATCTTGAAATAAAAAATGTAAATACCAAAATATAGCTTCTATATAATGCAAAGTATCAAATCCAATTACAATAATCTTTTTAGAATCTTCTAAATTTTTATTATAATTATATAATTTTATAAAAAATTCTAAATATTCTGGTTTTAAAATTTTTTTTAAATAATAATTGTTACCAGATTCTAAATAATTATTAACCATTTGAGCAAATGAATATGAACCCTCCAACCACAAATATTTAAAATTATGTTTTTTATTTAAATATTTCAATATTTTCATTCTCAATATATCATTAAATTTAATATAATGATTTTCACCAGCTAAAACTATTTCATAGTTTTTGATATCTTTATCTATTAAAGTTAAATCATTATTGTCTTCAATGCCCATTTTTATATTAGAATAGTTATTTTTTATATAATTTTCATAATCATTGATATTAAAAGAAATAAGTGTAAGTAAAAATATAAAAAAGATTATTAAATAAATAATTTTTTTCATATTTTTTAAACTTTCATAAATTAATTAATTTAGTTATTTTAAAGATGGATACAGAATAAAATTATAAATAAAACATAATTTAATTGTTCATTAATTATTTTTTGCTATTCATATAAAAAATTTATAATTCAAATTAGATTCACTTTAATTTTAAACTAAAATAAATATCAAAATATGGATTTAATACACCTTCAGTTAAATTGTTACTTATACTTAAAGTTATGCTGTTATCTTCATTTATATTTATACTAAATCCTGCTTTTAACATTATCTTAAATACATAAACTTCTTTATCTTTTACTTTAAATAATTCTTTGTATTCTGGTAATATAAAATTAAACTTTAAATTGATAAAATAACTTAAAATATAGTTTAATACTTCTGTATAACCTATATTACCATTAAATATTAAACTATAATAAAAATCATTTCCTTCTTTATACAATGAACAGGGTTTAAAGCTTAAATTTAATCCTGCTCCATAATTTAAAATTATTGGATCTGTTATTTTGCTTGAATTTATACCTGATGATATATTAAAATAACCATTACTTATTGAATTATCTAAATTATTTCTATAATAAAACATTGGAAAATATCCTGATGGTATAGATAAGTTGAAATAAATATCATTTATTGTGTTTGTGTAAAATGTATATTGAATCCCAATTGATGGACTTGATAATCCACCATAATAATTGAAAACAAAATATTGCCTTGTATGTTCATTAAAATTTTCATCATAATAAGTTTCAACCTTATATATTTTTTCAAAATTAACATCAAATGGTAAATATAAATTAAACTCAAAATCTTTTTTTGGTTGAAACATAAGATAAATATATGGAGTAAAGTAATAATATGTAGAATAAGAATATTGATAAACATTAAGATTAGTCCCCGTTAATAAAGATAAACTAAACTTCTGTCTTTTAACCCTGTTAAATTCATCTGCTTTGGTAATTTTATTAAAACTTAAAAAGAATAATAGAAATATTATAAACATTAATAAATTACTTTTTTTATGTTTAATGCTCATAAATACACCTCTAAAAATTATTTTTTAGATAATCTTCAAATTCTTTCATTAAAGACTTAAAATCTTTATTAATAGAATAGTTAACTAAATCATCAACTGTATCATACTTATAAAACATTAAATTTTTTGTAAATAAATAGACATATTTAATACCATATTTTTCTAATATAAATTTTGGAAACATTATTCCCAAATACATTGGTAAATAAGAATTATCATCTACAAATTTTAAATAATAATCTAAATCTTTTATATCCTTAATACTTATTTTTGGTTTAATATATTCTAAAGCTTTGTTGTATATTTTATTCTTTAAATAATAACTAAATTTTTTATCATCAATACTAAAATCATTTGTCATTGCAATATATTCAAGAAAACAATCTATTAAAGTATTCCTAAAAAAACTTATTTCTCTTAATTCAACTTCATAATTTTTTGACTTATTATATAAATTATAATAAGTTCGCAATATATAATCTTGATAGGATTTAGGTAAATTATTAAATGCTAACATATTAAATAATTTTAAAATTGTTCCATTATACAATGAATCTCTCAAACTTAATATTTTTCCTTCTACACATTTAATAAAAGCTAAATTATATCTAGGTATTAATATTGAGTCTCTATCTTCTTCTTCATAAAGTATTTCATTCATAAATTTGTTAAAATATTTTAGTTGACTTTTATCTTTAACCTTTGATTTAATAAATCCAAAATCACTTTTAGAAATTTCATTATATTTTTTATTTACAAGAAAAATAACAACTTTTTGGTTAGTTATATCAAAATTATTTTGAAATTTTGAAAAGAACTTATTAATGATATCTTTAAAATTTTGAACATAATCTATAGAAAGATTTTTATCTACAGATTTGCTTATAAAAATATTTATGTTACCTACTTCATAATATGATAATTTATTAGATTTTTTAGATGAACATGAAATTTGAGATATTAATAAAATTAAAATTATTAAAATAAAAATAATATGTAATTTTTTCATTTTTAATCCTTTCGAAATTTATAAATTATTATATTTTTAAAACTTTTTATTTTTAATTTAATTTTTTTTATTTATTTATAATATTTATAAAATAGTTTTTTGCCTTCAATATAATATTTTCAAAATTATCTTTATATAAAAGCATAAATAAATTATCAATACCTCTATAAGGATTATTATATAGAGATTTGATAAGTTTTAATATTCCATCGTAACCAAATTTATCATAAAGATATATTAATAAAATATCTTCATAATTAAATAAATTTTTTTCTGGTTCTTTATAATCATATATATAATATTTAATATGATATAATATATCGTTTATATTTTTTATTTTCTGCTCTTTAAGATGATTTTTTTTATCTATCATTGTTATTTTAAGTAATTCATCATTAAAATCAAAACCTAAATTATTGTCTAAAATATAAGAATATAAATTTGTAATTGCATCATTAACTAAATGTAAGTATGAATTGTCAAAATAATTATTAAAACTATTTTGTATTGTATTTTCTTTAAAATTTTTATTAATTATATAATGATTAACTTCTGCTATTAAAATATTTATAATTTCATTTAAATAAAAATTTTCAATAAATATAACATTATATTCTGGTTTAAATAATCCATCAATATATTCATCATCAGTTTCAGCACCTTTATCAAAATATTTCAAATTTTCAAAAATCCCTAAATAATCATTATTAATATTTTTTAACTCCTTTGTATTTTTTAATAAAATTGGATCATAGGTTTCTAGCTCTTTAAAACTGTTTCTTAGAATAAAAAAATAAATATTTTCATTTCTAATATCAAAATTTTTAACTAAACTATTATTATTGTAAAAATTATTTACTTTTAAGTAATAAATTTTATAAAATTGTTTTACAGTATCAATGTTTATTTTTTTACTTATAAATATTTTATTATTTTTTATTTTTCTAAAATAATAAACAGATTTTTTATTATCTGATTTTTCTTTTAAAATAACTACACCTATAATCATAAGTAAAATAAATATAAAAATTGAAATATTTCTTAAATTAAATTTTATTTTCATGAATTTAATCCCTTTTAATATTTTTAAAGGGGTAAAAACTTACCCCTTTATTTGTATAGTTATCAATATCTTTTTAGCTACTTTTTTCTACATTCTATCTACATCATGAGGTTTATTAAACTGAATTCCTGTCCATGAATCCCACATTAATTTTTTAGCTCTTTCTTTTACTTTCTGCCACCAACTTTTTTTATCTATATTTTGTGGACCTGGTTGATCTTGACCTCCCCAAGGAATATTACCTTCTACCATTCTAGTATGTACTTCCCCCACAACCTCACTCATCTCTTCATCACTTACTTCATTATCTCCAATTATTGCATCAAGTTCTTTGAAACTATCGTCTTCATTGTTATTAATTACAATTTCTCCACTTTTAATATTACTTTCAAACATTTTTTGTCCTATTTTAGCTTTGTCTATATTCCCTGCTAATACATTTATTGTAGTTAAAGAAATTAACAAAATTAATGCTATAAGTATATATGTAATTTTTCTCATCATTATCCTCCATTTTATTGGTTTATAAATTGAATTTTTTACAAATAATATTATCTTTATATTACCCTGCAGGTATGTGCTTGAACTTCTTTTTTAAAGTTTTTTAAAAACTTTTTCTATACTTGGGTTTATGAAGAACAAACATTGACAGAACTTAATAAATTCTGCCTTTTGCATCCCTGCAGGGTTCTTAGCATAATTTATTATCCCTTATAAAATCAAACTTTAAAAATAACATAAATTTATCCTTTTTTGTTAATAATAAAATTTAAATTATTGAGTTATTTAAAAAATAAATAAGATTCTATCATTATAAAAATTTTTCTCATTAAGTCAGTTTTCTAATTTGTTATTTAATCTTTTTAAAACATTTATAAAAAATTAATATTTTATTCTTTTTAGCCTTTGTCAACTGACATCCATTCAAAAAATTTTTATAATGATAGATATTTATCTTTCCTTTATTTAACAAAATACAACAAATTCTAATTTTATAATTAACAGCACCAACCCCAAAAAAATGTTATGTGTATATTTTTCCTCCTTTAAAATTATTTTAAATAATTGATTCTTATAGATAACAAGATTCAAGCTAAATTCATCTAACCCTTTGGTTAAGTTATGATTATTTTGTGAAAAAAGAGAGGATGTTGAAAAATATAATAAAAAAACAATTAATAAAATTAATACAATTTTTTTAATAATACTTTTATTTACTTTTAAATACATATATGAATCCAATACTGCATTATATTAATTTTAATTAATTGTTTAATTTACTTAAAAATGATTTTGAAAATTTTTAATAAATGTTAAAAATATGTCAAGTTATTTTTTTTCTTTTTTCTATTTTTTTAGTTTTTATTTTTATATAATTTTTGTTTATTGATATTATTAATTTATTTTTATCTGTTTAATAATTAATATTTAATAAATTGCTTTTTACCTTTATCAGTATTTTAGACACTAATGCAAATTCTTTCTTTATTTACTTATTAATCTTTATTAATAGCATATATTGTTAAATGCCAAATATTTTTAGATGCTATTAACTGGGGGGGAAAAGGATAAAATAAAAATTTTAATTCTCTTTTTAGTAATATTTTTATTACATAATATCAATATTTATTCTATCTGTATTAATTTTTTTTAATGGGGAAAATTATTTTTTTTTTTTTACATTTATTTTGAAATTAAATCAACTTATGTAAATTTAATTTACTCTAATTTTAAACTAAAATAGACATCAAAAAAAGGATATTATAATAAACCTTCTGTTAAACTGTTGCTTATACTTAAAGTTATGCTGTTATCTTATCTTTATACAATGAACAGGGTTTAAAGCTTATATACTTTTTCAAAATTTACATCAAAAATTATTTTGTATAATTTCTTTTCAAATCTTTAATCCAGTTTTTTAATAATGTATCATAATCAATACCAAAAGTATTTCTAATCATTGTATTAAAATCCATATCAGATTTTAGAGTATCATTAATAAATTTCCTAAATTTTTCAAATCCATATTTTTCCCAGATATAACGATAAAAATCTGAAAATAAAATTATATAAAAAGAATCTGATGAATAATTATTATTTTCAATATTTGTTTTTATTATATTTTTATCAATTTCAACTAAATATTTTTTATAATCATTATTTTGTTCTTTAAATAATTGCATAACCATTAATTTATAAGTGTTCATATTAAAAAACTCTGGATTTATATAAATATTCATTAAAGCATTATAAAAATAATTAATGTATAAAAAATGTGTTAAAGCTTCATCAAATAATTTCTTTTTGATTGGTATTGAATCAAATTTTTTTGAATAATAATTTACAATATGATGACTATATTCTCCTATTAATAAACCTTGAAACTCTTTTTTTTTAATATTATTATTATAATTGTCTTTATCTAAATAAATTAATATAAGTCCATTTATTTTTTCATCATAAATTTTATTTGAATAAAACGCATCAGATGATAATCTAAAATTTTGTAAAAACATTTTAATCTGATAACTTGATGAATTTAAATTGTAGATGGTTTTTACTAATTTTGCAGTTTTTTCTATAGATTTAAAATTATTTCTTAAAATAATAAATACATTTACTAAAGGCAAATAATCCAAATTTCCATATAATTTTTTTAAAAAAGAATCTACATTATTTAAATCATTAATATCAATAAATTTAATTTCATCCTCAACATAAATTTTTAAATTAATATTTTTATTAAACTTAGTCTCAGTAAATGAATAAAATAAAAATAATATAAAAATTATTAAAATTAAATTTCTTTTATTTTCCATTTTGATTTCCTTCTTTAGATATTTTATTTCTAATCTTAATATTAAATATAAATAATATAGTTAAAAAAAAATAAAGGATAAAAAATAATATATTTTTTCTTTTATTTTTTTTATATTTATTAACTATTATACTTTTTATTAAATATTAGCATAGTTCAATGAATTAATTTTTTTTTATTATACAATTTTTTTTAAATGATTTATTAGATATTTACAAAAATAATATCATTAAAAAAAATATAAAACCTGAATTATTAATATAAAACTTATATAAATTATTATTTATTAAAAATAATAAAATTAATAAAGTAAATATTACTAATATGATTTGATAATAAATATTTGTTATTTTTTCAATATTTATTTTTATTTTTAATTTATTTAATAAATTTAATAATGATAAAAATATAATTTTATTTTGTTCTATCTTTAAATATGCTAAAATCAAAGAGTAAGGAAATATTATTAAAATTAAATTTGATATATCATAATAAATTTGTTTTAAGATTAAAAAGAAATAAATCAATAGAAAAATATTTTCTAAATAAATTTCAATCTTTTTCTTTTTCATTTTAAATTTATCCTTAATTTATTTTTTAAATATGCCCGCTTATAAATATTATTTAATTTATAGCGGGCTTTTAATTTTATATTTTTTACAAAACAAAAATATTTTTAAAAACCAACTACTTTTTTTCTAACTTTAGAAATTATTTCTCCAATAATGATATTAAAAATTTTTTTTGTAATATCATGTTGCAACTTATTTGCATAGTCATAAACAATAGGCCCCATACAATAATTCCATCCTCCATCTTTTCCATATGGATCTGAAGTAAAAACAGAAGCATGTCCAACTTCCCCAACAACCTCACTCATCTCTTCATCTGTAATTTCACAATTTCCGATAATTTCATCAATTTCTTTGAAATCCTCATCTTCGTTGTTGCTAATTGTAACTTCATTATTTTCTATAGCTTGAGCAAATATTTTTTGTCCAATTGAAGCTTTATTTACTTCTTCCGCAAATATGTTTATTGTAGTTAAAGAAATTAACAAAATTAATGCTATAAGTATATATGTAATTTTTTTCATTATTATCTCCCATTTTATTTATTTAGAAATTGATATTTTTCACAAATAATATTATCTTTATATTACCCTGCAGGTAAGTGTTTGAACTTCTTTTTTAAAGTTTTTTAAAAACTTTTTCTATACTTGGGTTTAGGAAGCACAAACATTGACAGAACTTTATAAATTCTGCCTTTTGCATACCTGCAGGGTTTTTAGCATAATTTGTTATCCCTTACAAAATCAAATTTAAAAAGTAACATTAATTTATCCTTTTTTAATTTAATTAAAATATTTTAAATTTAGTTTTTACTAAAAAATACTATTTTTTAAAATTTCTATCCTTCATTTTCACTTTATAATTTATTTTGTCTTTATTTTAAGTATTATTTTTATTTTGCTTTTTATTATAATTTCTAATTTTTATTTTACTTTTAAATTCACCATACTATCAATTTTATTTCTTAAATTATTTTTAATTGTTATTATTAAATCAATATTTTTTGTTCTTTTTTTACTTTTAGCTATTAGCACATACGATGAAAATCTTTTTTTAAACTCATTTTCATCAATAAAATAAACACCTATTGATGGATCAACTATAAAGTAATATTGATAATAATTGCCAATATATAATGTAAAATGTTTTTCTGGTTTTTTAAAATGAACTATTATTGGTAAATATTTATTTTCTTTTGAAACCTTTTTTAATTTATCAATTCCTATTTTATAACCTTTTACTTTAAAACCATAAATACCAAGTATATGTTTTATATCATCTAAACTTATAGTTAGATCTTTTTTTTCTTTTAACTTTATAAAAAATCTATCAATGAGAGTTTTTTCATTAAGGTCATAAAAATAAAAATATTTTAAAAATGTTGCAATTATTGCAATTCCACATGAAGTATCAAAACCCTGTTTATATCCATAACTAAATCTTTTTTCTTCTTTTGATATTATTTTAAGTAATTGATTATTATAGTTAACAAGATTAAAGTTAAAATCTGTTAATTCTTTATTTAAATTGTGATTATTTTGAGAAAAAAGGAATGATGATGAAAAATATAATAAAAAAACAATTAAAAAAATAAATAAAACTTTTTTAATAATACTTTTATTTACCTTAAAATACATATATGAATCCAATACTGTATTATTTTAATTTAAATTAATTATTTAATTTACTTAAAAATGATTTAAAAACTTTCTAATAAATGTTAAATATTTGTCAAGTTATTTTTTTAAATTTTTAACTTTTTTTTAATGTTTTATTTAATTTTTATTTACTAATCTTTTCAATTTTTTTAATCTGTTTATAATTAATATTTAAAATTACTTTTTACCTTTATAAGCAATATAGCTACCAATGCAAATTATTTTTTTATCTATTTATTTTGAAATTGAATCAAAATATGCAAAGTTAATTCACTTTAACTTTAAATTAAAATAAATATCAAAATAAGGATTTAATACACCTTCTGTTAAACTGTTACTTATACTTAAAGTTATGCTGTTATCTTCACTAATCTTTATACTAAATCCTGCTTTTAACATTATCTTAAATACATAAACTTCTTTATCTTTTACTTTAAATAATTCTTTGTATTCTGGTAATATGAAATTAAACTTTAAATGGATAAAATAGCTTAAAATATAGTTTAATACTTCTGTATAACCTATATTACCATTAAATATTAAACTATAATAAAAATCATTTCCTTCTTTATACAATGAACAGGGTTTAAAGCTTAAATTTAATCCTGCTCCATAATTTAAAATTATTGGGTCTGTTATTTTGCTTGAATTTATACCTGATGATATATTAAAATAACCATTACTTATTGAATTATCTAAATTATTTCTATAATAAAACATTGGAAAATATCCTGATGGTATAGATAAGTTGAAATAAATATCATTTATTGTGTTTGTGTAAAATGTATATTGAATCCCAATTGATGGACTTGATAATCCACCATAATAATTGAAAACAAAATATTGCCTTGTATGTTCATTAAAATTTTCATCATAATAAGTTTCAACCTTATATATTTTTTCAAAATTAACATCAAATGGTAAATATAAATTAAACTCAAAATCTTTTTTTGGTTGAAACATAAGATAAATATATGGAGTAAAGTAATAATA
Organism: Exilispira thermophila; assembly: GCF_055389015.1. Classification (NCBI taxonomy): domain Bacteria; kingdom Pseudomonadati; phylum Spirochaetota; class Spirochaetia; order Spirochaetales; genus Exilispira; species Exilispira thermophila. Next base: position 1,590,679 of record NZ_AP042476.1, on the reverse strand, counting down.
TGTAGAATAAGAATATTGATAAACATTAAGATTAGTCCCCGTTAATAAAGATAAACTAAACTCCTGTCTTTTAACTCTGTTAAATTCATCTGCTTTTGTAATTTTATTAAAACTTAAAAAGAATAATAGAAATATTATAAACAGTAAGAAACTACTTTTTTTATATTTAATACTCATAAATAATCCTCTAAAAATTATTTTATTTCAATAGATTTATTATAAAATAAAAATATTTTAAACAAACTAGTTATTATTTCAGATAATTTTATAATCTTTATCAAATGCTTCAAAATGGGTTTTTACCTAATTTTTTCATAAACTTATCCATTTCGATTAAAAATAATTTTAAATTTTTATTAAAAGTAATTTCAAAAAATTCATCTATAGTTGAAAATTTAAGATTGTACATATTTTTTATAAATTTCATTAATCCATCATAACCATAATTTTCATAAATGTAGTAACTTACAAAAAGGAATAAATGCACATATTTTTTATACTTTACCCCAAGAAAATATAATTCATTATAAAGATTATCATTTCCTATAAAATTTATGTAAAAAGTATTTGAAAATAATAATTCTAGTTTATTTTTTAGTATTTTGTATGTTTTATTATCAATAGTGTTATAATAATGTTCATTGAATAAGCAATGATAATAAAAATTGGTAACTGCTTCATCAAATAAAGCAAAGATATCTAAATAAGCTTTATCTTTATATGTTAACTTAAATTCAGAATCATTTAAAAGATAGAGATTGTAAAGATATTTTTTGTACAAATCTTTATTCTTTTTAATGTTTTTTTCAATCAAATAATGGCTATATTCTGAAATTATGTAAGATAAAATATTTTTAGAATCATAAATAAGTAAAAAAGTATTTAATCCTGGTAGATATAAGGAGATTGTATTTTTTTTACTTGTTTTTGATAATCCAATTAAATTGGTATCTATTGAAATATTAAACTTTTTTTCAATACATTTTTTGTATTTTTTTATAATTGGATCACCCAAATTAAATTCTGAGTAATCATTTTTTAATAAAATTATAGTTATATAATTATCTTTGATTTTATCTTTTGAAAATTCATTATTTAAATAAAATTTGTCTGTTATTAAAGGATATTCTTTTAAAAATTTTTTTAATGAACTTTTTTTTATATTCTTATTGTAAATAATTGTATTATTTCCATTTTTAATTTGTTTAAAATTTGATTTATAAATAAACTTTCCTCCTAATAAAGTTAATGCTATTGTAAAAAGCAAAATTATAATAATATATTTTTTCATATTAGTCTCCCTATATTTAATGTTTTAATAATAATTACATTTTTTATAAAATAGTTTTATATAATATTTAAAAATTTAACTAAAAAGTAAAAAGTTAAATAAAAATATAAAAAGAAAAATATAGATTAAGATTACATTATATTCTAATTTATTGTAAATATATTTAATTAAAAATCCTGGGATTATAAACAATATCAATAATATGATTGAAAATAAATTTAATGCAAAATAGGATAAAAAAATTATTATAAGTAATATTAAAAAATTTACTATAAAGGAGTATATATATGATAGGATTTTATTAGAAGTCTTAGTATAAAAATAATCAATTAAATAAAATTTAAAAAACCATTCAAAAAAGTAAATTTCAATTAATATTATTAAAAATTTTAAAATATTTGTAATCAAATATAAATTATTTCCAATATTAAATTTATATCCTTTATCAATTAAAAATTTAAAAAATATCCAGCTTAAAAGTATATAAAAAATAATAAAAATAATAAAAACTAAATTATTCTTTTTAGATTTTTTTTCTTTTTTTAAGACCAAATCAAATAATAAAAATTCTTTTTTACTAACATAAAACAAATATATTGTTAATAAAAATAATAATATAATATGTAAAAAATAATCTATAGAACCAAATACTGTATTTTTAACTTGATAATAATTAAATTTAATAAATAATTTAAAAGTTAGAAATAAACTATTTGAAAAAATAAATAGCAAAATCAATGAATTTATTAATGCAAGAATAAAGATTCTATTAATTCTTTTATTTTTTAATAATTCATTTTTTTTATTAGAATTTATATTTTTATTTTTAATTGTTAATTCAAACAATTCATTAAAAATATCAAAAAGAATATAACTTAAAAAAAATATTATTCCATAATACTTAATTTTAAAAATATAATTAATTTTTAATAAATCAAATGTAAAAAGTAAAATAAATGCAAATGATATACTATTAATAATCTTTATAAGCTTATTATGTTTTTCAAAATATTTCTTAAATATTAACGATAGAATAATTAAAAGATAATAAATAAGATAAATATAATAATATATTTTCATAATAATTCCTTAATTTATTTATGGGAACTGTCTTTATATTATTTTTTTTATATTTTGAATAATATTTAAAGACAGTTCCCCTTTAATAATTATTTTTTATTATTTTTTATCTTTTACTATTTGAATGATGTTATAACTAATAATTACTCCTCTAACAATTTTTTTAGCAACTTTTACCCATCCAATTCCAGGTATAAAATCAAGAGCCAATTCTTCTATCATATATGAACCAACTCTTTCAACTTTTCTTGAATCATCATCTGTAATTGATCCTTCTGGACCACCGGTATATGCACTATCTGTAATATCTCTCCATACTTCCCCAACAACCTCACTCATCTCTTCATCTGTAATTTCACAATTTCCGATAATTTCATCAATTTCTTTGAAATCCTCATCTTCGTTATTGCTAACTGTTATTTCATTATTTTCTATAGCTTGAGCAAATATTTTTTGTCCAGTTTTTGCTTTATCAACATTATCAGCAAATATATTTATTCCTGCAAAGGAAATAAATATTATAAATACTATTATTATATAAGTAAACTTTTTCATAAATTTCCTCCAATTTATTTGTTTAGAAATTGATATTTTTAACAACTATATTATCTTTATATTACCCTGCAGGTATGTGCTTTAACTTCTTTTTTGTTAATAATAAAATTAAAATTATTGAGATATATAAAAAATAAGAAGTAATTATATCATAATTGAAATTTTCCTCCTTAGTGTAGTTATGTAATTTAAAAATTAAAACATTTTTAAACATTAACTATAAATCAATATTTAATCTTTTAAGTCTTTGACAACTACAATCCAGTCGAAAAATTTCAATTATGATATATATAATGTTTTTATTTATTTAATCAAATCCAACAATTTATAATTTTATTATTAACTTCAACAGCCACGAAAAAATGTTGCAACAGTTGCAATTCCACATGAAGTATCAAAACCCTGTTTATATCCATAACAAAATCTTTTTTCTTCTTTTGAAATTATTTTAAGTAATTGATTATTATAGTTAACAAGATTAAAGTTAAAATCATTTAATCCATTGCTTAAGTTTTGATTATTTTGTGAAAAAAGGAAGGATGTTGAAAAATATAATAAAAAAACAACTAACAAAATAAATAAAATTTTTTTAATAATACTTATTTTTACTTTTAAATACATATTTGATTCCAATACTGTATTATATTAATTTTCATTAAATATTTAATTTACTTAAAAATAATTTTGAAAATTTTTAATAAATGTCAAAAATTTGTCAAGTTATATTTACTTTTTCTATTTTTTTAGTTTTTATATTTTAGTTTTAATACAAAATTTTTTTACATTTTTAATATTATGATTTTTGTTATATCAAGTAATATGAATATTAATTATAAGAAAATATTTTAAAAATCAAGAAATATAATCTAGTAATTTTAGGGGGGTATGCGGTCATCTTATATATTTGGCAATTTATTAAATTATGTTAATAAGAAAACATATTTTATTTAATAACAAAATAATTAATATAATCTTAATATTAATCTTTTAATATACTAATTTATTAATTTATTTATATTTATATCAATTTTCAAATTTTTTTAAATTTTGTTTTCCTTTTTTATTAAAAATTAAATTTTTAGTTAAGAATTTTTATTATTTAATTTTTTATCTATTAATATTGAAAATACTAATAAAAAAAAAGAAAAAATATAATTTAATAGCTAAAGAATTACGCAGATAAACGAAAATATAAAAAAGTGTATACAATTAAAACGAGGGGTAATAAATGGGAGGAATGTTTTCAGCTTTTAATATAGCATCAACTGGATTAACTGCTCAAAGATTAAGAATGGATGTTATATCAAATAATATTGCTAATGCAAATACTACAAGAACAACTTCTGGTGAACCTTTTAAAAGGAAAATGGTTATATTTAGACCATTGAATGATCAACCTGAACTTAAATCTCCATTTAGACCAGAATCACTGGATAAAGGTGTTGGTACTGGTGTAAAAGTTGTTAAAATAGCTGAAGATACTACCCCTTTTAGACTTGTATGGAATCCGGAACATCCTGATGCAATTAAAAGTGGACCTAAAAAAGGATATGTAATGATGCCAAATGTCAATATAGTAAAAGAGATGACTGATATGATATCAGCAACAAGGTCATATGAAGCAAATGTAACAGTTATTAACAATGCTAAACAAATTTTTATGAAATCACTTGATTTATTAAGATAATTAATATAAAATTGAATAAGGGAGGGGTTAAATGTCCATCAATACTGTTTCTAACTTAAATAATGTTTTTTTAAATAATTCAAATCAAAATATTTCTAAAGTAAAACCTTTAGGCTATAAAGTCTCTTTAAAAGCTACTAATAGCAAACATTTTAATTTTACACAGAATGTTGAACAAAAACCATCATTTTTAAATTATTTAAAATCATCCATTAACAACACTAATAATAGTATTATCAATTCTGAAAAATTACAGCAACAATTAGTTATTGATCCTGAATCTGTATCAATCGACGAAGTTACAATTGCTGCAAAAGAAGCTGAAATTACATTAAATTTAACCAAGACAATTTTAAATAAATTAATTTCTGGATATAAAGATTTAATAAATATAAGATAGTATTTTAATTAATATTAGATAAAATTTTAAATAAAATTATAAAATTAAAATAAAAGTGTAAATTAATTTTTATTTAATTTAATATAAACTTGTAAAAAATTAAAATTATTATATATTATTTTTATCATACATTTTACTTGATTTTGTACACTTAAATTTTATAAAGGGAAATAAATATGATTTCCTGGGAGGGGAGAAAATGGGAAATCTTTTCAATCAAATTAAAGAATTTTTTCAAAATCTTTTTTTAAAGTTGAATCAAACTCAAAAATTACTTGTTTTTGGATTTATTGGTTTAACAATTATCTCATTGTTTTTTATTATAATATTTAGCTCTAAACCGGAAAAAACTCTACTCTACCAAAAACCATTATCGTTGCAAGATTTTGCAAAAGTTACTAAAGCATTGGAAAGTATAAATGCTGAATTTCAAACAAAAGATGACAAATACATTATTGTAAAGGATAGTAAAACAGCAGAAACTTACAGAATGAAGTTAGCTCAGGAAGGGGTTATTCCAGGTAATATAACTGGATTTGAACTTTTTGATACTCAAAAATGGACAACAACTGATTTTGAAAGAAATATAAATTTACAAAGAGCTATCAGAGGTGAAATTGAAAGACATTTGAAATTATTACCTGATATTGAAGATTGTTATTTAAATATAGCATTTCCAAAAGAAAGTTTGTTTTCACAAAATGAGCAACCTATTACAGCTTCTTTAACAATCATTCCTTCACCTTATTCTGATATTTTAGAAAATAAGAAAAAAATACAAGGTATTGTTAAAATTGTGGCTTTTGGGGTTCCTGGATTAAAAGAAGAAAATGTTGTTGTAACTGATCCATCCGGGAATATTATATCTGACTTTTCTGCAGATGATGCTATTTCTTATCTTGATATTGCAAAAAAGCAGTTGATAATTCAGGAAAGAGAAAGAGTTAGAAGAGAAACTCAATTAAGAGAAAAACTAAAACAATTTCTTGGTGATAATAAAATTGATGTTCAATTAAATGTTGATATAACATTTGATCAAGCTGAAATTACAAAAAATCAAATAATACCTACTGTTATTAAAGAAGATAATCCAAACACACCTTATGATGATTCACAGGTAGTTCAGAATGTACCAATTTCTGAGCAGAAAATTGAAAAAGAATATAAAGGACCTGAATATATTCCTGAAGGACCTCCAGGAACTGAACCAAACACACCTCCTGGATATAAAGAAAATTTAGGTGACAATGTAATAAATTCTGAAAAACAAACCACTACAAATTATGAGGTTTCCAAGCAAACTGTTGTTGAAAAGAAAACTCCTTATCAAATAAATAGAATTACATGTGCAGTTTGGATTGATGGTAAATGGAGTATAGAAGTTGATGATAAAGGTAATTATGTTATTGATAAAACAAAACTTGGATTTAAAAGAAAGTATACTCCATTATCAAAAGAGGAATTAAAAAGTATAGAAGAAATAGTAAAAGCAGCTATTGGATACAATAAAGCAAGAGGGGATATCGTTACTGTTCAAAACATCCCATTTAATCATGAAAAAGAATTTGCAAAAGAGGATGCAGTTTTAAAACAAAGAGAAACTTTAAGAAAAGCTTTAATTACTGGAATTATTTCAATTCTTGTTTTTGGTGTTATTGTTCTTTTATATAAAATAGTTTCAGCTGAAATTCAAAGGAGAAGAAAACTTAAAGAAGAAGAACTTTTAAGAAAACAGATGGAATTAAGAGAACAAGCATTACGTGCAGCTGAAAAAGAGGGAATTGAGGTTGAACTTTCTATGGAAGAAAAAGCTAGGCTTGAAATGCAAGAGAATGCTATCAATATAGCCAGGGAACATCCTGAAGAAGTAGCAAAACTAATCAGGACATGGATAGCAGAGGATCAGGTATAAAGTGTAAGTATGATGTGGAGGAATGAAAAATGGCTAAAGCAAAAAAAGATACTAAAACTAAAAATAAATTATCTGGAAAAAGAAAAGCAGCAATTTTTCTTGTTTCTTTAGGTTCTGAAGTAGCTTCTCAGATATTTAAATATTTAAAAGAAGATGAGGTAGAGCAGTTAACATTTGAAATTGCAAGAATTGATAAAGTTGATCCAGAAGAAAAAGACAAAGTTTTTATGGAATTTCAAGAATTGATGATGGCTCAGGATTTTATTACTACAGGTGGTATAGATTATGCAAAAGAATTACTTGAAAAAGCTTTAGGTTCTCAAAAGGCTATTGATATTATTACAAGATTAACAACAACAATTCAGGTTAGACCATTTGACTTTATTAAAAGAACAGATCCTACTCATTTAATAAACTTTATTCAAAATGAACATCCCCAAACAATTGCATTAATCCTATCTTATCTTGAACCTAAAAAAGCTGCTAATATTGTCTCTGCACTTAATCCAGATATTCAAGCAGAAGTTGCAAAAAGAATTGCAACAATGGATAGAACTTCACCTGAAATAGTAAGAGAGGTTGAAAGAATCCTGGAAAGACAGATCTCATCTATTGCAACAGAAGAATTTGCCTCAGTTGGTGGTATTCCTACTGTTGTTGAAATCTTAAACAGTTCAGATTCTACAACATCAAAAAATATATTGGAAAAGCTTGAAGAAGATGATCCTGATTTAGCTGAAGAAATTAAAAAGAATATGTTTGTATTTGAAGATATTGTTCAATTGGATGATAGATCAATTCAAAGAGTATTAAGAGAGATTGATACAAATGATCTTGCAAAAGCTTTAAAAAATGTAGATGCAGAAGTACAGGATAAAATATTTAGAAATATGAGTAAAAGAGGCGCTCAATTATTAAAAGAAGATATGGAATTTATGGGACCTATTAGATTAAAAGATGTAGAAGAAGCTCAGAGTAAAATTGTTGCTGTTATTAGAAGGTTAGAGGAACAAGGTGAGATTCAAATTGCAAGAGGTGGTGAAGATGAAATTATATATTAGTTGATTTTAGTTAAATTTTGGATTAAAAAATTATTTAAACTTTAAAAAATCCGAAATTTAAAATAGTTTAAAATAAATATTAAAGGCTGATTTATGGCAAAGATAGTACTTAAAGATGGAGAAGCTAAAAATGTTGGTAAAAAATATGTAGTTCCTCCTCCAAAAGTTAAATCAAAGAAAAAAGAGGAAAAAGAAAAGCAGGGCTCTCTATTTAATGAACAATTAATTACTAAACAGGAAGTTGAAAAAACAAAAGCTGAAATTGAAAAGTTAAGGCATGATTGGTTTTTAGAAGAAAAAAAGTTAAAAGAAAAAGCTCAAAAAGAAGCTGAAAATATAATTAAAAATGCTGAGGATATGGCTTTTGCTAAAATTAAAGAAAGTAAAGCAAAAGCAAACATTGAAATTGAAGAAGCTAAAAAACAAGCTGAAAAAATAATACAGGATGCCAAATACGAGGCACAAAAAATTTTAGAAGAAACAAAAGAACAAACTAAAACGATTGTAGAGGAAAATAGAGAAAAAGGATACAATGAAGGGCGTGAGCAGGGATTTAATGAAGGTTTTGAAGAAGCTAAAAGGTTGATTGACCGATTGCATAAAATAGTTGATGAGATAATTAAAAAACGTGAAGAGATAATTGAGGGAACAGAATATCAAGTAATTAGCATTGTAATGTTAATTGTTAAAAAGATAATTAAGGTAATTACAGAAAATCAAAAAACTGTAATTATAAATAATGTTATTGAAGCTTTAAAAAAGATCAAAAGAACAAAAAGAATTATTATTAGAGTTAATCTAGAAGATTTAGAAATGGTATCAAGAAATAAACAAAGGTTTATTGACCTTGTTGAAGGATTAGAAGAAATTCAATTACTTGAAGATACTACCGTTGATAGAGGTGGTTGTATTATAGAAACCGATTTTGGTGAAATTGATGCAAGAATTTCTTTACAGTTGAAAGAAATTGAAGATAAGATTTTAGAATTAGTACCTCTTAAAGCACGATTTAAAGAGCAGGGGAAACAATAATGTCAATTTATGATAAATATGAACAAGCTATTGCTGAAATTGAACCAATTAAATATAGAGGAACTATAAAAGAAGTTAAAGGATTTTTAATTAAAAGTAAGGGGCCATATTCTCAAATTGGAGAAATTTGTAAAATAATTATAAATAATGATTTTGATAAATATATTAAAGCAGAAGTAGTTGGTTTTAATGAGAATGAGGTTTTAATGATGCCTCTTTCTGATATGTCTGAGATAAAACCTGGATATTATTCACTGGCAACAGGTTCTCCTTTAAAAATTCCTGTTACAGAGAATCTTTTGGGTAGAGTTTTAAATGGTTTAGGTGAACCAATTGATAATAAAGGTGCCATATATTCTCCTATAAAATATCCAGTATTTCATGATGCACCAAATGCATTAGAACGACAAAGGATTGAGCAACCTTTAATTACCGGTGTTAAATCAATTGATTCTGCATTAACTTTAGGAAAAGGGCAAAGAATTGGAATTTTTGCTGGTTCAGGAGTAGGGAAATCATCTTTATTGGGTATGATTGCTCATTTTACAGAAGCAGATGTTAATGTTATTGCATTAATTGGAGAAAGAGGAAGAGAGGTCAGGGAGTTTATAGAGGATATTCTTGGAAAAGATGGATTAGCAAGGTCAGTTGTTGTTGTTGCAACTTCAGATAAATCCCCACTTGAAAGAGTTAGAGCTATTTTTACAGCACAAACAATAGCAGAGTTTTTTAGGGATCAGGGGAAAGATGTTCTTTTAATGGTTGATTCTGTTACAAGATTTGCATGGGCACAAAGGGAAATAGGGTTATCTATTGGTGAACCTCCAACTACAAGAGGTTATCCTACTTCTGTCTTTACACTATTACCTAAAATTTTTGAAAGAGCAGGGAATTCTGATAAAGGTAGTATAACAGGTATATATACAGTTCTTGTTGAAGGAGATGATTTTAATGAACCAATTTCTGATACTGTAAGAGGTGTATTGGACGGACATATTGTTCTTTCAAGAAGTTTAGCTGAAAAAGGGCACTATCCTTCAATTGATGTTTTAAAATCTATATCAAGATTATTTACAAAATTAGTAAATCCTGAACAAAAAGCTTTAGTTAATCAATTGAGAAAAACTTTATCAGTTTATTATAATAATGAAGATTTAATAAATATAGGAGCATATTCAAGGGGTGCTAATCCTGATATAGATTTTGCTATAGATAATATAAAAAGAATTGATGATTTTTTAACTCAAAATATAGATGAAGGTTTTACTTTTGAGGAAACAATTTCATTATTAAAAAAGATTTTTATTTAAATAATTCAATTGAGAATTATCTTTAATATATTTAATATGTTTTTAAATACTAAAATTTCATTTAGATTAAAATATGAAAAAATTTAAATATCCATATGAAAAAATTTTAGCTTTAAAATCTTTTATAAAAAGAGAAAAAGAGATAGCATTTTCAGAGATAGCATTTAAAATAAATAGATTGAAAAATCAAATAAAAGAGAGAAAAGATTATTTATTAAATCAAAAAATACAAAATTCTTCTAAAAATATTACTCTTGAAATTTTTAAACGCCGCTATAATGATAGACTGGCAAAAGAAATTAAATTGTTTGAAGAAGAGATTGAGTCATTAATGGATGAATATAATAGAAGAAAAGAAGAGTATATAAAAGCCAAACAACAGGAACAAATTTATGAAAAATTAAAAGAAAAAATGTTTAAAAATTATAAAATGGAGTTTTTCAAAGAGGAAAATAAAGTTTTAGATGAAGTGGGAACAAATAATTTTTTAAATGAAATAAATCAAAAATAAGGTTATTATAAAGGATTTAAAATGGCATCTACTGAAAAAACAGGGTTAAAAATTATTTTATCAATTGTTCTTTTAATTATGGTTCTTCTAGCAACTATTTATTGGTTTAATTATATCGGTCTTGTTAATATTCAAAGATCTCTTTTTAAAGTTTCTAAAAAAATCCCTTTAATTTCATACGCAAAAGAGATCCAGGATCCATTTTTACTTGAAAAAGAATATATTGAAAAATTAAAGCTTTCTTATGAATCTAAATTTTTACTTTTACAAAAGGAAGAAGAAGATTTAAAAAAAAGAGAAAATGAAATTAAACTAAAGGAAAATCTTTTACAAAAACAAAGTAAAGCTTTAGAAGATAAAGAATTGAGTATTAATCGAAAATTAAAAGAATACGATAATTATAAAGATAATATTAAGAAACAGGCAAACTACTTTATAAATATGGCTCCAAAAAATGCTGTTGATATAATGAATGGGATGGATATTTTGCTTGTTGTTGATATTTTAAGAGCAATGGATGAGATTTTTAATGAAAGAGGGGAGGATTCAACTGTACCTTATCTTATATCTTTGATGCCATCAGACAGGGCTGCTAAGATAAATGAATTAATGGCTGAGGGTGCTTCTACCTTACCTCAGAATTAATTAACTTACCCGGGTAGTTTATATAGATTTAAAATTAATTTTTAAGGAGGAGGTAAAACTAAAAAATTATAAGAAAAAGTTAGAGAGGAGTTTTAGATGGTAGTTAAACTTCCTATGTTAATGGGGGGGGAGCTTAAACATAGGGAGGAAGATTCAAAATTAAAATTAAATAAAAAGGAGGTTGATGAAAGTAGGTTTTTAGAAATTTTTAAAGGAAAAACAGAAAAAAAAGATAAAGATATTAGGATTGAAAGTGGGAAAAAAAGTTTAAAAACTGAAAATGATAAATTAAAAGAACAAGTTCATCTAAATAAGGGAGATGAGTTTAGGAAAATTTCTGAAAAAAATGTTAATAACAAAAGTAATATTGATGTTGAATTAAAAGTAAAGAAAAAGAAAATAAGTATAAAGAAACATAAAGTTTCTAAAAAAGATGATTTAAGTATTTTAAATAATTCAATATTTTTTGTACAGGGAAATACAAAAATAAACAAAACAAGTAATGAAAAAGTAAAAATTGAAAAATTGGTAAAAAAAATTGGGGATACAAAAAGTAATTTTATCAAAAGCAAACAAATTTTAGGTAATATAGTTAATCTTAAAAAATCTGATCTTAGTAAAATTAATTTAAAGAATATTGAAGTAAAAAAAGATATAAAAAATAAAAAGGATATTCAGACTAACTTAAAGAAAGAAGTTAAAAATAAAGATTTAAAAATTAAGACAGATTTAAAAAAGCTTGATATTGATAATTTAAAAACAAAGTTGTCACAAAAGCGAACAGAAAAGCTTGTAGATTTAAAAAAAGAGTTAAAAAATTTTGCTATTAAAGAAAATTTAAATGCAGTATTTAAACCCCCTTTTAGTGATAATCCTCAGATAAAAGACCTTACTTTATTTATTAGTAAAGAATTAAAATCTAATTTTAATTTGTTTCAAAATCAGCTCTTTGACATTTTTAATAATATTAAAGTAAAGAATATTAATGGAAATTATTTTGTTTCTATGAAACTTTTTCCTGAAAACCTGGGAAAAATTGATATTTACCTCAAAAAAGTTGGGAAACTTGTAGAAGGCCATATTATTGTTCAATCTGAATCTATTAAATCGTTAATTGATGGAAGAATATGGGAGATGAAAAATCTTTTATCTTCTGGGAATTTAGAAAATAATTCAAATCTAGCAAATATTAATGTTCTTGTTGATAATTCAAATAACGGAAGTAAGCAATTTAATAAGATGTTTCAAGGAAATGACATAAATTCTAATAAATTAGAATTATCTAATGAATTAGAAAATGATAATATTGAAAATGTTGTTAGTGGAAGATTTATTGGTGTAGATTATTTAGGAAAAAAGATTAATTATTACCTTTAAAGGAGGAATTTAGTGGATTTTAACTTATCAAGAACAGATCTTGTAAAAGCCAGGTTAAGTGTTGAGACATTTAACAAGTCATTAATTAAAAATGGTAGAGAAATAAAAAATAACCTTGGGAAAGATGATTTTTTAAAATTGTTAATTACCCAATTGAAGTATCAAGATCCAACAAAACCTATGGAAGATAAGGCATTTATAGCACAAATGGCTCAGTTTTCATCTCTAGAACAAATGCAACAAATGAATACTACAATGACATCCTTACAAAAAGGATTTTTAGTTAACCAAACCTTATCTTTATTAGGTAAAACTGTTGATATAAATACTGAAAATGGGGTTAAACATGGAAAGGTTTCAGAAATCTCTTTTAATGGGAATATCCCTCAAATAAAAGTTGATGGAATGCTTTATTCTACAGCAAGTATTTTAAAAATTGGAGAAAATGAATAGGTAAATAGATATGGGAAATAACATAAACAAAATACTTATTAACAACTATATCAATTCGTTAAAGACAAAGCCTTCTGCAAAAAACAAAATAGAATCAAAAACTTATGAAGGAAAATCTTTTAAACAAATATTAGAAGAAAAAGTTTATGATTTAAAGTTTTCCAAACATGCTATTGAACAAATTAAGAAAAGAGAGATAAATATTGATGACCAGGATTATTTAAAAATTAAAAATGGACTTGCAAAAAGTAAAACAAAGGGAAGTAGAGAATCATTATTTATTGTTAATGGGAAAGGATTTTTAGTTTCAGTAAAAAATAATGTGGTTATTACTTGTTTTGAAAAAGAAGATTTAAAAGATAACATTATAACAAATATTGATTCTGTTTATATTGTTTAGTGTTATCAAATAATAATTGAATATTATTTTAATATTAAAAAGTTATTAATACAAATAATATTTAAAAGTTATAAAGGAATTGGTTTTATTTAAAGATTATTTTTAAAAAAAATTATACAGGCTGGACCGTTTATCGGGGGCCTGAACTGGCTGATAGATAGAAGCCAGAACCAGAAAAATTATAAAAGGAGTTATTATGTTAAGATCATTATTTTCTGGTGTTGCAGGTCTACAAAATCATCAGATAAGAATGGATGTTATTGGTAATAATATTTCTAATATCAATACATATGGATATAAGAAAAATAGAGTAACATTTCAGGATATTTTATATCAAACCTTATCTGGAGCAGCAGCTCCAACAAATGAAGTAGGTGGTATTAATCCTCAACAAGTAGGTTTAGGGATGAAAGTAGCCTCAATTGATACAATATTTACTCAGGGTGCTTTACAAACAACAGGAAGAAATTTAGATTTAGCAATTATGGGAGAAGGTTTCTTCGTTTTGAAAAAAGGGCAAAATACCCTTTATACAAGAACAGGTACATTTGGTTTGGATAAAGATGGAATGCTTGTAGTACCTTCTAATGGTTTTAAAGTTCAGGGATGGAATTCTCAATTTGTTAATGGGAAATGGGTAATTAATAATTCTAATCCTGTTGGAGATATAAAGATTCCTATTGGGGGTAAATCACCAGCAAAATCTACTTCAAATGTTTATTATAAATCAAACTTGAATTCAGAAACAAAACCTTTACCAACTGGGAGACAACCTACAGCTGATGAAATAAGAGAATCAGTTCATAAAACTACTATTGAAGTTTATGACAATAAAGGGAATGCACATAAATTACAATTAAGTTTTACAAGAATTCCTGGAACTGTTAATCAATGGCAGGTTAATGCACAATTACTCGATTTACCAAATGTACAGGTTAATCTGGATATTGCTGGTAACAATTTGAATAATTCAAATTCAATCAATTTACAGTTTGATAACAATGGCGCTTTAATTGCAGCATCTGATAATCCATCTGTTGCTGGTGCTCCAGTGGATATTATTAATAATGGAGAAATTACTTCTTTAGCTTCATTTACTTTACCAGATGGACAAAAACAGAATATTACTTTGCATCTTGGTACTGCAGGGAAATATGATGGTATAACTCAATTTGCTGCACCAACAACTACAAAAGCTGTTGATCAGGATGGGTATGAGATGGGTTATTTAGAAACATTTATTATTGATAATAAAGGTGTAATAACTGGAATATATTCAAATGGTGAAAAAATTCCTCTGGGACAGGTTGCTTTAGCAACATTTGTAAACCCAGAAGGTTTAGAAAAAACAGGTGACAATAATTATGTTCAAACTAATAATTCAGGATTAGCAAACATAGGAGCTGCAGGAACTGCTGGCAAAGGGAGTTTACAATCTGGTGCATTAGAGATGAGTAATGTAGATTTATCTGAAGAATTTACATCTATGATTGTAACTCAAAGAGGATTTGAAGCTAACTCTAAAACCATTACAACTTCAGATCAAATGTTACAGGTAATTATGGGATTGAAAAGGTAGAAATAATATTTTTTAAAATTATACCCCTGCTTTTTTGAAGTTATTTTATAATTATTTTCAATAATTTTAACTTAAGCAGGGGTAAAAATATAAAATAAAAAAGAAAATAAAATAGAAAATAAAAATAAAAAAAAATAAGGGATACTAAATATAAATAAAAATATTGGAAAATTAAAATTACAGGGAAATATTGTGTTTAAAGAGGAAAAAATGATAAAATTAACAAAATTAAATGATAAAGCTTTTTATTTAAATCCTCATCAGATAGAATTTATTGAAGAAGTACCAGAAACTTTAATAACAATGCTTTCAGGTAAAACAATTTATGTTAAAGAGAGTGTTGAAGATGTAATTAATAAAATTATAGAATATAGAAAAAAAATAGGAATTTTTAAAAATGAGTTGTAGTTTTAAAAGTGCGGAGGGCTTATGGATATAGCAACCATTGTTGGTTTAATTGTCGGTTTCGGGATGGTTTTATTTGGAATAATTTCAGGTAAAGGTGATTTTAGATTATTTATAAATATTCCTTCTGTTTTAATTACAATTGGAGGTGGTTTAGCAGCAACCTTAGTAGGTACACCTTTAAAAGATTTTCTTAGTATGACAAAACTTGTAAGGTTAGTTGTTTTTGATCAACCATTTGATCCTGGAGCAACTATAAGAATGCTTATAACTTTTTCAGAAAAAGCAAGAAGGGATGGACTTTTATCTTTAGAAGATGACATAACTGAACTTGATGATCCTTTTTTAAAAAAAGCTATTCAACTTGTTGTTGATGGAACAGAACCTGAAAAGATTAAAAATATTTTGTATACCGAATATAACTTTATGTCAGATAGGCATCAGAAAGGTATTAATTTGTTTAATGAGTTAGATGCATTATTTCCTGCATTTGGAATGATTGGTACTTTAATAGGTCTTGTAATAATGTTAGGAAACTTAAATAATAAGGCTTCTTTAGCTTCAGGTTTAGCAACTGCGTTAATTACAACATTATATGGAGCAATCCTTGCAAACCTGGTTGCTCACCCATTTGCAACAAAATTGACTGAAAGAAATGATAAAGAGTTATTGATAAAAGAGATAATGATTGAAGGTACTTTGTCTATTCAATCAGGAGAAAATCCAAGAATCTTAAAAGATAAATTGATTTCATTTTTACCTGGAGATTTAAGAGATCAATTGCAGAAAGAGATGGGAGATTAATTTAGATGGCTGAGAAACAGGGTAAAAAGCAGAAATGCAATAATAAAGGACCTTCATGGTTAACAACCTTTGCTGATATGAATAATCTCTTATTAACATTTTTTGTATTAATGTATACAACAGCTGAAGTTGAAGGGGAAAAATTAAGATTGATCCTATCTCCATTTCAAGGTGGATTAGGTCCTTTAAAAGGTGGAATGACACTTGAAGTGGGAAAACTTGCTGAAATGGGAAATTCAATTGAAAAATTACCTTCTACTGAAAAAGGTTCAAAACTTGCAAAATCAATTGAAAAAGCAATTTCTCTTTTACAACCAGAAATTTTAGCTAAAAAGGTTAGGGTTTCTTTAGAAGAAAGAGGAATTGTTATTACATTGGGGAGTGATTTTTATTTCAAACCGGGTTCTGCTGATTTAAATGAAGATGCTAAAGTTGTATTACAGAGAATATATAAAACTTTTGCTAATATCAGAAATTTAATAAGGATAGAAGGCCATACAGATAATACACCAATAACTCCTGGATCTGTATTGTATAAAAAATTTAAATCAAATTGGGAATTATCAGCACAACGTGCAATTAATGTTTTAGAGTATCTTAATTCTTTAGGAATAGATAAGAGAAGATTATCAGCAGTTGCATTTGGAGATACAAGACCAATTGAAACCAATGATGTACCTGAAGGAAGAGCGTATAATAGAAGAGTTGAAATAATAATTTTAAGAGATGAGTTAAATAAATAATTAAAGTTTATTGACAATCATGAAAAACAGAATAAAATAATTATGTATAAAAAAGGGTAGAAACATGGGAGATAAAAGTAAAGTTGATGAATTAAACCTTAATGATGAAGAACTTGATGAAAATGAGGTTGAAGAAGAAGGTGGAGAAGTCAAAGCTGGTGGAAAAAAGATTATAACTCCTGGACTTGTCAAAATTATACTTGGTATTGTTGGGGTTATAATTCTAATTGCAATTTCGGCTACAGTTTCCTATATGGTAACTAAAAAGATGGTTGAAAAACCACAAATCACTGGTGAAGAAAATATTTTTAAACCAGTTGCACCTGCATTAAATACATTTACACTTGATGAATTTACTATTAATACTTCTGATCCAGAACCTCACATTATTAATATAGAGCTTGCATTAGGGTATGATAAAACTAACCAATTGATAGCTACTGAGATTGGTGAAAGGATAGCTCAGATTAGAGATATAATTAATACAATTTTAGCTTCAAAATATTATAGAGATTTAGCTACTCCTGAAGGAAAAGAAAATCTTAAACTTGAGATAAAAAATGAAATTAATAATATTTTGACAAATGGGAAGATAAAAGATGTATATTTCTTAAAATTTATTTTACAATAAGTATTATAATAATTTTATTTTTAAAACTAATGAAAACTAATTAGTATTAATTTAAAAATTATTTGTATAAAAATTATAATAATAAATTTATAAAAATTGTATTTGATAAATTTTGAATTATACATTCTTATATAGTAATTGTATTAATTAAATATACAGAGTTTTTTATTATTAGTTTCTGGATTTTAATTAAATTATAATAAAATTAATATAAAATTTACCAAATAATTAATTTGATTATAGGATAAAATACTAGAACTTTTTTAGTTATATTTTTTTATAAAGAAATAATATTAACAAATTATAATGAATTTTTTATTATTAATTTTTATAGAAAAAGAGTGTTAATTGCATATAATTAATTTATTATAGTTAATTTTATTTTTATATTTTATATAGCAAAATTAGATTATTTGAAAAATTAATTGAATATTTAAAAATGGAGTTTTGTAAATGACTGAAGTTTTGACACAGGATGAAATTGATCAACTTCTATCAGCAATTTCATCAGGTGATACTACAATTGAAAAAGTTTCTCAAACAACTGCTCAAAGAAAAGTCAGGCTTTATGACTTTAAAAGACCTTCCAAATTTTCTAAAGAGCAACAACGTGCAATTAATATGATATATGAATCGTTTGCAAGACTTTCTCAAACTACTTTATCAGCTATATTAAGAATTCCAGTTCAATTCCATGTTGCATCAGTTGATGAATTAACTTATGAAGAATTTACAAGATCAATTCCAACTCCTACAACAATGGCTATATTAAATATGGATCCTTTAAAAGGAAGTGCTATTTTTGAAATAGATCCTTCAATAACTTTTGCAATTATTGATAGAATATTTGGTGGAAAAGGAACAACAATAGCAAAAATTAATAGAGAGCTTACTGATATCGAAAGTGCTGTAGTGGAATCTATTGTAGTAAAATTATTATCAAATTTAAGAGAAGCATGGTCAAATTTTGTTGATTTAAGACCCAGATTGGGATCAATTGAGACAAATCCACAATTTGCAACAATAGTACCCCCTACACATATGACAATTCTAGTTACATTAGAAACAAAAATAGGTGATATAGAAGGGATGAGTAATTTTTGTTTACCTCATTTAACATTAGAACCTATTATTTCAAAACTTACTCCACAAATCTGGTATTCAACTATTGGTAAAGGAAAGATTTCAGAATATTTTAATATTATTAAAGATTCAATAGAGGATGTTAAGCTTGAAATAA
The DNA here is from genome assembly GCF_055389015.1 of Exilispira thermophila. Lineage (NCBI taxonomy): Bacteria > Pseudomonadati > Spirochaetota > Spirochaetia > Spirochaetales > Exilispira > Exilispira thermophila. The sequence continues at coordinate 1,571,563 of NZ_AP042476.1, read as the reverse complement.
AAGCAATTCTTGCAAAAGATAATATTAAATTCAAAGATGTTTTAGAATTAAAAGAAGGTGATATTATTCAATTCTCTTCAAAAAAGGTTAATAGTGAATTAGAAGTGCAGGTAGAAAATAGTGTTAAATTTTATGGTAAACCAGGAGTTTTTGAAAATCATTTAGCTATACAGGTAACAAAAGTTGTTGAGAGCATTAGTCTAGAAGAACTGTTAAAAGAGGAGGAAGAAAATGAGTGATGGAACTTTATCACAGGATGAAATAGATGCATTATTACAGGGATCTGGTTCATCTGAAACCCCGCCTTCAGGTTCAGGAGGTTTTGGTAATGCGATTACTGATGAAGATATAGCTAATCTTACTAAAATTTTAAATGAAATAATTGATTCTCAGACTTCAACATTAAGTGGCTTGTTTCAAAAAGATGTAAGTATAACTAATCCTAAAATTGAAGTGATTAATTCTGATGCTTTTTCTAATACAATACCATTACCAGCTTTAGAAGTTAGTTTCCCATTTGTGGAAGGAATTAGTGGGGATAATATTTATTTTTTTAAAGAGGGTGATGCTTTAAGTATTGGTTCTATGATGATGGCACAAACAGTTTCAGAACTTACTGAGATGATTATTTCAGCTGTTGCAGAAGCAGTATCTCAAATGGTTGGTTCTGCACTTACAACAATTTCAAATAAATATAAGTTGCAAATTACTACAGGGTCTCCTCAACAGATTGTTGTTAAGAATTTCGTTGATGCAATTATGCCATCTGATGATAATTTTGTTCTTGTAACTTATAATTTAAAAATTGATACTCTAACTACAACATTATACCATGTTTTATCAGCTTCAGTTGCTAAAGGTTTAGCTGGATTATTATCTGAAGGTAAAGTTGAACAAAAAGTTTCTCAACCAGCTGAATCTCCACTTTCGTTTGCGCAACCTTCAACTCCTTCAAGTCCTGAAAAAGCTTATCAACCTGCAGCTTTTTCAAAAATTGAAAATGTTCTAACTGAAGAGGAGAAGAAAAATATTTCACTTCTTTTAGATGTTGAAATGGAGGTAACTGTTGAACTTGGTAGAACTAAAAAAACTATAAAAGAAATATTATCTATGGGTGAAGGTACTATTATTTCTCTAGATAGGCTTGCTGGTGAATCTATTGATATATTAGTTAATGGTAAAAGGATAGCTAAGGGTGAAGTTATAGTTATTGATGAAAATTTTGGAGTAAGAATTACTGAGATATTAAGTAAAAGTGAAAGATTAAACTCTTTAAAATAAAATTATATGAAATTGGTTAAATAAATTATGAAAAGGAATATTTTAGGTATTGTTTTTATTTTGCTTTTATTATGTGTTTCAAGTTTATATATATTTTCTCAGGATGATTCTATAAATAATAATGATGTAAATAAAAATGATAATAACAATATTATTAAACAAATTAATAAAAATTATGACCAAAACCAGAATACAGATGTTGACAACAATAGTATAAAAACAACTAACAATTCAACTAATAATATTTTGTTTAGAACTTTTTTAGTTTCTTTTATTTTATTGTTGGTATTTATTGCAATAAAAGTTTTTTTTAATAAGTATGGTAAGACAACTATTAATGGTAAACTTGCAAACATCATTTATGAGGAATATTTTTATAAAAACTACAAAATAGGAATTATGAAAAGTCTTGATCATTACTTTTTAGTTTCTTTTACACCCAGATTAAATATATTATATGAATTTACTGAAAAAGAAGATATTGATAATATATTGCTCTTAAAATCAAAACAAAATGAAACAAAAAAAAGTTTTAGAGATTTTTTGAAAGGGTTCAATATTGGAGAAAAACAAAACTTGACAAATAATGATTTTTTAAAAGGTTTAAAACACAAGATAAATAATATATCGCGGAGTCAAGATGAGTAATTTAAGGTTAAATTTAATCAAATATAAAGCTAATTCATATGTTATTATATCAGGAGATACTAATAATAATCATTTTTTTATAATTCAAGATGGAAAAGTTAGAATAACGAAAAATATCTCAAGTTTTGATAATAGTACAGAAGAAGAGATATTATCAAAAGGTGATTTTTTTGGGGTTATATCATGTATGTCTAATTTTCCTAGAATCCAAACAGCATTTACATTAACACCCACAGTTTTGATCTCTATTAATAAAGCTGATTTTCCTTTATTAATTCAAAAATCCCCACAAATACCACTCAAAATTATTAAAAAATTCTCAAATGATTTAAGGATTTTTGATAAACAAATTACTCAAAGAAATGTTAACTCTTATATTGAAGAAAGGGAAGATGAAGTTTTATTTAAAAATGGGGAATATTATTTAGAAAGAAATAATTACAACTATGCCTATAAAATATTTTTAAGTTATATAAAAGATTATCCAGATGGCACTCATGTTGAAGAAGCAAAACAAAATGCTGTTAAAATTAAACCTTATATTAATCAAGATCAATTGAAAATTTCTTATAAAGGATTAACTGCTTTTGTTCCAAAAAATTTTTTACTATTTTCAGAAGGTCAGAAAGGTGAAAAACTTTATATTATTCAAAAAGGAGGGGTAAACATAACCAAGATTCTTGATAATAAAGAGGTTTTAATAGCTGTTTTAAAAGAGGGTGATATTTTTGGGGAAATGGCATTGTTGGAAGATAAACCAAGAACAGCTTCAGCAATAACAAATTCGGATTCTGTATTTCTAGTAGTTGATAGGAAAAATTTTTCCCAGATGGTTGCAACTCAACCTTCTTTAACAACAAAATTAATCACATTACTAGCTGAAAGGTTATGGATAGCGTATAGACAATTAGAAAATACTTTAATTGATGATCCTTTGGGTAAAATATGGGATACTTTATTAATTCAATTACAAAAACATAGAGTAGAAATTATTCCTAAAAAAACTTTTAAGTTTCCTTTTACATTTAAAGAACTGGTTAAAATGGTAGGACTTTCTGAGTTTGATGTAGTTAGATATAAAAATGAAATTTATAATACTAAAAAGTTTGAAGAACAGGAAGGTAAAATTTTTTGTAAGGATGTTTCAGTTATTGAAAAACAGGTAGAATATTATAAAAAAATGATTAAAATAAAACAGAAATTGAAAAAGAAAGATGCTGGAGTAGGTTTTGAGTACTGATATTTTTGAAGATAGAAAAGTTCAGAAAAATTTACAACTTCCTAAAGGTTATATCATATTAAATTCTTCTGAAAAACTATGTAAATTAAATTATATTGTAAATGGTGAAGTTGAATATATTTATAATGATGAACACAATAAAAAGCATGTATTATCTTTAGGTAGTAACAATTTTATATATCCTGCTAATATATTAAATTGTGAGCCAGTAAGTTTTACAATAATCACTTCATCAAATGTTATTATCAATTCATATCCAATATTGAATATTTCTCCAGGTTTCTTTAAAAAATCAATTCCAACAGCAAAACTTTTTATATCTTCATTGATAAATGAGTTTAATAGGGGTTTTCAGGGATTCAAAAAATTTTTAAATTTTTATATGGAAGTTTTAAAATTATATGATAATATGTTACTTTATTTATCTTTAGGTGGAAAACAATTATATCTAATGGATTCAGAAGGATCATCACAGAAAATTATAAATGATGCTCAAATATTAAAAGAAAAATTTATTAAAAATAGTGGTTTTTTTCCAAAAGATAAAAATACTAGATTTTTTGAGGTTGATAATTCTGAATATATTGAGAAATCTTATGAAATTAATTTACAAAAATTTGGTGTTAGAGTAGATTTAGTTAATATTATTTTACAGTATGTAAAACTTGATCCTAAACTTAAAGAAATATATTTAACCAAAAGTCCTGGATTTATTTTTTATATTTTTAAATCACTATCTTTTGAAACTAAAAATCTATTCTCCCAAATTTTATCCCTTTATCCAGAAATTGACAAACTTTTAATTGATCTTTTTTCATCAAAAAATAATCTTTCAAAAAGCATTTATAAAGCAATTGAACTTGAAAGTAAAAATAGAGCTTTAGAATTCAAAAATTATATTGAAGATAAATTTAAAAAGTTTTCAGAAAATTATAAATCAATATTTAAAGTTATTTCACATTCATTTAATTTAAACATTGAGGATAAAGATACTATTGTTACTTCTTCAGAAGAACCTGAAGTAAAAAAAGAACCTAAAAAAAAGAAAAAAGATATTGAATTAAGTGAAATTCTTGCTGAGGCTGAAGCAGAAGATGATGTTGATTTTGATATTGATTCAATTTTTGAAAAAAAACAGGAAAGTAAGAAAAAAATTTCAATGTCAAAGATTTTTGTTGAACTAATCAATTATGGTAATTTTGATAAAAGTAATGCAAAAGTTTTTGCAAAAGCTGTTGATCAGCTTATAAATTCAAAGGATCTTTATAGTGATAATGATAGAATTAAAAAAGCAAAAAGAGCGATAAGAGTATATTTCTGGGATTTATATAAAAAAATAATATTAAATTATTTTAAAGGGAAAAGGTTTACAAATTATATTAAATTGTTTTTAAATTATTCTATTTTAGACGAAAGGCTTGTAAAAGATGAACATTTTTCATTTTTAATTGGTTATGAAGATCTTACTTTTTCAAAGTATTCTATATATAATCCAATTGAATGGCTTTCTCAGATTTATGAAGAAAAAATTGAACCTTCTATAAATGACCTGGGACAAACTTTTGATGATATATTAAAAGAAGAAGCAAGAAGAATAACAAAAAAATCGAAAAATCAAGAATTACCAATTCCTGAAAGAAAATTAAATTTTGAGATTGATAACCTTTTTACAAAAGGTTCCCGTGTTTTAACTGATTCCCCTTTATCTTCAATTCCAGTTTTTATTTCAATGATGGTTTCTTCAGATCTTGAAAAATACATTTTAACTAAAGAAAAAATTGAAAAAGAGGTCGAAAATATATTAAATCTAGATTATTCCCTTTTTTATAGAGAAGCTTTATATAGAACTGAATCTCATGTTGAAATATACTATAAAAAAGTAGAGCCAATTTTTATTAAATTACCTATAATAGGTACAAAAGTTTTTTTATGGCAGGATCATGGTAGTCATAAATTAAGTCCATTAAGAATAATTTTTCCTATGTTTTTTAAAGGGGATTTAAGGAAAAGTCTAATCTATGCTTTTGGCAATTATAGGTGGGAAATTTGTAAAACTTTTAAAGGACCAAGATGGTCTGATCCTGTTTATGGTGGATTAACTGGTAAATATTTTGATTATATAAATTTCTATCAGAAAAACCCAAATCTATCTCTGGATGTTAAAAAAGCTTTAAAAGAAAAGTTTGCTGGATTAAAAACTGATAGAGAAAAATTTGTTAATGATTATTATACATGGCTTGAATTTGAAAGCAAAGGGATAATAAAACTAAATGGAGTGGTTAGAGAAATATTGATGTTTGAAGTTCCTTTCCCAAAAGAAGTTATTGAAAGATTAAAAAATATTCCTGTTTTTCAAAAATTAGCAATTAGATTTTATAATATAAGAAGAAAAGAGTTAAACCAAACAATTAAGAAATATAGAAAATATGAAGATGAAGAAGGAAATCTTCCTCCAGAACTTCTTGAAAGTTTACAGCTTTTAAAAAAATAGTCTTATAATTTATATTTTTCTTTTTTTAATCGATAACTATAAAGAATTATAATGTACTTTTGCCTAAGTTTTAGAGAGGATAATTTGTTGTTGGTAGTATTTTGATATTTTTAATTTATAAAATTTTGAATTTTTTGTAAATTGTTCTATAATTAATATTTGTAAAGTAAAATAATGTTTGTAGAATAAAACTAAGGTAATAAAAAAGTAATCTAATTTAAAATTTAGTATAAAAATATGTTCAATAAACTTAACTATTTTATTTAAGTTTATTGTATTTTTAATTAATATTTGTTATTTGATGTATTTTGATATAAGCATAAAATCCTTAAAATTTAATGTATTTAAAAATGATATATTTTGGTTAATTAAAATGTTAAATGCTTCAAGGAGGAAGTATGGGAAAAATTACAATTAATAATTTATCAAATTCTGGAATAGATGTTGAATCATTAATAAATAAATTGGTTGCAATAAAACAACAACCAATTGATAATCTTAAAAATACAAATGATACCCTTAATAAAAAAATAGATAAAATTGATGAATTCACTGATCTTTTAAAAAAATTGCAGGATGCATCAAAATCTCTATATGATTACCGTTCCCCTTTTAATGAAATGAAAGCAACTTCTTCTGATGAAAATATTTTAACTGCAAAAGCATCAAGAAATGCTGATATTTCAGATAGAAAAATTAAAGTTATTCAACTTGCCAAAAGTGAAAAATTTTTAAGTGATATTCTTGATTCAAAAACTAAAATTGGGAAAATTGCTTTTAGTATAACATCTGGTAAAAAAACTAAAAAAATTATTTTCAATGGAGGAACAATTGTTGATTTTGTAAATGCAATTAAAAAACAGGCTGGTGATATTGTTAATGCAAATTTAATTTATAAAGATAAAAATTCTTTATATGTAGCTTTTGAAAGTACAAATGAAGGTATTGAAAATAAGTTGCAATTTTCAAAAGAAATAATGCCTATTCTTGAAAAATTGGGTTTATTTACTAAATCAACCAAAAAAATGACAGATTTTTTCTTAAAAGATTTCAATTTAAATCCTTCTGATGGGAATATTGTTAACAACAACAATATGATTTTTAAGTCAGAATCATCTTTAGCTATTGATTTGGATAACAAACTTAAAGATGCAGATAATATTAAAATATCCTTTAATGTTGCTAAAGAGGCTAAGACTCAAAAAATACCAGAAAGTTTAAATTTAGATGAAAATGCAATTGCACCTGATGAAATTAATTTTAACAATATTGATTTAACAGCAGATACAATACAAAAAAATCAAATTGTAGAACAACAAAATATAAAACATGGGCCTTTAAAAATTGTTGTTAAAGGAACAACAGGCTCAAAAGAGATTTTGCTAAATGGTGATGAAAGTAATTTTACAATTGATAAAAGTAAATTAGGTATTGGAGACATAAAAGAAATTTCAATCAAAAATGATACTTCTGATACATTTACTATTTCAAATTTCAAAGTTACAAAAGAGATAAAATCAAAAGGTTGGTCACCTAAAAATTTGGTTCAAAAAGCAAGAGATGCAATTATAGAGGTAGATGGGGTTAGGCTTGAAAAAAGTACAAACAAAATTGATGATGTTATAAAAGGTGTTACTCTGGAATTAAAAAAAGAGTCAGATAAAGAGATCTCTTTAAAAATTGATCATGATTATGATTATATAAAAGATCAAATTATACAATGGGTTGGACATTATAATAATGTTATTAGCTATATTATGAAAGAGACAGATACTACAAAAGGTGCAGATGGAAAACCCAAGGGGACCTTTGTGGGTGATATTGCTTTTATGATGTTACATAATAGTTTGCAAAAGGATGTAACAAATTATTATTCTAATAATACTGATTTTTCAATGCTTGCGCAAATAGGAATTTCTACAGGAAAACCAGGTTCAACACCTTCTGAAAAGGGAGGGTACCTTGAAATAGATGAAGATTTACTTGATAAAGCTTTAAGGGAAAATCCTGATAAAATTAAAAAATTATTTGGTTTTGATTCTGATAATGACAAAATTCCAGATAATGGTGTTGGCGTTAAACTATATACTTTGATAAATGGGATGACCAATATTGCAGATGGTACTTTTAAACAGAGAAAATTATATTTTCAGCAACAAATAGATAATAACAAAAAAAATATAGAAACTTTACAGAGAAGGCTGGAAGATTACAGAGATCAATTGATATATAAATTTTCAATGATGGAACAGATGGTTTCTTCTTTAAAAGCTCAGGGAAACTATTTACAAAATTATTTTGGTCAAAGTCAGAGTAGTCAGAATAAACAATAAACAATAAAGTAATCAATAAACAATAGCAAAAATAAAATAATAGATTATATATCTTTATTTATATATCTTTATTTTGTTTAAATTCTGAAACTAGATCTTTATAAAGACCATTTTCAGACATTAATTCTTTATGAGTTCCAGTTTGTGCTATTTTCCCATTGTCAATAACAATAATTTTATTGGTGATTGCATTTATTACATTTAATCTGTGAGAAATTATTATTCCTGTTTTGTTTTTTAAAAATTCTGTAAGTATATCAAGTAATTTTTTTTCATTAATTGCATCAAGGGATGAAAATGGTTCATCAATTATAAAGAAATCAAAATCTTTTTTTAACATAAATCTTGCTATTGCAATCTTTTGTTTTTCTCCACCAGAAATAAAATGTCCAGATTCTCCAAAATCTCTTCCTTCCAATTTTTGAAGTTCCAATTTATTTATAATATTATCAACATCTTCTTTAATTACAAATAATTTATTAAAATGAAAGTTTGATATAATTTCAACTAATAACTTTTGTTCAATTTTTAGTAATTTATTAATGTTTATAAAATATTTGTAGATAATAGGGTAATTATTATTTGTATGACAGTAATTAAATAGAAAATTAAGAGATTGTTCTTTAAAAAACAAACCAAAATAACTAAATGTATCATGGTAATTTTCATCCATTTTTATTTTTTTTGAAAGTTTGGATAAATATTTTAAACTTTTTTTGTATAGATTTGTTTTATAATCAATAGTTTTATTAATAATATCTTTATTTTTATTATAATAATTTACTAAGTTTTTATAATATTTGTAATAATTTTTTTTAATTTTAACTAAATTTTTATTAACTTCATTATAGATATTTTTATAAATTTGTTCTTTTTCTTTTTTTAATATTAATTTTTTCCCAAGAGTAATATTGGATATAAGGTCTTTATTTAAAATTTCAATTTCCTGAGGCATAAAATTAATTCTATTTAAATAATATCCATAAGCAATATTACTTATGCTGGTATTGTTTATATTTATAATACCATTTTGAATCTTCATTTCTCTTAATATAAGTTTTAAAAGAAGTGATTTTCCTTCTCCTGATAAACCAACTATTCCTATCTTTTCATTTTTATTTAAACTAAAAGTAAGGTTATCAAGTAAAACTTTATTATCCTTTTTTAATATTACATTTTTAAATGATAATTTGAAATCCTGCCTGATATTTGTAATGATTTCTGTTGAAAATATCTCTTCAAATGGTAATAATAGTTGATTAAAGTAATTATAAAATCCAGAAAAGAATGAGGTTAAGCTTGCTATACTATTAGCAATACTAAAATAAGAATTTTGAGGTTTTTTTAAATATTCAAGATAAAGGTTTATAGCTATAAAAGTTCCAAAGTTAATATTGCCTTTAATAAAATAAAATACCAAAAAATATATAGTAGCAATTTGAAAAAGTATTGTTTTTAAATGTTTAAATATTGATAAATATATAATTTGAGCATTTTTATAATTATGAAAATGCTTAATACTTTGAAAAAAGTTTTTTGTAAAACCATTTTTAAAATAGAAAAAAGTTGAAAAAATACCAGTAGAAGTAAAAGTATTTATAAAATTCCCAATTTCTTTTGCTGATAATGATATTGTTTCCATCTCTTTTCTGTTTTCTTTTGAATAAATAGATGTCATTAAACTAACAAAAAAGAGATCTAAAAGGGAATTTAATAATGCTAATAAAGCTATAATTTTAATCCATTTGAAAAGTATAACATAGATTGCAATTGCAATTATTGTATCAAAAATAAAAGTAAACATATTTGAAAATAAAGTAGAATACATGTCAGCATGAGGAGTACCCATAAAATATTTTTGAATAAAATACCCTGAACCTTTTTCTTTTACTTTTTGAAGTCTAAAATATTTGAAAAATTCTAAGAACTTTAATCTAATATATTTATATATTTTTGTTGAAAGTATTTTATCATAAATAGAATCAAAAATTTCAAAAATATAGCTTATGCCAAACAATAAAAGAAGATAGGTAAAATAGAGAAAATCTATTTTTTTAAATTGAATTGATCTGTTAATAAATTCTTTTTGTAATAATGGTAAAAGCAAATTGATAGAGTATATTATTAGATATATGAATAAACCAGAAAATATTAAAAGTTTTAATTCTTGTGAAAGATTTTTTAAAAATATTTTAAACTGTTTCATAAAAAAATCCTATAAATTATTTTTTATATATTGAAGTTAAAAATAATTTTGTCAAAGAAAATAGGGTAAAATTAGTTGCTGAAGTTAATTATTATATTGCAAATAATGTTTATAAAACAACAAATAAAAACTGTCCTAACACCCATATTAGTTAACCAAAAAATAAAACACTTGACATTTAAAAATTAATTATATAAAAATAGTTGAGAATTAATTGTTAAGAAATTAACTTTTAAACAGCTTGAAAAATGAGGGAAAATGGTTAAGATAATAAGACGTAAATTTTTTCCTAACTATACTTATTCTTGTGATGAAATAATAATTTGTATTAGTGAATGTTTTACTAATAGTGGATGTTCATTATAAGGAAATATTGATGAAAATATTGAAAAAAATATTTATAGTTTTCATATCTATAATACTTATTTATGTTGTTTTTATCTCTTTTATATATTTGCACAATCTTTATATTATTAGAAAATATAATATAGTATCTTACAATGATATTTATAAAAAAATAAAGAACGATGATTATTATAAATATTTTTTGAATAATAGTAATATTTCAAAAAATGATGCTCTTTATGATATTAGATTTTTAAAAAAAACAATATTAAAAATATATCCTGACCCTTATTTTTTCATTTCAAAAGAACAATTTAACAATATTTTTAAACAAGCTGAAAAAGAGATAAAAAAAACAGAAAATATTGATAGAATTTCATTTTTTAAAATAGTAAATAAAACAATCTGTTCTTTAAAGGATAGCCATACTTCACAATTTTTGATGGAAGATATATTTTTTGACTATCTATACAATTATAAAAAATTGTTTCCAGCAAGAATATTTATTGAGAATGATAACAATGTTTATTTATTAGATTTTGTGGATAATGAACAAAAAGAAATATTAATTGAAAAAATTGCATCAAAGGAAAATATTAAAAAAAGTAAAGTAAATTTAAAAAATTATAAAATAAAAATTGTTTCAATAAATGGAATAAAAATTAATGATATTTTAGATTATCTTTCAGATTATGAAAATTTATATAAAAAGCAGATGAGAATAAAAAGGTTAAACTATTATTTATTTAATTATTTTGAATTTATATATAAACTATATTATCTTTTTGGAGATATAGATATTTACAATACTAAAATATATATAGAAGATCTGGATTTATTTATTAATCTAAAAATAAAATCAAAAAATTTAAACCATAGTAATGAATTAAAAAAAATGTTATCAAATAATTATATAAATTTTAATTCTTTTTTATATTTAAAAGGTTTTAAAAAAAGTTATATAGATAATAATAAATTATCAATGTCCATAAATTATGATAAAAAAATAGCTTATTTGAAAATAAATTATTTTGATTTTTTGAGTTCTGATTTTTTATTAAATTATAAAATATTAAAAGGATATATTTTAAATAGATTTAACAAAGATTATTTTGAAAAATATAGTTATTTAAATAAAGAACCATTTATAACCTATAGAATTATGAAACATTTTAATATTTTTTTTAAAATTATGAAAGAAAAAGAAATAAAATATCTTATTATTGATATCAAAAATAATCCAGGTGGGGACAGAATTAGTTCAGATTTATTAATTTACATTATATTTAATATATATAATAAAAATATTAACAGTTATTTTAATAAATATTTAAATAAAATTAATATAAATAATAATAGATTAATTGAACTTCAATTAAATAGTAATAAATATAAAAATTTTTTAATTAATTATTTATCATATATATTTTGTTTACATAATTTAAATAATATTGAAAAATGGATTTTTAAAAATGTATTAAAAAATATTAATTATAAAGATTTAAAAATATTTTTAATTCAAAATTCAAATGTAGATTCTTGTGCAAAATATTTCAGTTATCTATTTAAAAAATATAATATTGGAAAAATTATAGGGGAAGAGACAGGAGATATTATCAGGGGAACAGCAAATCCTAACATTTTTATTCTTCCAAAAACAAAATTAATTTATTTTTTGCCTTTTTATATATATCAAGATGAAAATATATTTTATGGAGTATTGCCAGACATTGAAGTTCATCAAACTATTGATGATTTACTAAAAGGTAGAGATACTATTTTAGAATATACATTAAATTTGATTGAAAAAGTGAATAAATGAAATGAAATGTTTTATTATTTAAAAAATAAACTTTTTATGAGCAAAGAGATTATGGATTTAACTGTTCAACATCTTTAAAAAAGGAAGGAGATGAGCATGTGTATTCAAAGATAAATTTTGTATTTTAAGATGAGGAGTTATAATTTTTTAATTCATTTTATCTATATAATAATATTTATTAAAAAATTTTTTTAAAGGAAAATTGGAAATGAGAAAGATTAAAACTGCTTTAAAAAAATATTTAAAAAAAATTATTGTCTTTTTATTTATTTTTTTACTTTTGTTAATCTTCATAGATTTATTGTTTAATGTAAAAATTTTCAAATATTATAAAAATTATTATAGTAAAAACATAAAAATTATAAATTATAATAATATAGAAAATGATTTAGAAAAAAGAAAAGTTCCAGAAAAAATTAGCAAATCTTTTTGTTTAAAAGATTTAAAAATTTTAAAAAATAATGTTATTAAAATAATTCCATATCCATTTGCTAATGTTGATAAAAAAGCATTTGAAAATGAATATAAAAATGCAAAAGAAAAGATTAAAAACTATAACCAAAATATGATACCAATTTTATATTTTTACGATATCTGTTCAGATTTTTTAAATAGTTTAAAAATTAGCCATGTAGGAATGTTTCCTATCTGGTATTATAATGAAATATTAGAAATTATTAATAATAAATATAAAACAGCAATATTTAAAATTTTTTATGATGTTAATACAAATAATATTTATTTAACAGGATATTATGATTTAGAATCAGAACAATTTAAAATAATAAAAAATAAATGGAGAATAGATAAAATAAATGGAATTTCTAAAGATTTATTATTTGATAAAATATATCATAATTCAAATATTTATAATAAGAAAAGTAGTATAAAAACAACATTTGAAGCAAATGATACAATGAATTATTATTTATTCCATAAAATTTATTTATTCCACAAAATATTTGGCAATCCTGAAAAATTTGTATTTGATATATTTGATGAAAATATAAATAAAAAAATAAAGTTAATTTTAAAAATAAAGAATCTTTATTATTATGTAAATAATTTAGATAAAATTAAAAAAGGTTCTAAAAATAATTTTTTAATAAATACAGGAAAATATTTTGAGATAAAAATATTTGATGATAATTTAAATAAGTTTTATGTTTCAGAAAAATTAAAAACTATATATATTAAATTTATAAGTTTTGGTGGTAATGGGTTTGAAAACTTAATATATAATTTATGGAACTTTAAAAATATAAAGCAAAAATATAACATTGAAAATCTTATAATTGATATAAGAAATAATATGGGAGGAGATTCATCCAAGGGAGAAAATTTAAATTATTATTTATTTAAAAATAGTTATTATTTAACATATCCTGAATTAGTAAAGATTAAAAAAAATATCTTATTATATTATCCATATGAAAATTTATATACTTTTTTTATAAATAAAAAAAATGGAATGAAAAATTTGAATTTATATGAATATTTTAGAATTAATAAATTTAAGATCATTTCTAAACCCATTATAAATTTAGAAAATATAAAATATTGTAAATTATTTAAAAATTATTATTTACTTCAAAATTTGGAAAGTTTTTCTGCTGCAATGGATTTTAGCTACCTATTTAAAAAATATAATCTTGGAAAAATAATAGGAGAAGAAACAGGTGATTTGAAAGCAATAAATGGAGATATAAGATTTTTCTATCTCCCAAATTCTAACCTTATTTATTATTTACCTATAAAATTTTTTTCACCTTTAAATTATGATAATAAAAAGCATGGAGTATTACCAGATATTGAAATTCATCAAACTATTGATGAATTGTTAAAAGGTAGTGATACTATTTTAGATTACACATTAAATTTGATTGAAAAAGTGAATAAATGAAATGGTTTATTATTTAAAAAATAAATAATAAAAAGAATGAAATAATACAAAGACATCCTATAATATGTCAACAAAAAAAATAAAAAAAATAGGATGTTGACAATCTAATATAATTAGTGTTCTTTGACATTTATATATATCAGGCACAATGAGGTTTAGCAACAAAAACCTTAACAGGATCATAAATAGAGGAATAAGTATACAAATGCCAGATAATTTTAGCAAGCTTAACCATAACTTTAAAAATAGCTTTTTTAGAATTACCTCCTTTGTTAATTTCATTAAGGTAAACCTGTTTTAATTCATTATTATGCATTAAAGCAGATACAGCACAACAATATAATTGTTTTTTAACAATAGAGATTCCTTTTGATTTTTGATATGTTCTATCTTTAGAACCACTTTGATCTTTACCAGGGTAAAGGCCAATGTATCCTAAAAATTTATTTACATTATTAAATTTATTTAAATCACCACAACAACCAATGATTGTTGCAACTGTTTTTTTACCAACACCAGGGATTGATAAAACAGCTTTTATAGGGTTAATACTATTTTTGTTATTATTATCAGAATAATTAAATTCTAAATTTTTTAATATAAGGTTAATATTTTTTTCTATATTTTTTATTTGTTCAAGAAGAAGTTCTAACACAGTAATTTGATTTCTTAGATTAAATTCATTAGCTTTAATGCCATTATTTGGAGTAATAGAAATTTTAGCAAATTCAATAATTTTTTTAGCTTTATGTTCAGAATTATTGTTACCTTTAATTGATCTAAAAATTTTAACAATATCGTTTTTGTTAGCTTTGGCTAAAGCAAAAGCAGAAGGATATTTTTTTAAAATGGTTCTTGATGTAACATTAAAAGGGTCTCTAAAAACAATATCATACTCATAAAAAGTTTTTTGTAAAATACTTGAAATTCTTCTTTTGAGATTGTATATTTGTTTCATAAGGAAATTGTATTCCTTTATGAGTTCTCTTAGGTTAGAGACATCATTTTCTGGAACCAGTGATTCTTTAATTAATCCAGTAGATAACTGGATAGCAAGATTTAAAGCATCTTGTTTATCAGTTTTGGTATGTTTATTAAAGGATTTAGAGAAATAGGAAGAGGAATAAGGATTAACAAGAGAAATTTTATATCCTTTTTCTCTAATACTAAAGAACACTGGTTTCCAGAAAACATTAGTTGCTTCTAAAGCAAATTCAAAATCATTTTTATTATTTGACAGTTTATTAATAATTTCAAAAAACTTTTTAAAATTCTTAGAATTATGAATTAATTTAAATTTTTTAACAATCTTTCTTTTTTCATTGATAATACAAACTTCAGAAGATTTTTTTGCTACATCAATACCTACAAAAAACATAATTCAACTCCTTTTAATTTTTTTAATATCTGGCATTTGCACAACCTCGAATACACAGTGAGACGAATAACTTCGAATCCTGTAACATCCTGAATATTTGCTAAACAGCCTGATATATAGATTTAAGATGGATAAAATCAAAATTCTTTATTAAGTCTTTAAAAAGACAAGGAGATTTTTATTTGTATTTTATCCATTAAACACATATCATATTTATTATCCCTAATATTATTAGGTTGTCAATAGTACTTTTATTTTTAATATATTATACGAGGTTATAAAAATGAAAAAAAAACAAAAACTTATTATATTATTATCATTTTTAGTAATTGCTTTATTTATAAGTGCTTCATTTTATTTATTATACTCACAATCCTTTTATAATTACTTTTACAAAAAATATAAAGAACATTTAGTAAAAAAATATAATTATCTGGGATTAGATAGATATAATATAAATTATAATGCTTACATTCCAAAAGAGAAATTAACAAAAAAAGAGGTGCTACAGGATTTAAAACAATTAAAAGAGGTTATTCTTAAATTTTATCCATATCCATATGATTATAGTAAATTTAAAAAAAAAGTTATAAAAAAATATAATGAAAGTGTTTCAATAATAAAAAACCATAAATCCAATATTTTTAAAAAAGAGGAATATATTAATATTTTTTATCCTTTTATGAATTGTATTAAAGATACTCATTCTTTTATTTTTATAAATATAAATAATTTTAATATTAAATTTCCATTGGTAAAATTTTTCTATGATTTTAATAATGATAATCTTTATTTATCATATTATTTTGATAATAATGAAAATAAACTAAAATATTTAGATACAAAATTAAAAGTAGTTGAAATAAATGGTATTAAGATAAAAGAGTTTTTAGATGGAATTTATGATTATTTTAATATACCAATATATAATTCTTCAATTGCTTTAGTAATTAATGAAAAAGATTTAAGTGATTTATTTATGTATTTTTCATTTTTATTCCCGGATTATGATTATTATTCAATAAAGGTATATGATGAAGAAAAAAATAAATTTTTATCTTTAAAATTAAAATGTTTTGATATACAAAAAATAATAAATTTAATTTCAAATAATATAAAAACTATAAATAAAAAGAATAATTTTTTATATAATAATTTAATTAGATTTAAACCTATTGAAATACTAAATGATGAATATATGAAAATCTTTTATTTGAGTAAAATAAATACACTATATTTTAAAATACTATCTTTTGGAGGAAATGATCCAAAATATATGTATCATTTAGCTAATTATATACTTGAATTAAAAAATATTAAAGAAAGATTTGGTGCAGGCAATATTATCATTGATATTAGAGATAATGGAGGAGGTAATTCTTCAATAGCTGAAAAGTTATTGGATAAGATATATAATTTAAATATTAATTTTATTTTTAATTATAATATATATATAACAAAATATACTAATTTATTTCAAAGGATAAAAAGATTTAATAATTTAATTACTTTTATTAATTTTTCACCAATAATTTTGATAGATAAAGGTTATAAATTAGATAAAATAAAAATAAAGTCTCTTTTTAAAAATGTTTATATATTACAAAATTATTTTGATTTTTCTTCAACAATATTTTTTCTAAATGTTATTAAAAACTACAATTTACCTTCTATTAAAATAGGGGAAAATACAGGTGATTTTAGTAGCACTGGTTATTATGGAAGTTTTTATTATTTAAAAAATTCAAATCTTTTATATTGTCTATCCTCTAAATATGTAAAATTTTTATCAAAAAAGTCTGTATTACCAGATATTGAAGTTCATCAAACTATTGATGATTTATTAAAAAATAAAGACACTATTTTAGAATATACATTAAATTTGATTGAAAAAGAAAGAGAATGAAAATATTTTATTTATGCATATCAAATATTAATAATTGACAAAATGTTTTACTCAATATAAATTACATTATCCAATTAAAATGGGATAGGAAATATATGTATAATATTTTTAAAAATAAGATATACAAATTAATATTTACAATAATTTTGTTAACAATTAGTATAGTCAGTCTTCATTACAGTTTAAAAAAACCAATATATAAAATTAAACAGGTAACCCAAGCAGTTTTAACTTATGATGTTTATTTAGATAATAATAATTTAAAATTCAGGTTTAGTGTAGAGAATAATTCAGATTTTCCTATATTTTTTTCATTCTTAAATTTACATTATACAATTTTTTATGGAGATAATAAACAGGTTTCTGGTAGATTTGTAAATTATAGATTAAACATGGATATTGGGTTAAAGGAAAAGAAAGACTATATTGTTAATATCGAATTAAAAAAAGATTATGGGATAGAAAGTTCACAGGTTGCTAAGGTTAATTATTGGGGAGAAATGGCTATTCAATTTCCAATGAAACTTTATAAATATAAAAGAACAAAATCTTTTGATGGAGTAAAGAAATTTAAATAAGTTTGAAATTAATAATAAAATTAATAAAAAAATTAAAAATGATTTAAACAGTAGTATTAAATTAAAAAGTTTAAAAATTAAGGAAAAAATATGGTTCATAAATTATATTCAAGTTATGAAAAAGCGAACAAAAGTGATAAAAAAAATGGTAAAA
This sequence comes from Exilispira thermophila, assembly GCF_055389015.1. Taxonomy (NCBI): domain Bacteria; kingdom Pseudomonadati; phylum Spirochaetota; class Spirochaetia; order Spirochaetales; genus Exilispira; species Exilispira thermophila. The sequence continues at coordinate 1,553,278 of NZ_AP042476.1, read as the reverse complement.
ATATTGATTTGATATTAGATTATCTTTCTCTTGCAATATTTATGCTAGCTTTATCAATTTTGATTTCTATTTTTATTTATCTACCTGCAGGAAATTATACTGAAAATCCTGAAATAATGTTTATTGGGTATCTTATAGGTTTGATTGGTGGGATTGTAGCTCATCTTTTATTTCCTTTTGATAACATTTATGCTGGATTAATCTTAATGACTATAGGAATAGTTATAACATTTTTAATTTCATTTTATTTTTCAATATATCCATATTATGTTGTTTTTAAAGGTTCTCTATTTTCTCTAATAAAAATATACTTTTTAAACCATTTCTATCTAAAATCTTTAAGTCCATCTATATTTATCTATTTTTTAACATTTAATACTGGTTATTATGGATTAATAATATTAAAAAAATAATGTTTTAATATTAATCTAAATATCTTTTTTTAAATTAACAATTTTACCATTTATAATAATTAACATTACTTTTTTTAAGTTATTATTTACATTATTGTTGATTGAATTGTTATTTTTGATTTTATTTTATTTATTTTATTTTTATTTAAAAAAGATTTTTATATTTTATTACTATTTATTTTATATTAAATTCAGTTATATTTTTAGTGTTAAATATAAACTAAATTATTTTAATATGAAACTTTTTTGTATTTTTAATTGTCTATAATAAAAAAGAGGATAAATTATATGGATAAAAAACTTTTGTTTAAAAAAGCTATTTTTATATTAATTTTTTCTATAATTGTTTCTGTTTTGTTATTGGCAACTACTTCATGCAAAGGGAAATCCTGGGATTTATATAAAGCTAAAAAACTATCTTCTAAATCTGATTTAGCAAGTTTAAAAGAGGCAAGAAATATCTATTTGAAGTATTCAAATGTTGATATCAATGCTAAAGAAGGACTTAAAGAGGCAGATAAATATATTGGTGAAACATTATATTTAAATCAGAATTTTAAAGATGCTATTCCTTATTTAAAAGAATCTTTAGAAATAGATCCTAATCAATATTTAGTTCATTATTATCTGGGTGTATGTTATGCAAATTTATATTCTTCAGAATTTGTTGATATAACTAAAAAAGAATATAAGGATCTTGCATTATTTCATTATAAAAAAGCGATTTCTCTTGCTCCTGATCAGGAATCACCTCATTATGCACTAGGTGTTTTTTATTATTTTGCTTTAAAAGATTATGATAAAGCAAAAATAGAGATAGATAACACATTAAAGATTAATCCTAAAAATGTTAGAGCATTGTTTGTAAAAGCACAACTTCAATATCTTGATGGAGATTTACAGGAATGCTATAATACATATCAAAATATTTTAGCTATTTTACCTAAAAGAGATGGAAGAAGAGAACAAGTTTTAAAAAATCTGGAGAGATTAAAAAATGAGATATCTTCTTCAAACAAGTAAAGTAAAATTAATTGGATTTTTTTTAATTGATGAAAAATTTTTAACTTTAAAACAGAAATTAAGATTAATTTATCATTTTGATGGAGATATAGAAAAAATTGTTTCCCTTGATTTTTCTTCTTTAAAAAAGTTATTAAAAAAGAAAAAAGATATTAATATTGATTTTGACTATTATTTTGAAAAAGCACAAAAATTATTGGATAATCTGAACTATGGTAATGAAGAAAACAATAAAAGTAGAATTGATTTTAATGTTGTAACTATACTGGATAAAGATTATCCATTTTTAAGTTATTATATGGGTAGTATTGATCTTGATTTTTTACCTTCCCCTGTAATTTTTTATAAAGGTGATTTAAATATATTAAAATCTCAATACAAAATATCAATTGTTGGAACAAGGAATCCTGATTTTTTATCATTGAGTTTTATTGAATGTTTAATTGAAGCATTTAAAAAAAAGAATGATGAAATTTTAACAGTTTCAGGATTTGCAAAAGGGGTTGATTACAAAGTTCATGAACAATCAATTACAAAAGGACTTTCAACAGTAGGTATCCTGGGGAATGGAATAAACATTGTTTACCCTGCATCAAATCTTTTTTTATACAAAAGATTTATTGATTCAGAAAACTTATTGATTTCAGAATATCCTCCAGATACAAAACCCTTAAGAAGCAATTTCCCTTTTAGAAATAGATTAATTTCATTATTGGCTGATTCCATTATTTTAATTCAATCAGGTATACCATCGGGTGCTAATATTACACTGGAATTTGCAAAAAAACTTAATAAAGAGATTTTGATTTTTAACCCTGGTAATTTTGAAAGTTTTAAAGGGAATTTAAGTTTTATCGATACTGGTTTTTATAATGGATTTTTTTATATAGATGAAGAAAATATCTATCTCAATAAGCTTAAAACAACATTAAGTGAATCAATGGAAACTAATTTTTTTAAAGATAAATTAAAATTTAAATTAAAAAATAAAAATGATTTTTATAATATTTATTTTGCCAATTTAAAAAATAATTATTATAATTATAACTATATTGTTAAAAAAGTGTTTTATTTAATTTTTACAAATCCATATATTAGTTTTGATAAACTGGTTAAAATAACCGGTTTACCTATATCAAAACTTTTAAGTACTTTAACAATACTTGAATCTGAAAAAATGATTTACAAAAATATAGAAAACAGGTATTATCCCAATTACATAAATCTTCAAAAAGTTAATAAGTTCAGGAGGATAAATGAAAAATAAACTTGTAATAGTTGAATCACCATCTAAAGCAAAAACTATTGAAAAGTATCTTGGAAAAAATTTTAAAGTTGTATCTACAAAAGGGCATATAATGGATCTTCCAAAATCATCTATGGGAATAGATATCGAAAATAATTTTGAACCAAAGTATATTAAAGTAAGAAAACAATTAAAATTGATAAAAGAATTGCAAGAAGTAGCAAAAAAGATGAAAGAGATCTATCTTGCTTCGGATAATGATAGAGAAGGTGAAGCAATTGCATATCATGCCTATTTAATTATTAAAGAAGCAATTGAAAAAGAGAAAAATAAATCTAAAAAAGATACAGATAAAATAAAGAAAAAAAATGCTTCTTTAAATAAATCATTTAAAAGGGTAGTGTTTAATGAAATAACTGAAAATGTTATAAAAGAAGCTATTGAAAATCCAAGAGAGTTAGATATAAATAAGATTGATTCTCAAAAAGCTAGAAGAGTTTTGGACAGATTAGTTGGATATTCCATTTCACCAATTTTATGGAAAAAAGTTAAAAGGGGGTTGTCTGCTGGTAGAGTTCAAACTGTTGCATTAAGATTTATTGTAGAGAGAGAAAGAGAAAGAGAAGTATTCAAAAAAGAACTTTACTGGAAAATAAAAGGTTTATTTAAAAATGGAGATATTATTGAAGCTGAAGCTTCAAAATATAAAAATAAAAAGATTGATTTTAAAAACAAAGAGTTAATAGATGAAATTATTGATAGTCTAAAAGATGAAAAAAATGGAATTATTTCAAATATTAAAACAACCAATAATAAAATTAAGAAAAAACCTCCTTATATTACAGCTACTTTACAGCAGGAAGCTTTTTCAAAATTTAATTTTAATTCAAAAAAGACTATGAGAATAGCTCAAACTCTTTATGAAGGTGTAGACCTTGATAAAGGAAGAATAGGTTTAATTACATATATGAGAACAGATTCTACAAGAATTTCAACAATTGCATTAGAAAGTGCTAAAAAATTTATTATTGAAAATTATGGAGAAGAAAACTTTGATTATGATAAAAAATTATTTAGAGTTGATAAAAACTTTACACAGGATGCTCATGAAGCAATTAGGCCAACTGATGTTTATTTAACACCATCTAAAGTTAAAAAGTTTTTAACACCAGATCAATATAAATTATATACACTAATATGGGAAAGATTTACTTTTGCATTAATGACTCCTCCTGAGATATCTACTCAAACTGTCTATATTAAAGTAAATGATACTGAATTTATAGCAAATTTTAAAAAACTATTTAAAAAAGGTTATTATAAGTATGCAAAAGTTTTGAAACCAACACAAAAATTTGTAGATTTTAAAAATCTGGAAATTAATGATAAACTTAATATTGAAAAGATTGAACTTGAAGAAAAAGAGACTGAACCACCTAAAAGGTATGATGAAGCATCATTAATAAAAAAACTTAAAGAGAGTGGTATAGGAAGACCTTCTACTTATGCACCAACTATTTCAACTTTACAGGATAGAAATTATATTGTTAAGGAAAATAGGAAACTTGTTCCAACAAAAATTGGAAGACTTGTAGTAGACCTTTTATTATCAAATTTTCAAAAAATTTTTGAATATGATTTTACTGCAAATATGGAAAAAGATCTGGATTTGATTGAGCAAGGACAAAAAAATTATGTATCTACAATTAAAAATTTCTGGAATGAATTTAATCCTCAAGTAGAATCTTTTGCAAACATAAAATCAGTTAAAGATCAATTAAAAGTTGTTACAGGGATAAAATGCCCTGCTTGTGGGTCTGATATGATATATTATGAAGGTAGGTACGGTCCATTTTTAGGATGTTCTAATTTCCCAAAATGTAAAACTATACTAAATCTTTCTTATGGGATTTGCCCTGAATGTAAACAGGGTTTTATAGTTAAAAGAAAAGGTAAGAAAAAATTTTTTTATGGTTGTAGTAGATATCCTGAATGTAATTGGACCTCTTTGAAAAAAATTGATTTAATAAAGTGTCCAGAATGTGGAAATTATATGGTTAATATACCTCAAAAAAATATTATTAAATGTATAAACAAAGATTGTGGATATGAAATAAAACTTGAAAATGATTAAAAATAAATAAAGTAGATTTAAAATGATTGTTTTTAATTCTATGATTTCTAGCAAATATTTTTTTAGAATGAATGAAATTAAAATTAATTAAAAAAGATTAAAAAGCTGATAAAATGAATGATAACTTTATTAAAATCTTTTTGAATTATATCATCTCTGTAAGAAATTTTTCAAAAAATACAGTTGAAGCTTATAAAAATGATCTTGAGGAATTTAAAAAGTTTTTAAAACATAATTGGAATATTGACATTTTAGATGTAGAAAGATTTCATATTCAAAGCTATATTCAAGAGATTTCTTTAAAAGGATATAAGGCAAGCTCTATTTCCAGAAAAATATCATCTCTTAAATCTTTTTACAATTATCTTTATAAAAATAATATTATTAAAAAAAATCCTACGATCTTAATTGAAAATACTAAAAAAGAGAAAAATTTACCTGTATATTTAACAAAAGATGTTGTAAATGAATTTTTTGATTTTTTATATTCAATAGATAATGTGAATGATAAATACATTGTAAGAGATATTGCTATAATTGAATTATTAATTTCTACTGGTATAAGGGTATCTGAATTGGTTTCTTTAAATTTAAATGATATTGATTTTAATAATAAAATTATTAAAGTTACCGGGAAAGGGAATAAACAACGGATAGTTCCTTTTTCTGAAAATGCATTGAATTCACTTGAAAAATATCTAAGTTTAAGAAGCATAAAATCTCAAGCAACTTTTCTTAACAAAAATGGAAAAAGATTGACTAGAAGAGGTATTTTTTTTATTTTATCTAAGAGGATTAAACAGTTTGAACCAAATTTGAAAATTAGTCCTCATAAATTAAGACATACATTTGCAACATTATTATTAGAAAATGGTGCTGATTTAAGATTTTTACAAAAATTGTTGGGACATTCATCATTGTCTTCAACAGAGGTATATACTCATCTGGATGTGGAAAGAAAAAAGAAAATGTACAAAAAATTTCATCCACATGGATAGAGTTTTTAAACTTATAATATTTAATTTATAATATTTATAAGCGAAATATTATAAAATATTAATTATTTATGAAATACTAATTATTTATAAAATGTTATAAAATTAATAAAATAGTTTTTATAAGAAGATTTTATTTAATATTAAGTTGATAGTGAGGAAAAAAATGGAACAAATGAGAGGTACAACAATTCTTTGTGTTAAAAAAGATAATAAAGTTTGTATGGCTGGTGATGGACAGGTTACATTACAAAATATTGTTTTAAAGCATACAGCAAGAAAAATTAGAAAAATTTATAAAGACAAAGTTTTAGTAGGGTTTGCAGGAGCTGTTGCAGATGCTTTTTCATTACTTGAAAGATTTGAAGAAAAATTAGCAAAAGCTGAAGGTGATTTAAAAAGAGCAAGTTATGAATTGGCAAAAGATTGGAGAACTGATAAAGTTTTAAGACGATTAGAAGCAATGATGATTGTTGCTGATGAAAATGATATTCTTTTATTATCAGGAACTGGAGAGGTTATAACTCCAGATGAAAATGTAATAGCAATTGGTTCTGGTGGAGCTTATGCATATTCGGCAGCAAGAGCATTATATGAAAATACAGATTTAGATGCAAAAGAGATATGTAAAAAGTCAATGGAAATAGCATCTTCAGTATGTATATATACAAATGATAAGATTATTTTTGAGGAGCTTTAAGATGAATAATAAAAAACATACTATAGATTTAGATAATTCAACTCCAAGACAGATAGTTAATGAATTAAATAAATTTGTTATAGGTCAGGATTCAGCTAAGAAATCAGTTGCTATTGCTTTAAGAAATAGAGCGAGAAGAAAAAAAATTCCTAAAGAGCTTAGAGATGAAATAATGCCTAAAAATATTATTATGATTGGACCAACAGGTGTTGGAAAAACAGAGATTGCAAGAAGGATTTCACAATTATCAGGAGCACCATTTATTAAGGTTGAAGCTACTAAATATACAGAAATTGGATATGTTGGTAGAAATGTTGAACAGATAATTAGAGATTTATTGAATGTTACTGTAAATATGGTAAAATCTGAAATGATTGAATCTTTAATGGAGAAAGTTAGTGCTAAAGTAGAGGAAATTATTGTTTCAAAGTTGATGCCTTCTTCTCCAGATTTCGTAAGTACTGAAAATTCTGGTGGTGTTGAAATAATTGAACCAATTAATAGTAAAAGCTATCAAGGTACTAGAGAAAAAATAAGAGAGTTATATAGAAAAGGTAAATTTGATGAAAAAATTATTGAAATAGATATAGTTCAGCAACAATCTATAATGGATATGATTTCCATGCCAGGAATGGAAGATATGGGTATATCTATTGGTGGAATTTTTCCAGGTATGCCACCAAAGAAAAAGAAAAGAAAAGTAAAAGTAAAAGAGGCTAAGAAAATTTTAGAGGAACAGGAAGTTGAAAAACTAATAGATCAGGACAAACTTGTTGAAATTGCAAAAGATAGAGTGGAAAATAGTGGAATTGTATTTATTGATGAGATTGATAAAATAATAGGTGGGAAATCCTCTTCTGGGCCAGATGTATCAAGAGAAGGGGTACAAAGGGATCTATTGCCTATTGTTGAAGGTACTTCAGTTAATACAAAATATGGTATTATTAAAACAGACCATATACTTTTTATTGCAGCTGGTGCTTTTTCATTTCATAAACCATCAGATTTAATTCCAGAATTACAGGGAAGGTTTCCAATACGAGTTGAGCTTGAGTCTTTAACAAAAGAGGATTTTAAAAGAATTCTGGTTGAACCAGAAAATGCTTTATTAAAACAATATCAGGCTTTGTTACAAACTGAAGATATTGATTTAAAGTTTACAGATGATGCAATAGATTTAATTGCTGAAAGTGCATTTGAAGTAAATAAAAAGACTGATAATATTGGAGCTAGAAGATTACATACAATTTTAGAATATATTCTTGAAGACCTTTCATTTGAAGCTCCTGAACTGGAAGAAAAAGAGGTTATAGTTGATAAAGAGTATGTTTCTGAGAAACTTAAAGGGATTATTGAAGATAAGGATGTAATGAAATATATCCTTTAAAATAAAAATATTATGGTTTTAGTTTTTTTATCTTTTTTATAATTTAAATTTATTTTTAGCTTATTTTTCTAGTTTGAATTTATTTTTTTATGTTTTGACTAAATTTTTTATATTTTGAATTTGTTTTTATATAATTAAAATTTATTTTTTTATAGTTTTAATTTATTTTATTTTTTTAAGTTTTTTATTTTTATTCTGATTAATTTGTTTTTGTATTATATTATTTAATTTAGTTCATCCTTCAAAACGAGATTTTTATGAGTGATTTATTATTAAATTTTTTAAATGATATAAAGGGAATAAAGGATAGAGTTTTTGTAAAAGAAGTTATATGTGGTAGATTACTTACTATTAGTAAAATTTCAATAGATTTAGAAGATATTGATTTTGTTAAATCACAATATTTATCTTCTGGAATTTCTTCAAGCATGTTTGATAAAAACAATCTGAAAAATTGTTTTGAAAAAGTTATACAATTTAATGATATAAGTTTTGATGATCTACTTAAACTTCTTGATTTAAAAATTTTACATAATAGAGCAATAGCTCTTTCTATTATAAATGCTATTAGTTCATTTTTTGTATACCCCTTTATTAATAAAAATTTTAATAATTTTGAAAAGAAACTGGATAAAAAAATTATTGAAAATAAATTGTTAGATCTATTATTTCCTGAAATAAAAAACATTGATAATAAGAAATATGAAAAAATAATTAAAAGTCTCGAAAATTATAATACTTCAAATATATCAGCAAACATAAAATATTCTGATAAAAAGATAGCAATGGTTGGTTATTTTAAACCACTTGTAAAATATTTAGCTCCCTATGTTAAAGAAATTGGGGTTATAGATCTGGATAGAGATAATTTAAAAGAAGCAAGGGAAAAAGGATTAACAATAATTTCTTATGATGATTTTAATGATTATGATATAGTAATTATTTCAGCAACATCAATAATAAATAATACTTTAGGTGATCTTTTAAAAAAAATTAAATACCCAGAAAAAGTATTAATGGGACCAAGTGTTCCAACATTTCCCTATTTTTTTGTTAAAAATAATCTTAAAATTAATTATATTGCAGGAAGATTGATTTTAGATTATGAAAAGACTAAAACCAGGATTATTGAAGAAGGTTCCACTAAAGATCTAAAAGATTCAAGTTTGAAGGTGGAAACAAAAATATTTATTTAATATAAAACTTTCTCAAAATTAAAAAAATAACTTTTTTTTACCAAAAATTATTATTAAGAATTATGAAAAAGAGAGAATCCTTTAATTTTGGTGATATTCACCATAGTTATTTTGATTTATATTATAGATTTATATTATATATTACATATATTTATTATTTTTTATCAATATTATTTGATAGAATATTAAAAAGAGAATAAAATTTGGAATAAAATAAAATATACAAAATTAAGTTCACACAAGCATAACTCTTTTTAAGTTGACAATTGATAAATTTATACTAAGTAAATAAAGACACAGGTAAAGAGTTATAAGCAGGAGGAGTAAAATGAAATTCCAGAAATTGGTTTTTAAAAAAAAAGCTATTATAATTACATTGATTTTTCTTTTATTGTTTTCCTTTATGATTTATGGAGAAAGTAGTAATAAAAAAATAGTATATGATATTGATAATAATTCTATAACAATAAATAGTGAAGTTAATAAAATTGTTAGCTTAGATGCATTTACAACCCAAATACTATTAACTTTAAAAGAAGTTGATAAACTTGTTGCAATTAATTATGGGAGATTGGTTTCAAAAAAGCTTCTTTTTAAATATTACCCGGATGTTGAAGAAAAATCTACTATATTTACTGGTAGGAATATTAATCTTGAAGAGCTAATAAAATTAGATCCAGATATCATAATTTCTAAAAAAGGGTATTATTATCTTAAACAAATTGAAAATTATAATTTTCCAATCTTTTTAATAGATGTTGAAACACCAGATAATTTTTTTAAAAGTATTGAACTTATTGGAAAAGCTATTTCAAAAGAAAATAGAGCTAATTTTGTTGTTAATTATTTAAAATCAATATTAAAAGATATAGATAAACAAAGTAAAAACATTACTCACAAGTATAGAGTTTATTTTGCTGGTGGTACAATTCTATCATCTTATGGAAATCAGGCTTTTCAAAAATATTTAGCTGATTATGCTAAACTTGATTTTGTTTCAAAAAATATTGATAAATTTAAAATAAAAATTGATCCAGAACAGTTGATAAAATGGGATCCAGAAGTTATATTATTACCTTCTTATTGTAAAACAAGTATAGAAGATATTAAAAATGATCCTGTGTTTAAAGATATTGATGCTGTAAAAAATAATAGAATTTACAAAATCCCTTCTTTTTTTCTCTCATGGGATTTACCTGAACCAGAAGCTTTTTTAAGTGTATACTGGATATTTCTAAAAGTTTACCATTCAACTGATGAAACTAAAGTTAAAATGAGATTTAAAATTAAAGAATTTTATAATACTTTATATGGGGTTAAAATAACTGAAAATGAGATCAATTCTCTTATAAACAAGTATTTTTAAAATAAGAAAATGAATATTTTAAAATAAGAGAAATTAATATTTCAAAAATGAAAAATTAATATATAAAGAAAGAAAGTTGTATATTTTAAAATAAAAAAAATTATTTAAAATTAAACAAATTTATTTTATAAAAAATCTTTTTTTAATTGTTAAGATAATTAATGTTTTAAAATATAAAAAATATTGTGAAATTAAAAAGATAAAAAGTTTTAAAATAATATTAAAAAAGATTTCTCAAAATGATTAATGTTAAAAATCTATATTTTAGCTATAATGCTAAACAAAATAAAATTATTCTTAATAATGTAAATTTTTCTATCTCAAGAGGTAAATTAGTTACAATTTTAGGTCCTAATGGTTCTGGAAAAACTACTGTAATTAAAAATATTGAAAAATTACTATCTCCATATCAAGGGACAATATTAATTGATGGGAAAAATATAGAAAAACTAAAATATAAGGAAATTTCTAAAATGATAGCTTATGTTCATCAGCAACATAAAATTAATTTCCCTTATAAAGTTATTGATATTGTTTTAATGGGACGAAATCCTGAATTAAATAGTTTCTCCTCTCTTGATTCAAAAGATTTTCAAATAGCATTAAATTCTTTAAAACAACTTGGTATTGAAGATATTAAAGATAGAGAATATGATAAAATAAGTGGTGGGCAACTTCAACTTGTTTTATTAGCCAGAGCATTGAGTACAAATGCTAAAATATTTTTACTTGATGAACCAACAGCTCATCTTGATTTTAAAAATCAAATTTACATACTTAAAAAAATCAAAACACTCGCAAAAGAAAGAAAATTTACTGTTATAATTACTTTACATGATCCAAATTTAGCATATTTTTTTTCCGATAAAATATTATTTTTGAAAGATGGAAAAGTTATAAATTATGATGATACTGATAAAATAATGACTGAAGAAAATTTAAAAAAATTATATGATATAGATGTAGAAATAGTAAGTGTAAATGGTAAAAAATTTATTTTACCAAAGGACCAGTTAACAAATTAAAGTATTAATAGGGATTTTTTTATTTTATTAAGTTTTATTTTATTATAAATGTATTTTTTAAGATTACCTATTAAACTCTTTAGTTAAGTTATTTGAGTAATTTATTTAGTTAATATATTTAGTTAGATTATTTAGTTAAGTTATTTAATTAAATTATTTTGTTAAATCAATTAATTAAAATATTTAGATAAATTATCTAGATTTAATAATTTTATTTAAACTTAATAAATAGAGTTAAGAATTTTTTCATTTAATAATTAATATTAGAGTTTATATGAAGTTTAAAAAATTTAATTTTGGTATAAAATTTGCTTTTATTTTTCTTTTTTTTCTTTGTGTAATTTTAATTTCACTAATGTTTGGTCGTTTTTATCTTTCTCCAGCAACAATATTTAAAGTTATAGGTTCAAAATTATTTCATATTAGTGAAAATATTCCAAAATATGCAATTACCATAATATGGCAGGTTAGATTACCCAGAATTTTGGCAGGAATATTGATTGGTGCAGCTTTAGCTATATCGGGAGTTGTTTATCAGGGGGTATTTAACAATCCTTTAGTTTCTCCTTTTATTCTAGGGATTGCGCCTGCTGCTGGTTTTGGTGCAGCTATTGGGATAATACTTTCAAGTAATTTGATTCTAATTAGTGGTAGCAGTTTTATTTTTGCTATAATTTCTGTTATTTTAACTGTTCTTGTTAGTAGAATAAATAGGGGTTATAGTAAAAGTAATTTAATTTTAGCAGGGATAATTATTGGTAGTCTTTTTTCAAGTTTATTATCTTTACTAAAATATGTAGCAGACCCCTATGAAAAGCTTCCAGGGATTGTTTATTGGTTAATGGGTTCATTAGCTGGTATTTCTTATAAACAGCTGGTAATTTTAGCTCCTTTAATAATTTCTGGTGCAATCATACTATATTTTTTAGGATGGAAAATAAATATACTTTCTTTAGGGGATGAAGAGGCTAAAGTTTTAGGCGAAAATCCTGAAATTATAAGGATTATTGTAATAATTATTGCATCTTTGATAACATCGATTTCAATTAGTTTTACAGGAATTATAGGATGGATAGGACTTGTTGTTCCGCATCTTGGTAGAATGATTGTTGGACCAGATCATAAAAAATTAATTTTAGTTTCATTTATTTTTGGAGGTATTTTCCTATTATTAATTGATAATATTTCAAGAACATTAACATCAACAGAAATACCTATTGGTATTTTAACTGCAATTGTTGGAGCTCCATTTTTTATAATAATTTTTAGAAAATCTAAGACTGGATGGATGTAATAAAAGGTAATAATTTATTTAAATTTTAAATAAATTAAAAAAATTTTAAATAGATTAAAAAAAAATTAAATAAAAAAGTTGATAATTTTTAATAAAGTTATAAATTTTTAAAAAATTGAAAAAAGAAACTAAAATAATGAAAAAGTTATTAAGAATTAATACTATATTCAAATTTTATTATTCTATTTATGTCACGAAAAATTCATAATATTTTTATTTATTTCAAATATATTTTTAAATCAGATATAGTTCAATAATAAAAAAATTAAATATTCAATAATAAAACAATAGATTGTGCAGTAATAAAAAAAATAGTTCTATAATAAAAAAAGTTATTACAATTTTTTTACATTAATTTTTTATTATGAACTTTTTATTTTGTTGAAAATTTAAATAATATAGCAAGGAGATTTATATGCCATTAATTAAAATTGAAAAAGAGATGCCAGAAGAATTATTAAAAAAACGACATTCATTATCTCACCTTTTAGCTACTGCTGTTCAAAAAATATATAAGAATGCTAAGCTTGGAATAGGTCCAGCTATTGAAAATGGATTTTATTATGATTTTGATATAGATGTATCTATTACTGATAAAGATTTGAAAAATATTCAAAAAGAGGTAAGGAAATTAATTTCTCAAAATTTAAAATTTGAAAAAAAAGTTGTTTCAGTAGAAGAAGCAAAAAAAATCTTTAAAGAAAAAGGGGAAATATATAAACTGGAATTAATAGAGGAACTTGAAAACAAAGGGGAAAAAGAAGTTTCTTTATATTTTAATGGTGATTGGTTTGATCTATGTAAAGGACCTCATGTTGAGAATACTTCATCAATTAATCCAAAAGGATTTAAACTTGATAGGGTTTCTGGAGCTTACTGGAGAGGTGATGAAAAGAACAAGATGATGCAAAGGATTTATGGTTTATATTTTGATACAAAAGAAGAGCTTGATCAATATATAAAGCAAAGGGAAGATGCAAAAAAAAGAGATCATAGAGTTTTAGGTAAATTGATGAAAATTTATATGATCTCTGATGTTGTTGGTAAAGGCCTTCCAATGTTATTACCACGAGGTGCTACATTAAGAAGAATTCTTGAACGATATACTGTTGATGAAGAATTAAAAAGAGGTTATTTACATGTATATACCCCTGTATTGGGTAAAATTGAGTTATATAAAATGTCTGGTCATTGGGACCACTACAAAGACTCTATGTACAACCCAATTGATATTGATGGAGAATTATTTGTATTAAGACCAATGACATGCCCACATCACTTTATGATGTATAAAAATGAAACACATTCGTACAGGGAACTTCCTTTAAGATACGCTGAAATTTCTCCTTTATATCGATATGAAAAGTCAGGTGAATTAACAGGGTTAATTAGACTAAGAAATTTTACTTTAGCTGATGCACATATTGTTTGTAGAAAGGATCAATTAAAATCTGAATTTAAAGCAGTAATAGAATTAATTCAAGATATGATGAATACACTTGGAATTAGTGATAAAGCCTGGTATAGAGCATCATTAAGGGATGAAAAAGATAAGGAGAAATATATTGATTCCGCAGCTAATTGGGATGAATCTGAAAAAATTATGCTTGAGATATGTGAAGAACTTGATCTCCCTTATGTTATAGCAAAAGGTGAAGCAGCATTTTATGGACCAAAAATTGATGTACAATTAAGAAATGTTTATGGTAAAGAGGATACTGCTTTTACTGTTCAGATAGATTATGCTATGCCAGAAAAATTTGATTTGACATACATTGATGAGCATGGGGAAAAAGTAAGGCCTGTTATTATTCATAGGTCATCCATAGGTTGTTTTGAAAGAACAATGGCATTTTTAATTGAACATTATAATGGGAAATTCCCATTATGGTTATCACCAGTTCAGGTTTATTTTGTTCCTGTAATTCCTAATCATAATGAGTATGTAAGACAGATAATGAAAAAATTTGAGATGGCTGGTATCAGGGTTGAAGCTGATTTCAGAGATGAAACATTATCTAAAAAAATGAGAGAAGCTAGAATTCAGAGATATCCATATATTGTTATAATTGGGGATAAAGAAGCTGAAAAGAAAATTATTACGATTAAAAATAGAGATACTCAGCAGCAGAAAGAATATGAGATTGAAGAAGTTATTAAATTATTAGTGGAAGAGGACAAAACTAAAAGTCTAAAATTAAATATTTAAAAAATATTTTTTAATTTAAAAAATAAAATTAATTTTATTAGTGCAAAGATATTACTTTGTTTTAATAGGTATGGCAATATTTTATAAATAATATATCTAAAATATTAATATTAAGGTTCTCTAAATTTTAACCTTTAAGATATTGCATTTAATTATATATCTATTATAAATTATATGATAGACAAAAAAATAGCTTTTATTATGGAAAATGATTCTAAAAAATTAAATTTGTTATTTACTTCTATATTAATTTTAGTCTCTATTTTCATTTTGTTTATATACTTATTTATAAATCAAAATTCAATTATTCCTGATGTTTCTTATAAAGCACAAAAAGGGTATTTAGATCTTTCTAAATACGATTTAAAAAAAATTGGTATTATAAATCTTGATGGAGAATGGGAGTTTTATTATGATAAACTTTATATTCCATATGATTTTGAAAATAATTTAGTAGAAAAACCTTATTTTGTTAATGTTCCTTCCTACTGGACCTATTATAAAGAAGTAAAACCAAAACCTAAAATTAAAGGATATGCAACTTATAGATTAAAAGTCAAACTTGACAATATTTACCCTTTAGGTCTTTACCTGAATGGTGTTGGTAGTGCGTATAAACTATTTATTAATGGGGTTCTTTATCATGAAAAAGGGAAAGTAAATAAAGATTATAATAAAGCAAGATTTAAATTTTCAAGTGACTTTGTATTTTTTACACCAACAAGTAATAATCTGGAAATAGTAATTCAGGTTCAAAATAAAGAATATTTTAAAACAGGTATTTACAATCCTATTAGACTGGGTTTACAAAAAAAGGTTTATAATTATCATTATTTTTCTTTAGCAGCTGACATTTTTTTATTTGGAATTATTTTTATAATGGCACTGTACAATTTATTAATTTATGTATTAAATAAAAAAGAATTTTATTATCTTTTTCTATCGATATTCATTTTTTCTATTAGCTATAAAACTTTATCATCCAATCAGCTTTTTATTAATAACCTATTCCCCAATTTATATCTAACTCTTGATATTAAAATATATGATTTTTTCCTGTTTTTACTTTTACCTGCTTTTACTCATTACCTTTATTTTTTATTCCCTCTTGATTTTGATAAATTAGCGTATAAAATATTTAACTATTTAAGTGTACCAATTGTTCTTTCTGTATTTATTTTTAATATCTCTATATTAAATTATTCTTTAATTATTTATGAAGTAATTGCATTAATTTTTATTTTATACCTTATATATTTTATAATAAAAATTAATAGAAAAAAAAGAACATTAAGTGATTTTTTAAGTTACGGTATTTTGTTATTAATTGTTGCAACTATTTTTGATATTATTAATGATACAAATTTAATTCATGTTACCTCTTTATTTCCACCAGCTATGACAATATTTATTTTTATACAAACAGTAGCATTATCATACCGTTTTATGTCTTTATATAATCAGGTTAATTTTTTGCAAAAAAGAATAGAAGAGTTTGATAGTCAGAAAATATTTACAAATATTGGAAAAAACTATTCCATCCTTATACATAATATTAAAAATAAGATTAATGTTGTTTCAGGTTATAAGGAACTTCTTTCTATTTTTTTACATGAATTGGAAAAAAATCCTGCAAAGATTAATTTTGATAAATTAGATAATATTTTAAAAATGCAGGATAAAAATATTAATGAACTTTCCAACACTTTAACCAATCTTTCATATTATGTAAAAACACAAATTGGTAGAGTGGATAATGTTGATGTAAACAAATTATTATCTGGTGTTATTTTATCATACCAGATCAATTCTACAGTTTTTAATGAGTTTGATATAAAATCTGAATTTATTGATAAAAGGATATTTATTAAAGCTAATGCCCTTGAATTTTCTCAAATTTTTGAAAATCTTATAACAAATTCAATAGAGGCTTGCTGTGGTTATTCTACTTTAAATTCTAAAAATAATAAAAACAAAAAAGGGAGTATCGAAAATAGTAATCAATATAAAAAAGATCAAAATAAAAATATGAAAATTAATAATAATAAATCTGATAAAAATTATAAAGATGAAGAGATACTTAAAAATAAAAAATCTACAGTTATTTTAAAAACATTTTTAAAAAATAATCATTGTATTATCGAATATACAGATTTTTGTGGGGGGATCCCTTTTTGTAATGATTGTGATAAGTTGAACTGTCTTGATTGTAATGTATTTGAAATTGGGAAATCCACAAAAATAGATGGATCTGGACAGGGAATGGTTTATGTACTTAATAAAATAAAAGAATTTAATGGTAATCTTAAAATAATTTCAAAAAAGGGCGTTGGTACAACTTTTATTTTCTCTTTTCCAGTTTTGGATGAATTTTAAAAATAGTATTAAATAATTTTATTAATATTAGTATAAAAAATTACATTATTGATTTGTTTTTAATTAATTTGAGATAAACTTCTTGTTAAAATTAGTTCAAAATTAATCCTGTTACAAAAAATATTGGAATAATTTTTAGGAAAATGATTATGAAAAAAGTTTTTATTATTGATGGGCATTCTATAATATTTAAAGTTTATTATTCTTTTATCAATCGACCTCTTATTACAAAAGAGGGAGAAAATGTATCAATTTTGCATGGATTTCTTACAAAACTATATTCAATTATAGATAAATTTAATCCTGATTATTTAGCTATTGCTTTTGATACAAAAGAAAAAACCTTTAGAGAAGAAATTTATAAAGAATATAAAGCTAATAGAGATAAAGCCCCAGATGAAGTTAACAGGCAAACTCCTATATTGCTAGAGATCTTAAAAGAACTTGGATTTAAAATTATTTTTTCTCCCGGTTTTGAAGCTGATGATATTATTTATAAAACTTCTATAGAAATAAAAAAACATAATGATAAAAGCCTATATATTTATACAGTTGATAAAGACCTTTTACAACTTGTTAATGATAAAATATTTGTTGTATCTTCAAAATCAAAAAGTGTTCAAACTATCATTTACAATAAAGAAAAAGTTTTTGAAGATTGGGGGATTTATCCTGAACAGATTCAGGATTATCTTGCTTTAATAGGAGACAGTGTTGATAATATCCCCGGAGTTAAAGGGATTGGGCCAAAAACTGCTATAAAGCTTTTAACTAAATATAAAACCTTAGATAATATTTATAATTATTTAAATACTGTTACTCCTGAATCTTTAAAAAAAAGGTTAAAAGAGGGAAAAGAGGATGCATATTTATCAAAAAAACTAATTCAATTAAGCAAGGATGTTCCTATTAAAATAGATTTTTGTGAGTGGGTTATACCTGAAAGCTATAGTGAAAAGGGTGTTTCATTATTAAAAAAATATGAATTAAAGTCTATTTATGAAAAATTAACTAAAAAACAGTTTAAAGAACAAATTGGATTAAAAACTATTACAAATACTAATTATAATTTAGTTAGTGATGAAGATACTTTAAAAAAATATTATAATGAATTCAAAAAATCAATAATTTTATCATTTGATACTGAAACAACTGGATTTGATCCTATTGGTGCTGATATTTTAGGAGCATCATTTTCATGGAATGATGGACATGCTATATATATCCCTTTAAATAATGACGAAAAGAGAAAAAAATTATTACCTTTGATAGGTAAAATTTTACAATCAAATGATTTTCAAATTATTGGGCAAAATATAAAATATGATTATAAAGTTTTATCAAAGTATGGAATCAAAATTAAAAATATATTATTTGACACAATGGTAGGGGCAAGGTTTTTAGTAGAAGAATCTGAAAAAGTGGGAATGGATTATTTAGCAGAAAAATTTTTAAGATACAAAACAATTCATTATAAGGATATTGTAACTAAAAAAGAAACAACATTAAATGATTATCCAATAGATAAAGTTAAAGATTATGCCTGTGAAGATGCTGACATTACATTGAAACTTTTTAACAAAATATATCCTTTGATAAAAGAAAATAATTTTTTAAATATTTATGAAAAAATTGAAAATCCTGTTATTAAGATTCTTGCTGAAATGGAATTACAGGGTATAAAGGTTGATACTGAATATTTCAATGATTTAAATAAAAAAATTGGATTGAAAATAAATGAATTGGAAAATTCAATTTATAACCTTGCAGAGGAAAAATTTCTAATTAATTCAACTAAACAACTTCAGAAAATCCTTTTTGAAAAATTAAAATTACCGGTGATAAAAAAAGGTAAAACTGGACCTTCTACTGATGAATATGTATTAAAAGAATTGATACCACTGCATCCTATTATTGAAAAGTTGTTGGATTACAGAAAATATGTTAAATTAAAAAACACATATATTGAACCAATATTAAATTTAACAAAAAAAGATCAAAAAATTCATACAACTTATAATCAAGCATTTGTTGCTACTGGAAGATTATCTTCAACAAATCCAAATTTACAAAATATTCCTGTTTTTGAAAAAGGGGAATTTAATATAAGAAAAGGGTTTATTGCTGAAAAAGGGTTTAAACTTGTTTCAGCTGATTATTCTCAAATAGAATTAAGAGTGTTAGCATATTTTTCAAAAGATGAGGAGCTTAAAAAAGCATTTTTAAATAAAGAGGATATACATAAATATACAGCATCAATGATTTTTGGAAAGAGTGTAGATAAGATTTCTTCTTTTGAGAGAAAGATAGCTAAAACTATTAATTTTGGGGTTATTTATGGTTTATCCCCTTTTGGCTTATCCAAACAATTAAATATTTCCAGAGGTGATGCAACAACTTTTATAGCTATGTATTTTAGTAGATTTAAAGGGATTAAAGAATATACACTTAAACTTGCAGATGAGGTTAAAAAATCTGGATATACAAAAACTTTATTTGGAAGGAAAAGGTATATTCCTCAATTAAGGTCATCAAATAAAAATGACCAAAAACTTGGATTAAGATTAGCTTTAAATACTCAAATTCAGGGAACTGCAGCAGAAATAATGAAATTAGCTATGATTGAAGTTTATAATTATATTTTCAATAAATATTTGATTAAAAATAAAGATAAAAAAAATAATAAAAATAATTATAAAAATCATAATAATATTAAAAATAACTATAAGAACAATAATGAAAAAGATTATAATAATATTACAAATAAAAATAATTTTCAAAAAGTTAATAATTTTGATTATTATTACAAGATTCCAGATTTGAAAGAAGGGTATTCGTTACAAAAAGATTCCCCATTAAGAATGTTATTACAAATACATGATGAACTTGTTTTTGAAATAAAAGAAGATATTGTAAATGAAGAAACTGAAAACATAAAATTAATGATGCAAAATATAATGAAAGATCAAAAAGAATGGGATATCCCATTAATTGTTAATACAGGCATTGGTAATAATTGGGATGAGTTAAAAGGATAAAATTAGAACTATAATTTCAAGCATATTATTTCACATTAACAAATTTAATAAAATTATAAATTTTCTTCTCTCTTATTCTATTATTTTTCTAAATTACAATTTCCAAAAAATTTTTTCTTGAAATTAAAGATAAAATTAATAACATAATACATATATTTTAGTTGGATAAAATAAAATTAAAATTATTGCATTTTTATTAAATAAATATAAACAAATATATATATCATAATTGAAATTTTTTGACTGGATTGTAGTTGTCAAAGACAAAAAAGAAAATATAATTTCCGTGGTAGGTGCAGTTAATAATAAAATTTGAAAATTAATTTATTTATAAATATTTAAAAAAGATAAATTAAAGCTATATGTCTATCATTATTAAAATTTTTCGAATGGATGTCAGTTGCAAGAGGCTAGAGAAATATAATGACTTCGTGGCTAGTGAAGTTAATAATAAAGTTGAAATTGGTATATTTAATTAAATAAAAGTAAACAAATATATATATCCTAATTAAAATTTCTCGACTGGATTACAGTTGCCAAAGGCTAAAGAGTTAAAAATAAAATATTTTAGTTTAATATTATAAAAGATTAAATTTAATGATTACATAACTGTACTAAGGAGAGAAATTTTAATTAGGATATAATATCTCTTATTTTTTAAATATCTCAATAATTTCAATTTTATAATTATTATTTATTCATTATTATTATAAAAATTTTATAATTGCAACGGTAATTGTAACACCTATAGTTGTTAATATTCCAATAAACCACATCATAGAACTGAATCTTTTATTCATATCCTCTCTTAATTCTTCAAACCTTTTATCAACAATTTCAAATCTTTTATTCATATCCTCTCTTAATTTTTCAAATCTTTTATCAAAAGCTTCAAATCTTTTATTCATATCCTCTCTTAATTCTTCAAACCTTTTATCAACAATTTCAAATCTTTTATTCATATCCTCTCTTAATTTTTCAAATCTTTTATCAAAAGCTTCAAATCTTTTATTCATGTCCTCTCTTAATTCTTCAAACCTTTTATCAACAGCTTCAAATCTCTTATCAATTTGATGAATTAATAATTCTAATGTTTTATTTTGATTACTTATTTTTTCTTCAAGTTTTATGAGTCTTTCAATAATTGAAAATTTTTCATTTAAATAGGAATTCACTTTTTCATAAATTTCGTTACTTATAATTTCATCTTTTTTCTTATCAGCAATTTTTCCCATTTTGTCCTCCCCTTAATTTAGAGATTTTCTATTTACTTTATTGAATTTGTTAATTTAATAAGTTAAAAAATTCAGGTTTTTAAGTAATTTTTATTCATTAATTTCTTTATGTTTATTCTGGAAAGATTCTTTATAAAATTCTTTATTAACACCAGTGATACCTTCCAAAGCTTTAGAAGCAATTTTTTGTGATTGTGAAATAGCATCTTTTAAATCTTTTTCAAGCGATTTAATTCTTAAATCCATTTCCTTTATTCTTTCTTTATAGGTATTAATTTCAAGCTTAAACATTTCTCTTTCTTTTTCAATATCTTTTTGCATAATAATCTTTTCCATTTCATACTTTCTTTCAATTTCTTCTGTAACTCTTTTTTCTACTTTCTTAATTTCATTATTAAGTAAAACAGGGAAATTTTCTACTTCTTTTTGCAATTTTTTAAAACTATCTTCTTTTTCTTTAATTTTATTTTCCCTTTCTTCAATTGCTTTTAATTTATTTTCTATTTCTTTTTCAAAGTTCTCTTTTTCTTTAATAAGTTTTTTTCTGAATTCTTCTTCTTCTTTCAATCTTTTTTGTTTTGTTGTATATTGGTATTCTTCCTCTTCTCTTTTTCTATTCTTTTGTATATTTTCTTTTTCTTCTTCTATAGATTTTCTAAGATTTTCCTGTTCTTCTAAAATATTATATAATATATCAGCTTCATATTCAATTTTGTATAGCTCATTTAATTTTTTATTTTGTTGTTCAATTTTTTCATTAATCGATTTTAAAAAATCAATTTTTTCTACTAATTTTTTTTCAATTTCAGATAAATATTCTCCAAATTTCAATTTTATATTTGTTAATTCTAATACGATTTTTTCTTCATCTATGGATTTATTTATATTGTTTTCTTTTTGTGTTTTGTTTTTTTGTAAAGTTTTTTCTTCAGAATTTTCATTTTTCTTTTTTTGCATATTTTCAACTAATTGGTAATAAGCTTTTAATATTTCTGCTTTAGTATTTTTTTCAGTAATTTTTTTAAGATTATTTTCTTTTGACATATATCCCCCTTAATGTTAAATCTTTATGGTTTCAAAATTATAATATTTTAAACTGATAAAAAAAGTTTATGATAAAATTTGAATATTTCAAACTAAAAAAATAAAAAATAATTATTTTAAAATTTTTTGAAAAGATTTCAGTTGTTAAAGGCTCAAGAAATATGTCCCAGTAATATATATAGTTAATAATAAAATTAGAAATTAATAAATCTGATTAAATAAATTAAAGTTATATCTATCATTGTTAAAATTTTTTGAACGATTTTCAGTTGCCAAAGGCTAAAGAACGATGTACCAGAAAATATATATGGTTAATAATAAGAAAATTTGAAATTATGATATTTAATTAAATAATTTAAATTTATATGTCTATCATTATTAAAATTTTTCGAGTGATTATCAGTTGCCAGAAGCTCAAAAACGATGCTCTAGAAAATATATATAGTTAATAATAAAATAAAATTAGTATATTTGATTAAATAAAAATAAATTAAAAATTTATATCTATCATTGTTAAAATTTTTTGAGCGATTGTTAGTTATCAAAAACTAAATAAAGATGTCCAAAAAATATATATAGTTAATAATAAAATTGAAATATTTATATTTGACTAAATGAAAATAAATTAAAAAATATATTCTAATTAAAATTTCTAGACTGGATTACAGTTGCCAAAGGCTAAAGAAAGAGGTACTGGAAAATATATATATAGTTAATAATAAAATTTAAAATTATGATATTTGATTAAATAATATAAATTTATATGTCTATCATTATTATAATTTTTCGAGTGGATGTCAGATGCCTATAGCTAAAAAGAATATATTATAAGTATTTCATAATTGCTTTAATTGATTAAACTAAAAAGATTACATATCTGACCTAATGAGAAAAATTATAATAATGATAGAATCTATACTATTTTTAAAATATCTGAACAATTTCAATTTATTATTAACTATATATATTTACAATGATGCGTAGAGAATTTTAAAAAGGTCTTCGTTTGTTACAACTCTTGGTGAATTTATGAATAATCCAAATTCAATGGAATGATTTACAAGCCTCCATAATATCTCTTTTGTAACATTAAACTGAGATAATCTTGAAGGTAGTTCATATTTTGTTACTAATTTTTGTATATGTTCAATTGATTTTAAAGCAGATTCAACTGCATTTTCTTTTTGAACTTCAATTGATAAACATTGTGCAAATTTAACAAATTTTTCAGGTGTTGATGGGATATAATATTCAAATACTTGAGGTATAATGATAGTTGCTGCAATTGTTTTTGGTATTTTTAAAAGGGAATTAATTGCTAATGATAATCCTTCTACCAGTAAAAAACCGGATATTCTTCCAGCTATCATTAAAAACAATCCACCTAAAGAGATTTCTTCAAGAATAGATAGGTCATTCTGAAATTCTATAAGTTTTTCAAAATTATTATTTATTGTTTCAATAGTTTTAAAAAGCAAAGTGTCAGTAAAAATTGTTGATTTTTTTGAAATTATAGCATCTACAGCATATCCCATCATTTCAATTAAAATCATACTAAATGTTTTTGGTGGAATATGTGTAAGAAGAACTGGATCAATTAATAAATAGTCAGCAACTAATTTTTTATGATTAAAAAGTTTTGTTACCCCAATATCCTGATCTTTATAGTAAAACGAATCAGACAAAGCAAAATAATCTCTTGGTGTCGTTGGAATTAATAGAACTGGTAATTTTGATTTAATTTCTTCTGGATTTTTGATATAATAGTAGAAACTCATCTCATTAGCACCAAAAACACCAACAGCTTTAGCTATATTCAGGCATTTTTGACCACCAAGACCAATTATCATATCAGCTTTTGAAGTTTGAGTTAATATTGAGATATTAACAATATCTTCTGAACCTGAATCAGGTGTTATTTCATCATAAATTAGATAATCTATATTAAAAGATTTAAGAATATTTTCAATTTTAGAAATAATATTATTTTCATAAAACAATTGTTCAGTAATAATAATTACTTTATTCCCGTGTGGTAAAATATAATTTCCAAGACTTAATAATGAATCTGTCCCATATACAATATTAGAAGGGATAGAAAAAGAAAATAAACTCATTTTATTTTATCCCTAAAGATTCTGCAATTTTCCTTGCAATATCCTCTATAATTTTTTGAGTAATATAATCTGGTTTATTTATCTGTTGCTTTAAATATTCTATTTTTTTACTGTTATTAATATCAGGAGCTTCTTTAATCATTTTTATATATTTATTTCTTAAAGCAAGCTCTTTAGCTTTGTCTGAGATTTCAATTTTATCAGAAGAATTAGTTTTAACATTCTTTTTTACAGGTTTAACATCTTTTTTAGGATAAATTTTGTCAAATTTATTAATCTTTCCAATTGTCATCAAATTCCTCCTACTTTTCTATTATCGGCTAATCCTTATAAATTTAATATTTTTTTTATCTTTTTTACTTTTTATATTACTTACTAATTATAATATATTACTTTCTAATATAATATAATTAATTAGATAAGAATTTAATCTCTTCTTAATATAATATACTAATATATTTCAAATATACTAACATATTGTAATAAATTCTTATCATTTAATTTTGATTTAAAAAGTAAATTTATAGCTAATTATAACCTGGACTTATAATTAATATTATAAATTCCATAATTATTAAAAACTATAAATATTTATTTTTATTTTGTCTTTCTTTTTTAAAATAATTTTCAATAATTATAACAATTTCACCTTTAATATCTTTATCGGAAAGTTTGTTTAAAATTGTTATAATATTTCCTCTAATTTTTTCCTCAAATTTTTTTGTTAGTTCTCTACCTATAAAAATATTGGTATTGCCAAAAATATCTTTAATTAAATTTAGTGTTTCTTTAACTCTAAAAGGGGATTCATAAATAACAATTAACCCTTCAGTGTTTTTCGCATTAGAAAGTGAACTTTTCTTTTTTCCTTTCTTTTTTGGTAAAAATCCTAAAAAATAAAATTTATCAGCTGAAAATCCACTTGCACTTATAGCTGTAATAATGGCGGATGGACCAGGAATAGGTATAACTTCTACACCATGTTCATATGCTTTTTCAATTAAAATGTATCCTGGATCAGATATTGTTGGGGTTCCATTATCAGAAATTAAAGCTATATTCTGGTTATTTTCTTTAATTGTAATAATAAATTTTTCTGCAGCTGTTCTTTCTTTTTGCTGGAAGAAAGATATAAGTTTTTTTTTGATATTATAGTGGTTTAAAAGTTTTGAAGAGATACGAGTATCTTCACAGAGTATATAGTCTACATTATTAAGGGTTTCTAATGCTCTTTTAGAAATATCGTCAAGATTTCCAATTGGGGTTGCTACAATATACAATTTTGCCATTATAATTATCCATTTTTATGATTTAGTTTTTAATAAAGTTATTCTTCATAAAAATTAAGTCAATTAATTTAAAGAAATTGAAATTGGATTTTCAATTAATTTTTTTTAATTAGATTTTTATTAAATTTATGTGTAAATACGAAACAAATCACTTAATGTTTTATATGTATATAAAAATTACACAATATCAATGCCTTGTTATTTATTTTAAACTTATTTTAATATTTTTAGATAACTTAATAATAATGTATGAAAAATATGAAAAACCTAATTAAATTAAAATAATTTGATTTAGGGATAAATAATAAAATAACAGAATTTATTATATCAAAATAAATATTGTCTTAATATTTCACCAAAATTAGTTGGCATTATAATTGCTATATTAATAAACAAATGATTGGAAATAATCTGGAGGTTAAAATGATTCAATTAAAAGAAAAAGAAATTGTTGAAAATAATGTTGAAGTTATTGATAAAGATATAGATAAAGATTTTTTATTTAAAAAATATTTTAATGATGTAAAAAAGTTTAGATTATTAACCCGAGAAGAAGAGGATGAACTTTCAAGAAAAGCTAAAGCAGGTGATGAGGAAGCAAAAGAGATTTTAATAAATTCAAATTTAAGATTTGTTGTTTCAGTTGCAAAGAAATATCAAAATCAGGGTTTACCTTTAATGGATTTAATTGCTGAAGGGAATGTAGGACTTTTAAATGCTGTTGAAAAATTTGATCCTGATATGGGTTACCATTTTATTTCTTATGCAGTATGGTGGATAAGGCAGGCAATTCTTAAAGCTTTATCTGAAAAAACAAGATTAATAAGGCTTCCTTTAAATAAAATGAATGACCTTTTACATATTGAAAAACTTATTGATGAGTTTCAAAATAAAGGTTTAAATATAGATATAGATGAAGTTTCTAGAAAACTTAATATTCCTAAACAAACAATTGAAGATATACTAACAATTTCACGGGATTACCTTTCTTTTGATTACAAATTTACAGATTCAGCAGATTCAGCTACTTTAGGAGAAATTTTACCAGATTCAAGTATTGATCCACAAGAAAATTCAGAAAATTTATATGTTAAGGAAACTATTGATAAAATTTTAGATACTCTTACCCCTAGAGAAAAAAATATTATAATTTTAAGATTTGGTCTCAATGGTGAAAAAGCTATGTCTTTACAGGAAGTTGGTAATATTTACAATTTAACAAAAGAAAGAATTAGACAGATAGAAAAAAAAGCTTTAAGAAAATTAAAACACCCAAGCAGAGCAAAAAAGTTAAAAACTTTGTTTGCTGCATAGATTAAAAAAAAGTTAGAAATAAGTATAAAATTAAAAATAATAAAATGAATAATAATCAATATATGGATACTTATATATATTTTTTTATAATTTCCAGTGGATTGGTTTTATCTAATAAAGTGTTAATATAAGTAGGTTTTTGAAAAGAAATAGCAGTATAATTTCTTAATAAATTTCTTAATTTTAAGCTTAGAAATTTGATATAATAATTTTGATCAAAATTATTGATCTCTTTATTATCAATAATAAAGCAAATGTTTTTTTCAATCCCTTTATCAAAAATATCTCTTAAATTTGTTAAAAAAGGTCCACTTATAACATAATTATTGTAATATAATGGTTCTAATATATTGTGTCCCCCACCATGTTCGAAAAAGGTTGCTCCCATAACTGTAATATAACTTAAGCAGTATAGATTATGCAATATCCCAAATTTATCCACAATAATTATTTTGATCTTTTTTTTGTTGTTTTTATCAATATTTATAGTATCATGGTTATTTTTAATATTTTGTATTTTACTATTATTAATTTTAAATAAAGAAAGTAAAAAATTTTCAAACTCTTTCATTTTAGAAAGAAAGTTAATTTCTATATTATTTTGAAAATTCTTATTTTTATAAATTTCTTTATTTTTAATAATTTTGTTAAATTTATCTAAAATTTCTTTTGAACGTTCAGGATGGCGGGGCGCAAAGAAAATAATTAATTGGTTATTTTTAATAAAATTTGAAGTTTCATCAACACTATTTGATGTATTCAGATTTAATAATATTTCAAAAATACTATTAATAAATATTTCTTCCTCTTCTTTATGGGTTGATGCAAATGTGATACTTTTTAATTTAGTTATTGAAGTTTCAGGTAGAGGGAATTTCTGATTTATTTTGAGATTTCCACTTAATATAATTTTAGTTTCTTTAACCAGTAATTTGAAATATCTGTAACTTCTTTCATTTATTGTAAAAATTATATTAAAAAGTGAATAAAGATTATTTATAATACAACTCATTTTTAAATAATTTTTAAACTTTTTTTTATCAATTTTTGCTTGTATAAGAAAATTTTTCCCTTTAAATAGTTTTGATAATATTAAAATAGATGGCCATATTTCACTTTCAACAAAAATTGTTTTTATAGGTTTAAATCTTAGGTATAAAATAAAAGTATAAATAAAATTTTCAGGAAATAGATAATTAAATTGAATGGTATTATTTAAATTATTTTTATTTGTAAAATTTTTTAATTTTTGATATCCTGTAAAAGAAGTTGTAAAAATTAATATATTTTTGTTATTAAATAATTTATCTAAATGATTAATTATTGTATTAATTTCACCTGCTGAGGTTGCAATTATAAATATATATTTACTATTATTTGTATTCTTTTTTAAAAAAAATGGAGAAATATATCTTTTATATAAAAAATATAATAAATCTTTTCTTTTGATATTTATAAAACAATCGATGATAATAATAAAAGGGAAAAATATTATAGTTAATACAAGATAGATTAAATATAAAATATTTTTCATGCTTTATTTTTTCCTTAAGTTGTTTAATATATTATTAATATAAAAATTGATGTCAAGAAATTAATATGGGTAAAAACTACACAAAAATTTTTAAAATTTTAGAACATTTAGGTGAAGGAACAATATCTGAGATAGAGAATAAGATTAAAGATGAAGATAAGATTATTGAAGATATTAAAGCTGATTTAGGTATTGAAGAAGAAAATGAACTTAATCTTGATGAGATATTAAAAGAAGACCTGGAAGCAATAAGTGAAACTCCAATAGAAGAGGAGTCTTTAAAATCTGAAGAGTTTCCAGAAATAGGAATAGAAGAGAAAGAAACAAAAGAAGAAGAAGAAAAGACAAAAACTGATATAATCCAAGAACCTGAGATTTCTGAAAATATACCAGAAAAAGAAAATGAAGAGATTGGGATTGAAGAAACTGAAACTTTAGATTTAAGTTCATTGGAAGAAAACATCCCTGAAGAAATTGAATCTGGAAAACAGCAGGAAGAATTTGATTTAAGTTCTATAGAAGAAGCAATTCCTGAAGTAAAAGAAGAAAAAAATATTTCAGAAGAATTAGAATCAGAAACTCTGGAAGAAAAACCAGAAGAGGAAATAGATTTAAATGCCCTGGAAGAATCTATTGGGAAGGAAACTGAAACACCAATTGAAGAAGAGAGTGTTAAAGAAGAAAAGATTGAAAAAAAAGAAGCTGAATTAGAACCTTCTTTACCAGAAGAGGAAGCTGCTTCAACTAAAATTGAAGAACAAAAACCTGAAGAAGCTGAAGAAGAAATAGAAAAAACTGAATCTATTTCTGAAACAGAAAATATAGATTTAGGGGAAATTGAAGCAGAATTAGCACCTTCTTTACCAGAAAAGGAAAAAGCTTCAACAGAAAATGAAGAACAAGAATCTGAAAGTATTGAAGATCTTAATCTGGAAGAAGATCTTGATCTTGGTGAATTGGAAGAAAAAATTGAACCTGAAATTGAAAGTACAGAGGAAGAAGGAATAGATTTAGGTGAATTAGAAAATATCGAGGCTAAACCTGAAGTTAGTGAAGAAAAAATAGAAGGGATTCCAGAAAGCGAAAAAGATGAATTTATAGACCTTTCAGATCTACAGGAAATTGCCGGAATTAGTGAAGAAGAGCATGAAGAAGAATTACAAGATATTTCAATTAGTGAAGATGATTTAGAAATAATTAAAAATACTTTAAAAAATGATTACCCTGTATGGTTATCTAAAGAGATAAAAAATCTTATTTTGAATGATGCACTTGCTGTAAATGAACTTCAAACACTTATTGATTTGATAGTTTCAGGTGCAAATTATAAAGATGTTGAAAAATATTTAGAAAAAACTTTAAACATAAAAGTTAGACCTTCTGAAGTTGAAGAAAAAGTTTATATACCTTCAACATATGAAGTTATTTTTCCATATATTAAATGGGCAACAATATCAATTTTCACATTATTCCTATTAGGTGTAATAACTTTTTATTTTATATATATTCCATCAAAAGCTAAATCATATTATAATCTTGGATATAAGTATTTAGAAAAAAATAAAATCGAAGAAGCACAAAAGTATTATAATATAGCTATAAACTATAAAATATATCCAGAACAAATATTAAGGTATGGAAAAAAATATTTTGAATTAGGGTATTACAAAATTGCTGAAGAAAAAATAAAATATGGAATAGCATTAAAACCCAATGATATAAGATTTTATTTCGCTTTATCAGATGTATATTTTGCTCAGAAGCTATATGACAAAAGTATAAAACTTTTAGAAAATCTTTACGCTAATGTTAAATTTTCAAAAAATCCTCAACTTTATTTAGAAATTGGTAAAAAATATGAAATGTTAAAACAATATCAGGATGCAATTTCTACATATGTGGAGGGAATAAGAAATGTAGGGGCAAATAAAGATATTTATTTTAAATTGCTTGATGATTCTATTATTACTGAAAACTTAAAAGCTTCAGAGAAAGTTTATAATATGATATTTTCTTTAAATGAAAAATTAATAGATGATAGGATTTTTACTGACTATGCAGCATTGCTTTTAAAAAATAAAAAAGATTTTGAAGCAATTAAAGTAATGGACAGGATTAAAAAACACAATAAATATTATGCTCCCGTATATTATTATTATGGTATTTATTATAAAAATAGAAGAAAACCTGATGAAGCTTTAGCTAATTTAAAATTTGCTGAACAGATAATAAATCTTGGTTATGCTGATAAAAAATTTCTTGATAAAATATATAACTTTATAGGTGAAATTTATCTTGATAAAGGGGATAAATATTATCCAGAAAGTTATAATTATTTTAATAAAGCTATAGCAGAAAATCCTGATAATCCTAAACCATATTACAATCTCGCAAAGATTTACTATTTTTATACAAATCAATATGAAATAGCTTTAAAAAATCTTTTAACAGCTGAAAGACTTGGATATACTGATGATAGAGCAGAGTATATGAAAGGATGGATTTTTTATAAAATTGGGAATTATAACAATGCTATTAAAAGATTTGTTGTACTTCAACAAAAGTATATAAACAATATAAATTTGAAACTTGCTGTTGGAAATACTTTTATAAAATTAAAAAAACCTGAATTAGCAATAGGTTTTCTTGAATCAATAATTTCTTATTGGGAAAATCAAAAAAGAAGTATAAAATTTTTAAATATTGAAAATCCAGATATTGCTAAAATATTTATCAATCTTTCAGTAGCATATAACAATTTAGGAGTTGCTTATCAGATGTTAGCAGAAAAAACAGGAAATACCGATTATTCTTCAAAAGCTTTACAGTATTTTTTAAAATCTCAAGAAGAATATAGTAAAAGTAATGCTAATTTTCAGGTGAATTCTGAAGCTAAAATCAATTCCTTATATATTTTGCATCCAGATATTAAAAGGAAACTATTATTAATGGATAGTAAAAATTATTTTCCGGATGATATATTTAATCAATAAGTATAACAAAATAATTTATTATTGATAAAGCAATTTTTTTATAGCAAAACAATTCTATTTATAATAAAGCAATTTTTCTTGTAACAAAACAATTTTTTCTACCAAAGATATTTATTTATAAAAGATAATTATTTTATAACAAGATTCTTTATTCAATTTGAATATTTTTTCTGTATTTAAAAAAAATTGATTTTAAATTTAACTATTATTATATTTTTGTTATATTTGGTTCAAGGAATACTATTGTTTTAAAGGAGCTTTTATGTTTAAAAACGAGAGAAAAATATGGATAGCAATTACTTCTATTTTACTAATATTGCTTGTATTTGCATATTTTAGTCCAGTATTGAAATCAATGGGTGTATTTAAACCCAAAGATGATTTTTTTAATAAATTACAGAATGTATTAAATGTTGTTGAAAAAAATTATTATGTTGATCCTGGTACAGAAGAGGATTTATATGTAGGAGCAGCAAAAGGAATTATTGAAAAACTTGATGACCCTTATTCAAGTTATTTAACCCCTCAAGAAATTAAAGATAGAATAGAAAGTTTACAGGGAAAATTTGGTGGAATTGGTGCCTGGGTAGGATATAGAGATGGTTATGTAATTATTATCAAACCTATAAAAGGTTATCCTGCATATAAAGCAGGTCTTTTACCATATGATAAAATTATTGAAGTTGATGGAGTTAATGTAGTTGGAAAAAGCCTTGATAAAGTTGTTTCAATGTTAAAAGGGGATCCTGGAAAAGAAGTTAAGATTTTGATAAAAAGGGAAGGTGTTGATGAACCTTTGACTTTTACAATTGTAAGACAGGTTATTGAAATACAATTTGTAAAATGGGGGAAAATAGATAACAAAATTGGATATATTAGAATAGAACAATTTGGTGATAATGCTGATAAAGGGATGAAAAAAGCATTAGAAGAGTTGATTGATAAAGATAAAATGAAAGGGATTGTGGTTGATCTTAGAGGTAATCCAGGTGGATATCTTGATGTTGTATTAAATATTTTAGATATGTTTTTAGACAAAAAACTTTTGGTTTATACTGAAGGGAGAAATAAATCATTTAATAAACAATATTTTTCAACCAATGTAAAACTTGTTCCTGATGATGTAAAATTAGTTGTATTAGTTGATGAAGGTTCAGCATCTGCATCAGAAATTTTTACAGGAGTTATGAAAGATTATGGTAGAGCAACTATTATGGGA
Organism: Exilispira thermophila; assembly: GCF_055389015.1. Taxonomy (NCBI): domain Bacteria; kingdom Pseudomonadati; phylum Spirochaetota; class Spirochaetia; order Spirochaetales; genus Exilispira; species Exilispira thermophila. The sequence goes on along the minus strand of NZ_AP042476.1, from coordinate 1,520,131 downwards.
ACAAAAACTTTTGGTAAAGGGTTAGTTCAACAGATCTTCAATTTACCTGATAGGTCAGCAATTATTTTAACAGTTTCCCAGTATTTTACACCTAAAGGGTATCAAATAAACCATAAAGGAATTGAACCTGATATTAAAGTTGAACCTCTTAAATTAACTGATAGTGAAAAGTTAAAGGTTTCTATACTTATAAAAGATAAATATATTGCAAATTTTGTTAAAAAATATGGAAAAAATTATAGTAAAAGTCAGTTTGAAAGTTTTAAAAAACAACTTAAAACAAGGAATTTACTAATTAATGATTTTTATTTGAAAAAATTAATTTTTAATGAGATAACTAAAGATGATGTTGATATGTTGTTTAATCTTACTTATGATACACAATTACAGGCTGCATATAAACAGATTAAAAAAATGTTATCTAAATAGAATATTGGGGAGGATTTATGCTAAAAGTTATAAATGTTAATTCTACACAAAGAGAACAGATGATAGATATTACTCCTGTTATTATTGAAGAAGCTAAAAAATCTAATTTTAAAGATGGAATTGTAATAGTTTATGTCCCTCATACTACTGCTGCTGTAACAATAAATGAAAATGCAGATCCTGATGTTAAAGCTGATATATTAAAACATTTAAAAGAAATTATCCCATATAAAAATAATTATAAACATTTTGAAGGGAATTCAGATGCACATATTAAATCAACTTTAGTAGGTGTATCTGAAACTATAATGTTTGAGAATGGAAGTCCAGTTCTTGGTAGATGGCAGGATATATTTTTTTGTGAATTTGATGGACCAAGAAATAGAAAAGTATATCTTAATTTTATTGGCAAATGAAATATAGGGAAATAATTTTAAGTTTTTATTGTTAAAAATAATCTTTTTATGAGTTTATTGTTTTAGGAGGGTTTATTTATGATGTATGATGTTATAATTATTGGTAGTGGTCCTGGAGGATTAACTGCAGGTATATATTGTCCTAGATATGGTTTAAAAACCCTGATTATAGAAAAGATGGCTCCAGGTGGTCAGATGAATTTAACAGAAAAAATAGAAAATTATCCAGGTTTTGATGAACCAATAAATGGATATGAACTTTCTATGAAAATGGAAAATCAAGCTAAGAAATTTGGTGCTGAAATAGAATATGGTGAAGTAATTGAAGCAGAACTTGATGGTAAAATAAAAAAAGTTAAAACTGATAATGCAGTATATGAAGCGAAAGCTATTTTGATAGCTACAGGAGCAGCCCCTAGAAATCTTAATGTCCCAGGAGAAAAAGAGTTTACAGGTAGGGGAGTTTCTTATTGTGGTTCATGTGATGCTCCAATGTTTAAAGATAAAATTACTGCTGTAATTGGTGGTGGTGATACTGCTTTGGAAGAAGCTGATATAGTTTCAAAACATGCTGCAAAAGTTTATTTGATTCATAGGAGAGATAAATTCAGAGGACAAAAAATATTACAGGATCTGGTTTTAAAAAATCCTAAAATTGAGATTATATGGGATACAGTTGTTACAGAAATAAATGGAGATAAGTTTGTTAATAGTATCAAAACAAAAAACTTAAAAACGAATGAAGAAAAAATAGTTAATGTTGATGGGGTTTTTATTTTTATTGGTAATATTCCAAATACAGATATATTTAAAGGACAGATTGAACTTGATAAAAATGGATTTATAGTAACAGATAGAACTTATAAAACATCAAAAGAAGGGGTTTGGGCTTGTGGAGATGTTATTGGAAAAGATTTAAGGCAGGTCGCTGTTGCTGTTGGAGAAGGAGCACAAGCTTCTTTTGATATATATAAATACATTAGTAATATGAATGAATAAAACATTTCATTTTAATAAAATATATTATTATAAAAAATAAAATATATTGTTATAAACTATATTGCTTTTATTTTGAATTGTTTAGTTTACATTTTAAATTGGGTTCGTAGTAAAGTCAATGAATAGACTTTATTACAACCCATTTTTTTTAATTGAGTTGCAAGAAAATTAATTGTAGCTCCAGTTGTAAATATATCATCAATAAGTAAAATATTTTTATTTTTTATTTTTTTTAATTTATTTTTATTTTTTGTTATATGAAATTTTTTACTGAAATCAAAATTTTTCTTATTTCTTTCAAGATGTGTATATATTTTCCCTTTTTCATAAAAAAGGTTAATAATCTTTTTATTTATTAGAAAATTAATTTTTTTTGCAAATTTTGTTGAAATTGAATATCCTCTTTTAAGTTTTTTAGTATATGATATTGGAACAGGGACAATTAAATCTATATTATTAGTATAAAAATTTAATTTAGTTTTATTAAAATTTTTAATAGTAAAATTTATAAAAAAATCAGCTATTTTTAATTTTGAATGGTATTTGGCTTCAATAAATGCTTTATGATAGAATTCATCAAATGGAAGACATGAATAATTATTTTCAAATATAAAATTCTGAGTTTTACAAAAACAAGCTGTCTTAAGTTTTTTTAAATTTAGAGAGCATTTTGGACAGGGTGAATAGTTATAAAGTATATTTGAAATTTTATTTAAACACTCATCACATATCTCTTTTTGTGAAGGAATCTCTTTTTTGCATATAACACAGGTTTTATTTGATGTTAAATCTAAAAGGTTTTCCAAAAACATTTTTTATGTCTTGCTTCCTATTCAACAATAAATGGTTCATGTTTAATTGCTTTTGATCCCTTTTTTATCCAGAGTTTTACTACTGTAACAAGATTTCCAGAACTATCAGTTACTTTTTCTATTTCTTCTATTTTTATTATATCCTTAACATCAAATTCATAAAATATATTTTTTTTTAAAAATAAGATTGGTGTTAATAAAATTTTGTTTTTAATTCCTGGATTTTTAAATAAACTACCATAAAAACAAATTGCATTAACAGAAGCTTCTTCAATATTGTACTCTTTAATTTCTTTAATATTAAGCTTTTCAAGATATTTTTCCATAAAATCCCCTTTTAATAACTATAATATATTTTTAAGGAATTCATAATCTTTAAAATAGATAATAATTTTATTAAATTTTGACAAGAAAATTATTTGGAAGATTTAATTAGCATTCTTATTGTTTCAATAAATTTTTTATTATCAAAGGGTTTAACAAAATATTTATTAACACCAGCTTGAACAGCTTTTACAAGAAGATTTTTTTGATTATAAGCTGTAACAATTATTATTGGTGTATCTTTATATTCTTCTATTTGTCTAATTTCTTTAACAAGAGTTATACCATCAATTTTTGGCATTGAAATATCAAAAATAAATAGTTGGTATCTGGTTATTCGAGCTTTTAATAGTGCTTTTTCAGGGTCAGTTGTAGTATCAACTTTATAACCTTCTAGAGTTAAAAGATTTTTTATAAATTCACAAATAAAAATAGAATCATCAACTACTAAAACAGATCCACTTTTAAATTCATGTTTTCTTCTATCAATTATTTCTTCTTTTTTTTCTACTACTTCAGCAGGTTTTTTATCAGATCTTCTATCTTTAACCCATGAAGAACCACTCTTCCCTTTAGCTGCTTTTTTTACTTCTGCTGCAATCTTAGCAAGATCTGAAATTGTATTAAATATTCTTTTTTCATTTGTAACAATAGCCAATGAAATAGATAAAAATTCAAATTTTTTAGTATTTCCGTCTCTATCTTTTGCAACAATATGCTTTCTTTTCCTATCTTCTTCATTATAAAAATCTGGAGCTTTTTTATCAAACTCTTCACATACAAAATTAGCAATAGGTTCAAATTTATCTAAAGTTGTAGTTAAAATAAAATCATCACCACCAATATGTCCAATAAAATCATCTGGATTACCAAATTTTTCTTTTGCTTTTTTTAATAGGTCAGCAGTAAACAGGATAACATCATCACCTTTTGAAAAACCATATATATCATTGTAAGGTTTAAAATGGTCAAGGTCAGAATAGATAACAGCAAATTTAACTTTATCTTGGTTATTAATAAGATACTGTAACTTTTTATTAATAGCTTTATTTCCAGGTAATCCAGTAAGAGGGTTATTGTCTTTTGATAAAAACATTCTATAAACTAATTTTATTCGTGTATCAAGATATCGTAAATCATAAGGTTTTATAATAACTTCATCAGCACCAATTTCAACATGTTGAGCAAGGTCATTTAATTTGTCTTCTTCAGTTAAAAGAAATATAGGTACAGCTTTTAAAACTTCAAAATTTTTAATAAGTTTAATAATTTCTAAAGGGGGGATTAATTTTAGAGAAGAATCAACTATTATGATATCAGGAATAAAATTTTTTATAATAATATCGATTGGAGTTTTACCAGATGTTAAAAGAAATTTATAGCCTTGTTTAATTAAAAATTTTCCAGTTGATTGAATTAATTCATTTTTATCAGAAAAACATAGAATATTCAATTTTATCCCTCGTAAATATTATTTTAAATAGTATATAATTATTTTTAGAATTTTCAATATAAAAAGATTTTATTTAAAAAAAATATATAAGAAAACAAAAATAAAATTAATATTATATTTCAAAATACAAATTGTATATCAAAGAAGAAAACAATATGTAAATAAAAAAGAAAACTAATTGAAAAATTTTAGATAAATTTTTATTTTGGTTATAAAACATAATTGTAAAAAACATTTAATCATTAACTATATTTTAACAATATTTTTAAGCTACCTTTTCTAGAGGCTTCAGAAAAAGCATCAGGGAAATCCTCAAATTTATAAATATTTTGTATTAAAGGTTTAACATCAACAATTTTATTTTTTAAAAACTTCAAAGATTGGTCAAAATTACCACATCTTGACCCTGCAATATTGATTTCATTAACTGCAATTTTAGAAATATTTATAGAAATATTATTGTGAATTGTTGTTTTTAAAAAGATTATCCCTTTAGGTTTAATATAGTTTAATGCAAAATCAAGTCCTGAATTTGAACCAGTTGCTTCAATAATCACATCAAATTTTGTATCTTTTAGTTTTTTGTAAGCTTCTTCAAGCAATAAAGTCTTTATCCCCTTTTTAGAAGCGATTTCCAGTTTTTCTTTATGTTTACCAACAAGCAATAGAGAGTTTGAAAAAAAACTCAATCCTAATGTGCTTAAAAGACCAAGTTTTCCATCACCAAGAATAAGTATATTTTTATCAAATGAGAATTTATATTGTTGAGTAGGTTCTAAAGCAGCTGCTAAAGGTTCTGTAAAACAAGCTTCTTCATCACTTATTGAGGAATTAACAATATGAAGATTTCTTTCAGGAAGTTTTATGTATTCAGAAAAAGCACCATCCCAGTTTAAAATTCCCAGAACTTTTCTATTTTTACAATGCTTAAACATCCCTATTTTACAGTATTCACATTCTCCGCAAGCAATATTAATATCACCAACAACTCTTTGTCCTATAAGTTTTTTGTTGGAGGATTTAACTACTTCTCCAATAAATTCATGGCCAGCGATTCCATTAAAATTATAATATCCTTTAAAAAGTTCAATATCAGTATTGCAAATACCTGAGTATCTAACCTTTATAAGAGCTTCACCCTGATTAATTTCTGGAACTTTTTTTTCAATTTTTATAATTTTGTTGTTTTCAAATTTAAAAGCTTTCATCTTTAATTTATTCATATTTTTATAATATTTTATTTACTAATTATGTCAAATTTTTAGGACTAGAATTAGGATGAATTTATATAATTTTTATACATATGGTATGGTATTTTTTTAAGTATAAGTTTTAAAGGAATAATTAATTAAAGATTAGTGTAATAAAGGTAAGGAAATATTTAAAATGGATTGATTGTTTTTATTTTGTAATTTTATTAATCCCTTGTGATCAGATATAATTTTAGTTGAAATTGGAAGATCAAAAGAATTAAAGTTATCAGATAAAAAATTAACATCATCATAATTAAAAATAATTTCATCAGATTCAAATGGGATATAAATACCATGCATCATTAAATCAATGTTAAATTGATTATGGTTGTTATAAAAATTTATTTCTAAAATTTTATTTTTTTTAGATTCTGCAATTGAAATTAAATATTTTATTAAATGAATAATTGATTTGCTAATATATTTTTCATCTACAAATAACTTTTCATTTTTACATTTATTATCTGCAATAATTTTAATATTAAGATTTTTTGTATAGTTTTTAATATTTTCAATAATGTCAGTAAAAAGATTATTGGTATAAATTTTTGTATAATTATATTTATAATTATTTTTTGAATAAAATAGTAAATCAGATATAGTTTCTTCAATTACTTTAATTTCATGTTTTAATGAATGAAATATCTCTTCTTTTTCCTGTATATCCAGATCTAGTTTTTGATATAATTCTAATAATCCATTAATAACAGTAATTGGATTTTTCATTTCATAAAGATATTTTATTAAAATATCATATAGAATATTTTCTTTTTCTTTAAGTAATAGATTAATCTGTGATTTTTTTAAAGAATCAATTTCATTTTTAAGTTTTTTAACATAGGTATTATTTTGATTTCTTAGATCTTTTGTTATGTTTCTAAGTATTGCAATTGTAACTTCTGGAAAAGAAAGAATTTTAAAAAAACCTGATTTATCTAAAGATATTAAAATAACATCTGTTTTAGCTTTAACAGAAGCAGATCTTTTAAAGTTATCTATAAAAGCCATTTCCCCAAAAAATTCACCTGCTTCCTTAATAGCAAGAACTTCTTTGTAATCTTCATATTCTTTATAAATTTCAACTTTACCTTCATAAATAATATAGAAAAAATCTTTTTCAGAATTATCTACTATTATTAATGAATCTTTTTCAAATTTTTGTACATGAAAATAGGGTAAAAGAGTAGAAAACTTATTATTATCTAAATTTTGAAAAAGTGGAATAGCCTGTAAAAATTCAATATATTGCGTAAACATCTTTCTTTATTTAAATTAAATTTTCAAAATGTCAATAAATTATTATATAATGCTAAATTACTAACATTTAGAAATAATATTAACAGTTTATTTATTTTATTTTGTTGAAGTTTTATCTGGAAAATTGAATCAATTTTAAAATTAGTAAAAAGATATTTAAAAACAGTATTATAAAGTTTAGTAGCTAAATACTTTAATTAAAATTTATTTACTATATATTCCAAAGATTCTTCTATTGCTTTAGCTGCAAATTTGATATCTTCATCTGTATGTCTATATGCAATATAACCATGATGATAAGGTTGTAAAAAAACTTTTCTTCTTATTAATTGTGTATAAAACACTTCTCTTTTCTTTTTGTAAATTTTTTCTGGATCTTTTTTAAATGTTATAAATGGCATTTGTGGAATTCCACTTAATTCAGCTTGTGACTCAGGATATTTTTTTATAGCTTTATCAACAAGTTTTAGGAAAAGTTCTCCTTTTCTTTTTATTTCCTCTAAAACATTATCTCTTTCAATGATCTCAATTGTTTTTAATGCAGCAATGTATGAAATACTGTTTGGAAAAAAAGTTGAAGAGATAAATACCTCTTTTTCACCCATCTTCATAATCTCTTTTTTCCCAGTTACAGCACTAATTGAATAACCATTTGCTAAAGCTTTTCCAAATACAGCTAAGTCAGGAGTTACATTGTATATTTTTTGGGCACCTCCTAAGGAAACTCTAAATCCTGTTCGGATTTCATCAAAGATTAAAACAGCATTGTATTTTTGAGCTATTTCTTTAACTTCTTCTAAAAATCCTTTTTTAGGCTCTTCAACTTTTGCTCCAAGAGGATGACCAATTGGGGTAATGATAATTGCAGCTGTATCTTTACCATGGGTTTCCATTAGTTGTTTTAATGAATCAATATCATTATATTTAAACTCAAATACATCTTCATAAAGTTTTTTAGGTATGCCACCTTTTACTTCAACACACCAATCATGCCAGCCATGATAACCACATCTCATAACTTTAGTTTTTCCTGTAAAAGCCCTTGAGAGTCTAATTGCTGTAGTTGTAGCATCAGATCCAGTTTTAACAAAAACTGTCATCTCTGAACATGGAATTAAATCCTGAAATTTCATAGCAAGCTTATTTTGATAAGTTTGTGTTAATGAAAAGCAAAAACCTTTGTTTTTTATCTGATCAATAACAGCGTTGTCAACTTCTTCTTCTCTATAACCTAAAATAATAGGACCGTATGCACAGAGAAAATCAATATATTCGTTTCCATCAATATCAACAATCCTTCCCCCTTTTCCATGATCAAAAAAAATTGGATATTCACCTTCAACAAAATTATATGGTCTTCTAATACCAAGTACCCCACCAGGAACAAGGTTTTTTGCAATTTCAAACTCTTTAAAATTGTTTTCTAAATTCAATTTTGGATAATTTCCCATTTAATACTCCTTTTTAACATTTCTAATTATTTAATATAAATAACCCTTTTAAAAGTTCCTTTTATAATTTTTTTTTAAATCACAAATTTACAAAGTCGATTTAAAATATCAAATTTTATAAATATTTTAAAAATATAAAAATTTTATTTTTATTTAACTTAATGTTAAACTATTGTAAAAAAATCATCTTTAAAATAATAAAAAAAAATTAATAAACAAGTGAAAAATTTCTTTTTGTTAATAATAAAATTGAAATTATTGAGATTTTAAAAAATAAAGAGTTAATTATATCCTAATTAAAATTTCTCTCCTTAGTACAGTTATGTATCCATAAAAGGTAATCTTTTATAACATTGAAGGAAATATATTATTTTTATCTCTTCAGCCTTTGGCAACTGTAATCCAGTCGAGAAATTTTAATTAGAATATATATTAATTTAAACTATTTAATCAAACACTAATAATTCCAAATTTTATTATTAACTTCATCAGCTACAAAGTAATATATGTTCTTTTGTTTTTAAAATGACAATTGTTTTTAAAAAAATAGATAATTAAATATTAATTTAATTATAGATGAAGAGAATATAAATTGTGTTCGATTTAATTGATTTGACAAATATTAACTTTTTGTTGAATCTTTTAAATCTTTAATATCCCTTTTTTAATTAAAGCCATAACTAAATTATGTTTATAACTAATTATTTAAATATAACATCAAGAATATATCCTTCATCTGAAAAATATTTTTGAGTTTTACCTTCTATTTGAAATTTAACACCTTTTACATTTTTAAATTGCAATGCTGTTTTTACAATTTGTTTTATCTGTGCATCAATTGCTTTCAATCCATATGAATTATGTAAAAAGTTTTTGTTAAAATTAAGGTATAATATCCCATTCTTTATCCATGCTTCTTTTAAGGAAGTACCTTCAGGTATGAGGTTTAAATAACCCTCTTTTTTTAAATTAACAAGATATGAAATTGTTGCAAAAATAGGTGAATCTGTATACTTTATTTTAGCAGGTACTTTTTTTAATTCCAAGCTTCCATCATCATGAACTACACATAAATAAACATTAAAATTTCCATAATGAATTGTTTCATCTATCTTATTTTCAGTTTTTATCTCTTTATCAACATTTTCAGTACTAGTTTTGTTTATGTTCTGGTCAGAAATTTTTTGATTTTTATTATCATCACTTGTATTTTCAGGTAGAGAATCATTATTTTCATTGGTAAGGTTATCATTTGAGTCAGTATTTTGAGTTGTAACTATTTCTTTGGAAATATCATTTTCATTTGATGTATCTGTATTTAAATTTTTATCAAATTTTGTTTCATTACTAACGTTATTATTAGAATAATTTTCATTATTGTTTGTTTGCTGTTTTTTATTTTTATTACTATTATTCTTTTTAAAAAAATTTAATATCTTTGTAAGAAAACCTACTTTATCTTTATTGTTTTTTAAATTTGAATTTGATTGATTATCATTATTGTTATTCGCGCTTTTTGTTTCACTATTTTTTATTTCATTTAGTATGTTATTAAAAGTATTTTTTTTATTGTTTTCATTAATATTATTATCTTTGTTTGTATGGTTTTGTTGTATTGTGTTATTTTTGTTTGATTCAATTATATCATTTTCTTTTAAAAAATTAACAAAAAGATAACCTGAATAAACCATAATAGTTATAAGTATAAGAATAATAAAAACATGTAAATTTAAATTTTTCTTTTTTCTTCTTTTTCTAACCATGTTATTTTCACTTTTTGAGAGTTAAATTGAATTATTTATTATTTTATTTAATTCTGACAGTATAAAAAACCTTCCTTTTTAAGTTTCGGTATGTTGGAAGAAATTTAAATAATTATTATTTTTATGCAATTTAAATTTTGTATTCTATTGACAAATATTAAATAAGTATTTTAAATATTGTATGCGAAAAAAAATATTACTGTTATTTATTGTTTTAATTGTTTTAACTTTACTAAGCTGTTCTAATGACCATTTTTTAAAAATAAAAGGGAAAAAACTTTATATTGAAATTAGTTTAACACCTTCTGAAAGAGCAAAAGGATTATCAAAAAGAGAAAAACTTGAAAAAGATCATGGAATGCTTTTTGTTTATAATACTGAAAAAGTTTTGTATTATTGGATGAAAGATACTTCGATTCCTTTATCTATTGCTTTTATTAGATCTAATGGAGTGGTTATTGGTATTTATGATATGAAACCATTTTCTCTAGATACTATATCGTCAATATATCCCTGCAAATATGCTCTTGAAGTTAACCAGGGATGGTTTGATGATGTTAATTTACAGGTAGGAGATTATATTGAAATCCCATCATATAATATTTTATTAAAATGGCATGATGAACAAAACAAGTGATTGGATATGATTCTTTATGGAAGTAAGATGTATAAATTATAAAAATAAAAAGAAGTTCATGGATATTCTAAATAATATCCCTGAAAATAGTTTTCAAATTATTTTTTACAATGAAGCTTTTTCTCCTATGTTAAAAGAGATATATCAAGGTGCATCCAATAAAAAAAATACGATTTTTATTTTAATAGATAATCTAAGTTGTTTTTCAAAAAATCAAGTCATACAGGTTCTTTTCCCCAGTAATTATTTTTTTCAATTAATATTTGAAACAGATCTGGATTTTGCATTAAGTGAAATCAAAGTAAATCAAAATTTTAAATCCCTTTTTATAGTTTCTAATATTATTTACAATTTAGAAGGACAGGATTTTTTATTTGACATTTATTCATTATTTGGATTTCAAAAAAAATATTCTGGTATTGTTATAAAAAAACAGAAAAGATCCTGTTTTTATAATAATCAATTTTATGAAAATTATGTTTTGCTGATTTTTAATAAGAAAAAAGATAATTTGAATCTTATTAAAGATTTCTGGACTCCAATTGAAGATAAAGAGTTTATTATTAATAAATCTTTAAAAGATGGATATGCTCAAATTAATTGGCTAGATGTTTTTGAATTTTATAAGCAAAAATTTAATTTAAGAAGTATGAGTAGAATTGAAGAAAGAATAAATCAAATTTTTCTCTCTTTTTCAAATATTAAAAATATTAATTATCTTATTAAGCAAAAAGCTGATATAAATTTATCTACTGAGCAAGTGTTTACCGATATTGCAATTCATAGTTTTCAATTTTGTAAGATTGTTAGTTTTAATGAAGATCTTTTTTTTAAAAATATTATAAATAAGAAAGAAAAAAAATGCATTTTTTTTATTGATAATTTTATTTTTAATAAGATAAAAAACAAATTACCTGAAGAGGATATATTTATTGGTGTAGATCTTTTTATTACTCAAAAAGAAAATGAATTACCTTTTTTAACAGAGGGAGCTCTTTCTTATTTTACAAAAAATTTTTAAATTAAAATAAATTAATTATAGAGTTAGTAAGTGCAAATATTATGAGATATAAAAAACAAATTCAATTTAAATATTACAATGATACTATTCTTGAGATTATAAATTCTATAAATGATTTAAGTTCAGAAGAAAAAATTTGTAAAAGATTTTTAGAAAGGATTTTTTTTAATTTTGAACTTGAAAAAGGTGCTATTTATCTTAAAGATTTAAACAATAATAAATTTTATTTTATTATTGGAGCAGGAGTAAATAGAGTTAATATTAAAGTAAAGGAGATTAATCCATATAGTGAAGGGTATTCAATATTGTTTAATTTCAAAACTCCTATTAATTTTCTAAAAATTTCAAAAGATGATATAAAAGATTTTCCTTTTTTAAAAAATTTATCTCGAGCATTGTTATTACCAATAATTTTTAATGATGAAGTTATAGGGATTCTTTTTATAGGAAGAAAAGGGAAAAAAGTATTTAGCGATGTTGAAGAAAATCTTGTTACTGTTTTATTAGATAAGTTAGCTGTATTTTTAAATCAACAATTAATTTACAAACAATTAATGATATCTCAATCAAGATTAACTGAAGCTTATGATGATTTAAAAACAATTGATAAAATGAAAACATCTTTACTTCATAACATTACTCATGAATTTAGAACTCCTCTTGTTACTATTATGGGATATTCAGAACTTTTAAAATATGAAGATTTTGGAAAATTAAATAATCATCAATTAAAAGCAGTTGAAGTTATTTATAAAAATTCTAAGAGTTTAAAAAACATAATTGATAATTTGCTTACTTTTGTACAAATTTCAAGTAAAATGGGAAATTTTAATTTTAAAAAAACTAATTTAGTTAAGTTTGTAAAGGATATTATAAATAGTTTTGAAGAGTCCAATGTTACTATAATTTTTACAACAGAATCTGATGAAGTTTTTATAAATTGTGATAAAGATTTATTGAAAATTGTTATTGAACAGTTAATTTCAAATGCGATTAAATTTAATAAAAATAACAATCCCATAAATGTAGTAATTGAGAAAAATAAAGATAAAGCTTTTTTTAAGGTTGTTGATAATGGTATAGGTATAAGTAAAAAACATATTGATAAAATTAAAGATGAATTTTATCAGGTATCTTATACAGATAGTGCTAAATCTTCTGGTATAGGTTTTGGATTATCTATTTCAAATAGAATAATAGATATACATAAGTTTAAATTGATAATAAAATCAGAAGTAAATAGAGGAACAGAAATTGGATTTGAAGCACCTTTATGTAAAAGTTGATAAAATTTTGAATGAGATTAAAGAAGAAAAAAATGAAAATCTTGAAGAAAAAAAAGTAAAAGATAAAATTTTTGAATTATTATTTCCTCTTATTGAATCATATCCTAAAATAAAAGGTTATTTTGATGATGATTTGATACAGGATTTTGTTGTTTATATGTATCAAAGGTTTGAACTTGTTTTAAAAAAGTTTACATTTCAAGGGAAATTTTCAAGTTATTTTTATATAGTTCTTAGAAATAATTTTTTTAATTTTATCAAAAACAAGAGCAATTTGTATAAAAAAAATGTTTTTAATGAAATTTCTATTGATTCTGTAAATGATTCAGCAATTGATTTTAAAAAAATTTATTCTGATATTGTTGATAAAAATATTTTAGAGATAGATAAAGACTTAGATTCCAATAAATATAAAAAATTAATTAATAGTTATTTAAAAAAATTAAATGATGATGATAAAGTGATATTTTTGCTTTATAATTATGAAATAATAGATGGAAAATGGTTGATTTTCATCTCTAAAAACCTTAATAAATCTCCTATAGAGATTAATAATATAATACTTAAATTTAGAGAAAAAAACTTGAACAAATATAAAAGAAAAGAAGTTCTTTATAATCGAATTTTACATTCAAGGACATTAGAAAAATCTTTACAGTATAAAAAAGAACTTGAGTCAATTTTATTTTATGGAGATCTGGATATTATAGCATCATTAATAAATAGATCAAAAAATGGAATTAAAACAAGACTTGCAAGAATTAAGAATAAGTTAAAAAATGAATTTAATAAACATAGTGATAATTTTAAGAGTTGATTTTGTAAAGTTTTGAAATTTTTTTAAATATTTTTTTTAAAAATTGTAACTTTTTTTAAATAAATTTTGTCTATATTAAAAAAGGGGTGAGGTATTTTTACCATGCATTTAAAAATAGAAGAGATTTTGAAAATGATCTATAACGAAGTTACTGAAGATGAAAAAGAAAGGTTTAATAAACATCTATTAAAATGCGAAGAGTGTTCTAATAAACTTATAGAATTATCAAAACTTGATTATTATCTTAAACATGTATATATGAAAAAAGTTAAAACTATATATTTCCCTTCAGATTCAAAGTTTGATAATCCTCTTTTTTTATTTTTTAGTAAACAACCGGAATATGAGTTATCTTTAGTTGCTGTTAAAGGTAATGTTACAACTTTAAAAAATCATATTATTAAAACAAAACTAAACAATTTATTTGTTAAAATTATTAAGAATAAAGAGAGGGATGAAAGTATTTTAATTTTTATAGGATTGGAAGAAAGTAAAATTTTTATTTTAGATAAAGATGATAACATTATTTTAAAATTTAATATTGGAAAAGGGGAAACAATAGAAAAAAGATTAAGTTTGAAAGAATTTTCTATTTCTACTTTAGATGATAAAATCAAAGTATTTTTCTAAATTATTATCAAGTATGGTATATTTGTTAATAAATGAGAAAGTGTTATAGTTTTTAAATAATGAGTAAATATAATTTATCAATGGATAATTAAGAATTTTAGAACTTGAAATAAAATCTTTGAAAAATGAAAATGATAATTTTTCATTAATTAAAAATTGTGTTGTTAATGATTCTGATAGATCTTTTTTTAATAAACTTATGTAAAAATTATTATTAAAAAATCCTGTTGTTGTTAGACAACTTGAAAAATAGAAAAAATCTGGTGATTTTGGTATATTTTTAATATATGAAATTGGAAAAGGTTTATTGTTAATAATAATAGTGTTTATATTATTTTTTAATAAACCATGTCCTGAAAAAATGATATTGTTGTATTTATTTAAAATTTCTACAAGTTCGTAAAAATCAAAGATTTTTAAAATGTCTATATTATCGATTTTCGATACAAATTTAATCTCTTCTTTAATATTATATGGTTCAGGATCTGAATAAATATATATACTTTTTAAATATGAATTTTTATTATCTTTTTTATCATAATCATTATAATTATTGTTTTTATTTTTATAATAATTTTTATTGTCTCTAAGGGTATTACTATTTTTTAAGTCTAAATAATTATGACCCTTGATTTCTTTATAATTATGATAAATTTTGGTTAACTGATTTACAAATTTATATTCAAATATAGCAAAAGAATTGTATTTAATCAAAAGATAATTTATTAATTCTAAAGGGACAGAAGATAAAAGTTTATCAACATTAAAGATATAAAGTATGTTGTTAGCTAAAAGGTTTTCAGGGAAAAAAGTTTTAAATAATTCATTTGCTATTTGTTCAAACAATTCAATTTTTACTTCTTGGTTATTGTTGAGAATTTTATTTAATTTAACTTTTTGTTTAATGAAGAATTCTAGTTCTTGTTTATCCAATAATTTTCTATTTTGTTCAATTTCATTTTCTTGATTTATAAAGATTGTTATTAAATTATTATTATCTATTTTAAGATCTAATTTTATTCTTTTTAATTTTGTTTTAAATAATTTTAGTAAGAAAATTTTTTTGTTGGGATCATTAATATTTAATATATAAGCAGGAATTGAAATTGGTTTAAATTCTTCATCCCAGAAAAAAGGGCCATAGAATTTATTAGAAACTTTTATAACATATAGAAAATTATTAAGTTCATCTAGTTTTATAAAGTTATTAGTGCTGGTGGTATTGGAAATCAAATTTTGTAAATTAACTTTTTTTAAAAAGTCATTATTTCTTGGTTGAGTATCAAATTTATAGTTAAAATCATTTTTTAAATTGATTTCTAAAATTTTTACTTTATTAGTTTTTTTTAATCTCTGCATCAGGTTTTCTTGCATAGAATGGCTCTATTTTATCTATACTTTTAATATTTAAATTATTAATGTTATTGTCAACAAAATCTAAAATTTTTTCAGGTGATATATTAAAATCAAAAATGTTTGTTTTAATAACATTATCAGTTTTTAAATTTAATTTATTTACTCTCTGAATATTAAAATTATTTTTAAAAAAATTATCAATATAATTTTTATCAATTAATTTATGATATTTTTTATTTAGGTAGAAATTTATATTTTTTAAATTATTTTGCTTATCAACATTTAATGCAGATATGTATTTTAAAATTGCTTTTAAAATTTCATCCAGACTTAAATCAAAGATACCTTCTTCGCTTACTAAATTAATCAAATTTTCAGTGTCAGAATAAAAAGGAAAGATTTTCCCATAATAACGATTTTTTTTACCATAAATAAGAGGTATATATAGAGAATTTTTGTTCTTTAGTGAGATGGAAAGGAAATTAAGAAAAAGGGTAGGAAGTTCAATAAATGGAATTTTATCTTTTATTGCAAGACCTTTAAAAAATGAGTAAGCGATTCTAATTCCAGTAAATGAACCAGGACCTTCTCCCAGGATAATATAATCTATATTTTGTATATTTTCAATTTTTGATAGTTTAAAATTAAAATCAAAAATAGAAGCCAGGTTTTCAGTATGAGTAAAACCTGTATCAATTATAGTTTGAACCGAATATGAATTATTTTTTATTGCTAAATATAATTTTTCAGTTGATGTATCACAAAAAATAAGCTTCATCGATTAGTCCTGTTTATTGGTTTATTCTATCTATTGAAATTTTTCTTGAAAAGTTAGATAAAATTTCGATTCTAATTTTTATAATATTTATATTATACTCTTCAAAATATTCAATAAATTGATTTCCCCATTCAAAAATATTAATAGCATTTTCATCATTTAAAAAATCTTCTATTCCAATATAATATAATTCTTCAAAATCATTAATTCTGTACAAATCAAAATGGTTTAAGATTACTGAATTAGCTTTATATTGATTTAGTATTGTAAAAGTTGGAGAAACGATATTTTCATTAATATTTAACCCTTTAGCAAACCCTTTAACAAAAAGGGTCTTACCAGCACCTAAATCACCTTCTAAAACTATGATTGAAGGGATAACAACTTTTTTTGAAAATTGTATTCCAAATTCAAAAGTTTGTTCAGGGTTTTTTGAAATTATAGAAGAAATTTTATCAAAATTAATGTCTTTATTGGTCATGTTATTTATTTTTAATCTTTTTTTATTTTAATTTAATATTTTATTTTTATAGTTTATCTTTATATTAATATTTATATTAGTTTTCAGGTAATTTTAAATTACATTTTAACTTTAAATTATTAATTTTTTAATGTTTCACCTTATTAGCTATTTTTAATCTTTTTTAATCATCATATATTTTTAGATATTTATCTTTTGTTTTATATTAAATTTTTTTTATTATTAAAAATGTTAGTTTATTTTTTAATAATATTTAATAATATATTTTATTAATTGATAATTTTGTTTAATTGTTAAAATTTTATTTTTATATTAAATCTTTATTTTAACAAAAAAAAATGTATATTAATTTTTAGAAAAAGCAATTATAAGGTGAAATTATGGGCAATATAAATCTTATAAAAGGGTCTAATTTAAAAAATAACATTATTTATTTTGTACTTCTTACAATTTCAGCTGTTTTGTTAAATCTAGCTGTAACTTTGGGTATGTTTTTTATATTGATTTTTATGTTTTTCTTTTTTCTAACTTATTATCTAATGCTTACTAATAAAGAGAAGTTTAGTGTTTTTATTATACATTATATTTACTACATTGTTTTAAGTAATTATTTTTATTTTGCCTGGGTAAAAACATATTCTATTTATCTTGTTTTTTTAGCATCATTTTTCCTTTTTTTCTATTTTTCTGTTTCTTTATACATAGATTACCTTATTTATAAGAAATATAAAATTACTGGTATTTTCAGCACTATATGGATTATTCTTGTTTACTTTTTTGATAAACTTCCAATTGGAAGTTATTTTTTTAATTGGGTCTATTTTTTCCCAACATCTGCTCCTTTTATAAAATATATTAAAAGTTATGGAATAACTTTTATTATTTTAATTATGAATCAGGTAATTGCATATATATTTATTGTTAAGAAAAAATGGAAAATTGGAATTTTGTTACTTATTTTATATGGTTTATTTTTTACATTTACATACTCATATTCCTATAAGTATGCAAATATAAAAGAGGGGAAGAAAAAAGTAACAGTAGCTTTGTTTCAGGGTAATTATCCTCAATCATGGGAACAAAGAAAATCTATGGTAAATATAATTTTAGATAACTATATTGATTTAACAAGAAAAGCATATGAAGAAAAAAAGTTTGATTTAGCTGTGTGGCCTGAATATGCAATTCCTGGAGATCCTTTTGAAAACAAAGATATTTTTAATAAATTATCTGTATTAACAAGAGACTTAAAAATTTATTTAGTTACAGGTTGTTCTCCCTGGGTACATAATCATCCAAGATATGCAAATCTTGATACTGCTGTTGTTTTTGATCCAGAGGGAAAACTTGTAGGAAGGTACGATTCAGTTCTGCCATTGCCATATGATTATGATGTTAAAGCTGGTAAAGAGAAGGTCATTTTTGATTTACCTGTTGGAAAATTTGGGATAACAATGTGTTATGAAGAGATATCATATGATTTGAATAAATATTATGTAGATCATGGTGTTGATTTTTTATTAATATTAACCAATCATGCTTATTTTGATGATACAAAAGGTCTTTTTCAATCTTCAACTTTATCCAGAGTAAGAGCTGCTGAAAATGGAATTTATGCTTTAAGGGCAACAAATACAGGCTATACACAAATAGTTTCTCCAACAGGTATTATATTAAAGAAAATAAAAAGAAGAACTAGAAGCTATTTAATTCAGGATATTTATATAAAGGATAGGTAAAAAAGATAAAATATTTCTATTTTATTGTAAATTATATTAGATTTTTTTATTTATTCTAAATTATATTAAAGTAATAATTATTTAATTGTCGATAGTTAAACAAATGAAAGAATTTTTTAAGTCTTTTATAAGTATTATAAAAATTTTTCTAATTACTTTAATTATAACTTCAATTATAGGTTTAATTGTATTTTATATAATATATTTTGATGATATTGTTCATTATAGAGTAGTATATAAAAATTTTAATTTAATAAAACTAATTTTAATAAAAATTGATTCATTTTTTTACCTCTTTTTTCCATCTGTAATAATTTTCACTTCATTTTTAACTTCATTTTTTGTAAGAAAAAAAATAATGTTAATAAGATCATTTGTATCAATTATTATTTTAAATATCATTTTTATAACCCCTATATACATCTTTATTTTAAATTCTCCATCAATGATAAAAAAAATAAAAAATGCATATTCTCCAGTTATTAAAAAGGGGGAAACTTATTTTGAAAAAGGGGTAATTTATAATATTGAAGGTAATAGATATTATTTTTTAAATAATAAAATAATTAGAATTAAAAATGGTAATTTTAATATTTATGTTTATAAATATAATATTAATTCAAATGAAATATTGCTTTATTCAAAAGGAAAATTTGTTGATAAAATAAATTTCAAAATTAAAAAATCAAATCTAATTAAGAAAAAGATAAAATATTTTGATAAACTTACATTTTATTTTAATGAATTTTACAAATTTCTATTATTAAATAATAAATTTTTTTATCTTATATATTATTTTGTAATATTAGTTCTATTCATTCTATTGCCAGGAATATATAGTTTTGATGAATGGAGTTTTAGTGAATTATTTTTATATGTTTTTTTAGGATTAGTATTTCTTTTCCTTTTTCTCCTATCGTTTCATTTTACAGTTTATTATTTAATTGATTTAAAAATAAAGAAACTTTATATATATTTATTTCCAGTAATTTTGTTTTTTATTATTGATATAATAATTATTTTAATTGAGAATAATCGAATATTAAAGAAAAAAATGTTAGGAAGAATAAGAAGATAGAGTTTTTGATATGAATAGTTTTAAATCAAGAAATTTTACTTTTTTTATTTTATTATTTATTTTACCTATTATTTTGATATTTATTTACTTTTTTATTTATTATAAATTAACTTTTGATATAGAAACAGTTCTTCTAAGTTTTAAAAACAATTATATCTTTTTATCTTCCCTAAATTCTTCATTTTCTTTAACTGTTTATATCTTTATTTTTTATATTATTTTAAACTTTAATGTTTTAAATAGTATTGAAATGGTAAAATCAAAGATAGCTTCAATAAATCAAAAACAGATATATAATTCTTTTTTCATTATTTTTTCTATAGTATTTTTGTTTATTTTTATTTTAAATGAATTTATTTCTCCTTCAATTACCAAAAAAATTGAAAATATGAAATTAATAACAAATTTGTCCTATACATATTTAAAATTGGCAAAACTTGCAGAAAAAAATAAAAATTTTGTTAAGTCTATAGAATATTATCAGAAATATTTATTTTTTGAACCTACAAATCAAGAGATTGCAGATAAAATAACTGATTTAAAAAGAGAAAAGTATATTTATCATGGTAAAAAAAAATCTGAAACTAATGAAGGGAAAAAAATTGATGTTCAAGGATTATATTCAAAAGGATTATATTACTTTAATAAAAAAGAATATCTTCTTTCAGCATATTATTTGGAAAAATATCTGGAATTAATTACAACAGATGAAAAGGCAAAATCATTATATAAGAAAGCTCTGGAACTATATGAAAAAAATAAAACTACAGTAAATAAAATAAATAAGGAAAAATTAAACCTGAAAGCGAAGGGGATTGAACTTCTAAAACAAAAAAAATATGTTGAAGCATATAAAATTTTTAAGTATCTCAAAAATAAATATCCTGCTGATAAATCAATTTTAGGGTATTACCTGGAAGCAAAAAAGTTATATGAACAACTTGATTTCTTAATTGATAGAGCAGAAGAGTTAAAAAATTTCCCTGGTACTTTTGATATTGTCTATATTATTAAAGATGAGAATAATAGGGATCTTATTTTTTATTCTCAAAAAATTGTTAACTATTTTGATCAAATATTTTTTTATAATATAAAATTATATGACATAAAAAATGGAAAGATGTCTTATTATAAATATGGGAAACAGGTTGGTTCTTATCTTATTGTAAAAAATGTAGAATACAAAAATAAAAAATTTAAAGATAATTTTGATTTTAATAAATTATCAAATCTATTTTTAATTGGAAACCAGAAATATTTTTCTATTCCTTTTTATTTCAGATCTATTAATTATTACAGATCAATTGGTTATAATGTTAAAATTATTCAAAATAGTTTGATTAAAAGAATAGTATTTTACCTTGTTTTTATCCTGTATGTTTTTGGTTTATTTGTATATGCAATTAAAAACAGATTAAAAGGAAATGAATTTCCTGGATTTATACATATATTATATTTTTTAATTTCATTGTATTTTATTATTCATCCTTTGTATTTTTATATTAATGCTTTCTACTATAAATTAGGATTGTTTTTATATGAAATGCTAAGCTTAAATCTTTCAATTATAATTCTTTTTATAGTATTTTTAATAACTTTCATTATTGAAATCAAACTTATAGTTCATTCAAGTTAATAAAATATATAATCAAATTAAAAAGGTAAGATAAATAATTTAAAAGATAATTGTTTAAACTATATAAATATTTAAAATACATAAATTAGAAACACATAAGTTAAAAAAATAACCAAATTTATCAGTGATTAAATTAACATTTATTTTTAAATTTTTAATTGAAACTTAAATTTTTAAGTTGTTACATTTAATCCAGCTGAAATTGTGGGAGAAAATTTTTCAGAGATAAAGTAGGATGCAGGAAATTTTTTTATTTTATTAAAAATCACATCATCTTTAATTTTTATAAAATCATTTTTTTCTAAAATTATTCCACTAAAATCAAAATTTAAATATTTTGATTGCTCCTTTTTATAGTTTCCTGATAAAATATTTAAAAAAACTTTTACATTATTATCCTTAATACTATGAAAGGTAGTATTTAATAATTCAAAAAGTTGTTCTAAATCTGTAAAAAATGTAGAATAAGAATCTAATTTAAATGAAAGAATATCTTTAGTAAGATTTAAAATTGGCCTTTCTGATTTAGTACCAAGTAAATATTTATCAATTTTGAAATTTATAATATTTTCATTGTTTAAAAGTATGTTCCTGGATATGTTAAATATAGAATAAGTAGAATTTGGCACATAGTTATAAATTAAATCATATTTTTTTTGAAGTTCGTTAGATAAATCGATAATTTTGGTTTTTCTATTTTCAACTTCCTGGAATAAAAAATTTTTGATTTTTTTATTTTTTTCAATAGATTTAAAATTTTCAAATGTAACTGTTATGGGATAAATTTCCCCTTTATAAAAACATTCTAAGAATATAGAGGGGATAAATTTTAAATTTTCACTATTTTTTTTATGTTGAAAATGTTTTTCAAGTTTCTCCTGTGTAAAAGGAAATATATGGTCAGAAGATAAAAAAAGTTCTAATTTGTATTTTTCTATAGTATTTTCAAGAATAGGAATAATTTTATTTTTCTGTTCAAAAAATGATGTTAAAATAAAATAATCTACAACCACTTTTATAAATTAATAGATTTATACTTTAAATCAAGATAAAAATCGTATTTAAAATTATTATAACTTTTTATTTGTTGAATATTTTGATTTATCTATTATTATCAATTAAAAGTAAATTTAATTAAAGGTTTAGATATAGGAGGAGAATATGTTTAAAGGTGTTTATACTGCAATGGTCACCCCATTTAAAAATGATAAAATTGATCTTGAAGCTTTCGATAAACTTGTAAAAAGGCAAAAGAAAGCAAAAGTTGATGGTATATTAATTGGTGGATGTACTGGTGAATCCTTTACAGTTGCTTTAGAAGAAAGAATTGAATTAATTAAAATTGCCTTAAAGTATAAAGATGAGAATTTCAAAGTACTTGCTGGAACTGGGTCAAATAACACAGAAATTGCTTTAAAATATTCAAAAACAATTGATAAAATGGATGTTGATGGACTTTTAGTTATTACACCTTTTGCAAACAAACCATCGCAGAATGGTTTAATAGAATATTATAAAGAAATTGCTTCAAATGTTGAAAAACCAATTATTATGTATAATGTACCAGGAAGAACAGGAGTTAACATTTTACCTGAAACTGTTGCAGTTTTATCAAAAATAAAAAATATTGTAGCTATTAAACAGGCAAACTCAAATTTTGATCTTATGACAAAAATAAGATTTTTAGCTCCTGATATTGATCTTCTATCTGGTGAAGATACTTTAACTCTTCCATTACTATCGATAGGGGGAAAAGGGGTTGTTTGTACTGTTTCTAATGTTGCCCCAGAATATATGGCTAAACTTGTACATAATTTTTTTAAAGGTGATTATGAAACAGCAAAACTTTATCATTTTAAATTGTTTAATCTTATAAAAACAATGTTTATTGAAACTAATCCAGCTCCTGTAAAATATTCTTTAAAAGTTATGGGCCTTTTAAATGGAGAATTAAGAAAACCTCTTGTTGAAGTAACTGATGCTTCTAAAAAAATTATTGAGCAAGAATTAAAAAATGCTGAATTAATATAATAAAAAAAAGAGGCTATCCCTTTATTTTCAGGAAAGC
This sequence comes from Exilispira thermophila, assembly GCF_055389015.1. Classification (NCBI taxonomy): domain Bacteria; kingdom Pseudomonadati; phylum Spirochaetota; class Spirochaetia; order Spirochaetales; genus Exilispira; species Exilispira thermophila. The sequence continues at coordinate 1,496,447 of NZ_AP042476.1, read as the reverse complement.
CTCTTTTTTATTTTATAAAGAATTTAATTTTTTTGTAATTATCTCTACATGTTGTTTTTCCTGTTCTTTAAGGTCTTCAAATAATTTTATAGCATCTTCATGTAAGTTTGTTAATGATAAAAACATTGAATAAGTTTCAAAAGTTTTTTCCTCTCTTCCTAATGCTAGTTCAAGTATCTCTTTTAAAGATAATCCTTTTTTTAACTCTGGAACCTGTATAAGTTCTGTAATGTATTTATCATCAGTATTGAAAGTTCTTTCAAGTTCTTTTTTTGAAGTTATTTTTTCTTTCATAATTAATTCTATTTTATTTAAGTGGCCAATTTCAGCATTTGCAAGTTTATTTAAAAGGTCTTTTACTTTCCCTTCCTCAGCAACTTTTAATGCATTTGTATAAAAGTTAAATGATTCTTTTTCAATACTTGCTGCATATTCAAGTATTTCTTTCAATGTTAAATCACGCATCTTTTCCTCCTGAATTAAAAACAATTTTAATTAACATTTTAATAATGAAAATCATTATAGAAAAAGTATAATATAATATTAGTATTTAGTCAAATGATATAGTTTTATACTTATAACATAATTGTAATAATTATAAAAATTTGCTTAAATAATTTTATTAGAATAAATAATCTTTTATAGTTTTGATAATAGGATAAATAAATTTATTTAAGTTTGGAAAAACTATTAAATGTGTAAAAAATCCTGTAAATATTCCCAATATAGCTCCAGCTAAAATATCTATTAAATAGTGGAATAACAAATATACTCTTGAAATTGAAATAAATACAGCAATTAAGATAAACAAAATTGTAAGGTGTGGAAAAAAATAGATTAATATTATACTTAAAGAAAAAGAAGCTGCAGCATGTCCAGAAGGGAATGAATATCTATCCATAGGAACAACATTATCATTATAAATATGTTCAATTGGTCTAATTCTTTTGAAAATTATTTTTAAAATTTTAACAGTAATAAAACAAATTGTTCCTGTTAAAATAAAATCAATAAAAAGATTTAAATTTATAAAAAATAATAAAATTGAGATAATAAAAAGTCCAGGTGGGGAGGCAAGAAAAGAAAAAAATATAGCAAAGCCAGTATTGACCTTATTTCGTGAAGATGAGGAAAAATATGTAACTATTGCATAATCTAACAATTTTAAATATTTAAAAAAAGTATTAAACATAATTTTTTGTAAATCTGAAAAAGTCAATTTAAATAAATTTTAATAAATAGATAAATCAAATAAATGTATTACTTAATTATAAATATTATAGAATATAAAAAGTAGCAAAAGTAATTGTATCATCTAATAAATTTTTTACTCTTGCATATTCATTAGGTTGATGTGCCATTTCATCAATTGTTGCCCATACAACTGCAGGTAATCCTTTATATCTTAAAATTGCAGCACAGGTACCTCCACCAATACCACCTGTTTTAGGTTTTATCCCTCTTGTTAATTCAATTGCTTTTTTTAGCTTAACTACAACTTCAGAATCAATAGGAGTTGGTTTTGGTGCTTGATTTTCCTGTTCATATGATACAGCTATTTTGCAGTTATGTTTTTTCATAAAATTATCAGCAAAATTTTCAATATCTTTTTTTATATCAATAATATTGTATTCTGGTAAAATTCTTGCATCAAAGTATTGAACATCATATCCAGGTATAGTATTTACATTATCAACATTTTTCTCTTTTTTAGTTGGTTCAAAAGTTGAATAATCTGGTATAAATATAGGATCTTTTAAATCATATTTTGTATGAAAATATTTATCAAGTTCAGTTGCAAATAACATTCCTATTCGTGTTGCATTTAAACCAAAATCTGGTCTTGAAGCATGTGCTTGTTTTCCAAAACTTTCAATTTTTATCCATAATATTGATTTTTCAGCTATTTCAATAAATGAACCATCATGTTCCCCTGCATCAGGCACTATGATAAGATCATCTTTTGAAAATAGATTTTTTTCAACTAAAAATTTAATCCCATAATCAGATCCAGTTTCTTCATCTGATACAAGTGTAATATTAATATCATATTCAGGAGTTATTCCTAAAGATTTTAAAGTTATTGCTGAATAAATTCCTGAAACAAGTGATTGTCCATTATCTTCAGAACCTCTTCCAAAAATTTTTCCATTTAATTCTGTAGCTACAAATGGATCAGTATCCCATAAGTCTATATCCCCTTCAGGAACTTTATCCATATGAGCAATTACCCATACTTTTTTATCCTGTTTTTTCCCTTTTATAGTAGCAATAATATTTGGTCTTTTTCCATATTCTTTATCATCAGCTTCAAGAACTTTTACTTCATCAAATCCATTCTTTTTTAAAAACTTAACTAAAAAAGATGCAACATTTTCTTCTCCAGGACCTCCTGACCTTGGATTTACTGAGTTTATATTAACAAAGTCTTTTAACAATTGTTTAATTTCATTTTCATGTGCATAAACAAAGTCTTTTATTTTTTTTATTTGTTCTTCCATGTATATCCTCCTTATTTAATTCCAGTTATATATTTTAATTTTTTATTTTTTTAACATTACCCTTTTTAAATTATATCTTTTGATCTTATTTACCTTATTATTGTAAATTGATTTTTTTTGTATAATTGTAAATAAGTTGTTAATGTATTTTTTTATTTATTAATTTTTTAATTTATTTGTCATTTACTTTATTTATTATTTAATTTATTTATTTAAAAATTATTTAGTTTATTAATTTTTTAATACATTAATAAATATATTTTTATTTATTTATTAAAAGTTTAAACATGTGATCCCACCTAATTTTATGTTTTTGTTTATCATAGGACCAATAGGTGATTAAAGGTGCTGCAAAAACATTTTTTAGAGGTACATATCCCCAAAATCGGGAATCAGCTGAATTATCTCTGTTATCACCCATTACAAATAAACTATTTTCTGGCACATGATAAGGTCCATAATTAGGTCTTGCAATAGATGGATTAGATTCATAAAAAGGGTCCATAATAAATTGAGTGTAGTCTTCTTTTAAAGGTTTTCCATTTACATAAACAATTTTACCAATAACCTCGACTGTATCTCCTGGTAATCCAATGACTCTTTTAACATAAGGAACTTTTGGATTTTTTGGATATTTAAAAATAATAATATCCCCTCTATGGATTTTTTTTAAAGATGGCATTTTAATATTGGTTTTTGGAATATAACCACCATATATTATTGGAAGTCCTATTAATCTTGTATTTTCCATTATAGTTGGTTCCATAGAGCTTGTTGGTACATAATAACTTGAAATAATTAATGGTTGTATAATTGCAAAGAATAATACAGCAATTATTATTAAATCTCTTAAATCAACTACCATTCTTTCTACAAATTTCATCTCTTCATATTTTTTCCCACTTTTTCCAATTAATAATTTCCAGATATTTGTCATAAATTCCTCCGAATAAAATAAAATAATAATATAAATTAAAATAAATTAGTATTAAAATAAAATAGTATAAAAATAAAATATGTTTAAAATATAATAATAAAAACAAACTAATATTATAAAATTAGTTGTAATATAAAATTATGTAATAATATAAAATAATATTATAATATTAAAATATTACCATTTTTCATGAATCTGTTTCAAATATTTTTTTTCTTTTTCATATTGGGATTTAAAATAATTTTCTTTAAAAATAAGTTCATCAGCTTTTATTGGTAAAGAAAAAAATAAAAAATTTTCTAGTAATGATTTATTATAATTTATTGGTAATTTTTCAAACTCATCTTTAATAATATTAAAGGAATAATTTAGTATTGATTTTAATTCATTTTTTATTTTTTTATCGTTTTTGTCAATTTTATGTTTATTAATACTATTAATATTATTAAGGCTTTTTTTATTAACTTTGTTTTTTTTATAATTATATTTATTGTTAAAATATATTTCAATAATGTTTTTTTTGCCTTTTTCAATATCATCTTCAAAATCTTCATATGCATCTAAAATATAGATAACCTTAATTAAGTGGTTAATTATTATTTTTAAAGAAGAAGAAATTTTAGATGATAAAAAATCTAATGGTAATAGTTTGATTAAAAGATTAACAAAAGGGTTTATTAAGTCATTAATGTCTGAAAAATTTTCCTTTTTAAAAGTTTTTTCTTCTTCTTCAAAATAGATTTTTATTAGATTTTGAAAATCACTCTTATATGTTTTTATGATGTTTAAAGTTGATATTTTTTTTTCAAAAAGTTTTTTAAATAATTTGTATTTAAAAGTTTTATTATCATAAACATTATCAATTATTTTAATGTATGAAATTAAAAATGAGATTTCTACAAAAAGATCAAAATATTTTTTTTCAACAAATATAGTTGTTTTGTTTATAGGGTGAAAAATACATCTTCTTTTTTCAAAATGGTATTCAATATTATCCATTGTTGATATAAAAAGAAGATACAAAAAAATTGAATCATTGTTAATAAAAAGTCTATAAAAATTGGAAAATTTATATTTTGTATTTATGCATAAAGAACAATATAAAGATTTATAGAATTCCCAGTGTTTTAACTTTAATTCTGGTGTAAATGGTTTTAAATATCCTATCATTAAAATTTAATTCCTGTATGTTTTGTATAAACCAAAGATATTTTAAAAAATTTTATTTTTTATAATCTTATCCAGTCAATTTATAAATCTATAAAAATATTTGTCAATTAGATAAATGTTTTAAAGCTTTTTTGTTTTCAATGCTTATATAAATAGAACTTCCTATAATTAATAATGCTCCAATTACTATAATATAATTAAGTTTAAAATGTAGAAATAATATTTCATTTATTGTTGTAAATACAACTGTCATATAAAAGTATAAAGAAGTTTTAGAGGAATTTAAATGTGATATTGCATAATTCCATAAAACATATGCAAGACCTGATTGAAAAAGACCCATTTGGACAATTAGTATAATGTGAATTGGTTTTAAATTAACATTTTTAAATTCAAAGAGAAATGGTGTTGACATTATTCCTGCTATTAAAAAAATTAAAAAAATAGAATTTAAAATAGTATCAAATGATGCATTTTTTATTACTTTTCCTGAATAATATGTGTAAAATCCAAATGTTATACCTGCGGCTAATTCAAGACCAATTCCTAAAAAGAAATCCTGGTTAGATATTTTTAATCCCCCTTTTCCAGCAACAATAAATAAAAGCCCTGTAAATGAAATTATTAGTGAAATTATTTCATAAATATTTAGTTTTTGTTTATCGATTATTATAACCATTAAAAAAACAAATATAGGAGCCATGTTTTCAAGTAGCATTACTAATGTTGCAGGAATATATTTTAATCCAATATGGTAAAAAATTGAATTAATAAATACACCAATAAAACCAAGAATAAACAAATTTTTAAAATTTTTAAAAATTTTTATATCAAATTTTTTTGAAACAATTAAATAAAGAAAAATTATCAAACCCCCTATATAAAATCTAGCAGACATTACAGCTAAAATAGGGATTTTTTCTAAAGCAAGAAATCTACCAGAAGGTCCATGAATTCCCCATAAAAAGACAGCAATCCATGCAATAATAATTGGCAATGTTTTTTTAGTTTTTGTCAATAATAGTCCTTTATAATAATATTATTTTTTATGGAATATAAATTAAAATTATTTTTTTATAAGTATTTTTTAAAAATTCTTTTTTTTATTAATTTTATTTTTCATTTTCTAAAAGAATATTTATTATAAAATTCTAAAATAGTATTAATATCCAGATGAGTATAAATTTCAGTTGTTAAAATTGATTCATGTCCCAGCAATTCCTGTACAAATCTAATATCTGCTCCATTTGAAATTAAATGAGTTGCGAAAGAATGTCTTAATATATGTGGATAAATATTTTTTCTTATTCCTGCAGCTATAGCATATTTTTTCATATTTTTCCATATTGTAATTCTTGATAATTTATCACCTCTTCTGCTTAAAAACAAAAATGGTAAATTTTTTTTATTAAGTTGAATTCGGGAAAATGAAAGATATTTGTTTATAAAATCATTACATATTTTTCCAAAAGGGATAACCCTTTCTTTATTTCCTTTTCCTTTTATTTTTAAGATATTGTTTTTCAAATCGATATCCATAAATGTTATATTAATAACTTCTGATACTCTTAACCCTGTTGAGTACATTAATTCAAAAAGTGCTCTATCTCTAATACCAATATAATTTTTTGTTTCAATAATATTTAAAATTTTTTCCACCTCTTCAGGGGTTAAATATTCAGGAAGTTTTTTGGATAGTTTTGGATATTCAATAAATTCCATAGGATTAGACTTTATAATGTTATTTATAATTAGAAATTTAAAAAAGGTGTTTAAACTAGAATATTTCCTTGCTAAAGTAGAAGAGTTAATTTGTAGAAATTTTAAATTGTCAAAATATTTTTGAACATCATCAATGGTAATAGTGTTGACAGCTTTATTAACAAAGTCTAAAAATTGTTTAAGGTCAGCTTTATAAGATTTAAAAGTATTTTTAGAATATTTCTTTTCTACAAAGATCCAGTTTAGAAATTGAAAAATTAAATCTTCATTCATAAAATTACATCACAAAAATTATTCTGTATATTGTTTTAATAAAACTATTTATTTTAATTAATCTTTTTATTTTAAATGTCAAATTAATTTTTTTTAATTAATTTTTTTTAAGTGATTGAAATATTATTCTTAGATTTTCTTCCAATATTTTTTAATTTTTTAAAAAAAGTTTTTGCTCATGCATTTTTTTTGATTTATTAGTCTAATAAAATGTAAGTTAAAAAAATTTCCTGGATAACATAAAAAGTGTCTTTATTTATTAGTATTAAGCAAAAACAATAATTTATTAAATATTAAAATAAATTAAAAAAATTTAAAAAGATTAAAAAATAGTTAATTTATTTAGTTAATAAATAATTTTTCTTGAAATAAATAAATATAGTTATTAAATTAGTTATTAGAAAAGGGTGGGACTTATTATTTTAGGAGGACAATTATGAAAAAGAAGTCTTTTCATGTGTTACATTATTTTGTATTATTTTTAATTTTAACTTTTTCTTTAAGTGTTTCATTTCTTTTTATTAATTCATGTAAAAATGCTGAAAGTACACCATATGATGTTGCTGTTAATGCGCAGGACAATAATAATCAAAACAATAATCAAACAAATCCTGTTACCCAGATGGATAGTTCTTCAATTGCATTAGCATTACAAAATAATTTTAGAAAAATAGCTAAAACAACTTTACCGGCTGTAGTTCATATAACTTCAATTATTGAGAAAGAGCAACCAGCAATGCCTTTCTGGTTTCCATTTTTTCCTGATATGCCTCAACAAAAAAGAGAATATGAAGTTTATGGTTCTGGTTTCATTATTTCAAAGGATGGATACATTTTAACCAATAACCATGTTATCAAAGATGCAAAAGAGGTTAAAGTTATTTTACAGGATGGGACTGTTTTTAAAGGTAAAGTTATGGGTGTTGATCCTGATGTTGATGTTGCATGTATTAAAATAAATCCTGATAAAAAAATTCTACCTGTGCTTAAATTAGGGGATTCTGATGATTTGCAGGTTGGAGATATTGTTATTGCTATAGGTAATCCATTTGGTCTTGATGGAACTGTTACTCAGGGTATTGTATCTGCAAAAGGAAGATATAATTTAGGTATTAATAAATATGAAAGTTTTATACAAATAGATGCTGCTATTAACCCGGGAAACTCTGGAGGACCTTTACTTAACCTTAAAGGGGAAGTTGTAGGGATAAATGATGCAATTTTATCAAAAACCGGTCAAAGTGCTGGTATTGGATTTGCTATCCCTATTAATATGGTAAAAAATAATCTTGAAAGTTTAAAGAAAAATATACCAATTGAAAGAGGTTATTTAGGTGTTTCCATTGAAGAAATGACAGAAGATAAACTTGATTACTATAAACTTGATAAACCTCAAGGAGTTATAGTTGCTTCTGTTGAAAAAGGTTCCCCAGCTGATAAAGCTGGAATTAAAAGGCTTGATGTTATTTTAAAATTTAATAATAAAACAATTAACTCTGTAGGTGATCTTGTTAGATATATTGCTTCAACACCTGTTGGGAAAAAAGTTACATTAACAATAATTAGAAGTGATGGTAAAAATTCAAAAAAAATAAACATAACATTAACTTTAGAAAAAAGAAAAACATTATCTGCATCAACCAGTTCTACAGATAACTGGCTTGGGGTAGCAGTATCAAATTTAACAGATGATTTGAAAAGTAAATACAATATTTACGGGATAAATAAAGGTGTTGTAATATTGGGATTTGGTAAAAATTCAATTGCTGAAAAAGCTGGTCTTGAAAAGGGTGATGTAATTATGCAGATAAATGATAAAGAAGTAGGAAACCTTGATGATTTTTATAAAATAATGGATGAATATAAAAAATATAAAAAATTCTTGTTATTAGTTTACAGAAGAGGTACTGTTTTTATTGTATCGATTAAGAAATAAAATTATAAATAAAAATAATATTAAGAAATAAAAAAACTTAAAATAAACAAGAATAACATTAAACAAAATAAAGAAACTTGAAGTAAACAAAAAACACATTAAACATAATAAAAAAGAATAAATAGAATAACAGGTAATTCTAAATTTAAAGAATGATAGAAATAATAAGAATAATAAAATCAATAAGATTTATAAAATTTTTAAAAAAAATTTATAAAAATACTAAATAGAAATATTAAAAAATAAAAAATAATAATTTTATTAAATTAGTATTATAAAAACAAAATTTTTTAACAAAAAAATTTAAATAATATGGGGATATGAAGGTTGGAAGTTAATATAAAAGGTTTAAAGATAAGATATATTGTTGAAGGTGAAGGAAAAGACATTTTGTTATTACATGGTTGGGGAGGAAGCATTGAAAGCTTCCTTCCTGTTTTTAATAGTCTTAAAAATTATATAGGGGAAAAGGGTAATTTTAATTATAGAATATGGTGTTTAGATTTACCTGGATTTGGGAAATCACAAATACCATCTGATAATTGGGGTTCATACGAATATGCTAACTTTGTTAAATCGTTTTTAGATCATTTTAATATTAAAAAAGTTATATTAATTGGTCACTCTTTTGGGGGAAGATTATCAATAATTTTAGGTGCCAAATATGTAGATTTGGTAGAAAAAATTATTCTTATTGATAGTGCAGGAATTATACCTAAAAGAGGGTTGGATTATTATATAAAAGTCTGTTTATATAAAATTTTAAAATCTTTTTTTCTATTTTTTATAAAAGATAAAGAAAAAGTTAGTGATAAACTATCTAGCTTATTTGGATCAAAAGATTATAAAAAAGCTAATAAATTAAGAAAAAACCTTGTTAAAGTAGTAAATGAAGATTTACAACCTTTACTAAAAAAAATAAAATGTCCAGTTTTAATTTTCTGGGGAGAAAATGATAAAGATACCCCATTATATATGGGGAAGATTATGGAGAAAGAGATAAAAGACAGTGGTCTTGTTATGCTTGAAAATGCAGGACATTTTTCTTATCTTGATAATTTCTACAAATTTGATCTTGTTCTAAAAAAATTCTTATCCTGATATTTTTGTTTTCCCTAAATATTGTTTTTATTTTTTTTTATTGTAAATTTCACTAAATATTCAAATATAAAAGGTTGCAAATGTTAGTTAATATAATTCTATTTACTGTAATATTACTTTTGTTTTTTGCTGCTTTAATAAAAAGAGGTTTATTTTTTTTACATATGTTTCAACTTGAATCTTATAAAAGTAAACAATTTATAAAGTGGTATAATGATAATGAAAACAGGATTTTATCTAAAACTTTTAGTATAAATTTATTACTTATATTTGTATTAATTTTATTTTATTTTATCATTACAAGATATTTTGATAAATTTTTTGTTAGTTTTATTCTTAAAAAAGATCTTTATTTTAAAATTATTAAGTATTCAATCATTATATATTTTTCAATTTTTCTTTTTTATCTAATATTTCAAAAAAGGAAAAAACAAAAAAAACCTTTTGTTTTTACTCCACGAGCTAAAAGACTCTTTACAACTTTTCTTATTTTCTCAATATTATTGCTTTTAACTTTTTTTTATCTAACAAATTATAAATTAAAACACTGCTTTTTAATAAATTATTGTTCATTTAAAATTAGTTTTTTTGATTTAAATAATTTTCCTTTGTTTACAATCTTTTATTTAATTTTAATTTATTCTATTCCTTATATTTTGTTTCTTTCCAATTATATTATTTCCCCTGTAGAAAAAAGGATTCAAAAAAAATTTTATAAAATAGCTAAAAATAAAATTAACCAGATGAAGGATTTAACAATAATTGGAATAACAGGAAGTTTTGGAAAAACTTCTACAAAATTTATAACTGGTAATATATTAAAATATTTTTTTAAAGATAAAATTTTAATAACTCCAGAAAGCTACAATACAACAATGGGTGTTTGTAAGGTTATTAATAATCAACTTAATGATAACCATAAAGTTTTTGTTGTTGAAATGGGGGCAAGACAAAGAGGGGATATAAAAGAGATAGCAGAACTTGTATCACCACAGTTTGGAATTATAACTAGTATAGGTGAAGCTCATCTTGAGACTTTTAAAACAATTAAAAATACAGTTAAAACAAAGTTTGAGCTAATCGATTCCTTAAATAATCCTGCAATATCTATTTTAAACGGAGATAACAAATATATTTTAGGATATGTTAATGACAATATTGATGGTAAATACAGTAAAATAAAAGATAATATTGTTTTCTATGGTATTGAAAAGAATGAGTTGGATAAAAGCCATGAAAAACATATTTTTGCAAAAAATATAAAAGTAACTAATGAAGGGGTAGAGTTTGATATTTATTATAAGAAAGAAAAATTCAAAAATGTTTTTGAAAAGCTTCAATATGTTGATAATCAAAAAAGTTTAATAAAAACATATTTAAATAAATTTATAAATAAAAATGAAACTTCAAAAAATGATAAATATGGATATATAAAAGCAAAATCAAAATTGTTGGGGAAGTTTAATGTTTATAATATTTTAGCTGCAGTTTCTATTGCATTATCTTATGGGATTTCTCCTGAAGAAATTAAAAAAGCAATAAATAGTTTGAATCCTGTTAAACATAGACTTGAGCTAATTGACCTTAAAACAGGAGTTTTAATAATCGATGATGCTTTTAATTCTAATCCAGCTGGAGCAAAGATGGCATTAGATGTTCTTGCTTCTTTTGAAGGAAAAAGAAAAGTTATTGTAACACCTGGAATTATTGAATTGGGAGAGAAAGAAGTTGAGATAAATAAAGAATTTGGAAGACAAATTGCAACAATTTGCGATATTGTAATACTTGTTGAAAATAAAGTTTCAAAATTTATTTATGATGGTGTTATAGAAAGTGGTTTTAGTGAAAATAACATCTATAATGTTAAAGGGTTAAGTGAGGCCCAATTATTATTGAGAAAAATATTAAAAATTAATGATGTTGTTCTTTTTGAAAATGATCTTCCTGATAACTTAGAATATTAATAATAAAATTGAAATTTGTTTTGTTAATAATAAACTTGAAATTATTTAAGATATTTAAAAAATAAGTATAATTATATTCTAATTAAAATTTCTCTCCTTAGTATAGTTATGTAATCATTAAAATTAATCTTTTTTGAATATTAATCAAAATTATTATATTTTTATCTCTTTAGTCTTTGACAACTATAATCCAGTCGAGAAATTTTAATTAGAATATATATTAATTTAAACTGTTTAATCAAATATAATAATATCAAATTTTATTATTAACTGCATCTGCCACGGGAAATTAATTTTCACCAGTTCAGTTATGTAATTTATTATTATAATCTATTTAACACAAATAAAAAAACAATATTTGTTATCTATTAGTCTTTGACAACTGACAATCGCTCTAAAAATTTCAATTATGATATATATATATTGTTTATATTTAGTAAATAAACACTAATAATTTCAAGTTTTATTATTAATTGCACCTACCACGAAAAAATAATAAATTCTATTAATCCTTAGGTATCTGACATCCACTCGAAAAATTTTAATAATGATAGATAATATAACTTTAATTTATTTTGATTAAATAATTATAAATAAATTAATTTCAAATTTTATTATTAACTGAACCAACCACGAAAAAATATATTCTCTTTAGTCTTTGACAACTACAATCCAGTTGAAAAATTTCAATTATGATTACATATAACTTTTATTTAATTAAATATTCTACTTTCTTATTTTTTAAATATCTACTCCTGACACGGAAATAATATTTTATTCTTTTTAGTCTCTGACAACTTGCATCCACTCGAAAAATTTTAATAATGATAGATATAAAACTTTCATTTAATTAATCAAATACATTAATTTTCAATTTTATTGTTAACTACAACTAACACGGAAAATATATTTTATTCAGTTTTCTTTTTTAAAAAAGATAAAACTTGTTTCGATATAATAGAAAAGATTGATTTTAATATTCTAAAAATAAAAAACAACATTCCAGATATAAAAATAAGTTTAAATAAAATATCAATAATAATATTTAAATTAATATTTGATAATGAGATATTTTGAAATGTTATAAATAATTGTTTCAAATAAACAGGTAATATATTTTTAATCATAATAAAAAATATATAATAAAAATACCCTAAATATACATAGGTAAAGAAGGAAAAGAAAATAAAAAAATACCTTTCTGGACTTTTTATTAAAGATAAAAATGTTTTTGATTTTGCAAAATTATTATAAATATCTTTTTTCTTTACAATAAATTTTTTAAAATCTTCAAATAAATATTTAAAAAACTTTTTTGAAAAATCATGCAAATTAAACAATCCCAATAAATCTGTTAAAATCCAGTAGCCATCCCATTTAATAAATGGATTAAAAGAATAAAAAATTGAAAAACAAATTGAACCTGAATATATAATAAAAAAATCATATTTTTTATAAAAGAAAAAAAGTAACATTGAAATTGTTGCAAATATCATTTCAATATAGAATCCACCTGCATCAATTATCAACCTTTTGAATCTTAAAAGTTCCCATACTTCTGTTACATCAGAATAAAAAACAGGCATAAAAAAATAAAATCCAAATCCAATAATAGCAGGAGTTTTATTATGGTATTTTAATGCTGCAGCATGTCCAAATTCGTGCAAAACAGTTGTAAAAATTAATGCTACTGATAAATAAATATAATCAAATCCTTTTAATGAGGTTGCACTTTGTATAAACATTTTATATTTTAATATAATAATAAAAAAGCTTATTAACAATACTGGAAGGATTGAAAAATAAAAAAATTTACTAAAAAATATTTTGAATATATTTGAGATAATAAGTAATAATTTACCCTTTAATAAAGGAACTCTTAAAGAAATATAAGATTTGTTTTTATCTTTAGCAGCAATTATAAAATTGTATATTTTTTCAAATGTTGATTTAACATCATTTGATATATTTAAAAGATTATAATTATTTGAAATAGTATCATTTAAAAAATTATTATTTTCATAAATTTTATTTTCATTAAAAAAGTTTTCAATTATTTTTTTCTCTTTTTCAGAAAGTATTAAATAATTATTTTTATATTTTAAAAAATAGAAATTAACTTTAAGGCTTGTATCTAATTTTGATATTATTATCTCTTTTTCTAGATATAAATTTAAAATTGTATTAATTGTTTTTTTAAATGATATTTTTTGTTTATCAATCTGTTCCATATTTTTATTTTCTCTCTTTTTCAATAAGATTTAATGCATATTCTAAAATAGTATCTTTCCCTTTTAATAAATCATCAATAGTTTGATGAACTTCAATATCTGGTAATACTCCATGAAATATGTTTTCGTCTTGAATTATAGAAAGAGCTAAATTATAGATTAATTTTGTTTTTGGAAGGATAAAATATGCAAAATTGCCTGCCCCCCTGATAATATCAGCTGATTCTTCACCTATAATCTTTCCAAAATTATATTTTTTAAATAGATAGCTAAAACCCATTGCAGAAGAAAATATATTTGAATTTTGAATTAAATATACTTTTAAATTTTTATAATTTATATCTTCAATTGTATTTTTAAAAAACCATTTTTCAATATTATTTAAATTATAAAAACATAACATATCTGGTAAAAAATAATATAAATAATCTTTGTATTTTTTAAAGAAAAATAAATGATAAAGTAAAAAAAAATTTTTTTTGAAAATAATTTTATCTTTATATTTTTCATTTACATTTTTTCCATCTTTATTACATATATTGTGTAGTACATAAATTAAAAAGTCAGAACAAACACTATTTCCTCCTGGATTATTTTTTATATCAATAATAAGATATTTTATTCCATTTTCTTTTATAATTTTAAAAAAATCATTAAAATGTTTTATAATTCTATATGTTATAAATGGTTCTTCATTTAAATAACTATATTTTTCAAAATAATCTTTATTAAATTTATTTAAAATATATCCTTTTAATATTTTAGAATTTAATAATAAATAAAAACTCAAAAAATCAAAATAATTTATTTTTAAATAAGCTATTTTTTTATCATAATTTATGGACATTGATAAATTTTTATCTATATAACCTTTTTTAAAACCTTTTAAATATAAAAAAGAATTAAAATTTATATAATTATTTAACAACAATTTTTTTAATTCATTACTATGATTTAAATTTTTTGATTTTATTTTTAGATTAAAAGATAAATCCAGATCTTCTATATATACTTTTGTATTGTAAAAATCTATATCTCCAAAAAGATAATATAATTTATATATAAAATCATAATTTAAACTTTTTATTCTCATCTGTTTTTTATATAAATTTTCATAATCTGAAAGATAATCTAAAATATCATTAATTTTTATTCCATTTATTGAAACAATTTTTATTTTATAATTTTTTAAATTTACTTTATTTTTTTTAATATTTTCTTTTGATGCAATTTTTTCAATTAATATTTTTTTTTGCTCATCATCAACAAAATCTAATAAATAAACATTGTTATCATTATTAATAAATACTTTTGCTGGAAACAATTTTTTATAATTATATAGATAGTTGAAAAATAAATTTTCCATTACCCATAGAGAAGTATGAACATCTCTTAAGGAACATATTGTTTTATTTACTATTTTAAAAAATGATATGCTATCAACATTTTCTGCTTTTTCTATCTCTTTTTCAGCTTGATTAAAAATATTATCAAATTGTTCTTTTGAAATGAAAAAATAAGGATCTGGATATATTTTCAATATTGTTTTTTTTAAAAATCTAATATCATAAAGTGCATCATTTTTTGAAAAACTTTTGTTAATTAAAAAATATTTATAATAATCATCTTGCTTTATTTTTTTATAAATATCATTGTAAGATACTATGTTATATTTTTTAATAATATAAAGATTGTGAAAATATATAAAAGATATAAAAATAATATAAATAAATATTATAGATATGAAAACTATAAATATTTTTTTCAATATTTTCATTTATGCTTCCTTATAAACAATTTATTATTAAAACTTTTTTATTAATATTTATAAGAAAATAATTATCCCCCCATTTTATAGGGGGATAATAAAATTATATTCTTCTGCAATTAGTAAAACAATCAGTATAACAATAACCATTACATTTAGCACCGCAAAAATCGGAGCAATTTCCACCATATTGATTATTAGTACCACAAGTATTAGGATGACAATCATTATTAGTATTGACACCAGTACATATTAATATAAAACACCTGTTAATTTTGCTCATCTCCATCCTTTTTTCAAGTTCTTGAACAGTTAAATCCTGAACAATAACTTCTGTTAGATCCATAATCTCTTTGCTTATAAAAAATTTATTTTTTAAATAATAAACAATTTTATTCTCTTTCTTTTTCAATTAAATTTAATGTGTATTCTAAAATAGTATCCTTTCCTTTTAATAAATCATCAATAGTTTGATGAACTTCAATGTCTGGAATTGCAAAATCCTTGTTTAAAAAATAATAAGATGATGAAGGAATATTTAAGAAAAAGTTAGTATAGGGTAATTTAGCTGAATTTATATATAAATTACCATACATATTATCATATATATCAGGTATAGCTTCCCCGATTGTTCTACCAACTTTATATTCTTTTAATAAAGATAAAAATATAAGAGTTGATGAAAAACAATTCCTATTTTGTAAAACAAATATATTCTTTTTATAAAATTGTTTTTTTAAATTCATATTTATATTAATACTTAGATTAGTATTATTTGTTTTTTTTATAAAATTATTACAATAAAATTTATTCTTAATATAATATTTATAGTTATATAAACTTAAAAAATTTTTTCTATTGGATACAACAATATTATATTGAATTATATTATCAAATTTATCTTTAAAATATTTAAAGTTATTGGGATATAAAAAAGAAAATAATTTTAATTCAATATTATCAATTCCCCCAGGATTATTTCTTAAATCTATTATTATATTTTTTATATTGTTTTTATATATAATATTAAATATTTTATAAAAATAATTATTAAAATTATAAAATTTAAATTCTTTAACTTTTAAATAGCATAAATTTTTGTCTAAATTATATTCAAAATCAACATTGTAAAATTTTAACTTCTTATAATCTTTAAATTCTCCTCTATTAGATAAATAGGTATTTATTGAAAAATTAAGCCAGTTATTAAAAGATTCTAAAGATTCAAATAAATCTTTTAAAGTAATTAACTTAAATTTTTTATCAAAAATCAAACCATTTATATCTTTATATGTAATATCTATGTAATTTTTATTTTTATTAAAATAATCAAATAAAATATAAAAAATAAAATTATTAAATAATTTTAAATATGAATTTGTTTGAACATAATTTAAGTATTTTTTAAAATATTGTTCTGGTTTAACATTTTCTATCTTTATCAATTCATAATATTTATATATTTTATCATTATCTAAACAAAGCAAATAAAAAGTTTTTTTATTATAATATAATAGGAAAGGAATTGTTTTTAAATTTCTAATATTATTAAATTGATTTTCAATAATAAAATGTCCTTCTTTAAAAAGACTTATAAACTTAGAATATTCCAAATATAAAAAAGTTTTAATATCATTCTGTGAATTTTTTGTAAAGTTAAATTTTTTAATCTCATTTTTTATTTTATTATAATTTTTTTTAAATTTTTTTTTACTAATTCTTTTAAAAGGTTCAGGATAAAGATAAAAAATTGTTTTTTTTAATATTTTTAAATCATAAAGTGCAACTTTTTTATTTAATTTTTTTTTGTAATTATTGTTAGAGAATATAATTTTAAGTTCTTTTAAATCATTTATAAATATTAAATATCTTATATAAAAAATAGAAATTATAAGTAAAAAAAGTGATAATAACAAAATAACAATTAATTTAAAAGATTTTGACATTTTCATTTACCCTAATTCTCCATATTATATTATTTTATATAAATTTAGCTTATATAAATAATTTGCACATCCATTAAATTTGATAATGGATGTGCAAATGAGTATACTTTACTTTAAATTATTTTACCATAAAATATTATGACATGGATGAGGATTTTCGCTAAATAATGGGCATATTTCACCTGCGCAAGGCATTACAACAGCACATTCATGAGATTTAGGAGTTATTCCACTCATCTCCATTCTTTTTTCAAGTTCTTGAACAGTTAAATCTTGAACAATAACTTCAGTTAAATCCATAATTTCTTTGCTCATAAATAACCTCCACTACTTTTGTTTTATTATTTTATCCTTAAAGTGGCCACTTAGAAGGATTAAAAGTTATTTTTTTACTTCTTTTACCTCTTCTTTTTCATAATAATTTTTAGTTTTAATAATATTGTTATCATTTTTATTTTTAATATTATAGTAAATATTATTTTTATGATTTTTTTCATTCTCCTTTTCATTTAAAAATTGAATTACTACATTATTAGCTATTTCTGGAAAGTATTTGTCAATTTCCCCACAATCTTTTGAAAAGATAGTACCTGTTCTTCTATATGCTCTTGCACTGCATCCACCACCACAGATTAATGCATATTTACACCCCAAACATTCCTCCATATTTTTTACAACTCTGTTATGCCAGTAACCTTTATTATCATTAAACTTCAACCCATCTTTATATGTTCCAATTACAAATTCTTTCTTACCAACTAAATCCCAGCATGGATAGATATCATAAAAAGGGTCAAATATATACATCCCTGAATTTGCTGCACATGATAATACTTTAAACATATATGGTGATTTTGTTTTTAAAGCATTATACATTGTAGAAAATATTTGTTTATGTTGAAAATTTATATCAAACTTTTCATTTGAATATCTTTTTTCAATCTCTGTTTTTAATTCATAATTTGTAAAATAATTTTTCTTATCTTTTCCATCAACAGGGGAAATATAAAATGAAAAATTTTTATTTTTCAAAAATCCCTTTTTATCAAATATCTCTTTTAATTCTTCTATCCCTGAAAAATTTGTTTTATCCATATTTATTCTTACTGATATTCTAACACCTTTATCCAATGCAAGGTTAATATTTTCAATTATTTTATTAAATGTAGGTTTTCTACCTTCTAAAAATCTTCTTTTATTATGAATCTTTTCTGGACCATCAACTGTTATTTGAAAAAACTTAAATGTATTTCCAAGATATTTTTTATATATTTCAAGGTCATAACCATTAGTAATTGCATCAAAATGGGTAAATCCATTTTCCTTAAGTTTTTCAATCGCATATTCAACAATATCATAGTTTTCTTTCATAAGTGGTTCACCACCATAAAAAGAGATGGATTTAGCATTTTTATCAAGTTCTTTCATCACTTCAATTGCTTTATCAATATTTTGCCTATCCATTTTTTTATTTAACCAATCTTTCCCTTTTCTTAATAAATTTTTTTCATAACAATAAGGACATCTAAAATTACAATTATAACTAAATATTAAAAGAAAGCCTGCACCTTTTTTATAAATCTTTTCAAACTTATTATATGCTTTTTTTAATTCTTCTTTTTCTTCAAATAAAGTTTTATATGTTATAAAATATTTTGATTTAAAATAATCTATCTCATCTTTGTTCAATTGTTCAATCTTATTATTAATCAAAATATTTCCAAGTCTTTCTGAAATTAAAGAAATAGCACCACTAAACCCATGTAAAAGTAAATATTTATTAATTTTCTCTATTTTGGTTATTATTGTGTAGTTACTTACATGTAATTTTTTAAAGTTTTCCATTTGTGTCATATTCTTCCCCTTTTTTTAAAAAATTTAAAAATTTATTTTTATTTATTATATTTTATTAATTAATTTCATTAATTTAAAAATGTTATTTAAATTTTAAATTTTTTTATTTGTTAAAAAATAATTATTTTTATTACTATTTTTTTAAATATATTAATTGATTAGTTTATTTTTTAACATAATATGATTTTAAATATATTTTTTTTTTTTTTGTCAAGAATTTTTTTAAAATTTTTTTATTTTTTATTTTGCAATTTTTTCCCTGACTTTTACAGTTAAATTTTAAAAATGCTTATCTAATAATTTTTTGTTTAACTTTTGAAAGTTTTTTTAAATTATATTAATAATTTTAATTTTATTATGTTTCTTTTCTTGAAAAATAGGAAAAGATTGATACTATTTCATAAGAGAAATTAGAATATAAATAATTAATGAAGGTAAAAATTTTATATAAATAATAGTACTTAAAAACAATAACAACATTTTAATTATAGAGGAAAAGGGGAAATTATGAAAAAAAATATAGGGATAATTTTTGGTGGTAAATCTGTTGAACATGAAGTTTCTGTAATTACAGCTTTACAGGTTTTTGAAAATATTGATAAATCAAAATACAACCCTATTCCAATATATATTGATAAAAAGGGGCAATGGTTTACTCATCCTAAACTTTTTAAATATGAGACATTTAAAAATGAAGATTTTAATGGTATAAAACCTGCTTTTATAAAACCTATTTCTAATGATCATAATTTATATTATTATGATAAAGGGTTGGTAAGTAAGAGAAAAAAAATAAAAATTGATTTTTATTTTATCCTTGTTCATGGAACAAATGGAGAAGATGGAACTTTACAGGGGCTTTTAGAATTAAACAATGTTCCTTACTCCTCATCTGGTGTTATAGGTTCTGCAACAGGTATGGATAAAGTTATTATGAAACAGATTTTTAAATCTGAAAATTTACCAATTGTAGATTTTTTATGGTTTTATAGAAAGGATTGGGAACAGAATAAGGATTCTATAATTGAAAACATAATTAATAAGTTAAATTTTCCTGTTATTGTTAAACCTTCAAATCTTGGTTCGAGTATTGGAATTTCTAAAGCAGAGGATATAGATTCCTTGATTAATGCAATTGATATTGCAGTACAATATGATTTAAAATTTATTGTTGAAAAAATGATAAACGAAGTAAGGGAGATTAATTGTTCTGCAATTGGATATCAAGATGAAGTATTAACTTCATTACTTGAAGAACCTATAAATTGGGAAGAGTTCTTAACTTTTGAAGATAAATATATAAGAGGAAATTCAAAAAATATCAAAATTCAGGGAAAAGATTCAACAAATAAAAGAATAATTCCTGCTGATGTTAATAAAGATGTAGAAAAACAAATTAAAGAATTAACTATTAAATCTTTTAAATTATTGAATTGTAATGGGGTAGTCAGGGTTGATTTTTTGCTTGATAAAAAGAACAATGTTTATATTAATGAGATAAATACAATACCCGGTTCTCTTGCATATTATTTATGGGAAAAAAAAGGTTTAGATTTTCCTATGCTAATTGATAAAATAATAGAAATTGGATTTAAATATTATAAAGATAAAAATAGTAGATTTTTTGATTTCTCTGCTAATCTATTTAAAAAGGTTAATCCATTTAGAAATATCAAATAAAAAGTTGTAAAATAATTTGATAAAGTATGAAATTAGATGAATTAATTTAATAAATTTAATTTAATAAATTAACAGGAATAAAATTAAAAATGTTTAAAACTAAATTAATAATTTATTTGAGTTTAGTATTTGTTTTAATAATTAGTATAAGCTTTTTAGAAACCAATAAAATTTTTGCTAATGATTTATTAGTTATATCTAATGCAGAGAATCAAGAAATCTTCAATAATATAAAATCAATAAAAAATGTTTCAGTATTTAATAAAAGTTATTCTCAATATTTTATTGTAATAGAACATTTGTTAGATATTAGTTATATAAATAAATTTTTTAATGATGAATTTATTTTGATAATTTATTCAAACAAAAATCTTGATAATTCTATGGTTATGATAATGTATGATAATATTAATGATAAAATATTATTTACTAATAGATTATACTACTATGGTACTGAATTTATTAAAAGCTATATTAGCTTATATATAACTACTTTGATAAATATTCTTAATATTTATAAGAAGGAAAAGTATAATGAAATTTATACTTATTCAATTTCTACAAAAACAATTGAAGAGAATGGAGAAGATTATTATATATTTTTAAATGAAAAAGATAAAAATGAGTTAAATTTTAATAAAATTTTGTTTATGAATATTTTATTGCAAAAGTTAGAAGAAAAACAATTTTATCAAAATATACAGAAAGCTTTTTTTAAAAAAAAATTTAATAAAATTACATTTTTTGATGATTTAATTCATATTGCTATTCTTTTAACACATGAATATGATAAAGTGATAAAACATGGTGAAAAATTGTTTTATCTTTATTCAAAAAAGAAGATAAATAAAAAGTTGGCTAATATTTTAAAAAGAAAAGATATTGATGATAATATGAAATTTATAATATCATATTTAGTATCACAATAGATTATAGTAAATAATATTTATATTTTTATATAGAATAGTTTCGATCCCTGCTTATTCAGTTTCAATATATTCTTTTAAATCATTATAAAAAAGTTTTATAATTTTTTTCAAATCATATTTTTTTGAATCAATAAAAATTGAAGCAACATTCCCTTGAAAAAACATCTGTTCTTGTTCAATATTGTTTTTATTGAGTATTCTTGTTATTTTGTAAATAAAACCAGGAAAAAAATTTAAACCTTCACCAATAATATGGATAACAAACAAATTCAAATCACTTTTTTTTATTTTTATTGATTTTAAATTATTTATATTATTTTTATATTCTTCTTTAGATAAATAAATATAATAATCTTTATCTGATGAATAAAAATATTCTATATTTATATTAAATTTATTAAAAAAGGAAAGAATTTTATCGAGGTTTAAATCTTTTATTAATTTAATTTCTATAATATTTTTTTTACCTGTAATTGCTTTAATAAAAAGATTTTCACTTATTTTGTTAATTTTATTTGTTAGGACCTTAGAGTTATAATCATTATCATTGTTATCATATTTATTGTAATTATTTTCTTTATTATAATTTTTATTATTATCATCATTATAGTTTATCATAGTTCCTCCATTTGTTGAAAATGTTGAACGAACAATATAACTTTTTTTATATCTTGTAGCTAAAACGCAAGCTCTATCATGCATTACTTTTGCTCCAAGTGAAGATAAAAGGGCTGCATCTGATAAAGAAAGAGATTTGAAGGGTGAAACATTTTTTATTATTGTAGGATCAACAGGATATATTCCATCAACATCAGTATTAATAATACATTTATCTGCTTTTAAATAAATTGATAATGCTATTGCAGTAAGGTCTGATCCACCACGTCCTAATGTAGTAATGTTTTTATTTGTTGAAACACCTTGAAACCCGGCAACAATTACAACTTTGTTTTTATTTAATTCTTCTACAACTCTAAATGGTCTTATATCAACTATTTTAGCTTTTGTATGGGAACAATCTGTAATTATTCCTGCTTGGGATCCTGTAAAAGAAATTGCAGGGATATTTATATCATTTAAAGCTATAGATAATAATGCCATTGAAATTCTTTCACCTGTTGTTAGTATTACATCTAATTCTCTGGATAACGGTGTTTTGGAAATGTTATAAGCTAAAGATAAAAGTTCATCAGTGAATTTTCCCATTGCTGAAATTACAACAAGAATATTAAATCCCTGTGAATAATAGGATTTAATCTGTTTAGCAATTTTCTTTATTTTGTTTTCAGTAGAAACTGAACTTCCGCCATATTTTAAAACTATTAATTTTTTTTTAATCATTTTATTTATCTATATAGTATCGTTAATTAATAATTTGTTGTTCTAACCAAAATAATAATATTGTTTAAAATATATTTGGATTAATTTTATTAAATTAATTAATGTTTATTAATTATCTTTAATAATCTATAATAGTTTTAATAATTAATAATAATTTTAATAAAAATTATAAATATAATAATAAAAATCCAGCAAATATAATTATTTAAACATTACCAGCAACCATTAATATTAAAATTAAAATACCAGATTATAAATAAATTGTACACTTTTCTCTATTGAAATTTTTTCAGTATCAATATTTTCAATTTCAAGTGAATAATCAAGTAAGTCTTTTGATAATGTAAAAATTTTATTAAATTTAGCAGTATCTTTTCTTAATTCGTTAATAATTTTAATTACTTCTACTTCATATTTTGAAATTATATCATTTGAATCAGAAAGAGCGTTTTTAATTGAAAGAGTCCCTTCTTTAAACTGCTTTAATATATCTGTAATAAGTTGAGAAGATTTTTCCCCTTCAGTTAGAATTTCTGGAAAATCGTACATCCCTGGGATAGATTTACCATCAACTTCTAATCCTTCTAAAACACTTTTAATAAAATAGTTGTTAACTTCAAAAAGTTTATTTATTTCATTTAAAGTTTTGTCATCCAGTCCAATAGTATCTTTTAATTTATACATTATTTGTACAAATAAGTTATTTATTTTAATTACTCTTTCAAGATTTCCTACATAAAAGTTAAATAGGTCTTGAATTTCTAAAAGTTGTGGAGTTAAAGCTTTAAATTCTTTATTAAAAAGTTCTATATTATCTAAAATTTGTTGTTCAAAATTTATTATTTGTAATAGATTTTTCTTTACTTCTAAATAATTGATGAATGTAGAGGTAATTTTATTATTAGTATCCTCAATTGTTTTGTTAACTATATCTGGTAAATTATAAGTAAAAGGAGAAACAGATATTTTGAAAGAAGGGATTTTTTTTATAACTCCTTCGAATGTAATTTCAGCTTTTCCTTCTGGGAATGGAAAGATAAACATGTTTACTGAATACGATTCCCCCACTATCATTTTTACACCAGAAGTTACAGTAATATCATCATAATCAATAATTGGGATTGAGTCGGATTGAATTAAAGCAACATATGGCATATATATTTCTTCTTGTGAAGTTACAGTTTTATTATTCGGAAGAGTTTTATAACTAATATTTGCTGTGTATTTAGAGTTATTTGTTATATTAAAAACAATTTTAAATTTTCCTTTCCTGTTTAATATGGTTTTAGGATTTGAAATTTCTTTATCATTAAAATAGTATTTAAATTGCAAATTTATTGGAAGAGGGAAATTGGGTGGTAGTTTAGATCTTAAAAATACATAATCTTTTTTATTTATTGTTACATTTAAATTGTTGGAACTTGAACTTATAACAGCATTTCCATATACAGATTCAAAATTACTTATACTATTTATTTTTTTTAGACTTAAAAGTTTTTGGTTTAACCATTTTAGAATAGTTATCATAGAAATGTTTTTAATATTGCTATTGGGATTAATATTTATATAATATACTTCACTTTTGATAATTTTATTTGTATTTTCAGCAGTAATATCATAAATTGGGAATAAAAATAATAAAATTAAAATAAAAAAAGTAAATTTCTTTTTTTTCATATTGTCCTCATAAAAATAATATTACAAATAATATAAGCAATAGTTTTAATAACTAATTGTTATAAATAAATATAATTAAAAATTTTAATATGTGCAAATAATACTTTTGTTACTTAACTTAATATCACAAATTTAAAGAAAATAAACAGAAGTAGTTATAAAATTATTTATCTTTTTTTTTGGTTAAGAATTTATTTAATGCAAGTTTTCTTTTGAATGAAAGCTTGAAAAAATAGGAAAGATAAAATACAACTGATGGGAAGAAGAATACAACAATGATAAAAGAAATTAAAGCACCTCTTCCAATCATCCCTGCAATGGTCCTTACTACCGGGATATCATTGAAAACGGCGTATCCAAATGTTGCTGAAAAAAGGCATAAACTTGCAGTTAAAATTGAATTGAAAGTTGAAGAAATTGTATTTTTTATTGCAATATTTCTATTAAAATTGTTTAAACTCAATTCTTCATTAAATCTATTAACGAATAATACAGCATAATCTACAGTAGCACCTAATTGAATTGCACCTAATATAATTTGTGCAATAAATGAAGTAGGGGTTTTGAATACAAAAGGTATAGTGAAATTTACAGCAATTGCTATTTCGATAACTATAGTTAGAATTATAGGTATTGTAAGAGATAATGAATAAAACAGTAAGATTACAAAGATAAATATAATTGATATTAAATTAACTTTATCAAAATCAATTGTAGCAATTTTAATAAAATCAGATATTAAGCTACTTTGACCTGCCAAATATGCATTTTTATAGTAAGTTTTAGCAATTTTAAGAATTTCATCGTTTAGAATCAATGATTTTTGTGTTCCTGCTTTATACGATGTTTTTATATTAACAACCATATATTTATCTTTAATAAAACCTTTTAAAATATCTTCAGGTAGAAAAGTAATAGGTTCTATTATTGACCCAAAACTATTTATACTTAAAACACTATATTCATTTTGTATCCCATCTAATTTAACAATTTGATCAATCATTTTTTGTAATTTCGCTCTATCGATATATGATAGGTCATCAATAGTTTTAAATGGTTTAAATCCTTTTTCATCACTAAGATCAATTATTAATGATAAGATATCTGCAGATTTAGTAATTTCAAGAAATTTATTGAACTGTTCTAAACTTTTTAAATTTTCTGGATAACTTACTGTTAAGTCATATGATATAGGGGTATTTCTATATCCATAGATAGAAAATATAGAAATAATTATAAAAAGTATGAAAACTGTAAACCGAAATACTTTGTTTGTGAATAGATTAGAAAATTTTTCAACTATTTTAGATTGATGTAATCTGAATCTTGTTTTGTGTATAAGTTTATCAAGAACAAGAATAAGAGAAGGTAATAATGTTAAAGTAAAAATAAAACTTAAAAATATCCCTTTTGCCAGTACATAACCTAAATCTTTACCCAATCCTAATGTCATGAAAGTAACCGCTAAAAATCCAAATATAGTTGTAAAAGAGGAAGTTGTAATAGAAGTAGCTGTTTTATGAATAGCAATTTCCATTGATTGGAATTTATTTTTATTTTTAAAATATTCTTCTTCATAACGATGGAGCAAGAAAATAGAATAGTCAATAGTAACTCCAAGTTGCAAGGCAGCTGATAAACTCTGGGTTAAAAAAGAAACTCCATTTTTAAAAATAAAATTGGTTCCCATGTTTACAACATAAGAGACCCCTATGGATAAAAGAAATAAAAAAGGGATTATTATTGACCCTGTACTTAAAGTTAATATTATATATAATGCTATCAAAGAAAGGATTAAATAAATATCAATTGCATTTGTACCATAAATTCTATCCATTTCTGTATTAATTACAGAATAACCAACAAAAAGAATATCGCTATGCCCTTTAATAATATCATTAATTTGATCAACAATTTTATAAGTTTCTGGATTATTTGGATTGGTATCTAAAGTTATTGAAACTGCTAGCCCTTTAGAAGGATAGAATTGTTCTCTTAGTGCAGCTGGAAGAAAATCTTTAGGGATTGTTAGAATATATAAACTTTCAGGTGAAAGTACATTAACTACCCCTTTAATTTTTTTTATCTTATTAAGAATATTAACTATATAGTTTTTATCATCTGCATTAGAAAAATAGAGATAAGCATTTGAGGAACTATTAAAAACTTTTTCCAATATTTTTTGACCTTTAACTGAAGGTAAACTTGATGGTAAAAATTCAAGAATATCTCTTATTACTGGAACTTTTTGCCATTCATAATAAGAAGGTATTAATAGAAAAAATGAAAAAATTATAATAAAAATTCTTGATTTAACAATAATTTTTGAAAATTTCATTAAATATCCCTATGTATAATGAATTGTTTTTATATAATTATTTTAATTAATTAAATTTTTATTAATTAATTAGTTTATAACTATTTTTAGTAAAAGTTTAATCTAAAAAAATATTTGCAAAATACTAAAAATAGTTCAATGAAAATGATTTAGTGCTCAACTTCTCTTATAACATCAATAATTGAGCCATCTCTATATTCTACTACACCTATAATATTATCTTTAAATTTTACATCTTCTGGTTTTCCGGTAATTGAATATATTTTTTCTTTTAAATCGTGGATATCTATAATATTTAAATCGGTATTTTTAATCCAATCTATTATATCTTTTCGTCTTGGATTTACAGCAATCCCTCTTTCAGTTACCAGAACATCAATACTTTCTCCAGGTGTAACAACAGTTAAAACCTTATCCACTACTGTTGGAATTCTACTTCTAAAAGATGGTGCTACAACTATTGTTAGTTTTGCTCCATAGGAAGTATCACTATGCCCACCTGATGCACCTCTAATAACCCCATTTGACCCTGTAAGAACATTAACATTAAAATTGGTATCAATTTCTAGTGCAGATAAAATTACAATATCTAAATAATTAACTAAAGCAGATGCATTGAATGGGTTGGCATAAAAAGATGCATCTATTTCAATATGATCTGGATTTTCTTTTAATGACAATGCAGCTTTTTTGTCAAATGATTGCACATCAAATAATTTTTCAAAATACCCTTGTTTATGCAAATCAACAAGATATCCAGTAATTCCACCAATAGCAAAACTACCAGTTATATTTTTTTTATCCATATATTCTTGTAAAAATTTTGCAACAGCTAAAGATGCACCACCTGATCCTGTTTGAAAACTAAAGTTATTTTTAAAATATGGGGAATGATAAATCAATTTAGCAGCATTTTTAGCTATAAGAAGATCAATAGGATTTTTTGTAATCCTGGTTGCTCCAGTGCCAATTTTGGCAGGATCACCAATTTCATCTATTTTAAGAATATAATCTACCAGATAGTGTGGAATTGAATAATAACTTAGTGGTTTTTCTTTAATTTCATTTGTTATTGCAACTACTTTATTAGCATATTGTGCATCAATTATTGTATATCCTAATGAACCGCATGGAGTTTCAGAATCTATTCCATTGATGTTACCCATAAAATCGCAACCAGGTGAAGCAATAAATGCAATATCAATTGATACCAATCCTTGTTCAATTCTTCTAGCTCTTCCTCCATGACTGTGAAAAATTACAGGATATTTTAATTTACCAAAAGATGCATATTGTCCCAATTTAGATCTCAATCCTGAGGTTATAATTTTTGTAATTGTTCCATTTTCAAGATATGGTAAGATATGGTCATGTGCTGTTGTTAAAGAAGAAGAAGTAATTGTTAGATCTTTAATCCCTTTTTTTGCAATTGCATCAAGAACATAGTTTAGTACTTTATCACCATTTCTAAAATGATGGTGAAATGAAATGGTCATTCCATCTTTAATTTCCACTTTCTCTAATAATTCTTCTATATTTTTAACAATTTTATTATGTTCTTTTTTGTATCTTTTTAAATTTGCAGAATTTTTTTTACCTTCAGGAAATACTGTATGAACACCATTAAAAGGGATAACTTTTTTAATTCCAGGGATAGTTTCTGGAATTTCTCTATTTAAAGAGTTTTTAATCATTTTTTACTCCTATAAAAATCAATATTAAATATCAAAAAATCTGCCAATTTATCTAAACGAGGTAAAACCTCAAATTATTGCTTTCAGGCAACGGAATAATCTTTATTTAACAATATATCATTTGATTTTACTGGATCATATTCACAACCATTTTTTAATAATGTCCATACCAATTTACTTAATTTTCTTGAAGTTGCTATTATTGCTTTTCCGCTTCCTTTTATTTTTTTCATATTTCTATAAGATTTCATATATCTGTTTTCTCTTTCTCTTTTTACCCTTATCATACCCATTGTCATCTGTACAAATGCTGTTCTTAATTCTTGTGAACCTCTTTTAGTTATATTCCCATATCTTTCCTTGTCTGCTGAATTTTGTACCCATGGTACCAATCCACAATAAGAAGAAAGCTTTTTATATGAACTAAATTTATTTATGTCATCTATGTAAGCCCTTAAAGTAATTGAAGTTATCAATCCACATCCTGGTATTGTCCTTAGTATTCTTACTGCTTCATCTTTTTCTGTCATCTTTGAAAGCTCTTTCTCTATTTCTGATATTAAACTTTCTATACTATTTATTGTTTTTATTATCCCTGATACTATACTTTTTTTTATTGGGTCCGATATTTGTTCTATAATTTTTACCCTTCCTGTTTTTGTGTTAAGCTGTCCATTCTTTGTTTCTATACCCATTTCTAACATTATTCCATGTATTTGATTCTTTAAACTTACATTGGTCTTTTTTAATACTGACCTATGCTTTAATAAATCTCTTAAATTTTTACTATCTTCTTTACATAAATTTACTTCTGGTATCATATCTTTTGATAAAAATTCTGCTAATGTCCTTGCATCATGTTTATCTGTTTTGTTTATTGATTCATTTATTACTTTAAACTTTAAGGTATTTACTACATGTACTTTAAATCCATAATTTTCCATTTCTCTTTTAAAATATCTTGTATTTCCTGTAGATTCTACTGCTATTTCAATTTCTTCTGGTTGGGATAATTTCTTTAACAATCTTACAAATTCCATATATCCTTCTTTTTTTGTAGAAAATTTCCAATTAATATCTGCAATCCTTTGTTCTAAATTTTTTATACATACTGTCATTTGATGCTTGTGTAAATCAACTCCAACTGATAGTTTCATCTGCCTCCTCCAATTATTTTTTTTAATTGAAAGCAGATTCTTTACGATATTTATTACAGAGAATAATCCATTCTCCTATTCAATCTGGATTGTTAAAATCCGATTATTATGTTGATTCGGCTGTAGGCTCTTCATTCTCCTAAACGGTCTTTTTGACCAAATTAAATGTCGAACCTAAGCCTATCTGCTTTCAGGTTTATTTTCGTTGCCTGAAAGCAGTTTCTTTATCCCCTGCTATTGATTTTTATCACATCTCCTAAATTTTTTTCAGGATTAATCCCTGCAAATTTTAAAATAGTATAAGCTCTTTTTACAACAGGGTAATCAATCATTTTTCCGTTTAATGAAATTACTCCCCCTTTTGCTTTTTGGCTGGCTTTTATAATTGCTTTTGCCTTTTCTATCTCTTTTTCAGAAGGTGTAAAAACTTCATGAATTATTTCAATTTGTCTTGGGTTTATTGCTGCTTTTCCATCAAAACCTAAAGATTTAATAGTTTCACAATCTTTCCTGAGTCCCTCATAATCATTAACATCACTAAAAACAGTGTCTAAAGCATCAACACCAGCAGCATGTGCTGCAATTGCTACTCTAGATCTTGCCCATAAAAGTTCATTCCCTTCTTTAGTTCTAGCAACTCTCATATCTGCAGTTAAATCTTCTCCTCCAATTGTAATTGCTGTTATTCTTTTGGAACTAATTGCTATTTCATAAGCATTTTCAATTGCAATTGCAGTTTCAAGCATTGGAACAATTTTTGTAGTTCCTATTGGTATATTGTTTTTTTCTTCTATTTTATTTAAAATTTCTTCATATTTAAAAATATCTTCTTTAGAAGATGTTTTTGGTAACCTTATAGCATCTGGTTTTAAAGGGACTATTGCTTCAAGGTCATTAATACAAAATTCTGTATCAATACCATTAATTCTAACTACTACTTCAATATTACCAAAATCAATTTCTTTTAAAGCCCATTTAATGAGTTGTCTAGCAATATCTTTTTCATATATTGATACACTATCTTCTAAGTCAAGTAATACCCCATCTGCTCCATATATATAACAATTTTGTATCATAGAAGGTGAATTACCAGGAACATATAATTGTGATCTTCTCAAAAAAGATTTATTATTCATTTTTTTCTCCTGCTCTTAAAATAGCTGCTTCAATTCTTGCTTTTAATGCAAATGGTAAAGATCCTTTGTCTTCAATAAGTATGGAACAGCTTTCAATAGAATATTTTTTGCAGAGAAAATTAGCAATCTCTTTTATATTGTTATAAAATTGTTTAGAAACAGTAGAATCAATATTAAGTACAAATTGATTGGATGGTTCTATTGTCACCATGCAATCAGAGGATTCAAGGGTTCCAACTTGAACTCTTTTTGTTATTTTCATAAATACTTCTCCAAAAAGTTAATTAATATTTTTTTACTGTTCAAATAAAAGTAGATACCAATTAGTATAAATTAGTGCTTTAAAAATATATAATTGGAAAATAATAAATTTCAAGTAAAGATATTTTTTACTAACAATAAAACCTGGATAAAAAAAACTTATTGACAAATGTGATAATTCCTTTTATTAATTAAAGTAGTGGATTAAATTTAAGGATTTGCTATGTCCAATTTAGACAACTATAATGAATTTCTTGATATGTTTTTTGACGAAAGTTTTAGTTTACTTGAAAATATTGAAAAAGCTATTCTTGAACTTGAAAAAGATAATAAAAATCAAGAAATGATAAATGAAATTTTCCGTGCTGTTCATAGCATTAAAGGTTCTTCAGCTACAATGGAACTACATGATATTGCTCAATTTGCTCATCACTTTGAAGATTCTTTAGATTTTATTAGAAGTAATCCCCAATATGAAATAACTTCAGAGATAATTGATATTATTTTAGAAGGATTTGATACATTAAGAAAAATGATAGATGCCAAATATAATAATAAAGAGTTTAATGAAGATGTTAGTGAAATACAAAAAAAATTAAATTCTATCCCTTCTATTTTAAGTGAAATTAATAAAGATATTGTTGTGAATAATAAAAAAGATGAAAATAAGAATATAGAGGAGGGATTAAGTAATTTTAAAGAAAATTTTATTTTATCTCAAGAGGATCTGGAAAAAATAAAAAATAATGTTAATAATGAAAAGAGATTATTAATTGTAAAAGTTAGTTTTTCGAAAGATGACCCAATGGCATCAGTTGGTCCTATACAGGTATATTCTTCTTTAAGAGATTTAGGAGAAGTTATAAAAACTGATCCCCCTTTCGATGAATTACAACAAAGTAAATTTTTTAAATACACAGCTTTTTTGTTTATTTCTGATAAAGATGATAAGTCTATAAAAGATTTTATTTTTATTCCTGAAACTGTAGAAGATTTAGAAATTATACAGAAAAATCCTGATGATTATTTAAAAGGTGGAAAAACTGAAGAAGAGAAAAAAATTGAAAAATTTGCTGAAGAGATAGTGGAAAGAAATGAAAAAGAATTAAGAAAAAAACAAAAAGATGAAAAACAAAATATTGATCTAATGAAAAATAAACAGGATCAAAAAGAAAATACAGCAAAATCTTCTACAACTAAACCCAGAGCTATTCTAAGAGTCGATTCTGGAAGAATTGATGAACTTTTAAATCTTGTATCTCAACTTGTTATTAATAAAGCTTCATTGCAGGAAGTTATTGGTAAATTCAGTGTTATTCAGGAATATGAATCAATTTTTGAAAATTTGGTAAAATTAATTTTAGGATTAGAAACAGTTGATGATAAAGAGAAGTTTACTAAAAGTATAAGTGAAAAAATTGTTACATTTTTCAAGTTACTAAAAACAACAAATGATAATTTAAAAAATGAAATGCAAAATCATGCTAGAATTATAAACCTTCTTCAGGAAGGTGTAATGAAAATAAGAATGGTTCCTATTAATCAATTGTTTGCTAGATTTCCTAGAATTATTAGAGATTTATCGAGAAAATTAGGTAAGGATGTAAAACTTGTACTTGAAGGTGAAGATACTGAATTAGATAAATCAATTATTGAGGAGTTAAACGATCCTTTAATGCATATTATAAGAAATTCAATGGATCATGGTATCGAAAAACCTGAAGAGAGAAAAGCACAGGGAAAACCTGTAGCAGGAACAATCAAAGTTTCAGCAAAGAATGAAGGAAATATAATTTATATTGAAATTAAAGATGATGGAAAAGGGATTGATCCTGATATTATCAAGAAAAAAGCTATTGAGAAAGGTTTAATTTCTCAGGATGCTAATTTAACAGAAAAAGAAATATATGAATTGATTTTATTACCTGGTTTTTCAACTGCGGAAAAGGTTTCAGATGTTTCTGGTAGAGGTGTTGGAATGGATGTTGTTAAAAAGGGAATAGAGGAATTAAATGGAACATTGTCGATTGATTCTGAAAAAGGAAAGGGAACAACCATTTTAATTAAACTACCATTAACTTTAGCAATTATACAGGCTCTTATGGTTAATGTTGGAGATGAGGTATTTGCAATTCCTATAAATTCTATTTTTGAAACAAAAAGAATTTCTAGAGATGAGATATTTAAGGTTGAGGATAAAACAGTTATAAAAATTAGAGATGAAATTATATCTATTATTTTTGTTAGAGAATTATTTAATATTAAAAGTGATAAAAATTTAAATAATAATCTTTATATTGTAGTTGTAAATGTTGGAGAAACAAAAATTGGATTGGTAGTTGATGCTCTTATTGGTGAGCAGGACATTGTTATTAAACCATTAAACAATAAGTTAACTAAAGTCCCAGGTATTGCAGGCGCTGCAATTTTAGGTAATGGAGATATTTCTTTAATTATAGATGTTAACCAGATGGTTGATTATTTAAAAGAATTAGATAAAAAAGAGATAACAATTAATGAGGAGTAATTATGAATATTGATTATATTAATCCTTTTGTAGAAGCTTCTTATGAAATTCTAAAAGAGATCTTACAAGTTGAAATCAGGAGAGGAGAAATTTATCTTAAAGAAGACTCATCTAATATAAATGGAATAGGCTTCATAATTGGTTTACTTGGAGAGGCTGAAGGTAGACTTATTCTGGATATAGATGTGCAGGCTGCATTAAAAATTGCTTCTATAATGAATCAGGAAGAATTTAATGAAATAGATGAAATGGTAATCGCTTCTATTGGTGAGATAGCTAATATGATTACAGCTTCTGCAATAACAAAATTGCATTCCAAAGGCTATAATTTTGACCTTACTCCTCCATCTATAATTAAAGGTAAAGAAGTTGAAATTACAAATATTGAACTTGAAACCCTGGTTGTTCCATTGGAACTTCCCTTTGGAAAGGTAGAGATTAATATAGCAATTAAAGAAAATTTGTAATCTATTTTTATTATATTTTTTTCTGCTATTATTTTATATATTTATTTTATTTTAAATATTTTTTATTATATTTTATAAAATAATATTGTTTTAATTTAGATACTATTTTGAAATGTATAAGAGTAAACTTAATAATTTCAAAAATTTATATAAAAATTAAAATGATATAGATTAATTTTTTTATATTTATAAAGATATTAAATTTTATAATTTAAAATTTTATAAATAAAATTCAAATTATATATATTTATTTTATGAAATTATTTAAAGTAATAAATTTTATAGTTTAAAAAAATTACAAATATATTAATATGAAAGAATAGAGTTAAATAGATTTTTTTAGGACAGGGAAAGGGGTAAATATGGGATTACAGTTTGTTACATTTATTTTAGAAAAAGAAATATATGCTATTGACATAATGAAAGTAAGTGAGGTTCAGGAAGTAAAGGATATTTTTAAAATTCCAAATCTTCCAAAAACAATAAAAGGAGTATTTGAGTTAAGAAATAACATTATTCCTGTAATAGATCTAAAAAAAAGATTTAAATTTAAAGAAGAATCTACAAATAGTAATAATTTAATAATAGTTAATGTAAATGATATGCAGATAGGGATTTTAATTGATAAGATTAAACAGGTAATTGAAATTGATGAATCTAAAATACAACCACCTCCTATTTTAAATAGCGGAATAAATAAAGAATATATAACAGGTGTATATAAAATGGAAGATGAAGAAAATAAACTTATAATAATTATTGATATTGATAAATTATTTTCTCAAGAAGAATTATATAAGCTCAAAGAGATTAAAAACCGTTAGAATCTTCCGATATATAAATTATGAAAAGTGTTAAAATTTATTCTATTTTGTTAGTTTTATTTTTTCTGCTATTTTCAATATTCAGTGGTGTTTTAGTTGGGAGTAATGATAATAAGAATTCTTACTTCATTCAAGCTCTGGATTCATATAGAAATGAAAATTATGAAAAAGCAGTTAATTTTTTTAGATTAAGTTTAAAAAATAATCAAAATATTAATAAAGATAAAATATATTTTTATCTTGCTTTATCATATTATTATTCTAATGATTATGATAATTCAAAAAAATATTTTGTATTGCTAAGAAAAAATAATCCAGTTTCCCAGGAATCTGTTGATTCAATATATTTTTTAGGAAAAATAGGTTTTTTTAAAAAAAATTACAATGATGCATTAATCTATTTTTTTAATTATGTTAATAATTATAATGATCAAGATATAATATTAAATTTTAAATTAAATTCGTATTTTTTTATTTATTATACTTATAAATTATTAGGTAATAAAACTAAAGCAAACAAATATTTTAAAATTTATTTAAGCCAAATTGAAAATCAGGATAAAACTTTAACTTCAATAAATAATGTAGAAATTGCAAATGCATATATAAAATTAAAAGAAAAATATACCATATTAAAATTAATTGCTGATAGTTTTAGAGAAATAGCTTTATCAAATGTAAGTTACAAACCAACAGAATTAAAAGAAAACAAAACCGAAACCAAAGTTGGTTCTAAAGAGTTTGAAGATTTAAAAAAGAAATATTCTATTTTATTAACAAATTATGATTCACTTAATTCTAAATATAGCTCTTTAAAATCTGACTACAGTGATTTAGAAGCAAATTATAATAATTTAAAATTAGATTATAATAAATTAAGTAATGAAAAATCTGCTTTAGAAGAAAAGTATTTAAACTTGCAAAGTAAATATTCTGATATTATAGCAAAAAATACGGTAAGTATGACTGAATATTCAGCTTTACAATTAAAATATGAAAATCTGGTTAGCTCAAATAATGAATTAAAAACAAAATATAATTCTTTAAGTTCAAAATATAGTGATTTGGAAAAGTCGTATAATGATTTAAAAAAGCAGTATGATTCATTACTATCATCAAATAAGTTAAATTTATCTGAAGCTGAGAAAAAAATTGCTGAAAAAGAAAAAAGTTTATCAGAAAAAGAGAAAACTTTAACAGAGAAAGAAAAATTAATAACTTTAAAAGAAGAGTATTTAAATCTTTTATCTAAAATATTAGAAAAGAAAATGGAATTAATTAAGAATATCCAGGATATTTTAAATGAAAAATAAAAAAATTGGAAAATTTGTATTTATAATTTATATAGTTTTATTAATGTTGGTATTCATTTCTGCTGGTAATGATGGGGGAAATAGTAATAGTATTGAAAGTAAAGATTATAAGGTTTTATTTGATGAAAATAGTGGCCTTTTTAATGTATATTTGAAAAAGTTTAATATATATTCCCTGTATTATTCTTCTCCATTAACCTCTTATCTTTCAATTAAGTTTGATAACAATATAATAAATTTAAATGAATTTAAAGCTACAAAGAAAAAACTAGAAGTTGTTAATAATACACTTGTTTTTACATGGGAAACCAATTTTTTAAAAATAAAAGAGGAAATTTCATTCGTAGATATAGATTCATATAATCAAGGGATAAAAATAAACATAAGTCTTACAAATTTAGATGTAAGGGGTCACTTTATTGCCCTTGGATTAATTTTTGATACTTATTTAGGTGAAAACAAGTTTAAACCTTTTAGAATCCCAAATATTGGTATTATCGAACAGGAAAAAGAGTATTATTCTACAAATATCCCTTCAGTTATCTATTCTTTAGATGACCCGGTTGATCCAACTGTTGGGATGCTTTTTTATTTAAGAAAAGCAGGTTTTACTAACCCTGATTATGTATACCTTGCTAATTTTGATAAATTAAAAAGAAATTTCTGGAATTTTACCTATGATAAAAATAATGGGTTTTCAAATCAATATAAAAAGGTAGATGCTGGAATTGGAATTAAATATAATAGAAAGTTTATTGAAAGTGATTCAACACAAAATTATTCTATTTTATTAGGATTTTATCCACAGAAATCAAAAGAAATTAAAAATGATGAAAATGAAATACAATCCATATCTAAAGAGAGCGATTACATAAAAGATTATACCAAGGAACAAATTGAAAAACTGAATAAAGAGATTGTTGATCTTAAAAATAAATTACAAAAGGTTTCAGACTCTATTACAAATCTTGAAAATCTTAATAATCTTTTAAATGATTTATCCTCAATAAATAAAGAAATTCAAGATTTATTAAACAATATTGATTCATATACTGAAGAAGAATTTAATAAAAAATATGAAGAGATAAAAAACAAAATTCTTAAAATTTCTGATAAACTTGATCAATATACTCAAGAATAAATAGTTGTAAATTTTTCAATTTATTTTATTGTTGTTTTATTAACTGGTTGTATTAATATATGTGTAGTAAACACTTCCTTTAAATAGAGGGTTTGATTTATGAAAATAAAAAAGGTTTTATTTTTATTTGTAATTATTTGTATAATGCTGTTATTTGTTTCTTCTGATAACAAAAGTGACGAATCAAACATCGTTGGTTATATTGAATTTTTAAGTGGTGATGTTTCAGTTATTCATTCTGAATCTGATAAAGAAGAAAATGTTGAAATTGGAGCACCAGTTTATCTTGAAGATACATTTATTACAGGAAATGAATCAAAGTTAGAAATAAAGTTAAAAGAAACTGGTTCAATAGTAACTATTTTTGAAGAATCTAATATGAAAATTGAAACTATATTAGATGAAAATAATAATAAAAAGACATTTATTTCTTTAATCTTTGGAAAAATAAAAAATGTTGTTACAAAATTAAAAGGTGATGAGGAATTTTTAATCCAAACACCTTCTGGTCAGGCTTCTGTTAGAGGTACTGAATTTATTGTTGCTTCTTCTGATCTTGGTGAAACAGTTGTTGAAGTTGATAAAGGTGCAGTAGAGGTTAGTAATGATGTTTCAGGAATTATTGTAAAACCTGGAAATCAAAGTTTAGTTGATGTAGATAAAAAACCTGAACTTCTAAAAAAGAAATTAGTGATTGATTCATGGCTTATTGAAAGAAAAAAAGCTTTGAAAAAAGAAGGAATAAAAAGGATTATTTTCCTTTATAAAAAAGCAAACTTGTTTGATAAAAGGTTAAAGGAGATTGAATTTAAATTAAATTCTATATATAAAGATGAAGATTTTCAAAAAATTTTAAAAAAGAAAATCAATAAAGAAAAATTAACAAAATATGAAGAAGTAAAATGGAAAGTGTTCAGAAAAAAAATAAGAGTTTTAGCTGTACCAACATATAAAGCAATTAATTCAATGCATAATATTTTATCAATAATAAGAAATATAGGTCAAAAAATTGAATTGAAAACAGATGAAGCAAGAAAAATATATAAAAGAGCAAAAGTTATGATTGATGATATAAAAAGAGTAAGTAAAAAATTGAATATTTTATATAAAATAACAGGATATTAAAAATAATAATATAGTAACAAATATTAAATAGAAATAATTTGAAAATTATTTATTTTTTATTTCAAAAATATTTTTTGATAATTTGAAAAGATCTTTATCATGAGTTATTATAATTATGCTCATTATCTTTTTTAATTCATTTAATAAATCTATTAATATTTTTTTATTCTCCTTATCTAGTGCTGATGTTGGTTCATCAAGAATTAATATTTCTGGTAATTTTAAAATAACTCTTATTAATGCAATTCTTTGAGCCTGACCTAATGATAATTTTTTATCACATAAGTTTTTGTTACTTAAAAAGGTTACAAATTCCATGAAGGAATTTACAATATTATTATTAATATTTATATATTTATCATTACATAATATATGTTTAAAATAACTTAATAAAAAATATAAATTTATTTTTTTATAATTTTTATTAAACATCATATTCTCATAAAAACCATTATTATAAATTTTATTAAAAAAATCGGTTCTCTTTCATAATGTATGGATAGTTATTATAAATCACCTGCAATTTGTAATATTTTTAATTTAAGATAATTATTATCTTTATAACCATATCCTCTCTTTAATAATGTTTTTATTACATTATTTAATCCTTCCGCTTTACTATTTGATATTGGATATTTAAACCAATTTAATAATTTATCTATTCTCTTTTCTATCTTCTTTGCAAATCTTTTTAAATATTTATATTCACTTGATAATACCATATTCAACCAGTTTAATAGCATCTTTAAAGCTTCTTTTAATGTATATATCCTGCCAAATATAGATAAAAAATCCTCTTTCATAAGATATATTTCATATAATGGTTTATTTAATCTCTTTAATTTTTCTATGTATTGCTTGCCATTTAAGTCTAATTTTGAATATCTTTTTAATATTATCCATCTCATATGTTTCTTAATAAATAACCCTTCTTTGAATGATAATTGTTTTTGATAAGCTCTTCTTTCTTCTTCTATTGCTTTATTTAATAACCTTGATATATGAAATTTATCAAATACTATACTAACTTTCCCATTAAAATAATTATTTATTGCACTTTCATAAGGTTTCCATAAATCCATTGTTACTACTTGAAGGTTTTCAATTCTTTTACTTAAACTTTCTAATCCTCTAATACAATCACTGTGTTTTCTTCCTTTTTCTAACCAGATAACTTTTGACCTTTCATTATCTATAAATACTGTAAA
Source organism: Exilispira thermophila (assembly GCF_055389015.1). Taxonomy (NCBI): domain Bacteria; kingdom Pseudomonadati; phylum Spirochaetota; class Spirochaetia; order Spirochaetales; genus Exilispira; species Exilispira thermophila. The sequence continues at coordinate 1,456,226 of NZ_AP042476.1, read as the reverse complement.
ATATTTATGTCCCTTTTTATATGATACTTCATCTATACTCATTTTATTTACTTCTGGCAATTTAGAAAGATGTGTTTCAAATTTCTTAGATAGCATATTTTTATCAATCCTATAAATACTTGATTCTGATATACCTGTTATTTGTGATATTGATTTGTTATCTAACTTTTTGCTATATCTTAATATTTCTTCCCCTAAATATATTGAATAAGTTTTTTTAGAGTCAGTAAAATCAAGTTTTTCAGTTAATACTTTGTTACATTTTTTACAGTTTACTCTTCTTAATTTAAATTTTAAATAAATAATTCTTCCCAACAAAAATCCTATTTTAATTTCTCTATATTTTGAATCATAAATACTACATTCTGTTCTGCATATTGGACAAATAGGTTTATTTTTATGATTAACTTCAATAATAATTTTATTTTCAATTAATTTTATGTTATCAAATAAAAATCCTTGAATTTTAAATAAAACTGTTATAATTTTTTCTAGTATCATTTTTTTTCTCCCTGTACTATTTTTTTTTAGTATGGGGAGAAATTATTTTTTTTAAACTTTTTTTTTATCCACTCATTTTGAAATTGAACCAAAAAATCATTATTTTTATTACCATAAAAAATATTTTCGTAAAAATTTTCATCTATTAAGAATTTATTTTGGGGCATATAAACAATTTTTTTTCTTAATTCATCAACTTTATATTTTCTTATTTCTTTTCCATTAAAGAATATATTACCATTATAATTTAAATAAAACCCAGTTAGTAATTTAGCGAATGTACTTTTTCCACATCCACTTTTTCCGCAAATAATTGAAATTCCAGTTGAAGGAATAGTTAAATTTATCCCTTTTAAAACTTTATTATTGTTATGATATGCAAAATTTAAGTTTTCAATTATCAATTTGTATTTATTATTTTTATAATTATATGAATTATTAGATTTTAATTTTATTTTTGTTTTAATTATTTCATTAATTAATTTATCTTTTTTCTTTTCATTAGTAATTAATTTTAAAATATTAATTGAATAATTTTCATTTTTATAATTCAATATTTTATTGACTCTTTTTAAACTTACTTTAAATGTAGGAATTGAAAAAAAGAAATTAATAAAATAGTTGATTGGAGATGCTAGCATATTTGAATAAAGCATAAATCCAAATATCTGTCCTATAGTCATTTTATCATTAATAACTTCTTTCCCACCATACCATATTATTGCAAATGTCCATAAATTAAATATGAAATGAATTAATATGGAAGAAATTTCAGAAATAGTACTTTTTATTTTAAAAACTTTAACTAAATTGTTTAAACATTTATAATGATTTATTTTTTCCTGTATATATGCATTATTTATTTTTACGATAAAAATTCTATCAAGCAATGAAATATAGAAATTATTTAAAGTTTCAGCTTTTTCTTTAAATTTTTTTGATAATATTGAAAGTGGTTTTTTAAACAATAAAATAATTGTGCTCTGTAAAAGAATAAGTATAATTATAAAAAAAGTTAATTCTATACTCCATTTTATCATAAAGAAGATTGAGCTAAACATAGTTATATTTAAAGGTATAGAAATAAATATTTGATTAAAAAAATTTGATATTGATAAAAAATCTTTTTCAACTCTATAAATAATTTCCCCTTTTGAAAAATTTTCAAAAAATTCAATTGATTTTAACATTATCTCATTTAAATAAAATTTTCTTATATTTATTTCTATTTTTGCATTATATAAAATATTCAAAAGTGAATTTATGAAAGAAACAATAAGAAAAATTACAAGTATAAAAATAATATATACTAAATTTTTGTGTAATAATTTAATATCTTTATATTTTGATATATTGTCTATTATAATTCTTGTTAGTAAAGGTGTATATATATTTATCAATTTTAGTAAAAAACCTGTAATGATAATAAATAATGTAAGTAATAAACAATTTTTATAAATAATTTTAAATATTTTTTTATTTTTCATACTTTTTTACAAAAATTAAAAAACTAAGAAAGATTAATAAGATAAAAATAATTAAACTAATAATATATTTTGTGTTTATAAAGATTTTATCAAAATTATTTTTAATAAAGAAACTATTTGAAAAAGTATATATATTAAAAAATTTATTTATAAATAGATATTTTAAAAAATTGAATTTTTTAAAATCAAAATTATACAAAAAAGTAAAAGAATAAAAATAAAATATACCTGTTAATACAAATATTTTAAATTCCTTTATTATAAAAAAGAGAGAAAATGCAAGTGAACTTATAAGTAAGCTATTAAAAAAAAATTCAAAAAATAAATAACAAATATTAATATAATTAAATTCATCTTTAGTAATAAAATTTGATAATTTAAAAATATTATTATTTAATAATAATTTAATTATAATATAAATAATTAGAGATAAAAAAATAGAAAAAAGTATATTTACAAAAATCAAGAAAAAAACTTTTGATATAAAAAACTCAAAAGGTGAAATTGGATTAGAAAAAATATATTCTGTATAATTATTTTCAAATTCATAAAATAAAATATTTCCAGAAAAAACGTATAATATTATTGAATAAAATTGTAAAAACAAAACTAGGTTATGTCAATAAAAATGTGTAAATTAGTTATAATTCTAGAATTATAACTAATTTCGCCTCCCGATGAAAATATTGACATTAACCATAAATTTTTTTTAACATTAAGTCAAGCTCATATTTTGCCTGACCAAACCCCCTTAATATTCTTTCTTCCCATCTATTTTCATAATCTTTTAATATTAAAAATAATAGTTTCTCTGCTGATTCAACTGTTGGAAAACTATTCTTCCCTTTTATTCTTTTCCTTACTTCTTCATTTAATCTCTCTATCCAGTTTGTTGTATAGATCTGTTTCCTTATACTCTCTGGAAATTCATAAAATGTTAACATATAATCCAATACTTCTTCTAAATCTTTAACTAACTTCTTATACTTCCTTCCCCATTTTATTTTAAATTGTTCAAAATAAACTAGTGCTTCTTCTTTCCTAGTTTGACTATAGACTTTTTTAAAATCCAATAATATTTCTCCTCTATCTCTTACCCTTACTCTTGTTGATATGTTCCTGCTTAAATGATATATACATCTTTGTATTTTTGATTTTGGGAAATTGTTGCTTATTACTTCTTCTATTCCACTTAATCCATCTGTTACAAACAACAATACTTTTTTTACTCCTCTTGTTTTTATATCTTCAAATATTTCATTGTAAAAGCTTGAACTCTCTGTTGGATTTATGTAAAATCCTAATATCTCTCTTTTCCCTTTTACATTTACTCCTAATAAAAAATAGATTGCTTCTTTGGATACCGTATCTCTCCTTATGTTTACATGCATTGCATCTATAAATATTACATAATAACTTTCTTCTAATTTCCTGTTTTTAAATCCTTCTATATCTTTTTTTACTTTCTCCGTTATATTCGATATCGTTTCTTTACTATATTTCATCCCATATATATCTTTTATATGTTCTGATATATCAGCTGTAGATAATCCTTTTGCATACAATTTTATTATTGTATCATCTATATTTTCAAGTCTTCTCTTATATCTTTCCAATATTGCAGGATAAAAACCATTCCTTGCTCTTGGTACTTCTAAGTTGATAATTTTTCCATGACTCGTGTCTAAATCTCTGTATCTTTTACCATTTCTGTAATTTTCTTTTTCTGTTTCTCTATCATATTTTTTAAATCCTAATACAGTATCTATTTCATTTGTCATTAAACTTTCATATCCATATTTTAATATAGATAACATTAATTCTTTTGTTTTATCAGGATTTTTAATAAATTCTTCTAAAACCCCTTGACTTTCTAAAAATTTCACTAATTCTTTACCTAAATTGTTCATTTTTTTTGCCTCCTGATGATTTGTTTTTTTTATACATATTTTTTCATCGGGAGGCAATATTTTTTATTTATTTGCTTTAAGCAACCTTATTCTGCCTTTTACACACTTTTATTTATAGCATGACAAACTATATTTAAAACAATTTATAAAACTTTTAATTATTAATAAATTACCTTTTATATTATAAACTTTATAAAGATATAAAAATGAAAATAAAAAAAAGGATGTTAATATAAAAAAGAAGATAAATAATAATAAAAAAATGTAAGTTTTAAATTGTTTTAAATCTTTTTTTAAAATTATTAACATATGTTTTTAATTTAATCTAATTTAAAATCTTTTTTATTTATAAACAATAATGTAAAGAATAATAATATAAAAATATAAAAAAATTGAATACTATAATCATATAATATTTTTATGTAATTATTAATTTTTAAATTATCAAGAATATGATAATTATAAAAAAAAGGAGATATTTTACAAATTATAGTAGTTTCAGGATTAAAAAAATTAAAAAGTATAAAAAAGATTATCCATATTAAAATTGATATAAATATTTTTATACCAGAATTTTTAAATAAAATTGAAATAAAAAATCCTAATATTGAAAAAAATATTGATGTTAAAGTAAAATTTAGAGCAATTAAAATAATTTTAAAAAAATTAATTATATTTTTGTAATTTAATAATAAATTAATAATAGATATGCTTTGTTTTTCTGCATTATTTATAAAAATTAAAACAGAATTAAAAAAAGAAATTTCTTTAAATAAAATAAAAAAGATTAAAATAATAAAACCAGTTAGATTTATAATAAATATTATAAATAAACTTGAATAAAAAATACTTTTTCGTGATATTGGCATTGAATATAAATACTCAAAGGTTCCCTTATAAAAAAATTTATGAAAAGTAATACTGAAAAAAACAATAATAAAAACTTGATAAAATAAAGATGGATTGAACTTATAAAAATTTGATATAATACTTTTATAATAAGTTTCATTTATTTTTTCTAATAATTTTGTATTTTCAATTTTATAATGGTTAATATATTGAAATAAGAAACCATTAAGATTTATATAAAATGCTAATAAAAACAATGTTGCACCAATTGTAAAAATTATATAATTTTTTTTTATTTCATATTTTATTAATGTTTTATTTATTTCCATAAATTTATTCCATTATTTATACTTTTATCAATAAAAGTTAATTTATTTTTTATTTTTTTTATTTATCTATAATTTTATATATCATTTATATCAAAATCGCCTATTTCTTTTTTAAAATATTTTTCAAATATTTTTTCTAAATTGTTATTTGTTTGTTTTAAAAATTTTTTTATATTTAAACTATAAATTAATTGACCATCTTTTATAATTGCAATATCAGAGCAAAGATTTTCAACCTCATTTAAATTATGAGAAGATAAAAAAATTGTTATTCCTTTTTCAGATAATTTTTTTAGAAGGATATGTAGTCTTTTTTGTAAAACAGGGCCAAGTCCATTTGAAGGTTCATCTAAAATTAACAATTGGGGGTTATGTAATAATGCATTTATTAAAAAAAGTTTTCTTTTATTACCATGTGAAAGTTCTTTTACTTTTTTGTTAAGATCAATAGCAAAATAGTTTGAATATTTATTAATATTTTCCAAGAAAATATTTTTTTTTAATTTATAAAATTCTGCTGTTAATTTCAGATGTTTATATCCTGTAAGATAGGGATAAAGATAATTTTCAGAGGGTACATAACCAGTTTTTAATTTTATTTTTTTAGAAAATTTTTTTGAATCAAGACCAAATATTGTAATATTTCCTTTATCTGGAACAATATAATCAAGCATGGTTCTTATAGTTGTAGTTTTTCCAGCACTATTTGGTCCTATAAATCCAAATATTGAACCTTTTTTTACTTTTAAATTAAGATCTTTAACAGCACATATTTTCCCATAATATTTTGTAAAATTTTTTATTTCTATAATGTTTTTATTTTTTAAATTATCAATATTAGTCATAAATAGATCTTTTTTTTAAATTAAGTAAATAATATATTGAGAATTTTTTAACTCATAATTATTTTATTGTCAAGTTTAAAATAAAATTATTTAGTTTTAAATGACAATTATTGTTGAAGACAATTATATGGATTCTAAAGTGGAATAATTAACTAAATCAACTAGAAAGTTAAAAAATATAAAAAGATAATTAAAAAAAAGCAATTTATATATCATAATTGAAATTTTTAAAGCGATTGTCAGTTGTCAAAGACTAAAGAGAATATATTATATTATTTTCTGTGGTTGGTGTAGTTAATAATAAAATTAGAAATTAATATATTTGATTAAATAAATTAATAAAATATTATCTATCATTATTAAAATTTATTGAGCGGATGTTAGTTGTCGAAGACATAAAAGATAAAATAGTTGGTTTAGTTTTATGTTATAATTTATAAACCTATAAAATTACATAACTAACCTAGCGAAAAAAATTTTAATAATGATAGAATTAATTCTATTTTTTAAATATCGTAATAATTTCAATTTTATTATTAACAAATAGGATTTTTTCTATTCCCCTCTCAAGCTTATCTCTATCAAAACAATTTAATATAACTTGCTTTTCATCATTGGTTATTCCAAATTTTAATTCTATCTGTTTAATTAAAACCTGTTGTTTATCAAGTATTTGTCCTTTTAGTGTTCCTTCTTTTAATCCTTCTGTTTTCCCTTTTATTTCACCTTCTTTTATCAATGATTCTAAAATCGATGGCATCTTGCTCTCCTTCTCTTCAAGTTTTTTTATCACCATTTCTCTATCTTCACTTTTCAATATTGACAATATATATACATAAAATACATTTTTTATATCTCTATTCTCTATCTCTTTAGCTAATTCTTCAAGTATCCTGGATATTAATTTCATATCTTCTTCTGCTTTATATTTTAATACATCTAGGGCTAATTTCAAGTATCTATTATAATTCATCACTTTATAACTTAATTTATTCTTTTTATCATTAAAAAATAAATATTTAAAATTTAATAAATATTTTTTAAAATTATTCTTAATCTCTTTATCTATTTTAAAATTATTTATAAATTCTGTATCAATATCCCATTTACTTTTGCCATGATAAAATACAACAGGTATTATTAAAGATAACTCTTTATTGTTTTGAAAATCTTTTTCCCATTTAACTAACATATATCGTAATAGTTGAATAAAGATAGCATTATCTTTATATGATTTATGTTCAAAAAGGAAGTATATGTTAATATTATGTTTGGAGTTAATTAGATTGGTTTCAAAAACAAGGTCAGCGAATCTATTTTTAAATTCTTTTGTGATGTAAGAAGAGTTAACAACTTTTAGGTTATTGATGTTAATATATTTTTTGATATTATCAGGTAATATGATATTAATAAAATCTTTAGCATTATTACTATTTTTAAAAACAATTTTAAAGAAAGTATCGTGGGGATGTTTAATAAAGTTATGATATAGTTCTTTCATAAAATATATCTCCATTTATTATTCTTTTTTATTATTCCTGTATATAATTTTTTTGTCTTTTATTATTTATAGACAAGAAAATATTCAAAAAAGTTTCAGAAATGAAAAAATTTTATTTTCGTGGCAGGAACAGATATTTAAAAAATATGAAATATTAATATTTACTTAATTAATTAAAAGTTATATCTAACTATCATAATTGAAATTTTTCGACTGGATTGTAGTTGTCAAAGACTTAAAAGATTAAATACTGATTTATAGTTAATGTTTAAAAATCATTAAATTATGAAATTACATAACTACACTAAGGAGAAAAATTTCAATTATGATATAATCTATTCTATTTTTTAAACATCTCTATAATTTCAATTTTATTATTAACAAAAAGGATTATTGAATTTAAAATTATTTAATATATATTTTTAAACAAATAGATAATAATTATTAGAGGAATTAAATGGCTAATATTACAGTTATTGGAGCAGGAGGATGGGGAACTGCATTAGCTATTACTTTTAGTGAAAAAAATAATGTTGTTTTATGGACGAGGTTTAAAGATCATGAAAATTCTTTAAAATTAAAGCATGAAAATATCGATTATCTACCTGGTGTTAAAATTCCGGAAAATATTATTATAACAAGTGACCTTGATTATGCTCTAAAAAATTCCGATATTGTAGTTTTTGTTGTACCATCCAAATATTTTAGAGATGTAGCTGCAGAAACAGTTAAAAAAATTAAATCCACAAAATGTATAGTTTCTGCTTCTAAAGGGTTTGATCCGCTAAGAAAAGAAAGATTATCAATTTTATTAAAGGAATTATTTCATAATAAATTTCCAATAGTTGTTTTAAGTGGACCTTCTCATGCTGAAGAAGTTGCAAGAAAAGTTCCTACATCAGTTGTTGTAGCTTCTGAAGATGAAAAGGCAGCTATTTATGCTCAAGAAAATTTATCAACAAAAATTTTCAGGATATATAGAGTTAATGATGTTATTGGAGTTGAATTAGGGGGTGCATTAAAAAATATTATAGCTATTGCTGCAGGGATTGCTCACGGGATGGGTCTTGGTGATAACACATTAGCTGCTTTGATAACAAGAGGATTAGCTGAAATTAGAAGGTTTGGATTAGCTTATAATGCTGATTTTAATACTTTTTCAGGACTTTCAGGGGTAGGAGATCTAATTGTTACATGTTTATCAGAACATAGTAGAAATCATAGAGTGGGATATATGTTAGGAAAAGGTCAAACTTTACATCAAATTGTTGATCATATGAAAATGGTTGCAGAAGGTGTTGACAATGTAAAGATAGTTGTTGAGCTTTCTAAAATGAAAGGTATTGAAATGCCAATTACACAAGCTGTTTATAATGTTATATTTAATAATGCAAAACCTGCTGATGAACTACATGCTTTACTTGAAAGAAGCCTTAAACATGAAATATGGTAGAAAATAAATATAATTTGGAGTATAAAAATGGGAAAATATGAAAAATTCAAAACTAAATCAATCCATGCAAAAAACATAGATTTAAAAATTACCAATCCTTTAAATTATCCAATATTTCAAACATCAACTTTTTATTTCAATAACTTTCAAGACCTTGAAGATACATTTACATTAAAAAAGAGAGGTTTTGTTTATACAAGAGGAGGAAATCCAACAGTTAACCTTTTAGAGAAACGGGTAGCTGAACTTGAAGGTGGAGTTGATGCAGTTTGTTTTGGAAGTGGTATGGGTGCAATTTCTTCAGTTCTTTTTTCTTTTTTGAAATCTGGAGATGAAATAATTGCTTCTTCTATATTATATGGTTCTGCTCATTCATTTATAGAACATTTTCTAACCAGATACAATATTGATGTTAAATTTGTAAATTTGAATGATATTGAATTATTAAAAAAATCAATATCAAATAAAACAAAAGTAATCTATTTTGAAACACCAACCAATCCAACTTTGGAAGTTTATGATATAGAATTAATTTCTAAAATTGCACATGAACATGGAATAAAAGTAGTAGTTGATAATACTTTTTTAACTCCTTATTTTCAAAATCCATTAGAAAAAGGAGCAGATGTAGTTGTCCATTCAATGACAAAATATTTAAATGGTCATGGTGATGCATTAGGTGGTATTGCTATTGCAAAAGATCAAGGATATATAGATTTTTTAAAATTTGGAATTATGTCTGAAATTGGTTCAGTTTTAGATCCAAACTCTGCTTTTTTAATATTAAGAGGGTTAAAAACTCTTGCAATAAGAATGGAAGAACATCAGAAAAATGCTATAAAACTTGCTAATTTTTTAAAAAGTCATAAAAAAGTTATGAAAGTTTATTATCCTGGGTTTGATGATTTTCCTTTTAAAGATATAGTGAAAAAACAAATGAAGGGTTATGGTGCAATTGTTTCTTTTGAGATTGAAGGTAATTTCGAATTAACCAGGAAGTTTATTGAATCATTACAAATACCAGCATTAGCTGTTTCTTTAGGAGATTGTGAAACATTGGTAGAACATCCATTATCTATGACTCATAGAACATATCTTGAAAACCCAGAATCTGATGAATATAAAAAGCTTGAGAATCTTGTTAGAATTTCAGTTGGGTTGGAAGATATAGATGAAATAATAGAGGATCTGGATAAGGCTTTAAATAATTTAAAATCTTAATTTATTTATAAAAATAATATTTAATTTAAATATTATTTAATTTAAATATAATGTTTTATTTGCTATAGTAAATTATAAATATTAAGTTTAAAAATCAATATTTTGTTTAGTTCTAACTGGTTGTAAAAAAAATAAATTAACTTTATTTTAAAGAAAATTTTTATGAAAATTTATGATTTGTTAATTAAAAACAAAAATAATAAAAATTTCTCATTGTCAAAATTATTTTATAATTTTATATTACCAAAATTATTTATTCCCGAAGAACTATATTTTGCATGCACAGGTTGTGGTAAATGCTGTAGATATGAACCAGGGTTTGTTTTTCTAACTCAAAAAGATATTGCAAATATTACAAACTTTCTAAAAATTAGTAAAGAAGATTTTATAAAGAATTATACAAAAAAGTATAACGATCTTTACTCTTTAGTTGAGAAATCAAATTATGATTGTGTTTTTTGGGGAAAAGAAGTTTTGGGTGGTAAAGGTGGCTGTAGAATTTATGATGTTCGGCCTGTTCAATGTAAAAATTATCCTTTCTGGATATCTGTTTTTACTTCAAAAAAATCATTTGTTGAAACAAAAAAATTCTGTCCTGGTTTTAATGAAGCTGGTAAAAAATATAATAAAGATGAAATTATTAATAATATTTTATTAGATTTTGAACAAAGATTTTCCTGGTATGAAAAAATATTAAAATTTTAAAATTTTTAATTTTTAAAATAAATATTTTAAAATTGTTAAAATAAAATAAACTAAACAAATAATATAAATAGAAACACAGGAGATAGAAGAAATAAAATTCAATAAAAATTAAAATAAAGAAATAAAATATAAAAAATATTAAATATTGAATATAAATTGAATATAAATTTTCTTAAATTAAAATTATATTTAAGGTCAATTAACTTAAATATTAAATATGAAATGTATTAACAGTATAAAACAAAAAATTTATAAAGAAATATAAAAAAATATTGGGAGAAATTATGAAGAAAGAAGATTTTATAGCATTATTATACCTACTTCTGATTGCTTTAGTTTTTATTATTCCATCTTCATTAAAATTTTATAATAACCTTTATTCAAAATTTCCATTAATTTTATCATTTTTAAAATTTGCATTACTTGCTACTTTTGGTGAGATGTTGGTTTTAAGAATCAAAAAAGGGAAATATGTGGATAAAGAATTTGGATTTTTCCCAAAACTAATGATATGGGGATTTTTGGGGATGTTTATTTATATTGCATTTGTTATTTTTGGAAACGGTACTCCAAAATTATTATTTAAAAATATTGAAATTGATACTGTTTGGCTTAAAATTGTTAATGCATTTTTTATATCTTTTTTTATGAATTTAATTTTTGCTCCTGTTATGATGATTTTGCATAATTTAACTGATATACATATTAAAAATAATAATGGTAGTTTCCCATTAAAGACATTTTATCCAGTAATTCTTTTAAAACAGGTTGATTGGGATAGAATGTGGGGATTTGTTCTAAAAAAAACCATTCCTTTTTTCTGGATTCCTGCTCATACAATAACATTTATGCTTCCAGCTCAATATAGAGTCCTATTTGCTGCAATATTGTCTATTGTATTAGGATTGTTACTTGCTATAGGGATTAAAAAGTAGTGCTTAGAATATATTTTTTTAAAAATCTGTTTTTCAGATAAAAAATTAAATAAGAAGGAATTATGGAAATAATTAGCAAAAAATATCTATATAATGGAAAATTTGTAAATTTTATTACTAAAAAGTATAAAGATAAAGAAGGAAATGAAAAAAATTATGAGTATTCTGAAAGAAATAATTTACAAAAAGCAGTTGTAATGATCCCTTATATAAAAGAAAAAGATTCTTTTGTTATCATTAAGCAATACAGAATCCCATTTGAAGATTATATAATTGAATTTCCAGCAGGTCTTATTGAAAATGAAGAAGAGATTAGTATGGCTGCTATAAGAGAACTTGAGGAAGAAACTGGATATATTGGACAAGTAATTAATGTGTCAAAATCAACCCCTTCAACTCCTGGTTTAACAACTGAGGAGATTTATTTTGTTTTTATGAAAATTATCGATATGAAAAAACAAAAACTTGAACCTTCAGAAAATATAGAGGTATTATTGGTTAACAGAGAGTCATGGGATCTTTTAAAAAATGAAAATATAAAAATTCAATCCTGGGTCTATCTGTTTTTTGAAACTTATTTTAATAAAGCTAAAATAATGCAATAATATAATTCTATTAAATAATGAGATATAATAAAAATAATTCTATTAAATAATAAGATAAAATAATTGAAGAATAAAATAATTAAAGAAAATTAAGATGATAACAAAATTAAATAATTAAGCTACTTCATAGGATTAATATAAATTAAGAGAATTGTATAAAATAATAAATTATAAAAACAAAAGTGAGGAAAAAATGTCAACAGCGTTGATTATATCTTTAGTAGTTGGATTAATATTAACAGTTTTTTATCTTGCATGGATGAGAAAAGGGCAAAAAACTAATGAAGATCTAGCTAAAAATATGACTGAATCAATGAAAGGGTATTTTAAAATATTAACTTTTTTTGATAGATTTTTAAAGGAAAAAGATAAAGTTAAGAAAAAAGAATATTTTGAGAAAATTAGAGAACTTTTATATGAATATAATAAAAAATTCCCTTCATCAAGTTATAAAAAAGAGATATTGAAAATTGAATCTAAATTAGTTGAATATATGAATGAAGAAGGGATTGAATAGCTATATTAATATTGTCCTATAAGGTTTTTTCTTCTGGCAATATTTTCACAAATTTTATAAGCAGAAATTCCAATAATAAGATAAATTAAACTAATTAACCCTAAAAGCAAGTACCATTTATAATCGAAATTTTGATTGTTTCTGATCATTTTTTGTATTGTAGAAGATCCAGCTGCAAATGGCAAGAAAGAATAAAAATTTAATGGGTATGCTGATACAGAAACAATTCCAATTAATCCAAAAGTAATTATTTGCATAAATGAAGAAATCTTTTTAAAAATCATTACAAGTCCACCAAAAAAAATACCCAATCCCCATAAAGAGGGAATTGAAAGAATTAAAACGGGTAATACTCTTAACAAGTCTATTGATAGCCATATTCCTGTTACTGCCATTGTAGCAATAAGAACTATTCCAACAAAAAATAGTGAAAATATAAAATCAAGAAAAGATCTAAAAAAGAAAATAATTTCTATACCAATTGAACTTAAATAAAGTTGTTCTAAAGTTCCCCTTTGGATTTCTTCATAAACTCCATATGCTAAATCCTGAAATCCAATAATTGCAAAAGTCCACATAATATAACCTATAATCAATGATGCAAGGCTATCACTGCTTATATTAGGACCAGCAAAGAATTTTATGCCATAAAACATTGCAATGAAAATAATAAAAAAAACAATTAAATTTGTAAAAGTATTAAATAGATATCTTTTAAATTCATTATACATTTTCATTGTTTCAACAGCAAATAATGCTAATAGTTTTTTCATTATTGATTCTCCCTTTTGTTTTTTTTAGAAGACTTTTTTGATATTTTTATAATTATTTTCTGATATTAATGTAATTTGTGTTGTTAATACTTTTTAATTTTCTTCTTTGTTTATTATATCAATAAATATATCTTCAAAATCATTTTGAACTGTTTCAAGCTCTATAATTGAGTATCTGTTTTCTCTTAAAATATCTAAAACAAAATAGAGTTGCATTGGATCTTTAAATGTAAAGAATAATGATGTTTTTTCTTTACTCTGATCAAATCGAAAATTATCTAATTTTTTAAATTTTATAATAAGCTCATTTGTTAAATTTTTATTTATAACAATTTTATAAACCTTTTTAGAAAAGTAAGTTTTTAACTCTTTTAGACTTCCCTGTTTAATAATTTTACCCTTCTTTATAATAATTACTCTATCGCAGGTATTCTCGATAAATTTCATATCATGAGAGGTAATTAGAATAAATTTATTGGTTTCTTTAGCATAGTTTTTAATCCAGTCTCTCATAGTTCTTGTTGTTTCAATATCAAGTCCTAATGTTGGTTCATCAAGTAAAACTATTTCAGGATCAGAAATTAATGCACATGCAACTGCTACCTTCTGTTTCATCCCTTTAGAAAACTTTCTTACCTGATCATTAGCAACATCTTTTAAATCAAGTGTTTCTAAAAAGTAATTAATACTGCTTTTAATATTTTTTTTAGGTATCCCCTTTAATCCAGCAAAATATACCATATTTTCTACAGGTGTAAGTCTCCAGTATATATTCCTTGAACCTTCCAATACAGCGCCAATTTTCTCCAATGCTTTTTTTCTATGTTTTTTGTTGTTAAATCCTGAAATTTCAATGTTTCCTTCATCATAATTAATGATTGTAGCTATAGATTTAATTGTTGTAGTTTTACCAGAACCATTTGGTCCCAGTATTCCCAGTACTTCCCCTTTATAACCCTGGAAACTGATCCCATTTACTGCTAAAATTTTTTCTTTCTTCAAATGATAAATTTTTTTTAAATTTTCTACTTTTAAAATTGAATTCATCAATCAATCCTTTAAATAAGTTAAGGTATTTATTAATATAATTAAGATAATTAATATAAAATAAGATAATGTCAAGTAAAAAATTAATAATAATTAAATAAATATTAAAATAATCAATGTAATTGTTGAAATAAATTTAATATATTGAGTAGATAATTAAATGATTAGATATTATTAAATTTAAAAAGCATATTTTATAAAAGAGAGTGTTTTAATATATTTTTAATATTTATAAAAATTTAAAAATATTAAAAATCTAGAAAATTAATTGATTGAAAATAAATACTTATGGACATTAAAAAGATAAAATATTTTAGATAAAACTTTTTTATAACTATTTAATTTTGTTATTAAGTAATTTGATTTAAATTGATAAGATTTATTAAAAAATATAATAAAATAGATTAAATATTTAAAAAACGGTTCTATATTAATGATTTTTATATTAATAATTTATAGGGAAAAAATAAAACATTTTAAAATAAAGAATCTTCATCATCATCCTGGAAAAATTCAGGTACATCAGTTATAGAATTTTTTTTGCTATTTTGTTCAGAATTTTGATTTTCTGGTTGAGTTGAATCATCTTTTTCTATGTTGACCTTTTTAGGTTTTTTATTTGCTTTTATTGATTTAGCATTTTCATTTTCCTTAATGCTATTATTTTTTTTCTTATTATCTCCACTATTATCAATTTTAGAGAAATCAAAATAAAATGGGTCAGATATTATTTCTCCATTTTGAGTCTTTTGTTTAAAGATTTCAATTTTACCCTGAATATTATCCAGTATTTTATTTAAATAAATTGATATATTTATCCCTTTTTGATATAGTTTTAGAGCATCTTCTAAAGAAGTGTTTTCAGTTTCTAAAGAGGAAACAATATTTTCTAATTCAGATAAATTTTCTTCAAAAGATTTGTTTGCAAATTCAGGGATATTTTGTTCTTTTTTTGCCATATCTAAATCCTTTTTATCACTTTTCTGATATTTATTTTATTATTTTTTTATATATTTTTGTTGTTATTTTATTTAAATATCAATTATAAATTTTCTTATATTTATTTTTATAGTTTTATTTAATAAAGTTTTTTAATGTTTTATTATCTTTATAAAAAACAAAATTTAATTTTTATTAATTGTAGCTTTTAAATCACCATCATAAAAAGTTATTTTTATATTATCATTTTCTGATAATTGTGATTTTCTGGCTATAATTTTACTATCTTTAGATATAATTGTAAATCCTCTTTTTAAAATATTATTAGGGGATAGAGCTTTTAACAAATGTGTTGCCTTATTTAATTTAAAATTAATAGTATCTATTTTTCTTTCTATTTTATTTTCAAGATTAGAAACATGGTCATTTACAATAAATCTTTTTGTATCAATTAATGTAAAAATATGTTTGGACAATCTATTTAAAATATTTTCAGTTTTTAATTTTTCTTTTAAATTATTTGTCCTTGTTTCTAATAATGAATTAAGCCTATTTTGATAATTAGTTAAAGTTGATTTAACTTCATTGGTATTTTTTACAGCAATTTCAGCTGCAGCAGAAGGTGTAGGTGCTCTTCTATCAGCTACAAAATCAGCAATTGTAAAATCAACTTCATGCCCAACTCCAGAGATTACAGGTATTTTTGATTCAAATATTGCTCTTGCTACTTCTTCTTCATTAAAGGGCCATAAATCTTCTATTGAACCCCCACCCCTGGCTACTATTAAAACATCAATTTCAGAAATTTCATTTGCTATTCTTATAGCTTGAGCAATTTGGGAAGATGCTTCTTCTCCCTGAACAGCAGCTGGAAATATAAGGATATCAACATAAGGGGCTCTTCTGGTTATAACATTGATGATATCTCTTATTGCAGCTCCTGTTGGTGCTGTAACAACACCAATTTTTTTTGGAAAAGCAGGTATAGGCTTTTTATTAGTTTCTTCAAACAACCCTTCTTTAGAAAGTTTTGCTTTCATTTGTTCAAAACGTTTCCAGAAATCTCCTTTTCCTTCTTTTTCGATTTTATCACAAATAAGTTTGTATTCACCTGCTTTTGCATAAAGACTTATATAACCATGACATAAAAGGGTATCTCCATCTTCAAATGAGATTTTTAGTTTAGAATAATTTGATTTCCACATTACTGCTTTTAAAAGGTAATCACTATCTTCTTTTAAAGAGAAGAATAGATGTCCAGTTGAGGAAAAATTTTTATTTGAAAGTTCCCCTTTTACCCATATATCCTGAAATTGCCTATTTTCAATAGCATCTTTAATTTTTAATGTTACCTGACCAACAGTTAAAATTTTTCTATTTTCAGAAGTATCTTCTTTATAAAAATTTGAACTTCCAAACTTTTGTATATTATTAAAGTTTATATCTTTTGAATTTTCTAAGTTTTGGTCATGATTTGTATCATAAAACTCATTAATTTTGTTATTACTATTTTTCATAATATCCATTTTATCTGTTTTTTACATAATATTTAAATTTTAATAAAAATCAATATTTATAATTTGATTTTTTGAAAACAAATTTGTTGATAAAAATTGTTTTGATTCTATTTTTAATTAATGAAAATTGAAATTGATTACAATAAGTTAAATAAAAATTACAGTGAATTCATTATAGATTCTTCTTCGTTAATTTACCTGAATAAAGCAAGAGTATTGGATAAATTCCTCTCGAAATTTAAAATTTATATTATTGAAGAGGTAAAAAAAGAGATTGAGAAAAAAGAAAATTTTCTAATTCATTACAAAAAAAATCAGAATTTATTATTTTTAACAAAAATTAAATTTAATAATTATGACAATAATAAAAGTAATATAATTATTAAAGATAACCAAATTAATAATTATAATGAAATTAAAAGAAATAATAAAGATAATAAAAATAATGAGATTAATAAAAGTAGTAAAATTACTAAAGGTAATGAAAGTAATGATAATAAAATTTTTAAAGATAATGAAAATAATAATGATGATAAAATTATAAAAGATAATAAATATAATAAAAATTATGAACTTAATAAAGATAGTAAAAAAATAAAAATCATTAATAATAATAAATATATTGACAATAACAATTATAAAAAAATAAAAAATAGTAACAATAATGAATATATTGACTTAACCCGATATGAAAAAATAGATAAAATTTCTAAAATATCTTCAACTGACCTTTTAATAATTAAAACAGCTTTAAAAAAAAATTTGCCTTTAATTACTGAAGATAAAAAAATTATGGAAGTTTGTAAAAATCTTGATATTACTTTTTTTAACAGTTTGATAGTTATTTATTTTCTTGTAAAAAATAAAATTTACAGTAAAAAAGAGGGTATAAATAAACTATTTGCTCTTTCTAATATTGGATGGTATTCTGATAAAGTTTTCAAACTTGTTTTTGATTTAATAGACAATTTATAATATTTAATTATCAAAAAAGATAAGGAGTTTTTTTGGGAAAAGTGATTATAAAAATGATACTTTTTGCAATGATGCCAATTTCTGAGTTAAGAGGAGCTATTCCTTTTGGATATTTTAATAATATTAATATTTTTTTAGCATATTTTATATCAGTTTTCTTTAATTTTTTAGCAAGCTTACTTTTATTTATTTTTTTAGATACTATTAACAATGTTTTGTTAAAAATTAAGATTTATAAAAAGTTTTTTGATAAAGTTGTAAATAGAGCTAAAATTAAAGTAGGAAATAAATTTGAAAAATATGAATATTGGGGGTTAATGCTTTTTGTAGCTATACCATTACCTGTTACTGGTGCATGGACTGGAACAATAGGAGCATGGGTATTGGGATTAAATAGGAAAAAATCTTTAATCTTTATTTTGCTTGGAGTAATTATTGCAGGATTAATTGTATCTATTATAACTTATACAGGAGCAGAAACTTTTAAATTATTTATAAAACAGGTAAAATGAAATGGACCTAATTGTTGCTTCAAAAATATTGGGCATAGATTATGATGATACCCTTAAAAATATAAATAAAAAATATAAAAAACTTCTTTTTAAATATCACCCGGATTATAACAATAATCCTCAATCCAACAAAGAGTTTATAACATTAAAACAAGCTTATGATTTTGTAAAAGCACTTTTTTTAATTTATAATGATTCTGAAAAATTTTATGATATTATTATATCATATTATAATTCAAAAGGGTATAAGGATTATTTTTTTGATAATATAAATATACAAAATGATGGGAAAAATAGTTTTAAAAAAACTTTTTTTAACAGCAATTTTGATGAAATACTTGAAGGATATAAAAATAGTTACAAATCTAATGTTGATAAATCTAAAAAATTGAATCTTTTTCTAAGCAAATTATTAATATCTCTATCCGGGTTGCTTTATTTTATTTTTTTATATAATAGGGTGGATAGAAATAACCCATTGGTAAATAAAAATTTCTGGGAATATAAAATTGAACTTGTTGATTGGAAAAAAAATTCACTATTCAAATTAATGGATAAAGCTATTGAAATTTATCCTTATTATTCAAAAGATCTTTTCACAATAAAAAATTTGATAATAGATTTATTTTCTTTTTTTAAAATATATAATAATAATACTTTCCCTCAGCAAAAATTTAGTGGATTAATATTTATTTTACATATGCAATTAAAAAAAAGTATTTATACAGTAATGGAACAGGTTTTTTTTACAGATCTACTTTTTAAAAAAACATTAAATAGAAATTTAGAAAGACAAAGAATAAAGAATATTTTAGTTTTATTTAAAAAGATTGATAAATTATTTATAAAATTGAACATTTCGGAAGCGATAAAAGATAATATAATTTCTGATATAATTGTGATGAAAGAACTTATAAATAATTTTTTACTTTTTAGAAAGGAAAATATAGTTTTTCCAATACCTTCAGATATAGTTCTAACATGGTATTATAATAATTTGTAAAGTTCAAAAAGTTACTAACATTCTTTCCTGGAAATTCGGTAGATTATAATTCTTGATTTTTAAAAATTTTTCTTAAAATTAATATCTATATTACTAGCTATAACAAAAATCATAATATTAAAATTGTAAAAACTTTTTATATTAAAACATAAAAGTAATAAATAAAAAATGAATAAAAAATGAAAAAATAAAAAAATAACTTGACAAATTTTTGACATTTATTAAAAATTTTCAAAATCATTTTTAAGTAAATTAAACGATTAATTAAAATTAAAATAATACAGTATTGGATTCAAATATGTATTTAAAAAAGTAAAAATAAGTATTATGAAAAATATTTTATTTAGTTTGTTAATTGTTTTCTTATTATATTTTTCAACATCCTCTCTTTTTTCACAAAATAATCATAACTTAACCAAAGGGTTAGATGAATTTAGCTTGAATCTTGTTATCTATAAGAATCAATTATTTAAAATAATTTTAAAGGAGGAAAAATATACACATAACATTTTTTTGGGGTTGGTGCTGTTAATTATAAAATTAGAATTTGTTGTATTTTGTTAAATAAAGGAAAGATAAATATCTATCATTATAAAAATTTTTTGAGTGGATGTCAGTTGACAAAGGCTAAAAAGAATAAAATATTAATTTTTTATAAATGTTTTAAAAAGATTAAATAACAAATTAGAAAACTGACTTAATGAGAAAAATTTTTATAATGATAGAATCTTATTTATTTTTTAAATAACTCAATAATTTAAATTTTATTATTAACAAAAAAGGATAAATTTATGTTATTTTTAAAGTTTGATTTTATAAGGGATAATAAATTATGCTAAGAACCCTGCAGGTATGCAAAAGACAGAATTTATTAGATTCTGTCAATGTTTGTACTTCACTATTCCAAGTATAAAAAAAGTTTTTAAAAAACTTTAAAAAAGAAGTTCAAGCACTTACCTGCAGGGTAATATAAAGATAATATTATTTGTGAAAAATATCAATTTCTAAACAAATAAAATGGAGGAAATTTATGAAAAAGTTTACTTATATAATAATAGTATTTATAATATTTATTTTCTTTGCAGGAATAAATATATTTGCTGATAATATTGATAAAGCAAAAATTGGACAAAAAATATTTGCTCAAGCTATAGAAAATAATGAAATTACAATTAGCAGCAATGAAGATGATGATTTCAAAGAAATTGATGAAATTATCGGAAATTGTGAAATTTCTGATGAAGAGATGAGTAAAGTAGTTGGGGAAAGACTTTTTGAATATCTAACTTCTGATAATAGAGATAATCCAGCTAATAGTTTTAGTATGTCTAGACAAAGTTTGGCACAAAGACAAAAAGATATGAAAAATTTAAAAGAAAAATTGGCGCAAGAACGAAGAAAAGAACAAAAAGAAATGGTTAAAGAAGTAGTATGGATTACTATAAATATTGTTGTAGATGGAACTGTTTATACAGTTAAGACACTTTCTAGTGGTGGAATTTTAACAATAGTTGGGATTATAAGTAGTAGTGGTGCTGGAATTGTTCAAAGTTATATAATTGATAAAATTTATAAAATAGTACTAAGAAGGATAGATGAACATTACAAATAAATTAATAATGGAAATAGATGAAAGATAGAAACTAAATAAAAAAATAAAGGATAGAAAAAAATGTCAAATAGAATGCTATTTTCTTTAATAACTGTCTTAACATTTATTGTTTGTATGAATTTATTTAATTTTATAAATTGGCTATTTTTCGAAAGAAAAAAAATGAAAAAAGGTATAATTAAAAAAAACAAATATATATTTGCTTTAATAATTAGTAATATATTGGGTATAGTGTTATTTTTTTTATTTTCTTATTATATATTTTATAATTATTTTAAATAGAATAAAATTGTGTTACTTAATTTTAATTGAATTTTTATTTCAAACAAATCCTATATTAATATGAAACATTTTATAAGAAATAGATAGAGGGATTACAAAAATTAATCTTTTTGATTAATTTACCTCTATCTATTAAAAAACTATAATTTGAAATTTTAAATAAAAAACAAGAAAAGCAATACTTATTGAATAAAATGAATAATGATATATATAAAGATCTGGCTAAATTAATTAAAAATAAATGTAATGAAGAATCTGTATTGGAATTGAAAAATTTAGGAAATTTATTAATAATACTCTAAAATCTGATATGGATTTTAATACAATGATAAGAAATACTTTTGTTATTGATTATGATACATTATTAAAAAATTGGATTAAAGATTTTAAAAGAAATTATGTAAAATAATTTTTAGAGATTAATTTATATCTACCATTTGATGTAAATTTTGAAAAAATATATAAGCTTTAAACCCTGTTCATTGTATAAAGATAAGATAATAGCATAACTTTGAGTATAAGTAACAGTTTAATAAAAGGTGTATTAAATCCTTATTTTGATATTTATTTTAGTTTAAAGTTAAAGTGAATTAAATTGAAATATTTTGATTCAATTTCAAAATAAATGGATAAAAAAATAATTTTCCCCATTAAAAAAAAAATTAATACAGATAGAATAAATATTGATAATATGTAATAAAAATATTACTAAAAAGATAACTAAAATTTTTATTTTATCCTTTTACCCCCCCAGTTAATAGCATCTAAAAATATTTGACATTTAACAATATATGCTATTAATAAAGATTAATAAATAAAGAAAGAATTTGCATTGGTGGCTATAATCCTGATAAAGGTAAAAAGCAATTTATTAAATATTAATGATTAAACAGATAAAAATAAATTAATAATATTAATAAACAAAAATTATATAAACATAAAAATAAAAACTAAAAAAATAGAAAAAAATAACTTGACAAATTTTTGACATTTATTAAAAATTTTCAAAATCATTTTAAGTAAATTAAATAATTAATTAAAATTAATGTAATGCAGTATTGGGTTCAAATATGTATTTAAAAGTAAAAATAAGTATTATTAAAAAAATTTTATTTATTTTATTATTTATTTTATTAATTATTTTTTTATTATATTTTTCAACATCATTCCTTTTTTCACAAAATAATCAAAAATTAAGCAAAGGATTAACTGATTTTAACTTTAATCTTGTTAACTATAATAATCGATTACTTAAAATAATATCAAAAAAAGAAAAAAGATTTTGTTATGGATATAAACAGGGTTTTGATACTTCCTGTGGTATAGCAATAATTGCAACATTTTTTTTTCGTGGCAGGTGCAGTTAATAATAAAATTATAAATTGTTATATTTGATTAAATAAAGGAAAACATTATATATATCATAATTGAAATTTTTAGAGCGGTTGTCAATTGTCAAAGACTTAAAAGACTTAATATTAGATTATAAATAATGCTTATTTTGAGTAAATGTTAAAATTACAAAACTGACCTAGTGAGAAAAATTTCAATTATGATATAATACTTCTTATTTTTTAAATATCTAAACAATTTTAATTTTATTATTAACAAAAAAAGGAGTTCAAGCACATACCTGCAGGGTAATATAAAGATAATATTATTTGTAAAAAATTCAATTTATAAAGAGATAAAATGGAGGTAAGATATGAAAAAGTTCACATATATTATAATAGCATTAATTTTGTTAATTTCTTTAACTGCAATAAATGTATTAGCAGGAAATATAGACAAAGCCAAGATAGGACAAAAAATATTTGCTCAAGCTATAGAAAACAATGAAATAAAAATTAGCACAAACAAAGATGATGATTTTGTAGAGATTGATGCAATAATTGGTGATTGTGAAATTACTGATGAAGAGATGAGTAAAGTAGTTGGGGAAAGATATCATGATTTATATTATAAACCATCAGGGTGGTCAAGATTGCATGGAGGATATGATTGGAGACAAGCAAATGTTATAGATGCTACATGTGAAATTACTGTAGTCATTATTAAATATGTTGTTAAAACAGTATCAGTTCCTGTAGTAAGAATTGGAATAAGGACATATAAAGCTGGTAATAAAATTTATAAAATTATAACTAAAACTATAGAGAAAAATAAAAATTAATAATTTTAATAATTTGATAAAAAAACTAAGGGAGTGGGTTTAAATATTCCACTCCCGAAAATTTGTATAATTAAGGCTAAAAAGATGAAAAAGATAAAGTATAATTTAATTATTTATATAATTATTTTTATTATATTTTTACCCTTATTTTATAATATGGAAAATAAATGTTCCTTGATATTTATATCATCAATATTATATCTGTTTCTATTTACTTATTTTTTATTTAATTATAATACTTTAAAAAATTTAAAAAATGAAAAGTTTTTTTCAAAAATATTAAAATTATTTTTTATTTTTATAATTTTAATTTATGTACTTATGCTATTAATTAGAATATTGTATATATTATATATTATATTGTATCCATTTAAGAAAATATTTTTTATTTTTGATTATATTAATAATTATATTGAATGCTTTGATACTTCATTTTTAACTTTTATATACATTTTATTATTATATTTTGTTTTATGGATGTTATTTAAAATTGTCAATAAATTTAAAACTAAAAATAAAAAAATTTTGTCAATGATTTTTATTTATTTAAGTATTTTTTTTATAAATATATATTCAAATCTTTTATTATTTAAGATTAATTTGAAGAAAATTAAAATAGAAAAAGATATTTTTATTTGGTTTTTATTTTTATTCTTTGTTTCAATTCAATTTTATTTGAAATATTTTAAAAATATCCCTTTCATATCTTCAGAATTCCATTTAAGAATAACAAAAAAATATTTTAAAAAAAATTTATATTTATTTAAAAATATATTTTTTTTATTATTATTCATATTCATTATAGGATTTTTTGAATATCTTTCAAAAATTAAAATGAATATATATAATTATAAATTTAATGAAATTTTCAAATTTGATATAAATAATTTAATGAAATTTTATGTTGTTTTTACCTTAATTATTCAATTATTTTTTTCAGCATACTTTGAAGAAATTATATTTAGATATAGTTTGTATAATATAATTAGAAGATATTTTTATAAAAAAGATAGAAAAGTTTCTAATTTGTTTATTGTAAGTATTGTTTCAATTATTTTTGCAATTTTGCATTTTGATTTATATTTTTTTGATAGGGTTATATCAAGTTTTATTCTTTTTTATTTAAAAGATAAAGGAAAATCAATAATATATCCAACAACTTTTCACTTTTTTAATAATTTAATTTATTTAATAATATTTAAATCAGTAAGCTAATTTCTTGTTATTTACTTTTACAACAATAAATGTATTAGCAGGAAATATAGACAAAGCCAAGATAGGACAAAAGATATTTGCTCAAGCTATAGAAAAGAATGAAATTACAATTAGCAGCAATGAAGATGATGATTTCAAAGAAATTGATGAAATTATCGGAAATTGTGAAATTTCTGATGAAGAGATGGATAAGGTTCTAGGGAAAAGATATCATGATTTGTATTATAAACCATCAGGGTGGTCAAGATTGCATGGAGGATATGATAATAATCCATATGGAGAGATTAGTCCAGATGGTGAAATTTTCCTTGGGAATATTGTAGTAGCTATAACAAATATTCCTACAAGTTTAGAAGATCTTATTAAGTCAGGCATAGCATATTGTGGTAAAAAACTTATACAAAGAGGAAAAAAAAGAAAAAAAAATCATCAATAGAAATAATTATTAATTATGGGGCTGTCTTAGATCTTAAGGCAGTCCTTTTTTTTAAAAAAAATAAAAATATAAAAATTTATAAATTAAAGGAAAAAATAAAAGAATTTTCAAATGAATTATTTAATAAATATAAAAAATAAGGTAAAATTTTTCCTTTATTTAGTTTAAACAACTTTCTAATATTATGTGCTATACTTATTAATCCCCATTCTATTTTTACATTATTTATTCCTCTTAACATAAATCTCCTGAATCCCATATTGTGTTTAATATCTCCAAATACGGTCTCAACTTCTATCTTCCTTCTAAATGATAACTCCTGTCCCATTAATGTTGATAAATTCGATTTAACTTCTGATTTTAATTTTAAAAATACTGGATTTACCCATATATTCTTGTAAGGTTTTCCTTTACTACACCTATCCTGATAAATACAACCTTTACATCCATTTGTTGAATATACTTTGTATAATTCTAATTTCTTCCTTTTTGTAGATCTTGCAGTATAAACATATTTTAATTCTTTCCCATTTGCACATATAAAACAATCTTTTGACTCATCATATTTCCAATTCTGTCTGTTTAATTTATCCTTTTTAAAACTTCTTTTACTTTCTTTAAAATATCCTGAATATTTAACATAATTATTTATTCCTCTCCTTTTTAAATATAAATAATTATAAGTAGAACCATATCCTGCATCAGTTATTAAATTTGTTGGTTTTCTCCCTGTCTTTGATATTAAACTTTCTAAATGAGGGATTAAGGTGTTTGTATCTGATCTATCTTGATGGATACTATACCACAATATAAATTGATTTTGTGTGCCTATCTGTACATTATAGCCTGCTTTTAATTGACCATTTAACATTGCATCTTCTTTCATCCTCATAAATGTAGCTTCTTCATCTGTCTTAGAATAACTATTACGTCCTTTAAATTTCTTTTCCTGCTCTTCATATCTTTCTAATCTTGGTATGTAATCCTGTTTTAACTTCTTAATACTTTTTTTTAATTGTTTGCTCTTTTTATCTTTTTTATCTTCTCCTCCTTCTTTCAATACCTCTTCTAATTCTTTTGCTATCTTTTTTAGTTTCTTTGAATCTAATACTTCCTTTTTACCTTTAGATTCTTCAGACTCTTTTTCTTCATAATATCTATCTTCTTCTTCATTTAAATAATCTATCTCTTTTAATAATTTCTTTACATTCTCTTTAAGCTTCTTTTTGTAATTTTTTATGCTCTTTGACCATACAAAACTATATTTATTCGCATTAGCTTCTATTTTTGTCCCATCTAAAAAATAATTGTTTAAATCTACATAACCTGTTTCATATAAATAGGATAATAATATACTGAATATTTCTTCCAAATGTCTTCCTAACTTCTCTTTCCTGAATTTGTTTATTGTCCTGAAATCTGGATAATTCTTCCCACTTAACCACATGAAATATATATTCTCTCTTAATGCCTTGGCTATCTTCCTTGATGAATATATTTTCTGGGTATAAGCATAAACTATTACCTTTAAAAGCATCTTCGGATGATAACTACTTCTACCACCTCCTTTATAGCTTCTGTAAAGAAAATTTAAATCCATATTTTCTATTAAATCATTTACTATTCTTACTATATCATTTTCTGGTATATATTCTTCTAATCTTTCTGGAAATAATAGTGGTTCATCCTGTATATATCTTTTAAATACTACCTTATTATGTACTTTTGTTCTTCTCTTTTTCATAATTCAATTATAGCAAATAAATTATAAAAAAAAAGAGGTTGTCCCCAAGTTTTGAGACAACCCCTATAATATAAGATTAAATAAGGAAAATAAAATAATGAAAAATATTATAAACTATATTTTAGATAATTTATATTATTTTTATTATTTTTTAATAGTTATTATATTATTTTTTATTTTAAATTTAATTTATATTAAAAGTAAAAAATCAAGATATATAACGAGAGGAGAAATTACTAAAATAATAATTTTAAAATTTGTAAAATATCTTTTATTATATCTTATTTTTTCTTTAAGTTTATCTCTTTTAATTTTTAATTTAAAAGATTTTAAAATAATTGAATTTAAAATAATATTAATAATTTTATTATCATATAATATAACCCTTTCAGCTTATTTGTTATTTAAAACTATAAAAAAGCAATTAAAAAGAACAAAAAATATTAATAATTTAATAAAAGAAAGAATACCAATATTTGTAATTTTAATTATAATTTTTATTCTGATTATAATTTTAAAAGATTATCTACCATATAAAATATTCCAAAAATATAAAATAACAAACAATTATAATATTTCTTTATTAAATAGTAACAATTTTAAAACTAATAATCTTCTATTTTTTATTATAAATAAAATTAAAATTAAAGAAAATTTTATTTTTATATTCATTAAAATAATTTTAATTATTATAAATGCATTTTTAGAGGAATTTTTATTTAGAAATTATTTAATATTTTCAAGAAGTAAATACTTAAAAATTAAATATGATTTAAATATAGAAGATGATAAACATTTTTGGATACATTTTTCAATATTATTTGCCATTTTACATTTTCAAATTAATTTATTTAAATTTTTTCAGTTATTTATTTTTTCATATTTTATGTATTGGGTCCGTAAAAAAACAAATTCTTTAATATTTCCTAGTTTATTTCATGCTATTGATAATATTTTTATAAAAATTTTTAATTTTATTTAGGTATAAAATAAAATGATTTTAAAAGGAGGAAATATTTTTTTTATAAATTAATAAATAAGGATGCTCCTATAAATTATATATTAAAAAATAAACTAGAATTATTATTTTCAAATACTTTTTACATAAAGTTTATAGGAAATGATAATCTTTATAATGAATTATATTTTCTAGAGGTAAAGTATAAAAAATATGTGCATTTATTCCTTTTTGTAAGTTATTACATTTATGAAAATTATGGTTATGATAGATTAATTAAATTTATAAAAAATATGTACAATCTTGAATTTTCAACTATAGATGAATTTTTTGAAATTACTTTTAATAAAAATTTAAAATTATTTTTAATCGAAATGGATAAGTTTATGAAAAAATTAGGTAAAAACCCATTTTGAAGCATTTGATAAAGATTATAAAATTATCTGAAATAATAACTAGTTTGTTTAAAATATTTTTATTTTGTAATAAATCTATTTAAACAAAATAATTTTTAGAGGTTTCTTTATGAGAATTAAACATAAAAAAAATAGTTTAGTACTGTTTATAATATTTTTATTACTATTTTTAATTTTTAATAAGATTACAAAAGCAGATGAATTTAACAGGGTTAAAAGACAGGAGTTTAGTTTATCTTTATTAACAGGAACTAACTTTAATGTTTATCAATATTCTTATTCTACATATTATTATTTTACTCCATATATTTATCTTATGTTTCAACCAAAAAAAGATTTTGAAATTAATTTATATCTACCATTTGATGTTAATTTTGAAAAAGTATATAAAGTTGAAAATTATTATGATGAAAATTTTAATGAACAGATAAAACAATATTTTGTTTTCAATTATTATGGTGGATTATCAAGTCCATCAATTGGGATTCAATATACATTTTATACAAACACAATAAATGATATTTATTTCAATTTATCAATACCATCAGGATATTTTCCAATGTTTTATTATAGAAATAATTTAGATAATTCAATAAGTAATGGGTATTTTAATATATCATCAGGTATAAATTCAAGCAAAATAACAGACCCAATAATTTTAAATTATGGAGCAGGATTAAATTTTAGCTTTAAACCTTGTTCTTTGTATAAAGAAGGAAATGATTTTTATTATAGTTTAATATTTAATGGTAATATAGGTTATACAGAAGTATTAAACTATATTTTAAGTTATTTTATCAATTTAAAGTTTAATTTCATATTACCAGAATACAAAGAATTATTTCAAGTAAAAGATAAAGAAATTTATGTGTTAAAGGTAATGTTAAAAGCAGGATTTAGTATAAAGATTAGTGAAGATAATAGCCTAACTTTAAGTATTAGTAATAATTTAACAGAAGGTGTATTAAATCCTTATTTTGATATATATTTTTGTTTAAAATTAAAGTGAATTAAATTGAAATATTTTTTAAAATTATTAAAAATTTACAAAAACAATTTTAAGTAAATAAAACAATTATATAGTAAAATGAGGTATTATAATATGCTAGATACTAAAAATTATTATCTTATTCCATTAATTTCATTTATTTTATCAATATCAGGTCAAATAATTTTAAAAACATTCTTTAAAAAAATAAAAACAAAGAGAGAAAATATAAAAAATGATTTAGATAATTTTAAAGAAAATATAAATTTGCTTTTTAGTTATAACAATAAAATTTTAATTATTAATTATATTTTTATTAACATTTTTGGAATATTGATTGAATCATTTAAGATACTATATTTTCCTGTGGAATTTAAAGAATTAATATATAAATTCATATCATTTTTTTCTATTTTTTTAGCAGTATTGTTTTTAATTTATTATAACATTAAACTTATTAATGACTTATGCGCATTTCAATATAAAAAATATTTGTTTAGAATAGATAAAAAAGATTTTATATTTTTCTCTTTTTCAATTATTTTAACAATTTTGTTTGTTTATATAGTAAAAAATCTAACTCCTTTTACACAGATTAAAGCTATTCCAGATATTTCAAAAGAAATAAAAAAGGCTAATTTCTCATTTTACTTACCATTTCCTTTGATTTTGATAATAATCATCTCCTTTTATGAAGAATTAATAATTAGATTTAATTTTGTTTATTTAGATAAGTTATTGATAAATAAAAATAGATTCAATAATATTTTTAATCCAGAAAAATTGGATGGTATATTAGAATTATCCTTTTTATCATTTTTTTGGTGTTTCAATAAATTTCTTGTTAAAGGGAATTTCTTTCTTTATAATATAATTTTTAGTTTCTTTCTTTTTTATGTAAGAAAATATCTAAAAAATTTTACTTATTTAGGAATAATAAAAGGGATTTATAATATTTTATTTTTTGTTTTTTAATTGTATTTAAAATATTTTCTTATTGTTTGAGTTATCTAACAATAGTATGAATTTAAAGATAAAACTTATCTAAGTTGTTTTAAATAAATAGGTATTTAGATTGATTATTTATTTTGTTTTAAACAGTTAAAAAAATCATTTAATTATAATTGAGTAGTGTTCCTTTTATTTATTGTTTCATTATTTTTAACAAACAATTTTTAAGGTAATTTCTTTTAAAAACATTTTTAACTAAATTTATATTTGAAAGAATTTTTTCAAGATATGAAATAAAAAAATCTTGAATTTTTGTTTCAGCTTCTTTTATTCCCAGTTCAATAAATTCTTGATATTCTTCAAAATCAAACCATGCATAATCTTCTTTTATTGGTGTAAATGTAAAATCACAGATTTGAGAATCGTAAAATTGTTTATTTTTTAATGAAATATCTATAATCCTTAATAAAAGAGAAAAAACATTTGAAGTTATATGATTGATATTTTTTTCAACTAATGGAGATGAAACAATTGAACCTACATAAAAAGAAGAATCGTTATTGAAAAATTGTTTTGCTTCTCTAACAGGCAAATTTGAAGTAATTCCGCCATCAGTATAATAATTATTTTCAATTTCAATAATAGGAAATATAACAGTTATTGCTGTTGAGGCCATTATTGATTTTACAATATCACCTTTAAAAAATAGTTCAGGAAAACCTGTTAATATATTTGTAGCGCATGTAGCAAATGGTATTTTTAAAGAGGAGAATGAAATCCCATCAAAAATATAAGAATATAAGTGATACATGTCTTTATAAGAGATCATCTGCTTTGTAAAGAGAGCTTTAGTAAGTGATATCCCTTTTTTTACCCATAAATTTAATTTGTGTTTAGTGGAAAGATTATCATTTTCTAGAAAGTATTTATTTGCAAAATCTTCATAAATTTTAGAATTTTTAACATCAATAAAATGCTCTAAAGTTTTATCGACATCAAGATAATATGAATAAATCGATCCAATTAAACTTCCAGCTGAAGTGCCAACTATTCCATCAGGGGTAATTCCAATCTCTTTAAGAACTTTTATAATTCCCAGATGAGCAAATCCTTTTGAAGAACCACCGGATAAAATAAGATAAGTTTTAGGTATATAATTTTTTAGCTTTTCATTATTTTTGATTTTCTCTATTATGTTTTTAATATCATTTTTAGTTAAATTATTTTTATAAATTTGTTTTGTATTTAAATTGTTCATATAAAACTATTTCTTATTAAATTTTTTTTGTATTTCCCTAATTATTTGATTGTGTTAATAATAATAGTGGGTTATGTCAATAAAAATGTGTAAATTAGTTAAATTATCCGAATTATAACTAATTTTTAACAATAATAAATTTTATATTTAACTTTTAGTTAATATAATTTTATAATTAAGTTTTAGTTAATATATATAATTAACTTTTAGTTTTTGGTTTTACATTTTTAAGTAAATCACCAAAAGTAATTTTTGTGTCTTTATCATTAAAATTAAAATCTCTGTTATTTTTATTTTTGATATTTTTATTTTTATTTAAATTATTTTTATTAATATCCTTTTTATATTGTTTTCCATTGTCAGGTTTATTAACACTATTTTTATATTTATTTTGCTCACTTTTATTTTCATTTTTATTAGATTTTTGTGTAGAATTTATTTTCATAGAAAGAGAAACCCTGTTTCTTTCTTTATCAATACCGATAACTTTTACATTAACAATTTGACCAACAGCAATTTTTTCTAAAGGATTTGACACAAATTCATCTGAAATCTCTGAAATATGAACAAGACCGGCTTGTTTTAAACCTATATCTACAAAAGCACCAAATTTTGTAACATTTCTAATTGTACCTTTTAAAATCATTCCTTCAGATAAATCATCTATTGTTAAAACATCATCTTTTAATATTGGTTTCTCTATATCTTCTCTTGGGTCTCTTCCAGGTTTTTCAAGGTCAGTAATTATATCATTAATTGTTTCTTCACCTTTATTGTATTTTTTTTCAAGTTGTTTTTTGATTTCATCTGTAAGTTCTTTTCCCTGTTCTTTTAGTTTAATTATCTCTTTAGCAATATCATAAGATTCAGGATGAACCCATGAATTATCAAGAATATTTTTTGATTCAGGAATTCTTAAAAAACCTGCTGCTTGCTCAAATGTTTTTAATCCAAATCCTGGAACATTTAAAAGGTCAAATCGTGATTTAAAAGGTCCTTTTAATTCTCTATACTTTACAATATTTTTTGCAACTGAAGAGGAAAGACCTGCTACATATTGTAATAATTTTGAAGAAGCAGTATTTAGTAAAACACCAACTTTGTTCACTGAATCTTCAACAACTTCATCCAATTTTTCTGAAAGTTTTTTTTGATTAACATCGTGTTGATATTCTCCAACTCCAAGTGATTTTGGATCAATTTTAACAAATTCAGAAAGAGGATCTAAAACTCTTCTACCAATAGAGATAGCGCCTCTAACTGTGACATCAAGGTCAGGGAATTCCTCACGAGCAATATCTGATGCTGAATAGATAGATGCTCCAGTTTCAGCAACAATTGTATATTTACAGTTTAATTTTTTTTCTTTAATAGTTTTTGCAACAAGAAATTCAACTTCTCGTGATGCTGTTCCATTTCCAATAGCAATAAGATTTAGATTATATTTTTCTATAAATGAAACAATTTTATTCATTGATTCTTCAATATGCTGTTGAAATATTAATTCATGTCCAAGATATTGACCAAATTCATCAATAGCTACCATTTTTGATCCAGTTCTAATACCAGGATCTATTGCTAAAATTCTATTGTTTTTTAATGGGGGAAGTAAAAGTAGATTTTTTAAATTTTCTGCAAATACTTCAATTGCTTCCTGTTCAGCTTTTTCTGTTAGTTCTTTTCTAATTGATTTTTCAATTGATGGTGTTAAAAGTCTTTTAAATCCATCTAAAGTTGCTTCAGATAAATATTTGTTATCAACAAAATTGTTAGAAGTAATATAATCTTTATAAATTTTTTCAAATGTATCTTCCTCATCAAAAGTTAATTTAACAGTTAGTTTTCCTTTTTTCTCACCTCTATTTATAGCTAAAATTCTATGATTTTTAATTGAAGATATGGGTTCTTTATACTCTTTATACATATCAAATTCATCAATCACATCTGGATTTTTTTTCTTTACTTCAAATTCCCCTTGAGAGACTATTATTCTGTGTAAACTTTTTCTAACTTCAAAAGTTTCGGCAAATTCTTCTGCTATGATATTTTGAGCATGTTTTAAAGCAATTTCAATAGTTTTAATTCCTTTTTCAGGATCTACAAATTTTTCAGCATAATTTTCAGGATCTTTCTTTGTTTTTATAATAAGTGCAAGTGGTTCAAGACCAAGTTCTTTAGCAATGGTTGCTTTTGTTTTTCTTTTAGGTTTATATGGAAGATATAACTCTTCAATTTCTGAAATTTTATTTGAAGAAAGTATTTTTTTTTCAAGTTCTTTAGTAAGTTTCCCCTGTGTTAAAATAGAGGATAAAATCTCTTTTTTTCTATTTTGTAAAGTCCTGAGATAATTAAGTTTTCTCTGAATATCTCTTAATTTAACTTCATCAAGAGAACCTGTTGCTTCTTTTCTATACCTTGCTATAAAAGGAATAGTGTTTTCATTGTCTAATAAATTAATTGTATTGGTTACCTGCCACTTTTGTAATTCAAGTTCATCTGCAATTATAGAGGAATAATCAATCTCAGGAAGATTATATATTTTTTTATTTTTTTTCTTATCATCATCAATTATTTCAATGTTTGATGAATTGTTATCAGGATTTTCAACTGTGGACTTTTTTTCTGATTTTTTTGCTACAGATTTTTTTTCTATTATTTTTTTTTCAGTATTATCATTTTCTTTTTTGTTTATTTCTTCTTTTATTTTGTTTTCTTCAGATTTTAAAGATGAAGATTTAATCTTGATTTTAATTTTTTTCTTTTTTTCCATAAAAGTAAAACCTCTATACATTTTTATTTGGCTTAATTAATTTACATATTATTTTTAGTTTTTGTCAAATAGAAAACTAAAAAAACAATATAATCTTTCTATATAGAAAAAAATAAAAATAAAGAAAGAGGAAAAATAAGTTAAATTATAATGTTAATAAATATTAAAAAATAAAAAAGAATGTTGACAATTAAAGCTATTTATTTATATTTATTTAGAAATAAATAAATCTGGAGGAAATTTATGAAAAAGCTATTTGTTGGATTATTAATAATCTTTATGATTGTTTTCAGTATATCTTTATTTGCTCAGGATAATCAGGGCATGACTCAACAAAAACAAGATCAGGCTCAAACTGACAATAATTCAACTCCTGTTCAACCAACAACTGTTGAAGAAAATACAAATGCAGAAGTTGCTAAACCTGGAGTTTATCAGAATAAACAAACTTATTTTATCCCTTTAAAAGCAGAATTTGATATTAAAGCTGATGATGAGATATCAGGTGTTGCATATATTGAATATTCTATTGATGATAAAGGTTTTGTTCAATATACTAAACCTATTACATTTAAAAAAGAAGGTTATCATACTGTAGCTTATAGAGTATTTGATAATGTTGGTAATGTTAATTTTGAAAAAACTATATCTATTTGTGTTGATAGTAGTGCACCTATTTTACAATTAATACCTACTTCAAGTGTTTATCAATTCAGAGGTTTAAATTATGTTCCTGCTGGTTATAACTTTTATCTAAGAGCATTTGATACATATTCAGGTGTTAAACAAATTTACTATGCAATTAATGATGGTGAATTTCAAGAATATAGTGAACCATTGTTATTTGATAAAGGTGGTAACTATACAATAAAATACTATGCTGTAGATAATGTTGGTAATGTATCTAATGTTTTTGTTTATCAATTTATAGTTGATGATGAAAAACCTTTAGCAGAAATAATACCTGCTGAAGAACCTTATATGATTGGTGATAAATTCTATGCAAAATCTGGATTCCAGATTGAAATTAAAGGCCATGATTCATTATCTGGTGTTAAGTTAATTTTAGTATCTGTTGATGGTGGTGATTTCTTACCATATGCAGGTCCAATTACTTTTACTGAAGAAGGTGAACATACTGTTTCTGTTTCTATTATTGATAATGTTGGTAATACTTCTGATACATGGACATTAAGTGGTGTTATTGATAACACTCCACCTAAATCACAGTTTGAAATTATGATGCCAGGAACAGAAGACCAGGTTAAACAAGAAAACAATACAGAAGAACAAAATGCAACAAATGAAGAAAATAACAATACAGATAATAATGGATAAAAAGAATTGTATTGTAAAAGATAAATTAATAAGATTGTAGTTAAGATTTTACATTTAAACTTTTATAAAATTAAGGGACTTTCCTGTGTTTTTGGAAAGTCCCTTTTTTTCCGTAGCAGATGCAATTAATAATAAAAATTGAAATTATTGTATTTAATTAAATAAATAAAAACAATATATATATCCTAATTAAAATTTCTCGACTGGATTACAGTTGCCAAAGGTAAAAGATAATTAATATTATTGTGGTAAATGAAGTTAATAATAAAATTAGGAATTATTGTATTTATAAATATGAAATAAAAATTAATTAAGCTTGTATATTTATCATTATTAAAATTTTTCGAATGGTTGTCAGTTGCAAGTACTAAAGAGAATATATTATATGTTTTTTTGTAATGTAAAAACTGCTAGAAATAAAAGGGTTACATAACTGACCTAATGAGAAAAATTTTAATAATGATAAAATTATTTCTTATTTTTTCAAATATCTCAATAATTTCAAGTTTATTATTAACAAAATTGTTTATTCTTTGATTCTTTTAATATTAGCTCCTAAAGCATTGAGGCGTTTATCAATATTTTCATATCCTCTATCAATTTGAACAATATTGTAGATTTTTGATTTACCTTTAGCAACTAAAGTTGCAATTAACATTGCCATACCAGCACGAATGTCTGGAGATGTAACTTCTCCACCATATAGAGAATTTGGTCCTGAAATAACTACTCTATGAGGGTCACATAACACAAGTTTTGCTCCAAGACTAACAAGTTTATCTGTAAAAAATAATCTTGATTCAAACAATTTTTCAAATATAACAATTGTTCCTTTTGCTTGAGTTGCAACAGCAACAGCAATAGATGTGAGGTCTGCAGGAAATCCTGGCCATGTAGAATCATAAATTACAGGGATAGAATTATCAATATCACCTGTTATAACAAGCTTTTGGTCTTCAGGTACAATAATATCATTTCCATCAAAGTAAAAATTTATACCCAATTTTTTATAAGTGTTTTGTATTATATTATAATGTTCAGGTACAATATTTTTAATTTTTATATTAGAATGAGTGATAGCAGCTAAACCTATAATAGAACCAACTTCAATATGATCTGATATGATTTCCCACTCACCCCCTTTAAAACTTTTTACACCTACAATAGTTAATTTGTTTGTACCTATCCCTGAAATTTTTCCCCCAATACTATTAATAAAGTTACAAAGGTCCTGAACATGAGGTTCACATGCTGCATTATATATTGTTGTAACTCCTTCAGCCATTGAAGCAGCCATAATGATATTTTCAGTACCAGTTACAGAAGCTTCATCTAGGTAAATAAATGTACCTTTTAGCTTTTTAGCATTTAATTCAAAATGTTTGTTGATTTTAAATTCTGCACCAAGTGCATTAAAACCTAAAAAGTGAGTGTCAAGTCTTCTTTTTCCTATAACATCACCACCAGGTCTTGGAAACTTAGCTTTACCAAACTTTCCAAGTAAAGGACCTGCAAATAATAAGGATGTTCTTATTTTTCTACCTAATTGGTCGTCAATAATAAAATTATTAACCTTAGAACAGTTTATTTTATATTTATTTGGTTTAATTCTTTCTACTTCACCACCTAATGTTTTTAAAATTTCCAACATTATTTTAACATCTTCAATTTCAGGAACATTATTTAAAATAATGTCATCTTCAGATAATAATGTTGCAGCTATTATAGGTAAAGCAGCATTTTTATTCCCTTTTGGATAAAATTCCCCTTTAAGTCTTGTAGGCCCTTCAACAATAAAATATTCCATTTTTACTCCTGATGTTAAGTTTAATTTTTGTATTTTGTTTTATTTTATTATTTGTTTTATTTTTCGTATATTTTTTT
Source organism: Exilispira thermophila (assembly GCF_055389015.1). NCBI lineage: Bacteria > Pseudomonadati > Spirochaetota > Spirochaetia > Spirochaetales > Exilispira > Exilispira thermophila. Next base: position 1,418,577 of record NZ_AP042476.1, on the reverse strand, counting down.
AATTGTATTAAAATACAATTATTTGAATAGTTATTTAATTTATAAAATAATATTACATTTTTGTTTTTTATATTATGAAAATTAATTGTATTGTCAAGGTTGATTAAATTTTTTAACCTGTATTTTGTTTTTTAAGTTGATATATTTTTTATTTATTCTATTAATTTATTTATATAAGGTATTTAAATGTAATAATGATATTTTTAGGAGTAGAACAATTAAAAATACAACTTTAGAAAGTGTTTTATTGGGATTTGTTTTTTTACATGAATTTTCTGGCTATGATATAAAAAAAATATTTGATAAATCTTATATTTTAAGATGGTCTGCATCACCTGGATCAATTTATCCAGCTTTAAAAAGATTAGTTGAAAAAAAATATTTACAACCTAAAAAAATTATTGATTCAAAAATTCCTAAAGATGTTTATTATCTTACTGAAGAGGGGAAGAAGAGTCTAAAAGAATGGGTAAAAACCCCTTTTAAAAGTACTGAGATTGTCAGATATGGTATAGAACTTAAAATTCTATTTTTACATGTTTTAACTTATAAAGAAAAAATTAAATTTTTAGATGAGCAAATTCAAGAAATATTATTATGTATTGATGATTTACCCAAATGGAAAAGAACACTTAATATTAAGAATAAATATAGAGATTTTCTATATGAAGAAAAACTTAGAGAATTTAAAAACTATATTAGAATGTTGGAAGAGCTAAAATAATCTTTTAGATAAACAAATTATTATTTAATTATATAAATTATTATTTAAAAAAAGGGGAAATTATGAACAAAAACATAAAAATTACACTATTTTTATTTATATCATTATTTTTAATTTTATTATTTTCATGTACTTCAACTGAATTTTCTGTAAAAGATAGTAATAACAACATATATTCTGCAGAAAAATTGCTAATAGAAGGAGATAAAGCCTATAATAATAATAACTATGAAATTGCTTTAAAATACTACGAAGCAGTATTAAAATATTATCCTGATGATGTTACTAATAGTGCATGGGCAACATATCAAATTGGTTATGTATATTACAAAATGGAGAAGTATGAAGAAGCTAAAAAATATTTTAATATTGTAATAGAAAAGTATAGCAATGTTAAAGATTGTGTTTCCCTTTCAAATATGATGCTTTCCAGAATAGAAGTTTTGATGAAAGAAGATTCTTCAAAAGATAATAATAGCAATTAATAAATTGTTTAAATCCAATTCTGGATAAAACTCTGTTTTTATTATAACTAAAGAAAAAATCTATATAATCTTCTTTAAATTTTTCAAGATTTAATCCTCGATTGTTCATTATATTAGAAATTTCTTCAATTGGTTTTAGTTGGTTTTTTGATACTATTTTTGCTAGAGATTTATAAAAATAATTAAATATAAGTTTTTTTAATTTATTTGAGCTGGCTTGATTTAATATAAAAAACAAAATATAAAATCTAAAAAGGTATATCAAGGTTAATAAAAATATTAAAATAATGATTATAGTAAATAAAGTATTTAAATTATTTTTGTTTTTTAAATTATTTAAATTATCAGTTTTATTTTTATTTATATTTGAAAAAGTTTTAGAGGATCTTTTTTTCAATTTATTGAAATTTTTAAGTAAACTTTCAAGGTAAATGTTTTCTTTATCAGAGTTTTTTGCTGGGGTATTAAATGTTTCTCCAGGAGCAAGTCTATCAGATGTAGGATCAATAGGGAACCATCCATATCTATCAGTATAAACCTCAACCCAAGAATGTGCATTATAATCATAAACTTTATAAAAATCAAAAATCTTATTACTATTCATTACCTTAAAACCACCAACAATACGGCATGGGATTTTTAAATATCTTAAAATCATACAATATGAATAAGCAAAATGGGAACAATATCCCTTTTTATAAGTCAACAAAAATTTTTTAATCCCTTTAAATCCATCTCCCCCTTCAGGATTTAAAGAATAATAATAATTTAATTTAAACATTCTATAGAAAAACTCAATTTTAGCCTGATTTGAATGTAAATTTTTTGCATAATTGTTTATAAAATCTTCTACTTCTTTGTCATTTATCTCAATATATGTGTAATATTTGAAAAGTTTTTTATCAAGAGTTTTAAAAGAGATATCATATGGTAGAGTTTGATCCAGTGATAAGGAGTCGGATTCATAAATATTTGTAAAAGGGGAATCTATCCAGTTTTCATATGGGATTATTTTAAAAATTTCATTTTTACCAATTACAAAATCTTTATTTAAGTTAATATTAAATATAATTGAGTTATCTTGAATTCTAAAATTTTTTCCTTTAATGTAAGAATTATTTTCCCAAATCTTGTTTTTAATATATTGTGGATAGGGAAGTTTTATCTTTCCAGATGAATAAAATCCATTCTTTTTAGAGTAATCAGGATAAACAATTGCCTTAAATAACCCAGGTTTATTAAGTTTTGCATAAAAGATAATTTCTCCAGTAAATTTATAATCAGATTTTATTATTAATCTGTTTGAAAAATTAAATTTAAAAAATTTTTTTTCTAATAAACCTGTTTCTTCTTTTATCTTTGTATTTATTGCCGGGAAGTATGAAATTATAGCACTTATAAGGAAAACAATAAAAACAAATAGCAATTTTATATTTAAATAAAATTTTTCATTTAAAAAAAGTTCAAAAGTCAATATTGATATTAAAAGATACAATATGAATATAATAATTCCGAATAAAATGCTTGAATAAATATTTAAAAGTAAAAGTAAAATTGAATTAAATATAGTAAAAAAATAAAATAGGGTTTTAAATTTAATTATGTAATGATTTATAATATATATTAGTTGATAAATTATTGTAAGAAATAATGATATATAAAGTATAAAAGTAATTGAATTTAAAAAATAACTTTCATATACAAATTTTACAATAAATTCTAATATGAAATAAGAAAATAATAGTGTAAGAATAATAATTATTTTTCTATAAATCAAATTAGTAAAAATTTTTTTTAAAAAATTATTTTTTATGAAATTTTTGCTTATTTTAAATATAGTTAAATCAAGAAGGTATATAACTGGTAAAATATAAAAAAAGTTGTATATCCCTATTTTAAATATAATACCTGAAATAAAAATTGTTGATAAAATAGTATAAAGAAGGCTAATTTTATAATAATTTGCTAAAATGGATATCTTTTTAAAAATATTATTTTTATTCATATATATTTTATATAATTTATTAAGATTTTTTCAAACCTTTATTCTAATATAAAGGGATACATATAAATAAAAATGCCTCCTGATTATAAATAATCAGAAGGCAAAACATTAATATTACTAACTATATTTTTTTAACTTCCAAAAAATAATTGTTCCTTATCATATTATTCTATCAATCTGTAAAAGAAACATTTCCTCTATTTTTGTTATCTCTATGAAACTTTGGCCATGGACTATTAGCTAAACCAAAACTTTCAGAATTTATTGCATAAAGATAGCCATCACCTGCTCCAAGATATATAGTTCCATCACTTCCTATTGCTGGAGAAGAATCTATCCCATTACCAATTTGATATTTCCATTTTAGTGTTCCATCAGGATTTATTGAATAAAGATAACCATCTTTTGATCCCACATATATAGTTCCATCACTTCCTATTGCTGGAGAAGAGGATATATCACCTGAAGTTTGAAACTTCCATTTTAATGTTCCATTAAGATCTATTGCATATAGATAGTTATCATTTGATCCAACATATATAGTTCCATCACTTCCTATTACAGGAGAAGATTCTATATCATCTGTGGTTTGATACTTCCATTTCAATGTTCCATCAGTATTTATTGCATATAAATAGTTATCATCTGATCCCACATATATAGTTCCATCACTTCCTATTGCTGGAGAAGAATCTACCTTACCAGGATCATCACATTCCCATTTTAATGTTCCATCAGTATTTATTGCATATAGATATTTATAACCTGACCCAACATATATAGTTCCATTACTTCCTATTGCTGGAGAAGAAGCTATATATCCACCAATATAATGCTTCCATTTCAAATTTCCATTAGAATCTATAGCATATAGATAACGATCCTCTGATCCGACATATATAGTTCCGTCACTTCCTATTGCTGGAGAAGAATATACATAACTACCAGTTTGAAACTTCCATTTCAAATTTCCATTAGAATCTATAGCATATAGATTATTATCCCATGATCCAACATATATAGTTCCATCACTTCCTATTGCTGGAGAAGAGGATATCCAATCTTCAGTTTGAAATTTCCATTTTAATGTTCCATCAGGATTTATTGCATATAGATATTTATCATCTGATCCAATATATATAGTTCCATCACTTCCTATTGCTGGAGAGGAATGTATCGCATATATAGTTTGAAACTTCCATTTCAATCTATTTATAATAAAATCTTCAATTATTATATTTGAATATACACCATCTTTATATGCAATTGCTTTTATTGTTGTTGTTATTGTAATTGGTATTGGTGTAGTATATTCTGTTCCATTTGAGCTATCAGGATCAGTCCCATCTATTGTGTAGTATATAGTTGCACCATCTGTTGTACAACTTATTGTTACTTCAATATTATCTTCAAATGTTCCACCAGCTGGAGTTAATGTTGGTGTTTCTATTTCTACTATTGTAAATGTAGCATTTGTTATATCTGAATATACACCATCTTTATATGCAATTGCTTTTAATGTTGTATTAGCAGTTATTGTAATTGGTGAAGTATATTCTGTTCCATTTGAAGTAGTTGGATTACTTCCATTTGTAGTATAATATATAGTTGCACCATTTGTTGCACAACTTATTGTTACATCAACATTATTTGAAAATGTTCCATGATCTGGTGTTATTGTTGGAGCTTCTAACTTTGTAAATGTGGCAGTTGTTATATTTGAATATACACCATCTTTATATGCAATTGCTTTTATTGTTGTATTAGCTGTTATTGTAATTGGGGATGTATATTCTGTTCCATTTGAGCTGTCTGGATAGCTTCCATCTATTGTATAATATATAATAGCACCAGTTGTTGCACAGTTTATTGTAACATCAACACTATTTGCAAATGTTCCACCATTTGGAGTCATTGTTGGTTCTTCTAAAGTTATTCCCGTTTTTATTGTAAATGTAGCAGTTGTAATATTTGAATATACACCATCTTTATAAGAAACTGCTTTTATTGTTGTTGTAGCTGTTATTGGAATTGATTGTGTATATTCTGTTCCATTTGTAGTTGGATCACTTCCATCTGTTGTATAATATATAGTAGTACCAGTTGTTGCACAATTTATTGTAACATCAACACTATTTGCAAATGTTCCACCATTTGGAGTCATTGTTGGTGCTTCTAAAGTTATTCCCGTTTTTATTGTAAATGTAGCGGTTGTTATATTTGAATATACACTATCTTTATATGCAATTGCTTTTATTGTTGTAGTAGAAGATATTGTAATTGGAGCAGTATATACTGTTCCATTTGAAGCATCTGGATTAGTTCCATCTGTAGTATAATATATAGTAGCACCAGTTGTTGCACAATTTATTGTAACATCAACACTATTTGCAAATGTTCCACCTTCTGGAGTTATAGTTAATGCTTCTACTTTTGTAAATGTGGTATTTGTAATATCTGAATATTTACCATCTTTATATGCAATTGCTTTTATTGTTGTCGTCTTTGTAATTGTAATTGGAGCTGTATATTCTGTTCCATTGTTGATACTTGGATCACTTCCATCTGTGGTATAATATATTGTTACACCATTTGTTGCACAACTTATTGTTACTTCAGTACTAATTCCAAATGTTCCACCTGCAGGATTAAATATAGGTGAATAGATCTGTTGTATTTCCCCAGAATAATCTCCTGTATTTTTATTATTTTTATGAAACTTTGGCCATGGACTATTTGCTAAGCCTGAACTTTCAGAATTTATTGCATATAGATAATTGTCCTCTGATCCAACATATATAGTTCCATCAATTCCAATTGCTGGTGAAGAGTGTATTTCATCACCAGTTTCGTATCTCCATTTTTCTGTTCCATCAGGATTTATTGCATATAGATAATTGTCCTCTGATCCAACATATATAGTTCCATCACTTCCTATTGTTGGTGAAGAGGATATACCACTATCGGTATGAAACTTCCATTTCAATGTTCCATCAGGATTTATTGCATATAGATAATTGTCCTCTGATCCAACATATATAGTTCCATTATTTCCAATTGTAGGAGATGAATAAATATAATGATTAGTTTTAAACTTCCATTTCAATGTTCCATCAAAATTTATTGCATATAGATAATTATCATCTGATCCAATATATATAGTTCCATCACTTCCTATTGCTGGAGAAGATTTTATAAAACCACTAGTTTCAAATTTCCATTTTAATGTTCCATCATGATCTATTGCATATAGATAAAAATCAGCTGATCCAACATATATAATCCCATCACTTCCTATTGCTGGAGAAGATTCTATAAAATTACTAGTTTCAAATTTCCATTTCTCTGTCCCATCTGGATTTATTGCATATAGATAATTATCACCAGATCCAACATATATGGTTCCATCACTTCCTATTGCTGGAGAAGAAATTGTAGTACTACTAGTGTAAAAATTCCATTTTTCTGTTCCATCAGGATTTATTGCATATAGATAGAAAAAAGTAGAAACATATATAGTTCCATCATCGTCAATTGTAGGAGAAGAATTTATATTACCACCAATTTGATACTTCCATTTCAATGTTCCATCATAATTTATTGCATATAGATATCCATCATATGATCCAACATATATGGTTCCATCACTTCCTATTGCTGGAGATGAATATATTCTATTATCTGTTTTATAACTCCATTTTTTCATACTAAAATTTGCAGTTGTTATATCTGAATATATGTCATCCTTATAAGCTATTGCTTTTATTGTTGTTGTCTTTGTAATTGTAATTGGGGTTTTATATTCTATTCCATTTGAGCTGTCTGGATCAGTTCCATCTGTTGTATAATATATAGTTGCACCAACGGTAGCACAACTTATTGTTACATCAACACTATCTGCAAATGTTCCACCTTCTGGCGTTATTGTTGGTGTAGCTACTTCTTGTGTTTGATTGAACAAAGTACATCCATACAAGATTAAAAAGAAAATAGAAAATAATAAAAATAAATAAAAAATTTGTTTTTTTTGCATAAAATAACTCCAGATATCTTATTTAATTATTTTTAAAATTTTATGAATTTTTTATAAATTATTTAATATTAAATGCAAGCATTTTTTTTAAAATAATTATTTAAAAAAATGCCTCCTGATCATAAAAATCAGAAGGCAAAATATTTATTTTACTAACTATATCTTTTTAAATTCCAAAAAATAATTATTCCTGTTTATATAACTCTATCAATCTGTTAGATTAACATTTCCTGTATTTTTGTTATCTTTTTGAAACTTTGGCCATGGACTATTAGCTAATCCCATACTTGTAGATTTTATTGCATATAGGTATTTCCAATCTGATCCAATATATATAGTTCCATCATTTCCTATTGCTGGAGAGGAAGAATATATCCAATAATCAGTTTTAAACTTCCATTTTACTCTATTTATATTAAAATCTGCACTTATTATACTTGAAGATATTCCATCTTTATAAGCTATTGCTTTTATTATTGTTGAATTTGTAATGGTAATTGGAGCAGTATAAACTGTTCCGTTTGAAGTAGTTGGATCACTTCCATCAGTTGTATAATAGATAGTTGCTCCAGTTGTTTTACAACTTAATGATACATCAGCACTATTTGCAAATGTTCCTCCTGCAGGATTAAGTACAGGAGAAGCTACACTTTGAGTTTGATTGGATAAAGAACATCCATATAAGGTTAACAATAAAAGTAAAATAAAAATAATAAAGTTGAAATATTTTATTTTTGCCATTAAGTTCCCCCTTATTTAATTTTTAAACATATCCATTTTTATAACTTTAGATGATTTTATTGAAAAGATAAGCAATTATAGTATAAATTTTTAAAAAAATTAGAATTAATGAAAAAAATATGATAAATAAAATATATAAAGGGGATTAATATATAATTATATTATAATTCTATTAGTATTTATATAATATTATTAACATTGCAATTTTTTCTTATACTTTTTTGAATAACTTTTTTCTAACTTATAAAAATCAGAGGAAAAGTATCTTTTAATTGATTTAGAAGGTATTTTTTTTAGATGTTTAATTGATTCTAGTGTGCCTTTTGTAAAAAAATCGGTACATGATAAAAAAACATAATTATTAGAGTTAAATTCATTTTTTTCAAAACTTGAAAAAAATAAAATATCAAATCTCTCTTTTTTTATAATATTTTTATCAAAATTAGATTCTAATAAATCATATATTTGTTTTTCAATCATATAAATATATTTGTTTTCAATATTTTTATCAAAAACAACAATATCAAAACCTGAGTTAAATAATTTTATAATATATAAAAAAAGTTTTTTTAATAAATGTTCAGTAAGAAAATAGTAATCTAAGTTGTATAGACCATCAAGAGCTATTTTGATTTTTTTTTGTGATGATTTTTCAAACCAATCTTCTCTAATTTTTAGTTCATCAGAAAGAGCATAAGCTTTCCAGAATATTTTTCTTGGATCATCGCCAGCTAAATAATCTCTTAAAATTATTGAATCATCTTTTATCTTTTTTTCTTTTATTTCATCATTTTTGTCATTATTAAAAAAATTAATTTGATAGGTTTTATTTTGAATAAAAAAATTGTAAAATGTTTTTATATTTAATTGTTTTTTTATTGTAAAAAAATTGAAAGGGTCAGAAAATTTTAAATAAAAAGATTTAATATTGTGTTTTCCAGCAAAAAAAGGGGGAGTGTAAAAGTTATTTTTATTACATTTGAAAACAATATTTTGTTTATCTGTAATTAAATTTAAAGTGATATTTGATAGAAAAAAATTTTTAAAAATATTTTTAAAATCAATTTTTGAAGAAAAGATATAACCTGGCACAGAATAAGTTTTTAAAATTTTTTCTCTGTTTTTTATTATAAAAAACATTAATATTAAATAATATATAATTAGAACTGTTGAGAGAATACCAAAAAAACAGGAAACAAATGTTAAAAACATTGATTTTTTAGGTAAAAAGAATAAAAAAGCTAAAATAAAATAAATTATAAAGAACATCTTCCATCTCTTGTTATTTTTTTACTTTTTTGTTTATTACTTTATCAACAATTAATTCAATCATCCTCTTTTTATTTTTTTACTCTCATGTCTAATGCTTTATCAACAATAATATCAATTACTTCTTTATTTTCAGGAATTCTATGTTGAAATACATATTTTGCAACTTCTTTTATATCCATATCAGTTACAAAATCTCTTTTTGAGTGAATTAATGCCCATGCTTTTGAAAAATTTAAAAGGTGCAGTAGTGCTCTTGTTGAGAATCCATAAGAAAGATTATTGTTTTCTCTGGATAATAGTCCAATATTATATATTAATTCAATAAGCTCATCATCAATATAAAGATTTTGTATAAAATCTTTTATCTCAAGAATTTTATTTAAATCAATTACCTGTTCTATTTGCTCTTTTTTAAAATCAAGCAGGTTATTTTTTAATATATATATTTCATCATCTTTATCAGGATACCCCAATGATAAACTAATCATAAAACGGTCAAGAGAGGAAATAGGAAGAGGGAAGGTTCCTGCTTCTTCATAAGGATTTTGTGTTGCTATAACAAAAAAGATAGGTGGAAGACTAAATGTTTTTCCAAAAATTGTTACCTGTTTTTCTCCCATAGCTTCAAGCATTGCTGATTGAACCTTTGGATTTCCTCTGTTAAGCTCATCAGCTAAAATTATTGATGAAAAAATTGGTCCTTTTTTAAATTCAAAATTATTTTTCTCTTTATTAAAAATTTCAATTCCAATAATATCATAAGGTAAAAGGTCAGAAGTAAATTGAATTCTTGAAAAACCAATATCATCTGTTGTAGAAAAAGCTAAAGTTTTAGCTAATGTTGTTTTTCCTAAACCAGGCATATCTTCCAGTAAAACATGGCCTGAAAGAAAAAAAGAGGAAAGAATTAAATCTAATTTAAAATCATCTATTTTTACTCTTTTTAAAATATTTTTTTTTAAATTATTTAATATTTGAATTAATTGTTCGAAATTGTTCATAATCAATCCCTTCATTCGTATTATGATTTTTTATTAAATTTTGATATATGAATTCTTTATCACTGTCAAGCAATAATTTAAGTTCTTTAATGTTTTTCACATATCTGTTTTTTCTAATATAATATAAAAAATAAACTTTTATTTCATTACCATAAATATCTTTATCAAAATCAAATATATGTGTTTCAACATGTCCATCATGTCCAACAAAAGTCATTGAAAAGTACTGCTTTTTTTGTACTGAAATTTCATCTATTTCTAATAAATGTTTTTTATTTTTAATTTCTACAAGTTCTTCTTTTAATAGTTCTTCTTTGATTTCAGTAATTGTGAAATAAACTCCATCCAATGGTTTGATTTGATCAAAGACATAGATATTTGCAGTAGGGTAGTTGATTTTTCTACCTAATGTTTTCCCTCTTTCAACAATCCCTTTAATATAAAACGGTTCATTTAAATATTTGTTTATTGAAAGGTCACCTTTTTTAATTCTTTTCCTAATATAGGAAGAAGAAATAGATATTCCATCTTTTTTTTGAATTGGGATTGAATGAAAAATTAAATTTTTAGATATTAAAATTTTAGAAAGATATTCTGTAGAGCCTTCACGATTTTTACCAAATCTAAAATTTTCTCCCACAATTAAACCTTTAAAATAAGTAGATTCTAAAAGTTTATTGAGAAAAGAATCTTTATCCATATTTCTAATTTTATCATTAAAATCAAGTAAAATTAAATATTTAAAACCTTTTTTTTCAAAAAAAGATACTTTATCTTTTAAAGGGATAATGTTGATGTTGCATTCTTTTTTTTTGATAAAATGTAGAGGCTTATTTCTAAAAGTTATTGCAACTTTGATAAATCCTGTGTTTTCTGATATCCTATCCATTTTGTTTAATATAGTTAAGTGCCCTATATGAAAACCATCATAGTTACCAATAGTCAGGATAAAATTATTTTCTATTTTTTTTATAGCATCTAAATCATTAAAAATCTTCATTAACAAATCCGATAAAATTCTAATTTTTTAACCATTTTTTATTTTAATATTTTTATTTGGTTATGACTTTTTATATAATTTAAATATAAATAAATGTATATTCTTTTATTAAATTAAAAAAGAAAAAAAATATAATTTGTGTTTATTCTTTCTTAAAGATAATATAAATATAATTAATATAAATAGAAAACTTTAAAATTTATAAATTTTTAAAAGTTTATAATTTAATTATTTCTGGATAATTAAAAGAATAATTAACTTTATCATCTTCAAATTCTAAAATTGTTGTTATAAGTTTATCTTTATTATAAAATCCAATATATTTTGAATTTATATGATTTTGATTTGTTGTTTTATTTAAATTTATACTATCTAAAAGATTATCTATTTGAATTTTTTTCCCATTAATAAAGATTGTTTTTAATTTTTCAGGAATTTTAAAAAAAGGAAAATATTGTTTAAAAATCTCATAAGTGGGATAAATAAGATAATCTTCTAAGTTTTCTTTATTTAAAATAATATTTTTATTAAAATAACTATTATCATTTAAATTATTTTTAATATTAAATTTTAATGTATTCTGAATTTTAAATGGTCCTATTGAAAATCTCACAAGTTCACCTGTATAAGCATATGTGTTTAAAGTTTCTGCAATATCTTCAAAAAGAGACCTTATATATGTACCTGACGAACAAACTATTTTAAAAATACCAACACCGGTATTTTTGTTATAAAGCAACATATTTAGGTCAAAAATTGTTATTTTTCTTGGCTTTAATTCAATATCTATGTTATCTCTAGAATATTGATATGCTCTTTTACCATTTATTTTTACAGCTGAAAATTTATGTGGTTTTTGTAAAATTTCACCTTTAAATTTATTTAAAGATAATAAAATTTGATCTTTATCAGGAATTATTGATTCTTTTACTATTTTTCCATAGCTATCACCTGTTTCAGATTTTTTTCCAAATATCACTTTTGCAAAATAAGTTTTTTCAAATAGGTTAAAAAATTTTGCAAGTTTAGTTGCTTTACCACCCAATAGAATTAAAATACCTGTTGCAAAAGGATCAAGTGTTCCAGTATGGCCTAAATGGAACCTTTTATTGAAATTATATGTTTTTTTTACTAGATTTAATGCTTTAAAACTTGATATAGATTTGGGTTTATTTATTGGTAAGATAAAGAAATTTTCATTTTTCATTTTTTATCTTATTAAGAAGATCAAGGACATCCTTTCCTTTATTATAACCTTTGTCAATGAAAAATCTAACAGAAGGGCAATATTTTATATTAATTTCCTCAGCAATTCTTTTTCTTAAAAACCCGGATATTTTTTCAAAATGTTTAAAATAATCTTTTTCAGTTTTATTTTCAACAGAATTAGTAATATGAAAATATATTTTTGCTATTGATAAATCTTTTGTAAGTTCAACCTTTGTAATTATAATATTATCTTTTAATAATGAATCTCTAATTTCAAAGGAGAAAATTTTTAGTAATAACCTATATATTGCTTTTGCAATTCTTTTATCTCTATCAGGGATCATTTATCTTTTTCCCCTTTTTCCTTTTCCTCTTTTTTCTGTGCAGCAACTAATTCTTCAAAAGTTTGTTTTTCTTCAATTTTCTTATATGTTTCAATTACATCTTTTTCTTTTATATCCTGAAATTTTGCAATTCCTATACCACATTCAAAACCCTGTTTAACCTCTTTTACTGGATCTTTGAATCTATACAAGGAAGCGATTTTACTATCAAATATTAGTTTACTATCTCTATAAATCCTGCATAAACTATCTCTGGTGATGATACCTTTAGTAACATAGCATCCTGCAATAGTTCCAATACCACTTACTTTAAATACCTGTCTAACTTCAGCTTCACCTGTTATCTCTTCTCTTATATTTGGTGCAGCAAGACCTGAAATCGCTTTTTTGACATCTTCAATAATATCATAAATTACATTGTATCTTCTAATTTCCACCCCTTCTTTTTCCGCTAAAGATACAGCTTTTGATGTAGGTTTTGTATTGAATCCAATAATAATCCCTTTTGATGCTGAAGCAAATATTACATCATTTTCAGTAATGGCTCCAACAGAGTAATGGATAACCTTTACTTTAATATTTTTTAAGGAAAGTTTTTCAAGTGATGCTTTTAAAGCTTCAGCCATACCCTGAACATCTGTTTTTATGATTATTTTTAATTCTTCAATTGAACCTTCTTCAATTTTCTTGAATATATTATCAAGAGAGACAGAAGCTTCTTTTTGTTTTTCGATAGTTTCAACTTCTTTTCGTTTTTTAGCAATATTTTTTGCAAGTTTTTCATCATCAACAACATTAAATGGATCTCCAGCTTCAGGTAATCCTTCAAAACCAACAATTTCAACAGGAGTACCAGGGAAAACTTCTTTTAATTGTTCCCCTTTTTCATTTAACATTATTCTTATTCTTCCATATTCAGATCCAGCAATAAAATGTTGTCTTATTTTTGCTATTCCATTTTTGATTAAAACAGTGGCAACTATACCTCTACCTTTATCAATTTTAGATTCTAAAACAATTCCTTCTGCCCATTTTTTAGGATTAAAATCTGCTTTTAAGTCAAGGTCATCAGCAAGTAAAAGAATAGCTTCTAAAAGTTCATCAACTCCTGTTCCTTTTAGTGCCGAAATATTTACAAATATATTATCACCACCCCATTCCTGAGGTAAAATTTCATATTCAGCTAATTCTGATTTTACTCTTTCAGGATTAGCATTGTTTTTGTCAATTTTATTAACAGCAACTATAATAGGAACTTTTGCTTCTTTTGCATGGTTAATTGCTTCAATAGTTTGAGGCATTACACCATCATCTGCAGCAACAACCAAAATTACTATATCGGTAACTTTTGCTCCCCTTGCTCTCATATTTGTAAAAGCTTCATGTCCTGGAGTGTCAATAAAAACAATATCTTCACCTTTAACTTTTATTTTATAAGCACCTATTTTTTGAGTAATTCCACCAGCTTCACCTTTAGCTACTTTAGTTTTTCTAATAAAATCGAGTAGGGTTGTTTTCCCATGATCAACATGACCCATTACAGTAACAATTGGGGCTCTATTTTTTAATATAGGTTTAATGTTTTCCTGTTTTGGAATCTCTATATCATCATAAATTGATATTTTTTTAACTTCACAATTAAATTCTGAAGCAATAATTTCAGCAGTTTCAGCATCAATTTTTTGATTTATTGTTACCATCATTCCCATATCAAAAAGTTTTTTGATTATAACATTTGCTTTTATATTCATTTTTTTGGCTAAATCCTGGATTGAAATAAAGTCAGGAACTTCAATTTGTTCAGGAATTGCAAATGTGGTTTCTTTCTTTTTCTTTTTTGTTGCAGCTTCTAATTTATAATTATAATCTTCTCTTTCTTTAAATTTATCTTTAATATCTGTTTCTTTTTTCTTTCGTTTGTGTTCATAGGAAGTAGCAGTTTTAGCAGGAGTTTCAACATGTGTATCATTCTTTTTGAAAAATTTCTTATTACCCAATTTCTGAACATGAGCATCTCTATCATGATATTTATCACCATGTGAAGTTGATTTTTTCTTTATATATATTTTTTTACCTTTTTTTCTATTTTCAGAAGTGTCTCTTTGTTTTGAAACATATTGTTTTGGTTTATATGTATAAGTTTTTGTTCTTCTTTCTTGAGTAGTTTTATTATGTTCTTTAGGTTCATATTTTTTAGGAATATATCTTCCTGAATGTTTTATTTCTTTAGATTCACTTGCTACTTTTGTTTTTGTTTCAACTGTTGGTTCCTCTTCTTTTATAGTTGATTCTTTCGTTTTTGTTTTAGTATCAGTAATTTTTATATTTTCCTGTGGTTGATTAATTGTTTCTTTTTTAGACTCTTTTGTAGTTTCATCAACTTGTATTTTATTTTCAGTTGATTCAATTTTTTCTTTAACAGGTTTTACTTTTTTAGTTGTAACTTTTTTTGTAACTTTTTTTACAACTTTCTTTTTAAGTATTATTTTCTTAACAGGTTTTTTTGCAGTAGATACAGCTGCATCAATTTTTTCTTGAACTTCAACATTTAATCTGTCTTCAGGATTGAGTTTAAATTTTTTTAATAATTCCTGAATTTGTTCATGAGTTAAATCTTTACTTTTTAAATAAGTAATTATCTTCTTGTTCATATGTTCCTTTCAAAACTTCCTTTTATTCAATCAATTAATGATTAACATAATATAAACTAAAATCAATAATTAATAACAAAATCATTACAAAATATATTAAATAAAATAAAAATTATTTTTATTTATTTCTTATATAAGTATTATTTTATATAAATCTTATATAAGTTTTATTCACATTAAATCAAAAATATATAATAATAGAACAATTTTCTATTCATCAAATTTATATCCACAGTAAGGGCATACTTCAGAATCAGCATCAATTTCCTTATTACAATTTGGACATATAATAACTTCATGTTCCTGGATTTCTTCTTCTTCTTCTATTTCAATGTTTTCTTCTATAAATTTTTGTATTGACATGAATTCCTCAGTAGTAATGTTTGGCAATGTATTTAATCTTCCCTGAGAATGATAATCAATTAATTTATCAATTGTATCTATCCCTGCATTTTGTAATTTTAATACAATATCTCTTCCAAGAAATTCTTCAAGTTCAAAAATTGAAGTTTCTTCATCAACTTCTTCATATTCTTCAGTTTCTTCTTCAGTATTATTTTGAAAAATAGTATCAAACATCTTACTTTGTAATTTTGAATATTCTGAAGCAGCAAATTCTTCTTCTGTTCTAATATCTATTTTCCATCCAGTAAGTTCCACAGCAAGTCTTACATTAATCCCTTCTTTTCCAATAACATTTTTTTGATCTTCTCTGGTTTTAACAACTACAACTGCGATCTTTTTATCTTCACTTAAAGTATAAATTTTCCCATTACTTAATTTAGGAAGATTTAATACATTTGCAATTAAAGTTTCTGGATGGTCACTCCACTGAATGACTTCTATAACTTCCATCCCTATTTCTTTTCTGATATTTTGAATTCTAAATCCTTTTACTCCCAGACATGCTCCAACAGGTTCAACATCTTCTTTTTCAGAGATAACTGCTACTTTAGTTTTATAACCTACATGTCTTGCTATTTTTACTATTTTAACTATTCCTTTTGCAACTTCAGGGATCTCTTTTTCAAATAATCTTTGTATAAAAAGAGGTGAAGTTCTTGAAAGTTCAATATAAAGCTTTGAACTATTTTCTTCATTTCTTCTTGTAACTTTAACAATTTTGGATAAAAGCATTAATCTCCTTTCTCCTACTTTTATATTATCAATAGGAGATTGTTGTGAAGGAGGTAAAACACCTTCAATATTCGAATTTTCAATTGCAACATATACATTTCTATTTAAAATTCTCTGTATTTTTCCATAAATAAGTTGACCTTCTTTTGTTTTAAGCTGGTCATAAATTTTTGAAACTGTAAAAGTTTTAATTTCTTTATCAAATTCCTGCCTGATAGTTCTAATAGTATTTCTACTAAAATTATCAAAATCTAATTCTATTTCTATTTCATCCCCATAATCAGCATCTTTTTTGTAATGAGATGCTTCCTTTTTACTAATTTCTTTTAAAAGTTTTGAAGGTCTTTTAGTTACAACTTTTTTAATAAATACTTTTATATGTCCTTTTCTATCTATTTCAAGTCTTGCATCAACTTCATCAATTTTGTCTTCTTTTTTTAAATCTTTTATATTTCCTTGTTTTGTTGTGTTTTTATTATTATATAAAAGAGTTCTATATCCAATTAAAATAGATTTTAATAAAAGATTTTTCACATCTTCAACAGAAATATTTTTTTCTTCAGAAATTATTTGTAAAGTATCTTTTATTTTTGACACAGTTTCCTCCATTAGTTTTTATAGTATAATTATTATTCTGATAAATAAATTCTACTATTATAATATTTCTCTTATTTTATTTCTTATTTTTATTTTTTTTATATTTACAATATTTGTTTTTTTTAAAAAGTTGTTTTTAATTTTTTTATATTTTCTTTTAAGATTGTTATTTCATTTTTTAAAGTTTTTATTGTAACTTTTTCAGCATCTATTGATTTTAAAATTCCTTCTTCTGTTTTTGTTTTTCCATCTTTTACAAATGTAATTTTTACTTTTTCGCCAATAAAAATATCTGAAGTTTTAGAATTTACATCAATTTTCCATCCAATCCCAGTTGATTGAACTTGAAGATAATATTCATCCCCAATAATAGGACGAACTACTTTTGATATCTTTTCACAATCGTCTAAAGTTGCTCCTTTTTTTTTACCAATTGTTAAAATAATTTTTTTTGCTGGTAAAATGTCCAATTTAAGGAGCAAAATATTATCAAAAGGGAAAATATTTTTAATCTTTTCTTCAATTGTTACCACTACTACCTCTATTCAAAAATTATATATAAGGGCAATATAAATTAAATAATAATTTTATATTAACAATTAATATTAAGTTATAAATTAATATTGGTAAAAAAATAATTTAATAATAAGTTTAAAGCCGAATAATAGTAAAAAAATAATTTAAAAATAAAACATAATTTTGAGTTTTAAATTAATAAATTAAATTACAAAATCCCCATATATAAAAAAATGAGACGAAACATCGTCTCTCAACCAAATTTAATTTTTTTTATTTAAATGTCAAGGTTTTTATAACATTTATATAAAGTTTTTATTTCTATTTACAAATTTATTCTTAATATTAAATTTATTTCATATTACAAAATATTAAAAACATGATAAAAATAAAAATGTGTAAAAGATAAAAAATGTTGTTTAAAACAAATAAATACAAAAATATATATTAAAAATGATAAAGTTTATTAAAAGTAAGTTAAGTTAAAATATCATATAAAAATAAATTAGGATTATATAGGTTTTAGTTTATGAAAAAATTTGTACAAATTATTTTAATATTTTTGAAAAAAGTTGAAAAATTTTTGATTAAAACAGAAGATATTTATATATTAAAAAATATAAAATTCTTTTTTCATTTACTTGTAAAAACTTTTGTAAAGTGGAATAGAGATAAAGTTCCAAGACTTGGAGCAGCTTTAGCTTTTTATTCAATATTATCATTAGCTCCGATGACAGTTGTTGTATTAATTATAATTAGTAATATTCTTGGTAATACAGAAATTAAGTTGCAATTTTTATTTGAAGTAAAAAATGTTTTAGGTATACAAATTGCAGATTTTATTAAAAATTTAATAGAAAATGCAAGTCATTCTGAAGCAAAAATAACAGCTACTACTTTAAGTATTTTTACTATTTTATTTACCTCTTCAATGGGTATTAATTATCTTAAAAATGCTTTAAACACAATCTGGGAAGTAAAAGTTCCACCTAAAAGAGCTATCTGGCATGGTTTTAGAATAAGAATGGTTTCTATTTTGATAGTAATAGTTTTTTCTTTTATAATTACTCTCTATTTTTTTAGTTATCCAATTCTTTTGACTATTAAAGATAATTTTGGTAATAACTTTTCTTTTATTAATGAATATAATAGATATTTTAATGGTTTTTATAATTTTTTGCTGATTTCAATAATGTTTACTCTGGCTTTTAAATTTTTACCTGATAGAAAAACAAAATGGAGATTTTCTTTTATAGGAGGTATTTTTACAGGTTTTTTATTTATTTTTGGTAATAGTTTAATTAAATTATATCTTTCTAAGAATGTTATTGCAAATATTTATGGTGCAGCAGGAACCTTAGTTATAATGTTATTATGGGTTTATTATATAGCACAAATTACATTTTTTGGAGCAGAATTCACATATATATTTCATAAAGAAAAAGGGTATTACGATAAAGAAAAAATAATTAGTTAATCAAGAAGTAATGTTTTTGTAGATAAGATATAAAAAAAATGTATTCTGTTATTTAATTATTAATAATTATTAATAAAAAATAATATTTAATAAGTTGATTTAAATTGATTACAATGATATAAAAGAATAGAAGTGAGTAAAAATTTACTTGACAAAATCTATTTAATAGTTAGGTTTTCTTAACTAATTTATGGAATTATTTTAATATTAATTTTAGAATTTTTATCGTATTGTTGTTATATTGTTATTTTTTATTCTTTTATTATTTTTTTTTATATTAATAGTATTTTTAGTATAATTTTAATATGAATTTATTATTATCTTAACATTATTTTAGTACAGTTTTATTATAGTTTTGTTTTTGTGTCATTTTGTTATTATTTTAGGATTGTTTTAATATTGTTTTTTATTGTTTTAGCAATGTTTTAGTATTGCTTTTACATTTTTAGTGTTATAATTTATATTTGATTTATATGTTATATATATTTATGTTTATAATTTTTTCTATATATATTATATGTGGGTAATGTTAACAATAATGTGTAGATTAGTTATAATATTATTTTTATAAGTAATACTAAAATTCAGAAGTAATAATTAAAAATAAAGCTTTATATATTAATAATTTAATTTTAGGAGAAATAATAACCTATGAATTTTAAAGGTACAAAAAACAATTCAAAAAATGATAAAATATCTACAAAAAAAGCTTTTAAATTTTTACTTACATATGTAAAAAAACACTTTATTTATTATATTCTAGGAATTCTTGTTCTTGTTTTTGTAGATCTTGCTCAATTGCTTATTCCACGTTTAATTCAAAAAGTTATAGATTTACTAGGCCTTCAAAATTTTGACCAGAGTATAATTTTAAAAAATAGTTTGTATATTTTAGCTCTTGCTGTTGGTATGGCTATTTTAAGATTTTTCTGGCGATTGTTTATCATAGGTTCTGCTAGAAAAATTGAAATGGAAGTTAGAGATGATATGTTTGTGCATTTACAAAAGCTATCTTTTTCTTTTTACAATAGGACAAAAACAGGTGATTTAATGGCTTTAATGATAAATGACTTGAAAGCAGTAAGAAGAGCTACTGGACCATCATTTATTATGCTTACAGATGCTCTATTTATGGGTACGATGGCTTTGATTTTTATGTTATCAATCAATGTAAAATTAACCCTTTATGTTATTTTACCTTTACCATTGATTATTTTAATAATGTTTAAATTTGGCTCATTGCTTCAAAGTAGATTTAGAAAAGTACAGGAATCATTTGCATCAATTTCCTCTTCTGCACAGGAAACATTTTCAGGAATAAGGGTGGTAAAAGGCTTTAACCAGGAAAAAGCTGAAAGTGAGCATTTTTATAAAAAATGTGATACTTATGTTTATAAAAACATAGATTTAATTAAGGTATGGGGCCTTTTATTTCCTCTAATTAATTTTTTAGCATCGATTTCTATCTCTTTGCTTTATCTTATTGGTGGAAAATTTGTCATTTTAAAGACTATTTCTCTTGGTGAATTTGTATCTTTTTCTTTTTATATTGGTCTTATAATATGGCCTATGATGGCAATAGGATGGGTATTCAATATTTTTCAAAGAGGTATTGCCTCAACAAAAAGGATAATGAATGTAATGGAAGAAAAACCTGAAATTTTTGATAAATCAGATGTAAATAAAAATATAAAGAAAATAGAAGGAGAAATTGTTTTTAATAATCTTACTTTTAAATATGATAAAAAATCAAGGGAAGTGTTGAAGGGGATTAATTTAAAAATAGAAAAAGGGATGAAAATTGGAATTATGGGAAAGCCTGGCTCTGGTAAATCAACACTTGTTTCTTTAATTTTTCATCTTTTTAATATAGATGAAGGGAAATTGTTTATTGATGGTAATGATATAAATAAAGTTCCATTAAAAGTTTTGAGAAAATCAATTGGTTATGTACCACAGGATTCTTTTTTGTTTTCTGATACAATATTAAATAATATTGCATTTGGCCTTGAAGATGATGAGATTGATTTAGAAAAAGTAGCCTATTATGCAAAGATTGCTGATATTTATGATGATATTATGAAATTTCAAGATGGATTTAATACATTACTGGGTGAAAGAGGGGTAAATCTTTCTGGTGGTCAGAAACAAAGAATTGCCATTGCTCGAGCTTTAATTATAAATCCAGATATTTTAATTTTAGATGATGCACTTTCTTCTGTTGATGCTTCAACTGAAAAAGTAATCTTAAGAAATATAAAATCTGAACTTGAAAAAAGAACATCAATTATTATTGCTCACAGAGTATCAACAGTTAAAGATTGTGATTTAATTATTGTTTTGGAAGATGGAAAAATTATTGAACAGGGTAAGCATGATGAATTGTTGGCTTTAGATGGATTTTATGCAAAACTTTTCAATTTGCAAAAATTAGAGGAAAATTTAGTTAATGACTAATATGGAGTGAATATGAATTATTATAAAGAAGATAACACAGATACATCAAAACTATATAATAAAGATGTTACAAAATTATTATTTAAATATATTTTCAGGTACAAAAAATATTTATTAATTGCCATACTTTTTGTTATAATTATAACATCAGTTACTTTAGCTGTACCTTATTTATCAAAAACAGTTATAGATAGGTTTATTATTAAAAAAGGATACATTGTAAATTATGTTAATTTCAAACCTGTAACTAAAGATGATCATTTTCTTGAAAGTAAAATTAAAAAATCTATTAAACTTGATGATAACCATTACTTTTTTATTCAGTCAGAACTAAAATATTTTTCTAAAATCCAGATTAGAAAATATATTAAAAATAATGTTTTCTCTGCTAATAAATTTGTATTAATTGAAACCCCTTTAATAAATGAAAAGTTAAAAAATAAATTGGATCAGTTAAAAAAGAAAAAAGATGCCTATCAGTTTAATAATAATATCTATCTTATTAATGAAGACTCACTAAATCAATTTAAGATTAATGATATTTACAATTTAAGAATAACAGATTTTAAAAATATTGTTTTAATTGTTTTTCTTGTGATATTTTTGCAGGTTATCCAGTTTTTAGCTAGTTATTTTCAAATAATATTTCTTATGAAGTTATCGCAATTTTCAATGAGGGATTTAAGACAGGACCTTTTTGACCATATCGCAAGCCTAGAAACCAAATATTTTGATGAAAACCCTATTGGAAAATTGGTTAGTAGAGTAACAAATGATATTGAGACTTTAAATGAAATGTTTTCTTCTGTATTAATAACTTTATTGCAAGATCTATTAATGATGTCAGGAATTCTGGTTATTATGTTCTTAACAAGTATAAAACTTGCATTAATAGTATCTGCAACAATTCCTTTTATTATTTTATTAACAATTTTATTCAGGCTCAAAGCAAGAGAAGCATACAGGAAAATTAGAACTCAGGTTGCAAGAATAAATGCTTTTTTAAATGAAACAATTACTGGTATTAGAATCATTCAGATATTTGTTCAGGAAATTAAAAATTTGAAAAAATTTAGGGTTATTAATAAAGATCTTTATAAAGCCAATATTCAACAGCTTTATGTATATGCTGTATTTAGACCTTCAATAGGGATATTGAGATGGATTGCAATTGCCTCTTTAATATATTTTGGTGCCAATGGGATCTTATCTCATACTGTTTCTTATGGTATAATTGTTATGTTTATTAGTTATATTGGTAGATTTTTTGAACCTGTTCAAGATCTTTCAGAAAAATTTGATATAATGCAAAGTGCAACTGCAGCTGGAGAAAAAATATTATTTGTATTCAATTCAAAATATTATAAAGAAAGTGAAGAAAATAAAAAAATTGAAGAATTTTTAAAAAAATATCTAAAAGAAGAAGAGGATATAGAAACAAATGAAAAAGATGCTAAACAAGATAAAGTTGAACAATATAAAATTGGACAAGATAATAAAATTGAACAAGATAAAATTGAACAAAATAAAAAGGTAATAAAATCAAATAAAGATAATATTTATAAATATAAAACAATAAACTATATAAACAAAAATGGATATGATGATAATTATTTTAGATTTAAAGGGGATATTGTTTTTGATAAAGTGTGGTTTGCTTATAAACCCGATCAATGGATATTAAAAGACCTTAGTTTTCATATAAAACCTGAAGAGACTCTGGCAATTGTTGGTGAAACAGGTGCAGGGAAATCTACAATTATTAATATACTTTCAAAATTTTATAGAATTCAAAAAGGGCATATTTATATTGATGGTATTGACATAAATGATATTCCAATCCCTGTTTTAAGAAGAAATATATCTATTGTTATGCAGGATGTTTTCCTTTTTTCAAAAACTGTAAAAGAGAATATAATTTTAAATTCAAAATTTGATAAGGAAAAGTTTGATTTTGTAGTTAAATTAACACATATGGATAAATTTATACAGCGTCTTCCTGATAAGGAAAATGAGATGGTTATGGAAAGGGGAGTAACTTTTTCAGCAGGAGAAAGACAACTTCTCTCTTTTGCAAGAAGTCTTTATTTTGATCCTTCAATACTTGTTTTAGATGAAGCTACTTCAAATATAGATACTGAAACTGAAAAATTGATTCAGGATGCAATTTCTCATTTAATTAAAGGAAGAACTTCTATAATTGTTGCACATAGATTATCAACAATTAAAAATGCAAATAATATACTGGTAATAGATAAAGGGATTGCAGTTGAATCAGGAGATCATAATAGCTTAATTGCTAAAAAAGGGATATATTATCAGCTTTATAAATTACAATTTTCTTCATAAATTTAGATTGAAAAGATATTATTAATAGAAATAAATTAATAGGATAAAATCATATATAGATAATTATATATGATAATTGATGACTAGATAATTGACAACATTTTAGAAAAATTAAAAAAAACTTTAGATGAAATGAATAGATGGCTAGATATGATAAAAGATTAAAGTTTAAATAACAATGAATAAACATAATGTAGTTGATTTGCATATTCATACAAATTATTCTGATGGAGAACATACTCTAAAAGAAGTTCTTGATTTTATAAATGAAAAAGGAATTAAATATTTTTCAATCACAGATCATGATAGATTACAAAAATCTGAAAGTTTAACAGCAATAAATAATTTTTGTAAAAAGGAAAATATTAAATTTATTGAAGGAGTTGAAGTATCATCAATAATGAATTTTAAAGGGATTAAAAAAAGTGTTCACATACTGGGATATGGAATAATTAATAAAAAAGAGTTAAATGAGTATCTTAAAAATGCTTTAAGAATTAGGGCAAAAAGAAATTATAAAATGCTGGATAAGTTTAATAAATTTTTTAAATCAAATGGGTTTGATATTCAAAAAATTATTAAAAAGAATAAAGATTTTCAAAGACTTGATGTATCGGATCTTGCAAGACCACATTTTGCTAAACTTTTAGTTTATGCAGGTATTTGTAAAAATTTTGATTCTGCTTTCAGGGATTATCTAACTGAAGGAAAACCTTTGTTTATTCCTAAAGAAAATATTTCAACATTTGATGTAATTTCAATATTAAATAAAACATGCAAATTTTCAATTGTTGCGCATTTTGGTGAAAGTTTTAGAAATTTTTCTTTTTCTGAAAAAATGGAGATATTAAATATCCTGAAAAACTATAATATTAAAGGGTTTGAAGTTTTTTATTCAAGACATAGTTGTGAAGATGAAAAGTTGTTATTTGATTTTGTTTTAAAAAACAATCTTATTTTTACTGCTGGCTCCGATTTTCATGGAAAGACAATAAGAGATGTTGAAATTGGACAGATTTCAGAAAATTTTACACCTTTTTATCAAAAGCAAATTATTAAAAGGATGTTTAATAGTTGATATTTTTTATGCTTTTATTTTGTTTGCAATGTTAAAAATATTTTTATCTTTTTTAATTTTTAAAAATTTTAATGAAAATTTAAATTGTTTTTAGATTTAAAGTAAAAATATTGCTAATTTTTTTAAATTTATAAAGTCTGTAATAAAATTTCAATTGTTTTTGAATTTAGAGAAAAATATTTTTAAATTTTTATAAATTTATAAAAATATTAATAAAAATTACCTTTTTTTAAAATTTAAAACAAAAATATTGATAATTATTACAAATATATTAATATTTTGCTTGCATAAAAAAAGAAAACATTAAATATAAAACTCACATGTTGATGTTTATTTTTAATATTTTAAAGAGGAGTAGTTATGTATAAAAAATTTTTTGCAATTTTAGTTTTTGTTATTTTAATTTTTTTACTATTTTCCTGTGCAAATATGTATGATAATAGTAATGATAATAATGGAAATGATAATGTTATTGGAAATGATAATAGTAATGATAATAATAATGGGAATGATAGCACTAATGATAATAATGGAAATGATAATAGTAATGAATATATTACAGTTACAAAAATAGGAAGCTGGAGCAGACCTTATGGAAAAGCAGGAAATGCTATTAATACTTTTGTATATGGAAATTATCTTTATGTTGCTTGTGGAAATGGTGGGTTAAAAATATATGATATAACAGACCCAAGCAATGCTCAATATATAACAACTTATGATACTTCTGGATTTGCAGAAGGTGTATATGTTGAAGGAAATTATGCTTATGTTGCTGCTTGGAGTGATGGTTTGCAAATAATTGATATATCAACGCCATCTTCTCCAACTTTAGTTGGAAGTTATGATAATCTTTTATTTGCACAGGATGTATATGTATCAGGGAATTATGCTTATGTTGCTGATGGTGGATCTGGTCTTCAAATAATTAATATTTCAACTCCATCTAATCCAACTTTAGTTGGAAACTATGATACTTCTGGAGATGCAAGAGGTGTATATGTTGTAGGTAATTATGCTTATGTTGCTGATTTTGATGGTGGTTTGAAAATAATTGATATATCAAACCCATCTTCTCCAACTTTAGTTGGTAGTTATAATACTTCTGTAAATGCAGAAGATGTATATGTTGCAGATAATTATGCTTATGTTGCTGATTTTGATGGTGGTTTGAAAATAATTAATATATCAGATCCATCTAATCCAACTTTAGTTGGGAACCGCAATACTTCTGGAAATAAATACGGTGTTTATGTATCAGGAAATTATGCTTATATCGCTGCAGCTAGTGCTGGTCTTCAAATAATTGATATATCAGACCCATCTAATCCAACTTTAGCTGGGAGTTATAATACTTCTGGATGTGCAAATGATGTATATATATCAGGGAATTATGCTTATGTTGCTGATGGTGGCTCTGGTCTTCAAATAATTGATATATCAAACCCATCTAATCCAACTTTAATTAGCAGTTACAATACTTCTGGATGTTCAAATGATGTATATATATCAGGGAATTATGCTTATGTTGCTGATGGGTATGTTGGTTTTCAAATAATTGATATTTCAACTCCATCTAATCCAACTTTAGTTGGAAACTATGATACTTCTGGAGATGCAAAAGGTGTATATGTTGCAGGTAAATATGCTTATGTTGCTGATGGGGATGTTGGTCTTCAAATAATTGATATTTCAACTCCATCTAATCCAAATTTAGCTGGGAGCTATAATACTTCTGGATCGGCATATGATGTGTATGTATCAGGAAATTATGCTTATGTTGCTGATTTTGATGGTTTGAAAATAATTAATA
The DNA here is from genome assembly GCF_055389015.1 of Exilispira thermophila. Taxonomy (NCBI): domain Bacteria; kingdom Pseudomonadati; phylum Spirochaetota; class Spirochaetia; order Spirochaetales; genus Exilispira; species Exilispira thermophila. The sequence goes on along the minus strand of NZ_AP042476.1, from coordinate 1,391,688 downwards.
TATCAGACCCATCTTCTCCAACTTTAGTTGGGAGCTGCGATACTTCTGGAATTGCATACGATATTTATGTATCAGGAAATTATGCTTATGTTGCTGATGATGATGCTGGTTTGCAAATAATTGATATATCAGACCCATCTAATCCAACTTTAGTTGGAAGTTATGATACTTCTGGATGGGCACACGGAGTTTATGTATCAGGAAATTATGCTTATGTTGCTGATTATCATAGTTTGAAAATAATTGATATATCAGCCCCATCTTCTCCAACTTTAGTTGGGAGCTGCTATACTAATGCAGAAGGTGTATATGTATCAGGAAATTATGCTTATATCGCTGGAGGTATTGCTGGTCTTAAAATAATTGATATATCAAACCCATCTTCTCCAACTTTAGTTGGAAGTTATGATACTTCTGAATATGCATACAGAGTCTATGTATCAGAAAATTATATTTATGTTGTTGATGGAAATGCAGAAGAAGCATTACTAATTCTAAAAACTGAATGATTTAATAAATAAGATATCAATAGAAAAATTATCAATAATAAATTTATCTTTTAATTCTATATTGAGTTAAAAATAAAATGTTTTATCTTACTTTAAGTGATGAAAAGAAATACAAAAATAACAATTATTATAATTATATTTAGTATATTACTTCTAAGTTGTTCTTTTAATAATAATTTTATTAAAAATAATATTCAGGAAAAAAAGTATAATGATTTACTTCAAATACTGGATAAAAAGATAAATAGTTTTAATTTTAGTGATAAACAATACTTATTGCTTTTGAAAGCAATTGTTTTAGAAAGAGCAAAAAAATATAAAGAAGCTATTCAAATTTATGAACTTCAAAAAAAATATATCTATTATGCCAAAAAAAGGATAGAAATAATCTCTAAATATTACATAAAAGAAAATAAGAATAATATTATAAATAATAAAAATAATAGTAATATAGTTAATAATGTTGATAATAATAATAATGATAACAAAAATAATGATTACAATATATTAACAAATAACATTAATAATGATAATAACTATAATAAAAGAATCAATGAAAATAAAGCAGAAAATCTTAATAATGTTAATGTCCTTAGAAATGAACAAAAACCCTATAAGATTCTTGATAATAAAATTATTGAATTTATTAATGATAATGATATTAACCAGATATTAAAATATGATTTTCTAACATTTTTAAAGGACCCAGTAACATATTTTATTTTACATAATGCAACTTTAAATGATAGAAAAAAAGAAAAAATAAAAAATTATAGATCTATTATATCTAACTATATTTTTGATAAAAATGGAAATTTACTGCTTGATGAATATTCTTCATCACAATTATCAAAATATCTTTTTTATTTTGGTATATTTTCATTTTTATTGGGTGAAAATGATTACCTAATATATTTTATTGATTCTTTTATATATGGTAATTTTTATTACTATTCAATATTTTCTGCAATTATTGTAAATAATGTAATTGCTGAAGTAACTGAAAAATATGATGAATATTATAATGGATATAAAGAGGATACAAAAACTAATAATATTAAATCATATATAAATAGTATTTTATTATCTTTTTCAAATGAAGATATTGTTTATATTAAAAAAATATTATTTTTCAATTTTGTTCTGGATAAAAAAGGTTATATAACTGTAAATTTTGATCCTGAAAAAAACAATAGTAATACTAATACTACTATCAATAATAATAGCAATAGTAAAATTGATACTAATACTAAAAATAATAATAAAACTGATTATAGTAAAAATTTTTATTTAAATAATTTTAATTATAAAAAGTTTTATAAATTAGCATTATTTGAAGCAAAGATTAATAAAGATAAAAAAGAACAAATAAAAGAATATGTTGATTTACTTAAAAAGTTTAAAGAAATTTCATTGGATATTGAATATTTAAGGGTTTTGTTTTATTTAAAAGATGGTTCTTTACAAAAAGATCTATATAATAAAGCTTTAACAAATTACTATTATGCAACTAAAGATTATGCAAAAGCAATAGTTTATTCAAATAAAATTTTATCCTATACATTAAAATTAATTAATCCAGATGAAGATAAGTCTCTTTTTAATTTTAAAGATATTATCAAAAATAATGATAAAAATAGTAGTGCCTATTTTAACAAATTTTTTAAGCTTATTTATGTAATTTTAAAAGAAAAAGAAAATAATAAAAATTTTGATAAAGATACAAAAAATAAAAAAGAGATAAATATAGAAAAAAACAGTACAAAAATTACAAGTTTAAATAAATTAAAAAAAATTGTAAATAACAAAGCTTTTTATAAATTTTATAATTTTTTATTTATATCATATCCTTTTACTTATATTGAGCTAATAGATTCTAATATTTCTAAATCCAGCAGTTTAGATAAATATTTATTACTTTCTTTAATTAGAGTTGAGTCCCATTTTAACCCATATTCAGTTTCTATTGATGGTGCAAGGGGGCTTACTCAAATTTTACCTGACACAGCTTCATGGATATTTTATAAAAATCTAAAACATAGTGAGCAATTTAAAAAAAAATTATTTGAACCTGAAATTGCAATTCAGGGTGCAATAAAATACCTTACTTTTCTGGATGAAAAATTTAATTCTCTTTTTCTGTCTCTTGCATCATATAATGCAGGGTATAACAGAATTAAGAGAAATATAAATGATGAATACTATAAAAATGATGACATAAAAACAATTAGCATATTTTATCTTATTGAAACTTTAAAAATACCTGAAACTAATCTTTTTTTAAAAAAAATTACAAGAAATTACATGTTATATAAATATTTATATGATAATGAATCTTTATTATCAATCTTTAGTGGGATTGAAAACAATTGGAAATAAAATTTGAAAGGATAGGAATGAAAATTTTAATAGCAACTCAAAATGAACATAAAAAAATTGAGATGTATGATATTTTTTCTAATTATTTTGATATAAATGGAAAAGGGAACCAATTTAATAAAAAAATAGAGCTTTTTACTTTAAAGGATTTTGGTTTTGATAGAGAAATTGATGAAAATGGAAATTCATTTATTGAAAATGCTAAGATTAAAACCTATGAATCTTATAGATTTTTAAAAGAAAACGGTATTGAAAAAGAGTTTGGGATACTTGGTGATGATTCAGGCCTTGTAATTGAAGATATTACCAATTTTTATAATGAATATAGAGATACTAAAATTTTCCAGGAGATTATTGAAGAAGCTGCTTTTGATGAAAATAATATAAAATTCTGGCAAAGAGATTTAACAAAAATTCAATATCTTCCAGGAATTTATTCCAAGAGATTTGGGTATATAGATGAACAGAAAAAAAGAAATTCTTATGTTTTAAAGCTTCTATCTTTAATTGAAGAAAAAATTAATAAAAATATTTCAAGAAAAGCTTACTTTAATACTTATATATATTATAAAGATTTAAAAAGAGAGTTTAGTGTAAATGGTAAGGTAGAAGGAGTTATAAACAGAAAACCTGTTGGGGAAAATGGATTTGGGTATGATCCAATATTTTTTGTTCCAGAATTGAATAAAACTTTAGCGCAATTAACTTTATCTGAAAAAAATAAAGTTTCCCATAGATCTCGTGCATTAAAAAAATTTATTGAAAAAATAATTGAAGAATTTTAAAAATATTAACATTATTTGATTAGATAAATATTAAAATCTAAAGAATTTTTTTTAAAAATTACTAAAAAAATTATTTTTAAATTTGATATGATAATATTATATTAGACAAAAAAATATTTTAATTTTAGTTTTTTGAATAAAAATAAGGTATTATAAAGGAAAATACATGAACATAGATAATAAATATATTAAATTTTATGTAATTTTAGTGGAAACTGAAACTTCAGGAAATGTTGGTAGTGTATGTAGATTAATGGGAAATTATGATATTGAAAATCTTGTTTTAATTAATCCAAAATATAAGAGTGAGGATGAAGCTATAATGCTTGCTCATACTCCAAAAGGTTTAAGCATCCTGAAAAATAAAATGAAATTTGATACTTTGAAGGAAGCAATTGATAAACTCAACCTTAATACAACAGTTGGATTTACAAGAAGAATAGGGAAAAATAGGGAGATTTCTCTGAATTATCGGGATTATTTTACATCTTTTTTTCAAAGAATATACAATGATAATAATAAAATTAGTATGAATATGAATTTAAATATTGGTCTAGTTTTTGGAAGAGAAAGTTCAGGATTGTATACTGATGAAATCAAATTATGTAACCTGTTGCTTTATATTCCAACTTCTTCAGTTTCCCCTTCATTAAACTTATCTCATGCTGTTGGAATAGTATTAAATGAGATATTTTTTAATAAAAATTTTTATAAAAGCAATGATTTAAAAAAAGAAAACAAATATGAAAATATTGAAAAAAGTAAAAATGTTATTGAAACTGATATTTATAAATCTTCAAGACCAAAAGAGCTTTACCTTAATGGTAAAAGTGGAATGAAGTGGAATGTAGAAAATCTTAATGAACCATCTACAAATGAAGATAGAAAAAAATTTTATGAGGAAATTGTAAAAGTTGCTCAACGTAAAAAATTATTTGTTAGAAATGATTACTATACATTTAAAAAGTTATTTGAAAGGATTTTTAATCAACCGTATATAAGTAAAAGAGATTTAAATTATTTAAAATCTATGATAATGAGGTTTATATATGCAGATATTATTGAAAAGCGAAAAAAGTAAAAAAGTTTTAAATTATATTTTGATAATTCTATTTCCATTTTTTTTATTGTTTTTATTAAATTTTTCACTTGTTTTTTTAAGTGAGAAGTTTGATCTAAAATTTGTACAATCTATTCAGATAAATATTTTGATAAGTATAATATTTGAAATTATTTCCTTTTTAATAATCCCTATCTATTTAATGAGAATTTTTGGATTTAATTTTAAAAATTTTTTTAAAAAAATAGATATTAAATTATTACTAATAATAGTAGTTGGAGTATTTTTTATAACTAATGTAGGTTCTATCTTAACTCAAATATTTGCCAATCTTTTTTTTAATAATCAGGTTATTACTGAAAGTTACATTGAAAATATATTTGAAATGTTTAAGTATAGCGCATATATTGCACTTTTTTCTACAATGTTTATTGCTCCTATTATTGAAGAATTTTTTTTCAGGGGAATTTTAAGTTTGTCTGGTTCTTTTTTAGAAAAAGATAAAAATAAAATATTTTTTCCAATTATATCAGGAATTTTATTTGCTTTAGCACATTTTGATTTTGTCAGGATACCTTATCTATTTACTGTAGGTTTTTGCTTTGCATATATATTTTTAATTACTGAAAATTTATGGTACACAATAATTTCTCATCTGATTTTAAATACTTTTGCTTCAATTGGAGTTCTTATTCTGTTATATTCTAAAAACAGTTCTATAGATTTAGAATCAATAATATATTCTTCAAATACATCCTTAACATCTTTATTTATAAAATTAATAATAAATCTTTTTTTCCTTTATCTTATATATGGTTTATTTAAGAATAAAATTGACGATTATAAAATATCGGAACTTTAAATAAAATAAAACCAATATAGAGAAGAAAGATAGAAAAAAATTAGCAACAATAAAGTAAAAATAAAATTATTGCAATTTTAATGAATATTAAAAATATGTAAAATATAGAAATAAATAAAAAATATATAAAAGAATAAAATATAAAAAAGAATAAAGAACAATAAAGTGATTATAAAAGAAATAAACAAATTATTTAAATAACAAATGTTATAAATGACATCATTATTTAAAAACTATTTAATTAGAATAGATATAATTAAAACAAACAAAAATAAACAAAATTTTAAAAGTTAAACTAATATGAAAATTAGAAATAAAATTATTTCAGTAGTTGTACCTTTAATTGTTATTCCACTTATTTTTATAGCGATACTTTCTACAGAAACTGCTAAAATTGGTATTACAAAAATAGCAAAACAATTACTTTCTTATAAACTTGAAGATTTTTATAAACAGGTTTCTTCTCAATATGATATTTTGTATTCAACAGGCCTAATTCAAAATAAGGAATTTGTTGACAAAGCTTTTACACAAATAGAAGAATATGCAAAAAAATTAAAACTTTCAGAAACTGGATATATTCAGGTTTTTAAATCTGATGGTACAATTTTAATTTCTCCAGTGAATAAAGGAGAAAATATCAAAGATACCCAATTTTTTAAAACAATGCTTGATAAGAAAAATGGGTGGATTGAATATACCTTTAATGGTGAACCCAGAGTAGGGATTTTTCTTTATTTTGCAGGATGGGATTGGTATCTTCTAATATCAGAAAATGAGAAAAAATTTTATTCAGATGCAAATAAAATTCAGCTTCAAATTATTTATATCGGTAGTGTTACTATTATTCTTGTTTTAATTGTACTTTCTTTGATAACATCTTCAATTACAAATCCAATAAGATCATTGATGTTAACAATGAAAGAAATTATTAAAACTCATAATTTGAAAAAGAAAGCAGAAGTTATTTATGCTGATGAAATTGGTGAACTTTCAATCTCTTTTAATATAATGACAGGTGCTTTGGACTCTGCTTATAATCAGGTTAAAAATTATGCATATGAAGCAATTGTAGCAAGAGATAATGAAAAAAGAGTTAGAACAGTTTTTCAGAAATATGTACCAAAAGAAGTAGTAAATCAAATGTTACAAATTAAAGATAAAAACGCTTCATTATTAATAGGACAAAAACAATTCTGTTCAATTTTATTTTCTGATATTAGAGATTTCACAACAATTTCAGAATCAATGGAAGCTGATCAACTTGTTAACTCATTGAATCAATATTTTAATGGAATGGTTAAAAGAATTGTTAAGAATAATGGTATTGTAGACAAATTTATTGGTGATGCAATTATGGCAGTTTTTGGTGCTCCTGTTAAAACTGATGATGATACTAAAAATGCAGTTGAATCAGCATTTGAAATGCTTGAAGCATTAAATGAATTTAATGAGCCAAGAAAAAAAGAAGGGAAAGTAATTTTTAGAATCGGAATAGGAATTGCATCTGGTGATGTTATTGCAGGAAATATTGGGTCAGAACAAAAAATGGATTATACTGTGATTGGTGATCCAGTTAATACTGCATCAAGGCTTGAAGGGTTGACTAAAGTGTACAAAGTTCCAATTATTATAACTGATGTTACTTGTAGTAAAGTAAAAGATTTTTATTTTATGAGGGAGCTTGATTTAATAAGGCCAAAAGGGAAAAAACATCCTATAGCTATATATCAACCTGTAAAATATTTAACAGATGATCTTGAAAATAGTTTGAAATTTTTTAATGAAGGATTGAAATGGTATAAAGATAAAATATGGGAAAAAGCAATACCTTTTTTTGAAAAAGCTTATAGCATAAATGAAGATGGTCCTTCAATTATGTATATTGATAGATGTAAGCATTATATAGAAAATCCTCCACCAGAAGATTGGGATGGAGTTTATATTTTTAAAACAAAATAATATCGCTAATAATAAAATTGAAATTATTGAGATATTTAAAAAATAAAGAATTAATTATATCATAATTGAAATTTTTCTCACTAGGTCAGTTATGAAATTTTAAAAGTTAATCAAAAAAAACATTAACCCTAATTTAATTATATTATATCTTTTAAGTCTTTGACAACTGACATCCGTTCGAAAAATTTCAATTATGATATAAATAGTTTATATTTTTATTAAATAAACGGTAATAATTTCAATTTTATTATCAACTTCACCTACCACGAGAAAATAATATATCCTCTTTTGCATTTGACAACTGACAACCATTCGAAAAATTTTAATAATGATAGACACATTAATTTAACTTATTTAATCATATACAATAATTTCTAATTTTATCATTAACTGCACCTACCACAAATAAATAATTTTAATTTACTATTTTAAAAAATTAGATAAACAAATAATATTTATTAAAAATATTTTTTACTTAAATTTCAAACAACTTTTTAAAAAATGAAAAAATAGCTAAAATTAATTAATTTTTTTCAAATTATTATTAAAAAATAAGTTAGTATTTTAAGTTTTACATTCTTTTATCCTTGTTTTTATTAAAATTCTATAAAACAATCAATTTCCTTTATCCCTTATTATAATATTCACCTAATTTATCTTTATAAAATATAAAAAATTAAGAAATTTTAAATAGTAAAATTTATTCTAATAAGTTGGCTTATTTCTATATAATAAACCCACTACAAAACATATATATTTTATTAAACAAAAAGAAATGTTCCTTTTCAAGAGCTACTTTAAGTATTGTCCTTCTGCTGCTTTTAATTATTCTACCAGCAATATTAATGAATAAAAATCTAAATCTTTTATTATTTAATCTTTTATGCGAAGAATCAATAATTATTCCAATTTGAGTTAATTGATACTGAAGAATTGTTACAAAATTGTATGCAAATACATTCAATAAAACAAATATTTTGTTTATACTCATCTTTTTAGAAGGAATGTAATCTCCTGCAAATCCGAGCTTAAATTCTTTTATAGCTAGTTCTTCATTGGTTCTTTCTCTGTATATTCTAAATATTTCAACAGGGTTTGCTGATTCTTGTTCAATATTAGTACATATTGTTCCAGATGAAAATAATTCGTTTCTTCTTTTGATATGTATTGTTCTTAAATATTCTCTTGAATTTGATTTTTCCATCACAAAATCAGATTCTGCAATAGAATAAATGTCTGATACTTCTTTCCATTTATTCGTTAAAATAGATGTTACCTGAGATAGTGATTCGCTGTTTCTCATCTTAATTACAAATTCATTCCCTGTTTGTTTTAATTTTTGAATAATATTAAATTGATATCCTGCTGAATCACTGATAAGCAATATCTTTTTATTTATCCTTGAAAGTAATTTATTAAGCATATCATATATGCCTTCTTTAGGACTTGTATTTCCTGTTCTTAATTCAAAATCATATATCATTCTTTGTGTACCAATATGCTCCATTAAACATGAATAACTTTTTTCATTTTTATAATTATATTGTGCTTCTTTTTGATATGAAGACATATATGTTGCATCAATTTCAACAATAGGTTTTTTACTATCTTTTAATATATGTGTATCTATTATCTGTTTGTTGATATCTTTTAATTTTTCAAAAACTTTTTCTTTTTTCCCAATTCTTTCTAAAAATGCATAAAAAACTTGAGTTTTAGGTATTTTGTTTAATCCTATCCTTTCTGCAATCCATCTATTTTTAGATAAAAATTTACTAAAATCATCTATTACTGTTGCTCCTCCTATTATTGCACATAAACTTGCAATAAATAATTTTGAATCATCATAATCATTCTTTTTTCTTTTACTTAATATTTTAGAAATGTTTTTATCAAATTTTAATTTTCTAAAGTATTCTAAAATAGCTAATATACCACTATTTGAAATTATTTTCATATTTGGGTCATTTTCTAACTTTACAAATTCTTTTTTCATATTACTCTTTACCTGTTAATCTTTACCTGAATTTTTTTAGAGATAGAGGATATTTCACCTAAAAGGTGAAGTTAGCAAAAATCCTCTATCTCTTTTTTTATAGCATATTTTAAGGTTTTTTTAATATATTTGTTTGAAATTAAAGTTTTTATTTTTTTCTTGACAAAAATTATCATTTATTTTTATTAAAACAATAAAGTATTTTGGGGGAATTTCTATGAAAAGGATAATTTTTGTTTGTTTATTTTTTATGTTGCTATTTTTAATTGGATGTACAAATCAAGTTACCAATAATGACTATCAAAAAGATCAATTTGTAAGCAATATCTCACAAAAATTTACATTACTTAATCAAAATGGATATTTCAATAATATTAAAGATGGTTCATTTAAAAAAAGTATTAATAAAAGTGAAAATGATCCATCCTATATTGACCAATCAAAAATGGAAATTCTTATAAATACTCCTGAAATTGCTTTAAATGAAATGGGAGATGAAGAGAAGGGGTATGAAAAACTTGATTTGACAAATACTATTGTTAATGAGGATAGTACAGCTGAAGATGTTTATCAGAAAATGAATCTTATTGATCCTGAAATGGCAGAAGAATATAAAACAAATCTTACACAAAATATTCAAAAAATAGAGAGAACTAATAATATAAGAATTTCAACTGAAAACATAATTGATTTTAAAAAAATCAAATTAAAAATTTTACCACCTCCTACAAACACAAAAGGTCCATTTGCCAAAGATTTTAATTTGGATACTATTTATTGGTATGCAGGATATTGTGCAACTACAACAGCAGGTCTTGTTTTATACAGATATCGTCCATTTTGGAGCTGGACAAAATGGGTTGGATTGGGTATTGCAATTGCAGGAACAGCAGCAATGACAGGGCAGTTAATTATATGGTATTCAAGCACACCTGAAATTATAGAGTTTGTTAATATGACAACACATCTTTATGATCTTTTTATTGGAGTTATAAATTGTAGCACTCCAGATGGTGCATACAAGTGGCTTGTAAATTATATTAAAAACAATTATCCAAATCTTTGTGGCAAGGTAGATATTGTATTTAAAAAGATTATAAATTATTTTTTTGCACATTATACTAATTTTTATGATTTTTTAAATTTATATAAAAATTATATAAGTAAAGATAATGTATTTGTTACAAAATTGGGAACTGTTTTTTTATCTACAGCAGCACCTGCATTATTTGCTATGGCATTTTGTCCTGCATTGGTTCAATCAATAAGAAATGCCTGGAACAATTTTATTAAATCTATAATTTATGCAATTCCAGGAACTACAATAACTATAACTATTAATGGGATAAAATTAGGACCTATTTAAAAAAATGAGAATATATAGATATAAAAAAGGAGGATATATTCTATGAATAAAATTTTAATTATTTTATTAATCTTTATAATTATTTTCTCTATCCAGATAATGGCACAGGAAAAAAATACTTTAATTGCTTTTTCAGTTGAAAGATTATGTCCATTTCATTTTTTGGGTTATGCAATATACGATAATATAGGTGAGATACCTTTAATATTTGATGTTAGATATGCACTATCAAATTATTTTAATGCAGTATCCAGTTTAACTATTGCAATACCAGCAAGTAATACCAGTAAATTTGATTTAAGAGGCTCATGTGGTATTATATGGTATCTTAATGGGAAAAAATTTAAGGGATTTTACATGGCATTTTATCCTTTATATGAATATGATTTTTTCAATATAATAAATAAACCTGTAATAGGTTCAAATTGGTCTATAACAATAGATTATGGTTATACCTTTAATATTTCAGATTTATTTGTCATTGATATTTGTTTAGGGGGTACATATTTTAATGTAGAAAAGGCTTTTAAAGGTGGAAATATAGGATTCTGGTTTCATTATGACATAAAAATAGGTATAATAATTTAAAGATATTATTTTTTAAATATTCTATAGTATGAAATAACAACTAAATTTATAGAATTTATTAATATGACAAAAAAACTTTTTGATCTTTTTATTTGAGTTATAAATTGTAGCACTCCAGCAGGTGCAAATAAGTGGCTTATAAATTATATTAAAAGAAATTATCCTAATCTTTGTGGTGATGTTAAAGATGCATTTAAAAAGATTATAAATGACTATTTTGCTCATTATACTGATTTTTCTAATTTTTTAAAGTTATATGTAAATTATATATTTAACAATACTGAATTTAGTAAAAAAATTTTCACTGTTTTATTATCTACAGGTGTTCCTATAATATTTGCAATTAGCTTTTGTCCTGGATTGGTTCAAGCAGTCCGAAATGCGTGGAACGCATTTGTTGATTTTATACTAAGTGAATTTCCTTCAGATGCAAATGTTGATATAAAAATTCAGAGTATAAAAATAAAAAAATGGTAAAAAATAATGAGTTTATTAAGTATGAGAAAAATTATTTTGATTTTTTTAACATTTTTAATAATAATAAACTTTTTTTCTTATAAAATAATTGCACAGGAAAAAAATACTTTAATTACTTTTTCTATTGAAAGATTATTCCCCTATCATTTTTTAGGTTATGCAATATCGACTTGTAATATAGGTGAAATACCTTTAATATTTGATGCTAGATATATAATATCTGACTATGTTACCTTAGTTGGTGGGCTAACTATTGCAATACCAGCAATGTATGATAGTAAATTTGATTTAAGGGCAACTTTTGGTATTATATTACATAATGAAAAATTTTTTGGTAAATTTAAAGGACTTTATGGTGCTATATACCCTTTATATGAATATGATTTGTTTAATTTATTTAATAAACCCGTAATAAGTACGAATTGGTGTTTTACAGAGGATATTGGTTATTATTTAAAAATTTCAGATTCAATTGTAATTGATTTTTGCATTGGAACTACAGGTTTTAATATACAAAGGATTTTTACTGAAGGTTTTGAAAATGGGCATTGGGGAGGATGGATTCATTATGATATAAAAATAGGTATTAAAATTTAACCAATTCTTATATTAAAAATAATAATGTAATATTTATTCTCTTTAAACGAATAAAAAATATATAAAAAATTCAAAATTTTTTCTTATTAATAAAAGATACAAATAAAATTATACAAGCAGGATAATTAAAAATAAATTTTTCCCATTTAGAAAGAATTGTTTGAAATTAAATCAATTATCATAAATCTTTAAATTTTTTTATTAAATGGTAATCTTATTAAAAGGTTAAATATATAGTTACTAAGATGATTAAAAAATTATTTACAGTTTTTTTTATTTTTCTTAAAACATCAGCTGTTGGACTTGGTGGCGGATATGCAATGTTTTCTGTTTTTAAAGATGAACTTGTTGATAATAAAAAGTTAATCTCTTATGATGATTTTTTTGAACTATTTACACTTTCTCAAGTTTTTCCCGGGCCAATTGCAATAAATTTTGCAGTTATGTTTGGGAATAAAGTTGCTGGATTCGCGGGGATTATTGCAACAGTTTCAGGTATTATCATTCCCCCTTTTATAGCAATCATTATCTTTGCTGATTTGTTATTAAGATATAAAACAAATAAACTTGTTATCTCTTTTTTGAAGGGGATACGTATAGCGACAATTGCAATTTTAATTGATATTGCAATAACATTTATAATGAAAAGAAAATATAATTTGATTATAATTTCATTGTTAATTCTATTTTCATCTATTTATTTTTTTATGAATTTGAATTCTATTTATGTTATCATAATAAGTGTTATTATCTTTATAAGTTTACAAAAATTAAATATAATAAAACAATAATTAAAAAAAAATATAAATTGTCCGGGATTTAAAATGCTTTTTAAATTATTTTTATCATTTTTTAAAATAGGATTTTTTGCTTTTGGAGGAGGTTATGCCTCTATAAGTTTAATACAGGATGAAATAGTTTTTTCTCATAAATGGCTTGATTTAAAGGAATTTCTTGAAGTAATTTCTATTTCACAGATTACTCCAGGCCCTATTGCTGTAAATGCAGCTACTTATATTGGTTATAAATTACATGGAATAAGTGGTTCAATTTTAGCAACATTTGGTGTTATCTTATCACCTATACTTATTATATTAATTTTTTTATTTTTAGCTAAAAAGTTAAAAGATAAAATGAGGGGAGATGAATTTTTAAAAGCTTTACAAAAAACTGTAATTATTTTATTAATTTTAGCAAGTTTAAGGATACTAAAAGGTATTTCTAAATTAGGATTGGATTATAAAGATGTAATTATCTTTATTCTTGTTTTTATACTTTTAAACTTAAATATTATTTTTAAAAAAGTTAAAATTAAAGTTTATCTTGTTCTTCTAATAGCTGGAATTGTTAGTTTGTTTTTAAATTACTTTTTCTAAATTTTTTTTGATATTATTACTATAATAATATTACAAAAATAATATTTTTATAATATTAATTTTTTTTAAATAATATTATTATTTTAATAATGGATTTTATAAAAATTGTTATTTTCATAATTAATGATTAACATGCTAATTATTAAAAAGGAATTATTAAATGGATTTATTTAATATTGAAGCATACAACTTTGATTTGCCTGAATCATATATTGCAAAATATCCATTAAAAAAAAGAGATGAAGCAAAATTACTTGTGGTTGATAAAAAAGGAAATATAGTTGATGATACAAAGTTTTATAATATTATTGATTATTTAAATGAAAATGATCTTTTAATTTTAAATGATAGTAAAGTTATTAAAAGTAGACTATATGGATATAGAGAAAAAGATAACCGTAATGTAGAAATTTTACTTCTTGATCCATTTCTTGAAATTAAAAATAATAATAAATTCAAGAATAAAGATGAAATAAGTAAAAATAATTTTGAAATTAATAATTCAAAGTTTTATGCTTTAATAAAAAATAGAAAAAAATTTAAGATAGGGGACATTTTAGTTTTAGGAGATGAAACTAAAATTAAATGCAAAATTATAGAATTTGTTGAGGATAAAATAGTTGTTGAATTCGAAAATATTATTACAATTGAAACTCTTGATTTAATTGGAAATATCCCTATTCCACCTTATTTTAAAAGAAAAGCAGAAGAGATTGATGATAACTATTATCAGACTGTTTATTCTAATAAAGGGGGTTCTCAGGCTGCACCAACTGCTGGGTTACATTTTACAAAAGATTTACTAAAAAAGGTTAAAAATAAGATTTTTGATATAAAATATGTAACTTTACATGTAGGTTGGGGAACATTTAGTCCGATTAGAACTTCAAATATTAAAGAGCATAAAATGCATTATGAATATTATGAATTAAAAGAGGATTTAGTTGATACAATAAATTTTGTAAAGAGTAAAAAAGGAAGAGTAATTGCATGTGGAACAACAACTCTAAGGGCTTTAGAGGGAAATTTTAATGATAATGGAAAACTTGTTTCTGGAAATTTTAAAACAAACATTTACATTTATCCAGGATATAAATTTAATATTGTTGATTCTCTTATAACCAATTTCCATACTCCAAAATCTTCTTTATTAATATTGGTTTCTGCTTTTGCTGGAAATGAAAATATAAGAAGATACTATAAATATGCTATAGAAAATAATTATAGATTTTTTTCATATGGTGATGCTATGTTTATTATTTAATTGACTATATCTATTAATTAAATAATATTAATTCACATAAAGAATTTTATAATAGTATATATAAAAACAAGATTTATATAAAAGTGTATTAATAATAATAGATGAAAATAATAAATATAAATATAAATATAAATTATAAATATAAATTATAAATATATTAACTGGTTTAAATTATGTATAGAAGAAAAAAAAATTATGTATTTCTCATAGTTTTATTTATTATAATTGCTCTAATTGTAGCTGTTGTCTCAATTACAAGATATTTCCTAAATTATTCCTCTTTTTCCACTTTGAAATTTCAAGATAATTCTTTATTAACAACACTTGTTCTTGGTATTGACAAAACATCTGAAAATAAAGGCAGAACTGATACAATGTTTTTAACTTTTTATAATATTAAAACTAATAAACTTTTTGTTTACACAATACCAAGGGATTTAAGGGTTAAAGTTAGTTATGAAGGTAAATCTTTCTATGATAAAATCAATCATATTTATTATAAATCAGATATAGTTACATTAAAAAAATCATTAGAAAAGCTTTTATCAATAAATATTCCATATTACATTATTTTGAATTATGAAATTGTTCAGTCTCTGGTTGATATGCTAGGTGGAGTTAAAGTTTATATTGATAAAGATATGCATTATATTGATCATTCTGGTAATCTTTATATTGACCTAAAAAAAGGGTTTAATTTGCTCGATGGTGATAAAGTTATGGAATATTTAAGATTTAGAGCAGACAAAGAGGGTGATATAGGAAGAATTAAAAGGCAAATAAATTTTATCAATATTTTATTGCAAAGAAAAAATGATCTTTTAAAATTATCAAATGTAAAAAAAATAATAGAAATATTTTATAAAGAGATAAATACAAATTATACATTAATGGATTTTAATGTTTTAATTAATCAATTTAAGAATTTTCCAAAAGAAAATTTTTATTATGAAATATTATTAACAAAACCTATAAAAATTGGAGGAGTTGATTATCTTCTTCCTCTACAAGATGGAGCATATGCAAGATATAGAATAAAAAATATTTTTAATTTTTTAGCATCTACTTCTAAAAAATATGAAAAAAATCTAACAGTTGAGATAAAAAATGGGTCAACTAAAAAGGGGATGGCTAAATTATTAAGGAACAAATTACTTTATTATAATGTTGATGTGCTTTACTATGGTAATGCAGATAATCCTTTTAAAGAAACAGTTGTTATTGATAGAGTTGGTAATTTACAAAAGGCTCAAACTGTTGCAAAAATTTTGAAAACCAAGAATATTTATACAAAAATAGACAGAGGTCTAGGTGTGGATGTTACAATAATTATTGGTGAAGATTTTAATATCGATAGAATAGAATAAAATAAAATTAAAATTTTAGGAGGCATAAAAGAGTGATAAAAGAAAAAGAAGTTGTTTCAAAAGTAATTTCTATTTTAGAAGAAAAAAAAGCCGAAGATATCTCTGTAATTGATATTGCGGAGGTTTTACCAGTTGCAGATTATTTTATTATTGCAACTATTGAATCAATGAATCAGGCTAATTCAATTTTGTTTGAAATAGAAAAACAGATGAAAAATGACGGATTAAACCAAATCAATAGAAAAGAGAAAGCTGAAACTGATTGGATTCTTTCAGATTATAACGTTTTTGTTTTACACCTTTTTACTAAAGAAAAAAGAGAGTTTTATCAATTAGAAAATCTGTGGAACAAATATAAACTCGATATAAATCAATTTAAAAAAGTTAAATAGATTTAAAATAAGAAATAATTTTAAAGTAAAATTATAAACATTTATTGCAAACAAGATTATAATAAACAATGAATTGTATATATAATAAATTTTAAAAAGACATAGAAAATGACTAACAACATTCACAATAATAAAAAAAAGGCTGACTTAATAGATTTATCCATAATAAAATATAATGCTGAAAGTTATAAAGAATATAAACCTCAAAGCATTAAAGATTGCTTGAAATATATTGATAATGATTCTGTAACATGGATAAATTTTATAGGAAGTAAAAATAATAAAGCAATAGCTGAATTTGGTAAAGCTTTTAATTTACACCCTATTGTAGTGGAAGATATTGTTAAAACAAAGCAAAGGCCAAGGGTAGAAGATTTTAAAGATTATTTGTTTATTATTCTTAAAATGATAAGTTTCGATCATATTAATTCTAAAAACATTATTAATGAACAGGTAAGTATAATTGTAGGTAATAATTTTATTATTACCTTTCAGGAAAAGCAGCAAGATGTTTTTGATAATATTAGAGAAAAATTAAAAAATAAAGATAGTAAAATAAGAAAATTGCAAAAAGATTATCTTTTATATTCCATTATTGACTCAATAATTACTCATTATTTTATTTCACTGGAAAAAATTGGTGATGAAGTAGATAAATTAGAAGATAAGATTTTAGGAAATTCAGATTCTAAAATTGTAAAAACTATTCATAAACTCAGAAGACAATTAATCCATGTTAGAAAATCAGTCTGGCCATTGAGAGAGATTTTAAATACAATAGAAAAAGGGGAATTATCTCTGATATTAAAAGACACACTTGTATATTTTAGAAGTCTTTATGAACATACTGTTCAACTTATAGATACTATAGAAACATATAGAGATATGGTTACAGATATGCTTGATATATATCTTTCCAGTGTAAGTAATAAGACCAATGATATTATGAAAGTTTTGACCATAATTTCAACATTTTTTATCCCTTTAACTTTTATTACAGGATTGTATGGGATGAATTTTCTTTATATGCCTGAATTGAAATGGAGGTATGGATATTATTCAGTATTGGGAGTGATGCTGGTTATAAGTGTTGGGATGATTGTTTATTTCAAAAAGAAAAAATGGTTATAACATTTTAACAAATTCAGGAAATTTAATGATAAATAAAAGAAAAAATGTCCTTGAGCCAGATAATTCAATAATTTCATTTAAAACATATTTTGCTAAATTATGGGTTTTAATGTTACCCATTGCTGCTCAGAATTTACTTTTAACTTCTCTAAATTTTATTGATACATTGATGATTGGGCAATTAGGGGATATCCCAATTGCAGCAGTAGGAATTGCAAATCAAATTTATTTTCTGCTAAATCTAATAATTTTTGGCCTTGCAAGTGGTACAGCTATTTTTACTGCTCAGTTCTGGGGTGCTAAAGATTTTGATAAAATTAAAAAAGTAACAGGAATAGCAATTGATATAGCATTGATAATTTCGGGGATATATTTTCTAATATCCTTTTTAATTCCTGAAAAATTACTAGGACTTTTTACAAGAGATATAAATGTAATTAATTCAGGGAAAATTTATTTAAAATTTGTATCAATAAGTTTTATCCCAATGAGTATAAGTTTTCTATTTTCTTATATTCTTAGAACCATGCATTATGTAAAATTATCATTATTTGCAAGTTTTATAGGGGTGTTAGTTAATACAATTTTAAATTATATATTAATTTTTGGAATATGGGTTTTTCCAGAACTTGGAGTTAAAGGAGCTGCTTTTGGTACAATTGTAGCTAGATTTTTTGAATTATTAATATTACTTTATTTTGTTTATGGTAAAAAATTAGAATGTGACTCAAATATAGAAAATTTAATATTTATATCTAAACATCTATTGAAAAAATTTATTAAGGTTACACTTCCGGTAATTTTTAATGAAATGTTCTGGTCTTTAGGAGTTACAATATACACAGTTATTTATGCAAGAATTGGAACAGAAGCAGTTGCTGCAAGTAATATTGCTATAACAATTCAAAATTTTGCTTTTATTTTATTTATAGGTATTGCAAATGCTTCTGCTGTCATTATTGGTAATAGTATTGGTGAAAACAATATCAACTTAGCTCATGATTTTGCTAAAAAGGGAATTATACTATCTTTAATACTTGGTATATTGACAGGAATAATAATATTTTTATTAACACCATTATTATTATCATTTTTTAAGGTTTCTATAGTTGTAAAAGATATTATAAAAAGTTTTATGTTTATTTTCATTTTTATTTTAACTTTTAAAGCTGAAAATATTCTTTTAATCGTTGGGATTTTTAGAAGTGGTGGTGATACTAAATTTGCACTATTAATTGATGTTGGTTCAGTTTGGTTTGTAGGGATCCCCTTTGGTTTAGTATCAGCATTTGTATTTAAATTTCCAGTAAATCTTGTTTTTATGTTTATAGGTATGGAAGAGGTAGTTAAATTTATAACTGGATATATCAGGTTCAGAAAGGGGAAGTGGATTCATAGAGTAGTTTATTGATAAAGTGATATAAAAAAGAGCTATCTCATAATTTTTGAAATAGCTCTTAGTTAATATTTTAAAAAAAACTTTTGTTATAATTAAAAAATATTTAATTAAAAATATTATTTAACAATTTTTTTAACTTTACCAGATTTTAAACATTTAGAACAAACTTTAATGGTTTTAACTTCACCATTGATTTCAGCTTTAATTTTATGTAAATTAGGTCTGAAAACTCTGTTAGTTCTTTTATGAGACTTAGGGTCATTATTACCAGTCATAGGACCTTTTCCGCAAATATCACATCGTCTAGCCATTTGATACTCCTTTGAGATAGCTTTCTTTGGTAATGAAAATATCATATAAAAATTTTATTTCAATTAATTTTGTAGAAATATTTTAAAAAAAATCCTTTTTGTTAATAATAAAATTGAAATTATTGAGATATTTAAAAAATAAGAAATAATTCTATCATTATTAAAATTTTTCTCATTAGGTCAGTTATGTAATCCTTTTATTATAATCTTTTTAAACATTAAGAAAAAACAAACAATTTAGTCTCTTTAGCCTTTGGCAACTGACATCCACTCGAAAAATTTTAATAATGATAGATATATCATTTATTTATTTGATCAAATATAATAATTTCATATTTTTTAAATATCTTTTTCTACCACTAAGTCTTTATATTTCTTTAGCCTTTATCAACTGACAATCGCTCTAAAAATTTCAATTATGATATATATATTGTTTCTATTTATTAAATCAACAATAATAATTCCAAATTTTATTATTAACTTCATCAACCACGAAAAAATATATACTTTTTTTGTCTTTGGCAACTGACAACCATTCAAAAAATTTCAATTATGATATATATATTGTTTTTTTAAAGTATAAAACTATAAAATGTATAAAAAAAATGACATTTTATAAAAAAATAACTTGACAAATTTTTGACATTTATTAAAAATTTTCAAAATCATTTTTAAGTAAATTAAATAATTAATTAAAATTAATGTAATACAGTATTGGATTCAAATATGTATTTGAAAGTAAAAAGAAGTATTATTAAAAAAGTTTTATTTATTTTATTAATTATTTTTTTATTATTTGGTTCAATTTCAAAATGAGTGGATAAAAAAAAAGTTTAAAAAAAATAATTTCTCCCCATACTAAAAAAAAATAGTACAGGGAGAAAAAAAATGATACTAGAAAAAATTATAACAGTTTTATTTAAAATTCAAGGATTTTTATTTGATAACATAAAATTAATTGAAAATAAAATTATTATTGAAGTTAATCATAAAAATAAACCTATTTGTCCAATATGCAGAACAGAATGTAGTATTTATGATTCAAAATATAGAGAAATTAAAATAGGATTTTTGTTGGGAAGAATTATTTATTTAAAATTTAAATTAAGAAGAGTAAACTGTAAAAAATGTAACAAAGTATTAACTGAAAAACTTGATTTTACTGACTCTAAAAAAACTTATTCAATATATTTAGGGGAAGAAATATTAAGATATAGCAAAAAGTTAGATAACAAATCAATATCACAAATAACAGGTATATCAGAATCAAGTATTTATAGGATTGATAAAAATATGCTATCTAAGAAATTTGAAACACATCTTTCTAAATTGCCAGAAGTAAATAAAATGAGTATAGATGAAGTATCATATAAAAAGGGACATAAATATTTTACAGTATTTATAGATAATGAAAGGTCAAAAGTTATCTGGTTAGAAAAAGGAAGAAAACACAGTGATTGTATTAGAGGATTAGAAAGTTTAAGTAAAAGAATTGAAAACCTTCAAGTAGTAACAATGGATTTATGGAAACCTTATGAAAGTGCAATAAATAATTATTTTAATGGGAAAGTTAGTATAGTATTTGATAAATTTCATATATCAAGGTTATTAAATAAAGCAATAGAAGAAGAAAGAAGAGCTTATCAAAAACAATTATCATTCAAAGAAGGGTTATTTATTAAGAAACATATGAGATGGATAATATTAAAAAGATATTCAAAATTAGACTTAAATGGCAAGCAATACATAGAAAAATTAAAGAGATTAAATAAACCATTATATGAAATATATCTTATGAAAGAGGATTTTTTATCTATATTTGGCAGGATATATACATTAAAAGAAGCTTTAAAGATGCTATTAAACTGGTTGAATATGGTATTATCAAGTGAATATAAATATTTAAAAAGATTTGCAAAGAAGATAGAAAAGAGAATAGATAAATTATTAAATTGGTTTAAATATCCAATATCAAATAGTAAAGCGGAAGGATTAAATAATGTAATAAAAACATTATTAAAGAGAGGATATGGTTATAAAGATAATAATTATCTTAAATTAAAAATATTACAAATTGCAGGTGATTTATAATAACTATCCATACATTATGAAAGAGAACCTATTATTTTTTTCAACATCCTTCCTTTTTTCACAAAATAATCAAAAATTAAGCAAAGGATTAAATGATTTTACCTTGAATCTTGTCAGTTATAATAATCAATTACTTAAAATAATATCAAAAGAAGAAAAAAGATTTTATTATGGATAATAAACAGGGTTTTGATACCTCATGTGGAATTGCAACTGTTGCAACATTTTTAAAATATTTTTATTTTTATAACCTTGATGAAAAAACTCTTATAGATAGATTTTTTAAAAAGTTAAAAGAAAAAAAAGATTTAACTATAAGTTTAGATGATATAAAACATATACTTGGCATTTATGGTTTTAAAGTAAAAGGTTATAAAATAGGTATTGATAAATTAACAAAGATTTCAAAAGAAGATAAATATTTACCAATAATAGTTCTTTTTAAAAAACCAGAAAAACATTTTACATTGTATATTGGTAATTATTATCAATATTATTTTATAGTTGATCCATCAATAGGGGTTTATTTTATTGATGAACAAGAGTTTAAAAAAAGATTCTCATCATATGTACTAATAGCTAAAAGTAAGAAAAGAATAAAGAATATTAATTTGATAGAAACAATAAAAAATAAACTTAGAGAAAAAATTGAATATATGGTTAATTTAAAAGTTAAATAGAGATTGAAATTGCTTTAAAAAACAAAATAAAAATAGAAATAAAAATAAAGATAAAATTAATTATTAAATGAAAATGAGAAATAGATATTCAAAATAAATGAAATTTTTATTAAAAACTAAATTTTAAATATTTTAATTAAATTAAAAGAGGATGTATTTATGTTATTTTTTAAATTTGATTTTGCAAGGGATAATAAATTATGCTAAGAACCCTGCAGGTATGCAAAAGGCAGAATTTATAAAGTTCTGTCAATGTTTTTGCTTCACTATTCCAAACTAGTTAGAAGTTTTTTTAAAAACTTTAAAAAAGAAGTTAAAACACATACCTGTAGGGTAATATAAAGATAATATTATTTATAAAAAATTCAATTTATAAAGAGATAAAATGGAGGTACTATATGAAAAAGTTTACTTATATAATAATCGCCTTAATTTTATTAATTTATTTAACTGCAATAAATGTATTTGCAGGAAATATAAACAAAGCTAAGATAGGACAAAAAATGTTTGCTCAAGCTATAGATAACAAAGAAATTACAATTAGCAATAATGAAGATGATGATTTCAAAGAAATTGATGAAATTATCGGGAATTGTGAAATTTCTGATGAAGAGTTGGCAAAGGTTGTGGGGGAAAGACTTTTTGAATACTTAACTTCTGACAGTGGATACAATCCAGCTAAAAGTTTTAGTATGAGCAAACAAAGTTTGGAAAAATGGGAAAAAATAAGGGATGAAGCATTAAAAAGGGATAGAAAAGAAAAAATAAAAAGTAAGAAAGAAATGGTTGAAGCTGCTGTCACTATGAGTATAACTATTCTTTTTCATGGAACTATTTATACTATTACAGCCATTACAACTGGTGGTACTGTAACAATTGCTGGAATAGCATGTAGTACTGGTAGTGGAATAGTTGAAGGCTATATATTGAATAAACTTCGACAAATTGCAATTAAAAGGATTGAAGAGCATTATAATAAAATATTGAAAAATAATTAATATGAGAAATAACAACTTAATAAAAAAATAAAGGATAATTAAAAATGTCAATTAGAATAGTACTTTCTTTTATATCTACTTTAATATTTTTTATTATTACTATTTTATTTAATTTTATAGAATGGTTATTATTTTTTAGAAAAAAAATTCAAAAAGAAAAAATTAAAAAAAGAAAATATTTAATTAGTATTATAATAATTTATATATTAGGTTCTGTAATTTTTTTCTTAGTTTCTTATTTTATGTTTTTTAATAATTTTAAATAGAATAAAATAGTGTTATTTAATTTTAATTGAATTTTTATTTCTAACAAATACTTAAATAATCTAAAACCTTTTATAAAAAAGAGATAGAGGGTTCACAAAAATTTACCATTTTAGTGAATTCCCTTCTATCTTTTGAAAAATCTATAATTTTAAATTTTAAATAAAAAATAAGAAAAGCAATACTTATTGAATAAAATATTTAACAAAAATATTAAATTAAATATCTATTTTGGTAAAAAAATAAACTTTTATAATTCATTTGATTTAAATAATGTAAATCTAATTTTAGAAAAAATATATGGATCTTTAAATTATTTACCAATAATAGATATTTTGGTTGTTGATAAAATGAATAATGATATATATAAAGATCTGGCTAAATTAATTAAAAATTAATATAATGAATAATTTGTATTGGAATTGAAAAATTTAGAAAATTTATTAATGATACTCTAAAATCTGATATGGATTTTAATACAATGATTAAAAATACTTTTGGTATCGATTATGATATAATATTAAAAAACTGGATTAAAGATTTGAAAAGAAATTATGTAAAATAATTTTTAGAGATTAATTTATATCTACCATTTGATGTAAATTTTGAAAAAATATATAAGATTTAGACCCTGTTCATTATATAAAGATAAAATAATAGCCTAACTTTAAGTATAAGTAACAGTTTGACAGAAGGTGTATTAAATCCTTATTTAGATATTTATTTTAGTTTAAAATTAAAGTGAATTAAATTAAAATATTTTGATTCAATTTCAAAACAAATGGATAAAAAAAATAATTTCTCCCCATACTAAAAAAAATTAGTACAGGGAGAAAAAAAATGATACTAGAAAAAGTTATAGCAGTTTTATTTAAAATTCAAGGATTTTTATTTAAAAATATAAAATTAATTGAAAATAAAATTATTATTGAAGTTAATCATAAAAATAAACCTATTTGTCCAATATGCAGCACAGAATGTAGTATTTATGATTCAAAATATAGAAAAATTAAAATAGGATTTTTATTGGGAAGAATTATTTATTTAAAGTTTAAATTAAGAAGAGTAAATTGTAAAAAATGTAACAAAGTGTTAACAGAAAAACTTGATTTTACTGACTCTAAAAAAACTTATTCAATATATTTAGGGGAAGAAATATTAAGATATAGTAAAAAGTTAGATAATAAATCAATATCACAAATAACAGGTATATCAGAATCAAGTATTTATAGGATTGATAAAAATATGCTAACTAAGAAATTTGAAACACATATTTCTAAATTGCCAGAAGTAAATAAAATGAGTATAGATGAAGTATCATATAAAAGAGGGCATAAATATTTAGTAGTATTTATAGATAACTAAAGGTCAAAAGTTATAAAACAAAGAAGCTTTAAAGATGCTATTAAACTGGTTAAATATGGTATTATCAAGTGAATATAAATATTTAAAAAGGTTTGCAAAAAAGATAGAAAAAAGAATAGATAAATTATTAAATTGGTTTAAATATCCAATATCAAATAGTAAAGCAGAAGGGTTAAATAATGTAATAAAAACATTACTAAAAAGAGGATATGGTTATAAAGATAAGGATTATCTTAAATTAAAAATATTACAAATTGCAGGTGATTTATAATAACTATCCATACATTATGAAAGAGAACCATCTATTTTTTAATTCTCTAAAAATTCTATAGTTTTAAAATTGACCAATTTATTTAAATAAATTATATTATAATTGATTGAAAAAATAATTCCAAAATCAAAATATTGAAATATTCAAGTTAGTTCTTTTTTTTTTAATTTAATAGAATTATTCGTTAATTATTAATATGAAGGGAGAAGCTATGTCAACAAAGATAATTGAGATTGATAAAATTTTACCAGAAATAATACCAATTTTTCCAATATTGCCAAAGCCAATTTTTCCTGGAATTGTAATGCCAATTGATTTGAATGTTGATACACTTGATAAAAAATTAAAAGAAAATTTTGATAATAATGTATTTCTTGGTGCTTTACTTGTTAAAGATCCAGATAAACCTCTGGATGATCCTGATAATTTTTATAAAGTTGGATCAGTTATAAAAATAATTAAAAAAATGGAAATTACTGATAATATTTTAAGTCTTCTTATATTCTCAGTTAAACGATTTACAGTTAAAGAGTTTATAAAAGAAGAGGGACTATTAAAAGCTAAAGTAGAATATTATGATGAAGAGTTTGATTCCCAGGATCCAGAAATTAGAGCATATCAATCAACTATTATTGATGAAGTGAGAAGTATTGCAGAACAAAACAAATTTTTTATGGAAAGAGTTAAAGCTACAATTTTTAATGCAGATACTCCTGCGAAAGTTACTGATTTTACTGCATACCTTCTTGATTTAACAAGGGAAGAGCAACAAAGTATTTTAGAAATATTTGATTTAAAAAAACGAATGAGAAAAATTATTGAATTTCTCCATAAACAGATTCAAATAGCTGAAATACAGCAGAAAATTTATAATCAAATTAATGAAAAAATTTCAAAACAACAAAGGGAGTTCTTTTTAAGAGAGCAGTTAAAAGCTATAAAAAAAGAGTTAGGAATTGAAACAGATGAAAAATCTATTGAAGTTGAAAAATATAAAAAATTAATTAAGGAAAACAAACTTGAAGGTGAAGTTAAAGAAAAGGTAGAAGAGGAACTTGAAAAATTTGCTACATTAGAACCTCACACTTCAGAGTTTGCAGTTATAAGAAACTGGCTTGATACAGTACTTTCTTTACCATGGAACAAAGAAAGTAAAGAATCTTTAAATATTAAAAAAGCAAAAAATATTCTTGAAAAAGATCATTATGGGTTAAAAGATGTAAAAGAAAGAATATTAGAATTTTTAGCAGTTAGAAAGTTAAATCCTAATATTAAAGGTTCTATTCTTTGCCTTGTTGGGCCTCCTGGATGTGGTAAAACTTCTCTAGGTAAATCTATTGCAAGAGCAATGAATAGAAAATTTTTTAGATTTTCTTTAGGTGGAATGAGAGATGAAGCAGAAATTAAAGGTCATAGAAAGACTTATGTAGGAGCAATGCCTGGAAGAATAATCTCAGCATTAAAAATAACAAAAACCAAAAATCCAGTAATAATGCTTGATGAGATAGATAAACTAGGTATTTCCTATCAGGGAGATCCTGCATCTGCTTTATTGGAAGTTTTAGACCCTGAACAAAACTATGAATTTAGAGACAATTATTTAGAAATTCCTTTTGACCTTTCTCATGTTTTCTTTATAACAACAGCTAACACTCTTGATACTATTCCAAGACCTCTTCTTGATAGGATGGAAGTTATTAGGTTATCAGGGTATATCGATGAAGAAAAATATCAAATTGGTAAAAAATATTTATTGCCAAAACAACTTAAAAAACATGGATTAACTAAAAATGATATTAAAATAAATAAAAAAGAATTCATATTTTTAATCAATAATTATGCAAGACAGGCAGGTGTTAGAGACCTTGAAAAAGAGATTGAAAAGATTTGTAGAAAAATTGCTACTAAAAAAGCAATGGAACAAAAATATAATGTAACTTTAACGATTAATGATATTAAAGAACTTTTAGGGCCTCCAAAAATTAGAGAAGAAGATAGAATTAAAGTTTTAAAACCTGGTGTTACTGTTGGATTAGCCTGGACTTCTTTAGGTGGTGCAACACTGTTAATAGAATCACTTTTAATTAAAGGTGGACAGGGTTTAAAACTAACTGGACAATTAGGAGTGATGTATGTTTAAAAAAGAATTCTGGATTAAATACAAAACCCCATATTTGTTCATATTTCCAGCTTTTTTAGTAATAGCTGTAATAGTTATATATCCTATTATTTATGAAATTTATGTATCATTTTTAAATCGAAATTTATATACATGGGGTGTTAATGAAAAATTTATATTTCTAAAAAATTATATATCAATATTAAAATCTGCTACATTTTATAAAATTCTAGGAAGAACAATTTTATGGACAGTAATTAATTTAATTTTCCATGTTTATGGTGGACTTTATTATGCTCTTCTTTTAGAAAAACGATTACCTGGATCAAAGCTTATTAGAGGGATTTTGATTTTACCATGGGCTATACCACAGGTTATACTTGCAATGGCATGGAGAGGAGAATTTAATCCAGTATTTGGGTTTATAAATGTAATGCTAGGAAGAATTGGGATTCAACCTATTCCATGGCTAAATCATCCAGTATGGACATTTATTGCTCCAGTTATTGTAAATATTTGGTTAGGAATCCCTTTTATGATGACAATTATATCTGGTGGTTTACAATCCATTAATAAAGAGTTTTATGAAGCAGCAAGAATTGATGGAGCTAGCTATTTCCAACAATTAAAAGATATAACTATTCCTTTATTAAAACCTGTTTTAACACCAGCTATTATTATTGGAACTATATGGACTTTTAATAACTTAAATGTAATCTATCTTGTTACAACACCATCGACTTATGCTGATATTCTTGTAACATATGTTTATAAAGATGCTTTTGTTTTTTATAATTTTTCTTCAGCAGCAGCATTTTCAATTATAATATTTATAATTTTAATGATCTTTTCAATTTTTTATATAAAAATTACAGGAACATTCAGTACAAAAGGGAAAACTTTAATAGTATATTAGAAAATAAAATTCATTTAAAAAAAATATAAAAATAAAAATATAAAAATAAAAATATAAAAATAAAAATATAAAAATAAAAATATAAAAATAAAAATATAAAAATAAAGATTTAAAATAAAGATTTAAAATAAAGATTTAAAATAAAGATTTAAAATAAAGATTTAAAATAAAGATTTAAAATAAAGATTAAGCAAATTAATATAAAATAAAAATTAAATAAATAATAAGGTAATATTAAAAAAATAAAACAATATTATAAAAAGTAAAAAACTTTAAAAAGTAAAAGTTAAATTAGTAGAGATATAAAATAAAAAATTAAAAAAAGTATTATAAATAGTAAAATAAATTTTATTAAAAAATAAACATTTATATTATAAAATAATTAATTAAAATCAAATGATAGGATTGAAAAATGAAAATTAAAAAAACTTTAACAGTAATGATTATTTATCTTTTATTGTTAATTGGAGTAATAATTACTATTTATCCTGTTTTAAGAATATTCACTATATCATTACGTCCACATGATAAAGTGATGTCAACAGACTTATCGATTATACCCAAAAATGCTACATTTCAAAATTACAAAGATCTTTTTATAAAAAAACCTTTTTTTCGATGGTTAAAAAATTCATTGATTGTAACAATATTAACTGCTACCTTTGCTACTGCTTTTGCAGTTTCAGCAGGTTATGGTTTTTCCAGGTTTAATTTTCCTGGAAGAAAAATAGGAATGATATTTCTTTTAGTTACGCAAATGCTTCCAGCTACAATGCTTCTTATTCCACTTTATATATTATTAGCAAAAATGAAAATGCTGGGAATTTATATGAAATTGGTTATTGTATATTCTTCTTCCGCTTTACCATTTTCAATATGGCTATTAAAAGGGTATTTTGATACAATTCCAATTGAAATTGAGGAATCAGGATTGATAGATGGGGCTTCAATTGGAAAAGTTTTTTACGATCTAATTTTACCTTTAGCAAAACCTGCTGTAGGAATAACATTTTTATTCTCTTTTATGACAGCATGGTCTGATTATATTATAGCCAGGGTTATAATTACAAAGCAAAAGCTATTTACCTGGCCTTTAGGTCTTGACAGCATGCAGGGACAGTTTCAAACTGAATATGGTATGTTTGCAGCTGCATCACTACTATTAGCAATCCCTGTTGTGATTTTATTTATGTATACTTCTAAATATCTTATTTCAGGATTGACTTTAGGATCTGTTAAAAATTAAAATAATGAATAAAACATAAAAATTAAATATATAAATTAAAAATAATATAGGTTTAACCTGTAATATAAAAATTTAAAAAATTAATAAAAAATGAAAAAAAATTAAAAATACATTGAAAAACTGGAGGAATAAATGGGTAAAGTTGAATTGAAAAATGTTTATAAATCTTATATAAAAGATAAATTTGTTATTGAGGATTTTAATTTAACAATTGAAGATGGTGAATTTTGTATATTATTGGGTCCATCAGGTTGTGGTAAATCAACAATTTTAAGAATGATTGCAGGGCTTGAACAGATAACAAAAGGGGAGATTGTTATTGATAATAAAATTGTAAATGAAATAAGCCCTAAAAACAGAGATATAGCTATGGTATTTCAAAGTTATGCTTTGTATCCCCATTTTACAGTCTATCAAAATATTGCTTATCCTTTGAAAATAAAAAAAGTACCAAAACAGGAGCAGGAAAAAATAATAAATGAGGCTGCTGAAATTTTAAATATAAAACATCTTCTTGATAGATTTCCAAAAGAACTTTCTGGAGGAGAAAGACAGAGAGTAGCTATAGGTAGAGCAATAGTAAGGAAACCAAAAGTTTTCTTGTTTGATGAACCTTTATCAAACCTCGATGCAAAACTAAGGAATTCAATGAGGTCTGAGCTAAAGTTACTTCACCAAAAACTTAAAACTACTTTTATTTATGTTACTCATGATCAGATAGAAGCAATGACAATGGCAACAAAGATTGTTGTAATCAATAAAGGTAAGATACAACAAATCAGTGATCCTCTTAATCTTTACAACAATCCACAAAATATTTTTGTAGCATCATTTATTGGTAACCCACCTATGAATTTGTTTAAAATAAAAAAAAGAAATAATGCTTTTAATTTTGGGAATTTGAAAATTGTGCATAAAGAAATTGATAGTTTAAATGAAATAATAGTTGGAGTAAGACCTGAAAAGTTAAGTTTTGAAAATTATAGTAAAGAATTTTCATTTGATGCTAAAATAGTTATTTTTGAACCAATTGGAAAAGAATTTCTTTATACATTAGATTTGATTGATATGGAAAAATATTCTGAAACAATTTTTGTTAATTCTTCTAAAATTCATAAAAATAATGGGGATAATACAAAAATATATTTTAATAAAGAAGACATAAAAATATATAATCCTGAAACAGGTGATATTATAAAAATCGATTAATAAAAACTTCTACCTTTTTTGTTGTTTTTTTTATTGAATTCGTTTTAAGATAATAATAGGAAAGTAATGGGAAATAATTTTCCATATTTTCTAAGTCTGAACTATTATCTTTTTGTTTTTTTTCTTTGAAAAAATTATTATTAAAAAAAATGTTTTTATCCTGGTTTAAATAGGTTTTATCTGCATATTTATTCTCATTATTGGAAAATGTTTTTCTTAATAAATTTAATAAAGCTTCAAATTCACTTTTGTATTTAATAAAAAGTTTTTTTTCTGATTGAGTTATAGTTTTTTTTATTGAGTTAGTTAAGATATTGTCTAAATAATTTCCATACATTAGATAATATTTGTAAAAATAAGCTTCTTTATGATAATATTTCCTGTCTAAAAATGAATAATCTATCCCAAATGAGATAATATCTTTAAATCCAAGATAATAAACTAAAATTAAAGAAAATGACCCAATATTTGTTAAAGGGTAAGTAATATTAGGAGTTTTGCAAAAAATTTTAGAATATTTATTTAGATAGAAATCTGTATTAAAATAGTAAACCTTGTTAAATTTTTGAAATATTTTAAAGTTAATATTTAGAGGGCATAGTAGAGGAATATTATAATAAGAATCTGGAATAAAGAGTTTAACAAAAGCTCTTGAATCAAGGATAATAATAAAATTTGGTATTATTTTATATTTATTTAATAGTGATAAAGAGTTATCCATTGCAAAAATAAAATAGTTGTTATTTTTTTTTGTAATCTCTTTAATTTTTACAATTTGTTTTTCAAGGATTGGTGATGCTCCAATTAAAATTGCTTGTTTATTTTTAGTATTTTTAAAATTATCAAAATTTGCTTTTAATATATTTAATGGTTGATAATTATTTTGTTTTATTTTTGATAAAAATTTTAAATTTAATATTAGATTTCTATACCACATTTTTCCAGATAGACCAGATGTTTTAAAGTTAAAAGTTATTTGTGAAATTTTTTCATTTATAAATTTTTTAATATGAATTATAAATTCATAATCATTTTTTAATTTATCAGGGGTATGTAAAAAATAGATGTTTCTTAAGTATAAAGGGTTAAAAAGGTTAAGAAAAATTTGATTGTTAAAAAGAGTAGATAAAGATGTATCTGAAAAATTATTTATAATAGTAAAATAAAGTTCAATTTTTAATTTAAACTCTTTTTTAAAATCGTTTAAGAGTATATTTATATAATTATAATCAAATTTTATTAAAGAATTAACAAAATCTTTTTCATTGTCAATTACAATAATGTTAATGGAAAAATTTTCAAAAATTTTTTTTAAATATTTTAATGAATTATTGTTATTATATTTATTTTTTAGATTTTTAAATTTTAATAACATTGATTCTAAAAGAGTTTTAAGAGGTTCAAGATTTGAATTACCAAAAATAAAAATTGTATCATAAAAAGAATCTATATCGTTTATATCATTTTCTTTTAGAAAATTATTGAATTTAACATCAATTCTATTAAAAAAGATATCATTAAATTTATTTAATTCTCTATTAGATATTTGAGTATTGTTCTTAATATTTTTAGAATAATTTTTATTTTGTACAGAAACAAAATTATTATTATCTTTATTAATTAAACGAAAATATTTATCATTAAAATAATTAAACAAAAACTCTGAATTTTTTGTAATATGGTTTTCAGACAAATTATCATATTTATTAGAATTAGAAGCATAAAATTTTAGTAAAAAATTTTCATAAAAATTATTATTTTTTAATTTTTTATTTTTGTTTTGTAAATTTTCAGATAAATTAAGAAAAAATTTACTGTTTTTTAAAATAGAGTTTGTCATTATTATTAAATTTCGGTTAATTTTTTTATAGTTTAAACAATTATAATTTAAATAACTATGATTAAAGTATATGAGGGATATTAAAATAAATTTACTATTAGTTAATTTATGTTATAAATTTTTAAAGAAATAAAATTTAAGCTTATTTTTTAGGTTTGATAGGTATATTGAAAAATATAAGATTATGTCAATTATAATGTTTAAATTAATGATAATTATAAAAGATAGCTAAATAATAATTACTAAAATTTTACATAAATTAAATTTAATATTGAGGTGATATATTTATGAATAGTAAAAATAAAGATTTACAAAAATATTACAAAAAAAATATTGATAATATTTCCCATATATTGAAAAACAAAAAAGCTCAAAATTATGTTGAACAATTAGCAAAAAAAATTGAAGATGGTGTTCTAACCATAAAAAAGGTTAGAGATTATATATACAATACCTATTATTATCCTGAGAAAAATTATGAGATTGCCAATAACCCTATTTCTTTGAAAGAGTTACAATCACCAATAGGTTTAGTATTATCTGGAGGTGGAGCAAGAGGAATTGCTCATGTTGGCATTTTAAAAATGTTAGAAAAATATAAAATTCGACCTGCATTTATTGTAGGTACTTCAGCTGGAGCTTTAACAGCTGCCTTTTATGGAGGTGGTTTTAATGCTGACCAGCTTTTAAATGTTTATAAAAAAGAAGAAAAAATATTTTCAAAGTTTGCATATTATAGATATATTTCTCAAAAAATTATGACAAAAAATTTAAGAGAGATTTTAAATAAATACCTACCTATAAAAAGAATTGAAAATGCAAAAATTCCAATTTATTTAAATGCTGCAGATGTTAAAACCGGGAAAAGAGTTATTTTTACAAGTGGTGATTTAGTTGAGATAACTTTAGCTTCAGCAGCAATACCATTTCTTTTTGAACCTATAAATTATCAAAAATATATATTGGTAGATGGTGGTGTTAATGACAATTTTTGTGTTGATATTGCAAGAGAAATAAATAGAATTGAATATAAAAACAAATTAAAAATATTAATCTCTGATGTTTCAGCAGCAACCGATATAACTTCTCCTGTTAATACATCATATTTTCTTTTAAATTTATCGAAGGAGTTTACCGAAGCTGTAAAATCTATAGGAAATAATTTATTGCCAGTAACAAATAAAAGAGATATTTTATCAATAGTAAACAATTTACTTTATATGTTAAAAAGAAGAGGGGGATTAGCTCCAGAAATTAGAGATAATGAATTTGTAATAACTCCTCTTTTAGAAAAAATGGGAGTTTTTGAATTTAAAAGATATTTATGGGCGTATGAAAAAGGGGTTGAAACAGCAGAAATGGTTTTTGTAGAATAAAAAAAAATTATAAATTTATTTAAATTCGAATTATCAAAAGGAGTAGAAATGGGTACTGATCTAAAAACTTTGGTTGCTTTAGCAAAAAGAAGAGGTTTTATATTTCAAGGGTCTGAAATATATGGTGGATTAGCAAACACTTGGGATTATGGTCCTCTGGGAGTTGAACTTAAAAGAAACATTAAAAATTTATTCTGGAAAAAATTTGTTGAATCAAGAGATGATATTTATGGATTAGACAGTGCAATTTTAATGCATCCAGATGTATGGAAAGCTTCAGGGCATCTCGATTCTTTTGCAGATCCCCTTATAGATTGTAAACAATGTCATGAGAGATTCAGAGCAGATGATTTAATTAAAGAGCAAACAGGGATTAATGTTGAGGGATTACCAATTAATGAGATTAACAGGATAATTAAAGAAAAAGAAATTTTTTGTCCTAACTGTAATGCTAAAGATTTTACAGATGTAAGACAATTTAATTTAATGTTTAAAACTTTTCAAGGGGTAATAGAAGGAGAAAAAAACGAGATTTATTTAAGACCTGAAACAGCGCAGGGTATTTTTATAAATTTTGTAAATGTTGTAAATACAATGAGAGCGAAACTTCCATTTGGAATTGCCCAAATTGGAAAATCATTTAGAAATGAAATAACTCCAGGAAATTTTATATTTAGAACAAGAGAATTTGAACAAATGGAAATAGAATATTTTGTTAAACCAGGAGAAGAAATTAAATATTTTGATTATTGGGTAGAAGAATATAAACAATTTTTTAAATGGCTTGGTTTAAAAGATGAAAATTTGAGAATCAGAGAACATTCTAAAGAAGAGCTTTCACATTATTCTAACAAAACAGTTGATATAGAATATAAATTCCCATGGGGTTGGGGAGAGTTAATGGGGATAGCTTCAAGAACTAATTTTGATTTATCCAGACATGAAAAATTTTCAAAACAAGATTTAAAATACTTTGATCCTTATGAAAAAAAACATTATATTCCATATGTAATAGAACCATCTTTGGGAGTAGAAAGACTTTTGCTTGCAATAATGCTAGATTCATATGAAGAAGAGAAACTTGAAAATGGTAAAACTAGAGTTTTAATGAAATTTGACAAAAAACTTTCCCCAATAAAAATAGCTGTTTTACCTTTAAAAAAGAATGAACCAAAAATTGTACAAACTGCAAAAGAGATATTTAAAGAACTTTCAAAAGAATTTTATTCATTTTATGATGATACAGGGTCAATTGGTAAATTATATAGGAGACAGGATGAAATTGGTACCCCTTTTTGTATCACTGTTGATTTTCAAACAATTGAAGAAGATAATGCAGTAACAGTAAGAGACAGAGATTCTATGCAACAAGTAAGAGTTAAAATAGTTGATTTAAAAGCATATTTTAAAGACAAATTTTTAAATTAATATTATTTTATTAAATTAAAGTAACTTTGTTTTAATTGTTGATAATTTTTTATAAAGTATTATAAGATAATAGTATATATTAGATTATTATAGATATTATATTATTTTAGCAAGGTAGCTTAAATATTATAATCTTTAAATTACAACTATTGTGAATCCAATAATAATAAAGATTATAAAAAAGGTAAAAAAAATGTTGAAAATAATTATTATAAAAATAATTTGCTAATATAATATTGGTTATAATTTTAAGTAGTATAGGGGTATATTATGAGAATAATTTATAAAAATTGTATATTAAAAAAATTAATTTTGATTAGCTTTATTTTATTTTTTTTAAGTATTGGAACAATTGAAGCTTCTGATAATCCAGATTCTTTATTTTTTTATAATTTAGGAACTCAAAATATTTTAAATAGTTTTGCAGGGATTTCAGATATTTCAAATCCTTTTGGATTTCTATTAAATCCTGCTATATCTGCTGATATATATAAAAATAATATAGATGTTTCTTTATCTGGGTTTACTGGTTACTTTATTTTGAATGGCCTTTATCAAATGCCAACTGATTATGGAAATTTGTCTTTCTATTTAGCATATCTTAATGATTCAATTACTAGTGGTACTGAGAATGATTTATTATTTAAAGCTAATTTTTCAAAACTCATAAGTGAAAACTTCTGGGTAGGATTTTCATTAAACTTAATGACTGCAATTTCATCAAGTTCTACTACATTTGGTATAAACACAGATATTGGTTTTGTTTCTATTTTAGAAAATTCTCCTTTTGAAGGATTTGGGTTTAAAAACATAAAATGGGGTATTAGTTTAAAAAATATTGGGTATCCATTGTCATTAAATAGTACAATTTTATCACCAATTGGGGTTGCTGGTGGAGTAAATTTTGATTTTTACTCAATAAAAGATGTATTGACAATATCAAATAGTAGTGATCTATATCTAAATTTTTATCCATTTGGTGTAGGTTTTTTGACTACAATTAATGCAAAAATATTGGATAATTATTTTATAAATATAGGGGTCAATATTGGTACTGACAATAGTACATTAAATCCATCAAATTATCTTTTTGCATCTTTGGGAGGTAATTTTTATATTGAAGATAATAAACTAGGAATATCATATACATTCGCACCAACATTTTCTGCTTCTGGAAATACTAAACATTCAATAGATGTAAATTTTAGTTATGGGAAAAGAGATACTACTCCTCCTGAAGTAGAACTTAAAACTGATAAACTTAAATTTTCACCTAATTTTGATGGAAATTCTGATGAAATTAATATTTATTTAAATTTTAAGGATAATGAATTACTTTATGGTTGGAAAGTTACAATTTATGACAATGAAGGAAATATTGTTAAAGAATTTATTGGTTCTGATGTTAGACAAATTAAATACATAACTTTAAAAAAAATATTTGAAAGGTTATTTGCTAAAAAAGAACAGGTAAAAGTTCCTGATTATGTTACATGGGATGGTACAGATAGTAAAGGGAATGTTGTTAAAGATGGTGTTTATAATATCAAAGCAGTTGCATGGGATGAAAGAAATAATATTGGTAAAAGCAAAGACTTTAAAGTTTATGTTGATACAAAAATAACAAACATAACTTATAAAATTGAAAAAGATTTTGGAAACATATTTTCTCCAAACAATGATGGGAAAAAAGATAAGCTTGATATCAAAATTGATTTACCTGAAATTTCAGATGATGACAATATAATTGTTTCAATTTTAGATTCAGAGGGAAATGAGATTAATAACTATAAATTTAGTAAAAAGGATGTAATACAGGGAGAACTTGATTTTAAATGGGATGGAAAAGATAAAAATAATAAGATAGCACCTGAAGGTGTGTATAAAATTGATGTTAGTGTAGAAGATATTGCTGGTAACAAAAAGAAAATAGAAATTAAAGATATAAAATTAGTTACTCACTTTGAAAAAATTGATAGTGAATCGGATACAAAAATATTTTCTCCAAATGGTGATGGGAAACTTGATTCAATAGTTTTTAAAAATAAAGTTGACGATACTGATGGGCTGTTAAAATGGGAAGCTGTAATTATTGATGAATATGGAAAGATTGTTAAAAAATATGATGGTGAAAAAACTGTTCCAGATACAATTGCCTGGGATGGTAAAGACGAAAATGGGAATGAAGCAAAAGATGGAAATTACAAATATAAAATTAAACTAATTTACAATAATGGAAATGAACCAGTTTCAAATGAAATTGATTTTATAAAAGATACTCAACCTACAAAAGTAACAATAAATCCTGAATATAACTCTTTTTCACCAAATAATGATGGTAAAAAAGATATAGTGAAGATAGTTATAGAATCAGATGAGATTGAAAATATAAAGTCTGTTAATATTATTGATAGTAAAACTAATGAAAAAATAACTAAATTAGACTTTAAAAAGGAAGGAAAGAAAGTAATTATAATCTGGGATGGTAAAGATGAAAATGGTAATGAACTCCCAGCTGGTAAATATATCATTGATGTTTATACAGAAGATAAAGCAAAAAACACAAAAGAATTTAAATCTTCTCCTATTACTTTAGTTAGGGAATTGGAAAAAGTATTTGTTGATTCTGATATTTTATACTATTCACCTAACAATGATAGAAGATATGATAAAATAACTTTTAAATTTAATGCTGATAACAAAGAAGGACTTTTAAATACTATATTTTACATTACAGATAAAAATAATAAAATAGTATTTGAAAAGAAATTTAAAGGTATACCTGATAAGTTTGAGTATAATAATAAAATTGATGATGGAAAATATTATTATTATGCTGTAATGAATTATGATAATGGTAATTCTCCAAGTTCATTTAAAAAATACTTTATTGTTGATACAAAGCCTGCTATTGCAACAATAAAACTGGAGAATCAATATTTTTCACCAAATAAAGATGGATTTAAAGATAATTTGAATTTAATTTATAAATTTAATGAACCTGTTAAAGAAGTTTATCTTGAAATTTTAGATAATAATAAAAACCAGATAAGAAAGATAAAACTAGAAAATGAAAACAATAAATACAGTCTATCAGGTGATAAATTAGATGATGGTAAATATTTTCTAAAAGTTGTATCGTTTGATAATGCTGGGAATGAGGGTGATTCTGTTTTTGATTTCTTTGTTAATAGAGTAGCTCCAGATTTTAATATTAATATAGATACAACTTTGATATCTCCAAATGATGATAATTTTAAAGATAATGTAAAAATTGATTTTAGTTTAGATGATTCGAAAATTAAAAATATTGATAAATTTGAAAAAGTAATAGTAGAGATTTATAATCAGAATGGAAAAAAAGTATTTGAAAAGGTTTTCAATTCAAAACCTGAATATTTATATTGGTATGGGAAAGATAATACTCATAAAGCTTTAACTGATGGAAAATATACAATAAAATCAAGAATTTATTATATTTCTGGAGTTAATAAATATTCAAAATCTTATATTATTGATGTAGATAATACTGCACCAAAAGGAACTTTTGTAGTTAAACCAGAATTATTTTCTCCTGATAATGATGGGGATAAAGATAAATTGTATCTTTCTTTTAATTATACAGATTATCATAATATTGATTCTTATAAAATTGAAATTTATAGAAAATATTCAGAAAATAAATTAAGTAAAAAACCTTTTAAGGTATTTAAAGGAAATATAGAGAATAAAACTAAATATTTTAAACAGATTGTATGGGATGGAATAGGTGATAATGGGAAGTTAGTAGATGCAGCATCTGATTATGTTGCGATTTTAACTATTAAAGATATCGCTGGAAATGTTAATGTAATTAAAAAAGACTTTTATGTTGATATTTTAGTAATAAAAACAGCTTTAGGTTATAAAATTATTATCTCTTCAATAGAATTTGATTTTAATTCTTATAAATTAAAACCACAATCTAAAAAAATACTTGATAGATTAATTGTTGTACTTAATAAATTTAAAAATTATAAAATACAGATAATTGGATATACAGATAGTGTAGGAGATGAAAAATATAATCTTGAATTATCTAAAAAAAGAGCACAAGCTGTTTATAAATATTTAATTGAACATGATATAGATCCTGAAAGATTAACTTTTACAGGTATGGGAGAAGCAAATCCAATAGATACCAATGATACTGATGAAGGTAGAAGAAGAAATAGAAGAGTAGAATTCTATCTAATAAAATAAATTAAATAGGTTATTAATATAAATAACTTTTTAAAAAGAAGCTGTCTCAAAACATATGAGGCAGCTTTTTTTTGTGGTAGGTATAATTAAGTAATTAATAATAAAATTTGAAATTGTTACATTTAATTAAATAAATTAAGTTAAAATATATATCCTAATTAAAATTTCTTGACTGGATTACAGTTGCCAAAGGCAAAAGAGATAAAAATAATAAATTATTGTTTAATATTTAAAAAAGATAAATTTTAAATATTACATAACTGTACTAAGGAGAGAAATTTTAATTAGGATATAATTGCTTCTTATTTTTTAAATATCTCAATAATTTCAATTTTATTATTAATTATCTTTAATTTTGATTATATCATCAATTTCTGGAACATCTGAAATATCATTTTCATTTATGTTCTGGTTTATATTTTCATTTACAATTTCAACAGAATTATTATTTAGTTTATTTGATACTTTATTTTCCCTAAATTCTTCATAATTTTCATTTGTTAATAGAATCTTTTCATTTTTATTAATTTCATCTGTAATTTCAATTCCAACACCAATTGCATAAATAATGCTTCCATCCTCATCAATATAAGGTTTGTAAAAAGCATAGAAAAATTGGTTTGTTAATGTCTGTAGACCAATAAACTCTTTTCCTTCAACTAAATTCATATATACAATATTATTTTCATCAATAATAGAGCCAGTTAATTTTTCACCTAAAGTATTTTTAACTGTTGTATTTACTCTAATGAGGTTATTTTCATCTGATAATTGAAATACAGATATATGCATATCAGGGAATTTGTTAGTTATAAGCTCTAAAAAGTTAGTTCCAGTAGTCAAATTAATCTCATTAACAAAAATTTCGTCAACTAAATGGCCTTTAATATCAATTGTATTACCTTTCTTAAAATTATAAGGATTATTTAAAATATCATTCTCAATATAATAAATAACCTCAAATATTTTTTCTCTATAATTATCTTCTAATTCTTCAGGTATTTTCATAAATCTAAAATATGAGAACTTATCAATTATTTCATTAAACATTTTATAAAGTTTATATGTTTCATTACTAATTGTAAATAAAGATTTAACTTTTTCAGATATTTGCACCGCAGTATAGTTCATTTTATTTTTCATATCAAATGCAGTATTTTCTATGGAATTAACAAAAAATGATATTTTTTTAATTAAACCATTAAGTCCAGATATATTTCCTGCAATAAGTTTTAAAACATCTTCAACTTCTTTGGTAGATAAACTAATTTCTTTAATTAATGTATTGGTAGAAGATACTAAAATAGTTATATCTTCAGCTAAATTTTTAGTTTTAAAAGCCAATTTTCTAATTTCTGTTGCAACTACTGAAAATCCTTTTCCTGTTTGCCCTGCTTTTGAAGATTCTATAGATGCATTTAAAGAAAGTAAATTAGTTTGAGTAGCAATATTCCTGATTTCATTAGAAATATTTTCAATTTTATTATAAATGTTAACAAGTTCAGAAGTTTTATTAAAAAGCTCATTCATTATCTTAATATTTTCATTTGCTTTTTCTAAGGATTTAACAGAATAATCAGAGGATATTTCTGAAATGTTTTTAATTTCTTTAACCTCTTCTACTAAGTCATCAAAAGAATTGTTTAGGTTTTCTAGGTTATTGTTTTCATCATTAATTTCATTAAAACCTTTTTCTAGATTGTTTCTGGTTTTAATAAGTGAATTAAGGAAAATAGAAGAAGAGGAGTAAATAGCTTTTAATACTATTCTCAATTGAAATATCATTTGGTTTAAAGAATCACTTAAAGATTTATATTCATCTCTTCTTGTAGGTATATCAAAAGAAAAATCACCATTTGAAATTTTCAAATTGACTTTTTCAAATTCTTTAAGAGGTGAAAACATTATTCTGTTTGCAAAGTAATAAAGAATAAAAATAATTAAAAACATAAAGATAATCGAATAAATTATCAGTCTTATTCTTAATATTGTAATTGCAGATAATACTTTTTTATATGGCATATATGCAACAAGTTTGAAAAAATAGGTTGGAATAGTTGAGTAATAACAAAGATATTTACTTTTACTTAGATTATCATTAACAACTGTAATACCAGAATCTGATTTATATACACTATTAAGATCAAAATAAATAGGATTTTTTCCAACAAAATAAACAATATCTTTGTTTTCAAATTTACTACCAATTTTATTCCTGCTGGATAATTCAATAAATGCAATTGATAGATCTTGAGGAAGAGTTAAAGTTGATACATAATTTTCTAAAACTTTTTTGAAAGGTAGATCAAAAAGAAAAACAACATAATAAAGAATATTTCCATTTTGATCTTTCAAACTTCTTAATACCAATGGATAAAAATCTTCATTTAAAAAATAAAACCCTGTAAAAATTTCAGAAGTTTCAGTTATTGTTTTAATATCACTTTTAGATACTAATAAACTTTGAGATAAATAATCAGCATTAGAATAAAGTTTATTTAGGTTTTTATCATAAAAATAAATATAATATGAGCTCTCTTTATTAAATTTTTGCAAATAATCTAATAACACCTTTTTATCATTATTAGTTTGTACAATATTGTTTAGATCTATATGAATGTTTGCTGTTTGTGTACTAAATGCGGTTGCAGTACTAATTAATTCATTTTGTATAATTGTTCCAATAAATTTGGATATTGCACTTATATTTTTAGATGCAGATTTGGTAAGGGTATCTGTAATGTTCTGGTAGGCAAATGTATTTAATACTATGAAAAAAAGAACAAAAGTTAATACTAAAACAGCAACAAATTTAAATTTAATGTTCATTATATAAACTCCAGTTAAAGAGAATTTTAGCTACATTTTGAGAAACCACAGTTATAACAAGTTGCACACCCTTCACTATAATAAAGTGGTGAGCCACATTCAGGACAAACTCCAGCAATTTCCTTGTTATTATTTTCGTCATTTTTATATTCAAATTTAACCTGTTGTAACTTTGGTTCAGAATTTGATTTGATATTAATATCTAATTTAGGTTTTAGTGATAGATTACTATCTTTAAAAAGTTGGTCTTTTTCATCTATATAGATTTCAAGAGCTTTAGCAATCGCATCTGCACATGAAAAAGTTCTTTGGGTTCCAAGGAAAAATGGGGATGGATTTGGACACCTAATTCCTTTTAATTGTCTTATAATAGATTGCGGATCTAAATTAGATCTTAAAGCAAGTGAAATTAGTCTTGAAATTGCTTCAATTTGTGAAGCTGCGCAACCTCCAGCTTTTCCCATTGTAGCAAAAAGTTCAACAAGCCCATTTTCATCTTCATTAATTGTTACATATAAATGGCCACATCCTGTTTCCATTTTAATAGTTCTACCAGTTGTAATTGCAGGTCTTTTTCTTGGTTTTCTAATTTTTTCTTCATTTTCCTGTTTTTTAGTATCAGATTTTGTTCCTAAATGTAAAACCCCTTCTCTAGACTTATCTCTATAAACAGTTAGTCCTTTACATTTAAGCTCGTATGCAAGTAAAAATGATTTTTTAATATCATTAACAGAAGCATGTTCAGGAAAATTTATAGTTTTGGATACTGCATTATCAGTATTTTTCTGGAATGCAGCTTGCATCTTTACATGCCATTCAGGGGAAATTTCATGAGAAGTTACAAAAAGTTTTTTAATATTATCAGGGATGTAATCAAAATCTGACAAATGTCCAACCTTTGCAAGTTCTTCTTCAAATTTTTTATTATAAAATGGCATTTGTTTGATATATTCTTTAAAATATGGATGAAACTCTACTAAAACATTATTGTCTAAAACTGTTCTATAAAAGGCTAATGCAAATATAGGTTCTATTCCAGAACTTGCGCCAGCAATAATAGAGATAGTTCCAGTAGGTGCTATAGTTGTTCTGGTAGCATTTCTTAATTTGATCCCTTTCTTTTTATATTTGGATTTATCCCAATTTGGGAAAACCCCTCTTTTTTCTGCTAATTCTTTTGATGCTTCTAAAGCATATGTATTGATTTTCTCCATAGTTTTTTCAGCTAATTTAACAGCTTCTTCAGAATTATATGGAATACCAAGTTTAAAAAGCATATCAGCCCAACCCATAATACCTAGACCAATTTTTCTGTTACCTTTAACTAGTTCATCTATTTTTTTTAGAGGATAATTGCTTCTATCTATAACATTGTCAAGAAAATGAATTGCCTTAAATGTAATAGATTCCAATTTTTTCCAATCTATTTCATATTTTTTGTTTTTTTTGATTAAAATATGGTTAAGATTTAATGAACCAAGATTACATGCTTCATAAGGAAGAAGAGGTTGTTCCCCACATGGATTTGTACTTTCCATCTCACCTATTTCAGGAGTAGGATTTTTCCTATTAATTTCGTCTAAAAAAATTATTCCAGGTTCTCCACTTTTCCAGGCATGTTCAACTATCATATCAAATATTTTTTGAGCTGATTCTTTTTTAACTACTTTTTTAGTTCTTGGATTTATTAAATCATAATCGGAACCTGTTTCTAATGCTTTCATAAATTTATCAGTTAATGCAACAGAAATATTAAAATTAGTCAATCTATGAATATCTTCTTTACTTTTAATAAATTCAATAATATCAGGATGATCAACTCGAAGTACCCCCATGTTTGCACCTCTTCTTTTTCCACCCTGTTTAATAGCATTTGTTGCAGCATTAAATACTTCTATAAATGAAACAGGAC
The DNA here is from genome assembly GCF_055389015.1 of Exilispira thermophila. Lineage (NCBI taxonomy): Bacteria > Pseudomonadati > Spirochaetota > Spirochaetia > Spirochaetales > Exilispira > Exilispira thermophila. The sequence continues at coordinate 1,347,081 of NZ_AP042476.1, read as the reverse complement.
CAGAAGAAACCCCATATGTTGATTTTACAACATCATTTCTTGGTCTAAGTCGAGAGAAGGCAAAACCGGTACCACCTCCTGTTTTATGTATTAATGCAGCATTTTTTATTGCATCAAATATTTCATCTATGGAATCACCCACAGGTAATACAAAACAAGCAGCTAATTGACCTAAATGAGTACCAGCATTCATAAGAGTTGGAGAGTTGGGTAAAAAGTCTAATGATGTCATTAAATCATAAAACTCAGAAGCTATCATTTCAACATCAGCATTTTTATCATAAATAAGATCAGCAGAAGCTATATCTTTAGCAACTCTTTGAAATAGTTGTTCAGGAGTTTCAATTGGTTCACCTTTTTCATTTTTTAATAAATATCTTTTTTCTAATACAATTTTAGCATTTTCAGTTAACTTTAACATAATTTCCCCTTTCCTATAAATAATAATTTTTATTTAACTATATTTAAAATCTTAAATTATTGTTATTCTATATTTTTAAAATTAGAATTTTCAAAACCTATTTTTTAATTTATTTAATTAATAAAGAAACTTAATAATTAAAAAAATAATTTTTAATAATTTTTATTAATATGTAAAAAAAAATATAATTAAAGTATCTTGTTTAAGTTATAATAGTAAATCTTAAATTAATTACAATATATTTTGTTATCTATTTTAAAAATTGTTTTCTATACTTTTATTTTAAAAGGTTTTGAATAGGAAGGTGAATTTTTTTTATTAATATGATTTAAATAAATCTTTTAATTGAAAAATTATATTGTTATTTATATTGTTATAATAATAGAACAAATATAAATATAAATTTTAAAATTAAAAACATAAAATTGAAATATAAGATATAATATTTATTGAAAAGATATTTTTATATAATATAATTGTTTTTGTAGTATAAATACCAATTGTTAAAAGGATATAGTTAGTGCAAAAAATTCTGGTTGTTGATGATGATGTTTTAATTGTTGATTTTGTAACAATGGTTCTTGAAATGAATGGATTTAAAGTTTATTCAACCAGTTCTAGTAAAGAAGCACTTAAAATCATTGATGAAAAAATAGAAGAATTAAACCTTGTATTTCTTGATTTAATGATGCCTGAAGTTAATGGTTGGGAAGTTTTAAAATATATTAGAAAGAAAAAAGATAAAAAACATTTACCAGTTGTTATTTTTACTGGAAATATAAAAGAAAAAGAATCTCTTGAAAACAATCCATTAAAAGATGAGATTAATGATTTTATTTTAAAACCTGTTAGTTATGAAGAGCTTATATATAGGGTAAAAGAAGCAATTAATGTTGATAGTTAAACAAATTTTTTTAATAATTTTTAATAAATAAAAAATTTTATAAATAAAAAATCTTAATATAAAAATCTTAATATAAAAATCTTTAAATTTATTTTATTTATGCTTAATTCTCTTTGAAAAAGATAATATTAAAACTATAATAATAATTATATAAAATAAGAATGAGTTATAAATTAAAAGATAAAGTTTAAAGGAAAAGATAAATGGAAAAATTAAAAAAATTATTAAAAAGAATTGATTATAAAGGTTATAAAGCCTATAAAGATATTGAAGGAGTATATACAAAAGATCCCTTTTTAATAATTATTGAACATGTACAGGGAGATCCATTTGCATCTCCTTCTAATATAGTAGTTAAAATAGGATATAAAAATACAGGATTTCCTGATTCATTTATTGAAAATGAAGAAAGGAAAATTGCTTTAGCAGACTTTATACATAGAAAATTTGAGAGTTTAATCAAGAATGTACCTTATAAAATTGAAGGAACAGGTAATTCAGGAAAGATATTAATTGCAAAATCAAACCAATATGTATATCCAAAGAGTGCTTGTATAGTTGGTGAAAAAAGTATTGAGTTGAGGTTTAATATTGGATTACCAGCATCTGGTAGAAAAATTTTAGGGATTCAAGCTTTAAATTTAATTGAAAAAAATGTTATTTTTTTACTTGAAAATAGTTTATTTGCTGAATTTTATGATTTAAATAAAGTTGAAGAGCATTTGAAAAATTATGAAATTCAACAGGAAATTAGAGAAAAGCTTGGTGAAATGGGATTGGTAGCTTTTGTTGGAAATGGTTCTATCTTACCTAGAAAAAATGGTATTGTAGATATTCCTATGGAAAAAGAAAAGGTTATTCTATTTCGATCTCCAGAATCATTAGAAGTAGAGATTGAAACCCGATATGGTAAATTTAAAGGTATGGGTATTAAAGAAGGGGTAACCTTAATTATAGGAGGAGGGTTTCATGGAAAATCAACTTTACTAAAAGCAATAGAAAGGGGTGTTTATTCAAAAATAAAAGGTGATGGTAGAGAGTTGTGTGTTACAAGAGAAGATGCATTTAAAGTAAGAGCTGAAGATGGTAGATTTGTTTATGGAGTTGATATATCATCATTTTTAACAAATCTTCCTTCCAGAAACGATTCATCATTTTTTATTACAGAAAATGCTTCAGGTTCTACATCACAAGCTGCAAATATTGTAGAAGCAATAGAAGTTGGTTCTAAGTTACTATTAATTGATGAGGATACTTCAGCAACTAATTTTATGATCAGAGATGAAGTAATGAAAAAGCTTGTTTCAAAAGAGAATGAACCAATAACACCATTTATTGATAGAATAGATGAATTATATAAAAATAAAAAGATTTCTACAATTTTAGTAATGGGGGGATCATCAGATTACATTAAAAAAGCTGATACTATAATACAAATGTTAGAGTTTAAACCTATTGATATTACAAAAGAAGCAAAAGAAGTTTATGAGGTATGGGAAAATTCTATTAAATCTACAAATAAAAATTTGTGGGTTGAAGAAGAGAAAACACTTTCTCCATTTAACTTTACAAGAAGGAAAATATCAAAAAAATCAATTGAACCAAAAAGAAAAGGAAAAAAATTAAAAATAAATGCAAAAAGTATTCATGTTATTCGCTATGGACTGGAAGAAATTGATATGGATTATGTTGAACAGGTGGTTGATCCGATGCAATTAAATTTTATTGCAGATGCAATATATTCTATATATAAAAATATGAACAATTATGAATATCTTGATAAACTTCTTTATTACTTTGGCAGGGATTTCAGGAAATATGGATTCAAAATATTATCTCCATACCCTAATGGGAATTATGCTTATGCAAGAAAATATGAAATTGCTGCAGCTATTAATAGATTAAGAACTCTAATTGTTAAAAAAGAGGATATTTAATAAAAATTATAGATTCATATTTTTTATTATTGTTGATTAAATTTTAAAATTAATTATATTATAGCTAAGTTGAATTAAAAATATTTAGGATATTGAAAAAAATTAAGTATTCGTTTTTTTAAAGGTTATATTAAAGTATTATAATAAGCTAAGTAAAATAAAATTAACTATTATCATAAAAATAAAAGAAGGTAGATATGGAATTATTTATTAATGGGAAAAAAATAGACTTTAAATTAGAAAAAGAGCAAAATATTGAACAGTTTATATCATCTTTATCAACAGAATTAGATAAAAATGATATGTATATAATTTCTATGGTTATTGATGGAAAAGAATATTATTTAACTCAACTAAAAGATATAGGTAGTTTATCTTTAAATGATATTAAAAAGTTTGAAATAAAAACTCTATTTAAACAGGAATTAGTATCTGAAACCTCTGAAAATATTGTAAAATATTTAACTTCAGTAGTTGAATTTATTCAATCAAAAGAGGAATTTACTGATCAGGATATTTTAAAAATACAGGAGGGGCTTAATTGGTGCTTTGAAGCATTAAGTAAAATTATGTCTTTATATAATGCTGAACCAGATTTTTTTATTATAAAAGGGGAAAAACAACTTTCTGTTGTTATAGCAAATTTAAAAGATATGGTAAATAATTTGTATGCATTACAGATAGATGAAAACTTTAAAAAAGATTTTCTTAATGAACTTCTATATTTTACAGAAGGTATAGTAAAAATTATAACATATGTGTTCATATCCTTAAATAGTATTAACAAGGATGATAAATTAAAACATTTTGTTGTTATTCTTGAAGATAACAATATTTTACTTGAAAAAGTTATAGATAGTTTCCCTCAGGTTGCTGAAAAATTACAAATTGGTGATGAAAAAGTTGCTTTAAATAGTTTTGCAACTTTTGTTAACTTTATTGTATATTATATAAATATTATAGCTCAAATTATAAACTTATATAATAATAAAGAAAATGATTTTAATTTTGATGAAATTAACAATACTATAGAAGTTTTTTCAAAAAATTTTGAAAAGATAAAAGAAGCTTTAGATGATAAAGATTATGTTGCTTTATCGGATGTTTTAGAATATGAGATATCAGAACCTTTAAAAGAATTAATTAAAAATACACAAAAATTAAAAATTTTTTTGCAAGAAAAGCTAAAACATCTTGACAAAAATGAAAAATAAATTTATATAGTTATTCACATATGGGAGAAGGAGCAAAAATGGTTATTCAAAAGACAATTTTAAAAAAACCATCAGAAATAAATAAAAAATGGATATTAATTGATGCAACTGGACATACATTAGGTCGATTAGCATCTGTAATAGCTAATATTTTACAGGGTAAAAATAAACCTGATTATGTTCCATATTGGGACAATGGTGATAATATTATAGTTATTAATGCATCAAAGATCAAAGTTACTGGTAATAAATTAGAAGATAAAAAATATTATTGGCATACTGGTTATCCTGGTGGAATTAAAGAAAGATCTTTAAAACAGATGATGGAAAAAGATCCTGCATATCCATTGAGAAAAGCTGTAAAAGGTATGCTTCCTAAAAATAGACTTGCAAGAAAGTTGCTTAATAATTTAAAAATTTATGCTGATGAGAAACACCCTCATCAAGCTCAAAATCCTGAAGAATACAAAATCTCATACTAATTAGGGGGAAAATTTTTATGGAATACATCTGGGCAAAAGGTTCAAGAAAAACATCTGTAGCTAGAGTTAGATTATCAAAAGGGAACGGTGATATTAAAGTTAATGGTAAAACTTTAAAAGAATATTCTCAAATAGAAAGATTATATAGAGAAGTTTTGAAACCATTGGAATTAAGTGGTTATAAAGATAAAGTTGATATTTTTGTAAATGTTAAAGGTGGTGGTTTAAATAGTCAAATTGAAGCTATAAGACATGGTATTGCAAGAGCATTAATTAAACTTGATGAATCAACAAAAAGCATTTTAAAGAGCAATGGTCTTTTAAAAAGAGATCCAAGAATGGTAGAAAGAAAAAAATATGGAAGAAAAAAAGCAAGAAAACAATTCCAGTTTTCAAAAAGATAATATATTTATTTTGTTTAATAAAAAAGAAGCTGTCTCAAGTTTATGGGACAGCTTTTTTTATTTAAAAATATGATTATTTAGAAATATAAGAAAAGGACTATCCATTAATTTTTTGGATAATCCCTTTTTTTATTTCAAATTGATATTTAATTAATAAAAGTATTTTTTTATAAAAAAGTTTTAAAAAAGATTTGTAATTTAAAATAATTATTCCTATTTAAATTTTCAAAAACCTATTTTCAAGTTATCATCAGCTTTTTTAATAGTGTTTTCTTCTTTAGTTGAATTTTGCAAATATTCATTTAATTCTTGTATAATTTTATCAATGTTTTCTATATTTTTCCCTTTTAAAAATTCTTTTAAACTTCCCCATACAGGTTCACCACAGACTAGTAAAGAAATATTGTATTTTAAAAAGAAATTATTGATCTGAGGATATTCTTCTAATAATTCATCAATAAATTCTTCGCCAGTTATCATAATTAAATCCCCCAATCCATCATTTCAGCTTCTTCATCTAATTCCTGTAAATTTTTATGAACATCATTCATTAATTTTTGTTGTTCAGGATTTGCTTCTTCAAAAATAGAATTCCATGCATTATCCCTTTGTTTAATATATTCAGAATAAGGCATTGAATATCTCATAAAAACTTTATAATAATATTCAATTTGTGAATCAGCACTTTCCTGTAAAGAGTATTTTTCCCACCATTGCCCTATATTCATTAATCCTGTAACTTTTACATTTTTTGAAACAAAAGCAACTGCAGAATAAATGAATTCATCAGATTTATCAACAGTTCCTTCCATTGCTTTAGAAAATTGAGAAGTAACAAGCTTTTTAATTGCTTCTGCAACAATTTGAGCTGCTTCACCATCTAAGGAACGTTTAGTCATTTCTAAATTTTTACCTTCTCTTGAAAGGTTCCAGTACATCATTTTTGTTTTAGTTTCTTTATCTTTTTTTATCATGAAAAAAGGACCTGTTACCCATTCTGGAGGTTGTGGAGTTAAAGTGTCAATAGTTGTTTTTTTTGGATAGGTTTCTTCCAAAACTAAAAACTCATCATTGCTATTTTCAGTTGGAGTGGTCATACAGGAAAAGAGAGTTAAAGAAAATATCAGTAAAAGAGTAGCACCTAACATAATTTTTTTCATTCTTCCCTCCTAATATTAATATAAAAAAAGTTAGATTTTATTTATATAATTTATATTTTCTATAATATTTTGTTCATATTAATAATAAATGATAAAAATTTACAACTGATTCATTCTTATATCTATTTTTTAATGATAAAAAAAATATTTTAAATTTTCAAACTAATTATTATTATAAAACAAATAGTTAAAAAATCAACTTTACATAGATAAGATAAAACTAAAATATTTTTTCTACAAAAAAATACCAGATAGGGATGGAAATTAAACTAAAAATTGTAGAAAAGGTAATTATTGCAGAAATAAGCTCTTCATCAGAGTTAAGATAATCAATAAAAAAGGGTGTCATTGTAGCAGTTGGCATTATAGCTTCCATTAATATTATCTTTTTTGAAAGTAGATCTAATTTCGTAAATAAAGAAAGTATGAAAATTGTTATTAATCCAAGAAAGAAACCAAATATTAATCTAATTGAAGAAGATAAGGAAATGAGTTTGATTTTTTTTAAATTGAGTTTGAAATTTAATGAAAGGCCAATTGTAAAAAGAATTAAAGGGATTGTGAAGTTAGCAAAAGTATTAATTGTATTGTTTATTAGTTCTGGTATGGGGATATTATAAAGTTTAAAAATAAGTCCTAAAAATGCTGAAATAATAGGAACAGAAGCATTTTTCAGTAAAGTTTTAATAAATATTTCTTTTGAAAAATTAGATTTTTCAGAAAAGTAGATAAATAAAAAACCAAAAGTTAGAAAAACTGGCCAAAAAAACATTGTAAAGAAAACAGATCGTGTTAAACCAGGGTTCCCATAAAAATAAAACATAATTCCCCATCCAAGATAACCATAATTACCAAAGGTAGAAGCTAAAATTAAAGAATTTTCTTCCTCATGGGATTTTTTTACTAATTTTGATAATAGTAATGAAGTTATTAAAAAAAGAAAAGTCAAAAGAAATAAAGCTAAAATTAAAGGTACTATCTGGTTTAAAACATTATAATCAGCATTATATAAATTTCTAAAAATTATAAATGGTACAGAGACTTTAACTACAAACTTTCTTAAAGTTGCATTTTCTTGTTGATTAAATAATTTAATAATTTTAAAAAAGAAACCTAAAACAATTGGTATTAAGATTGAAACTATAAGAGTTAAAATTTTCATATGAAATTTTTAACAGATTATGAATTTTTTAAAAGTAAAATAAATATAAAATTTATTTGCATTTTTCTTTAAGTTAGATTAACTTGATACAAGAAAAAGTTTAAAGGAGAATGAAATGAATATTTATAAAGCTCATGAACCTGATCTTAAATGGAATGATGTTGATATGGATGGTGTTAAAGATGCTAAAATTAAAGTAGTAATTGGTGAAAAAGAGGGTGCTCCAAATTTTATAATGAGAATTTTTCAAGTTGGTCCAAATGGCCATACACCTTTGCATACACATGATTGGGAGCATGAAAATTATATTTTAGAAGGTGAAGGAGTTTTGAGAAATTCAAAGGGAGAGGAATTACCAGTTAAAGCAGGTGATGTAGTGTTTGTTCCTCCATTTGAAGAACATCAATATTACAATAATTCTGATAAACCTTTAAAATTTATTTGTCTTATACCAAAACCAAGAAAATAGACTGTTTGTTAAATAAAATTCTTTATTACCGTAAGTTTAAAATTTAATAATTTATTTAATAGTTGTAATTTTAGGATTTTCGTCTTTCAATATTTAAAATTTTAATTATCTGTGAAGAGGAGGAAAAATCAATTTTTTTCTCCTCTTTCAATGTTTTTAGATATTTCATAACCATGTTTTTAGGATAAAACTTATCATTTTCACAAAATTTTATAAATCCAATTAATGGGATTGCCTTTTTTATCTTTAACTGTCCTGTTTTTTCAAGAAAGTTATAAAATTCATTTAATGCAGAGATAATTTTTTCTTTTCTATCTTTTTTGTATAGATTTATAACAATATCATTTGTGTTTCTAATTCTAATTGCGAGCATCTTAATGATTTTTTTTGCAAATTCTAGATTGCTGTCAATAAGTTTTTTAAATAGAATATTATTTATTACCAGAAGAATACTATCAGATAAAGCAACTGCAGAAGCAGATCGAGGAAAGTTGTCTATCAATGACATTTCCCCAAAAATGTCACCTTTACCTAAAATAGCCAGACTCTTTTTTTTCCCTTCAGTTTCTCTATATATTTCAATTTCTCCCTGTAAAATAATAAACATTTCTCTTCCAAATTCACCTTCTTGAAAAATGGTTTGCCCATTTTTGAATGTTCTTGAAAATTTCTGGATAATTTCTTTATTAAACATATTAAGCTCCAGTTTATTTATATATTTTTTAAAAATTATATAATGTTAGTTATATTCCCTTTCTATATAAAAATAATTTGAAAAAATTAATAATCAATATAAAATGTAAATAGTTGTTAAAATAAAGGTGATTATATGGAGATTTTTAAATATTTTAAAAAGGAATATCTTATTGCATTTGTGTTATTTGTAATATTATTTCCCTTAATTTTATATTTTATAATTAATTATATAAAAAAACTATTTTTTATAAACAAATGCAATAAATTACTTGAAAATGGAGAGTATGAAAAAGTTAAAAAGTTATTTATAAAGAAAAATCCTTCTCTTTTAAGTAAGGAGATTTTAAAGATAGTTTCAAAATCTTATCTTGATTCAGGTGAGAAACAGAAAGCAATTCATTATTTACAGTTAATGGTCGATCTAAACTTGTTAAAAGATGATTATGAATTACTTAATAACAATTTGACTTTAGCCTCTTTATTATTTGAATTGAACCAAACAACTGAAAGTTTTAATAAATTATTAAATGTTAAAGAAAAAGGAAAATATAACCCTTTCTGGAATCTGCTAATTGGAAAAATTTATCTTTCACAAAATTTTTTTGAAAAAGCTTTGAAATACTTTGATAAGGCTTTAATTTTAGATGAAAAATACTTCTTAGCAAAGTTTTATTATGCAATTACAAGGTATATTCTAAATCCAGAAGATGGTATAAAACAAATATTAATAGTAAAAGGTTTTTTTAAAGACCCTATTCTGGAATTATTTGAAGGGGTTTATTATTTCTCAAAAAAAAATTATTTAAAAGCATCAATTTTGTTTCAAAATTTTTTAAGGAAAACCAATAATGATCTTTTTAAAAAATCAAGATTTGTTAAAGAAGAAATAAAAATTAATTCAAAATTTTATGAGTTGTATTTAACTGTTTTAGATTTGATTTTTTTAATATTAAGTAGATTTTATTTATCTAAACCCTATACGGGAGAAATATCCCTTTTGAGAATAAACCTTGATAAATTACTTAATTATGAGGATAACAATTTTTTAAAATATCTACTTATTGAATATTCTATTTATACTTTTTACATTGTAAAACAATATAACTTTTTACAAAATTATAAAAAAATATTTAAATTACAATTCAATGGGAATATAAAAGAAGATCTTTTACAATTTGATTCAAAAAAATTTTATAAAAAAATTATTAAGGGTACTATTTTTTTAGATATAACACTATTGTCTTTAAAAAAACCACTTTATGTAAAACCAAATGTTTTAAAAGAGGATTTTAAAAACTATATTACTTATAAAGAAAAAAGTGAAAGCTTTAAGAATTTTATCAGGAAATTTAATACAATAGATAAAAAAACATTCATTAAAGTTTGTACCCAGATATCAAAATTGCTTGGTTATAATATTAAAAGACATAAATATATTTATAGCAGAGCTTATGAATCTGATGGGGTAAATTTAAAAGTTTTTAAAACTGAACCATATTACCATATTGATTTTATTGTTATAAGGCGATTTAAAGAATACAGGATCGGGAAAAATTATTTGTATTTTTTAGATGATATGAGAAAAAAAGAAAATGCTAAAACCCTGATTTTAATTTCAAATATGGAATTTGATGAAGATTTTTACAATTATAAAGAAGAATTTGAAAACATAAAATTGATACCAGCCCATAAATTAGGATTTTTGCTTGAAAGTATTTTTTTAAATAAATAAAATATTATTCGCTATTAATAATGCAATAAATTCTAAAAGTTTTTGATTAGCTAATAGCCCATGGCCAAAATTTCATAGAGATAATAAAAATAGAGGTAATATTTCTTTAACAAATTGATAGAAAAGTATAAGCAGGAATAATTATTTTTATAATGTTAAAAAGATATATTAATTTTTAATATTTTGCCTTCTGATTACTTTTATTAGTCAGAAGACATTTTTTTTCTTATATATATAATTGCTCTTTTTTAATAATAATTTTTTTTATTTAAATTGAGTTTTATAAAATTATTTATTAACAATTGTTATAAAAACATTATTATTTATAATTTTTGATTGGATGATTTTCTCTTTTTCCAGAACATCCAGATATTTATTAATTTCAACAACAGGTAAACCTGTAATGGAAGACAAGTCATTTAAAGTAACTGGTCTTCTATGAATTGTTTCAATAATCAAATCTTCAACATTATTGTTATAGGACTTTATTTCTTTTCTTGATTTAAATCTTGAAATTATTTCAACATCAAGGTCTTTCCATAATTCAACAATTGATTCTAAAAATTCTTTTGATACAGCTTCAACAAAACTTTCTGCAGGTGGTCTATCCAATGTATTTAATTGAACTTTATCAGGATTTATTTCTTTTATAGTTTCATACAGAGCATTAATATTATTTTGAGTATCATTAATCCCTTTTGCAAAAAATACTTCTAAGTAAATTAATCCACTATAGATTTTTCTAAATTCTATGAGCCCATCAATAATTTTATCCAATTTCAATTTAGGATGTGGCCTATCAAGTTTTAAAAATTCTAAATTTGATGCAGCATCTAAAGAAGGTAAAACAAGGTCACATAGATTAGCATCCTCTCGAACTTCTTCAAGATAGAATAGAGAGGAATTTGTAAGTAAAGCAATTTTTTGATCTGGATATTTTTCTTTTATCTCTTTTGTGAGTATACCAAAATCTTTATACAATGTTGGTTCACCTGATCCTGAATAAGTGATGTAATCAGGTTTTTCATTATTTTGCATAAAATTAATTATCTCTTGTAAAATCTCTTTATAATCAAAAAAAGATTCTCTTTTAATTGTAAGATTAGTTGTTAATCCACATTCGCAGTAAGAACAATTAAATGAGCAAGTTTTAAATGGGATAACATCAATTCCTAAAGAAACTCCAAGTCTTCTTGAAGGTACTGGTCCAAAAATATGTTTATAGTGCATATATAATCCTTATTTTTGATATTTTATTAATCATTTTTTAATTCAGGTTGACCAGTTGATAATAAAACTGATCTCCAGAGGTTACCTTTTTTATCAATCTTTTTTCTTCCAAGTTTTATAATATCCATTGGTAAATGAACAAATGTCTCGTTCCATTTTCCTATTATTAGTTTTGTTTTTCCAGCCATTGCAGCATGAACAGCATTTTCTGCAAGAAATCCGCAAAAAACAGCATCATCTGGTATTGCTGGTACTGATCTAATAATATAACTTGGATCAATATATTTAATATTTATTTCCAGGTTTTTTTTCTTAAAATGTTCTTTAATTCTATCTTTTAAATAAAGGCCAACATCATGCAATTTGACATTTCCTGAGGCATCATACTCAATTTCTTTATCTTTGAAAAATTTTTGTCCTGCACCTTCAGCTATAACAATTAATGCATGATGTTTCTTCTCTAATCTTTTTTCAAGTTCAGCTAATAATCCTTTTGGTCCTTCAAGATCAAAATCTATTTCAGGAACCAATAAAAAATTAACATCCTTTTGTGCCAATGAAGTTTGAGCTGCTATAAATCCAGATTCTCTTCCCATTAATTTCACAATACCAACCCCATTAGGGGCTCCTTTTGCTTCATTATGTGCACCCCTAACTGCTTCAACCGCTTGTGAAAAAGCTGTTTCAAAACCAAAAGATTTTGATATAAAGGGAATATCATTATCAATAGTTTTTGGAATATTTACAACTGCAATTTGTAATCCTCTTTTTTCTATTTCTTCTGCAATAGCCATTGCACCTCTAATAGTTCCATCCCCACCTATTGGGAAGAAAATATTTATTCCAAAATGAACCAGTCCATCAACTATTTTTTTTGGGTCAGAATATCCTCTTGAAGAACCTAATATTGAACCACCCATATTATGTATGTATTCAACAGTTTCTGGATCTAATCTCATAGGGTTTATTTCCTGATCAATATTTAATCCTTTATATCCATATCGAATACCAATAATATCTTTAACATGATATTGATAATATAATTGTAAAACCAGTGACCTAATAACATTGTTTAGACCAGGTGATAATCCTCCACATGTAGCAATTCCTACAACAGTTTTACCTGGGTCATAAAATAACATTTTTCTTGGTCCAGCTCTTTCAATTGTAAGAACTTTATTGTTTTTAAATTGATCTTTTAATTTTGAATATGTAATAGAATAAACAATTCTATCATCATCATTAACAAATTTAATATTTTTTATAGGCGATAAAAAAATCCTTTTTCCCAGATTTTTTATTGAAAGGTCAAGACCTTCTAAATTAATACTTTCCATATATCCTCCACCATAATTAAAATTTTTTAAATCCATTTCCCAATACATCGTAAACATCATTTACAATAATAAATGAATTTTTATCTATTTCTTTCAAATAATGTTGTAATTTAATTAGTTCACGCCTATTAATAACAGTATATACAATATTTTTTTGTTTTTTAGTGTAGCCTCCTTCACCATAAAAAACAGTACAACCTCTATCTAAATTTTCAAGTATAAACTTTTTAATTTCATCACTCTTATCAGACATTACAATTATCCCTTTATTATATGGAAATCCTTCAACAAAATAATCAACCACTTTTGATGAAATAAACAATGATAATAATCCCCATAATATAAGATTCCCATTTTTAAAAATTATCCCAACAGAAAAGATAATAATTGTATCCATCATTAAAAAAGAAGTTCCAGGTGATATTCCAAGATATTTTTTAAATATTAATGCTGGAATATCTGTACCTCCTGTTGAACCATTAAATTTAAATACAATACCAAGTCCTATACCTAGTAGTAAAGATCCAGCCAATACTCCTAAAAAATATTCATTTGTAAAGGAATACGCTCTATCTGATATTTGATATAAAAATGGTTTTAAAGAGGAAATTTTTATTAAATTTTTATAAGAAAATAGATCTGTAAAAAATGAAACAAATAACATACCTATCAAAGTTTTAATACCAAAAGTTCTACCTAAAAAAATAATTCCTAAAATAAACAGAGGTATATTAAAAATTAACATAGAAATACCTGCAGGTAACTTAAATAGGTAATACAATATTTGAGAAAGGCCTCCAACTCCACCAGGTGCTGATTTAAATGGTATTAAAAACATTGAAAAAGCAAATCCAGAAAGCATTGAACCAAATGCAATTCCTAAAATATCAATTGTATAATTTTTAATTTTTATAATTAAGGCTTTTTTAGACAATGTTAATCTTTTCATTTTTTACCTCATATATTGTTATATTTGTTTTTATGTTTTTTGTATTATATATTTAAGTCTTTTAATTTAATAATTTATAATCTTTTAATTTTATTGTTTTTACAATGCTGGTGTTATATATTTTTTCCTAATATGTTTTTGTTTTAATTTCAATAAAGGATAAATATAAATAATCAAGAAAAATCTATTGATTATATAACATATTTTCTCATATATACAAAAATTATTATTGTTAATAGTAATTGTAGAATAAAAGTAAAAAATGGAAGAAAATAATTATTAAAATAATAGATTAAATTTTTATAGTTTATAAAGTTATAAGTTTGCAAAAATGCTATTGTTTATTATTATAATATAAACGATTTTATTTTAATAATTTATTATGATTATTTGAATAATTAATTTAATATAATTATTTATTCAAATATATCAAATATAATTTTTTATTATTTTTTTAACAAATCTAAATAAAATTAGTATTTATATGAATATATATTAAAGTTAATTTTGTATTTACAAAGGTGAATTAAAATATTACAAAAATAAAATTAAATGGAGTTATATTATGTATATTGATGAGAAAGTATTTAAATATCCTTTGTTTGATATCCCTTCTAGGAGAGATTTTAGACAAATGCTGGAGGAAACAGTTAAAAAATTTCCTGATAAAGAGTCTTTTTTTGAAAAAGGGGGTGATAGAAAATATCATGGAATAACTTTTAAAGAATTCCAGCAAAATGTTAAGTATTTTGGAGAAGCATTATTTTCACTTGGATTAAAACAAAGGGATAAAATAGGATTAATTGGTAAAAATAGTAGAACATGGGCTATTTCTTATTATGCTATTACTTCTTCTAATTTTGTGGTTGTACCAATTGATAAGGAGTTAAAACCTCATGAAATTAAAGCAATATGTGATAAAGCAAAAATTAAAGCAATTATATTTGGAAATAAATATCTTGAAACTTTTATTAATATAAAGAAAAATGAAACCTATCTTGAATATTTAATCCCTTTTAAAAAAGTTTCTGAAAATGAGAAAAACCTTTTAGAAAATAATGAGATAAATTTTTATTTAAGTTTTAATGAATTAAAAGCTAAAGGTGAAAAGCTATATAAAGATAAAATAAACAATAATGAAACTCCTGAATATGAAAAAGTAGAAATTGATCCAGAAAAAGTGACTTCTATTATTTTTACATCAGGAACAACAGGTGTTCCTAAAGGGGTAATGCTTTCTCAGAAAAATATTATAAGTAATATAGTTCAGATGCGACAACTTCATTATATCGATGAAAATGACACATTTTTATCATTTTTACCTTTACATCATTCTTATGAATGTACCTGTGGATTTTTATGTCAGGTTCATGCAGGTAGCAAAATTGCTTATGCTGATTCATTGAAGAAATTGGGAGATAATATTGGTGAAGTTAAAACTACAATGCTACTTGCAGTACCAGCATTACTTGAGGTTTTTTATAAAAGAATTAAAAATGCTGCATTTTCAGGTGTAAAAGGAAAAATCTTATTTGCTGTACTGGACTTTGTATGTATTTTTTCAGAAAAAATCTTTGGAAAAAATATCAGAAGAAAAGTTTTTAAAAAACTACATGAAAAATTTGGTGGAAATTTAAAAACATTTATTTCGGGAGGTTCTGCTTTAAAACCAGAGATAGCAAAATTTTTTACAAAGCTTGGATTTGTAGCTGTGCAAGGGTATGGGATAACAGAATGTTCACCATTATTAGCTGTTAATAGAGTAGATAAAGATAGAAATATGATTGAAACAAAGTTTGAAGCTGTAGGTATGCCTGCACCAGGATTGGATATAAAGATTTTTGATAAAAATGAGGAAGGAGTAGGTGAAATTGCTGTTAAGGGACCAAATGTAATGCTTGGTTATTATGAAGAACCTGAATTAACAAAAAACGCATTTCATAATGGTTATTTTTTAACTGGTGATTATGGATATTTAGATAAAGATAACTTTATCCATATTTCTGGTAGAAAAAAAGATATTATTATTACTGAAAATGGAAAAAATGTATATCCAGAGGAGATAGAATTCTATTATATGGATAATAAAGAAATAGCTGAAATTGTTGTTAAAGAAGGGATTGACCCAAAAAATTCTGAAAAAACAATTGTTGCTGCCATTTATCCAGATTATGAATATTTAAGTGAAATATATCAAAAAGATGAAGAAAATTTAAAAAACAATCCTGAGATTTTTATAAATGATATAAAAAAGATTATCAAAGAGAATAACAAAAAAATTGCTAATTTTAAAAGAATAAAATATTTAATTTTATCCAACTCTGAATTTGAAAAAACTACAACAAAAAAGATTAAAAGACATAAAGTCGATGTTTCTAATAACAAAAAATATATATCAGTATATTAGTTAAAGTATTAGAAGTTTTATAAATTAAATTTTTGTTAATTAATCATTATTAATTATTTCCTTTAATTCATACCAGTGCTTGTATGCTCTTCGTAAATGGGGTATAACTATTGATCCTCCAACTATTAAAGCTATATCCATTGCTTGAATAAATTCATTATCACTAATGTTGTATTTTTTTGATTGAAGTATATGATATAATATACAGTCATCACATCGTAATACAGTAGATGCTACTAATCCCATTAATTCTTTATATTTAGCAGGAATTTCTTCATTATTATAAACTGCAGAATCAAGGTTAAAGAATCTTTTTGTATTTCTGGTTGAATTGTTTAATATTAAAGAATTTAATTCTTCTCTTTCTTTAATGAAATCATCGATTTTAGACATACTTTCTCCTTTAATAAAATTTTATAAATATTAAATATGAAATTATATTGCTTTAATCTATCAGAGATTTCTAAAATTCAAATTTTTTATTTAGTGTTTTTTTTAATTTTTTAAATTTAATAAATTAAGAAAATATAATTTAATTAAAATTTTTATATAATTTATAAAAAAATGCTTAATTTTTTAGATAATTCGAAAAAATTGATTGAAAGTTTAATATTAATTATTAACAAAATGAACTTTAATTAAATAGAGTTTTACCAAACTCTGAAAGTTTGTGAATCTCATCAACAACATAATTCGCTAATTCCTGGTATTTATTCATAGTTAGGTTTTTATTATAGTATTGGTCAAAATATATGGGTTTTCCAAATACACAAGCGTAATTTGATCTAAATTTTGGAATAGCAGCATAATCGAAATATTTTTTACCCATATAATTATATTTGATTTTTTTAATGTATAGATCTTTTCTATCTATCCAGATTCCAACAGGAACAACTGGTACTTTTCCACCTAATGCTAGTCTAATAACCCCTTTTCTTGGTCTTATTTTTCCAGTATATCCTGGTGGAATAATTTCAGGAGCTATTAATAAAGAAAATCCTTTTTTAAGCAATAAAAAAGAATCTTCAAATGTTATATTAGATTTTTCTTTAGTTTTATTATAAACTATTACCTGGTTGGATAAAGTAAAAATTATTTTAGGTATTTTAAATGACCAGACCTGTTCTTCAATTAAAACAGAAGGGGGAGTTGTTTTTTTATAAATAAGTATTGGAAAAGCATCATATAGAGTTGGATGGTTAACTGCAAATATTTTAGGACCACTAATAATTGGATACTTTTCATAAAATTTCAAGTTTAGATAACTATGCATATAAAGTGAAAGGATATTTCTAAAAAATAAAGTAAAAATTTTAGGATAAATCTTCATTATAAGTTTTTTATTTAAACTTTCTATAAAAAATTTATATTTATAAAAATTATTTTATAATAATATTAATATTTTTAAAATTTAAATTAAGAAAAATATTT
Organism: Exilispira thermophila; assembly: GCF_055389015.1. Lineage (NCBI taxonomy): Bacteria > Pseudomonadati > Spirochaetota > Spirochaetia > Spirochaetales > Exilispira > Exilispira thermophila. Next base: position 1,329,146 of record NZ_AP042476.1, on the reverse strand, counting down.
TAAGTAAATTAAACGTGTAAATATTTGAAAAAGTTATCCAAATTAAAGATAGGTTTTTGTATTGTATGATTTATTTTAAGATATTTATATTTAGACTTTTCTATTTTATCAATATTGTTACTATAAACTATGATTGGGAGTTTTCTATTTTTTAGATCAAACCTTATTGTTTCAATAAGTTTTACACCATCCATTTCAGGCATTTCAATGTCAGTTATTAGATAGTCAAAATGATATTTATTAAATTTTTTAAGAGCTTCAAGACCATTTGATGCAGTTTCTACAAAACAACCTTTAGATGAAAAAAATTTCTTCATCACCTTTCTTACAGCTATGTCATCATCAACTATTAATAAATTTGTTTTTTTCATATCTACCTGACTTCTATTTACTTTTAATAAAATAATTTATAAATTATTATCTTTTAATTAAAATCGGTAATAAATAAAATTACATTAATTTTTATAATATAATAATAATATAAGAAAAATTATACTTATGGAATCATAATTTTTTTTATAATAATATACCAATTTCTAATTATATTTTTTATTTAAATTTGTCAAGAAAAAAATTGAAATTTTTAATAGAGTTTAGATTTGAAAAGAAATGTTAAAAAATGTTTAAGATTTTGAAAGGAACTTAAAATTAAAAATTTAATTTTTTCTTATTTGAGAAATAATTATTGCTATAAACATTAATAAACATCCAGATAATTCTTTTAAAGATAACAATTCATGCAAAATAAAATATCCACCAATTACAGCAAATAAGGATTCTGCTGACAGTAAAATTGCAGCATGTGTAGGATGAGCCTTTTTTTGTCCATAGACCTGCAATGTATAAGCAATACCAACTGAAAAAATTCCTCCATAAATTATTGGTATTGAAGCATTTAAAATTGATTTTATCTCAATTTTTTCAAAAATAAATGCAGTTATAATACTTAATAAGGATGTAACAAAAAATTGGGTAATTGAAAAAATAAATGTATCGGTTTTTTTTGATTGATGGGAAATATATTGAACATGCATCGCCCATACAAAAGCTCCAATAAAAATTAAAAAGTCTCCCTTATTAATTGTAAAATTACTTCTAACACTTAATAAATATAGTCCAAATGTAGATAAAATTGCACCAATCCATGAAAATAGAGAATTTTTTTGCTTTAAAAAAATTCCATAAATTGGGACAATTACAACATATAATCCAGTTATAAAACCAGCTTTTCCAGCTGTTGTATAAATAATTCCAATTTGTTGCAAAGAGGAAGCTACAAAAAGGATAATTCCTGCAACTATACCAGGAATGAGAAACTTAAATGAAAGCTTTCTATTTGTTAATTCATTCTCACCTGCATCTATAATTTTGTTTTCAAACTTCCTGTTGCTTTCATTTTTATTATAAAACTTTTTTTTGTTATAATTATTTTCAAAATTAAATTGGGATTTATGATTGATTTTGTTTTTGTTTTTAATAAAAATGAAAGGTAATAAAGTTAACACCCCTAATAAAAATCTGATACCATTGAATAAAAAAGGACCAATGTATTCCATACCAATTCTTTGTGCAACAAAAGCTAATCCCCAGATTATAGAGGCAAGTAATAGCAGTCCTTCATAAAAAAGATAACTATTCTTAATTTTATTGGTAAATTGATTCAACTTAGTTTCCTCATCAATTTTTCATTTCGAGGCATAACTGTAAATCTAAATTTAATAATATCATTTTCAATGTTAAATGTAAAAAATTTTTTATCATTCTCTAAAGTTATTCTGCCTTTTAAATTTTTGTATTTTTTTATCAATCCGTTTAAAAAAGTATTTTTTACAATTACAGGTGAATTATTATTATCACTTAAATGGCATAAATAAATTTCTTTTTTATATTTATTTAATTTATTTACATTTATATTATTTACATTATCTATGTTTTTATCAATTAATGACTTTATCATTTCATTTACAAAGGAGAGGCTTTGGTAATTTGATAAATGTCCATTTTCAGAAGAAATCCTTTTTTTTAAATATTCGGGGTATTGTCCATAATTAAGTAAATCAGGGTCATAATTTGCTTCTAAAAAAATTATATCTGATTTTAATCCATAATTTAACATTATATTGTTATATTTACCAGTATCTGTTATTAAGGAAAAATTAAACTTTTCTAAAGTAAAATAAAATCCAGAAGAATATGGAACATCATGAAAAATTTTAAAAGGGGTAAAATAAAAATTTTCATTTATTTTATATTTAGTATCCCATTTAAATTTAAACTTTTTAATTATAGGTGTTTTTGATATATTTTTATCTTCAAGTCCTTCATGGAATAAAACAGGAATATCTAACCTTTTTAAAAGTGTTTCAACTCCTTTTTTATGGTCAGAATGGGTATGAGTTAAAAATAAAAATTTTATTTTATCTAGATTAAAATTTAATTCTTTGCATCTTGATTCAAATTCCTTAAATGAATATCCATTGTCAATAACAAATGAAAAATCATCATTGCTAAAAATATAAGAATTTGCCTTACTTCCAGAACCAATGATACCAAATTTAATCATGAGCTGAATATATCAAATATTTTTATTTATTCTATGAAATTTTAATTAATTGTTGAAAATTATTTAAAAATATTAATAATTATTTTGAGATTAAATTTTATATATGGAGGGAATAATGAGTGCAATTTTTAAAATTGAAAAACCTAAAAATGAACCTATTTTATCTTATGTTCCTGGGTCAAAAGAAAAGGAAGAATTAAAAAATAAGATAAAAGAGTTAAAGAGCAAGAAAATTGAAATTCCATTAATTATTGGAGGAAAAGAAATTAAGACTGGCAAGCTTGGAAAATGTGTTGTGCCACATAATAAAGAGTTTGTACTTGCAACTTTTCATCAAGCTACAGAAAAAGAGGTGAATTTAGCAATTGAGGAAAGCCTTAAAGCATGGGAAAAATGGTCTAAAACTTCCTGGGAGCATAGAGCTTCTATTTTTATGAAAGCTGCTGAATTAATTTCAACAAAATACAGATCACTATTAAATGCTGCAGCAATGTTAAACTTAAGTAAAACAGTATTTCAAGCTGAAATTGATTCTGCATGTGAATTAATTGACTTTTTTAGATTTAATACCTATTATATGCATAAAATATATCAGGGGCAACCCGATTCTTCTAAAGGGATATGGGATAGAACTGAATATAGACCATTAGAAGGATTTGTGTTTGCAGTTACCCCTTTTAATTTTTTATCCATTGGAGGAAATTTACCATCATCACCTGCAATGATGGGTAATGTTGTTTTATGGAAGCCTGCTTCAACTGCAGTTTATCCTGCTTACTTTTTAATGAAGGTATTAATGGAAGCAGGACTTCCTGATGGAGTAATAAATTTTATTCCAGGACCTGGAACAAGAGTTGGTAATACAGTTTTAAGAAGTAAATATTTAGCAGGAATCCATTTTACTGGTTCAACAAACACCTTTCAATTTATGTGGAAAATTGTTGGAGAAAATATAGCTAATTATATATCATATCCAAGAATTGTTGGTGAAACTGGTGGTAAAGATTTTGTTTTTGTTCATGAATCAGCAGATCCTGCTGAAGTAGCAACTGCTTTAACAAGAGGTGCTTTTGAATATCAAGGGCAAAAATGTTCTGCTGCATCAAGAGCATATATCCCATCTAACAGATGGAATGAGATAAAAGAAATTTTATTGAAACAAATTGGTGAGATAAAAATGGGAGATCCTGAAGATTTTAGAAATTTTATGACAGCTGTGATAGACCAGAATGCTTTTAACAATATAAAAGCATATATTGATTTTGCAAAAAATTCTGATGAAGCTGAAATAATTGTTGGTGGTAAATGTGATGATTCTAAAGGATATTTTATTGAACCTACAGTAATTTTAACTAAAAATCCTCATTTTAAACTAATGAAAGAAGAGATTTTTGGTCCTGTTTTAACTATTTATGTATATGATGAAAACAAATATGAAGAAACTTTAGAACTTTGTGATAAAACTTCTCCTTATGGGTTAACAGGAGCTATTTTTGCAAAATCAAGAGAAGCAATAATTTTAGCTGAAGAAAAATTGAGACATGCAGCTGGAAACTTTTATATTAATGATAAACCTACTGGTGCAGTTGTAAATCAACAACCTTTTGGTGGATCCCGTGCATCAGGTACAAATGATAAAGCTGGTAGTGACCTTAACCTTTTAAGATGGGTAACAGTTAGATCAATAAAAGAAAATTTTAATCCACCTATTGATTTTAAGTATCCTTTTATGCAAGAAGAATAATTATTATAAATTTTATTTAAATAGTTTAATTAAATAAAAAAACTTTAATTAAAGTAAAAATATTGTTTTTTAAAATTACAAAAGATTGAATAAGGCTGTCCTAAAAAATATGAGGCAGCCTTATTTTTGTGATGCATCTATTTTTTTATTTTTAATTTAATTTTTAAATAACTTATTTAAATATAAATAATCGATAAAATTTGAAATTATTGTTTAATTATTTTTATTTTCCATACTTGCGAATTTTTTACTAAAAATATTGCTATTATCAAAATAAATAGTTGATATTATTAGTATTATTAATATTATTATAGAAATGTAAATGGTTAGAATATAAAATGATATTAATACATAATAACAAAAATATAAAATAATAGAAAAATAAATAAAATTTGAAAATTTAGTTAATAGAAATATTAATTAGAAATAGAAAATTAATTTATTTGAAGTGAGAAGTTTTTTGGAATGAATAAAGGGTAATTTAAAATTATAGGAATAAAAAATGCTACATAACTTAATTAAAGTAAGAAGGGAACTTCATAAAATTCCAGAGTTGTCTTTTAAAGAATTTAAAACTTCTAAATATATAGAGGAGTTTTTAAAAAAAAGAGAGGTTAAATATAAAAAAATTATTGATACTGGAATTGTTGCTTTTATTGAAGGAAAAAATAAAGATAAAATTATTGGTTTTAGAGCTGATATAGATGCACTTCCAATTGAAGAGAAAAATAATTTTGAATATAAATCAATTTATAAAGGTAAAATGCATGCATGTGGTCATGATTTTCATATGTCTATCCTTTTAAATTTAATTAACTATTTTTCTAAAAATATTCCTCAAGTTTCTTTACTTTTTATTTTTCAACCAGGTGAAGAGGGAGCAGGTGGTGCTTTAAAAATGATAAATAATGGAGTTTTTGATATTTTTGGGAAACCTGATTATATATTTGGATATCATATAAATCCAGAAGTTGAAACTGGAATAATTAGTGCTTATCCAGGAGAAGCATGGGCAGGAAGTATTGAATTTGAAATTGAATTTAAAGGCCCAGGTGGTCATGGTGCTTATCCACATAAATCTGTTGATTTAGTTTATGCATTTTCAAATTGGTATCAATATATGCAAAGTGTTATATCGAGAAGTTTTAACCCTCAACATGCTCTTTTGTTAACCTGTGGGAAATTAGAAGGTGCAGTTAAGTCAAATGTATTTTCCAGCGAAATTATAGCAGGATGTACTTTCAGGTATTTTCAAATTGAGGATAAGGAAAAGTTTTTAAAAAAAGTTAAAGCTGGACTTTCTTTTTTAGAAAATTCAATGAATTGTTCAACTGAATTGAATATAATTTCAGACTACATTCCTCTTGTAAATGATAAAAAACTATTTGAAAATATTAAAAAATGGTATAGCAAACAAATAGAAAAGGAGGTAAAAACAGAAATTAAATTACCTGAATTAGTTAAAGTTGATAAAGTAACAATATCAGATGATATGGGTTATTTTTTAAAAGAAGTTAAAGGGGTTTATTTTTTTCTTGGTGTCAATAATGGAAATACAACAGGGTTACATACTGCAACACTTAATCCAGATGAAAATGCATTACTTTATGGGTTCAACTTTTTTAAAGAAATAGTAGAGCATTATGAATTCTGGTAAAGTTTAAATTGTTTCAGTATAAATTTAGAATAATAATTTAATTTTTTACCATATTTATATAAATTAGTAGATTTTTTGATATTTAATATTGATTTTTATAGAAGGAGGCTATTTATGAAGATAGGTATTATAATTTGTGATAGGTATAAAAATTGTGCTGGAGGAAAATGTTTTAGAGCTATGCACAATAGAGAAGGTGCTTTTAAAATTTATAGTAAAGATGAACCTTTAGAGATTGTTGGGTATACATCATGTGGTGGTTGCCCTGGCGGAAATATAGAATATGCTCCCGAAGAGATGATTAAAAATGGTGCTGAAGCAATTCATTTTGCAACCGGCTTTGTTGTAGGATATCCTCCATGTCCTTATATTTCTTATTTTAAAAAATTTATTGAAGAAAAATATAAGATTCCTGTTATTATCGGTACCCATCCTATTCCACAAAAATATTATATTACACATAAAAATTTAAATACATGGAATACTTCTGAATGGGAGGAATTTATTAAACCAACTCTTTGTGATGAACAAATAAGAAAAAAATATGATTAAAAAATATTTTAAAAGTTAACAAAAAATATAGGAGTTAATATATGAAATATGTGATAATGGCCGGTGGCAAAGGAACCAGATTGTTTCCATTAAGTAGAGAAAATTATCCAAAACAATTTTTAAAATTATTTTCTAATAGAACTTTATTAGAAGAAACAATTTTAAGATTACCCTATAATCAAAATAGTGAAATATTAATTGTGACAAATAAAGAATTCAAATTTCATGTTATTGATATTTTAGATAAACTTTTTAAAAACAAAGAACAAAATAAAAAAATAGGGATCGCAAATTATCACAATGTTGAGTTTTATAAATTTTTTACAGAAGAAAATATTGAAAACAAAATTAAAATATTAGCTGAACCAGAAGGAAAAAATACAGCTCCTGCAATAGCATATTCAATTTCTTTTCTAGATAAGGACGATATTGTATGTGTTTTACCATCTGATCATTATATTGGGGATATCCCTCTTTTTCATAAAAGGCTTAAAGATGCTGAAGATACTGCAAAAAAAGATCATTTTGTAACTTTTGGAATTGTTCCATTATATCCTGAGACAGGTTATGGATATATTGAAATAAAAGGTGATTTTAATGACAATTCAAAAACAATTTTTGATGTAGAAATGTTTAAAGAAAAACCTGATTTTGAAACTGCAAAAAATTATGTTGAGAGTAAACATTTTTTCTGGAATTCAGGAATGTTTGTTTTTAAAGTGTCAACTCTGGAAGAAGAATTTAAAAAATATTCTAACGAAATTTTTCTAAATTATAATAGATTAAGAGAATTAAATAATGAAAAGAAAATGGTTTCAAAAGAAGTAAATGAAGTTTATAGTAATTTCCCAAATATTTCAATTGATTATGCAGTATGTGAAAAATCTCAAAATATTAAATTAGTTAAGGGTGATTTTGAATGGACCGATATTGGGTCTTTTGATTCACTTTTTGATAATTTAAAAAAACATAATAAAAAACTATTCATTAATTCCAATCAATTTTTTAACACAAAAACTCATGAACATCTTATTGGTGATAATTCTAAAAACCTTATAATAGGAAATGATAAATTTTATTCAATTATTGGTCTGGAAGATATTATTTTAATAGATACTGAAGATATTACAGTAGTTACTAAAAAGGGAAACTCAAAAAAAGTTAAACTACTTATACCAGAAATTGAAAAGATTAATCCTGTTAATGCAAATTTTCATATTACAGTTAAAAGGCCATGGGGAATATACTCAAATATTTATGAAAAAGAAGATGGATTTAAAGTTAAAAGGATTAGTGTAAATCCTGGACAAAAATTATCATTACAATTACATCATAGAAGAGCAGAACATTGGGTAGTGGTTCAGGGAGAAGGGATTGTTCAACTGGATGATGAGTTTAAAAATGTAAAAAAAGGTGATCATATTTATATTAAAGTAGAACAAAAACATCGAATTGAATGTACCTCAGAAGAACCTTTAATCTTTATTGAAGTACAAATTGGTGATTATTTAGGAGAAGATGATATTGAGCGTTTTGAGGATATTTATGGAAGAGCATAAAAGATAAAATAAATTAAAATTTATTTTATATATTTTATTTATAAGATATATGGACAAAATTCTATTATGAATAGAAATTTTTCTTAAATACTTTATTTAATTTTCCAAATTTTAAAAAGATTTTTAATAGTTTTTGTTTTAAGCATGTAATGTTAACCATATATAATATAAATTTTCACAATAAATAAATATTGTCAAAATAAAACAATAGTTAATTATTTATCATAAAAAACTTATTATTGAAATATTTTGTGAAATATATTACCTTATAATAAAAGTTTTGGATAAAACTAAAAGGAAAATGTTGTGAAAAATTTAGAAAAAATGATTATGAATGTACCAATTATTAAAATTGAAGCTAAAAATAATAATGTTATTTATTCCCTAATGGAGAAATATAACTTAACAGGATCAATAAAAATAAAAACTGTTTACTGGATATTGAAAAAAGCTTTAGAAAAGAGATTAATAAAAGAAGGTTCGACAATTATTGAAGCATCTAGTGGGAATACAGCTATTGCAATGGCTTATTTTTCAAAAATTTTTAATTATAATTCAATTATTGTTTTACCTAAATCTACTTCTAAATGTAAAAAAAGATTAATTAGATCATATAATAGTGAAATTATAGAAGTAGATGGTACAACAGATGCATGTATTAATGTAAGAGATAAAATTGCAGGTGAAAATCCCTTTTATTTTGTACTTAATCAATTTATTGATGAAAATAATTATCTAGCGCATTATAATTTAACTGCAAATCATATCCTTTCAAATATAGGAAGTTCTATTGACTATTTTTTTACTGGAAAAGGAACAGCTGGTACTTTAATTGGGACTGGTTTAAAATTAAAAGAAAGTATAAAAAATGTAAAAGTTATTGCATTTAATCCCATTGAAAAAATTGAAGGTTTAAGAAACTATAAAGTTTCAAAAACAATTATCCCTTTTTATGAAAAATACAAGAATATAATTGATGAAGATATTGATGTTAATTTTGATGATGCAATATCAGGTATAGAGTATTATATAAATGAAGGTTATTTTGTAGGAATTTCATCTGGTGCTATTTTAAAAGGGACATTGGATTATTTAAATAGTAAAAATTTAAAAAATAAAATTTGTGTTATTATTGCTCCTGATGGTGGAGATAATTATCTTGATTTAATATTGAAATATATTAATCCTGAAAAACTAAGTTTATGTAAATAATTATTGTGTATATAATTTTTATGCAAATAAATTTTTATGTAAATAAATATAGAATAAATTAATTTTTTTGTTTATTAGATTTTTTTTATATTTATTGATAACATTATTTTCATATCCAGGAGTTATAATGAAAACAGTAGTTGTAGGAATGAGTGGAGGGATAGATTCTTCTTTTGCAGCATATTATTTATTGGAAAAAGGTTACGATGTTATTGGTGTTACAATGCTTGGAAGCCCTAATAAAAATGAAATTGGAAAATGTTGTTCATTAGAAGATATCAATGATGCAAAATTGATTTGTAAAAAATTAGGTATAAAACACTATGTTGTTGATTTAACTAAAGAATTTAAAAACAAGATTATAAATTATTTTATTGAAAGTTATTTAAAAGGGGAAACTCCTAATCCATGTATAAGGTGTAATAAACTAATTAAATTTGGATTATTATATGACTGGGCAATATTAAAATTCAAAGCTGATTATTTTGCAACAGGGCATTATGCTAAAATAAAAAAGATAAAAAACAATTATTTTTTATCTAAAGCAAAAGATATTTCTAAAGATCAATCCTATTTTTTATATCAAATAGATAAAAAAAAATTACCTAATATTATTTTTCCCTGTGGTGATTTTACCAAAAGTGAGATTAAAGAGAAAATTGTAATAAACAATTTACTAAATCTTGAAAGGAAAAAAGAATCTTTTGATGTTTGTTTTGTACCTGGAAATGATTATAAAAAATTTATAAAAGAAAATATAGATGAGTCATTGATAAAAAAAGGGTACTTTTTAAATGAAAAAGGGGAAAAAATACTTTTTAAAGGTAAACCAAAAGAAAATGATGGTATTTTGTATTATACAATAGGGCAGAGGAAAGGGATTGGTTTTTCAATAGGGAAAAAAGCTTATGTAAGGGATATAAAAAATAATGGAGATGTTGTTATAGGAGATAGGCCTTTAATAAAAGGTGTTAGTTTAATTGATATAAATTTATTTGAAGATATGGAAAAATTTCCTGAAAAATTTCATATTAAGCTAAGATATAATCATAAAGGAACAATTGGTTTTATTAAAAAAGTTATAACTGAAAAAGATTTAGAAAAAGATTATAAGAACAAAAATGTTAAAACTTTTGAAAATTTTGAAACTGAAAAAAATAATGAAAAGTATATGAATAAAATTATAAATAGAAACAAAGTTATCAAAGAAATAATTATTGAATTTGACAAACCTGTAGATGCTTCTTCAAAAGGTCAATCGGGAGTTATTTATAACAATGATATAATTTTAGGGGGTGGAATAATAAACAAATTGTATTTTATATAAAAAATAGTTGTTAAACCAAAAAATTTGTGTTAGTTATATTAAATACATATGACTCTTGATTAAAGTTATAAAATTAACTATATATATTTTAATTTATATATATATTGAATTTTAATTTTAATTTTAATTTTGGTTAGAGGAATTAGGTATGAAACTAACAAATTCAAAAAATGTTATAAATTTAAAGAAAATATTTGCAGGATTATCAATTCTTATATTAATTTCTATTTTATCAAGTTGTACAACTTCTGTATCGCAAATAAAATATAATCCATCTCAATATGATGGAAAAACTGTTGAAATTACTGGAGAAGTAGTAGAAGTTTATTATACGAAAATTGATGGGAATAATGGTTTTAAAAATAGGTTAATAATTTATAAACTTGAAGATAATGGTGATTATTTGTATGTAATAACTGATAAAGATGTTATAAAAGGTTCTATTAGAAAAACTAATGGAAAGTTATTTTATCTAAAAAACAAAAATGATCCCCAACAAATTCAAATATTTTATAGATATTTGTATACTTACCTTGATGAAAAAGGGTATTTAGAAAAAAAATCTCAAAAAAGTGAACAATTTTTTGTATGGCATATATTTAAGTTTTTAATAAATATCTTTACTGATTTTAAATTTGATGATTCTTTAGATGATTTAGATGATGCCGTTCTCTATTCTTTAGAAAACCAACCTGATAAAAAAGAAGTTATTGAAGATGCAATGAATAAAATTTTATTTAATTTAGAAGATAGTAAAAAAATAGTTATAATTTTTGAAAATACTTATGAAGTTTATTAATTCTAATTCTTTCTACACGATTATATTTGTTTAATAAAAATACTAATAAAATTAAATATTAATAAAATTACAAAATAAACATTAATTGTCTAATATTTCTCAATAGATAGTATAAGTTCTTTATTTAGTTTCAAAAATTTATCAAAAATTCATAATTAATTCTTAAAAAAATCAAATATTGAATTGTAAATAAAGGCACCAAAAAAAATATTAATAATTGGAGGAAAGAATGCCTAAAAGAACAAAGAAAAATAATTTAAGATTAATAGTTCAAATTATATTTTTACTATTAATTATATTGATTAGTTATAATCACTATAGAGTTGAAAACAACCTTGACCCAATTTTATATGTTGGTTCTCCATCTTTACATGCCGTTTGTCCATTTGGAGGAGTTGTTTCTATCTATACTTATATTACTTCAAATTCATTTGTTAAGAAAATTCATCAATCATCATTCACATTGATGTTTTTAGTTTTGTTTTTAACTTTACTCTTTGGTCCAGCTTTTTGTGGTTGGATTTGTCCCTTTGGAACAATCCAGGAATGGATTGGAAAACTTGGAAAAAAGATATTTAAAAAAAGGTACAATACCTTTATTCCTTTGAAAATACATAATATAGCTAAATATTTTAGATATGTAGTTTTAATATGGGTATTGGTTAATACTGCTATAATTGGAAAATTGCTATTTGCCAATATTGATCCCTATTATGCGTTATTTAACTTTTGGTCTTCTGAAGTAACAATTACTTCACTTATATTTTTAGGAATTATTATTGTTTCATCTCTATTTATAGAGAGACCTTTTTGTAAATATTTTTGTCCTTTTGGAGCAGTATTAGGACTTTTTAACTTTATTAGAATTTTTAAATTAAGAAGAAATGAAAAAACCTGTATTAGTTGTAAATTATGTGATATAAAATGTCCAATGCTAATTGATATTTCTACAAAAAACACAATTTCAAGTCCATATTGTATATCATGTATGGAATGTACAGAAGAATTTACATGTCCTGTTGATAATACATTGCAGTTTAAACTAATAAAATTAAATTAATAGGAGAGTTAACATGAAAATAAATAGCTTGATTATATTTATTTCAATTATAATTATAATAATTGGAGGAATTTTAATTGCAAATAAATTAGGGTTGTATGAAACTTCTAGGCCTTCAACACCTAAAAAAACTTTAAGTGGGGAATATGATATTGCAGATATAAGAGGTTCTCATACATTTGCAGAAATAGAAAAATTTTATAAAGTTAATTTTAAAGATGTTATTGAAGCATTTGGATTACCAGAAAATATTAATCCTAATGTTACTAAAATTAAAGATTTTACAGAAATTTTTAAACCTGTAGAAATTAATGGAAAGGAATATCAGTTTGAAACAGAGGGTTTTAGAGTTTTTGTTGCACTTTATTTGCTGAAAGAATATAATCCTTCTGAAGAGGTTTTTTTACCTTCAAGAACTGTAAGTTTTTTGATTAAAAATAATAAATTAACAGAAAGTCAAATTTCTTATTGGAGAGAACATCAGTTTAAACCTGTTTATTATTCAGAAAATGAAACACCATTAAATAATGAAGAAGGTGAACTAAAAATTACCGGGCAAACAACAATAAAAGAATTATTAAAATTAGGAATTAACAAAGAACAGTTTAAAGAGATAACTGGTCTTAACCTTCCTGAAGATACCAATATTATTTTAAAAGATTTTTTATCAGAAAAGGAAATTCCATTTAAAGATGTAAAAGAAAAATTTACTGAAATTTTAGAAAAAAAGTAAAATATTAGTTATTTGAATTGAAATTATTTGAAAAAATTATATTTTCAAATTTTAATTATACAAAGAATAAAAAAAAAGAATTAAAAATGAGAAAGAAAATTAAAGAAAGAAAAAAATTAAAAATATCAATTGAAAGCAAAATTGAAATTGGTGATGTTGAAAAACATGTAAAAGAAGGTAAAAATCCTAGATATTCTTATATTTACCCAATTATTGAAAATAATATGGTTAAAGGTATTATAGTATCAAAATTTTCTCTTGATAAAGAATTTCATTCTATTGAACATGCACAAAGAGCATTAGTAAAATATATTCTAATATCTATGTTCTTATTTTTTCCTGTATTTCTTTTCTTACTAAGTTTGTTTATTATTAAACCCATTAAAAATTTAGTAAAGGTTTCAGAAAAATTAAGTAATGGTAATTTTAACATTGAAATTAAATCAATAAGAAATGATGAAATTGGTATATTTGCAAAAACATTTGTCAAAATGGCTAATAATTTAAAAGCAGGTTATGAAAGATACCTTTCTCCTCAGGTTGTAAATTTATTAGGAGAAAAAAAAGGAATACTGGAAAATATTTCTATTAAAAAAGAAGCTACAATAATGTTTTGTGATCTTGATAATTTTACAAATTTTTCACAAGAAGCCAAACCTGAAGTGTTAACTAAATTTTTAAATTTTTATTTAGAAAATATGACAGAAATTTTATTCAAACATAAAGGTACTCTGGATAAATTTATTGGCGATGGGATTATGGCTGTTTTTGGTGTTCCTTTAGATTTATCTGATTTTAAAAAAGAAGCAGTTCAAGCTGCGATTAAGATGCAAAAATTTTTTTCCAAAAATTATAAAGAGTGGATAGAAAAATCCGGATTTGAAAAAAAATTTTCAACAGGATTAAGAATTGGTATAGCAACAGGAGAAGTTTTTTGGGGAAATATTGGTTATGAAAAAAGAATGGAATTTACTTCTATTGGAAAATATGTAAATCTTGCAGCAAGATTAGAAAAAGCAAATAAAATAATGGAAACTAATATATTAATTGATTCAAGAACTTTCAATCATATAGGGGAGTTGAAGTCTTTTTTTAATAAAAAATCTTCAATTTCACTTAAAGGTTTTGATAATTCTATTGATGTATATGGAACAATTATTAAATAAAGATTAAAAATATCTACTGGTTTTTTCAATTATTTATCTAAACAAAATTTGAATCTATTCGAAGATTATTATAATAAAAAAAAAATGGAAGGGTAAAACCCTTCCATTCGATCGGTTAGCTTAAAAGTTGTAATACCAAATTTGGCATAAGATTAGCTTGCACCAGGACTGCTGCAGAAGTTTGCATCAAGATTTGACTTTTTGTAAAGTTAATAATTTCAGAGGACATATCAGTATCTCTGATAATTGATTCTGCATTTTGAAGGTTTTCTGCTGTGTAACTAAGATTAGATACTGTATGGTCTAACCTGTTTTCTAAAGCTCCAAATGAAGCTCTTTGTTTAGAAATAATATTAACAGCATTATCAACCATGCCAATAGCTTCATTAGCCTTATCAGCAGTTGATAGAGATATAGTCTCCACTCCAAGGGCACGTGAGGTCATTGTATTTATAAAAATTGAGACTGCTTGATCTGCATTTGGGCCTACATGAAGTTTAATAGATTGTATAGAACCATCAAGAATTTTGAACCGATTAAATTCTGTGGTTGTTGCAATTCTATCAATTTCTCTAACAAGTTGAGAAACTTCTATTTGCATTAAACTTCTATCTTCAAGACTGTAGATCCCATTTGCAGCTTGAATTGCAAGTTCTCTAATTCTGTGTAAAATAGAATGGACCTCCTGGAGTGAACCTTCTGCAGTTTGTAGAAAAGAGATACCGGTCTGAGCATTTTTTTCTGCTTGTATTAGCCCTCTGATCTGTGATCTTAATTTTTCAGACACAGCAAGTCCTGATGCATCATCTCCTGCACTGTTAATTCTTTCACCGGAAGCTATTTTTTGCAAAGATTTAGAAAATTTCTTATTTTGCAAGTTCAGCATCCGGTTAGCAAATTGTGAGGACATATTGTGATTAATTATCATATGAAACCTCCCTCCCTAAATATTACTGAAAAGTTCCTTCTTTTCAGTTTGGGTAAAGTAATTGTGCACCGATCAAACACAGATTACTCTACCCAGGAAAAGAGGTTTCCTTAGTTAAATAATGTCTAAATTAACTCAGCAATCGCAGCACCAATGCAGGTAGATTATTAGCTTGTGCTATCATTGCAGTTCCAGCCTGCATTAAGATCTGGTTTTTAACCATTTTACTGATCTCAGAGGACATATCGGTATCTCTGATCTGGGATTCGGCAGCGGTTAAGTTTTCAGCAGCCATATTAATTCCATACAGTGCCTGTTCAAATCTGTTCTGGTAAGCTCCTAATTTAGCTCGTTGAGTAGTTACTTTTTTCAAAGCATTATCAACAATACCGATTGTAAGGTTAGCTTGATCAGCAGTTGACACAGAAACTGTGTTACCCTGTTGATTAACCAAATTTAATGCTTTTGCTGTCATGGTTCCAATTGTAACATATTCTCTTTGATCCATGTTAGGTCCAATATGAAACCAGACAGGTGTTTGGGTAGCTAAACCCTGCTGCCCACTTTCAACAGCAAATCTTCCAGTAAGAATATTATATCCGTTGAATTGGGCATGAGAGGCTATTCTATCAACTTCATCAACAAGCTGTTTGATTTCTACTTGAATCTGAGACCTGTCGTCTTCAGTGTAAATTCCATTAGAAGCTTGAATTGATAATTCTCTAATTCTTTGTAAAATATTTGTTGTTTCAGAAAGAAACCCTTCTGCTGTTTGTAAAAATGATACAGCAGATTGTACATTTCTTTCTGCTTGTTTCAAACCTCTAATTTGTGAAATCATTTTTTCAGAAACAGCTAAACCAGAAGCATCATCTCCGGCACTATTAATTCTTTCACCAGAAGATAATTTTTGGATATTTTTGTTTAGTTTCCATTCATTAAACTTAACCTGCCTGTTAGCAAATAAACTAGTAAGATTATGATTGATTATCATACCACCCTCCTTGTGGTCGGTCCCTCCTAAATTTGGTTGCATGCTGCCCACGTGCCAAAGCAGGTTAACAACCAGGAAAAATAAAAATTGATTCTATTTATCCTGATTGTTAATATATTAATGTCAAAGAGCATTTCTAGTTATATTTTTTTATAAAATAAATAACTCATAATGCTAAATTGAAGGTATGGAGAAAAACCATACCTTCAATTTAATAAAAATAATTATAAAGTGAATAATTTCCAATCCAACTGTTTTATTTTTTATTGTAAGAGCCGAAGTATCAATTGTGGCTGAGCATTTGCCTGTGCAAGCATTGCAGTAGCTGATTGAACTAAAATTTGATCTTTTGTAAATTTTGACATCTCATAAGCCATATCAGTATCTCTTATTCTACTTTCAGCTGCTTGCATATTCTCAGCACCAATTAACAATCCTTTAGTTAAAAATTCTAATCTTTCTTGATAAGCACCAAGGTCAGCTCTTTGTCTGGAAACTTTTTGTAAAGCAGAGTCTATAGCTCCAATTGTCATGTTAGCTTTATCAGCTGAAGAAATAGACAAAGATGAACCAGTTAATGTTCTTACACCTAATCCTTTAGAAGTCATAGTACCAATATAGATTCTAATTCTTTGATCCATATTTGCACCAATGTGTAACCACATAGAAGCATTTACTGAACCTGCAGAAGCATTAGCAAATCTTCCAGTAAGTAAATTCATACCATTAAATTGCGCATGTGAGGCTATTCTATCAATTTCATCAACTAATTGTTCAACTTCTACCTGGATTTGCATTCTATCATCTTCAGAATAAATACCATTAGAAGACTGAACAGCTAATTCTCTAATTCTTTGTAATATACTTGTTGTTTCCTGTAAATAACCTTCTGCAGTCTGAATAAAAGAAATTCCATTTTCTGCATTTCTTGCAGCTTGATGAAGACCTCTAATTTGAGCTCTCATTTTTTCAGAAACAGCTAAACCTGATGCATCGTCTGCTGCTTGATTAATTCTCTCACCTGAGGAAAGTTTTTGAATTTCTTTATTAACTTTCCATGTATTGAACTTTAATTGTCTATTAGCAAATAATGATGAAATATTATGATTTATAATCATGCCATCCTCCTTGAAAATTTTACATCCATGTAAAACTTTTAATTATAAATTAAAAAATAATATAAAAATTACTAAAGTTTTTTTTAAACTTTCGAAAACTAATAATGAATATAATAAAATTTAGTCTCTTTTATTGTGTCATCCATAAAAAATATAATAAAATAGCGTAAAGGTATACATTTTTATCCTCCTCTATATTATTTTTCAATTTCATTATCGGTGGAAAAATTTTAAATCTTTATATTTATCAATAAATTTTTTATCAATTTTTAAATATTTTATTGCTTTTTTTTTAATCAAATTTACTTTGTAAAAAAAATGTTATATACAGGAGTTATTTATGACTGAATCCAGAATTAAGGCCTTAATAGAGGAATATGATTTTAATAAAGTAGTTGAATTTGCTCAAGAATTAATACAAATACCCAGTTTGTCAGGTAATGAAAAAAAGGTAGTACAAAAATGTATTACTGAAGCTACATTGCTAGGTTTTGATGAAAGTTATTATGATAAAGTTGGTAACTTTATTGGAAAGATAAAACTTGGAAATGGAAAAGGTAAAAAGATTGTTTTGTCTGGACATTTGGATACAGTAAATGCTGATCCTTCTCAGTGGGATGAAGATACAAAACCATTCTCTGCTTCAATTAAAGATAATAAACTTTATGGTAGAGGTTCTTCTGATATGAAAGGAGCTTTTGCTATAATGTTTCATGCAGCTTCTTTATTAAAAAAATTATTGGCTAATGATTATAATGGCGAAATATATGTTGTTGGAAGCGTTGTAGAAGAATTATTTGAAGGTGTTAACTTTTTACATGCAATAAATAATATTAAACCTGATGTTATTATTATAGGTGAAGCTAGTGAAAGAAGGGTTAATATTGCTCAAAGGGGTAGAGCTGAAATATTAATAACAGTTTTTGGTAAAAGTAAACATGCTTCAGTAGGAAGAACAACAATTAATAGTATTGAACAGGTGGCATATATTATTGATGCATTTCATAGACATTATAAATCTGAAGTTTTTCCTTTATTAGGGAAAAGAAATATTGTTCCTACTGATATTAAAATTCCTGTTGGAGGTGGTGGTGGAATAGATGGAAGAGGTGGAAATTCAACTGTTCCGAATAAAGTTGAATTAACTTATGATGTCAGAACAATTCCTGGGGATACTGAAGAAACAATAATAGAATTAATAAGGAAAAATATTGATTTTGTTGTAAGAAATGCTAAAAAAAGATATAAGGATTTTAAAGATCCTAAGATTGAATTTGCAAAAGAAAAAGCTGTTACATATACTGGAGTAGAAATATCTCAAAATAAATTTGCTCCTGCCTGGAAAACAGACGAAAATAATGAAATAATTAAAAAAGCTTTAGAAGGATTAAAAAAAGCCAAATTAAAAGCAGAAATTGGAGCATATAGTTTTTGTACTGATGGTTCAGCTATAATTAAATATAGAGAGTTAAATCCTGATTCCAATACTGTTGTATTTGGATATGGTCCATCAAAAGAATCATTAGCTCATATTGTAAATGAATATATTGAACTTGAAGAAATGCATGAAGCTTTTAAAGGATATATTGCTATAATTACTTCTCTATTAAGTGAATAACTATAAATATTTTTTTACAATTAATTATTTATAAATAAACTAATTTAAAAAGTGTAAAATAATAATTTGTTAAATGTACTTTTTTTGTTTAAAGACTTTTCAAAATAATTTACTAAAATTTATTCATTAATCGCTCCACAATTGGGGCGATTTTTTTATTCTTTTTTTTGGTTTAACATAAAAAACTATTTTCAAACATTAAAAATTAAATTAAAAATAAATTAAAATGTTATAAAATTATTATAGATATAATGAAATTGATGTTTTTTATGAAAAATAAAAATTAATTATTTGAATAAAATAAAAAGAAAATGTTAAATAATATTAATTAATATGAAAAAATAAATTAATTTAATAATATAAGTAGATAAATTAATATAATTAAGTAAAATAACAATTATCGAATTATTATAAAAAAATATATTATTAAATCTTGATAAAATTAAAAAATGTCTTTAAATATAAAATGAAAGAAATTGTAAAAAAAATATTGACCTAATATTATTAGGCTAATAAAATTAAGGGGGTTTATATGTTAACAACTGCTTTTAGAGGAAGAGATTATATTGATCCAGAAATTAGTTATTCTAAGGAAGAATGGGAAACATTAATTGATGTAGCTCTTGATTTAAAGAGAAGAAAGCTAATGGGTGAAGACCATACCCATTTATTAAAGAATAAAGTACTTTACATGATGTTTTATAATCAGTCATTAAGAACAAGAAGTACATTTGATGTTGGTATTCAACAGCTAGGTGGTTTTTCTGTTAATCTTGAACCTGGAAAAACTTATACTCCAGCTAGAAAAGGTTTTGAAATTCCATATAAAACTGAAAGAATTATAGATGTTGCAAATGTGTTAAATAGAACTGGTGATGCTATTGCTATTAGAATGTATGGAGAAGCTGCTTATTGGATTTATGGATTTGGTCATGAAACTATAAAAGAATTTGCTCATTATGCAAAAATACCTATCATCAACATGGAAGATGATGTTTTTCATCCAACTCAATTATTGGCTGATTTAATTACAGTTAAAGAAAAATTTGGTAGCTTTAAAGGTAAAAAAGTTGTAATGAGCTGGGCTTATTCAGGGTCAGCTGAAAAACCATTAGCAGTTCCACAAAGTGTTGTTTTAGGTTTTACTCTAATGGGTGCTAATGTAGTTCTTGCTAGACCAAAAGGTTTTGAACTTCATGAAGATGTAATTAAAAAATGTAAAGAATATGCATCTATGAATGGTTCAACTTTTGAAGAAACTGATGATATGGAAGCTGCTTTTGAAAATGCTGATGTTGTTTATCCAAAAAGCTGGGGTTCTTTACAAACATTTGCTAAAGTTGATGAAAATGGTAAAAAAATTAAAGAACCTGATTTTAAACTTATGAAAGAGTTATTTGAAAAAAACAAAGATTGGATATGTGATTCTAAAAAAATGAAATTAATAAAACCTAATGGTATTTATATGCATTGCTTACCAATGGATAGAGGAATGGAAGTAACTGATGAAGTAGCAGATGGTCCTCAATCTGTAATTTATGATCAAGCAGAAAATAGGTTACATGCACATAAAGCAATAATGTCTTTAATAATGCAATAAATTTTAAAAAGTATAGATTTTAAAATATTTGATTTTATATTTATACAGGTTATAAGTTAATGCAAAAAAAGGAGGAATATATGGTTATTGATCTAACTGGAAGAGATATTATTACAACTCAGGAGTTGTCAGTTGAAGAAATTGAAGCAATTTTACAATTAGCTGAAAAAATGAAAGCAAACAGGTTTGATTTAAGATGGGCTAAACTTTTAGAAAATAAAACTTTTATAATGCTATTTTATAATCCATCTTTAAGAACTAGAATTTCATTTGAAGTTGCTGCAACTGAGCTTGGAGGTCATGCTATTTATCTTGAACCAAAAGCAATGAGATTAAAAAAAGTTAAAAATGGTGTTGAAGTACAGGCTGGTGAAACTATTGAAGATGCAGCAAAAGTATTTGCTCGATATGGGAAAGGTCTTGGAATTAGAATTTTAGAAACTTCAGTTGAAAACTATGGAGAAGGTAATGCTATATTAAGAGAATATGCAAAACATATGGATATTCCTGTTTTAAATATGGCTGATGATAAATATCATCCAATGCAAGGTTTAGCTGATGTTATGGCTATGAGACAACATAGAGGAAATTTAAGAGGGAAAACATTACTTCTCACATGGGCTCATGGTGCATTAGCAAGATCATATTGTTCTGTTCATGAAGCATTATTAATTAATTCAAGATTAGGCATGAATATAAGGTTAGCTTATCCTAAAGGATGGGAGCTTCCTGAAGAGGAAATCGAAAAAGTTAAGATGAATTGTAAACAAAATGGGATGAAATTTGAGGTAACTCATGATCCTGATGAAGCTTATACAGAAGAAGTTGAATTTGTATATTCTAGAAATTGGTTTTCCCCTGATTTTTATAAAATAGGGAAACAAGCTGAAATAGAAAAAGCTTCAAAAATGACTAATTGGATAACAACTGAAGAGAGAATGAAAAGAACAAATAATGGTCTTTTTATTCATCCAATGCCTGTAGATAGAGGTAAAGAAGTTGAAGATCAAGTTGCCAGTGGTCCAAATTCTATTATCATAGATATAGCTGAAAACAGATTGCATGTACAGAAAGCAGCAATGGCAATGACTATGGCTGGTTATAAAGTTGATTTAGATCCAAGAGTTATTAGATAAGATTATAGTAATTAAATTGTTGCAATTTTTATATTTAAGAGGTTTTAATAGTTTAAAAATTTTTATAATTTTAATAATTTTAATAATTTTAATAGTTTTAATAATAAGTTAAAAACTTAAAATATTTATTTTATGATATTTTTGTATTTTTATTGTTATTTAATTCATTTTTAAAATAGTTAAGAATAGTAAATTAAAAATGGTATTTCACAAAAATTGGAGGTTGTAAATGGATAAAAGAAAATTGGTAGTAATTGCTTTAGGAGGCAATGCAATCAAACAAGCAAATGAAAAAGGGACCGCTGAAGAACAATTTAAAAATGTTGAAATTACTTGTGAACAATTAATAAAAATGAATGAACTGGGATATAAATTGGTTATAACACATGGTAATGGTCCTCAAGCTGGAAATTTGTTAATTCAACAGGAAGAAGGAACAATATTAGTACCTGCTCAACCATTAGATATTGTTGGAGCAATGACTCAGGGACAGATAGGTTATATGTTTCAAAATACTTTAAGAAATTTCTTCTTAAAAAAAGGAAAAAACATACCTATAGGAACTGTTATTACTCAAGTTTTAGTTGATGAAAATGATCCAGATTTTCAAGATCCTACAAAACCGGTTGGTCCATTTTACACTAAAGAGGAAGCTTTAAAATTAAAAGAAGAAAAAGGTTATGTTGTAAAACAGGTTAAACCAACAGGTGAAAAAAATTGGAGAAGAGTAGTTCCATCTCCAGAACCTAAACAAATAATTGAAGCAGATGTTGTGAGATCATTGATAGACGCAAGAGCTATAGTTATTGCATCAGGTGGCGGTGGTGTTCCAGTTATGAAAAAAGAAGATGGAACATATAAAGGGCTTGAAGCTGTAATAGATAAAGATAAAGCAGGTAATGTTTTAGCTCAGTCAGTAAATGCAGATATTTTTCTAATTTTAACTGATGTTGAAAATGCATATATAAATTATGGGAAACCTGACCAAAAAGCAGTTGGTAAAATTACAGTTAAAGAAGCTGAAAAATTATATAATGAAGGCCATTTTTTAAAAGGAAGTATGGGACCAAAAATTTTAGCTGCAATAAGATTTGTTAAATCGGGTGGTGAAAAAGCCATTATTACTTCTTTATCAAAAGCAGTAGAAGCATTAAATGAAAAAACAGGAACTATAATTGTACCTGATTAATTAATAAATGCAATTTGTGCTATAAAAGGGTCTGCCGTTTTGAATCAGGCAGTCCCTTTTTTATTAACTAATAAAATAGTATTAAAGTACATAGATTTATTTTGGTATATACATTTACATAAATTTTAAAAATGCTATATTTTATTACTTATTGAAATGTTCAATTTATATTCGTTAATTACTTTTTTTTAGTGATCGTAGAAAGGGGGGGTTATGGAATTTAAATATAAATGTAGTAATTGTGGAAAAGAGTATGAAATTAATTCAGAACTTATGCTATGCCCACATTGTAGAGAAGAGAGTTTATCTGGCAAACCATTAAAAGGGGTATTGGAGGTTGAACTTCCTGATGAACTTAAAAATTCAGAAGTTTCTAATATTGAGAAACTATTACCAATAGAAGAGAAATATTTTGTTAAAAATCTTGTAGGAAATACTCCTTTTTTACCTGTAAAAAATATAGAAAAAAAGTATGGATTTAATAATATTTTTGTTAAAAATGATTCTCTTAACTTAACAGGTTCATTAAAAGATAGAGCATCTTATCTTGTAGCTGCATTTGCTAAAAAGTTTAATTTTAAAGAGATAGTCTTAGCTTCAACAGGAAATGCTGCTTCTTCAATGGCTGGTATTGCTGCAGCATTTGGGTTAAAAACAACAATATTTCTTCCTGAAAATGCTCCTAAAGCAAAATTAATTCAATGTTTACAATTTGGAGCAAAACTAATCCCTGTGAAAGGTAATTATGATTCTGCTTATGACCTTTCACTTGAATACTCTTTGAAATATAATAAATTAAACAGAAATACAGCTTATAATCCAATGACAATTGAAGGGAAAAAAACTGTAGCTATTGAAATGTTTAATCAATTAAAAAAATTTAATAAAGAAAATGAGAAAAATTTAAATATTGATTATGTTTTTGTTCCAGTTGGAGATGGAGTTATCTTAAGTGGTGTTATTAAAGGATTTTTGGATTTAAAATATACAAATGCATTAAAAAAATTTCCTAAAATAATTGCTGTACAATCTGATAAGTCATCTTTTATATATAATGGTTTTAAACATAATGATTTCAATCTTTCATATAAAGCAACAACAATTGCTGATTCAATTAGTGTTGATATTGCAAGGAATGGGTATAAAGCTGTAAATGATTTGAAAAAGGTTAATGGAGATGTAATTTTGGTTTCTGATAACGAAATTTTATCAGCTCAACTAGAGTTATCTAAATTAGCTGGTGTTTTTTCAGAACCTGCTGGAGCGACTTCTTATGCTGGATTTTTAAAATATAGAGAACAAATTAAAAAGGATGAAACTGTTGCTATATTAATAACAGGAAATGGATTAAAAGATTTAAATAATGCTTCAAAATTAATTAAAATACCAGAAGCTATTGAACCCAATATAAAAAAAGTTGAAGAAGTTTTAAAGAGGGATTAGTATTTTTTTTCTAAAAATTAAAATCTAAAAAATTAATCTGTAATTTTATAATAATTTTTCTATTAAATCTAAAAGAATATTTCTTTTAAGTTTATTATAACCTTTCTATAAATTTATAATAATATTTCTAATAAATTTATTATATTTCTTTTAATGAATTTTAATTTGAATTTTAATTATAAATTTAGATACCACCAATTCAAATTAAATGTAAATAATTCAAATAAAAATTTTTAAAATTTGTTTGACTTTAAAATTCAATAAATTAAAAGTTAAACCAGTATCATTTTACAGTTGAAGTGCTAAATCATTAAATAGTAGCAAGTAATTTATTAATTAATAAATTGTTTTATTTATTTTTTTATTTTATTTATATTTTATTTATTAATATTTTAAGGAGTAAAAATATATGGTTTCATTTAATGAAATTAAAAAACTTATTCAAGCAGAAAAGTTAGATTCTATTCAACTAAAATTTATTGATTTAAAAGGAAGTTTAAGAAGAGTAACAATTTCAGCTTCAGAGTTTAATGAAAAACTTTTAAAACTTGGGATAGGATTTGATGGTTCATCAGTCACTGGATTCAGAAAAGTATCTGCAGGAGACCTTGTTCTAATTCCAGATTTAACAACAATGCATTTTGAGCCATTTTCAAATAAAAAATTATTGTCTTTTATGTGTGATATTAAAGAAGCAGATACACGGGAGCAATTTCCAGATGATCCAAGGTTTATAGCTAAAAAAGCTATTGATTATATTAATTCTTTAAATATTGCTGATGAAGCTTATTTTGCTCCTGAATATGAATTTTACCTTTTTTCAAAAGTATCATATGATTCAAAAAGCCATTACTCGTTTTATCATATTGATACTGAAGAAGGGTACTGGAATAATGAATTTAATGAAAATGATGTATCTTATTTAGCTATAGATAAACATCAGGGATATCATAAAGCTTTTCCTGAAGATAGATATTTTTTTGTTAGAGATGAAGTAATAAATGTAATGAAAGATTTGGGTATGGAATTTAGATATCATCATCATGAGGTTGGAGGACCATCACAGCACGAAATTGAAATACCGCTAATTCCTATTTTTAATGCTTGTGAAACTACAATCTGGGTAAAATACATAGTTAAAAATATTGCTAGAAAACATGGATTATTTGCAACATTTATGCCAAAACCATTATCTTCTGATGCAGGTTCTGGTATGCATTGTCATATCACTTTAAAAAAAGATGGAAAAAATTTATTTTATGGAAATAATTATGCTAATCTTTCAAAAGAAGCTTTATATTTCATAGGTGGAATTTTAAAACATGGAAAAGCATTAACTGCAATTGCCAATCCTACAATTAATTCTTTCAAAAGACTTGTTCCTGGTTTTGAAGCACCTACAAATTTATTTTTCTCTTTAGGAAATAGGTCTGCAGCAATAAGAATTCCTAAATATAGTACAAATTCTGAAGATATAAGGATTGAATTCAGAACTCCTGATGCATCATCTAACCCATATTTTGCTTTACCTGCAATTCTTATGGCAGGAATTGATGGAATTCAAAATAAAATAGACCCAGAAAAGAATAATTTTGGGCCTATTGATAAAAATATATTTGATTTAAGTGAAAAAGAACTTTCCAACATCTCTTCAATTCCAAAAACATTAGAGCAGGCTTTAGAAGAACTTGAAAAAGATAATGATTTTTTAAGAAAAGGTAATGTATTTACTGAAGGATTTTTAGATTCATGGATAAATACTAAAATCAAAGAAATAGAACAATTTAGACATAGTGTGGATCCTCTTGAATACAAATTATATTTTAATGTTTAATTTTTTGTGTTTATCTATAATATTTATTGATTAAATATAAATCTTCTAATACTTACTTAAATTAAAAAAGTAATTTTTCTAATATTTACTTAAATTAAAAAATGCTAATATTTATTTTACTTGAAAAAAAAGACAATTTATGTTATATATAGATTGCTGTTGAATAGATTTATAAAATTGGTGAAGTTTTATTATGATTAAACAAAAAGAATTGATATGTATTTCATGCCCATTAGGTTGTCATTTAGTTGCAAAAATTGATACTGAAACCAATGAAATATCTATAGAAGGTAACAGATGTCCAAGGGGAGAAGTATATGGAAAAGAAGAATTGCTTTCTCCTAAAAGGGTTGTAACAGCAACAGTTAAAATTAATTCAAAATATATAAATCGAATTCCTGTTAAAACTAATAAACCTATAGATAAAAATCTAATTAATAATCTATTAAAAGAACTTTATAGTATTGAAGTTTCTGCTCCTAAAAAGATTGGTGAAAAATTAATCACAAATTATAAAAACACTAATGTTGATGTAGTTTTTACAAGAACTATAGAATATTAATAAAAGCTTATAATAATCTAGTTAATCACGATTGTAGTCAATTATATTTTATACTTAATAAATTTATTCTTTATATAATTTTGAAAAAAATAGTTTATTATTTATACTTTTAATAAGAAACACAATTCTAAAATTTTTTTAATTATAATTATTATTGACCCTATTATTAGTAATTATTATAAAAGTAGCTATTATTTTAAACTTACTGTAATTGAATTATACAAATATTATGTAAATATTTATTTTTAAATTAAAAAATATTTAACCTTAATATTATATTTTTAATATATTTTGTTTAGTAAGTTTTATTTAATTTTAATATGGAGTTTAAGATGGAAAATAAAAATATTAACAATTATGAAAATATTAATTTGTTTATTGATAGAGTAATTTCAGATGCTATTCTTTTTAATCAAATTCCTTCAAATATTGATAATGAAGAGGAAAGGATAGATTTTATTAAAAATAGACTTACTGAGTTTGGAATACCCAAAGTTGAAGTTGATGAACATGGAAATATTTTCTTTGTTTTGAATAGTAAAGAAGAGAATGCAGAAACTATTTTACTTTTCACAAATATTGATATTCCTCAATACCCCGCAATTGAAAGTTTTGTTAAATTAAAAAGAAATAAAGCTTATGGAAGAGGGATTGCAGATAATAGTCTTGGAGTTGCATCCCTTTTAGTTTTAGCAGAATTTTTTTCAAAATATCAAATCAATCTTGATAAAAATCTTGCATTTTTATTCACTTCAAAAAGTGGTCATAAAAAAGATTTTGAAGGGATAAAATCATATTTAAAAAATTATACTAACAATTTATTATTTGCTATTAATGTTAAAGGATTAGGGTTAGGTAATATTGGACATAAAACAATTGGGCATTATAATATCAAAATTACTGCTGAAACCATAGGTGGAGATGTTTTTGAAAAAAATCAGAATATTTCAACAAAATCAGCAATCACTGTATTAGCTGGGATAACTTCGAGATTGATTAATATTGGGTGGCCAAAAGAATATGGCACAGTATTGAATATTTCTCAATTGATTGGAGGTATTGCTGACCAAAATATACCTACAAAAGGAGAATTGCACCTTGAACTATATTGTAAAGATATAAATTATCTTGAATATTCAAAAAGTATTATATTTGCAACTGTTGAAAAATATGCTGAAGAACTAAAAGTTGATCTTAAAAGTCAAATAATTTCATATATTCCCCCTTTAGAAATACCTGAAGATAATAATATTGTTAAAACAATTTATGATATACATAATTTTTTAGGTATAAAAAGTAAATCAGGTAAAATTACAGATGAATCAGCAATTTTAATAATGAATGGGATTCCAACTCTATCTCTTGGTATTAGTTATGGTAAAAAAAGTTTGGATGAAGAATATATAGAGATAAAGCCAATTGAATTAGGATTAAAACAGATTTATCTTGCTGTTACAAAAGGGGCAGAAATTTTTGCAAATAAAAATAATTAAAAATAACTATAAATAAAAAAGCAATATTAATTAAAATTTAAATTAAAATAGTTAAATATAAAACTAAAATGATAAATAATCTAGAAAAGGGGATATATTAATGACTAAAATGAATAACTTAATTTTAAAACATACATATCATCATGACCAATTTGCAGATAAAAAAAAGTTATTAAAATTAAAAGAGAAAAAAGGATTAAAAATATCTTTAGCTTTTCCAACTTTAAATGAAGAGAATACTATAGGAAAAGAGATATTAATAATTAAAACTGAATTGATGGAAAGATATCCATTACTTGATGAGATAGTTGTTATTGATTCTAATTCTGTTGATTTTACAAGAGAAATTGCAGCTGATTATGGAGCTAAAGTTTTTAAAGCAGATGATATATTACCTCAATACGGGAATAAAAGGGGAAAAGGGGAAAATCTATGGAAAAGTTTGTATGTATTGGAAGGTGATATTATTGTATGGATAGATGCAGATATACAAAATATACATCCAAAATTTGTTTATGGTCTTTTAGGACCTTTATTAGAAAATGATGAACTTTCCTATGTAAAAGCATTTTATGAAAGGCCAATAACAGGAGCAGATGGAGTTATTAGGCCTTCAGGTGGCGGTAGAGTGACAGAAATTCTAGTAAGACCTATTTTTTCACTTTTATATCCTGAACTTACAAATTTAGTTCAACCTTTAAGTGGTGAATATGCAGGAAGAAGAGAAATTTTAGAACAATTATCATTTTCAGTTGGATATGGAGTTGAAATTGGACATTTATTAGATATTTATCATAAATTTGGAATTAATGTTATTGGACAGGTAGATCTAGATAAGCGTATACATAGAAATCAATCTATATATTCTTTAAGTAAAATGGGATTCGCAATTTTAAAAACATTTTTATCAAGGGCTAAAATGTATAATGAACTTGATATTTTAAAACCATTATTAAATGAACATATAGCAATTAAAGTTAAAAATGGTAAACATAGTCTGGAATTTACAGAAATTTCATCTTTTGAAAGACCACCAATGATTTCCATCAAAGAATATAAGGAAAAATTTAAAAAGTAATAGAAGTATAAAATAAAATAGTTAAAAGTATAATTGTAAGCACTTAATTTATTATAAAAAAAAATAATAAAAAGGGTCATTAATTAACAAAAACAACAAATGATTTAATGATAGAGAAAGGGTAAGACATAAAAGTATCATTTTCCACCATGCATTTGAATGAGATTTGCGATTGTTTCATTTTTGTATTTAATTGCTAATTGAAGTGGAGTCTGTCCAT
Organism: Exilispira thermophila; assembly: GCF_055389015.1. Classification (NCBI taxonomy): domain Bacteria; kingdom Pseudomonadati; phylum Spirochaetota; class Spirochaetia; order Spirochaetales; genus Exilispira; species Exilispira thermophila. The sequence goes on along the minus strand of NZ_AP042476.1, from coordinate 1,299,561 downwards.
CATTATCTTTTGCATTAACATCAGCACCACTATCAATAAGTATTTTTATTTTATATTTGCAAAAATTCATTAAAAAATTAATATTTTGTATATAAAACAAAAATTCAAAATTTCATTAAAGAAATAGAATTTGTTTTTTATTTTAATTAAAATATTTTTAATAAAATATGAGAAAAAAAGATGAGAAATAATTATGGTAAAAAAGCGAACAATTTATTTTATCCATTATCATTTTATCAAAGGTGGAGTAACAACTGTAATTAAGAATCAGATAGAAGTTTTAAAAGAAGAATTTAATATTGTTTTAATTGGTTCTAAAAAAATTGGTGAACCTTCTAAACTGGATTTTAATAATATTACTTTTTTAAATTTAGAAGAATTGGATTATCAATATTATGAGAAACTGGATTTTGAAGAATTTCAAAAAACTAAAAATAAAATTTTAAACTTTTTAAATAATAATATTGATCCTGTGAATGGAATATTGTTTGTTCATAATTATAATCTTGGAAAAAATGTTTCTTTTACTCAAGCTTTATTAGAGTTTATAACAGAAAAAAATATACCAACGTTTTTGCAGATACATGATTTTCCTGAATGTGCAAGATGGGAAAATTATAAATTTATAAAAAAATTTATAAATTTACCTTTATATCCAGCAAAAAATAATATTAAATATATTCTTATTAATAAAGATGATTACAACAGGATTTTAAAAACAAAAATCAATAATAACAATGTTTTTTATTTACCAAACCCAGTTAATTTAAATAATAGAAATAATATAGATATTGGAAAAGGTGTATATAAAAATTTTAGCAAAAATATAGATAAAAATATTGATAATACAAAAAATGATAATACAAATAAAAATATTAATAAAGAGATAGAATACAATATAAACAAAAATATAGATAAAAAAACAGATAACAATTTAGATTATAATTTGAAATATAATAAAAAATTTAGTTATAACAACGAAAAGGTTTTAGAAAATCTCTATAAAATTGCGAATGATGAAGGCTTTAATTTTAATCCAGAACTTCCAATTGTTTTATACCCTGTAAGAACAATTAGAAGAAAAAATATTTTAGAAGCTATTTTAATAGCGAGGATTTATAAAGATAAAATTAATCTATTGGTTACATTACCAGCTAATTCAGTAAAAGAAAGAAAATACGAAGAGATTGTTAAAAAGAGTTTTAAAAATAAAAATTTTTATGGAATGTGGGGAATTTCAAAAAAATATCCTCAATATTTTAATTCTATTGTTTCAATTTCAAAATTGTTCCTTTCAACTTCTGTACTTGAAGGTTTTGGATTAATGTTTATTGAAGCAATTTCAAAAGGAAAGTCTTTTTTTGCAAGAAATATAAATGTAATGAAAGATTTCCCATTTATTACAGAAAACATGGTTTATAAAAATTTTATTGTACCAGTTAATAAAAAAACAAAAGATAAATATATTAAATTGTATTTAAATAAAATTAATTCTTTGCCTGTTGAAATTACATTTAAAAAAAAGCTTGCACTTGACCTTTATTCTCTTTTTAATAATGATACACTTGATTTTTCATATTTTTCTTATGAAGACCAATATCTAATTTTGCAAAATAAAGAACTAATAAATGAAATTAGTAGGTTGAATAGAAGTGAACTTAATAAATTTGAAAATTTATTAACTATAAGTAAAAACAATTATGATATAAAACAAGATTCAATATCATATTTTTCTTTAACAAGCTATAAAGAAAAACTTTTAAGAATCATAAATGTTGACAATGATACTAATCAAAATAATTGTGATAATGACAATGTTAAAAACGATAAAAAATTTAGTAATACAAGCAAAAATGGTATAGGTAAAGATGATGTTACAAATAGTAAAATTGATAATAATGTTAACAATAAAATTTTAGAAAAAATAGGTTATAAAAAAGATTTAGAAAAATACAATATTGAAAAAGAAATTTTAGAATCATTTTTAAAATTTGAATACTTAAGATTACTTTTTGATTAAAGAATTTATTTACAACTTTTTATTAAAAAAAATAATAATTTATATAATTATAAAATAATAGGGTTGTCTATAAACTTATAAAATTGTTCTTTTTTAATTTAGAATATGTATTTGAATAGAAAAAAAGAGGATATCTTTTACTCTTCTAAAAAAATACAAAAATAGTTTAAATAATATTTGTAATAGTAAATTAGAAATTATAATTATTGGCTTTTAGTTTTTAGTATATTATAATTTTAGTTAATAAAAATAAATTTAATTAAGAAAGAAAGCATGGGAAAAAGAAAAGTATTAATTGTTCATTATAGAATTGGGGGAAATGATGGTGTATCATTAGAAATTAAGAAAAGGGAAAAAATTTTTGAATATTTAAATTTAAAAACAATTTTATTAGCAGGACCTTTATCTAAAAATGTTGACTATATAATTGAAGAACTTGAGTTCGATTTACCGGAAATAAATAAAATCAAGAAAAATTGTTTTGAAAAATTAAAAGATTTTGGTAATTGCGAGAGCCTTATAAATAAGATAAATGAAGTTGCAAGAAAAATATATAAAAAAATTGAAAAAATTTATAATATAGAGCATTTTGATTTTATTGTAGCGCATAATATTTTTTCTCATGGGAGACATATTTCTGCAGCTAAAGCTTTTTTTGATTTTTTGACTGAGTATAGAATTCCAACAATAGCATTTAATCATGATTTTTATTGGGATAGAGATATTTATAAAAATCCTACCTGTTTACCCATTAAAAAATATCTTAAAAAATATGTTCCACCAGTTAATGAGCTTATTAAACATGTTGTTATTAATAATTTTAATAAAAAGAGGTTAAAAGAACTTAAAAATATTGATAGTGAAATTTTACCTGACCTTTTTTATTATCCAGAAATAGAAAATAAATTTAATATGGAAGGTAATAAAAAAATAGAGATAATAAAAAAATTAAAAAAAGTAATTAATAATATTAATAGTAATCTTGATAAAAAAGTAAATCTTAATAAAGATCTTGTTTTTTTGCATGCAACTAGAATTGTTGAAAGAAAAGCTATTGAAATAGCAATTGATTTTGTGGATTATTTTAATTCTAATAATTATTTTAATAAATTAAAAGAGAAAAGTAAAATATTGTATAATAATAAAATATTGGAAAAAGATTCACAAATAGTTTTAATAATTTCAGGATATGCAGAATATGATTCATTAGATTATTTAAAGTTATTGAAAAGTTACGCTAAAACTAAAAATTTAAAAATTATATTTATAGGAGATTTTTTAAAAAATAATCAAAATGATAAAATTGGAAATTATAAAATAAATAATAATTATGTTAATACTAATTTAAATAATAGTAATTATAATGAACAAAGATATAATAATGATTATAATGAAAAAAGGCATGATAATTATAATAATCATCATAATGATAACAATTCTTATAAAAATAATTATAATAAAAACAATTCAGTAAAATTAACTTTATGGGAATTATATTCAATAGCAGATGTAGTTACATATACAAGTATTAATGAAGGATTTGGTAATCAATTTTTAGAGGCTGTTTGGGCTAAGAAACCTATAGTTGTATTTGAATATCCAGTTTTTAAAAGTGATATAAAACAGAAAAATTTTGTGTATATTTCACTAGGCGATAAAGCAAGTAAAAAAAATGATTTATCTTTTAATCATTTCTGGGAGATTCCAAAAAGTAATTTAGAAAAAGGAGCTGAATTATTAACCAAATTCTTATTAAAAAAGAATACAAAAGAATTGCTTAAAAAAAATTTCAATATTGCTTATAATAATTATTCAATTGAAACTCAATCAATAATTTATAAAAAGTTATTAAATCTTTTGTAAAGAAGAATAATTATAAATAAGAATTTTTATAAGTAATGATTTTTTATAAATGATAATATCAATTATAATGATATCCACAAAAGGAAGAATTTAAAATTATGTTTAAGAAAAATAAAAGATTTATTATAGATGAATCAAATTATATTGATTTTTACAATTACACAAATGAAAAGTTCAATTACCTTGAAAATGGGATTACACTTTTTGTTTTTCAAGAAAAAAGAAAAAATAAAGGTTTAAAATGTAATAACAACTTTAATTCTATAGAACAAAAAAATAAAAATAAAAATGTTAACAAGGTTAATTTTAAAGCAATTTTTTTAAAACTTAACAAAGAAAAAAGTGATTATGTTATAATTCCAAACAGAGAAGGGGAAAAGATAAATTTAAAAAAAGGGGAAAATAAACTTAATAAGTTTTTAAAAGAGAATAATTTAAATATTAATTTTGCAAAAATTGTTTATCCATCAATAGCTTCCACTAATCTTATTGTTTTTAAAATCGGAAAAAAGTTATTTTTTTTATATTCTCCTTCAAATAAAAAGTTTTTGGTAACAAACTATATTATAAAAGAAGATGAAGAAAATTTATATATTGAAATTAATAGTTGTGAAAAGTATTGGTTATTTTTTAATATTAATTTAGACAGCAAAATAAATGATATTAGCGATATTGATAGTAATATTAAAGCTTATTCATATGCTAAAAATTTGATTAATAAGATTAATAATAAATTTCAAGCGAAGATTAAAGAAAGCAAAATTTATGCAAATTATTTTATTCAGGTTGGTTTTATTTCTCCAGATCTCTATTATGATAAAAATAACAAAATTGGTTTTATGGTTTTAAAAAAGATTTCAGAGCTTATTAAAAATAAACTTGGGAATAATAATATAATTCATATTTTTGGTTATTCAAAAGGGCATGATATAGATTATCCTGATTATACTCCTTCAAAATTATTAGGTGGGTTGAAATTATTAAAAAAAGCCATTGAAGAAGTGCATAAAAATAATCAGAAAGTTTCAATCTATTTAAATTCAAGAATTGCTTCAAAAGAACTGGTGGATCAGAACAAAGTTTTAAAAAAGGCTATTTTTTATAATGAAGATGGAAATTGTGTAATAGAGAAATATAATGAACGCAAATTTTATGTAATGAATCCTGATTCAAAGATCTGGATAAAGACATTGCTTAAATGGGTTAAATTATTTAAAAAAATAAAAGTTGATGGAATTCAGTTAGATCAAATTGGTGGTAGAGAAGCATTAACAAAACCCTGTAGCAACTGGGGAAAAGGGTATTATAAATTAATAAAAAAAATCCAGAAAAATAAAATGTTTGTCTGGATACAGGGATGTTCAAGTATTTATCCTGCTGATATATATGAACTTACTTATAGAAAACCTAAAATATTGAAAAATGGGATAATTAGAGGTGGGACACCAATTGGAGAATCAAATTTTTTACCCATTATTCTTGTTAATACAAGTAAAATGTTTTTAATACCATTATCAAAATTAAAATATATACCTGAAAATTTAAAAATTCGTTATGTAATAGATATTGAATACGAAAAAGGGCGATTATTTATTTATAATGAAGATTATTTAAAAAATTTAGAGGATTCAATAGAGAAATTTAAAATAATAAAAAAGTAATAAAAAATTAATAAAAAATGTACAAATATTGATAATTGTTAATAATATATTTGTTATTAATAATAAAATTAAATTTAATATTGACAAAATCTAAAAGTAATTTATATAATTTAATAAGTATAATAGAAAAAGGAGGTCCTATGAAGAAAAGTTTAATATTTTCTTTAATTGCTTTATTAATAGTTGGGGGACTGTTAATAGTATTTTTAAGTGGTAAAGGGGGAGAGCAAGCTCCTCAGAAAAAAACCTTAGTTATTGCTTCAAGGCTCTGGTCACCACCAAATGAACAAGAGTTTGTTATTAATAATGTTTTTAAACAGTTTGAAGAAGAAAACAACTGCATTATTGATTTTTCAATAGTTAATGATGATGATCTTCTTAAAAAAGTTGAAGTACAGGAAAAAACAAATCATGTAAGTACTGATATTATTATTGCTTATGTATCTAAATTTAAAGAATGGTACCAGAAAGGATTTGTTGAAGATTTAACTCCATATGTACAAAAATGGACTGACAGACATTTTTCAAAAGGTTTTAATAAATTAACAATTTTTAATGGCAAACAGTACTTTTTACCAATTGGTGCTGATGATTATTTGTTAATAGCTGATAAAAGGGCTTTAAAATATTTACCTTCTGGTGTTGATATTCAAAATATTACCTGGGAACAGGTTTTTGAATGGGCTAAAGCTATAGCAAAAGGTGAAGGACAGGGTAAATTTGCATGGACTGGTGTTCCTCAAAAAATGTTTATTTACCAGATTGGTTCAGCAATATTATCTTATGGTGGTGGTTTCCCGGATATAAATTCTGAAGCTGCAAAAAAAGTCTGGAAAATGTTAGCTGATGCTAAAGATATATTTGTTCCTACTATTAAGACAATTGATAATGTTGTTGCTCCTATGAAAAGAGGAGAAGTTTGGTTAACTGTTACTCATAATGCAAGAGTTGGACAGATCTATGAGTCTAATCCTACACAATATGTAGTAGCTCCTGCTCCTAAAGGTCCTGCTGGCATTGGATCAATTGCAGGAACTTCTGGATTTGCTATTGTTAAAGGTACTCAAAATAAAGAATTAGCTGTTAAATTTTTAGAATTTATAACAAGACCTGATATTATGTTAAAAATATCAAAAGGTACTGGTGGTTTTATTCCTCCAATTGATGAAACAATGGATCTTTTAGGAAATTCAATTCAAGATGAAATTATTAAGAAATCTTTATATGTATTACAAAATGGTGTTTTATCTTTTGTACCAGCTGCTGATTTTAAAGATTGGGGTGCTGTTAAACTTGTTTTTGATAAAGTATTTGAAAAAATGGTACTTCAAAATGGTCAATATGATGAAGCTATGTTAGATGAAGCAGCTAAAGAATTGGATGCTTTAAGAAAATAATAAAAACATTTATTAAAATTTTATCGGGGAAGAATATTTATTCTTCCTCGATTTTTATTATGAAAATAATAAAATGATCATATATAATAAATAAATTAAATAAAAAAAATTTTATATAATAAAAAATTTCAAAGAGATAAATTATGAAAGCAATTAGTTTAAAATTAGATAACGAAACCAAAAAAAAGATAATTCCTTATATTTTAATTTCTCCAACTATATTATGGTATTTAGTTTTCTGGGCTCGTCCTGTTTTTACTGCTATTATTAGAAGTTTTTATGATATAAATGGGAAGTTTACATTTTCTAATTATACATTTATTTTTCATGATCCTAATTTCCCTTTAGCTTTAGCAAATACTTTCATAATTGTTCTTTTTTCAGTATTTTTAGAATTTATTGCAGCATTTGCCTTAGCAATGTTAATTAATAGAAAATTTAAAGGATCAAGCATTTTACTTTTTATTGCTACTATTCCTATGGCATTACCATTTGTTGCAGTAGCTGCAATGTGGAAAGCTGGATTAACAACTTATGGATGGCTTAATAGTTTTTTATATTATTTAGGAGTTATAGGTAAAGATAGCAAAATAATTTTTATGACAGGGGATAGAGTGCAATCTTTAATTTTGATAATTCTTGTCGATGCATGGGGTGTCATACCTTCAATTATGGTTATTTTACTTGCTGGTATGCAAAATATGAATAAAGAATATCAAGAAGCAGCATATATTTTTGGTGCTGATAAATGGACAACTTTAAAAAAGATAACTTTTCCATTACTAAAACCCACAATTACAACTGCTTTAATATTGAGAATAATTTCTGCTTTACAGATATGGGCTATTATAACATTGATGTTTGGTTTCTTAAGATTACCAACAATAGTATCACAATTAGTTTACTACAATGATCAAAGAGGTCCTGCTGATCCTGAATATTATCAGAGGTCATTGGCATATTCTGTTATTGCATCATTAATAATTTCACTTGTTGTTGTAATTTACCTTAAAATAGCAAATCGAAAGAAAGAGGAAAAGAATGAACATTAAAACAAAAAGAAAATTATTTAAAGCAGCTCATTTAACTTCTCTATATATAGTAGTTATCGGGGTTGCTTTTATTATTTTACTTCCTGTTTATTTCCTTTTTACACTTTCTTTTATGTCAGATTATGAAGCATATAATGAATGGCCCTGGCCATGGTATCCACATTTTAAAGTAAAATTTTTACTGGAAAAAGAGAACAATGCTTTGAAGCTAAGTGTATATAAACCTGTTGATAAAGATTATTTAACAATTGCAAATACAAATGATATTGATTATATTGTTTCTTTTGTAAAAAGAAAAACAAATTGTAATTTAAAAAAAGACTTTTTTCTTAAACAAGTAAATTTACTAAATAAGAAAAATAAAGTTTATTTTACATTAAACAAAGATTTTTTTGCAAATTATATCCTTTTTTTCAGACTTAAACCTGAAGCTATGGGGGCATTTTACAGAAGTATATATACTGCAATTGCAACAATTTTTATCTCTTTATTAATAGGTGGTCTGGGAGGATATGCTTTTGCAAGATATAATTTTAAATACAAAGATACTTTAAAAGTAAGTATATTGTTTGTTAGAATGTTTCCAGCTGTAGCAACAGCAATTCCTGCTGCTATAATATTAGGACAAATGGGATTATACGATAAACCAATTGGTTTATCTTTCATCTATTCTATTGGTTCAATTGGATTGACAACATGGATAACAGCAAGTATATTTATGAGTATTCCAGTTGAACTTGAAGAAGCTGCAATGATATTCGGAACATCCAAAGTTCAGGCTTTTTTAAAGATTACCCTACCTTTAGCTTTGCCAGGACTTACAGCATGTGCAATGTATGCTTTTGTTGGTTCCTGGAATGAGTATGCACAGGCAATAATTTTAACCCAATTTAATCCTACTTTTCCAGTAGTAATATTTGAGTATGTTCTTGGTGCACAGGGTATGGAGCATTTAGCAACAGCTGGTGGTTTAATTTTAGCAATTCCAGCTTTAGTTTTTTATTTTTTTATTAGAAAATATATTTTACAAATGTGGGGTGAAGCAAAAATGTAATAAATTATTCAAATATGGAGGCATCATGGCTACATTAAAACTTGAAAATTTATCAAAAAGATATTCAAAAAAAGTTTGGGGAGCAAAAGATATTAATCTAACAGTCAATAGTGAAGAGTTTATAGTACTGCTTGGGCCTTCTGGTTGTGGGAAAACCACTACACTTAGAATGATTGCTGGACTTGAAGAGGTAACTGAAGGTAAAATTTTTATAGATAATAAAGAAATAACTTTTCTACCTCCAAGAAAAAGAGATGTAAGTATGGTTTTTCAAAGTTATGCAGTGTGGCCTCATATGACAGTTTTTGAAAATATTGCTTTCCCATTAAAATTGAGAGGTGAAAATAAAACAGATATAGAGAAGAAGGTTGTTAATGTTGCTAAAATGGTAAAAATTGAAGAGTATCTAAGAAGATATCCTTCACAGTTATCAGGAGGTCAGAGGCAACGAGTTGCTTTAGCAAGAGCTTTAGTAGTTAATCCAAAAATATTTTTAATGGATGAACCTTTATCAAATCTTGATGCAAAATTAAGAGTAAATATGAGAACAGAGTTAAAAGCTATTCACCAAAAAACGCATGCAACTTCAGTATTTGTAACTCATGATCAGTCGGAAGCTATGAGTATGGCAGACAGAATTGTTATTATGAAAGATGGAAAAATTGTTCAAATTGGTACTCCTGATGATGTTTATTTTAAAAGCGCTACTACTTTTGTCGCAGGTTTTATTGGTACTCCACCAACTAATTTCTTTGAAGTTGATATAACAAAAGATGGGGATGATACTGTTTTGAAAAATCCAGGGTTTCAAATTAGATTAAAACAAAAAGATAAAGATATATTGAGAAATTATAATAAGAGTAGATTGATTCTTGGAGTAAGACCTGAAGATATTAAAATAGTTAAAAAAGAGGAATCAATATTAACAAAAGAATTATTAGTAGTTGAGCCTCAGGGTTCTTTTCAAATACTTTCAATGGAGGTGAATAACCATATTATAAAGATAATAGCAAATACTTTAATTAAATTTCATCCAGATGACCTTGTAAGTATTAATTTTGATATGAACAGGATCCATTTATTTGATATTGATACAGGTGAAAGAATAAATGCCTGAAGATTTGACTGAAGTATATATATTTTTTACAACTCATTGGGATAGAGAATGGTATCTTCCTTTTGAAAAATTCAGGATTTATTTAATAGATTTTATAAATAAAACTTTAGAATTAATTAATAAATATGATGATTATCCCCCTTTTTATTTGGATGGACAATTTATTCCTATTGAAGATTATCTTGAAATTTATCCAGAAAAAGAAAAATTAATCAAACTGCTATGCAGTGAAAAAAGATTGTATTTAGGTCCATGGTATACAATGCCTGATACAAATATTATAAATGGTGAATCTATTTTTAGAAACCTTGAAATTGGAATAAAAGGGTGTCTCTTTTTTAATGTTGATCAATTTTTTGGATTTTTAAGTGATATTTTTGGGCATAATTCTCAAATTCCTCAAATATTAAATTTATTTGATATTGATACAGCTCTTTTATGGAGGGGTATAGATTATCAGACAATAAATACTGAATTTTATTGGTGTTACCCTGAAGTAAATGAAAATAATTTAAATAATAAATTTATCAAGAAATTAAACAATAGTAAAAACAATAATAACAATAATAACAATAGAGTATACAATGATAGAGAGAACAATAATTATTATGAAATAAATAATAATATAAATGATAATAATAAAAATAAATATAAGAGTAATAATAGTAATTATAATGATGGTGATAATTATAAGATAAGTCATAATGAATTACAAAAAAGATGGTTTTTGAAAAGTTATCTATATAATATGGAAAAAGGTTATGGAGATGCATGGATTAAATTGGATGAAATTTTTCAAAAAAACAAAACTGATAATAATAATAAATCAGCAATTGAAATTTTTGATAAAATTATCAAAGAGAGATTATCAAATTCCATTTTTAATATTCCTTTAATTCAAATTGGTGTTGACCATTGTTATGAAGATGAAAAATTTTATAATTTTTTTAAATATTTAAAATCGAAGAAAAAATATAATTTGATTTTTGATCTTGGTAAATATTTTGAAAATTTCAGTAAGATTGAAAAAAATGAAAACAACATTACCAATAATGAAGAAAATAAAAATGTAATTGTAAGAAATAAATTAAACTTAAAAATAGTTTATGGAGAGTTAAGAAAAGTTGCAGGAGTTAAACAAAAAAATTATCTAATCCCATATATAGGTTCATCAAGAATTGATTTAAAGCGTTTAAATCATAAATGTGAAAATACCCTTATATACAATGTTGAACCATTAATTGTTATATTGAAATTAATTTCATTAATGGATTACAACCTAAAAAATGAAAATAATTATCCAATACATTCATATCAAAAAAATAATTCGGATATTATAAAAAATAAAATTGAAAAATATATAAAATTAAATAATTATTCCTGGAAAATGTTAATTAAAAATCATGCTCATGATTCTATTGGGGGGTGTTCAATTGATAGTGTCCATAAAGATATGATTTATAGGTTTAATCAAATTATAAATATCACATCTTCTATTATAGATGAAATAAAAAGAGTTTTTAGAAAATTAGACAATAGAAATAATATTTTTTATTCTGTTAATTATAGTTTAACAGAAAAATATAATTTTAAAAGAATTAGAATATTTAATACATTACAATCAAGTTATAATGACTATATTGAATTAAATATTAGATTTATAAAGAAGATAGAAGGGGATAAAGAATTTACTCAACCTTTTCAAAAAGGTGGGTATTATTTTCAATATGAAAAAGTTTATCTTTTTGATGTTATTGATAGTAATGGAGATAAAATTGATTATGATATTTTAGAAATAAAGGAAGACCAAAGAACTTTTGAAAAATTAGATAATAAATTACCTACAATTTATTGGTATGATAATTATAAGATTTTACTTAATATAAAAGTAAATCCTTTTACTTTTACAGATTATTTTATTATTCCAGCAGAGACTCCATCATTTTATAATAAAAATAAATTTTTTGAAAATAATTCAATTGAGAATAAATATTTAAAAGTATATATTAATAATAATGGAACAATTACGGTTTTTGATAAAGAGAAAAAAATTGTATATAATGATTTACTAAAATTTCGAATTGATACAGATATTGGAGATGGGTATAATTTTTACAAACCTATAAATGGTAGTTCTTATTATTTAAATAATAGTATTAACAATTTTGAAATTAAAATCTATAAAAATAAAACATCACTTATTTTGAATTATTCATTTAAATTTAATCGATTTTTTGATGATAAAAATATAGCTTTTTTAAAGGAGGAATTTGATTCTACTTTAGAGGAAAATAAAGTATTTCAATTTCAGGTAATTTTTAATTTATATAAAGAGAAAAAATTTATTGATTTTAAAACTGTAGTTAATAATAATTTAAAAAATATAAGATTTTCTGTTTATTTTCCTTTTCTGGAAAATAAAAATGATAAATTACATGAATATTATGCTTATACTCCATATGATATTGTTAAAAGGAAGTTCGAAAATGTTGATGATAAAAATTTTACAGAACCAATACCTGAGTTTGGTATAACAAATGGATTTATATTTATTAAATCAATAAATACTACGGCTCTATTTTCTAAGGGAAATCCAGAAGTAGGTGTTTTTAAAAGTTCTAATATTTTAAATAATAGTGATAAAAAAAATGATAAAAGTAATAGTACTTTTAATATTATGGGTGTTACTTTATTCAGAAGTTTTTCAAAGACAGTTTTTACAAATGGTGAAAGTGATGGTTTAATGTTAGGGAAAATGAATTTTGAATATTCTCTAAGATTTTATAAAAATGAAATATCAAATGCGTATATTTTAAATGAATATTTAAAATATATTAACAATTTAAATTATGATATACAAAATATAAAAATAAATAATTTAGATAATAAAACTACAAATGATTATTTATATAAGAAAATAAAAGAATATAATAGAATTGTTAATAAGATAGATTTTCAAAAATATATAAAAAAGTATTTTGTAAAAAGGTCTAAATCGCTACTAGATATTCAGGGCACTTTTGTTATTAATTCCATTAGAGTTATTAATGAAAATGTCATATTTTTAAGGGGATTTAATCCTGAATTTGAAGATAAAAATATAAAATTTAAGCTTAATTTTAAAATTAGAAATTGCTATAAAATAGAGAAATTATACAATAAATATACAAAAGAATTTGTTTATAACATTCTAAACAATATAGAAGATAAAAAATTGAGTGGTTTTGAAAAAAAGTTGTTAAATTTGGGTACAAAACTAATACCTGATAAAAAAAATTATTTTAATATTAATATTTTTTCAAAAGAAATTATAAATTTAGTAATATTAATTTAATTAAAAGTTATTTTGTATTAAATTTTCTTTGTTTTATTTGAAACAATGTTTATAAAATTAATAATTAGTAAAATATTAATAAATTTTATTAAAAATTTGTAGCAGGTTTGTTTTATAAAATGTTAAATAAAATCAATTATAAAAAATAAGAATTTTTGTTATAAATCACCTTAAGCTTTATTTTATAAATTATAATTAAATAAATTTTAAATTAATTATTTTAAAAAGAACTAAAAATCTCATCTTTTGTGATTTTAGCTGCACATAAAGTTTCATCTGCTGCTCCATAATAAATAATAAATATATCCTCTTTTTTTATACTTCCACATGTAAATACTACATTTCCATAAAACCCATTTTTTTCATAATCTGTTTCAGGAGATAATATTGGTATTTTTGATCTTTTTAAAACAATTTCAGGGTTATTTTTATCAAGTAATAAAGCTCCAAGATGATATTTCCCTTTATTGTCAACACCATGATAAATTGTGATCCAGCCTTCATCAATAAGAACTGGAGTATCTCCCCCTCCAATTCTTGAACTATCAAAAAAATTTTTTCTTGGACCGATTAAAAACTTATGGTTACCCCAATACCTGTAATTTGTTGATTTTGAAATCCATATCGATGGAGGATAAAATGATGATTTCATTGGTCTATGCAGCATATAGTAAAATCCATTTATCTTATCAGGAAAAATAGTTACATCTTTGTTATCAGGAGGAAGAATAACTCCATGTCGCTTAAAATTTACAAAATCTTCAGTTTCCATAAGTGAAACTGTTATTCCATATCTGGAAACTGATGTATATGTAATTAAATAAATTGTTTTGTTGTTAAAGTTAAGTTTTGTGATTCTAGGGTCTTCAATTCCATATTCTTCAAAAATATTATCGGGAACAATAGTTGGAGTATCTGAAATTTTTAAATTAATTCCATCCTTTGAAGTTGCTATTCTTAGATGTGATATTGATGATAAATATGTTTTATCTTTATATTTTATACCTCGAGAATCAAGTAAAGTTAAATCAGGGTCATTTTTATCGAATTTAAGAATTTTAAATTTTTTGTCCTTAATATCAAAGGTGGCAGTATAAACAAAATTTTTAAGATTTATTTTATTTTTATTAAAGTGATTGTTATAATTTTTATTAAGCTTTATATAATCTGGTCGTTCAGCTACTCTTATTAATAGTATAATTTCATTATCAAAAGTTGTTGCACCAGCATTTATTGTAGATACAACTTTGAAATTATTAAGAGAAGGTTTAACAATATCAGGTTTAATTATAGGGTTATTTTTGAATCTTAAAGCCATATATATCTCCTTGATTAAAATAGATATAAAAAAATAATTTTATTGTGTTTTCTTCTGTAAATTATAATATATAAATTATAATATATAAAACTATAAAATAAACAAATCTTGTTGATTTTTTTAATTTTAGGTATATCAACTCATAAGAGAGAAAAACATATAAGGATATATATTATATGCAATTAAATATAGGATTTGTTGGAACAAGATTTCAAGGATTAGATGGAGTTTCACTGGAATCGAATAAATGGGCTGACCTACTTTCTAAAATGAAACACAATATATTCTGGTTTGCTGGAGTAATTGATAAAAATAAAAAAAATAAGTATGAAGTTCCAGAAGCTTATTTCAGGCATCCAGACATATTAAAAATCAATGATGATATTTTTGGTAAACAAATTAGGACAAGAACAACTACAGATACAATATATAAAGTTAAAGAGTATTTAAAAGATAGGCTTTATGAATTTATTGATAGATATAAAATAAATCTAATAATTGCTGAGAATAGTCTTTCAATTCCAGTACATATCCCTTTAGCAATAGCATTAACTGAAGTTATAGCTGAAACAGGTATTCCTACAATAGGACATCATCATGACTTTTATTGGGAACGAAACAGATTTTTAGTGAATTCAATTAATGATATACTTGATATGGCATTTCCACCAGATTTACCATCTATAAGGCATGTAGTGATAAATACAATTGCTCAAAAAGAGTTAGCAGCAAGAAAAGGGTTAGCATCTATATTAATTCCAAATGTAATCGATTTTAATGAAAAAAGACCTTATTTTGATGAATTTAACAGAGATTTAAGACAGCAATTAGGGTTTAGCAAAAGTGATATTTTATTTTTACAACCTACAAGAATTGTTGCAAGAAAAGGTATTGAAAGCGCTATTAACCTTGTAAGTAGATTAAATAATCCAAAAATTAAGTTGATTATTTCTCATAATTCTGGTGATGAAGGTGATGATTACTATTTCTGGTTACAAAAATTAATTAAAATGTCAAATGTACCAGTCCATTTTATTTATAATAGACTTCATGAGAAAAGAGAAGTCAATTCTAAAGGGAATAAGCTTTATACTTTATGGGATTTATACCCACATGCTGATTTTATTACCTATCCTTCAGCATTTGAAGGGTTTGGTAATGCATTTATAGAAGCTGTTTACTTCAAAAAACCTATAATTGTTAATAGATATTCTATTTTTGTTACAGATATAGAACCTAAAGGATTTGATGTAATTTCATTTTCAGGTTATCTTGATGATGAAACTGTTGAAAAAGTTAGAGAAGTGCTAACAAATCCTAGAAGAAAATCTGAGATGGTTGAAAAAAATTATGAACTAGCAAAAAAATATTTTTCTTATGATATATTAAAAAGAAAAATTAAAAGTATTTTTACTGAATTTTATGGTCATTTAAATGGTTCAAACGGTCTTAAATAAAAAAAATTATAATAAATTGTTAAGTTTAGATTTTTAATTACACAATAAAATTTCTTTAAATGGAAAGAAATATGAAATATAAAGGATATATTTTTGATATCTATGGAACATTGTTTTTTCAAAGAAGAAAAAATAAACTTAATAAAAAAGACAAAATATTAAAAGGTGCTAAGGTAATTAAAAACCTTTTAAAAAAAAGATATTTAAAAAAATTATTATTAATAAATAAATCTTATAATTATTCTAAAATAAAAAATAAAATTGAATTAATAAATAAAGAGGAATTTTATACAAATTTTATAAATTTAGTTAAAAAGATACATGAAGAGATTAAAAGAAAAACTCCAGATATAATACAACCAGAGTTAGAGATAAGAGAGTTCTGGATTAGATTTTTTAAAGATTATTATGAACTAACAATTGATTTATCAATTGCTGAAGAAATAGCATATATTTTTGAAAATAAAGTAAATAATGTCTATCTACCTTATTATGGTAAAAAAGTTTTAAATATTTTAAAGAAGTTCAAAGATGAAAACAAAATAGTTATAGGAATTGTTTCTAATGCACAATTTTATACTATAAAAACTTTAGAATATTTTTTAAAAACAGACAATATATTTAATTATTTTAACAAAGACATATCACTTTTTTCTTATAAATTGGGTAGAGCAAAACCTGATCCATATGTTTATGAGATCTTAATAAAAAATTTAAATAATTTAGGTATAAAAGTAAATGAATCTATTTTTATAGGCAATGATATAGTTAATGATATAAAAATACCTTCAAGATATGGATTTAATACATGTTTTTTAAATCCAGATTCAAAAGATTTTTTACAGGATACAATGGAATCATATGAATCAAATAAATCCACATTAGATAAAAGTGAATTTAATAAATTTAATAATAATTATAAAGATTTTAAAATTAACTATTCTATAAAAGACTTAAAACAACTATATAATCTAATAAAAAATAATAAAATGTAAAAAAATGAATTTACAATATGTTTTAAAATTATCTTGAAAATAAAATGATTTCTCTTAAAATAAATATATATTATGGAAAGTATATTTTTTATTTGATTTTTGATTATATAAACCAAAATTATGAAAGTTATAAAAAAGTATAATTAAAAGATATTGATAATTGTTAAATATAGTTTATTATAGTTAACTAAAGTTTTAAATATTAATAAATGTTAATAAAATTAATATAATTAGGTAATTACAATAAATAACTAATTATGTTTTCCGCGAACCTCCACCACATAGCTGAAACCCGCATTATTCGTTTAGGTTCGCGCACCTTGATAATAAAGGGCTAGAGGCATGTTTTGGGTAAAAGTTATAATATTTTATACCCCAATAAATTTTTGGTTCGCGAAATAGGTTTCTGCAGCCCTTTATTATCAAGCTATTGAGAAAGGTACTGTTGGAATGATTGACCTGCTTGAAGGGATTAAGACTATAAAATTTTTCCATAACATCCTCCTAAAAAATCTTATGTTGGAATGATTGACCTGCTTGAAGGGATTACAAATGTTTTATATCTTCTAATCTAATTAATATTTTTTGCCTGAACTGTTGTTTCCAAAAGCTAAAGATATACTAATATTTTATGTCAGAATTAGATATTTAAAAAATATTAAATTTTAATACTTACTAAAATAATTAAAAGTTAAATGTCTATCATTATTAAAATTTTTTGATTGGATGTCAGTTGCCAAAGGCAAAGGAAAATATATTATTGCCGTGGCAAGTGTAGTTAATAATAAAAATTGAAATTAACATTGTTGATTTAATAAAAATTAACAATATATATATCATAATTGAAATTTTTCGACTGAATTGTAGTTGTCAAAGACAAAAAAAGTATATATTTTTACGTGGTTGGTGAAGTTAATAATAAAATTTAAAATTATTGTGTTTGATTAAATAAATAAGTTAATATATTTATATCCTAATTAAAATTTCTCGACTGGATTACAGTTGCCAAAGGCAAAAGAGGAAATAATGACTTCGTGGCAAGTGCAGTTAATAATAAAATTTGGAATTAGTATATTTAATTAAATAAAGTTAAATATATATGTCTATCATTATTAAAATTTTTCGAGTGTATGTCAGTTGCCAGAGGCTAAAAAGATAATATTTTTTATTTTTTATTAATGTTTAAAAAGGTTAAACTAAAAGAATTACATAACTGACCTAATGAGAAAAATTTTAATAATGATAGAATCTATTTCTTATTTTTTAAATATCTCAATAATTTCAATTTTATTATTAACAAATAGGATTTTTTCGATTCCTCTCTCAAGCTTATCTTTGTCAAAACAATTTACTATAACTTGCTTTTCATCATTAGTTATTCCAAATTTTAAATCTATCTGTTTTATTAAAACCTGTTGCTTTTCAAGTATTTGTCCTTTTAGTGTTCCTTCTTTTATCAATGATTCTAATATTGATGGCATCTTACTCTCCTTCTCTTCAAGTTTTTTTATCACCATTTCTCTATCTTCACTTTTCAATATCGCAAATATATATACATAAAATATTCCTTTTATCTCACTATTTCCTATATCTTTATCTATTATATCAAGTATATTGTATATTATTTCCTTATCCTCTTTTGCTTTATATTTTAATACATCTAGGGCTAATTTCAAGTATCTATTATAATCCATTACTTTATAATTTAATTTATTATTACTATCATTAAAAAATAGATATTTAAAATTTAATAAATAGTTTTTAAAATTATTCTTAATATTTTTGTCTATTTTAAAATTATTTATAAATTCTGTATTAATATCCCATTTACTTTTACCATGATAAAAAACAACAGGTAATATTAAAGATAAATCTTTGTTATTTTGAAAATCTTTTTCCCATTTAACCAACATATATCTTAATAGTTGAATAAAGATAGCATTATCTTTATAAGATTTATGTTCAAAAAGGAAGTATATGTTAATATTATGTTTGGAGTTAATTAGATTGGTTTCAAAAACAAGGTCAGCGAATCTATTTTTAAATTCTTTTGTAATGTAAGAAGAGTCAACAACTTTTAGGTTATTAATGTTAATATGTTTTTTGATATTATCAGGTAGAATAATATTAATAAAGTCTTTAGCATTATTAATATTTTTAAAAACGATTTTGAAGAATGTATCATGCGGATGTTTAATAAAGTTATGATATAGTTCTTTCATAAAATATATCTCCATTTATTATTCTTTTTTATTATTCCTGTATATAATTTTTTTATTTTTTATTCTATATAGACAAGAAAATATTCAAAAAAGTTGCATGAATGAAAAAATTTTATTTTCGTGGCAGGAACAGATATTTAAAAAATATGAAATATTAATATTTACTTAATTAATTAAAAGTTATATCTAACTATCATAATTAAAATTTTTCGAGTGGATGTCAGTTGCCAAAGGCTAAAGAGATAATATTTTTTATTTTTTCTTAAATGTTTTAATAGATTAAATTAAATAGATTACATAACTGACCTAATGAGAAAAATTTTAATAATGATAGAATTATAATTATTTTTTAAAAATCTCAATAATTTCAATTTTATTATTATACCTTGAAATATGTGATTAAGATGTTAAAATAAATTCAAGTTAATTAAAATAACAAATTAGAAATAAAAAATAGAATAAATGTTATGATTATAAAAATATATTCTAAAAAAATAAAATAATTAAGAAAATAGGAGATTTAAATGGAAAAATATATAGATTTAAGATCAGATACTGTTACTCAACCTACAATTGAAATGAGAGAAGCTATGTTTAATGCGAAAGTTGGGGATGATGTTTTATCAGAAGATCCAACAATAAATGAACTTGAAAAATTAGCTGCAAATATAGTTGGAAAAGAAGATGCAATGTTTGTACCTTCAGGAACGTTTGGTAATCAGGTTTCAATATTAACTCATTGTAAAAAAGGGGATGAAGTTATAATTTCAGATCAGGCACATGTAATTCAACATGAAGCTGGAGCTGGAGGAATAATTTCTGGAGTACAATTTAGAACTATTGATCCTGAAAAAAGTTATATAACATGGAATCAAATAAATTTAAAAATTAGAAAAGAAAAAGATATTCACTATCCAGAAACTAGATTAATAGAACTTGAAAATGCACTTGCTAATGGAGATGTTATGCCAATTTCTGAAATAGAAAAGATATATACTAATGCAAAAAAATATGATATAAATATCCATTTAGATGGAGCAAGATTATTTAATGCAGCTACATATCTAAATGTAGAACCTTCTCAAATTACAAAATATACTGATTCAGTTATGTTTTGTTTATCTAAAGGTTTATGTTCTCCTGTCGGTTCAATGGTTGCAGGATCAAAAGATTTTATTAAAAGAGCAAGAAAAAATAGAAAAATTATGGGTGGAGGGATGAGACAGGCTGGATTTTTAGCAGCAGCTGGAATTGTTTCTTTAACAAAAATGACAAAAAGATTAAAAAATGATCATGAAAATGCAAAAAGAATAGCTAAAGCTTTCATTGATACAGGTTTTTTTAATTTATTTCCAGAAGAGGTAAAAATTAATATGTTTTTTATCCAGTTTAAAAATGAATCATTTAAAAATAAGCAAGATAAATTTGTTGAGTATTTAAAGACCTTTAATATTTTAACTTATCCACCTGAAGGTGGTTGGATAAGATTTGTAACTCACAATGATGCAAAAGATTCTGATGTTGATTATGTTATTGAAAAAATTCCTGAAATTGTAAATACCTGGACAAAAAATAATATTTAATTTAAATTTAATGATTAAATTTTAAGGGGCAAAAATGAATACAAAAAATCATTCAAACTTACGAATCGATGGTAGAAAGTGGGATGAAATTAGAAAAATTGAAATTATTCCTGGATTTATTAAAAATGCAGATGGGTCTGTATTAATCTCATATGGTAATACAAGAGTTATTTGTACAGCAAAGATTGTTAATGATGTTCCAAATTTTGCAAAAGATAAAAATATTGGTTGGTTGACTTCCGAATATGCGATGCTACCAGCTTCTACAAATACAAGGAAAAGTAGAGAAAGAGGGAAAATTGATGGTAGAACTGTTGAGATTCAAAGGTTTATAGGCAGGTCTCTAAGAGGCGGAATTGACCTTCATAAATTTCCTGGTTATACATTATATGTTGATGCAGATGTTATTGATGCAGATGGTGGTACGAGAACAGCAAGTATAACAGGGGGATTTTTAGCTGCAGCTTTAGCTTTTAAAAAATTTAAAAAAGAAGGATTAATAGAAAAGGACCCTATAAAAAATTTTGTAGCAGCTGTTTCAATAGGTCTTGTAAATGGAAAAATATATCTTGATTTAAATTATAGTGAAGATTCATCAGCATATTGTGATATGAATGTAGTAGCCACTGAAAATGGAGATATTATTGATATATCAGCTTCAGGAGAAGGGGGATCATTCAAAAAATATCAATTTGATAAAATGTTAAACATAGCTTTGGAACAAATACAACAATTAACAGAGTTACAAAAAAAAATTTATAATGATTATACAAGATTTTGATAGACAAACCATAAATCTATTTTTTGATGTTTGAACTATATAATTTTTGTTTTTCGTCTTGATATTGATATCTTCAATTTTAAATAAGTTTTATATCATTTTCTCTATATTTATATTTAATCTAATTTTAGAATAATAATAATTTTCATACAAAAAGGCTACAATTTTCCCGATCTTTATATCTAATCTTATATGATAAAAATTATAATATTATAAAATTGTATATATTAGCTTATCTATTTTTGTAATAACCTTGAATTGTTTTATTTATGTTTACTGTAATCAAAACTGATATATTTATCATCTTATTTATATTTAATCTCTTATTAAGAAGCTTATTTCTAAATTTAAATTCTTTAAAAAAACAATAATCCTTATTTTTTATCAAAAAACTAAAATGCAACAAGTAACTCTATTAAATCAAGTGTTAACTGAATAATAAATAATAATATAATGCCAATATACATTAGTAAAAATTTTAACAACTACTATAAAAAAATTTATAAACCATATATTTTTGTCTATTATAAAACTTAATAGATAAAATCTTTTTTCCTATTCTAATATATATTTTAAAATATAAAATGAACAATATTATAAATTTTTAGACAAACAAATAATTAATATAAAATCTTATTAACTGACAAAGTTATAAATAACAATCTATTTATATTTATTTTTAAAAGTTAAAAATAATTTTTTATAATTTTCAGATTTATCAAGTAATGTTTGATGTTTATCATAGTAATACTTATAAGGAGACTCTATAAAAACAATTTTATCTACTGTTTTTAATAATATATAAAAATCATGGGAAATAATAATACCAAATTTACCTTTAATAAACTCTTTTAAAATTTTTAAGTATTTTTGTTTTGTAATTTCATCAAGAGAAACAAATGGTTCATCAATAACAAAACCATCAGTTTCTAAAAAATTATAAAGAAACCTTGCAAATGTAATTTTCTGTTTTTCACCACCTGAAATAAAATTTCCATTGTAACCAAATCTTTTATCAGAAAAACCTGAAAGTTCAAGTTTATAAAGTATTTTTTCGTAAAAATCTTTACAAAATTTATTACCCATAACTATATTATCTTTTAAAGAACTATTTAAAACAATAGATTTTTGTGGATAATAGTTTAATGTTAAAGTATTATCATAATTCTTTAAATTTATATTATTATTTAAAAAATATATATCCCCTGAATAATTTTCATTAATATTTAATAAACTATTTATTAAAGTTGATTTCCCTGCACCTGATAATCCAACAATTCCAACAATTTGATTAACTGGAAAGGTTAATGAAAAATTAGAAAGTATAGGTTTTTTATCAAATGAAATATTTACATTTGATAATTTGAAAAAAAAGTCCTTTTTTGTTTCTTGATAAATTTCATTATTTAAAATTTTTTTGCTTTTTATTCTTTTATTTGCTTCATTAAAGTATCCAACAATTCTACTAATATTACCTTTTATTTGAGACAACATATTTGAAATAAAAGAAATATAGGATGTTGGGTGTTCCATATATGTATAATATGTTAGTATTCCAATAAAATCTCCAATAGAAATTCTTTTTTTTAAATAATCATTGCTTAAAACTAAAACTAAAAGAATTCTTAATGTATATAAAGGTAATTTAGATAAAAAATTATCTATATTAGCAGATATGAAAAATGTGTTAAAATATCTTTTATTCAGGTCAACTGATTTTTTCATATACTGTTTAATACGATTATTTAGATATTTATACCTTTTTATAATTTCAACAGCATTTAAACTTTCTGTTATAAATGAAAGTATTTCACCAAGAGTTTCAAAAATTTTTTTATGTTTTAAAGGAAGAATTTTTTGATTTAGATAATAAATTAAAAACGAAATAAATAATGTTAAACAAAATATAATAAATGCACTATTGTTAATAGTATAAACGATAAATAAAACAGGTAATATTCTTATAATAAGAAAAATATTTGTCATAATATTTTCATTAAATAAATTAAATGAAAATGCTACATCTTCATTAATAATTCTTGAATAATATGCTTCCCCTTTTTTACTTATTTCAGATTCAGAAAAATGCATGAAAGTTTTAAATATTTTTATTCTTAAATCTAAAGAACTTTTTAGCTTATAATATGATATTATTAGTTTTCCTGTATAATTAAAAAAAATAATACTGCTAAAAATACCAATGAAATAAAAAATAATTTTATAATCTATATTTTTTGTTTCAGTTAATATATTTATAAATTCTCTTAAAAGATAAGGGTATATAATAATAATAAAACTTGGAAGTGCATAAATAATTAAACCCAATATTAATAAATTTATATATTTTTTATTTACAAGTTTATAATATTCAATAAAAACTTTATTTTTAATCATAATATAACCCTTTCTAATGAATTTTTTAATAGGGGTGTTTTTTCTAATGTAGAAATTATTTTATTTAAAATATTGATAATATTTTTATGGTTCAAGAACTATACAATCTATATGGTCTAAATGATTATAATGGCTGTTTTCAAATGATACAATAAAAATAATTAAATCTTTATTTGAAATATTAAAGTTTTCCTTTAAAAATTTTTGTTTTGAAAACATAAATTCTCCTCCTTAATTATTGTTTTAAAAAATACTGTTAATTAGAAAAAACACCCCCATAAATTTAATTCAAAAAAAATTTTTTATAACTTTTTAACAGCCTTTTTAATAAAATTAAATATGAAAGCCTTTAGCCTATCTGATTTTAGATTTATTTTCAGTTTATTTAAAGCAGTTTCTTTATCCACGCCCTTATTAATTTTTAATACATCTTTTTAACTAAATTATTTTTTTATTTTTTTTATTTTTTTACTTTATTTACTTCTTTAATAACATATCTGTTTATATAATCTTTTAATTTAGAAGAATTTTCAGATATTTTGGTAAATATATATTTATAAATATTTTTAAAATATTTACAATCAGGAATTTTTGCATTAAAATTTTTATAAAAATGGTATTTATGAGAAGCACAAGCATTTTGACAAAAAGGGAAATATGCACAATTTTTGCAATCTTCAGGTAACTTAGCATTATTTAATTTATTAATAACTGGATTTAATTTTAATTCATGTAAAGAATTAATTTCTCTAAAATCTTTTAAACTTAATTCTTTATCATCTATGAACTCTTGACATGGATAAATTTTATGATCATAACCAAAGGCCAGTTGATTTTTTCCAGCACCACAAGGGAAAGTATAACACATAAATGCTTTACCTGGATATAAAACATTCATAAGTGCAAATCTAAAGTTCTCAAAAGGACTAATAAATGAAGTTTTTTCTAATTTATTTTCTAAAAAATCATCTATAATTTGTATATAATGTTTACCCAATTCATCATAAAAAAATTCAATATTTTGATTATTATTGGTAATATTTTCTTTTTTTTGTTTTCCTGCTGTATATATAGGATTCATTTTAAATCCTTTAATTATATCAGAATTTTTTAATATAAATTCATATAATTTTATATAATTTTTAGGATGATTTATTACACTTAAAATACCAACATTAATATTATTTTTTGATGCTTTTTTAATATTATTATAAACAATATTAAAGCTTCCTTTACCTACATAAAATGGTCTATTTTTATTTTGAATTTCTTCTGGTCCATCAAGACTTATGCTAAGAGATAAATTATTTAATTTTAAAAAATTTATAATTTTTGAATTTAATATTGTTCCATTTGTTTGTAATGGAAATCTTATTTCATATTCAGAATTTTTAAATTCTTCTTTAATATATTCTATACTTTTAAATACAAAATCTTGATTTAAAAAAATTTCTCCTGAATTAAATTCTATAGCAAAAATATTAGAAATAAGATCAAGAGAATTTTTTATAATATTAATGATTTTTTTTATATCAGAAAAAGTAAGAACTGAATTGTTATTTTTTTTTGAAATTTTTTTTGAATTAGCAAAACAATAAGTACAATTTAAATTGCAAATTTCACTAAAATGTAAAATAAAAAGAGAATATTTATCATTTCGATTATTAATAAAATTTTCAATTTTCCAATTATTATTAATACTTAAAAATCCTTCAGTAAATAATTGATAAATTTTTTCTTTTTTTATTTTATATTTACTATTGATAGAAGAAAAATCTATTTCTTTTCCTTTATTATCTTTTATAAAATCTATAATGTTCTTATCTTTTTCAATTACCCAGCTATTTGATTTATATGAGGAAAATAAACAATAATTATTATTTAAATAATCATAATTAATATCTTCTGATAGTAATATCTTTGTATTATCTTCAATATACATATTTTTCATGAATTTTTTCCTCCTTATATAATATTTTAAAAATAAATATAATTTTAACAATTTAATAATATTATGGTTAATAAACATAGTATATATTTAATATATAAAATAAAAATCTTTTTGACTTTTAAAAGACATAATAAATAATTTTTATTTTATTAAATTTATATAGTAATATTAATTAAGATAGTTGTATCTTAAGGAAATTAATAAGGATTTTGCTTTTATATCAAATATCTCTTTATATAAATATCAAAGATCTTCAATTTTTTATACTGTGAAAATTTTAATTATTTTTTTTTTTTTTCAATAACTTTTTTGAAATTTTTTAAAAAAATTTAACTTTTACCTATTAAGTTAGTTAATTATTAAAAATAATTGTCTCTTAATGATTTTTGATTTAAAAAAAATTTATAATGATTATGTTTTCAAATAAAATTGATTTTATTATATTATAAATGGATTATTAATGTATGATTTTAAAAAATAAAATATAATTATTGAAACTAATAAAAAATGAAAAAACTAAATAAAGAAAAGAATAAAAAAAATTTTAAAAAAATATTAATTTCCAGAGTAAATATACTTCATATTATATTTATTATACTTTTTTTAATTTTATCCCTTGTTTTTCTTACTTTTCAAACAGAATCATTTTCAGCTAATTTATCTATTTTTGTGCAGAAAAAATTTTTAAATTCATTAAAAGAGAATGTAATAAAAAATAAAATAAAAATAGAGGATGTTAAAGATTATTTTGTAAAAACTTATTATTATCCTGAAAAGAATTATGAAAATGCTAATATCCCTTTTAATGTGAAGGTTTTGAAAAAAAATGGTTTTGCTCTTGTTTTATCAGGTGGTGGTGCAAGGGGAGTTGCACATGTGGGTGTTATTAAAGTATTAGAGCAACTTGGTTTAAAACCAAAATTTGTAGTTGGAACTTCAGCAGGTTCTCTTGTTGGTTCAATGTATACTCAAGGTTATACAGCTGATACAATACATAAAATAATTCAAGATGAACAAAAAAATTTTGAAAAACTAACATCCCTTTCAAATTTAATCCCAAAAGAACGAACTGAATTGCTAAAATCAATACTTGAAAAATATATGAAAGTAGAAGATATATCTGAGACAAAAATTCCATTTTATGTTAACGCTGTTGATATCAGGGGTTGCAAACAAATTGTTTTTGATAAAGGTGATATAATTAAATTGGTTTTAGCATCAGCTGCTATCCCTTTAGTTTTTGAACCAATAGAATATAAAAATTATATTCTGGTTGATGGAGGGGTTTATGATAGCTTTGCAATAAATTATGCTAGAAAAATAAATAAAGAAAAATATAATAATAAACTAGCCATACTTGTAGTTGATGTTTCAGCAGCAACTGATATCTCTTCATCAGTTAGAAAGTCATTTTTCCTTTTGCATTTATCTAAAGAAATTGCCGATCATTTTAAGCATTTAGGAAAAACCAAACTTTATGTAAAAGATAAAAATGATATATTTCCATTTTTAAATAATGTACTTTATATGTTAAAAATTAGAAAAGGTTTAGCTTTTAATCCAAACCACAATGAATATATAATTACTCCGTTACTTGAGAGTATGAGTGTTTTTGCATTTAATAGATTGGAATTTGCATATAAGATGGGGTATAAAACAACTGCTTATGTTTTAGAATTAACTTCTGAATATCCAATTCCCCAATATAAAAAAGAGTATCCAGTTTTCAAAAAAGCTACTGAAAGTTCAAAATAATTATTAAGTCATTTTATTATTTTATTGGTTTTATTATTTTATTGATGTTTATTAACTTATGTAAAACCCTTTTTAATAAATATTTTGTAGTAATTAAATTACTGTTTTTTAAGTGAGATGTAATTTAGAAATTAAATATTATTTAAAATTTAAAATTTTTTATTATTTGATATCGCATTTAAAAGTTAAATATTATTTATAAGTACAATATTATTTAAAAGTTAGATATTATATAAAAAGGAATAAATAAAAAGGAAATATTATATAAAAGTAAAAAGTTCTTTAAAAGTTTGAGAAAAAAATTTAAATTTTATAAATTATATTTTAAAACTATTTATTAGTATGTCAGGAAATAGGTAAAAGATATTTGTATTAAATTCTTTTTTGCTATATGTTAATATATTAAAAAGGGTAAATAGATTTTTAATATTTGAAGTATTGAAATCAAAAATCTCTTCACTTTCAATATTTTCATGATAATTTAATTTTAATACTTTATCAAAAAATGTTTCTTTAATTTTAGGATAAATTTCTAATCTAACTGAATTAAAATTGTTTTTAGTTTTAATATAATCAATAGCAGAATAAATATCGCCAATTTCATCTACAATTCCTATTTCTATTCCATCAAATCCGTTCCAGATTCTACCTTTAGCAATTTTATCAATTTCCTCAAAACTTTTGTTTCTATTTTTAGCAACTTTATTTACAAAAAGTCTATAAAAATTTTCAATGTTTTGATCAATCATTTCTTTTTCTTCATCTGTTCTTTCTTTATAAGGAGAATATAGATCAGCATTTTTACCTTCTTTAAGTATTGAATTAGTAATACCGAATTTCTCAGAAAATTCTTTTAAATAAAATAACATATTAATTACACCAATTGAACCAGTTATAGTAGTAGTTTGTGAAAAAATTTTTTCAGCAGGAAATGAAAGATAATAACCTCCTGAAGCAGCAACACCAGATTGTACTACAACTAAAGTTTTTTCCTTTTTAAGTTTAAGTAAACGTTCAGCAATTGCATCAGAAGCTAATGCTGAACCGCCTGGTGAGTTAATTTTTAATATCACACCTTTTATACTTTTGTCTTTATTTATTTTTTCAATTTGTTTAATAAAATAATCATCTCCAATAGAGTTTCCCAATAATAAATTTTTTGAATTTTTGCCATCTTTAATAGCACCATCAAATATTAAAAGAGCAATTTTTTTACCTTTTCCAAAATAATCTTTATGAATATGAATTTTATATTCTTTTATTTTCTTCTCTTTAAACTCATCTATTATTTGATTAAGGTTTGCTATATATGTTATAAGATTTAATTTTTTAGCATTATCAGGATAAATAATTCTTCCTTCGATTTCATTATTAAATACTTTTTGTGAAATATTAAAGTTTTGTATAATTGTGTCTTTAAAAACTTCATAGACCTGTTTCAAAATTTTACCATATGCTTCTTTTTGTGCATCATCAATTTTATCAAGTCTAAATCTATCTGCTGCACCTTTATATTTGCCTCTTCTATAAACTTCAACTCTAATTTTTTGCTTATCTAATAACCTTTTATAAAATGTAAATTCATATTTAAATCCTAGAAAACTAACATATCCACCTTCAGGGATAATTCTTTTATCACATATGCTTGATAAAAAAAGAGCTTTTTCATCATATGTTTTAGAGAAAAAATAAAGTTCTTTTCCAGAATCTTTAAGTCTTTTAATTATCTTGTATATTTGCTCAATTTGACCGGGGAAAGCAGAAAAAGATTGGTCATAAACAAATAAAACTTTTTTTACTTTTTTTAAATCTTTAATTTTTTCAATTTTTAGTAAAAATTTGTCCATTAAAAATTGACCACCACTATCAAGAACTGGGGTTTTTTTAAATATATTTCCTGTTTCCAGACAATTACCTTTAAAATCAATTTTACAATACATAGCAATCTCCAAAGAATTTTTTTAGTGTAATTCTATTTGTAGAGTTACATTGTTAATAAAATTATATTAGAAACTTAAAAAATCTATATTAAAAACATAATAGATGTTTAATAGAATTATAGTTTAATAAAATTATAATAGTAAATATATTAAAAAAGGTAAATAAATTAAAAACAATAATAAATTAATAAAAGTATATATTATATATTATTAAAAAAGTTATCTTGATTTGGTTACACCAACTCTTTTACAAAATTTATTTATTTTACATTTGGAGCAAAATGGTGAAATTGGTTTACAAACATTTTGCCCCCATGCTACAAGATATTGATTGTATTTTTCCCAATATTTAGTTGGTAATATCTGTCTTAAAGCCATTTCAGTTTCAAAAGGATTTTTTGTTTTAATAATTCCAAGTCTATTAGAAATTCTATGTACATGAGTATCAACACACATTCCTTCTTTTTTAAATCCTACTGCTAATACAAGATTTGCAGTTTTTCTCCCAACACCAGGTAATTCAAGTAATTTTTCCATGGTATCAGGAACCTCACCATTATATTTTTCAATTAAAATTTTACAGATTTGTTTTAACCTTTTAGCTTTTGTTTTATAAAACCCAACTGGATAAATTAATTCTTCAAGCTTTTTATCATCAATATTTAAAATGTCTTCAGGCTTTTTAGCTACTTTATAAAGTTTTTTAAAAGCTAATGCAGTTGTTTCATCTTTTGTTCTTAAAGAAAGCAATGTTGATACTAAAATTGCAAATGGGTCATTATAATGAATTTCAACAAGGGAAACAACAGGAATTGTGTATTTTGAGGTTTCAACTTCAAGTATTGACATTAAATTATCAAAAAAAGGTAAGGCTTCTTTTTTTGTTATTAATAAAGTATTTTTATTATTCTGTGCCATATAACCTATCACCAAAATCTCCGAGTCCTGGTAAAATATATTTTTTATCATTTAATTTTTTGTCAATTGATGCAGTGTAAATCATAACATCTGGATGGTCTTCATTTATTTTTTTAATACCTTCAGGAGCACTTACAATTGTTAAAAGAATAATTTTTCTGGGTTCATATTTTTTTATTTTTTCAATTGCAGTTGAAGCTGAACCACCTGTTGCAAGCATAGGATCTGTTACAAAAACTGTCTTATTTTTTATATCAGGAAATTTTAAATAATAATGATGTGGTTTTGCAGTTTCTTCATCTCTTTGAATTCCAATGTATCCAACTTTAACATTTGGAAATAAATCCATTAAAGGTTCTATCATTCCAATACCAGCTCTTAAGATGGGGATAACAATTATCTTTTCATTAATAATCTTTCCTTTTGTTTTTTCTAAAGGTGTTTCAATATCAATTAATTTAGTTTTAAGGTCAAATGAAGCTTCTAAAGCAAGTAATGATGATATTTTTTTTGTTAAAGTCCTGAATAAAGGTGGTTTTGTTGTTTTATCTCTAAGATGAGTAAGATAATGTTCAGAAAGAGGATGTTTTAAAACTATGATATTTTTAAGATTATATTTTGAAATAATGTTTTCCATAAAAAATCCTTTTGTTTTAAAATTTTAAATAAATTATTTTTTTGCTTTAAATAAAAATAAAATTATTTTATTTTTTTACAATTATTTTTTACAGTTGAGTATTTTTGTTTTTTTATAAATACTTTTAGATTAATTAAATTTAGGTATATAAAAAAAATTAAAATTTTTATTGATATAATTTTAACAATATGGTTAATAAAATATGAGGTGATATTAATGAAAATGAATAAAATAAAGTTTGCATTAGTATCTTTTCTTTTGTTTTTAATTATCCCAACATTTCTTTCTTTAGATACAGTTTCAATTTCTGAAAATGTTTTAAACGATGAAGTACTATCAAAAATAATATCAGTTGAGGCTTTACATTTTACATCCTGCTATAAACAGGGGTTTGATACATCCTGTGGTATAGCATGCGTTGCAACATTTTTAAAATATTTCTATAACATTTCTCTTGATGAGAAAAAATTAATTGAACAATTTTTTAAAAAACTTTATAAGAAAAAAGATTATACAATATCTTTTTTTGATATAACAATGATACTTGAGGATTATGGTTTTAAGATAAAAGGGGTAAAGATAAAGTCAATTGAACTTCAAAAATATTCAAAGTATGCCCCAATAATACTTCATTTTAATAAACCAGAAAAGCATTTTACAATATTTTCAGGATTTTATGGACAATATTTTTTTTTAGTTGATCCATCTATAGGTATTCATTTTATGAATAGCTATGATTTTAACTCTAAATTTTCAGGATATGCACTTTTTGTATATGGGAGGGGTGAGATTAAAAATTATGGATTAATATATAAGATAAATAATGAATTAAAAAATAAAATAAATCATCTTTTACTTTTATCAAAGCAAAAGTATTAGAGATAAAAAAAGAAAAATATTGAAAGTATAAAAAAATATCAAAAACATAAAATAAAAAATATTAAGAAATATTAAAAGTATAAATGCAAAAAACATTAAAAGTATAAAAGTAAACAATATTAAAAATAATAAAAAAATAGAAAAAGTAATAAAGAAAATAAAAAAAAAAATAATAAAAAAATAAAAATATAGAAAACAAATTAAAAATAAAGTTTTTGTTAAATCAAATAATTTAATTTAATAATGATTAAATGAAAATAAATAAAAGAAAATATAAAAGTAAATAAAATAATAAAGGATTAGTATGATTAGAAAAAATTTTATTAAAATTATTTTTAAAAATATTTTAAACAAAAGAATATTAAAAAACCTAATTTTAGTTATACTTACTTTATTTATATTATCTTCACTTCTTTCTAAGAAAATTTTAGCTGAAGAATTCAAGAGGGTTAAAAGAGAGACTTATCCATATAGTATTACATTTTCTTTTTCAATATCCTGCCTTTCCTCATCTTCATCTGTTTCATATAACATTAATCCATCAATTTATGCTACAATTTCACCAATAAAAAATATTGATCTTTTTTTTCAAATACCTTTGCATTATTCATATAACAAAACATATAATGTTGATCTTATAAAAGAGGAAGTTTCAAAAGAAGAAAGTTATCTATTATCATTAACAAATATTACTGCTGGATTTCAATGGACATTTTATACAAGATTTATAAATGACATATTTTTTTATATAAGTTGTCCTGCAGGAATATATCCTGCCTTTTACAAAAGAAGTAGTATTGATGTAGATTTAATAGAACCAGAGATATCGGTAAGCTGTGGATATAGATTAAGTTTAATAGCAGATCCTCTTCTATTTTCTATTACACCCAAATTTACTGGATATTATATATTTCCTGAATTAATAAAAAGTAAAGATAAATGGAGCCAACAATATTCAATATCAACTAAAATAAATCTAACAGTAGTTTTAAATTCAATAATATCAACCTCATTTTCATTAACCTCATCATTTATATTTCCAAAAATAAAAGAATTTGAAGGATGGGGTGAGTATGAGTTATATAAGATGAAGTTCAGGGCAGAGCTTGGACTTGGGATAAGGATAAGTGAAGATATAAGTATTGGTTTATCTATGGACACTAATTTAGAAGGATATTTAATTCCTGAATATAATATTAATGTGACAATAAAGGGGTAAATGATATTTATTTAATTTCTGGTGAAAAAAGAATTAAAATAAAATGATAAATAAGATAAAATAATAAATAAAAATTAATGAGTATAAAAAAATAAAATAAAAATTAAAAGAAAGGAGGTTGAAGTTATGAGGGTAGGATAATGAATTTTATTTGAAATTATTAAAAAAATAGGAAAGTGGGGGTAATTAAAAAATCCAAAAAAATAAAGGAGTTGTATTTATGAGAAAAAATTTTATTATTTTATTAGTTTTGTTCGTTTTATTTACATTACCTGTATTTGCTTCATCAAAAAATATTGATTTTACACAAAAGTTAGATTTAATAAAACAAATAGAAAAGACACAAATTCAGAGTGATGATAATAATATGTTTTCAGAACTTCAAGAGATTAGTAAGGAAGAGATGAAAGAGATTAAAGGGGAGAGAATTACTGATGGTGTATCACCAGATTCACATGGTGATAAACATTCAGGTAATGAATTATATCTAAACAAAGTTACCCATTATTATCTATATCTTAAAAGGCGATACAATACTTTATTTATGAAATATTTAGTTTATCTTGAAGCTAAGCATGTATCAGAAAAAGTTATTGAAAAATTCAAGAAGGAACTAGGAGAGTTATGGGAACAAATGCAACTTTTAAGAGAAGCAAGAAGATTTACAAAGGAAAAGATGATGGAAGATCCATATTAATTGTTTAATTTTATTTAAAAATATATATTTGTAGATAAAAAAAGAGACTATTCCTTAAATTTAGGAATAGTCTCTTGATATTTTTATGATAAAAATTAATAAGAATAATAAAAAATATTAATATAATAGAAAAATTAATAAAATAAGTTAATTATATGTATTTCGTGTATTATTATAACATAAAAATTCTTTTTATAGGTTGTTTTATTAATTATAAAATAGATAATAAATCTTTATTATGAAACAATATTCTTTTACTTTTGCTAAAAAATATATACAAATGCAAGAAAATTATAATTATATTAGATTGAATAGTTTTTTTAATATATTATACGAGGATAATAAATGAAAAGATTAAAAGAATTTTATACTTTAATTATATTTATAATTATTATATTTATTTTTACTTACTTAAACCCTTATGATAATTTTTATAAAATTGGTAAATATTTCTTTTTATATTATGTATTTGTTTTTATATTATTACATTTTCTATTATCTATTAATAATATAACAATAAATATTATTTTCACTATTTTAATATCAATATTTTATCTGTTCTATATAAAAATTTTACATAATAACGGTGTAAAAATTAATTTTAATAATAAAATATTAAATTTTTTTATTGATCTATATCCAATTACCTATTTTTGCTTAATATATCCAATTATTTTCAGTATTTTAAATAAAATATTTTTAAAAATTAAAATAAAAAATATAATCCTAAAATTAATATTTAATTTTTTTGTTTTTATAGTTCTTTATGTATTTATATGGATTTTTGATACACTTATTTTTTATTCTGATAAAGAAGTTTTAATGGATATAATTTTTGAAGAATTATTATTTATATATTCAATATATTTGCTGTATAATAAAAATCAAATTTATCTTTTTGGATATACAAAAAAATTTTTTTCAAAAATTAATAGAAGATCATCTAAATATTATAATTCATCAAGACTTACAACAATATTAATAATTTTAAATATTTTAATTTACATTTTTGTTTTTTTTAAATATTATTATTTTTCAAATTCTTCTATTTTTAAACATATGGATTTTAAAAATATTTTGTTTTACCAAAAAAATGGAATTATGATATTTTTTTTACTTTTAATTAATATGCTTTTAGCTGAAGGATTAGAAGAGATCTATTTTAGATACTATTTATATAAAGATTTAAAATATCTTGAAAATTATTATGATAGTTATTTTTTTTATAGAAATAAAATAATAATTATATCTCTATTTTTTGCTCTTATGCATCTTATAAATTTAGATATAAAAGAGAGTTTTATTGTTCTAAATATTATAATTATTATATTATCTCATTTCTTTTCAAGTTTAATTCTTTTTTATTTTAAACAAAGAATGATTAGTTTAAAAGGACCTTTATTAATTCATAATTTGTTAAATATTATTTTATTAATTTTTACTAAAAACCCAATAACCATTTTATTTAAATAATTTGTTCAAAATATAGAAAATAATGAAGTTGACATTATTGTAAATAATAGAGAAATAAGTGATGAATGGTTGGCAGAGATTAAAGGTAATCTTAATGCTGCAAGTGCTGGAGTAGGTAGGGTTGGTGGTAAAGCTAAATATCATAAGGGAAAAAAGAACGTAAGGTAGGGTATAGAAACTGGAATAGGCGCAAAGGGACCTTATATAAAACATATAAATATTTATAGTAGAAAAGTATTACATGAAACAAAGGAAAATAAATATTTTGTTTATTATTACATTTATATTATTGAAACCTATTGTGGAACTATAACAACTACTTTAAAAGTAAGAAGAGTAAAAAAAGATAGCTAAAATAAATAGAAGTTGGGATTGTCTCAAAACTTGGAGACGACCTCTTTTTTTTCTAAAGGGAAAAGAGCAAACAATTAAAAAAAAGTATTAAGAAATTAAAACAGGATTACATACCAGGATTAGAAAGATATGAAGAACAGGAAAAGAAATTTAAAGGACATAATAGTTATTATAAGACAGATGAAGAAGCTACATTTATGAGGATGAAAGAAGATGCAATGTTAAATGGTCAATTAAAAGCAGGCTATAATGTACAGATAGGCACACAAAATCAATTTATATTGTGGTATAGTATCCATCAAGACAGATCAGATACAAACACATTAATTCCTCATTTAGAAAGTTTAATATTAAAGACAGGGAGAAAACCAACAAATTTAATAACTGATGCAGGATATGGTTCTACTTATAATTATTTATATTTAAAAAGGAGAGGAATAAATAATTATGTTAAATATTCAGGATATTTTAAAGAAAGTAAAAGAAGTTTTAAAAAGGATAAATTAAACAGACAGAATTGGAAATATGATGAGTCAAAAGATTGTTTTATATGTGCAAATGGGAAAGAATTAAAATATGTTTATACTGCAAGATCTACAAAAAGGAAGAAATTAGAATTATACAAAGTATATTCAACAAATGGATGTAAAGGTTGTATTTATCAGGATAGGTGTAGTAAAGGAAAACCTTACAAGAATATATGGGTAAATCCAGTATTTTTAAAATTAAAATCAGAAGTTAAATCGAATTTATCAACATTAATGGGACAGGAGTTATCATTTAGAAGGAAGATAGAAGTTGAGACCGTATTTGGAGATATTAAACACAATATGGGATTCAGGAGATTTATGTTAAGAGGAATAAATAATGTAAAAATAGAATGGGGATTAATAAGTATAGCACATAATATTAGAAAGTTGTTTAAACTAAATAAAGGAAAAATTTTACCTTATTTTTTATATTTATTAAATAATTCATTTGAAAATTCTTTTATTTTTTCCTTTAATTTATAAATTTTTATATTTTTATTTTTTTTTAAAAAAAAGGACTGCCTTAAGATCTAAGACAGCCCCTCTTGATATTTTTATGATAAAAATTAATAAGAATAATAAAAAATATTAATATAATAGAAAAATTAAGGTTCAATTTCAAAATGAGTGGATAAAAAAAAGTTTAAAAAAAATAATTTCTCCCCATACTAAAAAAAAATAGTACAGGGAGAAAAAAAATGATACTAGAAAAAATTATAACAGTTTTATTTAAAATTCAAGGATTTTTATTTGACAATATAAAATTAATTGAAGATAAAATTATTATTGAAGTTAATCATAAAAATAAACCTATTTGTCCAGTATGTGGAATAGAATGTAGTATTTATGATTCTAAATATAGAGAAATTAAAATAGGATTTTTGTTGGGAAGAATTATTTATTTAAAATTTAAATTAAGAAGAGTAAACTGTAAAAAATGTAACAAAGTATTAACTGAAAAACTTGACTTTACTGATCCTAAAAAAACTTATTCAATATATTTAGGGGAAGAAATATTAAGATATAGCAAAAAGTTAGATAACAAATCAATATCACAAATAACAGGTATATCAGAATCAAGTATTTATAGGATTGATAAAAATATGCTAACTAAGAAATTTGAAACACATATTTCTAAATTGCCACAAGTAAATAAAATGAGTATAGATGAAGTATCATATAAAAGAGGGCATAAATATTTTACAGTATTTATAGATAATGAAAGGTCAAAAGTTATCTGGTTAGAAAAAGGAAGAAAACACAGTGATTGTATTAGAGGATTAGAAAGTTTAAGTAAAAGAATTGAAAACCTTCAAGTAGTAACAATGGATTTATGGAAACCTTATGAAAGTGCAATAAATAATTATTTTAATGGGAAAGTTAGTATAGTATTTGATAAATTTCATATATCAAGGTTATTAAATAAAGCAATAGAAGAAGAAAGAAGAACCTATCAAAAACAATTATCATTTAAAGAAGGGTTATTTATTAAAAAGCATATGAGATGGATAATATTAAAAAGATATTCAAAATTAGACTTAAATGGCAAGCAATACATAGAAAAATTAAAGAGATTAAATAAACCATTATATGAAATATATCTTATGAAAGAGGATTTTTTATCTATATTTGGCAGGATATATACATTAAAAGAAGCTTTAAAGATGCTATTAAACTGGTTGAATATGGTATTATCAAGTGAATATAAATATTTAAAAAGATTTGCAAAGAAGATAGAAAAGAGAATAGATAAATTATTAAATTGGTTTAAATATCCAATATCAAATAGTAAAGCAGAAGGGTTAAATAATGTAATAAAAACATTACTAAAAATAGGATATGGTTATAAAGATAAGGATTATCTTAAATTAAAAATATTACAAATTGCAGGTGATTTATAATAACTATCCATACATTATGAAAGAGAACCATATTTAATAAAATAAGTTAATTATATGTATTTCGTATATTATTACAATATAAAAATCCTTTTTATGGGTTGTTTTATTAATTATAAAATAGCTAATAAAGCTTTATTACGAAACAATATTCTTTTACTTTTGCTAAAAAATATTATGCTTGATATATCTAAAAAATATATAAAAATGCCAGAAAATTATAATTATATTAGATTAAATAGTTTTTTTTAATGTATTATATGAGGATAATAAATGAAAAAATTAAAAGAATTTTATACTTTAATTATATTTATAATTATTATATTTATTTTTACTTACTTAAACCCTTATGATAATTTTTATAAAATTGGTAAATATTTCTTTTTATATTATGTATTTGTTTTTGTATTATTACATTTTCTATTATCTATTAATAATATAACAATAAATATTATTTTCACTATTTTAATATCAATATTTTATCTATTCTATATAAAAATTTTACATAATAATGGTGTAAAAATTAATTTTAATAATAAACTATTAAATTTTTTTGTTGCTCTATATCCAATTACCTATTTTTGCTTAATATATCCAATTATTTTCAGTATTTTAAATAAAATATTTTTAAAAATTAGAATAAAAAATATAATCCTAAAATTAATATTTAATTTCTTTGTTTTTATAGTTCTTTATGTATATATATGGATTTTTGATTCACTTATTTTTTATTCAGATAAAGAAGTTTTAATGGGTGCAATTTTTGAAGAAATATTATTTATATATTCAATATATTTGTTGTATAATAAAAATCAAATTTATCTTTTTGGATATTCAAAAAAATTTTTTTCAAGAATTAATAAAAGATCATCTAAATATTATAATTCATCAAAACTTACAATGATATTAATATTTTTAAATATTTTAATTTACATTTTTGTTTTTTTTAAATATTATTATTTTTCAAATTCTTCTATTTTTAAACATATGGATTTTAAAAATATTTTGTTTTACCAAAAAAATGGGATTATAATGTTTTTTTTCCTTTTAATTAATATGCTTTTAGCTGAAGGATTAGAAGAGATTTATTTTAGATACTATTTATATAAAGATTTAAAGTATCTTGAAAATTATTATGATAGCTATTTTTTTTATAGAAATAAAATCATAATTATATCTCTATTTTTTGCTCTTATGCATCTTATAAATTTAGATATAAAAGATGGTTTTATTGTTATAATTATTATAATATTAGATCACTTCTTTTCAAGTTTAATTCTTTTTTATTTTAAACAAAGAATGATTAGTTTAAAAGGACCTTTATTAGTTCATAATTTGTTAAATATTATTTTATTAATTTTTACTAAAAACCCAATAACCATTTTATTTAAATAATTTGTTCAAAATATAGAAAATAATGAAGTTGAAATTATTTTAAAGAATAGTGAAATAAGTGATGAAGAGTTGGCAGAGATTAAAGGTAATCTTAATGCTGCAAGTGCTGGAGTAGGTAGGGTTGGTGGTAAAGCTAAATATCATAAGGGAAAAAAGAATGTAAGGTGGGGCGTAGAAACAGGAATAGGTGAAAAGGGACCTTATGTAAAACATATAAATATTTATAGTAGAAAAGTATTACATGAAACAAAGGAAGATAAATATTTTGTTTATTATTACATTTGTATTATTGAAATCTATCGTGGAACTATAACAACTACTTTAAAAGTAAGAAGAGTAAAAAAAGATAGCTAAAATAAATAGAAGATGAGGCTGTCTCAAAACTCAGGGGCAATCTCTTTTTTTTTTATAATTTATTTGATATATTTGAATTATGAAAAAGAGAAGAACAAAAGTACATAACAAGGTAGTATTTAAAAGATATATCCAGGATGAAACAAAGGGTAAAGAGCAAATAATTAAAAAAAAGTATTAAGAAATTAAAACAGGATTACATACCAGGATTAGAAAGATATGAAGAACAGCAAAAGAAATTTAAAGGACATAATAGTTATTGTAAGACAGATGAAGAAAATGCAATGTTAAATGGTCAATTAAAAGCAGGTTATAACATTTCAAAGACAGGTAGAAAACCAACAAATTTAATAGCTGATGCAGGGTATGGCTCTACTTATAATTATTTATGTTTAAAATGGAGAGAAATAAATAATGTAAAAATAGAATTGGGATTAATAAGTATAGCACATAATATTAGAAAGTTGTTTAAACTAAATAAAGGAAAAATTTTACCTTATTTTTTATATTTATTAAATAATTCTTTTAAAAATTCTCATGGTTGGTGCAGTTAATAATAAAATTGAAATTGTTATATTTAATAAAATAAATTTAAGTTTGATATCTATACTAATTGAAATTTTTTGAGTGGATTTCAGTTGTCAAAGACTTAAAGGTTATAAATTTTGTTTTTGTTTTAATGATAAATAGATAGTAATAATAAATTACATAACTGAACTAATGAAAAAAATTTCAATTAGTATAGAATCATTTCTTATTTTTTTAATATCTCAATGATTTTAATTTTATTATTAACAAAAAGGGCTGCCTTAAGCTCTAAGACAGCCCCTAAAAAATTATTTTTTAATATTTAAAACTATATATTGAACATAATTACTATTTCTTCCTTCAATTAATTGTTTAAATTTATAATAATCCTGTGGAACAATCAAATCTTGTTCCCTTTTATAAGTTTCATCCATAATAATTACATTGTCAGGACTAAATAGTGAAGTAAAAAAAGAACCCAAAGGATAGAATCTATACTGATAAATTATTAATTCTCCTATTTTATTATTATTTTTACCATAATTTGGAATAAAATTTATACTCCATTTTTTAGGAAAAAGAATTTCTCTATGAACAACATTATAGGATTTCCAGCCATTATATGTTAAAGGGTAAATTCTTGTATCTTTAGATAATTCATTTGCATCTATTTTTTCAAATTCAAAGTTTATAAGACCAAGATTTGAAGATTGTTTTAAAAATAAAGAAGTTTTAAAAGTAACTTTTATTTTATAGTTATCATAAACATTGGAAGGATCATTTGTAATTATTTTTAAATTCGTTGCATCTTTGAACAGAGAAGTTGCAATACTAACATCAAAATCTGAATTATTATTTTTGTTTTGAGCAAAAAAAGATCTTAATGAATATGATATTAAAGGGGAATATTCAATAGTTAAAGTTACCATTGTAGTATTTTCATCAATTATTTTGTAGATTTCATTTCTTGTAACTTTGAAAAAATCAATCCCAATTTCTGGTAACTGTTTTAATTTCCCATTTTCAAAAATATATGCTTTACTAAATAGTTCAGTTAAAAGTCCTGGTTTTATATAATAGTTTAAAGGGATAAAATATTTATCATCAATTTTAAAAAGAAAACTATCAAAATTTTCAAAATCCATGTTTTTTGGATCGAACATTTTACCTGTTGCAAGTGTATGAGCTAAAATAAATTGAGGTTTAAAACCCATCTTATTTAATAAATTGTAAGCTAAAAGAACTTTTTCAACATATGTAGCATAACCATTTTTTATTATTAAAGATGGAGAATGTAAATTTTTAAATTGTTTTGATATTGAAATGTTATTAAAGGTTTTATCCACATATTGAAATACAGCATAAATTTTAGCATTTTTAACATATTCTTCAGGAGAAACATCAAATTTTGGTTGAAATTCTTCATCTTCAGTATTTGAAACTTCATTTTTGTTATTATTGCTGGGTTTATTCATACTTTTACTAAATTTAATAGCACTTTCTATTTGTTCATAATATTCTGATTTAGAAAAATCATCAAAAAGCATATCACTCTCAGTAGAAGCTGTTTTACTGGAAATTAAAAAGTTAACAAAATTATTCAAAGGTTCAGAATTTTTATTTTTAATTATAATATATTTATAAATATCATATTCAGAAGGTGAAGATGGTTCAATTTCAAGTTTTTTTGTAAATGATGTTTTAAAAGTATATATATTATATCCATTATTTTCTTTTTTATCAATTTCAATATGTGGGTTATTGTATTTTAAAATATCAATATCCTGATTTTTTTTAACCCATAAAACTAACTCTTTATCAAATACAGGATTAGATGATTCTTCAAAAAACTCATAGTAAATATTATTTGTAGTTTCATTTTTCGAAGAATTAAATTCTTCTTTTATCTTATATACAATTGTTGAGCCTTGAACTACATCTGGTAAGGTAAATTTAATTATTTTTTGACTGTTATAATCCTTAATTACTTGATATTTTGCTATATTGATAGTT
The DNA here is from genome assembly GCF_055389015.1 of Exilispira thermophila. Lineage (NCBI taxonomy): Bacteria > Pseudomonadati > Spirochaetota > Spirochaetia > Spirochaetales > Exilispira > Exilispira thermophila. The sequence continues at coordinate 1,256,772 of NZ_AP042476.1, read as the reverse complement.
GAATCATCTATATGAGTAATTATCCCATTTGGAGCAACTGTAAAAGCATATTCTAATGTTACATTGCTATTGTCAGGGTCCCATATATAATAATTTGCTGCTTGTTCAATTCCTGCATTATTTAAAACTTTAATTATTTTTGTAATTTCTTTTACTTTTCTATTATTTTCATATTTAATTTCAGTCTTGTTTAAAATTGTAACATAATTAAAAAGTTGTGACATATCTTCAGAAACAGGTGTTTTTATGTAATTAACTAAATTTTTATCAGGTAGGTTCTCAAGCTTATCAATATCGTAAAATTTTCTTTTTTTTGAAATAAGTAACTTTAGAACATCCTCTTTCTTAAATGTTTTTTCTTCATTGTTAGACTTAAAAATGATTTCATTTTCTGTTATTTTAATTAATTTCCCTGTATATTCATTACCATCTTTTAATACTATAAAATCTGCAAAAATTGGAATAGCAATAAATATGAATATTGTAAGAAAAAAAATACTTTTTAAAAGTATATTTTTAGTTTTGCTTTTTAATTTATTATAGTTCAACATACTTTACTCCCTATTAATACTATTATTTATAGTGAATATTAAATTTTTTATTTTATATTTTTTTATTTTTACATTTACAATTTTTCTTTTATTAAATTTTTATTTTTTATTTAATTTTAAAAGAATTGGTTTTCTAAGTACCTTTTGAAATTCTAATACTTTTGGTCCTACAATTTTTAAATCATCTAAAGTTAATTCTGTCCATTTTCTAATTGAAATAAGCGATATTAAAAGTTTGTTGTTTTGAATTTTGTAAGAAAAATTTACTTTATAGTATTTGTCTTCATATGAGTAGTTTTCTGGAAGGGCAATGATTTCATAATTTCCTAAATCAATTTCATAAGTAACCTGAAAATCAAATTGATAATTTTTTTCAATATTTTGTGTTCTATTTTTATCAAGAAATAGGTCATCCATATAACCAGGAATAGTGCTATCTTTTAATTCAAGCACATAAAATTTACCTGCTTTTTTAATAAAATCTTTAATTTTAATATTCATATCCATTGTAAAATTTTTAGATAGATCTTCATAGTTGTGAAGTTTATATCCAGTTTGTTTAAAATCATTACCAAAAAAATTTGGAATAATAAGATTGTCAACAATATAATCATGATATTGTTTATAATTTCTAAAATAAAATCTTAAAATATTTTTTGTTTCTGAATTAAATTCAAGATTTACTGTTCCTTTAAAGTAATCTTTGTTTTCATAGAGTTTTCCTTTAAATGTGAAAACATTTCTCATTGTTTTATAATCAGCTGGAGGGATAAATCCAATCTTTCTTTTCAAAGGGTTAATAAAATATACATTTCTATCATCTAATCTAAATTCTGGATAACTATAATCAGATGCGGTTGAGTCTAAAATAAAACTTTTTCCATTAAGATAAATTTCATTAATTGCATGATTTCCTCTTAAATTAGGTAACTTTTCATAAAAAGGATAACTATTACCATATGTTTGAATAATTATTGGATAGGCTTCAACATCAATAACTTTACACATAGTAGCAAATAAAATTGCTCTATCGATACAATCACCAACTTTGTTTTTAAATGTTTGAATTGCAGGATGTCCTCCTAAAGAAGATGTTAAAGACCCTTTAATTGAAACATATTTTATATTTCTCTGTATCCAGTGATATAAAACTTTTAATTTTTCCTCTTTAGAAGAATAATTTTGAGTTAATTCATTTACAAAATTTTCAATTTCAGGTGTTACTTTCATTCTTTCTTTCAAGATTGGGTTGTACCAATCAAAAATTTCATCATATGTTTTAAATAATGATGTTTGAATAGATTTAGTAAGTTTATTTAAAGGAGGAGATAAATCTTCAACTTTTAATGGTTTAATTTTTTCCTTTTTAAATGTATAAACTTTATAATTATTTTCATTTTTAAAATTGAAATCATAATCATCTATGCTCATATTGATAGCAATATATTTTAAATCTTCATTTTCGGGCAATATATACTTAATTTGAGATATATAAAAGGGTTCATCAGTTGATTGGAAATACCATGAATTAATTGAAAGTTTAGGAAATGCAGGTGTAGAATATGTAAGATATTCATATTCTAAAATATCACCATTTGATATAGGTGGAAGAACAGCATTCAAAATTTTATATTTTGAATAAAATTCAACACCAGAAGAATCATCTTGTATAAAATTCTCATTTTCATTGTAACTATCAAAACTCCCATCCTGATGAATCACTCTAATTTTATATATATGTGGTATATCCCTATCTGGATCATATCCTATTTGAAGATTTTTCATTTTAAATTTTGAAGCATCTTTAATATATTCAATTCCATGATATTTATAATAAGTTTTTCCATTTTCAAAAAGTTTAAATTCTCCAAGGTCATAAAGAAGAATACCATTATATTCATCCATAATATCTTTAAAAGTATTTAAAGCAGCATTTTTAGTTTTTAATATGTCTTCTATAGGAATATTATCTTCTTCAGGAAGTTTGATGTCGATTTTGTTTTCAGAAAATATAATTTTTTCAACTTTTGAGATAGGATACTTTGTTTCATTAAACATTATTTCATTCCCATCTGAAGTAATATTCACATTAGATAAAATTTTTCCATCTCTAAAATAAACAGTTTCGGATGTTAAAACTATTACAAATAAACTGAGGATGGAAAACACTATTAGAATTTTAATAAAGTTTCTAAATTTCTTTACTTTCATTCTAACTCCTTGTACTTTAGTTTTTTGTTATATATTTATCAAAATAAAAAAACTTATTTAACATATATATATAAAAAAAATTGAAATACAAGAATTTTTTTATTTTTTATTATTTTTTTTTAAATTTTTTTTATTTTCTATTTCACATATATTTTTTAAATATTTTCAAATTTTTTTTAAATATTTTATTTATATATTTTTTATATATTCTTTCAAATATTTTATTATTATTTCTGGTATAAAGATTTTTCTTCTCTACTTTTTTAGATATTATATATATAATAATCAATAAAATCTATAAATAAATTAATATATTTAATTGTAAAATTGATATTTATTAAATATATAAAATATTTTATAATAATTCTTTACTTTAAAATTAAAGATATTATATTGATTTAAATTAGTAAATCATTTTTTTAGGAGGGATATGATGTATAAATTTCCTGAAGGTTTTTATTGTGATGTAAGAATTGAAAAGATGTTTCAAACAAACATAACAATAACTCTTGGTAGATTGGATGAGTTTAAAGAAAAAGAGTATACTGCTGCTTTTATTAGAGTTTTTGACGGTAAAAAATGGTATTATTCATCTACTTCTGATATTGCAAATATCCAAAATGAAATTGATAACCTGGCTAAATTAGGAAGTCCAGAAGATAATATTAAGGAAAATCCCATAGTTAAGATATTAGAAGTAAATAAAGGGGAATATCTTGAATTTACAGGTAATAATGATGTTTCAAAAATGGGGAAAAATGAAAAATTAAATTTATTAAAAAATTATTATCCTATTGTTGCAGATAATGAATTAGTAAAGCTATACAAAGCATATTATCTTGATCAAAGAGTGGAAAAAACATTTTATTCAAGTAAAGGGAGTGATTTAAAATTTGATTTCCAGAGAGTAGGATTTAGACTTTATTATGAATTAAAAGATGGTAATAAAAAATTTGAAGATAGATTTGATTTAGGAGCAAATTATTTTAAAGATTTACTTAATCTTGAAAATGATATTAAAAGAAAATTACAGGAATCAATAGAATTTTTAAAAAATTCACAACCTGTAAAACAGGGTAAATATCCAATAATTTTATCACCAGAAGCAGCTGGAGTTTTTGCTCATGAAAGTTTTGGACATAAAAGTGAATCTGATTTTATGGTTGGCGATGAGAAAATGAAACAGGAATGGGCTATAGGAAAAAAAGTAGGTTCTGATATTTTATCAATTGTTGATTCAGGTATTGAAAAAGGTGTAGGATATGTTCCTTTTGATGATGAAGGGACTAAAGCTAAAAAAACTTACCTTATTAAAAATGGTGTTTTATCAGGTAGATTGCATAGTGCTACAACAGCTGCCCTTTTAGGTGAAGAATTAACTGGAAATGCAAGAGCTTTAAATTTTGAATTTGAACCAATTGTAAGAATGACAACAACTTATATATTACCAGGGAACAAAACTTTGGATCAATTGATTTCAGAAATTCAAGAAGGTATTTTTGTTAAAACAATAAAACATGGTTCAGGGATGTCAACTTTTACAATTGCACCATCTATTGCATTTATGATTAGAGATGGAAAGATTGCAGAACCTGTTAATGTAGCGGTTATATCAGGTAATGTTTTTGAAACTTTAAAACTCATTGATGGAGTTTCAGACAAACTTGAATTACTATCGTTTTCAATGGGGGGATGTGGAAAAATGGAACAGTATCCTCTTCCTGTTGGTTTTGGTGGTCCATATGTAAGGGTTAAAGAACTTGATGTTAGATAAAAATGAAAAAATGTATAAAATTGAAAAAATATATTACAAAATATATTACAAAATATATTATAAAATAAGTTTTTATAATAATGGAGGTTTAAAATGACAAAAGAAAAGATCTCAATAAAAACAGATCAAATTGCTATAAATATTGTAAATACAGAAATTGAATCTATAAGAAAGAAAAATATTTTAAAAACTGGATTTAGGGTTTGCAAAGATAACAAAATAGGAATATCTGGAATAATTGGCAATTATGATGAAAATAAACAATATGAAATTGCAGAAAAGAATTTAGAACTAAATATTCCATATCCATATGAAATTTCAAAAGATATAAAAATAAAAGAAAAAATTAAATGTGATATAGAAAACCAGAACGATTTTGTTAAAAAAGTTGAAAAAACAATTAATAGATTAAAGAAAGAACAACCTGATTTTATATTTTCAAATAAAGTATTTTTAAATAAACAGACTGTAGCTCTTACCAATGATAATAATTTAGATCTTGAATCATCAATCGCAACAATATCTTTTTCATTGATTATTAAAGATAAAAATTCTGCAAATATAATGGATGCATTTACTGGTTTTGAAGGTGTAAGATATGATGAAGATGAATTTTTTAGAATGACAAATGAAATTTGTAATAACCTTAAAAAGCCTATTGATATTGAAAATGGGGAATATCCTGTTGTTTTTTTAGCTTCAGACTATTCATATCTTAGAAAAATGTTTGAATCATTACATGGATTAATTTATGGAAGTGGAAGTTCATTACTATCAGGTAAAATTGGACAAAAAATTTTTAATGATAAGTTAACAATATATCAATCAAAAAATATAGAAGATGGTTATACAGGGCCATTTTTCGATTGGGAAGGTGTTGTTAATAAAGATTATAGATATAATTTGATTGAAAATGGTGTTTTTAAATCCCCTTTTACTGATAAAAAAACATCCTCAATGTTTAAACTTCCTTTAACAGGAGCTGCATCAGGAGATTATGATTCTGTTCCAAATTTAGGATTTGTGAGTTTAGTTTTAAAAGATACAGAAAAAACGATGAAAGAACTTTTAGATGGAAGAAAAGGGATTTTTGTTATGGTTGCAGGGGGTGGAGATTTTACACCAGATGGTCACTTCGCATCCCCTGTTCAGGTTTCATTTCTTTTTGATGGAGAAAAGTTTTTAGGCAAATTACCCCAGATAACAATTTCTTCCCATTTTTTTGATATGTTCGGAAAAGATTTTGTTGGTGTTTCCAAAGATAATTTAACTTCATTAGAAAAAAGTAATGTAGTTGTAATGAATATGAAAGTTAATAAAATATAAATCAAATAATTCTCACTAAAGGGGGATTTAAAAATTTTGTTTAGCATCCCCCTTGTGAGAATTTTATTATTATCAATTTCCTCCATAATAACCCCTCATATAATATATTAAAAAATAATATATTAAAAATAAAGATGTTCTTGATAACTTTTTTTTATAATTGCTGGTTTTTATAGGGAAAATTCACCAGGAACTTTTGGGAATAATCTTGTATATTTAACGTGTGGTAAACCACATACAAATCTGGTTAATCTTTCAATTCCTATACCACATCCAGCAGAAGGGTAAAGTCCAAATTTTTCAACCATCTCAATATAATGTGAAAAATCTTCTTTTGAATTTCCCTTTAATTCCATTCTCATAAATATTCTTTCTAATTCATGTTCCCTTTCACCACCTGATGAAACTTCACCATATCCCTCAGGTAAAATAAGATCCATATCTAAAAGAGTTTTTCCATCATCTGATAGTTTGTCATAAAATTCTCTTTCATGAATTGGTATATCAATTAGCCAGAAAGGTTCTTTTTTCTTTTTTGAAAGAATTGATTCAAAATCTGGACCATATTTTTTTAAAGCATCATAATATTTAATTCTTTCAAATGGAGCTACAGGGATATGTAAATTCCTTCCAAAAAAATCAAGTTGTTTTTTCATTTTGGTTTTTATTGTTTTAAAAGTTGAAATAATCATCCTTTCAACTAATCTCATAACATCTTCTCTTTTGGCATTTTTCATTTCTAAATCAACCTGTAAAAATTCAAATAAGTATTTTCCCAATTCATTTTTTAAAGGTTCTTCTAGTCTAACATTTGGTGAACTTATAAAAATTCTATCGAATGAGTGCATAGCAATTTGTTTATGAAAGATCATAGACTGAGTAAGGTGAAAGGATTCTCCATAAACACTAATTTCTGAGTCAAAAACTTTATGATTCAGAGGATCAGTAATTGGTGATAAAATTGTAGGTAAAATTTCTACAAAATTCTGGTCTCTTAAGTATTTTTGGAATTGAAACAAAATTTCAGATTTGATTTGTACAGCAGCTTTAACTTCCTCAGAAGTTAGGTGAGAATGAGCTTTTTCAATAATTGACAAAGTTTGTTCTTTCATTTTTCTTCTCCTTTTTAATTTTTATAAAAAAAAGGTCGGTGAAAAACACCGACCTTTTTAAATAACCTAAATTAAATAAAAATTAATTAATTAGTCTTTTCTCCGGTGTTTTTCACCTATATTAAAATTAATAGTATTAGTATTGTTATTGGTTAAATTTGTATTGTTTGTTTTAGATGTTATTGAAAAAGCATTTTTCAATGAATATGAAAAATTGTTCTGTTTATAATTTTTTGATGTATTTTCTGGTAAGGTAAATGTAAAAGTTAAAACTTTTTCAATCATAATACATTCTTTTTTTAATTTGTATTTATTTATCGTAAAAAAAATAAATGTCAATAGAAAAAATAAATATAAAAAAAATTTAATAAAACTATTTAATATAAAAATAAAAAAAATATGGTTAATTTAAAAATAGAAAATTAATTTGTATGATTAAAAATAAATAAGTAGTTGAAAAAATTAAATAAATTTTTTAATTTAAAAAAATTATATTAAAATTAAAAATATTATTTTTTATAAATCTTTTTTATAAATAATTTTGTCCAGACAAAATTCTTCATATCGTGCTAAAATAAAAAATAGATCTGATAATCTATTCATATATTTTTTTAAATTATCAGATACTTTTTCTTCACGATCAAGCTTAATTATTGTTCTTTCAGCTCTTCTGGATATAGCTCTGCATATATCAAGTTTTGCAGAACCTATTGTTGTTCCTGGTAATACAAAACCCTTAATCTTTATAATATTTTCAAATTTAGTAATATAATCTTCCAAAATATTATATTCACCACTATTTAGAAAAAAAATTTTCAGCTTATTATAATTATCACCTTTTTTTGATGCAAGTTCTGATGAAACTTTATAAAGATCAAGTTGAATTTTTTCAATTATTTTTTTTATTTCATTATTAATTATGTAATGTTTTGCTTCTGAAATGAAAGATAAAAGTTCATCTATTTGCCCGTAAGCTTCAACTCTAATATCATCTTTATTAATATTCTCACCCGTAAATAAATATGTTTTACCATTATCACCTTTACCTGTTGATATACTCATAGTTTATCCTTTTTTTTGTTTTTTTATAATATATTAAATTTCTTTTAAAAAACAAATTTTATTTTTGAAATAATATTAAAAGTAGATATGTTTTTAACTTTTTAATTTGTAATTTTACTGTTTTCATATAATATTTTATAGATATTTTTTTAAAAATATCAAAAATTATAATAATATTACTAAAAGTATAGAAAAGGCAGATATTAGGATATTACATAAATCCAGGTAAAGTGTTCAAATTTGGACAATGAAATACTTGAAGATATAAATGCAAGAATAGTTTTCTAACAAGAAAGATTAAATAAACCTTTTATTGTAAAATTTAAAAAATAATGTAATTTCTAAAACTGATATATATAAGGGAGGATACTATTAATAATGTAAATACTATAATAATAAATTGTTAATAATAGACAATAATAATATAAAAGTATAAAAATATTATAATAATACATACAATAATAAATAATGGTTATTGTTTTTAAAATTAAAAACTAAAAATAATAAAAAACATATTAATATAGTTACAGGAAAATAGATGAAAAACATAAGAAATTTTTCTATTATTGCACATATTGATCATGGAAAATCAACTTTAGCAGATAGATTAATTGAAGAGACTGGATTGCTTCCTAAAGAAGAAAAGCAGAAACATAAACAAGTTTTAGATAATATGGAAATTGAAAGGGAGAGAGGAATAACAATTAAATCTCAGACAGTAAGACTTTCATATACATACAATAATGAAGAATATATTTTAAATTTAATTGATACACCAGGACATGTAGACTTTTCATATGAAGTTTCAAGAGCATTAGCAGCATGTGAAGGAGCTATTCTTGTTATTGATGCAAGTCAGGGAGTTGAAGCCCAAACTTTAACCAATTTTTATCTTGCTTTTGAACACAATTTAGAAATTATCCCTGTTCTTAATAAAATTGATTTACCAAATGCAAATATTGATGAAGCAACAAAAGAAGTTGAAAATGAATTGGGATTTACTGAAAATGAGATACTAAAGATATCTGCTAAAGAAGGAACAAATGTTGATCTTTTATTGAAAGAGATTATAAAAAGATTTCCTGCACCCTCAGGTGATGAAAAAAAACCTTTAAAAGCATTGGTTTTTGATGCAATATATGATAATTACAAGGGAGTTATAGTATATATAAGAGTTTTTGATGGTACTTTAAAACTAGGTGATGAAATTATTTTTATGGCTAAAGGGAAACCTTTTAAGGTTGAAGAAGTAGGATATATAAAACTAAAATATGAGAAAACCAATGAACTAAAAGCTGGAGAAGTAGGATACTTTACAGCTTCAATAAAAGATATATCCGAAGCAAGGATTGGTGATACTGTCACTCATTTAAATAATAAAGCAGAAAAACCTCTAGAAGGATATGAAGAGGTAAAACCATATGTTTTTGCTTCTATCTATCCATTGGATACAAATGAATTTGAAACTTTAGCATATTCTTTAGAAAAGTTAAAATTAAATGATCCTTCATTAATTTACGAAAAAGATAATTCTCAAAGTCTTGGATTTGGTTTTAGATGTGGATTTTTAGGTATGTTACATCTGGAAATTGTTTCAGAAAGATTATCAAGAGAATTTGGACTTGAAGTTATTATTACAGCACCATCTGTAAGGTATAAAATAAAATTAAAAGAAAAAGATGAAATAATAGAAATAGATAATCCTGCTGATTTCCCAGATCCTTTACTTATAGAAAAGTCTTATGAACCCTATGTAAATGTTGAAATTATTACCCCTGATAAATTTGTGGGAAATTGTTTAAGTTTATGTGAAAATGCAAGGGGTATTCAGAAGGGATTAATTTACCTGGATACAAGTAGAGTTAAAATAGATTATGAGATTCCATTATCAGAAATTATTTACGAATTTTATGATGATTTAAAATCTGTATCAAAAGGGTATGCATCTTTAGATTATGATTTTTCAGAATATAAAGAATCTAAACTAGTTAAAGTAGACATATTGGTTGCTGGTGAAAAAGTTGATGCATTTTCACAAATTGTTTATGAACCATATGCTCATAAAAAAGCAAAAGAAATAGTCAAACGATTAAAAAAATTGATTCCAAGGCAACAATTTCAGGTTGCGTTACAGGGGGCAATTGGAGCAAAAATTATAGCAAGAGAAACAATTCCTCCATTTAGAAAAGATGTAACAGCAAAATGTTATGGAGGTGATATTACAAGAAAACGAAAACTTTTAGAAAAGCAGAAAGAAGGGAAGAAAAGAATGAAAAGATTTGGAAAAGTAGAAATTCCTCAGGAAGCATTTATAAAAGTACTTAAAACATTAGAAGATGAAAAATAATTGACAATATAATTATAATCTATTACTTTATTAATAAATTAAATATAAAATTTTGGTTTTTTTTAAACAATAAAATTTTTAATAAAATAATGGAGGGAAGTATGACTAAGATTGCGATTAATGGTTTTGGTAGAATTGGAAGAATGGTTTTTAGAATCATTCATGAGAGAAAAAATTTTGATGTTGTTGCTATTAATGATTTAACAGATACTAAAACCCTGGCTAATCTTTTAAAATTTGATTCTGTTCATGGAAGATTTAAAGGATCAGTTGAATATGATGATCAACATATAATTGTTGATGGTAAAAAAATAAGGGTTTATGCAGAAAGAGAACCTGAAAATTTACCTTATAAAGAGATTGGTGTAGAATATGTTATTGAATCAACAGGTGTATTTAGACATAAAGCAAAACTTGAAAAACATTTGAAAGCTGGAGCCAAAAAAGTTATTTTAACTGCACCTGCAAAAGATGAGGTAAAAACAATAGTTATAGGAGTTAATGATTTTGAATTAAATGATGATGATAAAATTATTTCAAATGCATCATGTACTACTAATTGTTTTGCTCCAATTGTAAAAGTACTGGATGAAAAATTTGGTATTAAAACTGGATTTATGAATACAATCCATGCTTTTACTAATGACCAGAGAGTACTTGATTTACCACATAAAGATTTAAGAAGAGCCAGAGCTGCTGCTGTAAATACTATTCCTACAACTACTGGTGCAGCAAAAGCTGTAGAACTTGTTTATCCAAAAGTTAAAGGCAAACTTGATGCAGTATCTACAAGGGTACCTGTACCTGATGGTTCATTAATAGACTTTACATTTGTACCTGAAAAAAAAGTTACTGTAGAAGAAATTAATTCAGCAATAAAAGAAGCTGCTGAAGGCCCTTTAAAAGGGATAATTGAATACAATGAAGATGAATTGGTTTCTTCAGATATTGTTGGTTCTCATTACTCTTCTATTTTTGATTCTAAATTGACAAAAGTATTAAATGATGGTCATTTTGGTAGAGTTGTTTCCTGGTATGATAATGAATTTGGATATTCCAGTAGAGTTGTAGATTTAGCTGAAAAATTTTTTAAATAAAAATTATTAAGCAATTTTTCCTTTTATAAGGGGGAATATAGTGATATTAAATGAAAATAAATTTATTGAAAATAATGATTTTTCAAATAAAAAGGTTATTGTAAGAGTTGATTACAATGTACCAACTGATTCTAATGGAAATATTACAGATAATACAAGGATTTTAGCTTCACTTCCTACAATAAATTATTTATTAAATCAAGAAGCAAAGATTGTTATTATTTCTCATAAAGGAAGACCTAAAGGTAAAAAAGATCCAAAATATTCTTTAAAATCAGTTGAAAAAGAACTGGAAAAAGTATTAATTGAACGCAATATTAAATTTAACTCTGTAAAATTTGTGGATGATTGTATTGGAGAAATAGTAGAAAAAGAAGTTAATTTAATGAATCCAAAAGATATTCTTATACTTGAAAATCTAAGATTTTATGATGGAGAAAAAAGTAATGATGAAGAATTTGCAAAAAAATTAGCATCATTAGCTGATTGCTATGTATCTGATGCTTTTGGAGCTGTTCATAGAGGTCATGCATCAATTGTAGGAATTCCAAAGTTTATTCCTTATTATTACGGATTTTTAATTAAAAATGAAGTTGAAAATCTAAATTATGTGTTATTAAAAAAACAATCTCCTTTAGTAGCTGTAATTGGGGGTGCGAAGATCTCTTCTAAAATAGATGTTTTAAAATCCTTGCTTTCTAAAGCTGACTATTTGCTGATTGGTGGAGCAATGGCTTACACTTTTTTAAAAGCAAAAGGTTTAAATATAGGGAATTCTTTATTTGAAAAAGATAAGATTAAAAATGCATATGAGATATTGGTAGAAGCAGATAAAAAAGGTGTTCGCATTCTTTTGCCTGTTGATCATATTGTTGTTGATGAAGTTAAAGAAAATGCAAAAAAGAGTAAAACTGGAAGCCAGGAAATACCTGATGGAAAAATAGGTGTAGATATTGGTCCAAAAACTATAAAAGAGTATAAAAAAGTGCTTTCAAAAGGGAAAATAATTTTCTGGAATGGACCAATGGGTATTTTTGAAATTGATCAATTTGCTACTGGTACCTTCGAGCTAGCAAAGATTATTTCAACTGTAAAAGCGTTTAAAGTTGTTGGTGGTGGAGATTCAGTTGCTGCAATAAAGAAAAGTGGTCTAGAAGAAGGGTTTTCACATATTTCTACTGGTGGGGGTGCTTCTTTAGAATATATTGAAGGTAAAAAATTGCCTGGTCTTGAAATTTTTGAATAATTTAAAAAATAATTATAATTTTCTCCTCTCTTATTTAAAGAGAGGAGATTTTTATTTGTTTTTTAATAATTAATATCTATTCAATTATATATTAATATTAATTATATGGTTAATTATATAAAGTTTAATGTAAGGGAATTAATAATAATTTAAAACACATTTATTTTATAATGTTTATGAGGAGAGTGTAATGAAACATTTAATGGCTGGAAATTGGAAAATGAATCTTTCTAAAAAAGAAGCAATTGATCTAGTTAGAACTTTGAAAAATAATTTAATAAGTCCAAAAGATGATATTTTAATCTGCCCTCCATTTGTTCATATCCCGGTTATAAGTGAAATATTAGAGGGTTCTCCTATTAAATTGGGTGCTCAAAATATGTATTATGAAGAAAAAGGTGCTTTTACAGGGGAAGTTTCTCCAAATCAACTTATTGATTATAATGTAGAATATGTGATTTTAGGTCATTCTGAAAGGAGACATGTTTTTAATGAACCAGATTCTTTAATAAATAAAAAAGTGTTATCTGCATTAGAACATGACTTAATACCTATCCTTTGTGTAGGAGAAAAATGGGAACAAAGAGAAAAAAATGAACATTTTAAAGTTCTTGAAGCTCAAATAAAAGAAGGGTTAAAAAATGTAAATTTAGATGATCCATCTAAAATAGTTATTGCATATGAACCAGTATGGGCTATTGGTACAGGGAAAACTGCTCAAGCAAAAGATATCTATGAGATGCATAAATATATTCGAGATATAATTGGACAATTGTATAATGATGATTTTTCAAATAAGGTTAAAATCTTATATGGTGGTTCTGTTAAACCTACAAATGTTGATAGTATAATGATTATAAGTCAGGTAGATGGTGTCTTAGTTGGTGGAGCTTCTTTAGATGCTGATAAATTTTTAAGAATTATTAAATATAAAGGTTCAGGTTGTTAGTTTCTTATAAAAAAATAATGTAAATTATATTTAGATATTATAATTTTTACTTTTTATTAATTTTAAATTTTATTAATATAATGCTTTATTTTTTTAAAAAAAAGTTTAAATTTCATTCAGCAAGATAGAATTTTAATTATTATATAATATTGTTATTAATTTAGGAGGAAACATGATTACTTTCTTATTGGTACTATTTTTTATTTTTGCAATCTTATTAGTTTTTGTTGTAATTTTACAATCTCAAAGGGAAGGGCATCTAGACATGTTTGGTTCCTCTGGAACACCATTTGGAGTTAAAACTTCTTCTGTTTTAAATAAATTCACTACCATCACAGGGATTATCTTTTTTTTAATTGTATTTTTATTAAGTTTATCATATAATAGAATTGCTTCTGCAGAAAGAAACAAAGCAAAATCAATAGATCAAACTATAGAACAATCACAGAATAATAAAACAGATAATGGTTTTATTGATGTTAAGAGTAACTCCGAAAACAAAGATGATTCTAGCTCTTCAGAACAAAATAAATAAATTCTAAATTAGTTTTTGACAACATTTAAATTTTAACTTATAATTGATTTAAAGAGGTTATATTGTAAATAAAATGTTTTTTGGAAGATAGAGGGGGCTTTATGGCTTATGATAAATTTGCAAATGAAGTTAAAGAATATTCTGTAAATACATTTCTTTCAGAAAAAATTGGTGATCATGTTCAGGTAATTATTTTTGTTATTGATAATGTGGAATTTGCGATTAACATAATGGATGTAAAAGAAATTAAAGAGATGGAGCGTATAAGAAGATTACCAAATTCTCAACCTTTTGTTCAGGGCCTTTTAAATTTAAGAGGTGATATTATTCCTGTTATTGACCTTAAAAAGCGACTTGAACTTGATAATTTAAAACTTGAAGATATTGAAAAGTTAACAGAGATCAAAAGAAAAGAACAAAAATCTGGAAGTATTGTAGAGAACAATGATGTTAAAAATGGTGTTAATGATAATCAAGAAGAAAATAATGATAAGATAGAAGAAAAAGTTGAAGAAAATAATACTAAAGTAGATGAAAACAATGTTAAAGATATTTTAAAAGAAAAAGGTGAGAATAAAGAGGATGTTACTGAAACTCTTGATGAAGATTCATATATCCCTTCAGAATTAAAAGATAAAAATATTATTATTTGTAATATTGAAAATACTATGTTTGGCATTTTAATAGATAAAATTCTTCAAGTTTCCTATCTTAATGAAGAACAATTTGAACCTGCACCTAAATTAATTTCAACAATTGGTGAAAAATTTCTTATTGGATTTGCAAAGGTAAATAAAAAAATTATTCCTATTTTAAATTTATATCAACTTATTTTTGAGGATTAAAATTTTCAAATACTACATTTTTTCCCCTTACTTTAAACAAAATCTTTTTTTATTTGTTTTTTTTATTTTTTTTATTAAATAGGTATATATAGGTTTTATCTAAGAAAGAACTATATATATAGAAGTATTTCTAAGAAAGTGAAACAAATATTCTTCAGTATAAATTTATAAATTATTTTAAAATAATTTAAATATAAAAAGTAGTAAAGGAGACAATAAAATATGATTTTAGAACTTGATAATAAAAAACCAATTATTTCAAAAAATAGTTGTATATTAGAAGGGAGTAAAATTATTGGTGAAGTTGAAATCAGGGATAATGTTATAATTCTTTTTAATGCAGTAATTAGGGGTGATGAGGATAAAATTATAATTGATGAAGATTCAAATATTCAGGATAATTGTGTCATTCATACCGATATAAATTTTCCAGTATATATTGGTAAAAATGTTACAGTTGGACATGGTTGCATTATTCATGGAGCAACAATTAAAAATAATGTAATTGTTGGTATGGGTAGTACAATTTTAAACGGTGCTGTTATATCAGAGAATGTTATTATTGGGGCCAATAGTTTAATACCTCAAAATAAAGTATTAGAAAGTAACAGTTTATATCTGGGTTCTCCTGCGAAAAAGATAAGACAATTATCTAAAGAGGAAGTTGATCAAATTACCGAAGCTGCAGATATTTATAAAAAATTATTAATAAAATACAAAAAATATTCTATTATATAAAATTTTAAATATGAACAATATTTAAATTATATAAAAATTTAAATTATATAAAAAAATATATAAATACATACAAAGTTGCATTATATTTTTATTATTTAAAAGAAGGTTTTGTGGACAATTTAAAGATATTATTATTAAATCCTCCATTTAAAGATTTTGCAGCTTATGACCTATTTTTTAAACCTTATGGATTGTTAAATATTTCCACATTTTTTAAATTTCTTGGTTTTGATCCTGTTTTTATTGATTGTATAGATAAAAATAATGAAGAATTTGAGTATGAAAAGGGATATCATTTAGGAAATTTAAAAAATGATGGAACAGGTAAATTTAACAAAATTGAAATTGAAAAACCTGACGTTTTAAAACATATAAAAAGGAAATATTTTCATTATGGGATTTCAATAAATTTTCTGGAAAAATATTTAAATAATTATAATTCTTTCGATTTAATTTTTATAAATGTCACTTTTACATATCACTATAACATCCTTTATGATCTTGTTCCAGTTTTAAAAAAACATTCACAAAAAGCTAAAATATTTTTAGGTGGGATTTATCCAATTGTATATTATACTCATGCAAGTAATTTAGCTAAAGAACTTAAAATTGATTATGTTATTAGTGGTGGATTTGAACAAATCATACCCTTTTTATTAAAGTTAAAAGATAAAAAATTCAATATTTTAAAAAAAAGAATTTTTGATTACTTTTTAAACAAAAACATTAAGAATTTTAATAAAGGAAATGATAATATAATAAATAAAAATAATAATAATATAAAAAATAAAAATAGTAATACATTAAATAATAAAACAATAAATAACAATAATAATGAAATAAATAATAATAATACAATAAATAATAATGATTTATTATTGAGTAATGAGATTTTAAAAAAATTACCTTATCTTGAAAATTTCTTTTCACCTGATTGGAATAATTATAGAAAATTAAATTATGGTATTATTAGGACAGAGAAAGGATGCCCATATAATTGTCCATATTGTTCTTCTAAGATTATATTTAAAGGGTATAGAGAAAAACCTATAGAATTAATTTTAAAAGAATTAAGATATTTTAAGAATAAAAATGTTAAAAATATTGCTTTTTATGATGATGCTTTGCTTTTAAATAATAAAAGGATTAAAAATCTTTTAAAGTTAATTTATAATGAATTTAAAGATTATTTTACTTTTTATCTTCCAAATGCAGTACATTTACGATTTTTAGATGAAGAAATTTTAGAATTGTTTAAAAAATTAAATTTTAAAATGATAAGATTTGGTTTTGAAACGGCTGATGAATACTGGATAAGAAAAAGAGGTAATAAATTTGAAAAAGAGGATCTTGAACATCTTTTTTCATTACTAAAAAATAGTTGTATTGATAAAAATATTTTCAAATTTTATATTTTAATTGGACTTCCAGATCAAACTGAAAATGAGGTTAAATATTCTGTAAACTATTTACTTGAAAATGGTTATCAACCCTATTTTGCACTTTATTCTCCTATTCCATCAACTTTATATTATAATAATCTGGTACAAACAATTTCAAATAATAAAGATACAAGTAATATTGAAAATAGAAAGATTTTATACAAAATAAAATATGATATTCGAGAACCTTTATTTCAAAATCCCTCGATTTATACATATAATAATACTATTTTTACAGAAGAAAAAGTGAAAAAATGGAAAGAAAAGATAAAAAAGTATCAATTTTTATGAAACCACAAAAACTTTGATTGTATTGAAACATTTTTTATATGCAAATAAAGTTCAATAAAATAGTTTAATACTTCTTTAATTTTATCATTATAAAGATCAGTTTTTTCTTTATCTTTATGCATATTTATATTATTTATTTCTAATTTTTTTATCTCAATTTTTTTTAATTCAATATAGTTCATAAGGTTTAGTATAAGTTTTTCAAAATTGATAAATTCAATAATAATATCTTTATAGGAAAAAAGCTGTAAAAAATTTTCTGTCATTAATCCCATATCATTAACAAATTTGATTATTAACCAATCAAAAGTTTTAATTAAAAAATCAAAATCAACTTCTTCGATTTCTATTTTTTGTATAGTAAAAATATCGGGGATTTTTTGATTTAGGAATTGAGAATTTTGCGGATTTTCAGTTTTTTTATTTAAATTTTCCTGGTTTTGCTGGAATAAGTATTTATTTAACAATGTTTTATCCATAATGTAATATCCATAATATAATTTGGAATCTAATTTTTAATAATAATAATATATGTATATTTTATAATAATAATAAATATACTTAATATTAATTTATCTATTCTATTAATATTATCGGTATAGTTAAAAATGATTAATAAAAATCTTATTATAAAAATAAACAATATACCTTAAAATATTAATAATTTAACTTTTATTGTCTAGTTTCTTACTATTTGACAATAACAAATAATGGAATATGGTTTCTTTATATATACCACATTATTTTTAAAAAGGAAGAAAAAGATGAAAAAAAGTTTATTAATGTTAATAGTTGTTATATTTTTTTTAATTTTTAATTTTTAATTTTTCATGTTCACTACTAAACCCTTTTATTGGGACATGGACTTTTACAAATTCTAATAATGAAACTGGATATTATACTTTTACAAAAGATGGAACTTTCTAGATATCACCTCCAGGTACAAGTGATACTCTTGTTGGAATTTATACTTATGATTCTTCCACTATAACTTTAATACCCACTAATATTAATGACCCAGAAACAATATTTACTTACGAATTTAAAAGTTGTACATTAATATCAAGTGCAAATTGTACATTAACATTAAGTTTAGATGGACAAGATATAGTTTTGGTTAAACAATAATTCAATATTTGTGGTTTTTATAATATTTGTTTTATGTATGTTAAGTTTTTATAAAATCATTTAATCTACCTTTTTCGCTTAAATTTATTTAAATTAGTTTAATTTTCTAATATATTTTCATAGAAACTATTTTAAAATTTATTACTTTTTATTTGATTTTTATTTATATAATTTTAAATTTAACTACTGTAATAAAAAAAATTTTTATAAGATATATAATAATTTGTAATCAGGGAATTTTTTATGAAATTAGTAAAAAAACGATTTAAAATTTCAATTATTCTTTTTATAGTTGCTATTGTGCTTATTGAAAATATTGCATATCATAACCCATTTTATAAACCATCAATGATTATAGGTAAAGTAAATCTGTTTTACAAAATAATAAGTATAGTAAATTTTCCTATTTCAATTTTTTCTTATTATATGACATACCTTTTTGGTTATGCTTATCTTTTAACTCCAATTTTACTTTTGATTCTGGTTTATTTTTTTCTAAGAAGAATGACTGCTAGAAACATTAAAAAATTGATATCTATATATTGGGGTATTTTGAATCTTTTATTATTATTTTATATTTTATCCTATTTTATTAAAGAAAAAATTTTTATTAATAATATTCCGTATTATGGAAAAATAATTTATATTTTAGCAAAATACTTAAAAAGACTTGGTGGAACTATATTTGTAATTATCTTTACCTTTATTTCATATTTTGAATATTTGTTATATGTTTTAAATAAAACACATAAAGAATTTTTAAATTTGATTAAAATATTTTTGAAAAAAGGTAGGAGAGTCAATAAATATAATATTACCAATAATCGAAAAGCTCAATTTTATGAACTTGATAATAAAGCAAAAGAAAATTATAGTGTTGAAAATGATTATTATGGTGAAAAAAAATCTAGTAATGATATTGGAAATGATTCAAAGTTAAATTCTTTTAAATCAGAAAAAGCAATAAATAAAGAAAAATTAAATAGAAACAATATTGATTCTGATATTAAGATTGTGGAAACTAGTCAAAATAAATATGTTAATAGTATTGATGATTCAGTTTTATCGAAAAATAAAATTATTAAATTAAAATCTTTTAAAAAAATTGGTTATAAAGAGTCAAATAAATCATTTGTTGAAAAAGATCATTCTTATACAATTAAAAACTTTTTAGAAAAACTAAACATAAATTACCATTTTAAAGGAATAAAAGAAGTTTCACGATTTTCAATATATTTATTTTATATCAGTAATTATAATGAAATTCAGAGATTAAAGAAAAACAAGCAGGAACTTGAATATAAACTTTATCCTTTAAAATTAAATCTTTTTATCCCTTTTCAAGATTCAAAATTAATTGGTTTTGCTGTATCAAAAGAAAAGTTTAAAACTTATCATTTTATAGAAAATTTTGAATCAGACAAATGTAAAAATGATTGTACAATCTTTATAGGTGAAAAAATTACTTCAGAACCATTTTATTTTGATATACCAGCATTTCCTCATTTACTTATTGCTGGTGCAACAGGATCTGGTAAATCAGTTTTTTTAAACACTTTAATTTTATCACTTTTATTTCAAAAATCTTCATATTACACAAAACTAATTTTAATTGATCCTAAAAAAGTTGAGTTTGAAATATATAAAAATATACCAAACTTAGCATATTCAGTTATAACTGAAATTAACGAAGCTTCCAATATATTAAATCAATTAAGCATTTTAATGGAAAAACGATATTCTATTTTAGCTTCAAAAAATATTAGAAATATTAAGGATTATAACAATGCATATCCTGATAATAAAATAAGTTATTTAATTACTATAATTGATGAATTTGGAGATTTGATTTTATCTGATAAAACAGGTTCTATTAGAGAAAATTTAATTAAACTTGCACAAAAAGCAAGAGCTGTTGGAATACATATTGTTATAGCAACCCAGAGGCCATCAGCAAAAATAATTGATGGTTTAATAAAAGCAAATTTTCCAGTTAAAGTGGCTTTTAAAACTTCATCTAAAATTGATTCAAGAATAGTTCTGGATAATAATGGTGCAGAAAGTTTACTTGGAAAAGGGGATATGATATTTAAACATCCTGAAACAGGCTTTTTAAGATTGCAGTCTCCTTTTATTAGTACAGAAGAGATAATTCAACTATTAAATAAAATACAATAGAAATAAATCGATTAATCAAAATAAATATATAAATAAAAATAAAATTGAGCAAATATAATAGTAAATATAAATTTAAATAGAGCTAAATAACTAAGATAAAGAAAAAAAAAGTCATTTAAACAAATATGCTTAAACTGTAAAAAAAAGGGGACTGTCTAAAATTAAGTAGTTAAGACAGCCCCTTTTTTAAGAAGTTTAAAAAAATACAAATATTTTTTAATTATCTTTGATTGTAAATAATATTTATTTTGATAAGAAATCACCAAAATTCAATATTGATTTTTGATCAGATATAATTGCTTTTATATTAGGTGATAATTTTTCTACATAATTATATTGAATGTATGAAGGATATTTTTTTAGTGTTTCACCAATAAGTGAAATTGCCTTTGCTTCACCTTGAGCTTGGATAATTTTAGATTGAGCAATTCCCTCTGCTTCAATAATTTTTTGTTCTTTTTCTTTTTGTGTTTTTTCTAAAATATATTTCATTCTCTCTGCATCCTGTTGAGCTACCTGTTTTCTTTCGATTGCTTGTTGATATTCCTCTGTAAATTTTACATTTCTTATTAAAACTTTTTCTACAACAATATAATGTTTTCCAAGTTCGTCCCTTAATTCTTTATCCATATCATTTTGTACTTTCAATCTACCAACAATCTGCCCTTTTAAAGAATCAGGTGGTAATTTTAATGCATTAGCAATATCAACCGGATTAGAAGAATATAATTCGATTACAGTATATTTTGAAACAATCAATCTAATAATATTTCTAACAGTAGGTCTAATAATTTTTTCAGTATAGTTTTTTCCAATTTCAGAATGTAATTTCCATAAATTATCCATATCAAGGTGATATAGTACTGAAATATCTAACCAAACTGGTTGTCCATCAGAAGTTTGAGCTTGAATTGAATCTGCTGTTGGTCTATCTCCTTCAGTAGTACTTCCTGAAGCAGTATAGGTTTGAGTTTGAACATTGTAAATAATTGGCCTTTGAATTATTGGAATTAAAAGATTCATACCAGGTTTAAGAATTCTGTGTTCAACACCAGTTATTGCATTAAATACAACTCCTGCTTCTCCAGCATCAATAATAACAAATGGTTTAAATACAACATAAAGTACTATAATAACAATTAGAACAATAGCTATAGTTATTAATAACTTTTGTAGTTTATTTTGTGCCATATAAAGCACCCCCTTACATATTTATGACAAAATTTAATATATTAAAAATATAACAATTAATTGTGATTAAATCAATTAGAAATAAAGAATTTTATAAATTTAAATTAATAGGGATAAATAAAAAGAAGTTAATTTATTATGAAAAAACAAATATTAAAGTTTTTAATATAATAAATTAGTATTAATATATCCAATTTTAATGTATTTTTTCAACTATTTTCAGCAATTGATTTAAATCATTAATTGAAAAATCAGGTTTAATATTAAATGATTTAGAAAAATTGTTTTTATTTAAATCCATCTTTTTAAATTTACCAGAATATAAAACAGCATAAGCACCAATGTTTTTTGCTCCTGTAACATCAGTTTCTATAAGGTCACCAACATGAATGAGGTTTTCAGGAGAATATGATTTCAATATATTTAAATATACCTTTTTTTGAGGTTTAGCACTGTTTAATTCGTCTGAGAAAGAAAATTCAGAAAAATATTTGTATATATCTTTTATTTTTAGAAATTCTCTTAATGTTTTTCCATTTGAAAAACCTGTATCAGATATAATCGCTAATTTGTATTTTGAAGATAGTTTTTGTAAAATTTCAGGAACATTGTCTTGAGTAAATTTTGGTGGATATTGAAGTATAATATTTGACAGTTCCTCTTTTAAAAATTCAAGATCAGATTTTGAAAAATCTATTAATTCCAATTCATTTAAAATAAATAAAATTAACTCCTTAGTTGTAAGGGTTCTATTAAGGTTTAACCAGATATATTCAAAATAACTCCAGGATTTTTTTATTGCGTTAACCACATCTAAATATTCAATATTTGAATTAATTTTTTTTGAAAAATTTAATATAATTTCAGCTCTTTTTTCTGTTCGTTTAGTTGAATTTTCATCTTTTCCCTGAAAAAGTGTATCCCAAAAATCGAATGAGATTATTTTAATCATATATTTACCTATTTTTTTTAAATTAAATATTAAATTTTCAATAAATCAAATAATAAAAATTTTAGGTATAAAATATAAATAATAGATAAAAGAAATTATTAATATTAAAAGATAGATTATGCCAATGAAAATATGAAAATTAGTAATAATTTTAGAATTTTAATTAATTTTGTATATAATAAAAATAAATAAATTTGATTATTTTATCTAATATAGTAATAATTATTTATAATAGAAATATATAAAATAAAAGTAGTTTTATAATAATCAATAGAAATTTTGAAAAAAAAACAATGTGTTTTATACAGGTATGTTTGTCTCTTTAAATTTTATTTTTAGTATTTAAGCTTTTTATAAATGTATTTGTTTTAGTATTTTTATAAAATTATTGTTTTATATAAAACTTTTAATTTTTTTGGAGGTATTTATGATTATAAAAAATTCTACTATAATTGACTTTACAAATTTTAAATTAATTGAAAATGCTGATATACATATTGAAAAAGGAATAATTTCAAATATCGAAGTTAAAAATAAAAATGGAAAATATGAAGATCTTAAATTTAATAAAAAATCTCAAAATCAAAATTTACAGAAAAATAATATTAAAAATAAAAATAATTTACAAAATACTGCAGATAGCTTTCAAATAATAGATGGAACAAATTATTATGTTTTACCAGGTCTAACTAATATGCATGCTCATGTTGCAATGACCCTTTTAAGGGGAAGTGCTGAAGATGTTAACTCTATAGATTGGTTTAATAACAACATATGGAAATATGAAAAGAATTTAAATGAACAGGATGTATATTATGGAACATTACTAGGTAGTATAGAGATGTTAAAAAATGGTGTTACTTTTGTTGCAGATCATTATTTTTCTATGGATAAAGCGTATAAAGCATATTTAGAAGCAGGAATTAGAGCAGATCTTGCATGGGCATTATTTGGAATAGGTGATAACAGTGAAATTAATTTTAAAAAAGCAATGGAATTTATTAATAAATATAATAATAAAAGTAAGATGATAACCATTTCATTGGGACCACATTCTCCTTATATATGTCCTGAAAATTTTTTAAAGAAGATAAACAAAATATCTGAAGAAAAAGAATTAAAAATCCACATCCATATTTCAGAAGAAAAATGGCAGATTGAAAAAAGCATTAAAGAGAAAGGAATTACCCCTATACTTTATCTAGATAAATTGGGTATAATTAAAGAAAACACAATTTTAGCCCATGCATATTATGCTACTGATGAAGAACTAAAACTTATTAAAAAAAGAAAAGCTGTAATTGCTCATGCTGCAAAGACTTATATGAGGTTTGGATTTGTTAAAGATTTATTACATAGAGCAATTAATGAGGGTGTAAAAATTTCTCTAGCTACTGATGGGCCTGCATCAAATGGTGATTTATCAATTTTTGAAGTTGCTAAAATGGCATCGCTGCTATCAAAAATTGTAACAAAAAATGCTGAAAATGGAAAATTTACAGATATTTTTCCATTAATGTTCAATGGATTAAAAAATATCGGTATTGTAAATTCTGGTAAAATAAAAGAAGGAAATATTGCTGATATTATATTAATTAAAAAAAATTCTATAAACCTAAACCCTACAATAAATATTTTTACAAACATTATTTATAATATAAGTTCTGAGAATATTGATTATGTTATCGTTGATGGGAAAGTTATAGTTTATAAAGGTAAACATTTATATGTAGATACTGAAATCTTATTAAAAGAGGTAAATAAAATAAAAAACAGACTTTTAAAAGCTAATGGTTCTCCTATGCAAAAATTTGGTATATAATTTATTTTATTAATTTTACCAATAAAAAAATTTAGTTTTAATTTTACATTAGGAAAATTAATTAATTAGAAATCTTTTAAATATTCTATCATATCAATAATTATTTTTTTATAATAATTGTCTATTGCAAGTTTGGTTAAAAAGTTTAATGATTTATTATATAAAAGGTTAATTTCTTCTTTTATAATATCAATAGCTTTTGATTCTATTATCATGTTTTTAATAAAATTTATATCATCTTTTGTCTTATTTTCTTTTATAAAAATATTTTTAAATTTATCAAGTTTTTCCCCTTTTAATAATTTAAGAGTCTGTTCAATTATTGCAGTCATTTTTCCTTCTTCAATATCTGTTGTATTGGGTTTCCCAGTTTTATCTGATTTTCCAAAGATACTAATAATATCATCCCTTAATTGAAATGCTTCACCAAGAGGAATAGCAATATTTTTAATATTTTCTAATTCATTTTTATCAATTTTCCCTGTTAATGCATATCCCATAACTATAGGGTAAAAGATTGTATAATAACTTGTTTTTAAAATATTAACTTTTGAAGAATAGTTTTTATTTTGGTTAATTATTTTTAATTTTGATCCCAGACTATCAAATATTTGCCCATATCCTGTAATTTTATAACATTTTGCAAAATAGTTTAAAAAAAGATCTTTTGATTTTTTTGTAATATTAATTTCAGAAATTATTTCAATAGCTATGAAAAATAAAATATCGCCAGCAACTAAAGCAATATCAGTTCCAATATTTTTATTATAAGTTGAATTTAAAAAATATTTTTCCATAACTTTATGAAAAGATGGTTTTCCTCTTCTTAAATCCGACCTATCGATAATATCATCATGTATCAATAAAAAAGAATGCATTATTTCAATTAATGCTGCTATTTTAAATATTTTATTAAATTTTTTATAATTAATATTAGATGAATAGGGTTTTTTATATTTTTTATTTTTTGAATTAAAAGCTAAAAATCCCCATAACAAAAGTAAAGGTCTAATTCTCTTGCCTGGTCTTAAACAATAATCTTTTAATGCATTTATAATGTTTTTAATTTCTATAAAATTGTCATTTTGGTATGGATTATTGAAAAATTTATAATATTCATCTTTTTTGAATTTTTCAATTTTTAAAATCTCATTTTCAAAAATTGAAATTATTTCTTTTTCTATATAATTTTTATATTCTAAATAAAAACAATAAAATTTATTTAATTTTTTTAATATTTCATCTTTTATATTATTAATTAAATAAATAGGAGCTGAGGCACCGGAAGTTACAAATACTGGAACCAGATTTTTAAAATCAAGATTTTTGATATCTTTTTCAGAGGTGATGAAAAAAGTATTTTCATTTTTGCTTTTTGCAATTGTGTATAATTTTTTTGTGTTTGAACTATTGTGCGATCCAATAACAATAACTGAATTAAATTTTGAAGATTTTTCTTTAATTTCTCTTTGTCTTGATTTTGTTGGTTCACATATTGTATCAATAACTTTAATGCTTTTAACATATTTTTTTATCTCATTTAAAATTTCATCAACTTTATCATAAAAAAAAGTTGATTGCATAACTATTCCAGCTTTATTAATATTTTTAAATATATCTGAATTTATTTCCTCTTTTGATGAAATAATTATAGGTTTATTTTTAGTATATCCTGCAATTCCTTTGACTTCAGTATGCTTTTTGCTACCTAAAATAACAGGATAATAACCTTCTTTCTCTAAAGATACAATTGATTTATGAATTTTTTTAACTAGTGGACATGTTGAATCTATGTAGTTTATTTTCTTTTGTTTTAAATAATTATAAATTTTTGGACTTACTCCATGACTTTGAATAATTACTATAGAGTCTTTGGGTATATCTGGAATTTTATTAACATCTTTAATAGTTATTAACCCTTTTTTATTAAGTTCTTCTATTACTTGTTTATTATGAATAATTTCACCTAGCATATATATTTTATTATATTTTTTAGAATTAATAATATTATCAATTAAGTCTAAAGACTTTTTTACACCAAAACAAAAACTAATATGATTTGATTGTACTATCAATTTTTTCATAAAATTTCCATTTTTTTAAAAGTTTAACAAAATAAAATAATAATAAAATAGAAATTATTGAGATATTTAAAAAATAGGTAATTATATATCATAATTGAAATTTTTCTCCTTAGTGTAGTTATGTAATTTAATAATTTAATGATTTTTAAACATTAACTATAAATAATTATTTAATCTTTTAAGTCTTTGACAACTACAATCCAGTCGAAAAATTTCAATTATGATACATATATACATTTATATTTATTTAATTAAATACAATAATTTCAATTTTATTATTAACTGATCCAGCCACGAAGATAATATTTTCTTTTTTGTCTTTGACAACTACAATCCAGTCGAAAAATTTCAATTATGATATATATATTTGTTTATATTTATTTAATAAAAATACAATAATTTCAATTTTATTATTAACTGCACCTGCCACGGAAATAAATTTTTTCCATTTCTGCAACTTTTTTGAATATTTTCTTGTCTATATATAATAAAAAATAAAAAAATAATATACAGGAATAATAAAAAAGAATAATAAATGGAGATATATTTTATGAAAGAACTATATCATAACTTTATTAAACATCCGCATGACACTTTCTTTAAAATTGTTTTTAAAAATAGTAATAATGCTAAAGATTTTATTAATATCATATTACCTGATAATATCAAAAAATATATTAACATCAATAACCTAAAAGTTGTTAACTCTTCTTACATTACAAAAGAATTTAAAAATAGATTCGCTGACCTTGTTTTTGAAACCAATCTAATTAACTCCAAACATAATATTAACATATACTTCCTTTTTGAACATAAATCTTATAAAGATAATGCTATCTTTATTCAACTATTAAGATATATGTTGGTTAAATGGGAAAAAGATTTTCAAAATAACAAAGATTTATCTTTAATATTACCTGTTGTTTTTTATCATGGTAAAAGTAAATGGGATATTGATACAGAATTTATAAATAATTTTAAAATAGATAAAGAGATTAAGAATAATTTTAAAAAATATTTACTAAATTTTAAATATCTATTTTTTAATGATAAAAAGAATAAATTAAGTTATAAAGTTATGAATTATAATAGATACTTGAAATTAGCGCTTGATGTATTAAAATATAAAGCAGAAGAAGATATGGAATTAATATCCAGGATACTTGAAGAATTAGCTAAAGAGATAGAGAATAGAGATATAAAAAATGTATTTTATGTATATATATTGTCAATATTGAAAAGTGAAGATAGAGAAATGGTGATAAAAAAACTTGAAGAGAAGGAGAGCAAGATGCCATCAATTTTAGAATCATTGATAAAAGAAGGTGAAATAAAAGGAATAAGAGAAGGAACACTAAAAGGGCAAATACTTGATAAGCAACAGGTTTTAATAAAACTGATAGATTTAAAATTTGGAATAACTGAAGAAGAGAAGCAAGTTATATTAAATTGTTTTGATAAAGATAAACTTGAGAGAGGGATAGAAAAAATCCTTTTTGTTAATAATAAAATAGAAATTATTGAGATATTTAAAAAATAAAGAATTATTATATCATAATTGAAATTTTTCTCCTTAGTGTAGTTATGTAATTTTATTATTTAATTTTCTTAAACATTAACTATAATATAAAATTTAATCTTTTTTGTCTTTGACAACTACAATCCAGTCGAAAAATTTCAATTATGATATATATATTGTTTTTATTAATTAAATCAACACTAATAATTTCTAATTTTATTATTAAATGCACCAACCACGAAGTCATTATAATTCTTTAGCCTTTGGCAACTGTAATTCAGTCGAGAAATTTTAATTAGCATATATTTATTAACTTAATTTATTTAATCAAAAATGATAATTTTAAGTTTTGTCATTAAAAGCATATTAATAAGAAAATATATTTTTGTTGTTAAGTTATTATAGTTTATTATTTATTAAATCAATTTATAATTTTAAATATTTTTTAGGATAAAAGAATTGATAAATTAAAAAAGAAAAGTATTTTTAAAATATGGTAGATGCAAAAAATTATTCAAAATTACCCAATAAACCTGGTGTATATTTTTTTTATGATGAAACAAATAAGCTATTATATATTGGAAAAGCAAAAAATTTAAATAAACGTGTTTCTTCATATTTCATAAAAACAAAAAAAGATTATAAAACAACTTTACTTGTTAAGAAAATTGCTTTTATTGATTATCTTGTAACAAATTCTGAAGTAGAAGCGATACTTACAGAACAAAATTTAATCTCAAAAAATCAACCACCATATAATATACAATTAAAAGATAGTAAATCTTTTTCAATTATTGTAATATCAAAAGAAGATTTCCCTAAAATAAAGCTATCAAAACAGAACAATAAAGATATAGGTTATATTTTTGGACCATATATTTCTGTTAAAACAGCAAAAACATTGTATGAATTTGTGTTAAAAAATTTTAAACTTAGAGTTTGCAATAGAAAAATGGACCGTTTTTCAAAAGCATGTTTAAATTACCATTTAAATTTGTGTACAGCACCTTGTGAACGAAAAGTTACAAAAGAAGAATATCAAATTCAGGTAAGGTCCGCAATTAACTTTTTAAAAGGTAAATACTCTTTGTTATTAAATAATCTTAAAAAAGAAATTGAAAATGCTTCAAAAAATTTAGAATTTGAAATTGCAAATGATTTAAAAGAGAAATATGAAGCAATTTTAAAATTTAAAAATAACAAGGGGATCAAATATGATTTTGAAAAAAATACTGATTTTATCTCATTATTCATTAGAAAAAATAAAGGGATAATAACTCTTTTGAAAGTAGAAGATAAGAAAAAAGTATTTTCTATAACAAAAAAATTTTCTCTTATTGGATCTATTGAGGAGAATTTACCTTCAATATTGATTTCTTTATATTCTCAATTATTAAAAATGGAAAACTTTAATTTTCCTGAAATAATTTATTTACCAATTTCAATTAAATGTAATAAAAGTCTTTTTGAATTAATAAAACAATCTTTAACAAAATTTTTTAATTATAAATCAAGTTTTAAAATTAAAAACTACTTAAAAAAGAATGAATTAAAAGTTTTAATTGAACTGCTAAATCACCAGAAAATAGCTTTTAAAGATATTTATTTTATTCCTTCTAAAAAAGAGCTTGATGCATTAACAGAACTAAAGAATTTGCTTAATCTTAAATCATTACCTTCGAGAATTGAAGGATTTGATATATCTAATTTTGATTCAAAAATTATTGTTGGTTCTTCAGTTTCCTTCTTTAATGGTATTCCAGATAAATCAAATTATAGACAATATAATATACGTTCCATAGAATTTCAAAATGATGTTGAATCAATATCAGAGATTGTTGCAAGAAGATTGCTTCAATATATCAATTCCAATAATAAATTGCCTGATCTTTTACTTATAGATGGAGGAAAACCACAGGTAAATAAAGTAAAAGAAATTACAAATTCTTTAAATATTGATGTAAATATTGTAGGGCTTGCAAAAAAGAAAGAAACCATTGTATTCCCTGGTAAAAAAGAAGATATAAATTTACCATATACATCAAGTGCTTTAAGACTTTTAATAAAAATTAGAGATGAAGCTCATAGATTTTCAAACAGATATAGAAAAATTAAAGACAATAAAAGCAGATTAAAGATTATTAAATAAAGAAATTAGTTGAAATGTTTTTAAAAAAAACGATATTAAAGAAAAGGAAAATTTTAATTTAAAAATAATTTCAAATAAAGAGGTTTTTATGCAGAAAAAAAAGGCTAAAGGAAAACAATTAGTTACTAAATCTAAAGATATAAAACAGGAATATTCAAGATATGAAAAATTAAGAAAAAAAAGATTAGAGAACAAATATGAAAAAATAAAGGTTTTATCTTCCGAAAAAGATTTTGCAAGGATTAATATTTTTAATTTATTATTTGTTGAGTTTTTTTCAACATTAATAGTTATTCCTATTATTTTATATATTATTTATCCTACTTCTATAGTAAAAATATATAATTTCAATAGAATAATAGTAGTTTTCGAAATTGTGTTTTTTACTAATAGTTTATTGGGATATGCAGTAGAATATTTCAAGTTGAAAAATATATTTGACTATTTTAACATTTTTCATGTTACAAATTATATTAACAAGGAAGAATTTTTAATATATAGAGCTAAAATCTTAAATTTTCCTTATAAAGCCTCCTTAATTTATTTTTTAAGATTTTTGATTGTAACTTTTATAGCTTTTGTAACAGCCTATTTTTCAACATATTCAAAACAATTAACAATATATTATAAACAGATAAGTAAAAATGTTATTTATATATATATTCCTTTGTTTGTATTTGCTGCATTAAATGCTTCTTTAATTTTTTATTATCTTATGGTATCTGTTACAAGTCCTGTATTTAAAATTATTAAAAAAGTTAGAATTGAAGCTGAAAATACACCATTCAAAATTAATATGTTTAGATTTAAATATAAAGTAGTTTTAACATTTTTTATTCCATCAATTTTTTTAGCTTTGTTAATGCTAGTTTTAGGTTATAACTTAATAAGTAACTTTATTTCTTCCGGTCAAGCAAATTATCCTATCTTGTTAAGAAGTAAATTAAATACTATTTATATTAGATTAATTATTCTTGCTTTATTTTCAATATCTTCAGTAACATTAATTTTTTCTTCTTATCTTACAAACTATATTAGAAGTTTGATTGAAAATATAAGAAAAGTAGAAAAAGGTGATTTTACTGAAACATCAGAAGTTGTTACAACTGATGAGTTATCAGCTTTTGCACATACTTTAAATGTTACAACTTATTCTTTAAGTACAGTAATGAATAATGTAGTTAAAGAATCACAAAATATTACAAATAGAGTAAACAAAAATTTTGAAATTGCACAAAACTTAATATCACTTACAGATATACAACAAAATTCCATTCATAAACTAAGTGATACAATAGCAACTTTATTAAAATCAACATCAAATATCAAAAATTTATCTTCAACTTCTTCAAATATTATTTCAAATGCACTTGAAATTGTACAGGAACAAATAAACAAATTTGAAGAATCGTTACAAGCAATGGAAGAAGTAGAAGATATTGCTTTAAAAATGATTGAATCATTAAAATTAATTATAGATATTTCTTCTCATACCAAATTATTAGCTTTAAATGCATCAATAGAAGCATCAAGGGTTGGCGAATCAGGTAAAGGATTTTCGGTTGTTGCATCAGAAATTAGAAAACTTGCAGAAAGCTCAT
The DNA here is from genome assembly GCF_055389015.1 of Exilispira thermophila. Lineage (NCBI taxonomy): Bacteria > Pseudomonadati > Spirochaetota > Spirochaetia > Spirochaetales > Exilispira > Exilispira thermophila. The sequence continues at coordinate 1,224,622 of NZ_AP042476.1, read as the reverse complement.
CAAATATGTCAGACCAGGTAGCTGATTTTATTGAACTAATAAATACCAAAGTTAAAAAGAGTTTAGACGGTTCAAGAATTATCAAAGAAACTGTATTAAATATTATTAAGGAAATTTCTACTATTAAAGATCAGGTAAATGAAGTTATGACAGAAACTCAAACTGAAGCAAATATCGCAGATACATTAAAAGAAATTTCAAATGATTTCACAATTGTATTTAACAAAAACCAGCAAATAAGTAGTGCAATAGAAGAAAATGCTAAAAACCTTGTTCAGGAATCAAAACAACTTGTTTCATTATTAGAAGATTTTAAAACTAATATAACTGGTCATATAATTACTAATAATGATGTTGAACAAATTAAAAAGAGTTTAAAAGATAAAAAAGAAGAAAAATCTAAAAAAATAAATAAAAAAAAGAAGAAAAAACAAATTGAGAAAGAAATTGAAGGTATTGAAGAGGAAAAACAACTAGACAATAAAATACATGAGATAGAAAGTTTAGATAGTAAAGATATAAAAGAGATATCTGTTAAATAGTTTATAGTTTAATTTTTCAAAAGAGATTTTTATCTTTTCATTTATCAATAAATTTATTATATTTTTTCTAAAGACTTAATAAGTTTGTATTTTGTATTTGTAAAATTAAAGAATATTTGTGTTTAAAATTTTTATGTTAAAAAAAACAAGGAGTAAAGATGGAAGCTAAAGCAAGATGGGTTGATGGAATGGCATTTGAAGCTGAACTTAATGGTCATAAGATTATTATTGATGCAGAGGAAAAATTTGGTGGTAAGGATAGGGGACCCAGGCCTAAAGGACTAACACTGGTTTCATTGATTGGATGTACAGGTATGGATGTTGTTTCATTACTGTATAAAATGAAGGTACCTTTTGAAAACTTTGAATTAGATACTCATACTGAACTTACAGATCAACATCCTAAAGTTTTCAAAGACATAGAAATAATTTATATCTTTTATGGTAAAAATCTCGAGCAGTACAAAGATAAAATTGAAAAAGCAGTTAGATTATCACAGGAAAGGTATTGTGGGGTATCTGCAATGCTTAAAAAGAATTCAAACTTAACTTATAAAATTATTCTTAAAGAAAATTAATAGATTATAAGTTGAAATCATCGTATCTTAATGGTTTTAGGTAATATATATTATCATTTTGAAAAACATTAATTATTTTGTCCCAGTTTAAGTACTGGGACAAAAATATTATGTTATTAAAATTATTGTTTATAAGATTGTTGTAAAAAGGTTCATCAATTGTATCAGAATCAAAAATAATAAAATCATATAATTTAAGTTTTTTTACTATTTCCTGATTTACTTTTGGAAAAAAGTTAAAATCAACTTCCAATTTAGTGTTTTTTAGCTTTTTGTAATTTTCAAAATCTTCTTTAAAAGGTTCTAAATTTTTGGATAATAATATTATTTTCATAATTTTTTCCTGAATATTCTAAAATATTAATTTTAATTAAAATTATTTATTAAATTTACCCTGTTGTTTCCATATGTTTTAAAATATTATCTCTAAAAGATTTATTCAAATTTGTAAAGTTTGTATTTAAATCTTTTTTTTCAAATAACAGTTTAAATTCTATAGCATTAATTATTGCTTTAGCTTTATAATGGTTATTCATTATAATAATAATATCTTTTACTTTAGTTTCAATTTCTTTTATCTTATAGTAAAAAAACTTTATATTTTTATATGTATAAAGATAATTATATCTTTCATAAGGTTTAATATTTTCGCTAAACCAATTTTTATAATTTTTTCCGTGAAATCTAAAATAAGCAATATCTTCATTTGTAATCATATTTGTAAAAGGTGTAGAATATGAAATTTGAGGTTGATCTATATTTACAAATGAGATACTATTTGATCTTAAATAGTTTAAAAATGAATCTTCAACAAAGCTTTTATTGCGAAATTCAAATGCTTTGTTATATTCTTCAAAATCATTTTTCAATTTTTCTATATAGTCAAAAAATCTTTTATTATTTTTAAAAGAATATGGGAACTGGAATAATAAAGTATGTAATTTATCTTCAAAGGAGTTACAAAATTCCTTAAATTTAGATAATTCATTACTATTGTAGCTTCTTTTATGAGTAAAAATTTTATTTGCTTTTAAAATAAATTTAAAATTATTATTATTCTTAACCTGTGAAATAAGGCTTTTACTCACTTTTAAGTCAGGAATTACATAAAATGAAGAGTTAATCTCAATAATATCAAAAAATTTTGAATAATATTGTAACTTATTGTTTTTTGTGGGATAAAATATATTTTCCCAATCAAAATATGAAAATCCTGCAGTTCCAATTAAAACCATAAAACTCACTTAAAAGCTTATTATTGTTGTTTATATTATAACTATTTTTATAAAATTAATATTTTTTTTATTTGCTTTAAGCAAATTATTCTGCTTTTTACACACTTTTGTTTATATCATGTTTTTGTTAATATAATATTTTTTCACAATATAACAATTTTATTATTGCAATATTTTATTTATTAATAAATTAATCAAAATTTAAAAAAATAAAAAAAATAAAGTAAAAATAAATTTTTTATTACATCAGGTTACCAAGATATTCTTCTGTATATTTATAACCTAAATGTTTAATATGCTCTTTAAGTATATTAAAACGTTTTTCAGAAATTTTGTTATATTCAATGTTATTTTTAATATTATTGATAAATTTTTTATCCAATGCTTTATAAGGGATAAATTTATTAATTTGTGCAATTTTTTTAATTAAATGTTTGTTTTTTTTCAAAAAGAAAAGAGTTTCTTCAAATTCTTTTTCAGTTTCTCCAGGAAAACCTGTAATAAGGCTAATTTCAAAAAAAAGGTTATATTGATTAAGTTTTTTAAAAAAAATAATTGCATCTTCAGTATTAAAATATTTACCCATCTTTTTCAATACACCATCAGAACCACTTTCCAGTCCAATAAATAAATTTATATTTCCAGATTCTTTCATAAGGGCAAAAGTTTCATCATCCATTTCCGGTCTAATTAATATTTGTGCATCCCAATGAATTTTAATATTTTTTTTAATTAATAATTTCATCCATGATTTGAAATTATTTAAATTAGTATTAATCATTGAGTCGTAAAATGTAAACCATTTTATTCCAAAATTTTTATAAAAATATTCAATTTCTTTGATTATGTTTTCATAGTTTCTAATTCTAATTTTTTCAAATAGAAGTCTTTCTGTACAAAATTTACATTTTCCTATACAGCCTCTTGAAGTAAAGATTGGTAATGCTTTTTTTCTTATGTATTTCTTAAGATCTAATTTTGAATAATCAGGAAATTTAATATTATTTATATTTTCATAAAAATTTAATCCATTGATTAATTTTGAGTTTTTTATTTTATTTGTATTTGTTATTTTTAAATTATTAATGTAAAAAATATCATAGTTTCTTGTTTCTATAGATTTTGTATTAGGTTTTAGATTTAATTTATCTTTATGGATATTAGTTTTCTTTGAACATTGTGCTTTAAAATAGTTTTCAAGGAACACATTGATAGTTTTTTCAGATTCTCCAATAAAAAGATAATCGAATAAATTGAGCTTATCAATATCATTAGAAATATAGCTCAGAGTTACTTCAGGACCTCCTGCTATAAAAATTTTATTATAGCTATTTTTAAATTTTTCTTTTAAATGTTTTGCAATATACAGTGATATATAAAGATTTGATGAAAAAATAGAAAAACCAATAACATCACTATATTGTGTTTTATTTTCAATCAATTTACCAATATCGAAACCTGATTCTTTAATCTTATCTATTTTTAATAAAATTTTTTCAGAAGCTTTATAATCACCAATTGTCCAATTTTTGTAAAGTGAATAAAACATGTTATTTTTTTTCAGGAAAGTATAAAGTTCAATATTAAGATCAATAATATCAATTTTAACTTTACAGGAACCAATTTTGTTTTTTATATTACCAGCTAAATATGTCAATCCTAAAGGTGGTAAATTAGGCCAAACTGGTGGAAGTAAAACAAAACTAATTTTTATCACTTTTTTCTTTTTGATTTTTTATTGTCACTTTTGAAAAGATCTAGAATCTCTTTATATTTTTCCATTACATAGTTTCTTTTTACTTTTAAAGTTTGAGTTAATTCTTTTCCTACTTCAAACTTTTTATTTATTGGTATTATTTTGGAAATTTGTTCAAAAGGTTTAAATCCATTTTTGGGATTTATTAATTTTTTAACTTCTTCTTTAATATAATTTTGAATTCTTTTCTCTTTAATAATAGCATTGCCTTCATTAACAATATCATCAAGTTTTATTTTAAGTTCCTTTGCTATTTCTTTTAGCTTTTCTTCATTAACTACAATTAATGCTTCTAACTGTTTTTTATCCTGTCCTAGAACAACAGCATGATCAATTAATGGACTTTCTTTTAATTTATCTTCTATTGGTTCAGGTTCAATATTTTCACCACCAAGTAAAACAATAGTATCTTTTGCTCTTCCAACAATTACAATATCACCATTTTCTGTTTTAATAGCTAAATCTCCAGTATTTAACCATCCTTCTTCATCAATAGTTTCTTTTGTTTTTTCTGGATTTTTATAGTACCCTTGAGTAACTTGAGGTCCTCTTACATATAAAACACCTTTTTCTCCAATATCGCAAATTTTCCCTTCTTCATTAATAATTTTAACTTCAGTTTCATCAAAAGGGATCCCTGTAACTCCTAAAGTATTGTGGTTAGGTCTTCTTGAAATTAATCCAGGAGAAGCTTCAGTCATTCCATAAGCATTTATAAGTTTTATCCCAATTGTATTAAAAAAATTGTCAATATAAGGTGGTAAAGATCCAGCACCAGAGTATGAAGCTCTTAAATTACTTCCCAATTTAGATTTTAATGGATGAAAAATTTTTGATGCCAGTAAATGTGGTAAATAAAGTATTATAAAATTAAAAGAATGAACTAAAGTATCTATACTCTTTTTTAAAATGTTCCTTTTTTTATATGCTAAATAACAACCTTTAAAATAGTTTGATGCCAATAACCATCTATAGTTCATTTTTAAAAAACTATAAAATACAAATCTTTCTAAAGGACTTTTTTCTTTTATTTTAACTACAACTTTATCATATATATTTTGCCATAATCTTGGAACAGATGCAAATATATGAGGAGATTCTTTTTCAAGGTCATTTGCTAAGGTTCTTACTGATGAATAAATTTGAGTTATCCCACCTGCCATTGAACAATATTCAAAAGTTCTTTCATAAACATGCCAGACAGGTAAAATATTAACTGTTTTTTCGTCTCCTGGATTTTGTATTTCAAATAAAGGCGTAATTGCTCTAACATTATGTAAAAAATTATTATGGGTTAAGATAACTCCTTTTGGATTACCTGTTGTTCCAGAAGTATATATAATTGTAGCAATTTGCTCTCCATTAATGGATTTAACATTTTTATCAAAAAAATCAGGGTTCTCATTAATAAATTTTTCTCCAATTGGAAAGAGTTTATCATAAAAAATTAATTTTCTTTTAACTCTGTCAATTTTTTCCTCAAATTCATGTAAATTATCTGGTCTATCAATTACAAATATTTTTTTTACCTTTTTTAAAAGTTCTTCTTGAATTGAATCTAAAAAGTTTAAAAGTGTTTTAAAATTTTCAACAATTAAAAATCTGGAATCTGAATGGTTATAAATAAATTGCAGTTCTTTTGAAAGGGTATCAGTACCTCTTGGAACATTAATTGCTTTTAAACTTAGTAAAGCTATATCAGTAATAGTCCATTCATACCTATTATCACAGAAGAAAGCAACATGATCATTTTCTCTAATACCATAAGAATAAAAAGCACCTGAAAAGATTTTTATATCATTTAAGTATTCTGAGTATGTTTTTTGACTAAAAACATTTGTTTTATAATTTCTAAATTTATGAGATGGTTTATCAGGATATAGTTTTGCATTTTTTATAGGAATTTCACAAAGATTGTTATAAACATATTTTCTATTCATATCTACCTCTTAAAATTTATATATGTTTGTTTATATATTAAATTTATTATATTTTATTTGCTTTAAATAAGTATAATATATTTTATCAAATAATCAAATTAATTATTTTAGAAATTGTGCAACAATAATCTAAAATAATCAGGAAAAATATAAAAATAAAGTAATAAAAATAATTACAAAAAAATGTAAAAATGAATTTTTATTTTAAGAAACTTCTAATTTTTTTAAACCGCAGTATATTTATATTTTTTTTTCAAAAAAGAGTTTAATGTCTTTTCGTAATTTTTCTAAATTTATAGGTTTATCATACAATTTATAAACATTTTTATTTTTAAAATTTTCTATATCTTCATCTCGAATATTTCCAGAGATTACAAAAATAGGTATTGAAGGATCAGCTTGGTATATTGCTTCTATGCATTCCCACCCAGTCATCAAAGGCATTTTTAAATCCATTAAAACAAGGTCGTATTTGTTTTTAATTACCTTTTTAAATGCATCTTTTCCGTCAAATGATTGTTCTACTATATAATTTTCCAGTTCAAGAATCTCTTTTACAACATCATTAAAATCTTTATTGTCATCAACAACCAAAATTTTTTTCATTACTCCCTCTCAATGTTATACTTTTTTTATTTAAACTTTTATATTTTTTATTTAAAGATATTAAAAACATTTATTATATTAATTTTAAAAATCTAATAATAATATAATAAATTGAATTAATTATATTAAAATTAAAATAGATTCAAAAAAATTATTTCAAATCTTTTTTATATTGTTAAAATGAAAAGACAATATTTTATCTGGAATATCAAATAAATCTAATTCATGTGAAAAATATCCAGCTTCTTTAATATTTTTTTGCATTCCATATACAATTGAACTTTCTTTGTTTTGTAAAATAATCATATTGCCTCTTTTAAATAACTCTTTACATGCTTCTAATCCATCTTGTCTTGTTGCTAGTCCACTTAAAATTGTTGCAACAATATTCTTATAGTATTTTGCAAAAGATAAAATAGTAATGTTAATGCTTGGTGCAAATATATCTGGGTTATCATTTTCATAAACAGTAAAGGTTCCATTAGCATTAATTATACTTTGAAATCCCCCTTTAGCAATATAAATTTTATCTTTTTCTAATTTCATCCCATTTTCAATGATTAAAATTTGTTTATTTGATCTTTCTCTCAAAACCTCAGCTAAAGAATCTTCAAAAGTTGGTGGCATATGCTGAATAATCACAATTGGGGGATGAAAATTTTCAGGAAATTTATCAATAATTTTATATAAGCTTGAAGGTCCCCCTGTTGAAGCACCAATAAGTAAAACATCAACCATATATTTACCTTAAAAAAATAATTATATAAAATAGTCAATTAATAAATAATTGTTTTAATAGTCATAATTTAATATTATATTTTGCTATTTGTTTGATTATATTAAACTTAAAATTACAGTCAATAAAAAAATAAAAAAATATTTTAAATATAAATTGTTGTGGTTAAATTTAGATAGAAATAAAAATTAAACTGTGAGGTTAGGATGAAAGCAATAAAAAAGATGAAAAAGGTTAAATTGATAATAGGAATGCTATACAGTGATAAAAATTTATTTGAAATAGCAAAAATGAAACTTATAAAATATTTTGGAAAAATTGACTATGAATCAAAACCAATTTTATTTAATTATACAGATTATTATAATAAAGAAATGGGAATCCCAATATTTAGAGTTTATATTTCTTTTGAAAAACTTATATTTCCATATAAACTTGGAAAAATTAAACTAATAACAAATAAGATAGAAGATTCATTAAAATCTGAAAAAGGAAGGAAAGTAAATATTGATCCTGGTACATTAAGTTTATCAAATCTTATATTAGCAACAACTAAAAATTATAGTCATAGAATTCCAATATCTAAAAGAATTTATGGAGAAGTTACATTAATATATAGAAATAAAAGATTTAATGATTTAGAATGGACTTATCCAGATTATAAAGATGATAAAAATAAACAACATTTTTTAAAAATCAGGGAGATTTATAAGAATCAAATAAAACAATAACCATAAGTAAAATAGTTTTAAAATCTTTATCATTTTTAAAAGAATAAATTTTTTCGTGTTAGGTGAAATTAATAAAGTCAGTTTTTAAATACTAAAGAGGTATAAAAATTTTGTGGTAGAAGTAAATATTTAATAAATATGAATTATTATATTTGATTAAATGAGTTTATAGTTTATATGTCTATCATTATTATCCTTTTTCGAGTGTATGTCAGTTGCCAAAGGATAAAAATAAAATAATATTAATTTTTTATAAAAGCTTTAAAAATATTAAATAAAATGATTACATAATTGACTTAATGAGAAAAATTTATGTGATAGCTGTAGTTAATAGTAAAATTTGAAATTATTATTGTTGATTTAATAAATTTAAACAATATATATATCCTAATTAAAATTTCTCGACTGGATTACAGTTGCCAAAGGCTAAAGAGTTAAAAATAAAATATTTTAGTTTAATATTATAAAAGATTAAATTTAATGATCACATAAATGTACTAAGAAGAGAAATTTTAATTGGGATATAATATCTCTTATATTTTTAATATCTTAATAATTTTAATTTTATTATTAACAAAAAGGGATGTTCAGTTAAATTTCAGGACATCCATTAATTTAATTATAAATGATATAAAATTAATATTATTTTATTTTTTTAGTAATTGCAATTTTTAAATAGTTATCAATTGCAGTCAAATTGGTATCTGTTAAAAAAACTAAATAACCATCTTTTATATCGGGAAAATAAATAACTGACATATAATATGCATTATCAAATATTGAATATGGAATATAAAATGAATCTTGATTGGTATAGTAATTAAGTATAACTTTTTGGGTTTTATCCATTAAAATAAAGTGTTTAAATTTTTTTTCTTTTATTAATAAAGAAATTTTTGTATCAGGTAATTGTTTTTCAATAAAAATTTCCTGATTGTTATATTTTGATACAGTTTCTAAATTTTTATCATTAAGCTCAATGTTTGATTTGGCTAAATTAAAATTGTTTGTAAAAAATTTGAATTTATTATTGTTGTCAGAAATTTTTTCTGGTAAATAAAATATTTCATAAAAGAATTTGAATTCATCAAATAATTTTCCACTATTGTTATAAATGTTTATAATTAAATTTTTATTTTTAATATTTGTATTCCAGTAAAAGATAAAAGGGTAATAAACAGACTTATTATAAATTATTAAACTTGTAGTATTAAATGAATATTTAGAATTATTGGTTATATTGTAACTTTTTTTATTAAAATCTGAAAAATTGATATAAAATTGTTCTTTATTTTTATCAAGTTTTACATTTTCAATATAGTAGTTGATGATATATTTATTATTTTCTTTTTTAGAATCAATATATATAAAAAATGAATTTTTTAAATCTGGTATATTTGTTGAAAATTTTCCATCTTTATTTGTCCATATTTCCCTTAGTAATCCTTTTCCTTTAATATAAAATACACTATTTGATAAAGTTTTTTTATTAAGTGTTGCAACACCTTCTAAATGAGATTCTTCGTCTAAAAAGTTGGAATTAGCTGTTAAGTGTATTTTAATATCATTATCCCATAAAGGTTTAATATCCAGCATAAAGGATTCATAACCTTTTTTTTCAAAATAAAGGGTATAAAAACTATTAAATGGAATATCCACTTTTATTTTTCCATTTCCATCAGTTAAACCTTTGAATACAAAATCTTTAAAAACCAGGACATCTTTTAAAGGTTCACCCATTTCATTAATTACTGTAATTTTAATCTTTTTTATATTTTCTGAATAAACAGCAGTAGAAAGTAACAAAATTATTAGAATTGCACTTACTATTTTTATTAATTTTAAATATTTCTTCATTTATTCCCCTTTATAAACAGGTTTTATTATTTTAAATTGATTATGTATGTTTTAATTTTATTTTTAGTATATTAAGTATAATTAGAATATTTTTTATAATTAAATTGATATTTATATTTTGCTTAATTTTTATATATAAAATTTTATTTTTTTAATAATTTTGTTTCAATAATTTTTCTTTATAATATTATCGTATAATAGGATAAGAAATCAAAATATAAAATATTAAAAATTATGTGAATAAAAAATATGGTTGTGTTAATAATAGTGTGTAAATTAGTGGTTATGTCAATAATATTGTGTAAATTAGTTATAATTCTAGAATTATAATTACTAATATATTCGGTTTTATATACAATTATAAACAATGAATCTGATTAAAAAGTAAAATTATTTTTTTTTAAAGGAAAATGTTAATTAAAAAATTTAAAAAAGGGATTTACTTACTTCTATTATATTTCGATTTGTCCATTAATTGGATAAATCCTTCCTCTACCAAAAGCTTTCTTTGTAATTTTTAATACAATTGATGCTTGTTTTCTTTTATATTCATTTTGATAGATTTTTTTTAAAACAAAATTAACAGTCTCTTTAGAAAAACCCATATTAATAATTTCTTCTTTTCCTTTTCCATTTTCAAGATGAAGTTTTAAAATATTATCAAGCTCCTCATATTCAGGAAGGCTGTCCTGGTCTTTTTGTCCTGGCCTGAGTTCAGCTGAAGGAGGTTTTTTAATAATTTGTTCTGGTATAATTTCTTTTTCTCTATTTATAAAATTAGCTAAATTATATACTTGAGTTTTATAAAGGTCTCCTATAGGTGATAATCCACCTGCCATGTCACCATATAAAGTACAATACCCAACAGAAATTTCACTTTTATTTCCTGTAGCTAAAACAAAATAATTAAATTTATTTGAAAAAGCCATTACAACATTGCCTCTAATTCTAGCCTGTATATTTTCTTCTGTAAGGTCAAATTTCTTTCCTTTAAAACTATTTTTTAATGCAGTCATGTAAGAATCATATACTTCTTTAATTGGAATGATTGTTAAATGTAGTCCTAAATTTTCACTTAATTTTAAAGAATCTTCAACTGATGACTTTGAAGAAAACATTGATGGCATAGCAATTGGGTGTATATTTTCTTTCCCTAAAGCCTTTGTAGCTAAATATGCAACTAATGCTGAATCAATCCCGCCTGACAAACCAAAACATACATTGTTAGAATATTTACTCTTTTTTAAATAATCTTTAATACCAAAAATAAGGGAATCATGTAATTGAGAAAGATTATCAGTAATAAAATAATTTTGATTATTGTTTATATTTATCTTTTTTATAGAATTATTTTTCTCAATGAATAAATTTGATTCTTTTAATTTATTGATACTATCTAAATCATATTGTAAATCGTTTTCAGAATGGTTAAAATTTTTATAGAATGGATCATCATTAAAATAAAACTTATCTAATTCATAATTAGTCTCAAAAATAATTTCGTTTTTTTGGAAATTGAAAATAGATATCGATTCTTTAAAGGATGGTAAATAAAAAGAAGAGTTTTCTTTAGCTGATAAAACAAAAGAAGTACCATCAAAAATTAATTCATCATTGACCCCAATTTGATTAACATAGATGATATCTTTGTTATAAAGTTTTCTTAATTTTAAAAAATTATTACTTCTATCTTCAAATTTTCCATAATAATATGGGGATGCCGAGATATTTATAATAATGTCAGCTCCTTTGTTTATAAGAATATTTACAGGATTTATTTTATATAAGTTATTATTAAAAACATTTTTAAAATCTATCCAGGCATCTTCACAAATAGTTATACCAAATTTTTTGTTATTTAATTCTAATACATCTATAGTATCAGCAGGTTCAAAGTACCTGGCTTCATCAAAAACATCATAAGTTGGTAATAATGTTTTATTTTGCTGAAAAATTATATTGCCATTTTTAATTACTATTGCAGAGTTTGTAAGGTGTTTGCCAAAGTTTTTGTTTGATATAAGAGGGGTCCCAATTAAAATTGCAATTTCTGGAAAATGTTTTGATATTTTTTTTATTTTTTCAATATATGAATAGATTTTTTTAATAAACCATGGATTTTCTAAGAGGTCTAAAGGTGGATAACCTGTTAAATATAGTTCAGAAAAGATAATTAGATCTGTTTTTAATGAATAAGCCTTTTGTAAAGCATAAATTATTTTATTAAAATTATAATTTAAATTACCGACTATAGGGTTTAACTGAGCAAGTGCAATTTTCATAACTTACCTTTTTAAAAAATATAAATCTATTATTAAAAAAAATCAATTATGGATAATGGAGAAAAATTATTGTCTCTTATTTTTAAATATAAACTCGATATAAACTCAACAATTTAAAACAAAAATTATTGATATTTGAATTAGCAAAATTATTTAGTTAAAAAAGTTGAATTGTAATGATAAATTGCCTCAAGAGTTACTTTAATCATATCATCTATACCTTTTGTAACTTTTTGTTTAAATTTTTCATCTTGAGTAATGCTGGTTGTACCTTCAATGTGATTGCTTGCAACTGTACAGATAGATGCACCATGTAATTTCCTCACATGGCAAACAGTAAAAATAGCAGAACTTTCCATTTCAATATTCATAATTCCCATTTTTGATAATTTTTCTAACCATTCTGGTGTTTCCCCATAAAAACTATCTTCAGATGCATTAATACCAATATGTGTATTGAATTGTAAATCTTTTTCTAACTTTAATGCTGTATTATAGAGAGAATAAGTAAGGTTAAAATCTGGTATAGCAGGAAAGTTGTCTGGTAAATAAAATTTACTGGTACCTTCATTTTTCATTGATCCTTTAGAAATTATAATATCACCAATATTAATCCCTTTTTGCAAAGCTGCAGTTGTTCCAATTCTAATAAAATATTTTGCTCCAATATTAGCTAATTCTTCAACAGCAATAGATGCTGAGGGACATCCTATTCCAGTAGAGGTGACTGATATTTTTATGCCTTTATAAAAACCTGTATAAGTTTTATATTCTCTATGAAAAGCAACAAGTTCAGCATTTTCTAAATATTTTGCAACCACGTCTGCTCTTTGAGGATCACCTGGAAGTAAAACAAATTCACCTATATCACCTGGTTTTAAATGTATATGGTATTGAAATACACCTTTTAATAAGTTTCTTTTATCTGTAGTGGGCATTTTCATTCCTTTCTATAATAGATAATTATATTTATATAGTTATTTATAGAGTTGTTTAAGTAATTATTTATATTAAATTTATCAATTTGTTATTTAGTTTATTGTTATTTATATTGAATTAATAGAAAATTATTATTATTGTAATATTTTTCTAATTCTATTTTATTATTTATTATATTTCTATAATCATCCCTTCTTTACCATTTATTTCAACAAAACTTCCTTCATCCAATATATCATTAACACCAATAGTCCCTGTAATTATTGGAATATTATATGCTAAAGATAATACTTTTAAATCAGCATCATAGTTTTCTGATTCAGTTATTATGCCAGCTGCATATTTCAAATATGGTATGAAACTATCTTGAAAATCATTTAAAATAATAACTTTTTTGTATATATTTTTATTTTTGATATCATTCATATTATCAATTTTTATGACCTGACCTTTTGAAGATATACTATTAAGAGATTTTCCGATTATTCTTGCTTTACCAATAGTTTCCAGTCTAATCATATTGGTTGTACCTGTTTTACCAAGAGGTAAACCAGCTACAAAAACAACAAGTTCTCCTTTATTTAAAAGATTTTTCTTTTCAAAAAAATCTTTTATGTTCTGAATAAGTTTTTCAAAATTGTTCTCTTTTTCTATAAGAAATGGAATAATACCCCAATTTAAAGCGAGTTGGTTGTATACAAATTTATCATAGGTAAAAACATATAAAGGTAATCCAGGTCTTAACCTGGAGATCATTCTGGCAGTATAGCCACTTTTTGTAAAAACAGCTATAGCTTTTGCATCAGATTGATAAGCTGTAGAAAGTGCATTAAATGAAATAATTGAAGTAATTTCTTTTTTTTCTTTTAAACTTCTTCTTCTATATAAGAAGTCAATGTAGTTTAATGATTCTTCAACTTTTTTTATAATTCTAGACATAGTATTTACAACTAAATCAGGATATTTTCCAATTGCAGTTTCACCAGAAAGCATAACTGCAGAAGTTTTATCAAATACAGCATTTGCAACATCAGAGGTTTCAGCTCTGGTAGGTATTGGATTCTCAATCATTGATTCAAGCATTTGTGTTGCTGTAATAACAGGTTTTCCTGAAAGGTAACATTTTGAAATTAATTTCTTTTGAATAATTGGTACTTCTTCTAGATCTAACTCCACACCCAAATCACCTCTGGCTACCATTATTCCATCGCTGTGTTCAATAATATCATCCATATTATCTATTGCTTTCTTATTTTCAATTTTTGAAATCAATTTAATTTTAGAATCTTTTTTTGTATCAATAATTAGTTCTCTAACCTGATAAAGGTCATCTGCAGATTTTACAAATGAAAGAGCAATATATTCAAGATCATTTTCAACTGCAAATTTAATGTCTCTTTTATCTTTTTCTGATAAAAAAGGTAATGGATAATCAATATGAGGTAAAGTTAGATGAGCTCTTTTCCTTAAATCACCATTGTTAAAAATTTTGACTTTAATAAAGTTTTCCTGTTCATTTTTCTCTATTATTGTTCCTTCAATAAAGCCATCCATTAATAATACTTTTTTACCAATGTTTACAAGCTTTCCAATATCTGGTAGGTTGGTAAAAACAACATTTTTTTCTTCTGATTTTATAGTTTCTATGTCATTTTTTAAATAAGATTTTATTGTAATTATATAGTCTTTTTTTATTGGTATAGGATTTTCATATCCATATAATCTTACTTCTGGGCCTTTTGTATCGAGCATTATAGAAAGTGGGACTTCTAATTCCTCTCTTATTTCTTTTAAAAGTTTAATCAAACCCTTTGATTTTTCAGGAGATGAGTGGGAAAAATTTATTCGAGCTACATTCATACCATTGTTTATTAATTTAATAATAGTTTCTTTGTCACTTGAAGCAGGGCCTAATGTACAAACTATTTTTGTTTTTTTTAAGATTTTTTCCATTTCTTTCTCCTGCTTAATTTTTTATTTAATATTTTTTGTTAATTTGTTGCATAATATTATAATAGATATTTTAATATTTCCAAATATTAATAATTTAATTTTATACTTAAATAAAAAAAAATCAATTTATAAAATTTAAAACTTTTTATTAATTTATTGTCTATAAACAACAAATTTATTTTTAATTAAAAATAACATTTTTTGTTTTTAATCTATAATTGTTTAATCAATAAAAAATATGTTTATATTTATTAAAATTATTGTATATTTATTAAAATATTTGATAAAAGCAAAAAATTATTCAAAAGGAAATTAAATGAGAGCATCAGAGAAATTGTTATATGGTTTTGGAGATCTAGGAAACAGTCTTACATATACTACTATTGGATTTTATTTTTTATTTTATTTAACTGATATTGTTAAGATTGATCCAGCGATTGCTGGAACAATCCTTTTTTTAGTAAAAATATGGGATGCTATAATTGATCCATTTATAGGTACAATCTCAGATTCAACAAAATCAAAATGGGGTAGAAGAGCACCTTTTTTTTTGTTTTTTTCATTTCCTTATGCCTTAACATTTATACTGTTATGGCTCAATCCTTTTACAAATAATTTAAAAATAATTTATGTTTTATTGATTTACCCTTTGTATGTTACTTTTGCAAGTCTTATTCAAATTCCTTATAATACACTTTCTGCTGAACTTGAAAATGATTATGATGAAAGAACTTCAATGACAGCATATAGAATGTTTTTCTCTATTATTGGAAGTTTGTTGGTAGCTGTAGTTCCCATGCTTATAGTTAATGGTTTTTCATCTAAAAGGTTTGGATTTTTTATTATGGGATTGGTGATTGCTATCCCATCGTTTTTTTCTGCTTTAAGTAATTTTATAATTACTAAAAATCATTATTATTCAAGTAAAGTTATGAATAACAATTTTACAAATGATTTTAATAAGAAAAAATTAAAGAAAAATGATATTAATAAAAGTGAAATTGAACTTGAAAATAGATCTAATATTAATAAAACTAATAATAAAGGTTTTAAAATACAATTTGATAATTATAAAATATTAATCAAAGGTATATTTAAAAATCGTCCTTTTATTTGGGTAATGCTAATATATCTTTTTACATGGATGATGGTTGCAGTTGTATCTGCAACATTAATCTATTATATCAAATATGTATTAAATAATGAAAAACTTACTTCTGTAATTTTGGGATCTATATTTATTACTGCAATAATATTCTTACCATTCTGGGTCAAAATTTCAAAAACCATTGGTAAGAAAAAATCTTTTACAATTGGAATGGGATCACTTGCAATTATTTTAGCTATCTTTTCTATAATTAATGTTAAATCATATTTTATTGTTTATTTCTTAGCTTTTTTAAGTGGTTTTGGTGTTGCCTGTGCTCATGTTATTCCCTGGGCAATGATTCCTGATGTTATAGAATATGATGAACTAAAAACAGGGCAAAGAAGGGAAGGTATTTTTAATGGTGTAATTTCATTTATGCAGCAATTATCATCCTCAGCAGCAATGTTATTTATTGGATTTATTTTAAAAATATCAGGTTATGTTCCAAATGCAGTTCAAAAAAAATCAGCATTAATTGGTATAAGATTTTTAACAGGAGGATTAACCTCCATTCTTATAATTTTGGCAATTATTTCTGCATATTTTTATCCTATAACAAAACAAAAACATAGTAAAATTTTAAACCTTCTTAAACAAAAAAAGAAATTAAATGTGGAGACTGATTAGTTTTTAAAATAATATGAATTTTTAATTAATAATTAATTTTTTAATTAATAGTTATATTTAAAAGAAAAATATTAAAAAAGATTTTAATAAAAAAAATCTAAAAAGATTATTTTTAATGAGGGGAATATTTTGAGATTAATTATTAAAGAAGCAAATACAAAAAAATTATGGAATGAGTTTATAAATTTTCAGTATGACTTATATAAAAATGAAAATAATTTTGTTCCTTTATTAAAATCAGAAGTTAAAAAAATTGTCTATCCAGATAAAAATGTTTTATGGAAAAAAGGGGTACATAAACTGTTTTTAGTTTATAAAAATAACAAAGTTGTTGGCAGAATCGCTGCTGGTATAAATAATGAATTAAACAATAAAAAGGGATTTAAAGAGGGATATATAACACTTTTTGAATCAATAAATGATTATGAAGTAGCAAAATTGCTTTTTGATGAAAGTTTAAAATACTTAAAAAAATCAGGAATGAATCTTGTTAGAGGACCTATATCTCCTACAAATGGGGATGAATACAGAGGTTGTCTAATAGAAGGACATGAATATCCACCAGTTTTTTTAAATATTTACAACATGAAATACTATCAAAGTTTTTTTGAAAATTATGGATTTAAAAAATATATTGATTTATATGCATATAGATATGATATTTCTAAAATTGATTTTGAACGATATTTAAAAATTTTAAAATATGCAAAAAAGAAATATGCATTTGAAATTTATCCTATAAATATGAAAAATCTTGAAAAAGACCTATATGACATAAAAACTATAGTTGAAAAAGCTATGCCTGAACAATGGCCTGATTTAATACCTCCTGATATTTCAGAAATAAAAAAAATGGCAAAAGAATTAAAACCTTTTGTTGTACCAGAATATGTGTTAATAGCAAGAAATGAAAAAGGTGAACCCATTGGGTTTAATTTAAGCATGTTGGATTTTAATCAGGTGTTGAAAAAACTTAATGGAAAGTTATTCCCATGGAATATTTTTAAAGTTCTAAAATATAGAAAAAAAATTGATACAGGAAGGTCATTTGTGATGTTTGTAATACCAGAATATAGAAAAAAGGGTGTTTCACATTCCTTATATATCCAGCTTTTTTACAATGGTTATAAAAATGGGTTAAAATATGCTGAAGGCTCAACTATAGGGGAGACAAATTATCCAATGAGAAGGGATGCAGAAAAATTAGGTGGAATAAAATATAAAACTTATAGAATTTATGAACTTAAAATATAGATTAAATCAAATAAAAAAGTTAAAAGAAATTTTTAACATTAAATTATTAAAATTATAATAATTAAAAAAAGTTTAATAATTGAATTATTAAAGAAAAATAGCAGAAAAAAAAGTTGACAAAAAAATATAAATCTTTATTAATTTGACCATCATATAAAGAAATGTTTATATGATGATTTTTTTTGGATTTTAAAAATATTTTTTAGTCAGTTATATTATTATTGTTATTAATTTTATTACATTATGAAATTAGGCTTTGCTGAAGAATAATTTAAGAATAAAAGATTGTTTAATTGTTTAAAATAATATACTTATTTTTTAAAAAGTTTAATTTAGTTTTATACGATTATTGAATGCTAATAATTGGTACAATTACTAAAAAGAAAATAAAACATGATATATATAAAAATTAAAAAAAAATATAAATAAAAATAGTAAAAATAACATTAAAAAGGTATTAAATAAAAAATGGAAAAGGTGTATACTTTTAAAAATCTTTTGAAGATTACTAAAGCAATTGCTGATGAAACAAGATTAAGGATTTTAAATATATTATTAAATAGAGAATTGTGTGTTTGCGAAATTCAAAATGTACTTAATATGTCAGAACCCAGAATTTCAAGACATCTAAGAATATTAAAATGTGCAAATTTAATTGATTTCAGGAAAGAAGGTAAATGGTATTATTATAGAATTTCAAATGCTTCTAATCTTAACTATTTATTTAAATTTTTTAACATATATTTTAATGATAAAATTTTTTTGAAAGATATTGAAATAATGGAAAATGCAAATATTTCCTGTACTGTTGAGTATAAGAAAAAAGATGAAAATTAATATAACTAACATTGCTGTATTTTGTTAAAAATTTTTAATTTAACTTATATTTACGGTTAAAAAAGTTTTTTTTAAAAAGAACATATAAAGAATTCTTTATATTTATAAATATAAATAAAATTAAGGATTAACATTATGCAAATTATTTATGAAGTATTGAAAGCAGGCTGGTTCTCATTAACAGATTATTTATCAGCACATGTTATAACATGTTTAGTACCAGCATTTTTCATAGCAGGTGCAATTACAATCTTTATTTCAGAAGATAAGGTTTTAAAATATTTTGGATCTAATGTAAAAAAAATTATTTCTTATTCGATTGCTTCAATTTCAGGTGTTGTACTAGCAATATGTTCATGTACAATACTTCCATTGTTTTCAGGAATATATAAAAGAGGTGCTGGAATTGGACCTGCTATAGCTTTTCTATATTCAGGTCCAGCAATAAATATTTTAGCAATCACTTATACTGCAAAACTTCTTGGTTTTGAATTGGGAATAGCAAGAGTAATTGGCGCTGTTAGTTTTTCAATTGTAATTGGATTAATTATGAGCGTTATATTTATAAATCATGATAAAAAAAACAGAGAAAAACAAAATAATAATGTTTCTTTTGCATCAACAATAAAAATAAAAGAGAGAAGGTCAGAATTGATAAATATAATTTTTTTTATTGATCTTATACTGATTTTAATTTTTGCATCCTCTAAAAAATGGTTATTATTAGCATTTACTTTAATAATAATAATATTTATGACTATTAAATATTTTACTAAATATGAATTTAAAATGTGGATGATATCTACATGGGATTTTTTTAAGCAAATTTTTCCTTTACTTTTAGTAGGTGTATTTTTAGCTGGTATTATAAAATTTTTTGTTCCACCAGAATTTATAGCAAAATGGGTTGGTAATAACAGTTTTGTTTCCAACATTTTAGCATCAGTAGTTGGAGCTTTTTCGTATTTTGCAACCCTTACAGAAATACCAATTGTTAAAGCTTTATCTGAATTGGGTATGGCAAAAGGTCCAACTTTAGCGTTATTATTAGCAGGTCCTTCATTAAGTTTACCAAATATGATAGTTATTAGCAAGATTATGGGATGGAAAAAAGCAATTACTTATATTGGCCTGGTTATAGTAATGGCTTCATTAACTGGAATGATTTATGGGTATTTGTTTTAAATTATAATTATTTTGTTTTGTGCAAATTATAAAATTAAAACTTATAAAATATAAATAAAATAATAAAAAAAGATAAAAATAATTTATTGAAAATAAAAAGATACAAAAATAATACAAACAACTTTTTAAAATAAAAAACTAAAAAAGTAGAGGAGAGTTTTATGTCAAATATAATTGAAGAAAAATTAAAAGAGGGGTTACCATTAATTGTTGATTTTGGTTCAGATACATGTGTTCCCTGTAAAATGATAAAACCAGTATTAGAAGAGATAGCAAAAGAATATGAAGGTAAATTAAATATTTTGATTTTAAATGTTAATGAACATTTAGAACTGGCAAGAAATTTAGGTGTTATGTCTATTCCTTCACAATTTTTTTATGATAAAGATGGTAGATTGATAGGTAATCATGTTGGTTTTATTCCTAAAGAAGCTTTTGAACAAATAATTGAGGAACATCTGGGAATAAAAATTTAATTAATTTTAGAATATAAGATGTGAATTATTCTTAAATTTTAAAAACTAAAAGAATTTAATATATAATATTATTAAAAATATCTATAATATAATTAAATATGAGGGTGTGTATGAAGAATAGGAAAAAACTATCTTTTTTTGAAGAATATCTTACTCTATGGGTTATTTTCTGCATGATAGCAGGGATACTGATAGGAAGATATCTAAAAATTATTCCTGAAACTTTAAACAAATTTGAATATGCAAATGTATCAATACAAATTGCCATATTAATCTGGTTAATGATATACCCAATGATGTTAAAAGTGGACTTTCTGAGCATTAAAAACGTAGGGAAAGCACCAAAAGGGTTATTTGTTACCTGGATTTCTAATTGGTTGATTAAACCATTTTCAATGTATTTGATTTCTTATTTATTTTTTAAAATTATATTTAAAAACATTATTCAAGATACACTTTCAAATGATTATCTTGCTGGAGCGATTTTATTGGGAGCAGCACCATGTACAGCTATGGTTTTTGTTTGGAGTTATTTAACGGATGGAAATGCTGCTTATACTGTTGTTCAGGTTGCAACCAATGATTTGATAATACTATTTGCTTTTGTTCCGATAGTTGGTTTTTTATTGGGTATAAGTGGTATCAGTATTCCATGGAATACATTGTTTTTTTCAGTTATTATTTTTGTCTTAATTCCATTAGTTAGTGGAATTACAACAAGAATTATTATTGTTAAAAGAAAGGGCATTGAATTTTTCAATAATATCTTTATACATAAGTTTGATAATATAACTGTAGGTGGACTTTTGTTAACTCTTATTCTAATTTTTTCATTTCAGGGTGATGTGATTTTAAAAAATCCTTTACATATATTTTTAATCTCAATTCCGTTAATAATTCAAACATTTTTTATATTTTTTATAACATATTTTTTTGCATATAAATTGAAAATTCCTCATAATATTTCTGCACCTGCTGGTATGATAGGGGCTTCCAATTTTTTTGAATTATCAGTTGCAGTTGCAATTTCTGTTTTTGGGCAAAATTCTCCAGTAGTATTAGCTACTATTGTTGGAGTTTTAGTTGAAGTTCCAGTTATGTTATCTTTAGTTAAAATAGCAAATAGTACAAAGAATTATTTTGTATTTGACTATGAATAATATTTTAAAAAACTCTTTATTTAATTAAAGAATTGTTTTAGTTTTTTTACAAATTTATTAGCTATTTTTTTATAGATTTAAATAATATATTTTAGCCCTTATTTTTCTTAATTTTTAATCTTCTGTATTAATATTTATCAAAAGTTTCTAACTTTTTAAAATTATTATAAAACTGCTCTTTAAAGGCTTAAAACTTTTCATTGAATAAATGGTAAAAGATTATAAAATATATTTAGTTTCAATTTAATATATATTTATTTAGTTTAATATAGATATATTTGATTTAATTTAAGATTTATAAAGATTTATTTAAAAGGAATTAAAAAATATCTCTGGAATAACAATGAACCATAAAATTAGATTTAAATTATATTTTTTAATTTTTATTTTAATTTTTTTAGTATTGCTATCCTGTGCATTTCATCAAAGTGTAAATCAGGATTTTGAACTAAAAAATATTTCTAATATTGCCTTTGATTTTTCTTCTTATATAAATAATTGCATTGCTATTTATGGGGATACAAGAAATGGATATGATATTCATAAAAGAATTGTTAAGTTGATTGCTAAATTTAACCCTTTAGCTGTTTTCAATACCGGGGATTTAGTTCATAATGGAAATAATAAAAATCAATGGAAACAATTTGATAACATAACTAAAAATTTAAGAGCACTTTTCCCATACTATCCAGTAGCAGGTAATCATGAAAATGAAGCAAAATATTTTTATGAAAGATTTAATTTTAACAATGGAAAAGGCTGGTATAAAATAGTTGTAAAAGATTATCTTTTTGTTTTGTTAGATAGTAATGTAAAAATGGATAAAAATTCAGAACAGTATAGTTGGTTGGTTAATGTACTAGAAAATAGCATTGATAAACAATCAAAGAAAAGTAGATATAAACAAGTTGTTTTATTATTTCATCATCCTTTGTTTTCAACTGGAAGGCATCCTGAAGATGAAAAAAAATTAAAGCCAATATTACTACCTTTAATAGAGAAGTATGGAATAAAAATAGTTTTTTCCGGGCATGATCATTGCTATGAGAAATCAAAATATAAAAATACATATTTTATAACAACAGGAGGGGGTGGAGCTCCTTTATATAATCAAACTAGAAACAGTAAATATTCTTTGAAATATCTTCCTGTTTATCATTTTGTAATTATGCAGGATATAGGGGATAAAACTATTTTAAAAGTTTTTGATATAAATTTAAATATAATAGATGAAATTGAAATAAAAAATTGTAAAGTAGCAGTAAATATTAAATAATATAAAAATTATATTTTGTGTTATTACTTGTATTAATTTAAAATAATTTATATTAACAATATCAATAATAAAGTGTGGGTTATATCAATAAAAATGTGTAAATAAGTTACAATTTTAGAATTATAACTTATTTAGTTTTGATAATTTATATTATTTTTTATTGAATAAAATTTAGAAAAATATTATTTTTAAAAAAACATTATTTTAAAATAAAAATATAATTTTAGAAAAATATATATGTTGTTATAAATTAAAAAAAATGCAATAGTAAAAAAAATAGATGGATAAAAGTTATCAAATCAGGAATAATATAATGTTTGAAAATATAATAGATGAAAAAATATCTGAATATATTGAAAATGTTAAAGAGATTCTTAACAATTTACTAGATCTTTCTAAATTAATCAATAATAAAGATCTTATAAATAAATTTGAAAACTATATTGAAAAGAAAGAGTATTCTTTTTTATTAACAGTTGCAGGAGAAGTAAATGCAGGAAAAAGTTCTCTTATAAATGCAATATTGGGTGAAAATGTTTTAGATGTTGATGTAGTTCCTACTACAGACAAAATTTATTTGATTTATTATAATCATGATAAAAAAATTGATATAGAATCTAAATACTTTGTAAAAGTTGGATTAAACTATCCTGTTTTAAAAAATATTACAATAGTAGATACACCAGGAACAAATTCAATAATAAAAAAACATCAAGAGATTACAGAAGAGTTTATTCCAGCCAGTGATCTTGTTTTCATAGTTTTTTCTATTGATAATATTTATACACATTCTTCCTGGGACTTTTTAAAGTATGTTGCAAATAATTGGAAAAGAGAGATAATTGTAATTATTAATAAAATAGATAAAGTTGATAAAGAAGAATTAAATATACATATTAAAGAAGTTGAAAAATTAATTAATAAAGCTGGTTTGAAATCAATAATATTTCCAGTATCTACAAAATTATACTTAAATAACGAGATTAAAAAAAGTGGGTTTACAGAGTTAAAACAATATATTAAAGATAATCTTGAAAATAAGAAAAAATTAAGATTAAAATATAAATCAATGTTAAATTTTTCAAAAAAAGTTTTTGAAATGATTAATTATGATTATGAGATATTATTGAAAGATTTTAATATTCATAACAAACAAAAACAAGAAATTATCAAGATAATAGATAAATTAGAAACTGAACTTGAAAATAGAATTGTTGAACTAAAAAACAATATTGAAACTTATATTGTAAATGAAAAAAAGAATTTATTAGATGATTTTGAAGAGATGTTTACTCATAGTGAAATTGCATCTAAAAGTATAGTGGGTTTTTTTAATAAAAATAAAAAATTAAAAAATAGGGTTAAAATTTTTGTTTCTTCATTTGAAGAAAAAGTTAAAAATTATATAAAAAATGAAATAACTTCTTTTTTCAAATATTTTACAAACTATTATTATGTCGAACTTAAAAAATTAGATAAGATTGTTAATAATATAGAGTTTGCAAAAGAATTCAAAGCAATGAAACCTTCTTTAACTTCCGAGACTTTTAATAAAAATGAATTATTAGAATTTTTTGAAAACTTTAAAAATGATTTTGAAAGATTAGAAGCAATTAACTACCTATCGATTAATGAACGTGTGGAAAATTTTTCATCAATGCTTTATGGTGGTACAGCAATTGCTATTTTATCTATAGTTATGATTGCTGTTGTGCCAGGTTTAATTGCTCTTGGTTCAGGGTTATTTTTTTCTTTTTTTGGAATATTTTTAGCTTCTAAGGGTATTAAAATAAATAGAAAAAAAGTAAGCAAGAAAATTGATAAACAACTTAAAATATTTATTGAAAAAACCAATAACATTATTGATAACAATTTAAAAAAAGAATTTGAAAAAAACATTGATATTTTAAAAACAGGTTTTAAAGATTTTTTTGTAATAGTTGATAATGAAGAAAGTAAAGTTAATGTATTGGATTCAAATATTTCAAAAATAAAAAAGCAATTAAATAGATTATTTTAAATTTAATAGTTTATTATCTGAATATTTGTCAATTTTTTTATTATTCATTATTCTAAAACTTATTTGATTATTTAATTCTTTAAGATTATAATATATAATATGTATGATTTTAAGTGTTAGCCGAAGAACTGATATTCCTGCTTTTTATTCTCAATGGTTTATTAATAGAGTGAAACAGGGTTTTGTTTATGTCAGAAACCCATTTAATTTCCATATGGTAAGTAAAATTCCTATAAATCCAGATATTATTGATATTATTGTTTTCTGGTCTAAATACCCTAAACCCCTGATAAAAAAATTAAAATATTTAAAAGATTATAAATATTATTTTTTATATACAATAACAGGATATGGTCCAAAAATAGAAAAATATGTTCCACCATTAGAGGAAACAATTGATGTCTTCAGAAATTTATCTTTTTTAATAGGAAAAGAAAAAGTTGTATGGCGATATGATCCAATACTTTTTACAGATTTTATAGATTTAGATTATCATATAAATAATTTTAGAAATATAGCAGAAAAATTATCAGGATTTACCACAAAATGTATTATTAGTTTTGTAACTTATTATAAAAAAACTAAAAAAAATATGAAAGATGTTAAATATATAATTCCTGATAAAAGTTTAAAATTAGAACTAATAAAAGAAATATCAAAAATTGGAAAATTATACAATTTAAAAATAGAAACATGCAGTGAAGAACAAGATTTTAATGAGTTTGGAATAACCCACGGAAGTTGTATAAATAGAGAGCTAGTTGAAAAAATAACTGGAAAAAAGATTAATGCTAAAAAAGATCGATATCAAAGAAGTGCTTGTGGTTGTATTGAAAGTGTTGACATTGGGGCTTATAATACATGTTTGTATAACTGTCTATATTGTTATGCAAATTTTGATAGAAAAAGGGTTTTAGACAATTATTCTTTGCATGATGTCAATTCCCCTTTACTTTATGGTAAGATTAGTGGAAATGATAAAATATATGAGAGGAGATAAAGATGTTAAAAATATCAAAAAGATTAAAATGGATAGCTAGAATATGGAGCATTCCAATTATCTTTATAGTTTTATTAATATTTATTGGCAATCTATGGGACATTGCAACTAATAAATCAGTAGATCAATATATGGTTAGTAATGGAACTTTCATTGAATATTTGCCCCCTATACTTATATCTCTTAGCACAATTGGTCTAATATTAGCATGGAAATGGGAATATTTAGGTGGAATTTTAACAATAATTTTTCAATTAATCATGTTAATAGTTTTATTTTTTCAGACACCTCTTTTTAAAAATTTCCCAAGGTCGCTTATACCATATATAATTTTTTTGATTGTAATAACACCAGGAATATTGTTTGTATTAAGTAGTAAGAAATTAAAAGATGAATAATGCAAAAAAAATTTTATAATACTATCAGTTAAACTATTTGCTAGTTCAACAACTTAAATTATATAATTTTTATAAAAAAAGTTGATTTTTTTTATAAATATATTATATTAATAATGAGTGAGCAATCACTCATTATTAATATAATTATTATCAAGGTGAAAAAATGTCTAAAAATAAAACCAAGAAAGATATATACAATGATTTAACTGATTCAAATAATGATAAAAAAGAAAAAATTATTAAATCTGCTTCAAAAATATTGGAAAAAAGTAATTACTATAATATGAAAACTTCTGAAATTGCTAAAAAAGCCAATGTTGCTGAAGGTACTTTATATCGTTATTTTAAAAATAAAAAAGAGATTTTTATAGAAACAATTAAGTATGTAAATAACAAACTTTTACAAACTATTTTAAAAGATGTTTCTGAAGAAAAAACTTTGGAAGAAAATCTTAAAACTATTGGGAAAACTTTTTTTAAATTCCAGAATGAGATTAATTCTTATTATACTATTCTTTATAAAGCCTTTTCAGAAGTTGATGATAAAGAAATTAAAAATGAAATTTTTAGGGTTTATACCATTGGTATTAATAAGGTTAAAGAATTTATCATTGGGGGGTTAGAAAAAATAAATCTTCCCTATGATGAAAAGAAAGTAGAAATTATGCTTATGATGTTATGGGGTTTTGGAGATATATACTGGAAAAGAATGAATATTGATAATCAATTAAAGTTTGATGATAAATATATCCAGATGATGATAGATATTGTTAAAACATTTTTAATATTATAATTGTTTATAATACAATAATTTTGTTTTTTAAAATTTCTAATTCCTATGACTTAAATAAGAAATAATATTTAAAGTAATTAAAAATCAAAAAAATATAAAAATTTAAAAAATATATATAGCATTTAAAAAACATCTATTATTTAAAAAATATATAGTATTTAAAGAAATATTGTATCTAAAAAAAATATTATTTAAAAAATAAAGAAAATAAGAAATATATTGAAAAATTATTTATAGATTAAAAAAATAAGGGGAGTAAATATGGTTATTGTTACTGGTTCAACAGGACACCTTGGAAATGTTTTAATTAGAAAATTAATATCAAAAGGGGAAATTGTTAGAGCATTTATCTGTCCTGGTGAAAATCTTGAACCTATAAAAGACCTTCCAGTAGAAAAGATATATGGTGATATTACTGATATAGAAAGTATAAAACTTGCATTTGAAGGTGTTGATATTGTTTATCATCTTGCAGGTATAATTTCAACAAAACCAGGAATGAAAAAAATATTAGAAAAGGTTAATGTTGTAGGAACTAAAAATGTTATTAAAGCATGTAAAATTAATGGGATAAAAAAGCTTGTTTATGTTAGTTCTATACATGCTTTAAAAGATCAAAAAAAAGGTATTATTAATGAAAAAACTGAAATTAATCCAATAAAAGCGATTGGAGATTATGGATTTTCAAAAGCTAAAGCAACACTAGAAGTATTTAAAGCAGTAAAACAGGGATTAAATGCTGTAGTGGTTTGTCCAACAGGAATAATTGGACCTTATGATTATAAACCATCTCAAATGGGAAATTTAATTTTAAGTATAATAAATGGTAAATTTCCTGTTAAATTAACTGGGGCATATGATTTTGTTGATGTTCGAGATGTTGCTGAAGGAATAATACTTGCAGCAAAAAAGGGAAAAACTGGTCAGCATTATGTTTTGTCTGGAAATAGAATAAAAATATCAGATTTAATCGACAAAGTAAGTTTGTTGGTAGGTAAAAATCCACCAAAGATTACAATTAATTCAAAGTTAATGTATGTTTATGCATTATTTAATATAATAGGTTCATTTTTTACAAAAAAGACACCATTAGTAACTTTTGAATCAATTTATATTTTAAACAGTAATTCAAATATTTCAAACAAACTTGCAAAAAATGAGTTGAATTATAATCCAAGACCGCTGGATATAACCTTAAAAGATACTGTAAAATGGTTTAATGATAATAATAGGCTATTTCAAAATTTATCATTGATGCGATTTTAGAAATTTAAAAAAGTTTAAATAATATACATATATAGATTTCAATTGAAAATTTATAATTTATCTATAAACTTTTTTAGTGAATTATTAAATTTTTCAATTTAAAAAAAGTTGTTTGAAATTTAGCTATTAAATATGTCCTTTTAAAAGAATAACTTTTATAAATTAAATAAAAAACAAATTGGTGGAGAAAATGAAAAAACTAAAATATAATATTATATTTATAGATGCAGATGGTACACTTTTTGATTTTGATAAATCAGCAAAAGATTCTTTAAAAATGACATTTGCTTTTATTGAAAATAATGTTGGTAAAAATAATTCAAAAGTTGAAATAAGATTTGACAATGAAATATTAAAGAAAGATATTTTTTTCAATTATTCTTTTGATTATCTTTTTGAAGTATATGAAGAGGGTAACAAAGAAGCCTGGAAAAAACTTGAAAAAAAATTAATTGATATTGATACTTTAAAAAGGACAAGATTTAAATCATTATTTAAAACTATCGGTATTGATTTTGACCCTTTATATGCAAATGATATTTATTTAGCATATTTATCTAATTCTTCTAAATATATAAAAGGTGCTAAAAAATTTTTAGAAAATTTAAAAAAATATAAACAAAAAAATAATGGATTTCCCATATATGTTCTTTTAACAAATGGACTTGCAGAAGTTCAGCATTCCAGGATAAATATTTCAAAAATAGATAAGTATTTTGATTTTATAGCTATTTCAGAAGAATTAGGTGTAGCTAAACCTGATAAAGAAATTTTTAAAATAAGTATTGAAAAAATGATTGAAAATAAAATTATAAACCAGAATGATATAAAGAAAATCATTGATAAAAAAAATATGATAATAATCGGGGATAGTATTTCGTCTGATATAACTGGTGGGAAAAATTTTGAAATTGATACATGTCTGGTTGATTTTAAAAATAAGAGTATTGTAAAAAGTGATAATTCTAAAAATTATATGAAAAATCAAACTTACAAATATCAAGAAAACTCAACAAATGAAATTATTCCTGATTATATATGTGATAATTTTGATTGTGTAGAAAAAGTATTGGAAATTAAATTATAATTAAATTATAATATTTACATTTATTGACAAATGGTAATTTTTTGTTAATTTTGAATCGATATGAAGACACCCCCGTAGCTCAGCAGGATAGAGCAGCAGTTTCCTAAACTGCGGGTCGGACGTTCAAGTCGTCTCGGGGGTAATAATAAAGGGGGCCAATTTTTTAGCCCCCTCTATTATATTTTGAAATTATGTACACCAAATTCATTTTTATTTACTTTTTATAATTTATTTTATTTCTAATTATAATATATTTTATTTTTAAAATACATTATTGTAAATAAAATATTACCTAAAAATGAATTGTTCTTTTGTTTAGATTAATAACTTGATTAAAGTTTTTTATGGCATAGCCACCAATCATAACATTCGATTTCACCTTTAGCTTTTTGTTCTTCTCTTTGTTTAATTGCATCAACACTGCCTGCAGGTGGAACTATAACTCTATCTTTAATTAGTTCATTATTTGGCCATTTATGAGGCATTGCAACTTTGTTTTTATCACTGATTTGTAAAGCTTTTAATGCTCTTAAAATTTCATCCCAATCTCTACCAACTTCAGCAGGATAGTAAACAATTGCTCTTACAATCCCTTTTGGATCAACAATAAAAACAGCTCTAGCTGTACTGCTTCCACCTTCAGGTATCATACCTAATTTTTCAGCTAAAAGTCCCCTATCATCAGCAATAATAGGAAATTCAATTTTTTGTTTTAAGTTTTGCTCTATCCATTCTGTCCATTTAAGATGAGAAAATACCTGGTCTATACTTAACCCAATAACTTCAGCACCTAATTCTTTAAATTGTTTTAATCTTATTTGCATCCCATAAAATTCTGTGGTACATACAGGCGTAAAATCAGCTGGATGGGAGAATAAAACAAACCATTTACCTGAAAATACCTCAGGCAAATTCATCATACCATGTGTAGTATTGATTCTAACTTCTGGAAATTTTTGACCTATGTTTATCATAGCGTCCTCCTTTTCTAAATTATTTTAATTTTATTTTTAAAATTTTATTATTAATTTTAATTATTATTGAAAATAATAATAATTAAATTACATATTAATATTCTTATATTTTATATTTTTATTTATACATTGTTATTTACATAACCTTTATTTTTTTTACATTACATTTTTATATAATAGCTATTATTTATTTTTTATATTAATCCTTAATATATTTTTGTGATTATTGTTTACATTTTTTTATAGTAAAACTAAGGATTCAATATTCTATTATTCCTGTATTAAAGGTGTATATTGTCTCGTAGCCAGTTCTTTATCAATCATAAATAGTGCATTTTTACTATCACCTATTAGTTTTAATTTGTCTATGATTTCTCTATCATTTTCTTCTTCTTCAACCTGTTCATCAATATACCATTGTAAAAAATTATAAGTTGCTCTATCTTTTACCTCTTCAGCAATATCAACAAGGTCGTTTATACATTTTGTTATATGTTGTTCATGTTTTAAAGTTTCTTCAAAAGAATGCAATGGGGATTCCCATTTATTTTGAGGTTTAACGATTTCAAAAAGCTCAATTTCACATCCTCTTGAAAGTAGATATCTATAAATTTTCATTGCATGATCTGTTTCTTCTTTGTATTGAACCATCATCCAATTTGCAAAGCCTTTTAATCCAATGCTTTCAAAATATGCTGACATCTGCAAATATAGGTATGCAGAAAACATTTCCTCATTAATTTGTTTCATTAGTGCTTTTTCCATTTTTTTATTCATAAAAATCCTCCTCGTATAATATATTAAAAATAAAAGTACTATTGACAACCTAATAATATTAGGGATAATAAATATAGTATGTGTTTAATGGATAAAATACAAATAGAAATCTCCTTGTCTTTTTAAAGACTTAATTAAGAATTTTGATTTTATCCATCTTAAATCTATATATCAGGCTGTTTAGCAAATATTCAGGATGTTACAGGATTCGAAGTTATTCGTCTCACTGTGTATTCGAGGTTGTGCAAATGCCAGATATTAAAAAAAAATTAAAAGGAGTTGAATTATGTTTTTTGTGGGTATTGATGTAGCAAAAAAATCTTCTGAAGTTTGTATTATCAATGAAAAAAGAAAAATTGTTAAAAAATTTAAATTAATTCATAATTCTAAGAATTTTAAAAAGTTTTTTGAAATTATTAATAAACTGTCAAATAATAAAAATGATTTTGAATTTGCTTTAGAAGCTACAAATGTTTTCTGGAAACCAGTGTTCTTTAGTATTAGAGAAAAAGGATATAAAATTTCTCTTGTTAATCCTTATTCCTCTTCCTATTTCTCTAAATCCTTTAATAAACATACTAAAACTGATAAACAAGATGCTTTAAATCTTGCTATCCAGTTATCTACTGGATTAATTAAAGAATCACTGGTTCCAGAAAATGATGTCTCTAACCTAAGAGAACTCATAAAGGAATACAATTTCCTTATGAAACAAATATACAATCTCAAAAGAAGAATTTCAAGTATTTTACAAAAAACTTTTTATGAGTATGATATTGTTTTTAGAGACCCTTTTAATGTTACATCAAGAACCATTTTAAAAAAATATCCTTCTGCTTTTGCTTTAGCCAAAGCTAACAAAAACGATATTGTTAAAATTTTTAGATCAATTAAAGGTAACAATAATTCTGAACATAAAGCTAAAAAAATTATTGAATTTGCTAAAATTTCTATTACTCCAAATAATGGCATTAAAGCTAATGAATTTAATCTAAGAAATCAAATTACTGTGTTAGAACTTCTTCTTGAACAAATAAAAAATATAGAAAAAAATATTAACCTTATATTAAAAAATTTAGAATTTAATTATTCTGATAATAATAACAAAAATAGTATTAACCCTATAAAAGCTGTTTTATCAATCCCTGGTGTTGGTAAAAAAACAGTTGCTACAATCATTGGTTGTTGTGGTGATTTAAACAAATTTACTAATGTAAATAAATTTTTAGGATACATTGGCCTTTACCCTGGTAAAGATCAAAGTGGTTCTAAAGATAGGGCATATCAAAAATCAAAAGGAATCTCTATTGTTAAAAAACAATTATATTGTTGTGCTGTATCTGCTTTAATGCATAATAATGAATTAAAACAGGTTTACCTTAATGAAATTAATAAAGGAGGTAATTCTAAAAAAGCTATTTTTAAAGTTATGGTTAAACTTGCTAAAATTATCTGGCATTTGTATACTTATTCCTCTATTTATGATCCTGTTAAGGTTTTTGTTGCTAAACCTCATTGTGCCTGATATATATAAATGTCAAAGAACACTAATTATATTAGGTTGTCAACATCCTATTTTTTTTATTTTTTTGTTGACATATTATAGGATGTCTTAAATTTTCAATCTAAATTATTTTTAATTTTAAAATTAAACTCACTTAATTTTATTAATTTATTTTACTATTTTTAGTTTTAAATGATTTATTATATTCAATAAATTAATTTATAATATTTATTTTATTGTTTTAATTTATGGTACTTTAATTTTAACTTAACTTTTTTAATTTAATTTAATTTTGTTTTATTTTATTTTTTCTTTATTTTCACTTAGTTCTTTTAATGTTTTTAAAACTTCTTCAACATGACCTTTAACTTTTACTTTTTTCCATGATTTTAATATTTTTCCTTCAAAAGAAATTAAAAAAGTTGATCTTATGGTTCCATAGTATGTTTTTCCATACATCTTTTTTTCACCCCATGCACCAAAATTTTCTATCACTTTATGGTCAGGGTCAGATAACAAAATTATTTTTAAATTATGCTTTATAATTCTTTAGTGCAACCAGAAGTATTATCTTTTGGATAAAAGTATAATATTACCCATTTCCCTTTATGATCTTTAAGACAATGTAATTTTTCATTGTTATTTTTCATACAAAAATTAAAAACTTCTGTTTTATTTTTTTCCATGTTTTCACCTTTTTAATTCTACTTTATTGTTTTATTAATATTATTTTCATTCTTTAACTTTTTAAAATTCTCAATCATCGTTTTTTATTTTATCTGACATTTTTTACATATTCCCTCAAAATTTATAGATATATTTTGTATGAGATTATTATTTATAAACTTTAGCTTTTTTAATGAATTTATATTAATAATATTATTATCAATATCATTAATGTTAATATCAAAAATTTGTTTACAAATTTTACAATAGAAATGAGCATGAAAGTTTAAAAAAGCATCATAATGAGTTGAATTATCATCAAATATTATCTTTTTAATAATTCCTTTTTTAAGAAAAAATTCTAATGTATTGTAAACAGTTGCTTTTGATAAACTTGGTAATAATTTATGTAAATCATCATAAATTGTATTTGCTGTTGGATGATTATTATTTTCAATTAAATAAGACAAAATATAAACTCTATGATTTGATATTTTAATATTTTTTTCTGATAAAATTGATTTTGCTTTTTGTATTTCCATAAAACTTTAATATCCATTCTAAAATTTTAATCTTTCTAAATTTGTAATTATTACAAAAATAGAATAATATAAAAATTAGAATAAGTCAATAGTTTTTTTTATATTTTATATTGCATATTTTTTATTAATAATTAATCTCTATCTAAATGGTAGTTGATAATAAAAAAATGATTTAAAACAAAAATTAAAATAAGAATTAAAGTATAGATTAAAAATATTACAAAATTAAGGAGATTTAGAAAAAATATCCATACATTATGAAAGAGGCCAATAACATTTAATAAAAGATAAAATATAGATATTAAATTATAAAATTATGAATTTCTATTTAATAAGTTTTTATTTTTATTTTAATTTAATTTATTTATTTTTAATATTATTTTAAATAGGTTTATTAATTATTTTATTTTAAGGATTGTATATGGAGAATACTATTTCATCAAATGAGTTAAAAAATACTGTTAAAATTGAAAAAAACGGCAAAGAAATTTATCTTGTTGGAACAGCTCATGTTTTGAAAGAGAGTGTAGAAGAAGTTGAAAATGTTATTAATAGTGTCCAACCTGATAAAGTTTGTGTAGAATTATGTGAATCAAGATATAAATCTTTAAAAGATAAAGAAAAATGGAAAAAACTTGATATTGTTAAAGTGATAAAAGAAGGGAAAGGTTTTTTACTATTTGCAAACATGGTTTTATCTTCTTTTCAAAAGAGAATTGGTTTGGATATGCAGTCAGCCCCTGGTGAAGAGATGATTAAAGCTATTGATATAGCTGAAAAAAATAACATTGATATTGTTTTAGCTGATAGAGATATAAATGTTACATTAAAAAGAGCATGGAGCTTATCTTCATTTAAAGATAAGCTAAGAATATTAGAAGTTTTATTGGAATCAATTTTTACAAATGAAAAAGTTGATAAAAAAGATATAGAAAACTTAATGGAAGGTAAAGACATTTTCAATGAGATAATGGATATATTTGCAAAAAAATTACCTATGGTTAAGAAATCATTTATTGATGAAAGAAATCTATATCTTGCTAATAAGATTCTAAATGCAAATGGAAGTAAAATTGTTGCTGTGATTGGTAAAGGGCATTTAGAAGGGATTAAAAAGCTTATAGAAGATGGGTTTGATTATGATGAATCTATTGAATATGTTCCACCAAAAAAAACATATGGTAAATATATTGCCTGGATAATAACAGCATTTGTATTACTTGTTTTTGGATATGGTTTTTATAAAGGGGGAGCAAAAGTTGCTTTTAATATGTTTAAAGCATGGGTTCTTGCAAATGGAATATTTACTTCTATTTTTGCTCTCTTAGTTTTAGCTCATCCACTTACAATTTTGGCTGCATGGGTTGTTTCTCCTATTACTTCTTTAAATCCAACTATTGGAGCAGGATTTGTTCTTGGTATAG
The DNA here is from genome assembly GCF_055389015.1 of Exilispira thermophila. Lineage (NCBI taxonomy): Bacteria > Pseudomonadati > Spirochaetota > Spirochaetia > Spirochaetales > Exilispira > Exilispira thermophila. Next base: position 1,189,051 of record NZ_AP042476.1, on the reverse strand, counting down.
TGGAAGCATTTTTTAGAAAGCCAAGAGTTATGGATTTTGAAAGTCTCTCTGAAGATATATTAACCTTTAAAGGATTTTTTAAAAACAGGATTACAAAGATATTATTGGTATTTATTGCAACTTCTATTGGTTCAGCAATTGGTACATTTGTGGGAATTCCCTGGATAACTGCTTTATTGAAATAGAGAAAAATTAAAATAATACAAAATAATTTAATGTATTTAAAATGTTGAATAAAAAAGAAAAAAGATTAAAAATTGATAAAAATTTTATTTTGAATAAGAATAATTTAAAACTTATTTTCAAAATTATTTTTAATAATGATTTAGAAGATTTTAAAAATAATCTAAAAAAACAATATAAACAAAAATTTATCGATATTCAGAATAAAATCGAGTTTAATGATTTTATTAATTATTTTTATGATTATTTTAGTAAGTTGTATCTAAATGTATTTAACAATTCCAGAAGGTTATTTAATAAATATAATATGCCACAAAACATTCAAAACCATTCTGTTTGCGTTTCATTAAATACTCTATTTATCATTTTTAATTTAAAGATTGGGAAAATAGAGAAATTAAATAAAAATAATTATTATAGAAATGTTGTTTTTAAAAAAATTAAAAAATTTTATTCAATTTTGTTAAATAAAAAAGAAAGAAACAAAATTTTTAATTATTCGATTGTTTTATATAATGCAATTATTAAGTTGATAAAATATAAAAATTACTTTTATATGTCTTTATTTTTAAAGTATTTACAAGAAAAAAAAATATATAATTTATTAAAAACAGACTTAGATATACAAAAAGGAGAAATTTTTTTAAAATTTCTGGTTAAACAAATAAATGCAAGTCTTTTGCATGATATTGGGAAAATATTTGAAATTAAAAAAGAATCTAACTATAATCATGCAATTACAGGGTATAATATTTTAAAAAATGAAAATTTATTTTATGAAGCTATTTGTTCAAAATATCACTTGATAGATGGATTTTTTGAAATGAATAGAGCACTATCAATTTTAATTGTTAATGTTTCTGATAAAATGGTTATGCATAGTAAATGTGTTATGTTAAAACAAAGATTTGAAGACTTGATAAAAAGATATCCACAATTTAAAGAGAAGTTTACTTACAGAAATTTTAAGATTTATAAATATTATTTTTCTATATTTAATATAAAAAAAAGAAGAATTTTAAATTATTTTAATAAAATTAATTTGTTATTTAATTAAATTATATTTATTTTAAATTATATTTATTTTATAGATTAAATTAATGAAATTGATGAGGATAGTTGTGAAAATGTTAAATGATTTAAATCAAAGTGATATGTATTATAATGTGTTTGACTATATTTATAATGATGAAAAAATAGAAGAATTTATCTCTTATCTTGATAATAAAAAGTTTAGAATAAAACAGATTAAGAAATGGATTTTTGAAAAATTAGAATTTGATTTTGATAATATGTCAGATTTACCTAAAAAATATAGAGAGTTTTTAAAAAATTACTTTAATGTAGTTAATCTTAAAATAGAAAATGTATTAACAGAAAAAAAAAGTGAAACAGTGAAGTTTGGTTTAAAAACTCAAGACAATAATATTATTGAAATGGTGATTTTAACTGATACAAGTGATAATAATAAAATAAGAAAAAATAAAAGATATACTTTATGCATTTCATCACAAATTGGATGTCCAGTTGGGTGTAAATTCTGTGCAACAGGATTATCTGGATACTTGAGGAATTTAACATATTCAGAAATATTATCTCAGTTTTTAATTGCTGAAAATTATTTAAAGGGTAAAGGAAAAATAGATAATATTGTTTTTATGGGTATGGGGGAACCTTTATTAAATCTGGATAATGTATTAAAAACTATTGAAATTTTGGGGGATAAGGAAGGTAGAATGTTTTCACCAAAGAGAATTACAATTTCTACTGTTGGCATAATTTCAGGACTTAAAAAACTTCTTTCAATAAATAAAAATTTTAAATTAGCCTTTTCTCTTCATACTCCTTTTAATGAGCAAAGGAAGTCACTTATACCCTACAACCAGGATTTAAAAAAATTACTCGATTTATTTGAAAAATACAGAGAAAAAACAAAAAAAAGAGTTGGAATTGAATATATAATTTTTAAAGGGGTTAATGATAGCAAAAAGCATATAGAAGAATTAATTCCTATAGTTAAAAAGTTAGGTAATTATATTAATTTAATTGAATATAATCCAGTTTCTGGACTTCCTTTCAATTCTCCTGATAGAGATAAAGTCCATTATTTTCAAGAACAACTTGAAAAAAATAACATCAACGTTTCTATAAGATATAAAAGGGGAAGAGACATAAAAGGTGCATGTGGTCAATTAAGATGGAAAAAGAAAAATTGAAATATTTAATATTGCATTTATTATAAGAATAATAATAAAATTAAAATAATAAAAAGAGTGACAGCAATTCCTGCTACAATATAGATAATACTTTTTGAAGCTGGTTTTTTCTTCTGTGCTTTTTCAATTTTTTTCTCTTTAGATTCCTCATGAGAAAGTGATTCATCAATTATCTCATCTTCATCCCATCTTTTAATTTTCACTTTTTCTTCTTCTATTATTTGCCCATAGGTTGATTCATCAAGTTTTACCAGTATAATATAATTGTTGTTCATATCAACCATTATTTCCAGTATTTCTGCTGGAAGTGGAATAAGTTTATCATCCTGTAAAGCATCAAAATATTCTATATATTCTTTTGCCCTTTCAAAAGAAGTATCAATGTTAACATAAATTTTATCACCTATGGTTAACTCATAAAGTGGAATACCAGAAACAGGGGCAAGTACAGCTTTTACAGGTATAACAGATACTCCATCTGGAACATCAAAATTAATATTTTCATTTTCTAATTCTGCAAGTTCTTCAGTTACATCTTCACTTGTAACATTTTTGTCAATACTGTTAACATCATGTTTTATAACTTCTAGTTTTGCATCTCCTTTTAATAAAGCTCGGTTTATTGATTCTTGAAGAATTGTAATAAATTTATTAATATCATTATCTATAAGTTTTATAATATAATCTATATCTTCATTTAAAAATATTTTTTCGATTGCTGTTGAAACTGATTTACTTAGATTAGTAAGATTTTTTCCTTCTATTACCTGTTTTATTATTTCATTTTGTACTTCTTCCCAGCTCTGGCTAATACAATTATGGTAAAAAGTTGGTATTCTTGAAGCTAATACATCAAGTTTCTCCATAAGTTTGAGCTCTCTATCGATTATTAAAACTGCAACAGAGTAAAAATTGAGAGCTTCTGATCTTAATCGTATTTTTAATACTATATACTTACCCATATATTTATTCTCCTGAAAATCAAGTTTACTTTGATATCAAATACAATAAAAATAATAAAATAAAAAAATAAATTGTCAAAACTAATTTAGACTTATTAAGAAAAAATTATTTAACATTTATTTATCTAAATTAGTAATAATTTATAATTTCTTCTTTTTATCGTTATTAAAAATTAAATTTTAAAGTAGTTTTATTTGTTGTATAAAAATATTGACTAAATTCGTTTATTAATTAAAGTGTTTTTTATGAAAAAGTCTATAACAAAATATAAAATTTTTTGGGAAATTTATGGTTGTGAGATGAATAAATCTCAAGCAGCTTCTTTAAAAGATTATCTTACAAAATATAATTTTGAAGAAACTTTTGATATTAATAATGCAGATTTTGTATTTATTTATACCTGTAGTGTTAGACAATCAGCTGAAGATAGAATTTTTGGAAGATTAGGCTATTTTAAATATTTAAAAAATACTACAAACCCTTTTTTATCAGTTGTTATTTTAGGTTGTTTATCAGAAGAATATATGCAAAAATTTATTGATGATGACCTTGCTGATCTGGTTTTTGGCACCAAACAACAGGAAAAAATTGTTGAATATTTGATAAAAAACAAAGAACAGGGATATAAAGGGGTATCTTCTAAAAAAGCAATTGAATTAAATGATTTTGTATTTTTAAATTCTTCAAAAGATCCCGAATTTCCATTTAGATCTTATGTTACAATTTCTCACGGATGTTCAAATTTTTGTACTTTTTGTATTGTTCCTTATTTAAGAGGATTGGAAATATCTCGCAATTCTAATGATATTATTGAAGATGTTAAAAATTTAGCATCTATAGGGGTAAAAGAGATTATTCTTTTAGGTCAAAATGTTAATTCTTATGGTAAAGATAATAATGATATCCCTTTTTATAAATTACTTGAAAAAGTTGCAAATATAAAAGGTATTGAATTAATTTCATATTTATCACCTCATCCTAAAGATTTTTCTGATGAACTTATAGAGATAACAGCTAAAAATGAGAAAATCTCTAAAATGGTTCATGTTCCCCTTCAATCAGGTTCTGATAAAATTTTAAGATTAATGAATAGAAAATATACTATAGAAAAGTATACTTCCATAATTGAAAAGTTTAAAAAATTTAATAATAATATGAAATTTTCTACAGATATTATTGTTGGGTTCACTGATGAAACAGAAGATGATTTTAAAAAAACATTAGAAATAGTTGAAAAAATAAGGTTTACAGATGCTTTTATGTATAAATATTCCAAAAGACCACTTGTTAAAAGTAAACTTGAAGATAATATTCCTGAAAGTATAAAAAAACAACGATTATCAATTTTGATTGATAAACAAAATAAAATCTCAATTGAAGAAAGAAATAAAGAAATTGAAAAAACTAAAAAATCTATTATTTTGAAAATGAGTAAGAAAAATAAAAATCAATTTTTATTTAAAACATTTGATGGATTATTTGGTGTTATAAATAATAGAGATTATAGACCAGGTGATATTATTAATATAAAGTTAAAATCTCTATCTGGTAAAACTTTTATTGGAGAATAATATGTTTAGATTAATAGTTAATTTGATTTTTATAGTTATTATTTTAGTTTTTATTATTATTAATATACCTTATAAAACAACTATAAACTTTTTTGGGCAGAAATATCAAGATGTTTCTGTAATTTCAGTCGTATTGTTTTCAATTATTACCGGTATAATTATATCATTTTTTTATTATGTTATGAGTTATTTTGATAAGCTTAGAAAAGAAAAAATTAAGGAAAAAATTACAAAAAGTAAGTTAAAAGAGCAAGAATTAAAAAAGAAAGAGAAGCATATTGAAAAAGTGGTTGAGGAAAAAGTAAATAAAACTCTTACAGAAATTAATAAAGAAGATCAAAAAATTGATGATAAAAATAAGAAAGGGTTAAAAAATCTTTTCAAAAAAAGAAATAAAAAAAGTTAAAATTAATAAATTGATTAATAAAAGGTGTAAATAATATCTGTAAAATTGAAGAGATAAAAAATAGAAGTAATAATTAATTTTAATAAAATTGATGAAACTAAATAAATAAATTTTTAATAAATAAATTATTAAATAAGTTAAATATAAGTTATTAAATATGTTAAATAAATGAAAAAATAAAAGTTTCAATCAAAACAAATAAATAAAATTAAAATCTATAATATGAAAAAAAATGTAAAAAATATTTTACTTGTATTTTTAGCAATAGCATTAGTTTTAATTTCATATATAAAGATTGATTCAAATGTTTCAGAAAAAGATGAGTATAAAATATTTTTGAATAAAGTTTTGCAGGTAGATAGTAAAGCTTTAGAATATGGTTATAATTTTTTATCAAAATATCCATTATCTCAATATACAGATGATGTACTTTTTTATCTCTCATTTATTGAAGATGATTATTTTAAAAATTTAATAAATTTAAAAAAATTGATTTTATATTATCCAGATAGTAAATGGTTTGAATTTGCAGTTGTAAGACTTTTGAATTTTTTATATATTCACGGTAATTATTCAGAAGTATTTAAATGGTACAAATTTTACAATGTAAAATCAAAGAAAAAAGACTTAGATTATGAAATTGAAATTATCTATTTAAATACCTTATATCATAATAATAAAAGGTATAAAAAAGATTTAAAACCTTTAAAAGAAAAGTTAATTAACAATTTTTCAAATATTAATAATAAAAAATTGCTATCATTTTCGCTATATCTTTATTCTTATATTTTATATAAAGAAGATAATAACCCTATAAAAGCCTATCAATATTTTCTTAAACTGTATTCAATGTTTTATGATACAGATTACTATCAAAATACATTATATTTTTTATATAAAATAGGTATGGGTCAGGATAAAGTTTTTTTTGCTAAAAAACTTATCAATACACCAATTTTCCAATTTTTAAAGGAGAAAGATGAAATCTTAACATATTCTAAAAGATCTGTAAGAAGTGAAGTCCAAAAAGTTATTGATAAAAAGTTTTTAAGAGATTATTATTTTATATCAATAGGAGTTTCTAAAGATATTGATGAAAATATTAAAAATATTGTAACTAAAAATGGTTTTAATTTTTATAAGCAAAAACTTGATAATGTTTATAGATTTGGTGTAGGACCTTATCATTTTTATGATGATGCAAAGGCTGATTTGCAGAAACTTAAAAGTATTGGTATTAATGGTAAAATAGTTGAAATTGAATATAATAAATAATTGGTATAATTATAGTTAATCTAAAAAAAATTAGTTTAAAAGACATTAGTGGTATAAAAAGGTATATAACATGAAAGCAATTCAGGAGCAAATGAGAGAAAAAGTATTAACACCACAGGATATTTTGTATATGTTTAACACAAAAGATATAGATCAAAATTGGTCATTTAAGGAGCTTAAACCATCAGATACTGGGAAATGGACTCACAGTTATCATCGCTATCCTGCTAAATTTATTCCACAATTAGTTGAAAAATTAATAGATGAATATATCACAGATGAAAAAGCCAGTATAAATGATCCTTTTTATGGTTGTGGGACTACAATTGTTACTGCAATATCAAGAGGATTTAAAGTAAGTGGAACTGATATTAATAAAATAGCATATTTAATAACTAAAGTAAAATCATTACCAATAGAACCATTCTATCTTGATAAAAAGATTAAGCAATTTTTAGAAAGAATAAATTTTTATAATGATAATTTAAATACATTATTTAATACTTATAATATAGATCCTTTAATTCCAGAAAAACATATTAAAAGAATTAATTATTGGTTTCCTGAGAAAAATAAAATTGAGCTTAGTAAAATACTAAGAATTATTTATCTTGAAGATGATGAGAAGATTAGAGACTTTTTGTTAGTAGCTTTTAGCCATATTTTAAAGAATTGTTCTATATGGCTTCAAGGAAGCACAAAACCGACAAGGGATTTTAAAAAGAAACCTGCAAAACCTTATGATGCCCTTAAAAGGCATTTAAAGAAAATGCAAAAAGGTAATAATGATTTTTATAAAATTGTTTCTCAAGAGGTAAGAGAAAATATTAATAACTATTTGAATATTAAAGTTGGTAATGCTAAACATCAAGCCGTACCTGATAACAGTGTGGATTTAATTATAACATCAAGCCCTTATGTTACAAGTTACGAGTATGCAGATTTACATCAATTATCTACTATCTGGCTTGATTTAGCGGATGACCTGACTGAATATAAAAAAGAGTTTATTGGAACCTCGCATAAAAAATATGAAAACAAAAAACTAAGAAGCAAAATTGCAATGGAAATAGTTAATAAGATGAAGTTAAAAGATAAAAAAACAGCAAAAGAAATTGAAGCTTTTTTTATTGATATGGAAGAAGTATTTGATGAAAGTTATAGAATTTTAAAACCAGGAGGAAGATGTTGTTTTGTAATTGGTAATACAAGATTAAAAGGGGTAGATATATTGAACGCAGAAGTTTTTGCAGAGAGTTTACAGTATTCTGGATTTAGAATCGATAGGATTATAAAAAGAGAAATACCTTTAAAAATACTTCCTCAAAAAAGAGATGAAAAAACAGGTAGATTTGCAAGCAATCATAATGCAAATTCAGAAGCCTATCCTGTTGAATATATTGTAATTGGTTTAAAGGAGAAATAAAATATGGAGGAGATTGAAAAAATTATACTTACAAAGACAAATGAAGTTTTTAAAAAGACTGTAGGACAGAAAAATTGTACACAACAATTGACTTTACTAAATACATATTTTTATTGGAGTGAATTCATAGACACAATTTTTACATCAAAAAAACAGGTAATGCAATTGCTTTATGAATCTACTTTAGATATTATATCCTCTCTTTTCATTACTTTTTCTGGATTCTATAGACAAGGAATGATATCATTAAGAAGCTCATTAGAGCTCACAACACTGTTTGTTTATTATTTTGATCACTCTGTTGAGTTTAATTATTTTATCAGAGAAGATAGATACAAAGGGCCCTTAATTTCAGAATTAATTAATAAGCATTATTTTCTTGTGAAAAAATATTGTTTATTGTTTATTGATAAAAAGGTTCTTAAAAAAGAGTTGCACACTGAGATCCAAAACGAGTATAAAAAACTTTCTTTATATGTTCATGGACGATTAAAAAAGTTGCAAACTCTTAGCTCATTTACAATTGGGTTTAATAAACAGTCACTTTCTGAGTTTATGAAAGAATGGGAGGTGGTAATAGGTTTAAGTAACACAATTTTGGCTATACGTTTCTGGAACGATATGGATAAAATGGATAAAGAAAAAAAGGATGTAATATATTCCATAATCAAAAAGTTAGGTATATTGGAGTTGAAAAAATGAAAAAAATAAGTGAAGCACTTGCTATTAGAACTGAGAGTTTATTTAATGAAGATATTCAAAAATTTTTTGTAGAAGAACCAGGGGATTTTGTCTCTCGTCTACTTGATGGAGAGCAATATTTATTAGAAGGTAGCCGAGGGGTGGGTAAAACTATGTTAATGCGATATGCTGAAAATCAAGCAGACAAAAGTTTTGATTCCCACAGGATCTTAGCATCTTATATTTCTTTTGAAGATTCTTTAAAAATTGAACGTATAAAAGTCACTAATGCTGCTGAATATAATCCCTTTTTGCAATGGACAATAGCAAAGATTTTAAAAGCATTACTTGAAAAAGTTAACTCTTTAGGAATAGATAATGAAAAAACAGAAAAAGCACATTTGATAAAAAATTTAGGAGAAACATTTGGAGTTAAATGTGAGATTCCTGAATATAGGAACCTTCTTGAAGATTATATAGATGTAATTGAAAAAACTCAATACAAAACAAGCGAAGATATTAAAAAATTTGCCTCACAAAAATTAAATGTTAATACAGAAAATATGTTTAAAGCACTGAATAATCCTGTTACTTTTAAAAAATTTTTAGAAAAATTTTGTGAAGATAACAATCAATGTAGATTGGTATTCCTTTTTGATGAAGCTGCTCATACTCTTTCTGAACAACAGCAAGAGGAATTTTTCTCTTTTATGAAGGGATTGCGTTCTCCACATATAGCTTGTAAAGTTTCAGTATATCCGGGTATATCATCATATGGAAAAGATTTTGACTATGGTCATGATGCTAGAATACTTCACCTAGATAGAAAGCCAGAAGATAAAAAATATATCGATTTTTTCAAAGAAATTTTAGAAAAGAGATTAAATGAAGATAAAATATGGGAATATTTCATGAAAAACCAAGAAGTACTAGAAGCACTTATTATTGCTTGTTTTGGAAATCCCAGACATCTTTTTCTTTTAATTGATGAAATAAGTAGAGAGAAACCCAAAAAAAAAGGCTTGCCTAAGATAATAAAAAGTTATGTTGAGCAAAATCTATTTAAATATTATTTAGGTCTTGAAAATCGTTTGGAGAGATTCAAAGTTCCAATTTCTAATGGATATAACTTTATTACTGGTTTAGTTATCCCTGATTTAAGGACAAAAAATAATAAATGGAGAAAAAGAGAGAATCCCAAGTTATCAATATATTTTGCAATTGAAAATGAAATTTGGGATGATCTAAAAGATATGATAGGCATATTAATTTATTCAGGAATTCTTTCAGAAAGAGGACAGCAAAGTATAGGACAAAATAAATATGGAAAGGTATATGCTGTAAATACTGCGGTTTGTATGTCTGAGAATGTATTACGAGAAGATAAAAAAACAGGTGGTAATTTTAAGGGAGAAATAGACAGATTAGATACACAACGAGTAAAAATTTATTACAAAGGCACAGAAAAAATACAAACAATAATTAATAATATCGCCAAAAGTAGTATTTTAACATGCCCCAAATGTGGAAAAGAAAGAAAAGAAGAATGGAAAATATGTCCATACTGTGGATATCGTTATCCTAAAGAAGATTCGTTATATGAAAAACTACGTAAACATTCTGTAGATAATCTTCCAATAAGTGATAGCTTAAAAGAACGAGTAAAAGAAAAATTTAAAACTATCGGAGATATTTTGGATGCTTCAGAGAAAGAAATAGATGAAATTCCCTATATAGGAAATGTAAGGGTTAAGATTATTAAAACCGCAGCAGTTGAATATATGGCGGGATAATGGGGAGAAATTCTTATGAGATTTGAAGATTTAAAAAAGTTGTATCTGAAAAAGCATAAAAAATTTGGACCTGATACATATAAACATATTTCAGAATTATTAAAAGAAGCAAAGGAAATTCATCTTAAAGATTGGGAAAAAAATCCAACCAAAAATGGTGACCATGAACAGAGTTGGCGTGCTTTTAAAGGAAAAAATATGGAAAAATTGATTCAGTATATTATTACAGAAGAAATAGAAGGACTTGGTTTAAAAGTTATTAATGGGAATAAATTAGAAAGATCAACAAATTTATCAATGGAATTGAGCCAGGTTAAAAGAAATTTAGCAATTGATTATGGAAATTTTGGATTACATTTGCCTGATGTTGATATTGTTATATATGATCCTGAAAGTTATAAAGTATTAGTAGTTATTTCCAGTAAAGTTACTCTACGGGAACGTATTGCTCAAACAGGGTATTGGAAACTTAAATTATTACAAGATGAAGCTACAAAACATATTAAAGTTTACTTTGTTACTCCAGATGAAGATGGAACACTAATTCATAAAAAACCTGCAAAAAAAGGAAGAGCTATTGTAGAAGTTGATTTGGATGGTAGTTATGTACTAACAGAAGAGAAAATTGAAGAGAGTGAAAAAGTTAAACTATTTGAACATTTTATTGATGATCTAAAGAGGTTGTTAAATAATGAAAGTTAACTTTCCAAAATTAGAAACTACAACTCTATGGGATTTTCCTACTCAAAATTATGGAGATAAGCCTCATGGAAATAATAAGTTTAGTGGGGTCACCCCTGCATTTATTATATGGAACTTATTACAAAGATACACCAAAGAGGGAGATTTAGTTGTTGATCCAATGTGTGGAAGTGGGACGACAATTGATGTTGCAAAAGAATTAAATCGTAGAGTAATAGGATATGATATCGCTCCCTATAGAGATGATATTATTCAAAATGATGCAAGAAAAATACCTTTGGATAATAATTCTGTTGATTTTGTATTTATTGATTCTCCATATTCTGACAACATTAAATATTCTAATCATACTATGGATATAGGTAATATATCATGTGAGAAGCAAGAATTTTTTGATGCTCTTGAAGATGTAACTAAAGAAATATATCGTATATTAAAATCTGGAAAAGTAATGGCATGGCTTATTGGTGATCATTGGAGAAAAAAAACAGGATTTATACCTGTGGGATTTAAACTTTACCAAATAATTATTAAATATTTTGATACAGTTGATATAATCTGTGTTGTTAGACGAAATCAAACATCAAATACCCCTATATGGCATAAACGAGCAAAAAAATTTAATTTTTATCTTCGAGGATTTAAATATTTATTTGTTATGAAAAAATCAAAAAAAGAAGGTAAAAATGGAAAAAATCCTTAAGATTATATAAAAAAATTGTATATTTAAATAAAATGATATTTTATTAAAAAAACAAATGTGTGAAAACAAAGGTTATAAATTATGGTCTATTTTGTAATTTTTTTAATATTTTTATCTTTTTTAGTTGTTGGTTATTTTATTATAAGTAAATTTACTACATTAAGATATGTTAAAAAATTAGAAAAGTTAGGTGATTACGCAATTGGTGCAAGAAATGAAAAACTTTCAAAAAAACACTATAAAAATGCAATTATAAAGTATTTTAGACATTTAGTTTTAAATTCAGTATTAAAAGGTACTGCTATTAGAGGAATAAGACATGATTTTGATGATTATAAAAATTTTAAAAATAGGGTTATCACAAAGTTAAATAACATGTTAATTTTGATAAATGAACAAACTATTTCAACAGAAATTTCAGATAAATTTGAAGATAAATTTTTAGAAAAACTTAATAGAAAAAACAAAGATTCTTTTAAAAATGAAAATTATGATTATGACAAATATTTAGAGTATATACAAGAATTTGAGAATATAATAAATAGAGAGTTTTATCCATTTAACGAAAAAGAAGATGATGATAGAGCAATTCAATAAAATTCTATTACAGGATATATCAAAAGTTTGGGGAGTAGGTGAATCTAAAAAACTTCTTCTAAACAAACTTGATATATATACAATTTTTGACCTTCTTCATTATTTCCCATACAATTTTATAGATTTTTCAAAATTTTATTCAATTTATGAAAATTATAAAAATAAAGGGGGACTTACTAAGGTTAGGGTAATATCAAAAGAGTGGATAGGGTTTAGAAAAAAAGTTCTAAAAGTTAATGTAACAGATGAGAGAAGTGAGGGGCAGTTACTTTTTTTTGGTAGAGATTTTTATGATAGTTCAATAAATGTAGGAGATTATCTTTATATTTATGGAAAGTTTGAAAAAACAAGGTTTGGAAATATTTATAAAATTTCTAATTTTAAATTATATACAAAACATTATATAGAAACATATAAATTTTTACCAGTATATAGATTAACAAAAGGGCTAACTTCTCTTGCTTTAATAAAAATTATTGAGAATGGATTTAAGCAATTTGGGAAATATTTATATAATTTTATTCCTGAAGAAATAACTAAAAAATATAATTTTCCTCCTTACAAACTACTTATATATAAATTACATTTTCCCTCTTCATTAAAAGAACATGAAAATTCAAAAAAATTTTATGCATATATTGAATTTTTTATTTATATGAGTCAGGTTTATATTGAAAAGCGATGGAAAGTTGATAAGAATTCAGACAGGTATCTTGCTATATCTCAATATATTAATAACTTAAAAAATAATAAAACTTTAGATTTTGGACTTCAAAAAAGATTTTTAGATCTTTTTGAATTTGAACTTACAGAAGATCAGAAAAGTGTTTTAAAAGAATTGAATGGAGAGTTTAGGGGTAAATATTTAATAAATAGATTAATTCAAGGAGATGTGGGTTCTGGAAAAACTGTAGTTGCAATGGCGTTTGCATTAAATTATATAGAGTTGGGGTATCAAGTAGCATTTATGGCTCCAACTGAAGTATTATCTTTTCAACATTATATTAATTTTCATAAAAAACTTGAAAAATTGGGAATAAAATCAGCATATCTTTCTGCATCTTTAACCAGGAAACAAAAAGAAAAAGTATTTACTAAAATAGAAAATTTTGAGGTTTCTTTTGTTTTTGGGACACACTCTTTAATTCAAAAGGATGTAAACTTTAAAAATTTAAAACTCATAATTATTGATGAACAACAAAAATTTGGTGTTAACCAGAGATTGGCTTTAAGAAATAAAGGAAATCTTGTTGATTTAATTGTTCTATCTGCAACTCCTATACCAAGATCTTTTTCCTTAACTCTATACGGGGATCTTGATATTTCTACAATTAATCATAGACCAGCAATAAGAAAAAAAGTTAAAACATTGTTTATTCCAGATTCACAATGGGATAAAATTCTAAACATTGTTAAGCAAGAGTTGAAAAAAGGGTTTTCTGGTTTTTTTGTATACCCTGCAGTTGAAGAAGACAATGCTTTGGAACTAAAGTCTGCTAAATTAATGTATGATAAACTTGTTAAACAATTACCTGATTATAAAGTAGGGTTATGCCATGGGAAAATGAAAGATAAAGAAATAGCTCAAATTATGGACAAATTTAAGAAAAAAGAGATAGATGTTTTAGTAACAACAACAATTATTGGTGTTGGTATTGATATCCCACATGCTACCTTTATGGTAATAGAAGAAGCAGATAGATATGGGTTATCAACTTTACATCAATTAAGAGGTAGAATTGGGAGAGGTGAATATCCTGGTATATGTATATTATCTGTTAAAAAGCATGTTTCAGATATTGCTTACAAAAGGATAAAAAAAATTTTAGAGACTGATGATGGGTTTGATATTGCACAATTTGATTTTGAATTAAGGGGTCCAGGTGAAATATTTGGTATCAAGCAATCTGGAGATGTCGATTTTAAACTTGCTAATTTTTATGAGGATCAAAAATTATTTAAATTAGCAGCAAATGATGCAAAGAAAATAATTGATGCTGACCCAGATTTATCTAAAAAATATAATTTAAATTTAAAAAAATATCTTATAACTTTTAAAAATCTAAATACACAATTTTTACTTTCTGGTTAATTGAAAAACTAATTTTATTGATTTATTAAAAATCTATTTTATTATATTTATATATGGGAGGCAAATAAAGGTTTAGGTTAAGAAGATTCGAACAAAACTATAAGCTTATGTTAAGGAGGGGAAAATGAGTGATAAGATGGATTTAGATTATATCAACAACCGGTTAGCTGATCCCAAAATTAAACTTATATGTAATGATTGTGGATATAAATGGGAAAAAGAGAAAAAAATTGATATAGAAGATTTAGAAGACTATGAAGATTATAAAGGGCATGACCATTGTCCAATGTGCGGTTCTAAAAATATTGAAGAAACAATATAATTTATAATTGATGTATAACATTAATATATTATTGAATTATTTTAGTTAAATATTTAATTTTTGATATTGATTTAAATAAAATGGTATAAAATGAAGATAAATTTATTTATAGCATTTCGATATATTCAGGGTAAAGGGAAAAAGGTATATTTTTCTTTTTTTACAATAGTTTCAATTTTGGGTATAATATTAGGAATAGCAGCTTTAATTGCGACAGTTGGTGTAATGAATGGATTTCAATCTGATATAAAGCAAAAAATAATTTCTTTGCAATCTTTTCATATAAATATTGTTGACTATTTTAATTCTCCAATAAAAGACTATAAAAAACTTATTGATAAAATTGAAAAAATTAAGCATGTAAAATTTGCATTTGGATATATTGAGACTCCTGCATTATTTAGTTCAGAAAATAATCTTAAAGGGACAGTTGTTAGAGGATATGATAATAATTTTTATAATTCTGACCTTTTTAAAAAAAATATAAAGATTTTTAATAATATCACTAATAATGAAAATACAGACAATAAAAATTTAAAAGTTTCAAATGATAAATCAAAGTCAGATAATAAAAATTCTAAGGACTTACAATCTAAAATTTTTATAAAAGATAATGAGGTATTAATTGGGAAAGAGTTTGCTTTAATTTATGGATTTGAGAAGGGTTCTACATTTCCAATTGCTTCAGCTTCTAAAAGTATTTTTTCTCCGACAATGAAGTTTGTTAAAGTAAAAGCTCTTTTTAAAACAGGTTATTATCCAATTGATTCACAGATAATTTATGCTTCTTTATCCTTAACTCAAAAATTACTTAATCTTGATAATGCATGTTCTTCAATTGGAGTTGTTGTTGATGATTTAAAAAACCTTGAATCTGTTAAAAAAAAGATAGATCAAATACTTCCATTTAGGCTTTATACAAAAGCCTGGTACGATTATAACAAAAATTTTTTTGAAGCTCTAAAAAATGAAAAAACCATGTTATTTTTTATTGTTTTTTTGATTGTAATTGTTGCTAGTTTCAATATGGTTTCTTCTCAAATTATGCTAGTGATGAGTAAACAAAAAGAGATTGGAATTTTGAAAGCTCTTGGTTTTACCCCATTTGATATAAAAGCTATATTTATTTTGTATGGGTCTATTATAGGATTAATTGGTAGTTTTATGGGTGTGATTTTAGGACTTTTAATTCTAAAAAATATTGATTGGATTTTTAATTCAGTTGAAAAATTAGTAAATAGTATAATCAATTTTATTTTTGGAATAATTTCTATTTTTAATCAAAATGTAATAGTGCCTCATTTCCAGATTTTTTCAAAAGATGTTTATTATTTTGATAAAATCCCTGTTAAAATATATTTTAATGAAATATTTGTAATTGTATTATTTTCTATGATTATAGTGTTTTTAGCAAGTTTTATTCCTGCCAATAAAGCAGGTAAAGTTAGTCCAAAAGATGTAATACATAATGAATGATCTTGTTAAAACTTATTTTGATATTTATTTATTTAAATATTTTATTTTTAAGTTTTAATTTATTATTTAATAATTTTGTAAGTTATTATTTTATTTTTCTTTGTAATTTATTTTAATATTTTTATTTATTTAGTAAGGATGTATTTTATAATTTTTGTTTTTTTTATTTTTTTATTAAAAAATCTTATTTATAAAGGTTTTAATTACAAATTTTATAATGTATAATTTAAGGAATTAAATTTGAATATGAAAAATTATGTTATTAAAATAGAAAATATAACGAAAAGTTATCAAAATGGTGAAGATAAGCTAGTTGTTCTGGAAGATGTAAATTTTAAATTGAAAGAAAATCAGGTAGCTGTTATAACAGGAGTATCTGGTTCAGGAAAAACAACTTTTTTAAATTTATTAGGTGGATTTGATAAACCTGATAAAGGTGCTATATTTATTAAGGATAAAGATATAACAAAGTTGAATGAATACGATATTTCGTTTATAAGGAACAAATCTATAGGATATGTTTTTCAAGCTTTTTACTTAATAGAGGAACTTACTATTTTAGAAAATATTATTTTACCTGCTTTAAAAATGGGATATAAAAAATCTGAAGCTATTGATAGAGGATTACAACTTTTGAATGAAGTTGGAATATACTCTAAAAAAAATTCATATCCTGTTGAAATATCAGGAGGTGAAAAACAAAGAGCAGCAATAGCAAGGGCAATTGTTAATAATCCTGAAGTAATACTGGCAGATGAGCCTACAGGAAATCTTGATAAAAAAAATAAAGAAAATGTAATTAACATTCTTTTGAATTTAACTTATAAAAAAAGAAAATCGTTGATTATTGCAACTCATGATGAAGAATTTAGTAATATTACTAAAATACATTATCATATAGAAAACAGAAAGTTACATTTGTTATAAAAATTGTTAATTATTGTAAAAATTACAGGTTTTTCTTGATTTTCAAAAAAGATGTGTATTATATTTAAATATAGAAGTAAACAATAATTTGATAATTTAATAGTAATTTAATAATAAATAAAATAAATTGATAATAAACAAAAAATTGAAAATAAAATAGTATAAATAAGAACTAATTATAAACATTGATAGAAAATATTTAAAAGATTAGAAATGTTTATGTTAATATTTGTGGAGTAGATATGTTTGAAAATTATTCAGAAGATTTAAATAGCTTAATTGATAGTGCAAAAGAGATTGCTCAGGAATTAAATTCTGTGAGTATTCAACCTGCACATTTTATCCTTGGAATTATACGTGAAAAAATAGGTTTATCTTATTTTATTATATCATATTTAATGAATGAAGATACATCAAAACTTGAAAATGATATTATTAGCATTATACCCAGAACTCCTGTGATTTCTCCTTTAAATGCACTTGAATATTCAAAAATTACAACTTTTTGTCTTAAGAGTGCAAGACAGATCATGCAAAAATTAAATGATAATCAAGTTACAGTAGAACATTTACTGTTAGCAATTTTAATGAATGTAAAAGATTCAGACCTTGGACTTATTTTAAAAAGATATAATATCACTTATTCAACAGTATTTGAAATATTAAGAATGTTTGGTTCAGATCCTTTAGCAAAAATTAAAAAGAAACCTAAATCTTCTACTAACACACCAATTGTAAATAGATTTTGTAAGGATTTAACAGAAGAAGCCTGGTTGGGACAACTTGACCCTATTATTGGTAGAGAAAAAGAAATTGAAAGGGTTATGCAGATTTTATCAAGAAGGATGAAAAATAATCCTATTCTTATAGGATATCCAGGAGTTGGTAAAACAGCTATTGTTGAGGGACTTGCTAAAAGAATTGTTTCAGGACAGGTACCAGTAAGTTTACAAAATAAAAGAATTCTTCAAATGGAGATGGGAAATATTGTTGCTGGAACTAAATATAGAGGTGAATTTGAAGACAGAATGAATAAAATTTTAAAAGAACTTGATAGAGCTAAAAATTGTATATTATTTATTGATGAAATACATACAATAGTTGGAGCAGGTGGTGCTGAAGGTGCAATTGATGCTTCTAATATTTTAAAACCTTTTTTAGGAAGAAGTAAAGTTCAAATTATTGGTGCAACAACTTTTGATGAATATAAAAAACATATTGAGAAAGATAAAGCTTTAGAAAGAAGATTTCAAACTGTTTTAATAGAAGAAACTTCTATTGAACAAACTATAGAGATCTTAAATGGTATTAAAGAGCGATATGAAGAATTTCATAATATCACTTTTACAGATGATGCAATTAAATTAATTCCAGAATTGGCTAAAAAATATATCAATGAAAGATATTTACCTGATAAAGCAATAGATATTCTGGATGAATGCGGTGCTTACCTTAATGTTAAAAATAATTTGCCTCCAATTATGTTAAAAGAGATAAAAGAAGAGATGGAAGTTTTATCTAAAGAAAAACAACATTACTTTTTAAATAAACAATATGAAAAATTACCAGAGATTCAAAAAAAACTAAATGACCTCTATAATAAATATCAGATTATTAAACAAAAATGGGATTTAAGCATAAAACCTGGAAAAAATATTGTTGATACTGATGTTGTAGCTTTGATTGTTTCAAGAATGACTGGTATTAATGTTGAAAGATTAAAATCTTCAGAAGCGAAAAAATTAATAAATATGGAAAAAACTTTAAATAAAGTAGTAATAGATCAAAAAGAAGCAATTTCAGCTATTTCAAGGGCTATAAGAAGAGGAAGGCTTGGTATTAAAAAACTAAGAAAACCAATAGGTTCTTTTATATTTTTAGGTCCAACTGGAGTTGGTAAAACAGAACTTGCTAGAAGATTAGCCGAATTTTTATTTGGAACTCAGGATGCACTTATTAGAATTGATATGTCAGATTTTATGGAAAAGCACAATGTTTCCAGATTAGTTGGAGCTCCTCCAGGTTATGTTGGATATCAAGAAGGTGGACAACTTACAGAACTTATTAGAAGGAAACCTTTTTCTGTTGTTCTATTCGATGAAATAGAAAAAGCTCACCCGGATTTTTTTAATATTCTTCTTCAAATACTTGAAGAAGGTGAATTACTTGATAATCTGGGGCATAAAGTTGATTTCAGAAATACAATTATAATAATGACATCAAATATTGGTGCTAAAGATATATTAAATTATAAATCACCAGGTTTTAAACTTACTGATGAAGAATCCTTAAATTTTGAAGATGTAAAATCAAAAGTTTTATTTCAGGTTAAAAAAAGATTTAACCCAGAATTTTTAAATAGGATTGATGAACTTATTATTTTCAGACCACTTACTAAAAAGTCATTAACAAAAATTATAGATCTTATGCTTGATGAGGTAAGAGAAAATTTGAAACAATTTAATATTAATTTTGAAACTACAAAATCGGTTAAAGAGTTTTTTCTGGAAAATGGTTATGATGAAAAATATGGAGCAAGGCCTTTAAGAAGGCTTATTCAAAAAGAATTGGAAGATCTTTTATCTGATTATATTCTTAAAGGGAAGATTAAAAACAATGATAGATTAAGAATAGTAAAAAATAAAAATGGTATTGGAATTAAAATAGTTAAAAAAACTTTACAACAAAAGGATGATCAAAAAATTTACCAGAAATAATTTTTCAAAACTTTATAAATTTTCCCGGAATAAAACCAGAATAAAATATGAAAAAAATTAAATATAAAATATTAAAAATTCAAAAGATAACTGTTGCTTTATATCTTTTATTTGTACTTTTTATTTTTTATGGAGTAAATATATTTTCACAAACTAATATAAATTTAAATGATATTGATTACTTATTTAAAAATCGTTTATATTCAGATGTTATTGTTAAAATAAACTTTTTATTATTAAAAAGTAAAACAAAAGATTATCTAAGAAGTAATTTTTTTAATTTTGATGATAACGATAAATTAAATTATTATTTAGGAGTTAGTTATTTTTATCTAAAAAAATATGATAAAGCACTATTGTATTTGAAGAAGATCTCTAATCCTTTGTTTTTGAAATACTTTGACCCTGTTAATTACTATATTGGGACAATTTATTATGATAAAGGTGATTTTGAAAATGCTTTTCAATTTTATAATTCTATTGTCAATAACAAAGATATAATAAAAAACAAAATAAATTTTTATTATAATTTCGCAGTTTGTCAGGTTAAGTCTGGTAATTATAATATTGCTATTAATTTGCTAAAAAAGGGTTTAGATTTTTTAAATAATGAATTAAAAACAGAAATAAAAAAAAGAAATTACTATATCCCTTTTTATATTTATTCACTTGCAAATGTTTATTATCTGAATAATCAATATGATTTAGCATTACAGCACTTTAGTAAGATAGTTAAAAATTACCCTGACTTTGAATTAGCTGATGATTCAATATTTTATTCTGGAAAAATTTATTTTGATAATAAGGATTATATAAATTCTAAAAAAGAGTTTTTATCTTTGATATATAATTATAAAGATTCTGAATTTTATTATGATTCAATGTTTTACCTTGGAAAAATTACTGGAAATAGACAATACTATAAAATAATCATTGATAATAATCCTGAGTTTCATTCAATTGATTTTGTATATTATTATTATGCAAAAATTTTAAAAGATTTAGATGCTTCAACAAGTCTTGAATTTTTTAAAAAAGTATTGAATATTTCAAAAAATGAAGAACTTATTTATAATAGCATTGTTAATTCTATAAAAGTTATAAATAAACTTAAAGAAAGTTATATAAATAAAAATTCTAAAGATACAAATAAAGAAAATAATAATAATAATAATGATAGTATCAATAAATATAATTTGATGATTCTTGAATTATTGAAAAATAATATTTTAAAATCTTCAAGAAAAAATGATTTATTGAATTATGCATTAAATTTAATTTATAATTATTTATTAACCAGTTACAAAGAGAATAATTCTAAAAATAACATTGATTCAAATACAAATAATTATTTAAAAGATATAAATCAATATTTAATTTTTTTTGAATCTCTTCAAAATAAAATAGATTTTACTGACAAAGAGTTCTATATCTTAGGAAAAATTTATTTTGTAGAATCTAATACTAATGAATCCATTATCTATTTCAACAAAGCACTGGAAATTTCTCCAGAACAGAAATATTACTATTATTTAGGATTAAGTTATTATAACAGTAATAATTATGATAAAGCTTTTAATAATCTTGAAAAAGCATTAAAATCAAAACAGGGAGAAAACAGTTATAGATTATTAAGTGAAAATTATATAGGTTTGATTTATTTATATAATTCGCAATTTATAAAAGCATTAAATATTTTTGATGATTTGATTAGAAGGTCTATACCATACATTGACAAAAAATCTTTAAAATATTATAAACTAATAAGTTTGTATAATCTTAAAAAGTACAAAGATTCATTAGTTTTAATCAGAGAATTGATGAAGAGATTTAAACTATCTTCTCAACTTGATTATGATATTTTAACTTATATTTTAACTATTTTACCAAATTTAGATATTGAATATGCAAATGCTCTTTATTCTATATATGGTGCAGATGTTGATAAAGATTTTTCAATAGCATATTATTTATCAAATAAGTATTTTGCAATTGGTAATTATGAAAAATCTCTAATGTATCTTGATTATATATATAAAAATGGGAATTATAATAATAAAATTGATTCCTTGATTAAAAAATACCTATTATATGTCAACTTAAAAAAATATGATAAAGCTTTTGAAGTTATAAAAGTTTCATATGATTTAACAAAAAGTTCAAATTTTAATTATAAAAAATCATTAATTTTAAGATATATGATTGAACAGATTATAAAAAATTATGATAAAAATAAATCAAAAATAGATATCAATACCAAAAATGAAATAGAAACCCTTTTTGAAAAATTAAAGAAATTAAATGATATTTCTAATTTGTTAATTACTGCAAAAGATATTTATCAATTTTATAATAAATATAAAGATTATGATAATGCATTAATATATTTGAATAATATAATAGACTTAACAAAAAAGGATAAAGATAACTCTAAAAATATTGATGAGCTTAATTTTCAAAAAGTCTTATTGTTATATAATTTAAAAAGGTATAAGGAAGCATTAGATTTAATTGAAATTTTAATAAAAAATTATAATAGTAATGTTGATAGAAAAAATAACAACAATGAAAATGAATTCAATTCTAAAATCACAACTCTAAAAAATATTAAATTTGATATATTACTACAACAAAAAGATGTAAAAGGGATTCAAGAATTTCTTTTTGATCAGATTAAGGATGAAAAAAATATTGAAAACATATATTTTTATTTTTCAAATATATTAATTCTTTATGAAACTAATATTTTGGATAAAGTTGAATTTGTAAAATTGGAAGAAATTTTAAAGAGCAAAGAGAAAAGTTATGTTTTAGATATATTTTATATGTTTAAAAATTTTGATAAAAATTATGATTTTAAAAAATTTAATTCAATTTATTCAAAATTTATAAATAGTGAAAATGATAAAATAAGTTTTTGGGCAAGATTTTTATATTCTATTTATTTTTATGAAAAGAATGATTTTAAAAATTCAGAAAAAGTTTTAAAAGCTTTATTAAAATTTGATTTTAAATATGAGAATCAGCTAATTTTATATTATTTAATAAAGATTGCGCAAACTGAGAATAAAACACTTAAGGGGAATGAATATTGGAAAATATTCCAGAAAGACTACAAAAATTCATTAATTTATCTTTTAAAATATTGATATCTAAAATTTTAGTAATCATAACTAATTTATATAAAACATTTATAATTTTTGTTTTGTTAACCTTAATGTTATTAGTTTTCCATAATGTTAAAATATTAGCTCAGGATAACAGCCAGGAAAATAATTTAGAAAATGTAGAAATAGAAGAAAAATCCACTCAAAAGATAAAAGCTGAAATAAACCCTGAAATAGAAGATGTATTTTTAGAAAATATCAGTCTTTCATTAATCGATTTAAAATATAATAGAAATTATGGATTTGATATTTTTTATTTCAACTATCCAATTAATAAAGTTTATTTAGATTCTTCATATTCATTTACAAAATTTTATAATATAAATTTTTTATATTCTCAATCAAATAATGATTTATTTTTTAATATTTTTGCAAATATAAATAATTATAATTTTGTTATGCCAGATATTCTGGAT
Source organism: Exilispira thermophila (assembly GCF_055389015.1). Classification (NCBI taxonomy): domain Bacteria; kingdom Pseudomonadati; phylum Spirochaetota; class Spirochaetia; order Spirochaetales; genus Exilispira; species Exilispira thermophila. The sequence continues at coordinate 1,165,418 of NZ_AP042476.1, read as the reverse complement.
AAAATTTATTTTAGTACTGAATTGTTTTTTGATTATAAAAATCCACTATATTTTAAAATTATTCTTAGAAATTATAATTTTTTATATCAATACTCAGACTCTACTAATACTAAAAGCTATAGTTTTAAATTTTTTGCATTTGATATTGATTCTTATTATAACACATCAAATTTTTTCATTAATTTTAATAATAGTTTAAATTATAACTATAATAATATTTACAATTTCTTTAATTTAGAAACCTTTTATGATTTTGATCAAATAAAATTTAGTGGTTTTATAAAATGGTATAATATTGATGATTTTATTTTAGGTATTGGAATAAAAGGAAAATTAGATTTTAATCCTTCTTTAAGTTCATCTTTTTATTTTTACCCTGTTTTCTACAATAATTTCGATATGATAGGAAAATTGAACTTTAATTTTAATCAGGATAAAATTAAATTAGATGCATATTTTGAAAAAAAGCTGGATTTTAATAAAGATTATTTTGATATGTTTCCAGTTTTTAATTACAATGGATTAAAAGATTGTAATGTTGTAGAAAATCTATATTCTCTATTTTTTTCATTCAAATATTTTAATTTTAAAAATAATGAAAATAAAACAAATAATCCATTTATCAATATTGAGTTTTTATATTCTTATATAGAAAGTCAATTATTTATTGTTTCAGATAATACTAGTATGGAAACAATATTTCAGAATATTAATAATTTAAATAACATTAATATAAAATTTTCAATTAACTCTACTCTATTTAATAATTTAAATATAATTTTTAGTCAGGTTTTAAATTTATATTTTGCAAATGGTTATATTTCAAAACAGTTTTATAATGAACCATTAAAATTTTTACTATCATTTGTTTATGATTTTAGTAAATTTTCCACTTTAATTTATGTTTCATACAAAACTAGTTTATTTCGCTATGATAACATTGGAGCATTAGATCCTTTACATATTGTTGATATAAAATTTGATTTTTATGGAATCAACAAGATTTTTAAAAATGAGAATAACAATATTATTTCCTTTGAAATTTCACTACCATTTCTTCCTACTTTTTATACAAGATATTTTGTAATTTCGAATCCTGAATTTACTATAAATGTAAAATTATTTTTTTAAAATTTAATAATTAGATATAATTTAACATGATATAAATAAAAGTTTTTAAAAGATAGAAAAATAAAAGTGTAAAACTAAAATAATAAAAAATAGAAAGTATAAAAAATCTGAATGTATTCTATAAATAGTTTATTGATAATAAAAAAAATAAATCTATGTATAATTGAAAATTTTATAAATTTATAAAATAATTGATAAAAGCAATAAATAATAGAAAATTAGAAATTGTTGATTTAAAAATGAGCTAAAATATATTATAAAAATAAAAATAGATAATGTCAAAAGTTTTGAAAATAAAATTATATGGAGATAATCATGAATTTTAATTTAATTGAAAAAGGTGGAATTTTAATGTATTTCCTTTTTGGTCTTTCTATTATTGCTTTTGCTATGATTTTAGAAAGATTTTTTTATTATAAAAAAATAAATGATTTTAAAGAAAATGATTTTAAAAAAATTAAATCATATATTCTTGGATTAAATTTTAATGAAGCGCTAACATTTTTAATGAAATATAAATCTCCAATTTCAAAAATATCAAAAATAGCAATTGAATTAAAAAATAAAGCTAGAAAAGAAATTGAAATATCAATGGAACTTGAACAGATGAAATCTTCTAAAGATATTTTTAAATATATTAATATCTTAAAAGTTTTTCCTAACCTTGCTACTTTATTAGGGCTTTTAGGTACTGTTCTGGGTATGATAAAAAACTTTATAGTAGTTGCTTCAGTTGGAACTGGAGATCCTTCAGCTTTAGCATCTGGTATCTCAGAAGCATTAATAACAACAGCTACAGGTCTTATAATTGCAATACCACTTATTTTTATTAATGCAATTCTGGAAAATAAAGCAGCGGATATTGAAGAGAGAATACAGATATATTCATCAGAAGTTCTAAAATTAATTGATTCAATTAAAAAAAATGATTAATAAACAGAATTTTATAAAAATTAAAATTTATTTTTAAATGTAAAATTTAAAAAAACATAAAAACTTTAAACATAAGGTAAATTAAAAAAATAACTTAAATGAGTTATATATTAGCAATAGTTATCCTTTTAATATTTTCAGCTTTTTTTTCTTCCTCAGAAACTATACTGTTTTTAGCAAAAGATCTTGGGTTAAGAAAAAATAAATTGAAGTATAAGTATATATATGAAAATCAGGAAGAATTTTTAACTATTATCCTTTTTTCAAATACAATCATTAATATATTTCTTGGTATGATATTTGAGTATTATGCTTCTAATGTTCTATTTAATAATATAAATATAATTTATGTTATTTTATCAACTACCTTTATCCTTTTAATTTTCGGTGAGGTATTACCAAAAAGATTGAGTTTAGCATTTTATAAAATATTATATGAAAAATATTTTAAGATATTGATTTTTTTTGAAAAAGGGTTGAAACATATTAATTTATTTTTTGATTTGATAATAAAACCTTTTAAAAAGATAAAGAAAGAGGAACAATATTTTACTTATAATGAAACCAAAAGTTTTTTATTTGATAGTTATAAAAATAAAATAATTTCTGATTTAGAATTTTATCTTTTTTATAGATTATTTAATTTAAATAAAACAAAAGTGTCTCATCTTATTATTCCTTATACCAGAATAAAAGTTTTTACATTAAATAAAATTGAAAATATTATAAAAAACAAATTTGAAATTATAATTAATCTTAAACAGGATATTATCCCAATATTTGATAATAATTTTGAGAATATAATTGTTGCAATTGAAAAGAAAAAATTAATAAAATGGTATTATAAAATAATTTCTTATAATACTGATAAATATAATAAAGATACTTTAGTAGAAAATATTTTAAATAAAAATAATATAAATAAAGTTAATTCAAAAAATACTTCTTTAAAATTAGATAACTTTAAAATAGATGATATTAACGAAATAATTGTTAAACCTGTTTTTGTTTATATTGAACAACAATTAGATCAGGTAATTAAAATTTTTAATGAAAATTCTTGTAAGTTTATATTTGTTGTTGATCAATATTTTCAATTTAAGGGTATTATTAGGTATTCAGATATACAAAATTATTTTCTTACATTAGATATAAAAAACACTGCAAGAGAGTTCGAGATTAATCCAGCAATTTCAAATGAAGAGTTAAAGTATTACTATAATATTTCACTACCTACAAAATATAAAAACCTGCATCAATTTTTACTTCCTTTTCTTATGAAAGATAAAAAAATCGTTAAGTATAAAAAATTTACATTTATAATTTATAAGGATATAAGTCTATCAAACAATATTGATAAAAAAATAGGATATAAAAAAGAGAACAAAAATAAGGTTAATTTAAATAACAATAATTTAATTTTTCCTAACTATAAAGTTAAGGTAGTCAGAAGTTAGAAAAAATTAATAAAAGAGGAATTTGCATTGTTACTATCAATAATATTATCATTGATTTTTCTATTTTTTTCTGCTTTTTTTTCAGGGTCTGAAATAGGTTTTATTTCTGTTGATAAACAACTCCTATCTTTTAAAGAGAAGCAGGAAAAAAATGATTCAAAGTTAATAAAATTACTTTACAAATTTGTCAATTCTTATCAGGATGTAATATATATTTCTTTAGTTGGAACAAATATCTCTACTATAGCTTCTGTTCAAATACTATCTAGGACATTGCACCACAGTTTTAAATATAGCTACATATTTTTAATCTTTATATATCCAATTTTTACCTTAATTATAGCTGAAATTATTCCAAAGTTGTTATATTCAAAAAAACCTTATACTTTAATAAAGTTTTCAATTATTCCATACTCTATTTTTTATTATATTTTTTCCCCTATTATTTTATTGTTTAGAATAATAGATTTATTATTAAAGAAATTTACAAAAGGATCTTTTAGTAGTGAAAATCAATTAAGTAATGAACAATTTTATTCATATTTAAAATCTAACTTTAATATATATTCTAAAAAAAGTTCAACATTAATTGATAATCTTGTTATTACTTTAGAGAATAAAGCTGATGATGTTGTAAATCCAATTGATAATTATAATTTATTAATTGTTGATAAAGATAAAAAAAATAACATTGAGAATATTTTAAATAAGAAGATTGATTTCGAGTATTTTTTAAATTTATTAAATGGTGAATTTAGTATAATTTTTCATGATAATATTTTAAATAAGAAAAATAAAAATAAAAATATAGAAAAAATGTCTCCAATAAATAAACTTTACTATCTATTATACAATTATGATGATTATGTTTTGATATTTACAAAAGAAAATGAATTCATAGGTTATTTTTTTAATAATGAGGAATTTTTAATTAATAAAAAAATTAAAATTCTAAAACCTTTGATAGTACCTTTTTCCAGAAAGCTAAAAAACATTCTTCAAGATATGAAAACTTATTCTAAAAATCTTGTGTTTGTGGTTGATGAATATAATAATATTGAAGGATTAATAGAAAAAGATATCATATTTAAAAAACTTTATGAATCTATTCTTGAAAATACTATTAAAACTAAAGAAATACATAAAGTTAAAAAAAATGAATATATAATTGATTGTAATGTTGAAATTGATAAAATAAATAAAATTTTAAATTTAAAATTAAAAAGTAAATATTATAGGACATTAAATGGATATTTACAGGAAAAAACAGGTACTATACCTAAAACAGGGCAAATTATAAAATTTGGAGATTTTGATATCCAGGTAATTAGAGCAACAGCAAAAGAGGTACAATTGGCTAAAATAAAATTTTATAAATAGATATTTTTATTTTGAAAAATAAAATTATAAAAATAAATATATAGGTAAATATAAAAAATGTAGTATATTTATGATATAATTTGTATGGTATTCTTAAATGTTAATTAGTTTAATTTTCTAATATTTAAACAATATTAATAAAATTGATCTTAAAAAGGGAAGGTAATGAAACTAAAAAGAGATAGTATTATAAAACTATTAAAAAAACATATAAGTTTAAGTTATGAACAATTAATTACATTCTATGAAGTTAAAAGTAAAAAAAAGAAACAGAAATTGAATGATATACTTAATTTTTTAATTAAATCAAAAACAATATTTTTATTTGAAAACAAATATTATATATATCCATGGATAATTGATCCGGATCTAGAACAGGTTATTGTTAAAAATAAAATTAATCCATATTTTAAAGAAAAAAGTATAAAATATGTTCAAGATTTAAACCAATCTAACCAAAAATCTATTATTGATAAAGAGATAAATTCAAGAAAAGATTTTAGAAATCTTTTTACAATTACAATGGATGGAATTGATGCAAAAGATTTTGATGATGCTTATTCTTTAGAAAAAGTTAGTAATCTTTATAGATTGGTTGTACATATTGCTGATGTATCATATTATGTTAAGCAAGGAACCTCTTTAGATAAAGATTCTTATTTAAAGGGTAATTCATATTATTTTTCTCAATGGGTTATCCCAATGTTACCATTTGAACTTTCAAATAATCTTTGTTCATTAAAAGAAGGAGAGGATAGATTAACTGTTTCTGTAGAGATGTTTATAGATGAAAATGGGGAAGTTGTTAAAAGAAATTTTTACAAATCAATTATAAATGTGGATAAAAGAATTCCTTATGAAATAGGAAATCTTATTTTAAAACATAATGAACTTAAAAATTATCAAGAAAATAAAGCTAATAATAAAAACAACAATAAAAAAATTAAAACCAATGATTTTATTAATAAAGATAACTATTTAAATGAGAGTGATTATTATAAAGAATTACTAAATAATGAGAATGCTTTTATTGTTTCAGATTATTATAAAAGTATCTATTATAACTTTTTAAATCTTTCATTGGAGTTAAAAAATATCCTTTTTAATCAAAGAAAGAACAATTACTCTATTGATTTTAATATTCCTGAAATAAAGATGGAATTTAAAAATAACTTTAAAATACCCGATAGGATTTATAAATATTTTAGAGGGGAATGCGAAAAAATTATTGAAGAATTTATGTTAATTACAAATAAGACTGTTGCGAAATATTTAAAGAGTACAGGTAGTTCAATTTTTAGAATTCATGATAAACCACAGGATGAAAAAAAAGAGATGCTTTTTAAATATCTTGATATATTGGGTTATAAAATACCAAGAAAATATAGACAAAAAGATATTGTAAATCTTTTGGAACAGATTAAAGATAAACCTGAAGAAAAACTTTTAAATACTTACATTTTAAGAACTATGGCTCAAGCAGAATATTCTGAAAAAAATATTGGACATTTTGGACTTGCATTTAAAGATTATACCCATTTTACATCACCAATTAGAAGATATTCAGATTTAGTAATTCATAGAATATTAAAATCAAAAATATCTAAAAAGGAATTACCATATACAAAAGAGAGATTAAAAGAGATTGCAAAAAACATTTCAAAAACTGAAAGGATTGCAGTAATAGCTGAAAGAGATTATTTTAAATATAAATCTGCAAGGTATTTAAAACAATTTATGAATAAGAAATTTAAAGGGATTATATCTGGAATTATTGAAAAAGGGATATTTATAGAAATTGAGGAAAATGGGATTGAAGGATTTGTTCCCTCTTTTATATTAAATAGAAAAGATTATACATATGATGAAGAATTGTCTTGTTATATTAATAAAAAAAATAATGAAGATATTATTTCTATAGGTTCTGAGTTTATTATTTCTATTTTTAATATAAATGTTAAAAGAGGATTTATTGATTTTAGAATAGAAGAGAGAGTTAAATTATGAGAAAATATAAAAGAAAAACTTTTAATAATGCTATAGAGATTACTCCTTTAATAGACCTTGTGTTTTTGCTTCTTATTTTTTTCCTTGTTGCAACAACTACTACCAATATAAAAGCTATAAAAGTTAATATTCCAAAAGCAGAAACTGGTAGCAAAATTAAAACAAACAAGATTGTTATTGTTGTTGATAAATCTAATAAAATTTATATTGATAATAAAAAATATACTTTAAATCAATTACAGGAATATTTGAAAACTTTAAAAAATATTGATGTTTTTCAGATTAACGGTGATAAAAACAGCTCATATGATACAATTATTAAAATTATGGATTTAATTAGAAAGAATGGTTTTAATAAAATAACTTTAGGAGTAAACAGCTATTAAAAAATATTTTTTAATTTCATTAATATTTCACCTTATTATTCTTTTCCTATTTTTAAAATTTGTTAATTTTAATTTTAATAAAAATATTTATAATAATGAAATTATAGCTTCTATTGACCTTCCAGAAAATTATCTTAAAGAAGAAAAAACAATTGAAATAAATAATAATAATAATGTTTATAAAAACAATAAAGTTAGTTCTAAAAAGGAAGGGATAATAGATATTAAAAATATTAAAGAGCAAGATAGTAATAATGTTTCTAATAAAAAAAATGAAGTAGATGAATCAAAAGATAATACAACTTTAATTGATAAAACTAAAAGTACAAATCAAGATTTATCTGAAGAAATTAAAAGTAAAGATGATGATAAAGAAATTACCAACAATAAAAATAACAATGAACCTGGTGATACTGATGAAAATGAATCTCTAAAAGAAAATAATAAAAGTTCTGAGAACATTAAAAATGAAGTTAAGAATAATTCAAATGATACAGGCAACGATAGTGAGATAGGTAATGTTTTAGGCGAATTAACTGATGTAAAAACAAAAACAAAAGTTTCAGATATTGAGTGGAATAATAATAAAAAAAGAAGAATTATTAATAAAGTTATTCCTGAAATTCCAGATTCATTAAAGAATTTAATGGGGGAATATAATATAAAAGTTTATATTGAAGTAAATAAATTTGGTGTGGTTTCATATGAAGAGATTGTTAAATCTTCTGGTATATCAGAACTTGATTCTATAGTTTATGATGCTATTTCAAAATGGACTTTTGAAATTGTTTCAGATGATAGTAATTATTCCGGTTTTGTAAATTTTTCAATAGTTTTCAAATAAAATAATTATTTTTTTTTTTTCAAAAATATTTGAATTTAGTCATTTTTATTTTACACTAGCAATAGAATAGAATTTTTTTTTAATGATTTATCTTTTTTTTATAGTTTTAGTTTAATTATAAGGGAGGCTACTATGAAACTAAAATCAAAATTGCTAATTTTCAATATGTTGATGATCATATTTATTGGGATTGTAATTTTTGCTTTAATTTACTATAACAACAAAACAGCTACTAATAAAACATTAAGTTATATTGAAACAACATTGATAAATGATAGGAAAACTAAGTTAGAAGATGTAGTTAATATGGTGTATTATCTTCTGGATGGTTATTATAAACAATATGGTGGTGATGAAGAAAAAATAAAAAAAGCAATGCGAGATGCTGTTTTAAAAATGAGGTATGAAGATGGGAATAATTATGTCTGGATACATAGAGTAACCGATTCTTTTGTTGTTTTACATCCAAGTAAAAAAATTGATCAAACTGTTGTTGAAAATCTTCAAGATGCAAAGGGGAAATATATATTTAAAGAGTTTAATAAGGTAGCATCTACAAGTGGGGAAGGATTTGTAGATTATTATTGGCCAAAATTAGGAGAGGAAGAATCACAACCCAAATTATCTTTTGTTAAAATTTATAAACCTTTAGGGTGGGTGATTGGTTCAGGAATATATATTGATGATGTTAAAAAAGAAGTAAATGTTAAGAAAAAAGAGCTATTAAAAGATTTTAATAAAATGATGATTCAAATGATTATTTTTCTTGTAGGTGCAATTGCTTTATTGATATTAGTTACAATATTACTTGCAAACAAATTATTTAAGCCAATTCAATTTATATATACTAAAATTAAAGAGATTGCTGCAGGTGGGAGTGACCTAACAAAAAGACTTGATATTAAGTCAAAAGATGAAATTGGTTTACTTACTATTGAATTTAATAAATTTCTTGATTTTATAGAGTCCTTAATTGTTAAAATTAAAAAACAATCTCTTATTTTAAAAGAACAGGTTGAAAATGTAAGTGCAACAATTGAAGAAACATCAGCTTCAATGAAAGAGATGGATTCCTCATTTGAGTCTGTAAAAAACACTTTAAAAATTTATTCAGATAACTTAGTTAAAAATAGCAAGGCATTAAAGATAATATTGGAGGGAATTCAAAAGGCAAAATCTGGTTATGAAAAGGAAGATAATGAACTTACAAGGCTTTCTGCTGCTATAGAGGAATTGAATGCTAATGCTCAATCTGTAACTAATAATTCAAAAGAAACTCAAAATATTACAAAAAATTTACTTGAAATATCTAATAAGGGGAAAACATCTTTAGAAGATGTATTTAAACATGTTGAAGGTATAAAAAAAGATGCAGAAAAGATTAAAAATACAACAACAATTATTGAAGACATTGCAGATAAAACAAATTTATTATCTATGAATGCTGCAATTGAAGCAGCTCATGCAGGTGATGCTGGTAAAGGTTTTGCAGTTGTTGCAGATGAGATAAGAAAACTTGCAGAAAATTCAGGAACAAACTCAAAAGAGATTAATAAATCACTTGATGAGGTTGTAAAAACAATTAATGAAACTTCAGATAAATCAAAACTTTCATCAGATATTTTTGAACAAATTTTTGAAAAAATAAATCAAACTGAAATAATGATTTCAGAAGTTGCAGAGAGTATGACTGAAGAATCAGAAGCTATAAATGATATGCTAAAATCCATGAAAACTATTATGGATGTTGTAAATGATAATTTACAAAATAATGAGTCCCTTGTAAATCAATCAAGAATAATTGAACAGGCCAATGAAAATTTAATGCAGGTATCTCAAGAAATTAAAGTTGCAAATGAAGAGCAAAGTTTAGGAATTAAAAATTTAATGTTTGCTTTAGAAGAGATGAATAAATTATCTTTAAACCTTGTTAATGTGAATAATGAATTAGAACAATTAATTAATAAATTTAAAATTTCTGAAAATTTTGATAAAAACAAAAATGAAGAGGAAATTTATAAAAATAGTGAGATGAAAAAAATTGTTGAAAAAAAAGATTAAAACAAAAAAAAAATAAAAAGACAATAAAATAAAAAACAAAAAAAATAAAAAAAATAATATAATAAGCCAGCCAGCGGAGTCGAACCGCTAACATGCTTATTACGAATAAGCTGCTCTACCATTGAGCTAGGCTGGCATAAAGTTAATTTACTTGTTTCTATATATTTTTCAATTTATTTTCTTATATTTATTATGTTATTTTTTATTTTTTCTATTTCTGTATTTATGTTAAATTATGATTTTCAATATGTTATTGTTGGTTTTTAAAGTAGATTAGTAAATTTTTTTTAATTAAAAATTATATATGGTTAATTCTTTGTTCATTTTTTTTATTTATTTTTTTTATTTTAATTATTAAAAAATATGATAATTTAAAAATGTTTATGGGAAAAAGAAAATTAAAATACAAATTAAAATATTATAAAGAAAATAAAAGCAATGTTAAATTAAAAAAAATAATACTTTTGATTTTTATTATTTTTATTGCAATTACCTTTATTTTTTTCTTTATAAGATTATTTGTTATTAGTGAATTTTCATTAAAAATTTTTCATGTAAATGAAAAGAAGGTATTTCAATCACTTAAAGTTTTATATTATTCTGGAGATTACGAAGAGCTTTCTTATAATATTGATAATTATTTGCAAAATAAAGTAATAAAAACAAAATCTGGTATAAGAGATTTAGTTCTACTTAAGATCTACTTATTAAATTTAAAAAATGATTATAATAATTCTATTGCTCTATTAAAAAGATACAAAAAATATTTTACAAAGGAAGAATATCCATTTTTATTTTCATATTTAATGTTTAAAAAGGGTGACATAGAATCTTCATTAAAATTTCTCTCTTCATTTTTACAAAAACAAAAAAAATATAATCAAAAGCTAAAAAATAACTATATTTTATATTCTTATTTAAATTATATTCAAAATAATATAACAGAAGCTATTGATAGTATGAAAAAAATTCCAGATAAAGACAATAATGTTTATTATAATTTAGCTTATTTATATTTTTTGAATAATAATAATGAGCTAGCATTAAAAACATTGTATAAAATTACAGATAGTCAGAATTTAGATTTAAGTATTAAGTTAAATTTATTGATAGCTAAATTATTGTTCAAATTTGAAAATTTTAAAGAATCTAATATTTATCTGGATAAGATTAAAGATATAGGTATAGATTATGATACATACTATTTTAATTCTCTTTTAAATAGTTTTTATGCAAATGATACTAAGGGAATTAGAAAGTTTTATGAGATAATAAAAAATACCTCCTTTTTTTATAAATTTTATTCTTTATTATTTGTTTCTTCATATAATATTGGTGATTTAAATAATGCTAAATTAATTTATGATAAATATCTTTCTAATCAGATTCAGGAAAAAATAAAAAAAGATCAATTAAATGATTATGATCTAATTAATTACCTTATGTATGTTGATATTTTAATTAATGACAACATGAATAAAATAGCAATAAATTACATTGAAAAGATAATTAATCTTAATTTTAATGAAATAAATACAATTAAAATTTATAAGATATATATTGCTCTTTTGATAAAAGAAAATATGTTAGATAAAGCAAAGAATATAATATTAGAACATAAAAAAATTCTATTTGTAGATAAATCATTTATAAAAACTTTGCTAGATATATATATAAAACAGGGAGAATATGAGGATGGAATAAATTTTATAAAAAAATACTATGACCCTAAAAATGATACTTTTGAATATTATTATTTGCAGGGGTATTTATTAAGAAAAATTGGAAATTTTGAAAAATCTAACGAGGTTTTATTTAATTTATTGACGATAATAGCAGATATAAAAGAGAAAGATATTATATATAAAACAATTGCTAAAAATTTTATAGATCTTAAATTTTATGAAAAAGCAAATAAATATTTAATGAAAATAAATAATAAGGATGATTTAGAATATTTAAAATTGTATTTTAAAAATAGTTTTTACATGAAAGATTGGGATAATTTAATAATTATTGGAAAAAGAATTTTGTTGACTGAAAAAAATAAATCATTAATTTATTTTTATATTGGATATGGATATTATAATAAAAAAAATTATAAACAAGCTATATATTATTTTAAAAATAGTTTAGAAACTATAAAAAGTAAAAAGCTAAAAGCTAATATTGCTATATATTTGGGTAATAGTTATGGATATCTTGATGATAAAAATAATTCGTTATTTTATTTTAACGAAGCAAAAACTATTGACCCATCTAATCTATATAGTGAAATAAATATTGAAAAATTAAATCAAGGAGAAAAGTATGGCGAATAAAGCAGAAGCTACTTTAAATTCTTTAATAGGTGAAAATTCTGTATTTGTTGGTAAGTTTTATATTGCTGGATCTTTAAAAATTGATGGTAAATTTGAAGGTGAAGTTAAGACTGATGAAGAATTAATTGTTGGTGAAACTGGAAGGGTTAAAACTGATATTTATGCTAAAAATGTTACAGTCGCTGGAGTTGTTATAGGTAATATAGATGCTGAAGAAGAAGTTAAATTACTTGCTACTGGTAAAGTATTAGGTAATATTACAGCCCCTAAAGTTTATATTGAAAATGGAGTTATGATTAAAGGTGAAGTAAGAATTCATTCAGGAAAAGCTTCAGAAGTTGATAAGATTATTTCAGAAGCTTATAATAAAGGGCCTAAAGTACCTGATTTTAAAACTCATAAACCTGTTAATCCTTTAGGATTTAAAAAGGAGCCTGAAGTTAAAGACAAATAATTATTTTGTTAAATATAGCTAGATATATTGGATAATTTAACTCTTTTTTATTATTTAATTAATAGAGAGTTAAGTTTTATATCTATTATAGATTAATATATTGCATAATATTAAGAAGGTTATATGATTATAATTAAAAGTGATCAAGAAATAAAATTAATGAGAGAATCAGGTATAATTTTAACTGAAACTTTAAGATTAATGAAAAAAAGTATAAGACCTGGTATTTCTACATGGGAACTTGATAAAATTGCTGAGGATTTTATTAGATCTAAAGGAGGGGTCCCTTCTTTTAAAGGTTATGGAGGTTTTCCAGCTACTTTGTGTACATCTATCAATGAAGTATTAATACATGGCATCCCTTCTAAAAAAGAGAGGTTAAAAAAAGGTGATATCATATCAATAGATTGTGGAGTTTTATATAAAAATTTTCATTCTGATGCAGCAGAAACATTTTTTGTTGGTGAAGTTACTGATGATAAGAGAAAACTTGTAGAGGTTACAAGAAATTCATTTCTTGAAGGTGTAAAATATGCTAAACCTGGAAATAGACTATTTGATATTTCATCAGCAATTGGAAATTATGTAGAAAAAAATGGATTCTATGTAGTAAAAGAGTATGTTGGGCATGGAATAGGAAGAAATCTTCATGAAGATCCTGCTATTCCTAATTATGGTAAACCAAATACTGGACCAAGAATTAAAAAGGGAATGACTTTTGCAATTGAACCTATGGTACTAATGAATTCTGCAAGAGTATATACAAAAAGTGATGGTTGGACTGTAGTTTCATCAAACAATCTCCCAACTGCACATTTTGAAAGAACCATTGCTATAACAGAAAATGGTTTTGAATATCTTGTAGATCTTGTTTTATAATGTATTGAACTGTTTATTTAATTTTGTTATTTATATTTAAAATGATAATAATTTTAATTGGCTATTAATGATTTAAATTATTGTATTTTTTTATTTAAACAATATTATTAATATTAATTTTTATATTTCAATATTTTTATTAGTAATTTCAATAATTTCAATTTATAATTATAATATTTTTTTTATTTTTCAAATTTTATCAATATTATTAATAAAAATTTTTAAATTAATTATATGTCAAGAATTATAATTATTAATCCTATTTAAAAATAAAATATTTGTATTATAATTTTATATAACCCAGGCTTGTTAAAATTATTTAATAAAATAGAAATATGAAATATAGGAGGAGATATCAATGGATATAAAATTAAGTAATAATGATAAACAGTATTATCTTTATTCTGCAAGAAAAGCTATTGCAGACAAACTAAATATTAAATACCATAACAATAAATTTGATGATTATAAGGGGAAATTAGATAATGAGAAATATGGTGTTTTTGTCACATTAACTGAAAATGGAAATTTAAGAGGCTGTATAGGTTATGTAGTTGGTGTTGAACCTTTAATTAATGCTATAAAGACAATGGCTATTGAAGCAGCATTTAATGATCCACGATTCACCCCTTTAAGGAAAAGTGAATTTGAACTTATTAAAATTGAAATTTCAATATTATCACCAATGGAAGAAGTTAAATCATTTGATGAAATTGAAATTGGAAAGCATGGTTTAATGATTAAAAAAAGTTTCTATTCAGGATTACTTTTACCACAGGTTGCAACTGAATATAATATGGATAGAAAAACATTTTTAGAACAGGTGTCTATGAAAGCAGGTTTAAATAAAGATGCTTATAAAGATCCTGATTCTAAACTTTTAAAGTTTTCAGCATATATATTTTCAGAAGATTAACATCTATTAACAATATTTAAATATTTTAATTTTGACTTTTTATTATTTCGTTCTATACATATTCAATGAACATAAGATTATCAGGAGCACAAAATATGTTAAAATCCATTTCTAAAATTTTATTATTATTTATTTTCTTTATTTTAATCTTTTCTATTAATAGTTTTTCTTCCTCTAACAATTGGATAGTTCAGATTAATGGACAAAAATATTATTATGATCAATATATAAAAGAGTTTTATCTTTATGTTGAATCTACTACTCCAGAGAATCTCTGGAAAGATTACAAAAGTAATAAAAGGTTACAAAAAGCATATCTTGAAAATTTTATTAATGAAAAACTTATAATGCAAAAAATTAAAGATGAAAATTTTTTATCTAAATATCAAAAAATAATTTATGATCAGAGAATAAAGATTATTGTACAACTATATTTGAAAAAAGAGGTATTTGATAAAATTCCAGGTCCAACTGAAAAAGAGATAGAAGATTATTATAATTCACATCCTGAATTGTTTGGTAATGTTGAGGTAGAACAAGCAATAGAAAAAATAAAACAGGTTTTAAAAACTCAAAAATACAATGAGAAAGTTCAATCAATTTTACAGGAAAAAAAGGAATCTATAATTATTAAACGAAATTCTGATTATTTTGAAAAAGGTAATAAAGTTAACTGGGTTTTAAAGATTGGGGATAAGGTTGTAGATTATGATTCATTTCAATCATTGTTTGATGAATATTTAAAAACTCTGGGTAATCAGGTAAAAACTGAGCAGTCTAAGGGTATTTTATTAACACAATTTACAGACCAATATATCAATAATTACTTATTATACAGTGATATTAAAAAAACTGATTTTGAGAAAAAAAATGCTAAAGAAATTGAATATCTTGTTAATAGAATGATTATTGAATTTTATGTTTCTTCAAAATTAAAAAACAAAATTCAACCTGTTACTCCAGAAGCTGTTGAAGCATATTATCAACAGAATAAAGATAAATTTTCAAAATATACACCACAGCAAGCAAGAGCTTTAATTTCTCAATATTTAAATTCACAACTTTATGAAATGCTTGTAAAAGATTTAGTTCAATCATATAGAGATGAATCAATAATTAAAAGAAATAAAGATTATTTAAAAACATTAGGACTTGATTAAAAGAAAAGTAAAAAAAACTATATATTTTTTCGATACAATAAGAAAAGGGTTTTGTAATGAAGGATTTAAATCTTAAAAATTTAATATACATATTTGCTGGTATTCTAGTAATAGATGCCCTTTTCATTGTATTTAGTAAGTTTTTTTTAAAACTTCAATTTAATGTATTATATTTCAGTATAACAATTTTATTTTTTTCTTTAGGTCTAGGGTTATTTATCTTTTTAATAATATACAATAATTTTAAAGAAATAATCTTAAATGTTAAAAATGATTTAAAGTTAATTTCTGAGGGAAAGTTAAAAAAAGAAGAATTAAATTACGAAGGTGCTGATATAATTAAATTAACCAAATCATTAACCATTTTAAAAGAAAATCTAGCAACTATGATTAATCAGATTGAATTATCAGCAATGGATATTAGTGGTAATGCAGGTACATTATCGATGTTTTCTGACCATATGTCAAATAGATTAAAACAGGAAAAAGAAAATATTGGTAATATTACAGAAAATATGAAAAAATTAAAAGAAAATGCAATTTATATAAAAAACTTTTCAGAAGAAGCTTTAAATCTTTCTAAAAAAAATAGAGATGAAATTGATATTTCTATGTCAATTATTAAAAAATTGATTGATTCTATGGATGATATAGCGAGAAGTTCCGAGTCAATTGTCCAGATAGCAGAATTTATTTCAGATGTTGCTGATGAAACAAATTTGCTTGCATTAAATGCTACAATTGAAGCATCAAGAGCTGGAGCTGAAGGAGCGGGATTTTCAATTGTTGCATCAGAGATACGAGATTTATCTGAAAAATCAGCTGCAGCAATTAAAAATATTTCAGCTACTGTTGAGAACATTGTGAAGTCAGTAAAAAAAGGTAGCGAATTTTCACAAAAAGCAAGTGAAGCTATGGGTAAAATGATTAATAGCATTAGTGAAATATCTTTAAAAATAGAAGAAATAAGTAATAACATTTCTAACCAATCTAATATTACAGATTCAATTCATGAGGAGATAGAAGGAATTAATGGTTTTATAAATGAGAATAATGCATTAATTATGGACATGATAAAAGCAATTCATGGCCTTTCAGAACAATCGAATGTTTTAAAAACACTATTAACAAAATTTGATTATGAAACAAATGCTGGTGAACTAACAAACAATATTTTTGGTGTTCAGGTAAAAGACGATAATACAAATGGATAAAAGATATTATACTTTATCAGATTATTTTAAGAAAAAATATAATAAAAAAATTTATAAAGTTTCTATAGATGCTGGGTTTAGTTGCCCTGGTCGATGTACTTATTGTTCTTCATGGGGTTCATTGGCTCCTTATCAAAGGAACTTAAGAGTACTATTTTTTAATGACATATCTAAAAGAAAAGAATATCTAAAAAAACAAATACAAAAGGGTGTTGATTACTATTCCCAAAAGGGTATTGACACCCTTTTTTTATATTTCCAGGCTTTTTCTAATACTTTTGATAAACCTGAAATTTTATATGAAATTTATTCTTATTCACTATCTTTGTTTGATTTTAAAGGGTTTATAGTTGGAACAAGACCAGATTTAATAAATAATGATGTTATACAGGTTCTAAATAAATTTAAAAATAAATATGAAATTTGGGTTGAGTTGGGATTGCAATCAACATTTAATAAAACATTAAAAATAATTAAAAGAGGGCATACATATGAAAAATTTGTAGAATCTGTGTATTTTTTAAAAGACAATGGATTTTATGTTGGTACACATTTAATTGAAGGGTTACCTTTTGAAACTAAAAAACAAATGATTGAAAGTGTTATTAAAATTTCAAAATTACCTATTGATGGAATAAAATTTCATTATCTCTATATAATGAAAAATACAGAAATTTTAAAACTTTATGAAAAAGGTGGTGTAAAGCTGTTTAATGAATATGAATATGTTAGTCATCTATGCGATTTAATTTCTTATTTAAGAGATGATATTGTTATTTTTAGATTGTTTTCAGATCCAGAGCCTGATACAATAGCACCAATATTTAAAAACAAAAAGTCAACTCTTTTAAATTTATTAAATAAACAATTAATGCAGAATGATTTATATCAAGGTAAATATTGTAAAAAAATTTAACTGGTTGAAAAATAAAAACCGATTACCATATTAGAAAATATAAATTTAATAATGATTTATTTATAATAATGATAATAATTGTTAAAAGAAATGATTTAAAAACTTATTACAGGAAAATTAATGAATATAAAAAAAATTAAATCTTTAAACCTTTTGTTTTTTTTTAAGTTTACAATTCTTTTTGTAATTTTTGTATTTTTATCAATTTCATATTCATGCAATAAACATGATAATGTGATTTTACAAAGTCCTGATGTCAAAATTGGAAAATATGCAGGTAATTTGACTCTTCCATATTATGAGGAGATAAACTCTTTTAATCCATACAATTGTTTTAATCCAACAGAAAAATATATCTCTTCATTGCTTTATGATTCATTGATATATTTTAATTCTGATAAATCTAAATTTTATTATTGGATTGCTGAAGATATTGATAAAATAGATGATAATAGTTTAATAATTAAAATAAAAAAAGGGATGAAAAGTTCAACTGGCAATATTATTGATGCTGATTATATATTATCAACTTTTTTATTGTTAAAAAATATTTCAGGAGAACTTCAAGATGTTAAATTAGAATATTTAAAAAATTATAAATTTGAAAAAATTGATGAGTATAGTTTTAAAATTACAAAAATAGCTAATGATAATTTAGAAAAAAGTGATAAGAAAGATATTACATATTTTTTTGATATTCTTCAATTACCGATTTTACCAATTAGTATAGTTAAGAAAATTAAAAAAAATGCTGATTATTTTTATAAATTTGGCACAATTCAGAATAAAAGCGAAGAAACTTTTTTTCCTGAAGAATTTACAGGGCCCTGGGTATTGCAATCAGTAAAAGATAACAAACTTATTTTAATAAAAAATATCTATTATAATTTCTTTGATAAGAAAGGTAATAGACTCCCATATTTTGAAAAAATTATTTTTATAAAATCTGATGATTTGAATATTGAATTTCAATCATTTTTAAAAGATAACATAGGTGCTATTTTATTAACTGAAAAAGATTATAAAAATTTGAAAAAGTATATTATAAATTACAATGTAAAAAAAATATATAATAAATTTAGATATAGTATTCTTTTATTAAATTTAAATTCATCTAATAATAAATTAAGTTCCTTATTTAGGCAAAAAAGCTTTAGATTTGCTTTTTATAAGTTATTACATGTTGAAAATATTTATAAAAATAATTCTAATTACATTCTTCCCTTTGACTTGAATATAAGCAAAATAGGATATAACAAAAACCTTATCAATAAAAGGCTTAAGGAAATAAATAAACAGAAAATTGATGAGATAAAATCAAAACTAAAAGATATTTATACTTTATATGTTTACAACAAAGATAAATATATGATTGATGTTTCAAAAAAGCTCATAAATAAACTTAAAAAGGAAGGAATACAATTTAATTATGTTCCAATTGATTTAACAACTATGGTAGCAAAAATTTATGCTGATAACAGCTGGAATTTTTTATTATTAAATTTTCAGGGAAATTTAAAAAATAACAAACTTTTAAATTTTTTGGATCCTTTTTCTAAAAATCATATTTTTAATTTAGGTAAAGATAAAATTCCAGAAGAATTAGAAATATATAATAATGCAAAAAATATATATAAAATTGATTTTTTATATAACCCGAATATATATTTAAAAAATTTATCTGATAGTATATTTAAAAATATGGTATTTATTCCTGTTGGAACTGAACTTTATTATATTGTTTATAATAAAGCATTGCAAAATTTTTCCCCATATTTTGGTGATGAGTACTTAGATTATTCCAGTTATAAATTAATTTATTCTTTCAAGGATAAATAATTATTCCTACTTGCTACATTTGTTTTTCTATAGTTAAAGAATAAAGAAAAAAATCTTGTGGTAGTTATCGTTACTAATAAGTTATTTGTTAAATTTTTATTTATTATATTTTTAAATTTTGGTTCAATTTCAAAATGTATGGATAAAAAAAAATTTAAGTTTTTTTTAACAAAATATATACATTAAAAAAAAATTAAAAATACTATTAAACCGATTGAATATGTTTTTATTAAATGTTTATAAAAATTTAAAAATATTTGTAAAAAAGATATACCCAATATCTAATAATAAAGTAACAAGGTTTAAATAATATAATAAAAAAAGGTTCAATTTCAAAATGAGTGGATAAAAGGCAAAAAGTTATCAAACAAAGAAACTTTAAAGATAATATTAAAATGGTGGAGTATAGTATTATTAAGTGTATATAAATATTTAAAAGTTTTGCAAAGAAGATAAAAAGAGAGGATATGGTTAAAAAGATAATGATTATCTTAAATTAAAAATATTACAAATTTTATTAGATTTAGAATAAATATCCATACATTTTGAAAGAGAACCTAAAAAAATTAATGAAAACAATAATAAAAGCATAATTAAAAAAAGATAAAGTTTTAAAGATAATGATTAGGTTATGTTAAAAATATAACAAATTACAAGTGGCTTAGAATAATTACCCATACATTATGAAAGAGAACCTTAATTTTTTAATTGTATCTGTTTTTGTATTTACTTTTTTTATTAATTAGAAATTAAAATTTTTATTATAAAATTTCAAGAATAGTAGTTTTATTTTATATTATTTTTTAATTTTGAAACTTATCTATCATATTTTTTATGAAAATTTTTTAAGATTTTTGAAAAATAATATTTATAAAAATAATTTAAAACCAAAAAATTACATATAATTTAAAAAAATATTAAAAAATATTTCAAATTTTTCTTGACAAAAATTAAAAAATAATATTTTAATGATAATATGAATATTCATTTAAAAAATACATTAGTATTTAATCATATATACATCTATTCTCATGTATATATATATATATATTAATCCCTTTATTTATCTTTCTATTTTTCCCTTTTTATTTTTGTACATATTTACTTATTCTTTTTTGTATCTTCAATTTTTCTATAATTTTTTTATTTCATATAAAAGTTTTAAATCTAAAAATTATAAAAAATTTATCAATAACTTAATCAGGGGGTTTACATGAAATTAAAAGTATTTTTTGTTTTAATTTTAATTTTTTCTTTTTTAACTTTTTCCTGTTCTGTCATGGATAAAATAGAAAGTAACAAGGAATTAAAAATAGTTTCATTTGGTGTTGAAACTAAAAATAAGTCAAAAATTATGCCAGGACAGGAGGTAACTTTATTTGCAAAAGCAAACAGAGTAAATGATGTTTTATACACTTTCAATTGTGCAGGTGAAGTTATTGAAAGCACAAAGCCACAAATTAAATGGAAAATACCAGAAATTGCAGGTAAATACACAATAATTGTAACAGCTCAAAATTTGAAAGACGGAAAAAAAGCAGAATATAGTGAAGATTTAATAGTTAATAAAGATGGTGCAGAGCTTTCTTTTAAAGATTTTAAAGTTAAAGTAAAAACACATACAAATATTGTTTCAAAAGGATTAAATGAAGAAAAAGATTCAGAAATGGAAATAGAGGCAAATAATAATGTTTTGTATACAACAATTACAAATGATGAAGGAACCTTCAAATATATGATAAAAGATGGAAATTTATATGAAGTAATGGATGAAAAAGCGATTAACAATACAAAATTAATAGTGGAAAATTGTTTTCCTTCTTTAGATAATATGGAAGATATAGTGAATCCATCTTCTATATCTATTATGGATATTTTAAAAAATAATTTTGATAATAATTATACAGAAACAGATAAAGAGATTACATTCTATAAAAAAGATTATAATTCAGAAATTAGTATTGTTTTTAATAAAGAATTAAACCGCATAGTTATGATGAAAACAATTGATGGAAAAATGGGGATAGTAAGTGCAACAAAATATAGTTATATCAATTCTAATGGTCATATATTACTATCAAAGATAGAAAATGGTGAAAGCAGTCTTGAAAGTAATTGTATGGATGGAAGTTTAACTGCAATGGAGTTTGAATGGTCATCTTTTTAATTTTATTTATGATTAGTAAAAAAGATAAAATATTAAGTTTGAAAAAATAAAAAATATAAAAATTGAAAAAATATAAAATTGAAATAAAAATAATAGGAGAAGGGTATGCTAAAAAATATATTTAAAAATATATTTATATTTATAATAATTTTAGTTTTACTTACATCAACAGTTATTGCTGATAATAATAATGTTATAGTTGTAAATGGAAAAAATACTATTAAAAACTTTTTTAAAGAATGTGGTATAGATTCAAAAAATATTACTTCCTATCATGTAGATGAAAATTATTTTATTTCTGATAATGATATTCCTGTAAATTCATATATGATAAGGGAAAAGTCAAAAAAAATGGCAAAACAATTAGCTAATAATTATAATACAAATAATCCTTTTATTCTTTTTGGATTTTCTCAGGGTGGATTAAGAGTTAGAAGTATGTCACAATATATTGCAAAAAATAAAAATAATTTAAAACCACTATTAAAAGGAGTTGTTACTCTTGATGCTCCAAATTATGGAAGCAATCTTGCTAAAAGAGGTAATGTTATAGGTTTTACAAATAAAGCTTATAGAAATGTAAGTTATTCAATATTTGCACTTGGTGGAGCAAATAAATTGGGTTTAATTTTAGGATTATCTACCAATATTTTGTCTTATGAAGATGAAAATGAATGGTTGAAATATAATGATAATTTGAAAGAATTTGGAGAAAATAAATTATCATCATTTTTAGATAAAGATATTGTTAAACAGGCAAAAGAATTAATTGAAAATAAGAATATAATGGATAATGATAAGCTTATAGGAGTAACAACACAAACAGGATTAAAGGTTATAGGTAAATTGTTAAATTTAAATAATAACTGGTTTTATCAGATATTAAATGGTGCACTTGAATATAGTTCAAATGCTGGAGCAAATGTTGTAGAAGTAACAAAAGAATTTCGTCCAGGTTCAGCATTTTTAAATGACCTTAATAGTTATAGTAATGTAAAAAATTATGAATATAATTTTAAAAGGGTTGCAATAATTGGAACAGATGGAAATATAAGAAATGTTAAAACTGCAAATGATATTATTAGATCGATTGCATGGCTTCATACAGGTATGGCTGCTTTATATACTGGTATTGGTGTTTTCTTTTTACATTTCTTCTGGACAAGAGGGAAAGGTTTTTACTATTTATATAAAGCAACAACAAATTTAGTTGCACTCTATAACTGGTTAGTTTTTAATAAAGTATGTAATTATTATGTAACAGGAAATTCAAATAATTTTAACCATGACCTTTTAATGACAGGGGATGCACAGGGGTTACCTTATAAAAGGCCAAAATATAAAAATATGGATTTGCACATTGAAGTGTCTGAACTTAACCATATAGTTCCAGATAGTGGTGTAGATATATTAATTAAAAGATTAAGACATAAAGCTAAAACTAATATTGAAAATGCATTTTTTAACGCAAAAACTTTTTGTTTTGGTCAATAATTTTAATAAAATTAATAAAGGATTAAAAATCTATGAAAAAGATTAATTTATTTTTAATAATTTTACTATTTTTTCTTTTAACTTCCTGTGAATTTTTAAATAATATATTTAATAATAATACAGGGAAATTTAAAGAGAAAGTTGATCATAAAATATTATGGCAAAAAGTTTATTCATATACACATACTGCACAAGGGCCTCATGAATTTGATGGTAAATATTTTTATATTTCAATGATAGATGATACATGTCAGATTAAAAAATATGATTTAAATGGAAATGATGTATGGGGAAAACCTGTTGATTTAACAGAAGAATCAGGGGATTCATATGTTCGATGTGTCCGTTCAATAAAAAAAATTGATAATAAGTTATATATTGTTACTGGAGATGACACCCTGGATAGAGTTCATCAAAAACTATTAATAATTGATGCTGATACAGGATCTTATTATGGCTCCTATCCCCTTATTCCTGATGAGTATAGAATTGATACTTTAAGTCCCGATTATTATGGAAATTATGTATATATTACATACAGTAGCATAAATTATGATAACAATGGAAATGAGATTGATAATTTTCATATCTATGTTTTTAAAAGGTTTTCAAATTCACCAGAACTTGTATATGAAAGGGTATTTAAAAATACGAAAGTTACGATATCTGGTTCAAAATATATATATGATGGAAAGATGTATTTGAAAGCAAAGATAAATGGGAAAAGAATAGTTTTATGGGTTCTTGATGCAGAAGCTATTGCAAATTCTTCAAAGACAAATAATGAATGTGTAATAAAAGAGATAGAAAAAGGAAATTATGAAACAGACCGTTGTAATATATTAAAAAAAGATAATTTGGTTATAAGTACTTATCATGAAAAATATGAAAATGGGGATGTAAAAGCTCATTTTATCTGTTTTAATGAGTCTGATAATTATTCAACTAAATGGGATGTTGAAAGAAAAATTGATGCATGGTGGACAGATATACCATATTATAATAATAAATTTTTTGATATATCATATATAGATGAAGTTGCATGTTTTTCCATAGATACAGGGAAGATGTTATGGAAAAATAACAATTATATCTGGACAGATCCTAATTATGAGGGTAATAACAATAATGGAGCAGGATGTGTAATTGATGGGAAGTGGTATGCACAAAGTGCAAGTTCAGATATGGTTGTAATAATATATGACATAGAAACAGGGGAAAAGGTTGGAAGGATAGAAAATATGTTAATAAGTAATAATCCAGATTGTTTAAGGTCAATCTGGTCAGCTGGAAATAAGCTATATGTAATAACATGGGGAGGATATTTTAATTGTTTTGAAATAACCTGGAAAAAAAGTGCAAAAATATTTCCAGTAATAAAAATTTTATCAATATTTATTTTTTTGATGGTAATGGTGTTGGTTGTTTATAATAAAGTTAAAAGAATAAAAAAGAGAAAAAGTTCTTTAGAAATAAATGATATAAAAGAAATAGCAGAATATTATTTGATAAATAAGATAATATAAATTATTTAATAAAATAAATTATAAAAATAGTTTATTAAATAAATTTTATTAAAATTAAATTTCATTAATATTATTTTATGTTATGAAAAAGGTTAAAATATTTTTAATAATATCCCTATTTTTTCTTCTAACTTCCTGTGAATTTTTAAATGATATATTTAATAATAATACAGGTAAATTTAAAGAGAAAGTTGATCATAAAATTTTATGGCAAAAAGTTTATTCATATACCCATACTGCACAAGGGCCTCATGAATTTGATGGTAAATATTTTTATATTTCAATGATAGATGATACATGTCAGATAAAAAAATATGATTTAAATGGAAATGATGTATGGGGGAAACCTGTTAATTTAACAGAAGAATCAGGGGATCCTTATGTTAAAACTGTTTATTCAATAAAAAAAATTGATAATAAGTTATATATTGTAACTTCTGATAATACTCTTGATGACTATCATCAAAAGCTAATAATAATTGATGCTGATACGGGGCTGTCTTAGATCTTAAGGCAGTCCTTTTTTTTAAAAAAAATAAAAATATAAAAATTTATAAATTAAAGGAAAAAATAAAAGAATTTTCAAATGAATTATTTAATAAATATAAAAAATAAGGTAAAATTTTTCCTTTATTTAGTTTAAACAACTTTCTAATATTATGTGCTATACTTATTAATCCCCATTCTATTTTTACATTATTTATTCCTCTTAACATAAATCTCCTGAATCCCATATTGTGTTTAATATCTCCAAATACGGTCTCAACTTCTATCTTCCTTCTAAATGATAACTCCTGTCCCATTAATGTTGATAAATTCGATTTAACTTCTGATTTTAATTTTAAAAATACTGGATTTACCCATATATTCTTGTAAGGTTTTCCTTTACTACACCTATCCTGATAAATACAACCTTTACATCCATTTGTTGAATATACTTTGTATAATTCTAATTTCTTCCTTTTTGTAGATCTTGCAGTATAAACATATTTTAATTCTTTCCCATTTGCACATATAAAACAATCTTTTGACTCATCATATTTCCAATTCTGTCTGTTTAATTTATCCTTTTTAAAACTTCTTTTACTTTCTTTAAAATATCCTGAATATTTAACATAATTATTTATTCCTCTCCTTTTTAAATATAAATAATTATAAGTAGAACCATATCCTGCATCAGTTATTAAATTTGTTGGTTTTCTCCCTGTCTTTGATATTAAACTTTCTAAATGAGGGATTAAGGTGTTTGTATCTGATCTATCTTGATGGATACTATACCACAATATAAATTGATTTTGTGTGCCTATCTGTACATTATAGCCTGCTTTTAATTGACCATTTAACATTGCATCTTCTTTCATCCTCATAAATGTAGCTTCTTCATCTGTCTTAGAATAACTATTACGTCCTTTAAATTTCTTTTCCTGCTCTTCATATCTTTCTAATCTTGGTATGTAATCCTGTTTTAACTTCTTAATACTTTTTTTTAATTGTTTGCTCTTTTTATCTTTTTTATCTTCTCCTCCTTCTTTCAATACCTCTTCTAATTCTTTTGCTATCTTTTTTAGTTTCTTTGAATCTAATACTTCCTTTTTACCTTTAGATTCTTCAGACTCTTTTTCTTCATAATATCTATCTTCTTCTTCATTTAAATAATCTATCTCTTTTAATAATTTCTTTACATTCTCTTTAAGCTTCTTTTTGTAATTTTTTATGCTCTTTGACCATACAAAACTATATTTATTCGCATTAGCTTCTATTTTTGTCCCATCTAAAAAATAATTGTTTAAATCTACATAACCTGTTTCATATAAATAGGATAATAATATACTGAATATTTCTTCCAAATGTCTTCCTAACTTCTCTTTCCTGAATTTGTTTATTGTCCTGAAATCTGGATAATTCTTCCCACTTAACCACATGAAATATATATTCTCTCTTAATGCCTTGGCTATCTTCCTTGATGAATATATTTTCTGGGTATAAGCATAAACTATTACCTTTAAAAGCATCTTCGGATGATAACTACTTCTACCACCTCCTTTATAGCTTCTGTAAAGAAAATTTAAATCCATATTTTCTATTAAATCATTTACTATTCTTACTATATCATTTTCTGGTATATATTCTTCTAATCTTTCTGGAAATAATAGTGGTTCATCCTGTATATATCTTTTAAATACTACCTTATTATGTACTTTTGTTCTTCTCTTTTTCATAATTCAATTATAGCAAATAAATTATAAAAAAAAAGAGGTTGTCCCCAAGTTTTGAGACAACCCCATCCTCTTATTTCTGATGAGTATAGAATTGATACTTTAAGTCCAGATTATTATGGAAATTATGTATATATTACATATAGTGCCATAAGCTGGGATAACAATGGAAATGAGATTGATAATTTTCATATATATGTTTTTAAAAGGTATTCAAATTCTCCAGAACTTGTATATGAAAGGGTATTTGAAAATACGAAAGTTACGATATATGGTTCAAAATATATATATGATGGAAAGATGTATTTGAAAGCAAAGATAAATGGGCGAAGGATAGTTTTATGGGTTCTTGATGCAGAAGCAGTTGCAAATCCAGCAAAGACAAATGATGAATGTGTAATAAAAGAGATAGAAAAAGGTGATTTTGAATCAGACCGTAGTACAATATTAAAAAAAGATAATTTAATTATAAGTGATTATACTTATAATTATAATAATGTGTATGATAAAGAATACTTTATCTGTTTTGATGAGAATGATAACTATTCAATTAAATGGGAAGTAGAAAAAGATGTTGTTGCAATATGGACAGATTTACCATATTATAATGATAAATTTTTTGTAGCAAGTGATAATAATTTTGTAGCTTGTTTTTCAATAGATACAGGGCAGATGTTATGGAAAAATAACAATTATATTTACACAGATCCGAATTATGAAGGTAATAACAATGATGGGGCAGGATGTGTAATTGATGGGAAGTGGTATGCACAAAGTGCAAGTTCTGATATGGTTGTAATAATATATGACATAGAAACAGGGGAAAAAGTTGGAAGGATAGAAAATATGTTAATAAGTAATAATCCATATTGTTTAAGGTCAATCTGGTCAGCTGGAAATAAGCTATATGTAATAACATGGGGAGGATATTTTAATTGTTTTGAAATAACCTGGAAAAAAAGTGCAAAAATATTTCCAGTAATAAAAATTTTATCAATATTTATTTTTTTGATGGTAATGGTGTTGGTTGTTTATAATAAAGTTAAAAGAATAAAAAAGAGAAAAAGTTCTTTAGAAATAAATGATATAAAAGAAATAGCAGAATATTATTTGATAAATAAGATAATATAAATTATTTAATAAAAAAAATAGTATAAAAATAGTTTATTAAATAAATTTTATTAAAGTTAAATTTCATTAATATTATTTTATGTTATGAAAAAGGTTAAAATATTTTTAATAATATTTTTATTATTAACATTTTATTTACTTTTGAATGGTTGTACAATAATATTTAAAGGCATAAAAGATTATGATAATGTTTTTCTTGTTTATCTTGATGGGGCTAATAATCTTGATGACTTTGCAATTAAAGATTTTGAAGAGATAAAAAATGCTGAAGTTGATGTATCAGGTAAAAATGTTGTTTTAGTGTTAATTGATAGAATGTTCAATGATATACCAACATACGAAGATTTTGATGATACTAGACTTTATGAAATAAGTTATAGTGAAGAAGGTTCAATAATTAAAGAGATTAATTGTAAAGAATTGGGATTAACAACATCGTATATAGATGAAGACCTTGATATGGGAAATCCAGAAACTTTAGCAAAATTTTGCAGATTTGTATATAATAATTATTCTGCAAAACATTATTTTCTTGATATATGGGATCATGGTGGAGGTTGGAGAAATAAAGAGATATGCAGTGATGATGAAAGTGAAACAGTTATCAGGATGGGCGATTTAAGAAAAGCTATGCAAAGATTTTGTCCAATACATTTTGATGCAATAATATTGGATGCATGTGTTATGGCAAATATTGAAGTTGCTTCATCTTTTCTTGATTTTACAGATTATATAATTTTTTCACAATTACCAATACCTGTTGATGGGATGCCTTATGATAAAGTTGTACCTGAAATATTAAAAGATGAAAATATAGGAGATAAAGTAAAAAATATTTGTAAACATTATGTTGATTATTATTTATCATCAGAACAAAATATTTCAATTTCAGCAATTTCAGTTGATAAAAATTATAGTTTTATAGATTTTTGTAAAATATTTGAAAATCGTATTTCAAAAATTCCTGTTGATTCCATCAGACAAAAAAGAAATCAGCTTTCTGAGATAGCTGAAACTTCTGTTGATTTTTCTGTATTTCTTGATAATGATAGCACACTTTCAGAAGAATTTTCAAAAATATTACTTTATAATTATCCTGATAATTTATCAGGATTATCTATTTATTTTCCTGAATATCCAGTTTATGATAAATATTTTGATGATTATAACAAAAATGATGTCTATTTTATTTATCTATTTCCATTTTACTATGATTTTTTAAAAAATTTTTCAATTGATGGTGTTATAAACAAAGATAATTATGAACCCAATGGATCAAAAGAAAAAGCTTACTCTATTTCTTATCCATGTTCAATAAATTCATATATATGGTGTGAATATGACCTTGATTATTATAAAATTGATAATATCCATCAAAAAAAATTAACTATAACTTTAATACCACCTGATTATACTGATTATGATTTAAAAGTGTATTATTATATAGGTGATGATCTATCAGTTATGCAGTCTACTAATTTAGGTGATCAAAAAGAAATAATAGAAATAGATCAAAATATAGTTTCAAAAATAGATGCTTTATATATAGTTGTTATAGGTGCTCAAGCTGCTTTTAATAAAGAAAATCCGTATATATTAAATGTAAAATAATTGATTTTAATAAATAAAGTAAAAATAGCAGAAGAAGTTGTTATTGCAAAAGGTAAAATGAGAAAAATCTATTGTGGCAGGTGCAGTTAATAATAAAATTGAAATTGATTTATTTGATTAAATAAATTAAATTTATATATATCCTAATTAAAATTTCTCGACTGGATTACAGTTGCCAAAGGCAAAAGAGATAAAAATAATATATTTTTCTTTAATATTATAAAAGATTAAATTTAATAATTACATAACTGTACTAAGGAGAGAAATTTTAATTAGTATATAATATTTCTTATTTTTTTAATAATTCAAAATTTCAATTTTATTATTAAAATCTAATTTTCATTGTTTTTTAAAATTTTATTTTTATTGTTTTCAAATATTTTTATTAATAAATTAATTTTCTTTAAAGTTAATGAACAAATAGCGACTCTAATTCCTTCGTTAATTGGAACAAAAAATATACCTAATTTTTCAAGTTTTCTTTCAAAACTTAATAAAAATTTAAAGTAAAGATTCTCAAAATTGTCAATTTCTTTATATTTATTCTGGAAATTATCATAAATTTTTGGTTTAAAAGTAATAAAAAATCCACTATCATATCTATAATAGGGAATTTGAAATTTATTTAAAAAATCAATAAACAATTTTGACCTTTTAGAAATGATATGTTTAATATAATTTTGTTCATTTCTAAGTATTTTAATTAAACTATTATCTGAAAAAGATTCTATTAGTTTATAACCAAATGTATTAATAGAACCAGTTGAAGCTCTTGAAGAATAATTTAACTTTGAAATAACATATTCTTTATCAATTTTATCTTTAGCAAAAAAAATTATAGCACCTGTTCTAAATCCATATAAAGAAAATGATTTAGAAATTGAAAATCCAGCAAATATATTGAAATCATCATAAAAAATATTTAAAATAGATGTAAAATCATAATCTGAGTAATCTATGTATGCAAGATCAAAAAACAGGATAAAAGTTAAATTTTGCTTTTTTTCTAATGTTTTTAGTATTTGTTTTAAAGTTTTCCATTCATTTTCTGAAAAAGAATTGCCTGTAGGATTATTGGAAGGGTTATTTATAATTAATAAGATTTTCGTGTTTTGAAAGTTTGATAGTTTTTTTGAAATATTTTCGAAATCAATAGACTTAAGATCATCTTTAAAAAAATTAATTGAATTTAATTTAACTCCAAGTTCTTCTATTACATTTTTATAAGGCCCCCAATAAGGATTATGAGTCATAATAATACTATCACTAAAATTATGTACAATATGGTGTAAAGCTGTAACTCCGCCTGAAACAGGATGAATGACAATATTTTTTTCATATTTTTGTAAATTTAATAGATTTATTATCCCTTTATAAAACATTTTTGATCCATTCATGGGAGAATATGGAGCTAATTCTTCAATTTTAAATTTTGAAGTTAATGATTTAATTATTTGTGGTACAAAAATATGTTCATTTTCATCTTTAAACATTCCAATAGTTCCATTTATAGTAAATTCTCTCCCTTTATTTTGTTCATATTCTTTTGCCTTTGAAGCAATTTCAGTTATTTTATCAAAAGTTTGTTTACTTTTTGAGATATCTGAAAATAGATTTTTAATCATGTCAATTCCTTTTAAGTATTTAGAATTATTTACAATATCTGATAAGAAAAATCAAGAAAAATTGATTAAAATATTGTAATTTGTAAGTAATATGATAAAAAAATTATATATGAAAAAGATTATAAAGTTTAATAACAAAATATTAACTTATTATGAAATTACTGATTTTAATATTAAAAAAATTTTAAAGAAAAATGAAAATAAAATATTTTTTACTTCCAGAAAAAATTTTAAAATTGTTTTAAACTATTTAAAAATTAGAAATAAACTTAATCCTGAACAAAAATTTTTGTACTTACTTGAAAATTTGGAAACTAAAGATTATAACGATTATCCTGTTTATCTATTTTTTTATGGAAAAAAATTAATTTACAAAGAGTTTTTTAAAAAGTACATTATTAAAGGAGAAAACAAAAGTGCTGTTACAATTATAAATAAAAAAATTGAAAGATTGATAAAACACAAAAGTAACATTCTTGTTACATTTGATAATTTTCATTTAATTAAATTTAAAAATCCAAAAGCTAAACTTTTTTATTATAAAGATGCTGAAAAAATTTATTCACTTGAAGGAAAATATTTATGGATAAATCTTTCTGTTTCTGATACTGTAAGATATTTAAACTTTAATAGGTTAAAAATTTTTGGTTTAATTTATGATCCATTTACAATATGGAAATTATCTTTTTTAAATGATCATGATTTTGATGTAATTTAAATAAGTCTATAGAGTCTTATTTTTTTAAATCTTGAATTAAATATAATTAAATAATTTGAATTAATATAAGAAAATGTGAATTTTGTGGGAGTTAAGATTGAGATATACAAAAAAAATAATTAAAGGGATTAATTTTGATTTTGAAAATAAAAATGTCCTTGTTATGGGTTTGGGTTTAAATGGGGGAGGATTAGGTGTAACTAAATTTTTATATAATCAAAAAGCTAATGTAACAGTAACTGATTTAAAAGATGAGAATCATTTAAAAGAATCTTTAGAAAAATTAAAAAAATTTAAAGATATTAAATATGTTTTAGGACAACATAGAGAAGAAGATTTTATAAATAATGAAATAATAATTAAAGGAGCAGGGATTAAGTGGGGCAACAAATATGTGAGATTAGCATTAGAACATGGGAATTATGTTGATAGTGCGGCAGGTATTTTTTTTGAATTATCTAAAAATAAAAAAATTGGGATAACTGGAAGTAAAGGAAAATCTACTACTACCAGTCTTGTATATAAAATTTTAAAAGATGTAAACCAAAATGTAAAACTCGCTGGAAACATTTCAAAATCATTTTTTGAGGAGTTTGAAAGGGATAATTTTTTATCAACATATGTATTAGAATTATCTTCATGGCAATTGTATGATATTTCACTTCATAAGAAATCACCAGATATTGCAATAATTACAACATTACTTCCAGATCATCTTAATTATTATAAAACAATGGAAAATTATATAAAAGATAAAAAATATATTTATAAATATCAAAAAGAAAATGATTTTCTAATACTTAATATTGATAATGATTATATTAATTCTTATGTACTAAGTGACAATATTAAATCAAAATTGATATTTGTAACAAATTTAAATCATCCTGAAGATGAATTAATTAATAGGCTTAAACAACTTAAAAATAAATTTAAAAATAAAATTGAATTTATAATTGGATTTAAAAACAAAGAATTTTATATTTTTAAATTTGAAAATAGTTTTCAAAATGTAAGACAAAATATAAAAAATTTAAAAACACAATTTACAACATCAAAAAAATTAGGTTATTTTAAATTCCTGAAATTATTTGAAATTAAAAATACTTCTTTATTGGGAATTCATAATTTTTATAATATATCATTGGCAATTGCAGCAACAATTTTAGAAGGGGTTCCATTGGATATCATAAAAACTGGAATTGAACAATTTAAAGGGGTGAAATACAGGAATGAATATATTGGAAGCTTAAATGGGGTTAAATTTTATAATGATACAACTGCTACTGTTCCAGATGCTGTTGCTGCTACAGTCAACTCTTTTAAGAAAAAAGTTATTTTAATTGCTGGTGGTGTAGATAAAGAATTGAATCTTGATAATATGGTAAATGCAATTATTAATAATGTTAAATATTTAATTTTATTTAATGGAAATGGGTCAGAAAAACTATTAAAAATATTAAAAGATAAAGGGTTTAATAATTTATATTATTTTTATGATGATATATTTCTTGCAGTCAAAAAAGCATATAATATTTCAAAAAAGGGAGATATTATTCTCCTCTCTCCTGGATTTGCCTCTTTTAATATGTTCAGAAATGAATTTGAAAGAGGTGATTTGTTTAATAAATCTTTTGAAAAGCTAAAAAACCAAAAGTAATAAATATTAAAATTTATCTTAATAAATCTATTCAAAACATTTACCTTAAATTTATTTACATTTTTTTTATAAAAAGAAATATAATAAATAAATTAAGAGAAAAATAAAAAAATAATTAAAAAAAATGGAAAAAAATATAGAAAAAAATTTGACAACATTTAATATTAAATTAATATATAATAAATAAAATAAAATGAAGTGAGATTATGGGTAGATTTAAAAAAACAAAAGAGATGATATTTGGTGAAAAAATTGGGAATACCAGAATTGTTCCAGTAGCAACAAAAACAATAATATTTTTTGTTTTATTCTTTTTAACAGTTAATCTTTCAACAAATTATTTAAATTTAAGTTATAATAGAAATGAACAGATGAATCTGATGAAAAAGCTTTTAATTAAAGATCTTAAAAGTTTATATGAATTTGCAAACAATCAATATGATATTTATCAATTTAATCAAAAAATTGACCAGGTAAAAAATGATATAATAAAAGCTGCTAAGACTGATTTTACTTATAAAAAATCTGTTGCATTAGGAATTAAACCAGATGGTTCATTTTTGTTTCAAGCTTCTAATAATTTACCAGAAGAAAATATTTTTGATCCATCAATCTTGAAAATATTAAATGAAAAAAATAATGAAAACATAGAAGAGGGCTTTATTACTTTTAAATATAACAAAGCAAAGTATATAGGAGTTTATAAATTTAATAAAAAATGGGGTGTT
Organism: Exilispira thermophila; assembly: GCF_055389015.1. Lineage (NCBI taxonomy): Bacteria > Pseudomonadati > Spirochaetota > Spirochaetia > Spirochaetales > Exilispira > Exilispira thermophila. Next base: position 1,130,644 of record NZ_AP042476.1, on the reverse strand, counting down.
TATTTAGTTAGAGGCGAAAATGAGGATGAGTTTTACTCAGCTACAAGAAAAATTTTTATAACAATATCTATTATTATAGTAATTTTTTCTCTATTATCTGCAATAATTGGTATAATAATATTAAATTATTTAATGAAATATATAGAAAAAATTTCAAAAGAAATTTATAAAATGATAAAAACTCAAGATTTAAAACTTATAGATTTACATGATGCTCCCCCTGATGATATCACTTTTTTAGGTATGGCATTTAATAGTTTAGCCAGCACAATTAATAACCTTGTAAGTATATTTAAAAAATTTGCAAATAAAGATATAGCAATTAAAGCTTATAAAGAAAGGGTTGTCAAATTAGAAGGTAGCAAAAGAGAATTGACTTGCCTTTTTTCTGATATTAAGAATTTTACTTATAGAACTGAAGTTTTAGGTACTGAAATTATTAATTTAATTAATTTGCATTATGATCAGGCTATAAAATCAATTATTAGATATGATGGTGTTATCGGTTCCATAATTGGTGATGCATTATTAGCTGTTTTTGGGGTTTTGGATGATGCTAAAATGAATAAATCCTATTCTTCAGTTTTAGCAGGGTATGAGATTCAAGAAATTGCAAAACATTTACGTGATGAAATGGAAGAAAGAAAAAAAAGGATAATAGAAGAAAAAGGTAAAATGGATGATTTTGAACTTAAAATTTATCGAGCAGTAATGATTGAAGTAGGTGTTGGTATTGATGGAGGAGAAGTTTTTTATGGGAATATTGGTTCAAATGAAAGAATGACAAATACTGTTATTGGTGATAATGTAAATTCCGCATCAAGGTTGGAGGGTTTGACAAGGATTTATAAAGTTCCAATTATTTGTTCTGGCTATATAAAAGACGATATAGAAAAAAATGTTCCTGATCATGATATTTTATTTATTGAAATTGATCAGGTTAGAGTTAAAGGAAAAACTATTGGGAAAAAACTTTATTGGCCTATTCTTAATAGGTATTTTAATGATGATTTGAGAAAGCAAATTGAAATATTTCAAAAAGGATTAGAACTATATTATAAAGGAGATTGGTCTCTTGCTAAGGAACATTTTAAAAAATGTAATTTACCTTTAAAAGATATTTTTATATTAAGAATAGAAAATACACAAAAACCTGAAGGATGGGATGGTATATGGACAATGAAAACAAAATAAATGAAGATAAAAATAAACTGGTTAAAAGTTTTATCACAGAAAATGTAGCTGAAAAATATGAAAAACCTAAATTGTATGATTTACAAAAAGAATTTGAAAAAACAAAAAAAAATAAGCAAACTTTTTTATGGGTAATGGTATTTAGTTTTATAGCTATAATTATTATTATTACAATTATCTTTAATATTTATATAGAAAACAAAAGAAGATTAACAACATTTAAAATACCTGAATTTCAGGAAATTAATTTAAAAGATTTACTTGATACAGCTAAAAAGTTACAAGAAAAACTTGATGCTGCAAAAGAAGAATTGAATGCATTAAAAGAAGAAAAAAATTTAAAAATACAGAGTATTAAAGATAAGATCTCAAATGATATTCAATTGGTTTTAGTAAAAAATATTAGTAAATACCAAAAAGATAGAGAAGTTAAAAATCTAAAAAGAGAACGGGATAAACTTATTAAAGAAGTTAATGACAAATATGACCCTTTAATTGCTCAAAAAGAGCAAGAGATTGCAGAAATACAAAAAGAACTTGATAAATACGATTCTAGGTTGAATGCTCAGGTAAAAGAAGCGCAGAAGCAACTTGAAAGATATAAAGAGTTGTCTGCTTTAGAGATGGAAAAAATTAAAGATCTATATGAAATCAAGATAAAAAAGTTAACTCAAAATTACGAAACAAGGATAGATAATCTAAAAGAATATTATCAAGAATATACTTCCATATTGGAAAATAAATATAATCCAGTTTTTAAAGATAAAAATGTAAAAAAAATATTAAATGAAAAATCAAAAATTGAAATACCTGAAAATTATTCTAAATTTGAAAATATATCAATATTAGAGAATGATAATATTATTAATTCTGAAGATAAAGAATATATTGAGAATAATTTTAATGATATTCTTGCATTAACAAAAAGACTTGGTGAAATACCTTATAAAAACTCTGTACCTATAGCAATAAATAAGATTTTGGAAAAAGTTAAATATTTAGATTATAAATATAATACAATATTGATTACTGCTGATAATGTGTTATCTGAAAAAAATGAAATTATATTTAATATTAAAAAAGAAAATTCTATGTTAAATCAAGTTGTTTCAACTATTCAATCAAGTCTTGATTTTTATTTAACAAAAATAAAAGAGGATGGAATCATTGTTTCTAAAAATGATGATAATTCATATTTTGTATATTTCAAAGATGGTTTAGAGGTTGTCGATAATCAACCAGTTTATGTTTTAAGAAATTTTAATATTATTGCAAAAGGTACAATTAGAAAGAGTGATAATTATTATTATATTACTGTTGACAAAGTTATTAATGATGAAACAATTTATCCATTTGATCTAATAGTTTTATCATATAATTATTAAGGAGATTAATTATGAAAAGATATAAAATAAATAATATATTTTTAATTTTAATAATATTATCAATATTATTTATATTTTTAAGTTTAGACTGGAATGATTTAGGATTAAAAGTAATTGAAAAAACATCTTTAGAAAATGGGATTCAAAAATATTCTGTTGAAGATGAAAATAAACATAATTTTGAGATAATTCTTTTTAAAAATGTTGAAATGGATAGATTAAAAGAAATAAATTCATTAAATAAAATACTATTCAATTTAAAATTTATAGATATTAAAAATTTAAAGTATTATGTTACAAATGAAGATATAGAAATTTCAATTATACCTGAAAATATAGTAATTAATGAAAAAAATTATAATGGCTACTTTCCAGCAGGAATAAAATTCTATTTTGTTGATTCATTATATTACAAAATTAAAATATTTACTGGTGAAAATTTTATTCAAATAGAAAATAAATTTATTGATGAAAAAAGTTTAACAGATTTGATTTCTGATGTTATTAAAAATCCTAAAAAATATTTAGCTGAAAATAATTTACAGTATTTATCCTCAAAAATTGATGAGCAAGAAAAAACAATAAATAATTTAAAAGAGCAACTTGATGAATTAAAAATTCTGGTTAAACAAAACAAAGAAAATATTGATAAACAGATTGATCTTATTAATCAATATATAGATTATTTACAGGATACAGCTTTAACTTTAGGTAATCAGGGTTTATTTAAAGGACCAACAAAAATTTCTAAAGAAGTTGTTAATGCTGTTTTAAAATTAAAAAATGAGAATTCTAATATTACAACAAAAGAGATATTGGATAATTTAAAAAATCAAAATTTAGATGCTTCTGAATGGGAGGTAAAATTAATCCTTTTAGTTTTTTATGATGAGTTTTAATGAGTAAATTCAACAATAAAATAATTCTTTTTATTTTTCTTATTATTTTTTTTCTACTTGTTTCATGTCAGGAAGAATATAGATATTATAGATCAGAAAACATTAATCTTGATAAAACAAAAGAAAATAAGAACACAAAAAATGTTATTGAAAATTCTGATTTAAGAGAAAAAATTGTTAAAATTGCAAATGAAGTAAAAAAAGAAAAAACTTTTATTTTCAAGGGTTTACATTTCAATTATGACTGTTCAGGATTTGTAAATTATGTATATTTTAAAGCTGGTATAAATTTATTAAATTACAGAGTAAAAAACTATGATAATGGAGTTGAAAGGTTATATCGATTGGGTGAAAAATATTTTATGCTTTCAAAAACTAAAGGAAATATTGGTGATATAATCCTGTTTGACAATACTGTTGATTCTAATAAAAATGGTTTATTTGATGATATTTTAACTCATGCAGCTATTGTAATAGATTATGATAAAACTAAAAAAACATATAAATTTGCTCATATATCATCCAGTGGGTGGAGTATAGGTTATATGAATCTTATTTATAAAAATGTGTATAAAAAAAATGGGATTTATTTTAATACTTATTTAAGAAAAAATGATACCAATCTTTCAACAACACCTTCAAAGTATCTATCTTCAAATTTATTTAATAGTTTTCTCAATATTGTTGATTTTATAAAATAATAAAGAAAAAATTATAATACATAACAATAAAAAAAATAAAATGCAATCTATCAAAATATTACAAGGTAATATAATAGTATGCAAAACAAAATGATATAAATATAATTAGATAAATGTTAAAATTATTATTATTATAAATTATAAAAAAATACCTTAAATTAAATATTATTAGAAATATTCTACAGATAATTTATTTTCCAAAAGTTTCTTTTAATCTGATTAAAGCATCTTTTAAAATTAATCTGGAAGTAGCAATATTTAATCTTTGATAAAATTCACCTTCTTTTCCAAACATCAATCCATCATTTAACCATAATTTTGCATTATTATTTATTTTTTCATAAATCTGATCATGAGTTAACCCTGTGTTTTTAAAATTTAACCATGTTAAAAAAGTACCTTCTAGTTCAGTAACCTCAATTTTAGGTATATTCTTATCAATAAAATTTTTTAAAAAAAGATAATTGTTGTAAATGTAATCCAGAACTTGATTTAACCATTCTTCTCCATAATTATAAGCAACTTCAGTTGCTATAATACCGGGTATATTTGCAAGATGAATTCCAGAAGCTGATAAAATATTTTCATATTGTTTTTTTAAAGCTGGATTTGGTATTATAGTATTTCCCATCATAAAACCAGCAATATTAAAGGTTTTGTTTGGTGCAGTTGTGGTAATTGTAATATTTTCGATTTCTTTTGATATAGAAGAAATTGGTATATGTTTTTTATTAAAAGTTAGATCCATATGAATCTCATCAGAAACTATTTTAATATTATTTTTCAAACAGATTTCAGCTAAAGTGGTCAACTCCTCTTTATCCCAAACTCTTCCAACAGGATTATGAGGAGAACAAAAAATTACCATTTTTGTTTTTTTTGTAATAGATGATTTAAATTTATCAAAATCGATTTTAAAGGAATTTTTTTCTTCTATTAAAGAAATTTCGATCGGTATTCTATTGTTAGCAAGAATTTGTCTTTTAAATGGAAAATATACTGGAGTGAAAATTATAATTTCATCACCTTTATTGGTAAATGCTTGAATTGCAAAACTAATTGCAGCTACAACTCCTGGAGTATACATAATCCAATCTTGTTTTATTGTATAATTATACCTTTTTTTAAACCATGTAATAATACTCTGGTAATATGAATCAGGTATAAATGTATATCCATAAACTGGATTCTCTAACCTCTTTTTTAAAGCATCAACTATCTCTTTAGCAACTTCAAAATCCATATCTGCAACCCATAAAGGTAATACCCCTTCTGGTTTATTATAAAGTATATTTCCATCCCATTTTATTGAATTTGTTCCTTTTCTATTTATTATTTTATCAAAATTATAAGTCATAAGCAAATCCTTTCCTATTTTTATAAAGTAAATGTAATAAATGAAATTATAGACATAAGTAAAGTGTATATAGCAAAAATCCAGAATTTTCCTTTTTTTATAATATAAACTAATAATTTCAAGAAAAGATATGAAAAGAATGCGGAAATGGTAAATGCTATAATTACAAGTAATAAATTTTGTTTTAAAAAATCTAGAGCTGAATTTTTAAAAAGATCTAACACTAATGCTCCTAAAACAGCAGGGATAAAAAGTGTGAAAGAATAATAAGCTGCTTCCTTTCTATCTACTTTAAGAATTAATGATGCAGCTATAGTACTACCAGATCTTGAGATTCCTGGAGCAATTGCAAATCCTTGAAAAATACCTACTATAAAAGGATAAAGTATATTTTTTTTAGAAATTGAAGTTGTTTTTTTGTCTGTGAAAAAATAGGTAGAAAAAAGAATAATTGTTGTAATAAAAAAAGTTATATATAGATATTTTGCTGAAGTAAAAAGTTTATCAAATATTGGTTGAAAACTTATATACATTAGAAAGGTGATTATTGTAGAAATTGTAATATAAATTATAAATTTTGTTTGTGGTTTTTCCTGTTGTTTTTCTTTTAATTCAAGGTAAGAATATTTTAAAGTATCTAAAAGGTTCTTAAAATAAAAAATTAAAACAGCAATTAAAGAACCTAAATGCACAGTAATATCAAAAATCAATGGCAATTGATTTAAATTGAAGATAGTCTGAAAAAAAAGTAAATGCCCTGATGAAGAGACAGGTAAAAATTCTGTAAATGCCTGTAATAAGGATAAAAATATAATTTTTAAATACATTAAAATACCTCCATTATTTTATTTATAGACTTATATTTTCTCTATAATAATTTAATTTTTGTGTTTGAAAAAAGTTATCATTTATTAGTTAATTTACAATTGGAATTAATCATAATTTTCAGTTGTTTTTATAATTCTATATTGGTAAATAAAATTTATTTAAAAGGAGTAGATAAAATAACAAAAATAAAAAACTATAAACAATTTTTAATTTTCGACAAATATTTATTGATATTTAAAAATATTTTAAAAAAAACTTGACAAAATTTAAAAATATTTAATAATAAGTGGTGAAAAGTGGGGAAAAGTGTACTATAATTATGTTATACTATGGAGAATATCATTTAAAGCTTGATGAAAAAGGTAGAGTTCCAATTCCATCTAATTTTAGATTAAACAAAGATAATCAAAAATGGGTAATTACCAAAGGGTTGGATGGTTCTTTATTATTGTATACTTATGAAAGATGGAGCGAGGTAGTTAAAACACTTAATAATCATTTGTCTTATAAAAATGAAAAAGATAGATTGTTTTTTAGATATTTTGTATTCCCAGCTAAAGAGATTATTCTGGATAAACAGGGAAGGCTTCTTATTCCAAAATCTCTTGTAAGTTGGGCAAAAATAAAAAAAGAGGTGATTTTTTTAGGAGCTTTAGATAAAATCGAGATCTGGTCAGAAGAAAATTGGGAGGGGTATAATAAAAATTCTTTTGACCAGATCAACTCGATACTAAAAGATATACCAGATTTTAAGTTTTAGTAAAATAAATTTTATTTATGATGAAAAGAATTTATTAATATAATAAAAATAATAATAATAATAGTAATAATTTTTGAAAAATTAAAACTAGCTAAAATTAGTTATACAAAATTAATTTTATAAAAAGGGAAAATTGGGAAGAGAAATTGAATTATCATGTACCTGTATTATTGAATGAAATTATTTCAAACATGAATATCCATGATTTTGAAAATAGGAACTCTTTAGTTATTGTTGATGCATGTTTTGGGGAGGGGGGATATACTAAAGAGTTCCTTAAAATTGATCCAAGAATAAAAATTATTGGAATTGAACAGGATAAGCAACTTTTTGAAAAAATAAAAGATCAATTTGATCCTTCCAGAGTGACTCTTTTTAATACCAATTTCATAAATATTGATTCTATTTTTGAAGAATTAGAAATAAATTATGCTAATTATTTTGTGTTTGATTTAGGAATTTCAATGTTTCATATTAAAGAATCAAATTTAGGGATAACTTTTTCTGTTGATCAACCTCTTGATATGCGTATGTCAAACGAATGTAAATATAGTGCAGCAGATGTTGTTAATACATTTGGATATGAGGATTTAGCAAATATTTTTTATAATTATGGAGAAGAATATGCTTCCAGAAAGATAGCAAAGATGATTATAGAAAAAAGAAAAAAAAAGAAGATTAAAACTACTTCAGAATTAGCAGAATTAGTTGCAAATGTGAAAGGAAGACATGGTAAAATCCATCCAGCAACAAAAGTTTTTCAAGCTTTAAGAATTTTTGTGAATAACGAATTAGAAAATTTAAAACAAGTTCTGTTGAAATCTATAAGAAGAACGATAATAAAAGGAAGAATATTTGTTGTAACATATCATTCTTTAGAAGATAGAATTGTTAAAAATTTATTTAAAGAAGAAGTTGAAAATAAGTCAATCATTAAAATTAATAAAAAACCTATAATTCCTGAATATAAAGAGATTGTGAAAAATAGATCAGCAAGGTCTGCAAAATTAAGAATTTGTCAGAAGGTAAGTTTATGAATTTAAAAAGTTTAATTGTTATTATTTTAATTATTTCCTTTATTGTATTTATTGGATTTAAAACAATAAAAGTAAAAAATGAAATTTCTTTATTAGAGAAACACATTAGTGAATTAAAAGAGGAAAATTCAAATTTGGAGTTAAAAAAACAAATTTTGTTCTCAATAGATAATTTATCAAAATATTTTAAAGAGGAAGAGTTAAAAAATATAAATTCAAATGATTTATTTATTATCAAAGAGAAATAGAAGTTTATAATTATATTATTAAATATAAAATAATTATTTTCATTGGTTTAAGTTTTTATACTTAATTATAATTTTATCATCATTATATGAAAAAACCTTTTATACATAATGAAATATTAAAAATGTAGTTTATCATAATATTATATTAGAGGGGAAGATGGATTTTTATAAGTTAATTAAGTATTTATTAAATAAATCAAATCAAATTAAAAATATTATTGAATTTAATAGTAATAAAAAAATTTATAAAAATAAAAGTCTGGATGAAATAAAAAGTTTTAAAAATTTCATCACACATATTTATTATGATACAAGGAAACTTGGAAAAGAAATTTCAGAAACTTTTGATAAAGAGATTTTAAAAGGTTTTGTTTTTATTAAAGGGGAAAAATATAATCCATATGGGGAAATAGATAAAATAATTTCTTTAAAAGTTAATATCCTTTTTATTGAAAGTAAATTTTTAGATAAAATCTTAGAAAAGTTAAAAACTATAAAAAATAATATACAAATTCCATTTTATTTAATAATTTCTGAAAATAATAGATTGTTATTACCATGGATAATAAAGTTTCAATATAATTTTATTGATGAAAATTTCTATATTTGTGGAGTTACAGGTACTAATGGAAAAACTACAACTGTTAATCTACTTAAAGAAGCATTAAATTCTATTAACAATTTATCTGCTTCAATTGGTACCATAGGTGTTCATTATAAAAATTTAAAAGATGAAAATAAAAGTATAGAGATTGAAAGAACAACTCCTGAAATATATGACATTTTTAAATACTTAAAAGATTTAGCTAATGAAGGAATAAAAAATATTTTTATAGAAGTTTCTTCAATTGCTGCTGTTTTAGGAAGAGTTGAATCACTATCATTTGATTCTATTATTTTCACAAACATGACAGAAGATCACCTTGATTTTCATAAAACACTAAAAAATTATTATAGTTCAAAATTAAAATTTATTGATTTATTGCAAAATTCTCCAAAAAATAAAAAAATTTTAATTTTTAATCATGATGATCCAAATTCAAGGTTAATATTGGAAAAACTTAAACAAATAAAAGAAAATTCTGGAAGTTTAGACTTTTTTATTATTACTTATGGAAAAAATAATATCGATAGTTTTTATTCTAAAGATAAATTATATGAAGAAAATTTATTATTTAATGTTTTTATAAATTCAATAAAAAATAATTCAGGTATTTTGAAAATAGATTATAAAATTTTAAATAATAAATTTAAATATACATTCCAAAAAGATATTGAAATTGAAATTCAATCAAATTTGATTGGTGAATACAATGCATATAACATTGCAGCAGTTTTATCAGTTCTTTATTTTAAAGAAATAAATTTTGATTTGATTAAAAATTCTTTTGAAAAAATAAATGTCCCTGGGAGATTAGAAAAAATAAGATTTAATACAAATGATATATTTATTGATTATGCTCATACTGAAGATGCTTTAAAAAATGTATTATTGACATTAAAAAATTCAAATTATGAAAATATTATCACAGTATTTGGATGTGGTGGTGATAGAGAAAAAGAAAAAAGAGAAAAAATGGGGAATATAGCAGAAAAGTATAGTGATTTAGTAATTGTTACTGATGATAATCCAAGAAATGAAGATGAAGAAATAATAATAAATATGATTTTAAAGGGTATAAATAATAAAGATAAAGTTATTGTTGAAAAAAATAGAAGTAAAGCTATTGAAATAGGTATTTCTAAATTGAATGAATTAAAAAACTCATGTTTACTAATTGCAGGGAAAGGACATGAAAATTATCAAGAAATAAAAGGTGAAAAAATCTATTTTTCTGATAAAAATCAAGTGATAAAAAACCTGGAAAAATTTAAAATATAAAATATAAACAGAAAATTATAGGAGTAAAGAATTGTTATATCAATTTTTATATCCATTGAGTAAATATGTTAGCTGGTTCAATTTATTCAGATATATAACTGTACGATCTGCAATTGGTGCGTTATTATCTTTTTTAATAGGTGTTATTTTTTACCCTTCTTTAATAAAATTATTGAAACAAAAATTAATCGGACAGGTTGTAAGGGATGATGGGCCTAAAGAGCATTTAAAAAAAAGTGGTACCCCTACTATGGGTGGAATTTTAATGACTATATCATTAATTGTTTCAATGATTTTTGTAGGTAATTTTACAAATCCCTATACATATATTTTTATTATAGGTATAGTTTTATTTTCTGCAGTTGGTTATATTGATGATTATTTAAAGGTAGTTAAACAAAACCCAAAAGGGTTAATTGCAAAATATAAAATGGTCCTTTTAACTTTAATTTCCCTTTTTATTTCATTTCTATTTTATTATTTTACACCTGAAAAAGACAAAACAGTATTAACATCAATTTATATTCCGTTTATTAATTCTCCAATATTTAACCTATCTATATTTTATCTTCTTTTCTCAACCTTTGTTATGGTTGGAACTTCAAATGCTGTTAATTTAACTGATGGACTTGACGGATTAGCAGCTGGGTTAGTACTTATAGTTGGGTTTACTATGGCTATTTTTATTTATATATCTGGACATATACAGGTTGCTAATTATTTAAAAATACCATATTTGTTGTTTTCAGGGGAAGGTACAGTTGTTGTTGCATCGATGATTGGTGCTGTTGCATCATTTTTATGGTATAATGCTCATCCTGCTGAAATTTTTATGGGTGATACAGGTTCAATATTATTAGGTGGTTTAATTGGAATGTTTTCTATAATTTCAAAAACAGAGATTTTACTGGTTATAATTGGTGGTATGTTTGTAGCTACTGCAATGTCAGTAATGATACAGGTAATATATTTTAAATTAACCGGGAAAAGGGTATTTTTAATGGCTCCTTTGCATCATCATTTTGAATTAAAGGGATGGAAGGAGACTCAGGTTATTATCCGTTTCTGGATAATAGGTGGTATTTTAGCTTTAATTGCTTTAACTACTTTAAAGATTAGATAGTTTTAAAATTTTATATTATACTAATTACTTGATGGTTAATTTCTAAATAATACAGAATATATAAAATATATAATATAAAAAAATAAAATATATAATATAAAAAAATATAAAAATTTTTTTAAATATAAAATAAAAGTATATTTATGAAAAAAATAGATTTTGTTTTAATTATTTTAACTTTGCTTTTGATTACTCTGGGTTTTATAATGATATATTCAAGAACATTAAGTAAAATAATGTTAATTAAACAAACCATAGTTTTTTTTATTTCTCTTTTAGTTGGTATTTTTATATTTAAAATAGATATAAAAAACTTTATATATAAAAATATTACATTGATTATGGTATTAACTTTTGTTTTATTAATAATTCCAATAATTATTAACAGAATTATAAATGTTAATGGAACATCTAGATGGATATCTCTTGGATATTTTTCAATTCAACCATCTGAGTTTGCAAAATTTTCTATTGTAGTATTTTTTTCATACTGGTTTTCAAAAAAAGAAAATAGAATCTTTAATTTTTATGATGATTTAATAATCCCAATTCTTGTAACATTTATATTTTTAATTTTAATATATTATCAAAAAGATTTATCAACAGTTGTTTTGATTTTTTCTTTTGTATTATTTTCTTTGTATATTTCTCAAATTCCTTTGTTATATTTAGTTTATTTGTTTTTATTTTCTATATCAATTTTTTTAATTTTAGCTCTTATTTCTCCTTATAGAGCTAATAGAATTATTGCATATTTAATTCCTTTTAAACACCCAACTGATATTGGATATCAGGTTATTCAATCATTTAAAAGTATAGTTGGAGGTGGATTAAAAGGTAATGGTATAGGATTTTATAAAGCAACAAATTCTCTTCCTTTATCTTATTCTGATTATATTTTTTCTGCTATAGCTTATGATTTTGGATTTTTAGGTAGTTTTATTGTTATCTTATTGTACATATTATGGGGGATAAAAGTATATATTATTGCAGCTAATACCAATTCAAAATTTCATTTTTTATTAATTACTAATATTTTAATAATTATTATATTACAAACTATATTTAACATTTCTGTTGCTACTGGATTACTTCCCCCAACCGGTTTAACTTTACCTTTTATATCATATGGAGGATCATCTTTATTTATTAATCTTATTTTTGTTTCATTAATTTTAAAAACTTATTCAAAAGAGGGCTTATGAAATATGATATAAATGGAAAATATAGATATAGCTATATAAGAAGAAAAAACTCTAAAATAAAAAAGTTTTTTTTATATATTTTTCTTAGTTTGTTTATAGTTTTACTAATTACAATTATAACAAATAAAAATATTTATAAAAAATTATTTTATCCTCAAGAGATAACGATATCAGGGTTAACATATATTTCTGAAAATGATTTTATAGACAAATTTTCTTTAAATAATTTGTCAATATTTAATTTTTACAAAAAGAAATTGAAAGAAAAAATAAATTCTTTATACTTTGTTAAAGATTATAATCTAAAATATTCTTTTTTTAATAAAATAAAAATTATAATTATTGAAAAACCAATTTATTTTATATTATATGATCCTGATAGGGGGTTATTTTATAGAATAAGTAAAGATTATACTGTTTTGGGATATGCAAGTAATATAAATATTATTAATTATGTGATTTTATCTAAAAAGATAAATAAAATTTATAAACCAGGGGATAAAACAGAATTTAAAGTTGATTTTTTTAATAAAACAACATATTTTTCTAAAGAGGCAAGAATAATATCAGAGATAAAGGTTAACATAGATAAAATTGAAGCATTTTTTGTAGATACACCTTTTAGAGTTGAAATGGGTAATTTTATAGATAATAAGAAAATAAAAAATTTTTTATTATTAAGAAACTTAATTAAAAATCCAGAAAAGATAGATTTTGTTGATTTTTCTTTTCCTGATATCGGAAGAATAGTAGAAAAAGAAAAGGGAAGTTTTAATGGGTAAGGATAAAATTGTTGCATCATGTGATATTGGTTCAAGTAAAATATGTACTCTTATAGGTAAGATAGATGAAAACGATAATTTTTCTATTATTGGTTTAGGTGAAGATGAGTCAAAAGGTATAAAAAAGGGTGTTGTTGTTAATATTGAAACTACAACAAAAAATATTAAAAAAGCAACTTATGATGCTGAATTAATGTCTGGCCATGAAGTTGATTCAATAATTACTAATATTGGGGGTGAACATCTTTCAGGTATAAATTCAAGAGGTGTAGTGGCTGTATCTGGAAGAAATAATGAAATTAGCCATGATGATATTGCAAGAGTAATTGATGCAGCAAGAACTATTGTTGTTCCAAAAGGGAGAGAAATAATACATGTTTTAGAACAGGAATATATAGTAGATAATCAGGATGGAATTAAAGACCCTCTTGGAATGAGTGGAGTAAGGCTTGAAGCTACAGTTCATCTTGTAACAGCATCCTCAGCATTAATTAAAAATTTAAAAAATTCTATTTTAAGAGCTTCATACAATTTTGCAGACCTTGCTATTTCCTCTTTAGCTGCATCAGAAGCAGTTTTGTCTGATGATGAAAAAGAATTAGGTGTTTTGCTTGTTGATATTGGTGCTCAAACAACTGATATAATCTGTTTTTATAATAATTCTGTTTATTTTACCTATGTTATTCCAATGGGATCTTTCAATATTACAAAGGATATTGCTATACTTTTGAAAATACCAATAAAAGAAGCTGAAAAACTTAAAATAAATTCAGGGTATGCATTTCCTGATGATATTTCTGATGATGAAAAAATTGAAATTCCACAAATTGGGGCAAATCCTTCAAGACTGGAAAGTAAAAAATATCTTTCTGAAATTATTGAAGCAAGGCTTAAAGAGTTATTTGAAATAATTAATAATTTAATAAGAAAAAATAATTTGTCTGATTTTATCGCTTCTGGTATTGTTTTAACTGGTGGAGGAGCTAAACAAAAAGGGATAGAACAATTTTGTAATAAACACTTAGATTTCCCTGTAAGAGTTGGTAAACCATTTGGATTTAAAAGTGTTGATGATAGGATTTTTTCGCCAGAATATTCTGTTGCTGTTGGATTACTCAAACTGTTTTTAGATAGTGATGAAAATGAAAATGTATATGAGAATAAAAGTAATTTTTTAAATTTTATAAAAAAAATATTTAGATTATAAATAAAAATATTAAAAAAAGGTATAATTATAAAAAAATTTGAAAGGTATGTGAGATAGTTTTACTATAAAAAAGGTTTTACAAAATATTTAAATAGAATATAGCTTTTTATTTTAAAAATTGATATAATAAAATAAATTAAAATAAAATATGTAAAAAATACTATTAAATGTAATTATTTTTTTGTTGAAATTTATTTTTATAAAAATATATTATTGTAGTTAATGGATAAAATTTAATTATTTTTATTTTAATAAATATTTTAAGTATAATAGGGAGGGGATTATGTCAGGGGGAGAATTTTCTATTAATGTTGAAGAGATTGAGGATAATAGTTTACCGATTCCAAAAATAAAAGTAATTGGTGTTGGTGGTGCCGGGCAAAATGCTGTTAATCATATGATAGATGCAAATCTAGCAGATGTAGAATTCATTGCAATTAATACTGATAAACAGGCGTTATTAACTTCAAAAGCCAATCATAAAATTCAGATTGGAAATAAAATAACTAAAGGTTTAGGAGCTGGTGCTAACCCTGAAATTGGTGAAAAAGCTGCTGAGGAAGATCAAGCTAAAATTAGAGATCAAATTAAAGGTGCTGATCTAGTTTTTATTACTGCTGGAATGGGTGGAGGAACTGGAACAGGTGCTGCTCCTGTTGTTGCGAGGGTTGCAAGAGATCTCGGTTGTCTTACAATAGCTGTAGTTACAAAACCATTTAAACATGAAGGTAGAAACAAAATTAAGAAGTCTGAAGAAGGAATAAAAAAATTAAGACAATATGTTGATACTCTTATTGTAATCCCTAATGATAGAATTGGTGAGATTACCAGAACTTCAATTTCTTTGTTTAATGCTTTTGCAATGGCAGATGAGATATTAAAACATTCAGTACAGGGACTTGCTGATCTTTTAACAAAACATGGATATATTAATGTTGATTTTCAGGATGTTAAAACAGTTATGAAAAATTCAGGATATGCTTTGATGGGTATTGGTGAAGGAAATGGTGAAAATAGGGTAATGGAAGCTGTTACTAATGCTATATCAAATAATTTGATAGAAAATGCAACTATTGATGGTGCTAAATCAGCTATTGTTAATATAGAATGTGGTGATGATTTTCAAATGTCAGAGTATAATGAAGTTATGAATATGATATCACAAAAAATGGCTGATGATGCAATTATAATTCCTGGTGTAATTTATAATAATGATTTTAAAGAAAAAGAGATGATCAGGATTACAATAATTGCAACAGGTTTTTCTGAAAGAAAAGAAGAAGCAATTTCAAAAGAGATAGAAGGTGAATCTTTTAAAAATGAAAATGTAAATGATATATCTAATAAGAATCAGAAAATTATTCCATACAATGTATTTCAGGACCTTAAAAATAATTCAAATATTGATGACGATATACCTTCTTTTTTAAAAAGAAAAGCTAAAGAATCATAAACACATCAATTTATAATGAAAAAAAAGATTAGAGCAGGTTCTTTAAGAGATGAAATTATCTATAATGAAAAATTCATATATCCTTTAAGTTATAAAGGGAAAAATGTTGCCTTAATATATCCAAATACATACTATATTGCCTCATCAAATTTAGGATTTCAGACAATTTTAAAATTATTAAATAATATTGGTTTTACAATTAATAGGTATTTTATAAAAAATAAAAAAGTATTTTCACCTGATTCAAAGCTGTCATTATCAGAATATAATTTAATATTTGTTTCAATATCATATGAAAATGATTTTTTAAATTTAATCGACATATTAATAGCACATAATATTAATTTGTTTTCTTCTGAAAGAGATAGGCCTAAAATAATTATTGGTGGTGCAGCACCCACAATTAATCCTTTTTTATATGCATATATTGCTAATTATGTTTTTCTGGGTGAAGGTGAGGTAATTGATGAGTATGAAGATATTTTTAATAAATCAATAGAACATTTAATTCTTAAAAAAAATGATGAAGATAAAATTTTTTTAAAAAGAGGGTTTATTTATAGTAAAATAAATAAATTGACTAACAATAATAATTTTGGACATACAATTTATCTAACTTCTAACACTGTTTTTTCAAATTATTTTTTAGTTGAAATAACAAGGGGGTGTTTATATAATTGCCATTTTTGTAACTATAGTACAATTTCTCATCCATATAGGGTAATGAATATAGAAAATGTTTATAATTTAATATCTAAAGGATTGAAATACACAAACAATATTGGTTTAGTTTCTGCTGTCTTACCAGAATATAAATTTTTAGATAAAATATTTAAAAGATTTGGAAAAGATGTAAATTACCACTTTTCATCCCTAAGAGTTGATTCAATTGATGAAAATTTTTTCAAAATTATTCAAGAGTTTAATCTTCATTCATTAACATTAGCTCCAGAAACTGGGGATGATAAACTGCGTAAAAATATAGGGAAAAATTTTACAAATGAACAAATATTTAACCTTATAAGATTTGCTTTAAAAAATAATATAAATAAATTTAAATTTTATTTTATTCTTGGATTAGAAGAAAATGATGAAGATTATATAATAGAATTTTTTAAATTACTTAAATCAAAAATTAAAAAAAATATTAACATTATGATTTCAATCAATCCTTTAATTCCTAAACCAATGGCAATTTTGGGTAAAAATAAATATATGAGTGAAGATGTTTATAATAATAAATTAAAAATATTAAAAAAATCTTTATTTAAAATTGGTAGAATAAAAATTGAATTTCTTTCATATAAAGAAGGGTTAATACAATATATTCTATCAAATTATAGTAAAAAAATAATACCCGCATTAATAAAATATAATAAAAATAATAATAGGTTACTATTTTTAAAAGAGGTTAAAAATAGTATTTTTTAATAGACTTTTTTTAATAGTCTTCAGTCCAGAAAAAACCAATAGTATCATTTTTAATATCAAAATCAGTTATTTTTAATCCTTTATCATACAATTGCTTAATATAATTTTTGAGGTTATAAGAATTATTTGCAACCCAATCTATACCCCAGATTTTATCTTTTAAAGAATGACCTTTAATTTTCAAATACAAAATGTAATACTGCTCTTTATCATAACTAAATCCAACAGGGATGTAGTCTTTATTAATCTCATTTTCAATTATTGTACTAATATTAGAATTTTCATCATCTTTATATATTCCAAGTTTATAACTAATAAGAAAAATTGGTTTATCTAAATTAACAAAAAAAGTTGACAAAGTTCCTTCATAAACTGAAATTCCTAATGGGATAAAACCCTCTTTTATTTTTTTAGTATAAAGAGAATTAATTTCTTTTTCATTTAAAGTTGTGTTAAAAAGATTCCAATTAGTAATTTTACTATTTTTTACAAATGGATTGTATTTTGTAAAAAATATAGCAAACTGAAAACCATCAAAATCTATTCCACCAAAACTCCATCCATTTTCAATTCTAAGATTTATAAGTTTCTCTGTATCTTTATCTTGAAGATCATACCATTCAAACAACCATTTTATTTCTATTTTTGCGCTTACAAAAAGGACAAGGGATAAAATTAGTAAAGTGATTAAAAAACTTTTTTTATAATATCTATTTGTAGTTTCCATAAATTTCCTTTTAAATTATTTATCGTTATCATATAGAAAAAATTAATTTATAAATTTAGCCAATATTGTTAAAAATAAAATATTTTTTAAAATTCATTTATTCTTTTTTACAACTATAAACATAAGGTTACAAATCCATGAAACTTAAAAGTATAGATTTGTGATTATTAATAAAATGCAATAAATTGTCAAAAATTATTAATTTTTATTGACAAATTTGATAATTTAATTATAGTTAGTTAAAATATGTATAGGAGGTAATAAATGGCTCGAGAAAGGTGGGATAAGAGAGCTGCATTTGTTATGGCAGCAATTGGTTCAGCTATAGGATTAGGTAATGTATGGAGATTCCCATACATGGCTTATTCAAATGGTGGTGGTGCATTCTTTATTCCTTATCTTATAGCTTTGATTACTACAGGTGTTCCTCTGGTAGCACTGGAATATTACCTTGGTGTTAGATATCAAAAAGGACCAACTGAAGCTTATGGTTTTATTAGAAAAAAAGCTAATTATATTGGTTGGTTTGCTCTAGCTGTTGCAGCTATGATTACATTCTATTATACTGTAATAATGGGATGGGCATGGGATTATCTTTTCTATTCAATAGGTGTTAAATGGTCAGGTGGAAATGCTGGAGATTTCTTTTTTGGAAAAGTTTTGGGTTTAAGTAAAGGTATCAATCAACTTGGCGGTTTACAATGGGGTGTAGTTATAGGTAATTTGTTAACATGGATTTCTATTTACCTCATACTTTATAAAGGGGTTAAAGTTGTTGGTAAAGTTGTAAATTGGACTGTAGGTTTACCATGGGCATTGTTAGCAATTATTATAATTAGAGGTATTACATTAAAAGGTGCTGGTGTTGGTTTAGATTACTATTTAAGACCTAACTGGAGTATATTAACTAATGCAAAAGTATGGTTGGGAGCATATGGTCAGATTTTCTTTTCATTATCTCTTGGTTTTGGTGTAATGATTGCATATGCTTCATATTTACCAAAAGATTCTGATATTAATACAAATGCATGGGTTGTTTCATTTGCTAACTGTGCAACATCTTTTTTTGCAGGATTTGCTGTATTTTCTGTATTAGGTTATCTTGCTCAGGCTACTGGGCAACCTGTTGATAAAGTTGCAGGTGCTGGTGTTGGTTTAGCATTTGTTACTTTTCCAACAGCTATTGCTAAATTACCAGGTGGAATTTGGGTTCAATCAATTTTTGGTATTTTCTTTTTCTTTATGTTATTAACTTTAGGAATTGACTCAGCTTTTTCATTAGTTGAAGCAATAGTTACAGGATTGAAAGACTCTTTTAATGTAAAAAGAGAAAAAGCTTTATTATGGGTTGTTGTAATTGGTTTTGTTATTGGATTACTTTATTCAACTAAAGCTGGTTTATATTATCTTGATGTTGTTGACCACTGGATGAACTGGGGTCTTGTTATTGTAGGGTTATTGGAGGCTCTACTCATTGGCTGGTTCTATGATATTAATAAAGTATCTAAGGATATTGATTCAACTTCTGAAATAAAACTTGGTAAATTCTGGGTATTTACAGTTAAATGGTTATCACCAATTATTTTAATAATTGTTATAGTTTCAAGTATTGTAGAAGAAGTTAAAAATCCATATGGTGGATATCCAATGTGGGCTCTTATGGTACTAGGCTGGATATTAATGATTTCATTGTTATTCTTATCTATCTTAATGCAGGATAGAAATGATATGCCAAAAATTAACAATAAATTTGGTAGATTCATTGGATGGGCTATAATTTATGTTGGTATGATCATAGCATTCTATCTATTCTATAATGCTACAATGAGATTATGGGCTTCTTTAATTTTAGTAGGTTCAGTTCTTATTGGTGGATTAATTGTTAATGCTATGAGAAAAAACAAAGCACAAAGTGCTTAAGTTATAAGGAGGGTATTATGAGTACAGGAGCTATTATAATGGCAATAGTTGGGTTCATTATCCTCTTTGGTGGTGCATTTTATGGTGTATCAAAAATGAAAAACGAGGATACAAATAGAGAATAAAATTATTACTCTATTCAATTATAAAATTATCTATAGTTGAACTATATAATTAATTTGATCTCAACAAAAAAAGGGGGAATTTTCCCCCCTTTTTTAATTTAACTATAATTTAGCAATAATATTAAATTGCTTAATTGATAAAAAACTAGAATAGCTTTTCAATTTTATCATTAATTTCATTTTTTAATTTTTCATATTTTTTATCTTTAAACATTAACGCTTTCATATTAGCTTTATAACTTTCTACTCCTGGTTGATTAAATGGATTTATACCTAATAAATAACCAGAAATACCACATGAAAACATGAAAAACAACATTAATTTAGTAAAGGTTGAAAGAGTGTAATTTGTCAGATTTAGTATAATTATAGGGACATCCCCATTAGAATGTGCAATTGTAGTAGAATAAAAAGCAATTTTTTGAATTTCTGAGATTGGTTTATGAGCAACATCATTAAAATTATCAAAATTGTCTTTATCTTCAGGAATTATAAAATCCTCATCATATTTATTAATATTTAAAACTGTTTCAAATAAAATTCTCTCACCTTCTTGAAGGTATTGACCTATGGAATGCAAATCAGTAGTAAATACAGCACCAGAGGGCATTAATCCAACTTTATCTTTGCCTTCAGATTCTCCAAAAAGTTGTTTCCACCATTCAATAATATATCTTAGAGGTTCATCATAAGTAATAAGATATTCAGTTTTATATTTTTTATGTTTATAAAGATAGTATCTTAAACTGGCATATTTAATAGCAATATTTGAATCATCATTATTTTTTAATTCACCAATATAAGAAACAATAGTTTTATAAATTATGTTGATATCGTGTCCAGCTGCAGCTAATGGGAGTAATCCAACTGGTGTGAAAACAGAAAATCTTCCTCCAATATTGTCTGGTATTATAAATTTTTTTATATTGTATTTTTCACATGTTTTTACTAATGCACCTTTTTGCTTATCAGTGACTGCAACAATTCTATCTGATAATTTTTCGATACCATACTTTTCGATCAGTTTTTCTTTAAATAATCTAAAAATTATAGAAGTTTCAGTAGTTGTTCCAGATTTTGAAATAACAATTATCGAAAAGTCTTTATTTTCTATAGTTTTAAATAATTTTTTAATTTGATAAGGTGATATATTATTACCTGCAAATATTACTTTTTCATTACCTGGAAATGAATCAAGTAAAGCTTTAGCTCCTAAATAAGAACCACCTATCCCAATAGAAATTATATAATCAGAAATAGAGGATAATTTTTTAGCTGTTCCATTAATTTCATCAATTAATTTCTGGTTTAATACTTTTTCATAATCTACCCAGCCAGTAAATTCATTCCCAATTCCTGAATGAGTTGTTAATTTATTTAAAGCGATTTTAGCATTTTCAATAATTTTTGAATATTCTAATTTATTGATATATTGGTCTAAAAAATTTGTATTTATAGTTATCATAATATTCCCCTAAATTTGAGAAAATTTAAACTTTTTTTGGTAAATCTTTTCCAAATAGCTCTTTAATTGAACCAATTGAACCCAATATACCAGATGCTTCATAAGGAAGATAAATGATTTTATTATCTTTTCCACTGGATATGGTTTCAAGAGTATTCATATATTTTAAAGCAATTAAATAAGTTCCTGGGTCTGTTTTTGTTTTAGAAATTGCTTCACTGATTTTATTGATTGCAATTGCTTCAGCTTCAGCTATTGCAATCTTAGCTTGTGCTTCACCTTCAGCCTGTAAAATTTTAGCCTGTTTTTCACCATCAGCTCTATTAATTGCTGATTGTTTAACTCCTTCAGATTCAAGAATTTTGGATTGCTTCTGCCCTTCAGCTTGTAAAATTGCAGCCCTTCTATCCCTTTCAGCTCTCATCTGTTTTTCCATTGCATCTTTGATATCTTTTGGTGGATTGATATCCTGTATTTCAACTCTATTAACTTTAACTCCCCATTTGTCAGTAGCTTCATCTAATATTTGTCTTAATTTATTATTAATTTTATCTCTTGAAGAAAGAGTTTCATCAAGATCCATTTCACCAATAACATTTCTCAATGTAGTTTTAGTTAATTTTTCCATTGCGTCAGGTAAATTTGCAATTTCATAAACAGATTTAACAGGATCTGTGATTTGATAATATAGAATTGCATCAATTTCAATAACAACATTATCTCTGGTTATAACATTTTGTTTTGGGAAATCATAAACATTTTCTCTTAAATCAATATTAGTAACAGTTGTTCTTTGAACTACTATCTGTCCACCAGGTAATTTTTTAACTCTATTCCAGACTGTAGCTCTAGGTTTATCAAGTATAGGAATAATTATATTAACACCACTTTTTAAAACCTTGTGAAATTTACCTAATCTTTCAATAATAATAACCTGTGCCTGGGGAACAATTCTAATACCTCTAATAACAACAATTAGTACAAATAAAACAATTGCTCCAATAATTATTGAAAAAGAACTTAAACTCATAAAAACCTCCTAAAAATTTTGTACTTTTTTAAATTTATATTTTATATAGTTATATAAAAATACTTTATATTTTTTTCATAGTTAATCTTTTTTGACAATAACTTTTGCTCCATCAACTTTAACTACTTTTACAATTTCACCAATTTCAATAATTGAATCATCTTCAGAAATAGCTTTCCAATTCTCACCACCAATTTTTACTCTTCCTGTGAATTCAATGTTATTAATTTTTTCAATAACTTTTGCTTCTTTTCCAATTAGAGCATCAACATTGGTTTTTACATTGGAGGAGGATTTATAAAGAGTTTTTATAACAATAGGTCTTAACCATAAAAAGACAATAAAAGAAGATATTGCAAATAATAATAACTCAATATAAATGTTATGGTAAAAAAAAGCTAGAATACCAGCTAAAAGAGCCCCAATACCAAATGTTGCAATAGTAAATCCAGGTATAAATATCTCTAAAATTAAAAGTATAATAGCTCCAGTTATCCATACAACCCATACTTGCATAAAAACCTCCATAAACTAAAATGTAAAAACAAACAACTATTTTGTTATAATTTAAACATATAATAGATTATTGAATAATGATGTCAAGTTAAATTCCTTTTTGTTAATAATAAAATTGAAATTTATTTGTTAATAATAAAATTGAAATTATAAAGATATTTAAAAAATAAGAAATAATTCTATCATTGTTAAAATTTTTTTCATTAGGTTAGTTATGTAATTTTATTGTTATATCCATTATAACATTAAACAAAAATAAATATTTTATCTTTTATGTCTTTGACAACTAACAATCACTCAAAAAATTTTAACAATGATAGATATATAACTTTT
This sequence comes from Exilispira thermophila, assembly GCF_055389015.1. Taxonomy (NCBI): domain Bacteria; kingdom Pseudomonadati; phylum Spirochaetota; class Spirochaetia; order Spirochaetales; genus Exilispira; species Exilispira thermophila. Next base: position 1,107,036 of record NZ_AP042476.1, on the reverse strand, counting down.
AATAATTTAATTAAATACAACAATTTCAATTTTATCATTAACTGCACCAACCACGGAAAATAATTTATTCTTTTTTATCTTCGACAACTACAATCCAGTCGAAAAATTTCAATTATGATATAAATATTGTTTTTCTTTATTAAATCAACAAAAATAATTTCTAATTTTATCATTAACTTCACCAGCCACGAAAAAATATTTTCTTTTTTGCTTTTGGTAAGTGACAAAAACTAATAAAAAATATAAGCTTAACTTTTAAAAAAGTTTACATCCCTTCAAAAATAATAAGTATAAAAAATGCAAAACATAAAATAATAGTTTATTTTTTAATATTAATTTGGAAAAATTATCAAATTTTATTGATTTTTAATTTAAAAAAAGGTTTTATTAAATTAAAGTTTGAACAATATTATTAACGGTCCCATATATTTTTGATTTAATTATATATTTAGAATTTTTGTATTAGTAATTCAACTTTTAAAATATGAATTTATTCATATATTAAAATATCTTTGTTTAGCATTCTAGTATTTATTCATACATTAATGCTTCAACAGGATTTAATTCTGCAGCTTTTTTTGCAGGATAAAAGCCAAAGAAAGTTCCAATAAAAAGAGAAAAAATTATAGCAATTAATAAAGCTTGTATGTTAATAACATATTCCCATTTAAAAATTTTATCCAATATATATGTAATTCCAATACCAAAAAATAGCCCTATAATTCCACCAATACCAGAAATTAAAGAAGATTCTATTAAAAATTGAGAAAATATATAACTTTTTTTTGCACCAATTGCTTTTCTTATACCAATTTCTTTTGTTCTTTCAGTAACAGAAACCAGCATTATATTCATGATTCCTATACCACCAACAATTAATGAAATTGCAGCAATGCCACCTAAAAAAAGGTTTAATGTTTTTGTTACTTCATTGTATGTTGCAAGAAGTTCTGCTTGAGAAATTATAACATAATATAAATCAGTTTCATCATTGGGTAAATGAGCTATTTTTTTTAATAGAATGTCAAGTGATTCAGTTACTAGTTCTGAATCTTCAGGATTATCTATTAAAAGAATTAATTGATTTACATTTTTTATATTCTGAATTTTGTGTTTATAAGTTTGTATAGGTATATATATATCCTGATCAAAATATGATATTAAACTTCTTGTTTTACTCTCCATAACTCCAATAACTTTAAAAGTAAATATTTTATGGTTAACATAAACAGATATTTTTTTATTTATTGGATCTTCTTTGCCAAAAAGGGTAGAAGCAACTTCACTACCAATTACAACATTCATTTTATTGTCATCATCTTTTGTTAGAAATCGCCCTTTTATTGCATAGTAGTTATTAATTTCAGCCCATGAACTATCTGTTGCTTTTAATGTAAATGAATCAGAATTATTTTTATATTTTGCATAAACATTTTTTGATAAGTTAATTATAATATTTGAAATACCAGGAATATTTTCTTTTATAGTATTTTTTAAATCAAAGGTAAAGTATTTTTTATAAAGTAATCTTGTTTTTGAGTTTTTAGGTTTTGCAAATAGCATAATGTTAGATGTACCTATACTTTCTATCTGGCTTTTAATTCCATAAGTTGCAGATTGACCTAAAGAAGTGACTGCTATTACAGATGCTATACCTATAATAATTCCCAACATAGAAAGAAAAGTTCTTGATTTATTACCAATAACTGATTGAAATCCTATTATAAAATTATCAACAAAGATGAACCAGGAAGCTTTTATTCGTTTTAATATACTGATTTTATTTTGTTTGATTAATTTCAATTTTTTCAATTTTTCCATCCTTAATATGAATTATTTTTTTTGCATAATTTGCAATATCATTTTCATGAGTGACAATAATAACAGTTTTCCCTTCTTGATTGAGTTTAGTAAATAATTCCATTATCTCTTTTGAAGTTTCTGTATCTAATGCACCAGTTGGTTCATCAGCTAAAATGATTTTTGGATTAGTTACTAGAGCCCTTGCAATTGCAACTCTTTGTCTTTGTCCACCTGATAATTCAAGAGGTTTTGAATAAAATTTATCTGCAAGTCCAACTTTTTCAAGCATTGCTTTGGCAATTGTTATCCTTTTGTTTCTGTCAATACCCTGATAAATCAATGGAGTTATAACATTATGAAGACAATTAAGTTTATTAATTAGGTTAAATGCCTGGAAAACAAAACCAATTTTTTGATTTCTAATAATTGCTAAAAAGTTATCATCCGCTTTGGAAACATCTGTGTTTTCAATATATATTTTTCCCTGAGTTGGTATATCAAGACACCCAATTAAATGCATTAAAGTTGATTTACCTGAACCTGAATGACCCATTATAGAAATAAATTCTCCATCTTCTATTTCAAGGTCTATACCACGTAAAGCATGCACTTTTACTTTTCCAGTATCATATATCTTTACTAGGTTTTCTATTTTTACAATTTTGTTATCTTTTATATTTTTTATCATATTCTTTAACCTGTTTTATTCTTTAAAAACTATTTTTAAAGAATAAATCTATTTTTTAGATTTTGTAACTTTTTAAATATTATCATTTTTATAATATTATAATTTTAATTTTTGTAATTTAAGATTATTATTTCCCTTTTGAAGGAGGCGGAGGTCTTCTTTTTAATGGATTAAATCCTTTTTTAAATTTGTCTAATTTTTTATAATTAAGTATATTTAAAAATAGAATTATATCTCCTTCTTTTAATCCATCTACAACTTCATAGTATTTTTCTCCTATATCACCTATTTTGATATAGGTTTTTATTATTTTATTATTATCAATTTTAGCAACATAATATCCTTTTTCATCTTTATTTACAGAAGTAATTGGAATAACAATTTTATCTGTTTTTTTACCATAATATATTTTTCCAGAAAATGTGAATCCTGGATTTATCTCTTCGGGTAACTTATCAAATTTAATTTCAACAGGATAACTTACAACTCCATCAACTATCTGAAAATTTTTATAAATTTTATCAATCTTTCCATAATATTTTTTACTTTCATTATAAGAAAATTTTACTTCTACTAAATTACCAACTTTTAGTTTTCTTATTTCTGTTTCATCTATCCATATTTTTGAAATTAAATATGAAAGGTCATAAATTTGTCCTATAGAATGTCCAGCAGATATAACATCATTTTCATCTACATCTAAACTTGCAATATATCCAGAAAAAGGAGCTTTTAAATAAGCTTCCTCAAGTTGTTGTTCATAGATACTCTTTTGTTTTTTTAAAATTTCAATATCAAGGTTTGAACTACCATTTACGATTGCATTATCAATGTCTTTTTCTATTTGCAATATATTTAATTCAATACTGGAAGTATCAAGTTTTGCAATTAATTGATCTTTTTTTACATTATCACCTTCTTCAACATATATTTTTTCAATTTTACCACTTATTGGGAAAAATAGATTTTTAATTTCTTTAGGTTCAACTTCATCATCAACTTCAATATAATCTGGTATACTATTCTTAGAAACAGTATATTTTTTTGCTTTTTTTATAATTAATTCATTGAATCTAGCTGTTTTTTTGTTTTCATTAACTTTTTTTAAATATGTAAATACAAAAAAAGCTATTAAAAGGATAACAAGAATAATTAAAACAATCTTTACCCATTTTTTAATTTTCATATTTAGTTCCTTATATTTTTAATACTAAATTGATTATCAAAAATAATAATTAATTATCTAAAATAATATTAGACAACTTAAATACTCTCCATTTTTTTAATAATTTAATCTTTTTAACAAGTTTAATTTGTTAAACAAAATAATATTTTTTAAAACAAACATGGTTAAAATAATTTAAAATACTAATTTTCAATAGTTTTAATGAATTTTATTTTATAAAATTTAAATACCAATTTAATTCAATTATAGAGTAATAAAATTGTAAATAATAGTTATTTATTTGTATTTTATACAATTCATTTTGTTTTTTTAATCTATTAATCTCATATTCACCAAAAATTGAAACTTTTTTACTTTTTTCATTTAACTCAATTGTTGATGAATCTAAATTATTTTTTGTATGAATTATGTTATTTTTTATGGATATAATATTTTCAACTATATTTAAATATGTTTCATAAATAGAGTTATATTTTTTTAAAAGATCATTTTCATCTGAATTTATATTTATTTTATCAATTTCATTTTGAATCTTGTTTTTTTTATTTTTATTCAGGTCAAATGAATAATTTATTAAAAATGATATAGAATGAGATATATCATTATCTTTATCAAAATTAGATGATAGTATGTTATTTAAATTCAAATTATAATTTAAAGAAAAACTAATATTGGGAATTTTATCTGACAATGTTATTTGATTATTTAATTTATCAATTTCAATATAATTTTTTGAAATTTTAATATCATCATAATTTTTTATATATTCTTTAAATGATTCAAAATCAATAAATCTTATATTATTGCTATATTGTTTATAATAGAGAATAGCTTTTTCTAAAATACTTTCTATTATTTTATCAATATTAATTTTTAAATTTAATAAATTATTAATTTTAATGTTAATGTTTTTTAATTTTTGTTTTTCATAATTTATAAGGTTTTGTAAATTAATAATTTTATTATATTGATTCTTATAATTATATGAATCTTTGCTATATCTGTTTTTTATCAAATTTAAGTTATTTTGCTCAATATATAAATTGTAATCATTTGTTTTAATTAAAAGATAGGTATTATAATAACTTTCAAGAAGAGTTAAAAATTGAGCATAAATACTTTTTTTAAGTGAATCAAGTTGAAGTTCAAGATTTTCCAGAGTTTTTTCCATTATTGTTAAATTTATTATGTAGTTATTTGAAAGAAATTGTTTTAAAGAAAAATCTATACCTATACTAAAGGTATTACTGAAATTAGGATTGTCAGATAAATCAAGATTAGTATCATAATAATTAAGAGAAAAATTATTATTCAAATTAAAGGAAGCGCCATTAAAATAATTTCCTGGATTAATTGTAATTGCTTGAATTAATGATAATGTTTCATGACTATCATATGGAAAGGTTGTTGAAGAATTATTATCAAGTGATGATGAAATTTTATTCATTGTAAAATTTATGTTAAAACCATTGTTTAGTTTGTATAACTCTATTTGTTTTTTTTGTTTTTCAATTTCTAAATTTAAATTTATAATATCTATATTATTTTTAGTTATTTGATTTATATCGAAAGGGAAATCAAGATCATTGTTTTCTTGAGCTAATACTAAATGGATATTTAAAAAAGTTAAAATAATTAAAAAATAAAACAAAAATAATTTGTATCTGGAGAAAGTGTAATGATTTATAATAATTTTATTCATTTTTTAACCTCATATATATTTGTTTTACTTATTATAATTATTAAAAGATTTTTACAATTTATATTTTAATCTTTTTTACATTAAAAACTATTTGCAAAATAGAACTATTAAGATATTTTAAAATATATAAATATAAAATTATTTTCTATTTAATTAATTTTTTTTTAATTATTTTTATTTAATTAAAGAAAAATAATTAATACATATAAATAACTTTCAATAATAACTTTTAAAAAAATATTCTTTATAAATTTGAAGAATTTGTGAAGAAAATATGAATTTATTAAGAAATTAAAAAAAAATGGGAAAGTTAAAAATAAGATAATTAAATTTTACTAAATAAAAAGTTCAAAAAAAGAAAAAATAAATTTGTAATAAAGTGTTGATTAAAAATTTATTTAAAATAAATGAAACTTTTTGGATCTTATATGATATTAATAAAGGGTGTTAGAAATGGAAAACTCTACTAAATAGAAGGAATTCATTATCAAAATTGTTTAAATTCTAAATATTTGTGATAATTATATACATATATATAATATATATGTAATATATTTATATATAAAAAACAAAAGAGTAGTAGTTAATATTTAATTAATGGATTATTGCTAAAAATAAAAATATATTTATTTTTAATTCAGGGATAAGAAATATGAAAATAGAATTAAGTAAATTAGAAACACAGTTTATAAAAACATGGTTTTCGTATGAGTCTGATGGCCATTTCGGGGATGGTGCTTTTGCAATTGGAGAAGAATCAAGTATTTTACAAAAAATTAAAATTGATAATAACATAAATAGTGTTGTCTGCGATTTTAATTTAACTGAATTAGAAATTTTAAAAAACTGGTCATCTCATAATCATGGTGTTTATGAAGAGTTAAAGTTGAAACACAGAATTGAGATTGCTTATGAAATTGAAAAAAGAAATTTTGTAAGAGAAATTAAAAAAAATAATGGTTAAAAGAAATAAAAAAGATAAATATAATAAATATAAAATACTACATTTTGATTCAATAGATTCAACAAATACCTTTGTTTTAAAAAATTATAAAAATTTAAATAACTTTGATGCTATTGTTTCTGATATACAAACTAATGGAAGAGGTAGAAGGGAAAATAAATGGAATTCTCATGATTCAAAAAATATCTATTTAACATTGGTCATTAAACCAGACGAAAAAATTAATTATTCAGTTGCAGAACTTTCCCAGGTTGTAGCTTTATCTGTCTATGATGCTACTATTGATTATTTAAATAATTATCTAAGACAGATTTTAAACCACAAAAAAGATAGTAAATTTAACAATGATAATAATAATAAAGAAAAAAAATTAAAGAACATTAAGCTGGATAGTATAAATATAAATAAAGCAAATAAAATTAAAAGGGTAGTTGATTCTTTAAAGATTAAATGGCCTAATGATATATTGATTGGTGATAAAAAATTATCTGGAATATTAATAGAAACAGTTTTTAAAAATAACTCTTTTGAAGTTATTGCAATTGGTATTGGTTTTAACTTAAATAGTGATCAAGAGTTTTTAAAAACAATTAATAAAAAAGCAACTAGTCTTTTTATTGAAATAGGGACATATGTAGAAAAAGAACAATTTATAAATAATTTAATAAATTATATAATTAATTATTATGAATTGTGGAAAATTCAAGGGTTTAAGCATTTTTTTGATAAATGGGTTAATATAATTGAACTTAAAGATAAAGACATATATATAAATTTAAATGATGAAAACAATAATAAAGTTGTTCTTTGTACTGTCAAAGAGATTTTACCAGATTTTAAAATTAAAGTTATAAAAAAGAATACAATAATGTCAGAAAAAGTTTCTTTAAAAGAATATATTGTAGATTTAACTCAAGTTGTAATAAGATGAATTTCAATTATAAAAAAACTTATTTAAATAAAGTTTTGATTTAGATAAAATCTAAACCAAAGAATTATAAACTTTCTTTATGGAGGATTTATATGAAAGTAGCTCTTGCTGTAAATTATGTTGCCAATAATATAGAAAATAATATCAAAAATATATTTAAGGCTATAAATGAGGCAACCAGAAATAATGCTAACCTTATTCTTTTTCCTGAAGCTGCTATAACTGGACTAATAAATAATGATATTCCTGAACATGATTTACCTTTAGGTGTTCCAATACCTGGAGAATTTACACAAACTTTAATTAAAATATCTAAAGAAAATAATATTTATATTGGTATAGGTCTTCTGGAATTGGAAGAGAAGAGGCTTTATGACTCAGCTATTTTAATTTCACCAGATCAAGGAATTATCTTAAAATACAGAAGGATAACTTCTGGTTGGCATGGAAAAAAGGTTAACTCTGAAATATATTGTGAAGGTATAGACATTAAAAAAGTAAAAACACCATTTGGAAGTTTTGCATTTTTAATATGTGGTGATCTTTTTGATGATAAACTTGTTTATAGAATTAAGAAAATGAAAGTTGATTATCTTCTTTATCCATTTGCACGTTGCTTTTTCGATGGAAGTTACAATCAAAAAATGTGGGATGAAGAAAAACTTGAATATGTAAATCAAATAGAAAAAGCTGGAACTACTACTTTTATGGTAAATTATTTAGCAAAAAAAGAATTTGATGGAGGAAGTTTTGGTGGTGCTATGGTAGTTTCTGGGAATAAAAATATTATATGTGAAATGCCAATTGGAAGACAAGGAATATTGTATGTGGAATTATAATGTAAAAAAATATATCCTTATAATTCTTGGTTTTTTTTTAATAATTATAGGATTGAAAAATCCAATGATTTTAATTTTCCCAATGTGGATTTTTACATATCTTTTAAAAGATAAATTATCTACCTTTTTAGAAAAAGTACCAGTTTCTGTTTCTTTTATAGTAAGTGGTGTGTTTTTTGGATTGCTAACAGAAAGTTTTGCTATTATTAATAATATTTCAATTCCTGTTAATCAAAGGGTATTGTTAAGTTCAGATCCTTTAACTGATTTAATATTTGGTTTTTTTTATTATTTAATATTGATTTTTAGCTGGTATTTGTTATTGTCTAAAATAAGATATTCAAAATTAGATGTTTTTATAATTACGGGTTTATACGGAATTTTTACTGAAGAATCAGGAAAAGTTTTTTTAAGAATATTTTCAATTCCAATTTCTGGATTTTTATATGCTTTAATTATAATGTTTGTATATGGTATATTCCCTATGCTTGCATATATGATAACAGAAGATAGGTTTAAAAATAAAGAAGTAATTTTAATTAAAAGATATTTGATTGCTGGTATTGTCTTATTTCTTCAATGGGGAATATATGGTTTATTTATTCTTCCCTTTTTAAAAAATATATAAGGAGAGGAATATGTGTCAATTACTAGGATTATCATTTAATTTGCATGTTACCCCAAATATATCATTCAGAGGGTTTAGGCATAAAGGGGATTTTAACCCTCATGGTTGGGGTTTAGCATTTTATCCAGATAAGTCAGCACAAATTATTAAAGAGCCTATTAGAGCAGGTGAAAGTCAACTTTCAGCATTTTTACAAAATTATTCACAAATAAAATCAAAAATATTTATTGGACATGTTAGATATACAAGTGTTGGAAGAGAAAGTCATAAAAATACTCACCCTTTTTCTAGAGAACTTGATGGAAAAGAGTTTGTTTTCGCTCATAATGGAACACTTTATAATTATTATAATTTAGATACTGGTAGATTCACTCCTATTGGAGATACTGATTCTGAATATATTTTTTGCCACTTACTAAATTGTATTGAAAAAAAAGGAATAACTCAATGGTCAGATGTAGATTATAAGTGGTTACACTCTAAATTAGAAGAGATAAATGATTATGGTGATTTTAATTGTATATTCTCAGATGGAGAGAATCTATTTTGTTATCATGATAAAAAAGATTATACTAGTCTTGAGTTTGTTATGAGAAAACCACCTTATCATGAAATTGAATTGCAAGATGAAGACTGGAAAGTTAATCTTGCTGCTGAAAAAAATCCTGAACAAACTGGTTTTATTATAGCTACTAAAAGACTAACAAATGAAGTATGGCAATCTTTTGCTCCAGGACAACTTATTGTATTTAAAAATGGAAAGATTATTTATCCAACTTCTTCCAATTTTTCTGGATTTAAAAAAGTAATTTTTACTGATATAGAAAAAGAAATTCTTAAAATAATAAGAAATAATCCTAATAGGTTAAGCTTAAAAGAAATTTCTAAGAAATTAAAATATTCAGATGATGAAATCAAAAAGTCTATTTTTTCTTTACTTAAAAGAAAATATTTAAGACAGGATAGTAGAGATAAGGTTAAATGGAATAATGAAAATGCAATATATTTTACAGAACCTGCAAAAAGAAAAGAAATAGATAATCTAATTTTATAAATTATTAATATCAATATTTTGTAACATTTTGATTTCTGTTGTTTTATTTATTTTGTTAATATTAAAAGTTAAGTTATTTATATTTATACTATTTTCTTCACCTATTTTTTTAACATCAGATATTATATCTTTAATATCCTTGAATTCTTTGACAATATCAGAAAGATTGTTAAATATAATTTCTATCTGGCTGTCAATCTTAGATACACTTTCATTTTCTTTATTAATTTCAAGTTCTATATTTTCGGAAGAAGATTTTATTTCATTTGTTATTTTAACAATATTTTGTACAGATTGATTAATTTCATTTATACCAAGATTGATTTCAGAAATCCCATTTGTTATTTCATCAAAGGAGTTAATAGTAAATTGAACATCATTATAAAGATTTTCAAAACTTTCACCTATACTTTTATTAATACTGTTGAGATTATTTGTTAAATCACTATTTTGCTTTAAATCTTTAGTAATTGCAGATGCATTTTTTGTTGTTTTATCTGCTAGTTTTCTAATTTCATCAGCTACAACTGCAAATCCTTTTCCATGTTCTCCTGCATGAGCTGCTTCAATAGATGCATTCATAGCTAAAAGATTAGTTTGATCAGCAATATCAATAATAATTTTTGCAATTTCTAAAAGACTTGAAGATCTATTAACAAAATCTTTAACAATATTATCCATCTCTTGTAATTGGTTTTTATTAATTTCCAGTATTTTAATCATGTTAGACATTTCATTTTTTCTATTTAAACTTATATTATTAATATTATTTATATTTGACGATATTTCCAATACTGCAGATGAAGTTTCATCAACTGAAGAAGCCTGTGAATTAAGATTATCAGCCAATTTAATAATATTCTTTGTTATTAAGGTAAGGGAACTTTTAAGAATTTTACTCTCATTGCTTAAAAGTTTTGTTTTTTCATTAATTTCTTTTAATTTACTGTCAGTTAAAATTATAGAATTTAATCCCATATCAGATTTTGAAACTAAATTGTTTCCAAGATTAATGGTTTTTTTTGATGAGTTAATTAATGAAGATAATTTATTAAATTTTGTAATATTTAAATTTTTTTCTTTTACTGCATCATCTATTAGTTCTTCTGAATATTTATAAATTTCTAATGAGATTATTAGTAAAGTTATTATTGCTATAGTTATTGCTATTAAAGTTGAAATTCCAGTAGAAACTTCATCAGGTTTTAAAAAACTAGAAATTTTAAAAAAATAGGATAAAATTAACATAATTACTAGTATAATCCCAACTATCAAAATTTGATTTTTATCTATTGATAATAAACTTGAAATTAATAAAATCGATAAAAAATAAAAAGCAAATTTATAAATAGTTAAATATCCTTCAACCGGAGATGTTATGATTAAAGAAGTTTGATTAAATAGAACATAGAAAATTGTGATATAACTTGAAATTTTAATTTTTCCTTTATTTAAAAATATAAAAATTAGTATAGCAATTGGTGTTGAAGATGCAATAAGAGAAGCTAATATTAAATCAGTTTTTGTTATAAATTTTAAAATAACTATAATAGAATAAAATACAAATAATATTAATGTTGTGTAAAAAATATATTTAGATTTTTTTTGATATTCAAAAGAAAAAGAATTATAAACCTTTTTAGGTATTATTAATGACAATAATTTATTCATTATTTTTCCCCTTTTCAAAAACATTAATATATAATAAACAATATATAAAGTTTTTATGATTATTAATAATTAAGGTAAATCTAATTTACTATTATAATTAAAATAATTTACTTTATAAGTAATAATTTTAAAATTGGTAGGATTGAAGTACTTTAGAAATATAAGTTAGCTATATTAATTTTATTTTTTTAAATACTTAATTTTAAAGTGATTTAATTAAGGTTCTATCTCAACTCCAATAGAGAAATAACATATAATATAAAAAATAAAAGGAAAATTATTATTTAATCTTATTAATATTAGATTTAATGATATCTAATAATACAATTATTAATCCAATGAACATCCCAACATAAATTGTTAAAAATCTCCATAAAATAGTCAATGTTGGAATATATTTAACAGGTAGAAGAGTTTTAAATATATATGCATATCCAGCTTCTGCAACTCCAGAAGATCCTGGAGTAGGGACAAAATACATGATAAAAGTAATTATAAGTTGATAAATATAAATTTCTAACAAATTATATTTTATATTTAAAAGATTTAATAAAAAAGGGGTAAAACTGAAAAGCAGGGTAAGAAAAAAAAGGGTGAAAAGAATAGAAAAGATAACAAAAATTTTATTACCAAAAAGATATTTTTTTATTGAAAAAGATAAAAAATTAATCTCTTTAAAAGAATATAATACCCATTTTTTAAATTTATTTTTTTTTATTAGTTTTAATTTTTTTAGTAAATAAAAAATTTTGTATATAAGTTTTTTTATAAGATTTTTCCTTTGAATTATGAAATAAAAAATTGTAATATAAGTTATCATAAAAATTAGAGCATATAAAAAAACAGTCTTTGCAGGAACAATTTTATCAATTGATTTGTCAAAAATTAAAATTAATGGTGTTAAAGTCAAAAAGAAAAACATTGCAAGAACAGTTCTTATGCTTGTAATTGCAGTTGCTTCACCAATAGCAATATTCGCTTTGTTTAAATAATATATTTGAATAAACCCACCTCCACTTGAAAAAGGGGTTATATTTGAAATAAATACATTTGCAAATATTAGTTTAACTAGAAGTTTTACTGGAATGGAATGACCTGTTGATAAAATTATAAAATAAAGTCTTAATCCATCAAATAAGAAATAAAGTATAAGCAAAAGTAATAAAATTGAAACATTTAAAAAATTAAGTTTTGATAAAATATAGTTGAAATAAAATTTAGAATTTGAAAATGTTTTCAATAAATAAAAATAAATAAGAATTGATAATATGAGAAAAATAATAAATGAAATTATAAAATTTTTAGATTTTTTATCCATAATTTTAAAATGGCTAATTTTTATTTGCAATATAGGTAAAGCATTTTATAACAATGTCAAATTATTTTAATAATGGTGATTGATTTTTTAATTGGTTATCTTATAATTCTCTAAGATTAAAATTAAGGTTAAACTAAATTTGATGTAAATCTTTATTAATTGATTTTAAATATTATTAAAAAAAACATATAAATGTCAACTTTGGTATATATGTAATTGTTAATAGTTAAATTGTAAATTATTAATTATGAAAAGAATAAAATATAAATTATTTCTTTATGTAAGTCTATTTATTCTAATTGTAGTATCATTATTTCAAATATATTTATACTTTTTTGAAAAAAAAATTTATGATATAAATGGAAAAAATCTTTTAAAAATTAAAGAAAGTGTTAAGAAAGATAGTTTTAATGTTGCTGTAATTGGTGGTATTTCAAACAATAATTATACATGGGAAGATTTTAAAGAAAAAGTTAAAACATATAATGTTGATTTTGTTATTTCTCTTGGAGATTTTATTTTTGAAAGTTCTGAATCTAATTATAGGCAATTTTTTAAAATGTTAAAAAACTTTAATATCCCATTCATATCTTGCATTGGAAAAAATGAATTTAATGATGGTAGAGCAATAAAATTTATAAATTATTTTGGACCAGAATTTTTTTCATTTGAAGTTAATGATAATCTTTTTATTTTTCTAGATACAACTAAAAATTTTATTTCTTCCAGTCAAAAGATATTTTTAGAAGAACTTTTTGAAAAACCAAAATTTTACAAACAAAAATTCATTTTTATGAATAAAGCTCCATTTCCTTTTGATATAAAATTAAGAGGCATAAAAGATTATTATCTTTCAAACAAAGGTGATCAAAAATACTTAAAAAACTTTATTGAAAAGCATTTTATAGATGCGGTGTTTATTGGTTCTTTACCATTATACTATTACAAAAAAATAAACAATACTTCTTATTTTATAAGTGGTGGTGGTGGTAGATCTCTTATATCAAATAATAGATCAAGTTTTTACCATTTTATTTTATTTTCTGTAAATAAAGATAGTTTCAATGTTAAACCTATTGAGATATTTCCAATTCAGAAAAGTTTTATAAAAAAATTATTCTATAGTATCTGGTTTAAAATTTATTCTTACTTATATGTTAATATGTTTAATCTTATTATGTTACTTGCTTTCATTTTTTTTACCTATTCCTTTTTATTTCTTATTTTGAGTGAAGATATAGATTATTATGCAAATTTTATGTTTGACTATTCAAAACTTCCTGAAAAAAAATTTTATTCTATTGCTATGTTTACGGATTCATATTTTCCAGCAATAGGGGGAGTTCCAATTTCCATTCATACATTAGCTGAAGCACTTATTAAAAAAGGTCATATAGTTTATATATTTGCTCCTGAGTATAATAAAGAAAGATTTGGAAATTTTAAAGATCCAGATTATGTAATTAGAATTCCATCAATAACCAACTATAAAAAAAGGGGAAAAGTTATCCCTATTGCAAATATTTTTTCAAAAAAAATTAAGAAAAAAATTGAAGAGCTGGATATTGATGTAATACACTCTCACCATCCATTTTGGGTAGGATTTAAAGGTAATGCAATAGCTAAGAATTTAAAACTTCCTTCTATATACACTTATCACACCAGATATGAAAAATATGCACATAATTTACCAGCTTTTTTAGAAAATTTGTTAGGTTATAAATTAACCCATTGGTTTATCAAATATTTTTCTCAAAGAAATGATGCTATTTTTTCTCCTACAAATGACACAAAAAAGTATTTAAGAAGTATTGGTGTCAGTAAAGAAATATTTGTAATTCCAACAGGTGTAGATATTAACAAATTTAATAATGTTACAAAATCTGAAGTTATTAAATTAAAGCAGGAAATATTATTAAAAATAAATTCTAATCAAAATATAAATCAAAAGATTAATTATTTTAAAAAAAATCCTCAAATAATGGAGAAATTTATTCTTTTTACTGTTTCAAGATTGGATAAGGAAAAAAATATTTATTTTATTATTGAAGCTATTTCTTATATAAAAGAAAATACAAATAAAGATATTTTACTTCTTGTTGCAGGGGATGGACCTGAAAAAAATAATCTTATCAAATATGTACAAAAACATAATCTTGATAAAATAGTTTTCTTTTTAGGAATGGTTGATCAAAGAAAATTACCAACCTATTATAAAATGGTTGATCTTTTTGTATTTGCTTCCACAACTGAAACTCAGGGGATAGTTCTTCTTGAAGCAATGGCTGGTAATAATCCTGTTGTATGTATAAAAAGTTCTGGAACAAATGATCTTGTTGAAGATGGCTATAACGGTTATAAAACAGAACATAATATTGTTGAATGGAGTCAGAAAGTATTAAATTTAATTGAAGATAAAAATTTAAGAAATAAAATATCTAAAAATGCATATAAGTTTGTATTGAATTACACATCTGAAATTATGGCAGAAAAAGCAATAAAAGTTTATGATAGTCTTTATAAAAGAAAGGTATTTATCCAGAAAATATTAAAAAAATAAAATTATTTTATTATTTTTAAAGTTGTAGTTATTTAATTCAACCTGGAATAAAATTAAAAATTGGCTTTATATATACTAATTTAAAGCAGATTCAAAAAAGGAAATAAATTCATCCCATCTTTTGTCATCATAATCTAAAAAATCATGATAACTTTTTTTTAACCAGAATATTTTATATTTTAATAAAGAAGATTTAAATAAAGTTTCAGTAAAACTATTATTTACAATAATATCTGAAGATCCTAAAAATAAATAAAATTCAGGATTAATTTTAAAATATTTTTGGTGAAATTTTTTATTTTTAATTTTACTTTTTAAAAACAATTGATTTCTAGCAATATCTGATAACCAGAATTTTGAAACAAGTCTATGTATTCTTATATCTTTAGATCGTCTTATTAAATACTTTTTATTATCAGTTAGATTTTTGTACATTTTTAAATAAAGCTCATAAGAGTTTTTTTTATATTCTTCTAATAACAATTTTTGAGAATCCTGTCTCATCAATTCATATTTAGAAAATAAAAAATGAAAATATTTCAACATGAGTTCCCCAAATTTATTAATTAATCTGGGATGATGAGACAACCAAGGGTTTAAAAGAATTACTTTTTTAATTCCATTGATTTTATCATAATTTTGTAAATTTGAATCTTTAATATTTTTAAAAAGATTTAATTTTGAATCTAGATAATTATACAGGTAGATATAATATAGTGCTTCTAATCCTCCCATAGAAAAACCAGTAAATAAAAACTCGGGATAGGTAAGTTCTACATTTTTTTTCTTTTTCCCTTTAAGATTAGCCATCCCTTTTATTAAAAAAGTTAGTTTTTTATAAAAATGTGAATAAACAAGATCAACATTTTTTATATAATCATAGAAAGAATCGAATGTTCCCCTTATACCTTCAGAATTTCCATATCCTTGTTGATCAAAAGCAAAAATATTGTAGTTATTTTTTAATAAATAATAAAAAAATTTAGGATGGGAAGAAGAGTTTTCAGCATTACCATGAATAAAAAAAATTGATGGTTTTAAAGGATCCTGAATCCAGGATTGAAAAAAAAGTTTAATTCCTTTGTCATTTTTGATAAAACCATAGTTATGAAATTTATTTAGACCATCATCAAAAAATACCAGACCCTCTTCAGAAGAAATTCTGTAGTAAATTTTTATAGTTTCAAAAGTGAAATTATCTTCAATAAATACAGCTTTTCTTAATTCTTTTTGTAAATCCCAATCAATATTTGCTTTTCTTCCCATTAAAACAATCCTATAGAAACATGCTTTTATATTTATCACAGTATAAACAATTAGAATATATTATCAATAAAAAAAGAATAATATTATCAATAAAAAATATAAGATACTATAATTAAAAAGGGGTTGTCTCCAAGTTTTATGACAACCCCTTATTTTGTTTTATACCTGTATTATATTCCTTTATACTTTTTTTAAAAAGTCAGCTAAAATGTCTTCAAGATTTGGTTTACCAATTTCTTGAAGTTCATATGTTACTCTATATGATGGTTTATTAATTTTAACAATTCTACCAAGGTCAATTGGAGTTGCAATAATAACTGCATCTGCTTCAACTCTATTGATTGTTTTTTCAAGGTCTTTTACCTGTTTTTCAGAATATCCCATTGCTGGTAATAATGTCCCAATATAAGGATATTTTTTATAAGTTTCTTCAATTTTTCCTACAACCCATGGTCTTGGATCAACAATTTCGCTAACACCAAATTTTTGAGCTGCAACTATACCTGCACCATAAGTCATCCCCCCATGAGTCAAAGTTGGACCATCTTCAACTACCAATACTTTTTTACCTTTAACTTCTTCATATTTATCCATAAATAATGGTGAAGCAGCATCAACAACAATTGCATCTGGATTTAATTTTTTAATATTATGTCTTACTGTTAATATATCTTCATTTTTTGCAGAATCTATTTTATTAATAACAACAACATCTGCCATTAGTAAGTTAGTTTCACCAGGATAATATTTAACTTCATGTCCAGGTCTATGTGGGTCAACAACAGTAATCATTAAATCTGGTTTATAAAAAGGCATATCATTATTACCACCATCCCACAGTATTATATCAGCTTCTTTTTCAGCTTCATCCAGAATTGCTTGATAATCAACACCAGCATAAACTACAATACCTTTATTAATATGTGGTTCATATTCTTCCATTTCTTCAATAGTACAATTGTGTTTTTTTAAATCTTCAATTGTAGCGAATCTTTGAACTTTTTGTTTTTCTAAATCGCCATAAGGCATTGGGTGTCTTATTGCAACTACTTTTTTACCCATTTGTTGTAATAATTTTCCTACTCTTCTTGTTGTTTGAGATTTACCACAACCTGTTCTAACAGCACATACAGCAATAACAGGTTTTTTAGATTTTAACATTGTGTCTTTAGAACCTGCTACTTTAAAATCAGCACCTGCTGCCATAACAAGTGATGCTTTATGCATAACATATTCATGTGGTACATCTGAATAAGAAAAAACAACTTCATCAACTTTTAATTCTTTAATTAAATCATAAAGTTTTGCTTCTTCATAAATAGGTATCCCTTCTGGATAAAGTTTTCCAGCTAAAGAAGCAGGATAAACTCTGCCTTCAATATCAGGAATCTGTGTTGCAGTAAATGCAACTACTTCATAATCTTCATTATCTCTGTAAAGAACATTGAAATTGTGGAAATCTCTACCAGCAGCTCCCATAATAAGAACTCTTTTTTTTGCCATAAAATCCTCTCCTTAATATAATAGATATACTGTTATTACAATTATCATATTAAATTTTAAAGTAAAGTTAATAAAAAGAAAAATGATTTACATAAGAAATAATTTTTATAAAAAGCTTTTAATATTGAATTGGATTTAATAATAAATAGAAGATTTTATAATAATTTAAGTTAGTAATAATTTAAGTTAGTAAGAAATTGATGATAATGGATTTAACAGTGATTAAAAAAGATTTTTTATGTATTTAATTTTTAAGTAGACTTTCCCATTTTTGATATTGATAATTTTTCCCATAAATTGAATTTTCTGTTTTTTAAAAAGATAAAGGTCTCCATCAACTGTTCCAATAGCTAAACCTTCAATAAAAATATCAGACTTTTCATAAACTAATGCTTCAAAAGATTTGTTTTTTTTATCAATTTTGTTAACTATCCCTTTCCATTTAATAAACAGCCCTTTATATAAAAAAGGAGTCTGAATAACTTCATTAAATTCAGGGTTGTAAAAATTATCATCAAATGATGGTTCTACTAAAAATTCTCTGAATAATTCGGCTTTTTGTTTTGTTAGCAGTTTTGCATTAGAATTTTGTATTTTATTAATTAACATAAGAGAAATATTATATTGTTTTTTTATTATTGCTTTTTTTAATTGTAAAAAGTCTTTTTCAATTTCTTTTTCGGAATTGTAAATTATTACATTTTTATAAGTATCATTAATATTTTTTTCAATTGTAGTATTTTTATTATTATCAGAATTATTTGCTTTGTTATCCAGGTTATTTGAATTTTCTATGTTTACTTTCTGATTTTTATCTATAGGTAAATAGTTTGTATTGATTTTATCAATTTTATTTTTTGATAAATTAAATATATTATATTTTAAAAAATATGTGTTTATAAAATATAAAGAAATTAATGCTAATATTATAAAAATAGAAAAATAAATTATATATCTTTTTTTAAATAAAGGTAAATGTTTCTTAATATTTAATTTTTTTAATATGGAGTTTTTAGAAACTATTTTTGAATATGGTAATTTTCCAAAAACTTTTTCAAAATTTAAATATTTTGCATAGAGTTTAAGATTTTTTGACTTTTTAAGGGATTTAAGCAATTTTAAAGCTATTTTGTTATTTTTATCAATTTTAAGTTTTTGAAGTAAAAGATTAACTGCATCAGGGAATTTATTCTGTTTTATTAAAATAAAAGCTTTTAAAAGGATAAAGTCATATTTAGGGTGATTTTCAAGTTTTTCCCATACTCTTAAAGCAAGTCTATGATTATCAAGATAGAAAAGTATTAATCCATAATAAAGAGAAATAATCTCATCAAATGGATAATTTTTATATAATATATTAAAAATTGTATATGCTTTATCATAGTTATGTTCTTTTAATGAGATAACACCTTGAATAAATAGTTTAGAATGTTTATAATTCATTTTAACATAACACCATTATTTACTTTTTAGTTATTTTATACAACATTATAAAATTTATAACATATTTTAAAATTATTGTTAAATGATATAGCAATTTTAATTATAGTAGTTTTAAAAAATTTGTAGTATAAACTCCGTTTTTAAAATCTTTGTTATTAATTATTTTTTTATAAAATTCGATGTTTGTATCTATTCCTGATATAGCAAATTCAGAAAGAGCAACTCTTGCTTTTTCCAATACTTCTTTTCTGGTGTTTGCAGAGATTATTAATTTTGCAATTAATGAATCATAATATTCCGGGATTTCATACCCTGCATAAATGTGTGTATCAACTCTAATTCCCTTTCCCCCTGGTAGAAAAAGTGCTTCTATTTCACCAGCACTTGGAGCAAAATTAAAATTTGGATTTTCTGCATTTATTCTAAATTCTATTGCATGTTTTTTTATTTTAATGTCTCTTTGCTTTATAGCTAAAGGCTGATCAAAGGCAACTTCAATTTGATTTTTAACAATATCAATGTCAGTAATTTCTTCTGAAACAGGGTGTTCAACCTGTATTCTTGTATTCATTTCAATAAAATAAAGATTTTTACCATCATATAGAAATTCAATAGTTCCTGCTGAATTATATTTTATGTTTCTTGCAATTTTTAATCCATAATTAATTAATCTATTTCTATCATGAAATCCTAGAGTAGGAGCAGGAGCTTCTTCAATCATTTTTTGATAATTTCTTTGAATTGAACAATCTCTATCAAAAATATGAACAACATTACCTTTATTATCTCCAAGAATTTGTAGTTCAATATGTTTTGGATTTTCAATATATTGTTCAACATAAATATCAGGACTACCAAAAGCTTTATTTGACTCTTCCATTGCTATAAGCATTTGATCTTTAAATTTATCTTTCTTCTTTATAATACGCATCCCTTTTCCACCACCACCATAAGCAGCTTTTATTATTACAGGAAAACGGATCTTTCCACTATTTTTTAAAAACTTTTCAACATCGGTTTTATTTTGTAATACTTCTGACCCACTTATTGTTGGTATACCAAGACTTTTTACTTTTTCTTTTGCTTTTAGTTTATCCCCCATAATCTCAATTAATTCGGGATTTGGTCCTATAAATTTAATGTTATTTGTTTTGCATATATTGGCAAAATCAGTATTTTCAGCTAAAAAACCATAACCAGGGTGTATAGCATCTACCTGAAATACTTTAGCTGCTGAGATTATATTATGAATATTTAAATATGATTTACCTGGATCAGCAGGTCCAATACAAATTGATTCATCAGCAAGATATCTATGAGCAGAATTAATATCTGCTTCAGAATATATAGCTACAGTAGAATATCCTAATTCTTTTGCAGCTCTAATAATTCTAATAGCAATTTCACCCCTGTTAGCTATAAGGATTTTTTTTCTAACCATTTAAATTTCCATTAATTATAAATTATGTAATTTTTATTTTAAAAAGTTCTTGACCATATTCAACTATTTCATTATGCTCAACATAAATCTCTTTTAAAATACCATCAATTTTTGATTTTATAGTTTTTTTTATATTCCCCATCTCAATGTAACCTAAAGTTTGCCCTTTTTTAATTTGTGAGTCAATAACAATTTCTTTTTCAGGTTCAATATAAACACCAACAAATTCTGATTTTATAATTAAATTTTCCTTTTTTTCAGGATTATTTATAGAATTATCTTTATTTGATTTATTGGATTTAAATTTAAAATTTTCATTTTCTAAAATTAAATTATCACTGTTTGAATCGAGTGAAATTTCAATTTCTTGATCCTGATTTTCTATTGTCAAATGGTCTATTTTGTATACTTTCATCATTTGAATTAAATTTTCAATTTCAGTTTTATCCATAAAAACCTTCCTGATTTACAAATATAAATTATAAAATACTATTGTGGATTTTGCAATTTTAAAATAAAATCTTATTAAATAAAATCTTATTAATTAAATTAATTAAAATGTAAATTATAAAATTAAACCATTAAAATAAATTTTGTAATATTAAGTTAAGCTTTTTTTACTCTTTCAACATAGCTGTCTGTTCTGGTATCAACTTTAATAATATCTCCATTATTTATAAATAAAGGTACATTTATTTTTAATCCAGTTTCTAAGATAGCTGGTTTTGTCCCTCCAGAAACAGTATCCCCTTTTAATCCAGGTTGAGTTTCAGTTACTTTTAGTTCAACAAACATAGGGGGATAAATAAAAAGTGGAGTTTCATCAAGAAATTCAATATCAACATGCATCCCTTCAATAAGATATTTGCTTTGTTCAGAAAGTGTTTCAGCATCAATTTGGTATTGCTCAAATGTTTCTGGATCCATAAAATGATAATATTCTCCATCACTATATAAATATTCAGCCTTTTTTCTTGTTAATTGTACTTCTTCAACTCTATCTTCAGGATTAAATGTAAAATCGAAAATTGAACCTTTTTTTAAGTTTTTTAATTTAACTTTTACAATTGCACCACCTTTTCCTGGTTTATGATGTCTGTAATCAGTAACAAGGTGAAGTTCACCTCTAAAATTAATAACAGTTCCTTTTCTTAAATCATTTGCTAAGATCATTAACTCTCCTTTTTTTTATTTTTTTTTGCAAATAATTTTAAAATCATATAAAGTTAGACGATTCAAAAGTGCTATATATCATAATAGAAGTTTCAATACCACCTTTTGAATAGTATTTGATATAGAGTTTAACATTTATTATCTTTTTTTCATCATCAATTTCTACTTTTAAAATTTTTATTAAATCTCCTTTTTCAACACCAAGTTGAAAATTAAATTGTTTTTCATAAATTTCAGTAATTTTGTAAGTTTTATCAATCTTTTTAACATTAATACCAAGTAATGGAATATATAGATTATTTTTATCTTCTATGTTAACCAGAGTTTTTAGAGGATAATTGGGTCTTGGCATAATAGGAAGAAAATATGATTTATCATCTATAATAATATTTTCAATAGATCCATATGGGATTAAAGAAACATATTTTTGAATTTCATTTATATCGTTAATATTTTGCAAATTTCCTATTCTTTTTATTTTTTTATTTAAAATATTTAAAAAGTGTAAATTTGATTTAGGATATACATACCTGCAGGTTAAAGATTCATCAACATAAATACCCAGCCATCCTCTTTTAAATTCAGTTAAATTTCTTGAAAGAAAAGCTATCTGGTTAAAGATTGAAATTGGAAGTATAAAATTTATATTTTGAAATTGTGGAAGACCAGCAAAAGCAATTCCTACAAGGTTAAATTTTGAATCTAAAACAGGTCCACCAGAATTTCCTGGATTGATTGCTACATCAGTTTGAAAAACTTCTGTTAATTCAAGTAGTTTTCTTTTAGTATTAGAAATAATTCCTTTAGTAAAAGTTTTATCAAGACCTGCAGGACTACCACAGGCAATTACAGTATCTCCAATTGAAAGATTTGTATTTAATTTTATGTATTTAAAATTTTTGTTAAAGTAATCCACTTGTAGTATTGCAATATCATATTTCTCATCTTTAAATAGAATATGAGCATTATATTTGTTATTGTTTAATTCAATGTATAATTTACTATATTCTTTTTTGTTTGATTTAATAACATGATTATTTGTAACAACTAGAGAATTATCAATAAAAAAACCTGTACCAAGATTAATATCTGGATAATAAGCTCCATTTTTTATAGATAATCCTTTATCATTATAAACAGTTACCAGCAATTTTTCAATATCACTGTAGTTTTGAACAAATTTAATATTACTAAAATTTGTTTGAGTTATTAGTTTTATATTTGATTTTAATGAGTTATATATATCTTGTAAATATGTTTTTATAAAGTTTATATATGAATTATAAATATAGTAATTTTTTTCATTTTTTAAAATATCAAGGATCAAATTTTTCATTTCATCCTTTTTATTAATTCCAAAATACTGTAAATTTTTTATTTCTCTATATACAAAATATAAATTTTTCTCTTTTAATTCTTTATCAAGGTTTTTTAAAATTAGATTAACCAATAACTCTTTATTATAACTATTTTTTTGTCCAGGTTGGAAATAATAAAACAAAGCTGTTGATTCCTCATTATTTTTGATCGCATCTAAAAATAGTTTATTGTTATAATCATATTCAGTTATCACTTTTGATTGGGAAGTTGAGCAACTAAATAAAAAGAACGGGAAAAAAACTAACAAAAGAATAATTGCTATTTTTATAATCTTAGAAAAAATATTTTTTTCAGTAATTTTTTTCATGTTTTTTCCATAATTTAAAAAATCTTTATTTTATATTTATAAATAAATTTTTATTACAAACAATTTTTTATTTTATTTTAAATGATTTTTATAATAAATAGTTTCTTATTATAAATAATTTTATAAAATATAATTTATATCATTAATAAAATCTGGATGCTATCACTTTATTCTAGAAGCTTTTTAAATTTATATTCTAAATTTTTTTATAGTCAACTTTTAAAGAGGTTGATCCAGATAAAACAGAACTATATAAAATTATTAAAAATTTTTCCAAATATTATTAGTTGTTATTATTGGTTAAAAGTTTATCTTGACATTATAGGTATTATTAGTATGTTTTTTTTTGAGAATTAACTCAGGAGGAAATATGGGCTTGGTTGTTGAAACTGAAAAAATTAGAAACATAGCTATTGCCGGTCATACTGGTTGTGGAAAAACAATGTTATTTGAGTCAATTTTATTTGATACAAAAACTATTACCCAAAAAGGTTCAATTGACAAAGGGACAACTGTTTCAGATTATACTGAAGAAGAAAAATCTAGAAAAATTTCTTTAAAAACAGCAATTGCATCAATTAAGTATAATGAATTCAAATTAAATTTAATGGATGTTCCAGGGTCAGCAGATTTTAATGGAGAAGTAAGGGCTGCTTTTAGAGTTAGTGACGGTGTTATTTTTGTTATTGATGGTGAATCTGGCGTTCAAATAGAAACCATTAAACAGTGGAATTTAGCTGATAAATACAATTTGCCTAGATTGGTTTTTATCAATAAACTTGATAAACCAAATGCTGATTTTTTTAAGGTTGTTGAAGATTTAAAAAATAATTTTAAAAAACCTGTAGTTCCAGTAGAATTACCAATTATAGAAAATAAAGAAATCGTTGGTGTAGTTGATATTCTTGAGAAAAAGGCATTTGTTTTAAAAAATGGAAAATTAGAAGAAACTAATATACCTGACTCAATGAAAGAAGAAGTTGAGCAATATTATGAGGGATTGATGGAAGCTGTTGCTGAAGCTTCTGATGATTTAATTGAAAAATATTTAGGTGGAGAACCTTTAACTAAGGAAGAGATGCTTTCAGCGTTTAAAAGAACTGTTTCTGAATCAAAATTTATCCCAATTATTTGTGGTTCAGTTGAAAAAAATATTGGAGTTATTTCATTACTAAGAATTTCAACTGAAGGTTTCCCATCTCCACTATGGAGAGAAAACTGTAAAGGAAAAAATCCTAAAACCAATGAAGAAATAGAAAGAAATATCTCAAAAGATGAACCATTTTCTGGTTTATGTTTTAAAACAATTATAGACCCTTTTTTAGGTAGGTTGTCATTTATTAAAATTATTTCTGGTACTTTGAATAAAGATGAAGAAATTTTAATAGTAAATAAAGATGCAAAAATCAAGACTAATAAATTTTTATCACCTATTGGTAACAAATTTAATGATATTGAAAAAGGCATTACAGGTGATATTTTAGTTATTCAAAAAGTTGATGAAATATCGACATCAGATACTCTTTCAGATAAAAACAGTCCAATAATCTTCCCTCCTTTAGATTTACCACAAGCTGTTTATTCTGTAGCAATAAGTACTGATGATAAAAAGCATGAAGAAAAATTAATTTCTACTTTACAAAGATTTTCAGAAGAAGATCCTACTTTATCAATTAAATTCAATCCTGAAACAAAACAAAATGTAGTTTCAGGAATGGGAGAACTTCATCTGGATGTTTATTTTTCAATTATTAAAAAACAGATGAAAATTGATTTTAATACAGAAATTCCAAAAATTAATTATAAAGAAACTATTAAAAAACAGGTTGAAGCAAGATATAGACATAAAAAACAATCTGGAGGCCATGGCCAGTTTGGAGAAGTTGCAATTAGAGTAATTCCTGCTAAACGTGGTGAAGGATTTAAATTTATAAATAAAATTGTTGGTGGTGTCATTCCAAAACAATTTATCCCTGGTGTTGAAAAAGGATTAATTGAAGGGATGGAAGAAGGAGTACTTGCAAAATATCCTGTTGTAGATATTAATGTTGAACTATTTGATGGTTCATACCATCCTGTTGATTCATCAGAAATGTCATTTAAAATAGCTGCAAGGCAGGCATTAAAAAATGCTTTACAGAATGGCGATCCAGTTATTTTAGAACCAATTATGAAATTAAGAGTTTATGCACCTGATAAGTATACTGGTGATATTATTTCTGATTTAAATTCAAAAAGAGGTAGAGTACAGGGGATGGAACCTTTACCAGGTCAAAATACATTAATAAAAGCAGAAGTTCCTCATTCTGAATTATTAAGATATGCAATCGATTTAAAATCTTTAACTCAAGGTACAGGTTCATTTGAAGTTGAGTTTGACCATTATACTCCTGTAACTGGAAAATTAGCAGAACAAGTTATTGAAGCAAGAAAAAGAGATTTAGAATCTGAAGAATAGTATATAAATAAATTTTATAAAAAAATTAAATGGGACAAACAATTTGTTTTGTCCCATTTTTTATTTTTAGGCTAAAAATATACAAATTCATTAATTTCAAGCAAATAGATTTTAAAAATTCTGAATATGCTATAAAAAAAATAAGTTAAAAGAAAAAGAGTTTTAAAAAAAAGTATCAAAGAATAAGTCTAATGCTGAATTTGAGATTGTTATTTAAAAAAGTTGTTTGAAAATTATGAAATATTTAAAAAATTTGAAAAATTAAGTAAAATTTATTAAATTAATAAAGTAATATTTAAATTGTTTTATATACAATACTGTTTTTAGAAAAAGATAATAATACTAAGAGAAAAATAATATTAGAAGTATAAAATTAAATATATAAAAATTTTAATAATAAAAATTGTAATATTTGATATAAATAATAAAGTGAATAATGATTAAATTTTAATAAAAACCAGATTATATAAAATCAATAAAAAGAGAAAGTTTTTTAAAATAAAATTTAAAAAATAATTATTTTAAATTATTATATAAAAAAATATTATAAATTAAAAGTGATAAAATTAAAAAAAGTTGAGAGGAAAAACATGGAAAATTCAAAAATAATACAATGTCCTAAATGTAAAACAAAACTTAAAGTTCCCTATATCCCTGGTAAAAAACTAAAAGTAAGATGCACAAAGTGTGGATATGAATTTGAAACTGTTTTTAATTTACCCAGAAAGAAAAATTTTATTGATGATACTATTTTTTATTTGAAAGATCTCTGGGGATATATTAAAAGGTTTTTTCAAGATATTAAATACAAATATGAAAGATATAAACATGATCCTATTTATAGGGAAGAGCTTGAAAGAAAAGGAACAATAACATTGATAATTTTAGGAGCTTTATTTTTAATAGATATAATCCTTGGAATATTAATAAGATAAAAAGACCTTATCAGAAATGAATGACCATTATAAATAATCAATATAAATAATCATATAAGCAATTTATTAATATTGTAATTTAATGATAAGAGATATATGAAATCATATATAATAATGAAAAAGAAAAAAAGAAAATGTAGATTTTGTTAAATATTTTTATTGATTTTTATAGGAAAATATTTTTAGGAATAAATTTTTGAAAATCTCTTTGATATTAATCCAGCCACCATTTACTCAACTAAATTCCCCATATCCTGCTATTTATTATTTAAAATCATTTTCTAATAAGAAGTTTAAAAAAAGTTTAAATAAAGATAGATTTAGAAATAGTTTTGATTTTAATGTAAAAACTTTTGATTTAGGAATTGAATTATTTCATAAAATTTTTTCAAAAAATGGTCTTTCTATTATATTTGAAAAAATAGAAGAGATTATAAATTTTCAAGAACAAAATCAATTTTGTTATAACCAAACCAATAAAATTTATGATAAACAAAATTTTAAAAAAAATAATAATAAATACAATTTTGTGGAAAGTGATATAAAAAATATTAAAAATTATATTCTATCTAAAGATTTTTATATTAATAACATTGACAAAATAAAAAATTTTCTGGGTGATAAAAATTTAGAATTTTATCATTATCTAATGAATACAAATTATTTCCCTTTTTCTATTAATGGAAATAAGATTTTAAATAAATTGGGTTCATTTATTAGTTTCGATGAAGCTAAATTATATGCAACAATTTTACTTGAAGATCTTGTAAAGCTTATTAATTTAACTTTAGATCCAAATTTTGAATTAATTAAATATAGTGAAAGGAAAGGAGTATCATCCTACTATTTTAAAGAGATAGAAGAAGGTGTAAATAATTCTTTTATACTTGAACTTTTTTATAAGGATTTAATTGAAAATAAAGTATTTTCATATATTAAAGATATTATTGTTGAGAACGAGTCCAGTACTATAAAAGATAAAATCAATTTTATTATTGGTATAACATTCCCTTTCCCTGGTAATGTAGTTTCAGGTTTTTTTACAGCAAAGGTTATAAAAAACCTTTTCAATAAGTATTGTGATAAATACTCTATCTATTTTGTTGCTGGTGGTGGTTATATTAATACTGAACTAAGATATGTAAAAAATATTAAAGTTTTTGATTACTTTGATTTTTTCGTTTTTGATTCTGGTTTTACATCACTTGAGCAAATTATAGAATCTATTATAAATGGTGCAGTAAAGAAAAAAAAATCTCAAGATTCATACAAAATTTTAATTGAAACTAATTCTTTATATAAAACTCTTGTAAAATCAAATAACAAAATTCAAAGCAATAATTTTGATGATTATGATAATCAAAAACAAAAAGAAATATATAAAATTATTTATGATAAAGATAAACATGTGAAATTATCAGGAAAAGAAAAAGAATATATTAAAGATACTATCCCTGATTATTCAAATATAGATTTTTCAAGATATCTAACTTTACTTGAATCATTTAATAAGATGTACAGGTTATGGTCTGATTCAAAATTTTTTAAATATTATCTTGCTTATGGTTGTTACTGGCATAGGTGTAGTTTTTGTGATATTTCACTTGACTATATCAAAAACTATCAAATCATAAATCTAAAAAAGTTATTTAAAAATTTAGTAGAAAATTCAAAAAGTTCAGATATTAGGATGATTCATTTTGTTGATGAGGCATTACCATTAAACCATCTTTTAAAATTTGGATTTTTGAATTTTATTTTAGATACAAATTATCTTTTCTGGGGTAATATTAGATTTGAAAGACAATTTAATTTTGATGTTGTAAAACTTTTATCATATTTTGGGTTTATTGGTGCAACAGCAGGTATTGAAATTCCTGTTGGTAGAGCATTAAAAAGTATTAACAAAGGGATTTCTATTGATGACATAATAAAAATTGCATATTTTTTTAAATCAAACAACATTGCTATCCATTCATATTTAATATATGGATATTATACTGAAACAGATCAGGATATTATTGATTCAATGGAATTTATAAGACAAATGTTTGAAAACAATCTTCTTGATTCTGGATTCTGGCATAGATTTGTTTTAACAAGGCATAGTAATATATATAATAGAATCAAAAAGGAAATTAATTTCAAAAAACTTAGTTTAAAGAAAGATTCTGAATTTGAAGAAATAAAAGTGATTGAAAATGATTGGGATTTTGCTTCAAATGACCTTAAATTTAAAGATGAAGAAAAATTTATAAAATTTGATAAAGGGTTAACTTTATCGATTAATAGCTGGATAGAAGGAAAAGGGATAGAAAAAAAATTACAAAAGTGGTTTGACTTTAAAATACCATCACCAACTTTAGATAAAAACTTTGTAAAAATCAAACTTTTAACTTATTTAGATTCATCAGACAAAATTGATTTTAATATCAATAAAAATAAAAATGTTGTATGGATTGGTTCTGATTTTTTAATCAAAATCAAAGAAAATAAAAAGAAAATTTTTAACAAAGAAAATAAAAATATTGATCATAATTTAGATTATATGAAAAATGTAACTATAAGCTGGGTTTTTCAAAATGAAACACATAAATTTACAACTTCGTTCAAATGGGCTATACTTATTAAAGAGTTTTTAGAAAAAAATAGCATAAATAGATTAAAAGAAAAATATAAACAAAATTTAATTAAGAATAGCAAAAAAAATTCAATTGAAGAATGTGTTGATCTATTTATTAGAGATTTTAATTCTAACAATTTATTTTCAAAATTTTCTGATTTTAAAATGATTTTTGAAAATAAAACAGGTTTCCCTTTTGATATGTTTATAAATAGTAAAAATTTTGCTAAGTTAAAAAGTTATGGATTACTTTTGTTTTAGGGTATTTTAGTATTTTTAAAAGAATAAAAATAATTGTATATTTTATTTAATTAATTACATTAATTTTTTAAGATATTTTAGTTATTTAATCTATTTTAATAATGTATTTTAATAATGTAAAATTCTGGAAGTAAATTATAGTGAGTTTACCTGATACTTTTAAATTAACTTGACAATTATGAAATTATTTATATTTTTTTCAATATAGAATTAGTAACAGGTGTAATATATAGTTTGGAAAATTTTGAAGATTCTCTTTTTATTGATCCTTTAATTTTACCTTTAGTTTGTGGTGTCAATGATTATAATATTAGAAGGATTGAAGAAAAACTACAAGTTTCAATCTTTATACAAAATGAAAAAATATTAATATCTGGTGATGTGGATAATATTGTTAAAACAAAAAAGATATTATACAATTTAATTGATATTGCTAAAAATAAAAAAAATATAAAAAATGATGATATTAATCTTTTAATAGAGCAAGCAAAAGACAATTCAATCCTTGATTCAAAAGAAAAAAGATCAAATTCTCTCCTGATACGAAAGATTGGTACAAAAATTGAACCTAAAACAGAAAACCAGATTAAATATTTTAATGCTTTAAAGAATAATGACCTTGTAATATCTTATGGCCCTGCTGGAACTGGGAAAACCTATTTAGCAGTTGGATATGCAATATCTGAGCTTTTATCAGGAAATTATAAGAAGTTAATTTTAACAAGACCTGTTGTAGAAGCAGGTGAGAGACTTGGATTTCTACCAGGTGATTTTTTACAGAAAATAAATCCTTATTTAAAACCTCTTTATGATGCAATTTTTGATATTGCAGGATTAAAAACATATGAATTTTTAAAAGCAAAAGAGATTCTGGAAATTATTCCACTTGCATATATGCGAGGAAGAACATTAAATAATGCTATTATTATTTTAGATGAAGCTCAAAATGCTACTATTTCACAAATTAAAATGTTTTTAACCAGATTTGGATTTCAATCTAAAGTTATTATAACTGGAGATATTACTCAGGTTGATTTACCTGTTAAATTTGATAGTGGATTAAAAGTTATTATAGATATTTTAAAGGATATTGAAGAGATTGCACTAATTCGATTTACTAAAAAAGATGTCGTTAGACATCCTTTAATAAAAAAAATAATCAAGGCATTTGAAAAATATGAATCAAACAATTAACAAAATTATAAACTTTATTAAAAAATCTTCTTTTATTTTTTTCTTTTCAATTATAGTGTTTTTTTTAATGTATTTTTATTATAGTGTAAAAACAAACACTACTAAAAAATATAATTATAAAGTAGGTGATATTGCTAAAGAAGACATTGTTGTTAAAGAGGATATTTCATATATTGATGAAGAGGAAACAAATAAGAGAAAAAACGAACTTTTAAGTTCAATTACACCCGTATACCTTTTATATGAATCAAAGTTTGATGAAGCATATACTAGGTTCGATTCTTTGTTCAATTATCTTGAACAAAAAAACTTCAAAATTACTGAAAACGAAAAAGGGATTGAAGAAAAATTACAACTTAAAAATGTTGATGAAAAAACTTTAAAAGTATTAAAAGAAATTTTTAAACAAAAAGATTATAAAGAGAGATTTTTTAATGCACTAAAAAAACTTTATGAATCAGGTATAACTTTTTCTAATAAAAATGAGTTACAAGCCAGTAATACTCAAAAAATAACAATTTATTGGTATAGAAAAAATGAAGTAATTACTAAAACTTCTTCAATTAATGATATTATTACCAAGGATACTATTTATAAAAAAGTTTACAATGATTTTTATAGTTATTTCCCATTTTTAAAAAGGAGTTCTATCCAGACTATTACAAATTTTGTAATTGCTAATATTTCTGAAAATTTGTTTTTTGACCCTTCTAATACAAAAAAAATAGTTGATGAAACATTGAGTAATTTTAAACCAGTTAAAAATATATTAAAAAAAGGTAAAATTATTGTAAGGCATGGAGAAGAGATTCTACCTAAAGATATTAAAAAAATTGAAATTATAAATGAACACACTTCTAACATTAATTATGTATATATTTTAGGAGTATTTTTAATTTATATATTATTTTTTACTCTGTACTATTTTATCTTGAACAACTATTATTCAAAGATTACAAAAAATATAAGGCATACACTATATCTTATTTTTAACTATTTACTAATTTTTATTTATTTTGGAATATTAACAATATTTCAATCTGTCAAATTTCCAGTTTTCCTTTTAATTCCAATTGGGTTATCACATTTTTTTATTGAAATAGTTTATGATGAAAAAACTTCATTTATTCTATTTTTATCTATAAGTTTTTTATTATTTATTCTTTCTAATTTTAACTGGATCTACCTTGTATATCCTAACATGCTTAATCTTTTATTATCCATTAAGATTAATAAGTTTGAAAAGATTAAACTTAAAAACAAGATTCTGTATAAATCATCATTAATTTTTATTTATAATTTAATTTTTGTATTAATTCTTTATATTTTAGGAAATTTTAAAAATTTAAAAATATCTACATTAATTTTATTATCATTCAGCAATGCCTTATTAACATCTATATTATTTTTTGGACTAAATCCTATTCTTGAGATACTATTCAATTTTGCAACTGTTTATAAACTTATCGATTTATGTGATTTAAATAATCCAATATTTTCTGAATTTATGGTAAAGGCACCAGGTTCTTATCACCATTCAATTATTGTTGCTAATCTTTCAGAAAAAGCTGCTTTAGCTTGTAATGCAAATCCATATCTTGCAAAAGCTGGAGCTTTATATCATGATATTGGAAAAATGAAACATGCCAGATATTTTATTGAAAATCAAAATCTTATCTCTGATAAAAGGGATAAACTTAATCCTTCTATGGCTGTTTCAATCATTAAGAATCATGTAAAACAGGGTATTGAAATTGCTAAAAAACTTAAATTACCAGAAGAAATTATAAAAATTATTGAAGAACATCATGGCAAAACTGTAATAACATATTTTTATCAAAAAGCATTAGAAAATAGTTATGGTTCAAATATATCTAAAGAGGATTTTGTTTATGATTATTCAAAACCTACTTCTAAAGAATCAGCAATTGTAATGCTTGCAGATTCAATAGAAGCAATAAGTCGTGTGTTAGAAACTTATAATTATAATCACATTGAAAAAGTTATAAAAGATTTAATTAATAAACGATTTCTAGATGGACAACTTGATGATGCTCCATTAACTTTATCAGATCTTAAAAAGATAGAAAAAAGCTTTATTGAAAATGTTTCAGCCATGCTTCATCAAAGAATTGATTATCCAGATGAAAAAGAGATAAGAATACTTGAAAAACAGGTAAAAAAAGGTAAATTGAAAAATAATGGGAATTATCAAAATGGATAAGAAATTGCAATTTAGTTTTGAAAATGAAGAGATTAAAAATTTTGTTAACAAATATATACCTGATTTTAATAATTTAATGGAAAAACTTGAAAAATTTGCAAATCACGAAAAGAAAGTTTTTTCAATATATTTTGTTAGTGACGAAACAATAAAAAAGTTAAATAATGAATATAGAAAAAAGAATGAAGTTACTGATGTGCTCTCTTTTGAACTTAATGATGATAAAGAAGATCTATATATAGGAGAAATAATTTTTGCTCCTGACTATTTTTATAAAAAAGCACAAGATCTAAATGAGAATGTTAGCCAATATTTTTTATATATGATATTGCATTCATATCTTCATTTGAATGGTTGGGATCATGATAATGAAGAAAAATATATTAAATTTGAAAATAAAACAGAAGAATTATTAAGGAGGATAAACAATTTATGAAATTTTTTCAAACCTTTTTTAAGAAAAAGGAAAATACAAATGATGATGATCAAATTCCTGATCTGTTGAAAGATTTACCAGAAGAAGAACTGAAAATGATTAAAGGGGTAATTGGACTTTCAGATACCCAGGTACATGAAATTTTAAAACCAAGGATTGATGTTGTAACAGTAGACATTGAAGATCCTTTAGAAGAAATTATAGAGAAAATTGTAAAGTGTGGACATTCAAGAATTCCTGTATATGAGGAAAATATTGATAATATTGTTGGTGTATTATATGCTAAAGATTTGTTATCATATTTTTTTGATAAGAATAAAGATATTAATATAAAAAAAATTTTAAGAGAACCATTTTTTGTTCCTGAAACCAAAAGTATTTTAGAACTTTTAAAAGAATTTAGAGAAAAAAAAGTACATATAGCTTTAGTTGTTGATGAATATGGTGGATTTTCAGGTATTGTTTGTCTTGAAGACATACTTGAAGAGATTGTTGGTGAAATAAGAGATGAGTATGATCATGAAAAAGAGATGGTAATTAAGATTGATGACAATACCTTTAGAATTTATGCTAAAATTACCATTTCCGATTTAAATGAGAAAATTAACATAGAATTACCAGAAGATGTATCTGATTCACTAAGTGGTTTTATTATGGAAATTCTTGGTAGAATTCCAAAAGAGGGAGAAGTTATCAAATTTAAAAATTATGAGTTTAAAGTAGATAAAATGTCATCTTATAAAATTGATCAAATTGTATTAAAAATTTTACCTGAAGAAGAAAAAGACAAAGATGATTCAGAAGATTAATAAAATATAAAAAACTATTATTTCTTTATTTTTCATTTTAAATTTAGTTGAATTTACAATTTTTAAAAAACATATTTTTAATAAACAGGTTAACCCTATTAATGAAAAAAATAAAAGGTATTGTAATAGGATATTCCTATTTTGGTGCAAACCATAAGAATTTCAAAATTTTGATTGATAATGGTGTATTTTCCAACTATTTTATATATAAAACAACAAAGATAATTGATAACTCTTATGAAAAAATTGAACCTTATAATATTGTCGAATTTTTTATAAATAAATCCAAAATAGTATCAAATGTTAATATTTTAAAAAGTTTTGATAATATTAATAAGGATTATAAAAAGTTTTTCTTAATTTCAATATTTTCTGAGTTATTATATTTTTCAAAAGTTGATTATAATACTAAAAGATTATTTAATATATTTTATAGTTTTTTGAATATTTTGAATAAGCCCAGGAATATTTCTTATGAAAACTACCTTGTTTTTATTTTCTCTTATGTAGCTGTAAATAGTGGTTATTTTAATCTGGAAGGAATATGTAAAAAGTGCGGTAAAAAACTTGATAAAGTAATTTATTTTTCATTAAATGATTTTCTGGAAAAATGTGTTGAACACAAAATTCCATATTCATTTAAAATCAGTATAAATTATTTTAATTATTATAATCTACTTTTAAAAGAAATAGACAAAAAATTGATTATTCCAAATTTGACTTATGATGATGCTATACAAATGATAAAATTTTTTAAGAATTTCTATAATATTTTATTTGAAGGGAAAAAAATTAAATCCTTTAAATTTATAAATAATATATTGAAAAATCAGGACATATGAATTGCATGGAGTAAAAAATGAAATCTACTAAAGATGAAAATAATAAAGTTGAGAACAATAAAATAAAAAATAATAGAATAATAAGTGATGCAATAAAAAATAACAAAAGAATTAGTGATAAAATTGAAAATTATAAAATAACAGATGTTAAAATAGAAGATAATAAAACTGAAAATAATAAAAAAAAGGATAATGAAATCATAAATGAAAAAGATAAAAATCATGTTATTGAAAATAACAAATTTAATAAATATAAAACAATTTTTATTAAAGGTGCAAGGGAACATAATTTAAAAAATGTTGATGTTAAAATCCCTAGAGATAGTTTCACTGTAATAACAGGTGTTTCAGGGTCAGGAAAATCTTCTTTAGCATTTGATACACTTTATGCTGAAGGGCAGAGGAGGTATATTGAGTCATTATCCTCTTATGCAAGACAATTTCTTGGGTTAATGAAAAAGCCAGATGTAGATTACATTGAAGGGTTATCTCCTGCAATATCAATTGAACAAAAAAAATTAAATAGAAACCCAAGGTCAACAGTAGGAACAATAACTGAGATATATGATTATTTAAGATTATTGTATACACATATCGGGGAAGTTTATTGTTATAATTGTGGTAGAAAAATTGAAAGTCAAACAATTGATCAGATAGTTGACTCTATAATGGGATTTGAAGAAGGTACAAGATTAATTATCACTGCTCCTTTAGCTATAAATAAAAAAGGTTCATTTGTATCTACATTTAACAATTTAAAAAAGATGGGTTTTTACAGGGTAATGGTAGATTCTGAAATGAGAACCCTTGATGAAAAAATTGAACTTGATAAAAATAGAAAGCATACAATTTATGCTGTAATTGATAGAATAATATTAAAAAAAGATAAGAAGAAAAGAGTTTTTGAAGCTGTTGAACAGGCTTTATCATTGGGAAAAGAAAGGACAATAGTTTTAATTGAAAATAAAGAAAATGATTTAAATGTTGGTGATAATAATATAAATAAAAGTGCTAATGATGACATTAATAATAAAGAAAAAAATATAATAAATAATAAAGATACTAAAAATATAAATAAAATAGATAATAAAAATAACAATAATTACAATAAATATATAGAAAAAATTTATTCTACTAAATTTTCCTGTAACTATTGTGATATAAGTTATCCAGATATTATTCCTGCTTTGTTTTCTTTTAATTCTCCACAGGGAGCATGTCCTGAATGTCATGGACTTGGGTTTAAAATGGAATTTGATGAAGATAAAGTTTTAGATAAAAATTTATCAATAAAAAAAGGTGCTATTAAACCATATAATTATGAAGAGGGGAAATGGTATACAACAATTATAAAATCTGCTGCAAAAGAATTTGATATCCCTCTTGATAAGCCATTAAACAAAGTTGATCAAGAAAAAATTAATATTCTTCTCTATGGTTCTTATAAAAATATTAAAATCGATATTAAATCTGACAATTACAGTTATTATAGAGAAAAACCTTTTGAAGGTATTATCCCTAATTTAAAAAGAAGATACAATGAAACAAATTCAGAATATATAAGGGAAGAACTTTCTCAATATATGAGAGAGGATAAATGTTCTGTATGTAAAGGAAATAGATTAAACAAATATGCCTTATCAATTAAAATAAATGGATTAAATATTATTGAACTTACAAGATTAACAGTGGAAAAAATCTATAATTTCTTAATTGAAGTTGAAGAAAATTTGACTGAAAATCAGAGAATAATTGTTAAAGATATAATGAAAGAATTAAAAAATCGATTGAGTTTTTTAAAAAATGTTGGCCTTTCATACCTCACACTTGATAGGATGGCATATACATTATCTGGTGGTGAAGCTCAAAGAATAAATCTTGCAACACAAATTGGAAGTCAATTAGTGGGTGTTATGTATGTCCTTGATGAACCAACCATAGGATTGCATCAAAAAGATAATGAAAAGCTACTCTCAACTTTAAAAAATTTACAAAGTTTAGGAAATACTTTAATTGTTGTAGAACATGATAAACAAACAATTGAAACATCAGACTATATTGTTGATTTAGGGCCTCGTGCTGGTATTAATGGTGGAAAAGTTGTTTATCAAGGTGTAACAAAAGATTTTTTAAATTCTAACACTTTAACTGCTAAATATATGAGAATGGAAAAATATATCCCTTTGCCATCAAGTAGAAGGAAAGGTAATGGTGAATTTCTTGAATTAAAAGGTGCATTTTTACACAATTTAAAAAATATAGATGTTAAGATTCCCTTAGGTACATTAACTGTAGTAACTGGAGTTTCAGGTTCAGGAAAATCTACTTTAATTATTGATCTTTTGTATGATGCACTTCATGAATTAATTTATAACAATAAAGAACCAAAAGAAAAATATTATAAAAAAATTATTGGATATGAAAATATTGCAAAAGTATTGCATATTGACCAATCACCTATTGGTAGAACCCCAAGATCTAATCCTGCAACATATACTGGTGTTTTTACTCATATTAGAGACCTATTTGCTAATTTAAAAGATTCAAAAATCAGGGGATATAAACCTGGCAGGTTTTCTTTTAATGTTAAAGGGGGAAGATGTGAAAATTGTAAAGGTGCAGGGGTAATAAAAATTGAGATGCAATTTTTACCTGATGTTTTTGTAAAATGTGAAGTATGTGGAGGAAAGAGGTTTAATTCTCAAACTTTAGAAATTTATTATAAAGGGAAAAATATTTATGATATTTTAGAAATGTCAATAGATGAAGCATATGAATTTTTCAAAAACATTCCTTCAATTGAGAAAAACTTAAAATTTCTAAAAGATGTAGGTCTGGGATATATTAAACTTGGCCAACCTGCTACAACTTTATCAGGTGGTGAAGCACAAAGAATAAAATTAACAAGAGAGTTAAGTAAAAGATTGGGTGCAAATAATTTATATTTACTGGATGAACCTACAACTGGTTTACATTTTGATGATGTTGCAAAATTAATAAAAGTTTTACAAAGATTAGTTGATAAAGGTCATACAGTTGTTGTGATTGAACACAATATGGATATTATAAAATCAGCTGATTACATCGTTGACCTTGGCCCTGATGGAGGCGAAGGTGGTGGAGAAATAGTTTATCAAGGATATTTTGATAAGTTTCTAAAATGTAAAAAATCCTATACTGCACAATATCTTTTGAAAGAGCCTGATTTTAAAAGATAGAAAGATATCTGGGTATTGAGAATTTTAATTCATGAATTTTCTTAACTACAATATTAATTACCTTGACTTAGAAGATTGTAAAAGTTATAATATGGTCAATGAATAGGCAGAAAAAACAACAACTGAAATTTGCAGTATTTTTTGAAATTGCTGAAATATTAAATGTTAAACCAAAAGATTTAGGGGAGAATCAATAATGAAAAGTATCGAACAAAGAGTAGAACTTCATCATAAAATATGGCAAATTGCAAACGAAGTGCGAGGTTCTATTGATGGTTGGGATTTTAAGCAATATGTATTGGGTACAATTTTTTACCGTTTTATTAGCGAAAATTTTGCCACCTACATGGAAAGTGGTGATGATAGTATTAACTATGCTGAATTGCCTGATGATATAATTACTCCTGAAATTAAAAAAGATGCAATTAAAACAAAAGGTTATTTTATCTATCCCAGTCAATTGTTTTGCAATATTGCAAAAACTGCCAATACTAATGAAAGCCTAAACACCGATTTGGCTAAAATTTTTTCGGATATTGAAAATTCTGCTGTAGGATATCCTTCTGAAAATGACATAAAAGGACTTTTTGCTGATTTTGATACTACAAGTAACCGTTTGGGAAATACTGTGAAAGATAAAAACAAACGTCTTGCATCTGTTATTAAGGGTATAGAAGAAATTGACTTTGGCAGGTTTGAAGACAACCATATAGATCTTTTTGGTGATGCTTATGAATTCCTTATCTCTAATTATGCTGCAAATGCAGGTAAATCCGGTGGAGAATTTTTTACACCTCAATGTGTCTCCAAGCTTATTGCCAGGCTTGCAATACACAAGCAAAGTAGTATAAACAAAATATATGACCCTGCATGCGGTTCCGGTTCTTTGCTTTTGCAGGCTAAAAAGCAGTTTGATGAGCATATTATAGAAGAAGGATTCTTTGGGCAGGAAATAAACCATACAACTTACAACCTTGCTCGTATGAATATGTTTTTGCACAACATAAACTATGATAAATTTAAAATTGCTTTAGGTGATACACTTCTAAATCCGCAGTTTTTAGATGAAAAACCTTTTGATGCAATCGTTTCAAATCCTCCGTATTCAATAAAATGGATAGGAAAAGATGACCCTACATTAATTAATGATGACCGTTTTGCTCCTGCAGGTGTGTTACCTCCAAAATCAAAAGCAGATTTTGCCTTCATTCTTCATTCTTTGCACTATCTTTCACCAAAGGGTCGTGCTGTTATTGTTTCTTTTCCAGGTATTTTTTACCGTGGTGGTGCAGAGCAAAAAATAAGAAAATACCTGATTGATAACAATTTTATTGAAACAATTATTGCATTACCACCAAATCTATTTTACGGTACTTCCATTGCTGTTAATATCCTTGTGCTCTCCAAACATAAAACAGATACAAAAACACAGTTTATTGATGCAAGTGGTGAGGATTTTTATAAAAAGGTAACTAATAATAATATTCTTACAGATGAACATATTGAAAAAATAATAGAAATCTTCGATAAAAAAGAAGATATTAAGTATGTTGCAAAGATGATGGAATATGAAGATATTGTAAAAAATGATTACAACCTTTCTGTAAGCTCATATGTAGAGCCTGAAGATACCAGAGAAAAGATAGACATAAAAGTGCTAAACCGAGAAATAAAAGATACAGTTATCAGGATAGATAGATTAAGAAACGAAATAGATAAAATAGTAGAAGAGATTGAGGGAAGTTAGGAGTTAGGTTTGAATTTACTCAATGAAATAGAAAAAAATGCAAAATTTGAAATAAAAGAAGAACCAGGTTTTGTAAGTATAGTTTTTTATAGAAAAACCGATGAAAAAATGCCGAATAGTGCCGAAAAAACAGAAAATTTACTCCCACAAGAAAAGATTGTTTTTGATTTTGTTTTGGAAAATAAAAAAATAGATGTTGAAGAATCACAAAAGATATTGAGCGTAAAGGAAAGAAGAGCAAGAGAGATTTTAAGAAATATGGTTAAAAAAGGTATTTTGAAAAAAATTGGCAAGACAAAAGGGAGCTATTACATTTTTGCTAATAGGGATTAAAGTTTTAAAATTATGGATTATTTTAAAGGTTAAGGAAAAATGCAGAATATAGCAAATAGCGATTATAACACTTTGAAAGAACAGATTAAATCTGTTTTAATTGAAGGAAGAAACAAAGCTTTAACATCTGTAAATAGTACACTTTTACAAACCTATTGACTTGTTGGTAAATACATAGTTGAATTTGAACAAAAAGGCAATAAAAAAGCAGAATACGGAAAAGAGCTTTTGACAAGGCTTTCAAAAGACTTAATATTAGAGTTTGGAAAGGGATTTAGCAGGTCCAATTTATTTAACATGAGACTTTTTTATTTATCATTTCCAAAAATCCAGACACTGTTTGGAAAATTGAGCTGGAGTCATTATTTGGAAATTCTAAAGGCAACTGATGAGCTGGAAAGGAATTTTTATCTAAAACAGTGCGAAAAAGAAAATTGGAGTGTTAGGGAACTTAAGCGGCAGATGAAAAGTATGCTTTTTCATAGAATTGCACTAAGCAAAGATAAAAAAGGTGTTTTGAAGTTATCAAAAAACGGATTGGAAGTATCAAATCCGCAAGATATTCTAAAAGAGCCTTTTGTTTTTGAATTTCTCGGTATTAAGCAAGATTATAGATATCTGGAAAGTGAATTAGAACGTAGATTGATAGAAAATTTGGAAAAGTTTCTTTTAGAGCTTGGAAAAGGTTTTGCTTTTATTGGAAGACAATATAAAATCCAGATAGGAAGCCGACAATTTTTTGTGGATTTGGTTTTTTATCATAGGATTTTAAAATGTTTTGTTTTGATTGATTTGAAAAGGGGTGAGATTGAGCATAATGATATAGGACAGATGAACCTATATTTAAACTACTTTAAAAATGAAGAAAATGTCGAAGGTGATAATGAGCCTATAGGGATAGTTTTAGGTGCTTATAAAGATCAAATATTGGTAGAATATGCTACTCAAAATATATCCAATAAGCTATTTGTAAGTAAATATCAGCTCTATTTACCTGATAAAGAATTGCTTCAAAAGGAGTTAGAAAGGTTATTAAAGAATTAAAAAGGTTTTTCGAGATTTAGGGAGTTGATGAAAAATGAATAAATTTTTAGAAAAGTTACTTAATGGCGCAAAGGTTGAGTGGAAGAGATTGGGGGAAGTGGCTAAATATGAGCAACCAACAAAATATATTGTAAAGTCAACAAGTTATAATGAGAATTATAATATACCAGTATTAACTGCAGGTAAGACTTTTCTACTTGGCTATACCAATGAAACAGAAGGTATTTGTAAAGCTTCAGAAAATCCCGTTATCATTTTTGATGATTTTACCACAGCAAATAAATGGGTAGATTTTGACTTTAAAGTAAAATCGTCAGCTATGAAAATAATTACAGCAATAGATGAAAATATTTGTTTATTAAAGTATATCTATTATTGGTTAAATACTTTGCCAAATGAATTGATTGAAGTAGATCATAAAAGACAATGGATAAATAAGTATTCAAATAAAAAAATCCCTATTCCCCCTCTCCATGTTCAGAGGGAAATTGTCAGAATTCTTGACAAATTTACAGAGCTTACAAAAAAACTTACAACAGAGCTTACAACAGAGCTTACAAATCGCAAAAAACAATACGAATACTACTGCGATAAATTACTAACCCTAATTGAAAAAAATGAGAAATGGTATCTGGATGATGTTGAGATTGAGTGGAAAAAGCTGGGGGAAGTAGCAAATGTTCAAAGAGGAGCTTCGCCTAGACCAATTTCAAAATATATTACAAATAACGAAAATGGAATTCCTTGGATAAAAATAGGAGACACATTATCTAATTCAAAATATATTACTAAAACAGCACAAAAAATTACTCCTGAAGGTGCTAAAAAATCAAGAGTTTTAAAAAAAGGAGATTTTATTTTATCTAATTCGATGAGTTTTGGAAGACCTTATATTTTAAATATTGATGGAGCTATTCATGATGGGTGGGCATCAATTAATAATTTTGAATTTAAATTAAATCCAGACTATCTTTATTATTATCTTTCATCAAAAAAAGTGCAAAATTACTGGAAAAGCAAAATAAATAGCAGTTCTGTAAGTAATCTAAATGTTAATATTATTAAATCTCTTAAAATCCCCATTCCGCCACTTTCAAAGCAAAGAGAAATCGTTGAAATCCTTGATAAATTTGACATACTTACCAATTCCATAAGCGAAGGATTGCCTAAAGAGATAGAGCTCAGGAAAAAGCAATATGAATATTACAGGGATATGCTTTTGGATTTTCCAAAACCTGATGAGGAAGGAGAATAAAAAGCGATGATAGAATATAAACCCATTGCTGAATCTAAAAACTTTATAGTTTTGGACAAATACGAAATCAAGAGTCGTGTAAACGAACCATATCAGAATGAATATATGCTGGAAAACTCGTTTATACAAGATTTACAAAATCAGGGTTATGAGTATCTCCCTGATATAAAGACTCCCCAGGCACTACTTGATAATGTCCGAACTCAATTAGAAAAACTTAACAATGTCAAATTTAGTGATGGTGAATGGCAACGGTTTTTAGAGGAATACCTTGATAAACCAGGTGATGGTATTA
Organism: Exilispira thermophila; assembly: GCF_055389015.1. Classification (NCBI taxonomy): domain Bacteria; kingdom Pseudomonadati; phylum Spirochaetota; class Spirochaetia; order Spirochaetales; genus Exilispira; species Exilispira thermophila. The sequence goes on along the minus strand of NZ_AP042476.1, from coordinate 1,063,505 downwards.
TTGAAAAAACGCGTAAGATACATGATGATTATATATATGATTTTGTTTTTGATGACGGACATATTCAAAATATTTATCTGGTTGATAAGAAGAATCTTTCACGCAACAAGTTGCAGGTCATTTCACAATTTGAGCAAACAGGAACATATCTTAACCGTTATGATGTTTCTATTCTTGTAAATGGATTACCATTGGTGCATGTTGAGTTAAAAAAACGCGGTGTGTCTATTCGTGAGGCTTTTAATCAGGTGCATCGCTACAGTAAAGAAAGCTTTAATTCTGAGCATTCTTTGTTTAAGTATATACAGATTTTTGTTATATCAAACGGAACTGATACCCGTTATTTTGCAAATACGACAAAACGTGATAAAAACAGTTTTGATTTTACAATAAACTGGGCAAGAGCGGATAATACCCTCATCAGGGATTTAAAAGATTTTACAGCAACATTCTTTCAGAAAAATACAGTACTTAGTGTTTTGTTAAAATATTCTGTTTTTGATGTAACAAATACATTACTTGTTATGCGTCCCTATCAGATAGCTGCAACAGAAAGGATTTTGTGGAAGATAAAAAGTGCTTATCTTTCCAAAAAATGGGGAACAACTGAAGGTGGAGGTTATATCTGGCATACAACAGGCTCAGGTAAAACACTTACAAGTTTTAAAGCTGCACGTTTGGCTAGTGAATTGGAATTTATTGATAGAGTCTTTTTTGTAGTTGACAGAAGAGACCTTGATTATCAGACAATGAAAGAATATCAAAGGTTTTCTCCTGACAGTGTGAACGGTTCGGACAGTACCAGAGGATTAAAACGGAATATAGAAAAAAACGATAACCGCATAATTGTAACAACAATACAAAAGCTAAATAATCTTTTAAAATCAGAACCCAATCTACCTATTTACAACAAGCACATTGTCTTGATATTTGATGAGGCACACCGTTCTCAATTTGGTGAAGCCCAAAAAAATATTAAAAAGAGATTCAAAAAATATTATCAATTCGGATTTACAGGTACTCCAATTTTTCCTGAAAACGCTTCAGGATCTGAAACAACTGCTACTGTTTTTGGTGTACAGCTGCATAGCTATGTTATTACTGATGCTATAAGAGATGAAAAGGTTTTGAAGTTTAAGGTGGATTATAATAATGTTCGTCCTAAGTTTAAGAGAATAGAAACAGAACAGGATTTGGATAAATTAACAGCAGCAGAAAACAAAAAAGCATTGCTTCATCCTGAACGAATAAAAGAAATATCGCAATATATACTCAAAAATTTTAAGATAAAAACACACAGGTTAAATCCAACTGAAAAAGGTTTTAATGCAATGTTTGCTGTCAGCAGTATAGAAGCAGCAAAACTCTATTACGAAACTCTGAATGAATTGCAAAAAGATAATGAAAAACCTTTGAAAATTGCAATAATTTATTCCTATGCTCCTAATGAAGAACAGAAAGCTATAGGTGAAATTGCTGATGAAAATTTTGAACCTTCAGCAATGGAAAGCAGTGCCAAAGAATTTTTATCTAAGGCAATAAATGATTATAATAAAATGTTTAAAACATCATATAGTGTTGACAGTACATCATTTCAAAACTATTATAAAGACCTAGCCAAAAGGGTAAAAAACTGTGAAGTTGATTTATTAATTGTTGTAGGTATGTTTCTTACAGGTTTTGATGCACCTCGTTTAAATACTCTATTTGTTGATAAAAATTTACGTTATCATGGGTTAATACAGGCTTATTCCCGTACAAACCGTATTTATGATTCTACTAAGGCATTTGGTAATATTGTAACTTTTAGAGATTTGGAAAAAGCAACGATTGATGCTATAACACTTTTCGGAGATAAAAATACTCGTAATGTTATTTTGGAAAAAAGTTACCAGGAGTATATTGAAGGTTTTAAGGATATAATTAATGGTCAAGCACGAAGGGGATACATTGACATTGTAAAAGAATTAAAAGAAAAATTTTCAGATGTAAACAATATTGAAATGGAAAAAGATAAAAAAGAATTTGTAAAGCTCTTTGGTGAATATTTGAAAGTTGAAAATATATTGCAGAATTTTGATGAATTTACCTGGTTAAAAAATTTTCAGAAAATAGATAAAACTGACCCAAATGCATTGGAAGAGTTCAAAGCAGAATATCATTTGACAGATGAGGATATTGAGACAATGAAACAAATTGAAGTGTTACCTGAAAGATTAGTACAGGATTACCGTTCAACATACAATGATATTCGTGAATGGCTACGTAGAGAAAGAGCTTCAAAAGAAGAAGAAAATCCAAAAGTTGATTGGAGTGATGTTGAATTTGAAGTTGACCTTTTAAAATCACAGGAAATAAATTTAGATTATATTCTTGAACTTATCTTTGAAAAGCATAAAAAAACACTAGATAAAAAAACATTAATAGAAGATATTAGGCGCTTAATTCGTTCAAGTGTTGGGAACCGAGCAAAAGAGAGCTTGATTGTTGATTTTATAAATAATTCTGATTTAGATAAGTTCAATGATAAGACTGAAATTATAGAAGCATTTTTTACTTTTGCTCAAAAAGAACAGAAACGTGAAGCAGAAGAGTTGATAAAATCAGAAAATTTGAATGAAGAAGCTGCCAAAAGATATATACTTATTTCATTAAAACGTGAGTTTGCTAGTGATAATGGGACAGAATTAAATGAAATTCTTCCAAAAATGAGTCCATTAAATCCACAATACTTAACGAAAAAACATAGGGTATTTCAAAAAATATCTGCTTTTGTTGATAAGTTTAAAGGTGTGGGGGGTAAAATATAAATTCCTTACCTAATAATTATAAATTGAAATTATTGTTGTTGATTTAATAAATAAAAACAATATTTATATCATAATTGAAATTTTTAGAGCGATTGTCAGTTGTTAAAGATTTAAGAAATATAATGACTTCGTGGTTTGTGCAGTTAATAATAAAGTTGAAATTGGTATATTTAATTAAATAAATGAAAGCTATATCTATCATTATTAAAATTTTTCGAACTATTGTTAGTTGCCAAAAGCTAAAGAAAATTTATTTTTCCGTGGTCGGTGCAGTTAATAATAAAATTTGAAATTGTTATTATTGATTTAATAAATGTAAACTATATATATCATAATTGAAATTTTTGGACTGGATTGTAGTTGTCAAAGACTAAACATTTATAAAGATTTGTGGCAGGAACAGATATTTAAAAAATATGAAATTATGATGTTTACATAAATAATTAAAAGTTATATCTCTATCATTATTATAATTTTTCGAGTGGATGTCAGTTGCCAGAGGCTAAAGAGATAATATTTTTTATTTTTTATGGTTCTCTTTCATAATGTATGGGTAATTATTCTAAGCCACTTGTAATTTGTTATATTTTTAACATAACCTAATCATTATCTTTAAAACTTTATCTTTTTTTAATTATGCTTTTATTATTGTTTTCATTAATTTTTTTATTATATTATTTAAACCTTGTTACTTTATTATTAGATATTGGGTATATCTTTTTTACAAATATTTTTAAATTTTTATATTCAATTAATAAAAACATATTCAATCGGTTTAATAGTATTTTTAATTTTTTTTTAATGTATATATTTTGTTAAAAAAAACTAAAAATTTATTTTATCCACACATTTTGAAATTGAACCTTTTTTATTAATGTTTAAAAAGGTTAAATTAAAAGAATTACATAACTGACCTAATGAGAAAAATTTTAATAATGATAGAATTACTTCTTATTTTTTAAATATCTTAATAATTTCAATTTTATTATTAACAAAAGATGTTTACAAAAACAAATTTTAATATAAAATCAAATTAAGTTAATTTATCCTGAAACAGGACTTCATTATGCACAAAAAAATATTAAATATTTTGATAATTTTTTTACTTATATTTTCAATTTTAAATTTTTTTAAAATCAATTTTAATAACAACTTTTCTTTTACCATAAATGTTTATTCTGAGGATTTTTTTTCTGATGTTCCCCCTGATCATTGGGCATACCAGGCAATTTTATACCTATACCAACATAATTTAATTAAAGGATTTCCTGATAACACTTTCCGTGGTGATAAACCAATGACAAGATATGAAATGGCTTATCTTATTTATAATATGTTAATGGAACTTAAAAAAAATGCTAACATTTCTCAAGATTCTACAGATTTTGAGCAAGAGATAAAACAATTACTTGCAAAATCTGTTATAACTGAAGAAGAAGCAAAACTTATTAAAGATTTAATTGCTGAGTTTAAAGATGAACTTCTTGATTTAAATAAAAGAGTAGCATCATTGGAAAATAGAGTTGATAAACTTGAAAATAATAAAATTCCTTTATATATTTCATTAGTATCACTTTTCTTTTCAGCGTTAGCATTGATTTTTGTTTTATCAAAATAGTTTTTAATTGCAATGTCTATGTTTAGAAAAAAAATATTAAATTATACTATTATCATATTTTTACTAATAACTTTATTTTTAGTATTTTTCAAAATTGAATATTTATTTTTTAATACAAACATTGATTTTAATTTTGATTCTTTGTTTAGTATAAAAGTTTTTGCCCAATCAATTTTTGATTATTTTTCAGAAGATCAACTTTTATTATATATTTTATATGCAGATTATGACCAACTCCAGGATATGGCGAAATATTATAATCTTGATACTGATAAAAAGAAGGAAGAGTTACAAAAAGAATTATTAATACATTTTAATCTAGAGGTAAAAAAAATATCTGCAGGTAAAAAAGAGCTCTTAATTATTAAATCAGCAGATATAATATTAATGGATAATATCAAAAAAATTGATGCAAATGTTATTGAACTATTTGGAAATATTTATCTGATAATTGGAAAAAAAATATTTAAAGCAGACCATATAATTTTTAATTCTAAAGATAATCAAGTATTTGCTGAAGGTAATGTCGTTTTTATAGATGATAAAAATACATATTATGCTGATAAAATAAGTTTTAATCTTAATTTGCAAAAAGGTGTGTTTACTGGAGTTAGAGGACAATTAGACAATTATTATATAAAAACCAATAAACTATATGCTTTGTCTAAAGATTCATTTTATGCACAAATTACTTCAATTTCGACCTGTGATCTGATAAATCCTCATTATCATATAGAAAGCGATACAATATATTATTCAAATGATTATATCCTTTCTTTTGATAATTCTGTTTATGTTGGTAATTCAAGAATTTTCTGGTTTCCTATTTATTTTTCATTAGAAAGAGGTGCAGGATATTCTGGAAATTTTGGTATGGAATATGAAAAAAGAGAGGGTTTCAAATTCTATAATACCTGGCATTTTAAAAAAAATATCTTTTCTTTAGATTATTATGAAAATCTGGGTTTTTATTCAATTTATAATTTTAATAATTCAAAAAACATAAAAGCAAATTTTACAATTGGGCTTGGAAATTATTTATTTTATGATTCAGCATCCGATTTATGGACCACTATATCACCATATGATGGGAAAAAAGATTGGACTTTAAGGTATGGAGGAAATTTAAGCTTTTCATATCCAAAATTATTTAATTTTTTAGGATTAACATTAAATTTAGAATATTATTCAGATACATATCTTTATTCTGATGTTATTAAAAACAAGCGTCTGGAAAAATTTGAAATTCAAAAATTTTTAAAGACCTATTATCCTGATATTTTCCCAACCACAAAGGATAGTCTAAACCAATCATTGAATTTACACTTTAATCTATTAAATATACCTATTAATGTCTCCTCTTCATTAAAGTTATATTCATATATAAATGATCAAAATTATATATATACTCCTGGTTATAAAAATTATTATCTTTTTTCTATCTATCCATATAATATTTCATCTGGAAAAAATTTGATTAATTTTAATAATTCATTAATCTCTTTGAGCAATAGATTTCAAATTAGTAGTTTATATTATTTGCAGTATAAATATAATGATTCTGGAGAAAATATTTTTGAAAATTCCTCTCTTGATTCTCAAAATTTTAGATTTACATTTAGTTACCCAATTACTTTAAATATTGGTAATAAAATCTTTAGGTTTAATTCAGTTTTTAATCCTGGACTTAATTATATCTCTAACTATGATGTTGAAAATAATAAATTAGACCAATCTGCATCAGGATATAATTTTAGTTTAAATAATTCATTTAACATTAATTCTGGGTTTTTTAATTTAAGACTTTCTTTGATAAATAGATATGTTGATTATTTTTATAAAAATCTGGATTTTAATTGGGTTTCTTCATTTTTAAATTTAAATGCAAATGGTGCTTTATTATCAAATATTTTTAAATATTCAATTTCTACAGGAGTAAATTTGCTAAATTCCCAGGATAAACTTGTTTTTGATTTTAAAAAAGAGAATTTAAATAATCTTAATTTTAATTTTTCATTTAATCCTGTTAATATTTTAAGTTTAAGATATTCTACTTCTTTTAAACTTTCAGTTTATACTTCTATTGATAAATTTTTTAATTTGAAATTATTCGATTCTCTTAGTTTGTCTTTGAATCCTGATTATTTTTATATTTATAAAATTAAGACTAAAATTAATGATACAATTTATTATTATAATGATAAAACTTCTAATTTTAATAAATATTTAACTAATACCTTTAGTTTGTCTTTTATGTTAACAGATCAATTTTCTTTATCCTTAAGAGTTTCTTCTGAAAATAGAAGTTTATGGGTTTATAATACTTTTCAAGAAGGGTTTATAGATCTTTTTAAATCTTTTAATTTTTTCAATGAACAGGATAGAATTTCTTCATATTTTAATTTAAAGTCATTGAGTTTAAGTTTCAAAAGAGATTTGCATAAATTTACCCTTTTTGTTGGTATTACAGGTGGATTTATTATTATTGATAACACATATAATTTTAAAATAACATATTCATTTGGTATTTCTTCACTGGATTTTAAAGATTTAGAATATGAAGAACGAAATGAACAAATTTATTGATTTTTTTCGTTATAGTTTTTAAATGGATTTAGCAAAATATTTTAATTTTTTTGTAGTTTTTAAAAAAGGGATGGGGATTTGAGGTTAAAAAAAGTTAGAATTTATGGGTTTAAGTCATTTCCTGATAAAACAGAACTTGATTTTAATAAGAATATAGTAGCAATAGTTGGTCCAAATGGTTGTGGTAAAAGTAATATTGTAGATGCTATTTACTGGATTTTTCAACATTATGGGTTAAAAGATTTAAGAGCAAATGAAAAACAGGATTTGATTTTTAAAGGCAATAGTTTTAAAAATAAGTCAGGTTTTGCAGAAGTAGAATTGGTTTTTAAGAAGGAAAATGAATTAGAAATTGAAGATAACACTTTTTCAATTAAAAAAAGGGTATTTCAATCTGGTGAAATTAACTATTTTATAGATAATAAACAGGTTAAATATTCAGATTATGAAAAATTCTTGCTTGATAATCAAATTTCTTCTCCAGAATATTCAATAATAGCTCAGGGAAAAGTTGAAAAGATAATTTCATCGAAACCAGAAGAGAAAAGGGAAATTATTGAAGAAGCTGCAGGTATAAAAAAATATAAAAAAGAGCGAAAACAGGCATTAGATAAACTAGCTAAAGCTAATGATAATTTACAACAACTTGAAATATTGATAGAAGAAGTAAAAAGTGAATCTGAAAAATTGGAAGATCAGGCAAAAAAAGCTGAGCTTTACAAAAATACAAAAAAAAATCTGGAAAAGTACGAAAAACTTTTATATTTTGTAAAATACAATAATATTAAAAAGCAACTTCAAAATTTATTAGAAGAAAATAAAGATTTTATTAACAAAAATCAGGAAATTGAAAATGAAAGTAAAGAATTGGATAATGAGAGTGAGAGATTAAAAAAAATAATGGAACAAAAAGGGCAGTCAATAACCCTTTTCAGGGAAAACATTATAAAAATTGAAGGTGAAATATCAACAAATGAGCAAACTATAGTATTCCATAGACAGAGATATGATGAAATAAAATCTTATATTGAACGTGCAAAAGAAAATCTTACGTCAAATATACAAAAACTTGAGCAAATAAATGAATTATTGTCTATTGATATTGAAGAAGATAATAATAAATTATATAATCTGGAAGAAAGGAAAGAGGAATATCAAGAAAAAATTGCTGAAATAGATAGTTTTATTGTAAAGAATGAAGAATTGTTATTGGACAAAAGGACAGTCATTAAAGAAAAAGAAAATTTATTAAAAGAATACATCCAGAAAGAAAATGAAAATATAAATAAACAATACACATATATTAATAAAATAATTTATGAACTTGAAAATATTTACAAACTTAAAAAAGAGAAATATAAAGATGTCTTTGAGCTTTTAAATAGTATTGAGCTTAATTTAAAATCAAAAAAAACATTGTTTAATGATTATATTCAATTTGGTTCTGAGGAAGAGTATAAAAAATTTAAAGAAAAAATAGGTTTTTTTACTAAAGAATTTGAAAGTTTATTAAATGAATATCTTGATTTGAAAAATAATATTCAAATTATTTATGAATATTCTAATAAAGTTGAAAATCTTTTTTTTGCAGAAGATTCAATATTTAAAAAAAGAGAGAAACTTGTTTCACAAATTGAAAAACTCTCAAATGAAATTGATTCTTTGAAAGACGAAGTTAATCTTATTGATAACGAAATTAATGAAAAAATTAAAGCTAAAGAAATATTAAAAAATGAGTTAAATGAGATAAATGTGGAGATATCAAGACTTGAAGAGAAAATAAAAAATAGTAATTTGCAAAAAGAGAAACTTGAAAATGATAAATTTGAACTTGAATTTAATATAAAGAAAATAAATCAAGAAATTGAAAACTACAAACAAAAGTTAAAAGAGTCAGAAGAAAAATCAAAAAATAATTTTGAAAATATAGATAAGTTAATGCAACAGAAAAAAGAGATAGAACAAAATATTAAACAAATGGAAAATGAGATAGATGAATACTCTTCTAAATTGGTTGAGTTACAGAAAAAATATAATGAGATTTTTGAAAGAAAAAAAGCTTTAAATGAACGAAGAAATAATTTTAATAAACTAAAATTGAAATATGAATCACAGATTGATACTTTGAGACAAATCTTTTTTGATACATATAGAGAAGATTTGCTTGAATTTAAAGTTGAAGATGAAGAGATAAAATCTGAAAATTTTTTAAGAAAAGAAATATCAAGACTTTCAGATGTTTTAAATGAATTAGGGCAGGTTAATTTGTTAGCTTTAGATGAGTATGAAGAGGTAAAAAAAAGATATGAATTTTTGAATAATCAAAAAGAAGATGTTATTAAATCTATAAATGATTTACAGGTGGTAATAAAAAAGCTTGAAGTACATTTAAATGAAAAGTTTTATAATGCTTTTTTAGAAATTAAAGAAAATTTCAAAAAAATATTCAAATCGATTTTTAGGGGTGGGACTGCAGAACTATACCTTGTAGATAAAGATAATCTTTTAGAAACAGGTGTTGATATTAAAATTCAACCACCAGGTAAAAAGATAAGTCATTTGACTTTGCTCTCAGGTGGTGAAAAAAGTATGAGTGCAATTGCTTTATTGTTTTCCCTGTTTCTTTATAGATCTTCTCCATTTTGTATTATGGATGAAGTTGATGCTGCACTGGATGAAAATAATGTTTTACGATATAGGCAAATGATTAAAGATTTTTCGGATAAAACTCAATTTATTATAATTTCACATAATAAAATTACATTGGAAATATCTGATATCCTGTATGGTGTTACAATGGAGCAGGATGGGATATCTAAGGTGGTATCAGCAAAACTTGAAAATGTGGAATAATAATTTATAATAATAATGTTAGTTTATTATTCTCTAAAATATTTTTTGTAAATATTATTTATTAGTTAATAATTTTATTGGTGATTAGCTATATTAGATGATTAACTATATTAATTGATAATTTTGTTAAATAAAAAATTTTATTAAATAATAATTTTATTAGATAATAAATCGATAAGATATTAAATTTATTGGATAATAACTTTTAACAAACAATAGTTTTATAATTTATTTATATTATTAGTTAATTTGTATATTGTTTATAAATTTATTAAATAATAATCAATATATCTTAAAAACAATTTTATTATGAAAGAAATACTAAAATTTTTAAATGAAGCTAAATGGTATATTATAATAGTTATCTCTATTACCATTATTGTTACTGTTCTGGTTACTATAATAATGAATAGAAATCAAAGGATTTCTGAGCCAAAAGAACCTGAAACTGTTATTAATAAGGTAGAATTCATTGATCCACCTGTAACTTTTTTATTAAATATTCCTGAAAATATAGATAATGAAAATAACATTGGTAATATCAATATTGCTAATATTGAAGAGATAAAAAAATTATATACTTTTGAAGATTTTCATAAAAAAATTGATTTTTATTTTAAAAAAAATATTTTAAAAAATAAAGTTGATTTACTTTTTGAAAACTATTAAAAAGCATTATTTTAAAATTTTACTTTTTTTATGTGTTATCTTTTTAATTATAGTTATGTATTCTATGAATGGCAACGCGGCTTCTATTAATAAGGAAATTATTTTTAATGATATATATTCATTTAATATTATAAATAATCAACCTTTTACTTTTAGTGTACCAGATTATTTTAAAATTGTTGATTTTAATAATATTAGAAATGCCAGCATAGAAAAAAAATATTATTCGCCAAATCAGTTTTTTATTAAGCTTAATCCTCATAAAGAAGGAACTTATTCTATTTATTTTCTAAATACTCTAAATAACCATGTAATAAAATATATTTTTAATATTTCTAAATCAAATATTTTACAGGATAAAAATGTAGAAATTGAAAGTTTAATTAAATCTTTAGAAAATTTATTTAAGTTAAAATATGACCAAAAATCTGTTTCAAAAAATAGTTCTAATTCTCAAAATAGTTCTAATTTCAAGGGTGAAATAAATAATGATGAATATACAAATACATTAAGTAAACTTTTAGTTTTATTGTTAAAAAGATGTAATAAAGTACTTTACAATTTTACAGAAGATACAATTAATGAGAACAATAAGAATAGTTTAAGTAATAGAAAAGATGCAAATAATACAAAAAGTACAGATAGTACAAAAAATACAAATAATACAAATAATACAAACATTATAAATGATATCATTAATGTAGATAATATTAACATGTTTTATGTTGATACAACTATTAAATATATTGAGGATTTCTTGAAATACAACTATTATCATTTATACCAATTGAATAAAAATGGTATAATTTCAAATGATATTTTTAATTTAAAAAATTTATCTCAAAACATAAACGAATACCAGGATACTGAAATTAAAAAAGAATTTCCCTCAATTATATTAAGTAATTTAATTAGAAATTATTCCTTTAAATTAAATAATTTAATAGACAAAGAAAATAATATTAATAAAGCAAATTCTGAAAGTAATTCCATTTACAATGATTATTTTGATAAAAATTTTAAAGAATTGGTAAAGATCAAATATTTAATATATTTTTTAAAAGGGTATAAACTATTTTTAAATATGGATTATGATAATTGTTCAAAGTATTTTGCAATATCCAAAGAATCTAAAGATCCATTATTAAAAAGTTTATCATATTACTTTCAAGGGCAGAATCAATACTTTTTAAATAATATTGATTTAGCAATATTTAATTTTGAATATTTAGTAAAATATTCCTATATTTTAAAATTACAGAGTATTTTATCATTATCAAAAATATATTATAATAACAAATTATACAATAATATAATGGAAATTTATAACAATGAATTAATTGAGAATTTGTTTAAAAATGATAAAACTCTATTAGAAGAAATTAAAAAAAGAATATTTACTAATTTAAAAACAGATAACAATATATACAAATATTCTGAAAAATTAGTTTTATTTTTTAGTGATTATTTTTATTTTTATTATGGTATAGCAATTTTAAAAAATAATATTCATAATTATGACCTTGCAAAAAAAGTTTTAATAAAAATTAAGAATGAAAATTTTGAATATTATGATGTTGTAAGAAATACACTTAATTATATTAAAAAGAATGTTGAAGACTATTAAATCTTGGAAAAAAATAACATTAGCAAAAATTAATATTAATGCTTGTTATCAATAATAAATGGAGGCAATGATGCTAGAGAAGATAACTAAAGGGATATCTAATGTTTTTAATACTAATAAAAAAATAACTGAAAAAAATATAAATAAAGTTTTAGATGAATTAAAAGAGATATTGATTGAATCTGATGTTAATTATGATGTAGTAGAACTTTTTTTAAATAATGTAAAAAAAGATGCTATAGGACAACAAGTTGTTAAAACAATTACAGCAAGAGAGAAATTTATACAAATTGTTTTTAATAATCTTGTTGAAATTTTAGGTAAAGAATCAAGGGAACCAAAACTTAAGTCTGATGAAGGACTAACAGTTTATCTTTTAGCAGGGTTACAGGGTTCTGGTAAAACAACCACTGCTGCTAAAATTGCTAATCTATTTAAGGAAAAAAGAAAAGTTCTTCTTGTAGCTGCAGATATATATAGACCTGCTGCAACTGATCAATTAAAAGTTTTAGGTTCAAATGTTGGTGTAGATGTTTATTTTGAGAAAAAAAGTTCTGCTGAAAAGATAGTTAAAAATGCATTAAAGTATGCTAAAAAAAATGGATATAATCTTGTTATTATTGATACAGCAGGTAGATTACAAATTGATGAAGCTTTAATGAAAGAACTTTCCAATATAGAAAAAATTGCAAATCCTGATGAAGTTTTCCTTGTAGTTGATTCTATGACAGGTCAGGTTGCAGCTGATGTTGCTAAAGAGTTTAAAAAACATGCAAATATAACAGGTGTGATTCTTTCAAAATTTGATTCTGATACAAAAGGTGGTGCAGCATTATCTGTAAAAATTGTATCTGATGTACCAATTATTTATACAGGAACAGGTGAAAAAATAGGCGATATTGAAAGATTCTATCCAGATAGATTAGCACAGAGACTCATTGGGATGGGTGATATTCTTTCACTTGTTGAAAAAGCTGAACAACAATATAATGAACAAAAAGCAAAAAAATTAGAAGAAAAAATTAAAAAGAACAAATTTGATTTGCAGGATTTTTTAGAACAGATAAATGCTATGAATAAAATGGGGTCTTTAGATAAAATTATATCTATGATTCCTGGAGCTCAAAATATTGATGATTCGATGTTATCACAACAACAAAAGAAATTGAAAAAATATAAAGCTATTATTCAATCCATGACTATAAAAGAAAGAACTAACCCAATTTTACTAAATAATCCTTCAAGAAAAAAAAGGATAGCAAGAGGTTCAGGTACAAAAATTTTTGATGTTCAGCAACTCATAAATGAGTTTAACAAAATGAAAAAAATGATGAAAAAGATGAAAGGGAAAAAGTATCAAAAATTAATGGAACAATATGGTTCAATGAATAATGGTTCTGGTGGACTCCCTTTTTAAAATTAACTGACTTTGAAATTTTTTATTTTATTTTTTCTGCAAGTTTATTAATTATCCAAATTTTTCTTTTAATTTATATTAAATCCTTCTATTGCTATTTTCTCTATTCTTACTGAGACAAAAAATTAATTTATTTCTTTCTAATTATATTTTTTAACTATAAAATATAAAATTTATCTTCTATAAGATAATTAATTTTTAATTTTTTTTTATTATGTTTTTTGTAAATAATATTAATTAAGTAAATATTCTCTTTAAAATTTAAAAAATTTTATTCACTATTTTTATTTTAAACTTGACAAAATTTTAACATTTAGTAAAGATATTCAAAATCATTTTTAAGTAATTTAAATAATTAATTAAAATAAAAATTAAAATAATAAAGTAATGGATACAAATATGTATTTGAAAGTAAAGAAAAGTATTATAAAAAAAATTGTATTAATTAAATTAATTGTTTTTTTATTAATTTTTTCATCATTCTTCCTTTTTTTACAAAACAATCAAAAATTAAGCAAAAAATTAATTGATTTTAATTTGAATCTTATCTATTATAATAATCAATTATTCAAAATAATATCAAAAGAAGAAAAAAGATTTTGTTATGGTTATAAACAAGGATTAGAAAACTGACTTAATGAGGTAAATTTTATAATGATAAAATCTTACTTATTTTTTAAATATATCAATAATTTTAATTTTAGTATTAACAAAAAGGAATTTTATAAGGTATAATAAGTCATGTTTATAGAAATTGTAAAAAGAGAATTTATTTTTTTATTACTATTTATTTTAACTGCATTTATTACAATAATAATTCATGAGTTAGGGCATGCGATTAATTTTAGAAAAGTTATAAAAAATGACGATGTAGTTATTAAAATAAAGTTAGGGACAGGAAAAAACTTATTTAGAATAAATATTAAAAATTATTATTTTTTTATATGTAAACATTTTTTTATTTTTGCAATTACTTATATTCCAGATTCTTATTTATTTTCTTTAAGCAAAAAACAAAAATTAAAAATTTATTCAGGGGGAGTTATATACAATATTTATCAATTATTTATTAGTTTTATTTTAATACTAATTTTCAATGGTTATATAAAAAATAAATTGATAATAGATTTTATTGGAAGGTATTTTATAACATTAAATCTATTGCCTATTAAATTTAGAAATTATTCTTTAGATGGTTATTATCTTTTTAAATATGAAAAAGCTATTAATATATTGAATATGATAGAGAAGAATAACAGAAAAGAGCAATAGCATTAACTCTATTATTTATTTTTACAACAATAAATATATTACCAGGAAATATAGATAAAACTACAATAGGGAAAAATAATTGGATAAAATATTAAAATAGCGAAGTTACAGTTAAAAATAATGAAGATGATAGTTTTAAAGAAATTGATGCAGTTATTTGGTATAATAAAATAAATAATTGGAAAATAATTTTAATAATCAGAAAAGTTAATAAATAATGTTTTTGGAATTGTTAATGTCAATACCTATCTTTTAAAATTAAAAAAAGGAGATTGATAAATGGTTAATAAAAAACAAATATCTAAATATATTCTATTATTCATTGTGGTAGATATTTTGTTAGGTGTCCTATGGATGATAATTACCAGAGATATCATTCCTATACCATTTTTTCCTCATCTTTATTTAGAAATTTTAAAAGCTCTTAGGGTTGATTGTTATATAGATTTAAATATTTTATTACATTATTATGAATACCTTATTGCAGCTTTATTTTTGATAATTGTATTTATTACGAGAAAAACAAAAGAATATTTTAAAAACCCTTTTTATAATCTTGATGAGATAAAATCTGAAATATTTATTATTTTTGTGATTGATATTACATTATTAGTATTTCAAGTAGTTTTACTAAAGAATAGTTATTTACCAAGATATTCCACTTCTTTTACTTCCATTTTGGAAGTTATAATAGTTTTTCCTATTTTGAAAGAAATCATTTTTAAGGGATTCTTATATCATTTGCTACTACCAAAAAATCCCAGAAAACAGATATTAATTTTAATTTTGCTTTCTTTGATATTTGTTTTTATAAATTATGGGTATTATTTGATCTATTTTACCCCCTCTATTTTTAAGGCTATTCCCTCATTTATTGTTTATTTTTTTGGTATTCTAATAATTGGAAATTTTTTTATTTATCAATATTTAACATTAAAAATTTATAAAAAAACAAAAAACTTAACTATTGTTAGTTTTATTCAAATATTTATGAGTATATATCACTATTTAACATTTAAGATATTTCTATAATTGTTAGAAAAAACCTATAAAGGTATTATGTGTTTTTATTTCAAACAAATACTTAATAGATAAGAAACATTGTATTTTTAAAAAAAACAATCAATTTTTTATGGTTAATGTCAATATTTTAATAAGGAAACTAAATTATTTATAATTCTAGAATTATAAATAATTTACACACTATTATTGACATTACATATAAAAAAAATTTCCAAGTTTTATATTTATCCTATAATTGTTATTAATATTCTAAATTAATATTTTAATTAGTTTAAAAATTAATTGAAAAGTTTAATAAATGTTGTAAATTGTTAAAAGAAAAAAATAGATGTTTGTAATTTTTTTGTATCTTTCTGGAGGGTTTTTATGGAAAATAATCAAAAAAGAAAATCGTTAAAAGGATTTTACAAAATTACTTTTTTAATTGGCCTTGGGTTTTTTACAATGGGTTTAATGGATCCATTATATGATTCATTTGTACCTTTATTTTTAAGAAATTATATTAGTTCAAAAGGGATTATTGGTTCAATAATGACACTGGATAATATTTTTGCACTTTTTTTAATCCCAATTGTATCAGCAATTTCAGATAAAACACAAACTCCAATTGGAAGAAGAATGCCTTATATAATTATTACTCTTCCACTAACTGCCTTTTTCTTTTCATTAATACCATTTGCTGCTTTAAAATCATTAGCATTTTTAATTACAGTTTTATTTTTATTAAATATTTTTAAGCAAGCTGCAAGAGGTCCTGTAGTTGCTTTAATGCCTGATACTATTCCAGGTGATTATAGATCAGAAGCAAATGGTGTTATAAATACTATGGGAGGTATTGCTGCTATAGTTGGAACTGTTGGTTTATCTAAATTAATGGATGTAAATACTACATGGCCAATTATTGGTAATACTAAAGATAAACTTCCATTTGTTATTTCCGGTATACTTGTTGTTATTGCAGTAATATTATTATTTTTATTTGTAAAAGAAAAACAAAAAGCAATTAATGAAGAAAATAGAGAACCTATTTTAAAATCTCTAAAACTTGTTTTTACTGCTAAAGAGAAAAGTGCTATGTTGATTTTAATCTCCTTATTTTTATGGTTTTTTGGATATCAGGGGATCTTACCTTTTATTACAATGTATGCAGTTGATTTTATTGGTGTAACAAAAGGGGTTGCAGGAATTTCTCCAGGAATGGTTGCTATTGCTTATGCTTTATTTGCAATTCCTTCTGGTATTATTGCACATAAAATTGGAAGAAAAAAAACTATTAGAATATCACTTATTACACTTGTTTTTATTATTCTTATACTTTACTTTCATAAACCTATTGTAGAAATGTTTTCTCTACCTCAATCTTTAAGTATTCTTGTTTTCTGGATTATTTTATTCTTTTTTGGAATATTCTGGGTATCAATTATAACCAACTCTTTTCCTATGTTATGGCAGATGGCAACTTATGATAATATGGGTATATATACAGGTTTATACTATTTCTTTTCACAGGCAGCTGCAATTATTTCTCCTCCAATTACCGGATTTTTAATTGACTTTTTTGGTTTCAGGTCAATATATCTTTTTGGTAGTTTATGTATGTTTTTAGCTTTTATTGTTATGTCTTTTGTTAAAAGAGGTGAAGTAACAGATACACAAACTATAGAAAGTGTTTAAATTAAATTTAATTTAATACATTCTCAAGAGAATTATAAACTATTAAATAAATTATTAACTATGAAATAAATTATGAATTATGTATGAAATAAATTATGAATTATGAAGGAAATAGTGTTTTAAATAAACTAATACAAAAATATTCACCAAAGGTTTATAAAGTTCTTGAAATTGGTTGTGGTGATTGTGAAAATCTAATTAATCTAAAAAAGAATTTTAAATTTGAAGTTACAGGAATTGAACCATTTTTTTATAATAGTAAAAATGATTTTTATTTGATAGAAGATATTCAATATTATTATAAAAATATTTTGAACATTTTAATAGATAAAATTAAAATTGATATAACTTCAAAATCCTTAATTTATGATAAAATTTATAAAACCTTTAAATTTGAAAAAATTAGAATATTCAATATTTATGCTGAAGAAATTGATTTATTAAAAGAAAAATTTGATTTGATATATTCTATAAGGTCATTCCATCATATTAAAAATTATGATGCATTTTTTGCAGGATTAAAAAAAACTCTTTCTCAGAATGGTGTTTTTATACTTGTTGACTGGAAAAAAGGCTTTAACACAGGTGTTATTGAAAATTATTTTTCTGAAAAAGAATTGATTCAAATTTCAAAAAAGTTTAATTTTGAGATAATAGAATCAGGAGAACTAAATTCTGTTTTTTACATAGTTTTAAAAAACAATATTAAAACTAATTTCAAATTTACTACTATCACAATTTCTAAAGATCAAATTTTAATAAAGGAAAATAAAAAAAACAATAATAATATCGCAAATTATTATGATGATATTAAAAAAAAATATAGCAGTAAAATAAAAAACAATAATAATAAAAGTGAGTATTATAACAGAATTGATTTATTTTTAGAAGAATTTAATGGGTTATATAATGAGTTATATTCTTTAATAGAGAAAAATAAAATTATATTTATTAATGATTATTATTCTCTGGTTGATATTTTTAATATTTCAGGAATAAAAGTTTATCTTGATAAAGGGAATGAAATTAATAATTTAAAATTTTTAGAATATTTAAAAAAAGCTAAACCATGTAAATGGCAAACAATGTGTCCAGTATATTATAGATATAAAGACAAAAAACTTTCTAGATTCTGGGTTGATAATTATTGTTTTATTAATAATAATGATTGTATTAGATACCAATTAGAAGAAAAAGGTATTTCCCATTCTGATAATATGATTCCAGATGGTAGAATTTTCCTTTAAACAAAATACTGGTAAAATAAATAATAACATAATAAAATAAAATTTATAAAATTAATAATAAAAAGACAACAAAAAAGCAAATTAATTAAAAAAAAATATTAAATTTAATTGAATAATTAAATTTAAATATATAATAAATTTAATTAAAAATATAAATTAATCAACTAATGATAATTAATTAAATAATGATAATTAATTAAATAATTAAAATATGATTCAGAGGTTATAAGTGAAGATAAATTATTTTGAAGTTAGCGCTTTTACTTATAAAGGTAAAGGTGGTAACAAAGCTGCTGTTGTTTTAATTTCCAAAAATTATAGTGATAAGATATTACAAAAAATAGCAAAAAAGATTGGATTTTCAGAAACAGCTTTTGTATTTTTAAATAACTTTTTAAAAATAAATGTTAGATTTTTTACTCCTGAAAAAGAAGTTGATTATTGTGGGCATGCGAGCTTAGCAGTAGCAAAAGTTTTAAAAAATAGATTTTTTAATAAAAGTTATGAACTGGTTAATAATCAATTTGTTATAATAACAAAAGCAGGTAATATTAATATAACTCTGGCTAAAGATGGTAAATTTTTTATTTCACAAAAATTACCAAAATTTCTAAAAATTATTAATAAAAAAGAAATATCGGAGCTATTTTATTTTTCAAAAAGTAGTGTTGCTTTGAAAGATAATTTTTTAATTACAAAATATCCTTTTCAAGTTGTAAATACTGGTCTAAGTGACCTTATTATATTTATTAAAAACCATGATTTATTATTAAAGCTTAATCCAGATTTTAATAAAATTTCTGCTTTGCAAAGAAAGTATAATCTTGATGGTATCCATATTTTTACTTTAGAAAAAGGATTAAATAGTAAAATTAAAAATATCTACAGTAGAAATTTTTCTCCGTTGTTAGGAATCCCTGAAGAATCAGCAACTGGAAGCGCAACTGGTAGTTTATTGTGTTATTTGTATAAATACAATATTATTTCAACAGAAGTTGCTTTAGAGGGACTTAATTTTATTCAAGGTGAAAATCTAAAACAAAAATCACTTGTTTTTGCATATTTAAATTTTGATAAGAATGACTTTTCAATAAAAGAGGTTAATATTGGTGGTGATTGTATAATAGATTCAATAAAACAAATATCAATTTAGATTTTTTAAATTTTTTATTAATTTTTTTATTTTTTATAGTATCTTAGGTTAATTAAATATAATCTTATATATGTTTTATTTTTTAAGTATTATATTAATAACCTGGTAAAAATAATTTATTTATAATAAAATATTTATAAAAGAAAAAAGAGTAGTTTTTAAAAATAAATTTAAAATATTTTTAAATTAACATTTACATATAAAAGTTTACAATTTAATACGTTTTTCATTGAAAATTATTGAAAATGTTTAATTTTAATAACCATAATTTATTAATTAAAAGTTGATTAAAAATTGAATAAAAATTGTATTTAAACTATATTTAAATAGAGAATATAAAAAAAAGTAAAATAATAATAGTATATATAATACTAATTTTGGATTATGTTAAAAATAATGGCAATGTCAAATAATGATTATTTAAATGATAGTATGTCAAATAATAATAGATTATATAAGCAATAAAGTGTAAATTGGTTATACTAATTAATATCAAAAAATAATGAAAATATAAATAATTGTTAGTATAAAAAATATAATATAAGTGGGTATAATTTTAAAATAAAAATTAAGGAATTTATGTGAAATCAAAAAAACAGATCGACTTAGAAAAAACAGTATTAAAAAGACTTCAAGGTAAATCACTTGAATTGTTTAAGATATTACTTGAAGATGAAGAAATCCATTATTTACAGGAATATGCAAATACAGTTTCTATAAAAAGATTACAATACAATGACCATGGGCCTGTTCATATGTTAAAAGTTGTGTTAAATTCAATAACAATTCTTGATCTACTGAACAAAGCAAATATAAAGCTTTCTTTAGAAAGTGAAAAAATTGGTACTTTTGAAGATAGTAAAATAGCAGTTTTATTTGCATCTTTTATCCATGATATTGGTATGAGTGTTGGAAGGGCAAATCATGAAAATTTTGGTGCAATACTGGCTATTCCAATTATTGAGCGAGTATTAAAAAAGATCTATCCTGACAATTTTGAAAAACAGGTTATTTTAAAATCTTTAATATTAGAATGTATAATTGGGCATATGGGGTCATCAAAAATTCATTCAAAAGAAGCAGGGGTGATTCTTGTTGCTGATGGATGTGATATGGAAAAAGGGAGAGCAAGGATACCATTAATTTTATTAACTGAGTCAAAAGTTGGTGATATCCATAAGTATTCTTCAGCAGCTATACAAAAAGTAAATATAGTTAAAGGGGATAAAAAGCCAATAAAGATAAATGTAATTATGAAAGAACAGGTAGGATTTTTTCAGGTAGAAGAGGTTTTGATGGGTAAAATTTCAGCCAGTCCAATTAAAAACTATATTGAACTATATGCAACTGTTGTTGATGGAGAACCAAGAAGATATCTTTAATGGAGGTTCATATGATAAATTGGGGTATAATTGCAACAGGAAAAATTGCTAAAAAGTTTGCTTCTGATTTTAAAAGTGTAAAGAATGGTAAACTTTTAGCTGTTGCTTCAAGAGATTATAAAAAAGCAGAAGAATTTGCAAAACTTTACAATATATCTAAAGCATATGGTTCTTATGAAGAAATATTAAATGATAAAGAAATTGATGTAGTATATATCGCTACTCCTCATTCATTACACCATGATATAACAATAAAAGCTTTAGAATCTGGTAAAAATGTTTTATGTGAAAAACCATTGTCAATAAATTATAAACTTGAAAACAATATGTTTGAAACTGCAAAGAAAAAAAAACTATTTTTGATGGAAGCATTATGGACACTGTTTTTACCAGCTATAAATGAAGTATTTAAATGGATTTCTAATAATGAAATAGGTAATGTCGTTTCAATTAATGCAGAATTTGGATTTAAAGCACCATATGAGCCTAAAAATCGTTTATTTAACCCTTATTTAGCAGGGGGTGCATTGCTTGATGTTGGTATTTACCCGATATTAATTTCTCAAGCTATATTTGGTGAATATCCTTTAGAAATTGTATTTTCTGGATTTATTGGAAAAACTAAAGTTGATGAAGTTGAAGGGATTATATTGAAATATTCAAAAAATAGAATTGCAATTTTGTCTTCCTCAAATGTAATCCAATTTAAAAATTCTTGTTTAATTTATGGTGAAAAAGGGTTTATTGAAATTCCACTTTTCTGGCAGGCAAAGAAAGCTTATCTTAAAAATTTAGAAGGAAAAACTATTAAATATTTTAATGATAAAAGAAATACCTGGGGTTATAATTTTGAAGTTGAGCATGTTAACAAGATGTTTGCAAATAATGAAAAAGAAAGCTCAATTGCAACCTATGAATTTTCTTTAAATTTAATTAAAATTATGGATGAAATTAGACGCAATATTAGACTAAAATATCCTATAGAATAAAAACATTGATTATGTAAAAATATATAGGAATTCATTTATTTAATTAAATATCTTATAGAATGAAAAAATGGATTATATAAAAATATATTGGAATGCAGTTGTTTAATTATCTATCCTATAAAGTAAAAAAATAAAATAAGAAAAATAAAATAAATAAAATAAAAAATGGGTGAAATAATGGAAAATAATTTTGATTTTAAACAAAATATTAATGATACTTTAAAGTTAATTTTTAATAGAAAAAGCATAAGATCTTTTAAAGATACTCCAATTGAAAAAGAAAAAGAAAGAATAATTTTAGATGCAATATTAAGGGCACCAACAGCCGGGAATATGATGCTTTATTCTGTTTTGAAAATAACAGACCAGGGTATAAAAGAAACTTTAGCAAAGACTTGTGATAACCAACCATTTATAGCAAAAGCACCATTAGTATTAATTTTTCTTGCAGATAACCAGAGGTGGTTTGATATTTTTAATGCTATGGATGTAAAAAGTTTGACTGATAAGTCTGGGTATAAATTTAGAAATCCTGATATTGGGGATTTATTTCTTGCAATTGCTGATGCAATTATTGCTGCTCAAACTTCAGTAATTGCTGCAGAATCATTGGGTATTACTTCATGCTATATTGGTGATATATTAGAAAATCATGATATAAATAAAAAACTTTTAAATTTACCTGAATATGTAATACCAGTAGCAATGGTAGTTTATGGTTATCCAAAGGGAAATTATAATAAAAAGCCATTAACTCCAAGATTTGACAAAAAATATATTATCTTTGAAAACCAATATAAAAGGTTTAAAAAAGAGGAATTAATACAGATGCTTGAACCTTTAAAGAATAGATATTTTAAAAATTTTGATTTTACAAAGAATATTAAAAATATGGGACAATATTTTTATTTAAAAAAGTATATTTCTGAATATGCAATTGAATTAAATAATTCAGTCAGAAAATATCTTGAAAATTGGTTGTCAAATTAAATAAAATGGATATGCTTGTTATGATTTAAATAATAAGTTATCTGAAAAAAATTATAAAGAGAGAAATATGGATTTAAAAGAAGTTATAAAAAAAAGAAGAGCTTTAAGGTCATTAAAAAAAGTTGTTTTTAATGAAAAAGAAATAGAACAAATCTTTAGACTCGCTACTCTTTCTCCATCTTGTTTTAATAAGCAACCCTGGAGATTTATTTTTGTAAAAAGTGAAGAGAAAATGAATTTAGTTAAAGATGCGTTGTCTTCAGGAAATAAGTGGGCTTTGAATGCTTCAGCGTTTATACTTGTATTAGCTAATAAAAAAGATGGGTGTGTTTTAAAAGATGGAAGAGAATACTTTTTGTATGATACAGGTATAATTTCCGGGTATATAATGTTATTATTTACTGAATATGGATATGTAGCTCATCCTATTGCTGGATTTAGCCAATCAAAAATAAAAAAATATTTTATGCTGGATGAAGAAACTACTGTTATTTCAATAATTGTTTTGGGTGGTATTGCTGATAATATTGATGAAACCCTTTCTGATGAGGAAAAATATATAGAATTAAATAGACCAAAAAGACATAAAATTGATGATATACTTAAAATTTTATAAAAATTATTAATACTATTATGCTGGGGAAAAAAAAATTTTTACTATTTTTATTTATCATTATAATATTTTACAATTTTATAGATACTTTTTCAGGATTTCAATATGTATTTGAACCTTTAAAAAGTTTAAATTATAAATTTCAGAAAAGTAATAATTTAAGTTATTTTAATACTGATTCTAAAAATTTTAATTTTAAAAATGTTCGTGCTGATACTAAATATCACATTTTTGCTGATAACCTTTATTCAGACAAAGTTTATTTACAGTTTTTAAAACAAATAGATTATTCAAAAAATTATAATTACAATTACAATAGGATTAAACTATATCCACTATCAGTTGCTATTTATAGAGTAAAAAATTATGATGATTTTTATCGAGTTGCAAACTATTTTCATCTAAAAGTGGATACTTTAGCATCTATTAATAATCTTTATTCTATTTATCTATTTAAAGGTATCAAACAGGTTTTTATTCCAAATATTGATGGTATGTTTATTACCTATGATGGAAAGACTGACCTTCAAAAGGTATACAAAATAGATTTAAATAATCTTTTATTAGTTAATAGAAAAAAAATCTTTAAAAAGGGGGATAAAATTTTTATCCCATTTCTGGAGTTTACGAGAAAAAGAAAAATATTTTTTTTAGGTTCAATTTTTGTTGATCCCTTGCGTGGAAATGGAAAAGTGTCCTCTTTATTTGGTTATAGAATAGATCCAATTAATGGTCATAAAGCTTTTCATGGAGGTATTGATTTAGCCTGTCCAATTGGTACAAAGGTTTATCCAGCTTTTTATGGTAAAGTAATATTTACCGGGTGGAAAGGAAATTATGGAAATTTAGTAATTTTACAACACCAGTATAATTACCAAACTTACTATGGACATTTATCAAAAATTTTAGTTAAAACAGGGCAGGATGTTGATCTTGAAACAATTATTGCTCTTTCAGGAAATACAGGAAGAACAACAGGACCTCATTTGCATTTTGAAATAAGACATAATGGAGAAAGAATTGATCCTGATCTTTTTGTAAATTTTGGTGGGTTTTAAAAGGAGAAAATTAAAAATTTTATAACTGATTTAATAAGAACAATTTCAATTATTATATAATATTTCTTTTTTTTTAAATATTTTAATAATTTCAATTTTATTATTAACAAAAAAGGGGATAATCTAAACGAGAAATCATTATTTTGTTAACTCTTTTTATTTTTTCCTAGAAAAGTTAAAGAAGATATTAGGGAAATTCATCAAAAGAAGTCTGACTGATTTTATAGGGTGGTGTTGAATGGATATGGACTACAAAAGAATATATATTAAACAGTAATTACGAAATAACTTCAATAAATAATGAGGCACTTATTGTTGGACCTCTAACTGGTGCAATAGCTTATTGGATATTTGATTATACATTGATATTTCCTTTATTTTCAATATCATTTTAATAGGAGATGTGATAAAAATCAATAGCAGGGGATAAAGAAACTGCTTTCAGGCAACGAAAATAAACCTGAAAGCAGATAGGCTTAGGTTCGACATTTAATTTGGTCAAAAAGACCGTTTAGGAGAATGAAGAGCCTACAGCCGAATCAACATAATAATCGGATTTTAACAATCCAGATTGAATAGGAGAATGGATTATTCTCTGTAATAAATATCGTAAAGAATCTGCTTTCAATTAAAAAAAATAATTGGAGGAGGCAGATGAAACTATCAGTTGGAGTTGATTTACACAAGCATCAAATGACAGTATGTATAAAAAATTTAGAACAAAGGATTGCAGATATTAATTGGAAATTTTCTACAAAAAAAGAAGGATATATGGAATTTGTAAGATTGTTAAAGAAATTATCCCAACCAGAAGAAATTGAAATAGCAGTAGAATCTACAGGAAATACAAGATATTTTAAAAGAGAAATGGAAAATTATGGATTTAAAGTACATGTAGTAAATACCTTAAAGTTTAAAGTAATAAATGAATCAATAAACAAAACAGATAAACATGATGCAAGGACATTAGCAGAATTTTTATCAAAAGATATGATACCAGAAGTAAATTTATGTAAAGAAGATAGTAAAAATTTAAGAGATTTATTAAAGCATAGGTCAGTATTAAAAAAGACCAATGTAAGTTTAAAGAATCAAATACATGGAATAATGTTAGAAATGGGTATAGAAACAAAGAATGGACAGCTTAACACAAAAACAGGAAGGGTAAAAATTATAGAACAAATATCGGACCCAATAAAAAAAAGTATAGTATCAGGGATAATAAAAACAATAAATAGTATAGAAAGTTTAATATCAGAAATAGAGAAAGAGCTTTCAAAGATGACAGAAAAAGATGAAGCAGTAAGAATACTAAGGACAATACCAGGATGTGGATTGATAACTTCAATTACTTTAAGGGCTTACATAGATGACATAAATAAATTTAGTTCATATAAAAAGCTTTCTTCTTATTGTGGATTGGTACCATGGGTACAAAATTCAGCAGACAAGGAAAGATATGGGAATATAACTAAAAGAGGTTCACAAGAATTAAGAACAGCATTTGTACAGATGACAATGGGTATGATAAGGGTAAAAAGAGAAAGAGAAAACAGATATATGAAATCTTATAGAAATATGAAAAAAATAAAAGGAAGCGGAAAAGCAATAATAGCAACTTCAAGAAAATTAAGTAAATTGGTATGGACATTATTAAAAAATGGTTGTGAATATGATCCAGTAAAATCAAATGATATATTGTTAAATAAAGATTATTCCGTTGCCTGAAAGCAATAATTTGAGGTTTTACCTCGTTTAGATAAATTGGCAGATTTTTTGATATTTAATATTGATTTTTATAGGAGATATAGAATGTACATAAATATTATTTATATATTAATTGAAATAGTGATTTCTTCTATTTCGTTTGTTATTCCTTCAACTAGTCAAAACCAACTTATAATGATGCATGTGATTATATTTCTACTATACTTGATACCTTCATTTATTATTAGCTTTTTTATTTCAGCAAAATTATCTTATTTAATGATAATAAATAAATCAGAAAAAAAAATAAGATTCAAAAAAATAATAAAAGTATTAAAAAATTGGAAAAAGGAAAATAATAAATTATTAAAAAAGTATGTAAAAATAGTGTTGGTTTCTATGGTTTCCTTAGTAATGTTTATTTTATTTTTGTTTATTGCACTAGTTATTCGTGATAACCCAAAACCATGGATCATTAACTTTATAATTTCATTCTTTGGAATTGCATGGTCAAACATAGAATTATCAAACAGAATTTTGTTACAGCTGTATAAAATACAAAAAGATAAACTCGATACTACCTTCAATAAAAGATAACTTCAAAGTTATAAAAAATAAAATATAGTAACGAAATTATTATAATATTTTTTTATTTTTAGCAAAAAAAATAGATTGTTTAAAAATATAATGAAATATGGAGAAAAAGTTGTGAAATCAAAAAAATTTAAAATAAAAAAGAAAAAAGGATTAATATTTTTGCTTATATTTGGGGAAATAGTTTTTATTATTGTTTTTATTGAAATGCTAAGTGCATTTTTAAGTAGTATATATTACTTTTTTTCATAATTTTTATGTTTTATATTTTAATTGGAATTATAGGAATTCTAATACAAATATTATGGGTTTGGATTGATAGTTTTGAAATTTTTGAAGATAGAATTGAGTTTTTTAATTCAAAAAAGCCAAATTTCAAGCTTATTCTTGATAAAGAAACAAAATACAATATAAAGATTTGCGATCATCCAAAATCTAAAAATCGTTATTATTATATAAGTCCTAATAAGGTTTATATTTGGAGTAAAGTAAGAACTTTTCACTTTAAGCATTTAACATTAGCTAAAAGTAAATTGTCTTTAGAAGCAATAGAAGAGTTATAAAGCTTTTTTAATAGAGTATTTCCTTTAAGAGTAAAAAAGGTTAAAAAACAATTACACATGAGGTAATATTATTATGAAAAAATTGATTAATATCTCTACTATTATATTTTTCTTCTTATTTATGTTTATGGTTTTAATGATTTTTTTTATCAATAATAATCAAAATAAGTTTACCAAAATATATTTGAACTCACATTTTACTAGTTTTGTTGTAGATAATAAAGATAATATTTTTCTTGTGAAAAATCTAACAGGGAATGTAAAAAAAATTACTCCTGACGGTAAAGAGTTTTTTTTGGTGAAAAAAATGGAGGTGGTATTACATTTTTAACTATCACCAAAAACAATGAATTGATTGTTTTTTATCCAAGATTTGATAAAATAATAATCTATAATTCTAATAATCTAAAAAAAATAAAAATTATGGAAGTTATTTATATTAAAGAAAAATCAGTTAAAAAAAGAAAACCAGTTAATTATGCTGAAGAAAAATCATTTTTTTACATGCCTTACAATACTTTTATTGCTTCTAATGGAGACATTTACACATTAAAAAAAGGAATACAATATAAAATTTTTAAAAATGGTAAGGTTGTTTATAAAAGCAGTATTTTAGCATGGTTTTTAGATTTTCCTTTTCCATATCTTATCTATTTATTTATTCTATTTATTTTAAATGGGTTAAAAATATTTCAGGCTATGGAAAAAAGAAAAAATTAATAAAAACATTTAAAGGTGAACTACATTTAACTTTTGATGCAACTTATTAAAAAAATAGGGACTGTAAAAATGGAAAAATATTATTTTAAAATGAAAAAATATGTGTATATTTTTATTGTTATAAAAGACTTTATTTTTACTATATTTTGGATAATATTTGATATAATATTTGTTATAAAAATAAATTTTTTATCTATATTTGGAGCAATTGTTCCTATAATATTTACTATAGCAATAATTAACAAAATATACATACGAGAAGGAATTATTAAATATATAAAAATTATTTATGATGATAAAGGGAAAATTGATAATTTAAAAATTAGAATATTACTGAAAGAATTTGATTTTAAAAAAAATGTAACAAAAATTGTATATCGTGGAAAAATTGAAAAAATTAAATTATTTCAACGAGGTAATCCAAGAAAAAGTAATGGAGATATTTTATTATTTAAAACAAATACTATATTTCAAATAAGATTTGAAAGAACCTATATAACGAATGGAGATTTTGATAATTTTGTATTACTGGTTAAAGAGTTATCTAATAAATTTGATAAATCTTTTAAAGTAAAAGGGGATTGGAATATAGATGAAGAATATTATATTAGTGAGGTAAACTAATGGATAAAAAGATAATAAAAATATTTGTTATAGTAACAACTTTAATATGGATAATTTTAATTAACTACATATTTTTTTCTTCAATATTTCCATTTCCATTTTCACAAAACAAATATATTTTATTAGAAACATATTATGGAGCAATATCAAATAAATTTATAGTAGATGAAAATGAAAACTATTATTTCTCAAGAAGATTAACAGGATTAATAGAAAAATATAATTCGGAAGGGAAATTTATAGGATTTATAGATAATTATATAACCTATGGAGAAATAGAATTAATAGGTATTGATAATAATGGAAATATTATATTTTATTCTGTAAGAGAAGATGAATATTTAATGCTAAATATTAAAACAGATGAAATAAAAAAGATAAATTTAATAGACCATTATATAAAATATAAATATGATAAAAATGGATATTTTATAAATAATGCAAAAATCTATTATAATAAAGGTAAAATAATAAAAATATCAAACAATAAAAAAACAATAGTTTTAAGGAAAAAGATAAAAATCTATAAATTGTCAAAAGAATTTTTAATATTTGAAATTATTGTTTCTTTTATATTACCATTATTAAATATATCATTTTTATATACAATAATAAATTTTTCAAAAAAAAAATAGGAATAAACAGTAGTTTGAAATTTATTCCCCGTGGCAGGTACAGATAATAATAAAATATTTTTTTCTTGGTGGGTGCAGTTTATAATAAAGTTGAAATTGGTATATTTAATTAAATAAATGAAAGCTATATCTATCATTATTAAAATTTTTCGAGTGGATGTCAGTTGCCAAAGGCTAAAGAGAATATATTTTTTGCCTTTTAAAAATGTATAAAAAGATTAAATAAAAAAATTACATAACTGTCTTAATGAGAAAAATTTTAATAATGATAGAATACATAATATTATTTTAAATATTTTAATAATTTCAATTTTATTATTAAAATATCTAATTGCAATTTTTTATTTTCAATTTAATTTCTTACAAAAAGGTTTTATATGCTTGCAGTTGTTCAAAGAGTTAAAAAATCCTCTGTTAAAATTGATAATAAATTGTATTCATCAATAAATGAAGGTTTAAATGTATTATTATGTGTTGAAAAAGGAGATGATATTACAGATGTTGATTGGATTGTAAAAAAAATTGTTAATGCAAGAATATTTGAAGATGAAAATGGTAAAATGTCTAAATCCTGTATGGATATAAATGGAGAGATTTTATTGGTTTCCCAATTTACTATTTGTGGAAATATGAGAAAAGGAAATAGGCCATCATTTGATAAATCAATGGAACCGGTTAAAGCAAATGAACTTTTTCTTAAAGTACATGAAAAAATCCAACAAAGTGGTATAAATGTTGTGACAGGTAAATTTCAAGAATACATGGATGTTGAGATTTTAAATTCTGGTCCTGTAACAATTATTTTAGATAGTAAAAAGAGACTTTATTAAAACAAAGTTAAATTAGAGTAGATACAAAAAAGTAAATAAAAAATAATTTTATAATTTGAAATTTTAAAATCATCAATTATTAAGATTTTGTAAAAATATATTGTTATTATGGAGAAAATTAATGGAAAATAAATTCGAACTAATTTATTACAATAATCCAATTTTAGAGCAAGTAGCAGAAGATATTACTGATTTTAATGATGAATTAGAATCGATTTGTGAAATAATGCAGAAAAAAAATGAAATTTATGATGGTATTGCTCTTGCTGGTAATCAAGTTGGACTTTTAAAAAGGATAGTAGCTCTTGAACCAATTGATCCATTTAATAAAAAAATTTGTTTGATTAATCCCAAAATTTTAAGTTATTCAAATAAAGAAGTTTATTTTGAAGAAGGGTGTCTTTCTTTTCCTGGTTTATTTATTAAAATTAAACGACCTGAATCTATATTAGTTGAATATCAACTAATTTCGGGAAGAAAATATCAAATTGAAGCTAAAGGGATATTAGCAAGAGTATTACAACACGAAATTGATCATCTTGATGGTATAACTTTTATAAAGAGAGTAGATGATAAAACTTTAAAAAAAATACAAAAAAAATTGGAAGAAATAGATAGAAAATATAATAAGAAAAAATAAATTTTCTAAAAAAGGAATTTATGAAAAAATTAAATCTTGCTTTTTATAGTACTTCGGAATTCGGTGATCCTATTCTAGAATATCTATTAAAAAATCATAATGTAAAATATGTTGTTTCTTCTTATCCTAAACCAAGGGGAAGAGGTCAAAAAATTAAAGATTTAGAGTTTGTAAAATTAGCTAAACAAAATAATATTGATATAATATATGTTAATGGTAAAAAAGAATTAACACAAAAACTTGAAAAATGGCATTTAGAAAATGGTAAAATTGATTTCGCTGTTGTTGTAGATTTTGCTTATATAATTGAAACAAAAGTTTTTGATTTTGCCCAATATTATTTTATAAATATTCATCCTTCAATTTTACCTAAATATAGAGGCCCATCACCCATTCAATTTACCCTTTTAAATAATGAATATATTACAGGTGTTACCATTCAAAAAATGGAAAAAAAAGTTGATGTTGGTGATATTTTAATTCAAAAAATAATTCCAATTGACCAGGATGAAGAATTTAATACACTTTATGATAAATTAAAAAAGATATCAGTTATAGCTATAAAAGATTTTTTAGAAAATTTTGATAGGATTAATGCTGTAAAACAAAATGAAATATTTTGTTCATATAGTAGAAAAATAGAAAAAAATGATGCTAAAATTAATTTTAATGAAAATGTAAATATTATTAATGGTAAAATTAAAGCATTTTCAAGATGGCCCAAAGTAAAAGTGAGTTATGAAAATGATCAATTAATTTTACTTAATTCAACATTAAATTATAATGATGAAAATAACTTAGATGAAATTTATAATTTAAAAAAGGATATAAAATATGGAGAGATTGTTGCTATTGATGATATTGGGATAAAAAAATATGATTTTGATGGTAAAGATATAAATATTTTAACTTTAAATACATTCAATAGAACCAATAGTGAATTAAACAGTAATTTTGAAATTGTGAACAATAGTAATTCAAACAATATTTTTAAAATAAAAGAAAAATTAATTGGAATTGAAACTTACAATATGATTATTAATGATAAAAATAAAAACAAAGTTTTTGAATTTGTAAAAAATAATTTTCAATGTAAAATTGTTAAAAAGAAAGCTATTATTGTAAAATGTAAAGATGGTTATTTAAATATTATAAAATTACAAAAACTTGGAAAAAAGAAACTGGAAGTTAGAGATTTTTTATTAGGATATAGAAAAATAGATATTGGTAAAAAATTTGATTAAATTAATATATTATTTTAATGTAATAAAATAATATAATGCAATAAAATAAGTAATATATAAAATGATATATAAAGTTAACAATTGTATAAATTGGAGGAAAAATGGATAATAAATTTTTAGATAAAATTGTAGAAAAATTTAAATTTAATTATAAATATAAAATTAAAAAATTCTTAAAATTTACCTCATTAAAAGTTAAAGAATTCTTTTATGATTTTACATGGAAAGAATTCTGGTTTATATTTATATTATTATCCATTATCTTTATTTTTTCCTCTTTTATTGGATATAATATCTGGGTAAATAGATATAAAACTGTAAAAGTACCTAAAGTAAGAGGTTTAATGGTTCTTGAGGGGTTAAAAAAAATTCAGGAACTTTCTTTAATTCCAGAAATTGAAGTTATTTATTCTTCTTCTCCTTATGGTGTAATATTGAAGCAGGAACCTATTGAAGGGGAAATGATTAAAACTGGAAGACATATTAAATTGATAATTTCAAATGGTCCTACAATTAAAACATTAGAAAATTTTGAAGGGAAAAGATTATATTATGTTGAGAAAAAATTATATGAAATATCTTCAATTTTGAATACCAATATCAAAATTGTAGATATTGAATATAGAAACTCAGACCTTTATCCAAAAGGATTAGTAATAGAACAAGATCCTGCTCCAGGAACAGATATCTTACTTGTAAAAGAAGTCAAACTTGTTATTTCAAATGGACCTTTTGAAAATGAAGTAATTGTTGATTCTTATGTTGGTTTAACTGAAGAAGAAGCAAGAAAATCTATATTAAATAGAGGTCTAATACCTAAAGTAGAGTATCAAGAAACTGAAGATTTTGAAAAAATAGATAAGGTATTAGAACAAAAAATTGAACCAGGAAAAACAGTATCAAAAGGTACAGAAATTACTATTATAGTAGGTAAAAGAAAAGAATATTAAAATATATAAATATAAATTACATTATATAAATTATGTTATATAATTAATTAAAATGTCTGATAAAAAGACAGGTTGGTGTTAAAATGACTCAAATATCAAAACTAATTGCTCCATCAATTTTTGCATCTAATTTTGCTAATTTATCCAGGGGGATAAAAAAAGCAGAGGATTTTGGTTGTGAATATTTACATATTGATATTATGGATGGACATTTTGTTCCCAATATCTCTTTTGGTCCTAAAATTGTAAGTGATATTAAAAAAATTACTAAACTTAAACTTGACACCCATCTTATGATAGATAATCCATTGTTTTTTATAGATAGGTTTTATAAAGCTGGTTCAGAAATTATTACATTTCATTATGAAATTAATGAAAACAAAACAAAAGTAATAGAAGAAATTAAAAAATTAGGAATTAAGGTTGGGATTTCAATAAAACCTAAAACAAAGGTAGAAGAAATTTTCTCTTTTTTAGATAAATTAGATCTTGTTTTAATTATGACTGTAGAACCTGGTTTTTCTGGACAAAAAATGATTACAAGTTGTATTGAAAAAATAAGTATTCTGGATAAATATAGAAAAGAAAATAATCTTAATTATATTATAGAAGTTGATGGTGGTATTAATTTTAATAATCATAAAAGATTATTGGATAAAGGAGCAGACTTATTAGTAATGGGAAGCGCATTTTTCTCATCCTGATAGTTTGTCTTAATTTTATTATTTTATCATTTTTTTCTGATTTTAATAAATTATTTAGTTCTGAACTTACATCTTTTAACTTTAACTATCCTGTAAGTATTAGTTATATTAGTAATCATATAGATATTAATGATAGTCTAAAATTAAATAATCCAAATTTAAAATATTCCATTTTAAATTTAAATATTAATAATAGAAATAATAATATTTCTAGTTTTAAATATTTATTTTTTAATTACAATAATCCAAATTATAATTACAACATCTTTCAATCTTATGAAACTGATTTTGAATCATCTCTTATATATAAATATAGTCTACATATTTATAGTGATACTCTTAATTTTAAATTAAAAGATGGATATTATACACTAAATTTTTATAATTTTCCAATATATCTTGGATATTATTCTATAAATTTTGGTTCAGGATTTTTTTCAGGTATAAAATCTATTTTTCCCTATTTATCAGGTTTAAATAATAAAATTGATTTATTACAAATAAAACCCTATTCTACAACTTCAGAAAATCTAAATTTTGGATATGTATTGTTTAAAGATTTTAATAGTGGTAAATTTGTATTTTATAGATCCTTAAATAATTATAATTTTTATGACAATCTTTTAAAAAATGAGAATTATTTTTATAACAATTTTCTTTTTCCAACTTCAAATAAAATAGGATTAATTGTAAAATTTGATTATCCTTTTTCCATTGGTATGGATTTATCAAATAATTATAAACAGATTGAAATTAATAGTATTGTTTTTAACAATTATTTTAAAACTTGCTTTTATTTTCTATTTAATAAAAATATTTTTAACATTTATATAGAACCTGTTTTTTATTTTATGGAAAAGTACAATTATTATTTTTATGATTTGAATGGGTATGTTAGATTAAGTTTATATAATTTTATATTTGAATTTTTATATAAAGATACTTCTGAAGAAGCAATAAATTATTTTAAATATAATAAAGTTTTATCAATAACTTTTGATAATTTTAGTGAAAAGAAAAAAGGGGGAAAATTTAATTTTATTAAAAATCCTTATAAAATAAATTTGGTTTATTATTTCGAACAAAATTATTTTGAACTTTATTCAATAATGAATTTTTATAAAATACTTGAACTTGAAGTTAATAGTAAGATAAATAAAAAAGTATTAAATGATTATGAATTTAAAATAAAATTATTATTTCCATATTTAAAAAATATTAGTATTAAAAATACTTTAAATTTTGATTTAAAAAATCATTATTACTATATTTTCTATTTTTTGTATAAAAATGATTTTATAAAGGTATCAACAAAAATATATAAAAATACTTTTTTAAATAATAAAATGCTTATTTTAGATAAAGTTGTAGCTAATGATTTTGATATAGAATATGTTTACCCTGAATCTGTAGGTTTTAACCTTCTTTTGGGTTTTTATATAGATAAAATAGAAAATTATTTTACTAAAAATTATAATAATAAGAATTTTAATCATAAAAGAATAATATATTTTAAGTTAAATTATTCATTTTTCGATAATAAAATGAATTCAAAATATGAAATAGGAATGAATTTTCAATAATGTTTTTTAAGAATCATTAAAAACAAATTAATAAATTAAATAGAAAATATTTCCAATTACTATATATTTGTTTAAAAAAGATTCATATGAAATAATTTTTGGAAATTTAAGAATTATTATTAAAAAGAAGAATTTATTGTGATATTAGAAAAATTAAAAAAACACAGTTTAAAAAATTTGATTTTAACTCTTAATATTGAATATATTATCAATTTTAAATATAATAATATAAAAAAAATAGTTTTATCTATTTTCATTTTGTTTATTATTATCTCTTTTAATACCTGTACTCTTTTTAAGTCTCAATATAGGATTTATAAAACAAAGTTAAATAATGTATATAACGGCCAATCAATATTTATAAAAAATACATTAAAAAAGAATTCAATTGAATATAGTTCTAATTATGAATCATTTTTAAAAGGAAATGGGAAAAAATATATTTTATTAAAAAATGGTTTGGATAAAATAATCAGGATTGATAGTGAATCTGAATATCTTTTTTTTCAAACTGATATTTTAAAAGAATATATTACTTCATATAAAAGTAAGAGTTTTAATAAATATGATATTTTTGTTATCACCACTGATAAAAATATATATATTCGAGTTGAGAATAAAGATTTTAATATTACAAAAAATGATGTAAATAAAAATGTTAAAAACAATTACAATGATAGTAAAAATAATATTGAAAATAAGAAATTTCCTTCAGATATTTGGGTTAGGTTGGATAAGGAGAAAATAAGAAATGTAGATTATATAACTTCTGCTGATATTATTAATATTAATAATATTTATATTTTATTTGTTGGGACCAGTTTTGGAGGGCTTTACTATAAAGCTATTTTTGATAATGATCTTAATCTAAAAAATAGTAAATTTAAACTAATAACAGACTATATAAAAAGAGTTTCTTTTACATCAAATAATAGTAAATTTTTTGAACAGATTTCCTCTATAGTCTCTTATAAAAATATGCTATTTATTGGTTACGGATATGGCAAAGGAGTTGATGTTTTAAAGCTATATGAAATATCTGGAAATAATGAAAAAAAAGATGTTAATTTTGATAATTTAAAAGATAATTATTTATTAAAAAATAAATATTATATAGATATAGAAATTTTAAGCAATATTAAAAAGAAAATTGAACTTGGCAATAATATATTGGCAATTTATAATGATACTAATATTAATATTGATGAAAAAAAATTAGAATCTGTAAAAAAGATTTTTATAGAAAATAACTATATTTTTGTTGAAACCACAAAAGGTTTGTATAGAAATTTAGTAAAAAATTTGGAAGGCCATTTCGCTATTAAAAATAATACAAAGAGTATAGACAGTAAAAAAAATGAAGATAATTCATCATCCAACGAATGGACATTAGTATATAAAGACTTAAATAAAGAAATTCCAAAATATAAAAAAGATAATATTAAAGGTGTTTATCTACCCCCTTCAAAAGTTAGTTCAAAAGATAAAATTATAAAACAATTTGATGTTTTAAAAAGTTTAGGGATTAATGCAGTAGTAATTGATTTCAAAGATGATTTTGGTAATATAAATTATTTAAGTGATGTAAAAACTGCTAATTTAATAAAAGCAACAAGGAATCTTATTGATTTAGACTTTTTAATAAAATATGCTAAAAAAACTGATATAAAAATAATTGCAAGGTTGGTTTCTTTTAAAGATCCAAAACTTTTCTCTTTTGATAATAATAAGTATGCATTTATTGATAAAACTACAAAAAAAGCCTGGATAGGTTTACCTAAAGAAAGATGGGTAGATCCAGCATCTTTATTTGTTCAAAATTACTTAATTGATATTGCAAAAGAACTTTCAAGTAAAGGGATATATGAAATTCAATTTGATTATATAAGATATCCTTCTGATGGGAAAACATCGAATATAATTTCAAAATTTAATAAAAATAATTATTCAAAAAATGGGATTTTATATTCATTTTTAAAAAATGCTAAAAAACATCTTAAAATCCCTATTTCAACTGATTTTTATGGTTATCAATGTTTTTATAAAATTTCCAGCCATATTGGTCAGGACCTATATCTTCTTTCTGATTTCATTAATGCAATATATCCAATGTATTATCCTTCACATTTTTCAAATGGATTTTATCAAAAAGGTATTCCACAAGAAGAAACTAATTATTACATTTATAATCATGGAGTTAAAAGGGCATATCAAATTACTAATAATAAAATTTTTGTAAGGCCATGGGTTCAAGCATTTAAATGGAAAGTTAATATAAATTATATCAAATATATTCAATCTCAAATTGATGGATTAAAAGATGCTGGTGTTAATTCATTTATTTTCTGGAATCCATCAGGTAATTATACAATTCTTGAACAGATAAATTTTTGATTTTTTACATAATAATTTATTATTTATTTTTGTTACTTTATTTTTATTACTTTATTTTTATTATGGTTCTCTTTCATAATGTATGGATATTCATACTAAATCTCATAAAATTTGTAATATTTTTAATTTAAGATAATCATTATCTTTATAACAATATCCTATCTTTTTATCTTTTTTGCAAAACTTTTTAAATATTTATATACACTTAATAATACAATATTCAATCAGCTTAATAGCATCTTTAAAGCTTCTTTGTTTGATAACTTTTGGCCTTTCGCTATCTATAAAAACTACTAAATATTTATGTGCCTTTTTATATGATACTGAAATTATTTTTCTTAAACTTTTTATATCCACTCATTTTGAAATTGAACCTTTTTTATTTTATTTTATTTATGGTTCTCTTTCATAATGTATGGATAGTTATTATAAATCACCTGCAATTTGTAATATTTTTAATTTAAGATAATTATTATCTTTATAACCATATCCTCTCTTTAATAATGTTTTTATTACATTATTTAATCCTTCCGCTTTACTATTTGATATTGGATATTTAAACCAATTTAATAATTTATCTATTCTCTTTTCTATCTTCTTTGCAAATCTTTTTAAATATTTATATTCACTTGATAATACCATATTCAACCAGTTTAATAGCATCTTTAAAGCTTCTTTTAATGTATATATCCTGCCAAATATAGATAAAAAATCCTCTTTCATAAGATATATTTCATATAATGGTTTATTTAATCTCTTTAATTTTTCTATGTATTGCTTGCCATTTAAGTCTAATTTTGAATATCTTTTTAATATTATCCATCTCATATGTTTCTTAATAAATAACCCTTCTTTGAATGATAATTGTTTTTGATAAGCTCTTCTTTCTTCTTCTATTGCTTTATTTAATAACCTTGATATATGAAATTTATCAAATACTATACTAACTTTCCCATTAAAATAATTATTTATTGCACTTTCATAAGGTTTCCATAAATCCATTGTTACTACTTGAAGGTTTTCAATTCTTTTACTTAAACTTTCTAATCCTCTAATACAATCACTGTGTTTTCTTCCTTTTTCTAACCAGATAACTTTTGACCTTTCATTATCTATAAATACTGTAAAATATTTATGTCCCTTTTTATATGATACTTCATCTATACTCATTTTATTTACTTCTGGCAATTTAGAAAGATGTGTTTCAAATTTCTTAGATAGCATATTTTTATCAATCCTATAAATACTTGATTCTGATATACCTGTTATTTGTGATATTGATTTGTTATCTAACTTTTTGCTATATCTTAATATTTCTTCCCCTAAATATATTGAATAAGTTTTTTTAGAGTCAGTAAAATCAAGTTTTTCAGTTAATACTTTGTTACATTTTTTACAGTTTACTCTTCTTAATTTAAATTTTAAATAAATAATTCTTCCCAACAAAAATCCTATTTTAATTTCTCTATATTTTGAATCATAAATACTACATTCTGTTCTGCATATTGGACAAATAGGTTTATTTTTATGATTAACTTCAATAATAATTTTATTTTCAATTAATTTTATGTTATCAAATAAAAATCCTTGAATTTTAAATAAAACTGTTATAATTTTTTCTAGTATCATTTTTTTTCTCCCTGTACTATTTTTTTTTAGTATGGGGAGAAATTATTTTTTTTAAACTTTTTTTTTATCCACTCATTTTGAAATTGAACCTTATTTATTTATCTTATTTATCTTATTTATATACTCTATTAAAGTTAAAATATTTTTATTTATTTGCTTTAAGCAAATTATTTGCTCTTTTACACACTTTTATTTATATCATGATTTTTAATATTATTTTTAATTTTATAAATTAAAAGGCCATATAATTTTTTCATATTTTTTAAATTTTATTTCAATTAAATTATAAAAATACTTGATAAAAATTAGAAAATTTTATATTAAATATGAAACTTTTTTGTATAAAAATTTGTATTAATTTATTAGAAGGTGCAATAAACAAGAAATAAAAAATTAAAAATTTAATAAAGATATATTTCAAAACTTGATAAAATAATAACAAATAATTAAGTGTAGAGGGGGGTATATGTTTAATTTAAATTTTAAATTAAATTACGTATTATTAAAAAATGTATTATTAAAAAAAAATTATAATAAATTAATAAGTTGTTTTGAAATTGTTTTTATTTTATGTTTTTTTATTTTTTTGAATTCTTGCAATAATATAAATAATAATCTTTTAAAAGAAAGTTCATCTTTACTCTTTAAAATAGATTGGAATAATTCTAAAAATAATAGATTAATACCTGAACAAACCGATTATATAATAGTTTCTCTTTACTCTCTTGAATTAGAAAATTATAAAAAAACTATTCAAATTCAAAAAAATGATAATACAGAGAAAGTAATAAGCTTATTTCCTGGTAATTATAATATTGTAATTTTTGCTACTTCTAAAGAATTAAATAATGACAAAATTTACTATAAAATAATAACAACATATTCAACTTCTTTTGAAATAGCTCCTGATGAAAACAAAATCATTGATTCTAATTTAGAACAATTTAATATAGTTGCACAGGTTTCTAATTTATTAGATTTTAAAATAGGGGATACTTTTTATTTTTACTTAACAATTCCTGATCTTAAAAATTACATAGATATATATTCATTTTATTATATATTAGATTTTAATAAAAATGGTGGAACAGATTCAGGACTTATTAAAAAAATTAGAGTCACAAAGGGTAATATCGAGATGCAGAATTCAAATGATGGTACATTATTTAAAATTACCTGTTTAACCAGTATAGAAGATTTTCTGGATACAGAAGCAAAATTAGGATATAAAGTTGAATTTAGAATGGATAAAGATTATTTTGCTGATGAATTTTTTGATGAAAATAATATTTATAAAATTTATTATTATTTTGAAAATTATGATTTCACAACTATACAAGATCATCAGGATTCTGGTAATTTAAGTATAAATATAAATTAATTAACTTATGTAGTAATAAGGATATAATAATAAAAGTTATTTTAAAAATTTTAATATTTGATATTTTTAAAAAGTTAATTATTAATTTATTACTTTTTATTTAAAACATATTATTTAAAATGTATTTTGTAAAAAAACTTAAAAAAATTTTTTTTAAAAATATAATAATTAGAACATTTTATGAAAATATTCATAAAATAATTATTTAAGAAACATATTAATTTTATATATGATTTTTTATAAAATTTTTAATAAAATCTTTTTAAACAAAAGAAAGGTTATTTAGAAAAATATTATGAAAAAAATAGAATTTTCACCACCTTATATACCTAAAAATACTTCAAAACGAATAAAAAAAATACTAAAAACTGGGTGGATAACCACTGGAAAAGAAGTACAAAGATTTGAAAATAATTTAAAATCTTTTTTAAAAGTTTCCCATTTAGTATCACTTAATTCTGCAACTGCTGGGATGGAATTAGCTTTAAGATTAATGGATATCGGTCCAGGGGATGAAGTAATTACAACAGCTTATACCTATTCAGCAACAGCAGCTGTAATTATTCATACAGGAGCTAAACCTGTATTTGTTGATGTTAAAAAAGATACATTTCATATAGATATTCATAGTGTTTTAGAAAAAATTAATGAAAAAACTAAAGCAATTATTACAGTTGATTATGGTGGTTTTCCTGTAGATTATAACAAAGTTTATGAAATTATTGAAAGTCAAAAAAAAATATTTAAAGCAAAACCAAACACATTACAGGAGAAATTAAATAGGATTGTTTTTATATCAGATTCAGCACATGCTTTTGGTGCTAAGATCAATAATAAATATATTGGAGATAATGCAGATTTTACAATTTTTTCTTTTCATGCTGTTAAAAATCTCACAACTGCTGAAGGTGGTGCACTTATATTATCTGAAAAATTAAGTGAATCATGTATTAATGTCGATGAGTTAACAAATTATATTAGAATTTTATCTCTACATGGACAAACAAAGTCTGCATATGATAAACTTAAAGGAGATAATTGGAGATATGATATAATTTATCCCGGTTACAAAATGAATTTACCTGATATACTGGCTGCATTAGGTAATGAACAATTGAAAATTTATGAAAAGTTTATATTAAAAAAGAGAAAAAATATTTTTGAAACTTATTTTGAGTTACTATCAAAAAATAAAAATATTGTTTTACCTGAATATTTTATTCAAAATAGTAAAGAGACTTCATATCATCTTTTTCCTATTAGAATTAAAAATTTTGATGAGGATAAAAGAAATAAACTTATAAAGTATTTAAAGAAATGTGGTATTAGCACAAATGTCCATTTTGTACCTTTACCTATGTTTACATATTATAAAAAATCTGGTTATGACATAAATAATTATCCTCAAAGTTATAATAGTTATAAAAATGAAATATCTCTTCCAATATATCCAAGTTTAAAATTTAAAAGTTTAAAGTACATTGCATTAAAAATAAATTCTTATACAAAAAGTAATATTTAATTTCTAAAT
Source organism: Exilispira thermophila (assembly GCF_055389015.1). Taxonomy (NCBI): domain Bacteria; kingdom Pseudomonadati; phylum Spirochaetota; class Spirochaetia; order Spirochaetales; genus Exilispira; species Exilispira thermophila. Next base: position 1,020,795 of record NZ_AP042476.1, on the reverse strand, counting down.
TATTTAGTATATTCATTGACAAGAAAATATTATTAGATTATATTAAATATATAGATAATAAAAAGAACAATTGTAGTTAATTATATAACTTATATAACAAAAATTTATATAATCATTTAATTATTTCTTCATAAAATTTCATAAGATTATAAATTTGATTTTCTTTTTATATTTTATATTAAATTTTTGTTGACAAAAAAATGTAATTATATATATTCCTTTTCACACGGGTAGAGATAAGAGGGTCTTTGAAATTAACATATATAAGAGCGTTTTGCAGGCTTAGGATCAATTTTTATTGAGTTTTAAATTAACAAACGATCAAACGAGATAGAAGTGAATGGAGGGTTTGATCCTGGCTCAGAGTGAACGTTGGCAGTGCGTTTTAAGCATGCAAGTTGTACGGCAGCAGTAGATATATCTTTCGGGGTATATCTAGCTGGCGAGTAGCGGACTGGTGAGTAACGCGTAAGGACCTACCCTGAGGAGGGGGATAGCCTGTGGAAACACAGGGTAATACTCCATAATCTCGAGAGAGGAAAGCCATTATTGGTGTCTTAGGATGGACTTGCGTCCTATCAGCTAGTTGGTGAGGTAAAGGCTCACCAAGGCTAAGACGGGTAGCCGGCCTGAGAGGGTGATCGGCCACACTGGGACTGAGATACGGCCCAGACTCCTACGGGAGGCAGCAGCTAAGAATCTTCCGCAATGGGGGAGACCCTGACGGAGCGACACTGCGTACGGGATGAAGGCCCTATGGGTTGTAAACCGTTTTTGCCAGGGGCGAATAATCTTTAAGAGATGACGGTACCTGGCGAATAAGTCCCGGCTAACTACGTGCCAGCAGCCGCGGTAATACGTAGGGGGCGAACGTTACTCGGAATCACTGGGCGTAAAGGGCCTGTAGGCGGCTTTACAAGTCAGCTGTAAAAGACTGATGCTCAACGTCAGAGTTGCGGCTGATACTGTAGAGCTAGAGTACGGGAGGGGGTGATGGAATTCCCGGTGTAGGGGTGAAATCTGTAGATATCGGGAAGAATACCGACGGCGAAGGCAATCACCTGGCCTGATACTGACGCTGAGAGGCGAAAGCTAGGGGAGCGAACGGGATTAGATACCCCGGTAGTCCTAGCTGTAAACGATGTATGCTAGTCATAGGGACCCGAGAGGTTTTTGTGACGCAGCCAACGCGTTAAGCATACCGCCTGGGGAGTATGCCCGCAAGGGTGAAACTCAAAGGAATTGACGGGGGCCGGCACAAGCGGTGGAGCATGTGGTTTAATTCGATGATACGCGAAGAACCTTACCAGGGCTTGACATGTGCCTTACAGTTAGGAGAAATCCTAATGCCTTTCGGGGGTGGCACACAGGTGCTGCATGGCTGTCGTCAGCTCGTGTCGTGAGATGTTGGGTTAAGTCCCGCAACGAGCGCAACCCTTATTCTTAGTTGCCATCAGGTTAAGCTGGGCACTCTAAGGAGACTGCCGGTGACAAACCGGAGGAAGGTGGGGATGACGTCAAGTCATCATGGCCCTTATGTCCTGGGCTACACACGTGCTACAATGGGCGTTACAGAGGGTAGCGAAGCCGCGAGGTGTAGCGAATCTCAGAAAGGCGTCCTTAAGTTCGGATTGCAGTCTGCAACTCGACTGCATGAAGGTGGAATCGCTAGTAATCGCAGATCAGCAATGCTGCGGTGAATACGTTCCCCGGCCTTGTACACACCGCCCGTCACACCACCCGAATTGGTTTTACCCGAAGATGCTGGAGCCAACCAGTAATGGAGGCAGGTGTCTAAGGTAGGGCCAGTGAGGGGGGTGAAGTCGTAACAAGGTAGCCGTACCGGAAGGTGCGGCTGGATCACCTCCTTTCTTTAAGGAGAAAAGCAAAGTGGCCTGTAAAATGCTCTTATATATGTTTAATTTATGAATTGGGCTTATAGCTCAGCTGGTTAGAGCGCACGCCTGATAAGCGTGAGGTCGGTGGTTCAAGTCCACCTAAGCCCAATTTGTAGTAAATGGGGGTATAGCTCAGTTGGGAGAGCACCTGGTTTGCACCCAGGAGGTCAGGGGTTCGAATCCCCTTGCCTCCATTTATATGTTCTTTTAAATTAGTATATATAGTTAAGAGTGTATGAGAAGGTAAGGAAGTAGGAGGAAGGGGCAAGGGAATAAGGGTCAATAGTGGATGCCTAGGGGCCAGAAGCGAAGAAGGACGTGGCAAGCTGCGAAAAGCCTCGGTTAGCTGCAAGCGAGCTATGATCCGGGGATATCCGAATGGGGCAACCCACCGTATGCTGAAAAGGCGTATGGTATCTTGCGTAAGCGAGAGGCGATACCGGGTGAATTGAAACATCTAAGTAACCCGAGGAGAAGAAATCGAAAAGAGATTCCCTAAGTAGTGGTGAGCGAAAGGGGAGCAGCCCAAACCCATATCATGTTAAAGGCCTGTACCGTTGTGATATGGGGGTTGTAGCATTTATCCATCTGGGATTACAGGATTCCGGGTAATATTTATCATATATAGGGGAATTAGCTGGGAAGCTAAACCGAAGGGGGTGAAAGTCCCGTACCCGAAATATATGGTAGATATTATGGGGTAGATGCTGAGTACCACGGAGCACGTGGAATTCTGTGGGAAGCAGGGTGGACCACCATCCAAGGCTAAATATAAACTGGCCACCGATAGTGGAACAGTACCGTGAGGGAAAGGTGAAAAGCACCCCGTGAGGGTAGTGAAATAGAACCTGAAACTATTGACCTACAAGCTGTAGGAGCCTAAATTTATTTAGGTGACTGCGTGCCTTTTGCATAATGAGCCGGTGAGTTACTCTATTGTGCGAGGTTAAGGGGTAGTAGCCCTGAAGCCGAAGGGAAACCGAGTCTTAATAGGGCGTTAAGTACGATGGAGTAGACCCGAAGCCAGGTGATCTATCCATGGCCAGGATGAAGGTGAGGTAGAACTCACTGGAGGTCCGAACCGGTTACGGTTAAAAACGTATCGGATGAGCTGTGGATAGGGGTGAAAGGCCAAACAAACCTGGCGATAGCTGGTTCTCCCCGAAATGCTTTTAGGAGCAGCCTTATGGAGCTATATAGGTTGTAGAGCGCTGAATGGGCTAGGGCGGAGAGATCTGTACCAAACCCAACCAAACTTCGAATGCCTATACAGTATTTCATAGGAGTGAGACTGCGGGGGATAAGCTTCGTGGTCGAGAGGGAAAGAGCCCAGACCGTTGTCTAAGGTCTCGAATTATTGGCTAAGTGGGAAAGGATGTATTATTGCCAAGACAGCCAGGAGGTTGGCTTAGAGGCAGCAATCCTTGAAAGAGTGCGTAATAGCTCACTGGTCGAGCAATGATGCGCCGAAGATGTAACGGGTCTTAAGCCAATAACCGAAGGCACGGCAGTATAGTATCTGGATATACTATACTGGGTAGGGGAGCATTCGGGAAGCCGAAGAAGGTAAGTTGTAAAGCTTACTGGAGGCAACTGAAGAGAGGATGCCGGCATGAGTAGCGATAAAGCGGATGAGAAATCTGCTCGCTGTAAGCCTAAGGTTTCCTGGGTAAAGCAAATCTTCCCAGGGTTAGTCGGTTCCTAAGGTGAGGCCGAAAGGCGTAGCTGATGGGCAACTGGTTAATATTCCAGTACTGTTTAATAAGCGTTTGACTGAAGTGGTGACGCAGGGGGTGAATCCTAGCGTACTGATGGTTGTACGTTCAACCCTGTAGGGGAAGTGAGAGGCAAATCCTTTCACATTAAGTACCTGATGGGGGACGAAGACCAGGTGTTACGGCATCTGGGATTAGGAAGAGCCTGACTGCCGAGAAATAGCTGCTAAAGGAGCTTATTAAGCAACCGTACCGCAAACCGACACAGGTAGGCGAGGTGAGTATCCAAAGGCGCACGAGAGAATCCCTGTTAAGGAACTCGGCAAAATGCACCTGTAAGTTAGCGAGAAGGGTGGCCCTGAGTATGTGGAAGGGATTTACCTGGAAGCAGAAAGGGGTGGCAGAAGAGAGGCCCTGGCGACTGTTTACCAAAAACACAGGTCTCTGCTAAGTCGCAAGACGAAGTATAGGGACTGAGACCTGCCCGGTGCCGGAAGGTTAAGGGAGGGGGTTATTATCCATTATGGATAAGAAGCTCTTGACCGAAGCCCCGGTAAACGGCGGCTGTAACTATAACAGTCCTAAGGTAGCGAAATTCCTTGTCGGGTAAGTTCCGACCTGCATGAATGGTATAACGACTGGGGCGCTGTCTCAACAGGGAGCTCGGTGAAATTGGAGTATCGGTGAAAATACCGATTACCCGCGGTTAGACGGAAAGACCCCGTGAACCTTTACTGTAACCTGGCATTGGGATTTGGTATGGTATGTGTAGGATAGGTGGGAGGCAGAGAATCTGGGGCGCCAGTCTCGGAGGAGCCGTCCTTGAAATACCACCCTTATCATACTGGATCTCTAACGGAGGTAGTGGATATCTACGGACATTGTCAGGCGGGCAGTTTCACTGGGGTGGTGACCTCCCAAAGAGTAACGGAGGTGTACAAAGGTTCCCTCAGGCTGTATAGAAATCAGCTTTTAGAGTGCAAAGGCAAAAGGGAGCTTAACTGCGAGAGAGACGTTTCGAGCAGGTACGAAAGTAGGTCTTAGTGATCCGGTGGTTTTGAGTGGAAAAGCCATCGCTCAACGGATAAAAGGTACTCCGGGGATAACAGGCTGATACCGCCCAAGAGTTCACATCGACGGCGGTGTTTGGCACCTCGATGTCGGCTCAACTCATCCTGGGGCTGGAGCAGGTCCCAAGGGTTCGGCTGTTCGCCGATTAAAGAGTTACGTGAGCTGGGTTCAGAACGTCGTGAGACAGTTCGGTCCCTATCTGCCGTGGGCGTGGGATACTTGAGGGGATCTGATCCTAGTACGAGAGGACCGGATTGGACGCACCTCTGGTGCACCGGTTGTCGTGCCAACGGCATAGCCGGGTAGCTATGTGCGGAAGGGATAACCGCTGAAAGCATCTAAGCGGGAAGCCTACCCCAAGATTAGGTATCCCTGAAGGTTCCAGGTAGACTACCTGGTTGATAGGCTGGATGTGTAAGCATGGTAACATGTTTAGCAGACCAGTACTAATAAACCGTTTGACTTGCCCCTTTCTTCTACTATCCTATTTTATTGATACCACATCATACACTCTTAACTGTATATATTAAATGCCTGGTGACCATAGAGGAGTGGTAACACCTGATCCCATACCGAACTCAGAAGTTAAGCACTCCTTCGCCGATGATACTGCAGGGGAAACTCTGTGGAAAAGTAGGTCGTCGCCAGGCTTTTTTTTATCCTTTAATTTAAATATTTATTTGTTCAAATTTTTACATTCTGAACTGATTTATATACTTATTTTTTTTAATTCTAATAAATTTGTTAAATTTTTTTATATTAATGTATTTTTTTACTTTATAACTTTTTAAAGTTTATTTTGATTTTGTTCTTTTTGTTTTTATTATTAAGATAAAAAATATTTGGCTTTAATAATTCATTTTGTTTTTTTCTAAATATTTATATCCACATATTATGTCAATAATTATGCGTAAATTATTTAAAAATCTATAATTGTAAATAAATATAACTTCTATTTTATTGTTTTTTATTTTTTTATTATATTTTATTATAGAAAAATTCATTTAGTATTTGTTTTTATTAGATGATTGCTATGATTTAATTATTTGTATAAAAAAAATAAAAACAAAGGTATTGACAAACGGAATAAAGAAACGATATATTATAAAGTCTAAAAAATGAATAAATTAAAAAAATATAATATAAAAATTAAATTATAAAAAAAATAATAAAATTTTTATTTACAAAAAAATCTTTTAATGTAAATAGATAGCACATAAAAAATTTCCAAAATAAATATAATGGAGAATTTATGGATAAAAAGAAGATAGAAAAATTTAAAAAAATATTAGAAACTAAAAAAAGAGAATTGTTACAGGAAATCATTGAAGAAAATGAATTTATGAATAATGAATCAAATTCAGGGGAAACATATTCAGAAGAATACGATCTTGCTTCTGCTATTATGGAGTCTGAATTAAAGGAAAACATTGATGAAACTAATATTAAATTATTAAAAAAAATTGATCATGCATTAGAAAGAATTGATAATGGTACATATGGTATTTGTATAAGTTGTGGAAAAGAAATTAGTGAAGATAGATTAGAATTTATTCCATATACAGAGTTTTGTAAAGAATGTGCAAAGAAAAAGAGATTTTAAAAATTTATACTACAATTGATAAATTTCTATCATATTATGAAAACAATAAAATATATAAAAATAAATTCAAAAAAATTGAAATAATTACAAATGATAAAGATGATATAGTACAGAAAGAGACTGAAGATTTTATTACATTATTAAATGAAATTAAAAATTGTAATAAGTGTAAATTAGCTGAATTTAGAACCAATGTAGTTATTGGTGAGGGAAATTTAGAAGCTGATTTAATGTTTATTGGAGAAGGTCCTGGCGAACAAGAAGATTTATCTGGAAGACCTTTTGTTGGTCGAGCTGGTAAATTGTTAAATAGATATTTAAAATTCTTTAATATTGATAGAAATAAAGTATATATAACAAATGTTGTTAAATGTAGGCCACCAAATAACAGAAATCCAAAGCTAGAAGAAGCAATTAAATGCTTTCCTTATTTAAAAAAACAAGTAGACTATATAAAACCTAAATTAATTATTGGATTAGGTTTAGTTGCATCTCAATTTATTCTGGAAACAAAATTAAGTTTATCAAGAATTAGAGGAAAGTTTTATAAAATAAAGAGATTTGGAAAAGATAAAAATATCTATTTCTATGCAACCTATCATCCATCTGCTCTTTTAAGAAACAATAATTTAGAACCTTTTGCTAAACAAGATTTTCAAAAAATTATTTATTTTTGTAAAAAGAATAATATTAATTTTAATTAATTTAAATTTATTATTTTTTTATAAATTATTTATAGATTTTTTAATTATTTTTTATTATCTTTTTATATCTTTATTTAGTTCATGATTTTTATTTATTGTTATTTTAAATTATAATGCTATTTTATTGTAGGTAAAACAATTATATCATATGATCTAATAAAAATTTTAATTATTTCTGTTTATTAATACAATTAACAATATATAATAATTAATTATATAATAATTAATCACTTATAATTTTAGTTAATTAAAAATAAGTATTTTTATCTATTTTGTAAAGGGTTATATTTATGTTATTAATAAATGATATTGTAAAAATTGATAATGTTGGAAATCCTTATATTTATATGGATTATATTAAAGATTATGATGATATTAAGTATGCTAATATTTCCAAACAACTTTCTAATAAAATTTATGGATTATCTTCTGATGGTATTATTACTATTGATACTATTAGTAGCAAGAAATTTAAAATGAGAATATATAATAGTGACGGATCATTAGCTAAAATGTGTGGCAATGGATTAAGAGGTGCTACCTATTACATACTTTATAAAAAAAAATACCAATTAGACCAATTAAATAAGGTTGACAACGAAAGCAATTATAATATAGATAGAATTTTTATAAATACTGATTCAGGTTTAAAGACTATTTATATTTTATTTAAAAAATTAAATGAAAAAGATATTGATGGGGAAAAATTATCAAAATATCAAATTATATCATATTTAAATGATTTAAATATGTTAAGAGTTTTTACTCATGTGGGTAATCCAAAGATATATAAGAATATTAATAAACTTAATATAAGTTATAAGAATACAAATTTTAATTTATTTGCGGTTGATAATGGAAATTTGCACTTTATATATTTTTTTAATAACAATTTAGATATTAAGACATTTGATAATTTCAATATTGAAGATTTGTTTGTGTTTACTCATGAAAATTTTTTTCCAGAAAAAGGGAAGGATAAAAAAGAAATTGTTAATGTATCAATTCTTATGAATTATAAAAATAAATATTTTTTAAGAACTAGAGAAAGAGGTGCAAATGAAACATTAAGTTGTGGGACTGCTTCTGCTTCTACTTCATTTATTCTAAACATGTTAGGGTATAGAGCTTTTGAAAATGAAAATGATAATATCTTAAAAAATAATTTATTAAGTTTTTTAAATATTAAAAATAGAAAAAATTTTAATTTTTATTCTATTTACCATAAAGGGGGTATAATTAAGAATCTTGTAATTGATAATAAAGTTTACCAGACAGGAGAATCAAAAATTTTACTTGCAGGTGATTATTTTTATGAAAAATAGATCAATATTTTTTGATAAAGATAATACTTTAATAAAAGATCAAGTATATAACTGTGATTTTAACAAAGTTGAATTTTTTAAGGACTCTTTAGAAACCTTGAAATATCTATCAACTAAAGATTATTTAATTTTTATTGTGTCAAATCAATCAGGAATTAATAGAAACTATTTTTCAAAAAGTTATTATTTAAAACAAATGAAATTATTAATAGATTTTTTAAAAAAAAATGAAATAAAAATAACTGACCATATTTTTTGTCCACACTTACCTGAAGATAATTGCTTATGTAGAAAACCAAAAATAGGGATGATCAAAAGATTAGAAGCTTATTATAATATAGATTTGTCAAAATCATATTATGTAGGCGATAGATACACAGATATTGAAATGGCAATTAATTCAGGCATTAATCCTATTTTTATTAATCGTGGGTATCCTGAAATTAATGATAAATTAGAAAATAAAAGAAATGATATAAAAAAACTTTATTCATTATCTGAAAATATGAAGAAATTGATTAATCAAAATAAGATATTCAATATTGATAGTCTATTTGAATTAAAAAAAATTATCAAACATTAATAATTAGATTTTTCAAATAATATTTTTTTTATTAATTTTTGTATTAATTTAAAAAGATAGCAGAAATATTTAAAATTATTAAAAAAGAATAAAATAAAAATTAGAATCTAATTATTTAAAATAAATGGAGGAAAATTAATGGAAAATATTAAAAATAAGCAAGAGATTATTATTGGACAATTTAATGATTCATTTCCCCCTATAATGGATGGTGTTGGTTTGGTTACAAAAAATTATGCTTATTGGCTTCATAAAAAAGGACATAAAGTATATGTTATTACAACTAAATATCCCAAACATAAAGATAAAGAAGATTTTGAGGTTTTAAGATTTTTTTCTATTCCAATTATAAATAGGCCACCATACAGATATGGAATACCTTCAATTGATTTAAAATTTCAATATAAACTTAATAGAATTCCTTTTGGAATTATTCATGCTCATTCCCCATTTAAAGCTGGAAATATTGGTTTAAAATATGCTAAAAAAAATAATATTCCATTTGTAGCTAGTTTCCATACAAAGTACCATGAAGATTTTAAACGTGTTACAACTAATAAGAAAATTATTCAACATTATGTTGATAAAATAGTTAAATTTTATGAATCAGCGGATGAGGTTTGGATCCCTAATAAAAAAACTGAAGTTACTTTAAGGGAATATGGTTTTAAAAAGGATATTATTGTAATGCCTAATGGTACAGATTTAATTGTTCCAAATAATATTGATTCTTATATTCAAAAAACTGAAGAACAATTAAAAATTAAGAAAAATACTTTTCTCATGATTTTCATTGGACAATTGATATGGGAAAAAAATCATGAACTAACTTTAAAATCTTTAAAATATTTAAAAGAAAAAACTGATCTTGATTTTTTGATGATTTTTATTGGTCAGGGATATGCTGAAAACAAAATGAAAAAAATGGTGAAAGAATTTAAAATTGAAGATAGAGTTAAATTTTTAGGAGTAATTAAAAATAGAGAACAAATTAAACAATTTTTAGCTAGAACTGATCTTTTTATTTTTCCGTCACTTTATGATACTTCCCCTTTAACTTTAAAAGAATCAGCTGCTTTTAATGTTCCAGCTATATTAATTAAAAATTCTACAGCATCTGAAAATATTGAAGATGAATATAATGGGTTTTTAGCTGAGAATGATGTTAAAAATTTTGCTGAAAAAATTATTCATATTATGAAAAACCCTGAATTAAGAAAAAAAGTTGGACAAAAAGCACATGATACACTTTATATAACATGGTCTCAGGTAGCAGAAATGGTATATGATAGATATTTAAAAATAATTAAAGATAAAAAAAATAGATAAATTTTAATAGTTATAATTTATAAATATTTTAAAAAACTTATATTCATCTATATTTTATATAGATTTTTGTAAATTATTTTTGTTTAAATTTTTTTCTATGTTATTATATTTTTTGCTTATTACTCTTTTTATCTTAGTGATTCAAAAGTTATAAGTGCTTGATTGATAATTTGATCCATATTGTAATATTTGTATTCAGCAAGTCTACCAAGTAAAATAAGATTTTCGAACTTTTTTGAATATTCTAAATATTTATTATATTTTTTATTATTTTCATCAGTAAAAATTGGATAATATGGATTATTTTTTCCAAATTCAAATTTTTGAGGATATTCTTTTAGAATTGTAGTTTTTTCAGTTTTAACTGGATGAATATGTTTGAATTCAGTTATTCTTGTAAACTTGTAATTGTTAGGATAATTTACTGTTGCAGTCTCTTGATATAATTCTTTATTGATAGTTTCAAATTTTAAATTTAGGGACCTATAAGGTAAATATCCAAACTTAAATTGAAATAATTCATCAACCATTCCTGTAAAGATTAATTTTCCTTTGAATTTGTTTTTAAAAAGGTAAATATCATGTTTGTTATAATCAATATCAATTATTTCATTGAAGCTTGTATTTAATAATATTTTTATATTTTTATTATTAAGCATATTGTTAAAAATTTTAGAGTAACCATATTTAGGTACACATTGATATTTATCATTAAAGTATCTATCATCTTTTCCAATAAAAATAGGGACTCTTGCTGTTACATTTGGGTCAATATTTTCAGGTTTTATTTCCCATTGTTTGATAGTGTAATTTTTAAACACTTTCTCATAAATAAAGTTTGCTAAAAACAGTAAGTCTTTATCTTTTTCTTTCATTAGCTCAAGAATAGGAATTTTAGAGTTATATGTGTATTTATCAATAAGTTTTTTTTCAAGCTTATCAGCAAGTGTTTTAGGAAATATTTTATGAAGTGTATTCAGATTAAATGGTATTGGTACTTTTTGTCCATCAATGAAAGCTAAAACTTTATGATTATATAAATCCCATTCAGTAAAATTTGAAAGATAATCATATACATTATCATAATTTGTATGGAAAAGGTGTGGACCATATTTATGAATAATTATTCCATTTTTATCTATATAATCATAACAATGTCCACCTACATGATTTTTTTGTTCTATTAAAAGAACTTTTTTATTTAAAATATTCGATATTCTTTCAGCAATAACAGATCCTGCAAATCCAGCACCTACAACAATATATTGAAAATCCATAAAAACTCCTTATCATTTTTACTCATTAAACTTAATAATATGAAAATATCAACTAATAATACCTATTCATCTATTTAATTTTAAATTTTGACATTTTTTATAAATTTTTTAATTTATCAATATGAAAAAAGAAGTAAAAAAAGAACTAATTAAAAAATTTATTAAACCTGAAAATTTAGAGCAATTCTTTGAGCAATTTAGAAAAAATGATTTAAAAAATAAAGTAAAAACGAAACTTGTTTTTACTAATGGGTGTTTCGATATTTTGCATAGAGGACATTTAGAATATTTAATTCAAGCTAAAGAATTGGGTGATAAATTAATTATTGCTCTTAATTCAGACAAATCAATAAAAGCTTTAAAAGGTAAGGATAGACCCATTAATAAATTGGATGATAGAGTTTTTGCACTTAGTGCTTTATTTTTTGTTGACTATGTTACTTATTTTGATGAATTAACTCCAATTAATATTATAGCGAAAATTAAACCTGATATCCATGTAAAGGGTGGGGATTATAAAAAAGAAAATCTTCCTGAATATTCAATAATAAAAAGTTATGGTGGAGAAATAATTATTTTGGATTATGTTAATGGATATTCAACAACAAAAATAATTGAAAATATTAAGAATATTAAATAACAATTATTATAAAAAAAATATATATTTTTTTTAAATAAAATATTATTATTTCTTTAAGGATATAAAATGGGGACTAAGTATATTTTTATAACAGGTGGGGTATGTTCTTCTTTAGGAAAAGGAATTGCGTCAGCTACAATAGGTGCATTACTTGAAGCATCAGGATTTAAAGTCGTTTTACAAAAGATAGATCCATACCTGAATGTTGATGCAGGTACCATGTCACCTTATCAACATGGTGAAGTTTATGTTACTGATGATGGAGCAGAAACCGACCTTGATTTAGGTAATTATTCCAGATTTACTAATTCTTATCTTTCTGAACTAAATTCTATTACTACGGGGAAAGTTTATTTAAAAGTTATAAATAGAGAAAGAAAAGGCGATTATTTGGGTAAGACTGTTCAAGTAATTCCACATATTACTGGTGAAATACAAAATATGATTAAAAAATTATCTGATGAAGTTAAACCAGACATTCAGATTATTGAAATTGGTGGAACAGTAGGAGATATTGAATCAGTTCCTTTTTTAGAAGCAGCTAGAGAGTTTTATCATAAAAATAAAAACGATGTTATTTTTATTCATTTAACTTTGATACCAAAGATTGTTGTTGCTGGTGAATACAAAACAAAACCTACTCAGCATTCAGTAAAAGCTTTAAGAGAAATAGGAATATTTCCTCATATCATTTTAACACGAATTTCTGGTGTATTATCAAAAGAGATGAGAAGAAAAATAGCTTTATTTTGTTCAGTTGAAGAACAAGATGTAATAGAAGCTCCAGATGTTGACAATATATATAATTTACCTTTAATTTATCATGAACTTCAAGTTGAAAAAAGAATACTACGGCTTCTAGGAATGAAAGATAAAAAGATAAATTTAGAAAAATGGATAAAAATAAAACAAAAAATTGATATTATTGAAAAACAAAAAAATAAATTTTTAAATATTTATGTTTGTGGGAAATATATTCATTTAAACGATGCTTATAAATCTGTTTATGAATCTTTAAAACATGCAGGGATTGAAAATGAAATCAAAATTCATATTAAAAAGATTGACTCTGAAGAAGTTATTAAAAATCCACAATTACTGGATGAAATTAAATCTAAAGCTGACGGTATATTAGTTCCAGGCGGATTTGGATCACGTGGAATTGAAGGAAAAATAAAAATAATTAAACTTGCAAGAGAAAATTCAATTCCATTTCTTGGGTTATGTCTTGGAATGCAATGTATGGCGTTAGAGTTTGCAAGAAATGTTTTAAAATTAGAAAATGCTAATTCAGAAGAATTTGATCCTCATACTGAATATCCAATTATCCACCTTATGGAAGATCAAATAAATATATCAGAAAAAGGTGGTACAATGAGATTAGGAGCTTATAAATGTAAAATTAAAAAAGGCTCTTTTGCATATAATGCTTATCAAAAAGAAGAAATTTCAGAGCGACATAGACATAGATATGAATTTAACAATGAATATAAACAAATATTCGAAGAAAATGGAGTTCTTTTTTCGGGGTTAAATGAAGAATTGAACTTAGTTGAAATAATGGAATGGAAAAACCATGTTTTTGGAGTTGGAGTTCAGTTCCATCCTGAATTTAAATCAAAACCTTTTAAACCACATCCATTATTTAGAGAATTTATTAAATGTGCTATGAAAAAAAGATATAATTAAAGTAAATAGTAACTTAATTATAATAATGAATGAAAATATAATATTTTAATTAATAAAAATAATTTAAACATGATATAAATAGATGTGTGTAAAAGAGAGAATAAATTGCTTAAAGTAAATAAAAAAATAAATTTAAAAAATACTTATTTTAAAATATAAATGATAATAGAATATAAAGTATAATTTAAAATATAATATAAAATATAATATAAAATAACTATAGAATGTTAAATAGATAAAATTTTGAAAATAAAAAACATGATGAAAATAATAAATATAATTAAAAGAACAAAAATGATAAAAAAAATTGATAAGAGGTATTTATGATAGTTTATTCCAAAGAAATTAAAATTACTGAAAGTATAAAAATGGGAAATAAAAATCCTTTAATATATATAATTGGTCCATGTGTACTTGAAGATGAATATATCCCTTTGAAAATTGCTGAGAGATTAAAAAAAATAGAGGAAAAATATAAAATTAGTTTAGTTTATAAATCCTCTTTTGATAAGGCTAATAGAACTTCTTTAAAATCTTTTAGAGGAATTGGACTTGAAAAAGGATTAAGAATATTTGAAAAAATAAAAAGGCAGTTCAATTTTCCGATTATAACGGATATTCATTTGCCTGAACAGGCTCGAATTGTTGCTGATGTTGTTGATATAATTCAAATACCTGCTTTTTTGATAAGACAAACAGATTTAGTAACATCTGCTGCTAAAACAAAAAAAGCATTAAATTTAAAAAAAGGGCAATTTTTATCTCCATGGGAAATGGAACATGTTGCAAAAAAAGTAAAAGATTCAGGAAACGACAATTTTTTTATTACAGAAAGAGGGACTTTTTTTGGGTATAATAGATTGGTAAATGATTTTAAATATTTTCCTGACTTAAAAAAAATTGCTCCACTTTGTTTTGATTCAACACATTCATTACAATTACCTGGAATTAAAGGAATATCAGGTGGAGAACCCAAATATGTTGATAATTTGACATTTGCAGCAACAGCTTCTTTTGTAGATGCACTATTTTTTGAAACGCATTTTTCAAGAGAACAAGCTAAATCTGATTCAACCAATTTAATTTTAATAGATGACCTAGAAGTTTTAATTGAAAAAGTAGAGAAGATATCACATTTTTTACGTTCAAATATCTTTTAATTTTGTATTTGAAAAATAAAATAATGCTTTTTTTAATTTTTATGGTTTTAGTTTTATTAAATATTTGTTAGTATGAATAAAAAGAAAAGGGGAATAAATTTGGATTTTGTTAAAATAGCTAAGGATGTATTAAAAAGTGAAGCAGAAAGTTTGTTAAAACTTTCTAATAATATTGATAATAATTTTAATGAAGCAATAGAAATTCTTTATAATTGTAAAGGTAAGGTTATTTTAACAGGTGTTGGAAAATCTGGTCATATTGCAAGTAAAATCGCTGCTACTTTTTCTTCAACAGGAACACCTGCATTTTTTTTAAATCCTATGGAAGGAATGCATGGTGATATTGGTGTAATAATGGAAAAAGATGTTATTATTGCTATTTCAAAGACAGGAGAAACTGAGGAATTATTAAATATTCTTCCTTATCCAAAAAGATTAAATATACCAATTATTGCTATAACTACCGGAAAAGAATCATCATTAGCTAAACTTTCTGATATAGTTTTGTTACTTCCTAATGTAAAAGAAGTTTGCCCTATGAATCTTGCTCCAACAACTTCAACAACAATGACTTTAGCATTAGGAGATGCTTTAGCAGTTGCTTTAATGGAAAAACGAAATTTTAAAAAAGAACAATTTGCAATGTTTCATCCTGGTGGTTCTTTAGGACGACAGTTAAAAAAAGTTTATGAGGTAATGACTCCAAAATCTGAATTTGCAATTGGCCATGAAAATATAACAATTAAAGAAGCCTTAGAACTAATTATCAAAAAAAACAAAGGGTTGTGTGTTTTTGTTAATAATAAGGATGAAATTACAGGTATATTAACAGATGGTGATTTAAAAAGATTATTATTAAAAGTTGATAATCTTTTAGATAAAAAAGCTAAAGATGTAATGATTAAAAATCCTAAAAAAATTAACAAAAATTCTTTTGTACTTGAAGCAATTGAAAAAATGGAAGGGAAATACACACAATTAGTTGTTGTAGATGATAACAACAAACTTAGTGGAGTAATCCATATCCATGATATTTTGTCAAAAAAAGTTATTTAGTAGTTAATTAAAAATATATCAATGAATAAAATAATTTTTAAGAGAAAATGGTGAAAAAGATGTCAAAAAAAATATTAATAGTTTTTTTAATAATTTTAATTATTTTAATTTATCCTTTTTATAAAACATTTAGTAACAATTATGAAAATTCAGAATTAATATTAAATTATTTTGCTAAATTTGAAAATCAAATAGATAAAAAATATAAATTTTCTGAAACAGAAGTAGGATTTTATAAAGAATATTTGTCAGGTGATTATAAATATTTCATAAAAGCTAATGAAGCGTTTTTAGAAAAAAAGAAAACTTTTTCTATAAAATTAAAAAAAGGTTTTATTAAATCTTACAAAAATAATCAACCTTTCTTTTTTGCAGAAGCTGATAATGTGATTTTTGATAATGTTAAATCACCAAATATTATTTATCTTAAAGGAAATGCAGATCTAAGTTTATTTGATGGAAAATTTATATTTCATGCAGATAAAATTATCTTTAATTTTGAAAATAACAATATTTATATAGATGGAGAAGTTCATCTTTTATACAATTATAATTATGAAATTTCTGGCGATACTGCATTAGTAGATATAAAAAATTTATTATTTAAAATTTATGGAAATATAGTTATAGATGCTTACGACTATTTATTATTTTCTAAAAATGAAATTATAAAAACAAAATTTTTACCAATTAGACTATTTTGTGAAAAAACTTCATTGGATTTCAAGAATAAAAATTATGTTTTTGAAAAAAATTTTAAATTAGAAAGTGATAAGCTAAACTTGAAAGCAGATTATTTTAATGTTAATAAAAATAATTTTTATTTTACAAATGTAGATCTTACTTATATGGACAATAATTCCAATCAAATTAAAATTAAGAGTATAAGAACCTCTATTTTAAATCAAAGTAATACCAGTGATATTGAATTAATTGATGGTAGTTTTTTTTATAAAAAAAATAGTTTCATTTTAACTAATTCAGGAAAATATACGAAATTTGAATTAAAATTTTTTAATGATAAAATTATTTTATATAAATATAATTTTATAAAATCTTCCATGAAAATTGAAAAAAATAATTTTTTGTTGGACTTCTCTGGTGATAATGGAAAATATAATAATGATTTTAAAGATCAATATATATATTTAAAAAATGGTAATATTAAATATGAAAATAGTAATCTAAAATATCTTTCTTCTGGAAATGACCTCAATATTGTGATTAATAATTTAAAAATTATAAATAAATTTAAATTATCTTTTAATTATTATAAAGATAAAAATAAAGAGATTTATTTTGAATCAAAAAAAGGTAAATTTTCTAATGAGAAAAGTTTAATTTTAAATGATAATGTTAGGTATAAAGATTACAAATCTAGAATTGCAATATCGTCAGATTATTTTAAAGAGATTTACAATAAAAATAATTTTATTTCAAAAAATTATGTTAATTTTTATTATTTTGATAATAAGATTAACCCAGACTGGCATTTTTCTACTGAAAACAAAAACAAATATAATATTTCTATATTTGCAAAATGTAATAAACTGATATATAATAATAATAGAAAAGAATTAGAATTTAAAAAAATTATAAACTTTGAGAATTTAAAGGATAAATATAGATTAGACAGAGGTGATTTAATCTGGAACAAGGATAAAAACTATTTTATGTTAAAAGAGATTAAGAATTTTAACAGTGAATTTATAAAACAATATCTTAATAATTTGAATTTTTCATATGCTATTTTAAAAGATGAGGGGAAAGTTTTATCAAGCATAAAAGATTTAAGAATAACTTTTGGAAAAAGATCAAATTATTCAATAAAAATAAATAATGGAAATTTTAACTTAATAGATGGTTTTATGATTTTTGGTGAATTTAATTTTAAATTATTAAATAAAAATTTATTTATAGGTGGAGATAGCGGAAAAATAGATTTTAAAAGTTCTCAAATACTTTTAGAAAATATTTATAATTTTAGAGTAAATGGTGAAAGAATAGTAACAGATGAAATTAAAATTAATTTTGATAGAAATATTATAAATTATTATAGTAAAGAAAATAATTATTCTATGGATATTGAATGAGTATAGAAATTAAGAATCTTGTTAAGAAATTTGGGAAAAAGGTTGCTGTTTCAGATGTTAGTTTTTATATTGAAAAAGGTGAAGTAGTAGGTTTGCTTGGGCCAAATGGAGCTGGCAAATCTACAACATTTTATATAATTGTAGGTTTTTTAAAACCAGATTCTGGAATGGTTGTATTTAATAATGCAGATATAACAAAATATCCTATGTACAAAAGAGCCAGACTTGGAATAGGATATTTACCTCAGCAACCTTCTGTATTTAGAAAAATGACAGTAGAAGATAATTTACTTGCTATTCTAGAACTTAAAAATATAAGTAAAAAGGAGAAATTTAAAATAAAAGATCAGCTTTTAGAAGAATTTGGTTTAAAGGATCTAGCTAAACAGTATGGGTTAACACTTTCTGGTGGAGAGAGAAGAAAAGTAGAAATAGCTAGAAGTTTAATTAATAATCCACACTATCTATTATTGGATGAACCTTTTGCTGGTGTTGATCCTATAGCTGTAAAAGATATTCAAAATACTATTAAGAAGATATCTGAAAAGGGAATAGGGATATTAATAACTGATCATAATGTAAGAGAAACTTTGAAAATTACAGATAGAAGTTATATAATTAATAAAGGAACTATTTTAATTCATGGTGATTCTGAAACATTAATTAAAAATGAAAAAGCAAGAGAGATTTATTTAGGGGAAGATTTTTATTTATGAGTGATAATTTTTATTCAATAGATCAAAATTTAGAGCAAAAACAAATTTTATCTCCTCAATTATATTTGCAGTTAAAAGTTTTAAGTTTAAATACATTAGACTTATTTCAATATCTAAAACAAAAAGAGGATGAGAATCCTTTTATTTCAGTTGAAACGAAATCTGATAATGTAAATAAAAATAAAATAAAAATTGAATATAATGAGGATGAACCATTTACAAATAGAGTTATTAAAAAAATTTTTGAACCTGATAATATTAAAACTTTTTTTGAAAATACAGTAATTTTCAAAAAATCAATAATAGATTATTTTGAAGAATATTTTAATATCTTTGAATTAACTGAAGAAGAAAAAATAAATGCATTAAGTCTTTTATTTTTTCTTAATTCAAATGGTATTCTAACCAAATCATTAGAAGATATATCAAAAGAGATAAATATTCCAGTTATTTCTTTAGAAAATGGAAAAGTTATTTTACAAAGTGTTGATAAAAAGGGGATTGGTTCTCAAAATTTAAAAGAACTTTTTTTAATTCAAATATATCTATCAGAATTTGATAAAAATTATGAACTGTTTAATTTTATTGAGAACCATTGGGATGATTTTATAAACAAAAGATGGAAAAAAATCGAGAAATTAGGAATAAAATTTGAAAAAATAAATGAATATAAAAAGGAGATAAAAAATATTGTTGATCTTAATCCTTTAAATGATTTTGATTTGACTCAATCCCAATATATTGTTCCGGATATAATAATAGAAAAGCAAGTGGATGATTTAAAAATAGTGCTTAATAATTTTTTTAATGTTAAATTAGATAAGTCATATAAAAAAATAAAGCTAAAAAATTCTGAAATAGTAAATAAAATAAGAGAGACAGAACAGATTGAAATTGCTTTAAATAATAGAAAAAAAATTTTACAAAAATTTATTCAATATTTTATTCTATACCAGCAAGAATTCTTTTTCAAAGGTCCAAAATATATTAAACCTATATCCCAGAAAGAATTTGCCAAAAAGATAGGAGTATCTATATCAACTATTTCGAGGATTATTTCTAATAAATATATTCAAACAGATTATGGAATTTATCCATTAAAGTACTTTTTTGAAGTAGTAAAGAATAAAAAATTAGGAGGTGAGCAAAAAGAATATTCTAAACAAAAAATTCTCAACGAGATCAAATCAATTATTGAAAATGAAAATCCTAAAAAACCTTATTCTGACCAAAAAATTTCTGAAATACTAAAAAGTAAAGGATTAAATGTAGCAAGAAGAACTGTAGCTAAATACAGAGAGATGCTTGGAGTTCTTCCTTCAAGTAAGAGAGTTCAACACCTTTAAAAAATTATTTCGATAAGGAGGCTTTATGAAGATTAATTATTTTTCACACAATTTAGAATTAACTGACGAATTAAAACACTACTTTGAAAAAAGAATATCTAAAATTAACATTTATGAGGATTTAATTAACAAAATTGATGTATATTTTGAATTAGAAAGATATATTAACAAAGTTGAAGTTATAATTGATTTTAGAAAAGGGAAGACAGTATATTTTATGAGTGTAGAAAATGATATGTATAAATCAATTGATAATATTATTGATAGAATTGAAAGAACTATTAATAAATATAAATCAAAGATTGTCCATCATAAAGAGGTTGTTTCACCAAAGTATTTATCATTTTATCAGAAAGATATTACCAAAGGTGAAGAAGTTTTAGAAAAAATTGACATGATTGACTTATATAAAAAACCATTATCTATTGAAGATGCAATTTTACAATTAGAATACAAAAAAAATAGGGAGTTTATTGTTTTCTATAATTATGATATTAATAATGGGGAAGATTTTATTCCTACAATTATATTTAAACAAAATAAAGAAAATTCATACATTGCATTTGAAAAAATTAGTGATAATGAAAATAAGCTAAAAAAATATGAATTAACAGGAGAAAAATATAATTTTAAAAAAATAAATGAAAAAGAAATTGAAATTAAAAAATCTACAATTGAAGATGTTTTAAATAAATTGAAAAATGAAGATATAATTGTATTTAAAGATAAAAAATCAAATGAATTATATTTTGTTTTCAATAGAACCAGTAATGATAAAAAAGGGATAATAAAAGTAGCATCATTCCAATAACATAAAAGTGATAAAGATACAATAAATAAAAATAGTGATTTAAAATTTATGAAGAAGATATTAGTAAGTGACTTTTTATATAATTTTAAAAAAAAATACCCCAAAGTTAACTTTACTGTTATAAATTATTATGAAAATAGTGAAAACTGGATTTCAAATGAAAATATTTGTAATCCTATTTATTATTTTATTGATGATGATTTTAAAATTAATGAAAAGGGGATATGTTTATTTGGAAATGATGAATATAAAATTTTTGAAAAAAATTTATCTGAAAATAATAAAAAGGAGAAACTGGAAAGTTTTTTTAAATATGATGTTCCATTAATTATTTTTTCAGATAATATAACACCAAATGAGATATTTGTACAATTAGTAAAAAAATATAAAAAAAATTTAATTATTTCTAAATCTAAATATTTTGAGTTATACAAATTATTAACTAATTATTTAGAGGATGTTTTTGCTCCTCAAGTTATTGTTCATGGTGATTTAATTGAAGTATTTGGTGTTGGTATTTTAATTACAGGAGAATCAGGAATAGGGAAATCTGAAACAACATTAGAATTAATTCAAAGGGGTCATAGATTAATTAGTGATGATATTGTAGTAATAAAGAGAATGGCCGGAGATTTTTTATTTGGTAGTGGCTCAAAAATAGCTCCTCATTTTATGGAAATTAGAGGATTGGGTATTATTAATGTAGGAAAACTTTTTGGTGTAAAATCAGTTAGAACTAAAAAAAAAGTTGAATTAGAAATTCATCTTGAAGATTGGGATAATCAAAAAAATTATGACAGATTAGGTATTTCCGAAAAGAAAAAGGAAATATTGGGAATTGAAGTTCCTTTTATTTTGGTGCCAGTTAGACCTGGAAGAAACCTTACATCAATTATTGAAACTGCAGCGTTAGATTTCAGGTTAAAAGGGATGGGAATAAATTCTTCAAAAGAATTTGACAAAATGTTAAGAGAATGGTTAAAAAAAGAAAAAAAAATTAATTTTATTGATATGGAGTGATCATGGAAATTAAAGAAGTACAAATTAAAATAAAAGATGGTGTACATGCACGTCCTGCAGCATTGTTAGTCCAAAAAGCAAATAAGTATAAATCCAGTATTGTTATTAAAAAAGATGATATTGAAGTTAATGCTAAATCTATTATGAATATTATGATGCTTGCTCTAACTTATGGAACTAAAATAAGTGTTATGGCAGATGGGGAAGATGAAAAAGAGGCATGCGATGATATTGTAACTTTTATAGAAAATGATTTTAAAGAAGGATAAAAAAATGAAATTAAAAGTATTCTTCTTTTTCCTTATTTTTATTTTATTCTTTCAAGTTATATATTCTCAGGAAACTGATTTTGTTTTAAATAATTCTACAAGCAAAAATAGATACACCTATGCAGATAATAATTTTTTTTATTTTAATTTAAATACAAATTATTATGGTCAACAACAATTTTATGATTATAATAATTCAAATTTTTATTTTGATAAAAAAGATCCATTATTTGCTGCAGCATTATCATGGTATGTTCCGGGTTTAGGTCTTCTTTATACTGAAAATTGGTTTAGAGGAATTATATATTATAGTGTTAGTAATTTTCTTTTATTTTATGCTTTTTCTCAAATAACTAATATTCAATATTCTTTACAGCAATTTTTAACTTTTAGTTTTAATTTTACTAATTCTTCAGATCAAATAAATAATTCTGAAAACATTGCAAAAGCAAGTGCTATATTTTTAGGATATATAGGGGTTAGATTGCTTTCTATTGTTGATTCAACTTTTACTGCATATCATTATAATATAATTAATGAAGATAAAATTATTGAGATTAAACCATCTCCTTTTATTGCAGCATTGTTATCCTGGCTTTATCCTGGTTTAGGGCAGTTTTATATTAAAGAGTATACTATTGGTTCAATATTTTTACTTTTTGATTTTATACAAAAAGGTTATTTATTTGGTTTAGGCATATCGAAACTTTATGGAAAAACTGATATTAATATCCCTTCAGATGAACAGATTCCTGAAATAAATTGGTCATCCTTAAGTTTAGAAAATAAAATTATTATAATATCTTATCTTTCTCTATATTTAGGAAATAGATTGTTTTCTTCAATTTTAGCTTATAAATCTTCTAAAATTAAATATTTAAAGAACAAAAGTACTTTTTATTTTATTCCTAAATTAAATTCTAACAAAGTAGAATTTAATTTTGTTTTTAATTTTTGATTGAATTATTTAATGAGTAAAAATGAGTAGTAAAAAAATTATAATTTTAATAATTACTTTTATATTAATATTACCATTATTAGTATTTGCTAAATCAATAGTTTCATTGCATCTTAGTAAAGAAGGAACCCTTTCAATAACTACTAATATTGAAGGTAAAATTACTTCTGTTATGACTGATAATTTGAAATCAGGGATTGAAGCAAATATAAAATATAATTTTTCTCTATATAAAAGAAATACAACTTTAGGTATATCAACTTTTTCTCTAGTTAACAGTAAAATAATTGAATACAATTTGAGATGGGATAATCTAAATTATAGTTATGTAATATATAATAATGAGAATAATTTTGAATTTTCTACATTAGCTGAACTTGAAGAATTTATTTTTAAACATGAATTTGATAATGTTTTTAAAATAGATAAAGAGGGGAAATATTTTGTAAAGTTAGATTTTTCTTTGGAAACCTTAAAATTAGTCCCTCCTTTTTCATTTATACTTATTTTTGTAAACATTTATAACATTAAAATTAATGATTTACAAAGTAATGACGTAAATTATGAATATTCAAAAAAAGTACAATAAAGAAAAAATTTTATCCTGGACAATAAGTTTTATTATTACTATTTTTGTAGGATTAGTAGGACTCTGGATACTAAATAAAATTCATTTTTTTGACCAGATTTCAAAAATTTATCTTATTTTAGGAATATTTGTTTTTGAGTTTTTTCTTTTTTTTCTTGTTATACAAAAAATAGTTTATCAATATTTTCAATATAAAAAGAAAATATTTGGTGAAATGTTTAAATATAAAATAATTACATATGTTATATTTAATCTTGGTATTATATTTTTTATATTTACTTCATTTATAATTTATTTTAATTTTAATAATCAAAGAAGATTTAATTATTATAAAATTAATAACTCTCTAGAAGTTAGTTATTCAATGATTATAAATTTGATATCAAAGGATAGAACTAGATTTCTTGATTATTCAAAAACAATTAATTCTATTTTGAAAAATTTGTATAAACCTAATAATGATAATAATAATAGCAATAATAATAATTCTGATATTGATTTATATCAAAATAAAATTTCTATATATAAAAATCTAATTCTTAAAAATAAAAATAATATATTAAATTTATTTAGACAATATAAAGTTATTTTGTTATTAAATGTTAATGCAGATAAAGAAATTGATGAAAGTTCAATTATTTATTTAAACAAAAATTATAGGCAAAATATTGAAAAATTTATTGAATATGGGAAACAGATAAAAATTAATAAATCTTTTATTAAAAACATTGATTCTCAATATTTTATTTTTGTAAAATCCTATGATTTTTTATATATTTTTTTTCCTGATCAAAATATTTATAAACTAAATGAAAAAATTTATCCTGGATATATAACTTTTAAATCAGAATTTTCTGTTTTTAAATATACACCGGTTCTTTATCTATTGTATTTTGCATTTCTTTTTATCCCTTTACTTTTTTTACAAATTTTTTTAACTATTGATTTTATAAATAAGTTAAATAGACCATTAAAGATCTTGTTAACAGGATTTGAAAAATTTGATGAAATAGAATTTAGTAAACTAAAAAATTATAAAATAAATGATGAGTTTTACTTCTTATTAAATAAGTTCAATTTAATGCAAAGGGAACTTAATAAAAATCGTATATATAAAAGATATAAAGATAGATATGATATTTATAAACTTGTTACTACAAAATTTGCACATGAAATTAAAAATCCATTAACTCCTATTACTCTATCTGCTCAGCTAATAAGAAAAAAATATCCTTATAAAGATAATTTTCAGGAATACCTAAATAAGAAAATTAATATTATACTTGAAAATTCTCAAATAATAAAAAATATTATTGAAAAGATATATAATTTTTCTGACTTAAAAAAAGAAGAAAATGCTATATTTAATTTTAACGAATTTTTACAGGATTTAAAATCTACATGGGATTCAGAGAAAATTAAAATTGATATAGAATTTAAATTTAATTTTGATATAAATATTAAAGGAAGTATAACAGATTTTTATTCTATTTTCAATAATTTGATTATTAATTCAATAAATGCATCTAATGGATTTTGTGAGATTAAAATTAAAGTTTCTATAACAAGTAATAAATACAATAACAATGTATCTAGTGAACAGAATAGCATCATATATGATGAGGAGACAAGAAAAAATATTTTTAATAATATTAAAAGTATAAATATCGATTATTATGATAATGGTCCTGGTATATCAAAAGATATTCAAAAATTTGTTTTTGAACCTTTTTTTACTACTAATATAAATGGTTCAGGATTGGGTTTAGCTATAATCAGATCTACATTAGAAAAATATAATGGTAAAATAAATTATATTGATGATTATGAGGGAGCTCATTTTAAAATTGTATTAGATTATAATAATAAATAAAAATTACTTTTACTTTTTATTAGGGAGTTGAAATGAATAATGAAAATCATGATGATAGTTTTGTAATAGCAATTTGTGATGATGAAAAAAATATTAGAGATTTATTTCGAGAAGTTTTAGAAGATGAAGGATATAATGTAGTAACTGCTAAAAATTCTGATGAGTTATTTAAATTAATTTCTCTTTATGATATTAAAATTATATTTCTTGATATAATTTTAGAAAATGAAAATGGTATAGATATTTTAGAAAAAGTTAAAAAAGAATTTCCTGATATTGAAATAGTTATAATATCAGGACATGGTACTATAGATTTAGCAGTAAAAGCAACTAAACTTGGTGCATTTGATTTTTTAAGCAAACCTGTAACAATTGATTATATTATACAGGCTGTTAAGAAAATAATTTATGTTAAGAAATTAAAAGATGAAAATATCAAACTTAAAGCAAGAACTTTATTAGAAGATGAATTTATAGGAGAAAGTGAAGAGATAAAAAAAATAAAAAAGATGATAAAGGTTGTTGCTCAATCTGATTCAAAAGTTTTAATAACTGGTGAAAATGGGACAGGAAAAGAGTTAGTAGCTAGATTAATACATCTTTATTCTCCAAGAAGAAACAATGAATTTGTTGAAATTAATTGTGCTGCAATTCCTTCAACATTAATTGAAGCTGAACTTTTTGGATTTGAAAAGGGTAGTTTCACAAATGCTGTTAAGACAAAAATTGGTAAATTTGAAATTGCAAATGGGGGAACTTTATTTCTTGATGAAATAGGGGATATGGGGATTGATACACAGGTTAAAGTTTTAAGAGTTATTCAAGATGGTAGATTTACAAGAATTGGAGGAGTTAATACTATAGCTGTAGATGTAAGAATAATTTCAGCTACAAACAAAAATCTTGAAGAAGAGATCAGAAATAATAAATTTAGAGAAGATTTATATTATAGATTAAATGTAATTCCAATTCATTTACCTTCACTTAGAGAGAGGAGAGAAGATATACCTCTATTAGTAAAATATTTTATAAAAAAATTAAAAGTGTCTGGAAATTTACGATTTAAAGATTTTACTGAAGATGCTTATTTATTTTTTAAAAATTATGATTGGCCAGGTAATATAAGAGAATTAAAAAACATAGTTGAAAGAGTAAATATATTATCAACAGTTGATTATATAGATTCAAAAGATCTTGAAAGTATCATTGTTAATACTAACAAAAATAAAGATTATGATATAAAAAATCAACCTTTGAAAAATTTAAGAGAAATGTTTGAAAAAGATATAATTGAAAACCGTTTAAAACAATTTAACTTTAATATTTCTAAAACTGCTAAATCTCTTCAAATTGAAAGAACAAATTTATATAAAAAAATAAAAAAATATAAAATTGACATAAATAATAATCAGGGTTAATAATTCAAAATAATGTTAATTGAAAAAATAATAAAAAAAAATTTACCTGAAAAAATACCAAATATTATATTTTTTAATAATTTCAGTGAAGATACATATGATATCATTAGTAACCTTTTAATTAATAGGGTAAATAAAGATAAAAGTTATGAGATAATAAAAATTATAAATAAAATTGATAATAATACATTAAAAGAGATTAATGATAAAATTATTGATATAAATTTTTTTGATAAGGGGAAAATTTTTATTATTTTTAATTGTTCAAATATAAAAAATTTGAAAAAAATATTTTCAAATAAAGAATATAAAAATCATTTCTTTTTTATTTTTATAAATTTTAAAAGCTATGAATTAAAGGAATTAAAAGGCTATCTAATAATTGAATACCCCAAAAATTTACAAATATCCAGAATAGTAATTGATTATTTTAATGAAAAACATATTAATATTCAAGATGATGTTATCAAAATGTTTGACACCTATTTTTTTGAATATAATATTGAATTGGAAAATATTCTGGAAAAAATATATCTATTTATTAAAGAGAAGAAAATCAACATTCTTGATAAAGAAATAGCAAAGCAATTTCTTTTTTTATCAAATCAAGTTGTTTATTTTGAGTTGTCAGAACTTTTTTTTAAAAAACAAATAAAAAAATTCATATTGTTATATAAAGAATTTGTATTACAACAAAATAGTTTTGAAAAATTTTTATATGTGTTTAGTAATGAGGTTAAACTATTATTAATAATTAGTTCATTAATTGAAAAAAATGATAATGAAAACTATATCCTATCAAATTTAAACAATATTGGAATTAATTATAGTAAATATAGATTAAAGTACGATAAAGTAAAAATTAATAATTTTGGACAAAAGAAATTGAAGGAATTATTTTCTTTTCTTTTATATTGTGATTATTCTTTAAGAAGGTATCAAAAAAATAATGTTCAGTTAATTTTTGAAGTTAAAATTCTTGATTTTAATAAATAAATTAATATTTTAATAAATAGATTAATTATTAATTATTCCAAAATATACTTTTATATAATTGTTATATGTTATAATTAAAAATCAAACATTTTAAAAATTTTAAATTTTCATTTTGATATTTTAAATTTATTATTCTTCAGGAATTTTTAAAATACTACCACTATAAATAAGGTCTGGGTTTTTTAGTCTATTCAGTTTTATTATTTTTGAATAATTTTTTAAATTAAATTTTCTTTTTATTTTCCATAATGTATCACCAAATTTTATAACATACAATTTATATTTGTTATAAAATGTGTAAAAAGAATCAAAATAGGAATATGTAGTTGTAAAATTATTTTTTCTATTGTTAACTACTTTAAGAGAAGCAATGTTGACCGAACTATTAAAAATTTTTGGCTTTACAATATTAAAATATTTATATGATAAAATAGATAAACTAACAATTATTAATGTAAAAATTAAAAAAATAAATATTAAAGGTATTTTCTTTTTCATATTAATATTATAAAACAAATTTTAATCAAATTCAAATCATATTTTAATGAATAGTTGACTATTCCTTAAATAAAACTAAAATTAATGATGTGATAAAGGGGGTTAAATGTATATATATATGGTAATTATTATTTTAGTTCTAATTATAATAATTAGTATTCTTATCTTATATAGAAAAATGAAAAAAAAGGTACTATTACACAAAGCAGAGGAGGATGTTTTATCTGGAAAGGATAAAGAAGCTGAACAAAATTTATTATCTATTTTAAAAGAAGAACCTGATGATGTAGATGCTTTTAAAAACTTAATATTATTATATATGAAAAATAGAAAATATTCATCAGCATTGGAAAGATTGGAATTGGCTTTAAATCGACCTGAAATATTAAACAAGTGGGACCAAAAAGAGATTATGGTTTTTGCTGGTATTTGTAGTTTGAAATTAAATAAAAAGCAAAAAGCTTATAAATATTTTTTAACTGTAAATGGATTGGATCCTAATAATGGAGATTCTTTAAAATATTTAGCTATTCTGGAATATCAATTTAATAATTATGAAAAAGCTGACATGTATTTTAAAAAATGTTATAATTTAAAAGATAAAATTGTTTTTGATAAAGAGTTTGTAAAAAGTTTTGGAATAAATTTGTACAAATTAGGGAAATATGTTGATTCATATAAAGTACTATCTGCATATGTAAACAAATATCCTAATGATAAAGAAGCATGTTATTTCTTAGGTTCTATCCTTTTTAAACAGGAAGATTATACTAGAGCTTTAGAGTTATTTAAAAAAGCAATGTACAATCCAAAATACAGATTTGAAGCTTATTTTAATACTGCTAGGATTTATATTGCACAAAATAATAAAAAAGTTGCAAAAGTAATTTTGGAAAAATTAATTAATTTTAAAGGTGTTCCAAAAGATATTTTGCTCGAATCTTACTACATTTTAGGAAATTTATTGAGAGATTCAAATAAAATAAACGATGCTGTTGTTTACTGGAGAAGAATATACAATATTGACAAAAATTATAAAGATGTTGCTGATAATATAAATAAATATTCAAGTCTTACTTCCAATGAGAAAATAAGAGTATTTTCATTAACAGGTAGAAATGAATTTATTAACATTGCGAAAAAAATAATTAAAAAATATTTAGGTAATTTTGCTCTGGAAAAAATTGAACCTGTTGATGAAGCAACTATTGATATTCTTGTGAATAAAATAAAGAGAAAAGGAAATATTGGTGTTTATTTCAGATTCATCAGGGATACTAATACTGTTGGAGAAATTGTTGTTAAGGAATTCTATTTTAAAGTAAGAGAAGCAAAATGTAAATTAGGTGTTTTAGTTACTATCGGCCGTTTGTCAAATAATGCAAAAGATTTTATTGCTTCTCGTGCAATTGATTTAATTGATAAATCTAAGTTAGCATCTATTTTAGAAGAAATCATTACTTAATATAATTTTACAGGAGTTATTTAAAATGTTTTTTTTTGAAGAAAAAATCTATAATTTAAAAGGTGAAGAATCTATCCCACAAGAGTTAATGAATTTCTGGTCAGCTGGTGAACTTGATGTAAAACCACCAATAGATAAAGTATATGCATATTTAGATGAGGGTAAAATAATTGCTGCTGGTGGATATGTTAATGATGTTATAAAAGGGTTATTGGTATCTGATGATTATAAAGGATATAATTTAACTGGTAAAATTGTCTCAAAAATATTAAATGATTTGAATAATCAAGGAATTTCACATGTCTTTTTATTTACAAAACCTCGAAATATTGATGTTTTTACTCAATTAGGTTTTAATCTTATTGTAAATACTGAATTTGCTGCACTTTTTGAGCGAGGGAGACCTGATGTAAATGATTATATTAGAACTTTGAAAGAATATGCAAAATCAAATCAGGGTAATAATGTTGGTGTTATTATTGTTAATTGTAATCCAATAACACTGGGTCATTTGTATTTAATAGAGACCGCTGCAAAAAAAGTTGATACTTTACACATATTTGTTTTGCAAGAAGAAAGGTCTTTATTCCCGTTTGAGGTTAGATTTAATTTAGTAAAAAAAGCAACAAAACACATAAAAAATGTCTTTGTTCATCCTTCGTCAAAATACATTATTTCAAATGCTACATTCCCGGATTATTTTCTTAAAGGGTTAGATAAAAACAGAGTTCATGCAGAAGTAGATATAGCAGTTTTTGGTAAAATTATTGCAAAAAATCTTAATGCAACAAAAAGATTTGTTGGGGATGAACCATATTGTCCAGTAACTTCAAAATATAATGAATTGATGGAAAATCTTTTACCAAAATATGGTATTGAATTAATAGTTATTAAAAGGAAAGAGTTAGATAATAAACCAATCTCTGCTTCTTTTGTTAGAGAATGTATTAAAAAAGATGATTTTAATACTATAAAAAAAATTGTTCCAAAACCAACTTATGAATTTTTAACTTCTAAAGAAGCAATTTCCGTTATTGAAAAAATTAAAAAATCAAATAGCAGGCATTGATGAAAATTATATTAGCATCTGGTTCAGAAAGAAGAAGAAATATATTTAATATTCTTTTTGAAAGCTTTATTCAAGTTGTACCTGATATAAAAGAAAGTGATAATTATATAGAAAATTCTATTTTGAAATCGAAATACGGACTAATAAAATTTGTTGAAAATAATCAATTTAATGATAATATCCTTTCAATAGGAGTAGATACTGTTATAATCTATAAAAATAAAGTATTTGGAAAGTTTTATTCTAAGGAAGAAGTTAAAAATTTTTTTATTGAAATATCTTGTAAATGGCATTATGTAGTATCTGCTGTTACTTTAATAAATGAAAAAAAAGAAATAAAAACTTTTATTGAAAAGAGTAAAATTAAGTTTAGAAAGTTATCTATAAAGGAAATTAATAGCTATCTTGACACAAATGAATGGAAAGATGTTGCTGGAGGATATAGAATTCAGGGACTTGGAGGAATTCTAATAGAAAAGTATAAAGGCTCTTTTTCTAATATTGTAGGATTTCCTGTTGAAAAATTCTTAAAATATTATAAAAAGTTGATTAGTGAATAAATATACGGGTATCTTTAATTAGATAAAAATTATTTATAATTTAAAAAAATATTTATAATTTAATAATAATAAATTAAATAATTTTTTAAATAACTAAATTTAAAATTTTATAGTTAAAAGGAGGACTAATTGTCAGTAATTACAATGAAAAAACTACTTGAAGCAGGAGCTCATTTTGGTCATGAGACAAAAAGATGGAATCCAAAAATGGCAAAATTTATCTATACAAAAAGAAGTGGGATTCACATTATTGATTTACAAAAAACAGTACCTTTAGCTGAAAAAGCTTATGAAGTAGTTAAAGAAGCTGTTAAAAAAGGTGATCAGGTTTTATTTGTAGGCACAAAAAAACAAGCTCAGGATGCTATAAAAGAATATGCTGAAAAATGTGATATGCCATATGTTAACCAGAGATGGTTAGGTGGTACTTTAACTAATTTTGAAGTAATTAAAAGATCTGTTGCTAAACTAATAGAATTAGAAAAATTAGAAGAAAATGGATTTGAAAACCTATCTAAAAAAGAAATTTCAAAAAAAAGAAAAATACTTGAAAAGTTAAGAAAGAATTTTTCAGGTATTAAAAAAATGGATAAATTACCTGGTATTGTTTTTATAGTTGATACAATTTTAGAAGAAAATGCATTAAAAGAAGCCAAAAAACTTCACATTCCAATAGTTGCTATTGCAGACACAAATTCTGATCCTGACCTTATTGATTATCCTATTCCTGGAAATGATGATGCTATTAGAGCTGTTGGTCTATTTTGTGATGTTATTTCCACTGCTGTAAATGATGCTAAAAATGAAATTGGTGAAGGCACTTTGAAAAAAGAAGAATCTATAAAAGAAAAAGAAGTTGAACAAACCGAAGTTTCAGAAAAACCTGAAGATGAGAATAATAAAGAAGTTTAATATCATTTATATTGAAAAAATGGATATTAATTGTATTAAAATTATTCTTTTATAGATATTAAAAGAAACCTTTTAATATTTAGTTTTTAATTATTTTTTTTGCAAATAGTTTTTTTCTTATTAAAAGCAAAGATGTTAAAACATTAAAAATATACGATATAAATTGATGTTTTTGGTAATTATTTTTAAATATCGATAATATTATGTTCTGATATCCGATTTTAATATTACTCATTAATATTTGTAAATTAAAACTTAAAAGGGTATTATAAAAAAATAAGAATTAGAAAAACTGGTTAATAAAGTTTTTAAAAAAGATAAATTTTAGGAGGAGATAGAATGTCTATTAATAAAGAAGATATAAAAAAATTAAGACAAATGACTGGTGTTGGAATTGGTGATTGTAAAAAAGCTTTAGAAGAGGCTAATGGAGATTTTGACAAAGCATTGGAAATATTAAAAGAAAAAGGTCTTGCAAAAGCTGTTAAAAAAGCTGGTAGAGAAACTACTGAAGGAAAAGTATTTTCATATAACAAAGAAAATAGAGCAATAATAGTTGAAATAGATTGTGAAACTGATTTTGTTGCTAATACTCAAGATTTTAGAAATTTTGGAAAAGTAATTGCTGAAAAAGTTTGGCAACTTAATTTAGATAATGTTGATAATTTACCTGAAGATATTGAATCTTTAAAAAATCAAACTGTTTTGAAATTAAATGAAAATATAAAAATATCCAGAATGATTAAATTGGAAGGTGATAAACTCCATCCAATAATTGATTTTGTTCAGATGGGTAAAGATGGTGCTTTAATGAAATTTGCATTTGAAAAAGAAATTGAACTTGATGATGAGTTAAAAGAAATTTTAGAAGACATTACAATTACTGGTTCTTTTTATAAACCAAATTACAAAACTTTAGATGATGTTCCTCAAGATTTAATGACTACTGAAAAAGATAAAATATTAAACCAATTAAAAGAAGATGAGAAGTTTAAAAACAAACCTGATAATGTATTAGAAAACATTGTTAAAGGTAAAGTAAGAAAAGCATTTGTTGAAGATTGTTTGTATGAATTACCATTTTACAAAGATGAATCGAAAACTATAAAAGCTGTATTAAATGAAATTTCTAAAAAATACGGTACTAAAATTGAAGTAAATGAATATAAATTTTTAAAAATTGGTCTTTAAGAATGAGAGTATTATTGAAATTAACAGGGGAATCTCTTAAAGGGAAAGATTCCCTGGATTATAATTCTATTGAAAATATCTATGATGAATTATTTCCTCTTGTACAAAATAATATACAAATTGGTATTGTTGTTGGGGGAGGAAATATTTATAGAGGAAAAGAGTTAATTAAAAAAGGGATAAAGGATTATAAATCCCATTACATGGGGATGTTAGCTACAATAATTAATTCGATAGCTATACAGGAGATTTTATCTAAAAAAGGGATAAAATCTCTTGTATTTTCTTCAATATCAATTCCAAGAATTGTTAAATTTTTTAATATGAGCGATGTTGAAAAAGCTTTTGAGGAAGGTTATGTCCTTATTTATGCTGGTGGTACAGGTAATCCTTTTTTTACCACTGATTCAGCTGCATCATTAAAAGCTGCTGAAACCAGTTGTAATATATTAATAAAAGCTACTAAAGTTGATGGGATTTATGATAAGGATCCTGTTAAATTTAACAATGCAAAATATATTTCCTATATTTCTTATGATGATTTTATTAACCAGAATTTAAAAATAATGGATAGAATGGCAATTGAAATTGCTCAACAATCTAATATTCCTATTATAATTACAAATTTTTTTAAAAAAGGAAATTTGTCAAGTTTATTAATAGATAAAAAAAAGATAGGTTCTTTAATCTACAAGGAGGATTTATGGCCGATTTAAAAACTATTTATCAAGAAGTGAAAGTAGCAATGTTTAAACCAATTTCAGTTTTTGAAGAGGAATTAAAAAAAGTTAGAGGAGCAAGAGCTTCTAGTTCTTTAGTAGATAATATAAAAGTTGAATATTACAATAAAGTTACTCCACTTAAAAATATAGCATCAATTTCTACTCCTGATGCTAGAACTATTGTAATTTCTCCTTATGATAAAGGTGTATTAAGTGCTATTGAAAAAGCTATTCAAAAAGAGAATTTAAATTTAAATCCTTCAAATGATGGAAAAATAATAAGGTTAGTGTTACCACAACTAACTGAAGAAACTAGAAAAGATACTGTTAAGTTAGTAAAAACAAAAGCTGAAGAATCAAAAGTTGCAATTAGAAATATTAGAAGAGAATATATAGACAAATTAAAAAAACTTGAAAAAGATGGTGAATTAACAGAAGATGAAAGAAAAGAAGGTGAGGAAAAAATTCAGGATTATACAAATAAAGCCATAAAAAAAATTGATCAAATTTTTAAAGATAAAGAAAAAGAGATTATGACTGTATAAAAATGATGGAAAACAAAATTAAACATGTTGCATTTATAATGGATGGAAATGGACGGTGGGCTAAAAAACAGGGTAAAAAACGATTTTATGGTCATCTTATTGGTTCACAAAAGATTACTGAAGTTTGTGAGTGGTGTCTTGAACAGGATATTAAGATTGCTTCTTTTTATGCATTTTCAACAGAAAACTGGGCTAGACCAAAAGATGAAGTAAATTTTATTTTTTCTCTAATTGAGAAAAATTATAAAAAAGAATTAAAACGCCTTACTGAAAATGAAATTAAAGTTGTCCATGTCGGTTCAAAAAAAAATCTCCCACCTAAAACCAAAAAGTTAATTCAAGATCTGGAAGAAAAAACTAAAAATTTTAATAAGTTTACTTTACTATTTTGTTTCAATTATTCGGGTAGATTTGAAATTTATGAGGGAATTAAAAAAATTTTAAAAGATTATGAAGAGGGGAAAATTAGTATAGAAAACTTTAATATTGAACATATAAGTAATTATCTTTATACAACTGGATATCCAGATCCTGATTTATTAATCCGTACATCTGGTGAATTAAGAATTTCAAATTATTACCTTTACCAATTAGCTTATACTGAATTATATTTTGAACCTCAACTTTGGCCAGAATATTCAAAAGATCATTTTTTAAAAGCTTTAGATGATTTTTACAGCCGTAACAGGAGATTTGGGAAAATATGAGTGATTTAAAGAATCGATTATTTGTAATCTTTATTTTGCTTCCACTTGTATTAATTTTATTATACATAAATATATTTTATTATATTCAAATATTTTTCTTAATGTTAATTTTATCATTTTTTGTTTCATATGAACTTATTAATTTATTTAAAAATATAGAAATAAATATTTCACAAAAATTAATTTTTTCAGAGTTAATTTTATTTTATACTTTAACTTTTTTATATTTAAAATTTTTTTATAAGTTAAATATATTTAAAATAAATATTTCTGATTTTTTATCATTCTTATTTTTAATATTTTTTATCATTTTTATTGTACACTCTATTATAAATGTTTTTTCAAAAAATATAAAAAAAGCATTTTTAAATTTTCAAATTTCAAATTTTATATTTATATTTTCATTTTTAACTCCAATTCTAATTTATTATTTTTACACTAATTATGAACAACCTTTTTATTATATTATTTATTTTCTTACTATAGTCTGGAGTTCTAATTCATTTGCATATTTAGTAGGTATGTCTTTTAAAAAAAGACATGTTGTTGGTCTTAAAGTATCACCGAACAAATCTTATGAAGGTTATATTGGTGCTTTGATTTTAGGAACTATTATCCCATATATTATATGGAAGTTATTATTAAATAAATATATTAACCTGTTAAATTTTGAAAGCATAATTATAATTATTGTAATTAATTTATTTACAATGGTTGGTGATCTTTTTGAATCTTTAATAAAAAGATTTTGTAACTCAAAAGATTCATCCAATTTATTCAAAGGTCATGGTGGAATTTTAGATATGGTAGATTCAATTATGTTTTCTTTTCCCATTTTTTATTTATTAATTAGATTTATATTGTGATTTTTATATATAGCAGATTAATTTTATAATATATTAATTTATTATTATATATAGTAAATTTAGATTGTAAGAACTTTATGAAAAAAAAAATTAACTATTATCTTTCAATATTTGGTGCTACGGGTGTAATAGGAAGTTTAACTTTTGATATAATTGAGTCGTTAAAAAATATTAATTTTAAATTTTTTCTTTTTACAGCAAATGAAAATCTTGAAAAAATGATTTCACTCATATTAAAATACAATCCAATGTATGTTTATATGTTTAAGGAAGAATTAAATTATGAATTAGAAAAAATTTTAAATAGAATTACTGGAGAGAAAAAGGGTAATGTTAGCATTAATAACAATTTTAAAAGAAAATTAAATAATAAAAATAATAACATAAACGAAAACTACTATAACAACAATAAAAAAAACAATAACAATTACAATAACAATAACTACTATAACAACAATAACAATAATAAATATATAAATGATGTAATTTCGACAAAAATAATTAAAAACAAAGACCAATTAATAAAGTTATTTAAAAAAGATGAGAATCATGTTTTTATCAATGGTATTATGGGTTATAATGGTTTGATTCCAACATTAATAGCTCAAAAATATAATTATAAATTAGGAATTGCTAATAAAGAATCTATAATTATTTTAGGTGAAATTCAAAAAAATATAAAAAATGTTTATCCTCTGGATTCAGAACATTTTGCACTTTTTAAACTTTTAAAAACAGTTAAAAAAGAACAAATAAAGAATCTAATTATAACTTCTTCTGGTGGTAAGGTGCATGGAAAAAGTTTAGAAAAAATTAAAAAAATGAAAATAGAAGATATTTTACAACATCCCACCTGGTCAATGGGGAATAAAATTACAATAGATTCTTCTACTGGAATGAATAAAGCTTTTGAAGTTCTTGAAGCACATTATCTTTTTAAATTTCCAATTGAAAAAATAAAAGTTTATATTAATCCAAAATCAACAATTCATGGAATTATTTTAACAAAAGATAATACATATTATACTCAAGCTTCTATTCCAGATATGCATCTTTCTATTTATAATTTTTTTAAAGATGTTTTAAATGTAGAGCCTGGATTTAAATTCAAAAACATTAATTTTAATGATCTTAATTTTATTTTGAAAAAAGTACAATTTACTAAATTTAAAGTTTTAAAATATCTTTATGAAAATTATAATAAAGTTTCAAATATTGGAACAAAATATATAATTTTAAATGATATAATTCTTGAAAAGATGATGGCAAAAGATATTGATTTTTATCAATACAATAAAGTATTTTTTAAAATATTTAAAAAAATAAAATCTTATAAATTAGACTTTTCTTTAGATGAAAAATTAATTATCTTAACTCTTGAAAGATTTAGAAATTATGTTGAATTATGTTTTAATAATAGCATTTAATTTTTTTTATATTTAATTGGTAAATATTTTTGTTTTATAAATGTTTAAAAATTGAATAGATAAATGATTGTGGAAACAACATCTTGATTATGTTAATTATTTACTATATGTTAATTACCAATTATTAGATAAGTATTTTAATTATTAAATATAGAATGTTTCTATAAAATTTTTATTGTATGAAAATAATTTATAATAGAGGAAAAAATGACACTTGTATATATTTTAATCAGTATTTTCTTTTTTGGTATTGTTGTTCTAGTACATGAATTTGGTCATTTTATGGCTGCAAAATTAAGTGGTGTTAAAGTGGAAGTATTCGCTATTGGGTGGGGAAAAGGAATTATAAAAAAGAAAATAGGTGATACTACTTACCAGATTGGATGGATCCCTTTTGGTGGTGTTTGTAAAATGGCTGGAGATGATTTAAGTTCAGATTTAAAAGGGGAACCTTACGAATTTTACAGTCAGAAACCAAAAAATAAAATATTTATCTCTGTAGCAGGGGTAGCAATGAATTTTATTTTTGCAATTCTATTATTTTTTATTGTTAGTTTAATGCCTCAAACTGTTGAGGTTACACCACCTAAAATTTACATATCTCAAGATCTTTATACTTTACCAGCATATAAAGCAGGATTAAGAAGTGGCGATATAATTTTATCCATTAATGATAAGAAAGTTGATTCATATGAAGAAATTGCATATATAATTGCAAATTCATTTGGGGATAATCTAAAAATTAAATATTTTAGAGATGGTAAAATTAATATTATTACTATTAAGCCTGAAATTGAAAAGTCTACTGGAAGATCATACATTGGAATATATCCTTTTATTGAACCTGTTATTGACAGGGTTTTGTCAGGATCTGTTTTAGAATATTATAAAATAGAAAAAGGTGATAGAATTGTTGCAGTCGGTGAAACAACTATTACAAATGAAGTTCAATTACAACAGGTTTTAAAAAAACATATTGATAAAGAAGTAACTATTAAAATTAAAAAAACTTCTGGTGATATTATTCCTATAAAATTATTTATTACTGAAAATTTTGATTTAAAAGTAAAATTTCATACAAATATAAAAAAAATTCCTGGTATGAATGTTTCAAAAGCATTTGTTAATTCCTTTAAAGAGATAAAAAATACAACAAATTTATTTTTCAAAAGTTTTAAAATTCTTTTTTCAGGTAAAGTGAATGTTAGACAGAGTGTTGGAGGTCCTATAAAAATAATTTATTTTTCTTCTGAAATTGCAAGAACAGGAATTAGAAATTTCCTTGAATTTTTTGGACTTTTATCCATAATTTTAGTTTATATGAATCTTTTGCCTATACCAGCAGTGGATGGTTCATATATTGTATTTTTTACTATTGAATGGATAAAAGGGAAACCCTTAAATAAAAAACTTATAATGACAATTCAGTCTATAGGGATGTATGTTTTAATCTTTTTGATGATTCTGGTATTTATAAATGATATCTTTACAATTTAGAACTATTATTGTTTAAACTATATTTTATACAATTAATTTGTGTTATAAAAATTGTTTTGAAAAAATTATAATTTTTTATTATTGAAAAAAGGATTATTTTTGAAAAAATTTAATGAATTAAATAAATATTTTGAAAAAATACATGTCTCAGCATTAACTGCTTCAAAATTGGGTTTAATTAATATAAAATCTTTTGCTGATTCAAAACAAGCATATTTAATGGTGGGGGAAAAATGTCTGTTTTCCTGTTCATTTTGTTCTCAAAGTAGTGATTCTACTACTTCTACAAACTTTTTATCAAGAGTTACCTGGCCCCCTTTTAATATTGATATTGTTATTGATGCTTTTAAAAAAAAATTAAGAGATAATCCTGAAGAGTTTAAAAAAATTTGTTTTCAGGTTGTGACAACAGAAAATTATTTCAATAGATTTTTAAAAACTATAAAAATATTTCAAAAAGAAATTAATTTACCCATTTCAACTTCAATTTCAATTTTTTCTGAAAAGCAGGTAGAAATTCTTTTAAATAATGGAATATATTCAATTGGTTATGCAATGGATGTAGCTTCAAGAAAACTTTATAAAAAGATTAAAAATAGAGATTTTGATAAGGATAAAAAACTTCTTTTAAAATTAGGGCAAAAATATCCAGGTAGAGTATCAATACACCTTATAGCTGGATTGGGAGAAAATGATAAAGAATTTCTTGAATTAACAAAGGATGCATTATTGAATAATATTATATTTGCATTATTTGCTTTTACACCAATACCAGGAACAAAAATGGAAAATTCGCCTAAAATCTCAATTAGAAGATATAGAATACTCCAATTTTTAATAACTTTAATGAAATTAGATAACCCCATAAATATATTCAATAATATTGATTTTAATGAATCAGGATATGTTAAAAGTTTAAATGATTTTGGTTATTATTTTAATAAATACAAAAAAGATTTTGAAAAAGGTAATTTTTTAGTTACAATGGGGTGTCCATATTGTAATAGACCTTTTTATAATGATAAACCTTCTGATAAAAGATTGTTCAATTATCCGATTGCACCTTCCAAAAATGTTGTTTTTGAGGAACTTAAAGAATTAAAAACCTTTTTTCAAACTAATTGACAATTTAAAATTTCTGTATATTTTCAATGTATGAAATCAAAAGCTATTGGTGTTTTCGATTCTGGTGTAGGAGGATTAACTGTACTCAAATCTTTAATCAATGTCCTGCCAAATGAAAATTTTATTTATTTTGGGGATCTTGCAAGATTACCATATGGAACAAAATCAAAAGAAGCAATAAAAAGATTTTCTCTTCAAAACACAACTTTTCTTATTGAAAAAGGAGTTAAATCAATAGTAGTTGCTTGTAATACCTCTACTGCTACAGCAATAGATTATTTGCAAGAAATTTTTTCATTACCTATTATAGGTGTAATTGAGCCTGCTGTAACAAAAGCATTGGAAATTTCTACATCGTATAGAATAGGTGTAATTGGAACTTCTGCTACAATAAGATCAAACAAATACTATGAAAAAATAAAATCTTTTGCAATTAAAAATAATATAAAAAGTATTGAAATTTATCAAAAAGCAACCCCATTGTTTGTTCCATTGATTGAAGAGGGATGGTATAATCATAAAATAATGGATGAAGTTATTGCTGAATATCTTAATGAATTGAAAGATAAAATTGATACATTAATTTTAGGGTGTACACATTATCCAATTATAAAAGAAAAAATCAATAAATTTTTTGAAAACAAAGTAAATATTGTAGATTCTTCTATTAATACAGCTATCCATTTAAAAAAACTTTTAGAAAAAAATAATTTACTTTCAAAAAGTACAAAAAATGGAAAGATAAATATTTATGTGTCTGATGTTACTGATTCCTTTAAATTATTGAAAAATTATATTTTAGGAGATCATTTTAAATTCAAAAAGGTTGTTTTATCAGAATATTTATAAAAAAACAAATTTATTGGTATATAGCTTTATTGTATTATTATTATAAATTATTAAGTTATGAAAGGGGAAGTATGAAAATTAAAAAGTTAATACTTTTATTATCTGGTTTATTGATAATTATATTCTTTTCAATTTCATTTTATTCTTTAGAAGCTGATTTTATTATTTGTACTGTTAATGATACTCCAATTACTTATATCCAGTTTATGAGAGAATTAAATAGATATAAAATAGCTTTACAATCACAGGGCCAAAAAATTCCTGATAATGTAAAAGAAGTTGTTTTAAACAATTTAATTGAAATTAATCTTATTCTTCAAGAAGCTAAACGTCAAAATATTCAAGTAAATGATGATGAAGTAAAACTAAATATAGAATCAATTAAAAAAAGATATGGAATGAGTGATGAACAGTTTATTGAACAATTAAAAATGGAAGGCTTTAGCTATAATGAGTTTTTTAACAATTATAAAAATCAGATGATTAGATATAGATTTTTAAGTACATATATAAAAAAATTGGTTAAAGATCCAACCGAAAATGAAATAGAAAAATTTTATAATGAAAATAAAGAAAAATTTAAGGGTTCTAAAAGGTTTGATACAATTGTTTTTTATTCGGATTTGGATAAAGATGCTAAATTGTTTGACAAGTTAAATGCTAAAAAGATTTTAATTAAATTTCATGATGAGGTAACAATAGATAATTTTAAAGATTTATTGAAAAAATTTAATGAAACTAATAAGATAAAAATTAAAGATTATAATAAAATTATTTACCCTGAAATTGAAGATAAAGATTTTGTAAAAGTTTTAGAAACAAATTTAAATGATAATAAAAGTTCTGTATTTTTTTATAATAGTGATTATTATTTTTTCTTAATTAAAAATGAAAAAGAAATTGACTATATTCCCTTAGAAGCTATTAGAGAGAAAATTGTGTCCTATTTAGAACAAACAAAAATGGAAAAAGAATTTAAAAAATGGATTGATGAACAAAAAAGCAAAGCATTAATAAAGTGGTATAGAAAAGATATTATTTATGGGAATAATTCAAATTAAAAATTAATGCTAAAATTCAGAAAAATTAAGATATAATTTTAATAAATTTATAAAAAAATAAAAATTAGTAATATCAAAAATTTATTAAAGATAAAATTGTTAAGAGATAAAATATGAAAAAAAAAGAAATTGCTACTAGAAGGAAAGCAAGAGTTCTAGCATTGGAAGCTTTATTTCAATATGAATTTCGTCCTGAAGATATTGATGATATTTCTAAGTTTGATTGGAAAGAAGAAGAAGTGCCAGCTAAAAGTTTAGAATATGCACAGATTTTATTTTCTGGAACAATAAGAAATATAGATGAGATTGATTCTATTATTAAAAGGTTTAGTAAAAATTGGGATTTTGATAGACTTAATAAACTAGATAAAAATATTTTAAGATTATCAATTTACCAGCTTTTATATGAAAAAAAGTTAAATCATAAAATTATTATAGATGAAGCTGTTGAAATTTCCAAAAGTTTTTCAACTGAAAAGTCTTATAAATTTATTAATGGCATTCTTGATAATATTTATAATGATTTGAAAAAAAAGAATGAAATAACAGAAAATGATGTTGATGATATTAATATAAAAGATAAACCAAAA
Organism: Exilispira thermophila; assembly: GCF_055389015.1. Classification (NCBI taxonomy): domain Bacteria; kingdom Pseudomonadati; phylum Spirochaetota; class Spirochaetia; order Spirochaetales; genus Exilispira; species Exilispira thermophila. The sequence continues at coordinate 977,572 of NZ_AP042476.1, read as the reverse complement.
AAAGAATATAGCAAAGTAGAAAAGAAAAAAGAAAATAGTATAGTAAAAAATAAAGAAATTAAAAACTTTTATAAAAATACAAATGATAATAGTGTAATTGAAAAAGATGATTAACTAAAAATTTAAAATTAACAAAATTGTAATAGCTTATCTAATAAAAAATTTGACAAATTACCTAATTATGGTAATTTCTATCGAGGTTAGAAAATAAGACAATATTTAATTCTGGAGGAAAGTTAATGTATGCAATATGTGAAATAAAAGGAAAACAGTATAAAGTGGAAACTGGAAAAGAATATAGAGTAGACCTTTTAAATTTAGATGAAAATACTAACTATGAAGTAGATAAAGTATTATTAGCTAAAAATGATGATGGAGAAGTTAAGATAGGGACTCCATATATTGAAAATGCAAAAGTTATAACAAAAGTAGTTAACCCATTGATAAAAGGTGAAAAAGTTTATGCTTTTAAATATAAAAGAAGAAAAGGGTTCCATAAAAAAATTGGTCATAGACAGAAATATAGTGTAATTAAAGTTGAAAAAATTGAAATATAAAAAATTATAATTGTGATTACAATAAAAATTTTAAAAAAAGATAATACCCCTTTAAAACTTATTGCAAAAGGACATGCTAATACAGGAAAAAAGGGGGAGGATATTGTTTGTTCTGCTTTCTCTTTTCTAATTCAATCAATCTCTGCTTATTTTTTAAATAAGGGAATTAAAGTTGAATTAAGAAAAGATGATAAGATTGAGATTGATTTAAATAAAATCAGAAATTATAATAAAGAATTATATAATTATTTATTATTTTCAATAAAAATATTGGAAATAAAATTTCAAAAAAATATAAAAATTTTAGAAATTGAGGAGTAGTTATGGCACATAAAAAGGGTGGTGGTAGTTCTAAAAATGGTAGAGATTCCAAATCTAAAAGATTAGGTGTTAAAAGATTTGCAGGACAAATTGTTAATGCAGGTACTATTCTTGTAAGACAAAGAGGAACAAAATTCTATCCTGGTAAAAATGTAGGCAGAGGAAGAGATGATTCTTTATTTGCTAAAACTACTGGTGTTGTTAAATTTGAACCTGTTAAAAATAAAAGGGATAGAAGACAAATATCAGTTTATCCTGCATAATATGCAAAATTTTGATTAAATTTATAAAAATTTAAATTTAAATTGATATTATTAACTAACAATAATTAAGTTAGAATCTAATTAAATTAAAATTTTTATTAAACTACTGAAAATATAAAATGAAAAATAAAACTCTTTCTAACCTTATTGAGTTAGAAAGAGTTTTGTTTTATAGAGAGAGACAATATGAAACCATTTTTAGATGAAATACATATAAAAGTAAAATCAGGAAAAGGCGGTGATGGGAAAGTTTCTTTTCATCGTGAAAAATTTGTTCCTAAAGGTGGACCAGATGGTGGTGATGGAGGAAAAGGTGGTGATGTAATATTTGTATCTACATCACATTTAAATACTTTAAGCCACATTAATCCAAGAAAATGGTATAGAGCAAAAAATGGAGAAAATGGAAAAGGTGATAAAAAAAGTGGTAAAAAAGGTGAAGATTTAATTATTCCTGTTCCAGTGGGAACTATAGTATATGATTTGAAGAATAATAAAATTTTTGATTTTGATAAACTTGATATGAAATTTATTGCTGCAAAAGGTGGCAAGGGAGGTAAAGGAAATCAACATTTTGCAACCCCTTCTAATCAAACACCAGCAATTGCTACTAATGGACAGGAAGGTGAAGAAAAGGAATATATTCTTAAACTTAAAATAATTGCGGACATAGGTATTGTTGGGTTTCCAAACAGTGGAAAATCTACTTTTTTAAAAGCAACTACAAATGCAAATGCGAAAATAGCACCATATCCATTTACCACTTTAAATCCAAATCTGGGAACTTTTAGTTATGATGGTATAAAATACTATATAATAGCAGATATCCCTGGTATTATTGAAGGTGCGTCTTCTGGTAAAGGATTAGGAATTAGATTTTTAAAACATATTGAAAGAACCAATTTGTTGTTTATATTTTTAAATGGAGAGGAGTTTGATTATATTAAGCAATATGATACATTAATGAATGAGTTGAGTAATTATAGTAAAAATCTTTTAGAAAAAAAACAGGTTGTTGCAATTTCCAAAATTGATATTACAGAAGTAAGGGAAAATATTGAAAATAATATTAAAAAGCTTGAAAATCATATTAAAAATAAAGTATATACAGTATCCTCCTTTAGTAAAGAAGGATTAAAAGAACTATTAGAAGCATTATCCAGCAAATTAAAAGATTTGAATTAAAGAAAAATGGATAATCATTTAACCATTTTTTTAAAAATTTTCATCTTTAAAATTAGAAAGAATATCCCAAAACATTTTCACTTTTTTTTTAATTAGTTTCTTAAAAATTATAACATTTTTGAAAAATTAAAAAAAATTTTAATGTACTAAAAAAATCTTGACATTTTTTTTTTTTGTCCAATGATTTCAAATGAGGTTACTTAAACAAAACTGCAGTTTTGTTTAAAAAAATAATTATTTAGGAGATGTGATAAAAATCAATAGCAGGGGATAAAGAAACTGCTTTCAGGCAACGAAAATAAACCTGAAAGCAGATAGGCTTAGGTTCGACATTTAATTTGGTCAAAAAGACCGTTTAGGAGAATGAAGAGCCTACAGCCGAATCAACATAATAATCGGATTTTAACAATCCAGATTGAATAGGAGAATGGATTATTCTCTGTAATAAATATCGTAAAGAATCTGCTTTCAATTAAAAAAAAATAATTGGAGGAGGCAGATGAAACTATCAGTTGGAGTTGATTTACACAAGCATCAAATGACGGTATGTATAAAAAATTTAGAACAAAGGATTGCAGATATTAATTGGAAATTTTCTACAAAAAAAGAAGGATATATGGAATTTGTAAGATTGTTAAAGAAATTATCCCAACCAGAAGAAATTGAAATAGCAGTAGAATCTACAGGAAATACAAGATATTTCAAAAGAGAAATGGAAAATTATGGATTTAAAGTACATGTAGTAAATACCTTAAAGTTTAAAGTAATAAATGAATCAATAAACAAAACAGATAAACATGATGCAAGGACATTAGCAGAATTTTTATCAAAAGATATGATACCAGAAGTAAATTTATGTAAAGAAGATAGTAAAAATTTAAGAGATTTATTAAAGCATAGGTCAGTATTAAAAAAGACCAATGTAAGTTTAAAGAATCAAATACATGGAATAATGTTAGAAATGGGTATAGAAACAAAGAATGGACAGCTTAACACAAAAACAGGAAGGGTAAAAATTATAGAACAAATATCGGACCCAATAAAAAAAAGTATAGTATCAGGGATAATAAAAACAATAAATAGTATAGAAAGTTTAATATCAGAAATAGAGAAAGAGCTTTCAAAGATGACAGAAAAAGATGAAGCAGTAAGAATACTAAGGACAATACCAGGATGTGGATTGATAACTTCAATTACTTTAAGGGCTTACATAGATGACATAAATAAATTTAGTTCATATAAAAAGCTTTCTTCTTATTGTGGATTGGTACCATGGGTACAAAATTCAGCAGACAAAGAAAGATATGGGAATATAACTAAAAGAGGTTCACAAGAATTGAGAACAGCATTTGTACAGATGACAATGGGTATGATAAGGGTAAAAAGAGAAAGAGAAAATAGATATATGAAATCTTATAGAAATATGAAAAAAATAAAAGGAAGTGGAAAAGCAATAATAGCAACTTCAAGAAAGTTAAGTAAATTGGTATGGACATTATTAAAAAATGGTTGTGAATATGATCCAGTAAAATCAAATGATATATTGTTAAATAAAGATTATTCCGTTGCCTGAAAGCAATGATTTGAGGTTTTACCTCGTTTATATAAATTAGCAGATTTTTTGATATTTAATATTGATTTTTATAGGAGGGAAGTATGATTTTATTACAAAAAAAGAAAATTAGCCTTAAAGAGTTTGGAGTTAATAGTATTTTATTAGATCCAGATCATTGCGACATTTATTGTGGTATGATGCACTAAACTTTAAGGTGTCTATTAATAAAGAGGGATTTATTCCCTCTTTATTTTTAATATATTATACGAGGAGTATTTTATGAAAATAAATAAATATACAATATTAGTAAATGATAAAGAAAATAATTTTTATTTATTTAATTCATTTAATTTTTCAATTTTAAAAATTTCTAAAAAAAATATTATTGAAATGTTTCAATATAATGATATAAAAAAAATTGATACATTATCTGAACAAGAAAAAAAAATTTTAATAGATCAAGAATTTATTATTAAAGATGAAATTAATGAAAAGAAAATGTTGAATATTTTTTATAATTATAATAAATTTGATTTAAAAAGTTCAAGTATAGTCATATCTTTAACAGAAGAATGTAATTTTAATTGCTATTATTGTTATCAAAAAGATATTAATAAAAAAAGTAGTATATCTACTAAAATATTAAAAGAAAAAATTTTAAATTTTATAAAATTTCTTATCTTATCAAAATATTGTAATAAAAATTTATCTATAACCTGGTATGGAGGAGAACCTTTATTAAAAATTAATTATATAGTTGAATTAAGCAAATCATTAATAAATTTATGTGATAACAATAATATTGAATATTCTGCAAGTATTATTACTAATGGATATTTAATTGATAATTCTATAATAGAATATTTTAATAAATTAAAAATTAAATCAATTCAAATAACTATTGATGGAAATAAAAAATATCATGATTCAAGACGAGTGTTAAAAAATGGAAAAGGAACGTATGATGAGATAATGAGGAATTTAAAATTATTAGCAAAGAATTATAATGGAAAAATAACTATAAGAATAAATATAGATGAAAATAATATGAATGATATAGATGAACTTATAGATGATTTATTAAAAATTGAAAATATTAAAGATAAATTTATTATTAGTTTTGCTCCAGTTACAAAGTCATGCAAATCCAATAATAAAGATTATTATTTTCAACTTAATAATTATTATAACTTTGAATATAAAATGAAAAAAAAATATTCTAAATTATTAAATATTAATATATCAAATGATTTAAATTTTATTTATTCATGTTATTGCTCTGCTGAATTATTTAATTCTTTTTTAATTGATTCTAAAGGTAATCTATATAAATGCTATGAAGAAATAGGTAAAGAAGAATATAAAATAGGAAATTTGTTAAATATGGATAATAATTACAATTTATTTTATATTAATTCTAAATCAAAAATTTTTAATAATTTTGATATTTTTAGAGGGAATGATAAATGTTATAATTGTAAATATTTTTTATTATGTAGAGGTGGATGTCCTTACTTCTATAATTATAATAATATAAAAAATGAACCAATGTATTGTGAAGTTATTAAAGATAATATAAATAATAAAATTATTAATTTTGCAAGAGAGCTTTATGAAAATCTATAATAGAAAAGAGCTATTTAAAAATAGAAATCTAATTTTATGTTCTTTTATATTTATTTTATCATCAATCTGTATAAGTGTTGTTCCATATTTTTATAAATTAGCTGCTAACATTTTATCTATTAATAAAAATATAAACTCTTATTTTCCATATATTATTGCAATAATTTTTTTATATATTTTTAATATTATTTTAAATCATTATGGATATATATTATTAATAAAAGAATCAAGAGAGATATACCAGAAGAAAAGATTATTTATTGTTAGAAAAATATTAAATCTTAATATTGATAAAATAAAAAAAATTGAAAGTGTTTATTATTTTAATTCCCTTTTCGATGATTTGTTTAAAATAAGATTTGATATTCCATTAATATTTTATAATATACCTTACTATTTATTAAATATTGCTATTTATACAATTTTAATAATAAAAATTAACTTTATTTTTCTTATATTACTCCCTATAGTTTTTATCTCTTTATATTTAAAAACTACATTTCTATATAAAGAACTCAAAAAAAGAGATTATTCTGCTTTTGAGAGTTACAAAAAATCAAAATCTTTATTATACGATTTTATAAATTCAATAAATTATTTGCAATATAAACCAAAAAAAATAAAATATGGTATTAAAAACTATTTAAAAAAATTTTTTAAAGAAGAAAATGAAAGTACTTTGTCATTTCATAAACTCAATGAATTAAGCAATTCTTTAAAATATACTATTTATTATATCTTATTGATATTTGTTTTTATTTTTTCTGGATATTTTTTTATTAATGGAAAAATAACTTTTGGTGATTTCTTTGCACTAATTTTTATAGTTTCAGGACTAATTCAACCTGTTTCTAAAATTCTACAATTAAGAGAACAATTTATTATAAATAATTGTGCTTTTAAAAGAATAAATGATATTCTTGCAAAAGAGATTGATATTGAAGAAGGAAATATAAAATATAAATTAAAAGAAAAAAATGTTAAAGAAACAAAAATCATATTAAAAGAGGACATAATAAAACAATTGAAAAAAGGGGATAAAATTATATCTTTTGAAAATGTAGAATTTAGTTATAATAATCCTTCTAAAATTAAATTTTCATATAATTTTAAAATTTATCATGAACAGAGGATAGGAATAGTTGGAGAAATTGGTTCAGGTAAATCAACAATTATAAGATTACTTTCAGGTATGTATAAAAATTATAAAGGTTTAATAAAATTATTTGATATTGATTTAAAAAATATTGATAAAAATTATATTATTTCAAATGTAAACATTTTAACTCAACAAAAATATATATTTACTTCAACATTAAAAGAAAATTTAACTTTTTTTATGGATGAGTATGATAAAAAAAGATATGAACTTTTATTCAAATTACTTGAAATAGATAAATTATTAAGTAAAAACAATATTTCAGAAGATACATTTTTAAAAAACAATGGTTCAATTTTATCAGGAGGAGAGAAACAAAAAATATGTATTTTCAGAGAATTATTATATGAAAAACCAATCTACATATTTGATGAAGCATTTTCAGAAATGGATCAGGAAACAGAAAAAAGGTTAATAAAAAATATTATAAATAATAGTGATTTTAAAAATTCAACTTTTATATTTATAACACATAGGTTATCCATAACATCTTTTCTTGATAACATATTTGTGTTGAGGAATGGTGAAATAATTGAACAAGGGAAACATGAAGATCTTTTGAAAAATGATAATTACTATAAAACATTGTATAATAAATATTTTGAGAAATAGTACATATTATTATAGTTTATTATAATTTTTAACAAAAAATTTTAATAAAAAAATTAAATTGTTGTATTATAAAGATAATTTTTTGAAAAATTATAAAAATGTCTGGAACTATTTTAGATGTAATTTTAATATGATAAAAGAAAACTTTATTATAAAGAAGTAATTTTTATTATAGAATATTAGGTTACTAGTAAAATTATATGGTAAATTGCATTTATAATAATATAATGAATAATAAATAATTCTATTTATTTTAAAATAATTAAAAATATTTAAATAATTAATTTTTTAAGGGATTTTTATGAAAATCTATAATAGAAAAGAGCTATTTAAAAATAGAAATCTAATTTTATGTTCTTTTATATTTATTTTATCATCAATCTGTATAAGTGTTGTTCCATATTTTTATAAATTAGCTGCTAACATTTTATCTATTAACAAAAATATAAACTCTTATTTTCCATATATTATTACTATAATTTTTTTATATGCTTTTAACTTAGTTTTAAATTATTATGGAAATATTTTAATAACAAAAGAAGCAAGAGATATATATCAGAACAAAAGACTTTTTATTACTGGAAAAATATTAAATCTTAATATTGATAAAATAAAAAAAATAGAAAGTGTTTATTATTTTAATACCCTTTTTTTAGATATTTATAAAATAAGACAAGATATCCCATTATTATTTTATAATATTCCATATTATTTTTTGAATATTATAATTTATACAATTTTAATTATAAAAATTAATTATCTTTTTTTAGTATTGATTCCTATAGTTTTTATATCTTTATATTTAAAAACTACATTTCTGTATAAAGAAATTCGTAAGAGAGAAAATACTGCATTTGATTATAAAGAAAAATCAAATTCTTTACAATTCGATTTTATTAATTCAATAAATTATTTGCAATATAAACCAAAAAAAATAAAATATGGTATTAAAAACTATTTAAAAAAAGTTTTTAAAGAAGAAAATAAAAATATTGTAAATTATTATAAAATCAATCAATTAAGCAATTCTTTAAAATATACTATTTATTATATCTTATTGATATTTGTTTTTATTTTTTCTGGATATTTTTTTATTAATGGAAAAATAACTTTTGGTGATTTCTTTGCACTAATTTTTATAGTTTCAGGTCTTATTCAACCTGTTTCTGAAATTTTACAATTAAGAGAACAATTTATTATAAATAATTGTGCTTTTAAAAGAATAAATGATATTCTTGCAAAAGAGATTGATATTGAAGAAGGAAATATAAAATATAAATTAAAAGAAAAAAATGTTAAAGAAACAAAAATCATATTAAAAGAGGACATAATAAAACAATTGAAAAAAGGGGATAAAATTATATCTTTTGAAAATGTAGAATTTAGTTATAATAATCCTTCTAAAATTAAATTTTCATATAATTTTAAAATTTATCATGAACAGAGGATAGGAATAGTTGGAGAAATTGGTTCAGGTAAATCAACAATTATAAGATTACTTTCAGGTATGTATAAAAATTATAAAGGTTTAATAAAATTATTTGATATTGATTTAAAAAATATTGATAAAAATTATATTATTTCAAATGTAAACATTTTAACTCAACAAAAATATATATTTACTTCAACATTAAAAGAAAATTTAACTTTTTTTATGGATGAGTATGATAAAAAAAGATATGAACTTTTATTCAAATTACTTGAAATAGATAAATTATTAAGTAAAAACAATATTTCAGAGGATACATTTTTAAAAAACAATGGTTCAATTTTATCAGGTGGAGAGAAACAAAAAATATGCATTTTTAGAGAATTATTATATGAAAAACCAATCTATGTATTTGATGAAGCATTTTCAGAAATGGATCAAGAAACTGAAAAAAGATTGATAAAAAATATTATAAATAGTAATGATTTTAAAAATTCAACTTTTATATTTATAACACACAGGTTATCCATAACATCTTTTCTTGATAACATATTTGTGTTGAAAAATGGTGAAATAATTGAAGAAGGTAAACATGAAGAGCTTTTGAAAAATGAGAATTATTATAAAATGTTGTATAATAAGTATTTTGAGAAATAGTACATATTATTATAGTTTATTATAGTTTTTAACAAAAAATTTTAATAAAAAAAATTAAATTGTTGTATTATAAAGATAACTTTTTGAAAAATTATAAAAAATGTTTGGAAAATATTTTTATTGAATTTTTAAAAGTTTTATATACCTTTTTTCAGGAAAGTCATTAATTAAAATAATTTGATTATTTTAATTCAATTTTTTTGAATATGTTGAGTTAAAACAATTTATGTTTTAAATTATTTTTCTGGAAATAATAAATGAAAATAGCTATTTTTCCTGGGAGTTTTAATCCTCCACATATGGGGCATTTATATATTGCCCTGGATGTTTATTATGAATTTAAACTAGATCTAATATATTTTGTTCCATCAAAAAAAACTATTAATAAGAAGCATCTTTCTGATTCAACATATCATAGATTTAATATGGTTAAAATGTCCATATCTGATATCCCTTTTTTTAAAATTTCAGATTTTGAAATTAAACAAAATGGAATATCTTATACATTTAAAACCATTAAATATTTTAAAGAAAGATTTAAATTAAAAAAAGAAGATTTGTTTTTAATAATAGGACAGGATTGGATAAACCGATTTACACAATGGAAAAATTATGAATATATTCTAGAGAATTGTAATTTAATTTGTGTTTCAAGAAATGAAATAGATATATTTGATTATAATTATAAAAAATCTTTTTATAACAATTATAATAATTTAAATTCAAATGTAGTTAAAAAGGAAATAGTTGGTTGTGATAAAAAATATGATTATTTCCTTTTGAATTCCTATTATGATATCTCTTCAACGAAAATTAGAAATTTAATACACAAAAGAAAATATTTTAAGATATATTTAAAAGAAAATGTTTATTATTATATTGTAAATAATGGATTATATCTTTAAATAATTTTAAATTAATATTAAAGTGAATTAGCAGGTTTTAGAAGTATTAAAACAAAGAATAGATAATAATTAAATACAAAAAAGTTTTATATTTTAACTTGACAAAAATAAATAAATTTGGTAATTATCTAAAAGCAATGGCGGCGTAGCTCAGATGGTAGAGCAACCGGCTCATATCCGGTTTGTCAGGGGTTCAAGTCCCTTCGCCGCTAATCTAAACTTCCAGGAAATTAACCTGGAAGTTTTTTTGTATATAAACAATTCAACTCTTGCTTATTTCTTAAAAAATTTCTATGTTGAATTTATTTAAAAATTACTATATTTAATCTTTTAAAAACCGTTATATTTAATTTTTGAATATAACGATACTTGTTTAATAATTTTACTAATTACTAATTGTTTTTAATTTAAATAGAATTAAATCATTGATTATATCAATAATAGTGTGTAAATTATTTATAATTCCAGAATTATAAATAATTTCGTTGCTTGATGAAAATATTGACATTAATTATAGATAAACCAAATATTTTTAAATTTAAATTTATATTTTATTGCTAAAATATTTCAATATTATATTATTTATAAAAAATATTATTTATATAAGATTCTATTAAAAAATAGGAGATGTGATAAAAATCAATAGCAGGGGATAAAGAAACTGCTTTCAGGCAACGAAAATAAACCTGAAAGCAGATAGGCTTAGGTTCGACATTTAATTTGGTCAAAAAGACCGTTTAGGAGAATGAAGAGCCTACAGCCGAATCAACATAATAATCGGATTTTAACAATCCAGATTGAATAGGAGAATGGATTATTCTCTGTAATAAATATCGTAAAGAATCTGCTTTCAATTAAAAAAAAATAATTGGAGGAGGCAGATGAAACTATCAGTTGGAGTTGATTTACACAAGCATCAAATGACAGTATGTATAAAAAATTTAGAACAAAGGATTGCAGATATTAATTGGAAATTTTCTACAAAAAAAGAAGGATATATGGAATTTGTAAGATTGTTAAAGAAATTATCCGAACCAGAAGAAATAGAAATAGCAGTAGAATCTACGGGAAATACAAGATATTTCAAAAGAGAAATGGAAAATTATGGATTTAAAGTACATGTAGTAAATACCTTAAAGTTTAAAGTAATAAATGAATCAATAAACAAAACAGATAAACATGATGCAAGGACATTAGCAGAATTTTTATCAAAAGATATGATACCAGAAGTAAATTTATGTAAAGAAGATAGTAAAAATTTAAGAGATTTATTAAAGCATAGGTCAGTATTAAAAAAGACCAATGTAAGTTTAAAGAATCAAATACATGGAATAATGTTAGAAATGGGTATAGGAACAAAGAATGGACAGCTTAACACAAAAACAGGAAGGGTAAAAATTATAGAACAAATATCGGACCCAATAAAAAAAAGTATAGTATCAGGGATAATAAAAACAATAAATAGTATAGAAAGTTTAATATCAGAAATAGAGAAAGAGCTTTCAAAGATGACAGAAAAAGATGAAGCAGTAAGAATACTAAGGACAATACCAGGATGTGGATTGATAACTTCAATTACTTTAAGGGCTTACATAGATGACATAAATAAATTTAGTTCATATAAAAAGCTTTCTTCTTATTGTGGATTGGTACCATGGGTACAAAATTCAGCAGACAAAGAAAGATATGGGAATATAACTAAAAGAGGTTCACAAGAATTGAGAACAGCATTTGTACAGATGACAATGGGTATGATAAGGGTAAAAAGAGAAAGAGAAAATAGATATATGAAATCTTATAGAAATATGAAAAAAATAAAAGGAAGTGGAAAAGCAATAATAGCAACTTCAAGAAAGTTAAGTAAATTGGTATGGACATTATTAAAAAATGGTTGTGAATATGATCCAGTAAAATCAAATGATATATTGTTAAATAAAGATTATTCCGTTGCCTGAAAGCAATGATTTGAGGTTTTACCTCGTTTATATAAATTAGCAGATTTTTTGATATTTAATATTGATTTTTATAGGAGTATTTATGAAGGCTCTTGTAGTATGTTACTCAAGATCAGGGATAACAAAAAATATTGCTTTAAAAATTTCTCAAAATCTTAATTGTGATGTTGAAATTATCAGTGATAATAAAAAAAGAAAAGGTATATTTGGTTTTTTAATATCAGGTTATGAAGCTATGACAAAAAAGTTAGTAAAGATTAATAAAATAAAGAATGATCCAGAAAATTATAATTTAGTTGTTATAGGGTCCCCTACATGGGCTGGTAGTTTATCTTCACCTGTAAGAACTTATTTAACATATTATGGAAAAAAAATTAAAAACGTTGCTTTTTTTACAACATGTATGGATAATGGTGGAAAAATATTTGTACAGATGCAGGAGCTAACAAAATTACCACTTGAAAAAGTTGAAATTAATTCAAAAGAATACAAATCAGGAGAATATAAAACTAAAATAGAAGAATTTATAAATGCATTAAAAAATAAAATTTAATTTGCTTAGAAAAATAGCAAAATGCTTTAAGTTTATAGTTAAACCTAAATATAAAAACGAAATAAAATCCCAAAAAATATAATGTAAGATAAAAAATGATACTACAGTCATAATTTAATTCTCCGATAAAAAAATTGATGAATTTCTTAAACAAATCAATAAATGTAATTCTTTTATTTATACTTTTTGTTATAATTGTTTTTTCTTCAATTAGTTTTTATAGTTATCTATCATTGCTCGAACAAAAAAATTATTTGAAAGAAAAATTGCAGTTTTATGAAGAAAAAAAGAAATCTTATGAAAGAATAATTAACCAATTACAAAATAAAAAAGATGTTGAAAATTTAAGAATTTTTTTGTTAAAGAAAAAAGAAAATGAAAAATTTGTTTATTTTTATAATAAAGTAAATTACCCGAAATATAAAACTTTTAAAAATAAAAATTTATATGTACTAATTTATATTCTTTTTGCATCGTTTTTTTATTTATTAATTTTACAGGATTTTATAAAGAATTTTGAAAAAAATGATGATCTTTATAAATATAATTTTAAATATTTTAAAGGTGCAAAAGGAAAAAACTATTATTAATATTTATTTAAAATATTGTTCAAGTTGCATTATATGTTTGTTGTTTTTAAACTTTTCTTTAGCTTCTTCAAAAAGATTTTTTGCATAGTCATTTTCATTAATTGAAAGAAATATTTTGGTAAATTCATAAAAATAGCGGCTATTGTTCTTTTCTTTTTCTTTTAAAAGATCATTAATTTTAAATATTTCTTCATAATTTTGTAATTCTCGTAAAATCTTTGCTTTTCCAATATAAGCAAAAAAATCATAATCAATTTCTAGAGCCTTATCATAATATTCTAAAGCTTTTTCAAATTGATTTAAATTTCTATAACTATCTCCTATTCTTGTATAAAAAATTTTATTATTAGGTTGCAGTTGGTTAAGAATTAACCAATATTCTAAAGATTTTGAATAATTAAGTAAACCTCTATAAGAATCAGCTAAACCCATTAATGCAAATATATTGGTATTATCAAGTGCATATGCAACTTTATAATATTTTAAAGCTTTATTAAATTTGTTAAAATGTTTATAAATATTTCCAACAGCAGTTAATATTTTTATGTTTGTAATATCATCCAATAATGCATTTAGAAGATAATTTAAAGCTTCACTATATTTTTTATTATTATAGTAAAGAAATCCTAAATTTATCAAAAGATAGATATTATCTGGATGTTTTGCTAAACCTTCCTGATAATAATCTATAGCATTTTTTATATCAAAATTTTCATAAATTTTTCCCATTGTAACATAAAATTGAGGATTGTCTTTGTCATCAATAAAAAATTTTATAGTTTGTTCAATTGCTTCACCAAAACTTTTTGACTTTATTAGTTTTTCAATATATTCTGTAAATTCATTAAATTTTAATTGATTCATTATTTTTCCTTTAACCAAACTTTTAATAAATTAGCAATATTTTCAGCAAGTAATTCTTCTCTTTTTTTATACCCTGAAAGTTTATAGTACTTTAAAGCTTTTGCAACATCTCTTTTTTCAAATAAATAGTAGTCGCCAATTCTTATTAAACCATCTTTATAACCAGTTGTTAAAAAAATTTTTGCTGCTAATTTAATATTTCCCTTATTGAAAAGTTCATTACCTTTTCGGATTAATAAAAGTTTATCATATTTATCTATTGAACTATTTTTATTTGAACTATTTTTATTCATGTACTTAATTTAATAAAATAAAATAAAAAAAAATCAATATTGACAAATAAAAAAACGAAAATTATATTAAAGAAAAGAATAAAAAAAATATGGAGAGAATATTTATGAAAAGGATTTTGATTTTTATACTACTATTAGCCTTTATAATTCCTGTTTTTGCACAAGAAACTGGTAACCAGGATGTATGGGAAAATTATATTTTCAGGATAAAATATTGTCAACTTTCAAGATATGGAGCTAAAGTATATTATTTTTCATATACAGGATATGTAAAAACTTTATATGTGCCACAAAAATATATTAATAAGATCTTTTTTATAAAGGTTGATCACAAAGCTCCTTATAGTTTTATGCATGTTGTTTTAAAAAATAAGAAAATTTATAGAATTACAGTTTTCTTACCAAACATTATGGTTCAGGAATATTCAACATTAGATTTTAGTAAAAAGGATATTGAAATTATAAATAATACTTCTGAACTAAAAATAGAGTTTTAAATTACTTTTTTTTATTTACCTTTTAAAAAATTTACTCATATTTTTATTCTTCTTTTATTAATTTACAAATTTTTTATTAATTTGTTAGAATAGATTATTTTAGTATCTATTCAAAGAATTAATATTTTTCAATAATTTTTATGAAACTTAAAAAAAATAATACTTTTCTATTAAAAAAAATAATTTCCTAACATTTATTATTTATACCTTATATCTATATTTATAAATATTATTGTTGAAAAAATCATTAAAATCATTACCTTATTTAGACAAATAATTCTTGAGGTTATGTTTTGGAAATAATTGAAAGTTTAAATGATAAACAAAAAGAGGCAGTATTATATAATGAAGGGCCACTTCTAATTCTGGCTGCTGCTGGTTCTGGAAAAACAAGAGTTATTACTGGTAAAATATTTTATCTAATAAGTGAAAAAAAAGTTAAACCCTCAAATATTTTAGCACTAACTTTTACTAACAAAGCAGCCAGAGAAATGAAAGAAAGACTTGAAAAATTCCTTGGCAGCAGTGCAAGATATGTATTCACAGGAACATTTCATTCATTTGCAGCAAAGATACTAAGAATTGAAAGTGAAAATACAGATTACAAACAGAATTTTTCTATATATGATGAATACGATTCAATAAGTGCAATAAACAAAGTATTAAAAGATCTTAATTTATCAAATAAAGAGTATAATCCTAAACTTTTATATAAAATGTTTTCGTTATATAAAAATTCTTTGTTTCAAAGAAAAATTGATGGTGATATAATAAAAAGTATATACAAAAAATATCAGGAATTTCTTATATCCCACAATGCTATGGATTTTGATGATATTTTAATTAATTTTTTAAAACTTCTAGAGATAGAGAGTATTAAAGAAAAATATCAGGAAAAATACAAATATATTCTTGTTGATGAATATCAGGATACCAATATTTTGCAATATAAGATAGTTAAGATTTTGAGTTCTAAATATAAATTTATTACAGCTTGTGGAGATGATGATCAGGGGATATATTCATTTAGAGGAGCAACAATTGAAAATATATTAAGATTTGAAAATGATTTCCCTGGTTGTAAAACTGTAATTTTAGATAAAAATTATAGATCAACTCAAACAATCATTAATGCTGCTGCATATTTAATTCAGAATAATAAATATAGAAAATCTAAAATAATGAGAGCAGTTAATCTAAGAAAAGAAAACATCATTATCAATTCTTCAAATAATCCTGATGATGAAGCAAAATTTGTTTATGATACAGTAATGGATAATTTATTCAAAAATGGAGTTAAATATAAAGATATTGCAGTTTTGTATAGAAATAATTTTTTATCAAGAAATATTGAGGAGATATTTAGATTTAAAGGGGTACCTTATAATATTAAAGGGGGATATAATTTTTATGATAGAGAAGAGATTAAAGATATTATTTCTTATTTGATGGTATTTTTTAATCCAAAAGATGATATTTCTCTTTTAAGAATTATAAACACTCCTACAAGAGGGATAGGAATAAATTTAGTTAGAAAAATTAACGAATTTTCAAAAAAAACAGGGTTAACTATAATTGATATATTAAAATTAGCTTTTGAAACAAAAGATAAGTTTGAACCATTTAGCTCTAAAGAGATAATTAAACTGTCAGAATTATATAAAATTATAAATAATTATAGAGATAATATTACAAAAAGTAAAAATTTTCCTGATAAAATAAATGAATTTATCAGAGAAATTAATTATAAAGAATATTTACAAAAACATACAGAAGCCAATAACTTTGAAAAAAAATGGGATAATGTAGAATCATTTATAAATTCAATTTATGGATTTAAAAAAAGAGAACCTAATAAAAATTTCTATGAATTTATAGAAAAGCTAATATATTTAAAGCAAGGTATGGATCAGGATGATGAGGAAAAAAATTCAGTTAATTTATTAACAATTCATACTGCAAAAGGATTGGAATTTAAGATTGTTATTATTATTGGTGTTGAAGAAGGTATTATTCCTTCATCAAGAGCATTAGTTGAACATCAAATTGAAGAAGAAAGAAGATTATTTTATGTAGGAATGACCAGAGCAAAGGAAAAATTATATCTTTCATTTTGTGAAAATAGAGAAAAGTATGGTAAAAAATATGAAGTGTTCCCTTCAAGATTTCTGGATGAAATACCTGAAAATCTAATCGAATATGATAAAAGTAAACATGAAAATAAAATTGAAGCTAAAGACCTTGAAATGTTGAAAAATATTTTAAAAAAATAATATTATGTTTTAAAAAAAATTGTATTTGATTTATCAAATAGATGATTTTTGCATTTTAAGAAAGTTAAAATTTTAAATTATTATTGTTTTATTTCCATTAAATTTTCAATAACATCAATATAAATTTTTAATTTTTTTTCAAAAGATGATATGTTATTAAAATATAATTGATCAAGACCATTAATTATATTTCTAATTCTTGAGTTATTTTTGTTTTTGATATCTTCATAAATGATTAATAAAGTATTATAAAGAAACTTTAAAGAATTGTATATTGAAATAATGGTATTACGAGCTTTATCATTGATTTTAATTATTTCATTAGCATAATTTGCTTTTAATGATTTAGATGCTTTTATTGAATTTGGGTTTTTCATAATTATGTTAAATAATTTTTCTAAAAACACTAGTTTTTCTTCAAAATTATTAATTCTGAATAAAAGTTCATTACAATCATGTAATGTATTATTAAGTGATTCGTTTAATTCCATATCATTAAATTCAGTTTTAAAAATTAAAGAAGAAAGAACATTTTTAAATTTAGCTTCATAATATAGAATAACAAATGATTTAGTTATAGAAAATTGATAAGTGTATTTTAATTTAGGTAGATCAACCATTTGTAATTTATCCGATACAGCTTTATTATAATAAGATGATTTTAAAAGTTCATGTTCTTCAAATAATTCAGTAACTAATTTTTTAGTGCTATTTTGTTTTTTTTCTATAATCAGGTTATTTAATTTCATTTTTGCTGAATTGATTTTTTGATGAAAATAATTAAATAGGTAATTATTATCTGGATTATTTATAAGATTAACTTTATAATCAGGATCTTTTTTTAAATATTTTAGGTATTTTTCTAACTTAAAAGGGGAGAAATTAATATTAAATAATTTTTGAAGAGTTTTTATATTTTTTTTAAATTCAAGTAAACTGAAATCTATTTTTTTTGTTTTATAGTATTTTTGAAGATATAATTGAAGATATTTTGTGTATTCAATATTAAAATTAAAATTTTTTAATATAAAAACAAGGTCTTCTAAAATAACTATAAAAGAATCTGTTACTTTTACATCTACAAATATATCATTTTGTTTTTTATTAATACCTGGAGTGAAATTAGGATAAAATTTATTTATTAGAGAACCCCAATTAAAATTGGTTATTTCATAAAGATCTTTCAAAAAGTTAAAAATAGAGTTAATTTGATGATTTACCTCATTATTTAATTTTGTAGAAAGAATATTTTCTATTTTTTGATAATATTTATAAGTCTTATCAATACCATATTTTTGAGCTATTTTGTTTATATTATCATCTTCAAGCAAATTTAAGTAAACAACAATTTCTTTATCAATAAGATGATGTAAAAATAATTTAAGTGTAATTGTTTTTGTTTTATTATTTGTAAATAAAAGTACTAATGGTTTTTGAAATTTTACAAGAATTTTATATAAATAATAAATATCTTTTCCAAAATTTTTATAAAAAATCTTTTTTTTAGGATTAAAATATTTTGGATTTTCTAAAAGTATTTCTTTTGATATTTTTTTAAGTTGTATAGTTTTTGGATCAGAAGAAAATGAAAATAACGATAATATTTTTTCTAAAATTGACATTTTACCTCAAAATTATATTATTAATACAGCAATTAGAAATTTATAATAAATCTAAAAAAAATCAAATTATTATGAAGAAAATAAAGTATATTTTACATATAGATATGGATGCATTTTTTGCATCAATTGAACAAAGAGATAATCCTAACTATAGAAATAAACCAATATGTGTTGGTTCTTCACCGTCTTCAAGGGGGGTGGTTTCTACCTGTTCATATGAAGCTAGAAGATATGGGATTCATTCAGCTATGCCTTCTTCAATTGCAAAATCCCTTTGTCCTGAAGCAATTTTTATAAAACCAAGAATAAGATATTATTCACAAATTTCAAAACAGATATTCTCACTATTGGGAAAATTTTCTCCTGAAGTTTTTCAGGTTAGTATTGATGAGGCTTATATCGATATTACAGGTATGGTTCCTTATTATAAGGATTATACCACAATTGGAAAGATGATAAAAGAAGATATTAAAAGAAAGTTTGATTTAACATGTTCAATTGGAATTGCTCCATGTAAGATGCTTGCAAAGATTGCGTCAGATCTAAAAAAACCTGATGGATTTGTTTTTATAAGTAAAGAAAATGTTGAAGAATTTATAGAGAGTCTTGATATAAAAAAAATTCCTGGTATTGGAAAGAAAACTATAGAAAAATTAAATAAATATGGAATTTATAAAATGCGAGATTTTTATTCTAAAGATATTGGATTTTTAAAAGAAAAATTTGGAAATTGGGTTGAATCACTTTATTTTAAAACATTTCTTAAGGAAAATAATTTAAAAAATGAATCAAAATCTCACTCTATATCAACAGAATCAACTTTTGATCATGATATTGAAATTAACGAAACATTAATTGAATATATTAGACAAATGGTATGGGAACTATCTTTAAGATTAACAGATAAAGATTTAAAAGCTAAAGGGATAGGAGTAAAAGTAAGGGATTCTAATTTTAAAACTTATCAAAAACAGAAGAGTTTTAGCCAATATTCTATAAATGTCTTTGATTTTGAAGATGAAGTAGTAAAACTGTTTAAAAAACTGTGTGAAATGAAATTAAAAAAAGAAAAAATTAGATTAATTGGAGTAAAGTTTTTTGATATAGTTAAGACAGAGGATATTTTATTTAATAAAAATAATAAAGAAGAAATTTTGCTAAAAAAAATTAATGAAATTAATAAAAAATATAATTCTAGTATTATTAAAAAAGGATTTAGATAATATTTAAAAGGGAAAAGAAAAAAAATATGTGAATAATAAAAGAAATAAATATTATATAAGTTTAAGGTTTTAAAATGAAAAATGGAAAACAAAAAGCTTTAATAATTTTAGGGGGATCAACTTATGATTTACCATTTATTAAGGAATTAAAAAAAAAGAACTATTATCTCTTTATAGTAGATATTGATATAAATGCCCCTGGGTTGGAATATGCAGATTATCCAGTTAATCTTAGCATAAAAGATGTGGATTCTCTTGTAAGGTTTTTTAAACAGAAAAAAGAGAGTTTTAAATTTGTAGGTGTAACTTCTGTAGATACCGATGCAAATAGTGCAATTGCAGCTCTTTCGTCTTTATTACAAATAAATTCATTTAATTTTGAAGTATCTGATATATTATCTAATAAATTTAAATTGTATAATTATTTTGTTTTAAAAAAAGAAATTATAAAAGAATCAGGTTTAAATTTGATCCCATCACATATAATATGGTATTATGAAGATCTTCTGGATAAAATTAAAACTAAAAAATTATTGTTTCCCATTATATTAAAACCTACTGAAAATAGTGGTTCCACTGGAATTGTTATAGTAAAAGAAAAAAATAAAGAACATAATTTAAAAAAAGCATTTTTATATGCAAAAAATTATTCTCCAACAGGTGAAATTATAGCTCAGGAATATTTAAAAGGTTCTGTATATAAAATAGTATTTCTATCTGGAAAAAATCAAATTCAACCTATTTTAATATGGAATATTATTTATAAAGATAACAAATATCCAATAGAAATTTATAGAAATAACAAAATAAATTTATCTCTTGTAAAGAAATTAATATCTATTGGCAAAATAATAATAGAAAAAATTGGTTTAAAAAATTGTCCAGTTGAAATTAAAATAATTAAAAATGATGATATTTTTTACCTGTTAGATATTAATGTACGTTTAGAAGGTGGATTTTTTATTGATAAGCCTGTTTATAATTATCTTGAATATGATATAATTGAAAATTATTTAAAATCAACAATTGGAATAAATCCAAATAAATTTGATTATATAGAATTTCTTAAAACTAAAAGTGAAAAATTTATTTTTTTGAAAAAAATTTATGATAATGAGAATATAAATCTTCATATTAAAAATGATGATTTTAGAATTTATAAAATACATTCAAAATATATAAGAAATGATTTTGTTTCATCAAAATATTATTCAAATATTATTTATGCTTTTTCTAAAGAGGAACCAGATTTTGAAAAAATTAAATTTGAAAAATTAAAACTGGAGAATAATTTTGAACAATATTTATTAAAGGAAGCAAGAATAAATTTAAATGGCAGTTGTAAGGTATGTTCAGTTTGTGATGGAAAAGGGTGCATTGGTCAAATTCCAGGTATGGGTGGGGAAAATGAAAATGAAGTTTTTATTAAAAATTATTATGATTTAAGAAACTATAAAATTCCACAGATATTTTATACAAAAAATAAAGTAAAAAAAATTATTAATAATTTTCTTATTAAAAAGTTTGATTCAGATATTTTTGGTTACAAGGTAAAATTTCCTATTTTTATAGCTCCAATTACTGGTATTAAGTCTAATTTAGGTGGAAAACTTGATGAAAAAGAATTCTATATATCTTTATTAAAAGGTGCAATAGAAGCTGGATTTTTATCTTTTTTAGGGGATGGATCTTCAATAAATAAATATTTATATATGGATAAAATACTGAGTAAAGTTCAGTATAATGGAATTATTACTTTAAAACCTAGAGAAATAAACTTAATGTTAAAAAGAATCAAGTTTTTTAATGATAAGCCAATAAATGCAATCGCTATAGATGTTGATTCATTTAATTTAACAACTATGAATAAAAGTGATAGTTTTGTAAAAAAATATTCTTTTGAAGAACTTTTAATTTTGAAAAAAAACTCAAAAAAAACTCTAATAATAAAAGGGATAATGAATTTTTATGATATGGTAAAACTGACCAAATATGGATTTGAATCATTCATAATTTCTAATCATGGAGGAAGAGTAAATTCTTCCCTTTTAAGTACAATAGAAGTATTAAAATCTATTGATATAAAATATTTAAAAAAAATTAATAAAAATATTAAGATTGGAATTGATGGTGGATTTAGAAATGGTGAAGATATTATAAAGGCTTTTTTATTAGGTGTTGATTATGTTTTAATTGGAAGGCCTTTTGCAATTTATGCAGCAGGTGGTGGAATTGAAGGAGTCAAATTTTTATTTGATAAATATTATAAGCAGATAACAAATATAAAAAAATATTTAAACTAAATTTCTAAGCTTGCTTGTTGTTATATTAACAAATTGTAAGATAAAACTATTTATAAAATTCTTTTAACCATTAAATCAAATATAAACTGAATAATATTAGATAGTTTAGTTACTATTCTAATAAAATAAACTACACTTTAATAATTTTTACAAAAAAATAGGTTTAAAAAAAATTTTGACTTTTTGATGTTAAAATGATAAATAATATCTAAGAAATTAAAGGAGCATTTATGTCTTCACTACAAGAAGTAGGATACAAGAAAAACTTTTTTAGTTCAATGAAAGTAAAGTTCATGAATTTCCTTTTCAAATTTGTTACTAGATATCCATTAGCAAATTTTATTATTAGAAGAATATTATCAATGATTCCTATTATGTTAATTGTATCATTTATGACTTTAGGATTAATGGAACTACGACCTGGTGATATTCTTACAGAAATGAGGATGAATCCTCAAATGAAACCTGAATATGTAGATTTACTTGCAAAACAATATGGACTTGATAAATCTTTTTTACCCAAATACTGGCAATGGTTAAAAGGGGTTATTTTACATGGTGACCTTGGAGCATCTTTTGAATATAAAATGCCAGTTTTAAAATTAGTTAAAATGAATTTAAAAAATACTCTTATACTTAATATATTATCTATTATTTTAGTTTATGCCCTTGCTATCCCACTTGGGGTTGTCTGTGCAGTCAAGCAATTTCAATGGCAGGATAGATCAATTTCTTTTATTTCTTTTATATTTTTATCCACTCCAACTTATTTTTTTGCTTTCATGTTGATGTTTTTAGCTTATTTAACTCAAAGATATCACGTCCTTGGACCAATAGTATTTCCAGTTGGGGGGTTGATACCACATAATTGGGATCAACTTAATTCTTTTCAAAAATTTTTAACTTATATGCACCATATGATTTTACCTGTTTTAGCAACTTCATTGGGTGGAATAGCATCCTTCGTTAGATTTATGAGAAGTCAGATGCTTGAAGAGCTTAACAAATTATATATTACTACTGCCAGAGCAAAAGGTTTAAGAAAGAATACTATTATTTATAAACATGCTTTCAGGAATGCTATTAACCCTTTTGTTTCAAACTTTGGATTTATATTTGTTAACTTAATATCCGGTTCAACACTGGTTGAAATTGTTATGGGATTTCCAGGTATAGGTTATTTTTTATATCAGGCTGTTTTAAAAGAGGATATGTATTTAGTTATGGGTTATTTTATTATAACATCTTCACTTACATTATTAGGTATTATGTTTTCTGATATATTATTGTCTATTCTAGATCCTAGAATTAGAATTAGTTAAGGAGATTTAAAAATGAAACAATTTGATAAAGAAAAAGTATTAGAGAATAAAAAAAGACTTTATGAAAAAATTAGAAAAGAAATAAATCAAAGAGAAAAAAAGATAGAAAAATATCAGGAAGAAGATAGAGTTGAAACTCCTTCTTCACTTATGATTAAAAAATTTAAAAAACATAAACTTGCTATCTATTTTTTCTGGCTTTTAGTAAGTTTTTATATTTTTATGTTTTTTTCAGGTTTTTTTGCACCTTATGATGGACAATATAAATTTAAAAGACTACCTTCTCATCCTCCAACAGGAATTCATCTTTTTGACGAAACCGGGAAATATGTAGGACCTTATGTATATGAATATCAACTATATAATGTAATATTTAAAAGATACAGGAAAGTAATAGATAAAACTGTAATGGTAAATGGTAAGAAAATTACTATTTATAAAAAAAAGAGAGTTTATTTTTTTGCTAAAGGTCAACCATATAAACTTTTCTTTTTAATACCATCCAGAATACATCTTTTTACAACAAAAGTTGATAAAAGAGGGGATCCAGATGGAGCTGTATTTTTATTTGGTTCTGACAAATTAGGAAGGGATATTTTTTCAAGA
Source organism: Exilispira thermophila (assembly GCF_055389015.1). Taxonomy (NCBI): domain Bacteria; kingdom Pseudomonadati; phylum Spirochaetota; class Spirochaetia; order Spirochaetales; genus Exilispira; species Exilispira thermophila. The sequence goes on along the minus strand of NZ_AP042476.1, from coordinate 953,202 downwards.
GTTTTTATTGGAGCCTGGATCTCTTTAACAGTAGGTTTTGTTGGAACATTTCTATCACTTATTATTGCAATTGTTTTAGGTGGAATAGCAGGGTATTTTGGAGGAGCTACAGATTGGATAATAATGAGAATATGTGAAATATTTATGTTATTTCCATCATTTTATTTTTTGTTATTTTTAAGATCACTTATTCCTTCGCAACTTTCCCCTTCAGCAATGTATTTTATGATTGTTGTAATCCTTTCTTTAATTAGCTGGGCAGGTTTATCTAGAGTTTTAAGAAGTATGATACTTTCAATTAAAAATGAAGATTTTGTACTCGCTGCACAGGCTCAGGGAATAAAAAAATCAAGAATTATTTTTAAACATGTTTTACCTCAATTATCATCATATATTATAATAAATATTTCTTTGAGTATTCCTGGATACATTTTAGGTGAAACAGGTCTTTCTTTTTTAGGACTTGGAATATCTGAACCATCTATTTCATGGGGAATGTTATTAAGTGATGCAGTACAACCATATATGGTAGCTGCATTTCCATGGATTATTATCCCATCAATATTTATTATTTTAACAGTAATGTCTTTTAATATGATTGGTGATGCTTTGAGGGATGCTCTTGATCCTAGAACCAAAATATAATTTAAAAATATATAAATTAAGGAATAAATATGAGTATAGAAAAGAAATTAGTAGAGGTAAACAATTTAAAAACATATTTCTATCTTTTTGACCATGTTGCTAAAGCAGTTGATGATGTTTCGTTTTATATAAATGAAGGTGAAACATTAGGTGTTGTTGGTGAATCAGGTTGTGGTAAAACTGTAACTGGTTATTCAATTATGAGGCTAATTGATAAACCTGGTTACATAGTTAATGGTGAGATCTTATTTCAAGGGATTGATTTATTGGGGTTAACAGAAGATGAAATGCTAGAGGTTAGAGGAAAAGAAATTTCAATGATTTTTCAAGAACCTATGAATTCTTTAAACCCTCTTTACACAATTGGTAACCAATTAGTAGAGCCTATTAAAAATCATTTAAAATTAGATGATGAAGCAGCTAAAGAAAGAGCTATTAAATATCTTGACCTTGTTGGAATTCCTAATCCTGAAAAACGATTTGGAGATTATCCTCATCAGATGTCAGGTGGTATGAGACAAAGAGTTATGATTGCAATGGCTTTATCCTGTGATCCTAAACTATTGATTGCTGATGAACCAACTACAGCATTGGATGTTACTATTCAAGCTCAAATATTAAAATTAATTGAAGACCTTAAAAGTAAAGTCAATTCAGCAATTATGTTTATTACACATGATTTAGGTGTTATTGCAAATTTTGCTGATAGAGTACAGGTGATGTATGCTGGAAAAATTGTTGAGAATGGAAAGAAGCATGATATTTTTAAAAACCCTCTTCATCCTTATACTAAAGGCTTGTTAAAATCTATTCCAATATTAGGTCAAACTAAAAATGATACAAGATTATTTCAGATTGAAGGGAATGTACCTTCTCCAAAACATTTTCCAAAAGGGTGTAGATTTAATACTAGATGTCCTTATGCTAAACCAATATGTAAAGAACAAACACCAGAAATGAAAGAAATTGAAAGTGGTCATTTTGTATCATGCTGGTTATTTTAGGAGGTTATAATGAATAATAATAATAATAATAAAAGAATTGTAGATGTTAGAAATTTAGTAAAATCATTTCCTTTAAAAGCTGGGGGATTCAGTTTTTCACATTTAAGGGTTCATGCAATTAATGATATATCATTTTATATTAATGAAGGTGAGACTTTAGGATTAGTTGGAGAATCTGGCTGTGGAAAAACTACTACTGGAAGGTTATTACTCAGGATGTATGAACCAACTGAAGGTGCTTGTTATATTGATGCTGATGAAAATGAGAAAATGATGGTTGAAAAGCTAAGAGAAGAATATTATAAACTAAAAATTAAAATTAATAGTTTAAAAGCTGAAGGGTACAAGGTTGATAGAGACACATTGAAAAAATTTAATAAAATTAAAAAAGAATATTACAATGCTGCAAAAACTATTGATATTTTTAAAATGGATAAAAATCTTTTAAGGGAAAAACGAAAAGATATGCAAATAGTTTTTCAAGATCCATTTTCTTCATTAGACCCACGAATGTTGGTAAAGGATATAATTGCAGAAGCAATAATTGAACATATGGGTGTTTCATGGAATGAAGCTTATCAAGAAGTGTTTAAGTTATTAGATATTGTAGGACTTCCTAAACTTTCTGCACATAAATATCCTCATGAATTTTCAGGAGGTCAAAGACAGAGAATTTCTATTGCTAGAGCATTAGCTGTGAAACCAAGATTTGTAATTGCTGATGAAGCTACTTCTGCTTTAGATGTATCAATTCAATCACAAATTTTAAATTTATTACTTGATTTACAAAGGGAGTTTAAATTAACATATCTATTTATCTCTCATAATTTAACAGTTATTAACTATATGAGTGATAGAATTGCTGTAATGTATTTAGGAAAAATAGTTGAGATTGCAAAATCTGAAGAATTATATAAAAATCCAAGACATCCTTATACTGTAGCATTACTTTCTGCTATACCAGTTGCTGATCCCGATCATCATTTTAATGTTATTCCAATAGAAGGAGATGTACCTTCTCCTATTTATTTACCAAAAGGTTGTTATTTTAGATCTAGATGTAGATTTGCTACAGAAAAATGTGCTACTGAATATCCTGAATTAAAAGAAGTTTCTCCAGGACATTATTTAGCATGTCATAATCCTGTAACAAGAAAACAGGTAGAAGAAACTTTGATTTTAAAATCAAATAATTAAAAATTTTTTACATATTAACAATATTAGCAAAAAAGATTTACTATTTAAATTCCATTTACATGTTTTTATTTAGTGAAATATAAATAATTATAATCATAATATATTTTTTTTAAGATTAATTTTTTTATTTTTATTTTTAGATATTTTTATTATTTTATATTAAGAGATTAATTTTGGGTTATGTTAATAATAGTGTGTAAATTAGTTGTAATTCTAGAATTATAACTAAATTTGCTTATTTTGTTGTAGATATTATTTTAGTTATATAGAAAATATTAAATAATAATAACTATATTAGTTATATCTATACATGTTATATTATATAGGTTTATATATTAATCATTGTATTTTTTTAATTTAAATTAAATATTTTTTATTAAATAATTAATTTAAATATAATGTCAATTTAATTTAACAGGTTTTATTTATGAACAAAAAAAGCAGAAAAAAAGAAATTGAAAAAAATCTAACCATGTATGATGATGCCTCATATATGGGTGGTCTTTTATATTCAAAAATTATAAAAGAAGCTAAAAATCCTGTTTTAGGTGTCTATAAAGCAATAAAACAATCTCATCAATTTGGATTATTTGCTTCTATTTTTTTAAGATCTTTCGCAGCTGGATGGAGCATCCCTTTTGTTCCTATTTTAAAAAATTTAAAAATCTGGAATAAACATCTATATTCAGTTTTAAATTCATGGGGAGAATCTCTTTGTAATAAAGCAAAAATCCATTTAAATATTTTTCAAGAAGAGCCAATTTTAGATGGAACAAATTACCTTTTTGTAGCAAACCACCTTTCTCCTTATGATATACCTGTTATATATGCTACTATACCTGTTTTAGCCGCATTTATATCTAATGCTGAAGTAGCAACTTTACCTGTATTTCGTTTTTGGATGAAACAGTCAGGATCAGTTTTTATCCATCCTGAAAATAAAAATTCACAGGTTAAAGCTTTAAAAGAAATTATTAAAAAATTGCAAAATAATATCAATTTGATATTATTTCCTGAATCAACAATGAGTAGAGACGGGAAATTACAGGAATTTAAAAGAGGTGGATTGGCTGCTGCTACCTTTACTAATACCAAAATATTACCAATTTATTTAAAAGGTACTCGTGAGGTAATGAAACCAGGTGATATTTATATTAACCAGAATAAACCAGTTGTTATTGCATATGGGAAAAAACTGGAAACAAAAGATCTATCAAGAACCGAAAAAAAGAATATTAATAAAATTGTTTATGAGATGTTATATAATATGTCACAAAAATATGATCCAATTTATGAAGAATTAACAAATTCAAATGAATACATTTACAGTGTATAAAAATATATAAATTAGTTTTAATCCAAGAATTACAAATTCACTTTATATTTATTTTATTATTTATCTATTTTTAAACTATCTAAATTTTTATAGTTACTATTGTTTTTATAAATAAATTTGAATGAAAAAATTCTAAAAATTTAAATAATTTTTGTAAATTAATAATTTAATAAAGTATTTAATAAAAATTTATTTTAACTTTTAGTTTTTTTATGTAAAATATTTTCTATGAAATACCATATTTTAGTAGGATTTTTAAAGCTTTTACTTTTAGCAATAACAACATGAGATATAATTACAAATATTAAATAACCAACACTTATTAGAAAAGCAATCCAGAAATAAATAGGATTGCCAGTTGTATAACTATAAGCTGGTAAATTAATTATTAAAATAAATGGGATTGCAAATATAAATGTTAAACCACTTGAAAACATATAATCTGATGCAACAGGAGTTTCATATTCAGCATCTATAACTCTTAATAAAGCAAGCCCTGTTGGCATTGTACCTGTACTTGCTCCATAGACAATAAGAGTTCTATGAAATCTATGATCCTTGAAAAGTCTTGATGATAACCATGGTACAGTTAATAAAGTTAAAGAACCTCCAACAGTACTAACAACTAAAATTGGTAACCAATATTTTGCAACAACTACTAGAGAAATTGCAGCAATTGAAGCTGAAACCATAAAATCTACAGATGTTCCAGAAATTCTTGTTAATGTAGCATTATCAAAAACATGATGAATTTTACTCTTTTTTAAAAATTCTCTTACAATTATAGCGATTAATGCAGCGAATATAAAACTTATACCCCATAAATTAACTGCTAAATCATGTCCCATATTTCCAGCAAATGATAACGCCCATGTAAGAAATTTTAAAAACCAAAAAGTTAAAAAATAAATTCCAAATACTATTGCAATATTAAAGGACATTGAATCAATAGCTTCTGTTTCTGTTGTTAAATGAGCACCAACTTTTGGTTTAGCTCCTTCTGGATAAATACCTGTTTTAACTTTAGCCGTATTCAAGTTGTCTAATTTATCAACACAAATCCATTTTTTCTTAATTCCATAATTAATCAAAAAAACTCCACCAAAACAAGCCCATAAAAATCCTATAGCTGCAAATGTTAATCCAATACTTCCTGCACCACTAAATCCAAACTGTTCCCATCCATTTCCTATTGCAAAAGCTTGACCAGGACCTAAAGCAAACCCTAATGGTAATAAAAATCCAAATGAAGGGAAAAGATCAGGAAATAAAGTTTTAATAAAAATATATGTTAGTAATAGACCTGTAATTGCCTGTAATGCATATTGAGAAAGTATGCCAATCGACATTGAATAAACATTAATACCTTTTGTCCTTTTTTTTGTTTTACGCAATGTCATAGCAATAAAAGATATGCTTAAAAGATGGTAAACAAGTTCTCCAAGTTGGGTAGAGGTTAATCCAAATTTAGGTAAAACATAATTATAAAATGGTAATAATAAAAATCCTGCTGTTAAAGCATTGGGAATTAAATATTTTTGAAAGAATTTGACTCTGTATCTTATAACGGTAGCTAATAGAAGTCCAAATCCAATTACACCTAAATTAAGTAATAATGTCCATGAAAAATTCATATTAACTCCTATAAAAGTAAATGTTAAATGTAACTAAAATTTAATAATAAATGTTATATAAAGTTTTGATTTTCTAATAATTTATATAAATATTAAATATAATTTTTAAGATGTCAAATATTATTAATAATTTATAAAAGATATTGTTGATTGAAGATAAATAAAGTTTATTTTACTTGTTTTTTTTAATTGAAGTAATTTCTGATAAAAAAATTGATTTACATATAATGAAATGTCGGTAGGGGGAGTTGAACCCCCATGGACAATTGTCCACTAGAACCTGAATCTAGCGTGTCTACCAATTCCACCATACCGACATTATTAAATGTGATTTATAACTCAAAGTTAATATATTAAAAAAAAATTTAATTTCAATTATTAAAAAGTTTAACTTGAAAATAATAATTTAAAAAATTAAAAAAATGTTGACACAAAAAGATAATATATGCTATATTATGCATATAAGGAGAAAAATATGTTTAAAAGTACAAAAATTATAAAATCAATTGCTTGTGATTTTCGACTTAGAATACTATTTCTATTATTGAATTATAGTGATGGGCTTTGTGTTGGTTCTATTGAAAATATTTTAGAAGAAAAGCAATATAATGTTTCAAAGCATCTTAGAATTCTTTTAGAATCTGGATTGGTTGAGAATTATAAAATAGGTAAATCAATTATTTATAAATTAAATAACAAAAATGATAATAAAGTATATTTTAATTTTATAAAAAATCTAGAATTAGATAAAATGGATGTATTTAAAAATGATTTAAAAAAATTAAATAAATTTGTTCTGAATAAAAAATTAATAAAAAATAAATAGGAGAACATAGATGTATGAGAATATTTTTAAAAAAATTAAGATTGGAAATGTTGAACTTAGGAATAGAACATTATTCCCACCTATCTCTACAAATTTTGCTTCAAGATCAGGACACTTAACAGAGAGATTTATTAAACATTATGCTAGAAGAGCTAAAGGTGGAGTGGGGCTGGTTATAATAGAAAATTCTGCTATAGATTTTCAATCAGGGAAAAAAGGAGCATTTCAACCACGAATAGATGATTATATGTTTTTAAATGGTTGGAAAACTCTTGTTAAAGAGGTACACAAATATGGTGCAAAAATATCTGTTGAGCTAACTCATCCTGGTTTTAAAGAAAATAATGTTAATAATTTAGATGAAAAAATAATTTTGGATTTAATTGATAAATTTGGTTTTTCTGCAAAAATAGCAAAAGAAGCTGGATTTGATATGGTAGAAGTCCAGGGGGCACATGGTTTGTTAGTAAGTCAATTTTTATCTCCCCTAAGCAATAAAAGAGAGGATAAATGGGGTGAAAGGACATTATTTGCTAAAGAGATTTTAAAATCAATTAAAAAAAATTGTGGAAAAGATTTTCCTGTAACTATTAGGCTTGCAGTATGGGATCCACAAGAAGGTGGTATTGATTTAGAAGAGGGTAAAAGAATTTCACATGAATTGGCTAATGCTGGTTATGATATGATACAAGCAGATATTGGTATAGGAAGAAAAGAATTAAGATTGGAACCAATTGAATTTGAAGAAGGGTGGAGGTCTTACCTTGCTGAAAAAATACGACCATTAAATATTCCAGTAGTAGCTGTTGGAGTTATTAGAACACCTGAAATAGCAGAAGAAATTTTGAATGATAAAGCTGATATGATTGCTTTAGGAAGAACTTTACTTGCTGATCCTGATTGGGTAAATAAAGTTAAAAATGGTGATATAAATGATATTAGAAAATGTATAGGTTGTAGTGAATGTATCCATGCAAGACATGATAATGATGTACCAATTAGGTGTGGTGTGAATCCTAATGTTGGTAATGAGGAAGAAATAGAAGTTTCTAAAATCAAAAAAAATATTGTAATAATTGGTGGAGGTCCTGCAGGGTTGGAAGCTGCTAAAATTAGTGCACAAAAAGGGCATAATGTTTATATTTTTACTGATAAATTTGGAGGACAACTTCAAATTGCAGCAGTTCCTGATGGAAAAGCTAAAATTAAATGGTTAATTGATTATTTTAAAAATGATTTTAAAAAATTTAACAATATAACAATTTTTAACAAAATTGCTAATGAAAATGATGTTTTAAATTTAAATCCTGATGCAGTAATTTTTGCTACTGGAGTTAAACCTATAAATCCTTTTAAAGATTTAAATGATAAATTTGATAAAAAACGAATTTTTGATTATAAAGAGGTTCTGGAAAATAAAATAAGTTTCAATAATGATACTATATTAGTTGGTGGAGGTGGTTTAGTTGGATGTGAAACTGGTTTATTTTTAGCGAACAAGAATAAAATTTATATTGTCGAGATGTTGGAAAAACTAGCATCTGGAATGGAAACACTTTCAAGAAAAGTATTACTTGAAGAGTTATCAGAAAAAAATGTTGAAACCATTTTAAAACATAAAATTGTTGATATTTCATACAATAATAATAAATTGGAAATAATATTGGAAAACTTAGATGCAGGTAATAAAGATTCAAATAGAAATTTAAAGTTAACAGTTGATTATTTTGTTGCAGCATTTGGAAGCAAACCATATATTCCTTTCAAGATAAAAGGTGTAGATTCATATGTTATTGGAGATGCAAAAGAAGTAAGAAAAATTGTTGATGCTATACATGAGGGGTATGAAATTGCGAAAATATTATAGAATTTAAATTTTACAATGTTCTATTTTTGCTTATAAAATTCAGGTCTTAAATCACTAAAAATATTATTTAAATCTGTGATGTTTTTGTTATTTGCATCATCTGGATTAATTTCAATTGTTTTAAATGTTTCTTCAGTATTGGTAAATGTTAATATGTATTCCCCTTTAGGATTAACTATTTGTGATTGACCTGTAAAATTATTTTGATAATCTCCATTCTTTTCTTCCCCAATTCTATTTGCAGTAGCAATAAAAACTCTGTTTTCAATGGTTCTTGCAAACATCGCTTTTTGGCAATATGGTAAAACTAGATTAGCAGGATGCAAAATGACCTGAGCACCTTTTAATGCAAGAGTTCTAGCAGCTTCAGGAAAAATCCAATCAAAACAAATCATCATTCCAAATTTATAATTTTTGTATTCAAAGACATTAAATCCAGTATTTCCTGGAGAAAAAAAATCTTTTTCATGAAAAAAAAGATGTGTTTTTCTGTAATTATTTAACACTTTACCATTTGCAATAAAAAAAGAAGAATTATAAAATTTATCATTAAATTGTTCAGCATATCCACCACATATTGCTATATCTTTTTTCATGGTTGTTCTAAAGAAAGGTTCAAGTAATTTAGAATTTAAATTCAAAGAATTTGATTTCACTTCTTTTTTTGAACTAAATGTGTAACCACTTAAAAAAAGTTCAGGAAATAAGATTATACCTTCATCTATCTTGTTGATTATTGATAATGCTTTTTCTATATTTTTTTCTAAATTTAAAAAGATAGGTTTAAACTGTACTAAAGTTATTTTTATCCCCATTTAAATTTCCTCCTTAATAATACAAAATCTTTAATAATATAAATTCTGTTGTATCTAATTTTAAAAGAATTTTTTAGTATATTACAAATTATAATTCTATTTTTTAAATTTTAATATATTTTATTAATTTAATATCATATTTAGTTTAATAATAAAGAAAAAATTCAATTAATGTTAATTTTAAAAAATGTAATAACTTTTTTTAGATTGATTTGAAATTATATTTTTATTTAAATAAAAAAAATTATCATGATTAATGAATTCTTTTTTATTGAAATTTTAATAAAAAATTATAGTCTATTTTAGATGAAAAATGAAACTAATATTGATTTATATACTTTAAAAAAAGATTTTAACTTTATAAAGTCTCAATATGAAGATATACAGAAAGTTTTTAATCTTAATTCTCTTAATAAAAGAAAAGAAGAAATTGAAGCCAGTATTAATAATCCTGATTTCTGGAATGATAAAAAAAGTGCTAAAGAAGCAATGCAAAACCTAAAAAAGATTAATGGTACTATTGAGACTTATGAAAAATTGGAACAAGATATTGAAGAAATGAACAATTTGTTTGAGATAGTAGATGATAATTCTATAAGCGAAATTACTGAAATTAGAGATATTTTAAATGATTTAAAAGAAAAATTTCAAAATTTCATATATTTTCAAGTTTTTGATACAATAGATGAAAAAAATGCTATTTTTTCAATTCATCCTGGTGCAGGTGGATTAGAATCTACAGATTGGGCATTAATGCTATTTAGAATGTATATAAAATATTTTGAGAAAAAAAAGTTTAAAATAACTTTATTAGAATATACCCCTTATGAAGGAGGAGGTGTTAAGTCAGCTTCTATTTTAGTAAAGGGGAAATTTGCTTATGGATATTTGAAACATGAAGTAGGAATTCATAGGCTTGTAAGAATTTCTCCATTTGATTCAAATAAACGAAGACATACATCATTTTGTTCAATATATTGTTACCCTGAAATAGATGATGATATTCAAATTACTTTAGATCCTTCAGAATTAAAAATTGATACATACAGAGCTTCTGGTGCAGGTGGGCAACATGTAAATACAACTGATTCAGCTGTTAGAATAACTCATATCCCTTCTGGAATTGTTGTTAGTTGCCAGGATGAAAGATCACAACATAAAAATAAAGAAATTGCATTAAAAGTTTTAAAATCAAGACTTTATCAATACTATAAAGAGAAAAATGAAGAAGAGAACAAGAAAAATTTAAAAGAAAAAAAAGAGATTTCATGGGGTAATCAAATAAGATCTTATATTCTTCATCCTTATAACCTTGTTAAAGATCATAGAACAGGTTATGAATCAGTTCAACCAGAAGATGTTTTTGAAGGAAATTTAGATCCTTTTATATTTGAAATGATAAAATATGATTTTAAAAAGAAGTTTTCTGTTTAAATTTATTAAAAAATGATAGAAAAAAAATTAAAAGATGTTAATATTTATTTGATTTACAAAAAATAATTAAAAAAATTAGATAAGTGATTATATTAAATAGGATAATTTATGAAAGGCAAGATTTTAATTGTTGACGATTTAGCTTTTGTTCGTTTAATGCTTTCAGAAATAGTTAAGAAATATGGTTTTGAATATATTGAAGCTGCTAATGGTGTTGAAGCAATTAAAAAATACAAAGAACATAGACCAGATATAGTTTTACTTGATATAACAATGCCATTTATGAATGGTATTGAAGCTTTAAAAAATATTATGGCAATTGATTCTAAAGCTAATGTAATTATGTGTTCTGCTTTGGGTCAACAAAAAATGATAATAACTTCTATAAGACTTGGAGCTAGAGATTTTGTAGTTAAACCTTTTAAAGAGCAAAGATTAATGTCAGCTATTTTTAAAATAATGAATCATAAAAAGATAAATTAATTTTATGTTTAAGAAAAACAATAAATCACTAATAAATCAATTGTTATCAATAAATACCTATATTTTTATTTTAATCATTTTTTTTAATATAAATGTTTTTTCTCAACAAAATTCTTATTATAATTCAATTCAATATTATATTGGGGATATAAAAAATATTAATCCAGATTTTGAATATAATTATCTTTCAAATATGATTACTGATATAATAAAAAAAACTCTTACTGAAAAAAAAATTAAATTGGATAAAAAATTAAAAGAAGATTATTATAAAGGATTACTCTATTATTATACCTATTTATCAAATAACGAAACTGATTATTATGTACCTGTAAAAATTATTGAAAAAAATATTTTAGATAGTGAGATATTTAATTTAAATTATTCTGAAAATTACTTTATTTTAATAAATATTGATTATGAAGTTGTAACTGATAATAACATAAAATATCTGGTTATAAAAATAAAAGAAAAATATAAAAATTATAATGAAACAAAAAATTTTGTGGACAATAATTTCAATCTAATTACATATAGAACTTTTGATTATAAGATAGAATATAATTCATTTTCTATTTATGATGATTTAAATAAATTGTTTCAAAAAAAATTTTTAAATGATTTTTTAAATATCTCATATTTCAAATTAGTTGTTAAATCAAAAAAGAATTATTATTTAAAAGTTAATGATATTATAGTAGGTCCTACTAATAAAGAGTATTACCTTGAAGAAGGAAACAAAGAAATAGAAGTATTTTTACCAGGGTATAAATCAAAAAAAATCAACCTTAATTTAATAAAAGATTCAACATTAGATATTGAACTTGAAAAAAAAATTGGTAATGTAACTTTACTTATTAATACATTTCCACAGAATTCAGAAGTCTGGATTGATAATAAATTTATTGGTTATTCACCTATAAAAGTTGAAAATTTAGATCCTGGTACCCATTTTATTTCAATTATAAAAGAAGGTTTTATTGTTAGGGAAAAGGTTGTAAATGTTGAAAAAGGACAAATAAGTAATTTAGAAATTTATCTTTTTCCTTTAAATTCAATTAAATATTATAACAATTATGCTAATTATTATTTAAATTCAGGTTATAAAAAGGCTTTTATAAGTGGGGTATTTGCAGGATTAGGAATTGCAAGCGGAATCCTGTACAATGAGTTTTATCTTAATTACAAATATAACAATAATAAATTATATTATTATCTATCAAATGGGATGGTATTTACAACTTTTGTTTTTACAACTATTTCATTATACAAATTATATGATGCAATTATAACATTAAATAAATATACTTCTATTAAAGAAAATTATAATCCTATAAAGTAAAAAATATCAATGTTAATAATAAAATTGAAATTATTGATATATTTAAAAAATAGAATAGATAATATCCTAATTAAAATTTCTCTCCTTAGTACAGTTATATAATTTTTAAAATTAATCTTTTTTAAATATTAAACTAAAGTATTTTATTTTTTCCTCTTCAGCCTTTGGCAACTGTAATCCAGTCGAGAAATTTTAATTAGGATATATTTATTTACTTAATTTATTTAATCAAATGTAATAATTTCAATTTTTATTATTAACTGTACCTGCCACGAAAAAATATATTCTCTTTTGTGTTTGACGACTACAATCCAGTCGAAAAATTTTAATAATGATAGATACAGTTTTTGAAAAGTTAATAGATATAAATAATAAAATTAAATTAATAAATTTATTTGTTTAACTTTTTTAATATTTTATCTGTTTTTTTTATAGAAAATAAATCATCTGATTCCAATATTTTAATTAATTCATCTATATCTATTTCATTTAGAGAAGAAATATAATCATTTATTTCCTTTTGTGAAGGTATAGAAGAAATATATTCGTTTATTTCTTCTTCTGAAGGGATATAATCGATTTTAGATAGTGATTTTTCTATATTTTTAAAATTAGCGGCTTCAATATTTTCTAATAAAGATTGAATTTCATCAATATTTAATACTGGTTCATTTTCTAAAAAACCTTCAATTTCTTCATAAGTTTTTTTATTTAATAAATCATTGTTATTAATTATGGAAATAATTTCCTCAATTTTTTCATTTGAAAGATATATTGGATTTATTTCATTATTAACAGTTATTGAATTAGTGGTAGATAAAATTATATTAATAATTTTCTTTTTAATAGATGAGGATAATGTAATATTTAATTTTTTTAATTTTTTAAAGAATGATTTGATAAACCTTTTTAAAATAAATTTTATCATTATACCTCCCATATATTTTATTATTTAATAAAATTTTTTAAATAGTAAATAAAAAATTAAATTCAAAAATAATTAATTTAGAAGATATTGTTTCTTTATTTTCTCAAATAGTATCCTTTATTCTCACAATTTTTAATAATACTTTCAAGAATATTATTAATTTCATCTCTTGATAATGTTCTATTTTGGCTTCCGATTTCAATTTCAAAAGCAATTGATTTTTTCCCTTTTCCAATTTTTTCACCTGTAAAAATATCAAATGGTTTAACATTTAGGATTAATTCTTTATTTGTTTCTCTAATTACATCTATTATATCCTGAACATATGTATTATGATTAACTACCAACGCAAGGTCAAAAACTGTTTTAGGAAATCTAGAAATAGGGTTAAAAGGAAGAAAATCTCTCTCAAATTCTTTAATAAACTTTACATTTGTCCAGAAAATTGCAAATGGCGATGAAATATCAAGTTTATTTTGTATTTCAGGATGAATTTGTCCGAAGAATGCAATTTCTTTATTATTATAATAAATTTTACCACTTTTGTATGGATGCAAAAATTTTATAGAGCTATCAGGTTTTATTTTTAAATCCTTAATATTAAAGTGATTAAAAAGGTTTATTAATGCATCGCGGGCTTCAAAAACAGAATCATCAGAGCTATTTAATAAAACAATACCAGCAATTTCTCTTTGTTCATCAATTGAATTATCTTTGTTTAATTTAAAAGTATGTTCAATTTCAAAAAATTTAAAATTTTTAGAGAATTTAAGATTTTCTTTAGTTTTATTAACAAGATCAGGAATAAGCGATCTTTTTAAAATATCTTTTTTCTTGTCTGGTGGATTTTTAACTTCAACATAATCACCAATATATCCAAATAGACTTTCAGTATCTTTATCAGAAAAAGGATATGTATTTATTTCAGTAAAATTTTCATTATAAACTAAAAATTCCCTAATTTTTCTTTCCAATTCAGGTTCCCACATTTTATGTGGAATGTTTAATTTAACAAAAGGGGATTTTGGTTCTATGTTTATATAACCATAAACTCTACCAATTTCTTCAACTATATCTTCCTTTATTGAAATATCTTTTGTAGCTCTAAATGAAGGGACTATTATTTTAAAAATTCCATTGTTTTCTGAAATTTGAAAATTTAAAGATGAAAGGATAGAAATTACCTTTTCTTTTGTTAATTCAACACCCAATCTTTTATTAATAAAATCTAATGTTATTTCAATTATTTTTTGTTTTCTTTCAGAGTAATCAACATATCCAATTTTAGTAACTTTGATTTGTGGTTGTAATTTTTTTAAAATCTCAACAAATCTTATAGCAGCATCATTTATTAATAGCGGATCAAGAGATTTTTCAAATCTATTAGATGCTTCAGTTCTTAAACCAAGTTTTATTGATGACCTTCTTATTATAGCTGCATCAAAATTGGCAAGCTCAAGTAAAATCGATGAAGTGTTTTCATCTACTTCTGAATTTGCAAGTCCCATAATTCCAGCTATTGCAATTGGGGTATTATCTTTTTTACAGATTAATAATGTATTTTCTGGTAATTTTCGTTCCTTATCATCAAGTGTTATAACTTTTTCTTCAGGATAAGATTTTCTAACTATAATAGTATCAGTATTATTTATTTTATCCCAATCAAATGTATGTGTAGGTTCTCCTGTCTCAAACATGATTAAATTGGATAGATCTACAAGTAAGGAAATAGGTCTTTGCCCTACAGCTAATAATTTTTTTTGTAACCATTGAGGAGATTTGGTATTCTTTATATTTTCAATTAAAACTGCTAAATATGCAGGTGATGCTTTTTTATCATCAATTTTTATTTTAATATCATCTTTTAAAATAGGTAAATTTTTATCATTAAAATTGAAAATATTTTTAATTTCAGAGTCATTAGAAATAGGTAAAAGTTTCTTATTGTAAATTGCTGAGAATTCTCGTGCTATACCATAATGTCCCCAGAGATCAGGTCTGTTAGTTAAAGATTTATTATCAATTTCAAAAATGATATCATTAAAATCAAGAACTTCTGCAATATTTAAACCCACTTTAGTATTTTTATCAAGAATTAAGATACCTGTTGCATCATCATTGTATTTAAGTTCATAACCTGAACATAACATCCCTTCAGAAATAATCCCTCTAAATTTTACTTCTTCTATTTTTTTCCCATTTTCTGGAATAATACTTCCTATTTTTGCCAAAGGAACAATATCACCTTCTTTTATATTTGTTGCACCTGTTACAATTGTATATTGATTTTTACCATCAGTTACTTTGCAAATCTGTAATTTATCAGCATCAGGATGTTTTTCAAGTTTTTCAATTTTAACAGTGATAATGTTTTTATATAAATCCTTTTCAGATATAACATCTTCAACTTCAGCACATCTCAAAGTAAAGTCCTGCCCAAGCTTAGCTGGATTGCTTAAATCAATTTCTGTAAATTCATTTATCCATTTTAGTGAAATATACATGCTTTTACCTCTTTATTGTGTATTTTTATTTAATAATTTTAAAGTATGTTCAAAAAATAGTTTTATTTATTTTAACAATATTTTTAATTATAATAATATTAAATTAGATGTTAAATAATTTGTAATTTAATTTGCAATATTTATAAATATCTTAATTAAATAAAATAAAAAATTAAATAATATGATAATTAATTTAATAATCTAAAAAAACAATTAAAATTGGGTATTAAATCTTAAATCACCTGATTCAAACCATCTAATATCATTTATTTCATATTTCATCATAGCAAGTCTATTTAAACCAAGACCAAAAGCAAATCCTGACCATTTGTCAGGGTCTATTCCACTTTGCTTTAATACATTGGGATGAATAAGTCCACATGGCAAAAGTTCAACCCAACCAACATTTTTACAAACAGGGCACCCTTTTCCCCCACATATTAAACATTGAATATCTAATTCAAATCCAGGTTCTACAAATGGGAAAAATCCTGGTCTTAATCTAATGTTTATATCTTTTTTAAATATTTCAGATAACAAAGTTTTCATAAAATAAATTAGATGAGCAACTGATATATCTTTGTCTATCATAATACCTTCTACTTGATAGAATGTATTTTCATGGGAAGCATCAATAGCTTCATATCTAAAAACTCTTCCTGGAGAAATTCCTTTTAAAGGGGGTGTAAATTTTTCCATTGCTCTAATTTGAACAGCTGAAGTATGAGTTCTTAAAAGCATATTATTTTTGAGCCAGATAGTATCCTGCATATCCCTTGCAGGATGTGTTTCAGGAATATTTAATGCTGTAAAATTATGATATTCATCTTCTGCTTGTGGTCCATCAAAAACAGAAAAACCAAGTTTATGAAAAATATCAACAATTTCATAAGCTGTTTTATATATTAAAGACATATGGCCTTTAAAGTTGCTTTTTTTATTATATGGCATTGTTATGTCTAGCCATTCTGATTTAAGTTTTTGATTTATTTTTTCTGTTATTAAAATTTTTTGTTGTGCTTTAATAAATGTATCAATATCATTTTTTAATTCATTTATAAGTTTTCCAAACAATTTTTTTTCTTCTGCAGAAACTGATTTTAATTGTTTATAAAGATCAGCAATAACACCTTTTTTCCCTAAAAAAGTTATTTTTAAGTTATTTAAATTTGTTTCATTTAATAATTTTTCTTTTTCATTTAAAAACTTTTCTTTTTCTTTTAGAAATTTTTCTTTGATTTGATTAATCTTTTTTTCCATAAGAGTTTTCCTGTTTTTTGAGTAATATAATTATATTATAAAAAAAATCAATTATGATTATAGTAAAATAATTTATATTTCTTTAAGAGATAAGCAAAAATAATTAAATTTAATTTGATGTGTTTTAAAATTAAATATTTTTTTAAAAATTTAAATTATAACTATTTTATTTTTTTTAAAAAGTGTTAAAATACATTTAGTAAAAAAAATAGAATGTACTTATTCTTGTGTAATTTTATAATATTATATACTTATACAGTAGGGAATATTTAATGAAATTTAAATTTAAAAAGTATATTTCAGTTTTCATTATTACAATAATTTTTATTTTTGTTTTAAATATTGTTATTCAAGCTCAAGAAATAAAATATTTTCAATTAAGGGATAAACGAGATCCATTTAAATTTTATAATCAAATAAATGAATACGATTTATATAATTATTTTTTTTATTATAAAGTTTTTTATGATGATTCAAATAGAATAACCAGATTTGAATACTATTCAGAGGATCAATTAAAATTTTACAGTGAATATATATGGACAGATTTAAACCACTGTACTGTTAAATTTTATAAGTTTAAAATTAGTCCAGCTAATGGAAAAGGTTTTTTTGCACTAATTTATTCATATGAAGTTGAGTTACTTGATGGAAAAATAAAACAATATATTTTATATAAAGCTGATGAATTTGGAACAGTTGTAAAAATAGGAAAATCTGTATTTAGTTATCCTAATCCAGTTACTGTAGTAATAGAAAATTATTTCAATAATATGTTTATAGGTAAAATAGTGATCTTTTTTAAGGAAAATGAGAGAATTCAAGAAAGATTGTATAATAGTAATAATAAAATGATAAGAGTTAATATTTTTAAAAATAATTTACTATACCAGTATAAAATATACAAATATTCTTCTGATGGAAGTTTACTTGAGGTTAAAACATTTGATAATAAAGGGAAACCTGTAAATTAAATTAATAAATAAATATCTATAATTAGTTATAGATATAAAATAAATAAATTAAATAAATAGAAAAAATAATAGAAAAAAATAAATAGAAATTAAAAAGACAAAATATATAATATTAATAAAAATCTATAAAAGATAAATTTAAAAGTATCAATTTAATAAAAAATAGAAAATTAAACTTATTTAAGAATATGTTATAAGGGGTATATTTATGTCTATTATAATTAAAAAAGTTGAAACTTTAAAAGATTTGAAAAAATTTATAAAATTCCCATTTGAACTTTATAAAGATCATCCTTATTGGGTTCCACCTCTAATTAGTGATGAATTGAATACTTTGAGAAAAGATAAAAACCCAGCATTTAAATATTGTGAAGCAGAATATTTTTTAGCATATAAAAATGGGAAAATTGCTGGTAGAATTGCTGGCATAATAAATCATAAATATATAGAAAAATGGAAAAACAAATATGCAAGATTTGGATGGATAGATTTTATAAATGATTTAGAAGTAGTTAAAGCTCTAATTGGTGCTGTTGAACGATGGGCTAAAGAAAAAGGGATGGAAGGTATTCATGGTCCATTAGGATTTACTGATTTAGATTATGAAGGAATGTTAGTAGAAGGTTATAATGAATTAGCTACTATTGCAACTATATATAACTACGATTACTATCCAAAATTAATTGAAAAACTTGATTTTGTTAAAGATGTTGATTGGGTTGAATATAATATTAAAACTCCAGAAAAAATTCCCGAAAGAATTGAAAGAGTTGCAAAGGTTGTTGAACACAGAACAAAAGTAAGAGTTTTTACTGCTAAAAACCCAAAAGAACTGTTAAAATATGCAAAAGAATTATTTGAAGTTATAGATATTGCTTATCATGATCTGTATGGTACAGTGCCATTAACTCCTAAACAGGTAGATATGTATGTAAAAGCATATTTTCCAAATGTTGATCCTGATTTTGTAAAATTAGCTCTAGATGAAAATGATCGTGTAATTGGTTTTATAATAGCAATACCTTCTCTTTCAAGAGCTTTTCAAAAAGCTAAAGGTAAATTATTTCCTTTTGGTTTTATTCATATTTTAAAAGCATTAAAAAAACCAAGATATATAGATCTTCTTTTAGGAGCTGTAAGACCTGAATATATGGGTAAAGGGGTTGATGTACTAATGATGTATGATATCGCAAGAACAGCAATTAAAAGAAATATTATTTCTGCTGAATCTAATCCTGAATTAGAAACAAATGCAAGAGTACAGGGACACTGGAAATATTTTAATGCAAGACAACATAAAAGAAGAAGAGTATATTTAAAAAAATTTATATAAACTATTTTTATTTAATTTAGCTTATTTATTTTATTGTTTTTAACCTGTGTATTTAATTTTATTTATATATTTATTTTACCAGTATATTTACTTTTGATTAATTAAAAAGGGAATAATATGAAAGATATATTTTCTAAGAAAATAATTTTTACTGATTCTTTAGAAAAAATTCCTGTAGGGAACATTTATTGTATAGGAAGAAATTATGCTAAACATATAGAAGAGTTGCATTCAGAAAATTTAGGAGAACCTGTTGTATTTTCTAAATATGATAATTGTGTAGTTCAGGGAGACAGCCAAATTGAATATCCATCTTTTACAAAAAATTTACACCATGAAGTAGAATTGGTTGTTGTTATAGGGAAAATGGGAAAAAATATTAGACAGGAAGATGCTAATAAATACATTTATGGCGCTGCTATTGGACTAGATTTAACTTTAAGAGATGTACAACAAAATGCAAAGAAAAATGGAACTCCATGGTTAATATGTAAAGCTTTTGATAATTCCTTTCCCATATCTAAAATTTATAAAATAAGTGATCTTAACAAATTACATAATATTGAGTTATTTTTAGAAAAAAATGGGAAGATTGTTCAAAAAGGAAATACCAAAAATATGATATTCAAAATTCAATATTTAATTTCATATCTTTCTAAATATTTTACTCTTAATTTTGGTGATATGATAATGACAGGAACACCCGAGGGGGTTGGACCTATTAATAAAGGTGATAAATTAGTGTTTGGGGGTTCTTTTACTGAAAAAGTTACTGTTAATATAATTTAATCCTTTTATATTTGTTAATTAAAATCAAAATAATTACTTATATAATATAAGTTTATGTATATTTTAAATTGTAATATTTTTTATACTAATAAGGTAATTCAAGAAAGAAAAAACATAAAAAAATGAGAAATTATAAAGAAATACTAACTGGAATCTGGAATATTATAAAATCACATACTCCTGATTTAATTGAACATACTCAAAAAAGAGTCTCCAAAAAAAAGTTTAAGTTTAATTTTAATAATATTGTTGTTTCTATAAAAAATAAGAAACAGGACAATTTAAATATTTTCAGATATGATATTAAAAAAGATGATTTTGAATACAATGATATAGTATTAAACATTCATAAAAATTATTATGATAAATTTAATTATGTTAATTCTGATAATCTAAATCTTCCTTTTAAAATACTACTTGGATCTAAAGAGGATTCTATTGGTATTTTCATTAATAATGTTAAACATTCAAAAATTATTGGACTTGGAGAAAAATTTTCAGGGATAATTAGAGATAATAAGGTTTTTGAAAATTATACTCAGGATCAATATTTCCATACTTTTTATACTGATAAATTGTATTCAGCACAGAATATTTTTTATATAGTTGGAAAAAACTATTTTTCTTTAATTTACCTGAATTTTCCCGGTAAAGTTATATATGATTTTAAAAAAACTGATAAAAATCTTATTGCAATAGAATGTTTTGGTAAAAATATCATAATGGATGTAATTATTTCAAACAATTTTCAAAATCTGGTTCAATATCTCTATAAAATAATTGAAATAAAAGATATCTTTCCTTTATTTATATTTGGTAATTCTTTTTCAAGATGGGGAATTGAAAATATTAAAGAGTTAGAAAATATTATTAAAAACTTTAATGAAAGTGATATCCCAATTGATAATATTTTTTTAGATATTGATTATATGGATAATTATAAATTGTTCACTATTGATAATGATAGATTTAAAAATCTTGATCAATTTATATTAGAAAAAAATAAAGATAATTTATATTTTATTCCGATTATGGATGTTGGAATCAAGATTGAAGAGGGATATCATATTTATAACGAATTTAAAAATGAAAACTTATTGGTAAAGAAAGAAAATGGAGAAATTTTTAAAGGTAGTGTTTGGCCTGGATCTAGCGTTTTTCCAGATTTTTTAAATAAAAAAGCTTTTAATAAATGGAAAGAGGTTTATAAAAGTTTTCTTTTAAATAACAATTTTTCAGGATTCTGGAATGATATGAATGAACCATCTGTTTTCGATACGAATACAGGTACTTTTACTAATGATGTTGTTTTTTGTTTAAACGAAGGTAATAAAAAGAATTTAGAACATATTAATAATATAGATAACAACAATAATTTAAATAACAATGTAAATAATAAAAATAGTTTAGATAAAAATAATATCGTAAATAATAATAATTTAAATAAGAATGACAATACAGATAATATTAAAAATAATCGTAACAACTTAAATAATACAAATTTAACAATTAATAATATATGCTATAAAGATATAGAAATACACAATATATATTCCTATTTACAGAATAAAGCTTCATATCAAGCTTTTATTGAAGCTAAAAAAAGACCTTTAATAATTTCCAGAGCAGATTATACATTTTCTGGAAAATATTCAGGAACATGGACTGGAGATAATACAGCTAACTATAAAAATTTAAAAATAGGATATTCACAAATTATTAACTACAATATTATTGGGATGCCTTTTTGTGGGACTGATATAGGTGGGTTTATAGGTGATCCTGATGATAAATTGATTGTAAAATGGTATAAAAATTCAATTTTTCATCCTTTGTTTAGAAATCATTCTTCAAAATTTTCAAAAAGAAGGGAACCTTATCTATTTAAAGAAAAAACAAAAAAACAATTAAGAATTTTGAGTTTAATTAGAACAAAGTTTAGTTTATTAATATATAATCAATTCTTTAAAATGATTGAAGAAAATATCCCCCCAATAAAACCTGTTTTTTATTATTATCAGGATTATGATCTATTTTCTAATGATTATCAATTGTTTATTGACAAAAATGTAATGCATATTCTTGATTACAAAAAGAAAGAATTAGGGAAAATTAAAGCTTATTTTCCTGAAGGTTTATGGGTAAATTATTTTACAACTGAAAAAATAAATTCAAAAGGGGAATACATTAACATTTATTCTAATTGGGGATTACCTGATATCTGGGTAAAAATACCTTCTATATTTGTTACTTCAAATTTTAGAAATAGAGTTATGAAAAATATTTTTCCAATAATTGAAATTTTTCCAGATGAAAAAATATTTTCTTATGAATTTTTTGAAGATGATTTTATTAGTCTTGAATATAAAAATGGAATTTTCAATAGATATAAAGTTGATGCAAAGATAAACATATATATAGATAAATCTTTATTAAATATTTATTTAAATTTGAATAAAAATATCAAATTTAATTCAAATTTTAATTATCTAACTTTTAAAATAAATTTAAATCATATTGAATGGATTTTAGAAAATAAATTTTATGATAACATTGATCTGATTTTAAAATTTTTAGAAAATTATAAAATTAAAATTATATTAAATGGGAAAGAAATCCATTTAAATAAAACCATTCCTCAAAAAGAATTTAATGATTTTATTGAACCTGATTTTGAAAATATAAAAGTAGAAGATACATTTTATTTTGCTAATAAAGAAAAAGATTGTATTTATGTTTTCATGAAAAATGATTAATAAAATTCTTGGTTTAAATAATGGAGCAAAAAATGGAAAAAATACATGCTATATTATTATTAAAAGAGGATTATTTAGATAATTATATCAAGTATCTGGATAAACGATTTGAGAATTTTGATTCTTTAATAAATTTCAATAAAAAAATTATTTTTTATTTTAAAAAAACTGAAGCTATTTTAGAAAATTCAACTTATCTTAAAAATATCGAAAATTCATTTGAAATAGAAAATGTAAATGATTTTTTTGTGAAATTGGAGAAGTATTTTAAAGAGAATAATTATAATGAGGACAAACTTGAATCAACTTTTATTTTTCTTAATTATTATGAAGATATATTTTTAGATTTTAATTTAAATAAAAAGATATTATTAGAATCTTTGAAATATGATATTGAATATTATTATGGTGAAGGTTTTCCTGATGGTATAATTGGACAGGTTTTAAGAGCAAACACAATTTCTGAAATTATCCCTTTAATAAAATCTAATGATAATTTTGAAAAAAATTTTATCTTTTCTATTCTTCTTAGAAATATAAGTTTTTTTGATATTGATTTAATAGAGGGGGAGCAAGAACCAGAGATATTCAGATATTCATTAAAACTAAATAAAAAAGAAGATATAGATTTAATCGATAATGTTATTAAAATTAGTGTATTTTCAAATATCAATGAATTAGTGAAGAATAAAGATTCAAAGACTGATTTAGATAAACAGAAAAATAATTCTATAAAAAAAATTGATACTAGGATAATTAGCAAAAAGGTAGATAAAAATTTTATAAATGAAAATTTAGATAAAATATTAAATATTGATTATAAAATAATTAATGTAATTTTAAAAAATAATCCTGAATTAATTAGAACATATCCTAAAACTATTTTTCTTGAAATCTCTTCACAATATTCATCAGATTTAATATACTTACCTTCTAGAGATATGATAGAAAGAAGTAAAAAATATTTAACTTTAAATGATATAACTCAATTGTATGATAGTAATAATTATTTTTTTAAAGATTCAATTATTATACTAGAAGGGTTTGGAGAACCATTTGCAAATAGTGAAATAATAGATATTATTAATTTTCTGAGTGAAAAAAATAAAGTCATTATTAAAACGACAGGTAGTTTTTTTAATAGCGATTTTACAAAAAAATTAAATAATTTTAAAAATGTAACTGTAATTATTTTGCTGGATGCTTCAAATGAAGAAACTTATAAAATTGTAGGTCATAATGAAAATTTTAAAAAAGTTGAAACTTTTACAAAATACTTTTTAGAAAAATATCCTGATAATTTTTTTATAGAATTTACAAGAATGAAAGAAAATGATACTGATATTGAACAATTTTATGAAAAGTGGAAAAAATATGAATCAAATATTATTTTCAGAAAATACAATGACTATTCAGGAATTCTTAAAGATAGAGAAGTAGCTGACCTCACTCCTGTTAATCGTTTTCCATGTTTTCATTTAAGAAGAGATTTTTATATACTATCAGATGGAAAAGTTGCAATTTGTAAATCAGATTTTAATGGTCAAATGTTAAAAGAAAATGTTTTTGAAAAAGATTGCTATGAAATATTTAAAAATTATAATAATTTATATTTAGATCATATAAATAAAAAATATCCTGAAATATGTAAGAAATGTAATGAGTTCTATACCTTCAATTTTTAAAAAAATACATTTTTCTAAAATTAACATTATAAACAAAAAAAATGATGAAAAAGTTTTTTTAGCAATTATACTTGTAAATTATAAACAAATAGATTTTAAAACTTATATAAGTAATTTATATAAGTTTTTAAACAACCTTTCCAGTCAATCTTTTAAAATATATTTTATAGATTTTAGTAATAAAATTGATTATGATTCTTATTTTAGAGATGAATTTAAAAACCTTGAAATTTTTTTATTTAAAGAAAAAGTTGATCTTTTAAATCTTTTATTTTTTATTTCAAATGAAATTGACTCAGATTTTATATTTTATATTAATACAGATTATACTCTTGAAAATATAGATGTACTTGAGATTTTAAAACTTTTTACAGATAAAAATGTTGGTGGAATAACTTTTGGAGTTTATAGGGGAGAAAATTATTTACAAAATTATAGATATATATTTAAAAAGTATAATAATAGTGAAAATTCTAACAAAAAAAAATTTTCAAAAAAAATAGATACAATTATAGAACTGGAAATAGCTAAAGAATTTTCTATAACTTTATTTCCTCTTGATGAGATTTTTATTATTAAAAGTGATTTAATAAAACTTTTAACAAGAAATTATTATAAAATTTATAATTTATTATTAAAGAGGAATGATAATGATATTATATCAAAATTAGAACTTGGACTTGTTTTTATCTTAAATAATTTTTATTTTATTGTTAATCCTTACTATCATGCAAAATATAATGGAAAAATACAATTAATTAATAAAATTAATATAAAAAGTAAAGAATATTTACTTAATATATTAAATTATATTTATTTCGAAAAACCTGATTTTTTAAATTTGTTTAGTTTAATGTTAAGAATGTTATTTGTTGGATTTTCGATAAAAGATATTTTTAGATTTAAAAAGCTTTTTTTGAATAGCAAAATAATAGAATCATCAAAAAATATTGAAAAAACTGAATTTTTAAATAAACTTATCAATATTTTTGAAAATTATTAACCTCCTGAATTGCAAATTAATTATTTATTTAGATTCTATTTATTTTTCCGATTATTAATAAAAAATAGGAAAATATTAAATAATGAAGATTTTATTAGTCCTTCAAGCTAGAGTTAATTCAAAAAGGTATAAAGCAAAAATATTTAAAGAGTTTGGTTCTCAAACTCTTGTAGAGTATATACAAAAAAGATTTTTATTATTAACAAACTATATAGATCATTTTGTTTTAGCAATCCCTTATAATGAATCAAAGTATTTTGAAGATAAAATTATAAACCCTTTTAAAATTATTGAAGGTCCTGAATATAATTTATTGCAGAGATTTTATATTGCCTTTTCAAAATATAATCCTGATATAATAATAAGAGCAACTTCAGATAATCCCTATTTTTCAATTTTTCATATTAAACAGGGTTTAAAACTTTATAAAAAATTCAAATATGATTATCTATATGCTAAAAATCTTCCTCTTGGAACACAGGTTGAGATAATAAAAAGAGAAGCTTTTATTAAATGTTATAAAGAAAGTTTTAAAAATTATCATTTTGAGCATGTTACTCCTTACATTTATGAAAATCCTGACTTATTTAATATTCTAAAAATTGATTATCCTGAATATTCAGAAATTAAAGATTTAAGACTAACATTTGATGAAAAAAAAGATTATATATTATTAAAAAAAATTGGTGAAATAACAAATTATTCTTTAAATGTTGACCTTAAAACAATTAAAGAAATATATACCAAAAATAAAAAATTGTTCGAAATTAATAAAAATGTAAAACAAAAATCATATTTTGAAGTTGAAAAAGATGAAGATAGCATTTATCACAGGATTTGGTAAAAGATATGGCTCTGGTCATCTTGTAAGAATTAAAAATTTTAAAAAAAAATTAGAATTAAATGGATATAAAAGCAACATCTTTATAATTAATAAAAATAAAGATATTCTTGATTTAGATTTAGAAAATTATGATTTAATAATCAAAGATTCAAGAGATTCTAGTAAAAAGATATTTAAAAAGCTCCAAAATTATCCATTAATTGTATTAGATGACTATTTCAAATTTAAAGAAAAAAAATATTTGTACATTTTAAATGCTATCCCATCACTAAAGAGGTATGGAAATACAAATAATATAAAATATTTGATTTCAAATAAAGAATCAAACAATAATGAAAAAGATAACATTAATTTTAATAAAAGAAATAATGAAAAAATACTTATAACTTTTGGTTTATTGGACCCTTATAATTTATCAATTAAATTTGCTAATTTTATCAATTCATGCTCTGAAAAAGATATTTTCAAGATATTTAATATTAATTCTTTTAAACAAATTGTATTTATACTTCCAGAACGAATTTATAACAACTATCAAATTAAAGAAAATTTAAAAAAAATTCAAATATTTAATAAATTTACAGTAAAAAAAAATATTGAAAACTTTTCCAAATATTTAGAAACATTTGAATTTATAATTACTCATTTTGGTTTAACTTTGTTTGAATCTTTATCAATTGGGAAAAAAATAATATTAGTTAATCCTACAAGATATCATAACAGGTTAGCAATCAAATATTTTAATGATATTAATGCAGGGCTAATAAAAAAAATTAAAGTAGAATATTTTTACAAAATTGTTAATTTTTACAAAACAAAAAATTTTAAAGATAAGATAGATGATAAAAATCAAGAAAAGGAAAATTTTAGAAAAATATATTTTACAGGAGATAATTTGGTGACCTCTTTAATCAAAACTTTTGAAAAAAAATATATTAATAAATCTGAAATTATTTGCCCAATTTGTTTAAGTAATAAAATAGCAACATTAGAAAGAAAGGAAAAATTTAACCTTTATAAATGTAAGAAATGTGGAGTAATATTTAAATATGATTTCATAGAAGAAAGTGAAAAATTAAAAGAAAGGTATAGCAACCCATCTTATTTTAAAAGTGAATATGAAAAAAATTATGGTAAAACATATATAGATGATAGAAAAAATATTCTAAAAATAAATAATAAACGAATTGAAATTTTAGATAAAATATTTTTAAAAAAGTTTTTAAATCAAAAGAATATTATTCAAATACTTGATATTGGAAGTGCATATGGATTTTTTTTAGAAGATATTGAAAATTATATCAATTATAATTATATTAATAAAAAATTTAATGATAAAAGAATTGTTTGTGAAGGAATAGAACTTAATGTTGAAGGAAAATCAATTTCTAATAAAAAAGGGTTCCATATTTATAATAATGATTTTTTAATAGCTAATTTAAACAAAAAATATGATTTAATAACTTCCTGGTTTACAATTGAACATATAGAAAATATAAATGCTGTTTTTTCCAAAGTTCATAAATTACTTAATAAAAATGGAATTTTTTCTTTTTCTATTCCTTCAATAAATGGACCGACTTACAAATTTAATAAGAATAAATATTTAGAAACAAGACCTGAAGATCACTATTTTGATTTTACAAAAAAATCTATAAAAATGCTTCTTAAGAAACATGGATTTAAATTACTAAAATTAGAAATTCAAAATCCTCATTTTGAACGTTTTAAAAAAAATAAAAAAATTCTTTCTTTTATTATTGGTAAAAAAGTATATACTTTTCTTGCAAAGAAATTAAAATTTTCAGACACTATTGAAGTTTATGCAAAAAAAATTTAACTTTTGTAGATTAATAACAAGGTCATTTGCTTCTAAAAGTTTAAAATCAATAATTATAATATCACTTTTTATATTTTTGTTTTTTTATTCAAACCTGTTTACTGTTATTTATGCAGAAAATAATGATGATATGGTAGATCATTATTTTTCATTATCAAAAATACAAAGTGATTTTCAAATTAGTTTAAATTTTAATATTTTTGAAAATATTTTAGAACTAAATAGAAAAAGTACTATATTAAAAATTTATATTAATAAGAATATTGCAATCTATAATTACAAAATATTTAATAGTAAAGTGCCAATAATTAAAACTTATAATAACAAAATATATATTCTGGATTATTTTATTTATAAATTTTATAATTCTTTTTTTATTGCAAGTAAGAATAGTGATTTTTATAAAAATTATTTTACGAATTTTAATTTTAAATATGATGCAAATATAATTCTTGGTCAAGAATATGAAAATAAGAATACATTAGAAAATAATCTTATAAAAACAGATAAAGGTAGTTCTGGGAATATTGAAGTTTCAGATAAGAATAATAATACTACAAATCTTATTGGTTATGCTAAAAAAGAAATCATTGAATATAGAAAGATTAAATATATAATTTTAGATCCAGGACATGGTGGTAAAGATCCAGGTGCAATATATAATGGAATTAAAGAAAAAGATGTTAATTTATATGTTGCTAAAAAATTACAAAATTACCTTTCTCATAGATTTCCTGGATTAAATGTTGTTATGACAAGATCTGAGGATAAATATATTTCTTTAGAACAAAGAGTAAAAATTGCAAATAAATATAATACTCAAAATTATACTGGGCTATTTATTTCAATACATGCAAATGCATCTCCATTTTCAAAAAAAGCTAATGGATTAGAAATTTATTACCTTGATTATAATCTGGTTGATGAAAAAATTAAAAATCTTGTAAAATATGAAAATAAAGATATCGATAATTCTACAATTGGGACAATAATAAACAGATTGTTAAATGAAGAGCTAATATATGAATCAAAAAAAATTGCTTCATATATTTTTCAAAATTATAAAAAACAAAAAAATCCAATAAATGCAAAATCTATTTATGGTGCTCCATTTTATGTTTTAGCTTATACTTCAATACCTTCAATATTGATAGAATTAGGGTATTTATCAAATGAAAAAGATGCAAAAAATATTCTTTCAAAATATTTTTTAGATAGTTTATTTAAAGCAATAGAAAAAGGGATAAAGGAATATATAAATGAATATAATAAAACGAAAGGTTTTAAAGATATTAAAAAATAAAAATATTATATATATTATTTTAGTTGTTGTTTTAATTATTGGACTTTTATTATTATTAAAACATGAATCTAATTTTATAACACTACCTTTTTATTATGTTAACTATGATAAAAAGATTGATTATGAATATCAATCTGTACCTAAAAGTTATAATTTCGATAAATTATTTTATTATTATTTTTCAGGTGGTAGAAATAGAAAAAAATTTCCTCTTTATTTTATTGATTCAAAATTTATAAATAATTATTATATAAAAAATAAAACTCTATGCATAAGTTTAAATGATTCTGGATATGAAGAGTTTAAAAAAATACCTGAAGATATTAAAAACAAAATTTGTGAAGCAATATTGATGACTTTTAATAAAAGTAAAAAAATTTCTCTTGACAATTTAAGCATAATATATAATACTTATATGGAATTGTATAATTTTAGTTTAAAAAAGTAAAGAAATTATTAAATTATTTGAATAAAAAGGATTTATTTTTAACAATTTAATTAACGATATAAAAAATATATTATATATACATAAGTTAAATCTTAATAATTTAAAATTACTACAAAAAAAGTATAGATTTAAATAAAAAAAGTTGTAAATATATATATGAATTTATTATATTTTAATAAATTTCATAATATTAAAAACCGATAAAAAAAAAAATTAAAGGAGAATTTTATGAAGAAATGGATTTCCATTCTAGCTGTTTTATTGCTTTTTGCAAGTGTTAGTGCATTTGCTGAGCGTCAAGTTTTAATTGATTTTAATTCTTTAGATAATACTGACTTAGATATTATTAAAATTGCTGGACCTAATGCTTTTTCATCTATTGGTGCTGAAGAAAAAAAAGATTTACTTGTAAATCTTTCACCTGAAAACTGGGAAGTTCAATTATCTCCATCAGCAAGAACAATTGAAAATATTGTTAATTCATATTGTAAAACTGTTAAAGTTGCTGGTGGTAAATATAAGGATCAAAATGTTTTAGGCGCTAGAATTCATTTTCCAACAGGAAGATATAGTGCCTGGGCTAAAATTATGCCTCCATATGAAATACCATCGTATGAACCAGCTGATGAAAATGATAAAATTGGTAACAAGTATGTTAATAAAGGTGTATTAAGAAATGTTGGTCCTATTAAAACAATTATGGTAACTGTTTATGGAAGAAATTTTCCACATTCATTATCTTTAAGATTAAAAAACCAGAACGATGAATATATTGACTGGTTTGTTGGCTATTTAAATTTTACCGGATGGTTAACTTTTAGAATTGATAACCCAAATTATATTCCAGATGCTAGAAAAAGAGCATTAAAAAAATATCCTTTATATCCACAAGAAGAACCTTATATAAAATTAGATTCTTTTATTATTTATAAATATGCTGATAACCCAGGTGGTGATTTTATTATTTACATAAAATCAGTTGAATTAATTTATGACCTTGCAATATTAAAAACTACTGAAGATATTAATGATGAAGAGGTTTGGGGTATTTTAGCAGCTAGAAGAGAAGCTAAAAAGAGAGCTGAAGCAGCAAGAGTAGGTGTTATTCAATTATTAAGATTTGAAGAAAAGAAAAAAATAGCAACTGAAAAGGCTACAGATCAAACTAATAATGGACAATAAGTTAATAATAATTAATAATAAGAATAAGAAAAGGGGCTGTCTCAAGTTTAGAGGCAGCTCTTTTTTTATTTCTTGACGAAATATAATTTGACTGTAAATTTTTAATATAGGAGTTAAAAATGGGAATAAATTATTTTGATTTAATTATATTAGTAATTATTATTTCTTTTTCTATTTCATCACTATTAAGAGGCTTTATAAAAGAGTTTTTTAGTTTATTTGATAATATTTTAGCCATTATATTTACCTTATTAACAATGGATTATTTTACTAAATTTTTAATATCAAAGATTGGTAATTTTAAATATATTCAAATTATATCCTTTATATTGATGTATTTTGTTTTTTTATTAATTTTCAAATTAATATTACATCCTTTAGAAAATGCTATTAACAATATTGTTGAGGAATCACAAATAAATGGTATAAATAAACTATTAGGATTTTTATTTGGGTTAACAAAGGCTATTTTAATTATTGTATTGATTGTAATTTTTTATCAAAAGTATTTTTATAATATTAATCTTGGAAATTTTAATGAAACCATAAATAATTCTATTACCTACAAAGTTGTTAAAATTTCATTTTTCAAAATAAAAATGGTAGCTAATTTTCTTAAATAATTAGAAAATATAAAAAATTAATATGGAACACTTGCAATGAGATTAAAAGAAAAATATCTAAAAAGATTTAAAGAAATTGTTGATAAATTAAATTTAAATCAAAGTGCTATTGAACAAATAGAAAAAAATTATTATTTACCTATTATCAGTTATATTTTCGAAGATGAGATTATTTTCAAAGAAAAAAATTTATTGGTTTACAAGAAAGGTAATTTAATTGGATTTAAACTTAATGATTTTTTAATTAAATTAATAATAAGTAATGTTTTAGATGAACCTAAAAAATCATTAGTTATCCCTTTTTCACTTGATGAAGGGGAAGAATTGCTTATAAATCTTATGGAGGAACAAAAAGGTATTTATGATTTTATTGATATTGTTTTTTCTAAATTAAGTGAAAAAGAAAAAAAAGTTCTATATAAAAATATTGATAAATTGGATGATGATATAAAATATTATGTATTAAGAAATTATCCTTTACTAACAAGGATTAATGGGATCTTAGACGATGTTATAATGAAAATTCTTGAAAAGATGACAAATAATGAAATTGTTACTTTGATGTTAATGATGGATATTCCAGATAGAAAGAAAATATTAAGAAATATTTCAAAAGGTAGAAAAAAAATTATACTGGAAGAACTTTCCTACATTCATTATTTTAGAAAAAGTGAAAGACAAAGAGTAAAAAATAAATTTTTTAAACTACTTAAACAATTCATGGTAGTTGAGGAATTAAAATAATTCAAAGTTATGTATATCAAAATATTTTTTTTATTTTTTATAGAAAAACTAAAGGTTGTTATAAGTGAATAAACATACAATAGATATATTAGAATTTAATAAAATTATTGAATCTATATCTAAATATTGTTTTACTGATATAGGTAAACAAAAGGTAATAAATTATAATTTCTATTTTAACAAAAAAGAAATAAATGAAGAATTATCCAAAATTGAAGAAATTTATCAAAATTTAAAAGATCAAAAAAAGATAACTTTTGAGCAAGTTGAAAAAATTGATAAAATTTTTGAAAATCTAAAAAGTTCTGGTTTTATCAATTCTTTTCAGATATTAAGATTAAACAAAATTTTAAAACTTTATGAAAAATTTAAAAATTTTTTTAAACTTAATAATGAGAATTATCCATATTTTGCAAATATTTTCCAGTTTGATGAAGATTTCAAAAATATAATAAATAAAATTGAAAATTCTATTTCAGAAAATGGTGAAATTTTGGATTCTGCTTCTCACGAAATTCGATCTATTCGAAAGCAAATAAAAACTTTAACAAATAAAGTATTTGAGAAATTAAACAATTTTACAAAATCTAATAAATTTAAGGATATTTTAGCTGATAATAATTATGTTATTAAAGATGGAAAATATCTTTTGCCAATTAAACCTCATAAGAAAAAAGAAATCCCTGGTATAGTTCAAGAAATTTCAGCAACAGGAAAAACTATATTTTTAGAACCATTTGAAATAATTGAATTAAATAATAAAATCTTACTTGAAAAAGCAAAGGAAAATGAAGAAATTTATAAAATACTAAAGAATTTTTCAGATTTTTTTTTAGAAAACATAAAGGTTATAGAAGATTTTTTAAAGGTTTATTATGAACTTGATTGTTATAATGCTAAAGCTGTATTTTTTTACATAAATAAATATTCAAGACCTATATTAAGTGAAATAAAAGAAATTAAGTTAAACGACTTTTATCACCCATTTCTAAAAAATCCAGTTAAAAACAATTTAAAAATTGAAAAAGAAAAACCAATTTTAATTATTTCTGGACCTAATACTGGAGGTAAGACTGTTACTTTAAAAGCAATTGGAATAATTTTTCTTTTAGCTAAAGCTGGTTTATTTATTCCAGCATCTGATAATTCTACAATTCCAGTAGTGAGAGAGATTTTTGTTGATATTGGTGATGAGCAATCTATTGATAATTCGTTATCTACTTTTTCCTCTCATTTACAAAATTTAAAAATTATAACTGAAAATGCTGATGAAAATGATCTTGTTATAATAGACGAAATAGGTACAGGAACTTCTCCTGAAGAAGGTGAAGCTTTATCATGTGCTATTATAGAAAGACTTATTGAAAAAGGACCAATTTCAATTATCTCTTCCCATTTTACAAAAGTTAAATTGTTATCAACTAAATTTAAAGAAATTAAAAATGGTGCCATGCAATTTGATCTTAAAAATTTAAATCCATTATATAAGCTTGTTCTTGATATCCCTGGTGCTTCATATGCTTTTTATATATCTAAAAAACTTGGATTGGATGATAGATTAATTGAAAAAGCTAAAAATTATATATCAAGAGATCGTAATATTGATGATATAGTTATTGAATTACAAAATAAATTATCAAATTTAAATTTAGAAATTATTGAGTATAATAAAAAAAAAGTTGAACTTGATAAACTAAAATTAGAATTGGAAGAAAGAATAAAACAATATAATAAAACTAAAAATGAAATAAAAAAGGAATTTTCTGAAAAAATTAATCAAGAAGTGAAAGATTTAAAGAAAATTGTAGAAAGACGAATATCTATTTTAAAAAAAGGGGGATATGATTTAAATAAATCCAGGGAATTAAGCGAGATAATTAATATTAAAAAAAATAAACTGGAAAAAGAACTAAAATATGATATTTTACCAGAAGAAAATGAAAAGTATAATTTTCAAATTGGTGATAAAGTATTGGTAAAATCTATTAAAAAAAATGGAAAAATACTCGAAATTAAAAAGAACAGGATTAAGGTTTCTGTTGATAATATAACACTGGTTATTGAACCTAAATATCTTGAAAAATTAGAAAATTTTGAAAAACCTGAAAATACATATTCTTTTTATGCAAAGGGAATTTCAAAAAAAATATTAGATAGTATTGATATTAGAGGTAAAACCAGTATTGAAGCAAAAGATTTACTAGATGATTTTTTTGATTCAATTGTTTTTACTAATTTTGAAAAAATATATATTATCCATGGTAAAGGTGAAGGGAAACTTCAGGAGTTTGTTCATGATTATTTAAGTGAAAACCCTTTTGTAAAATCATTCAATTTTGCTTTACCTGAGGAGGGAGGAACTGGATGCACAGTAGTTTATCTAAAATTATAGAATTTAATGAAGATGTTATTGAAAGAGATTTACCTGAATCAAGAATAATTAGCCTTTTAAAAAGTATTTCATCAAAAGATTGGTTTGATGCAATAAAACTTGGAACAGAAGTAGAGAGTAATGATTTTGATCAGATTAAATTGGTAAGAGAAATTTTTAAAGATAAAATAATAAAATTGAAAATAGGTGGAGCAGGAGCTAAAAATGATATAAAAAAAGCTTTTGAGTTAAATCTTAATGGATTGATCTTACCTATGGCTGAAACCGCTTATGCTGTGGAAAATTTTTTAAATAATTATTTTTACTTTAACAATAAGTTTAATAAAAAAATGTTTTTAGCTATGAACCTTGAAACAATAACAACTGTTGAAAACCTTATAGAAATAAAAAAATTTTTTGAATATTTTAGTGCTGTAACTATTGGAAGATCTGATTTATCAGCTTCAATGCATGTAAATGTAGATTCAGATGAAGTTGATAATGTTATTCAGAAAATATTTAAATTTTTTGAAGATGAGAAAATTTCTTTGAAAATCTCTATAGGTGGTAAAATTACACCAAATTCTTCCTATAAATTATATGAAAAGTATAAATCTGATTTTATTAATACAAAATATGTTTATGTTAAGCGAACTGAAAATATTTCCTTTAATGTAAATGAAGCATTGATTTTTGAAATATTGCTTTATAAATTATTTTATAAAAAAGAACTTGTAACAAAAGAGGATTATAAGCTTTTTGTTGAAAATAACATTAAAAGGATACATGCTTAAAGAGAGGGAAAAATGGGGAAATTTAACAAATTTAATTTTAACAAAAATAAAAAAAATAAAAAAAGTAAAAATAAGAATAAAAATTATAATAATAACAATAGAAATAACAAAAGTAATGCAAATAATTACGGAAAATATTATAACTACTCAAGTAACAAAAATAATCATCAGGAAAATAGTAAAAATAAAATATATAAAAATTTTATTCCTAAAAATAATAAATATGTTCAAAAGGATAAAAAGGAGACTCAAACACAGGAAAGTTTTAAAGAATTTAAAGTCTGCTCTTTATGTAAAAAGAAAATTATTGATGATACTACCTCCTTTTATATTGAAGATGAAGATAGATACTTATGTTTTGATTGTGCAATAAAAGAAATTAAAAATAAATTTAACATCTCTTCAAAAAACAAAATTATTTATCTGGGTTCTGGTACATTTGGAGAAATAAGAGAAATTAAATCTGAAAACACTTTTGTCATTTTAAGAAGAATTCAATTAGTAAAACCAAAATATGAAAAATTTACTTCAAGTTATTTGCAAAATACTAAAATCGAAGAATATAATGACAAAGATTCAGAATAAAAATAATATAATATAAAATCAATAGTATAATATAAAATCAGGGTACTATATTGAAAAATATGAAAATATTTACCTTAGAAAAAAAATCAAAAAATTCAAAAGCAAGAGCAGGTATTTTAAATTTACCCCATGGTAAAGTTGAAACTCCTGTATTTATGCCTGTTGGAACAAATGGTGTAGTTAAAGCTTTAACATTTGATCAAGTTAGAGAAATCAATTTCAAAATTATTTTATCAAATACTTATCATCTTTATCTTAAACCTGGAGTGGAAGTATTAAAAAAAGCTTCAGGTTTACATAAATTTTCTGGATGGGAAAGAAACATATTAACTGACTCAGGTGGGTTTCAGGTATTTTCACTAAGTGATTTCAGAAAAGTTAATGAAGAAGGGGTAATATTTTCCTCTTACATTGATGGTTCAAGACATTTTTTTACACCAGAACATGTTATTGAAGTTGAAAAAATTATAGGTTCAGATATTATAATGCCACTTGATGAATGTACTCCTATTCCAATTGAAAAAAAAATTGCAGAACTTGCAATGAAAAGAACAATAAATTGGTTAAAAAGAAGTAAAGAATACTGGATATCGAATTTAGATATATCAAAACAGTTTTTATTTGGGATAATACAGGGGAATAAATTTTTCGATTTAAGGAAAGAATCTGCTTTACAAACATTATCTCTTGATTTGCCAGGTATTGCAATAGGTGGTCTATCTGTAGGAGAAGAAAAATCTATAATGTATGATATAATTGAATATCTTGATGAAATAATTCCTGACACAAAACCAAGATACCTTATGGGGGTCGGAACACCTGAAGATCTTATTAATGGTGTTTTAAGAGGCATTGATATGTTTGATTGTATTTTCCCAACCAGAGTAGGTAGAAATGGAACATTTTTTACAGATGAAGGTAAAAAAAATATAAAAAATTCAATATTTAAATTTGATTTTGCTCCTTTAGATGAGAATTGTACATGTTATACATGCAGGAATTTTTCAAGAAGTTATATAAGGCACTTATTTAGAGCAAAGGAAATTACAGCCTTAACATTACTTTCAATTCATAATTTGCATTATCTATATAATTTAATGAACAAAATAAGAGAATCTATTCTTAATAACAACTTTGAAAATTTTGCAAAAGATTTTCTAGATAAATATTCAAATAAAAATAAATTTTAAATTTCTCATGTAATTTTTTTCAAAATATTTTCAATCTTTTTGATAAACTAAGATAAAAATATAATTAACAATTAATAATATATATTTGTAATTTTTAATTTTAATTTTAAATATAAATAAAATAAAATTTTTTATTGACAAATGTTGATAATTAAATACAATATTTAATAAATAACAAAGAATATAAATATAGCTATAATTTAATTATATTAATAAAATTACTTTTTAAAATTCATTAAATTATAATATAACACAAATTAATTAATAATATTTTAAAGTATATTAGTTAGTAGAAATATTAATGTTATTTTTTATTTATAATCTTTAAATTTTTTAAGTATTAAAAAATAAACTAAAAAGGGGGAGTTCTTATGAACAAAAAGTTTATTGTAGTGATCCTTTTGGTTGTTGCTTTAATGTTCACATTCTTTTGGGGATGTGGAAAAAAAGCTGAAACAACTCAAAAGAATGAGAAAATGGGTGGTGTACTTGTTTTTGGTACATCTGGAGATGCTGTAGGATTAGATCCAGCAAGAGAAGATGACGGTAATTCATTTAATGTTACCAATAATATTTATGAAACTTTAGTAGCATTTAAACCTGGTACTACTGAATTAGTACCTGCTTTAGCTACTTCCTGGGATATTTCCAGTGATGGATTAAAATTTACTTTTCATTTAAGAAAAGGTGTAAAATTTCAGGATGGAACTGATTTTAATGCTGATGCTGTTGTATTTTCTCTGGGAAGACAGTTCTACAAAGATCATCCATTTTATCAATATGGTCCATGGAAATACTGGGGCTATATGGATATGGATAATATAATAAAAGATATTAAAAAAGTTGATGATTATACTGTAGAAATTAATCTCAAAAAACCAGAAGCTCCATTTTTAGCTGACCTTGCTATGGATTTTGCTTCAATTGTTTCACCAACTGCAGCTAAAAAATGGAAAGAAGATTTTAAAAATCATCCTGTAGGTACAGGTCCTTTTAAATTTGTTGAATGGATTAAAGATTCTTCAATTACATTAGAGAGATTTGATGGTTATTGGGGACAAAAAGCTTACCTTGATAAGTTAGTATTTAAACCAATACAAGATCCTACTGCTAGATATTTAGCTTTAAAAAAGGGTGAAATTGATATAATGGATTTTCCATCACCTGAAGATCTTCCAAAAATTGAAGAAGATACTAATTTAAAAATAGTTCAACAACCTGGATTAAATGTTGGTTATTTAGCAATGAATACTCAGAAAAAACCTTTTGACAATAAATTAGTAAGACAGGCTGTAAACTATGCTGTTAATAAACAGGATATTATAAAAGCTGTATATGGTAAATTAGGTATTCCGGCTAAAAATCCATTGCCACCTACAATGTGGGCATACAATGATAATATTAAAGATTATCCTTATGATCCAGAAAAAGCAAAAGAATTATTAAAAGAAGCTGGTTATCCAGATGGATTTGAAACAACTTTATGGGCAATGCCTGTATCAAGACCATATAACCCTAATGCAAGAAAAGTTGCAGAGGTATTACAGGCTCAATTTGCTAAAGTTGGAATAAAAACTAAAATTGTATCTTATGAATGGGGTACTTATCTTGATAAAACAGATCACGGTGAACATGATATGGCAATGTTAGGATGGACAGGTGATAATGGAGATCCTGATAACTTTTTATGGGTATTATTATCTATACCTTCAGCAGAAGTACCTGCTGGTAATATTGCTTTCTGGAAAAACGAACAATTTACAGATTTAATTAAACAAGCTAAAGAAACTTTTGATCAAGAAAAGAGAAAAGAATTGTACTTTAAAGCTCAAGAAATTTTTCATGAAGAAGCACCTTGGGTTTGCTTAGCACACTCAATTGTTGTTGAACCTATGAAAAAAGAAGTTATGGATTTTGTTTTATATCCAACTGGTAAAAGAATTTTTCATCAAGTATGGATTCAGAAAAAATAAATTAATCTTTCATGGAGGGGGATTAAACCCCCCTCTTTTTTATAAAGATTTGGGAGCTTATTGATGTTTAGATATATTTTAAAGCGATTAGCTCTTTTAATTCCAACATTGTGGGGTGTTGTTACATTAGTATTTCTAATGATTGTGTTCGCTCCAGGTGATCCTGCAAGAGTAATGCTTGGAGAAAGAGCAACAAAAGAGTCTGTTGAAAAATTAAGGCATGAACTGGGTCTTGATCAACCCTTACATGTCCAATACTGGAGATATTTAAAAAGAGTTGTAGTTTTTGATTTTGGTAGATCAATAAAATCTGGACAAAAAGTAATTGATGAAATAAATGCTAGATTTCCTGCAACTATAGAATTATCTTTAGTATCAATGTTATTTGCAGTTGTTTTTGGAATTTTATTTGGAGTGTTATCTGCAACGAAGCAGTATTCATTTATTGATTATTCCTCCATGGTTGTTGCCTTAATTGGTGTTTCTATGCCTATTTTCTGGTTAGGATTGGTTTTAATAATTATTTTTTCAATAAACTTAAATATACTTCCAACAGGAGGAAGAATTGGTGTAAGATTATTTTTTAAACCAATTACGAACTACTATATTATTGATTCATTTATTTATTATTTTAAATCTGGTAATATCAAGTATCTGGGATCAACCTTATCCCATTTGATCTTACCTGCTGTTACTCTTGGTACAATACCTTTAGCTATTATTGCAAGAATTACAAGAAGTTCTATGTTAGAAGTTTTAAGACAGGATTATATCAGAACAGCCAGAGCAAAAGGAATTTCAGAAAGAAAAGTGATTTATAGTCATGCATTAAAAAATGCATTATTACCTGTAGTAACTGTTATAGGTTTACAATTTGGTATGTTACTTGGTGGTGCTATTTTGACTGAAACAATTTTTGCATGGCCAGGTATTGGTAGATGGTTGTATAATGCAATTGAAGCAAGAGATTATCCTGCAGTTCAAGGTGGAGTTATAATAATTTCTACTTCATTTGTTTTAATTAATTTATTAGTTGATCTACTTTATTCATATATAAACCCAAAAATTAAGTATTAAAAAAAGATAAGTATATCTATTAAATAGATTAAATTAATTGAAGAATAAAATTGCTATTTACAATACTATTTACAATAAAAGATAATTAAGCTAAAAAATAAATAAAAATAAATAATAATAAATAGTAATAAAATTTTAAAAAACTAATGAAAGAAATATAAATGTATAAAAAATTTATAAATTAATAATTTATAATGAAAAAATTGTTTTAAAAAATATGTAAAATTTAAAACTGGATTTTAAATTTTATTAAAATAGATTTAAATAGTTTTAAAAAATAAAATTATAGGTTAGGGGTTAATATGGATTTAATCTCTTTTTTTAAAAAAATACTTAAATTAACTGATCCAGAAAAAGAAAAAGCTAAAAAAGAATTATTAAGAAAACAGAGAGAAGAACTTAAAGAAAAAGAATACACATTGTTTCATGAAAACTGGATAATGTTTAGAAAAAATAAAACTGCTATGGCTGGGTTAATTATAATTATCTTTTTTATATTACTTGCTATTTTTGCTCCGTATATTTCTCCACATAAACCTATTGAACAAAATATAGAAATGAGATTAACAAAACCTTTTACAGGAAATTATATACTGGGTACAGATGATTTTGGAAGAGATATTTTAACAAGAATTATATATGGTTCAAGAATTTCACTTATGATTGGTGTTGTTTCTGTTTCTATTTCATTGTTTTTTGGTTTAATAATTGGTTTAACAGCTGGTTATTATGGTGGCTGGTATGATAATATAACTATGAGATTAATGGATATAATGTTAGCTTTTCCATATATTCTTTTAGCAATTGTAATTGTCGCAGTTTTAGGTCCTTCGTTAATAAATGGTATGATTGCAATAGGTATTGTAGGAATACCTCAATATGCTAGAATTATAAGGTCTTCTGTTTTAGCTGAAAAAGAGAATGACTATGTAGTTGCTGAAAGATCGTTAGGAGAAAGTGATAATAAATTAATGTTATTTAGTATTTTACCAAATTGTATAGCTCCTATTATTGTACAGACAACATTAGGTTTTGCTAATGCAATTTTAGAAGCAGCTGGATTATCATTTTTAGGATTAGGAGCTCAACCACCTACACCAGAATGGGGTTTAATGCTTGCTTCAGGTAAAGAATTTGTTGCAAATGCATGGTGGGTTATTACTTTTCCAGGTATTGCTATTTTACTTGCTGTTTTAGGATTTAATTTATTAGGTGATGGATTAAGAGATGTATTAGATCCTAGACTAAAAGATTAATATATAATTCTAATCTTATCGTTTAACTAATTTATATTTA
This sequence comes from Exilispira thermophila, assembly GCF_055389015.1. NCBI lineage: Bacteria > Pseudomonadati > Spirochaetota > Spirochaetia > Spirochaetales > Exilispira > Exilispira thermophila. Next base: position 911,117 of record NZ_AP042476.1, on the reverse strand, counting down.
TAAAGGGAGTCAATTGTGGTTGAAGAAAAATTATTAGAGATTAAAAGTTTAAATACATTTTTCTATACACAAAAAGGGATAGTTAAAGCTGTTAGGGATCTGGATTTAACTATTTCAAAGGGTGAAACTTTATGTGTTGTTGGTGAATCAGGATGTGGAAAATCTGTAACAGCATTATCAATAATGAGGTTAATACCTGAACCACCAGGAAAAATTGTTTCAGGTGAAATAATTTTTGAAGGAAAAAATTTATTAAAATATTCAAAAGAAGAGATGAGAAAGTTTAGAGGTGATAGAATATCTATGATTTTTCAAGAACCTATGACTTCTTTAAATCCTGTTTTTAAAATTGGTGAACAGATTTCAGAGGTTTTTATCACCCATCATAAATTACCAAAAAAAGAAGCTTTAGAAAGATCAATTGAAATGTTAAAACTTGTAGGTATACCTTCACCTGAAAAAAGAGTTTATGATTATCCACATCAATTATCAGGTGGTATGAGACAAAGAGTTATGATTGCTATGGCTTTAGCATCTCCAAATCCTGGATTATTAATTGCTGATGAACCTACTACAGCTTTAGATGTTACAATACAAGCACAAATTCTAGAATTAATGAAAGATCTACAAAATAAAATTGGAATGTCTATTATGTTGATTACCCATGATATGGGTGTTGTAGCTGAAATGGCAAAAAAAGTTATTGTTATGTATGCTGGTAGAAAAGTTGAAGAGACAGATATTTTCACTATTTTTGAAAATCCTTTACATCCATATACAGTTGGTTTATTAAATTCTATTCCCTCAAATAAGAAATATAAAAATGCTAAAAGATTAGAAGCAATTCCTGGAACTGTTCCAAATTTGCTTGAAATTGGTGATGGATGTCCTTTTGCAAATAGATGTAAATATGCTAAAAAAATCTGTTTTGAAAAGTTTCCTGAAGATAAATATTTTAATGATAACCATTTAGTTAGATGTCATTTTGCAGGAGAAATAAAATTTTAATTAAATTCATTATCTTAAATAAAGTGATAATTTAATAGGGAGTAAAGAATGGAAGAACTTCTTAAAGTTAATAAATTAAAAAAATTTTTTGAAATAAAACCTCAGGGTATGAGAGATAAAAAAGCTACTTTAAAAGCAGTTGATGATGTCAGTTTTAGTGTTTATAAAGGAGAAACATTAGGTATTGTTGGTGAATCAGGATGTGGAAAATCAACTTTAGGTAAGACTATTTTAAGATTATATGAAAAAACTGCAGGAGAAGTTTTTTATAATGATAAAGAAATATTTTCCTTAAATAAAATAGAGATGAAAAATTTACGAAGAAAAATGCAAATGATTTTTCAAGATCCATATTCTTCTTTAAATCCACGAAAAACTGTTTCTGCAATGTTAGCCCAACCATTTAAAATTCATAATATAATTCCTCAAAATGAAATTCAAGATAGAGTAAATGAATTACTTGAAGAAGTTGGACTTGATCCCAGATATAAAAGAAGATATCCTCACCAATTTTCTGGAGGTCAAAGGCAAAGAATTGGTATTGCAAGAGCAATAGCTTTAAATCCTGAACTAATTGTTTGTGATGAAGCTGTATCTGCTCTTGATGTTTCTATTCAAGCGCAAATATTAAATTTATTATTGGATTTACAGGGAAAATATAATTTAACATATATTTTTATTGCTCATGATTTATCAGTTGTAGAATTTATTTCTGACAGAATTATTGTTATGTATCTTGGAAAAATTGTTGAATATGCTGATAAAAAAGAACTTGTGGAAAATCATTTACATCCATATACAAAAGCATTATTTGCTGCTTCTCCGATAATTGATCCAAAAGAACGAAGTGATAAAAAAATAATTTTAGGTGATGTACCTTCGCCAATAAACCCTCCAAAAGGGTGTTATTTTCATCCAAGATGTCCATATAAAAAGGATATATGTACAAAAGAATATCCTCCAATGAAAGAAGTTAGACCAGGGCACTTTGTTTCTTGCTGGTTGTATGAATAAAAATTATACTATATTTTTTCTTTGGGTTTTGAATAAAAAATAAAATTTAGCTACAAAAATTAATATTAATAAAATTATAAAAAGTATTTTTGAATTGTTTTTATTGTGGATAATAAACTTTTTATTTAAATAAATAGGTTTTATAAATTCATCAATCGCAAGATTTTTAATTATTAATGTATCATTAAATTTGTATATAAAATTTTGTGTTCCATCATAAATTAATTTTAATTTTTGATTTATTGTTTTTGTAATATTATTATTTGAAATTGAATCTAAATTTAATTTATAAATTAAATTTAAAACAGTAACCGGGAAATATAAGGATTTAGAAAAATTCTCATCAATTACTAGGATATTTTCAAGATTTTGTGTTTTTTCTAAATTAGAAAAATTTTTTAAAAATCTGGATTTATAATTTTGAAAATTATTTTTATTAAGAAAAAATATTAATGATTTAAAATAAATTTGAGATCCATAATTATTATCAGTGATCTCTGGGTCAAGATAATAATAAAATATATCAGGTGCTATTACTTTTTCCTGGTCATCACCCCATAAATCATCTGTCTTTATAAAAAGGATAAAACTTTGTTTATTTGAAATATTTAATTTTAGATTATTTTTGAAATCATAATAATATAAATTAATACTTTTTTTTGTTTTATCTTTTATTTCGCTGTTAATATTTTTATTTGCAAAAAAAATCTTAAAATTATCAGTAAATTTTGAATGAGATATTATATTTAAAGCTGGATATTCTAGATTTATAATAAAATTTAAATTCCCTTCTTTCAATAAATAATAACCTTCTTCACCTATAATAATTTTTAATTTATCAGGATTATCCATTATTATTTTATAATTATTAAATGGTTTTAATTTATTGTAATCATCTTCTAAACTAAACAATTGAATATCTATATCATTTGAAAAAGGGATATTTGAAATTGTATTAATAAAGTATATTTCAAATTGTTTTGTAAAGATATTATAATAAATATTTACAGGATAGAATATTGAAGTAGAGTCAAATCCTGATTGATAAATGTCAATATTATAAATTGTAAATGGAAAGTAATCTGTTAAAAAGATAATTTTTTTGTATTTTTGTTTTAGCTTTGTAAATAATTTGTAAATATTATTATAATCATTATTAAAATGGATAAAATTGTTATTAATAAACAAGTAAAAGTTAGAAAAATTATCATGAGGTAATTTCCCGCGAACATTATACAACTTGTTTTTGCCAATTTTAGAATCATAGGAAAGAATAAAAATATCTTTATTAAAACCATTTTTTGTTTTTAAATAATTGTAAAATTTTTTTAAGCTTTTTTGTTTTATTGAATAAGAACTATCAATAACAAACGCTACTTCTTTTTTATGGAAAATGTTAATGTTTGATAAAATTAAAGAAATTACAATTATTATTAAAAAATCAAAAAGTAAGTCATAATAAAGTAAAAACAAAATACTTAATCTACTTTTGAATTTGTGAGTTTCATTTTGTTTTAGTAAAAAATGGGAATAAACAACTTTTATTTTTTTACTTGAAGAAAAAAATAATAAAAAAATAAATGGAATTGATAAAATAAATAACCAGAATAAAAAATTAAGCATAAAATTGTTCCATTACATTAAAGTAAATATTGTATCTTTGTTTATGAGGTTCAATTAAAAAATAATTAGCATAATTTTGTTTACTTAAAAATAAAAGATCATTTAAATAATTGTTTTCTTTTTCAATAATTTTATTTTCAGTAAGATTATTTAATGGAAAAATTAAAGTTTTCATAAACTCTTCATCATTTACTAACAGTGTATCATAATCAAAGTTAAAATTTTTAAAACGATTATAAAAATGTAATAAAAAAATTTTTTTAAAATTTTTAAATGTGGTGAAATAATTATTTTCAAAAAGAAAATCTGAAAAAATAAAAATGATTTTAGGATTAAATTTAGTATTTAATTGTTTTAAAGAATACATAAAATTGGAATCTCCAGTAAAACTTGTTTTTGAAAAAACTGAAATAATTTTTGAAATATTTTTAACTCCCTTTAATTGAGTTAAAAAACTTCTAATTCTATTATTAAAAAATACAATATTTAAAGTAAAATCAAGTTTTAAGAAGATATATGATAGAGAAAATATAAAATTTAGATAATAATTTAAATCGAAAAGTTTCATTGATGCTGAAATATCAATAAAAAAATATATAGGAAGGTTTTCATGTTCAAAATATTCTTTTATGTAAAATCTTTCAGTTCTTCCATAAAGTTTCCAATCAATTTTTCTAAAATCATCTGTTATCTGGTATTCCCTTATATTTTTTAGTTCAAAAGAATTACCAGCTTTTTTATAAATTTGATTTTGTATTTTATTATTACCATGAATTTGTAGTTTTACCTGTCTTTTGATAAATATATTAATAATTTTTTGTGTTTCTTTATCAATATGAATATTCATAATTATTTTCACTATATTTTTAATTCATCTATATTTAATTAAAATTATATTATATTTTTATTATATACTATTATTGACATGACCTTCTATAATGCATAAATTAAATTTAAATATTTAAAAATACATAAATATTTATAAAAAACTAAAATGATTTAAAATTCTAATTCTCTTTTTGATTTAAAAATTATATCTTCTATTATCCCTTTTTTATTTAAATTTTCTGCTTCACCCTCAAAATTCAACACTATTCTATGTATTAAAATACTATAAACCAGTGAATCTACATCCTCGATAGAAACATTTAATCTACCGTCAAGCAGAGCTTTCCATTTGCTTCCTATTATCAAAAAAATTCCAGTCCTTACAGAAGCAGGATATAAAATATATTTTTTAACCAATGATGATGATGAAGATTCAGGATTTGTATTTAATACAATTGAAGTTATATATTTTTTTATGTTGTCAGCTACAACAACTTTTGAAATTAAGTTATAAAATTCTTTTTTAATTATTTTATTATTAGAATTATTATTAGAATTATTATTAGAAATATTATTAGAAATATTATTAGAATCAGGATTTTTATTTAAAATATTTTTATGAAAATTTAAATTTATTTGTTTTTCTTTAAGATTGATAATGTTGTAAAGAGTTTTATAATCAGGATAATCTATGTTTAATTTAAACATAAATCTATCAATTTGCGCTTCTGGAAGGGGGTAAGTCCCTGATAGTTCAATAGGATTTTGAGTGGCAAAAACTAAAAATGGATATTCTAAAGGATAAGTATTTCCTAAAAAAGTTATTTTTTTCTCTTCCATTGCTTCTAAAAAAGCTGATTGGGTTTTTGGTGTTGCTCGGTTAATTTCATCACCTAAAATGATATTTGAAAAGATAGGCCCTTTGTAAAATTCAAAATATTTTTTACCTTTTTCATCTTCCTGAATAATATTTGATCCAATAATATCTAATGGCATCAAGTCAGGTGTGAATTGTATCCTTGAAAATTTTAAATTAAAAAAAGATGCAAAAGTTTTTACTAAAGTTGTTTTTGCAAGTCCAGGATAACTTTCAATTAAACAATTACCATTTGAAAATAGAGCAATAAACATTTTTTCAATTATATCTTCAAGTCCAACAATATATTTTTTTATGTAATTTTTATAATCATTGTATAGTTGAATAAAATCATTTAAAATTTCCATTGTATTATCATTCATAAAATACCCTTTTAATTATTTTAAAAAATTAAATAAAAAATAATTTTTCATGTTGTTTATTGTTCCTGATAATAAAATAAGAAATAAAATTGGATTTGCAATAAATAAAATTTTTATATTATAAATTCCTTTGTATAAAATAATATTGTTAGAATAGTGATAGAGGGAAGTAGTTATTAAAAAGATTAAGTAGAAAGCTATATATTTGATAAAATTAATTAAATTTATATTTAACTTAAAATTGTTTATAAAATTTATAATTTTTGTTTTAGAAATTAAATAGGTTAATAATAGTCCAGTATTAATATGAATTAAAAACCCAGTTATTATTCTTAAATAAACAGTATTAGTGGGATAAGCTATAAAATAAAATATATTTTCCGTTATGGTAAAAGTAAAATAAATTAAAAAACAATTTAATATAAAAAGATTAAAATTTTTTAAACTCTTTAAAGATAGTAATATTGCCAGCCAGTTTTTAAAAGTTAATTTGATATTAAAATTCAGGTTAAATTGATAACTATTTTTTTTTGTTGAATTTAAAATTTTAATATTATTGTTATTATTGTTGTTGGTATTATTGTAATTATTTTTATTGTAATTTATATTATTATGCCCTTTGTTATGGTTAATTTTAGTTAACCTCTCAATTATAATTAATATAAATAAATAAATTAAACCAATTGATTTTAAAAATTCCTCAATAAATGCTTTAATGAATATATTATTAATACTAATTTCTAAATATCGTGATAGTAAAAATATTAAAATTCCTGTTATAATAGAATAAATCATTTTATTATCTTTTTGTTTTTATATAGATCATACAATTTTATAATATCTTCATCAATTATATTATTATTATCTGTATTAATTATAAAGTCATTAAATAGAGTATCAATGATATTTAGTTTAACTTTATTAGAATATATATTTAAAGTTTTAATGTTATTTCCTTTTTTTTCGGAATAAATAATATCCAGAAAAGTTTTGTATTTTTTTATAGGGGATTCAATTAAAATTTTTTGATCGATTTTTTTAAATCCTTTCTGGTTTTGTGAAAAAGATATAGGGAAATTTTTCTTTATCTCACTTTTGTTTTGATTTTTATCATTTTCATTTAAAAAAGAATTTTCAAGCAATTTATTAAAACTATTATTAGATTTATTTTCGTTTAAAGTTTTTTCATTTTGTTGTTTTATTATTTTAGATTTATTTTGATTATCAATATCCCCATTTTTTAATTTTCTTTCTAGTTTATTTAAAGTTTCTAACAATTCAACTTCATTATTAAATTTATTATTTTTTATATTGCTTCTAATTTTGCTTATTTCTGATAATAATAATTGCTTTTCATTATCTTTTAAAACCGGGAATTTATAGAGATTTTCTTTTTGAGATATAAATTTTTCAATATTTAAGATTTTTTTCTTATTTTCACTTACATAAGAGAAGAAAAAAGAATCAAATTTTTTATAAGATATAATTTCTATTATGATTAAAAATATTAAGTTTAACAATATTAAAAATATTAATGATTTAGAGAATTTAAATTTTATTTTTTTAAAACTATTTTTTGATAATCTTAATTTATAAAGCGATTTTTTATAGAATATATTTAAAAGAAGGTCTAATTTTTTCTTAATGTCATTTTTATCATTCTCATTACGCTTTTCTAATTCATTTAAATACAAATATGAATATAAAATATTTTTATAATCTATTATATAGATAAATTTTTTATTGTTAGAAGTTAGTAAAGGAAAAATTATAAATATAGGAAATAGAGAGATAATAAAATAATTGATAAAATGAAAAATAATAGGTTTGTAATTAAATATTAATGATAATAATACCAATGATAAATATACAAAGCAATAACTTAATAAATAATATATAAAAAATTTGTATATTTTATATAAAATAAAATATATATAATTTAGTGATATAAATTTTTTAATTGCTTTTTTTATTTTGTATCCCATTTCCAAAATAAATTATAAGTTATTATAATAGTTTTGCAAAGTAGGATGTAATTAAAAATGTGAAAATAGAATTGAAATGAGTTTGACTTTTTGATTTAGTTTTATAAAATCTATAATATGATGATATACTTTTAAATGCTAAAAAAGAATATAAATTTTGATGTATATCCACAATGCGGATATGAATTAGTTAGGTGACATTTCCAAGACTACCTTTGAAGGAGGAAGAAACCATGAGAATTAAAAAAGTAAGGATTAGAAATTTTCGATCAATAATCGATAGTAGTGAGATTAGCCTAGATGATAAGATAACCATTTTATTAGGAAAAAACGAGCAAGGAAAAACTAATTTTCTTAAAGCAATTGAATCGTTTGATAAAGACTATGAATATCAGGAGGATGATCTTAGTTATTTGTTAAGTCATGGAGAAATATCAAAAATACCTATTATCACAATTTGGTTTATACTGGACAATGCTGAAAAAAAAGATTTAATATCTATAAATGAAAGTTTTGAAATATCTAATGAACTTGTAATTACAAAGTATTTTGATGGGCATTATGAAATAGAAAAACCTGATATGAGTAAAAAATTACAATTGAAAATTGAGAATATAAAACATGATATTTTAAACCTTTTTAAAAAGAATGAGAACAACCTAAAACAATCTGTTAATTGCATAGACAAGATTGATAAAACCAAACACATCAATTGGTTAAAATCTCTTCAAAAGTCAGACGGTGGATTTAGTCATGTTCCTGGACAAGCATCACATATAACATATACCTATTTTGCTGTTAGAGCATTAATAGAATTAGGGGGATTAGAACAGATAGATAAAAACAAACTTATCCAATTTGTTGTTTCCTGTCAGAATCAAAATGGTGGGTTCGGTCATCTTCCAAATCAGCAACCACAAGTGCAATTTGTCTATAATGCCATCCTGCTTCTAAAAGAATTAGGTGCATTAGACAAGATAGACAAAACCAAACATATCAATTGGCTTAAATCTCTTCAAAAGTCAGATGGTGGATTTAGTCATGTTCCTGGACAAGCATCACATATAACATATACCTATTTTGCTGTTAGAGCATTAATAGAATTAGGGGGATTAGAACAGATAGATAAAAACAAACTTATCCAATTTGTTGTTTCCTGTCAGAATCAAAATGGTGGGTTCGGTCATCTTCCAAATCAGCAACCACAAGTGCAATTTGTCTATAATGCCATCCTGCTTCTAAAAGAATTAGGTGCATTAGACAAGATAGACAAAACCAAACACATCAATTGGCTTAAATCTCTTCAAAAGTCAGATGGTGGATTTAGTCATGTTCCTGGACAAGCATCACATATAACATATACCTATTTTGCTGTTAGAGCATTAATAGAATTAGGGGGATTAGAACAGATAGATAAAAACAAACTTATCCAATTTGTTGTTTCCTGTCAGAATCAAAATGGTGGGTTCGGTCATCTTCCAAATCAACAACCACAAGTGCAATTTGTCTATAATGCCATCCTGCTTCTAAAAGAATTAGATGCATATCTTATGGTATTATATAATGAGTACATTGAAAAACTTAAAAAAGCTACTGATGCAACAAAAATCGATAAAATATTAACTAATATTATAAACTTTCCATTGATAAATGTCGAATTAGTTGATGTGATAAAAAAAGACTTGGAAAATCTAAGAAAGATCATTAATAATAATCTGCAAAATAAAATCTTAAATCTAATCCATAATTTTGTATATTTTGATAGTATAGATTTTGTAGGAGACTCTATTTCTCTTGATCAGTATCTAAACAACAAAGACAAATATAGAACTTTTTCAAATTTATTTCAATTGGCGAATTTAGATATTGAAAAGATAAAAAATACAAAAAATCCACATACTATAAGTCGATTTTTTAAAAAAGCAACCACAAATATAACTGGGATGATCAACGAATTTTGGGAACAAGAAGAAGTAACTGTAAATTTAGAGATGATCGGTGATGAAATATTGGTATCAATTGACGACAAGTTGGGTGCTAAAGCTGATCCCCCAAGTAGGAGAAGTGATGGGTTTAGATGGTTCTTATCATTTTATATTAATTTTATAGCTGGAACAAATGGGGAATTAAGTAATGCAGTTATTCTACTTGATAATATAGGATGGTTGTTACACCCTTCTGGACAAAAAGATTTTCTAAGAGCTTTGGAAAAGATTTCAAAAACAAATCAAATAATATTCTCTACACATTCTCCTTTTTTAATAGATAAAAACAAACTGGAAAGAATTAGAATTGTAGAAAGAAAAGAAAGTAAAGGAACAAAAATATATGAAAAATTCTGGGACACTTTATATGATTCTTTATATGTAATCAGGGCAAGTATTGGAGCAGATATATCAGATTCACTTTTTGGACATAAAAATAATATTATTGTAGAGGGAATTTCTGATAAGGTATATTTGGAAACTATAAACAATTATTTGAAGAAAAAAAATAAGAAAACAATTAAAATGAACAAAGTAATGATTAATGGTGCTGGAGGTGCGGATAAAATCCTCTATCTATGGGCATGGCAAAAAGCAGAAAAATATAATGTATTAGCTCTTGTTGATGCAGATAATGAAGGAAGGAAAGTTGTTCAGGAAATTAAAAGTAAGTATATGTATGAGGATTCAGAAATTTTAAAGTTAGATGAAATTTCTAATGATTTTAAAGGAAAAGATATTGAAATAGAAGACTTATTTAATGAAGAATTTTATCATATGGCTGTTAACAGAGCATACAAAGATATTTTTGAAAGTAAATTAAAGAAATCCGAGATTAAATTAGAAGAAGTATCTACTAATGGATTGAGAACTAAAAGATACAGTAAGTTTTTTAAAGATAATGGTTTAGGAAGTTTCGATAAAATAAAAGTTGCATTAGAAATTAAGAAGATATTGTCAAAAAAGATAAGTAAAGACACAGAGAACACACTCAAAGAAACTATTGATAATTTTGAAAAATTGTTTGAAAAAATCAAAGAAAAATTCAAAAATAAGGAGATAGAACTGTAATATAAAACGGGTTTAGGTATTCTGCAGTGCTTCCTTGCCCCTATCGGGGTCACTTAACAAGCGGGTATCTGGTTCGGGCTTTCAGCCCTTACCCAAATCACCTTCGGCGACCTCAGATACCCGCCGACCGACGTTAGGCAAAAGAAGGTGTTTAAAATATGAATGAACTACTTAATGCAGTTAAACAAGCTCTAATTAGATTTATTGAAGAAATCAAAATGGAAAATTGGTTTGGAAAAGAACGGGAGATAATCAGCAGATTTGCATTCACCAACCTACTGGAACAGACAGTCACGATAATCCAACCAAGTCAAATAGGGATCGAAGTCCGAGTACGTCAAATAACTGGAAAAGGTAAAAAGGAAGTCTGCAAAGACTTAGTTATATGGAAATTTCCATTTCAAACAGTATGGTCAAAACAAAGTTCAGTTCCTATGATGATTATTGAATGGAAACACAACCAAGGGACCCCAAATCAAATTGATATTGAATGGCTGAAACAATACACATTCATGAACTCTGATTGTATAGGTGTTGCTGTAAATGTAGATACAAATCCAGAATATCGATTAGTTGCATCATTAATAAATAATGGGGTCGTGAAAGAAGAAAAGTGGATTGATTTTCCACGGTCATTCACCTAAAAATTGATAAAAGGGGTTGTCTCAAAACTTGGGGACAACCTCTTTTTTTTTATAATTTATTTGCTATAATTGAATTATGAAAAAGAGAAGAACAAAAGTACATAATAAGGTAGTATTTAAAAGATATATACAGGATGAACCACTATTATTTCCAGAAAGATTAGAAGAATATATACCAGAAAATGATATAGTAAGAATAGTAAATGATTTAATAGAAAATATGGATTTAAATTTTCTTTACAGAAGCTATAAAGGAGGTGGTAGAAGTAGTTATCATCCGAAGATGCTTTTAAAGGTAATAGTTTATGCTTATACCCAGAAAATATATTCATCAAGGAAGATAGCCAAGGCATTAAGAGAGAATATATATTTCATGTGGTTAAGTGGGAAGAATTATCCAGATTTCAGGACAATAAACAAATTCAGGAAAGAGAAGTTAGGAAGACATTTGGAAGAAATATTCAGTATATTATTATCCTATTTATATGAAACAGGTTATGTAGATTTAAACAATTATTTTTTAGATGGGACAAAAATAGAAGCTAATGCGAATAAATATAGTTTTGTATGGTCAAAGAGCATAAAAAATTACAAAAAGAAGCTTAAAGAGAATGTAAAGAAATTATTAAAAGAGATAGATTATTTAAATGAAGAAGAAGATAGATATTATGAAGAAAAAGAGTCTGAAGAATCTAAAGGTAAAAAGGAAGTATTAGATTCAAAGAAACTAAAAAAGATAGCAAAAGAATTAGAAGAGGTATTGAAAGAAGGAGGAGAAGATAAAAAAGATAAAAAGAGCAAACAATTAAAAAAAAGTATTAAGAAGTTAAAACAGGATTACATACCAAGATTAGAAAGATATGAAGAGCAGGAAAAGAAATTTAAAGGACGTAATAGTTATTCTAAGACAGATGAAGAAGCTACATTTATGAGGATGAAAGAAGATGCAATGTTAAATGGTCAATTAAAAGCAGGCTATAATGTACAGATAGGCACACAAAATCAATTTATATTGTGGTATAGTATCCATCAAGATAGATCAGATACAAACACCTTAATCCCTCATTTAGAAAGTTTAATATCAAAGACAGGGAGAAAACCAACAAATTTAATAACTGATGCAGGATATGGTTCTACTTATAATTATTTATATTTAAAAAGGAGAGGAATAAATAATTATGTTAAATATTCAGGATATTTTAAAGAAAGTAAAAGAAGTTTTAAAAAGGATAAATTAAACAGACAGAATTGGAAATATGATGAGTCAAAAGATTGTTTTATATGTGCAAATGGGAAAGAATTAAAATATGTTTATACTGCAAGATCTACAAAAAGGAAGAAATTAGAATTATACAAAGTATATTCAACAAATGGATGTAAAGGTTGTATTTATCAGGATAGGTGTAGTAAAGGAAAACCTTACAAGAATATATGGGTAAATCCAGTATTTTTAAAATTAAAATCAGAAGTTAAATCGAATTTATCAACATTAATGGGACAGGAGTTATCATTTAGAAGGAAGATAGAAGTTGAGACCGTATTTGGAGATATTAAACACAATATGGGATTCAGGAGATTTATGTTAAGAGGAATAAATAATGTAAAAATAGAATGGGGATTAATAAGTATAGCACATAATATTAGAAAGTTGTTTAAACTAAATAAAGGAAAAATTTTACCTTATTTTTTATATTTATTAAATAATTCATTTGAAAATTCTTTTATTTTTTCCTTTAATTTATAAATTTTTATATTTTTATTTTTTTTAAAAAAAAGGACTGCCTTAAGATCTAAGACAGCCCCCAAATTGCCTTCGGCAACTTCTCTTATCCTTGGCCATTATTCACTTTACCAATACAAAAGGAGATAATGAATTATGCAAAAACGAGATGAAATTACAAAAGGGGAACTGAAAGAAATATTAAAAAACCCACTGCTAAACCAGAAATTACATGAAATTCTGTCTACTAGATATTTTAATAATTGCTGGAAATTCATTGACGAAACAGAGAAAACTTCTGATGATGTCGAAAATATGATTCTTTTGGCATATTCCTCTCTTTGGCACTGGAAACAAAGAAAAGACTACAAACCTGTGAATCTTTCTGTTGGTTACTGGCTTGTTTCTAGGGTTCATGCCCTTGCTGGACATTATGAGATGGCAAAATTCTGGGGAGAAAAATGTTTAAAAATAAGCCTTGAAAATAACCTTTCTCCATTCTATGTAGGTTATGCTTATGAAGCTCTTGCACGTGCAGAATTGCTTGGGAAAAATAGCGATTTAGGGAAGGATTTTTTAAATAAAGCACAAAAAGAATTAGAAAAGATTGAAAATACAGAAGAAAGGGAGTTTTTATACAGTGATATCTCTTCTTTAATGAAATAAAATCGATTAATGTTTTTGAAGTATAAATTATGATGACAGATACAGTGTATAATAAGCGGGTATCTGGGTTTGGTTTAGATCTACCTAAATTTGCTCTGCTATGTTCCTCAAACCTTAGATACATATAACATATTATACGTTATTATCCTAAAAATAGGGAGTTAAAAAATGAAAAATTTTAAAGCAGAAATGTTTAACAAAAAGGCAGCAGATCCAAAAAATAAACCCGATAAAATTATTGAAGTTATAGGATTGAAACAAGGACAATCCATTGCTGATATTGGAGCAGGAGGAGGTTATTTTTCACTAAGATTTGCTGAAATAGTTGGAGATAAAGGTAAAGTTTATGCTATTGATACAAATCCAGAATTTTTACAATTTATCAAAAGTAATGCTAAAGAAAAAAGTTTGAACAATGTAGTTACAATTTTAACCAAAGATAAACTGGATTTACCTGAAAATAATTTAGATTTCATATTTATGAGAAATGTCACTCACCATATACCAAATCGAATAGAATATTTTAAGAATCTAAAACGATTTCTAAAGTCGAATGGCAAAATTGTTATCATAGAATATAAAAAAGGTAAGATTTTCACTTTTCGTGGATTATTTGGACATGATGTTCCTAAAGAAACTATCATTCAAGAAATGAAAGAAGCAGGGTACTTATTGGAAGAAGAATTTGATTTTTTACCAGAACAGCATTTCACAATTTTCTCAAAAAGTGAGTAATTATGAAAAGAATGTTGGTAATAGCTTATAACAAGCAATTATCTGACTATGGTAATTTGCACATACATTTAAATCCTCATTACTCTTAGAATTTAGATACTTATCAGACATTACCTATAATTATTTGCAGGTGTGAAAATGGAAAAATATAAAGAAATATTTAATCAAATAGAAAAGACACTACGAAAGAATAGCAAACTTTCCAAAGAACAATTTGAATCACATTTTGGAAAATTTAAAAATCTAAGTTATAAGAACATGCAAGACAAAAATATTTTTTGGGTGCTTGTTTATGTGACTTTTTATTCAGGAATGCGTGCATCTACTGTGACAGAGAAGCTACCGACAATAAAAAAATACCTTTACGATTTTAAAAAAGTAAAAGATTACTCTGAGAAAGAAATAAATAAAATCTTAAAGGATCCAAATGTAATTCATCACAAGGGAAAAATTGTAGCGTGTATTAATAATGCTAAAGCATTTTATAAACTTTTAAATGAATATGGTTCTTTTTATAAATATCTTGAGTCTTTTGGTCAATTCTCAAAAGAAGAAACTATTGATAAGTTGAGAGCAAATTTGAGAAGAAGATTTCAATATCTCGGTGAAAGGACAGTTAATCATTTTTTAACAGATTTAGGATTAAATACTCTTAAACCAGATAGGGTTATTTGTAGAATTTTCTCACGACTTGGATTTATTGATGATGTAAATAATCTCTCTCAAGCTATTAAAGTGGGTAAGGAGATTTCAATTGCAACAGGTTACCCAATAAGATATATAGATATTGTTTTTGTAACATATGGTCAAATGGGAGATTATGGAATTTGTTTAGAAAAAAATCCAAAATGCTCTATCTGTGGTGTCAAGAAATATTGTTATTATTATGCTAATAATAGAAGATAATATAGTGTATATTGTTTTGTTCCTTTGATTCTTCCTCTAAATTTTCATTTAGAGCATTTACATATGTTAATAATATTATATGTTATTTAAAATTAAACTTTATGCAATTACAGATTAACCAATACAAGGTTTAAATTAATATAGAACATTTTTAATAGGATGAAAAAAGGTATTATCACATTTATTTTTTCTTTAATTTTGCTTACATTCAATGTGTATAAAATGAGTCAAAAATTGTCTGTGGAAAATCCAGGTTATTTATTAAATACTAAATTTAGTGAAAAATCAGAATTAATAATTATAGGAACAGTTATAAAAAAGGAAGAAATATGGAATAGGCGCCCTAATCCCATGATGGGGAGACTGGATTTTCTTGAAGAAATAATTTATACTGTAAAACCAGAAATCATTTTAAAAGGTACATTGCTTATAAATAATAAACCAGTTACTGTTTCAGTTAAAGGAAAAACATTACTGATATTGTTTCATGATCTGATACATATTGCAATTTGGAAAATTAAAAAAAGGTGATACACTTGAAGATCCAAAACACTATCAAAAATAACTTATATTATGCAAGAAAAAACATTTTGATTTGTTTTGCAAAGCAAGATGTAATAAAAAAAATATGAAAATAAAATTGTAATGAGTTTGAATTTTTTATTTGTTTTGCTAAAATTTCTATATGACATTATGCTTTTAAGATGAATAGTATATGTACTAAAATTGCTAATATAAATGAGTTAATTATAATAGCATACCAAAACCATTGCTATATAAATATCAATTAAAGGAGTAGCAAAATGAAGAGTAAAACAATATTTTTTATAATTTTAATTACAATTATCATTTTAGTACCATCATGTAAAACTTTAACATATGTACCTGAAATAATAAATCCCATACCACCAGTTATATATGTAGCAGGTGACGGTAGTGGAAATTATAATTGCGATGGGAAAAGTGACCAGATAGAAATAAATGCTGCATTGGATTTTGTAGCTGAACATCCGGAATTTACAACAGTACATCTAAAAGGTCCAAATACTTTTTGGATTGATGAACCGATTTACATCTCTGCAAATACGATATTGGAGGGAGATAAAGACGCAGTTGTTAAACTCGTTAATCATGCTAGATGGTGGAAAAAATACAAACCACTTATTGGACAAAAAGGAACCGTATTTCTTGTTAGGCCTGAAGACCAAAGTGTTACTACTGGAAATATTACAATAAGAGGATTTGAACTTGACGGAAATAGAGCAAACCAAAGCGAACCCGCAGGGCATGGTTACTATCGAATGATACAGTTGCAAAATTGTTATAATGTTACAATAAATGATATGTACATACATCATGGTCTTGCTGATGGGATTATTATAACTAATCCAGGACCAATTATGGACATTAATGCTAAATTTTATAATAACCGTATTCATTATGACGGACATGATGGTATTTATGTTGAATATGGCGAAAATATTGAGATTTATAACAATAACATAACCAATACAAGAACAGATGCTGCTATAAGAGTGCAAAATTGTAATCATGTGAAAATTTATAATAACATTGCAGGAAATGCAGTAGACAGGCGAATATCAGGAGTTGCAGCTGTTCATGTTGAAAACAGGGGAGATGTTCCAGTTAATGATATTGAGATTTATAACAATTTCTTTTATGGAAATCAAAATTGGCATAGTATCTGGTTGGAACGAGTAAAAAAGGGGTGTCCTGCTGACCTAAATACTCATACAGGAGTATATATTCACAACAATGTAATTTCACAATACAAATTAGCTGGTATTGGAATTTATGGTTTCAATAATACACGAATTGAAAATAATATTATAGAAATCAGTACAGAAGGAGCAGGAATAGCTTTTTATAGGGGTGATCCTGTAAATACATCATCATCAGGATTTATTACTTATGTGAAAAATAATATTATTATTAGAAATGCAACTTACGGAATTGACAACCAGGCACCTGATATTCACACCTTTGTTTCAAATTATAATTGTATCTATGGAAATATTAGAGGAAATTATAATAATGTAATGTCCAAAACCGATATTTATACTGACCCATTATTACCGTGTAAATATGAACTTTATGATAACAGATATTATAATGCTACAAGCTACTACATTTTTAGCCCAATTTGGATTAACGCTGATGATGAAAACGATGCAGAAAATCCAGTTTGCAAAACTGATTTAGGTGCAAACAAAGTTTGGCAAATTTACCATCTGAAATCTCAAAGCGGACGTTGGTATAATAATCAATGGGTTAAAGATAGTGTTACAAGTCCTTGTATTGATGCTGGTGATCCAACTTCTGATTATTCAAATGAACCGATACCAAATGGAGGCAGAATAAATATTGGAGCTTTTGGTAATACTTCTACAGCTTCAAAATCGAATAAAAATTAAAATTAGTTAAAAATTGAAAAATTTAGAGATTCAAAACTCCTAACTATGTAAGGCAATAGGATTGAGTCGACCATGATAAGACCAGTCCAATGTTATAAAAGTATCATAAAATTTAGTATAATTAGCCTGTGTTAAAAAAAGTTCTTTAATTTGTTTGTTAATATTATCAGTTATGTTCGTTTTTTTGTTGTAGGATTTTTTGGATATGTTTGAATCTTAGGTGAAAAACAAGAATATCAAAAAAAAAGATTTAAAAGAGCATTTTACAATATGAAAATATTTCCCTACAGATATGAACATTGTTAGTATATTACTCAAAAATGCAAAGATATCCGAACCAATTTAATATATAACAACATTAAATGAAATTTAGTTGGAGTAAAATTGAAAATAATTAATATTGTTAAAAAAGAATTTATTTTATCTATATTTATCATCTTGCTTATAATTTTATCTATTATTTTTCCTGATCAAATAATTAATTATCCTAACTTTGTTGACTGGAGAACAATAATAGCACTTATAGGATTGCTCATAATTACAACTGGATTAAAAGAAAGTATGATTTTTGATAATATATCAGGAATAATGTTAAAAAGAATTGAAACTGAAAAATCTCTTTCATTATTTTTAATTATTTTATCAGTATTTCTATCCACATTTCTTACAAATGACATTACACTTTTTTTAGTTGTTCCTCTAACTCTTAGAATTCAGCACATAATCAAAAACGATATTTCTAAGTTAATAATCTTTGAAGTTATTTCTGTTAATGTTGGTTCTTCTTTAACTCCAATTGGCAATCCACAAAATCTATTTTTATGGCACAAATGGAATATTTCTTTTATCACATTCGTTATAAAGATGTTTCCATTAGTTATTTTTCTTCTTATAATTCTTTTGATATTTGCATGGATTATTTTCTCTGATAAAAAGATAAAGATTTCAAATGATATCAATAACAGTAAGACATTTGAAAAACCACTAGTATTCTTATCTACATTGATGCTATTAGTTTATATTATCTTTTTAGAGTTAAAATTGGCTATTTGGATATTACCAGTTATTTTTCTGATATATATAATATATAACATGAAAATTTTATTGAAGATAGATTGGGGATTATTGTTACTTTTTATAATTATTTTCATTGATTTTCATATTATATCTACTATACCAATAGTGTCAAAAACTATAAATGCCCTTAATTTAAGCTCTACACACAATATTTTTTTAGTATCTGCGTTAATATCTCAGGGGATTAGCAATGTTCCAGCAAGTGTATTTATTACAAGATTTACTCATAATTGGTATGCAATAACATATGGAGTAAATGTTGGTGGAAATGGTTTATTAATCTCTTCATTGGCAAACATTATTGCTTTGAGAATAGCAAGAAATAAAAGGTTATGGTTGAGTTTCCACAAATATTCTATTCCATACTTTCTTTTAACAGAAGGAATCATATATGTTTTTATGTTGTATTTTGGGATTTAATACTAACCATACTGATGATACCCACAATCCATTGTATGGAATTTAAACAAGACCAAGGAGAATATTTATATTAAAGAATATTATATTAAAGGGGATAATATGAAAATAACAAATAAAAAAAACATTTTGTTTTTCATCCTCATTGTTCAATTATTAATTTCTATGGGTTGTCATGAACTTGATAATAGAATTGAACAGAAAAAATATGGTTTATTTATAAAAAATATTATAATAAATGGTGAATCAAGAAGATATGCAATTTATGTTCCACAAAACATAGGGAATTTCCCTGTTCCGTTAATTATCGAACTTCATGGTGGTGGTATTTATATTGAAGATATGACTGGTGAAAGTGGGCATAAAACACCTTACAAATTATGGATGAAACTTGCCAATAAGGAAAAATTTATAGTTGTTTATCCAGAAGGATTGAATGGAGCATATAATAAACCAACCTGGAATGATTGCCGTGGTGATTGTATTGTAAATTCCAATGCTGATGATGTACACTTTATTGATATATTGATTGATAAAATAGAAGCACAATATCTTATTGACTCCAGCCGTATTTATGTATCGGGAACTTCAAATGGTGGATTTATGGCTCAAAGATTAGGAATTGAATTGAATAACAAAATTGCAGCAGTAGCCTCTATTGCCGCTGCAAAACCCGCAGTTTCTAAATGTGGTTCACCATCTTATCCTATTTCTATATTATTTATGAATGGAACTGATGACAATCATATGCCTTACAATGGAGGGACAATTGGAAATCCTCCAGATTCTTACAATGGTACTGTTTTATCAACCGATACCACCATCAAATATTGGATAAATTTCAATCATACTGATACAATTCCTGAAAGTTATACTTATCCTGATTTGGATACAACTGATGGAGGAGTTGTTCAAAGATTTGTTTACAAAAATGGGGATTTGGGAACAGAAGTTGTTTTATATAAAGTTAATGGTGGAGGGCATTCGGCTCCAAGTATTGAAGAACGATATTCACAATTATATGAAAAATATTTTAATAAACAAAATCACGATATAGAAATGACAACAGAAGTATGGAATTTTTTTAAAAATAAAACATTAAAAAGGAGGCAATAATGCAAAGAAAAATAAACATATTAATTCCCTTACCTTCATACGGCTTTGACCCATCAGAAGCTGCTATCCCATGGAAAATATTGTCTGCTAATAATATTAAAATAACATTCGCTACACCGAAAGGAATACCTGCTTCTGGAGATGAGATAATGCTAACCGGAAAAAAATTGGGGATATTCAAAAGCTTACTAAAAGCAAGAAATGATGCAGTCCAAGCTTACAATATGATGATTAATAGTAATGAATACAAACATCCTTTACGATATGATGAAATACAACCCTCAGATTATGATGGCATTTTTTTACCCGGGGGTCATGATAAAGGCGTTAAAGAATATCTGGAAAGTGAGATACTGCAAAATATTATTCCATTGTTTTTTCAATATAATAAGAAAATAGGAGCAGTCTGTCATGGTGTTGTTCTATTGGCTCGAAGTAAAGACAAAAAAACAAACAAGTCGGTAATTTATGATTACAAAACAACAGCATTATTAAAAAAACAAGAATTATTAGCTTATAATTTAACAAAACTTTGGCTGAAAGATTATTACCTGACTTATCCAGAAATGACTGTTGAAGATGAAGTTAAATCCGCGTTGAAAAATCATTCAAATTTTATTCATGGAAATTTACCTATTTTTAGAGATAGTGAAAATAACCTTAAACCTGGATTTGTAGTAAAGGATAGAAATTATTTATCAGCAAGATGGCCAGGTGATATTTATAAATTTAGCAATGAATATTTGAAATTAATAACATAAAAAAGTTGATAACAAAGACTATACATAATGTGTGTGATATTGATAAATAGAAGAATTGTAAAAAATAATAGAATTTAGTAGTGAATTAAAAGTTAGGTTTTTTAAATTGTCTAACATCTTATATATTTAATGTTAAGCCAAATGCAAGTTATTTCATTTCAAGGTTTTGGGATAAATAGGAGGAGAACTCATAGAGTTAGAATGGTCAAAAAAGAAATTGAAAGTATAGTATCAGGGATAAAAAAAAATAAATAGTATAGAAAGTTTAATATCAGAAATAGAGAAAGAGCTTTTAAAGATGGCAGAAAAAGATGAAGCAGTAAGAATTTTAAGGAAGTGGAAAAGCAATAATAGCGACTTCAAGAAAGTCAAGTAAATTGATATGGACATTATTAAAAAAGATTTCAGAATAAGATCCAATAAAATCAAATGATATATTGTTAGATAAAGATTATTCTATGCCTGAAAGCAATAATTTGAGGTTTTACCTCGTTTATATAAATTAGTAGATTTTTTGATATTTAATATTGATCTTTATAGGAGACAAAAATGTATAACAAAGAAATGGTAGATAAGATATTAGAAGGTATTGTGTGGTTAAACAATTTATTGGGTATTTGGGCTTTTATTATTCCCATTGTTTTTGCAATAGTTGTTTTGATTCAGCTTTATCGCAGCTATAAAAAGCCATCAAAAACTAATAGCAGAATTTTAATGGGAATTTATGCTGTTATTTATATTTTTTCGGGTTATTCAATCTACATTGGTAAAGATTTTATGGGAGAAAATGCTGCTATTATTGGGGGAATTGCACTTTGGTTGGTTGCTTTTTTCTTAGTTTTAGATGTTCTTTTTAATTGGACACATATTAAATTATCTGATAATAAAACTATTAGATACACTTCCTTGTTTTTTATTTTTACAGGAATTTTTCTATATCCTTTAGTTGAGATTGCAACAGGATTTACATTTCCAAAAATGGTATTTTTTGGTGCTGAGTGCCCTACAACTATAAGTCTGATAGGGATATTTATAGGTAGTATTCCAAAAGTGAATAAACCATTATTTATTCTTGTAAGTTTAAATGCTATGTTTACTGGTATTTCTGTTGCAATTTACGGTGCTATATTCGATTATTTATATGGATTAGCTGGTTTTTTTGGAATATTATTTATGATCATATATTTTAAAGATATTTTTTTGAAAAAAGTAAAACAATAAAATTAAATAATTAAACAATAACAAAATGTATAAGTAAATTTGATAAAAATTTTAAAAAATTTAATCAAAAAAATGAAAAATATTATGAAACAAAATTTGCAGAAAGAATAAAACAGATACTTTAAAATTTTATATTGAAAATTCTAATGAGAAAAGAATACATTTTTAATATAAACTAACACATATATAATAACTAAACATATTTTTTATTCTTATTTATCAATATATAAAATATTATTAGTAAAAATAAAATTAGTGAAACTATATAAAAACTAATGTTTATAAATGAATAGATTTTTATAAACACATAAGAAAGAAAAATATTTATAATAAAAGTTAAAAGAACAAAGACAGCATCGTCTTTGATACTTATAAAAAATTCATTTACAATAATATAAACTTCTAAAATGGTAAGAAGCTTAATATTTATAATAATCAATTTTTGATAGGATACAAAAGAACCTATTAGAAGAATTCTATCAAATACAGGTATAGAAAATCCAAAAAGTAAAAAAAGAATAAGAGCATTTATTTTCAAAAATGTGTTTGTAAAAAATATAAATATTAAATAGAAAAAAATTATAAAATTAAGGTTTAAACTAAAATTGTAAATTTTAAAATATTCAAACAATAGCTCAAAATAATATAAAAATAAAATTAAATAAACAATATTTTTTGTTTTTGTATTCATTTTATTCCTATTAAAGAGATAGTTTTATCAAATTTAATGTAAAACTTTTTGTTTTTTTTCACCATAGTAGGGTCTTTATCTATTTTTATAAAATAAAATTTTTGAAGTTCCTCAATGGGATATAAATTATTTTGAGATAATATTTTTATATAAAAAAATGAATTTGTTCGGGAACAGTTATTATGATCTGGAGAAAGTAAAACTTTGTAAAAATTGTTTTTGTCATACTTTAAATTAATAGATTTTGTTGAGAAATTAATGTATTTTTCACAAATATTGTTTAATGGAAGTTCAAATGATAAAATATAGGTAGAATCAGGTTTATAAAATAGATAAGTGGAATATAAAAATAAAATTATAAAAATAAGAAAAATAGAAACAATTTTATTATAAAGTTTAGACTTATAAAAAATCAATAATAGAATTGTCAATAATGCAATAATTATTATATATATGGTTAAATTTAAATTTATAATTTTAGGTTTATAAAAATATTTATTTATAGTTGTAATTGTTTGATTAATGTTCTCTATATTGATTTTGTATTTATTATTATTGGTAAATTCGATATAAGCTTGAGTTCTTGAATTAAAATTAAACTCAATAAATTTATTATAAAATTTTAATTTTAAAAATTTTAATTTTTCAAGTATTTGTTTTAATTTATCTATATCTATATTATTTTTTTTAAATTTTACAAAGGTAATTGAATTAGAAGAAATTTGATTTGTAATTTGATAAATAATATTATTGTAATTTTTATTGTTATCATTATTTTTATTATTATTGTTGTTATTACTATTATAATTAGAAAAGTTATTGATAATATTTATTGAATTTTTACTTTTAATTATTTTATTAAATAAATTTATTGAGGATATTAAATTATCATCGGTGTTATAAAAGAATATAATATTTAGGTATTTACAGGTAAATAACTTATAGAAAGATTGAAAAAGATCTTTAATTTTATTAAAATCATTGTTTTTATATAAATTATCTATGTTTACAAATAAAATGTCAAAAGGTTCTAAATTATTTAGTTTATTACTTTTTATTAGTTTATAAATATTATCTAAATTTAAATTATTTAAATTAATATTATAAAGATAATATTTTTGATATAGGATAGGATTTTGAACAATAAAAACCTGTTTGTATTTTTTATAATCATCAATATTTACAATAATCTCAATTTTAGATATCTTTTCTGATACAAAAAAAATAATTCTATATTCTTGATTAAAAATTTTATAAGATTTATTAAATAAAATAATTTTATTGTTATTAAAATCTATTGCATTAACAGTTATATTAAAAGATTTTTCAAATTGAATATTTTTTAAAGTAATAACATTAAATTTATTATTGAAAATAAAATTTTGATTAATAAGAATATCAGGTTTATTTAAATTATTATTTGATAAAATATTATTATTGAATTCCTGAGCTAATAAACTGGATGGTTTAAATAATAGCATCCGACTGTCATAAGAATTAAGAAAAAAGCTGAAACATAGTAAAAAGATTATAGAAAATGCATATTTTCTTAATTTAAATTTTGATAATTTAAACTTACTTGATATATAATTAATTAATAATGAAAATGATTTTTTTAATTTTTTGAAGTCTTTTATAAAATAGAAATAAAACTTTGAAATTAAATGTGAAATCATATAAAAAAATGTTTTTATCATAATTAAATATTTTTATTTAATTTTTTTTTAAAAATTTATTTTTTAATATTTTATTTTTTTATATTTTTTTAAATTTTTCAATATTTCTTTATATTTTTATTTTTATACTTTCATAAATTGCATGAACAATTATCAAGTAATGTAATTGACATTACCTTTTTCTTTTATTTTTTATAGTTTTTTTATATTTTTTTTAATTTTATATTTTTTTTAATTTTATATTTTTTTTAATTTTATATTTTTTTTATATTTAATTTGATTAATAAAATAACTTTATTAAAAATTATCAATGTTTTGATTTATTTATTTTAATATTTCTATTAAGTACAGTTAGATATAATGAAAGTAGAAAGAAAAAAATTAGCCAGTATTTTGAATCAGCAATATTAACAAAAAATGTCTTATTAGATTTTAAATAATTATTAACCATGGGTTGTGTAATACCAGAAAAATTATTATTAAAATAAATTTCATATTTTAAAATGTTTTCATTTTTATCATTTACTGCAATTAAATATTTACCAGGTTTTTCCATAAAAATATTTTTATTGTAATAATTCAAATTGTATTTATTTAATTTAACCCTTTTTATTTCTTTATTGTCTTTATAAATAATTACTTCTGGAGAATATAAAAATTCTCTTTTTAGTGATATAGTTATCTCTTTAAAATGTTCAGATATAGATACAGGAATATTTCTATTTTTATTTAAATTATCAAGTATTTTTAAAAAACTATTTTTAACAAAATTATTATTAAAAAAGATATTTGTATACTTTCCATAAATATCTGAAGAAAATAATATTTGAAATCTATTTTTGTATTTTTTGTAAATCAAAAGGGGATCATTAAATTCATTTTGAAAAATTACAATGCTTTGATCTTTTGGGGTATAGAAATTCATGCCGGTTATATAAGAAATGTAATCATTATTAAAATCATATATATTAAATTTATTATTTGCAAAATTTGACCGTGATATCTTTTTTCTATCTTCAAGTATAACTTTTGGTATAGCATCAAACGAATTAACCTGATAAAAATTACCAGAAGTTTGAGAACTGAGTTTTGATAAAAGTTGAAAATTTATTTTATCTCCAATTCCAATAGTAGTTATAGTTATATTTTTTAATTTTGTTCTGTAAATCAAATTATCAAAATCAGCTTTTTTGGTAAATCCATCTGAAATAACAATTATATGTTTATCTTTATCATCATTAATTGAATATTGATTTATGATTTTTAATAGAGGAGTGTAAAGGTCTGTACCACCCTGTGCTTTGATCTCTTCAATATTAAAGGATTTAATAATTTGATTTTTTGTTAGATGTTCAAAAAGCAATTTGTATTTATCCCAGAAAAGAACAATTGTAATTAAATCCTGATCTTTTAAATTTTTTATAAATTCAAGTAAAGAAACTTTTGCAAGTGATAACTTTTGGCCAAGCATACTTGAAGAGATATCCAGTAATAAAGCAATATTGATAGGAGGTAAGTATTTTAGAGATCTTGGTTTTAAAATAACAGGTAAAATATTTTCAATTAAAGTATTATCCTTTTCTTTTCCTAAAAATTTTCCATTAGATATAAACATAAAAGATGTTAATCCATTCTCATATAATGAATAAAATATATTTGAAATATCTCTATTTAATTGTTTAATATTTATACCATCAAGTATTATTAAATTATATGATGTTAAATCTTTATTTAATAAATTGTTTATATCAATTTTATCCATTTTAAAAAAATTATCAAAAAAGTTATATTTATAATTCTGGCTAACAAATAGAATATTATTTTTTTTAGATTCTGGAAAAATAATTTTAAAATATGTTTCAAATACTATATCATTTTTTTGTTCAGATTTTAATTTAATATTAAATAGAACATTTTGATATTTTGAAGGTATTAATATTTTCATCTTATAATCATTTTGAATTAAACTATTTAAATTCACTTTTAAAGATTTAAAGGGTTTATAAAAATTATAGCTGTTATTTTGATAAAAATAAGAGAGATCAATTAAAAATTGAAAATCTTTAAAAGATAAATTTTGTTCTTTTCCAAAATATGTTGAAATCCAATTTTTTGAGAAATATATTGTAACATAATTTGTTTTTTGAAATGAATTAAAAGTATAACTAACATTATCTAAAAAGGAATAATATTTTGAAAAATTAGATAAATTTGTATCATTAAATAAATATTTTATTGTTATATTTTTTTTGAATATTTTAGAAAAATTTTCAATATTTTGCATTTCTTCATTAGTTAAAAAATAAGGAGATAAAATTGTAAATCTATTATAAAAATGAAAATTATTTAAAGGTAATAGGATTTCTTTTGTTATTGTTTGAGGGAAAATAGCACTTAAAAGAAAATTATTTTCTTTATTATCATAATTAAAGTTATTTTTATTATCATAATTAAAGTTATTAGAGACATATTGAAGTATATATCTGGATAATATATTTTTTAAATTCTCTTTGGTTTTAATTTTTTTATATTTTAATTTTAAAAAACCATTATAAGTCACCAATAAAACTGATTTATTTTTTTTAAGTATATTAAAAATAACATTATAATCTATTTGTTCATTTAAAAAATTTGTTAATTTGTTTAAATTTATTTTATTGTTATCTTTATTGTTTTTATTTTGATTATTTTTATCTTTATCTTTATCTTTATTTTTATTTTTATTATTATTTTTATTGTTATTATTATTTTCTTTAGTGGAGTTATTAATAACATTATCATTTGTAGAGCTAATGTTAATTACAGTATTGAAATTATTTTTAGTTAATTTATATTCAGGGATTAACAAAATATAGTTATTTTTAAGAAATAAAGCTGGAATAGTAATAGGAATATTAAATATATATAAAAATAAAAACAATAGAGCAAGTATGCTGGTTATTAATTTTTTTATATTCATCATTTATAATTTAGTAGTATAAAAGATTTTATCAATTGGTTTTTAAAAAAAAAGAATTAGTAAGTTAAAGCAAAATTACAGATAAAACAATATACAATATAAATGATATAATATAAGCAAAAGAATATAAACCAATTAAATATAAAGCAAAAAATATTTTTAATTAGTTTTTTAAAAAAATAATGAATTAAAAAAAATTGCAGATAGAACAATATCAATAATATAATCAAAATAATAAAATATAATCTAACTAATAGAAAATAAATAGCATATTAAATATTAGAATATTATAAAATAAAATAATATAAATAAAATAAAGTAATACAAAAAACAAAATAATATAAAAATATATTATGAAATGAGAAAATGTAAATTACTTAATAAGTTGTACAAATTAAGTTATTGGTCTTTTTTAAATTAAAGTAAAAATCAATTATAAATTAAATTTTGTTATATAAATATATGAATCTGTATTAGAATTAATTGCATTAATAATTGGTTTTTCAATTTTCTCAAATTCAAGATTGGTTATATCAATAAGTTGATAACGATAACTATATTTTTGAACATCAAAAGGTGTAAGCTTAATATTAATATCAACTATATTGTTTTTAGAAAAATTATAAAAACTTGAGATAAAAAAGAAATTATCATTATTTAATGTTTTAACTTTTTTAATATCAACATTATTGTTTTGAGATTTAATTTTTATCCCTTTTAAAATAGAGCTAATAATATCTATTTTTAGTATAATAAGTTCACTTTTACCTCGTATTCCTGAAATAAAGATATTATCTTTATTATTTTTAAAAATAGATAATGGTAACATTGATGAAAATAATTTATATGATTTTATAATATCAAAATTTGAATCTAATTGAATTAAAAATGATCTATAATTTGTAGAATTTTCATTTTTTGTTTTACCATATATATAGTAATTATTTTTATAGCTTAAAAATTTTGTTGTATAAATATTTTGGTTAAATTTATATTGATATGAATTTAAAATATCAATATCAAAATTAGTTTGTAAAATATAAATCTTATCTTTATTATATCCTGTTAAAATTAAGGTATTAGAATTTTTATCGTATTCTAAAGATTTAAAATAATTAAAATTTTTAAATTTTTTAATAAAAGAAATTTCATCATTTTCAATTTTTATTAATAAATTGCTTAAATTATTTTCATAATATCTTGCAAGAATAACTAAATTTGAAATATTATCTGTTTTTGCAATTATAAATTTAATATTATTTTTAAAGGATCTGGAATAAATAATTCTGTCTGAAAATAAAGAACCATCAGAATTTAGTTTAATTATTCTAATGGAGTATTTTGATTTACCATTAATTTTTTCTAAATTTGTTCCAATTATATAAATGAAATTTTTTAATGGATAAATATTTGGATTTATCAATGTACTCTGGGGTGAAAAAGTTTTTTTCCAGATAATTTTCCCATTTTTGTCAGTTTTGAAAAGTGTATAAATAAAAATATCAGATTTATATGAGGTTAAAATATAGGAAAAACCATTTTTATCTATTACAAATGAATTAAATATTGATTTATCAGGAATTTCATATTTTTTAGAAAATTCTTTATTAGAAGTTTTAATAATATCAAACTTAATTGAAATAATTTGAGAAATATTATTATAAACATCCTCTGCTTTTATATATATAGTATGGTTACCAGTATTAATATTTTCTAATAAATAATTAAAGGACTTTTTTGAAAATTCTATTGAAATCCATTTTGAATCATCAATCTTTATAAAGATATTTTTTATCTTAGAAAAATCTTTTATCTTCCCACTCAAAAAATAAGGAATTTCAATTTTATCCCCATTTTTTATATTTAATGAAGTTATTTCAGGAGGGGACAAATCAGTAACATACAAAGATAAAATAACAGGTTCAGATTCATTTCCATTTGCATCAATTGCCTTAATATAAACTAAATGATTCCCTTCATTAATGTTTTCAAATTTAAATTGAAATGAATTGTTTCCTTCTATAGTTTTCCAATTATTACTATCAATTTTTAATAATATTGATTTAATTTTAGATAACTCAGATATTTCCCCTTTAACTAAAAATGTGTTATCTACCTTTGAAGTATTAATAGGAGATGTAATTGTAATTTTTGGTGGTTCAAGATCTTTGACATTAAATATCAATTTAAAAACTTTTGATTCATTGTTTTTAGAATCAGTTGCTTTAATTAAAATAATATGCATTCCAATATTTAGATTACTAAAATCACAATAAATTTCATAAACATAATTATCTTTCTTTTTAAATTTAATATTACTTATGTTTTTAGTTAATTGAGTATTTTTATTTATAGTTTCCCATCCTTTATTATCAAGATTAATAGAAATTTTTGAAATATCATTTTGATCTATGTAATTGAACAATAAAGTAAAATTGGTACCAACAGTTGAATTATTTTCAGGATTAATAAATACAATTTTAGGTGGGTTTGAATCTTCTTTTATTGAAACATTTTTCCTGGTTTCATAAGTTTCAATGTTTTTTGAATTGTCCATAATAAATGTGATGGAATTATGAATTTTATAAAGTGTATCAAAATTTTTAAAAATTTTATCATTTTTTATTTTATCAAATAATTCCTGTTCAAATTGATCTAAAGTACCCAAATAGTAAAGATAATAAACAATTTCATTTTGAGAAGAAGTTTTTGATTCAAAACTTTTTGTTTTTTTTAAGTTTTTTACTAAATTTCTGAATTTTATTTTCATTGGTGTAAGTTTGTTTGATGTATTATTGATCAATTTCACCTTATATCTAATTCCATCTTTAAATGATTGGATGAAATAGTAACTGGTTCTTTCAAGGATATCATCTATAACTTTAGAAATAGCATAGGATATTGTGCTTTTAATTGTAAATTCTAGATTTTTTCCGGTTTTTTCTACAATTAAAGGTTTTTCTCCAAGTCCTCTTCCTGTTAAAGAATCAAAAGTTTTAATAATTGCGCTAATAACAACATTATAACTATTAATATTTTTTTTGTATTTAATATCAAGAGAAGAAAGTAATATTATAATATCAGAACCATATTTTTGAGATATTTGATTAATAATTTTTTGATCTTTAGTGGTTGAATTGATAGATGTTTCATATTGATTTAAAGAGTTTAAAATTTCTATATAATATTCATAGTTAAGATATTCAAAAGAATTTTTTGAAAGATAATCATTTATAACAGATATTGCATAAGAAACATATTGTGAATTTTCTTCTTGAATTAGATTTACAGAAGGGATAGTTGCAATAATCAAATTATTAAGATACTGATACAAAGCTATTTTCAAATCTTGAGGTAATGAATTGATCAAATTTATCGATTCTTTAGAAAGATATTTAAAAGATAAAATTCCTGTAGATGATTTTAAAGAAAACTCATTTTTTAATTTAATATTAAGTTTTTTTAATTCACTTTTTAGTTTATCTATATTCACTACAATCTCAGCAGTTATCTGTAATTTATCAGAAATTTTTTCTTTTTTTAAAATTTTTATACTAATAATATAGATCTGGGGTTCATTTAAAATAGAATTATTAATCTTATTTTCAAAAGTTTTGTAAGATCCATCTTCAGTTAATTTAATAATAAAATATTTTAAAGCTTTTATATAACTATCCCTTTTTGCTGAGATTATGCTTTTACCAATACCTGTTACCTGTATTGAAGTAGAACTTTGAGCGTATACTTTAGTTGAAAAATAGTAGTAACTAAATGCTGAAACTATAATTATTACAAGGAAAAATATTTTTAAAAACAGAAAATATTTTGTTTTCATTTTTTACTCAATCAAATATATATTTAAAACTCAACCTCAATAGATTTAGAATAAACATAATATACATTTACCCAATCTTTATCTTTTAGAGAAGTTAATTGTTCATCGCTATGAGTATAACTGCAAGCATTAACATAGATTGTTCCAATTAGATCATCTTCTGATTTTCCTTTAAGGTATTTTAAATCAGATAAAATGTCATCTATATACAATTCCCCTTCATCTTTAACGATATAATATGCTATAAAATCAAATCCATCTTTAGTTTTTTTATAAAATTGTATTTCGTTATTTTTAAAAGCAAAATTTGAAACATTTAATGTAAAATTAATATCATCATATTCAACTGATGGAAATTTTGGGAATCCCATATTACTTGAGTTTCCAAAAGAAACATTTTGTGATGCTTGAACTATTGTTCCTTCTTTAAATTTTGCTTCAAAAGTATATTTACCATTTAAAAATCCATCCTTATTGGTAATTTTATTGTGAAATACAAAATAATATTTTTCTTTATTGTATTTTACTAAATTTAAATTCCAGGATTTACTACCATTACCTGGTTCAAAAACACCTAAATATTCTAATGAAGAGAGAAGGTAAGATTCAAAAAGATAAGCATATATTTCCATAACCTGTGAGTCTTTTTCCCAATCAAGAAATCCATTTTGATAAAATTTTATAGGTCCTATCGAAATAGAAGCTGATGGAAAATAGTTATCAACATAATTAAATTTTGCTGTTAAAGATTTTTTAAAATCACCTTTTTGTAAAAACAAATTTATTAAAAATTGTTTTTTTAATAATCTATAAGGTACAGTATAATATAAAGTAATACTTAATTCTTTTTTAGCAGGGATTATTAATGATTTAAATAAAGATTTTAAAGTTTCGTTATCAGTAACTTTATCTGAAAAAAGTTCTTCACCTTTATCATCTAAAATGGCAATATCAAATTCTGATATTTCTACATCAAAAGAATTAAGATTTGTAATTTTTAGTAATAATGGATATTTAAATGTTCCTTTTTCTGTATTCCATGTATAGTTTTGGTTATCAACCTTAAAATCAAGTTGAGCATTAATATCGCTTTTGACTATTGATGGACCAAAACATGAAATTAAAGAAAATATAGATATTGACAGGATTAAAAATAGTAAAGGTATTTTCCTTTTTTTTGAAAACATAAAATCTCCTTTTAAATTTAATTTGTTTATTATAAATGTTTATAATAAAAATTTATT
This sequence comes from Exilispira thermophila, assembly GCF_055389015.1. Lineage (NCBI taxonomy): Bacteria > Pseudomonadati > Spirochaetota > Spirochaetia > Spirochaetales > Exilispira > Exilispira thermophila. The sequence continues at coordinate 878,261 of NZ_AP042476.1, read as the reverse complement.
ACAAATACAAAATAAACTATTTATTAAACATATTGTTTTAAAAATAACTTTTTCCTTAAAAGAGATATAAAATTATAATTTGCTGGATAATATAAAGAAATAAATAGAAATAATTTAAAAAGAATAATTTATAAGGATTGAAAAATTTCTATAAATAAAGAAATGAGTCATATTAAAGGATAATAAGGTTAATTAATAAAAATCCCTATATTTAAAATTATTCTAAATATTTAAAATTATTCTAATATAAATTATCTTTTTGTCAATTTTATATTAATATTTTTTTATTTTTATAATAAATATATAATTTTGTTAAAAAATTAATATAAATTTCAAAAATGATTAATTTATTGATTAAATATAAAAATATAAACTTAAATTTAAACTCATTGTTGACAAAATATGTTATTAATCTACATTTTTAATTGTATACATCAATTAAATGGAGGCCTAAATGGGAAAATCTTTAGCGTACAAGATTTTAGAAAAACATCTTGTTTCTGGTAAAATGATCCCTGGTGAAGAAATTGCAATTAAGATTGATCAAACTTTAACTCAAGATGCTACAGGTACTATGGCATATTTACAATTTGAAAGTATTGGAGTTGACTCTGTTAAAACTGAATTGTCTGTTTCATATGTTGATCATAATACTTTACAAACCAATTTCATGAATGCAGATGACCACAGATATTTAATGAGTGTTGCAAAAAAATTTGGAATTTATTTTTCTAGACCTGGTAATGGTATATGTCATCAAGTTCATCTTGAAAGATTTGGTATACCTGGAAAAACATTACTCGGTTCTGATTCTCATACACCTACAGGTGGTGGATTAGGTATGATTGCTATTGGAGCAGGAGGATTGGATATTGCTGTTGCAATGGCAGGCGGAGCATTTCATTTAAGAATGCCAAAAATTGTTAAAGTTCATTTGACTGGTAAATTACCACCTTTTGTTGCAGCAAAAGATGTTATTCTTGAACTTTTAAGAAGATTTAAAGTTAAAGGTGGTGTGGGAAAAATTTATGAATATTCTGGTCCTGGAGTTAAAACATTATCTGTTCCTGAAAGAGCAACTATTACAAACATGGGAACTGAACTTGGTCTTACTACTTCTATTTTTCCTTCAGATGAAATAACCTTAGAATTTTTAAAATCTCAAGGTAGAGAAAAAGATTGGGTAGAATTAAAAGCTGATAGTGATGCAGAGTATGATGAAATTATTGAAATTAATCTTTCCGAATTAGAACCAATGATTGCAAAACCACATATGCCTGATCAGGTTGTAAAAATTTCTGAATTAGAAGGTATGAAGATTGATCAGGTAGCTATTGGTTCATGTACTAATTCTTCATTAAAAGATATTTTAACAGTTGCAGAACTTGTTGATGGAGAAACTGTTGCTGAAAATGTTGAAGCAGCTTTATCTCCAGGTTCAAAAAATGTAATTTTAAATGCTATTGAATTAGGTGCAATGAAGAAGATAACAGATGCTGGTTTTAGAATTTTAGAATCAGCCTGTGGTCCATGTATTGGAATGGGATTTGCTCCAAATTCAAAAGCAAAAAGTTTAAGAACATTTAATAGAAATTTTAAAGGAAGGTCAGGTACTAAAGATGCAGAAATTTATCTTGCATCTCCTGAGGTCGCTGCAGTTTCTGCAATAAGAGGAGAAATAACAGATCCAAGAAAATTTGGAAAAAAAATTGAAGTTAAATTACCTGAAAAATTTATTGTTAATGATAATTTAATTATTCCTCCAGCAAAAGAAGAAGAAAGAAAAAAAATTGATATAATCAGAGGTCCTAATATTAAACCTTGTCCTGTAAATTCACCTTTAGAAAATTCAATTGAAGCAAAAGTTTTAATAAAAGTAGGGGATAACATTACAACTGACCATATTATGCCAGCGGGAGCAAAAATTTTACCATTAAGATCAAATGTACCTGAAATTTCAAAACATGTTTTTGAACAGGTCGATCCTGAATTTTACAACAAAGCTAAAGAAGCTGGTATTGGATTTATAATTGGGGGAGATAATTATGGACAGGGTTCTTCAAGAGAACATGCTGCACTTGCTCCTATGTATTTAGGTGTTAAAGGTGTAATTGTTAAATCTTTTGCTAGAATTCATAGAGCAAACCTGATTAATTTTGGTATTTTACCATTAGTTTTTGTAGATCCTTCTGATTACGATAAAATTGAAGAAGGAGATGTTCTTAAAATTGAAAATATTCTTGATAATCTTGAAAAAGGAGAGTTTGTATTAAAAAATATTACTAAAAATCAAGATTATAAAATCAAACTTGATGCAAGTGGAAGATTTATTGATATATTAAAAGAAGGTGGACTTTTAAATTATACTAAAAAACATGGAAGTAATTAATAAACCATTATAAAAAACATTTTAAAAACTTTTATTTAAAAATTTTTATAAGGACTACCAGATTATTACTGGTGGTCCTTTTTTGCAATTTTAAAATCTTTATTATTCTATCAAAAACTTTTTAATTCGATTTCAATATTTTAATACTATTAAAATCTTAATTAATCTTAAATTATTGTTTATAGCATGTAAATTATTTAATTTATTTTAATAATTAATAATATTTTTTATAAAAATTTTGATAAAAATAATTAGATAAATGTTCCCCGTTTTAAAGTTTTAATTCGTGAAAAAGGGTTAAGTGTAAGGTCAGCAAATATTTTTTTGTTGTAGTAATGATATGCAATTCCAGCTACCATTGCACCATTATCCATACATAAATTTAAAGGGGGAAAATGTACTTTGAAACCTGAAGATTGAAAATCTGATAAAAGTTCTCTAACTTTGCTATTAGCTGAAGCTCCTCCAGCAACCACTATATTCTTTATATCAGGATTTTGTTTCAAAGCTGCATTAACTTTTAAATATAAAGTTTTTGCAATAGTATTCTGGAATGATGCAGCTATATCAAAAAGATTTTCATTTTCACCTAATTTCTTAACTGATTTTAGATATTTTTGTTTTAAAATCATGTTATAATAAAATTCATCTTTGTCTTTAGATAAATCAATTTTCTTTTTATCAATATTTTTATTTTGTTCTTTTTTAACAATATTTCCCTTTTGTTTATTTCCAACAATATTTTCATTTTGTTTTTTTTCAATAATATTTTCATTTTGATTGGTATTTATTATTTTAGTGTTTTTGTATTTTTCTCTATGATACATTACAGCAGTTTTAATACCTGAAAAAGAGAAATTAAGTCCATATTTTTTTAAATTGTTTAATGGTACAGGGAAAGAATAAGCATCTTTATTTCCATATTTAGAAAGCTTATCAATTATAGGACCTCCAGGATAACCAAGTTCAAAATATTTGGATACTTTATCAAATGCTTCACCAGTAGCATCATCAATAGTTTTTCCAATAATTTCGTAATCAAAAAAGTCATTCATCCTTATAATAGCAGTATGTCCACCAGAAATAAGTAAGGCAATTATAGGAAATTCTATATCATTGGAAAGAAAAGATGAGTAAATATGAGCAATGAGATGATTAACTGCTATTAAAGGTTTTCCAAGACTAATTGATAATCCCTTTGCAAAATTTACACCAACAATCAATGATCCAATTAAACCTGGATAATTTGTAACAGCAATTGCATCAATTTTAGTTAATGGTATATTTGATAATTTGATTGCCTCATTAAATACAAAGTCTATAATTTTAAGGTGTTCCCTTGAAGCAATTTCAGGAACAACACCAAAATATTTTTCATGTTTTTTAATTTGAGAAAAAACTACATTGGATAAAATTTCTTTTCCATCTTTTACAATTGAAATTGATGTATCATCACATGATGATTCAATACCTAAAATATACAAAATTAACCCTTTTTTTAAATTTAATAAAATTAAATAAAAATGAAAGGTTAATTTTAGACTTTTTCATTAACTATATTACCAATAGATTCATCTTTTAATTCAATTTTAGGTGATTCATTTGCTTTAATTATTTCTTCAGATTGTGCTTTAGTAATATCTAGTAATTTTTTAATAAAAAATGCCTGTATATTTATATGTTGTTCAGTTGCCTTAAATTGAGTTATTCCCTCAACAGATATGTTCATAACTACCTCCTTGTAGTTATCTATAATAATTTATTATTTTTAATAACTTTACTTTTAATTAACTTAATTTAATTCTTAATTTTTTTATTAAAGTTTTCTTACTCTATTTATCGGTAAATAATTATAAAAATAACATTATTACTAAAAATATTTTAAAAATAATAAAAAAAATTAAATAAAACTAAATAATATAAAAAAATAGGAAAAAATAATTTGACATATTTTTAACATTTATTAAAAATTTTCAAAATCATTTTTTAGTAAATTAAATATTTAATTTAAATTAAAATAATACAGTATTGGATTCATATATGTATTTAAAAGTAAAAAAATGTATTATTAAAAATATTGTATTAATTTCGTTAATTGTTTTTTTATTATATTCTTCATCATCATTCCTTTTTTCACAAAATAACCAAAAATTAAGCAAAGAATTAAATGATTTTAGCTTGCATCCTGTTATCTATAAGAATCTATTATTTAAAATAATTTTAAAGGAGAAAAAATATACTCATAACATTTTTTCGAGGTTGGTGCTTTTAATTATAAAATTATAAATTGTTGTATTTTATTAAATAAGGGAAAGATAAATATCTATCATTACAAAAATTTTTTGAGTGGATGTCAGTTGCCAAAGGCTAAAAAGAATATATTATTTGATTTTTTTAAATGTTTTAAAAAGATTAAATAACAAATTAGAAAACTGACTTAATGAGAAAAATTTTTATAATGATAGAATCTTATTCATTTTTTAAATAACTCAATAATTTAAATTTATTATTAACAAAAAAGGATGAATTTATGTTATATTTTAAGTTTGATTTTATAAGGGACAACAAATTGTTTTAAAAACCCTGCAGGTATGCAAAAGGCAGAATTTATTAGGTTCTGTCAATGTTTGTTCTTCACAATATCCAACCAATTAAAAGTTTTTAAAAAACTTTAAAAAAGAAGTTAAAACACATACCTGCAGGGTTTATATAAATATAATATTATTTGTAAAAAATATCAATTTCTAAAGAGATAAAATGGAGGATAATGATGAGAAAAATTACATATATACTTGTAACATTAATTTTGTTAATTTCTTTAACTACAATAAACATATTTGCGGAAGAAGTTAATAAAGCTTCAATTGGACAAAAGATATTTGCTCAATCTATAGAAAATAATGAAATTACAATCAACAATAATGAAGAAGAGGATTTTGCAGAGCTTGATGCAATAATTGGAGATAATGAAATAAGTGATGAAGAGATGAGCAAAGTTGTAGGAGAAGTTGGTCACAGTTTGGTTTTAACTGGTAGTCATAAACCTTGTGGTGGAGTTCCTAGCAAAAATTATTTAATAAAAGAAAGAGATAAATTAGCATATAAATATAGATTAATAGGTTATGGAATTGAAGGAAGTTTATTTATTAGTGGAATATTTACATATGGAATTGGAACTATAGTCATAAATTCAATTAATGGTATAATATTGTACAATAACATTATAACTTATATTGCTTCAAAAGGTAAATCTGATTTTGCACAAGTAATCAGTCTTCTAATTGCTACAGATAAAATAGAAAAAAAAATACAAAACCGACATTAATGGTGATGGTAAAAGTGGTCTTTAATAATTTATAGGAGAATTAAATGATTTTAGCTTGCATCCTGTTATCTATAAGAATCTATTATTTAAAATAATTTTAAAGGAGAAAAAATATACTCATAACATTTTTTTGAGGTTGGTGCTTTTAATTATAAAATTATAAATTGTTGTATTTTATTAAATAAGGGAAAGATAAATATCTATCATTACAAAAATTTTTTGAGTGGATGTCAGTTGCCAAAGGCTAAAAAGAATATATTATTTGATTTTTTTAAATGTTTTAAAAAGATTAAATAACAAATTAGAAAACTGACTTAATGAGAAAAATTTTTATAATGATAGAATCTTATTCATTTTTTAAATAACTCAATAATTTAAATTTATTATTAACAAAAAAGGATGAATTTATGTTATATTTTAAGTTTGATTTTATAAGGGACAACAAATTATTTTAAAAACCCTGCAGGTATGCAAAAGGCAGAATTTATTAGGTTCTGTCAATGTTTGTTCTTCACAATATCCAACCAATTAAAAGTTTTTAAAAAACTTTAAAAAAGAAGTTAAAACACATACCTGCAGGGTTTATATAAATATAATATTATTTGTAAAAAATATCAATTTCTAAAGAGATAAAATGGAGGATAATGATGAGAAAAATTACATATATACTTGTAACATTAATTTTGTTAATTTCTTTAACTACAATAAACATATTTGCGGAAGAAGTTAATAAAGCTTCAATTGGACAAAAGATATTTGCTCAATCTATAGAAAATAATGAAATTACAATCAACAATAATGAAGAAGAGGATTTTGCAGAGCTTGATGCAATAATTGGAGATAATGAAATAAGTGATGAAGAGATGAGCAAAGTTGTAGGAGAAGTTGGTCACAGTTTGGTTTTAACTGGTAGTCATAAACCTTGTGGTGGAGTTCCTAGCAAAAATTATTTAATAAAAGAAAGAGATAAATTAGCATATAAATATAGATTAATAGGTTATGGAATTGAAGGAAGTTTATTTATTAGTGGAATATTTACATATGGAATTGGAACTATAGTCATAAATTCAATTAATGGTATAATATTGTACAATAACATTATAACTTATATTGCTTCAAAAGGTAAATCTGATTTTGCACAAGTAATCAGTCTTCTAATTGCTACAGATAAAATAGAAAAAAAAATACAAAACCGACATTAATGGTGATGGTAAAAGTGGTCTTTAATAATTTATAGGAGATATAAAAATGATAAATATTAATATTTTTTTATTTATTTTAATTATTCTATGTGGTTTTATTATAATGATATTAAGTTACAATATATATGAATTGGTATATTCTTATAATAAAATAAAAAAAAATAAAAATAAAGTATTGCTTATAAAATCAAAATTAAAAATGAATTTAATTAATTATAAAATTGAAATTTTATATGGACTTCTTTTATTAATAATCTTGTCTATATATTTGTTTTTTAATATAAAATATATTAAAATGTACTTTAATATAAAATATATTATTAGAAGTATTATAATTTTAATACCTTTATTTTCAATTATTTTTTCAATAATATTTCATTTATTTCCTGAAAAAATATTTATAGTTAATAATGATGGTATTATAATTAATAGAAAATATTTTAGTTTTAAAGAGATTACTATTAGAAAGGAAGCAGAAAATGTAATAATTATAGAAATTAAAAATAAATTAAAGAAATATCTATTTAAAAATAAGTATGTAATTTTTTTAGATGAAGTTAAAAATTCAAATTTTGTTAATAAAATTAAAAATTATTTTGTTTAGTTATTTTTAATTATTTGGTTTGATAATTTAAAAAGATTTTTTGTATTATTAAAATCTAAATAAAAATTTTATTGACTTTAAATGTTAATAATTTATCTATACAAAAATAGTTTAAGACATCCTATAATATGTCAACAAAAAAATAAAAAAAATAGGATGTTGACAACCTAATATAATTAGTGTTCTTTGACATTTATATATATCAGGCACAATGAGGTTTAGCAACAAAAACCTTAACAGGATCATAAATAGAGGAATAAGTATACAAATGCCAGATAATTTTAGCAAGTTTAACCATAACTTTAAAAATAGCTTTTTTAGAATTACCTCCTTTATTAATTTCATTAAGGTAAACCTGTTTTAATTCATTATTATGCATTAAAGCAGATACAGCACAACAATATAATTGTTTTTTAACAATAGAGATTCCTTTTGATTTTTGATATGCCCTATCTTTAGAACCACTTTGATCTTTACCAGGGTAAAGGCCAATGTATCCTAAAAATTTATTTACATTAGTAAATTTGTTTAAATCACCACAACAACCAATGATTGTAGCAACTGTTTTTTTACCAACACCAGGGATTGATAAAACAGCTTTTATAGGGTTAATACTATTTTTGTTATTATTATCAGAATAATTAAATTCTAAATTTTTTAATATAAGGTTAATATTTTTTTCTATATTTTTTATTTGTTCAAGAAGAAGTTCTAACACAGTAATTTGATTTCTTAGATTAAATTCATTAGCTTTAATGCCATTATTTGGAGTAATAGAAATTTTAGCAAATTCAATAATTTTTTTAGCTTTATGTTCAGAATTATTGTTACCTTTAATTGATCTAAAAATTTTAACAATATCGTTTTTGTTAGCTTTGGCTAAAGCAAAAGCAGAAGGATATTTTTTTAAAATGGTTCTTGATGTAACATTAAAAGGGTCTCTAAAAACAATATCATACTCATAAAAAGTTTTTTGTAAAATACTTGAAATTCTTCTTTTGAGATTGTATATTTGTTTCATAAGGAAATTGTATTCCTTTATGAGTTCTCTTAGGTTAGAGACATCATTTTCTGGAACCAGTGATTCTTTAATTAATCCAGTAGATAACTGGATAGCAAGATTTAAAGCATCTTGTTTATCAGTTTTAGTATGTTTATTAAAGGATTTAGAGAAATAGGAAGAGGAATAAGGATTAACAAGAGAAATTTTATATCCTTTTTCTCTAATACTAAAGAACACTGGTTTCCAGAAAACATTTGTAGCTTCTAAAGCAAATTCAAAATCATTTTTATTATTTGACAGTTTATTAATAATTTCAAAAAACTTTTTAAAATTCTTAGAATTATGAATTAATTTAAATTTTTTAACAATTTTTCTTTTTTCATTGATAATACAAACTTCAGAAGATTTTTTTGCTACATCAATACCCACAAAAAACATAATTCAACTCCTTTTAATTTTTTTTTAATATCTGGCATTTGCACAACCTCGAATACACAGTGAGACGAATAACTTCGAATCCTGTAACATCCTGAATATTTGCTAAACAGCCTGATATATAGATTTAAGATGGATAAAATCAAAATTCTTAATTAAGTCTTTAAAAAGACAAGGAGATTTCTATTTGTATTTTATCCATTAAACACATACTATATTTATTATCCCTAATATTATTAGGTTGTCAATAGTACTTTTATTTTTAATATATTATACGAGGAGAATTTATGGGATTTAATTTAAAAGGTAGGTCATTATTAACTTTAAAAGATTTCACTCCATATGAAATTGAATATTTAATTGATCTTGCTATTGATTTAAAAAAATTAAAAAATATGGGAGTTTCTGGAAAAAATTTAGAAAATAAAAATATTGCATTAATTTTTGAAAAACCTTCAACAAGAACAAGAGCTGCATTTGTAGTTGCATGCGTTGATGAAGGTGCTCATCCAGAATACCTTGGTAAAAATGATATACAGTTTGGTAAAAAGGAAACTGTAAAAGATACTGCAAGAGTTTTAGGTAGAATGTTTGATGGTATTGAATTTAGAGGCTTTAAACATGAAACAGTTGAAGAATTAGCAAAATGGTCAGGTGTTCCTGTATGGAATGGTTTAACTGATAAATTTCATCCAACACAGGTATTAGCTGATTTTATGACAGTTAAAGAAAAATTTGGGTATTTAAAAGGTATTAAATTTGCTTTTGTTGGAGATGGTAGAAATAATATGGCAAATTCTTTAATGATTGGTGCTGCTAAAATGGGTATGGATTTTAGAATTGTTGCTCCTAAATCTTTATTTCCAGAAAAAGAACTTATTGAATATTGTGAAAACATTGCAAAAGAAACTCATGGAAAAATAACAATTACTGATAATATTGATGAAGGTGTAAAAGATGCTCATGTTATTTATACAGATGTTTGGGCTTCAATGGGTGAAGAAGAAAAAATTCCTGAAAGAATTAGATTATTAAAACCATATCAGATTACAATGGACATGATTAAAAAAACTGGAAGAGATGAAGTTATATTTATGCACTGTTTACCATCATTTCATAACCATGATACAGATGTTTCTAAAAAATATCCTGAAATACTTGAAGTTACAGAAGAAGTTTTTGAATCAAAACATTCTGTTGTTTTTGATGAAGCAGAAAATAGAGTTCATACTATAAAAGCGGTTATGGTGGCAACATTGGGAAAATAATATTTAAACTATTGAAAAAAAATGAAATAAGATATTAATAAATTATTAAAAAAATATATTCTTAAAAAAAATTAATATAAAAATAAAATTGGAGACTTTCCTTAAGTATTTTATACTAATGGAAAGTCTCTTTTTTTTAAAGAGCAAATTTGACTTCTTTTATTTGTTTAATTTCATTGTAAATTTTATCTAATTCGTTTTTTGAAGTAACATAAATTTCAAAAGTATATGAGATGTATTTTTTATTTTTAGAAAATTTATACATTGGTCTATCTTTAAGTTTTTTGTTGGTTAAAAAATCAATTATTTTTTCCCCAAATTTTTCATTGTTTACACCAATAACTTTAAAAACCCACCATGCAGGAAATACATATTTAACTTTGATATGTTTTGCTAAATGTTCAAGTTCAATATATTTTTGTTTATTTTCTTCAAATGGGATAAAAAAATTTTCAGGATCAATTTTGTAATCAGACACAATTTTCTCCATTTTTTTTTTAAATTAATTAATAAGAGTTATTAGTCAATTAATAATTATTTTTATTTTAAAAATATTAATTTATGGTAATTTTTCAAAGAAGATTTTAAATAATTGATATTGTTTGTTATAATAAAATGGTATATTAAAAAATATATTTAGTTAAATTATTAAAAAATATTTTATTCTGTTTTATTTTTAGGAAATAGTTTAATTTAATATATTACCTTTTAATTTATTATACTATCTTTTAATTTGTTATATATCATTAGATTATTTATTACACTGGTTTTTAAAATTAATAATATTTTATATTATTAACAAAATTTATTTTATTAAATATACCTTATATTAATATTATATAGTTAAATTTAATAAATTTACTTTTATTTTAATATGCTATACAGGAGGAGTTTTTTAATGAATACAGAATTTGAGAATCAAATGAAAAGTATTTTGGACACATACAATAAACTTTTAAATCAATTAGCTGATATTAAAATTATTCAAAATCAAAAATTATATAAAGAGATTGGTAAAAAGAAAGCATCTTTAGATGAACTAGTCCAGAAAATTAATTTGTATTTTAAAATTAAGGAAGAAATTGATGAAGCTAATGAAATTATTTCTGAAGGTGGTGATGAAGAATTTGTAGAAATGGCTAAAGGTGAATTAAAAGAAAATGAAGAAAAACTGGAAAATATAATTAATGAAATAAGATTTTTAATGTTACCAAAGGATCCTAATGAAGGAAAGAATGTTATAGTTGAAATTAGAGCAGGGACTGGTGGAGATGAAGCAGCACTATTTGCAGCAGATCTATTTAGAATGTATTCAAGATATTGTGAAAGAAAAAGATGGAAAATGGAAATTATTTCTATGAGTGAAACAGGAATAGGTGGATTTAAAGAAATAATATTTTATGTAAAAGGGGAAAATGTTTATAATTATTTAAAGTTTGAATCGGGAGTTCACAGGGTTCAAAGGGTTCCAGAAACAGAATCTCAGGGAAGAGTTCATACTTCTGCTGTTACAGTTGCAGTCCTACCAGAAATTGAAGAAACTGAAATTAATATTGATCCAAAAGATTTGAGAATTGATGTTTATAGAGCTTCAGGTCATGGTGGGCAACATGTAAACAAAACTGAATCAGCTGTTAGAATTACTCATATTCCAACAGGAATAGTTGTTACATGCCAGGATGAGAAATCGCAATTGAAAAATAAAGCTAAAGCAATGAAAGTATTAAGGGCTAGAATATATGAATTAGAGGAAAGTAAGAAAAATTCTGAGTTAGCCAATAAAAGAAGGGAATTAATTAAAACAGGAGATAGATCAGAAAAAATTAGAACATATAATTACCCTCAATCAAGGGTTACCGACCATAGAATCAACCTTACTCTTTATAAGTTACCTCAAATTATGGATGGTGACCTTGAAGATATTTTAAATGCTTTAATTGTAAATGAAAAAGAACAACTTTTAAAAATGAATAATTTTTAAATTAAATAAAAATAATATTTTTTACATTAACTCTCATCAATTTTCTTGTGCTAATTTGTATCTTTTGCCAGTATGCTTTTATAAATTGTAATTTTTTATCCAATTTTTTCATTTCTTTACTTATGTTTACTCCTCTTTTCTTGATTTATTCAAAATTTTATAAATCTTTTCAAGAATATAAGATGATACTTTTTCAATTTCATAATCTGTGCATTCAAAACTTGTAAATGGACCTTTTTTCTTTAATCCTAAATCTTTCTCCAGATTTATGTAATCATTATAACTTATATGGATATTCTCTAATATTTTTTTAGCACATTGCTGATGACATCCATCTATCACAATAAGGTGATTAATTTTTTGCACAAGCATTACTTGCCTGGGAACACTATTAGCCAATGAAGGTAAAGAACATATTCCTACTTGATTATTATCTATCTTTTCAATTACTCTAAAGACAGCAGAACCTGTTATGTAACCTGCATTTGATGCACCACTATTGCACATAATAATCCCTATTTTAGGTATTTTAATGTTGTTTTCCATTTTTATCTCTCCTCCTATAAAAATCAATATTAAATATTAAAAAATCTGCTAATTTATATAAACGAGGTAAAACCTGAAAATTTTTGCTTTCAGGCAACGGAATAATCTTTATCTAACAATATATCATTTGATTTTGTTGGATCATATTCTGAAACCTTTTTTAATAATGTCCATACCAATTTACTTAATTTTCTTGAAGTTGCTATTATTGCTTTTCCCCTTCCTTAATATATTTGCTGTTTCATCTTTCTCTTCTCATCTTTGAAAGCTCTTTCTCTATTTCTGATATTAAACTTTCTATACTATTTATTGTTTTTATTATCCCTGATACTATACTTTTTTTTATTGGGTCCGATATTTGTTCTATAATTTTTACCCTTCCTGTTTTTGTATTAAGCTGTCCATTCTTTGTTTCTATACCCATTTCTAACATTATTCCATGTATTTGATTCTTTAAACTTACATTGGTCTTTTTTAATACTGACCTATGCTTTAATAAATCTCTTAAATTTTTACTATCTTCTTTACATAAATTTACTTCTGGTATCATGTCTTTCGATAAAAATTCTGCTAATGTCCTTGCATCATGTTTATCTGTTTTGTTTATTGATTCATTTATTACTTTAAACTTTAAGGTATTTACTACATGTACTTTAAATCCATAATTTTCCATTTCTCTTTTAAAATATCTTGTATTTCCTGTAGATTCTACTGCTATTTCAATTTCTTCTGGTTGGGATAATTTCTTTAACAATCTTACAAATTCCATATATCCTTCTTTTTTTGTAGAAAATTTCCAATTAATATCTGCAATCCTTTGTTCTAAATTTTTTATACATACTGTCATTTGATGCTTGTGTAAATCAACTCCAACTGATAGTTTCATCTGCCTCCTCCAATTATTTTTTTTAATTGAAAGCAGATTCTTTACGATATTTATTACAGAGAATAATCCATTCTCCTATTCAATCTGGATTGTTAAAATCCGATTATTATGTTGATTCGGCTGTAGGCTCTTCATTCTCCTAAACGGTCTTTTTGACCAAATTAAATGTCGAACCTAAGCCTATCTGCTTTCAGGTTTATTTTCGTTGCCTGAAAGCAGTTTCTTTATCCCCTGCTATTGATTTTTATCACATCTCTTTTTTTCAATATATAAAAATTAATAAAATTGTAAATTCATCTTATTTATTTATTTTGACAAATTATGTAATGAAATAGATTATGTGTATATGGAGTCTATAAAGGTGATTTAGAAGAGGGATCAGCAAGATATATAACCCTATACTTGACTATCAGCTGAATTTGTAATTTTATTTTCAAAAAAAATGTTGATACTTTAGACAGGTTTACATTCCTGGGTAAATAGTGTTGTAACTAAATTCTTAACATATATTGGACATAAATATAAAGATGTGTCCTATTAATAGGACGAAATATATTACAGAATAGTAACAGGTTAATTTAAAAAGCCAATACAATTGGAATAGAAGGGTAATATACATAAAGATTTCAAGTAATGTTAAATTAATTTTATTAAACTTAGATTTAAATTTTCAATTTATATAAATTATAATAGAAGGAACTTATACCTTTTCGACCATAGATAGATGTTTTTGTTGTCACACATTGTATTCTTTTTTAATATTATTTATATAATTTTTAAAAATATCAGGTTATGATTTTGAAGACATCTAATGTTCTAAGATATATAGAAAAAACATTGGAATACTGCAAATATCTGGAGATTACTTGCCTTTCAGATATATATTTTTTTATTTAGATCCGCATTTTTACTGATAAAATTCCATCCGAAAACTTCCTCATTATAATAAATCAGGAATTTGTAGCTATTATTAAAAATAATCAAATTTGTGCTTGCTTTAAATCATTTAAAAATATTGTCTCCAAGTTTATCAAGATATTCATGCACACCTTTCAGCATTTTAGGTTTTTTAATATTATTCATTTTAATAACCTTGCCTAATTCGAATAATCTTTGTTTCAATTTATCAAATGCCTGTGTAACTACATCAAAAATAGGCTCATATAATTTGCTGAAAGATTCCACATTCCTTGTTTCCGGTTTTTGATAACTTTTTTTGATGTATGCGACATTTTCATACAATTGTAGTAGAGTTAAAGATGTGGTGAAGTAGAAGCGACCAAAGAATTACAACACATGACATCAAGTTATATGATGTTTTAGGCTTTGCAAGCAAAAGTTTTCAAAGTAAACGGATGTTTTTTGAAAAAGTTAGTCAATATAAATTTTATTTTGTTGATTTTTCAACCTTTCTAATAATTCATCATATAGTATTATCTCAATATTTTTGAGTGACATTCTTAAAATTCTAAAATCTTCCATTTTATTATCATTATCAAGCTGGGAATTATTACCTATTAACAAAAATACTCTAGGTTTTACAATTTTAACTGATATATTATTTTCTCTCTTTATATCAGCAGCTAATGTATCCTTTTTTGATATTGCATTATATAAATATTTCTCAGCTTGAGTAATTGCTTTTATAGCATCTGTTGACCAATAATAATTACCTCTATCTTTATTTTGGGATAAAAGAGAAGTTGTAGGTTTTTTTATTTCAAAAATATCTAGAAAACCTTGAGAATCAATTAATCCAAAATCAACTTTTCTAGATGTTGATAAGACTAGATTTAACTCTGGAATTATTGACACATATTTTGAATCTAAAAGATATAGATTTTTTTGTAGAAATTTACCCCATTTTGTTTCATGAGGATTTTTTTTCAATAGCGTTTCAAATTCATCCAAAATTTGTTTAATTGCAATATCATCAACTTTTAATTTTGCTAAACCTAACAACTTATGTTTATTTATAGATTCATTATATTTAGATTTTAGTAATTTACTAAAGAAAGCCATTATTTTATCAATATCATCTTGAGTTAATATATCTATTATTGACGGATCAAGATTATTAATAACTTTTTTAGCCTTTTTGTTTTTTGTGATACCTTTTGATTTATATTGATCAGGAAATTCTTTAGCAAAAAAATCATCTACAGCAATACTTCTCTCATTCTTTGCTTCGTGAAATAAGATAGAAAGATATTTAGATAGAGTTTTAATTGAATCATAATTAATAATTATCTTTGTCCCATTTTTCAATTTACGAATTGAACTTGATTTATTTTTTGATATTATAATATTTTTTGCGTTTATTTCCTTTAATTTCTTATCAATGTAATAAGATAAACCTGCTTTAAAATAACCTTTTTCATTCATTATATCAGGTAATTTTGAAAAACCATCGAAAATAATTTTTTCTTTACTATGTAATTTCGGATAAAAAAATATTTTTTCTTTACTTTTATAAATTTTAAAAACTAGATGTTCTTCTTCAGGATATTTTTCATTAAAAATATATACTTTTTGAACATCATCTGATATGTTTTCATATCTAATATCAAATCCCATTTTTTATCCTTTAAATTTCATTTTCAGGGTCAAATATGACAAATCTAAAAAATTTATAAGCTGTAAATATCATATAATAGTCAAGTGTATGATCAGTTACGCATTTTTTCCTCACTTTGCTTCAATTTTTACTTCTGTTTATTTTATTCATATCTATTTTATTTTTAAGACTTTTAACGTCATTGCTTATACACAATGTTGTGCCATGTGTTTTTTCATTCTGTTCAATACTTTTAATTTTACTAACATTTTTTTCAGTAGCGGTTTGCTGTACACTGGCTATTCATAATCAATTTTTGTTTCTTCTATTTTTTTTAATTCGGTATCTATTATTTTTTTTATTTCTTCAATTTTTTTGTATTTATTGGCTATTTCTTTTTGTGCCTCCAGGTTAAATTCTCCATTTGGTTTTATTGGAATTGGGATAAGGATATTTTTAATTTTGCTTTTCCCCGCTTTATTTTTAAACCCGAAAGAATATTTTTTAAATTCATTTTCAATAGTATACTTTAAAAAAATATAATCTAATGATTTAATATACTTATCTTTAATGATTAATGGAATAACTTTTTCAGATAAACTGAATTTACCTTCTCTAAAATGAGCCACCCCAATAGAACCATCAATATTCCAGGTTAAACAATCATTGAAATATTTAATTCCTTTTAAATTATCAGCAACATAACCATATTCAACATTATTAGGGTCTTTTGACGCTGAATAAACAGGAATAGTTCCCTTATGTTTATTTATAAATGTTTTAGTAAATTTACTATTATTAGTTTCTCTCGTAAGGTCAAATATTTCATCAATTTTTTTTAGAGAGAAGTTATATTTTTCTTTTATTTCAATTTTGACTTCTTGAACTTTTTCTCTGTATTCTTTTACTTGTTTTTTTATTTCTTGAATGGCATTGTAACGCTCTATTACTTCTTTTTGTTTTTCAATATCAATATTTCCGTTTTTATCTATCGGAATTAATATTTTGACTTTTGACATATTTTTCAAAGAAGCACGCAATCCCCTATCAAAACCATATATATGTTTCACACTTTCTAATTGTATCATTAAATATTTTGGTAAAATATTGTCAGATAAAATTCTGATTACACCACAATGATCTGTTGAAATGAAAGGTGTATTTTTAGGAATTGCGTTAAATTTAAAATCTCCATCAATACCCCATAAAACAAAATTATTATCAAAGTTTGCTATATTACTTTTATCTGAATAACCAACAGGTTTAAAAACATTTGCACTATATATTGGAATATTACCAGAGAAATTTACAATGTCTTTTTTTAGAATCCTTTTACCAATAGATAAATCAAAAAATGATTTATCACTTAAAGAAATTTCTTTAAATTCACTTATTTCTTTTTTTTTTACAGAAACTTCTTTTGCTATTTCACTAAATTCTTCAAGAGTAGAAGAAATATCTTTAATGAGTTCACTAAATTCTTCTATTGTAATAATATTTTCTTTTTCTTCAATTCCAAGTTCAATTTTTTCTTCCTTTGTCCACCATCTATCAATTGACCAATGTTCATTGGCTTGAAATTTTGATATTGGTTGGATTTTACATCTTTTGTCTGTGTTTATTTTTTCGAAATTTGATTTATTCCCTTTGAAAAAAGAAAAAAGTGTAACTGCTTCCTGTAAATCATTTTGTTCAATATCAAAACGATAAACATCTCTTGTTTCGCCTATTTCACTTACAAGATATGTAAATACAGGATCTGTTTGTTCTATATTTTTGTCTCTTTTTTTTGTTAAAGCAAGGATATATGTTTTTTTGGGTGTAGTAAAAAAAGTTTTTTCTGGTAAAGAAATTATAGCATCAATAAAACATTCATCTAACAAAAATTTACGCAGTTTTGCATCGTTTTGTCTATTAAAAATTCCATCAGGAACAACAATAAAAGCTTTTCCTCCAGGTTTTAAAGCTCTAACAATCCACTCCATAAATAAGCCTTCAACGCCCATTGCGTTTACCTTATAATATTTTTCAAGTTCCGCAACCTTTTTAATTTCTTCTTTTAAATTACTACTACCACTTGTTACATAAGGTGGATTGGTTAAAATTAGATCGTATTTTTCTTTTACAGGGTCAGCAAGTGTTCCAAGAATTGAATTTGTTTTTAATATAAAACTTTCATTGAAAAGTTTAGCAAAATCTTTTGTTAAACCTGGATTTTCTTTTATTAAATCTGAAAAATAAATCAACATATTTGCTTTTGCCAATATGATTGTTTTTTGTTCGTCTTTATCAAATCCTTTATCAAATCCGTGAATAGTTATTTTAGGTTTGATGCTGTTCTTTTCAATTTTGTAAAATTGGTCAAGTTTTGTTTTAATTGGCTCTAACAAGAATTTTCCAACGCCACAAGCAGGGTCGCAAATCTTAATACCTTCTTTTATTTCATCTTTTGCCATTTCAACTACAGCACGAACAACTTTTAACGGAGTAAAGAATTGTCCCCAATTTTTCTTACTGATACTTTCTTTTAAAAAACTTTCAAATAATTGGCTTTTAAAGTCATAGTCAATATGTTCAAGCTTGCCGTAATCTTTAAATCTCAATAAAACTTTTTTGAAAACCGTGCTGTATCCGGCTACGGCTTTTTGGTCTTTACTGACAAAGATAGTTCCGTTTATAATAGTTGTATTGTCAATATCATTTTTAGGAAATAACTCTTTTATTTTGGGTCTAATATTTTTTGCATAATATTCTAATACAAATTCACTATTCCGTTTTTCATAAAGGTTAAGTAAGTAATCAAAATTTTCAGGGTCTTGTAAAACTTCTAAATCACTTAAATACTTGAAAATAAAAAGTTCTACAAATGTATAAAGGCAATTTTCAGGTGTTGCCCCACTAACTGACCATATATCTTGCCAAATTTGTTTTGCGAGGTCAGTTGGATTTACTAACTTTTTTGGTTTTATTTGGTCATTTTTCTCATTAATTGAATTTATTATTTTTTCAATTAATTCGGGTAATCTCTCATCTTTAAAATCAAAATTATATTTTAAAGTTTTTCCGTCCTCGTCTTTTATTTTATTCCCTGTTTCTACATTTATCCAAATACTTTCTTTGCTATCAGTTGCGATTAGGATATTTGCTTTGAGTTTCTGTGCAACCGTTAGTTCTTGCTTAACAGCTTTTTGTTTTTTTGCTTCGGTATTAAATTCAGAAGGTTTTTTATATTCAATAACTGCAATTACATTTTTCTTCTGAACAATTAAAGCATCTACCTTTTTCTTCTCTTCTTTACCATAATCAACATTTCGGATAATACCATTTTCTTTGAGTTGTTTAATTGTTGTAGCACCTATATTATAAAAATCCCATTTTCCAATTTTTTCTGGGTTTTTTATTAAGTCTTTTTGTATTAATTCTTCGCTCATAGTAATTGCCTTTAAAATTCTAAATTATTTTGTTTGGTATTGGTTGTTTTAAATACTTCACTTTTTTTCTGCAACCTTAAAAACTATTTCTAAAACTTGGTTTTTATAAACTTTATATACGAATTTGTCACTAATATATTTTTCTTGTAATGTTTCAAAAGAAATTTTAATTTTTTCAGCAAGTTTTGGTAATAAATTTTCTTTAAAACTAATTTTATTATTTTCAATTTTAGTAATTGTCGACATACTAAACCTCTAAATCATTATAAGATGAATTTTATTTAATACATTTTTTTTACATAATTTTTCATGTATTTGCTAAAACTTTCCATATTTCTCTTTTTAAAAAACAAATGTCAGCAATATTACTATTTTATTTGTGTATTTGCTTTTTGATAACTCAATCATATTTTTCATCTATCTTTTCTCGCATTAGATACAACATTATAAGAATAGGCGAAGTTTATCATGGTCCAATTTGAGTGAAACGAAGTGTACCCGCCTATTCGATGTTATAAGAAGTACTTGACTTTTTATTTTAATTTTTCTCAAAGTATACCTATGTAATTTGAGAACAGTATAAGTTATTTATTAACTTCTGTGCTTACTCTATCTATCAGTTCTTGAACTTTAGAACTGTGAATTACCTCTCCTAAACCTAAGTATACCTGAGATTCGTTTTCATTTCTTTTAAATGTTTTGGAAATTACTCCTAAAAAAAGCACTCTATTACCAATTGTGATACCATTTCGAGTGGAATAGGAGCCACTGTTTATAATTAATACAGGACTACCACTCGAGCCGGGATAAACACCTGCATCAATTAGGAATCGATGCTCCCCATTGAAATTATTCCAGACAGGTGTTGCGGTTATTCCTTTTCGAACAATAGGAGTATTATTTTTCCGATCATATAAACCACTTGGATAACCAATAAAAGTAATTTCTTCTATTGCTGATAAATCATTTAAAACACTATCTTTAGGGATAATTGTTTCATCGATTGATCTAAAAAAAACTTCAATATTTTTATTTGAAAGCTGATTCAAAATTGGACCTATTGGAAAAATAGCAAGATCATTCGCTTCATCTTTAAAACGAGTCAGCATTTCAGCGGGAATTTCAACTGTAATTTTTTCTGTTAATATAGGTTCTTCACCATTTTTTTTAATTAACGAAAGAAATCCTTTTTTAGCTCCAGAAACAACATGATGATTTGTAACAATAAATGGAATACTTGTATTCTCAGATATTTTCTTTATATAGAAGAAGCCAGTTCCTGTTTCTATTTTTCCTTCTTTTTCAATCCACAACGGTACAGTTATAAAAATTATTTGTGTACTAATGTCATTGATATTCACAATTTATCCTCCAATTCATCTTTATTAAAATAGATATCAATTATACTCTGAATGGTAGTTGCAGAGTTATTTGAAGTTTTTGCTATAAATATTTTATACATAATAGTAAAAATGAGAGTGCCCATACTAATTAAAGGTACCACAATATAAAATAAAATACCTAAATTGTCTGTTAAACTTAATCCTGATAACAATGCACTTAAAGTTGCTCCCAATCCTAATGTAGTTATTCCCAATGAAATCTCATCCCACTTGATTTTATTTTGCTTAATATTTTGCAATTCTTTATATATTTTACTAATGTCACTTCTTTTAATTGGACGTACAAAATCATTTTTAGTATTAATTTTAGGAATAACAGGGAGTTGTTCAGTCTGTACTATTCCATTTTCATTTTCAGTTAGTACAATATCTGCTACAGGTTCAGATTCTACATTTGGTTCTGGTTCAATAAAGTCACTCATGTTTTCCTCTCTTTTCTTTCAAGCTAGGATATTAAGGTCTTTTTTTTTAATATGTCTCAAGTATTTATTTTAACTCGTTTATATCCTAAGTTAGTTCAGATATACCTTCCGCTGGTTGAAGCTTTTTTTAATTGAATATGGCTATCCTTCATTTTTATTATTATTTCCCAGTTCAATTTTAATATATAAGATTTTTATTTCCCTTGCCATTTCATAAAGATTAAATTTTACTAATTTTAAATATTTTGTGTTTTTCTCAAAGATCATTACTTATTCTAAATTTTCCATCATATGTTTAACTTCTTTTGAGTTTTAAAAAACTAATTATCATTAAACATAGATTAATAATAAAAAGAAAAAAATCAAGTACATTTTTAAAAAAATCCTTTTCAGAAAGGGTAGGGATGAATTTCATTGCCGATTTTTTAGCTTTTTTTAAATTATCAATTGTAACACTTGACTAAAAACATTACATTTTTTCCATTTCTCTAAATTCTTTCAATATAATAACAAGTTGAGTTGTTTGGTGTAAAATTGCATTTGTTTATGTATATGCAAAAGACTGTAATATATCCAAATATACCCAAAATGTTTGTTATGTTCTAATTTTCTTAAATATCTTTAGTCCATACTCCAGTGTATTCTTCAATAATTATCTTTTTATGATTTATAATATCTTCTTTCATATAATCTCCAAAGAAAAAGCCCATTATTCTAGCTGCTTCTTTAAAATTAGGGAATTTATAATCTGTTCTTAAAACTACTTTTTTAAATTTATATTCCTCTTCCATCAAATTATAGAAATTTCCCAACACTTCAAGAGAAAATGTTGGTTCAGAAACATTTGTTCCCAATGATTCAATTATTACAATTTTACCATTTCCATCTAATATTTTGATAATTCTATTATAGATATTTGCAAATATTTTCTTAAAATTTTCTTTATTTTCAACTATAGTATGACCAAAGCTCCAGCCTTCAATAAAAACATCTATATTTTGATTTAATAACGAGAGATTACAATTATCAGAGATATTCAGCATCAACTTGTCAGAGAAAACTTTTAAATTATTCGCACATTGTTTTAACATGTGATTTTCTCTATCAAATCCATAACAAAATTTAACTTTATCAATATACAATCTAGTTAATCGACCTGTTCCAATTCCTGCTTCATATACTGATTTATTTTCCCAATTAGTTATGTTTTTTATATATTGAGCCAAATTTTCTTCATAATCTTCCGCTGATACAAGTTCATCATAATTGGTTGAATATTTTTTATATATTTCCATCATACCAGGCATTAGTTTTTCTCCTATTTATTAATAATATAGTACATTTTTCATAAAAAAACTTGCAATATTTAAAATCATACAATCAATTTGTATCTTCTACTCTTTTTAATTTTATTTTCAGGTAATTTTCTATGTTTTCTATGAAATCTTGAATTTATTATTTCATTTTTATGATATTTATTTTTCTTATTTATATTTTTATTTTTTTCCTTGTTTTATAGTTCTAATGGTTTTCACACATACTACCAGGTTCATAATATATTACATTATTAGTTTTTCTTAATTATTCTTTGCCTTACCATTCATGGCAATGAACTATAGAGCTAAGCCAAGTATTTAATTTAACAGTTAGATACTATACTCGCTGACGAAGTAGGTGACATGAGGTGCAAATAACTTGTTTCTTGAGGTATGATGTTAAATTACCTACTAAATGGCTTTAATATCAACTTAATTTTTATTTAATCCAAATGCACGAGAGCCTAACTTTTTCTTATAAAAATTTTCTCTCGCAATAACTTCATTTTTTGTCAAACTTTTTGGTAATGTTTGCAATATAGAAAATTCAAAATTATATTTATATATATTATTATTTTTAGTAAGTGCAATCAATAAATCATTACCACCATTACCATTTTTAACATAATTTTCCCACCGACCCCAAATCCCGTTTTCGCCATATGCTGAACCAATATATTGTTTCCCTGTTTTAGTATCTAAAATCAAATATATACCATTAACTTCTGAAAGCATTTCTTTCCATTTTTTATTAGCATCTGGATAAGAATAAATCAATTCTAACTCTTTAAATTCTAATATAAAATCCAAATAACCAGGAAATTCTTTAACATAACCTTTTGGTAAGATTTGTATAACTTCTTTTTCAATATCCCATTGATGCCATGCTAAGGTGCTTTTTCCCCAATCAATTATTACTCTATTTTCAAGATCATCAAAACCAGAAACTTTTTTTAAGTCATACCAATAATCAAAATTTAAAAATTCATCCCATTGCTTTTTATATATGAATTCTTTAGGTAAAGGATGATTTTTCCCTGGTTCACCTTTGCTAGTAACCGAAAAAATTCCATAAAATTTTGCTTTAGTATTTTCTATTCCAATAAAGGAGATTATATAGTCACATTTATCAAAAATTGGTTTAGATTGGTAAGATTGATATATTTCTAGCTGATTATATAGTACTAATTTATTAACATCAAAACGATTATCTTTATGTCTAACCAATTTAACTTTTTTTGAAAGATCAAAATTTTTCATCAACAATATATCTTTTAAGTTCATATCATATCCTTTATTGTTTTTTATAGAATCTCTATTAATTATACTTTTATTTTGGGAGTATTACTAATTCAATTAGTTATTAAACATTGTATGGCAGGAATCTGAAGTTCTTATTAGTGGATTTGGCCGAAACATAGCTAAGATATATACTTGCCTTGTTAGGCGATAGTGTGTAAGTCATAGCGGAACTCCTCTTTGAATAGCTTTGTTGAGTTTTCCCATTATATATCCAATTCCTTGGCAATCAGATAATGGTGCATAAATTTCCTTTTGATGAAAGACTACTTTTACCATATTTACATAATTCTTCCCACCTAAAACTACTATTTTGTTGAATCTATCCAATCTTTTTTCTATTACTTGGTTAGAAAGTTCATTTAAAGAAATTGGGTTTGTGTTTTTGTCATTAAAACTTACATTATATGGTCCTGGGACAATTTCATCTGGGAACAGAAATCCATATTTTGCAGATAGAATATACCAAGAGGATGGAAAAAATTTCTCTGCATATTCTCTACACTTTTTAGCAAAAGTACCTATATATACATTTCTTGCTATGGTAGGTCCTGCTTTTGGTTTTTCATCCCATATCTTTCTATTTCCGCAAGGAATTATACATAAAGTTTTCATGTTTCCACTTCCACAATACTACCTTCTATTTTAACTCGTCCTTTAATGCAAAACTCTTTTATCTCACATCTATGATAGAATGGGCAATTTCCGGTGTTCTTATCTCTCTTTGCACATCCATATTTTGAGAGATGCCAGAGAGGTTCATCTATGTCCAAAGCAATCATAGGTCTATTTTTAACATTTAAACCTTTCACGCTCTTAAACCATGCTTTTCTAATGTATTTAAACAAGTCATTTAGATTCCCTTTGAATTGTCCTCTCACAACCCCTGTAGTTAGAGTAGATCTGGCTACATGAATATCCACAGGAATAGGGACTTCATCTAAATTTTCTAATTCTGTAATACCAACATTATCCCTAAGCATTCTCAACCATAAAGGGCCAATCTTATCTCCGCGAAGATATAGATAATCAGGCTTCCACTGGCTATTATACAAATGATTGTCTTTTTTTAATCGTTCTAAAATTTTTGGCGCATCCCAATTACAACTTTGAAGAAAGTTTCTTGGGTCACCGTTCCATTTTTTATAAAATGTTACCCCTATTGTTTTCCAGATATAGGCATCCTTTTGTGGTTTCTTTGATAGTCCGTATTTTTGCATATCCTCAATAATTTTTTTAAAAGGGGTTTCTTGTAAATCTTTAGGATCAAATAAATATCTTGTTTCTGAGTCCTCAAAAGTCTTTCTTGAAGCATTCCATAATACTAGTGCATCTCTTTGATAATCTATAGCAACTGTTAAAGTTATGAACATGAGATGTTCAATTGATCCCCTAACTACACCTTTTGGCATTATATCCTCAGGCATGTCATTTCTTCCATGAATACCAATAGTTGAAAACAAATTATATAGGTGTTCTGCTACTTTCTTTCCTCTCTCACTATCAATCAATAATCCCATATATTCCTACCTCTTATGCATTTGATATAACTCTGCTATATCCAAAGTTGATTCAGATATAATTCTAATTTGGTAATATAACTAAACTTAGTTTGTATATATCTTTCTATGATTAACCCCCTTTTGATTAAATATAAATTATCCCTTATTTTTACACTTCAATTAAAAGCTATATTATAATAAATTCGTTTTATAATTTTATTATTATCTCTCCAAAATTTTCCATCATATGTTTAATTTCTTTTAAGATTACCAATATATATTATCATTTAACATTTTATAATAATATTATGTAAAGTAAAGAAAAAAAATAAAATCAATTTTCAAAAAAAATCCTTTTCAATAAGAGTAGGAATGAGCCTCATTACTAATCTAAAAATATAAAAGAATAAAATATTTTTCCGTGACCGGTGCAGTTAATAATAAAATTGAAATTGGTATATTTAGTTAAATAAGTTGAATTAATATATATATATCCTAATTAAAATTTCTTGACTGGATTACAGTTGCCAAAGGCTGAAGAGAAAAAAAATAAATATTTCTGTTTAATATTATAAAAGATTAAATTTAATGATTATATAACTGTACTAAGGAAAGAAATTTTAATTAGGATATAATTTATTCTATTTTTTAAATATCCCAATTCCAATTTTATTATTAAGAAAAAGGGTATTGGAAATTTAAGTCTTGACTTTTAAAGTAATTTAATAATAATTCATTTAAGTTTATTTCGACCTTCTAATTGTTTGTTCCATTATTGGATACTTATTATTTTTATTTGTACACTTTTATTTTTATCATGAAATTTAAAATTAATAATAAAAAAATAATTCAAATATCAAATAAATTTTTATATGATAATGAATCTCCATATAAAGCAATAATAAGGATATTAGAATATATATTAAAAAAAGATAAAATATATATTTTAAGTAATATTGATTATATTGAACTATCATTGATAGAATATTTTAAATTTAAGTATTTTGTTCATTTATTAAAACAAAATTACCCCATTGAATATATAATTAAAAAAAGAGAATTTTATAATAATTCATTTTATGTTAATAAAAATGTGCTAATTCCAAGACCAGAAACTGAATTTTTAGTAGAAGAAGTTATTAATATTATTAAGAAAAATTTTATAAATACTCAAAAAATAAATTTAATTGAAATTGGTGTTGGAAGTGGATGTATTATTATTTCTTTAATTGATGAGATTAAAAAAGTTTATAACAATAATAGTAATCCAGAATTTACTTTTTATGGAACTGATATTTCCAGAAAATCGTTAAATGTTGCAAAAATAAATGAGAGTAATATTTTAAAAAAAAGTATTATAAAATGGATTAAAACTAACATTTTTAATAAAAGATATTTTGAAAAGGAAAAAATATTATTTGATATAATTATTTCAAATCCACCTTACATTTCAAAAAAAGATTACAAAATTCTTGATAAAAAAGTAAAAAAATATGAACCAAAGCTTGCTTTATATAGTATAGATAATGGTGATTATTTTTATAAGAATATATTTTTTAAAACTATAGATTTTCTAAAAATAGGTGGTTATTATGTTTTTGAAGTTGGTGATGATTATCAAGGAGAAAGAATAGCAAATTTTTTTAAAAAATATAACTTTAATTATTATTTTATTAAAGATTATAACAATATAAAAAGGGTTTTGGTTTTAACGAAAAATGGGTAATAAAGAAACTGAATTTAATAAATTTCTCAAAAAAGTTAAATCTGTTCAAAACTTAAAATATGATTTAATTAAAAAAGCACTTTATTTTTCTGATGAAAAGCATAAAGGTCAAAAAAGGTTATCTGGTGAAGATTATGTTATGCACCCATTAGCAGTTGCTAATATTTTAGTTGACCTTCATCTTGATAGTGACACTGTAATAGCAGGATTGCTTCATGATGTTTTAGAAGATACAAATACAACTGAAGATGAAATTAAAAATCAATTTAATGAAACTATATTAAAATTAATCAAAGGTGTAACAAAAATATCTTTTATTAAAACAAATTATAAATTTGTTCATGAATATGAAAATTTAAGAAAATTTTTATTTTCTATAATTGATGATGTCAGGGTTTTAATGATCAAACTTGCTGATAGACTACATAATATGAGAACTCTCTCTGCACAACCTCAACCAAAACAGATTGAAATTGCAAAAAATACACTTGAAATTTATGCTCCATTAGCTGCAAGGCTTGGTCTTGAATGGATGAAAAACGAGTTAGAAGACCTTTGTTTATATTATCTTGATCAAAAAAGTTATAGTTACATAAAAGAAAATGTAGCAATGAAAAAGGTTGAAAGAGAAAAAAATATTAATGAAATAAAGGAAAATATAAAAAAACTTTTAAATAATGAAGGAATATTTAAATTTGCAATAAAAGGTAGAGCAAAACATTTTTATTCAATTTATAAAAAAATAAATGAACAAAATAAAACATTTGAAGAAATTTATGACCTCTATGGTATCAGGATAATTACAGAGGATATAAAAGAATGTTATTCTATTTTAGGTATTATTCATAGCCATTATAAACCAATACCAGGAAGATTTAAAGATTACATTGCTATACCAAAATCAAATTTCTATCAATCGTTACATACAACCTGCATAGATGATAAAAAAAGAAAACTTGAGATACAAATTAGAACTTATGAGATGGATAGAATAGCTGAATATGGTATTGCTGCACACTGGATGTATAAAGAAAATATAACTGATTTTGAAAAAATACAAAATGAAATAAAAATATTTTCAAAATTAAGGGAATGGAATAAAGATGATTTTGCATCTTCAAAATTGATGGAAAATTTAAAATCTGATATTCTTCAAGAAGATATTTTTGTTTTTACTCCTAAAGGAGACGTTGTTGAACTTCCAAAAGGGTCAACTGTTCTTGATTTTGCCTTTGCGATTCATACAGATATTGGATTAAGTGCAATTGGTGGTAAAATTAATGGAAAATTTGTACCTTTGAGAAAAGTTCTCCGGAATGGTGATGTAGTTGAAATATTAACCTCATCAAAAAAAGTTTCTTCATATGACTGGATAGACATTGTAAAAACAAGAAAAGCAAAAGTTAAACTTAAAAGCTATTTTAATAAATTAATTACTGAAAATAAAACACAGAAAGTAAAAGTTGAGAAAGAGATTATAAAAAATATTCCTCCAACAATAGTTATTAACAAAAATGAAGTTAAACAAAAGGTCAAAGAGAAAAAAACTCCTAAAGAAATTTATATAATGGGGGAAAAAAATATTGTTTTTGAATTTGCAAAATGTTGCAATCCAGAGCCTGGTGATAAAATTATTGGGGTAGTATCAACAAAAAAAAGGGCAATTATTGTACATAAATTCGATTGTCCGCAAATTAAAAATATTGAAAAAAACAAAAATAAAATAATCCATATTACCTGGAATGACCCTTTTAAAAAGTTTACAAGAAAATATAGAGTCATATCTTCAGGAATTACTACAAATATTATTACAGATCTTTTACTTACAGTTGATAAGATCAATTTAATATTAAAGTGTATGAAAATGGAAGTAAAATCTGAAAAAATATTTTGTGATCTAACACTTGAAACAAAATCGGAAGAAAATTTTAAACTTTTTGAAGAAATATTAAAAAAAGAAAAAATAAAAATGGATTTTTTCAGGATTAATTAAAACTATTAAAAATATGTACTAATTAATTTTATTATTTAAGATATATTATTTATTGTATCAAAATAAATATTATTTAGTAAATAATAGTTAATGAAAATAAAACTTACATGCTATGAATAAAAGTATGAAAAAGGCAGAATAAATTATTAAAGCAAATAAACAAAAACATAAAAGAAATGAAAAAAACAGGATATTAAAATAATGTATGTTAATCTAATTTTTAATATACCTTTGGATAAGAAATTCATTTACCATGTTCCTGAAAAAATTAAAGATAAAGTCTCTATTTTTAAAAGAGTTAAAGCTCCATTTGGAAAGAGGAAACAATTAATTGGAATAATAATTGATGTTATTGACAAAGAAACTATTGATGAAGAATTTGAAATTAAAGATATTTATTCTGTTATAGATGAAGATATTCCAATAGAAGAAAAAGATTATATATTTGCAAAATGGATATCTAAAAACAACTTTTGTTCCCTTGGTGAAGTTCTTCCACTTTTTTATACTAGAGGAAAAATTCCGAAATCTATTGATTTAAGACAATATATTGATAAAAAAGAAATTAAAAATAGTGACAACAATAGTAACATAAGTAATACCATAAATAATGATGAAAATAATAGTAAAAATAATAATGAAAATAATAATGAAAATCAAAATGCTGAATATAAAAAAAATGATTCCAAAATTAAGACATTACAACTTACAGAAAAACAGAATGAAATATATAATAAAATTAAAAAATCTATTGATAATAATGAACAAAGAAGTTTTTTAATATTTGGTGTAACTGGAAGTGGAAAAACTGAGATTTATTTACATGTAATTTCTGATATTATAAAAAAAAATAAGCAGGTAATATTACTTATACCTGAAATAGCATTAACTTCTCAGGTTATTAGATACTTTTTTGATAGACTTGGAAATGAAATTGCAGTTATTCATTCTTATTTAAAACAATCAGAAAAACTTTATCAATACAATCTCATTAGAGAAAATAAAGCAAAAATAATTATTGGCCCAAGGTCAGCACTATTTGCACCTGTAAGAAATTTAGGTGGTATTATTATAGATGAGGAACATGATGATTCATATAAATCAGATAAAAAGCCACGATATCATACAAGACTTTTAGCTTTAAAAAAATGTGTTGATAATAATGCAATTTTAATTATGGGGTCTGCTACTCCATCTATAGAAACATTTTATTTTGCAAAAAAAGGATTTTTTACACTTTTTGAATTAAATGAAAGATACAATAAAAATTCTTTACCTGATATAGAAATAATTGATTTAAAAACAAGTGAAAAAGCTGGAAATTTTTATATTACAAAGAAACTTTATGCTGAAGTTAAAAAGACATTAGAAAATGATGAAAAAGTGATTCTATATTTAAATAGAAGAGGTTTTTCCAATATAGTTACATGCCTTGATTGTGGAGAACCAATTTACTGTCCAAAATGTTCAATTCCAATGACATATCATAAATCTAAAAATATTTTAAAATGCCATTATTGTAATTTTGAAATGGAGAATATAAAAAATTGTCCTTATTGTGGATCTGAAAATTTGAGATATAAAGGTGTTGGTACTGAAAAGATTGAAGAAGATTTAAAGGAGATATTTAAAAATTATAATATTGAAAGATTTGATGCAGATTCAGTTAAAGAAAAAGGTGGGCACAATAAAATATTAAATGCATTTCGAAGAGGTGAAATTGATGTTTTAATAGGAACTCAGATGATAACAAAAGGGCATCATTTCCCTGAAGTTACTCTTGTAGGTGTTATTAATGGAGATACATTTTTAAATTTTCCAGATTTTAGAGCAAATGAAAAAACATTTCAAACTTTAGTTCAGGTTGCAGGTAGAGCAGGAAGAGGTGAAAAAAAAGGAAAAGTATTAATCCAGACTATGAGACCCGACCATTATGCAATAAATCTTATACAAAATCAAGATTATAAAAAGTTTTATGAAAATGAAATAAAAGTTAGAAAAGAAGGATTTTATCCACCATTCTCCAGAATTTTAAGAATTTTGGTTAGAAGTAAAAATGAAGATAAAGCATACAACTATATAAAAGAAATTTCTCTTTTTATTAAAAAATTGGTGTTAAAAGGAAATTCAAAATATAAATTTAAAATAAATGTTGTTGGACCTTCTGCTGCACCATTTGAAAAAATAGATGAAAATTTTAGGTTTCATTTAATTTTAAAATCCAATAGCACTAAATTTCTTCTATTTATAGGAACACAAGTTTTACATGAATTTCCAAATAAAAATAAATGTTATGTTGAAATTGATCTGGATCCGGTTAGTATGTTGTAAAAATTTAAGTTATATTTAAAAGTAAATAAGAATTATTATAAAACTATAATAGAAATTAAATAATAAATCTAAAATAGAAAAGAAATAATATATCCAAAACATAAAATAAATAAAAGATCTAAAATGAAAAAGAAACAAAAGGGATTAAATGAAAACTAATAAATCAAATTTAGAATTTAAATTAAGTAAATATTTTCAAATTATTATTTTTTATATAATTTTTGCTTTATACAACATTTTATGGATAATCTTTTTACCGCTGATTTTTATATTTTTTTTAATCAATCCATATTTGAATTTTGATATATTAAAGAGATTTGGATTTTATAAATTTAAAATTCAAAAAAAATGTCTTGTCCATGGTTCATCAAGTGGTGAAGTAAAAATTAGTTTTGATTTATTTAAAAATAGAGCTAATTATACAACTTTTAATAAGGATGGATATCTATTTTTAAAGAAACAAAAAATAAAACCTGTTCCATTAGTTTTTGATAATATAGTTTCTACATATATTTTTTTAAAAAGAAATAAAATAGAAAATATATATTTTATTGAACAGGAGATATGGCCTTCTTTAATATTAGCTGCAAAATTTTTAAATATAAAAATTTATATATTAAATGGGATAATTTATAAAAGATCTTTTAAATCAATGAAATTTGTTAAATTTTTTTATTCTTACCTTTTTTCCAGATTTGACATTATTTTTGTTAGAGATAAGAAACAAAAAGAGCTTTTTTCAATTTTTGTTGATGAAGAAAAACTCAAAATTTGTGGAAATTTAAAATTAAATATTAATAAAAATGAATTAATTAGAGATTTTAAAGAAAAATCAAAGATTTTATCTTTTTTTTCTAAACCAATACTTTTATTTGCTTCTATCCATCAACAGGAGTATAAATTTATTAAAAAAATAATAGATAATTTAAAAGATAGTTATTTTTTTATGTTAGTTCCAAGAAAAATTAATGAATCTTTACTGTTAAAATCAATGTTACAAAACAATCACAAAGTTTGTCTTTTTTCAGAAGTAAGTAACAATTTGAAAAATGAAATAGAGGAAAATGAATTAATTAAATTAGTTTATAAAACATACAAAACATATAATATTATTATTGTTGACAAAATAGGTATTTTAAAAAAACTCTATGCGTTTGCTTATATTTCATATATTGGTGGTTCTTTTATAAAAAAAGGGGGGCAAAATTTTATTGAATCTTTAGTAAAATATACTCCAGCAATTGTGGGAGATTATATATATAATTTTGAAGATCTTTTTAATCAATTTAAAAACAAAGGTGTAATTAAAATAAATAAAGATAATTTAATTTCATTTTTGCAAGATAAAAATATGATAAAAAAGTCATATAATTATTTGCCTCAAGCAATAAATATCCTTAAAAATAGTAGCTCTTTAAGAGTATCATTAAATAATTTTTTAAATTGTGAATAAGTTGTTAATAAATCAATGCACTATATTAATATTTTTGTTATAAAAACAGAATAAAAATTAATATATACTTGTATCCCTTGATAATAAAGATTCCTGAACTATATTAATTAAACGATAAAAAATAATTAAATAAATTAAGTTTGTTTAGACCTGTGAATAAATTGTGAGTTTTAACAAAATAACTTAATTTATATTAAATTGTTTGGTTCTCTTTCATAATGTATGGATAGTTATTCTAAATCTCCTGCAATTTGTAATATTTTTAATTTAAGATAATTATTATCTTTATAACCATATCCTCTCTTTAATAATGTTTTTATTACATTATTTAATCCTTCCGCTTTACTATTTGATATTGGATATTTAAACCAATTTAATAATTTATCTATTCTCTTTTCTATCTTCTTTGCAAATCTTTTTAAATATTTATATTCACTTGATAATACCATATTCAACCAGTTTAATAGCATCTTTAAAGCTTCCTTTACTGTATATAGCCTGCTAAATGTTGATAAAAAGTCTTCTTTCATAAGATATATTTCATATAAAGGTTTATTTAATTTCTTTAATTTTTCTATGTACTGTCTCCCATTTAAATCTAGTTTTGAATATCTTTTTAATATTATCCATCTCATATGCTTCTTAATAAATAACCCTATCTTTGAATGATAATTGTTTTTGATAAGTTCTTCTTTCTTCTTCTATTGCTTTATTTAATAACCTTGATATATGAAATTTATCATATACTATACTAACTTTCCCTTTAAAATAATTATTTATTGCACTTTCATAAGGCTTCCATAAATCCATTGTTACTACTTGAAGGTTTTTAATTTTTTTATCTAAACTTTCTAATCCTCTAATACAATCACTGTGTTTTCTTCCTTTTTCTAACCAGATAACTTTTGACCTTTCATTATCTATAAATACTCATAAATATTTATGTCCCTTTTTATATGATACTTCATCTATACTCATTTTATTTACTTCTGGCAATTTAGAAATATGTGTTTCAAATTTCTTAGTTAGCATATTTTTATCAATCCTATAAATACTTGATTCTGATATACCTGTTATTTGTGATATTGATTTGTTATCTAACTTTTTGCTATATCTTAATATTTCTTCCCCTAAATATATTGAATAAGTTTTTTTAGGATCAGTAAAGTCAAGTTTTTCAGTTAATACTTTGTTACATTTTTTACAGTTTACTCTTCTTAATTTAAATTTTAAATAAATAATTCTTCCCAACAAAAATCCTATTTTAATTTCTCTATATTTTGAATCATAAATACTACATTCTGTTCTGCATATTGGACAAATAGGTTTATTTTTATGATTAACTTCAATAATAATTTTATTTTCAATTAATTTTATGTTATCAAATAAAAATCCTTGAATTTTAAATAAAACTGTTATAATTTTTTCTAATATCATTTTTTTTCTCCCTGTACTAATTTTTTTTAGTATGGGGAGAAATTATTTTTTTTAAACTTTTTTTTTATCCACTCATTTTGAAATTGAACCAATTGTTTTTAAAAATAAAAAGCAATAAACATAATAAATACCATTAATATTATGGTGTAACAAAAATTTAATTATTATCTAAAATAACAAAATTGTATTTTTTATTATAAAAAAGTAAATAAAAATAAAAAAGAATTAAATTAATAAATATTTATAATTCCTGTATATTTACGATAAATTAAAAAAATGTTATAAAAATAATTTATTATGAGGATTTTTTTGAAAAAAAGTTATTTTATATTTTTTATTCTTTTTACTTTTATTTTATTGTTTATTTCTGCTTCATCTAATTTAACAGGAATTGCTAAGGTATACGATAGTTCTTATATAGGCAAAACATTATCCTCAGGTATTATTTATAATCCAGATGAATATATTGCTGGTTCTAATAAATTTGATTATTTTTCTGTTTTATTAATTGAGAATCTTACAAATAACAAAAAAACTATTGTATACATTGTTGACAAAATTGAACCTAAATCTCCTGATACAATAATATATCTTTCTTCCAGAGCAGCAAAAGAATTGGGTGAAATTACCAGAACTGAGTTTCCTGTTAAAATCACCTTACTTAAAAAAATTAATAAAGAAAATTATTTAGAAATGATAAAACAGAATGAAAGTAATGAAAAAAATGCAACAAATGAAGTAAAGGGAAATTATTTTATTCAGGTTGGTGCATTTTATGTTAAGAAAAATGTAGATGAGGTTAAAACAAAACTTATATCTCTTGGATTTAATGTAACCATTAAAGAGAAAAAAGTTAATAATAAAATTCTTTATAAAATTTTAGTTGGTCCATACACTAAAACAGAAGCACAGGATGTTCTTATTTTGATTAAAAAGCTTGGATTTAAAGATTGCTTTATTTTAAAAATGTGATATAGAAAATTTTATGAAAATCATTGTTTTATCAGATATACATTATCCAGGTAGACTTAAAAATCTTCCTGATTTTACAAAAATTCTACAATCAGCAGAATATGTTTTTGCTTTAGGTGATTTTACTAAAATGGATGTTATCGATCTTTTATCTGTCTCAACTGACAACATCGATATTGTTTATGGTAACATGGATGAACCTGTTATAAAAAATTATTATCCACAAAAAAAGATTATTAGATTATTTGGTAAAAAAATTGGAATTATTCATGGATGGGGTCCACCCTGGGGATTAAGAAAAAAATTAATTCCTGTGTTTGAAGAAAAACCTGATATTATTTTTTATGGTCATACACATGTTTTTTATGATGGAATCCAGGATAATATTCATTTTATTAATCCTGGTGCTTTTGTTGATGGTGATTATATTGAAGTTGAATTTTCTTTAGATAAATTTGAGATAATTAGGAAAAATTGGAAAAAAAATATTATCAAATAATGTTTTATTAAACAAATTTTTAAGAAATAATTTATGAAACAATTTGATTTTAATTCTATATCAAAAAATGAATTAATAAATTCTTTATACAAACTAAAAAATTCGAATATTTTAGTTATAGGTGATTTAATACTTGATGAATATATTTTCGGTGATGTTGAAAGGATATCTCCTGAAGCGCCAGTTCCAATAATAAATGCAAAAAATAGAACATACCATATAGGTGGTGCTGGAAATGTATTAAGGCATCTTAAAAATATTGGGTGTAAATATTATTTTATTTCTGTTGCAGGGAAAGATCAATATGAAAAAAATTTAAATTTACTACTAAATAATTATATAAATAAAGATAAAAATAATATATTTATATTTAAAGATGAAAATAGAAAAACAACAAGAAAAATCAGAATTATTTCTCAAAATCAACAACTTTTGAGAATTGATTGGGAAGATACCCATGATATAGATTATGAATATGTTCAAAGAATTATAGATGAAATTTCGAAAATTATTTATAAATTAGATGCTATAATTATTTCAGATTATGGAAAAGGAGCTATAACTAAAAAACTTCTTAACTTTCTATTTAAAATAAACAAAAATAATATTCCAATAATTGTAGATCCTAAAAAAGATGACTTTTCTTTTTATAAGAATTCATATTGTATTACACCAAATATTAAAGAAAGTGAAAGAGCAGTAAAATTTAAATTAAATGATTTTGATGATTTTGTTAGAGCAGGAAAAAAAATAATAGACATAGCTAATTTAGAATATCTTTTAATGACCCTTTCAGATAAAGGGATGTTATTATTTGATAGAAAAAATAATTTAGAAACAAGAATTCCTGTTGTACCTGTTGAAGTTAGTGATGTTACAGGAGGTGGTGATACTGCTATAAGTTACTTTACAGCATCAATTGCAAGTGGTAATTTACCAGAAATTTCAGCACTTATATCTTCTATTGCTTCATCAATTACTGTTCGTCATCTTGGAGTATATCCTCCATCTTTGAATGAAGTTGAAGAACAGATAAATCTAATGTTTTCTTAACAAAAAGATGTTATTTTAATTGACAAATCCAATACATTATTTTCAATTGACTATTTCCTTTTTTAAACCATATTTAAATTATGAAAAATAATTTTTTTTTAATTATATTTATTTCTATTTTAATTACAATATTGACAATGTTTTCAGGAACCTCAAGAAATATAGAATACAGTTTTAATTTAAACAATATTTATGAAGGTTCTTTACAAAAAATTGAGTTTAATAATTTAGATAGTAAATTTCATTATTACATGGAAGTTTTATTGGATAAAAAATATAGTTATAATCTATTTAGTGTTAATAATAAAAATATTTTTATTTTTGGAATTCCTTTAAATTACAAAGGAAAAGGTAAAATAAGAATTTATAAATACGATAAAAATAGAAAAAATAGTTTTTTAGTTTTAGAAATATATTTTAATATTAAAGAATTAACTAGAAAAACAACAAATTTAACGATAAATAAAAAATATGTTTCAAAAAAAGTTGATAAAAAATTGTTAAATAGAATTGAAAATGAATATTTTTTAGTAAATGAGAAAAAGAAAGAATTTATTAATAAAAAATACTTTTCAGGAATTCCTATTTTTCCAATAAAAAATGGAAAAATAAGTTCCCCATTTGGTGCTATAAGAGTTTTTAATGGAATAAAAAAAAGTGAGCATCATGGAGTAGATATATCTTCTCCAATTGGTACACCAATTTATAGTACTTTTGGAGGAAAGGTAACATTGATTAAAAATTTGTATTATAGTGGAAATACAATAATTATTAATAGTGGTTATGGATTAGTTTTTGTATATGCACATTTAAGTAAAACAATGGTAAAAGAAGGAGAAACAGTAGTAAAAGGACAGAAAATAGGAGAGGTAGGAAAAACTGGAAGAGTTACAGGTCCTCATTTACATTTTGGTATGTATATAAATAATATATGTGTGGATCCATTATCACTTTTTGAAGTATTCAAATAGAAAATTGTTTTTTAAAATAAAGAATAGGCAAAGCAACCTTACTGGCAATATGACAGAAAAAAAGTAAAAACTCCAAAATTTAGAATCAAAGAATGGGATTATTATGCGGCTATTTCACACAAGTGAAAATGCAATATTTTATATAATGAGAAAATGTTTGAGTTAAAAAATATTTTAGGTTTTGCTGAAGATGTATTAAATGTTTAGTGATATTTTTCCATTTAGAAAATTTTAGTTAACTTTTTTAAATAAAAAACAAACTTACTTTAAAAAATTGGTTCAATTTCAAAATGAGTGGATAAAAAAAAAGTTTAAAAAAAATAATTTCTCCCCATACTAAAAAAAAATAGTACAGGGAGAAAAAAAATGATACTAGAAAAAATTATAACAGTTTTATTTAAAATTCAAGGATTTTTATTTGATAACATAAAATTAATTGAAAATAAAATTATTATTGAAGTTAATCATAAA
Source organism: Exilispira thermophila (assembly GCF_055389015.1). Taxonomy (NCBI): domain Bacteria; kingdom Pseudomonadati; phylum Spirochaetota; class Spirochaetia; order Spirochaetales; genus Exilispira; species Exilispira thermophila. The sequence goes on along the minus strand of NZ_AP042476.1, from coordinate 839,786 downwards.
AATAAACCTATTTGTCCAATATGCAGAACAGAATGTAGTATTTATGATTCAAAATATAGAGAAATTAAAATAGGATTTTTGTTGGGAAGAATTATTTATTTAAAATTTAAATTAAGAAGAGTAAACTGTAAAAAATGTAACAAAGTATTAACTGAAAAACTTGATTTTACTGACTCTAAAAAAACTTATTCAATATATTTAGGGGAAGAAATATTAAGATATAGCAAAAAGTTAGATAACAAATCAATATCACAAATAACAGGTATATCAGAATCAAGTATTTATAGGATTGATAAAAATATGCTATCTAAGAAATTTGAAACACATCTTTCTAAATTGCCAGAAGTAAATAAAATGAGTATAGATGAAGTATCATATAAAAAGGGACATAAATATTTTACAGTATTTATAGATAATGAAAGGTCAAAAGTTATCTGGTTAGAAAAAGGAAGAAAACACAGTGATTGTATTAGAGGATTAGAAAGTTTAAGTAAAAGAATTGAAAACCTTCAAGTAGTAACAATGGATTTATGGAAACCTTATGAAAGTGCAATAAATAATTATTTTAATGGGAAAGTTAGTATAGTATTTGATAAATTTCATATATCAAGGTTATTAAATAAAGCAATAGAAGAAGAAAGAAGAGCTTATCAAAAACAATTATCATTCAAAGAAGGGTTATTTATTAAGAAACATATGAGATGGATAATATTAAAAAGATATTCAAAATTAGACTTAAATGGCAAGCAATACATAGAAAAATTAAAGAGATTAAATAAACCATTATATGAAATATATCTTATGAAAGAGGATTTTTTATCTATATTTGGCAGGATATATACATTAAAAGAAGCTTTAAAGATGCTATTAAACTGGTTGAATATGGTATTATCAAGTGAATATAAATATTTAAAAAGATTTGCAAAGAAGATAGAAAAGAGAATAGATAAATTATTAAATTGGTTTAAATATCCAATATCAAATAGTAAAGCGGAAGGATTAAATAATGTAATAAAAACATTATTAAAGAGAGGATATGGTTATAAAGATAATAATTATCTTAAATTAAAAATATTACAAATTGCAGGTGATTTATAATAACTATCCATACATTATGAAAGAGAACCAAAAAATTAATGAAAAATTATTTTAATAAATCAATAATAACATTTTTAGTTTCTTTCATATTATAACCAACTGCTTGTGATAAATAATTTTTGATTTTTTCAATATCGCTTTTTAATGATACTGCATTAGTATTTTCATTTGTAACCAATTGAGTAGCAAGATTCTGGTTTAATTGCTTTTCTTGTTGTGAATATTGCTTTATAATAGAATTCAAGTTGTTTCTATTAGTAGTAATATTTTTTAGTTCATTTTGGTTAAATAAAGGCTTTTGGTTATAAGTAGCATTTTGAATAGTAGAAAGATTGTTATTATTATTGAAATTTTGTAAATAAGAAATCTTTTGTTGAATCTTAGAAAGTTCCTCCTGAGTTGAAAAAGTTTTTCTAATATTATTAACTTGATTGGTAACAGCTGTTTTATTAACAGAATTCGAATTTTTGTTAAGATTTGAAGTTACCTTTGATCTTACAGAATTAACTTTACTTTTAAGATCGTTGACTCTCCTTAGAGAATTGGCATTCTCTTTGTTAATCTTCATAACCTACCTCCCTGTTTATAATGGACATATTTTGATATAAAAACAATAATTTATAATTAAAAAATGTCAATAGGTTGAAAATAAAAAAAATTTTAATATACTCTCAATGTGAAAAAAAAGGGCATTTTATTATTTATATTAATTTTTATTGTAATTATTTTGTATTCTAAAAAAATATTATTACTTCCGCAAAATAAAGATATAAATTTTCCTGAAATTATTAAAATAGGATATTTTTTTGAAAAAAATCCATTTTTTTATTATGATTTATCAGAAAGCACTTTTAAAGGTTATGAGATTGACTTTTTAAGGTATTTTTTCAATAAATTTTTAAAAAATAAATTAGAAAATAGTGATTATATTAAAAATAAAAATGAAAAAGAAAATACATATAGTTTTAAGTTTTATAAAATTCAAATTAATGATATTCCTTATAATCTAGATTTTATTATTGGAGGGTTAATATATTCAAATTATTTAAATAATATAACAAAAAATTATATTAAAATATTTTATTATCAAGATAATATATTACTTTTAAGAAATAGAAACTTTCAAGAATTACCATTTAATGAAATAAATAAAAAGAAAATAAAAATTGGTGTAAAATTATACACAAAAGGGTTTTATCTTTTTCAAGATATACCTAATATTACAAAATTTTCTTTTTATAGTGACCTTTTAAACAATTTAAACAATGGTAATTTGAAATATGCTCTAATTGATCAATATGATTTAAAGTTTGTAAATTTAAAAAATTATAATAATATTTCATTACAGAATGCAATATATAAAGAAGATTATGTTATTCTGTTAAATTTTAAATATTCTAAATATGAAGATATAATTAAGGATTCAATTGTGTCTTTTAAAGGAGATTATAATGATTAATGTTGGCGTAATTGGAACTGGCCATATGGGGGAATACCATGTAGCAATATTAAAATATTTACATAATAATCAAAAGGTAAATTTTGTTGGTATCTGCGATATAAATGCAAAAAGATTAGAACAGGTAAGTAAAAAATATGAGGTAAAAGCATTTAATAATGCTGATGAACTTTTAGAAAAAATTGATGCAGTAAATATAGCTGTATGGACATCAAAACACTATGAAGTGACAAAGAATGCTCTATTGCATAATGTTAATGTTTTAGTAGAAAAACCATTTGCACATTTATATGGTTTAGCTGATGAAGTTGCTAATCTTGCAAAGAAAAAAAATCTTGTTTTACAGGTAGGACATGTTGAAAGATTTAATGGTGCAGTAGTTGAACTTAGAAAAAAATACATAAAAAATCCGATTTATTTTGAAGCAAAGAGATTTTCACCTAAATCTGATAAAGTTAGAGATACTGGTGTTATATTAGATCTAATGGTTCATGATATTGATATTATTTTAAATTTAAATAATTCAAAACTAATATTTGTTAATGGGTTTGCCAAAAAAATTTATACAGAGTATGAAGACTTTGCAACTGCTTTATTAGGTTTTGAAGATGGTTCATTTGCTACTATTACAAGTTCCAGAGCGAGTTTTGTTAAGCAAAGAGCTTTAGAAATATCTCAAAAATCTAATTTTATAAAATTAAATTACGATACACAGGAAATTGAAATTTATAGAAAAAGTTCAACTCTTTTTGAAGTTGATCAAAGAGAAATTATTTATCATAGAGGATCTTTTATTGAAAAAATTGCTGTTTATGTTGAAAATGCACTTAGAGATGAAATTGTACATTTTATCAATTGTGTAGAAGGTAAAGAAAAACCATTAGTTGAAAATGAAAATGATCTATTTGTATTAAAAACGACATTGCAGGTAATTAAAAAAGCAGGAGAGAAAAACAATTTTAAATATGAGGTGGATGTATGAATTTAGCAATTTTAGGAGCTACTGGAGTTGTTGGACAGAAAATGATGGAAGTTCTTGAACAATTTCAAGAAATTAAAATTGAAAATCTATATCTTTTTGCATCAAGTGCAAGTGAAGGGAAAGAGTTATATTTCAATGGTAAAAAACTATATGTTGAAACATTAAATGATGAAAATTTGTTTTCTAAAAAATTAGATGCTGTATTAATTGCTTCTGGTAATTCAATTTCAGAACAATATTCTCCAAAACTTGCTGAAAAAGGTATTTTTGTAATTGATAATTCTTCAAGGTTTAGATTAACAGAGGGGGTTCCTCTTGTTATCCCTGAAATTAATATTGAATCTATTAAAAATAATAAACTAATTGCAAATCCAAATTGTTCAACAATACAACTTGTCATAAGCATCTATCCAATTTACAAAAAATTTGGTATTGAATCTATTTTTTGTGCTACCTATCAATCTGTAGCAGGAGCAGGTAAAAAAGCTTTAGAAGATTATGATGAACAGGTAAAACAAAAAGCTAACAATAAAGAATTAATTGCAAATTATTTTAATTTCCCTATTTTAGGAAACATTATCCCTCAAATTGATGTTTATTTTGAAGAAGGGTATTATTCTGAATTTACAAAAGAAGAAGTTAAAATAATTGAAGAAACAAAAAAAATTTTAAACGATAATGATATATTTGTTAATAGCATAGCTGCTAGAGTGCCTGTAAGAATTTGTCATTCTGAAGCTGTTTTTTTTAAAACAAAAACTGAAACAAATGTAAAAGAGATTGAAGAAGTTTTATCAAATTTTAAAGGGATTAAAGTTTTAAATGATACTAAAAATGCATTATATCCTATGCCATATTATCTGGAAGATACTGATGAAGTTTATGTAGGTAGAATAAAAGGACATCCGGGTAGCAAAAAACAATTCTCCTTATGGAATGTAGCTGATAATTTAAGAAAAGGCGCTGCTACTAATGCTATACAGATTTTAGAATATGTGTATAAAAAATTTTTTAAATAGAAAATAGATAAAAGGAGATATTAAAATGAGAAATTTAAATGAGTTAGTAGAAAAAGCAAAAGGGAAAAATGTTAAAGCGATTGTTGCAGGAGCTAATGATTCTCATGTATTAGAAGCAGTTAAACATTCTTATGAAAATAAAATCATTGACCCAATTCTAGTAGGTCCAAAAGTTGAAATTGAAAAAGTTGCTCAATCCTTAAATTTTGATATTTCAAATTTTCAAATCATTGAAGCAAGTGATGAAAAAGATATTGCTGTAAAATCCGTTAAAGAAGTTGCAAAATATAATGATTCCATTTTAATTAAGGGTTTGATAAATACTGGTACAATTTTAAAATTTGTTTTAAATAAAGAATTTGGGTTAAATAGAGGGAATATCCTTTCACATGTTGCAATAATGGAAGTTCCAGAAAGAGACAAATTAATTTTATTAACAGATGCTGCTTTAAATATAAATCCTGACTTAAATCAAAAAATTGCAATATTAAATAATGCAGTTGAAGTTGCACATTCTATAGGAATTGAGAATCCAAAAGTTGCTATGATTGCACCAAATGAAAAAGTAAGCATGAAAATACAATCAACCATTGATGGTGCCATTATATCTAAAATGGCAGATAGAGGTGTAATAAAAAATTGTATTGTAGATGGTCCTTTAGCTTTAGATATAGCAATTTCTAATGAAGCTTTAAAAATAAAGAAAATAAATTCGAAAGTTAATGGAGAAGCAGATATATTAGTAGTTCCAAATATTGATGCAGGTAATGTACTTTATAAATCTTTAATCTATTTTGCAAAAGCACAAACTGCTGGAATTATTGTAGGAGCCTTAAAACCAGTTGTAGTAACATCTAGAGCTGACTCTGCTGAGTCAAAACTATTTTCAATATCACTTGCTTGTGTATATAATTTTTAAAAATAATTATTATATTTAAATATTTTATATACTTATTATTAAATAATATTCAATAATAAGCATTTTTTAAGAATTTATCTAAAAATAATTGTTCTTGTAATTAAATGTTTAAATATATTTATACGATTAATAAGATATAAAGTTGTAAAAATTATTTATTATTTATTTGAAAATTCTTTTAAGTATATTATTATAAATTAAAGAAAATAATTTTTTATCTGATATAGTTATATTTTTAAAATAATATTCTAAAATTATAATAAGGGATCATAATGTATAAAAAATTTAGATTAGAATTTTTATTTATTTTAATTTTTATAATGGTTGCATTGTTGTTTTTATATTCATGTCAAACTGGTAAAGCTGAGGTAAAAAAAGAAGAGAATACAATACAGCAGGAAGAAAAGACTGAGCAAGAATCTCAAAAAACAGAAGAGGAAACAAAAGAGGAAAAACCTGTTAACTTAGTCAATAAAGAATATGAAGGTGTTATTTTTGAAAATGTTCCAGAAAATCTTGATTTATCAGTTTTAAAAAAAGAACTTGAAACTTTTTTTCTTGAATATGAAAAAGTAGTATTGTCAAAAAACTATGACCAATGGTTAACAATGATTTCTCCAGGGTATTATAAAAGATATAATTCGTTAGATTATTTAAAAAAGATAAATGCAACTGCTTATGGGATATATAACATTAAACAATATTTTTTTAAAGTTGTATATGCATCCAGAGTTAGTTTAAATAATGGTGAACCATTAAAAATTTACAAAATTGTTTTTAAAGAAAATGATTTAGATAGAGCTATAGTATTGGTTAAGTTCGAAAATAAAATATTAAAATATTATTTCATTAAAATTGATCAAAAATGGAAGATCAGCATAAATGATGAATTTTTTGCTGACTAAATAGTATATAATACAGGAGGTTTTTATGAATAAAAAGCTTATTATTGTTCTGGTCTTTGTAGCAATATTTTCGATTTCAATTTTTGCCCAGGAGGGGGAGGATAATAATCCATACAATACAGAAGAACCTGAAAATTTAACCTTAGAGGAATTATTTTTAGGATTACAAAATATACCATTAGAATCTGTAAAGACTGTTATTGAAGCTGGTAATAATCATGATTTGTTACTAACAATGATTCAAGTATTAAAAAACAAAGGTGATGATGAATCAGTTGATTTATTAATGGATGTTCTTGATATTGGAATTAAAAATGTTTCTACACAGAACGGAAAAATTTTGAATGACTTTTGGGATGTTAGAGTTGAAGCTTGTATTGCTCTTGGTGAATTAAAAGCTAAAAAGGCTGTAAAAAAATTACAAGAAACTTTAATCTCAGATCCAGATCCAATTGTTAAAACTTATGCTGCAATAGCATTAGGCAAAATTGGTGATAAAAGTGCTGTACCTACACTTATAAATATGTTAAACTACTATAAATCAGAATATAGATCACAAACTGCACCATTATTTTATGGCATTATAGTTGCTCTTGGTGATTTAGGTGATCCTCAAGCATTTGCGATTCTTTTAGAAATTTCTCAAGGACCTTATCCTCAATTTATTAAACAAACTGCTATTACTTCAATTAAAAAAATACAAAGTAAGAGTTAAGATGCAAAAAAAAAGGGATGATTAATCATCCCTTTTTTTATTTTCTTTTACTTTATTTTCTAACTCTTGATATTTTTGATAAAATTGTTGTAAAAGAAAAGATAATTCTTGAAATTCATCATTTTTTCTAACTTTAAAACTTATATATTCATCACTTTTATTTTTACCTTCAAGAAGTATTCGCAAAGTTTTTTTAAATCTATATATTGGCCCTGCTATTTTATGCGAATATAAAAGACCAATAATAATACCAATAATAGAAGTAATTAAACCTGAAATTAAAATTATAGGAAATAATATTCTGAATAATGAAATTATATGTTGCTTACCATTTACAACTTTAATGTAAATAACTTTAAAATTATTAACATTAAGAGAGGTTGTAAAATAAACATATAATGCAGTAATTAATAGTGACAACCCAACTGATATTGTAATGATTTCAATATATGAAAGGATAAATTTACTTTGAAATTCTTTGTCAATAAATTTTGTTTTTCGCTTATAATTTTTAGATAATTTATTTTCTGATTTTTTTTTAGAAATTTTCATTATATTTTCCTTGATATATTTATAGAATTTAAGTAAAAACAAAATTTATAAAAAATTATAATAAAACATTAGTTAAAATAATTAACTATAATAATAATTATCTTCAAATAAAATAATAGTAAATATTTAAAATTTTACAATAATTTATTTTAATTTGTTATAAACAATCAAAACTATCTTTTTACCTCATTTGAAACAACTATTGGGTCACCTTTTTTGTATCTATTTTTTGATTTTTTTTGTAATAGAATATTAAAATATTTAGAATCGTTGAATTCAAGATTTGGCCTTTGAGTTATAAGATTATTAAAACCAAAATCATCTCCAATATTAATATTTTTTTTTGCATATATCCCTTTCCTTGCAAATTTTCTTTCATTTTTTTCTTTTCCAGTTAAGAAAGGTTCACCATTTCCAATAATCTTACTATAGTTATTTATTATAAATGATATAATCTTAAAATCTTGAGATTCTGTTGACATAGGATTGTCAGCAAATTCAAGTTTATTATTATCAGTAAAATGTTTTTCAATGACATCAGGTTCAAATTGTAATGAGAGAAGAGGTATCTCAATCCCCATAGAATGATCAGATAACCCTGTTTTATAACCAAATATTGTTTTTAATTCTTTAATTCTTTTTAAATTTGATATTTCAAATTTCTGGGGATATTCTACTTTACAATGTAATAATGTTATCTTATTTTTGAATTTACTTTCTGGATCAAGTATTGAAAGAGCTTCATTTATCTCTTCATTTGTGGAAACCCCTGTTGAAATAATAATTTCTAAACCATATTTGTATAAGATATTAGAATAGGATTTTAATAAAGGTATATCAGTTATTTCACCAGAAGCTACTTTTAAAAAACTTAATTTTTTAAAAATATCTATTTCAGTTTTCAAATAAAAATAATTTTTTAATGTTTCTAAATCTTCTTTTGAAAAAAAAGATATTCCAGATGGTATATTTAACTCAAAAGTGTAAAGAAGAAGATTAACAAATTCTTCATTACTTAAAAGTAGTTGATTTATAGAATGTTCAAAATTATTATCTAAATTTAATAAAGTTTTATAATTTTCAAGATTAATCAAATTATTTAAAGTAAAATATTGAAATTTTACACCCCATACATTTGAAGATTTAGCTAAATTCACAAGTTTTTTTGCTCGTTTTAATGATCCACCATGATTTAAACCGATTTCTGCAATTAATTTTGTGTTTAACATTTTTATAATCCATAAAACTGATATTTTTGTTTAAAAAAATTAAGTAAATTGTTATATTTTTTAAATTTATTATTGGTAAATATAAGTAAAATTTATATTCAAAATATTATTTATGAATTTTGATGAATTGTAGATTTAAATATTTCTAAAAGCTTTTGTTTTATAAAATTATCTCTTTCATTTTTATCTTTAAATTGATTAAGTTGATATATTTGAATCATTTTTTTGTCTTCAGTTAAAAAATAATACTTATTATCATTTTTTTCCCTCATTAAAAAAAATTTCAAATCATCAATTTGATGTGGTAAAACATAATAAATATGATTACAACATTCAACAAAATTATATTTTTCGTTTTTTTCTATATAAATATATTCATAAAGTTTTTGAATACAACATTTTAGATAACCAGCTTTAGCCATATTAACCTCCAGATATAGTTTAACATAATAATTTAAATTTTATACAAAAAATTTATTGTTTTTATTTTGATTTAAAAAAATCTTGACATTATTAATTATAATGTTAAAAAACAAAAAGTAATTGCGGGTTGGTGTAATGGTAGCACGACAGACTCTGGCTCTGTTTGTGAGGGTTCAACTCCTTCACCCGCAGTTATCTTTTATATTAATTAATATATACAGTTAAGAGTGTAAGAAAAGCTGTCTCAAAAATAATGAGGCAGCTTTTTTTATTATTTTAATGTAATTTTCTACTTTTAAAATTTGATTAAAATTTTTCTTGAATTTAAATCAGTTTTGACATAATATAAATTTATAAAAATGATTTAATCAACCATTTAATATATGTAGGAGATGTGATAAAAATCAATAGCAGGGGATAAAGAAACTGCTTTCAGGCAACGAAAATAAACCTGAAAGCAGATAGGCTTAGGTTCGACATTTAATTTGGTCAAAAAGACCGTTTAGGAGAATGAAGAGCCTACAGCCGAATCAACATAATAATCGGATTTTAACAATCCAGATTGAATAGGAGAATGGATTATTCTCTGTAATAAATATCGTAAAGAATCTGCTTTCAATTAAAAAAAAATAATTGGAGGAGGCAGATGAAACTATCAGTTGGAGTTGATTTACACAAGCATCAAATGACGGTATGTATAAAAAATTTAGAACAAAGGATTGCAGATATTAATTGGAAATTTTCTACAAAAAAAGAAGGATATATGGAATTTGTAAGATTGTTAAAGAAATTATCCCAACCAGAAGAAATTGAAATAGCAGTAGAATCTACAGGAAATACAAGATATTTCAAAAGAGAAATGGAAAATTATGGATTTAAAGTACATGTAGTAAATACCTTAAAGTTTAAAGTAATAAATGAATCAATAAACAAAACAGATAAACATGATGCAAGGACATTAGCAGAATTTTTATCAAAAGATATGATACCAGAAGTAAATTTATGTAAAGAAGATAGTAAAAATTTAAGAGATTTATTAAAGCATAGGTCAGTATTAAAAAAGACCAATGTAAGTTTAAAGAATCAAATACATGGAATAATGTTAGAAATGGGTATAGAAACAAAGAATGGACAGCTTAACACAAAAACAGGAAGGGTAAAAATTATAGAACAAATATCGGACCCAATAAAAAAAAGTATAGTATCAGGGATAATAAAAACAATAAATAGTATAGAAAGTTTAATATCAGAAATAGAGAAAGAGCTTTCAAAGATGACAGAAAAAGATGAAGCAGTAAGAATACTAAGGACAATACCAGGATGTGGATTGATAACTTCAATTACTTTAAGGGCTTACATAGATGACATAAATAAATTTAGTTCATATAAAAAGCTTTCTTCTTATTGTGGATTGGTACCATGGGTACAAAATTCAGCAGACAAAGAAAGATATGGGAATATAACTAAAAGAGGTTCACAAGAATTGAGAACAGCATTTGTACAGATGACAATGGGTATGATAAGGGTAAAAAGAGAAAGAGAAAATAGATATATGAAATCTTATAGAAATATGAAAAAAATAAAAGGAAGTGGAAAAGCAATAATAGCAACTTCAAGAAAGTTAAGTAAATTGGTATGGACATTATTAAAAAATGGTTGTGAATATGATCCAGTAAAATCAAATGATATATTGTTAAATAAAGATTATTCCGTTGCCTGAAAGCAATGATTTGAGGTTTTACCTCGTTTATATAAATTAGCAGATTTTTTGATATTTAATATTGATTTTTATAGGAGAAAATAATGTCAAAAATTAATGGTAGTAATATTTTAATTACGGGTGCAGCCAGTGGAATAGGGAGATTATTATCTTTTCATATTGTGAAAGAAGGTGGTAATTTAGTTTTGCTTGACATTAACAAAGCAGGATTAGAAGATTTAAAACAAGAATTATTAAAAACAAATAAAAATGTAAAAATTTTTATTTATAAAATTGATTTATCAAAAAAAGATGAAGTATTGGAAACTACTAAAAAAATTAAAAGTGACATAGGTTTTATTGATATAATTGTAAATAATGCTGGAATTGTTAATGGTAAATCTTTTATTGAAGCTGATATTGATGACATAGATAAAGGTTTTAGAATTAACACAATGGCTCATTTCTGGATTATTAAAAGTTTTATTGATTTAATGATTGAAAAAAATAGAGGTCATATAGTAACAATTTCTTCTGCAGCAGGTATTATAGGAGTAAAAAAACTTTCAGACTATTGTGCTTCAAAGTTTGCTGTTTTTGGATTAACTGAATCTTTAAGAATGGAATTTAAAAAAGATAATATTAATATTAAAACAACAATTGTTTCCCCTTTTTATATTGATACTGGAATGTTTAAAGGGGTAAAAACTAAGGTTCCATGGTTATTACCAATTTTAAAACCTGAAAAAGTAGCTTTAAAAATTTTTAAAGCAATAAAAAAAGATAAACCATTATTATTAATGCCTCCTATTGTAAAATCTGTATGGTTTTTTAGATTATTTTCTGTTAGTTTTTTTGACTGGATTGCAAATTTTTTAGGCATTAATAATACTATGGATGAATTTAAAGGTAGAGATAAGTAAAGAATAGGAGATAAAATGGAAACAAGACAATATACAATATCTAGAAATCCTTATACTGGTGAAGAATTAGGAAAATTTTCTATAAATACAAAAGAAGAAGTTTTTGATATAATAAAAAAAGCAAAAATAGCTCAAAGAAAATGGAATAGCATCCCCTTACTACAAAGGGTTAGTAAAATAAAAAAAATTATAAAATACATAATAGAAAATGTAGATGCTATTTCTGAGGAAATTTCACTGGAAAACGGAAAAGTTAAAATTGATGCATTAGCTACTGAAGTTTTACCTGTTACCTTAGCAATAGACTATTATTGTAAAAATGCAAAGAAGTTTTTAAAAGAGGAAAAAATTAAAAATAGTAATATTTTGCTTTTTAATAAAAAGAGCAAGATTATTAAAACTCCTTATGGTGTTATTGGAATTATTTCTCCATGGAATTACCCTTTTTCAATCCCGTTTTCTGAAATTATTAAAGCTCTTTTAGCAGGTAATAGTGTAATTTTAAAAACTGCTTCTCAATCTCAATTAGTTGGGAATAGAATTAAAAAATGTATTGAATTTGCTGAATTACCAGAAAATGTATTCAATTATGTAAATGTACCTGGTAAATATGTAGGTGACTATTTTATCGATGGAGGAGTTGATAAAATATTTTTTACAGGTTCAGTACAGGTTGGGAAGTATTTAATGGAAAAAGCTTCCAAAAAGTTGATACCCTTATCCTTAGAATTGGGCGGGAATGACCCAATGATTGTTTTAAAAGATGCTGATATTGATAGAGCTGCATGGGGAGAAATATGGGCTGGATTTCAAAATAGCGGGCAATCTTGTGGTGGAATTGAAAGAATTTATGTTCAAAAGGAAGTTTATAATAAATTTTTAGAAAAAACTAAAAACTATTTAGAAAAATTAAAAATAGGTCCAGATATTGATTATGATAGTGATATAGGAGGTTTAACTTCTCTACAACAATATAACATTGTTAAAGAACATGTTAATGATGCTATTTCAAAAGGAGCTAAAATTTTTTATCAAAAAAATATAGATGAGAGGAATAAAAATTATAAAAACATATATCCACCAACTATAGTTATTAATGTTAATCATCAAATGAAATTAATGAAAGATGAAACATTTGGCCCTGTAGTTGGAGTAATGACATTTGATTCTTTAGAAGAAGCTATAAAACTTGCAAATGATTCCTATTTAGGATTAACTGCATCAATCTGGACAAAAAATAGAAAACTTGCATTAAAATTAGCAAAAAATATTGAAGCAGGAGTTATAACAATTAATGATCATCTAATGAGCCATGGATTAGCAGAAACACCATGGGGTGGTGTAAAAATGTCTGGAATAGGTAAAACTCATGGTAGATTGGGATTTGAAGAGATGGTGCAACATAAGGTTGTTGTAGATGACCTTCTTTATTTTACCAAAAAAAATTTATGGTGGCATCCATTTAACAAAAATATTTATAATGGATTAAAAAGTGCAATGTTTGCTTTATATGGAAATGGAATTTTCGTTAAAATAAAAAATTGGTTTAATGTAATAAAAGTTTTTTTAAGAATATTTAAAGCATAAAAATTGTTTAAAACAATCTTTACTAAATTTTAAAATATGCTATTTTTTCCCTGCAATTGGCCCATTCGTCTAGTGGTCAGGACACAGCCCTCTCAAGGCTGAGACAGGGGTTCAATTCCCCTATGGGCTAATTTTTTTTGTAATTTAAACAACTTTAATTATTAATTCCAATCCATCAATTTTTTTAAGTTCTTGAGAATCAATATTTTTACATTTTTCCTTCATTTATTAAATCAATTGAGGAAGGACCTGTTTGATTATGAAAGTAAGTTTTACTTTTATCAGAAAAATACTCTTTTATTCTTTCCACCTGCTTTGGTGAAGTGTTCTTTGGAATTTGATCGATTTCAAAATACTCAATTTTATCTGCTTCATCAGTTAACATGATTTTACCCCCAGTAATTTCACAAACGAATGACAGTACAATTTCGTTTTTATCAGGTTTACTGTAAACACCTGTAAGTTGAATTGGTTTTGCTGTAAGACCAGTTTCTTCTTTAATTTCACGAACAAGTGCATCCCAGGGGCTTTCACCTGCTTCAACTCCACCTCCAGGTAAATTCCAGAGATCATAGTCGCGCCGATGACAAAGTAGAACTCTGTCCTTGTTATCTGTAATGATACCAAATACTCCGATTGTAAACATTGTTGATAGTACCTCCTTAAATTAAAAATTTTATTCATTTTATCCAAAAACATGCTTAAATAAGTTTATATCTGAAATTACACGGATTTAAGATACAAATTACATTTTTCAACAAAATCAATTGGTTTACTGGGAGTTAAATAATAAATTCTGCCATCTTTCATCTTCAATAGTACCATACCTCTATCTTCTTTTACATTTGAAGAATGTAAATGTTCTGTTTGACAAGATGCAACTACTTTTGCTTCAGTTAGCCTGGATTTATTCTTATTTGCTTTAAAAACAAAAGTTCTGTGTTTCATGAATCATTCTCCTTAATGAATTTAATTTGATTTTATCTTATTATAGTTTATCGTTATTTGAAATTCAAAAATTATATAATTTTCTGGACATTTTTATTATAAATTTTTATTGTAAATAATAATTTTTATTATAAATAAAGTAAAAAAAACAAATAATTAAAATTCAGGAATAAAAATGAAATTAAAAATATTTAAAGTAGGGGAACTTTTAACTAATTGTTATGTTTTAGAATTTGAAAAACATCTTATAATTATTGATCCAGGATATTATTCAAATGAGTTAAAACAATTTCTTTATCAAAAAATAAATAAATTTATTAAAAAAAATATTTACATAATTCTTACTCATAATCATTATGATCATATAGGTGGTGTAGCTCCATTATACGAGGAATTTAATATCAAGAATATAATTATGAGTGAACATGATTCTTCAAATTTAAACAATGAATTTTATACTGGTGAACTTCTTATAAATAAAAAAATTAAAAAATTTAAAGTAACCAAAACATTTGATAAAGAATTAAATTTAGATATTAGTAGTTCAGAATCTTTATATTTATTTAGTACTCCTGGACATACAAAAGGTTCAATTTCAATTATTTATAATAATTTATTATTTTCTGGTGATACTCTTTTTAAAAATGCTATTGGAAGATACGATTTACCTTCAGCATCTTATAATGATATAATTAATTCAATTAAAAAATATTTTTCTTTTAATAAAAACTTTTATATATATCCAGGACATGGTGAACAAACAACGCTTTTTGAAGAAAAAGAATGGTTAATCAATAATGGTATCATTTAACTAACTAAATCAATATCCTATAATTCGACTAAATTCATCAATAGTAGTAATACCATATCCCAATGTATTTTTATTAACTCCATCATTAATTAGAACAATGTTTGACCAGAAATCCTCAAAAAATGTAGTATAAATACTTTCTTTTTTCAAAGGGATCAAATTAAAAGAGATCTTATCCAAAATAATATACCAATTTAAACCATATCTACGGTTTTTATTGGGAAATACTTCACTATATGTGTAAGAAACATTTTTAATTTTTTCAAATGATTTTTGATTTATTAAATATCCATCGATTATATTATTTTTTGGGTTACTGGCAATTATATAGGTTTTATCTTTAAGTGGAATGAAAAACATTTCTAGTTTGTCAGGAAAAGTTTTCCCAAAATATCTATAAACAAATGTTTTGCCTTTAACACTTGAATTAATTTTAAATTTATCATCTTTAAGGAATAGGTTACCGTTAGAAGTAAAATCCCTTGAAATATAATATATATTATCTTTAGAAAAATCTGAAAATCCTGGTAAAATTTGAAAATTTTTAATTTTATTGTTTAAAATTGAACTGATTTTAAAATCTATATTGTTCGATTTAAATCTTAATTCCAGATAATTATCATTCCATTTTAGATATGATTTTCCAAGTTGTATAAAATTTTTCTTAACTTTTAAAACATTAAAAGGATCAATAGAAGTTAATTCATAAAAATATTTTTTATTATCTTTATCAGTGTAAATACCAGCATCAAAAATCCAAAAATTATTAGAATCAACAGTTATTTTGTAAATATATAGAAAATATTGGTATAAATTCGATTTATCATCTTGCATTACACCTGAAATTTTCCAGGTTTCAAATGTTGAATCGATATGAAACTCTAAATTTGAAAGAAATGTTTCGTTAGTATCAGATTTAGTTAAATCTTTAACATGTGGAATATATGGAGAACATGACGATAATAAAATTGAAACTATTATAATAAATATAATAAATGCTAATTTTTTATAATTGGGCATTTCTACTCCTAATAAAGACTAAAATTAAAATAAATTGTTGTAAAATAATATTCTTTTTCTACATAAAGAATATAACAAAAGTATAATAAAACAATATTTTTTTGTGAAGTAAATTATATTACATTGACAATAAAAATGTTGTTGTTAGATTTTTTTATATGAAAAAATTCATAAATGATATAATTTCATTTCTTTTAGTTTTTCTTTCTATACTTTCTTCATATTTTTTATTTTTTTCTAATTTAGGAACTTATTTAACCAGTTTTTCAGGAATTATTATTTTTATTATCCCATTTTATCTTTTTTTAAAAGCAATTAACATTAATTTTTATTTTAATAAAAATATATTTAATTTTATTATTTCTTTTACTTTTATCATTTTTATTTTAAATATATTTACTATAGTTAATTTTAACTTTTCTATATATAATGTATTTCCTAAAATAATTGAATTTATAATAAAAGTAAAATATTATAAAATACTTTTTAACTTATTTTTCATATCTATTTTTTTATTAAGTATGAGTTATATACTTGAATATATTTTAATTAAGAAATTAAAAAATCAAAAAGAAAAAATAATTGATAATAAAAAAAATAAATCTATAAAATTGTTAAGTTATAAAAATCCTATTATTAATAAAAATAGTGATAATTTTCAAGAAAAAGTTATTTCCTTAAAAACTGATAATAAGAATAAAAATCTTGTAAGTTTGGATAATTACAATATAGATAATAATGACAATTTTAAAAACAAAACTGATATTATTAATAATAACAACAGTTATAAGGTAAACAACAATTCAAATAGTTTATTAATTGAAGAAAACATTAAAAATCAAGAAAAAACTACTTACAATTTAATTGATAGTAAAAATATTTTAAAAAATGAAATAGAAAGTAACATTTTTAGGGAAAATGGTAATTCTAATAATGATCTTGATTTAAACATTAATAAAGAAGAAAATATTAAAAATAATAGTTCTAAAAATAAAAATGAATATAAAAGCAATGAAATTAAAACATTAAATAACAACGAAAATTATCTTCAAAGTGTAATAAATTTACTTGACGATATCAAATTTGGTATTGATGAAAAACCAGATGAAGAGGAAATCATAAAAAAAGGTGGAATTATTGAAAAAACACTACTAGATTTTGGGATTAAATCTAAATTGCTGAATTTTCATGTAGGTCCTGTAGTAACTCGATTTGAATTTTTAGTGGATGAGAAAATAAACCTTTCTAAAATAGAAAAAATTGAAAAAAATATTTCTTATAACCTTTCTGCAGAAAAAATTAGAATTCTTGCTCCAATACCAGGGAAAAAAGCTGTCGGATTTGAAGTACCAAATGATATAAAAGAAATTGTAAGATTTAAAGATTTTTTGAAATTACCTGAGTATAAAAGCAAAAATTATGAGTTACCTTTGATTTTAGGTAAGGATATAGACGGTGTTCCTTATATAGTTGATTTAACAGAAACCCCTCATATGTTAATAGCTGGTCGTACAGGTTCTGGTAAATCAGTGTGTATAAATTCTTTAATTAATTCTCTTATTTTAAAAAAATCTCCTGATGAATTAAGAATTATTTTAATTGATCCAAAACGAGTTGAACTTTCTTTATATGAAGAACTACCACATCTTTTAAGTCAGGTTCTAGTTTATCCTGATGAAGCTGCTTTATCTTTAAAATGGTTAGTTAATGAAATGGAAAACAGATACAATAAATTAAAAGAAAATAAGGTGAGAAATATTAAAGATTATAATAAAACCGTAACAGAAGAAGAGAAGATGCCTTACCTTGTTCTTATTATTGATGAATTTTATGCTTTAATACAGGTTGCACAAAAAACAATTGAAGATTCTTTAATTCGTTTGTCTGCTATGGCAAGGGCTGTTGGTATCCATTTAATATTTGCAACTCAAAGGCCATCTTCAGATGTTATTACTGGTGTTATAAAATCAAATTTACCTACAAGAATTTCTTTTCAAACTTCTTCTAAAACAGATTCTAGAATTATTCTTGATGTTAATGGTGCAGAATCTTTACTTGGAAATGGAGATATGCTTTTTTCTTTTGGTGGCTTACCACCTGTTAGAATTCAGGGAACTTATATTTCTACACCTGAAGTAAAAAATATAGTCAATTTTGTAAAAAACCTTTATTCAAATTATGAAAAGAAAAACATCATAGAAGAAATAAAAAATATAGAAAATACTCCAATAAATGAAAATGAATTATTTGATGAACCTCTTTATATGGAAGCAGTTGAAATTGTAAAAGCTGAAAGAAGAGTTTCAGCTTCATATTTACAAAGGAGACTGAAAATTGGATATAATAGAGCTGCACGAATTATTGAAAAAATGGAAGAAGAAGGTTTAATTGGACCTATGAAAGGAAATAAAGAAAGAGATATTTTTATATAATGTTATTTTATATTTATATATTTATATACATAAATTATTAAAATCATTTCTATTTATAATTATTTAATTATATATTGAAATTTAAGCAATTTTTGATAAAAGTTATTTAGATATTAAAGGAATACCAATTATGAAGAAAAAAAAATTATTTTTTATTTTTTTAATTATTTTACTTGTATCAACAATTTATATTTCAGGACAAGAAGTTTTTTCTATAAATGATGTTATCAGAATAATGAAGGATAGATATAGTAAAATACAGGATTATCAGGGAAAAATTATTTACATGAAACAAAAAAATGAAAATAGTAATCCTGTTAATTCTGAAGGGGAAATTTTTTATAAATTTCCTAATAAACTAAAAATTGTAATTAGTTCACCTAAAGAGATGACAATTGTAACTAATGGTAAAAAATTATGGGTTTATATTCCTTCTTTATATATTGTTGGTGAACAGGAACTTTCTGAAAAATTAACTATTGATGTAGATAATTCTCAAAAATCTATTTCATATCTATTGGATAATTATAATTTTAAATTTAAAGAGGAAAAAAATCTTTATAAATTCAATAACTTTGAAGTTTATAAAATTATTGGAACACCAAAAAGAGTTGAAGCTGGATTTAAGTCAATTGAATTATATGTTACAAAAGATGGATTTATTGTATATCAAAAAGCAAAAACTCTTGATAATAAGGTAGTTTCTTATTATTTCACAGAGGTCAAATTTAATATTGATATTCCTGATAGAATTTTTGAATTTGAGAACGAGATTCCTGATGATGTTCAAATAATAAAAAATTTTTTTGGATAAGGTATAAGTATGAAATCATTTGGTAAAATTTTAAGAGAAAAAAGACTTAATTTAAACAAAACAATTAAACAATGTGCTGAAGAAACAAAAATATCAAAAAGATTTATTGAAGGTTTAGAAGAGGAAAATGTTGAAATTTTTCCAGGGGAAGCTTATTTTACTGGTTTTTTAAGAGTATATGCTGAATATCTAGGATTAGATTCAAAGGAACTTATAGATATTTACAAAAAGCAATCAAAAATCGAGCAACCTATTCCCTATAATGAACTTACAAAACCTTTAAAAAAAGGTTTATCAAAATCCAGCATTATTATTTTATCTTCTTTACTTGTATTAATAATTATTCTATTTTTTGTTTATAATTTCTTTATTAAAACACCAAACAAAGAATTTACAAATACAACTAAAAAAGAAGAAGTTACACAAAATAAAAATACTCAAAATCAACAAAATAATGATTTATATAATGATTTTTATAAATTTTCTGAAAAAAAAATTTTAAAAAATTTTAAAATAAATGAAGGTTTTACTTTTATAACTGATGATAATAATGACATGCATTTTAAAATAAATGATATTGACCTTGTAAACAAAACAGTGAAAATTTCTTTTATTGAATTAAATAAGTTAATTAGTCTACCAATAAAGAACCAGATTATATTTGATTTTAATAATGATAGTTTTCCAGATTTTACTATAACTGTTGAAAATATTACAAATGAAGGTGTTGTTATTGATCTGGAAAGAAATTCTAATGTTACTCCATATGATAAATCAAGTTTTGTTAACTATATTATTAAAGATTTAAATAAGGAGATTCAAAAAATAAATATACTTATTTCAAGTACTGGATATGCTTATGTTAAATATATTGCTGATAATAAAGAAGAAAAAGAACTTTTAATGAAACCTGATGATACTCTAAGAATAGAAAGTAAATCAATGCTAGAACTTCATATATCAAATTTAAGAGCTATTTCACTTAAAATTAACGATAAATTAGTAAAATTACCAGATCAAATATTAGGATTTTTTGTAATAAAGTGGGTTTATAATGAAGAACTTGAAAAATATCAATTGGTTTTCAATTCCAAAGAATAAGAAATTTTATATAGAAACTTTAGGTTGTCCAAAAAATGAAGTTATTTCAGAAAAAATCGCTTATTTATTGAATAAACGATTTAACATTACAAAAAATCCTGAAAATGCTGATTATCTACTTGTTAATAGTTGTGGTTTTATTGAACCTGCATTAAGTGAAACAATAAACACTGTTTTAGATTATTCTACCAATAAAAAAGGTAAAAAAATTATTTTAACTGGATGTGCAACTCAGGTATTTTATGAAGAGCTTAAAAAGGAATTAACTGAAGCAGATTATGTTTTAAATTATGATGAACTTAACAATATTCTTTTAAATAATAATTTTGAACAATCTGGAAGATACAGGTTATTTCAACGTTTTTACACTTATCTAAGGATTTCAGAAGGTTGTTCGCAAAATTGTACATATTGTATAATTCCCCAAATAAAAGGGAAATTTAAACCTTTTTCAGAAAAATTAATTCTGGATGAAATAAAAGAACTAAATAAAGAACATTATAAAGAAATAGTTATTGTTTCTCAAGACACCCTTTCTTTTGGTATTACTAATTTAAAAAAAATTATAAATTTTCTTGCTGAAAAAAATTTCCATTGGATCAGATTAATGTATTTTAATCCTGATGTTTATACTGATGATGTACAGGATCTTTTTAGTCTTAAAAATGTTGTTAAATATGTTGAGATACCTATTCAGCATACAGAAGATAGAATTTTGAAGTTAATGGGTAGAAAATCCAGTTATGATAGAATTAAAAAAATAATATATAATTTAAAAGAAAAGTATCCTGAATTAATTTTAAGAACCACTGTAATTACTGGTTTTCCTTCAGAAACAGATGAAGATTTCAACAATTTGAAAAATAAATTATTAGAGCTTCCTTTTGATTATGTTGGTGTATTTCCATATTCAGATATAGAAAAAGCTGCTTCATATAAACTTGAAAATAAAATTGATGAGAATATTATTATTAAAAGATATAATGAATTAACTGAAATTTTAAATAGTAAAGCGCAATTTTTATTTAAAAAATTAAAAAATAAAATTGAATTTTTTATAGAAAATATTGATTATGAAAATAATCAACTTATTGGAAGAATTTATGCTCAAGCGCCAGAAATTGATGGTATTACTTATGTTAAACCAAAATTTGAATTAAATAAATATAATCCAGGAAATTTTATATATATCAAGTTATATGACAATATTTTATATGATTTTTATGGAGAGGAAATATGAATCTTTCTAATATTTTAACAGGGTTAAGGTTTATCCTTGTTATCCCTTTTATAATCTATCTTTTAAAACCTGATCCTGTAAGTATAATAATATCTTTTATTATTTATCTTATAGCTTCTATTACTGATTATTTTGACGGTTACTTCGCTAGAAAACTTAATGTTGTATCAAAAATAGGTGCTTTTTTAGATCCTCTTGCTGATAAAATATTGGTAATCACTGCTTTTGCTATATTTTCACTAAAAAAATTTGTTTATTTACCTTTTTACTTTGTTATTATATTAGCATTCAGAGATTATTTTATTACAGTTCTAAGAATAGAGGTTGATAAACAAAAAGAAAAAGGAAATTCTAATAAAAAAGAATTTAAAACTTCTTTTGCAGCTAAATTTAAAACAGCTTTTCAAATGATTACAATTATTATTTTCTATTTTGTATATCTTGTAAATATAAATTATATAAAATTAAACCAGACTAATTTTTTAAAAATTATACCTTTAATATTTTTTACAATTTCACTTTTATTAACATATTATTCTGCTATAAAATATGTTCTATCTTATTTGAAAGAATCATATATAACTTTAGTTAAATCGATTGCAACATTTTTTTATTTAGGATATTTAACAAAATTCCCAGGAACTTTTGTTACATTAATTGCAACTATTATTATATTTTTTTTAAATTTCAATTTATATTCGTTTTTAATAATTTTAGTGATAATTATTATTTTAGGAATAATAAGTTCAAATATTGTAGAAAAAATTGAAAATGTAATTGATCCTGGATACATTACAATTGATGAAATAAGTGGAATTTTAGTAAGTTTGTTTCCTTTTTATCTATTTAACTATATAGGAAGAGATTATTTTATAAATAATTTGTCTTTTAATCTTAAAACAGTTTATTTAAATAAATGGATTTATTTTTGTATAGCATTTATTTTGTTTAGATTCTTTGATATAATCAAACCACTTGGTATTAAAAAAATTCAAAAAATTAAAGGTGGTGTTGGAATTATGATAGATGATTTTTTAGCTGGAATTTATGTTGCAATAATTATGGGAACTTTTTTGCTATTTTAAGTTTTTTAAAATAATAAATAATAATTAAAGTTTAAATTATGGTAGAAATGTTAAATGAAATTTTAAAAAAAGCTCAAAATGGAGATAAGAAAGCTTTTGATATTTTATATAAAAGATTTGAAGTTTACCTGTTTAAAATTTCTGAACCTTTTGTTTCTTTAATATTCAATAGAGATGATATTTTACAGGAAGCATCAATAGCTTTTATAAAAGCTGTAAATACATATAAATTAGATTCAAAAGTTAACTTTAGTGTTTACCTGAAGAAGTTAGTAAAAAATCATTTAATTAATTATGTTAATCAATATAGAAAAAATCTTGAATTTCAATTAAGAATTTTAGAAGATCACTTAAATCAGAGCTATATTGATAAAAATTCAGAATTTACAGAAGAAGAAATATTAGAAAAAATATTAAAAGTTTTAAAAGAAAAATTAACACCTCTTGAAAAAAAAGTATTTCATTTATACACACTTAAAAATTCATATAAATCTATTGCTGCTGCTTTAAATATTTCTGAAAAATCAGTTGATAATGCAATTTACCGTTTTAAATCAAAGATATCAGAAAATCTTACTGAAGAAGAAATTCATTTTATATCAGAAAACTCAAGATTAATTATGAAAATTTTAGATGAAATTACAAAATTCCAGAAATAGATAAAAAGTTCAATTTAAAGAACAATATTTGTTATTAATAAATAAAACAAATAATGAAAAACAAATACTTAAAATTAAATAATAAAAAATAAATAATGAAAAATACAGAATCAAAAAACAATGTTAATTTAACTCCTTCACAAATAGAAGCAATAAAAACTGTTGATAAACCTGTTTTAGTAATTGCAGTTGCTGGTTCTGGTAAAACTCGTGTTATAACTGAAAAAATTAAATATCTTATCAGTTTGGGGTATCCTGCAAATTCCATTGTTGCAATTACATTTACAAATAAAGCAGCAAATGAAATGAAAAAAAGAGTAGGGGAGTTTACTTTTCAAACATTACCTTATGTTACTACTATTCATTCGTTTTGTTTAAGATTATTGAAACAGTATCCTGATTTATTTAATATAAATAAAGATTTTTTAGTTGCTGATGAAGAACTTCAACTATCTATAATTAAAGATATTTTAAAAAAGAAATACAACCTGACAAATTACTCTACAAAAAGTATTAGACATGAAATTTCTCTTATTAAAATCAATCTTGATAACGATATCTCAGGACTTATAAAAATTTTTAGTGATCAAAAAAAAGCATTAGATTTTTATAATACATATCAAAAATATCTATTGGAAAATAATCTGCTTGATTTTGGAGATTTAATACTTAAAGTTGTTGAAACTCTAAAATCAAATGAAAGTATAAAATTATTTTTTCAAAATAGGTTTTCCTATTTTTTAATTGATGAATATCAAGATACAAACCAGATTCAAAGAAAGCTATTGAAACTACTGGTAAAAGTTAATAATATTACTGCTGTTGGTGATGAGGATCAATCTATTTATAGTTTTAGAGGTTCAGATATTACCAATATAATGAATTTTGAAAATGACTTTGAAAATGCAAAAATTATTTTTATGGAAAAAAATTTCAGAAGTAATGTAAAAATTCTTGATATTGCCAATATAATAATCAAACAAAATCAATTTAGAAGAAATAAAAAGTTAATACCTGATAAAACTGATAATGGGGAAGTGCATTTCTTTAGAGAATATGATGAAAAAAGAGAAGCTAAACGAGTAGTTAATATTATAAAAAATAACATAAACGATGGTTATAACTATAATGATATAGCTATATTATATAGAGCTAATTGGCAATCTGCATATATAGAACAATACCTTTTTAAAAATCATATCCCATATAAAATTTATCATGGACTTTCTTTTTATAAACGTAAAGAAATTAAAACTATATTTAATTTTATAGGGTTTATCTTAAACAGCAATTCAATATTTCTTCTTAAAAGTGTTATTAATATTCCTAAAAAAGGGATTGGTGAAAAAACAATTGATAAAATTATTGATAAATATCAATCGTCCAAAAACAACATTCTTCTTGATATTTTAAAAGAATCAAGAAAAAATACAATTAAAGAATTTGCTAAAAAAATAATTAAATTAAAAAAAATTAAAAAACCTTCAATTTTGATAGAATCTATAATTAATGAATTTAAACTCTATGAATATTTTGAAAAAGAAGATTCTACTAAATTAGAAGATAGAAAAGAAAATATTTCTCAATTAATTAAAATTTCAAAAGAATTTGAAATCGAAAATGGAAAGTTAAATAATAATAATAATAGTAATATAAATAACCATTTAAATGAAAATAATTTATTAGATAATAAAAAAGAAAATAATACTGATAATAAAAATTTTGATCCGTTATTAGAATTTTATAACCAATTTATGCTTTATTCAAATGAAAATCCTTTAAATACAAATGGAGTAAATTTATTAACCTTACATTCTGCAAAAGGGTTGGAATTTAAAATTGTTATTATTATAGGTGTTATAAACGGTATAATTCCAATGATTAAAATGGAAGATGTAAATGAAATTTCTAATATAAAAAAAATAATGAAAAAAAGGATTGAAGAAGAAAGAAGATTGTTTTATGTTGGTATTACCCGTGCTAAAGAAAAAGTTTATTTTATCTCTTATTATTATTCTTCAAATTTTTATAGATCTAAAAATTCACATAAAAATGTATCCAGTTTTTTAACACATATTCCAAAAGAATATTTTGACACAATATCAATTGCTTCTGAAAATCCAAATTATTTTGATTATAAAAATACCTTTAAGAATAATAGTTTCAATTCAACATTGGATGAGTTAAAAAAACTTGGTGAAGATTCAAAAGAAGATAATGAAAAAAGTAAAGATATAATTAACAATTTTGAAATTGGTGATAAAGTTTTAATACAAAATTATGGCAAAGGAGCTATATTAGAAATAGCAAAACTAAAAAATATGACAAAATTAACTATTAAAATGGAAAATGGGAATAATATGACTTTTATTAAGGAATATGCTAAAATTAAAAAACTGAATGAAAAATAACATTCATACTAAATATTAATTATAAATAATAACTACATATTTCATTTTTAGAATATTTTAATTATTTATAAGAATAGTTAATTGGGGAATCTTAAAAAATAATAAAAATATAGTTAAAAAAGTGATATAATAATCAATTATATATTAAAAATTATATGTATTGAAATAATAATATCTATTTTAATAATTATAAAATCAGGATAAAATATGTTTAAAAATAAACTAACAAAAGAGCAACTGAAAAAAAGAAAATATCCACGTAAAGAAGATTATAGAGGTCATTATTTTCGTGATACAACAGCTATTATTCATTCCTTACCTTTTAGAAGACTAAAACATAAAACACAGGTTTTTTTTTCACCAAAAAATGATCATATATGTACCAGGATTGAACATGAATTACATGTAGCTTCCATTTCAGCAACTATAGCAAAAGCTCTTGGATTAAATGCAGATCTTGCATGGGCTATTAGCCTGGGACATGATTTGGGGCATTCTCCATTTGGACATGTGGGTGAAACAATTATAGCTGATTTATTTAAAAAATTATATGATTTTAAACATGAAATTTATTCTCTAAGGGTAGTGGATTATATAATCAATTATGGAAAAGGATTGAATTTAACATACGCTGTAAGAGATGGAATTATTAATCATTGTGGAGAAAAGTTTGAACAATATATTGAACCAGACCATCAGGTAAAAGATTTAAGTAAAATCAATGATAGAGCTCATTTTCCATCAACATATGAAGGAACTATTGTTAGAATGTCTGATAAAATTGCTTATCTTGGCAGAGATCTAGAAGATGCAATGAAAATGGAAATTATTAAAGAAACAGAAATTCCTGCTAAAATAAAAAAAGAAATTGGAATACAAAATAGTAAAATTATTAATTTTTTTGTAAGTGATCTTATTCAGAATTCCTTGAAATCAGGGAAAATTGGTTTTTCAGATAAAGCTTATGAAATTTTAATAATATTCAGAGATTTTAATTACAAATCTATTTATCATAGCAAAAAATTAATTGAATACCATATTTATTTTAAAAGAATTTTGACTTTATTATACGATTATCTAAATGAAATTCTTATAAAATATAAAAAAAATTATGATGATTATTCTAAGGAAAATAATTTTATAGCTTTTAGATTTGGTGATTATTTATCAAAAATGGAATCCTTTTATAATAATTCTGGAGAAAAAATAGAGATGAGTGTACTTGATTATATTGCAGGTATGACTGACGATTATGCTATAGAATGTACTAAAGAATTAATTATGCCAGATAAATTTAAATTTGAATATAACAAAATGTTTTTTGATTAGAAAATTATTTATACAAATTCCATAGGTTATTAAGAACTTCCTTTAATCTTTTTTCAAGTTTTTCATCACCCTCTGTTGTGACATCATCTTCATTTTCAAAAACTACAAATGGGATATCAATACCATTAAAATTAACATAACCATTTTTATCTTTTGTAATCTCTTCCCAATCATTTTCTTTATATAAAAGTTCCATTTTGTCATCTGACAAACCATGTTCAAGTATGCTGTGAGGTTTATCAGGATTAAATCTTTTTCTGTTTTTACGCAATGATTCACTATAAGAAACATTTATATAAATAATTGATGAATCTTTTAACAACTCTTTTGAAAAAAGATTAAAAGCATGTTTAAATCCGCCGTGTTCTTTCCCTCTTGAAAACTCAAATAAAATAGTATTAGTGTCTAATAAATTTTTATCTTCAATTAAAAGTTTTTTGTATTCAAGTTCAATTCTTTTGATTAAAACATCCCACAGGTATTTGTATTTAAAAAGATTATCAGAAGTAGAATGAAGTCTTGGTTTCCCAAGACTTTCTAATATATTATCTTCTTCAAACCATGTCCATAGCATTGGAAAATCGTCTATTTCAATAATATTTGAAATTTTAAAATCTTTAACCCTTTTTTCAGGATCTAATTTTTTAAGAAAATATATAATCTCACTTTTACCAGCAGCTGGTCTTCCAATTAAAAACAACTTTTTTATATGTTCACTCATAATTTAAATTCCTTATCTATTAAATTGATAGACAATTTTATTTTTATAAATTAATTCTAAAAATAATTTTTTTTATTAAATAACTCTTCTTCTAATTTCTGCACTTACATAATCTAAAATTGAAACTGTAACAGCAATAAACCATACTGCAATACCAGCAGATTTATAATCTAATAATCTTATGTACTGGATTAAAATAAAACCAATACCACCACCACCTACTAAACCTATTACAGTAGACATCCTTACATTAATATCCCATCTATAAATTGAAAAGGAAACAAAAGGAGAAATCATTTGAGGAATAACACCATAAAAAATGACCTGTAATTTGTTAGCACCAGTTGCTTGAATTGCTTCAATTGGTCCATGATCTATTCCTTCAATTGCTTCAGAATAAAGTTTACCTAATGCTGCAATTGAATGAAATGTTAATGCAATGATGCCAGCAAATGGTCCTAATCCTACCCATACAACTGCAATAATAGCCCAGATTAATGGTTCAATCGATCTAATAATATTTAAAATAGTTCTTGTTAGATAATATATTGCAAGTGTTAATTTAGATCCAGACATTATATTTCTAGCAGCTAAAAAACTAACAGGAATTGCAAAAATTATCCCAAAAAAAGTTGCCATCATACCCATAAAAATAGTCTCTATCATTTTACTTATACTTATTATTAATGGTTCACTTGGAATTGGTGTTCCTTTTCCAGCAATTTGTCTGGCTTCAACAGTATGATATTGTGGTCCCTTCGCACTAGGTGGAATTAATCTATAAGGCATATGAAATTGTATTTGAAAATTACCATCTTTATCAGCCATTACCTGTAAATATTTTCCATTTTCTCTAGGTTGAAATTCATTGCTTAAAGAATCTTTCCACCATATTTTAACTAGCTTATTTGGAATAAAATTTTTACCTTTGAGTGTCACTAATGTACCAGGAATAGTATTTCCATCATCTCCTAATTTGGATAAGTTTCCTTTTCTAGGAGTTATCTCTATATAGGGTTTACCTTTTTCGTACTTTGGCTTTTCAGGAAGTTTCCCCTCATTACCAATTAAAACTTTATCCTGTGCTTTTATTTCTATTAAAGGATGTTTTATTGCAGCTTCCCATGGCCATAAAACTTTTGATAATGGTTTTACAGCATCACCAAATTCACTTACAGCTTTATAAATATTTATTTCACTAATCTGCCAGCCAATAATGAAAAAAAGTATTAATAAAATAGCACCTAAAATTGAAAGACTTTTATTTTTTTCTTTACTTGTTTTATAAGCATCCAATACATTTAAAACCCATAAAATTAAAAGAAATAAAATAGTCAAAATCATAAATGTGGGTTTTCTTTCAATTGCCCTTGACAATTTGGAAAATACACCATGATTATAAGGAGTTAATAAATTAATTCTCCATATAAATAAACCAATTAAAGATGCAGTAGAAAATAAGATAACCAGACCCTTTTTAAATGCTTTTGAAATTAATTGCCCTAATCCAGGTAAAAATAAAGATAATATTGCTGAAATAAAAGGAAAAATTGATAATGTTTTTTTAGAATCACTATTATTATTTTTATTTGTCATGTTTTCTCTCCCCACTAATTCCTGCACTAATTCTAACAGCTTCTTCACCATAAACTTCTTTAAATTCTTTATCAGTCATATTTATAATATCTTGTTTTGTACCCTGATATACAATTTTACCAGCTCTTAATCCAATAACCCTTGTAGCATAACGTTGTACTAAATCAAGATAATGTAGACTACACATAACAGTAATTTTTTCTTCCTGATTAATTTGTTCAAGATAAGATAAGATTGTATGAGCTAAAACAGGGTCTAAACTTGCTACAGGCTCATCAGCTAACATTAATTCTGGTTGTTGTACTAATGCTCGGGCAATACCAACTCTTTGTTGCTGACCACCAGATAATTCTCTAGCTAATTTATGAGCTTGATCTTCAATGCCAATTCTTTTTAAAGCTGAATAAGCCATTTCAATGTCTTCTTTTGGAAATTTATAAAAATATGATTGTATAGGATTAACATATCCTAATCTACCTGCAAGAACATTAGTTAAAACAGAAGACCTTTTTACTAGATTGAAATGTTGGAAAATCATACCAATTTTTCTTCTGAAATGTCTTAATTCAATATTATTTGCTTTTGTTATATCTTTTCCATTCCATAAAATTTGTCCTGAAGTTGGCTCAATTAATCTGTTAATACATCTTAAAAGAGTAGATTTACCTGAACCACTTAACCCAATAATTATTAGAAATTCTCCATCTTCAACAGTAAAACTAACATCTTTTAAAGCTACTGTACCATCTTCATAGACTTTAGTTAGATTTTTAACTTCCAGCATAATGTCTCCAATCTACAATTTAATTTAAAAAATAAATTTATAAAAAAATATAAAATACTAATTATAAGTATTTTTTTACAAAACTAAAAAAATAAGAAGAGGGAATTCTTCTCCCTCTTCTTATATAAAACTAATTAAATAAAAAATCAAATATTAATTACTATTTTAAATAATCTTCTGGATTAACACCAGCTGCCTGTAATAACTGTCTAAAAGGATCATAAAAAGAATCATCATGTCTTTCTAAAGCATCCCATTGATAAGCAGTTTTTAAAGCTTTCTTGCCTTCTTCTGTTTTAGTCATTTCTAATAAAGCTTCAACAATTTTTTCTCTCATATCTTTAGGTACAGATGGATGAAACTGTACACCATCATTTGGAATTGGAGGAGTTAATTTAATAGGAACTACAACGTCCATAACATCAGGGTGTTGTTTTTCAAGTCTGGTTCTTGCATCAACATAGCAAGCTCCTGCATCAACATCACCATTATAAACAGCAGCAACTACTGCATCATGACTTCCAGCGTCTACAACTTTTAAATCAGTATCTGGATTCATACCTTCTGCTCTTAATAAAAGACTTGGCATAATCCAACCACTAGTAGAAATAGGGTCAGGTCTTGCAAAAGATTTACCTTTTAAATCCTTTAAAGTTTTAATACCACTATCTTTTCTTACAATAATCTGACCAGTATAAGTTGGACTACCATATCTAACAGAAACTAATGCAACCTCAGCTACATGTTTAGCTGAAGCAACAATATAAGCAAATGTAGCCAATGAAGCCATATGTGCAGAAGGTGGATCTGATGCTAAAGCTTCAATTACACCAGCATATTCAGTTGCAACAGTAGTTTTAAAATAGTATCCAGTCATTTCATGTAAAATTTTAGCAACTTCTTCAGCACCTGCTGATACTCTTTCAGTTTCACCTGAAGGTACAAAAGCCCAAACTATAGGGTTTTCTTCTGATCCTAAAGGTGCTTTACCCTGTTTACCAGAAGTAAAAATAAAAAGAGAAAGAACAAGGGCAAAAACAATCAAAATTAAAAAAAGTTTTGTTTTCATAGAGACTCCTTTTTTTTAAGTGCTATAAATTAATATAAAAAATTCTTTTAGCTATTTAATTATAATAAAAAAAATTATTTTTTCAATACTTTTATTAATTATTTTTAATATTTATTTATATCTGTTAATATATTTGAATATTTAATTAAAATTATCTTTAGCAGTATAGAAATTTTAAAAATGAAGGATTAATAGATATATTTTAAACTTTTCAAATAATTTTATAACTAACATTTATACCCCTTAGTATAAAAAAGAGAATCCCATGCAGAGATTCTCTTTTTTCTTTTACGGATATAATAATTTTTACCAATTTTCAGATAATTGTTCAAAATATGCTTTTGGGTGAGCACAAGCAGGACATTTTTCAGGAGGTTCATATCCTTCAAATATAAATCCACAATTAGAACATTTCCATAAAATTTTTTCTTTTTTCTTAAAAACAGTACCATCTTCAATATTTTTTGCTAATTTTAAAAATCTTTTTTCATGCTCTTTTTCAGCAACTGCAATTGCTCTAAAAACTGCAGCAATTTCTCCAAATCCTTCCTCTTCTGCTATTTTTGCAAAAGTAGGGTACATTTCAGTTTGTTCATAATGTTCACCAGCTGCAGCTGCTTTAAGATTATCAACAGTATTTCCTATAACTCCAGCTGGAAAAGAAGCTTGAATCTCTACTTCACCACCTTCTAAAAATTTGAATAATCTTTTTGCATGTTCTTTTTCATTTAAAGCAGTTTCAGTAAAAATATTAGCAATTTGTACATAACCATCTTTTTTAGCCTGTTTTGCAAAAAAATCATAACGATTTCTAGCTTGACTTTCACCAGCAAATGCTGTTAATAAATTTTTTTCTGTTTTAGTACCTTTTAAACTTTTCATTTATTACTCCCCCTTATTCAATGAATAGTAACATCTTTTTGGAGAAATAATTTTATTTTTTTTCTTCAAAGATGTAATCATTTTATTAACTATATTTTTATCAATATTTGCAATTTCAGATATTTCTCCACTTTTTAATGGCTTATCAGTATCTTCTAAAATTTTTAAAATTTTTAGTTCTAAATCTTCCATACAACCCCTTTTAAAAATATCTAAAAAAATTAATTTTAAAGATATTAATTTTTATGCTTTCCATAATCCATGAACATTACAGTATTCTCTAACTTCAATAACATCATCTTTTTTTACTTCAAAAAATGCTTCAGGTTTATCATGAAGTTTTAATTCAGCTTTAATAACTTTGTTTTCAGTTAAAACTTCAATAAATTTTATATAGTGTTTTTCCTCCATAGGATGAGGTATTGAACCAACTTTAACCAATATTCCATTATCTTTTTCTTCAATAACTGGAACATGTTTTTCAGTAGTAGAATCAGCAGTTTTTGGTTCTAGTTTTACCATTGGCTGTCCACAACAAACTAATGATGTTGCTCCTTCATGCAATACTTCAATAACATTTCCACAGATTTCACATTTATAAATTTCTCTAATTTCAGTCATTTTTCCCCCCTTAAAGTATTTTTTTTCGAATTTAAACTAAAAGCACACAAAATAATTCCTCCTAATAATTTAAATTTAAAAAAATTTTAATTTTAAATGGAATTAGATTAGCTATTTTTTATATTAAAAAATTAAAACATTAAAAAATCGGCTAATCAGTTTCTTCAAATTCATCCTTACCTGCACCACAAACAGGACATACCCAATCTTCAGGTAAATCTTCAAATTTTACATTATCATTTTCAGCTGGGTCATAAACATAACCGCAAACTGTACAAATCCACTTTTGCATAATTTACTCCTTTGTATTTATTACATATTTGTAATATAAAGATAATTGATAAATGTTTAAAAATCAAATTATTTTTTTATTTTTTCTTCGCAGTCTTTACAAATACCTTCATAAATTAGATTAGTATAAAAAACTTTACCGATTTTCTCACCATATTCAATAATATTCGATGGGTATTCTAAATCAATGATTTTACCACATTTGATGCATTTAAAATGTGCATGTTGTTCAATAGCTGCATCATAACGTAAAACGGCTTCATCATCTGAAAAAATAAATGCAAGTCCATTTTTGTGGAACATTTTTAAAGTGTTATAAATAGTAGTTTTAGAAAGAGTAGGAATTTTTTTTCTAAGATCTTTAAAAATTACATCAATTGTTGGATGTTTTTTCTTTTCATAAAGGTATTTGAGAATTTCAATTCTCTGAACAGTTGGATTAATATTATGTTCAATTAAAATCTCTTTTAAAAATCCAATTGTAATGTTTTTTCTTTTTACATTTTTTGTTTTCATAATTACATTATATACAAAAATTTAAATTTTTCAATTTTTTTTCAATTAATTTTTTTATTAATTTGCAAAAAATTAAATAATAAATTATTAATTAAATATCTATTTTATTTTAACATTGAATCTCTATTTTTTTAATACTACAAAAATTTTATTTTTTAAAACCAAGATTAATTAGATTACTTATAAAAATTAAATCACTTATAAAGAAATTTAACTATAAAAGATATATTTAAAATTTTATCTGTTTAAGGAGGTGTTATGTTCTATTTTTTAAATAATTTTAATTATCTTCAACAAACTATAATTGCATCATTATTTACCTGGGGAGTTACTTCTTTGGGTGCTGCATTTGTTTTGATAAATATAAAACCATCTCAAAAACTACTTGATATTATGCTTGCTTTTGCTGGAGGAGTTATGGTAGCTGCCAGTTTCTGGTCACTACTTGCACCATCCATTGAAATGTCTGAAAATCTTGGAAAATTAAAATTTATACCTCCAATGGTTGGATTTTTGCTAGGAGCTATATTTTTAAGAGTTCTTGATAAAATTATACCCCATCTACATATTGATTTTCCTGAAAATGAAGTTGAAGGGATTAAGACTAAATTAAATAAAACATTATTACTAGTTTTAGCAGTAACTTTGCATAATATACCAGAAGGGTTAGCTGTTGGTGTTGCTTTTGGAAGTGTTGCTGTTGGATTTTCTGGTTCTTCAACTATTGCTGCTGCAACTTTAGCTTTAGGAATTGGAATACAAAATTTTCCAGAAGGGTTTGCTGTTTCTATGCCATTAAGAACACAAGGGCTTTCAAAAGGTAAAAGTTTTTTTCTCGGTCAGCTTTCTGGTTTCGTTGAACCAGTATCTGCTATTATTGGATTTATTGCTGTTTCATTTTTTCATACCATTTTACCTTATGCAATGGCATTTGCTGCTGGTGCAATGGTATTTGTTGTTGTAGAAGAAGCAATACCTGAATCACAAATTCATGGAAATACTGATATTGCAACTATGAGTTTTATATTAGGCTTTATTGTTATGATGGTTTTAGATGTAGCTTTAGGATAAATTACAAATTTTAATAACAATTAACAATAGCAGTTGTTTTATAAATAATATTAAAATATTAAATAAGCAAATTTTTCATAATTTAAATATTTATCTTTTCTGTATCAAAATCTGTATCAAAATTATTTTATTTAATTCCAAAATGTTTTACAATAGAAAAAGTTTTTATTATTATAAATTTATTGATTATTGAAAAAAATTGAAATAAAGTTAAATTATTGTAAAACAGATAAGTTATTTGTTTTCAATTCTACCAGGAGTTTTTAATGTTAAACATTTTTAAAAAGAAAAATAAAAAAGAAAATAATAATTTACATACAACTAAGAGTTTGAAAGGTAAAAAAAATAATTTATTTTCTAAAATAGTTAATATTTTTTCTACTAAAAATGATACAAAAGAAATTGAAAAATTGCTACTTAGTGCTGATATTGATTATTCTACTGTAAAAGATATAGTTGAAAATGTTAATTTTAATAAAGATCAATGGCAACAACAACTTAAAAATTACTTTGAAAGTATTCTACTTACAAAAACTCTGGATTTAAATTCTGAAAAATTAAATATCATCGAAATAATTGGAGTAAATGGCGTAGGGAAAACCACTTTTATTTCAAAGCTTTCAAATTTTTATAAAAAAAGGGGTTACAAAATTTTACTTTCAGCTGCTGATACATTTAGAGCTGCTGCAATTGATCAATTGAATTACTGGGCTGATAAACTTAATATTGATATAATTTCACAAAGTCCTGGTGCTGATCCTGCTGCTGTAGTATTTGATTCCATTGATAAAGCTATTTCAAAAAAATATAATTTATTAATAATTGATACTGCTGGAAGACTGCAAAATAAAGAACAATTAATGAATCAACTTAAAAAGATTGATAAGGTAATTACAAAAAAAATAGATGAAAATAGACTTTCTAATATTGAAATCAATGTTATCCATTTATTAATCCTTGATGCAAATATCGGGAAAAATTCATTAAATCAACTTGAAATTTTTAATAATTTTGTAAAAATTGATGCTTTTGCAATGACAAAACTTGATTCTACTGCAAAAGGTGGGTTAATTTTTTCAATATTTAATAAGTATAAAATACCAATTTTTGCTATTTCATTTGGAGAACAAATAAACAATTATCTTGATTCTTCTGATGATAATTTTAAAGAAAGATTAATTAATTTGATTTAAAAATAGGTATTACAGAAAATATATTCCCACTTAATTATAAGTATTGAAAAATCTTCATTATTTACACTGACTATAATAATTATTATTTACAAGATATTTTTTTAACTTAAAGAATTTTATATATTTTAATTTGGTGGAGGCGGGAGAAAATAGAAATCTATTACAACAAAACAGGTGCTTATACAGGGTTTTATAATAGAACAAAAGGTTGGTATGGTTTTAAATATCATTGGGTTGCTGATTATTTTGATATTCACGGTAAACTACATTATAATGGCTATTTTAATAAATTTGTCAAACAAACACTTGGAAGTAATTATGGTATTTCTATTCTTACTGATGCTGAGTGGAATACAGAAGCAATTGTAATGATTTCTTCTAATAAATCAATTGGCCCTAATGATACTTTTAGAGAAAATATTTATGTTCCAAAAGACAATACTTATTGGAAATACTATTGGTTAAGTGGAAGTAATTCATCTTTATATATAAAAGTTTATGTACATAATGGTAGTATTATGTTAGAAAATACTTATACTTCTACAATTGAATTTTTAATACACCTGGTTTATAAATAGATTATGAAAAAAATAAAGATAATTATTATATTTATTCTCATAATATTTATGTTAACATATTCATGTGATTTAAATAATTATATTATTTCAGAAATATCTGAAAATTTATTAAATTCCATTATTGTAGAAGCAGAAAAATATATTTATATTAATTATTATTATAATGGAATTAAATATACAGGTATGCCTTATCTATGGGGAGGAGAAACCAGTATATATGAAATCACTGATTTAATTAATTCTGGAAAAATTCCTGGTAAGGATTTTGGTGTTGATTGTTCAGGTTTAATAAATGTTGTATATAGGAAAGTCTTAAATGATAATGGATATAGTTTATTATATAATGATGCAGCCAGTTATGAAATAATAAAATATTGTAATATAAAAAATATAAATGAAATACTTCCAGGAGATTTAATTTTTTTTGCAGAAAATAATAAAATATTTCATATTGCTATATTTCACCACATAGAAGAAAATAAAATATATTTTATTGATTCATATAGTATAGATGGTAAAGTAGAATTACGATATTATGATTTGTTATCTAAAAGTTTTAATGATAGATTATTTAATAAAAATTGGAATAATATTTTTTATAATTTTGGAAGAATGAAAATAAAACACTAAAAGGTGGTAAATATGAATATAAAAAAGAAAAAAAATGAAATTGAAAAAATTATCAACAATAAAATTAATATTTACAATCAACTTGAACATCAAAAGCAAATATTAAAAGAAGAAATATTAAAATTACAGGGAAAGCTGGAATTACTAATAGAAATGGAAAAAAAGGATTCAAAAAATGAATAGAAATGTTGATTATGATAAAATCCAGAAATATAAATTCAACTCCATAAAATGGAAAATATTCCTTCTTATGTATATTTTATCAATTATTATAATACCTGGTATTTTTGTTGTAGGAATAATAACTGGATATTCAATAAATTATTCTGAAATTATTAAAATAATTATGGGTGGCCTTTTTGGATTATCTGCTATCGTAGTGGGAGCAAAAACTTTTCAGAATACAAAAGCTATAAAAAATAATTATTAATGACATCATAAATTAACTTATTTTATATTTATTTTTAATATCAAATATAAAAATAATATTGATATGCTGGAAAATATGAGGAAAAATTAATATGAAACAGGAAACAAAAAATCATGAATGGACAATTATAATTGATTCTATGAAAAGTATAAGAAAAGATATATCTGATTTTAAAAATGAGATTAAAGAGGAAATATTAAAATTAGAAACTAAAATTGACCTTCTTTCAAAACAATATAATCAAAATACAATAAAAATTGCAGAATTAAGAACTGGTTATAATGAAAGAATAAAAGGATGCAATGAAAGATTTAAAAATATTGATGATAAAATAATTGCTATGAATGATAAAAATAAAGATTTCTGGGCAAGGTTAACCGGAGTTATTGCAATTATTTTATCAGTATTTAATATTATTTTCATTATTGTAAAATTAATAAAATAATTAACATATCATTAATTATCAAAATATTTATTTGCAATTTTTCTGTCATCAATAAAATCAAGGTCCATTAAATGTGAATATATATTTAATGTTGTTTGAATATCTGCATGGCCCATTATATATTGTACCTTTTTTATATTTAATCCCATATCAATAAGCATACTTGCAAAACCATGTCGTAGGTCATAAACTCTGAAATATAAATTAATATTTTTACAAATTCTATTTTTAAGTTCTCTTAAATATGTATATGATGTTTTTTCAAAAGGATAGGGCTCCTTATTAATTTCAAGATATTCTTTTATGATCGGAATTAAAAAATCAAAAAGAATTGGAACTTTCCTTATACCATCTTTTGTTTTTGTAAAAGGTTTGATTTTTTTATCATCATATGTTTTTGATGCAACAACAAGAATATATTTTTTATCCAGATAGATATAATTTCTATTTAAACCTCTAACTTCTGAAATCCTCAATCCTGTGAAGAGTAGGATATAAAAAAATGCTTTAAATTTAACTGGAAGTTTGTCAAATTCATTCATTAGATCTTTTATAATTGTTTTATTAAATAATACAAAATTTATTTTTCTATTGTTTTTTAAATAAAATTTACCAGGAGTAACAATATTACCTTTAACAATATTTTCATCTATAAGATATTTATAAAAGTTATTTATAACAGAAACCTGATTATTAATATATTTTGGTTTTTTCCCTTTTCTTATAAGAAATTTTCTATACTGATATAAATCATCAGTAGCGATATATTCCAGATTTTTCTGTTTAAAATATTGTAAAAATTGCTTTAAAATAGATTTTTCTTTTACAAGAGAAGAGGGTTGTATAAGATATTTTCTGTATTCTAAATATTGTTCAACTATTTTTTCAGGATCATCTATTCTTTTATAACTTACAAAAGCATCTATTTTATTTTGACTATCATCGATTCTGGAAATTATAATATTAAGGTTTTTTAGAGCTTCAGTTTTATTTGTTGTTTTTAAAGAATAAAAAGAAATCCTTCCATCTGTGAAAATAATTTTGGTATAATAATATTTTTTTGACTTTCTTTTAACGATATAAGCTTTTTTTATAATAGAGCTGGTAGACCTTTTGGTAGACCTCATTGGATAATGTTTTTCTACATCCCCTGTCTTTCCAGGCTTAGATGAATTGGAGGCGGGGGGAGTTGAACCCCCGTCCAGACATACCCTGCAATAACTTCTACATGCTTAGCTATTTGATTAATCTCATTGCAAAAAGGTACAAATAGCAAAACCTTTTTGCAACCAACCCACTATTAATGTTATAAAGGTGTGGGTAAAACCTTTATAACATACTTCCTGTAAGTGACGGTCTTTTATTCCCCCAGGAAGCAAAAGGAATAAAGACCGGGCTACTTTTTATTATTAAGCAGCCATTGCTAATTCAGCATTGTCAACTAAATTTTGTTGAAACAGTTTTATGACTTGTTTCAGGTCAGCATGCCATTATTGCTCGGGTCTATGCCTGTCGAACCCAAAATTCGCCCCCTTTTAAGTAAAGAGGGTAAAAATTAAATATTATTACAATATAAATAATATTTAGTTGTTTTTTTAAATATTATTTATCATAAATCTTTATAATAATAAATTAAAAAAATATAATTAAACATTAGTTAAGTTTAATTATTTAGAATTCCACTTCTAATATAATAAAATAACTAAAAATAATCAATAATAAGCTAAACAAAAATTAAATTAAATAATAATAAAAATTAATTACTAAATAATTAGTTAAACAATAATATTTAACAATCTATCTTTAACAAATATTTTTTTTCTTATTTGCTTACCCTCAATATATTTAATAATGTTAGGGATTTTAGAAGCTTTTTCAAACACAATTTCTTCAGTTGAACCTTTAGGTAAATCAATTGTAGCTCGTTTTTTACCATTAATGTTAATAACAAAAGTAATAACTTTGTCTTCTATTTTTTTATTATCATACTCAGGCCAATCATGATTAATAATAGGGCTTTCATATCCAAGTTTTTCCCATAATTCTTCAGATATGTGAGGTGCAAAAGGGGATAACAATTTTAAAAAGTTCTTAGCAACTATTTCAGGTATATTATCATATTTTTCAATTTCATTTAAAAATATCATTAATTGAGCAATTGCAGTGTTAAATGCAGAAACTGATTCGATATCTTCAGATACCTTTTTAATAGATTTATGCATTAATTTATCAAGGTCTTCATCAATTTTAGAAGAATCTACAATAGGTTTTTGTGTAAATGTTTTATAAACTCTTTCTAAAAATTTTCTTACACCTTTAATTGAATTTGTATTCCAGGGTTTAGATTTTTCAAGTGGTCCCATAAACATTTCATATAATCTAAAAGTATCAGCTCCATATTCATTTACAATAACATCAGGATTTATAACATTACCTCTTGATTTTGACATCTTTTGACCATCTTCACCAAGAATAATTCCTTGATTTCTAAGTTTTAAAAAAGGTTCTTTTGTGGTCACATATCCAATATCATAAAGAAATTTATGCCAGAATCTAGCATAAAGCAGATGTAATACTGCATGTTCTTTTCCACCCACATAAAGTTTAACAGGCATCCAGTATTTCTGTTTTTCAATACTTGAAAACTCTTTATCATTATGTGGATCAAGATATCTCAAATAATACCAACAACTTCCTGCCCATTGTGGCATGGTGTTAGTTTCTCTTTTTGCAGGGCCACCACATTTAGGACATGTTGTATTAACCCATTCAGTAATTTTTGCTAAAGGAGATTCTCCAGTTTCTGAAGGCTCATATGATGTAACTTCTGGAAGTTTTAATGGTAATTGATCTTCAGGAACTGGAACATAACCACATTTTTCACAATGAACTATTGGTATTGGTTCACCCCAATATCTTTGTCTTGAAAAAATCCAATCCCTTAATTTATATGCAACACCTTTTTTACCTGCTCCAATTTTTTCAAGATATTTAGTAATTTCCTCTTTAAATTTTTTTGTTGGTAATCCATCAAATTCAGATGAATTAATTGCATAACCATCTTCAGTATAAGCCTCTTTTAAGTTTTCAATAATTTTTCCAGGTTCAGGAGCAACAACTTGAATAATATCTAAATTAAATTTTTTAGCAAATTCAAAATCTCTTTCATCATGAGCAGGAACGGCCATTATAGCACCAGTTCCATAAGAAATTAGAATATAATCAGAAATCCAGATAGGTATTTCTTTTCCATTAACTGGATTTATTGCATATGCCCCAGTAAATGCACCTGTTTTTTCTTTATTTAAAGAAGTCCTTTCTAAATCAGATTTTCTTGCTGCATAATTTTTATATTTTTCAATTTCTTCTTTTTTATCAGGTGTTGTAATTTTATCAACAAGTGGGTGTTCAGGTGCTAAAACCATATAGGTAGCACCAAATAATGTATCAGGTCTTGTTGTATAAACTTCAATAATATCACTAAAACCTTTAACTTTAAATTTAACATATGCACCTTCTGATTTTCCAATCCAGTTGCG
The DNA here is from genome assembly GCF_055389015.1 of Exilispira thermophila. Classification (NCBI taxonomy): domain Bacteria; kingdom Pseudomonadati; phylum Spirochaetota; class Spirochaetia; order Spirochaetales; genus Exilispira; species Exilispira thermophila. The sequence continues at coordinate 798,060 of NZ_AP042476.1, read as the reverse complement.
TTGCATAATCTTAATATCTTCAGGCCAATCAAGATCATCAAGATCTTCCAATAGCTTTTCAGCATAGGCAGTAATTTTTAATACCCATTGAGGTAAATTTTTTCTTATAACTGGAGTACCACATCTTTCACACTTTCCATCAACAACTTCTTCATTTGCAAGACCAGTTTTACATGATGGACAAAAATTTATAGGAGCTTCTTTTTTATATGCTAAACCTTTTTCAAACAACTTTAAAAAGATCCATTGTGTCCATTTGTAATACATTGGATCTGTTGTATTTACTTCTCTAGACCAATCATAACCTAAACCAAGAGATCTAATTTGATTTTTAAAAGTATTTATATTTTTATTTGTAGTTTCAGCAGGGTGTGTTTTTGTCTTTATTGCATAATTTTCAGCTGGAAGACCAAAAGCATCCCAACCCATAGGATGCAGAACATTATAACCTTTCATTTTGTAATATCGTGAAATTATATCAGTTGCAGTATAACCTTCAGGATGTCCTACATGTAATCCTTGACCTGAAGGATAAGGAAACATATCTAAAACATATAATCTCTTATTTTCTGGAAAAGATTTATCTTCCTTTACTTCAAAAACTTTGTGTTCTTCCCAATATTTTTGCCATTTTTTTTCAATTTTTTTGTGATCATAAGTATCCATAACTCTATCCTTTGAACATTATTTTATTGATAACACTATATTTTTTCTAATTAAATAGTTCTATATAATTTATCATTTTTTTTTGATTTTATATAATTTTAAAATTAAAAATATTTTTTAATGATATTTTTTTGCTAATATTGTTTATATATTTTTTAAATAATATCTTTTTTTATTTTTCTAATATTGTTTATATATTTATTCATTAATTAATTAAATATTTTTATATAGGAAAATATATTATTTTAATACATCATTTAGAAAGAAAGTTAATGTATTGAAAATAAAAGTCAATATTGAATTATACTAATGATTTTTTAAAATTTTAAAAATTTGTTTTTTAAATTTAAATTTTTCAAAATTATAATATAGATCAATAGAATTTTCTAATAGTTCTAAAGTGTTTTTATAATTAATGTTTTCTTTTAAAACAAATCTTGTTTCAAACATTCTTAAAAAATTATGTATATATTTTTTCTTGTTTTTACCAATATTTTTTTCAACATCATTTTCATTGATATTATATTTTTCTTTTTTATAATAATCTTCAAGAATAGTATTATAATCTTTTTCAGAAATTATTTTTATATTTTTAAATTCACTAAACTTTTCTTGAAAAATATTATCTAATTTATTAAAAGTTAAACTTGATTTTTTATTTTTATTAATATGTTTTTTTAATTTGCTTAAAGAAAATTTAATTTGAAAGTTTAAAAATGAATTTAAAAAATTTTGATTTTTAAAAAAATAATAATAATCAAGTGAATGTTTGCAATGATATATATATTTAGTAAACCCTCTATCAAAACCAAAAACTAATATTTCATTAAAAAAGTAATTTGCAAAACTTAAAGCTGCCAAAGTAATATTTCCAAAAGTTGGTATTTTTGCTAAATTAGATGAATTAATAATTTGGTGAGCTAAAATTGAAGGAGCTGACCATTCATTTTTTATATTCATTAAAACTGAAGAAAAGAATAAAAGTGTATTTTTTTCTTTTATTTTTTCAATTATTTTATAATTAGCAGATATATCAATTAAAAAAAATTCATTTTCTGGTTTTAGAAAAAGAAAATCATAATAATTAAGAATTTGAGAATCAAGAATTATTGTAATATCAGGGATTATATTGTTATATTTCAAAATTCTATATGCTGTATCAACAGCTATAATATAAAATCCTATTTTTTGTAACTTTTTTATCTTTACAAAATCTAAAGATGATAGAGAGAAACCTGCTGAGATTATTATAGCTTTTTTATTTAAAGTTCTTTTTATTTTTTCAATTTCTTGATTGGTTTTTGGTAGTAGTAATGTTTTATTTATATGTTTTAAATTCTTCAAAATGGATTTTATTTGAAAAAACAAAAGGTATACATATGTTAATGCATCTGAAATTATAAAAGTTATTTTATTAACAATGAAATTAAAAAGAATTTTAATTTCATTTTCAAAATATTTTTCATAAATATTATTATATATATATAAAGGTTTTAAATAAAAATATTTTATATTGTTTATAATAAAAAGATCTACTTTATTTTCTTTAATTCCATTATACAAAAATAGTAAATTTAATTTTTCATTTTTTGAAGTTACATAAATAGGTAAATTATTGTCTAAAAAAGATAGATCTTTTAAACCTAAATATATTATAAATAAGTTTAAATTTTCAATAATTATTATTATTGGTATATTATTTTTTAGTTTTTTTATGGCTATTTCCAATAAATAAAAATTATAAACAAATTTTATTATAACTGCTTTATTTAAATTTAAATTATTTTGATTTGAAATATTTTCTAATACTCTGTTTGATAAAATAATTTTATTATTAAAAACAATTTCTAAATTATCATTTATTTTAAAATTTAATTTTTTTAATAATGTTGAAAAATATTTTTCCAAAGGAATGTTTTTAACTTTGCTATTTATTATATTATATAATTCATTATCTATTTTATTTATCACTTCTAAATTTTTAAAAAAAAGATCTATATTAATTTTTTTCATATATATCTTTATTTCGGATTAAATTTTAAATCTATTTATATCTTTCAAATTGTAATTAAAAAAAGAAGTTTTCTAAAACTTAAAAATAGTCTTTTTCATAATTCAATTATAAAAAATAAATTATAAACAAAAAGAGGTTGTCCCCTAGTTTTAAGACAACCCCCTATATTTATTAGTTTAATAATAAATATATTGTATTTTAATAAATTTAATAATTTATTTTTTGACAAAGTAATTTATACTAATATAATTTAATCTTTTATGATAATTAAGTTTTAATAATGCAAATAATTTTATCCTATTGATTTTTTAAATAATATTTAATTTTTGAATTATTTCTTAGATATTTATTAAAATCTCCTTGAAAAACACTTTGCATAAGATCTCTATATTCTTTATTTTCTTGATCTATATTATTTTTGAATTTTTCCATATCTGGATTTGTCTTTTCAGTTAATTTGTAAACTATAAAACCATCAGCTATTTTAAAAGGTTTTGAAATATCACCAGGGTTCATTTTTATTATATTGTTAAAAAATTCATCTACATTATATAATTCAGTTAAATATTTTTTATTAACTTCATCAAAAACATATCCTCTGTAATTAAATTCTCTGGTTTTAATAACATTTAAATTTAATTCTTGAGCAGCTTTATCAAAATCACCTAATGCTTTTAATTTATCATAAAAAACATATGCTTCATTTTTTTTAGTTTCAAGAAGTTTAGCATTATTAACCATTACATATTTTTCTTTAACTTTATCTCTAATTTCAGATAATTCAGGATAATATGGTGGTTTTATACATTTAATTATATGATAACCAAATTGTGTTTTAATTGGTTTAGATATTTCGCCAGATTTTTTTAATTTAAATGCAGCTTCTGTAAATTCTTTTACCATTTTATTTTTATCAAATTTACCTAAATATCCACCAACTTTTTTAGAAGCCTCATCAACAGAATATTTTCCAACAAATTCTATAAAAAGTTCAGGGTTTTTTTGGAGTTGTTTATAAATTGTATTTGCAAGTCCTTCATCTTTAACCAGAATATGTGCTGCTTCCATTTCCTGATATTCATCTTTATGTTTATCATAAAATTCTTGCAAATCTTTATCACTTACATCTTTGATGGAAAAATAGACCAGTTCAACTTTATAAAAAGTATTTTGAATTTTATAGTTTTTTAAAACTTCATAATCAGTAAAGTAGTTAGCTGCAAACTCAACATCAGAATTCATTATATTTGTAATTAATTGATCTTCAAATAAATTATAATAATACAATTTTCTATCTTCAGGTAATTTTGTATATATAAAATTACCAGTCTCATCATAAAACATTTGAGAATCTTTCATTGCTTCATACACTTTAAAAGGGGAGACAATAATGCCCTGTTTTTTAGCATTTTGAATTAATATTTCTTCATTAATAACTTCATTCAAAGCCATATTAAAAATCTGTTTTTGCATTTCAGCTGTCATATTAGGAAATCTCTTTTTATACTGATCTAAATAATAACTATAAATTCTTACAAGCTTAGAGTCTCTGGTATAAAAAATTTCGTTTCCATTAACTGAAGCAACAGCATTAGAGGAAGATGCTCTATTTTGATAATAGATAAAAAAACTACCACCACCAAATGCTACAATAATAATTACAATTAAAATATAGGTTAATAATTTTTTAGCACTTAATTTTTCACTCATGTAAAATCCCTAGTTTGTTTTTCGTTTTACATATCATAAATTGAGACAATGTCAATATAATAAAACTAATATCTATTGACATTTTTTGTTAAATCAACATATTTAAATCGTTATGCCATTATACTATGGATATGGAAAAGAAAAAAAAATTTCTCAAAAGAATAGATTTGTTTTTACAATATTTATTCTTATTTCTATATTAACAATTTTTTCAATTATTGTATTTAAAACTAATATTAAATATATTTTTTTTTCAAAATTAACACTAAATAAAATTGAAAAAAATATTGAATCAGGAAATTATGATAAATCGTTAAAATTAATTGATAATTTTTCAAAAAAAACATTTAATCCAATACTATTTTATTATAAAGGGATTATTCTTTATAATAAAAAAAATCTTTTTGATGCAAATATAGAATTTAAAAGAACATTAATTTTTAAAAATTATTATAAAATTCCTGATGATGTTTATTATTACATTGGTAAATGTAATTATTACCTTGGTCCAAGTTATTATGCTTATTCACTAGAATATTTTAAAAAATATTTAAATGTTATAAATAAAAAGAAAAAAAATATTTCAGAAATTGATAACATTAAAGCTAATATTTATTTCATTGTTGGAAAAATTTATATTTATTTTGAAGAATATAAAAATTCAGATTATTATCTAACTTTAATTTTTAACAAATATAAAAATAATCTTGAATATTTATATTATTATAGTATAAGTCTCAAAAATAATGGAAAAATTGAACCATCATTAGTATATCTTAAAAAAGTAGTAAAAGAATCTAAAAATCTTAATCTTATTAAACAAGCATATTTTTTATTAGGTAAGATTTATTTTGAAAAAAAACAATATGATAATGCTTTATCATATTTTAATAGATTACTAGAAATAAAACCTGATTCATATTGGGCATATTATTATCAGGGATATATTTATTATTTAAAAAAAGACTATATAAAAGCTAGAAATGCATTAAGTACATCATTACATTTTAATGAAAATAATCAATTAGCTTTAAAATTATTGAAAAAAATATCATCAGGAGATAGCAAATGAAATTATTTGATTATTTTTCCAGTGATTTAGGTATAGATCTGGGAACAGTAAACACTTTAGTATATGTGAAAGGGAGAGGAATTGTTGTTAATGAGCCAACTGTTGTTGCAGTTGAGACTGGTACAAATAGAATAGTTGCAACAGGAGCAGAAGCAAAATCTATGATAGGTAGAACTCCCGATGCAATAAGAGCAATAAGACCTATGAGAGATGGTGTTATAGCTGATTTTGAAATTGTAAATAGATTAATTAAGGATTTTATAAAAAAAGCTATTGGTAAAAAATTATTTGTTAAACCAAGAATTGTAGTAGGTGTACCTTCATGTATTACAGAAGTAGAAAAAAGAGCAGTTAAAGAAGCTGCTGAACAAGCTGGAGCAAGAGAAATATTGTTAATTGAAGAATCAATGGCTGCTGCAATTGGAGCAAATATCCCTATAGAAGAACCTGCAGGAAACATGATCGTTGATATTGGTGGTGGAACAACAGAAATTTCTGTAATATCTTTAGGTGGAATGGTTGTTACACAGGCAATTAGAATTGCAGGTGATGAATTTGATCAAGCAATTATAAATTATCTAAGAAAAAAACATTCATTGATAATTGGAGAAAATACTGCAGAATTAATAAAAATTAATATTGGAACAGCATATCCTGAAAAAGAAGTGAAATCAATGGAAATAAAGGGTAGAGATGCTATCAGAGGGTTACCAAGAACTTTGAGTATTACTTCAGACGAGATTAGAGATGCTATGAAAGAACCCTTAAATGCAATTGTTGAAGAAATTAAGAAAACATTAGACAAAACTCCACCAGAATTAGCTGGTGATATTGTAGACAGAGGGATTGTTATGACAGGAGGTGGTTCATTACTAAAAGGGCTTACAAAGCTAGTTTCAGAAGAAACTCAAGTTCCAGCTTTTCTGGCTGATAATCCTTTAACTTCAGTTGTAATTGGTACTGCTAAATATTTAGAGCTTTTAGATAGAAAAAACAGTATATATAAAAATATTTAATAAAAAACATATTTATAAAAAGTTTAAAAATGAATCCATTAGTTATAAAAAACAAAGATAATATTATATTTATTATTTTTTTAATTATTTCTCTATTATTTATGATTTTTACAACAACAACTTATGATATAACTCCAGGAAGTGTTCTGGGTATGTTTATATACCCGTTTGTAGCTTTTTATGATTTCATTTCTCATAAAACAATTGATTTTTTTACTTCAATCTCAGAATTAAATAAACTTCAACAGGAAAATAAAAAACTAAAAGAAGAAATTAAAAATTTAAAAGAATTAAGATATGATTACTCCAATCTAAAAAAAGAAAATCAAATATTGAGAAATCTTTTAAATTTTCAAAAAAAGATAATATATAAAACTGAAATCGCAAAAATTATAGGTAAAGATCCTCTTAATTTATATTCAGTTATTGTTATAAATAAAGGTAGAAGGAATGGTATTAGAAAAGATATGCCAGTATTTTCTATAAACGATGGTGAAAAAATAATTATTGGAAAAGTAATTGAAGTAAGTCTTTCTTATTCAAAAGTTATGACTATATTTGATCCTAGATTATATATTGGTGCTAAAGAAGAAAATAGTAATTATACTGGAATTGTTAGAGGAAATACCCCTAATTCTAGTGATTTAATATGTCTTTATTTTAAAAATAATATCAATATTTCATATAATGATGTTTTCAAAACATCTGGAATGGATGGAATTTTCCCTGAAGATTTGATTATTGGATATGTAAAATCTGTTAAAAAAAATAACTTTTCCCTTTATCAATCTATTATATTAAAACCTGCTATTGACCTTGCTATGGTTGATTATGTTTATGTTGTAAAAAAAGAAAATGAATTATGGAATTTGCTTAAATGAAAAAATATATTTGGTATTTTTTATTTGGTTCACTTTTTTTATACTTACAGATTTCTACCATTGTAAATAAATTGTTTAGTATAAATGGTGTATTACCAGATTTTAGTTTAATCTTTGTAATTCTTGTTGCTTACAATACAGACTCTTTTGAAGCTGAAATTGTTGGATTTATATTAGGTTTTCTTATCGACATTTTTAGTTCAACATTGTTTGGACTATCAGCTTTCATTTACGTTATTATAGGTTATAGTGTTGGAAAATTTAAGAAAACCTTTAATGTAGAATCTATTTTATTTATGTTAGCTGTTGTATTTATTGGAACATTACTCAAAATATTCTTTCTTTATTTTTTTGGATATGTTTTTAAAGAAATATTTATTATATATAAAAACTTTTTAATTAATGTATTTATAGTTCTTATGTATAATTTATTGGTTACACCATTTATATTTTATTTAATAAATTTCATTGTATTCAGAAAAAAGAAAAATATTTAGAAACTAAACCTTATGAATGAAGAAATAAGAAAAAAAATTTATATAACTGGATTATTATTTATAATAATTATTGTTATATTTATAATTAAACTTTTTACATTACAAATAGTTTCAAATTATAAGTATATATTAAGATCTATAAGCAACATTGAAAACAAAGTAGAAATAAAACCATTAAGAGGTGAAATTTTAGATCGAAATGGAATAAAACTTGTTGAAAACAAACCTGTTTTTAATATTTATTTTGTTAAACAAAAAGATACTTCCAGAAGATTGCAAGAGGAAATTTTCTTATTATCAAAAATTTTAGACATTTCATATAAAAAATTTTATAAAAAAATCCAGAATATTGGAATGTATAACGAAGTTTTGTTAAAATCAAACATAGAATTTGATACACTTTCATATATTCTTTCTAATTATGATAAGTTTCCTGATATAAGGTGGAAAGAGTCTTATATTAGACATTATACCTATAATGAAGCATTTTTTCACTTAATTGGATATGTTGGTGAAATTAATAGAAAAGAATTAACTTTACTCCATTTGAAAAATTATGAAGTAGGTGATATTATTGGTAAAATGGGGATAGAGAAAAAATATGATTCTATTTTAAGGGGAATTAAAGGGGAAAAAATATTAAAAAATAATGCAAAAGGTCAATTAATAAATGAAATTATATTAAAAAATCCTATTCCTGGAAAAACTTTAAAATTAACAATAGACCGCTATTTACAATATGCTGCTTATCAATTAATTAAAGATTTTAGAGGTAGTGTAGTAATTCAAAATATAAAAACTGGTGAAATTTTAGCTTTAGTATCATCACCTTCAGTTGACCCAAATCTATTTTCTGAAGGTCTATCTAAAGAATTATTTTTAAAATTGCTAAATAATCCAAGTAATCCATTTTTATTTAGACCTATTTCAGCTGAATATCCTGCATCATCCATATTTAAATTATTAATGACTATTGCTGGATTAAAAGAGGGTGTTATTAATTTAAAAGAAAAAATATTATGTAAAGGGCAACTTGAATTAGGTGATAGAGTATTCAAATGTACAGAGAGACATGGGTATGAAAATTTGTTAGATGCAATTAGAGATTCTTGTAATGTATATTTTTATAATGTAGGCCTTAGACTTGGAATACGAAATATAGACAAATATGCTAAAGAGCTAGGTTTTGGATCTAAAACTGGAATTGATATTCCAAATGAAAATAGTGGTTTTGTACCAACACCAGAATGGAAAATAAATAAACTTCATGAACCATGGTATGATGGTGATACATTAAATGTTTCTATAGGTCAGGGATACTTACTTGTGACTGTATTACAAATTAATGAATTAACTTCCTTAATTGCAAATAGAGGTCATAATTTTATTCCACATGTTATTAAGGAAATCATCGATTCAAATACAAAAAAAACTATATCTTTTGTAAAACCTGAACTTAAAACAAATGTTTTTTTTGAACCAGATATATGGGATACATTAATTAAAGGAATGATTGCAGTAGTAAATGAGGGAACTGCAAAAATAGGGGGTGTTACAACTGCTGTAAAAATTGCAGGAAAAACTGGAACTGCTGAAAATTTTGGGGAGGATCATTCATGGTTCACTGCTTTTGGTCCAGTTGATAATCCTGAAATTGCAATTACTGTTATGATTGAAAATGGGGGATATGGTGCTTCAGTTGCTGCACCAATAGTTGCAACCTTATTTGAAATTATTTATGGAAATAAATCTTTAGAAAAAGCTAAAAGAGATTTAGAAAAAGCAAGATATAAAAAATATATTCAATTATTAAAAGAAGGGAAAATAGGACATCATCATTAGATTATGAAAAAAGAAAATAAAATATCAATTAAATATTTTGACCCTATATTAATTTTAACAATGTTATCTCTTATTTTTATAGGAATCTTATTCATTTATTCAGGAACAAGAAATATCCAATCATTACATAATAAATATATTAACCAGTTGTTTTTTACCCTATTTGGTCTATTAACTTCATTTGTATTCATTTTTTTTAATTATAAAAAAATAGGAGATATTTCATTTGTTCTATATATCTTGTTAAATATTTTGTTATTATTTACTATTGTATTTGGAAAAAGAATTCATGGTGCCAAAAGCTGGATAAAGTTTGGATCCATTGGCTTTCAACCTTCAGAACTTGGAAAACTTATTTTCATAATCTTTCTTGCAAAGTTTATATCTTTATATGAAAAAGACAAAAAATATTTATCATCTTTTAAATTTTTTATAACTACTGGATTTTTAGCATTAATTCCAGCTATTTTTATAGTTGTACAACCAGATTTTGGAACTATGTTTATTTATTTTTTGATTTTTATATTTTTAGCTTTTTACAGCAATATGAATACTGAATTTTTGCTTTCAATTTTAATAATCATAATTATTGGTGCTACTATTCCAACATTAAGAGCATATTATAATACAATTGATATTTATATAAAAATTAAAAATATTATTTATTCTAATATTTACTTTTATTTTTTATCCATGATCTTTTTTATTAGTTCAATTATTTTCCTTATTATTTTCTTAAAATTTCAATCAAAAACAATGAAAATATTAACTTTTGTTTTTGCAAGTTTAGGAATTAGTTTTCTATTAGGAATTTTTTTAGATAGCTATTTTGCAGATTACCAAAAACAACGATTATTGGTTTTTATTAATCCAAATTTTGATAAATTAGGAGCAGGCTATAACATAATTCAATCCAAAATTGCTATAGGTTCTGGAGGACTTTTTGGAAAAGGATTATTTAAGGGAACACAATCACAGTTTGGTTTTTTACCTGAAAGAACAACAGATTTTATTTTCTCTTTGATTTGTGAAGAAACTGGATTTCTTGGTTCTTTTATATTATTATCAATTTACAGTTTAATGTTAGGTAGATTATTGTGGATTGCATTTAAAGTTAAAGATCTTTTTGGAAAATTAGTTACATTAGGTGTTTTTTCTTACTTTTTTTCTCAATCAACTTTAAATATAGGAATGACAATAGGCCTTATGCCAATAACAGGAGTACCACTTCCCTTTGTTTCTGCTGGAGGGTCTTCATTATTAACATCAATTTATTCAATAATGTTGGTAAATAGTGTTTATATGTATAGATATTCTGCATAAAATATCAACTCATAAAATTTATTTCTATTAGGAATACAAAGTTTGCTCACCTTTTTTATAATTTACATATTTCTAATATATGGTTTTATTTAAAAGCTATCTCTAGACTTACATACATATAGTTAAAATAGTTAAAAAAATAAAAACCATTTATAATTAATTTATAAAGGGATTATAAAATCTATAATATTAATTATTTAAAAATAATTGATTAGCTTAATAAAAATTATCATTATAATATTTATATTATAGAATAAGGAAAAATTTTAATGCATAAAATTTATAAAAATAATTACAATATCAAATATGAACTTTTACACAATGTATTTAAACCAGCAAGATATATTGGTACTGAAATAAATTCAATACATAAATCTTTTAATAAAGTTAATTATAGAATTGGACTTGTTTATCCTGATCTATATGAAATTGGAATGAGCAATTTATCAATAAAAATTTTATACTATTTAATAAATGATTTAAATGATGTACAAGCAGAAAGAATCTTTTTACCCGATGATGATTTAATTGAAATATTAAAAGAAAAAAAAATAAATCTTTTCTCACTTGAATCATGGACCCCTATAAATGAATTTAATATTATAGGTTTTTCTATTCATTCAGAATTAACCTATACCAATATATTGCATATCCTGGATTTAGGAAATATTCCGGTATTATCAAAAAATAGAACAGAAAAAGATCCAATTATCATAGCCGGTGGTTCAAATATATTAAATCCTTTACCAATTTCCCCCTTTTTTGATCTTATTTTTATAGGAGAAGCTGAAGAAAAAATTATTGAAATTATTAATATTGATAAAAAATTAATTGAAAAAAACATTCCCAGAGAAAAAAGACTGGAAAAATTATCTGGAATTGAAGGGATCTGGTATCCAAAAAAAGGAAAATATAGAGTTAAAAAAGCTGTTGTTTCTGATCTTGATAAAACATTTTATCATAAAAAAGATATGATCCCATTTGTAAAAACTATTCAAGATAGACCAGTTATTGAAATTGCAAGAGGGTGTAATAATGGTTGTAGATTTTGTCAGGCTGGATTTTATTATAGACCTTATAGAGAAAGATCTTTAAAAACAATTATAAAAATTATGCATAATCTTTTACAAAATACAGGTTATGATGAAATAAATTTTACTTCACTATCGGTTGCTGATTATTCACAAATTAAATTGTTAATTGATACTTTATCCGAATATTTATCAAAAAAACATATATCTATTTCCTTACCTTCATTAAGAGTTTATTCATTTAATATAGATTATTTAAAAAAACTATCTTATGTCAGGAAACCAAGTTTAACTTTTGCAATTGAAGCTGGAGATCAGGAATTAAGAAATAAAATCAACAAATATTTTGATGAACCTAAATTTTACAATATTCTTGAAGAATTGGTAAAACAGGGATGGAGACATGTAAAATTTTATTTTATTATAGGATTTCCAGATGTAAAAGATGAAGAAAACAGAATTATAGATTTTCTTAAAACAGTTATAAACAACTTTCCCCAATTAAGTTACAATGTATCAATAGCATTATTAATTCCCAAATCATTTACTGTTTTTGAAAATTCTCCCCAATTACCAGGAAATGTTTATCTTGAAAGGATTAGGAAAATAAAATCATCTTTTAGAAGAAATAAGATTAACATTAAATATGTTGAACCAATTCAAGCTAATTTTGAATATTTTTTCTCAATTAACGATGAAAACTCTTCAAAATTTTTACTTGATGCATTTAAACATGGAATAAAGAGAGAAGGGTGGCATGAACATTTTAACAATAATTTCTGGGAAAATATTTTAGATAATAAAGATAATTATAAAAAACCTGATCTTACATTTATAGATGCAGGCTACACAAATGATTTTTTTGATAAAGAAATGGAAAAATATAAAAAAGGGGAATTAACTCAAAATTGTGTTTCTGGAAATTGTTATTTTTGTGGAATTTGTAATAAAAAAATTAAAAATATTATTTATTCTAATGAAACTTATGAAGAAATCCAAAAACTTTTAAATTCTTTGAAAGATAATAGAGTTGGCATTCAATACCTTATTAAAAATAAATATACAAAAGATAATATTAACAATCACAATAATGGTTATATAGTTTACTTTAATAAATTTTCATTAATGCAATTTGTAGGACACATAGATTTTTACAATTTTGTTATGAAATTTTTTAAAATAATTGGTTTTGATTTTATTTATTCAGAAGGGTATAATCCTTCTCCAAAATTTTCTTTTTATTCTCCAAATTCAATTTTTGTTGAAACTTTTAACGATATTTTCTATTTTGAAACTAATGATGAAATCATAGATTTTAAAAACCTTATTTTGCTTATAAACAAAATAGCACCATTTGGTTTTAGTGTTAATAAATTTGAAAAATGCAATAATTTTAAAAAATTTAAAAAAGATACTAATTTTGAAGTTATATATAAAATTAAAACAGTTGAAAATAAAGATAAATTTACAAAAGATATTGAAAATCTAATTATATCAAAAATTAATCCTGATAGTCTTATTGATTTTTCTAATTTTCAAAATAGGTTAATAATAAAATCAAAATTAAAGGATAATTTTAAAAATTTTTTAAAAGTTATCCCATTCAAAGTAAATACTAAAAGGTATATTAAAAAAAATGGCAATTGATGAATTTAAAAAACTCTCTGTTAAAAAGAAAATTGAAAAAACTATATTTATTATCCAGAAAATCCAATTTATTATAAAAAAAATTTATAAAGATATTATTTTAATAAACAATAATTTAAATTATAGTTTAACTAATAGCCAGAATAATAAAAAAAACAATAGCAAAAATATTAATCAAATTAATAATAGATATCACATAATAAATAATAATATTTTAAATCTGGAAAATGAATTTATTAAATTAACTAATTATGTTAATTTTATTAATTTAAATCATCCTAAATTTAAAGATTCAGTAGATTATTTTTTAAAAACAAAAACCTTTAAAACTTTTGAAAAATTAATTAATAGTAATATAAATAATTCAAAAATTGAATCATCAAATAAAGTTGTAAATCTTAACATAAATAATAAAGTATTGTTAAAACAGGAGTTTTTAAATAAAATTGTAAATCAAAAAGATCTATATATCGAGCAATTCCAAAAATTTATTTATAAATTAAAAGATATTGCAAATATTGAAAATTTTAAAAATGATTTTGATAGGATAAATAAAAATTTATTTAACAAGGTTGAATTATTAAATTCTTCTACCATAAATAAAGTTAAAGAAAATTATACTTTTGAAGTTTTATGTGCAGATATTCGTTCTCCATTTAATATTGGAAGCATAATTAGAAGTGCTGAATCTTTTGGTTTTAATAAAATCTGGTTATATGGTATTTCTTCTAATGTAAGTTTTAAAAAAGTTTTTAAAACTTCAAAATTAGCCGAAAATTTTATAGAGATAAAAAGTATAACATATAAAGAGTTTTTAAAATTAAAAGAAGAAAAATATTGGGATTGCATTGTAGGATTGGAAACTTTTGAAAATTCTATTTCCATTAATAATATTAAAATAAATTATTTTAAGAATAAAAATTTAATTATAGTTGGAAATGAAGAATTTGGAATATCAGATGACTTAATTTCTCTTATTGATATTTTTATTAATATTCCAATGGTAGGTAATAAAAATTCTATAAATGTTGCAAATGCGTTTTCAGTTATTGCTTATAAATTGTTAGAGTTAAAATTAAATAATTCAGAAATGCAAAAATATAAAAATAGATAATAAATAAAAAGCTACTATCAAATAAACAAGATAATTAAATTGTATTATTTATTATATTTTGTTTTATTTATAGTTATAATTTATTATACATTGTGATTTTGATTGATTGATGACAATTACATGTTAAATTAAATAATAATAAAATTAATAATTTAAATTGAATAAAATTTATGTATAAAAAAAGTTTAAAAAAATATTTTCTACTTATTTTAATTATATTTTTCTTTTCAATTAATATATTTTCACAACAAACAAACAACAATAACTCAAACAATAATAACAATAATAATAAAACTGAAACTACAAAAGATTTTATACCAAGAGAATATAAAGATTTTAAATTAGGAATGGATATTAACTCTTTTAAAGAGACAATTTCAAATTCTAATTATTTATATTATGAAGGGGAAATTCCATTAACTTTAGGAGAGCAGGATAAAAATATCTTTAAAGCTTCAGCAAAACCCTATATTTTAAAAATATTGTTTTATTTTTATAAAGAAAAACTTTCAATGTTTACTTTTTACTATAATCCCAAAAAAATATCTGTTTATGAAAAATTAAAAAATTTATCTTCAAAATATGGTGAACCACAAAAAATAGATAATTTTAGATTTTTCTGGGAAGATTCAAAAACATTAATGATATTACAAAAAGATAATATTTTAAAAGTTATAGATAAAGCATTTATTTTAACATTACAGCAAGAAAATAAAAAAATTGAAGAAATAGAAAATATATCAAAAGAACAAATTTTTGATAATTTTTAAATTTCAAATTTATAACCAATTCTAAATACTGTTTTTATGTATTTAGGATTAGCAGGATCATCTTCAATAATTTTTCTTAATGAAACAATATGAGTATCTATGTTTCTTGGAGATATTGCACCTTCAGCTTTCCAGATAGATTCTATTATCTCTTCCCTTGTAACTGGTCTATTTTTATTTAAAATTAAATATTTTAAAATTTCAAATTCATAATATGAAACATCTAATTTTTTATTACCTTTATATAAAATCCCTTTTTCAAAATCAGCAGTAAAATCTGCAAATTTAAATTCTTTCATCGATTCTGTAGTTTTGTCAATTCTTCTTAAAACAGCTTTAATTCTTGATAATAATTCTCTAATTTGAAATGGTTTAGTAATATAGTCATCAGCACCTAAATCAAGTCCTTTTATTTTATCAATCTCTTCAGATTTTGCAGATACAATTATAATAGGTGTAATTCTATCATTTTTTCTAAAAGTTTTCAAAAAATCAAAACCATGCATTTTCGGTAGCATTAAATCCAGAATAATAAGGTCTGGTTTTTCTCTTATTGCTATATCCAGGCCTTCTTCACCATTTTCAGATTCCAGAATAGAAAATCCTTCATATTCAAGATTATCTTTTAATAATTCTCGAATATTAGCTTCATCTTCAATTATTAATATCTTTTTCTTTTTCATGTTACCTCCATGATACTAAATATTTATTGGTAAATTAATAGTTATTTGAGTTCCTTTTCCTTTTTTTGAATCAATTGTTATTTTACCACCATGTGATTCAACAATGTTTTTAATTAAAGTTAACCCCAGACCTGTACCAGGTATCGCTTGAGTTTCATTACCTCTAAAAAATTTTTCAAATACAAATTTTAATTCTTCAGAGCTCATACCAAAACCATTATCTTTAAAAACCATGCTGAGTTTATTTTTACTTTTTTCCAGGCTAATAGAAATAATTTTCTCATCACCAGAATATTTATAAGAGTTATCTAAAATATTATATATAACTTGTTTAAAAGCTCCTTTATCAATATTAATAATTATATCATTTTCAGAAAAATCAAGAACAAAATTAACATTTTTTTTCGTTATTTTAAAAAATTCCACAACTTCCATTATTAATTCATTAATATTTACAGGTTGAAAATTATAAACAATTTTCTTTTTTTCATTTCTAGAAAATGTTAGAAGATTATTTATTAAATATAATAACCTTTCCGTTTCACCAAATATCTTATTTAAATATGATATTTTTTTCTCTTCAGGAACATTATCATAATTTCTGAGCAAAGTCTCAATTACAAGTTGAATTGTTGTTATTGGCGTTTTTAATTCATGTGATACAATTGAAATAAAATCAGATTTTAATTGATTTAATTGAAACTCTTTAATTAAAACATATGTTAGAATTATTATTGTTGTTAAAATTATTAAAACAACAAGAATAAATCCAGAGGTCCAATAAATGTATTGAGATTTAGCTATATATTCAACAAGCTTCGTATTTTCAATAAAAAATTCTAGATATAGTTTTGATCCATAAGAAAAAGGCAATTGAAGTTTATTAAAAAGTGAATAATTTGCTTTATTTTCAAGAACATCTAAATTATTCACGCCCAAATTAAAATAATAATAAGAATTTTTATCTTCATTTAATCTATTAATAATTTTAAATAAATCTATTGAATATATTAAATAGAAATTGGTAGAATAAAATTCAATTTTTTTTTCAAAAAGGAAATTTTTTTTATCAAGCCAATCAATAAATATCATATTAGAAGTTTTATAATCAACATAACTTAATAGTTTTGAGGGAAAATCTTTTGATGCTAAAAATCTTTTTTCTTTATAAAAATAGAGATTAATATAAAAATTGATGCTGGTAGAAAATTGGTAATCTGGAAAATAAAGATACTTAACAGTTAATAATTGTAAAGCAATCATTTTTTTAACAGAAGGTGAAAGTTCTAAATTAAACAACCACTCTAAAAGATGCAAAAAATCATGTGAAATAACTTTTTTATTATAAATATAAAATATTGCTTCTTTAGTATAATATTTAGCTGTCTCTAACTTGCCACTAGAATAGTAATCCATTATTAGCAAAAGATATGATTTTAGAGTAATAAAAGGATACTTATCTTTGTTATTCAAAAGTAATAAAAGATAAGAAATTGAAAGATCAAATTTTCCATTTTCAAATGCTTTTAGTGCAAATTCATAGATATCATATTCTTTCATATTTTTTTCTATATTAATATCATCTCTACTCATAAATTGAAACTGTTTTAAATCTGGTAAAATGATCAAGTAATTTACAAATGGATAATTTTTTAAATGTGAAGATAAATTTTCATAAATTAGAATATTAAAAAAATTTTTTGGAATACTTTTTTCAAAAGTGTTTAATTTTTTTACCATTTCAGAATAATTTGTATTTAAAATATTTTGGTAGTCTTCAACTAACTTGTTCTCAATAAAATCTCTTTGTTTATTAAAAATAACAACAAACTCATAAGTAATAAATGCTAATGAAAATATAGAAAAAACAAGAAGAACAATTAAAAATTTCTTTTCTTTGAATAAATATTTTACAATTTCTTTTAAACTCTTATTTTCACTTATCATAAAAAACTTTTTTAATATCCTTTTTTAAAATCCAACCTTCCATTCCATTTGTGAGAATAACATAATTAAATTTTCTTCCAACAAGTTTTATTTTCAAAGGAATAGCTGATTTAACATTTGTTAATGTAGGGGAATTTAGTGTTGGATATTTATAAATATAAGTTTGATTTATAGTAAAAGCTGATTTGTCTAAATAAGGATAAATAAAATTAATTCCTAATAGAAAAAAAATTAAAATTGAAATCATTATAAAAAATTTTGCTGATTTTTTCTTTTTTAATATAACTAAGACAAATATTATAATATTTAATCCAAAAAGTAATAAAATATAAACAAAAGGGGAAAAATTAACAAAAAATGGAAAATATACAATATCATCATAATAAATTGGTTCTAATTGTTTAATATAGTCTAAAATTAGTTTGTTTTTTTTGTTAAAATAGAGTCCCTTTCTAAGATAAACTAAACTTGTACCTTTTTCCCCTATTTGAATATAGTTATAAGCTAATAAAAGATATATCTGATAATTTTTATAACCTTTTTTTTCCAGAGTAGATAATATCTTAATGTTTTCTTTATAATATTTTGAATTTGCAACATTTGTAAGTTGTTCAATATCCGTTTGAAAATTATCAGCATATAGATAAATTGAGAAAATCAATAAACAGAAGAAATAAATTATTAATTTTTTATAATTCTTTTTGACCATCTTTTAAACTTTTTCAATATTTTATAATTAATACTATTTTTTTCTCTATTAAATATAGCATTTAAATTGCCTTTAACTTTTTTAAGAAATTCTATTTCTTTAGGTTTATATATCTTTTTTAATTTAGTAAAAAATTCATCATCAGTAACACCACTAAAACTAATATTATACTCTCTTTCCAGCTTATCTATAAAAATCAGCCATAAACCATAATAAGATCTAAAATATATTTTTTTTCGTGATTTTATTTTTGATTTAATAATAAGCGAGTTGAAAAGAAAATAAAGAGGAATTAAAATTAATGGAATAAAACTTAAAATAAATAACTCTAAAATTAAATAATTAAATTTATAAATTTTAATATTTTTTACAATTGAAATAGGATTGAAGTTAAAATTTGTTTCCTTTTTTTCTATTTTTTTTTCAACCCTTTTTTTTATATAAACTTGTTCTTCTGGAATAAAAACTTTTTCAAATTTATTTGTTTGTGTATTAAAGTAATAAAATTCAATTGCAGGCAATAATATTTTGCCACTGTATTTTGGAATTGCAAAATAAATAAATTCTACAGAATCTTTATTTAATATACGATTTGGTCCTATAATATCGAAGTATGAATTTGAATAAAGAATATTATTCAATAGTAAATTATTTAAATTCCCTTCACCAGATATTTTGAAATTAATTTTAATAAAACCACTATTTTTATTTTCTAAAATATCATACCTATAATTGAATTTGTAATTCCCAACTAAACCGATAAAATTATCAGGTTGGATTTCAGGAAATTTTGTATATTCAAATATTACCGGGTCACTTTTTATACTAATTTCATTGAAACTTGTTTTTATTCCCTGAGTAGTTTTAATTTTTGCAATAACTTCTATTTCTGGAATTTTATAAATTCCCGGTTTATTCGTTGTAATTTTTAAATTTAAAATATTAATCTTATTATATATATGTTCTTCAATAAAAAGTTGCTCTATTTTATTATCCAAAATATTATATTTAACAAATAAAGAATCAGGAATCTTTATATTATTTATTTTGTATTCAGTTATATTGTGTATTGAATATAAATAATATTTTATAACAATTGTTTCCCCTGGATAAAATTTATCTCCAGTTTTTTCAATATTTATAAAAGAATTTAAAATTTGAGCTTTTTTTTGAATTTTATCAGATATTATTAAAGGTATACTTTTAATTATTATAGGTTCTCCATTAACTTTTAAATTTAAAGAAGGTAAATCAATTTTTCCACTTTTTAAAGCTTTTAGTTTATAAACTATTCTTAATGTATATTTTTTAGAAATTATAATTCCTGTATATATGAAAGTATTACTTTTTAAAATTTCTGGTTTATCAGTTTCAAAACTTATTTTATCAGAAGTTATTATTCTTTTAAGATCAGGAATATTATTTAAAGTTAGTTTTTCCTGAAAAGATGATAAAGTTATTATTAAATTAAATTCATCTCCTATCTGAATAAAATCAGGATTAAAATTAATATTAGTTTTGATATTAGCAGCATATATATTATTTGTAAATGGGATAAAGATAAATGAAATAAATAAAAATAATTTTAAAATAGTTTTACCAATAGTTTTTATCTTCATTTCTATTTTTCTTATTTATATAATTTTTATAATTCTGAAATCCTTTAATTTCACTTGAATTTATTATTTTTTCTATAATAAGATTTTTAATTTTCTTTTCTGCATCATTATCGTTTTTATTTGTTGAATTTAGATTGCTATTGTTCTTTATTTTAAATAAAGTTTCAATATAAATTTTGGCATTTTTATTATCAGGATCTAATTTTAAAACTTTTTTAAATATTTCTAATGCTTCTTTATTATCTTGCAATGCCATATAATATAATCCTTTATATAAAAAATAACTAATTTGCAGATCTTTATCTAATAAAGAAATTTTTAAAGAGATAATATCAATTATGTTTTTTGCATCTTTGTAATCTTTAATTAAAAGGTAGATTAATAATTTATCAATTAAGAGATCTTGTTTTTGATTTATAAAAAAGAAAAAATCTTCATTTGCTTTATTTAAATAAAATAAAGAAAGATCTAATCGATTTTTATTAAAATAATAAATTATTTTAATTCCATTTATAGTCTGAGTAATATAATTTAAAAAAATTAATGAAATAACTATTATCAAAAATAAAGCAAAAATAAGAAAATTTTTATTTTTTATTTTTTTTATCAACATAATAATAAAACTCACTTGTAATATCTATTTTAAATATTTTTGAATAATCTACAAAATAAAATAATATAAATAGATATATAATTAAAAGAAAAATATAAAATATGTTATTTGGCGTATAAATATAAAAAGTTTCTTTCTCTCTTTTAAGAATATCTTTTTTAATCTGGTCCATATATTCATTTTGTAATCCACTGATAGTATAAATATTGGTTTGAGTAATTTTTTTAAAAATTTCTATTTTATTCTTAGTTGCATAAGTTATAACATCTTTCCCTTTATTATCTTTTAAAAATCCTTTTGAAATAGGTATTTTTCCTCCTTCTTCAGTTCCTGTTACAAAAAAATACAACTTTATATTTCTTAAATCAATATTATTAATAGTTTGTTCATTTATTTGATCAAAAAATTCCATATCAGAAAAAACAAAAATGAATTTTTCCGAATCAGGTAATCGATTTAAAAGAATTACTGCTTGTTTTAAAGAATTTAATAATTTTGATGATTTGTAATTATTATCCGGGATATATAAATTTTGAATAATAAATTTTAAATAGTTAAGATCACCTGTAAAAGGAACCTGTAAAATTGGAAAAGATGAAAATAAAATTAAAGCATAATTTATGTTTTTTAAATTATCTATTAAAATTTGTGAGTAAATTTTACTAATTTCAAATCTTGATGGATTTACATCATTAGCGAGCATTGAAGTTGAATTATCTAAAAGAATAACTCCATATTTGTTTTGTACATTAACCTTACTTTTTTTATAACCAATAATTATATCTTTAAAACTTAAAAAAAATAAAATATTTATTAAAACCAGGATAATCAATCTTTTGTTAAATTTACTCATCTTTTGTTTTAAAAAAATATTTTTATTTTTAAATATTTTTTTTCTAATAATATTATGTTTGTATAATACCAAAAATATAATAAAAAAATTTAGAAGAAATAATAATATTGTTAATGTATTTTTCATTTTGATCTTTTTAATTTTTTGTTTTTATTATTAAATTAATATTTAAATTTTATCTATCTTTATATAACACTTTTTAAATTATTTATACTATCTTTTTTTAATTTATATATATAGTTAGCTTTGATTCATTTTATTATTACAAATATCTTGTTTATCCTATATTTTTTTTATTAATAAATTATTATTGGTATAATCACATTAATACTTATATTGCTATTTTATTTACTTTCATTTTATTATTTCACAAATTTTTTAATCTAATTCTTTATTTTACACTTTGTATGCAGTTTCCATTTTGTATCCATCTATTATATTATTTTCATTAATTTTTTTTTAAATTAGAACTCAATTTTTAAATTAAAAAGAAATAAAACTAAGAACAAAGAAAAAAATAAAAATGAATAGAAAAGATATGTTTTATACACATCAATATATTGTCTATAAACATTAACTCTATATGTTACAGGTTCATTTCTATTTATAACATTA
Organism: Exilispira thermophila; assembly: GCF_055389015.1. Lineage (NCBI taxonomy): Bacteria > Pseudomonadati > Spirochaetota > Spirochaetia > Spirochaetales > Exilispira > Exilispira thermophila. The sequence goes on along the minus strand of NZ_AP042476.1, from coordinate 775,438 downwards.
AAAGATTCTTTGATATCTAACTTATCTTTAGCGTAAAAAACATTATTTACTCCAGTTATCTTTGAAATATTCTTTAGTATTTCAATATTTATAGGAAGGTCAATCTTTCTTAATTCCAGTTCACCTTTAGAATTTCTAAAAGGAAATAAAACATTTTTATTATTCCCGGGAATAATAGAGTAAATTCTTATATCATTTTCTTTTGCTTCTTTGGCTGCAGTAATGGGAGAAAAATTATCAGAACTATCTACACCATCTGATAACAGTATTATACTTTTACCTGCTCCTTGAAAATTTTTAAGTTGTGCTACTGCTGATTCAAGACCAAGCCCAACTGATGATCCATCCTCAATAATTAGAGGTTCAACTTCTTTTAATTTTTCCATTAAAAATTTATTGTCAATTGTTAAAGGAACATAGGTGAATGGATATTTAGCAAATAATACAAGTCCATATAAATCATAAGGTCTTTGTTTTATAAAATTAATTATTTCTTCTTTAGCTATGCTTAATCTGGACTTACCATCTTCTTCTATCGCTTTCATTGAACTTGAAATATCTAAACAAAATATAAATGCTCTTCCATTTTTTTGAGTTGGTATTATTGATTCTATTTTTTGAGGTCTGGCTAAGGATATTATCATAAAAGAAATAGAAAAGAATAAAAATAAATAATGTAAATTACTATAAATCATCTTAAACAAATTAATCCTTTTTTTATCCTGTATACTTAAAAATATTCCCTCATAATTACCAATTTTGATAAAATAGATATAATAAATATAAATAAGAGGGATAAAGAGCAAAAATAATAAAGGTTTTGTAAAAATTAAGTTCATTTTTTTACTTTTTCTAACTCTTTTAATTTAATAATAATATCATCTGCAATTTCATTAAATTTAGAATTATAAAAATCATAGTTTGATACTAATTCATCATTCTTAAGCTCATATTTCACTTTATCAAATAAGATTTGTGAAGTATAATCTAATTTTAAAGGATAATTTTTTAAAACTTCAGACAAATAATAGTATTTCTCTTTTAATTTAACATTATTTATCTTTTTTAAATTATTTATATATTTGATAACATCATTTAAATGTTTATTCTTATTGGATAATAAAAAAACTATTTCTTTAGAATGCTTTATTATAATTATTATTAATATTATTATAATAAATAAACCGGATAAAATAAAAATTAAATTTAAAAAAGCTACATTTCCTATTTTTAATTTATCTGGAAATTTAAAAGAGAGATTATATTTATCCATAAATGAAACTATTTTTATATTTGCATTTCCTAAATCACAAATATTAGATCCAAATAAAATTTTTATATTATTTAAATTTATGGTTCCAAGAGTAAAACATTGAATATCAATTATTGATAAATAAAATTTCTTTTTTTTTGATGTATTGTAATTTTTTATAAAAATATTTTCATCATTTGAATATATTTTTGTTGGTTGTTCTTTAGTATAAAGATACAGATGAATAACATCTCCAATAAAATAACTTTTTTCTTTAATTTTAATATCAATTATTAAATCATCTGTCTCATTACTCTTTGCAAATAAAACGAAATAATCTGAAAAAGGGAATAAACTCAAAATTATGGCAAGAAATAAAAAAAAGTAAAATTTTTTATTAAATTTTAATAAATTTTTCATATTTTATAATTTAAGTTATACTAATTTATAACTTTTTTATATATTTAATATTTATTATTCTTGTTTTTAAAATATTTTTTAATTATTGATAAATATTTTCCATTTGTAGGAATTGTTAAAAAATCAGAATTTGACTTTAGAAAGATCTTTCTTATTTCCTCTAAAAAGAAGTTTGTTTCAGGGACTTTCACTGATTTTTTTGACTCAATATTAATATAATAGCTTTTTAAATTTTGATTAGCTAATTCAAAAGGGTCATTAATAGAAAAACCAATTACATTATGTTTTGAATTTAATATTTTTAATTCTTCCTGTGCATCAAAATTTATAAAATCTGAGATGATAAAAATATTTGATTGCTTTTTCAGATATTTATATGTAAATTGAAAAGTATCTTTATAATTTGTATATTCAGCATCCATAAATTTATACCTTTTTAAATAATTAAAAATAGTGAAAAAATGTTTTTGTCCTTTATTTATAGGAAAAAATTTTAATATTCTATTTGAAAATATAATAAAAGCAAATTGATCCTGAATCTGCATAGAAGAATAAAGTAATATTAATGCTATTTCAGTCATAATTTCATATTTTGATTTTATTGTTGTGGCAAAAAAAATAGAAGGAGAATAATCAAGAAGTACAATATTAACTTTATTTCTTTCCTCATGAAAAACTTTAGTAAACAATTTGCCATATCTTGCTGTTAAAGCCCAGTTAATATTTTTATTGGAATCACCAAAATTATAATCTCGATTTTCAAGGAATTCAATACCTTCTCCTTTGAATACCGACTTAAAATTACCAATAAAGTCCTGCTTTGAAATAGTATTAAGATTTATCAATACATCTTTAAAAAGTTTTTCTCTATTAATTATATTTTGTTTTTTTTTCATAATCTTTATATATTAAATTTTATGGAACAATTCTGTTTTGCAATATTTCATCAATCACATAGTCAGTTGTAATATTGTCAGCAATAGCTTCATAACTTAATATTATTCTATGCCTTAAAACATCATTCACAACAAATTTTATATCTTCTGGTAATACATAATTTCTACCATTAATGAAAGCAGTAGCTTTTGAAGATTGATATATAAAAATAGTAGCTCTTGGTGAAGCTCCCCACTGTAAATAATTGGAAATATGAGATAAATTATAGTTATCAGGATATCTAGTTGAAAATACAATTTCTGTAATATATTTTTTTAATTTATCATCAATATATACTTCTTTTACTTTTTCTTTAAACTCATTTAATTCATCTAAGGTAAAAATTGGTTTAAGATCTAATTCATTGTAATTATCTATAATATTAAGTATTTTAAATTCTTCTTCTTCATCTGGGTATGAAATCAAAATTTTAAACATAAATCTATCCAGTTGTGCTTCTGGTAAAGGATATGTACCTTCCTGTTCAATTGGATTCTGAGTTGCTAAAACATAAAATGGTTCAGGCAATTTATAATTAACTCCACCAAGATTAACTTCATATTCAGCCATACCCTGTAATAAAGCAGATTGAACTTTAGATGGAGCTCTATTGATCTCATCAGCTAATATAATATTATTAAAAATTGGACCCATAGAAGGGTTAAAAGTCATTGTTTTTGGATTATAAATCATTGTACCTACAATATCTGAAGGAAGTAAATCTGGTGTAAATTGAATCCTTTTAAATGAACAATTTATAAGTTTAGAAAAAGCTTTTAAAATCTGAGTTTTAGCTAACCCTGGTACACCTTCAAGTAAAACATGACCATCTGCTAAAAATGCAATAAAAATCTTTTTAATTACTTCTTTCTGTCCAATAATTGCTTTACTAAGCTCGTTAAACAACATCTGAATTTTATCAATATATCTTTTATCAAAAGGTTCCATTTCAAATCCTGAAATATTTTATTTAAAATAGCATATTTATAAAAAATATAAAGATTAAAACTATTTATCTTTTGAAAATAAATATGGTTCTCTTTCATAATGTATGGGTAATTATTCTAAGCCACTTGTAATTTGTTATATTTTTAACATAACCTAATCATTATCTTTAAAACTTTATCTTTTTTTAATTATGCTTTTATTATTGTTTTCATTAATTTTTTTATTATATTATTTAAACCTTGTTACTTTATTATTAGATATTGGGTATATCTTTTTTACAAATATTTTTAAATTTTTATATTCACTTAATAAAAACATATTCAATCGGTTTAATAGTATTTTTAATTTTTTTTTAATGTATATATTTTGTTAAAAAAAACTTAAAATTTTTTTTATCCACACATTTTGAAATTGAACCATAAATATTATTTTTGTTTTTATCATAATTTTAATTTTTTAAAAAAACAAAAATTTTTATATAAAATTAAAAATTCTTAATTTTATTATGGAAAAAAAAAATAAAAGGTATAAATATTAATTAACTTAATAGTAGGAGGATGAAATGAAAGTTTGGGTAGAACAAGATCTTTGTATTGGTTGTGGTGTTTGTAATTCTATGGCTCCAGATATTTTTGAATTGAATGATGAAGGTAAAGCATATGTAGTTGATGGAGCTGATTTTTCTTCAGCTGATATCGATGAAATTATTAGTTCCTGTCCAGTTGAAGCTATTAAAAAAGAAGATTAAATTTTAGTTTTTAATTTTAAATTATAAGAGGTTGTCTCATAGATTGGGGGCAACCTCTTTTTTTTATTAATACTCATAACTTAATTTATGTTAATACTTTTATTTTATTTGAATGGACTTATTTGATTATATATTTACTTTAATTTAGTTTAGTTTATTTAAATACATTCATTTTTTTTGAAACATTTCATTTATTTATTTAATTTAGTTTACTTAATATTTTTATCGTTATTGATTTTTTTTTGATTACTTTTATTATTATTATGATGTAAAAATCAAACAATTTTATCATTAGGAGTTAATATGTCAAATACAAAAAAACAGGAAAACAAAAAACAAAAAAAAATTTTTGTATTAGATACCAATGTACTTCTCCATAACCCAAATTCAATTCATTCTTTTAGAGAAGATACAGTTGTTATTCCAATAAAAGTTTTAGAAGAGCTTGATAAATTTAAAAAGGATAGAACTGAAGTTGGTAAAAATGCAAGAGAAGCTGCAAGAATACTTGATCAATATAGAAAAAAAGGAAAATTAGATGAAGGAGTTTCAAATAAATATGGTGGAGAATTAATTGTATCTTTTAATATTACAAAACATTTTCCTGTAGTCTTAGATAAAAGAGTTCCTGATGATATTATTATTTCATGTGCTTTATATTTCAAAGATATTGAACCAGATGCTGATATATTTTTTGTTTCAAAAGATATAAATGCAAGAATTAAAGCTGATGCTTTAGGTCTAAAAGCTATTGATTATGAGAAACAAAAAACTGAATATGAAAAGATATATAAAGGTTATTCTAACATTACAGTAAATTCAAGCAAAATAGATGAACTTTACAAAAATAAAGAGATTGAAATTCAAGGGGAATATTTTCCTAACCATTGCTTTCTCTTAATTGATGAAAAAAATGAAAAACATACAGCTCTAGGGAAATATGATTTTAAAAATAAAAAGATCAAACTTATTTCAAATAAGATTAATTGCATGGGTATTTATCCATTAAATCTTGAACAGGTATTTAGTTTTAATTTATTATTAGATGAAAATATAAAATTGGTTAACTTAATTGGAATGGCAGGAACAGGTAAAACATTGATTGCTCTAGCTGCAGCTTTAAAACTTGTTCTGGAAGAACAAAAATATGAAAGACTTCTTGTTGCCAGACCTGTAATTCCTATGGGTAAAGATATAGGTTATCTTCCTGGTTCAAAGGATGAAAAACTAGCTTATTGGATGCAACCAATTTTTGATAATTTAGAATTAATTTTCTCAAAAATTGAATCTAAAGATAAGAAAAAACCAAGAGAAATGATTAAATCATTGGTTGCCCAAAACTTATTGGAAATTGAAGCATTAACCTATATAAGAGGAAGAAGTATTCCAAATCAATTTCTAATTATTGATGAAGCTCAAAATCTTACCCCTCTTGAAGTTAAAACAATAATTTCAAGAGCAGGGGAAAACACTAAAATTGTTTTAACAGGAGATCCAAACCAGATTGATAATCCATATCTGGATGAAAATTCTAATGGACTTTCTTATGTTGTAGATAGATTGAAATTTTCAGAAATTGTTGGTTCTATTCTTTTAGGAAAAAGCGAAAGATCAGCTTTAGCTGCTTTAGCTGCTGAAAAACTTTAAATAATTTATGGAGCAATGTATGCATCATTATGAATTAAAAGTATCTGGAATAGTTCAAGGAGTAGGATTTAGATGGTATGTTGAAAGAATAGCAAAAAAACTAGGTATTCTTGGATTTGTAAAAAATGAAATTGATGGAACTGTTTCAGTTGTTGCTGAAGGAGATTTAGAAAAAATAAAAGAATTAATAAAATATATCAAAATTGGTAATGGATATTCTCAAGTTGAAGAAATAAAAATTAAATCTCAAAAACCTATTGAAAATTTTTCTTATGATAATTTTAGTATAAAATTTTAGTAAAATTAATATTATTTAATTATACTTGTTAATTCATTCATAAAATTTTATTTTAATAATTAAACATTAATATATGAAATATTGGAAAAATTGTTTATTAGAATTTTAATTATAATCAAAACTATATAATGCCAATAATTCTAAATTTTAAAAGATAAGTTTCCGATTTTTAATAAGTAATGATTAGGAAAAATTTAAAATTTGTTGTTTTTTTATTAATTATCTTACCTCTATTTTATTTTTCTTGTTCAACAGAGAGTTATTATGTTTATGGTAACAGGAAAACATATAATAATGAAAAAAATCAAGATAATAATTCTGGTTATGAGGAATATAACAATAAAATTGAAACAACTAATTCTGATTCAAATTCTGTAAATATTTATAAATCAGACAATACACAAATTAAACAAATTAAAAATAAAATCCCCGATAATTTAATTATTCCAGATTATAAACCTTCATTACTTTTTTCTTTAAAATCCAATAAAAAGTATACAGTAAAAAAAGGGGATACACTCTATTCTATATGTAAAAAATTTAATACAACAATTGATGAAATAAAAAAATTAAATAATATTAAAAATCCTAATTACATAAAACCTGGCCAAAAAATATATATAAAAATGAATTCTCTAAATTTTTATAACCTTTCTGAAAAATTTAAATTAAATTTAAAAACTGAAAATATTTTAGAATATGATTTCATAAATTCAAATTTAGCATTTTCTCCTTTAGAAGAAGGGAACATAAAATTTATTGGAGAAATTAGAGGTTATGGTCTTTCATTAATAATTAGTAAAGACAATTATTTTATAACTTTATCAGGTTTTGATAATATTTATGTTAATCTAAATGATAAAATTTCCTTAAAATCACCTCTGGGATCAATTGAAAATTCAAAACTTCTCTTCATATCAATTTTTCAAAACAATAAAATTATTAAAATTGGAAATTTTATAAAAATAAAATAATTTTTTATAATTTTCAAAAAGGATTTTCACATTTTTCATTGTATTATATTAGTAAAAGTTAATTCAAGGAGGATTAATGGATCTTAAATCTATTAATAAAGAATCATCATTATTAGATGAATTCTTTGATGATGATTTTGATATTGATGGCGAGGAAAAAGAAGAAAAAATTAAATTTGAAGAACAAAAAAAAGGTGATTTTGATGTATTTTCAATATATTTCAAACAAATTAACAATTACAACTTGATTACACCTGATGAAGAAATCAAACTATTTAAACAGTTAAGAGATTATGAAAAAGAACGTAATAGATTAGAAGAAAGTATAAAAGATAAAGATATAAAAAACAATATCCCTGAAATTTCCAATAAAATTCAATCTCTTAAAGATGCTGAGCAATCTATTAGAGATCAGATAATAACAGCAAATCTCCGACTTGTTGTTGCAATCGCTAAAAAATATCAAAATAAAGCAATTTCATTAATCGACCTTATTAATGAGGGTAATATTGGATTACTTGAAGCTGTTGAAAAATTCGATTATAAAAAAGGAAATAAATTCTCAACCTATGCAATTTACTGGATTAAACAATCAATTATGAAGGCACTTTCTGATAAATCAAGAGTTATTAGAATTCCTATTTATCTAAACAATCTTCTTTTAAAAATTAATCTTTTTATCAACAATTATAAAAAAGAAAATGGAAAAGAACCTCCTCTTGAACTTCTTTGTGATAAATTTGATTTAACTAAAAAACGTTTAATCGAAATTTTGCAACTTAATAATGAAACAAATTTTTTAGACGAACCAATTAGTCCAGAAGCTTCTGCAGTAGTTGGCGATTTCTTACCTTCTTCAGGAGATTATCCTGACGAGGCAGAATTTTTCAATAAAGAACATATTAGTACTATTTTAAACAAAGCACTATCTTCACTTTCAGCTAGAGAAAAACTTATATTAGAGTTAAGATATGGTATTCATAGCAATAAAACTTATACTCTTGAAGAAACTGGAAGATTATTATCTTTAACACGAGAAAGAGTAAGACAAATTCAAAATAAAGCATTAAAAAAACTCAAAACATCTAAGTTCTCAAGCTTGTTAAATGAAATTTCAGAAAATATTTGAATTTCTAAAAAAATAAAATTCTGATACTTCAAAATTAAGAGACTATCATAAGGTCCAAGACAATATATTAATTTTCTTTTTCCAATAAATTCTATTTTAAAATTAATAATCGAATTTTTAATTTAAATAGGTTTTTATTCTAATTTGTTTGTTATTGAAAAATAGTTGATTTTTATTTTATTTATTGTTAAATTGTTATTGATAACGATTATCAATAACAATTGGAGGAATATATGAAAATTTTAATCACTGCTAAAGGTGATAATTTAGAAGCGAAATTTGATCAAAGATTTGCAAGAGCTGATTACTTATTATTAATTGATGGAGATACAAAAAAAGTTATTGAAGCTAAAAAAAATCCATGGGTTCAAATGGCACATGGAGTAGGTGTAAAAGCTGCTAATTACATTTTAAATGAAGGAATTGATGTTGTTATTTCTGGAAGTTTTGGTCCTAATGCTTATGAAATTTTAAAAGAGGGTAATTGTAAGCTTTATACTGCAAATAAAGAAACTTGTAAAGAAATATTGGATTCTTATTTCAATAATGAACTAATAGAATTTAAACAAAATTAAAACTAAAAAAAATAAGACAATAAAAATAAAATAAATAAAATAAGTTAAAATAAGTTAGAATAAAGTAAACTAAAAAAATAAGATAAATAAAATTAGTTTAAATAATAAAAAGAATTAGTTAAAATGAACCAAAAAAGATTATAATTAAATTTTTATTTTTATTTTTCAAATTTAATCTGAAAAATTTTAATAAGTATATTCTAAATTTAATATTTTTAACCATACTACTTAAAAGGAGAAGATAAATGCCATGGATAGATGAATCAAAATGTGTAAAGTGTAATATTTGTGTAAATAAATGTCCTGTTAAAGGAGCAATTCAGGTTAAATCAAATGGATTTCCTGAAATTAACAATTCTATATGTACTAGATGTGGTATATGTATGGATGTTTGCCCTAGAAATGCTATAAGACCTAACTCCGAAAATCCTTATTTAGCAGGTAGATCCAATTTTTCAAATAGATCAGAAGATTTTGATAAAAGACCTGGAAGAGGAATGGGAAGAGGTTTAGGTAGAGGTTCTGGTCGAGGAATGGGAAGAGGTTTGGGTAGAGGTTCTGGTCGAGGAATGGGAAGAAATAATGGTGGATTTTAAGGAGTTATTATGAAAATTGCTATAGCTTCTGGGAAAGGTGGCACTGGTAAAACAACTGTTGCAACTGCATTAGCTGAAACTATTCCTGATTCATTTTATATTGATATGGATGTTGAGGAACCAAATGGACACATCTTTCTAAAACCTGAAATATTAGAAACTAAAGTATATGAAGAGCCTATACCTCAAATTGATCCTGATATATGTACTTACTGTGGCAAATGTGCAGATGCTTGTATTTATAGTGCTTTATCAATAGTTAAATCAATAAAAAAGATAATATTTTTTAAAGAGTTATGCCATAGTTGTGGTGTATGTACTTATGTTTGTCCAGTAAAAGATGCTATAAAAGAAGTACCATCAAGAAAAGGAATAATTAATTTTGGAGTAACAAAAAAAATTCAAAAAGAAAATCCAAAAGAAAATGTTTATAACATTAAAAGTAATAATAGAAATTTAAATTATAATAAATTTAATTTTATAGAAGGGATTTTAGATCTTGGTGAACCCTCTGCAGTTCCTTTAATATCTGGAATAAATAAAATTCTTGATTCAGTTGAAGAAAAGGATAGATATTTTATTTTAGATGCTCCACCAGGAACAAGTTGTCCTGTTGTTGCAACATTAGAAAAAGCTGATTTTATTATACTTGTAACTGAACCAACTCCATTTGGATTAAATGATCTAGAATTGACATTGTCATTAGTTAAAGATTTAAATATCCCTTTTGCATTAGTAATTAATAAACTTGATAAAGCAAAAGATCTGGGTCAGGACTTTGCTAAAAAACATGATCTTAATATTATTGGAAAAATACCTTTTGATATCAATATAGCAAAAAATTATTCTAAAGGAGAATCAATACTTGATTTATCACCTGAAATAAGAAAAGAGTTTTATAATATTTATAATTATATAAAAAAATATACAATTAATTGATATACTTTATAAATATTATAGTATAAAATATATTATTATTATAAAAAGGAATATTATGAAAGCATTAAATATAAAAAAAGAGGTTGTGATAATTTCAGGTAAAGGGGGAACTGGAAAAACTACAATTACCAGTTCTTTGTCTAAACTCATAGATAAAAAAATTATTGTTGATGCAGATGTTGATGCTGCTGATATGTTTATTTTACTTAAACCAAAAATTATAAAAAAAGAACTGTTTAAGGGGAAATCTATTGCTCGTATAGATTATAGTATCTGTACTTCATGTGGTCTCTGCAAACAGTTATGTAGATTTGATGCAATTAATTTTAAAAATAATAAATATGAAATTAATGAATTTTTATGCGATGGATGTACTTTATGTGAACTGGCATGCCCTGTTAATGCTATAAAAATGGAACAGCAAACAGTAGGAGAATGGTATATTTCTGAGACTCAATGGGGTGATATGATCCATGCAAAACTTTATCCTGGTGCTGAAAATTCTGGAAATCTTGTAACAATGATTAAAATTCAAGCGGATAGACTTTCACGAGAAAAAAACATAAGCTTAGTTATAATTGATGGACCTCCTGGAATTGGTTGCCCTGTTACTTCTGCTTTATCTGGTGCAAATTATGCAATAATAGTTACTGAACCTACTATGTCAGCTATTCATGATATGAAAAGAGCTTTAAAAACTGCACAACATTTTAAAATTGAAACTGGTATTGTAATAAATAAATATGATATAAATGAAGAAAAATTACTTGAAATTGAAAATTTCGCAAAAGATAAAGGAATAGAAATAATTGGAAAGATCCCTTTTGATAAATGTATAGTAGATTCTCAAATAAATTTAAAGACTATTATTGAAGATGAAAAATGTAAGCACATATGGAATAATATTGAAAAAATAAAAGAAAAAATTGAATCATTATAGTTTAAAAATAAAATTTAATATATTCTATTATAATATAATATATTATAATAAAATTTGTAACTACAAAATAGTAAAAATATTCAGATACCATATATTAAAAAATTTAATGGAGTAAATATGATTATTATAGCATGTGCAACAAACGATGGTGAAAATTTTATTAAAGAACACTTTGGAAGTGCTGATAAATATTTAATTTTTGAATTTGATGAAAAAAAATATTATTCAACAAAAGAAAAAAACTACAAACTATACAAAATTGTTAATAATATCCCTTTTGAAGAAAAAAGGGATGGTGACCCAGAAAAAGCAAATGTTATTTCAAAACTGTTAAAACCCTTAGGTGTTAAAGTTTTAATTAATAAAGCTATGGGCCCTAATATTGTCAGAATGAGAAAACAATTTGCATGCGTTATTTCTAATATTAACAATATAAAAGAAAGTTTACAAAAACTTGATATTGATAGCATTCTTGAAGAAATTAAAAGACCTGAGGGAAAAGATAGAAAAGTTATATATATAAAATAATAGTTATTTATTCTGAATTTTTTAATAAAAATGCTATTTTTAATCTAAATGATAAAAAAATTAATATCAACAAATAGCGTTCTGATACTGTGTATTTTTCCACATTAATCTTTCGATCTATATTTCTATCTGTTTTTATTTAAAATAATTTATTTTAAATTCCTTATCTTAAATATTTTTATATAATTTTGCTACTTTTCTTTAATTAGATTTTACTTTCAGTTTTAAATAGTCATTATTAACTTCCGAATTCTTTTTAAATTATTCTTTTTATAATATTCTAAAACTTTCAAATTAATTTTAAATTATATCCGATAAAAAATAATTGTTTTTTTTGTTAATTATTTGACAAATAAATTGATTATTGTTATATTGTTTATGTAGTAATAATTAAATTACTACAATATTTATAAGGAGAAATTTATGAAACTGATGAAATTTGAAATTTTCGCAAAAAGTGAAAGTCGAACAAAAACTATTGTTACAGCCAGAAATTTTAAAATGGTTATTGATGAGCCGGAAATTTTAGGTGGAGAAGATCACGGTGCTAATCCAGTGGAATATTTACTTGGGGCTTTAGCAGGATGTTTAAATGTTGTTGGTCATATTGTAGCAAAAGAAATGGGTTTTGATTTTAAAGGAATGGATATATCCATTGAAGGTGGATTAAATCCAGATAAATTTTTAGGAAAACCTTCTACAGAAAGAACAGGTTATCAATATATTAATGTTAAAATCAAACCTCATACAACTGCAGATAAAGAAACTTTAAAAAAATGGTTAAGAATTGTTGAAGAAAGATGTCCTGTAAGTGATAATATTAAAAATGAAACTCCATTAAAATTAGATCTTGAGAATTAACTAAAAAATTGTAATCTATTATTATGAAAGAAAATGTTAGAATAGCAACTTTTGGAGCCGGTTGTTTCTGGAGCACACAATATAAGTTTGATCAAATAGAAGGTGTAATTGAAACTGAAGTAGGGTATATGGGTGGAAAAATTAAAGATCCTACTTATGATATTGTGTGTTCTGGGAAAACTGGATATATAGAAGTAGTTAAAATAAAATTTAATCGAAATATTATTTCATATGAAAATTTATTAGAGATATTTTTTAAAATACATGATCCTACACAATATAAACGACAGGGGTTTGATATAGGAGAACAATATTCTTCGGCCATATTTTATCATAATGACAATCAAAAAGAAATTGCTTTAGAATATATTAAAAAACTTAATTCAGACAATATTTATAAAGATACGATAAAAACTGATATAAGAAAAGCAGAAAAATTTTATAAAGCTGAAGAATATCATCAAAAATATATAGAAAAATTAAATAAAAATTAAATAGACTTTTATTTATTTCTTAAATATTATCAAAATCTTTACTACTAATTTAAATTATTTGTGAAATTAGCAAGTGAAATAGAAAAAAATCTATATGTTATAAAAGAAGGCACATTTATTTTATTTATGATAAAAAAGAATAAAAATAAAGAAAAATATAATCTATTTTTTCCAGAACTTGAAAAACAACTAAATCCTAAAAATTATATATATATATTAAGTAAAAAACTACCATGGGATGAATTGGAACTAAAATTTCAGATATTTTACAAAAATTATGGTAGACCTGCAAAACCAATCAGGTTAATGATTTCATTAATTTTATTAAAAAACTTGTACAATTTAACTGATGAAGAAGTTGTATCTAAATGGATTGAAAATCCATATTGGCAATTTTTTAGTGGAATGGAAGTTTTCCAATGGAAAAAACCTTGCGATCCCAGTGATTTAGCATATTTCAGAAAACGAATTGGAAATGATGGTCTAAAAGAAATTCGATCAATAGAAAATATCTATTTTTAATGCTATTATACTTGATTTACATTAATTACAAAACATTACATAAGGAAAAAATTACCACTAGCATTATTAAATGTTATAATTAATTGCAACTAAAAGAGAATTTGTTTTAAATAAGTTATCATTTATTATAACTTATAATTTATTTTTAATTTTATAATAGTTTATCTAAAAACATCTATTTGAAAAAAAATAAATATCATTATACTAATAAAAAAAATATGAGGTTTAGTTTATGCAGAAAATTTTTAAAAATATTGATTATAATTATGATAAATCTTTAGATGAAATTATTGTTATTTTAAAAAAATTTAATCAATTAGAACTAATTGAACATATTGATAAGTTATCTGAAAAAGAAAAAATACTTATTAATAAAAGTCTTAACAAATTTAATATAGAAAATTATTTTAAAAATATTGTTAATAAATTTTTTTTCAGTAAACAACCTGCTAAAGAATTGAATATTGAACCTGTTGAGATTATAAAACATATTGAACAAAATAGTCCTGACTATGATGAATTGAAATCAATTGGCGAAAATGCATTAGAAAATCAAGAAGTTGCTTTTTTAGTTGTTGCTGGAGGGCAGGGAACAAGGTTAGGGTTTAACCATCCCAAAGGTATGTTCCCAATTGCACCCATTACAAAGAAAACACTTTTTAATATCCATTTTGAAAAAATTTTAGCTATCTCAAAATATTACAATTTTAATCCAACATTTTTAATAATGACATCTGATTCAAATTATAATGAAACATTTGAATACATAGAATCTAATAATTATTTTAATTTAAAAAAAGATAATGTATTTATTTTTAAACAGGGTAGTTTACCTGCAATTGATTTTAAAGGAAATTTGATATTAAAAACAAAAACAGAGTTATTTTTCGCACCTGATGGACATGGTGGAACTATTGCAGCATTAAAACAAAATGGATTAATTGAAATTTTAAAAAAAAGAAGAATTAAATATATCTCTTATTTTCAAGTTGATAATCCTTTAACAAATATTGCAGATCCACTTTTTATTGGACTTCATATCAAAAGGGAATCTGAAGTTTCTACAAAAGTAATTAAGAAAAGAGATTGGAAAGAAAAGGTTGGTGTAGCTGGGAAAATTGATGGTAAACCGGGAATTATTGAATATAGTGATTTACCAGATGAGTTGGCTAAAAAAGTTGATAAATCTAGAAATCTGTTATTTGGTTATGGAAATATTGCTATTCATATTTTTAATCTGTCTTTCATTGAAAAAATATCATCTGGAACTTTAGTTTTACCTTTTCATATTGCCAGAAAAAAAATTCCATATTTTGATAAAGAAAAAAATACTACTATCATTCCTGAAAACCCTAATGGAATTAAATTTGAACAATTTATTTTTGATACCATTCCACTTGCTAAAAATACCCTTTTTTACGAAACATTTCGAGAACTTGAATTTGCCCCCTTGAAAAATAAAACTGGAGAAGATTCAATTGAGACATGCAAAAAAGGTATTTCAAATTTTTTCTTAAATTGGTTTATAAAATCCGGTTTTACAATTTCAAATCATACAAAAACTTATGAAAACGATATAAAAAATAAGGAAAAATTTACTCTTGAAATATCTCCTTTATTTGCTGTAAATTATGAACAATTTAATTCAAGGATTAAAGATTTTATAAAAAATATACCTTATAAACTATATATTGAGTAAAATTGTTTAATTTATTAAAAAATATAACTTTCTTAAATTTTTAATAATAACAGAGTTTATCGTTTTATAAAAAATAAAAATATATGTTGTTATGTTATAAGCATTATCTTTATATTAAATTAAGATAAATTTTTAAAACATTTTAATTTTAACTATTTTATAATACTTTTATATACTCTTATTTGATATTTTTGCTATTGTAAAATTTTATTTTTCTAATTTTTATTTTTTTGATTATAGTATTTATTATAAATTTTATCATAATAGTTTATAATTGTTCTTATATACTTCCTTTTAGTTTTGTAATTATCTGGATAGAAACTTCTCTTAAAACCATATACAATAATATCTTTCAATTTTTTTGGAGTTATTTCAAAATTTTGAGTTGCTATTTTCAGTTCATTTGTCATTGATGTATAAGACATTAATCTATTATCAGTATTAAGGGTAACAGAAATATCATTTTCAATCATCTGTTTAAAAGTATGATTTTTTAAAGATTTTACATCTGGATGAGTTTGAAGATTACTTGTGAGACAAACCTCAAGTGTTATTCTATTATCAGCTATATAATTTGCAAGACTTTTTGTATAATTTTCTCTATCTTTAATTCCAGGATCCTGAATCTTTTCAGGATGAAAAAGATGGAATCCATGTCCGATTCTATCTGCATGAAGATAAGTTATTGCTTGAAAAATTGATTCGGGACCATAAGCTTCACCAGCATGTACAGTTTTTTTCATAAAATTTTTATGACAATAGTCATAAGCATCTTTATGATTTTCAGGAGGGTATCCATTTTCCTGACCTGCTAAATCAAATCCAACTATAGGAATATTATGTTTATTTCTAATTTCAACAGCTGCTTTTGCTAGTTCTAAGGATGCATATCGAAATATCTCTTTTTCAGTTGAATAATTATGAACATCAAAAAGTTTTCTGTAGTATTCAGAATAATATTGATTAAACATACGCATAGCACATACAATAATACCATAATTATAGAAAGGGATTTCTCCATTTTTTACTTCAATTTTTGAATTAAATTTATCTTTTGCCCTTTTTAATCCTCTATTAACAGCAAGTAAGATTCTTTCATAATCAAGTTGTGAATTTATATGTAATTGTGGAGCAAATCTTATTTCAAAATAAAACACATTTTCACTAAAAGCATCTTCAGCAAATTCATAAGCTATTCTTTCTAAAGCATCTTCAGTTTGCATAACAGCTACAGTATACTTAAATCCTTCAAGATATTCAGCTAAATCTTTATATTGTTTTTTAAATACAAATTCTTGAAGACCAGATTCAGTATAAGAAGGTAATTCAACTTTGTATTTTTTTGCAAGGTCAATTAAAGTGGGAATTCTAAGGGAACCATCAAGATGAACATGGAGATCAGTTTTTGGGATTTCAAATAAAAATTTTTCAGTATATTGATATTTCATAAAGTGTCCTTAAACTAAATTTTTAATTAATAAATTTTAAAAAAATTATAAATAAATTATAGAAAAATAAAATTATAAATTAACTATAGCTAAATTTAGAAATATTAAAATCTCTTTTTATTAAATTATTACAAATTAAAAGATTATCAAGATTATAACTGTTTTGCTAATTCCAATGCTGAAATCGTAGCATCCATTATTTGTCCAATTTTATTGGCATCTCCGACTAAATAAACATTGTTAAATTCTTTTCTCAATTCTTCATATAACTTATTGTTAGATTTTGTCCCAGCTGTAACAACAATAGTATCAAATTCACCCAATGAAAGTTCTTTACCTTCTTTTTCTACAATTACTTCTTTTCCTTTTATCTCTTTAACAATTGTTTTAACATGAATATTTATTTTTGGAGCATAGAGTTTTAAAAACATTTTTGAAGCTACTACTTCCATTCCTCTACCAATTTGTTCTAACATTTCAACAACAGTAACTTTTTTATTTTCATTTACTAATTCTTCTGCTACTTCCAATCCAATCAATCCACCACCAATTATTAATACCTTTTCACCATTAACTTTTATTCCGTTAAAAAAATCAAAACCAGTTATATAGTCATTTAAACCTTTTATTGGTGGAATAAATGGTTTAGCACCTGTTGCTACTACAATTGCATCAAAAATATTGTTTTTAAAATATTCTGCATCTACTTGAAAATTTAATTTAATTTCCACTTTTTCTTTAACTTCTTTAATGATATCATCTAAAGGATCTTTCATTGATATTTTTCCAGGAGATTTATAAGCTAAAACCCATTGACCACCTAAATAATTTTCTCTTTCAAAAATTATTGGGGTATAACCTTTTTTTGTTAAATATAATGCTGAATATAACCCTGCAGGACCTCCTCCTATAATAGCAATTTTTTTCTTTCCACTCTTATTAAATCTAATTTCTTCCTGTACTTCA
Organism: Exilispira thermophila; assembly: GCF_055389015.1. Taxonomy (NCBI): domain Bacteria; kingdom Pseudomonadati; phylum Spirochaetota; class Spirochaetia; order Spirochaetales; genus Exilispira; species Exilispira thermophila. The sequence continues at coordinate 757,518 of NZ_AP042476.1, read as the reverse complement.
GGATTAACTATACAACCAATAGGTTTTCCTGATTTTACATTTGCAAGACATCCCTGTAAACAACTACCACAGTGAACTAGATTACCTTTATTATTTAAAATTTTGTCAGGAAAATCTGGATCAACTATTAATTGTCTTCCAAAAACAACCCCATTAATTATACTATTTTTAATAAGTGTTTCATACCTCTTTTCTTTATGCATTCTTCCAGCTGCAATTATAGATAAATCTGTTAGTTTTCTTATTTCTTCTAATTTTTTATCCATAACATCTAAAGGAAGTGACATATGATTATAATACCATTGTGCACTATCACAGGCATTTCCCCATCCAACATGTATTACAGAAACTCCATATTGTTTTGCAAGATTAAAAATTTCCACTAAATGTTTATTAGAAACACCATTTTCCACAAATTCACTTCCAGAAATTCTTAAAAAAATAGGGATATCTATTGCATTAGATAATTTTTCAAGCAAGTCCTTAGCAAATTTAAATTTGTCTTTACCGTAAACATCTTCTCTTTTGTTTAACCTTTCAAGATAAAATTGACTAACAATATATCCATGTCCAAATTGAATTTCAATACCATCAGCATTTGCAGCTTGAGCTCTTTTAGCATTATCTACAAAAGCATTTAAAATCTCTTTAATCTGTTTTTCTGTTAACTCTTCTGGAACTATTCCAGTTGAAGGACATTTTACTGAAGAAGGAGCTAAAACTTTTTCTGATGCTTTTGGATTTGCCGCTCTTCCAGCATGGTTAAGGTGCACAACAAGTTTTGTCCCATATTTATGAACAGTTTCAACAAGCTTTTTTAAACCTTCAATATGAGCATCAGTATTTAACATAGTTTGTTTAGGATGTTCCTTTCCACTTTTTAAAACTGCAATTGGTTCAAAAATAATTGTTCCAACTCTTCCAATTGCTTTTCTTTTATAATATTCAATTTGTTTCTCTGTTATAAATCCATCACCCATAGAAGCTAAGGCTGTTTTTATTGGAGCCATAAAAATATTATTTTTAGATTCAAATTTACCAAATTTCATTTAAACCTCCTATAATTATGATTTTTTTAATATTAAAATTTAATAATAACAAAAATAAAGTTTATAATATCAATAAATAGAAAATTTTAATATATGCCTTTTTTACTTTAAATTTGTTTTTTATAACTTATAACAGCTTATTGATAATTGTTATCAATAACTTCTAATTTGTTTATACTATATTTATTTTATTTAGTCAATAATTGATTTTGTAAAACAATTTTTTTATAAAAATTGTTTTTACTTTTAAACAATTCTGTTATAATTAGTTTTGAAATTAATAAGAAAAATTTTGTACATTGATTTTATATATTTATTCTTGTTTAATGTTTAAATAATATTTATAGTTTAAATTTCATCAGGAGGTGAAATTAATTATAATTCTATAAATACAAAACTAATTTGCACACTATTTTTATATAACCTTTTATAAAAAGGCATAATATATCAAATTTTTTATTTTTAATATTTAATTTTGTAGGGGAAAATAATGGCAAGAAAATGTGAAATTTGTGGTAAAAAACTTTCTATATTTTATTCTGATAATATTTGTAAAGAGTGTAAAATTAATTTACAAAAACAATTTAAAGAACTACAAAAAGAAGTAGTTACTAAAAAAGAATTCGATTCTAATAAATTTAACAATATTAAAAAATATTATAACAAACAAAAACATTTAGAACTTTTCAACTATATTTACTATGAGTTTGAAAAAGATCATGAGCTAGACAGTCATGAAATTGAATTATTAAGTCAAATTCAAAATTATCTTGGTCTGTCTGATGAAGATATAAAATATGAAGAAAGAATTCGACCATATATTATAGTTTCTTATATAAAAGAAAATAATCAATTACCTGATATTACCTCTGAATTACGAAATAAAGAAATTAAAGAAAATTTTGGAAATATTATTTTGAAAAGAGGAGAACTTGTTCATTTTGCATCATTTACAGTTTTAAAAGAAATAAGATCTGTAAGTTTAGGATATCAAGGTGGGTCACAAGGAATTAGTATTAGAATAGCAAAAGGGGTAAGATATAGAATAGGAGCTCATAAAGGGCACATAGTAAGAGAAAATCGATTGGTAGATACTTCGAAAGGGTTATTATTGTTATCAAATAAAAGATTGTTTTTACAACCTTTACCTAGAAATAAACCTGTATCTATCCCAATTAATAAAATTATGTCATATCATGTGTATGAAAATGGATTAGAAGTCTATAAAGAGGGAAGACAAAAAGGATTTTTCTTTGCAATGAATGCTGGTGAATCTGAAATATCGGGAATTTGTTTAGAATTTTTATTATCAAATCTTGAATAATGATATATTCAAAATAAGCACTTATTTAATTATAATAATCAATTAAATTTTTCAAACTTGTTCTAATTTATGTATTCTTCAATTAAAAAAAACAAATCAAATTTTAATAGATTCAGGATTTGGTTTTAATTTAATTATTTAACAATAAAAATGCATTTAAAATTTAGATTAATTAATTTCTTCTATTCTTTATTTGAAAATCATTGATATACTGTTATAATTTTATTAAAGAACAGAAAGGAAAAAAATGTTAACATCTATTTCATATTTTCAAATCATTGGAAAACCTTTTATTTTCTGGCTAGGAATTATCAATTTAGTTTTTCTTTTATTCACAGCATATATAGGATTTAGTAATAAAAGAGGTAATCACAGGATTTCAATGAAAATTCATTATTTAATGGCTAAAATTACCATTTTATTTGTATTAATTCATGGAATTCTAGGCATTTTAGCATATTTATAATATTAGTAAAAAATTATTAATTAAAAAAATTGTAAAAAAATATATAACATATATAACATAATTTTATTTATCGCTTATAAATATTAAATAAGATTTTTAAAAAATTGGTTATCTAAAAATATAAAAATTGCTTTTTATATTTAAAAATATGTTTTAGAAAAAGAAAAAATAGGCTATTTCTTAAATTTGAAGACAAATTTTTGCTTAATAAAAATAATTTAATAAAAGTAAAGATTAAAAAAGAAAAAATTATTTTAATATATTTTAAATCTAGCTTTTAAATAAAGTTGATTATTTTTCAAAAAAATTGTATATTATTATTAATTAAATTACAATTTTGAAATATTTACAAATATTTCAATAGTTTTTGTTAAAAAATAAAAAAAATATGAAAAAAGGAGCTAAATATGGCTGAAAGAAAAATTGTTGATAATGTTTATAATGTTGGAGCAATTGATTGGGATAGAGAGTTTTTTGATGAACTAATACCTTTACCAGATGGAACAAGTTATAATTCATATATTGTAAAAGGTAGTGAAAAAATAGCATTAATAGATACTGTTGATCCAGTAAAATACTGGGAATTAGAGAGAAATCTTGAAGAACTAAGTATATCAAAAATTGACTATGTTATTGCAAATCATGCGGAACAGGATCATTCTGGTTCAATTCCATATATTTTAGAAAAATATCCAATGGCAAAAGTTGTAACAAATGAAAAATGTAAAGAACTTCTAAAAACACATCTACATCTTAAAGATGATGTTTTTATTATTGTAAATGACAATGATTCAATTTCCCTTGGTGATAAAACTTTAGAATTTATCTTAACTCCATGGGTACATTGGCCTGAAACTATGACAACTTATTTAAAAGAAGATAAAATATTATTTTCATGTGATTTCTTTGGTTCTCATAAAGCAACAAGCTCTATTTTTGTTGAGGATGAGCATAAAGTAGTGGAAGATGCTAAAAGATACTTTGCTGAAATTATGATGCCTTTTAGAAATATCGTAAAATCAGATATATCAAAAATTGAAAAAAAAGAAATCAGTTTTATTGCTCCAAGTCATGGTCCTGTTTATAACAATCCATCAATTATCATAAACGCTTATAAAGAATGGGTTTCTGATAAAGTTTATAATAAAGTTGTTATTCCATACATTTCAATGCATGGAAGCACTGAAATAATTGTAAATTACATAACTAATAAACTTATTAATAACGATATAAAAGTTGTACCAATTAACCTATCAAATGCAGATTTAGGATTTATAGCTATGGAACTAGTTGATGCTGCAACTGTAATTATAGGAACCCCTTTTGTTTTAGCTGGTGCACATCCAAAAGCAGTATATGCTGCATTTTTAGTTAATGCACTTAGACCAAAAACTAAATTTCTGTCAATTGTTGGTTCAATGGGTTGGGGTGGAAAATGTATAGATCAGTTAAAATCTATTCTAGGAAATATGAAATCTGAAATTATAGATCCTGTATTTTCATATGGATTACCAACCAATGAAGATTATAAAAATTTTGATAAACTTGTTGAAACAATAATTTCTAAACATAAACAAATAAATATTTTATAAATTGACCATATCAGATTTTGATTTTAATTCTACCTACTAAATTATATTATTAATTAAAAAAAATTGGCTATCCTGAAACTTTAGGGATGGCCTCTTTTTTAGATTTTTAGGTAATCTTTATCAATAAAAAGAAAGATATCTAATAAGATAAGAGACAACCCTTTTTTTTAATTTTTTATAAAATTATAAAAATTTAAAAAAGTTTTGTTTTATTCTAAAACTGTAATAATAATTAAGTATAGTAAAAATAATCAAATGTAAAATAATAAAATAAAACCATGATATATATTAAAGTATGTAAAAGATAGTAAATTATGCTCAAAGCAAATAATTTTTTTAATCAATCCAAGTAAAATTCTCTGTGTAAGAATTTTTTAATGTAATAATATAATAATTATTCTTAAATCTACTGTTTTAATTTTTGAAATTTTGCTAAAAAAGTAAGTAATTAATTTAATAAAAGGAAAAAGATAATGAAATCTAAAATATTAGAAGCATTAATTAACCATAGTTTTTTTGATGAACTTGATTCAAGAGAATTGCACTTTCTAACACCTTTTTTAGAATATAAAATAGTTGATAAAGGAGAAACTTTATATACAGAAGAAGAAAAATCTAACAAAGCATTTTTTATTATAGAAGGTGTTGTAGGATTATATAAATTTAATAAAGAAGGGAAAGCTGTTCTCCTTTCAAAAATAGGAAAAAACAAAGCAGTAGGGGAGATTGGATTAATTGATGATGCTCCAAGATTTGTTACAGCATATACTGAAGAAAAAACTAAATTACTTATAATTAGTAGATACTCCTTTGAAAAATTATGCAAAAAACATCCTTTTATTGCAAATAAAATCTTAAAAAATGTTTTAAAATTTTATAATTTGTTATTTCAAAAAGTTTTTTCATATTATTTTAATAATGATGATTAAATTACTATACTAATTTTTAAAATTGAAAATATCATCAAAATTAATTTTTGATTTTGTTTTATTTTTTTTGAAATAAAGCTTCTGTTTTGCAGGAAGATAAATATTATTATAAAATTCTGCAAATTTAAATATTTCATCTTCTTTATAATATTTTGGAATCTTAATTTCCAAAAAATAGTCTTTTTGTTTTATTCCTTTAAAAAGGATAAATATTACATCTGAAACAGTTTGTGCAAAATGTCTTGTATATATCAATAAATAAGCTAATACTAAAGTTATTATTATTAAAAAATATTTTATAGTTTCTTCTGCTTTTAGCACATTAATATTGTATAAAGAATACATTATTTTATAATTCCCAATATTAAATGAATCGACATCTTGAAAATCATAATACCTTGCTTTTGGATTTACAAAAACAATTTGGTCATTATATTTAATTTTAATAAAATCATCATCATTTATAAAAATTTCTTTTAATAGTTTAAAATCATTTAATGAGTTTAAATTAACATTTTTGTTTTTAATAGTTTCATAAACTCTTATATATTCTTTATAAACTTGTTTCTTTTCTAAAATTAAATTGCTATAATTATTCAATGGAGTAAATGAAAATACAAAAAGTATTGTGATAATAGAGAAAACTCCAATAGTTATAATTTTTGCAATATGTCTTTGAGCCATAATTGATTCTGTATTTTGAATTTTTCTAAAAATTTTAAGGATTCTTACTAATCGCAAAACCCTAGCTACTCTAACTGCTTTTACTACTTTTAAAATATTTAAAACTCCTATAGAAGCAGCTGATAAAAATTGATTTGTTAATATAAAATACATGTATGGACCAGAATTAAGCAATAATAGTGGTAAGGAACTTAAAAAATCTACCCATCCTCTTTCATAAAAAAAATATTTATAAAAAGATTTATTTTTTATTCCAACTATGGTTCTAATTATAAATTCAATTGAAAAAATTAAATCAAATACAAATCCAGAAATTAAAATCCATCGTCTTAAATATGGATTCCAAAATTTTATATATGAATAATCTTCTAAAAATGTTTGTATTAAAACCAGGATAATACAAACAAGTATGAAATTTTCAAAATACTTGTTTAATTTCATTACAAAATAACTCCTCTACCACATATTATCACCAGCAATTAAATAAAATTCATTAAGAATATTTTGATTTGCTCCTATAAATTTATAATTTTTTAAAGCTATTGAATACCAGCTTTTATCAGGAGTTTCAGCACCTCGATCAACTTTTATATGAGGATTATATTCTTTATACCTTATTAAAAAAATATATATTATTCTAGCAATCCCATCATTTTTTGAAACAACCTGTTCTGGAAAGTTAGAATAAAAAGAGGATTTTAGTAATTGTGTATCAATATTGACCTTTTTAAAACTTAAATCATTTGTAATTAGATAATTTAATAATTTATTTACAAATTCAATTTTATTTTCTAAAGTTTTAAAGTCTATAATATTTACAGGTTTGGAATTAGATAAAGGAATTTTAAAATAAACTCCAATACTTAATAATGTTATTAATTTTAAATAATTAACAATTTCTTCATTTTTCTTTAGTGGAATCTTTTGAATTCTAAAAAGCTCATTGTAAACTGCTTGTTTTCTTTCAATTGCTTTTGTAATATATTTATCAATTGCTTTTGTTTTAAAAATATAATAAATACTTTTAAAATTCAATCTTACATTTATATCTGTAAAAATATTTGTTATAAAAGTTTTAAAATTATTTTTAAACTCATCAGGTTTAATTGATGAATTTATGGTCTTTACAAATTCAAAATTGATTTCTTTTTCAATAATATTGTTTAAAAATGGTTTAAGTTCTTTATCTACTTTTTGATATAATAAATTAAATAATGCTTTTATAATCTCATTTGGTGAAACATCAGGAAAAAATGAAGGTGAATTAAATGTTTTTGATAATTTTGAATAATTTTCCTTTATAAAATTTACAATAATCGATTCAGCAATAACTAAAGGTTCCTGTTTAATATTTGGAAGCATCAATAAATGATTTAAAAATTGATTAACCTTTTGAATATCCATATTACATCTTACTTTTTTTTGATTATCGTTTTATAATACTTTTCAATTTAATAATTTGTATTAGTTAATAATTTATATTAACTGGAAAATACAACTTATTTTTTTGTTGCAACTAACAATCTTACATATTTTCTATAATAAAAATTTTCTTTAAAATCTTTAAAAATAAAATTTGATAGAATCTTTTTCCAATCTCTTTTTACAAAATCAGCAGCTAGAGGGCATTCTATTTTAGTTATTGCATACCTCGGAATAAAAGATGCATTATCAACTTCAAATTCGTTATAATCCAGAATTGCAAATTTTCCTCCAGGTTTAAGCAAATTATATGCATTTTTTATAATAGTTTCTCTTTTTTCCTGGATAAATCCATGTAAGACAAAAGAAATAAAAACAAAATCAAATTTATTGAACAAATCTATATTTTTTTCCTCATTAAAAATATTTTTAAAAAAATAAAGATTCCTTGATTTTTCAATATAGTAATCATCAATTTCTTCAAAATAATTATTTTTACCTCTAGATAGAATTTCTTCTAAATCTATTTTTGATAAATTTTTTTCACTTTCTTTATACACATACATTGGTACTTTTTTAAAATCGATATTTTTAAAATCATTATCAATTAGAGTTTTCAAAATGGAAAAATTTTTACTATTACATTGTTTTCTGAATTTAGAAATCATTTCATTTCCAATGTCAAAACCCAATATTTTTGTATTATCTCCTGAATATTTTAAAATTAATTTATCATTTTTACCTGTACCTGAACCAAAATCAGCAACCATTGCACCATTAAAAACATTTAAATCTTTTATGGCATTTTTAATAAATCTTGAATATGTTCCAAAAGTAATCAAATTCATAACAAAATCATAATGTTTAGCCTCAAATCCTTTAACTTCAACTTTTGACATATCCTGGGTTAATTTTTTGTTATCCATATTTTCCTTCTTTTAACTTAATATTTTTAATTAATTTCAAGTAGTATATATTTTTATTTAACTGTATTTTATTATTTTATTAAAATTATATTTATTTTTTTGTATTCTTTTGTTTATGTTTTTTTAACACAAATTACAGAAAAAAAGTTAATTTTTATAAATATATTAATTAATGTATTATTCAGATTTAAAATTAGCTTAATATTTAAACATTTTTTTTCAATAAAAATTCTATTATCAATATTATATTCCATTCATTATTTTTATAAATATTTGTTAATTATTATTAAAATATATTAAAATAATATTATTAATATATACCATAATATTATTAAGTTATTCTTCATCAATATCTTAATATATTAAGTTATTAATTTACTCATGCTACGATTAGTATCATGCATAATATTTTATTTTCTCAATATTTGCTAAAATAAAACAATTTTTTTATTAATTATTTTTTTATTATTAATTAAGCATTATTATTATTTTATTAGGCATTAGATTTATTTTTTTAAGTATAATATGCTTATAATATTTTATAATTAATTTTATTCCTATTATGATTTGTTTTTTACCTTAACATTTTATCAATATTTCTTGACAATTATATATCGTTATATTAAATAAAAAAAAAGTATAGGAAATTATATGGATATAAAATCAACAATTCTGGAAATAACTAAAAAATATAAAAATGATAAAGGAATTTTAATTCCACTATTGCAAGAAATACAGGAAAAAATAGGTTATTTTGATGATAATATAGTTAAAATACTATCAGATGAAATCAATATACCAGAAACAGATATATTAGGTGTTATTTCATTTTATACCCAATTTAAATTAAATAAACCTGGAAAATATATTATTAAAGTTTGTCATGGTACAGCGTGTCATATTAATGGAGCAGTTAGAGTTCAAGATAAAGTTGAAGAATTATTAAATATCAAGACCAATCAAACTACTGAAGATGGGTTATTTACTTTAGAAGAAGTTGCATGCCTGGGTTGTTGCTCCTTAGCTCCAGTAATGATGATTAATGATCAAACATATGGTAAATTAAATGATAAAAAAATTGAACAGATTATAAACCAATACAAAGAGACTGAAAAAAAATAAATAAAATAAATTTTTAAATTAATAAGATATTAAATAGTAAAAATAATTTAATTAGCAACAAAGTCAAAAAAGCTTTTAAAGGAAAAAGGATGAAAACAATAAAGGTAGGTTTAGCAAGCTGTGGAATTTCTGCTGGAGCAGATAAAGTTTATAATAAACTAACTTCCTTTTTAAATGAAAACAAAATCGATAATGTAAAACTTGAAAAGGTAGGTTGTATTGGTAAATGTTATCTTGAACCTCTAGTAGATATTGAAATTGATGGAACTAAATATACCTTTACCCATGTAGATGAAAAAAAAGCTGAAGAGATAATAGAAAACTATATAAAAAAAGATAATTTACCTATCTTAAAACCACTGGATTTCAAAAAACAGGTTAGAATTGTTTTAAGAAATACTGGAATAATAAATCCAGAGAATATTGAAGAATATATTCAAAGAGATGGATATAAAGCTTTAGAAAAAGTATTGACTTCAATGAAACCTGAAGGAGTTATTGAAGAGATAAAGAAATCAGGATTAAGAGGAAGAGGAGGAGCAGGCTTCCCAACAGGTTTGAAATGGTCCTTTGCTGCTAAAACAAAAAGTGATGAAAAATATTTTGTTTGTAATGCGGATGAAGGTGATCCTGGAGCTTTTATGGATAGATCTGTTCTTGAAGGTGATCCTCATTCAGTAATTGCAAGGAATGATTATTGGAGCATATGCTATTGGTGCTACTCAAGGTTATATATATGTTAGAGCAGAATACCCTTTAGCAATTAAAAGACTTAACATTGCATTAAAACAAGCAAGAGAAAGAAATTTATTAGGTAAAAATATATTAGGGACAAACTTTTCATTTGATATTAAACTCAAACAAGGTGCAGGTGCTTTTGTTTGTGGAGAAGAAACTGCATTAATTCATTCAATAGAAGGAAAAAGAGGGATGCCTCGTAAACGTCCTCCTTTTCCTGCTCAATCTGGAATCTGGAATAAGCCAACAAATATTAATAATGTTGAAACTTTAGCAAATATAGCATGGATTATTTTAAATGGAGCAGATAAATTTGCATCTATTGGTACAGAAACTTCAAAAGGGACAAAAGTATTTGCTTTAGCTGGAAAAATTAAAAATACTGGTCTTATTGAAGTACCAATGGGTACGACTTTAAGAGAGATTATTTTTGATATAGGTGGTGGGATTGTTGATGATAAAAAATTCAAAGCTGTACAGTTGGGTGGTCCATCTGGTGGATGTTTACCTGAATCTCTAATTGATACAAAGGTTGATTATGAAGATTTAACTAAAACAGGAGCAATAATGGGCTCTGGTGGAATGATTGTAATGGATGAATCGACCTGTATTGTTGATGTTGCAAGATACTTTTTAAATTTCACTCAAAATGAATCATGTGGAAAATGTACATTTTGTAGAATTGGAACAAAAAGAATGCTTGAAACACTTGAAAGAATTACAAGCGGAAAAGGAAAAATTGAAGACCTCGATATGTTAATTGATCTGGCAGCAAAAATTAAAAAATCTTCTTTATGTGGTTTAGGACAAACTGCACCTAATCCTGTTCTAACAACAATAAAATATTTCAAAGATGAATATCTTGAACATATAAATGAAAATAAATGTAGAGCGAAAGTTTGTAAAGATTTATTAGAATATAAAATTATACCAGATAAGTGCACAGGATGTACACTATGTGCAAGAGTTTGCCCTGTAAATGCAATATCTGGTCAAATTAGAAAACCTCATGAAATTGATCCTCAAAAATGTATTAAATGTGGACAATGTTATAATGCTTGTAAATTTGATGCTATTGAAATTTTAACAGGTATTAAATAAAACAATTATATTCTAAAATTCAATATGTAAAAAATGGAGTATAAAATGAATAAAAAGCTAATAAATTTTAAAATTGATGGAAAAGAATATGCAGGTTATGAAGGGGAAACAATACTTGATGTTGCCAGAAGAAACAATATTTTTATTCCAACTTTATGTGAAGATAAAAATTTAAATCCTCAAACTTCCTGTTTTTTATGTATTGCAGATTTAAAAAATGCAAAATCTTTACAACCTACCTGTGCTACTAAAATTTTTGATGGACTTGAAGTAACATTAACTTCAAAAGAGATTGTAGAAACAAGAAAATCAAATTTAGAACTTTTACTCTCAAATCATTTTGCTGATTGTTATGCTCCATGTAAATTAGCCTGTCCTGCAAATGTAGATGTACAAGGATATATAGCTTTAGGTAAAAGAAAACAGTTTAAAGAAGCCATTAAACTTATTAAAGAATCAATCCCAATGCCTGTAACAATTGGTCGAGTATGTCCAAGACCATGTGAAGATGCATGTAGAAGAAATTATATTGATAAACCAGTAGCAATTGATGATATTAAAAGGTATATTGCTGATAAAGATATTTTTTCTGATAACCCTTATAAACCTGAAATGAAAAAAAACACAGGAAAAAAAATTGCAATTATTGGCTCTGGACCTGCAGGACTTTCCTGTGCCTATTATTCACGAATCAATGGACATCAAGTAGATATTTATGAAAGAATGCCAAAACCAGGTGGTATGCTAAGATATGGTATCCCTTCATATAGATTAGATAAAAATGTACTTGATAAAGAAATAAATCTTATACTTTCCTTAGGAATTAATATATATTATAATAAAACTTTTGGAAAAGATTTTACATATAAAGATCTTTTTGATAAAGGGTATGATGCAATTTTTATTGCAATAGGTGCACAAAAAGGATCTTCTTTAAAAACTGAAGGAACTCATTTAAAAAATGTAATTTCTGCAGTTGATTTTCTAAGAGATGTTCAATTTAACAAATATGATCAATTAACTGGAACCGTATATGTTATTGGTGGAGGTAATACTGCTATAGATGCTGCTAGAACAAGCTTAAGATTGGGAGCAAAAAAAGTAATAATTGCATATAGAAGAACTGAACATGAAATGCCAGCTAATAAAGAAGAGATAGAAGAAGCTAAAGAAGAAGGTATAGAAATCAGAACATTGGTAAATCCTACAAGATATATAGGTAATGGAAATTTAGAAAAAATAGAATTTATTAAAATGGAATTAGGGGAACCTGATAATTCAGGAAGAAGAAGACCTATACCAGTAGTTGGTTCTGAATTTATAGAAGATGCAGATTATGTTATAGAAGCAATTGGTCAAAAAATTGATACTGCTGGTTTAGAAGAATTTGAAAAAGAGAAAAAAGGCTGGATAATTGTAAATCCTGAAACTTTTGAAACATCTATAAAGGGTGTATTTTCAGGTGGAGATTGTGTTGTTGGTCCAGATATTGTTGTTACAGCTCTTGCTCATGGTAGAAAAGCAGCTTATTCAATTGATCAATATTTAAAAACTGGTGAAACAAAAGCTGAAGATCGATTAAAATTTTATATCAGGAGAGATGATTTTAGAGATATAACAGAAAAAGATTATCAAGGATTTGAAAAAATTGAAAGAAATCAGGTTCATAAACTGGAACCAGAAAAAAGAAAAAATAGTTTTAAAGAATTTAATTATGGTTTTACCGAAGATGATTTTGAAAGGGAAGTTGATAGATGTCTTGAATGTGGTTGCCAGGATGTAAATGAATGTAAGTTGAGAGAATATTCTTACACATACAATGTTGACAAAACCCTTTTCTTTGGTGAACATAAAGAAATCCCTTATGATGACTCACACCCTTATATTTTAAAGGAACATAATAAATGTATTAATTGTGGAAAATGTATTGAAGTTTGTAAAGAAATAACTGGACTTTCTATTTGGGGTTTTTATGGTAGAGGATTTACAACAAAAGTAACAACAAAATGGAATATTCCATTAAATGAAACCTATTGTGTTTCATGTGGTAATTGTATATCTGTATGCCCTGTAGGTGCATTAACTGAAAAACAAATATCTTTACCAATGGGTCCTTTTAAAAATGAAAAAGTTTCAACAGTATGTACAGGATGTGGCGAACTTTGTGATATAGATATTGAATTTAAAGGAGAGCTTCCTGTAAAAGTAGTGTCTGATAAAACTCTTTGCTATATAGGTAAATTTTCATGGGAAAATCAATATATTAATTCTAAAATTAATCTTGATAAAAAATCTGGAAACTATTTTTCTGAAACTATAAATAATAAAATTAAAGATATAAAAGAGAGTAAAAATCTATTATTTTTAAATCCATTTTATCCCATTGAATATTATGAATCACTAAAAAAATATTTTATAAACAGTAAATTTTTATCTTTTGAAATAATAAAAGATGTCAATATATTAAATATTTTTGTGCAAAATAATATTGATTTATTAAACACTGATAAATCAATTGTCAATAAATTCAATAATTTTGTAATTTTTGATAAAATTAGTGATAATGAAAATGCAGTATTTTATTATAATCTATTTAAAAAAGGTTGCAACTTTTATGTAAACAAAGAAGAATTAAACCATAAGCATTACAAAGAAGCGCATTTTATTGATATTTCACAAATTGATTTTAATAGTTTTAATTATAATGATTCACTTTTAATTTTAAATCCTTCTAATATTTCAGATTTTATTATCAAAGACAATAAAGATAGAAAAAAAGAATCTATTCATAACTTAATTATTAAAAATCTTACTTCATTTAAAAATCATTTAATAATTTACAAATACCCAAATTATTTATATTTGTTAGATTTTATACTAAAACAAGATCCTGATTTTCTAAATCAAGTTGAATACAATAATATAATACTATTTAACGAAAAGATTAATAATTTAAAGATACAATCAATTTTTAATTTTAATAATATTATAAGATTTGAATATTTTGACAATAAATTTCCAATAGATCACTTCTTTACTTTTAATGGGCACATTGTTTCTAACGACCTTAAAATAAAAAAATTAAATCCTTTTAGAAATTCTTTTGTTTCATATGACTTTTTTAATATTTCAAAATCATCCATCAATGAAAAATTAATAAATAATTTAATTAATAGTATAAAAGCTGAACAGTTTGTAGCTAAATTAGAAATATTTAATAATTATATTAATAAGAATCTTGAAACAATATTATCTTCTTTTGAAGAAACAAAAATATATTAAAATTTTTATCCTAAAAGATAAAAATTAAATTAAAGGAGGAAATTATGAGTAATTATGTACAGGAAGTTCTTGACAAAGTAAAATCTAAATACCCCTGGCAAAAAGAGTTTCTGCAGGCTGTTACTGAAGTTCTAAAATCCTTAGAACCTGTTGTTAACAAAGAACCTAAATACAGAGAACACAAAATACTTGAAAGAATTGTTGAACCTGAAAGAACAGTTATGTTTAGAGTTCCCTGGCAGGATGATAAAGGCGAAATCCATATAAATGTTGGTTACAGGGTTGAATTCAATAGTGCTATCGGTCCATACAAAGGTGGGTTAAGATTTCATCCAACTGTAAATTTAGGAATTTTAAAATTTTTAGGTTTCGAACAAATTTTTAAAAATTCATTAACTGGTCTTCCAATGGGTGGAGGTAAAGGTGGTTCAGATTTTGATCCTAAAGGGAAATCGGATAATGAAGTAATGAAATTCTGTCAGAGTTTTATGAGTGAATTGTTTAGACATATTGGTCCAAATACCGATGTACCAGCTGGTGATATTGGTGTTGGTGGTAGAGAAATAGGTTATTTATTTGGAATGTACAAAAAATTAAGAAATGAATTTACAGGTGTTTTAACTGGAAAAGGACTAAATTGGGGAGGTTCTTTAATTAGACCAGAAGCAACTGGATACGGACTTGTTTATCTTGTTGAAGAAATGTTAAGATCAAAAGGTGAATCTTTAGAAGGTAAAAAAGTTGCAATTTCAGGTTCTGGTAATGTTGCGCAATATGCAGCACAAAAAGTTATGGAATTAGGTGGAAAAGTTTTAACTTTATCAGATTCAAGTGGTGTTATTTATGATGAAGATGGTTTAAATCAGGAAAAATGGGAATTTGTAATGGATCTTAAAAATAATCGAAGAGGAAGAATCAAAGAATATGCTGAAAAATTCAAAGTAAAATATGTTGAAAAAGGAAGACCATGGAAACTTGGTAAATTTGATATTGCTTTACCTTGTGCTACTCAAAATGAACTTGATGAAAGCGATGCTAAAGAATTAGTTAAAAATGGAGTAATTTGTGTTGGTGAAGGTGCTAATATGCCTTCTACTTTAGAAGCAATAGATGTATTCTTAAATAATAAAGTTTTATTCGCACCTGCTAAAGCTGCTAATGCTGGTGGTGTTGCTGTATCTGGTCTGGAAATGTCACAGAATAGTTTACGATTAAACTGGACAAGAGAAGAAGTAGATAAAAGATTAAAAGATATCATGGTTGGAATTCATACAAAATGTGTTGAAGCTTCTGAAGCTTATGGTTTCCCTGGTAATTATTTAATGGGTGCAAATATTGCAGGATTTAAAAAAGTTGCTGATGCAATGATTGATCAGGGATTGGTATAAAAACAAAAAAGCTATATAATTTCTAATATGTAGAAGTTTTTTGTTTAGTATTTTTAAATACTATTTCTTATAAAAATACTATCAAATTATAGAATTTTAAAATTGAGCTGCCTCAGAATTGAGGCAGCTTTTTTTACATTCATAGTAACTTTATTTATATTGCTGATGAAAGTGGGGATCAAATTATAATTCTTGAATATCTATTACAATAGAGTAGTAGAAAATTCCTATATAAAAAATTAATTTATTTAATTACTTCTTAAATTTAACTTAATTTTATTATTTTCTTGACACTTTTTTGTTACATGATTAAATGAGTCATAAATATTATTAGGTGGAGGTACCTAAATGTCTAACAATAAAAACTTTAACCCTTTTAAAATGGCTCAAAGACAATTTGATGCTGTTGCTGAAAAACTTAACTTACCACAAAGTGTTAGATCTCTTTTAAGAGAACCTACAAGAGTAACTGAGGTTACTATCCCTGTAAAAATGGATAATGGGGAAACAAAAGTATTTAAAGGATTCAGAGTAAGACATTCTACAGCTAGAGGACCTGCAAAAGGTGGTATTAGATTTCATCCTGATGAAACTCTAGATACTGTAAAAGCTTTAGCTATGTGGATGGCTTGGAAAACAGCTGTTGTAGATATACCTTTAGGTGGAGGAAAAGGGGGTGTTATTGCTGATCCTAGAATCATGAGTGAAGGGGAACAAGAAAGATTATGCAGGGGATATATTAGAGAATTTGCAGATCTTATTGGTCATGATATTGATGTTCCTGCTCCAGATGTCTTAACAAATCCTCAAATGATGGTTTGGATGATGGATGAATATGAAACAATTACAAGACAGAGAAAACCAGGAATGATTACAGGAAAACCAACTGAAGCATTCGGTTCTGCTGGTAGAACTGAAGCAACTGGTTATGGTGTTATTTTTACTGTAAGAGAAGCTATGAAAAATTTAGGAATTGATATTTCTAAAACAACTGCTTCTATTCAAGGTTTTGGTAATGTAGGACAATATGCTGCTCAATTGTACACAAAATTAGGTGGAAAAGTTGTAGCTATTTCTTGCTGGGATTATCATGAAAAAAAATCTTTTACATTTAAAAGTGATAATGGTATTGATGTTGATTTCTTAATGTCTATTGTAGATAAATTTGGAACTATAGATAAAGAAAAAGCAAAATCAAAAGGTTATGAAATTCTTGATGGTGATGTATGGATTGAACAAAAAGTTGATCTTTTAATTCCTGCTGCAGCAGAAAATATGATAAGAGAAGACAATGTTAATAAAATACAGGATACTGTAAAAATAATTGCTGAAGCAGCTAATGGACCAACAACTCCAGAAGCTGATGAAGTAATTAAAAAAAGAGGAATTTTAATTATTCCTGATTTCTTATGTAATGCTGGTGGTGTTACTGTATCATATTTTGAACAGGTACAGGATAATACAAGTTTCTACTGGTCAAAAGAAGAAGTATTGGAAAAATTAGATAAAATAATGACTAAAGCATTTCATAATGTTTATAAAGTTTCTAAAGAAAAGAATGAATATATGAGAGACGCAGCATATATGATAGCTATTAAAAGAGTAGCTGATAATGTAAAATTAAGAGGTTGGGCTAAATAAATTATTAACTTTATTTCAAAAAATAAGAATAAAAAAGAGGACTGCCTTTTAATGCGAAGACAGTCCTTTTTTAATTTCTTTTTATAAATTTTTATTTTTTTTATTACAAATTATTTATTTTAAAATACTTAAGGTTAATTATTTTTATTAATACTTAAATTTAATTGTTTTTATTAATCTATTTCTTATTTAATTAACCAGCAGCATTATATTTTACTATTTACAATTTCTGACCTTTCTCTTAAATATTTTTTAAGTTTTTCTCGATCCTTTTCAAAAGTTAAAGCAACTAACAAAAATATAATTCCACATGGCAACCACCAAAAAATTGAAAAATTCATTGTAAATAAAAATCCAAATCCCATTAATAATCCACCTAATGCAGGCCCAAAACCCTGCCCTAAATTATCTGTTATATTAAATATTGCAAAAACAGAACCTCTTTGTTCAGGCCTGTTAACATTCATTAAAATTGCTTTTACATTTGCTGATGGAACAGCAACTAAAAAACCAGCAATAAATGATAAAATATAAAATTTTATTATTTCTGTGCCATTTACAATATTAATTGGTATATTTAAAACAAGAAAAGCAGGTATTATTCCTATTAATACACCAATTCCACATAATAATGGCATATATTTTGGTCTTTTTTTATAAAGTTTTTCAGCAACATAAGCAAAAACAATAGCTCCTATAGTAGCACCTATACCTAATAATAAATATATTGTAGTAGCCATTTCTTTTGAAAGACCTCTTACTTTTTGCATAAATAAAATTAACCAATACCCTATAATACCCCATGGTATAGTACCAAATATACCCTGTAGAAAAGTAAGAATATTAGTCTTATTTGAAAAAATAATTTTAAGGTCTTTAAATGATATTCTAGGATTATATTCAATTCCTTTTTTGAAAAGCTTTTGTAGTTCTTCTTCTGTTTGACCTCTTTTTGGATCTTTAGCATAAAATGCAAATATTAATACTAAAGGAAAATTAGGAGTTGCAGCAAGAATAAAAGACATTCTCCATCCATAACTATTTGTTAGATAACCAGCCAAAGAAGGTCCCACCAACATTCCTATACTCCATGCTACTCCTAACCAAGCTGCAGCAGTTGCTCTGTGTTCTTCTTTAAAATAATCTGAAAGAAGAGAAAATGAAATAGGGTATATTCCACCAATACCAATACCGGTTAAAATTCTTAAAATAGTAAAACTATATATATTTTGAGTAAAAAATCTGATTCCAGTTAAAAAACATGGAATTTCACCAATTAAAACTGTTAAAACTAATAATTTTTTTCTGGAAGTTTTATCAGAAAAAAAACCAAAAAGTATACTCATAAAAGCGCCTACTAAAGTAAAAGCTGAACCAATATATCCTAAAACAACATCAGAAACTTTATATTCTGATGCTAATTCAGGTAAAATAGCAGACATAATTCTTTGATCAGCATAAAGAAAAACTGACATAAAAATTAATAAAAATAAAGTTGTTTTATCCCTTTTACTCATTCTAATCTCAGTCATATAACCTCCAAATTTTTATAATTTTTGATAATTAAATATTCTGAAAAATACAATCATAAATAAAAATTAAAAAAATCATTTATACTTAAAAATCAATTTAATTTTTTAATTAAAGTATTTTAGTAAAAAGAACTTATAAAATAAATCTTTTAAAAATTTTGTATAATTAAAATTATTATAAAATATTTTTATTTACAAACACAATTATTTGATTAGCTTTAAGCAAATTGTTTACTCTTTTACAAACTTTTATTTATAGCATTATTATTTGATATTATTTTATAACTAATTTATACACTATTAATGACATAACCTACATTTTTTTAAACAATTATTTTATTAACACTTATATTTTAATTATAAAAGATATTTTTAATATTTAAATTACTTAAATACAAATATCTTAAAAATGATTTTCTTTAAACACAAAGAACATGTATTATTTTTAATAACTTAACAAGTTCAATTTTAAATTATGTTATTATTTTTTATACTTATTAACAATATTTATAATTTATTTTTATTGATAATTTATTTTTTTCACGTTAAATAAAAAAAACTAAAAAAACTAATAAAAGGATTTTTATGAATTTTGATGTATTGGTTATTGAAGTGGGATCTACAATTACTAAAGTTAATGCATTTGATAAAATAGGTACAGATAACCCAATTCATCTTGGACAGGGTATTGATTTAACAACTGTCGATTCTGATGTTAATATTGGTGTAGAAAAAGCTATAAATAATTTAAAAGATAATTTAGGAACAAAAAAAATCAATTTTGGAGAAATTCTAGCTAACTCATCTGCAGCTGGTGGATTAAAAATGGTTGCAACTGGATTAACATGGGATATGACAGCTAGAGCAGCAAAAGAAGCTGCACTTGGAGCTGGTGCAGTTTTAAAATATATTACAGCAGGTCCTCTAACTAAAACTGATTTAAGAAAAATATCAGATGCTAATCCAAACATTATCTTATTTGCTGGTGGAGTTGATTATGGAGAACAAAAAGTTGTTCTTGAAAATGCTGAAAAACTAGCTTCTCTAAACTTAAATATTCCCTTAATTTTTGCAGGAAATAAAGTATTAGAAGATGATATTAAAGAGATTTTTAAAAATACCAATTATCTATTGGAAATTGTACCAAATGTATATCCATCTATAGATGAATTTAATATTGAACCTACTAGATACAAAATTCAAAAGATATTTTCAGAGCATATTATTCATGCAAAAGGGATGGATTCCTTAAAAGAAAAAGTAAAAAAAGAAATTTTACCAACTCCATTTTCGGTTTTAAAAATAACTGAACTTTTATATGATGAAATAGGAGATATTCTGGTATTTGATGTTGGCGGTGCAACTACTGATGTGCATTCTGTTACTGAAGGGGCTACACTTTTTAGAAAAATGTTATTAGATCCTGAACCCAAAATTAAAAGAACTGTTGAAGGGGATCTTGGAGTATATGTTAATGCTAAAAATGTAAAAAAATATTTAGAAAATGATAATATAGATGTTGATCTAGTTTATTTGAAACCATTACCAGGAAAAAAAGAAGAAATTTATTTATCAATAGAATTAACTGATAAAGCTGTTAAAACTGCATTAGAAAGGCATGCTGGAAAAATCATAAAAGTATTCACTCCAGAAGGTCAAAAAAGATTTATTAAAGGAAAAGATTTAACAGCTATTTCAAATATAATAGGAACAGGAGGAGCATTAACACGTTTAGAAAAGGGGAAAGAGATATTAAAATCAATTAGAATTGAAGAAGTATATAAAAATCTATATCCAACAACAAAAGCAAAGGTTTTTATAGATAAAAAGTATATTTTTTCATCATGTGGTTCTATTTCATTAATAGATAAAAAAGCTGCAATAAAACTTGCATTATCATCAATAAAATAAAATTAAAAAATATAAAATTTAAAGGATCAATATGAGTTCAATTCTTGAAATCAATCTTAAAAAAATTGCTCATAATATTAATTTTTTAAATGAAAAGATTGTTAGACATGGTGGTCAATTATTTGCTGTCACAAAAGTTGTATGTGCTGATAAAAAAATAGCTGAAACTTTCATTAAAAATGGAGTTTATGGACTTGCAGATTCAAGATGGCAAAACTTAAAAAAAATAAAAAACTATAACTTTTATATTGAAAAAATAAAACAAGGGAAAAAAATACCTTTAATGAATCTTAGAATACCATCTCTTTCAGAGTTACCATACATTATAGAAAATTCTGATATTTCACTAGTTTCAGAAATTAAAACTATTATTGAAATGGAAAAAATTGCATCTATAATTAACAAAAAATATGGTATTATCATAATGATAGACCTTGGTGACCTTAGAGAAGGGATTATACCAAAAAATGCAAAATCAATTGATAAAAAATTATGGGAACTAGAAATTGATAATTTCTTTAAAAACTTACCACCTTTAAAATATTTGTATATTTATGGTATAGGTACTAATTTAGCCTGTTATGGAGGTGTTGAACCTTCAGACCAAAATATGGATCTTCTAGTTCATTTAAAAAATTACATAAACAATAAATTTCATTTAAACATAAAATATATTTCTGGAATAAATTCCTCAGGTATCCCTTATTTTTTAAATAACAAATTATCAAAACAAATTAACAATTTTCGATTAGGTGAATCAATTTTGCTTGGTGTAAATGTTTTAAATAGAAACCCAATTAAAGGGATGTATCAGGATACTTTTATATTGAAAAGTGAAATTATTGAATTAAAAGATAAACCCTCAATGCCAATAGGAAATAGAGGACAAAATGCTTTTGGAGAAATTGTTCATTTTGAAGATAAAGGAATACAAAAAAGAGCAATTCTAAGCATTGGAAGACAGGATGTAATAATTGATGGACTTAAACCATTGGATAATGATATAAAAATTTTGGGAGCTTCATCTGATCATATGGAAATTGATCTTACTAAATCTAAAAAAATATATAAATTAGGTGATTTTTTAGAATTCATTCCGAATTATGGGGCACTATTGGCTTTAACTACTGCTAATGAATATGTAGAAAGAGTTTATATAAACTAATTTTAAAACAACAAAAAAATATTTATAAATTTTTGAATATTATTAAATATTATAAAATTTGATTATTTCTAAACTAAAAGATATAAACAAAAAAATGATAATTTAATTTTAAAAAGGTTAAATTTAAAAGTTATGATTTTAAAAATAGATAATTTTAATAATTTCACTATTACTGATATTGAAAAACTAAAAAAATGTTCAAAAGAATTAAATAATGATGGTATAGTAGCATTTCCTACAGAAACTGTTTATGGAATTGGAGCTTCAATTTTTTCTGAAAGAGGGATAAAAAAGATATTTAAAGTTAAGAGAAGACCTCAAGACAATCCATTAATTGCTCATATAAGTTCCTTAACAATGATTGAAAAACTTGTAGAATTTTCTGATGAAATTCAAAAATATTTATTCTTTATACTTGCTAAAAAATTATGGCCAGGACCAATTAGTTTTGTGTTAAATGCAAAACCTGATATTCCTAAAATAGCTACTGCTGGATTAAAAACAATTGCTGTTAGAATGCCTGATAATCCCATTGCGCTGAAACTAATAGAGTTAACTCAATCTCCTGTTGTTGCACCTTCTGCAAATTTATCTGGAAAACCAAGCGCAACTACTGCAAGTGATGTATATCACGATTTTAAAGAAAATATACCTTATATACTTGATGGCGGTAAAACCAATATAGGAATTGAATCTACAGTTGTAGACCTAACAGAAGAAAATATTGTTATTTTAAGACCCGGATTTATAACAAAAGAAGATTTAGATAAAATAATAAAAAATTCTGATATTTTAAATAAATTTAATAATATAAAAGATAATAGTTTAAAAGTTAACATTTCTAAAAGATTAGAGGTAAAATATCTAAAAAATAATTTAATCCAAGTTAAATCACCTGGAATGAAATATACTCATTATAAACCAGATGCAAAAACCTTTCTTTTTGATATTAAGTATTTAAAAGTAAAGCAATTCAATAAAATTAAAAACTTAATAGAAGAAATAATACAAAATAATGATGTTTTATTTCTAATATTAAGTAAAGAAAAAGAAAATTTAATTAATTTTATAAAAACACATATAAAAACTGGATATAATATTAAATATTTCGAAAGTATAAATTCATTTGAATCATTTTTAGATATTAATAAAAATAGGTATAACAAAAAAAATAGCAATTCTATCTTGATTATTGGATTTAATAATATTTATTCTTATGCTTCATATTTATATTACATTTTTAGATTAAGTGATAAAAAAAAGATAAAACATATATTTTTACAAAAACCTGATAATAGGGGATTTGGTATATCATTAAACAATAGACTAATTAAAGCTTCAGATGTAATTATAAAATAAAAATATTAAAAAAAAATAATCATAATAATTACAAATGAATAAAAATTTTTAAAAGTATAAAGAAGATATATAAGAAGGATTTTCTTTAAGATGACTAATGAAAATAAAAAAATTTATACGATTTCTAAAGATTCCATAAGTGAAATAACAGTAAAAAAATCAAAATTTATCTGTAATATTAAAAAGGTTTTTTCAGAAAGTGATGCAAAGGAATTTATTCAAAAAATAAAAAATAAATATAGTAATGCTACTCATAATGTTCCTGCATACAGAGTTTTTGAAAATGGAACTATTAAATTTTATTATTCAGATGATAGAGAACCTGCAAAATCTGCTGGATATCCTATTTTCAATATTATTGAAAAAAAAAATTTAGTTAATATTGCAGTAGTAGTTACTAGATATTTTGGAGGTATTAAACTTGGAATAGGGGGATTAATTAAAGCATATTCAGAAAGTTTATTAAAAGCATTAGAAAACAATTCAATTATTGAATATAAAGAAACTCAAATTATAAAAATTATAATTAAATATCATGATATTAATTTTGTTAAATATAGTGTACGACAAGTAGGAGGAACAATTTTAGAAGAAAAATATCTTGATAAAGTCCACTTTAAGATTGAGATAGAAAAAAAGAAAGTTTCTCCTTTTTTAAATTTCCTAAAATCAAAAATAAATTTGGAAACTTAGGAGGATACATCAATGACAAATAATCTTTATAACATTGACTTCAAAGGAAAAAGAAGAACAGCAGCAATTATTGATTTAAATGCGATAAAGCAAAATATTATTAAAATTAGAAATAAAGTAGGAAATAGGGTAAAAATTTGTCCTGCTGTTAAAGCTGATGCTTATGGCCATGGAGCTGTTGAAGTTTCTAAAATGCTGGAAAATGAAAAACTTGTAGATTATTTTGGTGTTGCTACAGTTGATGAGGGTATTGAGTTAAGAGAAAATGGAATTAAATTACCAATAATGCTTTTTAGTTTAATTATGGAAGATGAAGCTACAAAAGCTATAAAAAATAATTTAACTTTAACAGTTGCAAATAAAGAACTTGTTAATGCAATTGGTAAAGAAGCAGAAAAATTACAAATTAAAACCAAAATACATATTAAAATAGATACAGGAATGGGAAGAATAGGGTGTAAACCTGAAGAAACTATTGATATTGCAAGACATATCCTTAAATATAAATATTTAGAATTAGAAGGATTACTCTCCCATTTTCCGATTTCTGATGAAAAAGATAAAACATTCACCTATAAACAAATAGATATTTTTAAAAATGTAATAAAAGAGTTAGAAGAAAACAATATATTTATAAAAATAAAACATGTTGCAAATAGCGGAGCTATTCTTGATATTCCAGAAAGCTATTTTGATATGGTTAGGCCTGGAATAATGATTTATGGTCATTATCCTTCAAAAGAAACTTCTGAATCAATTAAATTAAAACCAGCTATGGCATTAAGATCTGAAATATATTTTATTAAAAGAGTAAAAAAAGGTACATCAATTTCTTATGGAAGAACTTACTTTACAGAAAAAGATACTTATATTGCAACAATTCCAGCAGGTTATGCAGATGGGATAAATAGATTATTATCTAACAACCATAATGTTATTATCAATGGGAAATTCTATCCAATAGCAGGTAGAGTTTGCATGGATCAATTTTTAATAGATTTAGGTGATGATTTTTATCCAATAGGAACTGAAGTATTTATTTTTGATCAAAATAATTATACTGCGTCTGATCTTGCCTGGAAAATAAATACTATTCCCTATGAAGTAACATGCTGGGTTAGTAAAAGAGTTAAAAGATACTATATAAAATAAAAACAATTGATACACTAAAAACAATTATTTTAATAAAATTACTTAAATAAACTGACATTTAAATATAATACTAATTTTTTATACCAGATTATTACTTTTATTTTAACAATTATTTTATATTTTTACTATTCAATAGTTTTCTTTTTAATAATTATTTTATACTCTTTAATTTTCAATATATAACTTAATTATTTATTATATATATCCTTTAAAAATTTGATTAATAAAATATTATCATTTTATTATTTAGTAATCTAAAACATAAAAAAAAGAATTTAACCTTTAAAAGAATAAAGATTTAACAAAATTGTTTCGTTTATTATTTAACATAATAATCATGCAATTTTTCTCCTAATCTTGTTTCTTTTATATACACCTGTGTATTTTTACCTCCCTATTAATATTATTAATTTTTATATTTTTTTATTATTTTCCAATAACATGTTATGTTTTTTTATACTATTTTTTTTGTAATATCGCAAGTAATAGATTATTGTAATTGTTGCTTAATTTTATTAACACAATTTTATTTATCAATAAACATATTAAGGCGAAAAGAAATAAAATTATAACTATTTTTTGATGCTATATTAAGGAGCAAAAATATGACATCTTATAATGAAAAACTGGATTATAATAAAAATCATGTTAAAAAAAATAATTTTTTAATGTTTTTTTTAATATTTTTATTGTTAGTCCTAATGGTAACATCTGTTTTAATTTTTAATAGATTCACATATTCATCTAAAAACATTAAAAACATATCTTCTAATTATGAACTTAAATTTATTGATATCTATCAAGAAGTTCCAGCTATTGAAGCAAAAAGTGAAGCTGATGAATCATATCAAAATATAGTTCTTAATAAAGAAAAAACTGAATCTTCTACTATTATAGAAGAAAAAAAAGAAGTTAAACCTGCTGTTGAAACAAATAATAAAACAACCACTAAAGAAGTAGCTACTAAGTCAACTGAAGAAATCACAACTAAATCTTCAACAAATATTATTACATCAAGAAATATTCAAAGATATCATAATATTTTGTTGCAGCAATTTAAAAATGTAAAAACTATCAATTATAAAGTAAAATGGGGTGACACTTTATGGAAAATAGCTATCAAATATAATACTACAGCACATACAATTTATGTTCTAAATGCATTTAACAACCCAAACTTAATTTATACAGGTCAGATAATTAAAGTACCTGTAAATTTCACTCTTAATAAAAACAAAACAAAATCTATATTATCTAAACTAATCAATAACAAAACTTCATACAATATAAATAAAGATTGTAATATGTTTGTAAATAATTTTTACATAAACACATTAAAATTCTCTGATTATTATTTAAACAATCAATATTTTAATGGTAATTCTATTTTTAAATTTGAAAAAATTAATATCTAATTAAAAAAAAATATCTTTTAAAAAAAAATTAATCTATTAAATTAATAAAGTATGAAAAATTATAAAATTAATGATAAAAAATTATACACATTAAAATTAATTGCACTTTTAATTATTATGTTATCATTTTTTTTCATACCTTCTTTTGTAAATTCTATTTTGGCTCAGGACAACAATGCTAATAATGAAAACAATCCTGATACATCCTGGATTGACAAAATACAAGGTGATAAATACTACTATTTAAAAGATTATTCAAATGCTATAATTTATTATAATAAAGCTTTACAAAAAAAAATAGACTATCCTGAAGTTTATTATATGTTAGGAAAAATTTACAAAGAAAAACAATTGTATGATCTTTCAATCTACTATTTTGGATTAGCAGAAAAATACAAAAATAATTTTGAAATAAAAGAATTTGAGATCTATTTATATTATGATATTTCAGAAACTCTTTTCTATTTAAAAAAGTATATGCTTTTTTTAGATTATAATTTTAAAATTCTAAAAAAAGATTTTAACTTCAAATATTATAATAGAAATATTTATTCTCTTATAAATATTTTACCAGAAGGTTATTCAATATATGGTAAAGCATATTTTAGAATAGGGTATTACTATTTTTTTAGTGGTAATTTTCAAAAAGCATTAAAATATTTAGTATATTCTAGAATTTATAAATATAGAGAAGATATTTCATATTTTCTATTGTCTAAAATATTCTTTTTAACTGGGGACATGACAGAATACAAGAAAAATGAATCTATTGCATACTCTTTAAATAATAATTTAAAATTATTTGATTCTAAAATCAATTGGAAAACAATCCCTTTTTCTCAGGAATATATAATCAAATTGGAACAATTAATAAATGAATTTAATGGACATTTTTATTTAAAAAGGGATAATAAATAAAAAATATTTAATATAAAAATAATTTAAAGAAAAATATTATTTTATATCTTTTTTAAATTTTTTTTCAATTTCTAAACAAAATTTTATTTTCTAAATTCACTTCAATTGAAAAATGATCTTAAAACAATCTTTTTATACTATTTATACAAAATTTCATAATAAAAAAAACATATAACATAATTTTCAAAACATTTCTAATATTATTAAAAATAGCATAAAGCAAACATAAAGAGCAAATCAAAAAAAAGATTTTATTTATTATAGTAAACATAATATATATTATGGGAAATTGCTTAATTCATTTTTTCTTTTTTTTTCTTTTCATTTTAAATTTTTTTACCAATAATTTAATCAAATTATACATCACTTATATAAATAAATTACATAAAAACCTGTTAGCATTTCTATAATATCCATGATAATAAATATTGTAATTGTTACTATTTGTTGTTTAATACATAACATATAATAAAATTTTATGCTTAAAATCACTTATACAATCAATTTACTATTACTATTATAATAATCAATAATATTGAAAACAATTGAGAAAATAATTGATATTTAAACCAATCAAAAATATACAATTATTTATAAATATACAATTATTTATATCTCTTTTAATTTTCTACTAAGGTGCTGAAATAATATTTTTTCTAACGCAATACTTAATAATAATCTTAATGTATTATAAATTATAACACAAAAATAATTAAAATACAATTATTCATAACAATTAATTTATACTAAAATAATAATCAAAAAATATCAATAGTTGCAATTTATAATACATTATACTAAAATTTGTACACTTTATTATATTTTTAACCTCTTTAATATTTATAAATATTTTTAGTTTCAAAATAGTTACTTAACCTTTAAATAAAACAAAATATATAATTTATTTAAAAGGTTATGTCAATAAAAATGTGTAAATTAGCTAAATTACCTGAATTATAACTAATTTCGCGTGCCCTTCTGAAAATATTGACATTAACCATAAATTTTTTTTTAGCATTTAGTCAAACTCATATTTTGCCTGACTAAACCCCCTTAACATTCTTTCTTCCCATCTATTTTCATAATCTTTTAATATTAAAAATAAAAGTTTTTCTGCTGATTCAACTGTTGGAAAACTATTCTTCCCTTTTATTCTTTTCCTTACTTCTTCCTTTAATCTCTCTATCCAGTTTGTCGTATAGATCTGTTTCCTTATGCTTTCACCGAAATTCATAAAATGTTAACATATATTCCAATACTTCTTCTAAATCATTAACTAACTTCTTATACTTCCTTCCCCATTTTATTTTAAATTGTTCAAAATAAAAAAGTGCTTCTTCCTTCCTATTCGGGAGGCAATATTTTTTTTTATTTACTTGCTTTAAGCAAACTTATTCTCTCTTTTACACACTTTTGTTTATATCATGATTTAAAAATAAAAAAGAGATATAAAATTCATTACTAATTTAGTTTTTATTAAAAATATAAATATTAAATTTCTTTTTATTTTTTTAATGAATTAACACAATTGCCTCAACTTCAATTTAAAAAAAATAAAATATTTATAAATTTTTGAATAGAGAATAATATTTGATCATTTTGTCAAATAGATTAAATATATAGAATGAAAATTAGTTATTTTAAAAAAGTATTAAATAAAAACAGGTGTAATTAAAATGGGACATTATAATTGTTTTCAATAATGAATTGTATAATATATAAAATAATATTTTTTGAATCAAGATTAGGAACAAATATAAAAATGAAATAATTTAAAATATTTAAATAAATAAATTCTAATTAATGTTTTTTTATTTATTGTTATTTTTTTTATTAGATGGACTTGATAAATTAGATTTTGAATTGTTTTTTTTATAATCAGTTACATAAAAACCTGAACCTTTAAATATTATCCCAGCACCTGAACCTATCAATTTAATTATATTTTTTGAATTACATTTAGGACATGCTGGTATAGAGTTATCAGTAATACTTTTAAAAACTTCAAAAACATTTCCACAATCTTTGCATTCATACTCATATGTTGGCATAATCTACTCCATTAAGTTATTTATTATGAAAAGTTGTTATTATTATTCATTGGAACTTTTTGTCACTACTGTATACAACCATAAAAGGGTTATTGATCCCGCTAAGGTTGCTATACTGTTTATACCTAATGGAAATTGGATAAGGAATTTTACAATTTCATTTAAAAAGAATGCACCTAAAACTGCTCCGATTATTCCTATTAACCATCCCAACCAAAAATTACCAAGAAATCTTTTCTTCAAAATAAAATAAAAATAAAATGCAGAAAATAATCCAATAAAGATATAAAATAATTGTTGAAAAAACAATTTAATAAATGGATCATTTAATAATTCCTTCATATTAAACCCTTTTTTAAAAATAACCAATATTTTAAACAAAAGAAAACTATAATTTGCATAATTTGTATTATTATTGCTTTATTACCACCAATTAACGATATAACATATTTATAAATAAAATAAATATAAAATTATAAGCAAATTAATATAACTGTAAAATTATTAAAATGTAACCTCTATTTTGTTTGAAGAAGAATCATTAAAAGGTATAGGATTATTGTTTAAATCCAAACCATAGGGACGTATTATAAAAGTAACCTTTTTACCAGTATAAGGAAGTTGATCAAATGGATAACCATCTACATCATATAATATAACTTCCAGTGGATTATTTGTAATTACATCAACATTAAGTGATGTTGGAGCAATTGTTGGTGCTAAATAAACTTTTATTATTTGTGAATTCTGAAAAAATGAAGTATTATCATTTATAGGAAGTAATGGATCATTATTATCTGAAATTATTGCTGGATCTCCATATTTAATAGTACAAGGATGTTCAGTAATTTCCCCTTCTACTTTATAATAAAAATTATAACCTTTGAAATAGGTTTCAGTATTTTGACATAAAAATGTAAATGAATAAGGAAGATCTTTAGTTTGAATTGATATATTTTTTAATGAAAGATAAGGAGATGGAATACCACAACTATTAAACAAAATTCCAAGAATGAGAATAAATACAATAAATATAAAATAATGTGTTTTAAAAAGAAATATTTTGTTTTTCATTTTATTGTTGTTTTATTTTTTTTAATAATTTTTTAAAATAGAATTTTTAAAATAAAATTATAGTATAAACTTATTTTAAATTTTAATACTAAAAATTTTTACTACTCTATAATTTTTTATTTTTTTTAAATTAATGTTAATAATATCAAGTAATTATTCTAGTTATGGAAAAATTTTATTACTTTATATAAAGTTTTTTTAATATCATCTCTTTTAACTACAATATCAATAAATCCATGTTTTAACTGAAATTCAGAAGTCTGAAAATCATCCGGTAATTTTTCTCCTAGATTTTGTTCAATTACTCTTCTGCCTGCAAACCCAATAATTGCACCTTTTTCTGCTATGTTAATATCTCCTACCATAGCATAAGATGCAGCAACACCACCTGTAGTTGGATCTAACATAAAAGATATGTAAGGTAAATTAAGATCTGATAAAGTTGATAAAGCAGCTTGAACTTTTGCCATTTGCATTAGAGAGAATAATCCTTCATGCATTCTAGCACCACCAGATTGAGAAACAATTAAAAGTGGTAATTTCTCATATATTGCAGCATGAATAGTATCTACTAAAATTTTACCTACTACTATATTTAATGAACCTCCAAAAATTCTAAAATCCATTAATGCTGCATAAAAGTCGATATCTTTAATAAAAGCTTTTCCTGAAACAATAGCATCATTTTTTCTATATTTCTCTTTTAATTTTAAAAGTCTATCTTTATATTTCCCCTTTGAATCAGAAAATTTTAATGGGTCAGAACTAAAATATTGATATTGAGTTTCATCAAAAAAATCAAAATAATAATAGATAAAATCATCTGAATTTATCCTCTCTTTATAACCACATTGAGGACAAATTTTATAATTACTATAAAATGTTTCATATTTAATATAATTGTTACAGGATGGGCATAAATATAAATCACCATGTGAAATTTTGAAAGAAGAAGTTTTATATTTAGTTTTTGTCTTTGTTTTGTTTTGAAAAGGATTTCTGTTTTTATTTGCCATATTTCTTTAAAATCTTTTCTTTATCAACATTTTCTTTTATATCTAATAATTCATAAATATGTATTGGTATTGATTTTCCTTTTACTCTAATTCGATCAAGTAATCTAACAACAACAAAATCTTTAACATATTTATAAGTATATTCAGAAATGATTATATTAGTTCCATATACTTTATTAGTGCCTTCTAATCTTGCTCCAGTGTTAACATGATCTCCAACTAAGGTATAATCCATTCTTGAAGTTGATCCCATATTTCCTACAATAGCTTCACCTGTATTAATTCCAATTCCTATATTCAACCTTCTATCTTCAGGCATATTTTTGTTAAATTCATGTAATTTTTCCATCATCTCCAGAGCAGTAAAACAACTTAATAATGCATGGTCTTCCTGAGGAACAGGAGCACCCCAAAATGCCATTATTTCATCACCAACATATTTATCAAGTGTACCATGATACTTAAAAATTATATCTGTCATTATAGATAAATAACCATTTAAAACCTGTACTGTATCTTCTGGAGATAATCTTTCAGAAATCGTTGTAAAACTTCTAATATCTGAAAATAAAACTGTTATAAGTTTTTTTTCACCCCCCAGTTTTATCATTTCAGGATGCTTTAATAATTCATCTACAACAACTTTAGAAACAAAGTTAGAAAAAGTAGCACGGATAAATCTCTTCTCTTTTTCTTCTGTAAATATCCTATAAACTATCATTGTAACAAGTGAAATAAAAATAGTAAAAATAACAGAAGTATATGGTATTATAAGTTTTTTTGTAAAAGCAAAATAAGCTATTAATGTGTAGATCAGAATCGATAAAAACATCAATCCATATGTTTGTATTATAGGTAATCGCGAAAATAAATAAACCATTAAAAATGCTATAAAAATTATTATCAAATAAGATATACCTGTATTTAAAAAATTATAGAACTGTTGGTTAATTAATTGATTAAAAGCTAAAGCAATATATTCTACCCCATACATTAATCCAACCGGAGTAAATAGTACATCGCTAGCAACACCTCTTGTATAAATACCTGTAAATACATACTTATCCTTAAAAAACTTAGGAGGTATTCTTTTTTTATATACATCATAAAAAGACCTTACTTTCCATAATTGACCTGCATTTCCTACAAAATCAATCAACATTTCTCCACGAATAGAAACAGGAATTTTCAATGTTTTTACTTTAGAATTTTTTCTAATATTATTGATTGTAATATATCTACCAAGGTCTATATCAATATCTTTCATTGTCACACCATAATAATGCATAATTAACTGAAAGACAATATTAAAATGTACTCTATTTTGATAAATATAAATTAATGGGATTCTTCTATTTTTTTTATCAGAATCTTGAACAAAAGAGGGAGCACCTAAAACTTTAGCTGCTTTATTAAATGGTTCAGTAGTAGGAAGGAGATCTTTCCAGATTTGATTGAATTTATCAAGATATTCCTTAGTAATAGGTTTACCATATATCTTAATTTTATTTATCGGTAAAGTATAATTTTTTACAATATATTCAGTATCTTTTAACTTAGTTTGATTTGGTTCATATTCAGGTGGAGATGTTTCTAAATAATACTCCATTGCAACATTATCATTCAATTTTATAACTTGAGCAAGTTTCTCATCAATTTCTTTCTCTTCTTCTTTTTTTGATAGAAAAGCAATATCGAACAAAATCCCCGCTGGATATGATTTATTGTTATCATCCAGAAAATTATTAAAATAAGGAATATAATACTCTCTAGGAAATGGGAAACGCCCCAATTTAGATGGTTCTAAAGTTCTTTTGTCAACCCCTATAATAACAATATTCTTACTAACATCTGGATTATCTTTTGTTACTGTAGCCTGTCCAACTACATCTTTTGGTGGACTACCTGGAATTTTAAAGTTTAAAAAACTATCAAATACTGCATGCTTATCCCAATTAGAAAACATTATTCCATTAAAAAGAATAATAAAAAATGAAATTAACAAACCACTAATTAATGTAAAAATATATTTTTTTACATTACCTTTTTTTAACTTAGGACCCCCCATTTTCACATCCTATACTTTTTTTAGTTTCCAAAATTAATTATAATTTAAAATTAGAATAAATCAAAAATTAATTTTAATAATTACTTTACTTATCTTTGTTATTATTATTTGTATCATTATCTTCTAATTTTTTTTCATGTAATGCTTCAGTATAGTAAATACTATTTTTGATAAAATTGTTAGTTAATAAAGAAGATTTTGAATAATCTTTTTCTAATATTTTATAATATTTTATAGCTTCATCATAATTACCCTTAATTTCATATAATACACCTAAAATATAAGTTGCTTCAGCACCATAATCTGTTTTTTTGTATTTGTTATAAAATTTATTTGCAAGAGTAATAGCTTCTTCTTGTTTATTCATTTTTGATAATGAAATTATTGAACCATAATATGCAAATGGAGTAAGATAAAATTTTTTGTATTTTATTAACTTTGATAAATATTCATAAGACTTATTATATTTTTTGTCAATAAAATTAATTAATCCTAAATAGTAAGTTGCTCTTTTACCATTTGTAGTTTTAAAATATTTTTTAGCTATTGGTTTTAATTCTTTAATTAAATTATTTTTAGTTTCTTCATAATTATCCATTTTTGTATAATGGTTAATAAATAATGTCAATTTATCAGAAGTTTTTTCTAAAAGTTTTGTGGATTCTTCATTTTTCTTTTTTAAATCATAATTAAAATATAAAATCCCACCTGCTATTAAAATAATTATTAAAATTATTGAAGTATAAAGAAAAACATTAGTTTTTAAATAATAAATAAGCAAATCAGCATAATAATCATAATTAGTATGATATCCTTCTCTTACAGGTTTTTTAATTTTACTCACAAATATCTCCTCAATCTAGTTTTAGAATAAACAGTTTTTTCACCTTCTGAATTGGATATTACTAAAAATTTTAATTAAATCAATAAAATATATATTAATTAAACTAAAATTACAAAATTGTTAAAGAACTATAAAATAAAATTAATGTATGGAGTAATTATAACTTAATAGAGATTATTATATATAAATTTTTTTATTTAAATGATTTTTATTTAGATCCTTTATTTATAGTAACTTTTTAATAAAATAACAAAATATAAATAATATATTTAACAAGGTTTGCAAAGAAGATAGAAAAAAAAAAAAGGATATGGTTATAACGATAATAATTATCTTAAATTAAAAATATTATTAAATTACAGAAGATTTAGAATAAATATCCATACATTATGAAAGAGAACCAAATATTAAAAAATTTGATTTATTAGAAAAGGGTATTAATAAATTGAAATATGATAAAGATATTAATATTTATTAATATCTAATTCTTTAATAAGACGAGACAGATATGTTCTTTGGATTTTTAATATCCTGGCTGCTGAAATTTGTTTCCAATTTGTAGTATTTAAAATAAAAGTTATATATTCTTTTTTAAATTTATTTAATGCATCTTTTAATGGTAATTGTTCAAATTTATTATTCAATAAATTCATAGACAGGGAATTATTTAAAACAAGATGTTCAGGTTCAATTTGATCACTATCACATAAAACGCATGCTCTTTCAATAATATTTTCAAGTTCCCTTACATTCCCACTCCAATGATAATTTTTTAAAATTTCCATTGCTTTAGGATTGAAACCATTAATTTTTTTATTAGTTTCATGATTATATTTTTTTAGAAAATAATTAGCTAAAACTTCAATGTCTTCCCTTCTTTCTCTTAAAGGTGGTAAATAAATAGGAAAAACATTAATTCTATAATAGAGGTCTTCTCTAAACTTACCTTCTTTAACTTCTTTAGGTAAATCTTTGTTTGTTGCAGCTATAATTCTCACATTAACTATTTTTGGAGTAGAACCCCCCAGAGGTTGGATCTCTTTAGATTCAAGAAACCTGAGTAGTTTCGCCTGTATAGATAATGGCATTTCTCCTATTTCATCTAAAAATATAGTTCCTCCATCTGCAAGTTCAATTTTTCCAGGAGTATCTTTTATAGCTCCTGTAAATGCACCTTTTTTGTATCCAAATAGCTCTGATTCCAACAAATTTTCAGGAATAGCTGCACAATTAACTTTAACAAATGGATTGTTTTTTCTTTTGGATAATGAATGAATAAGCTCTGCAAAAAGTTCTTTACCTGTACCAGATTCCCCCTGTAATAAAACTGTTGAATCTGAAGTTGCAACCATTTCAGCAAGTCTTAATTTATCTTTTATTAAAACAGAATTACCAATTATTTTTCTTTTTTGTTTTAATTTTTCTAATTGCGATTTTAAAAAACGATTTGTATTTCGTAATTTAGAAACATCTTTAGTTTTCTCTATAAGTATAGCACACTGATTTGAAAAAGCCTGTAAAATCTCCTGATCTTCTACTGAAAAATCACCACTAATTTTATTTATAAGTTCAATTACACCAATAACTTCATTTTTAATAATCATAGGAGTACAAAGGATATTTCGAGTTTCATAACCTACTTCTTCTGATATTTTTGAATAAAACCTTTGATCTTCTTTAGGGTTATTAACAATTAAAGGTTTACCATATAGTGCAACCCACCCTGCTATTCCTTGACCTTTTTTTAATTCAAATTTTTTCTTAACCTCTTCCCCTTTTTCCCCTGTTGCAATATAAAAGTAAAGATTCTTTTTTGAATCATCAAATAGAAGAAGAGAAGAAGCTTGTGCTTCAATTACAGAAGTGGCATTTTCAATTATATACTGTAATAATTGGTCAATTTCACTTGCAGAAGCCAGCAAATTAATAATGTTTAAAATTTTTTTTATTTTTTCTAAATCAACCATACTTATTTCTTAAAACAACCTTATAACTTTTAATAATTATACACAATTAATTTAAAAATACAATTATTTTTTTGATAATAATTCACCTAAATTTATTTTTGCTTCTTTATTGTCAAAAATAAATTTATTAATTTCTTTATTTTGTTCTTCAAGAATTAATTCTTTTATTGAAAGTAAGAATTTTTTTCTGTTAGGATCTAAAATTTTTACTTTTGCTACAACTTTATCACCTATTTTGAATTTATCTTCTAAAGAAGCTATTTTTTCAATTGCTACTTCACTTATTGGAATTATAGCTTCTATTTCTTCATTGATCTTAGCAACAAGTTTTTTAGGTTGTACATCAGAAATAATAACTTCAATTGTTGAACCTTGAGGATAGTTTGCTTGTAAATTTTTCCATGGATTATCAAATAACTCCCTTAAAGAAAGGGCAATCCTTTTTTTCTCTTTTTCAATTTTTTTAACTACTACTTCAATCTCTTCACCAACTTTATCTTTAAATAAATCTTCAGGATTTAAATTTTTAGTCCATGACAACTCTTGTTTTCTAAGTAATCCTTCAATACCTTTCTCTAATTCAATAAATACACCAAAATTTGTAATTCTTTTAATAATTCCCTTTACTTTTTTACCAATCACATATCTTTCTTCTATTGTATCCCATGGATTTGGTAATATATGCTTAACACCCAATCTTAATTTTCTATTTTTAAAATCTATAGATAAAATTTTGGCTTCAATAATCTCTCCCAACTTTGCAATTTCATTTGTACTTCTTTCATCCTGAACCCATGAAAAATCACTCTTTCTGATAAAACCTTCAACACCCTCCTCTATTTCAACATAAACACCATCAGGAAAAACTTTTTTTACTATACCCTTTACTATATCATCCTTTTGATATTTTAACTCTTTCCATGGATCTTCTTTAGCTTGTTTAATTGATAATACAATTTTATCTTCTTTTTTATTACTATTTCTAGTCATTAAAACAATTTTTGCTTTTATTTTCTGTCCTTCTTCTAAAATATCACTGGTATTAAAAAATCTAGAATAAGACACTTCTCTTTTAGGGATAAAACCGGTAAATCCACCTAGATCTACAATTACACCTTTATCATCATTAAGAATTTTAACTACTTCACATTCAACAATATCACCTTTATTTTTTTCTTTAAAAAATTTAATTTTTTCTTCTTTTGCTCTATTTATCAAATATTCTTTTCTTGAAAGTACAATATTATTTCTTTTATAATTCAATATTTTAAATTCAAATTCTTTATCTAAATAATCATTTATATTTTCATCTGAAACAAATTTTGTATCAATTTCATAGATAGGAACTTTACAGTTAAGATTTTTATAAACTGCTGTAAAATATTTTTTCTCTTTATTGTAAGAAATTATTTTAGCTTTTAAAGATAACCCTCTTCTATAAATTTGTTGTAATTCTCTTTCTTCTAATTTTTTATCAGCTATTTTTTTTGAAAATATTGGAGCTCCATCTTTATCAACATCATACCAGATATAAACAGTATCATCAATTTCTGGTTTATTTGCAAATTCTTCTAAAGGGACTATAACCTCAGAAGTCCATTTTATATCGATAAAAACTTCATTCTCAGCTATAAGTACAACTCGTCCTGGTAATAAAGATTTTGGTTTTGGTTTGTTAATATTTTGAAGTGATTTCTCAATTTCCTGATTAAAGTCAAAATTTCTTTCGCTCATCAATTAACCCCTTTATTGTCTTATTCTATTCCGTAAAGCAAAGTTATAATAAATTATAATAAATGTCAATTAAAGATTGAAATTTATTTATGTGACTATATATTATTTATTGATTATATAAGAAAATATTTTAAAACCTAAAATCAAGATAAATCTTAATAATTTTAATATAACAATATTATTATTTCCAATTAAATTATATTTTTAAAATATTAAAATTAATATAATTAAAAGTATATTTTTATATAATTAATAAATTTCAAATATAAAATTGAATGAATATGAAAATAATATAAAAGTATTATAAAAACAATTTGAAATATATACAAAAGTGGAAAAAAGTAAGAATTTAAATTTATAAAAGTCATTAAATCAGAAAAAGGGAAAGGTAAAATATTTAATAAGATAAAAATAAAGTTAATGTAAATTAAATAGAAATACAATTTATGAATGAATAAAAATTTATTAAAGTAAAAATCTTTATTCATTAAGAAAAGAATAAAAAATATTATAATAAAATCCATTATTATTCCAGATATTAAAAATATGAATTTTCTTTTAAAAGAATAATTTTTATATCTAATGTTTCTATTATTAGAATAACCTATACCAAATACAAGAAAAAGGAAATATCCTAAATAATCAAAAAAATATAAAAATGGTTTTGTTCGTTTTTCTTTTGTAATTATATCTTTTATAAACAGTTTCTCTATATAAACTTTTAAACCTTCTCTTAAACCTGCTGATATAAAATAAGCAATAGTAATACCAACAAAATTTATAAGAATTGTGTTTAAATTTTTAATATTAAAAATAAAACTAATATTTTTTATCATTATTATACCCAATAAATATTTAAAAAATAAATATTTTAAAATTAGAACCTTATATTATAAAAGCATAACAAAATTTTGTTTTTTAAATTTTAATTTATTTTATATAATCTGCTAAATGCACATTATCAATAAGTCTTGTTGAGCCGGTAAATACAGCAACTGCAATAAGAGTATCTTTATCTATAACATTTTTTTTGTTTAAAAATGTATCATCTACAATTTCCACATAATCGATTTTGTTGTTTTTCCCGGAAACTATTGTATCAATAATCAATTTTTTTATCTTTTCAGAAGAAGTCTCACCTTTCAAAATTAAATCAGTTGCTAATTTTAATGCTTTATTAATTAATAGAGCATCTTTACGTTCCTCATCCGATAGATATTTATTTCTGGAACTTAACGCTATACCATCTTTTTCACGAATTATTGGCATAGGAACAATATTAACAGGCAAAGATAAATCCTTTACCATCTTTTTTATAATTACCTGTTGTTGAAAATCCTTTTTACCAAAATAAGCATTATCTGGTTGTACAATGTTAAAAAGTTTTAAAACAACAGTACAAACTCCTCTAAAATGTCCTGGACGTGATTTACCACATAATTTATTTGATAAATTCTCTACTTCAACATATGTAAAATGTGGTTTTTCATAAAATGAATTTTCAGAAGGAGCAAAAACTATATCAACATTTTCAAGATTACATTTTTCTAAATCTTCATCTTTTGGTCTTGGATACTTGTTATAATCTTCATTTGGTCCAAACTGTAAAGGATTTACAAATATGGATACAACAACAATATCATTATTTTTTCTAGCTTCTCTAATTAAAGAAAGATGGCCTTCATGTAAAGCTCCCATTGTTGGTACAAATCCAACTATTTTCCCTTTCTTTTTTTCTTCCCTAATATATTGTTGTAACTTTTTTGCATTATCAAATATTTTCATATTTACAAATCCTTCTTTAAATATTTATAACTAATAAAGTTAAATAAAAATAAATTATAATCTATAATATATTTATATTACTTTTTTTCCATATGAAATGATTTTTCAGGAAATTTTTCATTTATAACTTCAGAAGCATAATTTTTTACTGCATCACTTATAATCTTGTTTAAATCAGCATACTTTTTAATAAAACTTGGAACATATCCTCCTAATCCCAAAATATCATTTATAACTACAATTTGCCCATCAACAAATTTACCTGAACCTATTCCAATTGTTGGAATATTTATAGACTCTGTAATTTTTTTTGCAACTTCCTCAGTAATCAACTCGAGAATAATAGAAAAAGCACCTGCTTTCTCTAATGCTTTT
Source organism: Exilispira thermophila (assembly GCF_055389015.1). Lineage (NCBI taxonomy): Bacteria > Pseudomonadati > Spirochaetota > Spirochaetia > Spirochaetales > Exilispira > Exilispira thermophila. Next base: position 716,795 of record NZ_AP042476.1, on the reverse strand, counting down.
GCATCTTCAATTAAGTTTTCAGCTTCTTTTTCATTTTTTCCTGCTATTTTATACCCTCCAAGCACATAAAAATGCTGAGGTTTTAAGCCAATATGTCCCTGAACAGGTATACCAAGGTCAACTAATTTCTTTACAAGATCAGCCTGTTCTTTTCCACCTTCAATTTTTATAGCATTTGCAAAACCTTCTTTAATCATTAAACCACAATTTTTAATAGAGTCTTCTATAGAAATGCCATAAGAAAGAAAAGGCATATCAGCGATTACTGGAGTTTTTTCTGTTGCTTTTGTAACCATCTTTACATGATTTAACATCTGTTCAAAAGTAATTGGTAAAGTGGTATCATTCCCGTAAATAACATTCGAAGCTGAATCTCCCACTAAAATAGCATCTATGACCTGTGAATCATCCAATATCTTAGCTATTGGGTAATCATATGCTGTAGATAAAACTAACTTTTGACCTTTTTTATATTTTTTAAAAAAAGAATTAAAATTTTTCACTTTATCTTCCTTATAAAGGTGTAATTACCTGTTATTTTGTAATCTTTCCTTTGGTTCCAAAAATTTGAATTTACAAAATCACTTTATTTTTGTATATAATATTTATTTATTTTTTTTAATCAAGATTATGATATAATTACTTTATATAATTTATTTTAATACAATAGTTTTTCCATTATATATAATTTGTTTTGAAATACTTTTAATGTCAATTTTACCCTTATACTTTTATAATACTATTTAATTAATTTATTTTCACTAATGGTTGATAGTATTTGTTTAATATATTCTCTATTATAAACACCTTCATGAGGAATAATCAATTTATTTGAAACAATTTCAAAATCTTCAAAATATAAAATATCAAGATCTATTATTCTCTTACCCCAGAATTGTGATTTCTTCTTTTGATTAAATTTTTTTTCAACTTTTTTTAAAATATTTAATAATTTTATAGGTAAAAAAGTGGTTTCAATAATAATAATAGCATTAAAAAATGGAGGTTGATTTAAATTTCCAAAAGGTTCTGTTTTATAAATTTTACTAACTTTTTTCAGATAGAATTTATTCCCAATAATGTCAATTGCTTTTTGAATATTTGAATGGCCATTTACGACATTAGAGCCTAATGAAATGGTAACACTATATTTATTTTTCATTGAAAACTAATTTCCCCAATTTACTTATTTTCTAATAAATCTTGATAATTAAAAAGACCTTTTCTTTTATTATTTAAATAATAAATAGCTTTTATAGTACCAGCAGAAAAAACTTTTCTGCTTAAAGCAGTATGTTTAATTTCAATAATTTCTTCTTCTGAACCAAAATATATTGAATGAATTCCTGAAATACCACCTAATCTTACAGTACTAATACCTATTTCATCCTTTTTTCTTGGTCTATCTATTTTTGTTCTATCATAAAGATAATCTTTTTTGTTTTCAAAAAAACCATTTATCTTCTGAGCTATAGTTTTAGCTGTTCCTGATGGAGCGTCTTTTTTTCTATTATGATGAAATTCAACAATTTCAATATCATAATCTTGAAAAATTTTAACAATTTCAGGTAAAAGTTTTAATAATGCATTTATTCCATAACTCATATTAGATGAATAAAAAATAGCTATATTTTCAGCATACTTCTTAATTTTTTCTATTATATCATTGTTAAGATTAGTGGTTCCAATTATCAATTTCTTATTAAATTCATTTGCAAAATCCAGTATTTTATCAGTCAAAGAAAAATGGGAAAAATCAACAAGAATATCTGATGATTTTAAACTTTTAATATCACTTGAATAAAAAACTTTCTCATGATTATTTAAAACTATATAATCATTATTTGATATATTTTTAAAAGGTTCATACAATCCAACAATATTAATTTTATCCTGATGAGATTCAAGTAACATATTAATTGTTTGTGTATTCATTTTCCCTTTTGCACCAACAAAACCAACTTTTATCATTTTTTTTCACCTTTAATATTTTATAAAAAGAATAATTTATAAACTAATAAAATTCAATTATTTAACTAATTATTTTTTCTTCTTTTCATTTGTATTGTTTTTATCCGGTTCCTTTTTTTTATCAGTATTATCTTTTGCTTCAATTAAACCGTATTGTTCTCTAATCTTATTTTCTATTTCATTTAATAAATCAGGATTACCATCTAAAAAATTCATTGCATTTAACTTACCTTGACCCAATTTTATATCATTATAACTATACCATGTTCCAACCTTTTTAATTATTCCTAGATTCTCCCCAATTAAAAGAATTTCTAAAGATTTTGCAATACCTCTATCAAAAAATATTGAAGTCTGGGCTACTTTAAAAGGTGGAGCTACTTTATTTTTCTTAATTGTAAGTTTTAATACACTTCCTAATACTTGATCGCCTTTTTTAATTGATTCTAATTTTTTTACCTGAATCCTGATAGTTGAATAAAATTTTAATGCCAATCCACCTGTTGTTGTTTCAGGGTTACCAAAAGGCATTGTTGATATCTTCATCCTAACCTGGTTAATAAAAATAACTATAGTATTTGCTTTTGAAATAGAAGCTGTTAATTTTCTTAATGCTTGAGACATCAATCTAGCCTGTAAACCTATATGAGAATCCCCCATATCTCCATCAATTTCAGCTTTTGGAACTAGAGCAGCAACTGAATCAACAACAATTATATCAATTGAACCTGATTTAACTAAAGCATCACAAATTTCTAAAGCTTGTTCACCTGTATCAGGTTGAGATATTAATAAATTTTCAACTTTCACACCAATTTTTTTTGCATAAGCAGGATCAAGAGCATGTTCTGCATCAATAAATGCAGCAATACCTCCCTCTTTTTGAGCACTTGCAATCATATGTAATGCTAAAGTAGTTTTACCAGAACTTTCAGCACCAAATATTTCAATAACTCTTCCTCTGGGTATTCCACCCACACCTAAAGCAATATCAAGTGCTAATGAACCAGTAGGTATTGCTTCTACATTCATTGATGTTTTTTCACCAAGTTTCATTATTGCACCTTCACCAAACTGCTTCCTAATAGTTTGGATTGTAGATTCTACAATTTTCTCTTTGTCTTTTTCAACTGCCATATTTACATCCTTTTTATTTTTTTAAATCTTTTATTTTTTGCTATTTAATTTTAATTTATTTTATTATTTTCACCTTTTTTATCTTAATTTCGTTTTAATATTTTACTTTTTCTGTTTTTCTTTTGTTATTTTATTTTTGCTATTTTAATATTTTATTCCCTTTTATATAAATTTGATAAATTACTTTTATAACTAACTTAATTTTCAAAAGATTTAATAGGCAAAAAATTTAACCCCATTAAATATACATTAATTACAATAATTTACACACTTAATTTTAAAATATAGTATTTTCTTTATTTTTATTAAAAACCATTTTATTATTATCCATTAGTTTGTTCACTATTCTTATCATTTTTGTTTTTTTCATTTTCAGGAAAGAATTTTTTTAATAATTTTTTTGCTCTTTCTTTATATTCTTTATTTTTACTATAATCTTTTATATAGTTTAAAAGAAATTTAATTTTATCTTTTAACTTATCATCAGCATTTATACTTTTTTGATTTTCCATTATTGTTAAAAATGCATCATAAGCTGCATATCTAACCTTTTCATTTTTATCATGTATAGCTTTATAAACTATAATATCAAGAGAATCAAATGCTTTTAATTCTTTAAGTGATTTTAGTGCTTCTATTCTAACATTAACATTGTTGCTTCTTAAAAGTTGCATTAAAACTTTATCAGCATCTTTTTTATTATAATTTTTAATTGCCTGAGCAGCATAAATTTGTATATATGGATCTTCTGATTCAAGAGATTTTTTAATATATTTATAAGAAGATGGATCTTTTATTTTTGATAAAGCAAAAAGCAAATATCTTCTAACATAGGTATTTTCAGCATTGTCAGTAATCATTTCATTAAATTTTTCAATATATTTTTTATCAATTTTATCAAAATTTGAAAAATATAAAGCAGCGTAAGACCTTAATTCATCATCATTTTTTGAGTCTATAAGAAATTCATAAATTTTATCCATATATTTTGTAGAACGAATTTCACCTAATGCTTGCAAACAAGCTTCTCTAATACCTTTTTCTTCTTCATATTCTTTTTTAGTAAAGATAGTGTAAATATCATCTTCTAAACTTTTGAGCTTTAATTTACCAGAATCAACAATAGCTATTCTTAATAAACTATTATTAGAAAACTTATCTTCAATAATTTTTTTTAAATATGGTTCAATTTTTTTAGCTTCCTTTTCAAGGTCACCTAAAACAGTTAAAGCATTGATTTTTATATTCACATTATAAGTTGTATCAATCAAATTAAGTAAATCATCTACTAATGGTGTACAATCATAAATTAACAGCTCTTTTAAAATATTTAACACTTCCTCTTCAGTACCATATTTTAAAACCTCACTATAATAATCTATTTTTTCATCAGGTATTTTTTGCTTATCATAACCAAAAATAAAATAGTTTTTAAAAAATAGAATTATAAAAAATAATACTAAAATATATAAGATTTTTTTATTTCTAAACATTTGTTTTTCCTTGAATAACAAATTCCAATAATAACATAGAGATTATATAAATAATCAAGATGATATTTTATTAACCCTTTTATAATATAATACAACTAAAAATCAAAAAATGAATCGGTTTTTATAATCATTTTCTAATTTTTCATAATTATCAAACATTATACCAACATCTGGTAAAGAGTTTATAATTATTTTCCCATATTGTTTTGTTTTTATTCTTTTATCGAAAATAAAACATGCTCCTTTATCATCTTCTTTTCTAATTAACCTTCCATAGCCCTGCTTTAATTTTAATGCTGCATTTGGCAACATAAAATCCATAAATTTATTTTTATTTAATTTTTCAATATATTGAGACTTGATTTGGACCATAGGATTTGAGGGAACTTTAAATGGTAATTTTGTAATAATTAAAAGGGATAAAGATTGTCCAGGTATATCTATACCTTCCCAAAAAGTTGAAGTTCCTAAAAGAACAGAATTTTCATTACTTTTAAACAATTCTATTAACTTCTTTTTTGAATATAAATAACCTTGCATAAAAAGATTTATCCCATTTTCGTTTAAGTAATCTTTAAGAAAATTAAAAAGCTTTTTCATATCATAATAGGATGTTGTTAAAACAAAAGCATTTCCTTTATTTAAAAGAATTAAATTTAATATCATATGTTTAATGCTATCAATAAAATCTTTAGAATTAGGTTCTACAATATTTTTAGGTATATAAATTTTTGAATGTTCTTTATAATTATAAGGTGAATCTAAAATTAGCTCTTTAAATTTAATATGGTTAATAAATAATTGGTCTTTAAAAAACAAAAATGATTTGTTAGTAGTTAAGGTAGCTGAAGTAAATACTGTTGAATCTACTCTTTCAATAATTGAACTTAAAAAATCAGATTTTAAAGAGCTATCAAAAAATGCAAAATTAACATTTTTAGGTTTTATCTCTATCCATATCTCATTTGAAATATTGGAAGTAATTAAAAATTTATTTAATACTAATTTATAATCTTCAAATTTAAGTAAAAAATTATTTAAATAATATTTTAAAAATATTTGAGTACTACTTAAATTATCATCTTTAATTTCTTTTATTTTGTTTGAAAGTTTAGTTAATATATTTTCAAAATTAATAATATCATTAATTATGTTTTTTAAATTTAAATTAAATTTTTCTTTGTGTTCAGGATGAAAATATTTTACAAATTCAGAAAATAAAAGCTCAGTGTTATTAAATTTAGATTTATCACTAATTTGTTCAACAATTTCACGTAATAATAATTCTATATTATTAAAATTATGTTTTAAACTGGAAATATTATCACTAATTTTATCTACTAAATTCTTCTCATTTTCTAAATTATCTTTTATTTCAAAATATTTAACTAATAATTTTAAATACCCTTTTTTTTCTTTAATATTATAAAATTTATTTAAACTTTTAAAAAACAGGTTTAAGTTTAAAGATTTAACAAGAGATTTATCAATTATATCTTCAATATTATGGGCTTCATCAAAAATTAAAATTTTATGCTTTGGTAATACATTGCTTTCAGTATTTAAAGCAGAAGCAAAATACAAAGCATGATTTACAATTATAATATCAGATTCAGTAACCTCTTTTCTACTTTTATAATAAAAACATGAAGAATAATATTTACATTTGTTTTTAATACAGGTTTCTGAAGATGCATTTATTTCTTTTATAAGGTCACCTGAAATTTTAAAACTTAATTCAGTTAATAAACCTGTATTACTTTCTTCTAAATATTTTTTAATCTGTTCAAATTCTTCCTTTAAATTAGACTCAAACAAAGTATCATTAATAGATTTTTTAAATATTTCATATTTTAACTTACAAAGATAATTCCCCCGCCCCATTAAAATTTTATAAATTACCTTATTATCTATTATATTTTCAATTAAAGGTAAGTCTTTATAAAAAAGCTGCTCCTGTAAAGCAATTGTATTTGTAGATATAACAACTTTTATATTATTTTTTTTCGCATATAAAATTGAAGGAATTAAATATGCAAGAGATTTTCCTATTCCAGTTCCAGCTTCTATTAATATATTTTCTTTTTTATTTATTGAATTAGCAATTTCTTTTGCCATAATTATCTGACCAATTCTTTCTTTAAAATTGGGTAAAAAAGTTTTTATTTTTGTATTTTTTTTACATAAAATATTTGTAACTTCTTTTTCAGAAATTGTTTTTACTTTATTCACAACAATAAATGGAACAACTACATAAATTTCACTTACATTATTGTTTACTATTCCAAAACCAACTCCATTTTCTCTACAAAAGTTAGCAAAAATCTGGTCAGCATTTGATGGGGATAAATTTCCTGAAGGGTGATTATGAATTATCATATCAAATTGTTGAATTATTTCTTCATCAACTATAACTGAATTAATATTTCCTCTAAATAATAATTCAACTTTATTTAATATTTTTTTATCTGTATCGATACCATTATTTTCTTCTATTTTTTCTCTTTCGATTTTCTCTTTTTTATTTTTTTTTATTTTGTTTTTTTCATTTTCAGAATAAATTACTTTATCAATTTCTTCAAGATCAATAATATTACTACTTGAATCATGATAAATATTATTATTAATATGGTTTATTTCATCTTTTATAATAGAACAACCAAATAAAACCTCATTATTATCACTATTTTCAATATTTTTTTTTATAAAATCAATTACATCCTGTGTAAAATAATTTGAAGGATTTTCATATTTTTGCATACTTAAAATTTATCAAAAACTAAAAGAATAAAAAGAAAAATGTTAATAATAAAATTGAAATTATTTAAGATATTTAAAAAATAAAAAATTAATTCTATCATTATTAAAATTTTTTTCACTAGTTCAGTTATGTAATCTATTATTACAATCTGTTTAGCACAAATACAAAACCAATATTTGTTATCTCCTAGTCTTTGACAACTGAAATCCGTTCAAAAAATTTTAATAATGATAGATATATAACTTTAATATATTTTAATTAAATATTTACAAATACAATAATTTCAAGTTTTATCATTAATTGCATCGCCACGAGAAAATATATTTTCTCTTTAGTCTTTGACAACTACAATCCAGTCGAAAAATTTCAATTATGATATATATAGTTTACATTTATTAAATCAATAATAACAATTTCAAATTTTATTATTAACTGCACCAACCACGGGAAAAATATATTCTTTTTAGTCTTTAGCAACTGACATCCACTCAAAAAATTTCAATAATTATAGACATATAAATTTAACTTATTTAATCAAATATAACCATTTCAATTTTATTATTATTGGTACCAACCAAGAAAAAATATATTCTGTTTTAGCATTTCAAGCACCTAATGCTGAAATTTCTAATATAACCACTTCTCTTTTCGAGAAGGATGTAAGTTTTAATATAGTCTTTGATAGTAAAACTGAAGAAAGTAATAATGATAAAAAAGATAATGTAATGAATACACATTAAAGAATTAGTCTAATAATAAAAATGATTATTAATTATTCTTTTCATTAAATTGTTAATAGAAAAAATTATATGCCTGCTTCTGTTTTCCTTTATATTTTTCGCTGTAATTTGAATAGGAGACTAATACCATTGCCATATAAAATCTCTAACATATGATTTGCCCCAACAGAGAGTAGCCATTTTTTTCTTCTTTCATTTTTATCTTTGATGTCAGAGTAGAAATAATTTGCAGGGTATAAATATAATTTTTCTACAATAACCATGTTTTCTTTTTTAACTTCCTCAGCTTGAAAGTTTTTATTATTCTTTTCAAGCATATTCTAAAATTTATAGAATTGTGCTTCTGTCATTGTAGCATATACATCAGTAAGTAATCCTCCTATTTCAGTGTTAAAAATAGATTTAGGAAATAATGTTTTGTTGTTTAAATAATCATCAATTACTGTTTTAGGATCAGTCCTCAAATATCCATAAGGTGTTTTTTTATCATATCTTTCTGAATCTCGCCAAGCATATGCATAAACAAAAAGAAGGTTTGTCAACCATTCTCTTGTAAGCATATATCTTTCTTCATCAATAAAGCCTTTTTTATCTCTTTTCGGCTTATAATTTTTTTGTATTTCTGGTGCATTTAATAAGATTTTAAGATAACTTTCTGCCAATTTAATGGCACTAGAACCCGAACGTACACCACTTCCAGGTGTATTAGCAATACGATCATTATTAATCAATTACATCATTTCTATAACAAAATTATCTGAATGAAAGTCATCATAGTTCCAAGGTGTAACAACTTCATCTTTTTCATCAGCAAAAACAGTAGAAGATAAAAAGCCTGATAATTTTAAAGGCAGCATTACCATTGTAATTAACAAAACTGTAATTAAAAATTTAATATTTTTATTTTTAAACATATCTTTACTCCAAATTGCTATAGTATTTAATCAAGAGTAAAATATATTTTTGGAATTCAAAAGTATTGATAACTAGTTGATTTAAAATTGAAAATTTTATTCATGTGGGTTATGAATTTAATAATAAAACTTGAAATTAGTATATTTATTTAAATAAATGAAAGCTATATGTCTATCATTATTAAAATTTTTCGAACGATTGTTAGTTGCCAAAGGCTAAAAAGAATATATTATTTGATTTTTTTAAATGTTTTAAAAGTATTAACTAAAAGGATTACATAACTAACCTAGTGAGAAAAAATTTTAATAATGATAGAATTATTTCTTATTTTTTAAATATATCAATAATTTCAATTTTATTATTTGTATCGTTTTTATGAATAAAATTTACAATTTGACACTTTACATTTCAATAGGTAAATGTAAATTTTTTGATATTTCTTCAAATTGATGTTGAATCATATGTAATTTTTTAGTAGTAAGATCAATATTTCTTGTTAAATAAAGTTTTTTAGTAAAAGCAATATCTGATGTATGACCAGCTTTATGAGCAATTATGTGTCCAATTATAGGTATTCCTGTAATATATAAATCCCCAATAAGATCAAGAATTTTATGCCTTACAGCTTCATCTTCAAATCTTATTTCATCATTTAAAATCCCATTTTTTGAATAAACTAAAGCGTTATTTAAAGATCCACCTAAAGCAAGATTATTTTGTTTCATCCATTCAATCTCTTCTAAAAATCCAAAAGTTCTTGCTCTTGAAATTTCTTTTACATAATTTTCTCTATTGATAATTATATGAGCATTTTGAGCACCTAAAATTTTAGATTTTTTAGTAAAATCAATTGAATAAGTTATTTCAAATTTATCGGATGGTAACCCAATAATATAAACATCATTTTCGATATACCATATAGGGAAATTAATTTTAATTGGTTCAATATATCCTTCTAACTCATAAATACCAGCTTCTTTAATCATTTCTACAAAATAATATGAAGAACCATCAAATATAGGTGGTTCATCACCTTCAATATCAATTTCAACATCTGTTATATGAAGAGCATGCAAAGCTGATAATATATGTTCAACTGTATAAATATGGAGTTCTTTTCCAATAGTTGTAGCAAATGAAGTATTAGAAACAGCAAAAGGTGATATTTTAATCTGGTGTTCTCTTTTTTTATCTCTTTTAATATTATAAAAAATAATACCATTATTTCCCGGTCGCATAATAATTTTTGACATCTGACCGGTATGTAATGCAACTCCTTTTCTAATAATTGTGTTTTTAATAGTTTTTCTTTTAATTAGTTCCATTCTAAATAATCCAGATGTTTATTTAATAATCAATAAAGAATAAAAATATTTAAATTATATTAAAAGCAAATTATATGCCAATTAGATAAATTTTAAGAACTCACTTTTTACAAGAAAAATATACTTTTTTGAATTAAATAAATGTATTGTTTTTGCAACTTACTGATTTAATTTTGCTACACTTTTAAATATTTCCCAGTTTTTTTCAAAAAACTTTGGCTTTATTTTCTTTTTCATAGCTTCAAACCAGATATCCTCTTTTAAATCAATATACCTGGAAGCATATGCTAATAATGCAATATTTTCAGCTTTTGTAAGACCATGCTCTTTTGCATACTTAAATGCATCAAACTCTTCATAATCTATATTATTTTCTTTAAGATATTCTTCAACATTATCTGGATATTTGTAATTTCCAGAAGAAACAGTTATAGGGATGATTTTTCTAGTGTTGAAAATTAATTTACCTTTAGGTTGTAAATAGTTTAAAAACCTTAAACTTTCAGCATATTCAAATGCAAGTATCAAATCAGCTTCTTTTTCTGGAATAATTGGAGAATAAATCTTATCTCCATATCTTACATGAGAATTAACAACTCCACCTCTTTGACTCATTCCATGAATCTCATTTTTTTTAACATCATATCCAGATAAAGCAAAAGCTTCAATTAATATTTCTGAAACTAAAATTATCCCTTGACCACCAACACCATTTAATAATATATTTTTAACCATTATAATCCTCCAAACTTTTGTATAAAAACTTAATATAATTTATTTAATTTTTAATAACTTCAATTGCATCAAAAGGACAAACCTGTTGACAAACTGTACAACCTGTACATTGTGTTTCATCTATTTCTATTGTTTTTTCACCTGTTATCATAATTGCAGGACAACCTACTTGTAAACAGAGTTTACAAAATTTACATTTATCTTGATTTATCCTCAAAGGAGGATCCCATTTCACACCTTTTTTAAGTACACAAGGTCTTTTAACAACTAACATAGTTGTTTCATCTTTTTCTAGCTGTTCATCTAAAGCTTTTTTAATCTCATCAATTTTATATCCATCAACTTCTCTATAATCTTCAATATTTGCTGCTTCTGCAAATTTTCTTAAATTAAAAACTTTTGTGGTTTCACCCATTAAAGTTTTCCCTGTTAATGGGTTGTCTTGATGGCCAGTCATTGCTGTAACAGAATTGTCTAAAATTACAATTTTGTTTCCTAACTTATTGTAAGTTGCATCGACAGTTCCAGTTAAACCAGAATGCATAAAAGTTGATTCACCAATAACTGAAACAACTTTTGTTTTATCATTAGTTATTTTTTTTACTGTTTGGAATCCATTGCCAACTGTTATTGATGCTCCCATACAAACTGTTGTATGCATTGCACTTAAAGGTGGTAAGAACCCAAGTGTATAACAACCAATATCACCATTAACAGTTGCTTTTTCTTTATTTAAAACATAAAAAGTTGCCCTATGTGGACACCCTGCACATAAAACAGGTGGTCTTGGAGGTAGTTCAACATTATATTGTTTTTCTATTTCTAAATAATCTTTTCCTTCATTTATAATACTTCTTAATCTTTCTACTGAAAATTCATACAAATATGGAATCTTGTCTTTTCCCAGATCAACTTTTATATTTTGCATTTTGATTTGCATTTCCATAATAGGTTCAAGTTCTTCAATTACCCACATATTTTCAACATTTTTTCTAAATTCTTTAACTGCATCTATTGGTAAAGGATAAGGCATTCCTACTTTTAATACAGAATATTCAGGAAAAGCTTCTTTTACATATTGATAAGCTAATCCTGCAACAACTATTCCAACTTTTTTATTGTTATATTCAAATTTAACAAGGCCATTATCAATTGCCCATTTTTGAGAATTTTTTAATCTCTGTTCAACATATGCATGCCTTTTATACGCATTAGAAGGAACAATAACATATTTTGAAACATCTTTATCAAAAGAATATTTTATATCAGGTTCTTTTCTTTTTTTATTAATTTCACAAATAGATTTTGAATGTGAAATTCTAGTTACCAATCTCAACATCACAGGTGTATCAAAAGTTTCTGACAATTGATAACCAATATTAATATAATCAATAACATCCTGGGAATCAGATGGTTCAAGTACAGGAATTTTAGCATGCATAGCATAAAGTCTATTGTCCTGTTCATTTTGAGAAGAATGCATTGAAGGATCATCTGCTGAAACTATAATAAATCCTTTATTAATACCTGTATAGGAAGCAGAAAAGAGAGGATCAGCAGCAACATTTAAACCAACATGTTTCATTGCAACAAGAGATCTTGCTCCAGCATAAGCTGCACCTAATGCTTCTTCAAAAGCAGTTTTTTCATTTGAACCCCAATAACAATAAATACTATCTTTAAATTTTTTAGATATATTTTCAAGAATTTCTGTTGAAGGAGTACCAGGATAAGCAGTAGCTACTTTACATCCTGCTTCAAAAGCTCCTTGAGCAACAGCTTCATTACCTGATAAAATTTCTTTCATAGTCTTCTCCTGAATTTGATAAATATTTCTCATAAATAGTTATACTTATAATATTTTTTTTTTCACTAATTTTTTTTAATTAATTTCCTTTTATTCAAAATTAAATAAAATTTTAATTTACTCTATCTTTATAGAAAGATTTATAAATAGAAATAATTATAAAAATAGATAAAATACTAAACATAAATTATAGAAACACTAAGCTAATTTGAAAAGTAAAAAGTTTATAAAAAATGGAAATAAGAATAATGAAAATAAGAATAATGGAATTAATAATTAAGAATTTAATTTTTGATTTAACAAATATGAATCAAGAATAATTTGAGCAGAAAGTGCATCTTTTATTTTTTTCTTTTTTTTATTTTTCATTTTTGTTTGTTCCATTAAAGAAAAAGCTGTATTTGTTGAATATGATTCATCGATAGTTTTAATATCTATTTTCAAATTTTGAGAAATTAAATACTTTTCAAGTTTTTCAATAAATTTTAATATTTTTTTTGAAGTAAAAGTTTGTTTCCCATCAAGCATCAATGGTAATCCAACTACAATAATAGTTATTTTATTTTTGATTAATATTTGTTTTAAATTTGGGAAAAATTCTGAATCATTATAAATAAAACCCTTTGGAAGTGCAAATTTATTAGAAGGATCTGAAATTGCTACACCTACTCGTTTTTCACCCCAATCTAAACCTAGAACTCTTGTTTTTTGTTTAATATTACTTTTTTTATCTTTTATCTCTTCCAAATGCAGTTATTCCTCTTTTTGATATTTTAAAAAACTCAACCAACATTTTTGCTGGATTAAAATCTTGAAAATCATCCTCTATTTTTTTTATTGCTTTTGTAAAGGGTAAATTGCTATGATAAAAAATATTATACATCTTTTTAATTTTTTCTCTATCTTCTGTAGAGAAATTATTTCTCCTTAATCCAACTATATTTAATCCAATAATTTTAGCAGGTGTACCAAAAGCAATAGTAAAAGGAGGTACATCCTTATTTACTTTAGCTCCCCCTCCAATCATACAATAACTGCCAATTTTACAAAATTGGTGTATTGCTGTAAATGCGGATAAAACAGAATAATTTTCAACCTCTGTATAACCTGCAAGTTGACATGTGTTTGTAATTATATTAAAATCACCAATTTTGGCATTATGCCCCATATGAGCATATGCCATCAAATAATTATTATTACCTACAATTGTTGAACTTCCATCTTTTGTACCTCTATGAATAGTAACAAATTCTCTAATAATATTATTGTTCCCTATTTTAACAAAAGAGACACCATTTTTGTAATCTAAATCCTGTGGATCCCCCCCAATATATGCACTTATCCCTATAAAATTATTATCACCTATTTCAACATATGGTCCAATAACTGAATGAGACTCAATTGTGTTATTATTACCAATTATGCTTCCTTTTCTAATAATAGCATAATCTTTAATAATATTATTATTTCCAATTTTTACACCATTTTCAATTATAGCAGTTTTAGCTATTTTATTCATTTTAACCTCTAAAAGTTAATTAATAATTTTTTATTATTTTTAATATTTTAATTTCTTTAGTTAATTTTTATTGCATAATACAATTTTCTATAGTTCTATACTCTTTCTCCTATAAAATTTTAACTTCTTTTTTATTTGTTTATTTTTTAATTTTTTTATTTAGTTTGAATCAATTTACCTATCTTTTTTAATGATATTGTTATTAATATAAATATTAATAGTTATATTTATTCTTTATTTGATTATATTTTTATTTATCTTTTCTTTTATTTCTATTTATTAATTCTCTTTCAACCCAATTAGTAACCTTAATAATTTCAGGTAATTTTTTATAACCAATAAATGATCTTCTAAAATTATTAACATCCATAGCTGGATACCCCATAAGAATAGACCCTTTTTTATATCTTGTTTTTGATAATCCAGTTTTTGCACCACAAATAACATTGTCCTCTACTATAGCATGGTCAGCAATACCAACCTGCCCTGCTAAAACAACAAATTTTCCTATTTTTGCGCCACCTGCAATCCCTGTTTGTGAAGCAATTACAGTATTATCGCCAATTGTAACATTATGCGCGATTTGAACAAGATTATCAATTTTAACACCATTACCAATCAAAGTATTATCAATTGTTCCTCTATCAATTGAACAATTAGATCCTATTTCCACATTGTTTCCTATAACAATCTTTCCCATTTGTTCAATTTTCATGTGTTTTTCACCATTAAACTGATAACCAAAACCATCTGAACCAATAACAGTTCCGGAATGTATAATACAGTTATTACCTATTTCTACATTTTCCAAAATTGTAACATTTGGATAAATATAACAATTATTTCCAATCTTAACATTTTCTCCGATATAACAATTTGCACCTATAAATGTATTATAACCAATTTCTACATTTTCTTTTATAACAACAAAATCTTCAATTTCAATAGATTCTATATTTAGTTTTGATTTAATGGAAGCTAATTTAGAAATATTTCCAGATCTAATTTCTCTTCTTTTAAATAGTGAAGTTGCAATTGTAAATACAATTTTTGGATATGGATGAATTATAAAAGTCTTTTTTGCTTCTAAATCTTTAATATCATTATAAATTTCTTTAGTTGTGATAACTACAGAGGCTAAAGAATTTAAAGCTTTTTCAATTAGTTTTTTATCATTAACATATACAATTGAATCGTGTTTTATGTTATCAAGATTAGAAACTTTATTAAAGATAATTTGGGGATCACCTCTAATTTCAAAATTAATAATTTTTGAAAATTCTTCTACTGATATGTCATTTTCTTCAATTATTATCATTTAACTTCCCAAATAGATTTTATTTATAAATTTTTCATATTATGTTCTTTATATATAGTTTTAAAATATATAGTTTTAAATTATTTTAATTTTTCTATATGTTTTTAATTATTTTGATTATTGTTATCTTTATCTTCTTCAGTTTTACCATAGACATATTTATCAACATCTATATTATTTTCATTGCAGTATTTAATAATATATTCCTGCAAATAATCTAAAACAAGTTGCGTTAAATCAACAGTTTCAGAATAATATATTAAATAATCAGCATGAATATCCAAGATTATTGAATATCCTTCCCTTTCAGCAACTTTTCTAATGGCATAAGTAATATCATCCTGTATATATTTTTCTCTATTAGTTTTAAAATCTTCTAACTTCTTTTTTGTATAATCATATAAACTTCTTGCTTCATTATATAAATTATCATATTGCTCTTTTATAGTTGCTTTTTCAGAATCACTTATATTAGGGTCATTAAGTTTTTTATTTAATTCATCTAATTGTTCTTTATATTCTAAAGCTTGTTTATTAAAAGAATCAGTTAAGTAAGCAGTTTTAATATCAATCAAAGGTTTCTTTTTATATGTTTCATAAACCATATCTCTGTCAATAACTCCTACTTTAACAAGAATATCTCCAAAAATATTTACAGAAAACACAAATAAAATAATCAAAAAAAACAAATAAATATATAGCTTTTTATTATGCATAAGAATGTCCCTCAAATAGTTTATTATATTTTAAAATTTTTTATTGAACTAACTTTTCTTCTTTAATATACCTTATTAATTCAACAATAAACTTTGTTTTTTATTAAGTCTTTGACTAGCAACTAAGTCTTTAATTAGTAACTTTATTATATTAATAATAATATTTATGAAATTTAATTCAATTTCAACAAATTTTTTGTTTATATAGTTATATTAATAATTATAATATTTATTAAAGAATAAACTAAACTAAAAAACCATATCCCCAACAGAAAATACAAAACTCCAGTTCTCCCATCCCTGATCAATAAATTGAATAGAATTATTATTTATTATAAATCTTTTTGCAAAATAGATCCTGATTGGTAAACTTGGTATTTGAAGTTTTGCCCCAAATCCAACAGAATTATAAAAATTGTTTATTGATATATTTGATATATCTTCAGGAGAATTTAATAAACTCGCAAAATCAGCAAAAACAACTCCAGATACAAGATTCTTCACAATCATCTTTTGTAATTCAAAAGAGAATATAAATTTTGCTCTTCCTAAATAATTAATCAAATTTAACCATCCCCTGGATTCATTGTATCCAGAAATATATAAATAATCTTCTGAGTTTAATATCAGTCTTCCATCAAATTGAGGAAATATAAATGCAGCAGAAGTATTAAATGAAAGTATAATATCCCAGAAAGTGTTAAAATTAATATTAAAAGCAGAATTTGTTTTTAAAAATTGTATATTTCCTCCTAAAATCCCTCCTGTATAAGTTAAACTTTGTTTAAAAACAAAACCTTTTTTAGGGAAAAGATAAAAATCTCTTGTATCCCATCTAAAACTAAATGTTAATGAATCAAAAAAGATCCAATCTCCAAAATTTAAAAATGCTAATGAAGAAGTACCATCCTCAGATGCTGGAGCAAAAATATAATTATTTCCATCTTCATTTCTATATCTATTTGCACCAATACTCCAACCAACTGATGCAGAAAAATATGGAACCCATCTTTTACCTAACAACAAAGAAACTGAAATTTTATCTGATATATAATTTTTTAAATAATCAGCATAGGTTGTAGTATAATTAGTATCAGTAGTAATAGCAGTATTGTATTCATCCCAGGTAGTAAAAGGATCAGGTATACCATCTTGATCCATATCTATAGGTTTATTTGTATATTTTGACAAAGCATATGATAAATCAACACCAAAATTAATTGGTTTATTTAAAAACCATTTATCTTGAAATGACAATGAAATATTGGCATTGTTAACACCTAAATTTCCAGTTTCTTTTATACTATATCCCCTACCTAAAAAATTAGTGTCCTGATAAGAAGTTTGTAATCCAAATCCAAATTCAACTCCCGGTGTATAGCTAGCTCCAAAAGAAAAATTTGCAGTTCTTTGTTCTTCCAGTAACACTATCAGATTTATTAAAGAAGGATCATCACCTGGTTTCATCTGTACATCAATATTGCTAAAATATTGAGTATTATACAAATTCATTATAGATTGTCTAATCTTTTTTGTATTAAACACTTCCCCTTCATCAACCATTAATTCTCTAATTATTACATAATCTTTTGTCTTAGAATTTCCTTTAATATATATCTTTTCTATATGTGCTTTTTTACCTTCAGAAATCTTTATTGATACAAAAACTTCTCTTTTATCTTTGTTAATATCTTCATTTAAATCGCCTTGAACATAAATATAACCATATTGAGAATAAAAATCTCTTATTTTGTCTATTAGTTTTTTAAAGAATATTCTATTATAATAATCACCTATTTTTATTTCATTATCTTTTAATATTGAAGATAATAATTCTTTCTCAGTAAAAAGTTTATTACCTGTAATTTTAAATCCATTTAATGCATATTGTTTCCCTTCATCAATATAAATAGTAATATCTAAAAGTTTATCTTTTTCTCTTTCAATAACTTTTTTGTCCACTTTTTTTATATTTGCATCTAAATAACCTTTTGTATAATAAAGATCAATTATTTTATTAAGATCGTTATCAAAAGTAGATTCCAAAAATGCACCTTTTTGTATTTCAAAAATAATTTGTAAAAAAGGTTTGGTATCCATTTGAGCTTTTAATTTTGAAGATTTAAAAATTGTATTTCCAACAAAAGTTATTTTATGGACTTTAAGTCTTTTTGGTTCAATAATTGTGAGTTTAAGATTGACACCTTTATCAGTGAAATTTTTATCCACATTTATTTGTACATTTTCATACCCTTCAGAAAGATATTTTTCCTTAATACTTCTAATTGTGTTATTAAGTTTTTGATCAGAATAAAAATCACCTTCCTGAATAGTAATCGAATCTTTTAAATCATCCTTTTTAATCTTTTTATTACCTGTTATTTCAAAACTCAAAATAATCGGTTTTTCTTTAACTTCAATTGTTAGTTTAACACTGTTATCATTAACTGAATCAACATAAATAACAATATTATCGAAATACCCTGTATTATATAAATTAGAGATAGCTTTACTTAATAAAACAATATCCAATTTTTCATTTATCTTGAATGGTAACAAAGCAAAAACTTCTTCCTGAGTAATTGCATTTAACCCTTTAATCTCAATTTTAACAATAGTTTTACCCTGATATTTTTGTACATTTTCTAAACCAGTATCTGCAAAAATAGAGATAGAGAAATTAAAAATTAAAAATAATAAAATGAATAATAAAGAAAATTTCAAAAATAAAGATTTTTTCATAATATCCCCTCAAATTATCTATATACAATTAATCAAATAATTCAAAAATGTCAAATAACTACAAGAATTTTAAAATAAGTGAAAATAAAAAGATTTAACCTTTATGATAGCTTTAAATTTGAAAGGGAAAGATTGTTTTCTTTAAGATATTTTTTAATACCTTCAAGTATTTTAATTGATATTGATGGATCAATAAAATTATATGTACCAATAGAGATAGCATCTGCTCCAGCTATTAAAAATTCAATTGCATCACTTACAGATGAAATCCCCCCCATTCCTATAATGGGAAGATGAGTTGCTTTTCTTGCTTCATAAACAAAATATAAAGCTATTGGTTTTATTGCAGGACCTGATAAACCAGCTATAACATTTTTAAAAACAGGTTTTCTTCTATTTATATCAAAAGCAGCAGCTTTAAAAGTATTAACAAGACTGATAATATCAGTACCACCACTTTCTGCTGCATCAATATACTCTTTTATACTCTGAACATTTGGAGATAGTTTTGTTATTATTGGTTTTTTTGTAATTTTAGAAACTAAAGAAATTAAGTTAAAAACAGATTCTGGATCTTTTGAAAAAGTGATCCCTCCTTCTTTTACATTTGGGCAGGAAACATTTATCTCATAATAATCAAAATGTTCAAATTTATTTGCTAATTCAACAATTTCCTGGAACTCATCAGTTGAGTTTGCATTTAAATTTACTATTATTTTTGTTCCTTTATCTCTTAATTTTTTAAAATATTGCGAATATTCTTTAATTACATTTTTTATTCCAATATTTGCAAGTCCAATTGAATTAATCAACCCACATGGAGTTTCTATTAATCTTGGAGGTTCATTTCCTTCTTTAGGACTAATAGTTGTGCCTTTTATAGTTATAGCACCAAGTGAATTTACATTAATAAAATCTTCAAATTCTTTCCCATACCCAAAAGTTCCAGAAGATGTTATTACTGGATTTTTAAGATTTAATTTTCCTTTATTTACACTTAAATTAAATTCATTATTCATATAAAAAAATTATCCTTAATTTTTGTAATATTACATAAATTTAAAATTTATGAAAACTAATCTATATAGTTTTTTTCTTTTTAATTTCTTAATCAATATTTTTTTAATTATTACTAACTAATTGAAATATTTTAAATGATATGTTTTTTTTAATACTGATATATTTTAGTTAATCTTTTTCAATCAATAATTTATTATCTAAAAATTTTATAACACTAAAATTAAAATATTATTGAAATTAAAACACTATAAAAAAATATATTGTACTATTACCAATTTTATTTATTTAATATATAATAATCTACTTAATCTATAATAAGGTCATTTATATCAAATACAGGTCCATCATGACATACATATGAATATTTATTCCTTTTTGTTTTAATTGCACATCCCAGGCATGCATGGAATCCACAAGCCATATAACTTTCCATCGAGACCTCAGTATTTATTTTAAAATTATTCTTATTATATTCTTTAATCATTGGTTTAGGACCACATAGATATGAATTTAAAAAAATCTCTTTTTTATTTTTTTTATCAATCTTATGATATTTTTTATCAAAATTATTATAATATTTATTTTCAGTACCAATTTTTACATCTTCAATATCTCTATTACTATTAAGTTTTTTCTCATAAAAGTTTTTAAAAACTTCTATAATATTTTGTCCATAATTGATATTAACATTTTTTTTATTATTTAATCCATTATAATCAAATTTTTCATCAAAAGAGATAAATATTTTATTAAAAAATTTTTCATAAAAAGAAACTGGAACAAAATAATCAAAGTTTTTGCTACCATAAAAAAGATATATTTTTATTTTTGAAGACAAATTATTTTCAATAATAAAATTATAATCTTCTTTTGCTTTAAAAAGGATTGGTGCTATCCCAATTCCACCAGCAATATAAAAATTGATAAATTCTATACTATCTGACTGATAAATAATGTCATTATTATAATAATAATAATTATTATTATTTTGTTTGTTAGTTTTTTTATTATCATGAATTAAAATTTTATTATCATAAGTTATAATTTTATTATTAAAATTTTTAAAATTATTTCCAAGAGGTCCTATAATATTAATTTTTTCATCTTTTTTTTTCTCTGATAACATTTTTGTAGCTTTTCCAACAATTTGATATAAAACAGATATAATACTTTTACCATCATAATCATATATAGAAAATGGCCTTCTTAATAAAGGATCAAAATTATGATTTGAAATTAAAACATTGATAAATTGACCTGGTAAAAATGTAATTTTTAAAGGAAGTTCTAAATCAATTTTATAAATATATTTTGATATTTTTTTATTATCAATAATTTTACAATTAATAATTGTTTTTTTCACTTCATTATTATTATAGTCTTTCAAATTTTCCATCATCAAATACTAGTTTTCCTCTTTTAAATACTTTAATAACTTTTCCATATAATTTTTTATCAATAAAAGGGCTATTTAAAGATTTTGAAAAGAAAAAACCTGTATCAATTTTTTGAGTAATATCTGGGTTAAATACCGTAATATCAGCAATACAACCATTATCAAGGGTGCCAACATTTTTTAAATTGAATCTCTTTGCTGGATTTATTGTAATCGTTTTTACTAAATCAAAAAGTGAAATCATATTTGAATTAACAAAATAAGTATATAATGAAATAAAAGCTGTTTCCAATCCAGTCATTCCAGGTGCAGCATATTCTATTTTGATATTTTTTGATTTACTTTCATGTGGAGCATGGTCAGTTGCAATTATATCAATATATCCATTTTTTAAATAATCCTGTAGTTTAAATACAGTATCTCGAGAACGCAATGGTGGAAAAACTTTATATATACTATCTTTTGTTGCTATTGCTGAATCATCTAACAAAAGATGATGTGGAGTTACTTCAAAACTAACATCAAGACCTTCATTTTTTGCATTAATAATTAATTCTGCACCTTTAGCTGTGGAAACATGAGCAAAATGTAATTTCCCCCCTGCAATTTTTGCAAGTTCTATATCTCTAAAAATCAGTGATGTTTCTCCTGCTTCTGGTAAACCCTTTAGTTTAAGTTTTTTAGAATAATCTCCAAAATTAACTACACCATTTTCAAAAAAATTATTAAACATAGAATGCTGAATTACAACAAAATTTAGTTGTTGAGATTTTTTTAAAACATCGAACATAATATCAGCATTATAAACAGGTGCTCCATCATCCGAAAAAGCAATAGCTCCCTGTTTGATATTTTTTTCAAAATCTACAAGCTTTTTACCTTCTCTATTAACTGTAATCGCTGAAACTGGAAAAATATCAATGTAATGACTTCGTAATTTAATATATTTAATAATCTGTTCATTATCTATAGCTGGATCAGTATTTGGCATGGCAAAACAAGTAGTATATCCTCCATGCAATGCTGCTTTTGAACCACTTTCTATATCTTCTTTTTCTTCAAACCCTGGTTCTCTAAAATGAGTATGTACATCTATAAATCCAGGAAATACATATAATCCTTTCAAATCATATAATTTATCATAACTAACATTATCAATTTCTTTTTTAATTTTAGTAATTTTTCCATTAATAATCAATATATCCATCTTTTTAGAATCAATTTTTAAATAAGGGTCTATAACAGTACAATTTTTCAAAAGAATTCTCAACTGGTTTCCTCCAACCTCTTTAACATACTAATCTTATTATCAACTATTCTGTAAAACTCGTTTATGTTCTTAACAGTAATTGAATCTTTTTTCAATATAATTTTGTTATTTTTTTCCAGGTTTATTAATATTTTCTTTGTAGCTTCAGCATCAAGTGCTGCCCAATTAGCAATACTATTTATAGTTTCATCAAATTTAATTGGTTCAAAATGATCTCTTCCAATATTTTTGCATTCTGCTAACATACAAAAAGTATCCATTATTCTTATTTCTGGTTCCTTTAATAAAAGTATTTTAACTCTTCTTTTTTGTTCGTATATCCTTTTTGAAAAAGATTTTATTAATTTTACTCCCCATATAGGGTTTGATTTTAATAGTGTTTCAAAATTTTCTTTATTAAATTCAAGTACTTTAACATCAGTCAAAGCTTCTACAGTAGCTGATCTGGGTCTATCTTCAATAATAGCCATTTCACCAAAAATGTCTCCTGGTCCAAAAATATCTAACGTTTTTTCTTTATTTTCAATAATCTTGGTAATCCTTACCTTTCCTTCCTGAATTACATAAAAACTATTACCAGGTTCAAATTCTGAAAAAATAATTTCACCTTTTTTAAAATTTTTTCCATATTTATTGAAAATATCTGTACTCATAATTTTTAAAATCCTTTATCTTATAATAAATATTTATATTTTTATTTTATAGTTTATATTTTAAAATTTATTCTTTTAGTTTTGATAATAACCTTTTAGCCTTTGAACTAATGTTATCCTGAGGTTCTATTTTAATAATTTTTTGTAATAGAGCTTTTGCCTTATCATTCTTGTCAACCTTAGTATAAGCCAATGCTAATTCATATAAAACTTCTTTAAAAATAGGGATATCTTCAAATTCAGTTAATAATTTTTTATATATAGCAATACTTTTATCAAATTGACTTAACTTAAAAAAAGATCTACCAATTTCAAAAAGAGCTTTGCTTTTATATTCATCACTAATATCTTCAAGCTCAAGCAGTTTTTTATATTCTTCAATAGCTTCATGATATTTCTCTTGAGAAAAAAGATTTAACGCTTCATAATACATTTTAACTTCTAAAGAGTTTTCATTTTTATTTTCTTGTTTAAAAGAATCTTCTTCAGCTGTTGCTTTTTCTTGAACTATTTGTTCTCCCCTTTCAATGGCATCTTCTAATAATTTTATTTTCTTTCTAGCTTCTTCAATTTGAGATGAATCTGGAAAAAGTTCTGTAAATCGTTTATAAAAATATAATGATTTCTGATACATTGCTTGATCAAAATAATATTTTCCATAATTTAACATCCCTTCCTCTGAACTTATTTGTGTTCCACCTAATAAATCATAAACTTTTAAAGCAACATCCCTTAATTCTTTTGATAATATTTTTAGAATTTTTATTAATAAAGTTGTATTTTTACTGATAAGATTAATAAATTCATTTTCTGAAAGAACAACAGTAACAACATCTGTAATACATAATGCTGTTTCCTCTCTTGGATAGTGGCCTATAGAACTTTTTAATCCAAAAAATTCCCCATCTTTTACCTGATAAATTTCTTCTTTAAAACTATCAGGTGGGGTATATTTTAATACTACTTTACCACTTTTTAAAATATAAATATTTTTATCAACATCACCTTTAAAAAATATTATTGAATCATTAGTAAATTTTTTAATATTTGGAGACATTTATTTTCCTTTACTTTGTAAATATTTATATAAATTTTGTTTAATATTAAAATTTTTATTTAAAGATATTACTTTTTTACTATTTCTTTTAATTATCTACTAAAATGACAAATCATTAATATTATTTATTAATTTATAAACTCAATTTTAAATATGTAATTATTAATTTAAATTAAAATACATATAAAACTATCTATAAAAGTAATAATTTAAAAATATTATAAGTCAAATTTAATCAAAAACAAGAGATATTTTTTAATATGAGAATGAGTAGATTGCATATTCAAAACAATAGCTAAATTTAAATTAAAATTATATTGCTTTTGATTGCTATAGTTTTGAACCTAATTTTTTATATTCAGATGAGCTATGAAATTATTAAATTAAATTAAAAACAATGATAACTCTTACTTTTCACCTTTTATATAAGGATAACCTAAAGTTGCAGGAGCACCTTTTTTTGTTTTCAAACTCTGTTTTACACCGAAAAATAAAACAATTAAAGTTGTTAAGTAAGGTAACATTAACAATATGTTAGGTGAAATCCCAAGAGGTTGTAACATATATTGTAGGATATAAATTCCACCAAATAAATAAGCCCCAAGAAAAGCTTTAGCAGGATTCCATGCTGCAAATATTGTTAATGCAATTACTATCCAACCTCTACCAGCAACCATTCCTTCTATCCAGCTGGGGATGTATACCAATGATAAATGTGCTCCAGCCATACCAGCCATAGCACCTCCGATAATTGTGGAAATATATCTGACTTTAACTACATTTATACCTAAAGAATCAGCAGCTAACGGATTTTCACCAACTGATCGTATTTGAATTCCCCATTGTGTTTTATATAAAATTATATAAAAAATAATTCCTAAAATTATTGATAAATAAAATATAATATCCTGATCAAAAAATATTGGCCCTAAAAATGGAATTTTAGATAAACCAGGAATAGCAATAGTTTCAAATTTTGTTATAAGAGGAACACCAACAAATTTTCTACCCATAATTCCACTTAATCCAGTACCTAGCATTGTTAATGCTAAACCTGAAACAGTTTGATTTGCTTTTAATGTTATTGAAACAAAAGCATGTAATGAAGATAAAAATGCTCCCATAAATATTGCTGCTAATAGCCCTAACCATGGATTTGCAGTTGTATATGCAACACTAAATCCAGTTACAGCACCAACTGCCATAAGTCCTTCTATACCAAGATTTAATATACCTGATCTTTCAGTATAGATTTCTCCAAGAGTACCAAGTAACAAAGGAGTACCTGAAATCAATGTTCTTCTAAATATTGAAATAATCAAAAATGATAAATTACCCATCTTTTATTCCTTTTTTAACATTTTTTTATTAATAATTTTAACATTATATTCTAAGAAAAAATCACCCATAATTAAAAAGAAGAGAATAAGGCCATTAAAAACATTAATTGTAGCAAAAGGTAATCCCAAACTGGTTTGTATTGCATCACCACCAACAAGAATACCACCAAAGAAAAAAGAGGTTAATATTACAACCAATGGGTTTAACTTTGCAAGCCATGCAACTATTATGGCAGTAAATCCATATCCAGCAGAAATAGACCATGGATAAGTTAAATGATGATGAATACCTGAAACTTCTCCAACTCCAGCAATTCCAGCTAATCCACCACTAACAATCATTGCAATTATAATTGTTTTAAATGAATCTATTCCACCATATTTCCCTGCATCAGGGTTTTCACCAATTACAGAAAGTTTATACCCAAATTTTGTTTTATTTAAAATTATAAATAATAAGATTGAAAATATCAATCCTAATATTAATGTCCAATAATGTATTCTGGTCCCTGGAATAAGTGGTAAAGAAGCTGATTTAGTAAAATTATCTGTATAAGGAAAACCCCATTGAGTTTTTCCCTTCCATGGACCATAAACAAGATACTGAACAAATTGAGCAATAATATAATTTAACATTAATGTAGAAATAACTTCATTTATTTTATATTTTACTTTTAACCAGGCAGGAATTGAACCCCACAAACCTCCTCCAATAAAACCTGCAATAAACATAATTGGTAATACAACTATCCTTGGCATTGTTTTCCCGAGATGTAATCCAATCCATGTAGCCAAAACTGCACCTAATAATAATTGACCTTCTGCTCCAATATTCCAGAATTTTGCTTTAAATGCAAAAGTAAGCCCAACACCAATTAATAACAAAGGAATCATTTTTGTTATTGTTTCTTCAATACCATATATACTACCAAACGATCCTGAAAATATTTTTCCTAATGCATAAAATGGATTAATTGAATTAAAAAGAAATATAATACTTACAGCTAATAATCCTGCAATCAATGATAACAATAAAATTCCAACTGTTGTCCAGATACTAACTTCTGATCTTTTTACAAATTTAATTTTGTAATCTTTTAAATCCATTACTTTTCCCCCTCATGCTAACCTTTTAGACCCTGCCATCATTAAACCAATATCTTCTAATTTAGCTTCTTTTGCATTAACAATTCCCATAAATTCACCTTCATACATTACTGCAATTCTATCAGAAATTGCAAATATCTCTTCTAAATCTTCTGAAACTAATAATACAGCTTTACCATTATCTCTTAATTCTAATAACTTTTTCCTGATAAATTCAGTTGCACCAACATCAAGTCCATATGTTGGATGAGCAGCTACTAAAAATATTGGATTTTCAAAAAATTCTCTACCTAAAATAAATTTCTGTATATTACCTCCTGACAAAAATTTTATTTTTGTATATATAGATGGAGTATATACTTGAAAATTTTCTATAATTTTTTTCGTATGAGATTTTACTTTTTTATAATCTAAAAAATATCCATTTTGAAATTCTTCTTTATCCCATGTTTTTAAAATTGTATTTTTAAATAATGAAAAATCTGGAACAATAGGATAGATCATTCTTTCTTCTGGTATATGACCAACACCATTTTTATAAAATTCTTTGACATGGTTATTTGTAATATCTTTATCTTTTATATAAATTTTTCCTGATACAACTTTTCTTAATCCAGTAATAGCTTCAATAAGTTCTTTTTGTCCATTTCCAGAAACACCTGCTATTCCTAAAATTTCTCTTTCTTTAACTTCAAAAGATAGATTTTTAACTGCAACTAAATTTCTATCACTTAAAACATTTAAATTTTCAACTTTTAAAACTGTTTTCCCAGGTTCCACATCTTTTTTTTCAATATTAAAAACAACTTCTCTACCAATCATCATTTTAGCAAGTTCTTTTCTATTTGTATCTTTAGTCAATTTTGTTCCAATAACATTACCCTTTCGTAAAACTGCAACACGATCAGTAAAGTCCATAACCTCTTCAAGTTTATGAGTAATAAAAATAATACTATGCCCCTCTTCTTTTAATTTATTTAAAATATTAAATAAATCTTTTGTTTCTGAAGGTGTTAAAACAGATGTTGGTTCATCTAAAATTAAAAGACTTGCACCTCTTAATAAAGTTTTTATAATCTCAACTCTCTGTTGTTCACCAGCTGATAGTTGCCATATTTTCGCATCAGGATCAACTTTTAATCCATATTTTTTATAAAACTCATCTAATCTTTTTTTAATATAAATTGAAGGATTATAAAAAGGGGTTCCTTTCAAACCAAGAGCAATATTTTCTGCAACAGTATGAACTGGTATTAACATAAAATGTTGATGAACCATTCCAATTCCTAAATTAATTGCATCTTTAGGGCTATGAATTTTAACCTCTTTACCATTAATAAGAATATTTCCACTATCCTGACGGTATAAACCAAAAAGGATATTCATTAAAGTTGTCTTACCAGCTCCATTTTCACCTAATAACCCTAAAACTTCACCTTTATTAACATCAATGCTAACATAATTACTGGCAATTACACCAGGAAATTCTTTGTAGATATTTTTCATCTCAAGTTTTTCAATAAATTGTTTTTCCAATTTTATCCCCTAATATCATTTTATTTTAATCTTGTCTTACATCTATTAAAAAAAATATATACTTTTTAAATATTAAAGAATTACTAATGAAGGCAAATTTTTAAAATTTATTCATATTATTAATTTTTTAATTATTTTATCCTTTTTTTTAACAAAACTAAAATATTATTACAAATATGAATAAATTTTAAAAATAAAACTAAAGGGGATTTTACCCCCCTTTAGTTTTAATAAAATTTTATTATTCTTTAGGAATATTACCAACTACATTATCAACAAACCAATCAATTGTCCATAACATATCATGATTTGCTCTTTGACCTGGTTTTAATCTAATATTTCCTTTTTGATCTTTTATTGGTCCTGTAAATGGATCAAAAACAACTGTAGGTTCAGACATTTGTTCTAATCTCTTCATAACTAAATCATAAATACTAATTTTTCCTAAAATAGGATCTACTACAAATTTAGCTTTTAATTCATCAACGAATTTAGGATTAATTGGTTGTCCAATTTCTGCACCTAAATGAACAGCTTTTTCTTTTGCTAACCACCACATATCTTCATTGGTCCATGTATCTGTATAAACTTTTCTCAAAATATCTTCATACATTAAACCCCAATCAACTAATTGACCTGAAACACAAGAATCTGGTCCAAACTTTTCCATTGGTGAATAATGACTGAAAGTATAAATTTGCTGTCCCTTTTTAGTATGTTCTTCTCCTACTTGAATAACTGCAGGTGAATCTTCTGTAAATGCAAATGTATCAACTCCTTCAGCTATTAATGATTCAGTAGCTTCTCTTGCTTTTGCAGGATCATACCATGAGAATAGCCATCTAACATATACTTTTGCTTTTGGATTAGCAGCTTTGATCCCCAATGCATAAGCATTAATATGTCTTACAACTTCTGGAGTTGGATGAGCTCCAATATATCCAATTTTATTTGTTTTTGTTAAAGCTCCAGCCATCAAACCATTTAAATAATACATTTGATACAATTCAGCAAAATATGTTCCTACATTTTTTGCTCTTTTGTACCCTGAACAATGCATAAATATTTTATCAGGATATTTTTTACCTGCAGCAATTGTATCGTCCATATACCCAAAACTTGTTGTAAAAACAATGTCGCATTTCTCTTCATTGATCAATCGATCAATTACTCTTGCTGCATCACCTTCTGCAACTGATTCGACATAAACTGTATCCAGCCATGGAAATTTTTGCTCAACATATTTCCTACCAACATCATGAGCATTTGTCCAACCATAATCACCAACAGGACCAACATATATAAAACCAGCTTTTATTCTTTTTTCCTGTTTTTGTTGTTGTGTCTGTTGAGTTTGATTATTTGATTTTTGCTGACATCCAGTAAAAATCAACCCAAATACTAAAAATAAAACCATTAAGATGAAAGTAATTTTAAAAATCTTCTTCATCTTATGCCCCCTTAAAAATTGTATTTTTACTTTTATTAAATTAAAATCAAATCAATTTTTGTCAATAGTAATTAAAAATTATTTTTTTTTGTTTAAACATTAAATTAATTTGTTAAAATTTATTTCTAATTATATAAAGATTTATTATGCAATAACAAAATATAATTATTTATGTACATTATTTTATAAAGGAACCATTTAAAAATTTAATAGGCTGCTTTTTTTTATTTAAAAATATGATTTATAATTATTAAAAAAGTGATCTCTTAAGTTTCAGGTCAATCCCATGAATTTTAAATTTACTTTTTTTCAAATATAAAAAAATATAAAACATTAAAAAAATTAAAAAAAAATATTCACAAATAGTTATTATATATTATACTTTAAAAAATAGTTAAGTTTTCTTAACTATCAATATATATTTTTAAATTAAAAATCAAAAAGGAGAATTGTATGAATGAAATTACCGCTGAAAGAATTATTGAAAAAATATTTAAATTTTCAAAAGCTTCTGAAACTGAAGTAAAATTATTCATATCTGAAGAAAATTTAACAAGATTTTCAAATAACATCATAACTCAAAATGTTTCATCAAAAAACATGAAAGTTGGTGTTAGAATAATTCACAATGGGAAAACACTTTCAACCAGTTTTAATGATTTTTCTGACCAAAACATAAAAAAGTCATTAAATACTTTATTCAAAACATTAAAATACCAGGATAAAGATGAAAGATTATTACCCTTAGCTTCAAAAGAAAAAATTATAGATACAAAAAACCTTGATAATAGTATTGTTAATATGGACCCTATTCAAAAAGCTAAAATCATTAAAAAATCTGTTGATGAATTAAAAAAAATAAATGCAACTGGAGCAGGAATATGTTCAAATAATTTTGATAAATTAATTTATGCAACTTCCAATGGATTTTATGGAGAAGTAAATAATTGTTCTTTTGAATTTTCATTATCAGCAAGAGATGGTGATTTAATAACAAGGGAAGAATTTAAAGATTATAAACTTGAAAACTTTAATATCGAAAAACTAACATCTGAAGCAATAAAAAAATTAGAGTTGTTGAAAAATAAGAAAGAGATTGAAGCTGATAAATATGATATCATCCTTACACCTGAAGCTTTTTCAGAATTATTAACATATATGCTTTGGTTTTCCTTTTCTGCAAAATCATATATGGAAAAAAGGACATTTCTTATTAAGCATCTAAACAAAAAAATATTTCCTGATTTTTTTACTTTATACGATGACCCTGTTAATGATAATTACCCTATTACACTATTTGATTTTGAAGGTACAAAAACTTTTAAAAATTATTTAATTAAAAATGGGAAATGTGAAGGATTATTATCAAATAGATGGTTATCAAAACAATTAAATATACCTAATACTGGAAATGCAGTGGATATTCCTTCACAGGAAGTATACCCTTTTTATCCAAAAGTTGAAAAAGGGGATAAATCTTTAGAACAGATTATAAAAGAAACAAAAAAAGGGTTATTTATTAACCGTTTTCATTATCTAAATATTATTGATCCAATGGAGCTTACTGTTACAGGAATGACAAGAGATGGTGTTTATTTTATTGAAAATGGGAAAATAAAACATGCTACAAACAATTTAAGATTTACAGAATCAATTATTAGGGCTTTTCAAAACCTTGAAGTTTTATCCAACAAAGCAATTAATACAAATTGGTTTTTTGGATTTAAAAAAGTTCCTGGTGCAAAGATTAAAAATTTTAATTTTACATCAAAAACTGACTTTTAAAAATAAGTTTATTATTTTCATGTTGATTCTAATTGTTTATTTAAAAAACAATTTAAAAAGGTAAATAAACAATAGAATAAATGAAAATGATGATATTTAAAAAATAAATTAAAAAGATAAATAAACAATAAAGTAAATGAAAAAATAAAATAGATAAAAATAATAATTAAAAACAACTAAAAAGGTAATTAGAAAATTCAATTGGAACAAATAATAAAATTTAAAATGACAAAAAATTTAAAAAGACAAAAGAAAAAAAAGAAAAGAAAAAAAATATAAATAAAAATAATAAAAAAGAAAAAATATAAAATATAATAAAAATTTAAATAATGGAGGATAAAATGAAAGATTTTATAAATAGAGCATTAAATATGTGTAAATTAAATGGTGCATCATATGCCGACATCAGAATTATAGAAACTCTAAATGAAAGAATTTATACTAAAAATGGGAAACTTGAACAATACTCAAATACAAATAATATAGGATTTGGAATAAGAGTTATTGTTAATGGTGCATGGGGATTTGCTTCATCATCTAATTTAACAAATGAAGAAATAGATAAAATAGCAAAAAAAGCATGTCAGATCGCAAAAGCTTCAAGTCTTGTAAAGAACAAACCTATAAATCTTGCATACGAACCCACTCACAATGATAAATGGCAAACACCAATAGTATTAGATCCTTTTAAAGTACCATTAAACCAAAAATTAAAAATTTTATTTAACATTGATAAGATTTTAAGGAAAAAAGATGAGATAAAAATATCTGAAGGACATATGAATTTTCTAAAAGAGATAAAATATTTTTCAAGTACAGAAGGAACAAATTTAAAACAAACAACTTATGTGTCAGGAGGAGGTTTTTCAGCAACCGCTATTAAAAATGGACAGGTACAAAGAAGGTCTTTCCCTCAATCATTTGGTGGGCAATATGCTCAAATGGGTTATGAAATTATCCCATCATTAAAACTTGAAGAAAATGCAGAAAAAATTCGTGATGAAGCTATTTCCTTACTTGATGCTAAAGAATTAACACCACAAAAAAGAGATTTAATAATTGGTGGATCACAGCTTGCATTACAAATTCATGAATCATGTGGTCACCCATCTGAACTTGATAGAGTAATTGGAATGGAAGAGAATTTTGCAGGGTCTTCCTTTTTGAAACTTGATGTTTATAAAAATTTTCATTATGGTTCACCTATAGTTAATATTGTTGCAGATTCAACTTTACCAACAGGGTTAGGAACTTTTGGATGGGATGATGATGGAGTAAGAGCAAGACGATTTCATATTGTAAAAGATGGACTTTACCAGCATTACCTTACAAATAGAGAATTAGCATATTTAGTAGATGATGAAAGAAGTTATGGCTGTAATAGAGCTGATTCCTATTCATCTATTCCAATAATTAGAATGATTAATATTTCATTAATGCCAGGTGATAAAGACCTTTCTGAAATAATTAAATCAACAGAAGACGGAATAATGGTTGATGGAATTAAAACATGGAGTATTGATCAAATGAGATTAAATTTCCAATTTACATGTGAAATTGGCTGGATAATAAAAAATGGTAAAATTACAGATATTGTAAAAAATCCAACTTATCAAGGAATTACTCCTGAATTCTGGCAGTCATGTGATGCAATTGCAAATGAGAATTACTGGGTACCATGGGGTGTTGTTAATTGTGGTAAAGGACAACCTATGCAGGTTATGAGAATGAGTCATGGTGCAGCAACTGCAAGATTTAAAAATGTTATGACTGGTGTCTCTAAATAGATCATAAAAACCAATAAAAAAACCCCTGAAAAATCAGGGGTTTTTTTAAAATATTTTAATTTGCGAGGGGAGGATTCGAACCTCCGACCTCCGGGTTATGAGCCCGGCAAGCTAACCACTGCTCTACCTCGCATCAGCAGTTGTAATTTAACAAATTTTTTTTTTATGTCAACAACATTTTTTTCATAAAAAATCATCTTCTTCTTGGTAGACCTTTTATATAATATGCAGTATTAAGGGTTTTACCAAATTTTCTTATTTCAAAATGAAGATAAGGTCCTGTTGACCTTCCTGTACTTCCCATTAGGCCTATTACCTGACCCTGTCCAACAGTCTGACCTTTTTTAACATAAATTTTAGATAAATGGCCATAATAAGTTTCATAACCTAATGGGTGTTTAATTATAACCATCAAACCATATCCACCTTTTCTTCCAGCAAATATAACTCTACCTGAAAAAGCAGATCTTATTCTTGTTCCCAGTAAATTAGCAATAATTAAACCTGAATGAAATCTTCTTTTCCCTGTAAAAGGATCTCTTTATTAATTTTTGTAATAGAAAATTTGCAAAAGTTGTTTTACATGATAATATAAATATAATATTATTACTTTTTATATTTTAATAAAAATTTTATTTAAAATAAAATAAATTTTAGGAGAAGATTTTGCAAACTGAAATCACTAAAAATATACCTTTACTTGCTAAAAATGGTCATATTATAAAAGAGGGATGGGCTAAAAGACCATATTGGGAATATGATAGAAAAAGAATAAAAGCAAGTAAATTAAGAATTAAAGAATGGGATTACTATTCTATATTATCTCAAAAAGAGGAATTTGGTCTTGCCTTTACAATAAGTGATATGGGATATTTGGGTTTTTCCTCAATTACATTTTTTGATTTTTCCAATAATTTTTATAAATCTGTTGATTCTATATCTTTCTTTCCTATGGGAAGACTAAATCTTCCAACTAAAAGTGAAAATGGTGTTGTAAAATTTCAGGATAAAAATGTAAATATTTTTATTGAAACAAAAAACAATAGAAGAAAGATAAAATTTTATTCAAGTTCTATAGAAGATCTTTATAAAAATAAGGGAATTGAGGGGGAGTTAACACTTGTTTCACCTGATTCTGATGATTCAATTTGTATTGCAACTTCCTGGAAGGAAAAAAGAACAGCTTTTTATTATAATCAAAAAATCAACTGTATGCTTGTAAAAGGAAAATTTAAAATTGGGAATAAAATATACTCTTTTGATGAAAATTCTGATCTAGCAGTTCTGGATTGGGGAAGAGGTGTCTGGACATATAAAAATAGATGGTACTGGAGTTCACTTTCTTCCTATGTAAATGGAAAAAGGGTTGGATGGAATCTTGGGTATGGATTTTCAGATCGAACACCAGCAACTGAAAATGCTATTTTTTATGAAGGAAAAATTTATAAACTTGATTTAGTTGAATTCCAATTTGATAAAAAAGATTATTTAAAAAAATGGAAAATCAAAGACAATAGAGGTAAACTTGATCTTGAATTTACTCCAATACTTGATAGGAGTAGTAAATTTAATTTTTTAATTATAAAATCAATTCAACATCAGGTTTTTGGATATTTTAACGGAATTGCTAAAATTGATAATCACAAAACTTTAGAAATTAAAAATATTTTAGGATTTGCTGAAGATGTATTTAATGCATGGTAAGATAAAATAGAATTACATACGTAAACATGTCAGTTTTGCTTTTAACCTTTTTTATTATCTTATCAATTGGATTAATGCTTTTTTACTATTTTAAACGAATTCAACTAACCAAAAAAGTTAAAAATTTAAATAAAAATTTTTATGAACCATATAAACTTATAATTGAAAAACTCGATACTGAACCTTTATTATTAGCTGAAAAAAAAGAAATATATCATAATGTTCTGGAAATCTTTTTAAAAGCACAAAATAACAACTTAAGTGTAGATAAATTAATAGGAAATGATATTGATTCTTTTATAATAAAAATAAAAAATTCCTATAATTATAGAAATTCATTGCCATGGAATATTTTTAATTCTATTCAAATATCTATTTTATTTATATTTTTTATTCAAATTTTTCCTATTCTTGAAACAGGAAAATTTCAGAGTACTTTTCTATATAAAACAAATGGATGGTTAATTACATTCTTTTTAACTATTGCTTTTATACTTATTCCAATGGTAAATACTGCTTTAAAAAAAAAGAAAAGTTTATTAATGATTTTTGAAATTTTATTGTTTAGCATATTATTCATTGGATTTGAAGAAATTTTAAAAATAGTTGCACCTAATAGTAATTTTGTTAACTATTTTTTTAATGACAATATAAAACTTATGCCAAATCAAATTTATATGTTAATATATATTCTACTTCTTCCTATATGCTTTTTAGCAAAACAATTTATAAGGAAATTTTCATTGAAAAAATATAATATAGAAAATATTATATAAAAATATAAATTATAAAAAATAATTTACAAAATACAATTTAAGATAGATAAAAGAATTAAAGTTTACCTTCTTCTTGGTAGACCTTTTATATAATATGCAGGATTAAGAGTTTTACCAAATTTTCTTATTTCAAAATGAAGATGAGGTCCTGTTGACCTTCCTGTACTTCCCATCAGACCTATTACCTGCCCCTGTCCAACAGTTTGACCTTTTTTAACATAAATTTTAGATAAATGGCCATAATAAGTTTCATAACCTAATGGATGTTTAATTATAACCATTAATCCATATCCACCTTTTCTTCCTGCATATATCACTCTACCTGAAAAAGCGGATCTTATTCTGGTTCCCAGTAAATTAGCAATATCTAAACCTGAGTGAAATCTTCTTTTACCAGTAAAAGGGTCTTTTCTATATCCATAACCAGAAGTTACATAACCATAAACAGGCAAGGCAAATTTAATACCATATGTTTCAAGTTTTTTTGTAAAAGGTAATTCTACATTAGGCAAAAATATTTTTTTCTTCTTTATAAGATCTTTAATAGAAGATACCTTATTCGCAATTAATAAAGATAAATCATCAATTCCATATGTTGCTTTATACTTTTTTATATCATTTATACTTGATACATTAACCATTATCCCGGTCTGTGAAGGAATTAAAAGTTTTATTCCTGGCTTTAAAACATGAGGACTTTTCAAATTATTGCATGAATAAATAGAATCCATTGAAATTCTAAATTTTTTGGAAATCTCCCATAATGTATCATTTTTTTTAACTGTATAGGTTTTAAATGATACAGGAACAACTATTTCTTCTTCTCCACCAGCAGAATAAAAAGTTTCTTTAATTTCAGAAGTAGTTAAAATATTATTATTTTCAAATAAAGGATTAATCCTATTGTAACTTAATTTATTATAATCAAAAAAATCATTAGCAGATAATTTTATAGCATAAATAACAAGAATAATTGATAACCCAATAATTATAGCAAAAAAAATAATATTTATTAAAATTTTTTTATTAAGGGAAACTTTATAAAATATTTCCTTAAATAAATAATTAATTCTTTTTTTAAAAAAATAAAAATTACTCTTCTTATAATTTTTATTAAATTTTATAGTTGTTCCTCTATAATATTTCATAATACCCTCAATAAATTTATCGATAAATTATCTAACTTAGTTAAATTAAAAATTTTTAACAATACTGTAAAATCTTTTATGATTAAGTATAGTTTAACTTTAAGTATAATTTAAATCCCAATTTAATTGCACCAACCACAATAGATTTTTCTTATTTTATTTAACTTTAAGCATAATTTAAATCCCATTATATATTAAATACTTTTAAAACTTTACTATACTCTCATATTTATAGTAAATTAAAGACTATTAAAAAAAGCACTATAAATATTATATAATCTACAAATTATGTTTTTTTATGGTTTCTTTTAATTCCAATAAAATTTTAAATGCTTCAATAGGAGTGATTTTTTCAATGTTAATATTTTTTATTCTATCTATAATTTTTTCTGATTCAAGAGAAACGGGATCAAACAATAAATTTTCTTTACTATTTTTTTTACCTATCTCTTTGTTTTCATTTGCTATTTTATATTCAAATTTTATTTCATTTTTTTCAAGTTCTTCAAGCAAAATTTTTGCTCTTTCAATTACATCTTTTGGAATACCTGCAATCTGCGCAACATATATTCCATAGCTTTTATCTGCTGCACCTTTAACTATTTTTTTAAGAAAAATTATTTTATTATTCCATTCTTTTACTGAAGTTCTATAATTTTCTACCCCTTTGTTATCATCTAATGAAGTCAATTCATAATAATGTGTTGCAAAAAGTGTTTTACATTTCAAATTGTTAATAATATATTCTGAAATTGCATAAGCTAGACTCATACCATCAAATGTTGCTGTACCCCTTCCAACCTCATCTAAAATCACAAAAGATTTTGATGTAGCATTATTCAAAATATTTGCAGTCTCACTCATTTCAAGTAAAAAAGTTGATTGCCCTTTTGAAATATTATCAGAAGCTCCCACTCTTGAAAATATTTTATCAAACAAATGTAATTTAACATAACTTGCAGGTACAAATGAGCCAATATGAGCAAGAAAAATTATTAAAGCATTTTGTCTTAAAAATGTTGATTTACCAGACATATTAGGTCCAGTAACAAGATGAAAAAAACTTTTATTAGACATTGAAAGATCATTTGGAATAAATTCCTGTTTAAGAGAAATTTCAACAACAGGATGCCTTCCTTCCTTAATTTCAAGTACATCCTCATCAGTAAATATAGGTCTTACAAATTTATATTTTCTTGAAATTTCAGCTATTGTAACAACAAAATCAAGATACCCAATGTTTGCTGAAATCTTTTTTAATTCATCTATATGTAATTTTCCTTCTTCAATTAATGATTCTAAAATTTCTTTTTCCTTTTGAATTCTATTAGCTTTTGCATCTCTTATTTTGATTTCTAGTTGAATCAATTTTTCTGTGGTATATCTTTCACTATTAGTTAGTGTTTGTTTTCTTATAAAATAATCTGGAACTTTTGATATATTTCCTTTTGAAACTTCAAAAAAATAACCGAAAACTTTATTATATTTTATTTTTAAATTTTGAATATTTGTTTTTTCTTTTTCTTCCTGTTGATATTCAAGTAAAACTTTATTACTATTATCTTCAATATATCTAAGATTATCTAATTCAGAATCAAAACCATTTTTAATAAAACCACCATTTTCAATATTTCCTAAAAATTCAGGTTCAAATGCTGATTCCAATTTTTTAGCATAATTTACAAGTTCATCCTGAACATTTACAATTTTTAAACCATTTTCGAATAGAATTGATGAAATCTCTTTTATAGCTAATATTGAAAAAGACAATTTTACAAAATCCAATGGTAGAATTTTTTTATTTAAAATTTTAACAACAATTCTTTCAATATCTTTTATTTCTTTAAGTTTTGAGACAATATTTGTTAATAGATAATAATCATTAAAAAAACATTCTACATCATTCAATCTTTTGTTTATTTTTTCAATGTCATTTAAAGGATATCGGAAATAACTTTTCAAAACTCTATTTCCCATTGGGGTTCTGGTCTTATTAAATATTGAAATTAAAGATGTATTACTTTCACTTTGAAAAAGTGATTCAAAAATTTCCAGGTTTGTAAAAGTTTGGTTGTCAATATATAAATAATTTTTATTATTGATATATTTAATCCAGTTTAAATGTTGTAAATTTGAAATTTCATTATCTATAAAATATAAAATCAAAGATGAAGCAGCAGTTAACAAATATTTATTTTCATCCAGGTCTATAAATTTTAAAGAACCAGGATTAAAAAAATCTTTTAATATTTCTTCTGCTTTTTTTTCATTAAAATAACTATCAGGAAGAATTGTAATTTCAATATTATTATTAATTAACTTTTCAAATATTTTATTCTGTTTTTCTTGAACAATAATCTCTTTAGGTTTAATTTTAGTTATTTCTGTTAAAAACAACTTTAAATCTCTGTAATCTGAAACAAAAAATTCACCTGTTGAAACATCTGACCAGGCACAGTAATAAACTTCATTGTTTTCAAAACATGATAAAATAAAATTGTTATCACTTGACAAAAATTCATCATTTAAAACAGTTCCAGGCGTAATAATTTCAGTAACACCCCTTTTAACCAATCCTTTAGCTTTTTTAGGATCTTCTAATTGTTCGCAAATAACAACTTTTTTCCCTGCATCTATCAACTTTTTTAAGTATGGTTTATAAGAGTGGTAAGGAACTCCACACATTTTTATGCCAGCACGTTTTGTAAGAACTATATTTAAAATAGAAGAAGTAATTTCAGCATCTTTATCAAACATCTCATAAAAATCACCCATTCTGTAAAATATAATATAATCTTCATATTGCTTTTTTATATCAAAATATTGCTTCATCATAGGAGTAAGGTTGCTCATTATTATTCCTTAATTGTAAAATAACTTAAAAAAAAATTCTAAATTTTAAAATCGATTTAATTCTAGAATTATAACTAATTTGCATATTTTTATTAACATAACCCAATTTTTTTTAATTTTGTTAATTATAATTTAATTATGCTAATTATTGTTTATTGTTACTAATTATAATATAATTGTGCTAATTATAATAATTAAATTATATTGATTATAACATACAATATTTTTATAATTTTAAAGTTCTTATCAAGTATATAAAAATATTATTTTTTTTCAAATATATGATTGATATAAAAAAAGAACTATCCCATTTAATGAGATAGTTCTCAAGAATTTTAAAAACTATATACATATCAAAAACAACTATATCTTTATAATAAAGTTATTTAAATATATAAATATAATTAAAATGGAGCAAAATTATTTTTTTCGAAATACTCATCCTCCAGTGCTTTAATCTGCTTTGAAATAGCATCATAATGTCCCTTTTCCCAATCAGATAAAGTTTGAAAAAATATCTTTAAATCATTATTGGGTGCTTCATCAGCCATTTTTTTATAAAAGTTTGTTGAATCCAGTTCAAGTTTCATAGCTATAGAAAGTGCAGACATTTCGAAATGTTTTTCTTTTACCCTAGTTTTAAAAGATTTTGAAAAAATTGGACTATCAACATTTTCAAAAGTTACCAGTTTTTCCAATTTTGGCATTACAAACTCTTCAGAATCAACTAAAGTTTGAGATACAGTTTTTAATGCTTGAAAATGGGAATCTTCTTCTTTAGCTAAATTTTCAAAAATAATTTTGGCTTCAGGGTCATCTGTCTTTTCTGCTAATACTTTATAAAGCTCTCTCCCTTCAATTTCACCTTTTATAGCTACCTTTAAAGCTTCTTTTATATCCATAATAACTCCTCGTATAATATATTAAAAATAAAAGTACTATTGACAACCTAATAATATTAGGGATAATAAATATGATATGTGTTTAATGGATAAAATACAAATAAAAATCTCCTTGTCTTTTTAAAGACTTAATAAAGAATTTTGATTTTATCCATCTTAAATCTATATATCAGGCTGTTTAGCAAATATTCAGGATGTTACAGGATTCGAAGTTATTCGTCTCACTGTGTATTCGAGGTTGTGCAAATGCCAGATATTAAAAAAATTAAAAGGAGTTGAATTATGTTTTTTGTAGGTATTGATGTAGCAAAAAAATCTTCTGAAGTTTGTATTATCAATGAAAAAAGAAAGATTGTTAAAAAATTTAAATTAATTCATAATTCTAAGAATTTTAAAAAGTTTTTTGAAATTATTAATAAACTGTCAAATAATAAAAATGATTTTGAATTTGCTTTAGAAGCAACTAATGTTTTCTGGAAACCAGTGTTCTTTAGTATTAGAGAAAAAGGATATAAAATTTCTCTTGTTAATCCTTATTCCTCTTCCTATTTCTCTAAATCCTTTAATAAACATACCAAAACTGATAAACAAGATGATTTAAATCTTGCTATCCAGTTATCTACTGGATTAATTAAAGAATCACTGGTTCCAGAAAATGATGTCTCTAACCTAAGAGAACTCATAAAGGAATACAATTTCCTTATGAAACAAATATACAATCTCAAAAGAAGAATTTCAAGTATTTTACAAAAAACTTTTTATGAGTATGATATTGTTTTTAGAGACCCTTTTAATGTTACATCAAGAACCATTTTAAAAAAATATCCTTCTGCTTTTGCTTTAGCCAAAGCTAACAAAAACGATATTGTTAAAATTTTTAGATCAATTAAAGGTAACAATAATTCTGAACATAAAGCTAAAAAAATTATTGAATTTGCTAAAATTTCTATTACTCCAAATAATGGCATTAAAGCTAATGAATTTAATCTAAGAAATCAAATTACTGTGTTAGAACTTCTTCTTGAACAAATAAAAAATATAGAAAAAAATATTAACCTTATATTAAAAAATTTAGAATTTAATTATTCTGATAATAATAACAAAAATAGTATTAACCCTATAAAAGCTGTTTTATCAATCCCTGGTGTTGGTAAAAAAACAGTTGCAACAATCATTGGTTGTTGTGGTGATTTAAATAAATTTAATAATGTAAATAAATTTTTAGGATACATTGGCCTTTACCCTGGTAAAGATCAAAGTGGTTCTAAAGATAGAACATATCAAAAATCAAAAGGAATCTCTATTGTTAAAAAACAATTATATTGTTGTGCTGTATCTGCTTTAATGCATAATAATGAATTAAAACAGGTTTACCTTAATGAAATTAACAAAGGAGGTAATTCTAAAAAAGCTATTTTTAAAGTTATGGTTAAGCTTGCTAAAATTATCTGGCATTTGTATACTTATTCCTCTATTTATGATCCTGTTAAGGTTTTTGTTGCTAAACCTCATTGTGCCTGATATATATAAATGTCAAAGAACACTAATTATATTAGATTGTCAACATCCTATTTTTTTTATTTTTTTTGTTGACATATTATAGGATGTCTTTTCAATAAATAATCATTTGAACCATTTTAATAATAACTTATGATAATAATTTATCAACTAAAAGACTTAAATATTTATACGAATTAGGTGTTTATATGAATAAAGATGAAAAACAGTGAATAATGTATATTTAGATTTATAAGTCAGATTAGTTTTAATATTTTTCTCATTGCAATTGAAGCTTTTTCTTTTATAAAAATATCTGTAATTTTATTAGTATATTCTGATATTTCTGGATTAATTTCAATTATTTTAGCTCCATTTTTTTTCGCAAGATATGGTATTAAAGATGCAGGATAAATTACTCCAGATGTGCCAATAAGCAAAAAAACATCAGAAATCTCAGCTTCATAAATTGACTCTTCATATGCTTTTTCTGGAATTGGTTCACCAAAAAAAACAAAATCTGGTTTTAAAATTCCTGAACAATAACTACATTTTGGAGGTAAATTTAAAAATATTGATTCATCAGCACTATAAGTTTTACCGCATTCAGTACATATAAGTTTTCTTGAATTTCCATGGAACTCAATTACATTTCTATTTCCTGCAATAAAATGAAGGTTATCAATATTTTGAGTAATAATTGCTTTTAAAATTCCATTTTTTTCAAGTTGAGCAAGAGCAGTATGAGCAAAATTAGGTTTAGCTTTTCCAAAATAATCATAAAATATTTTTTTTATTGTAATCCATGATTTTTCTGGATTATGTTTAAAATAATTTATATCAAGTATTTCAGGATCATACTTAGACCATAATCCATTTTCTCCTCTAAAAGGAGGAATCCCACTTTCAACAGATATTCCAGCACCTGTAAAAGCAGACAGATGTTTGCTATTTTTAATTATTTTTGCTGCTCTGGAATACAAAAGAAGCTCCTATCCATTTTAATTTATAACCATAATTTTATAATCAAAAAAAAAAATTAAACTTTTTTAGCCATCATAAATATAACATCACCAAAATTAAACTTCTTCGCTAATTTATTTAAATATTTCTTGATTAATGGAAATTTTTTATCAATAGGGATAAAACCCCATGATTCTTTAAAAATTATATCAAAACCCGTATTTTCAATTAAAGTATATAATGTTTTTTCAGAAAATAATTGAAGATGATCAGGAATTGCTGACCTCCAGTCTTCTTTATAAATCTTAAATGCAGGGGAATCTATTCTTGGAGTGGTAACTAAAATATATCCTCCTGGTTTTAATATTCTTCTTACTTCAAACATAAAATCTACTGGTTTTTTAAGATGTTCAATTAAATGAGAAAAGTGGATGATATCAAAGTAATTTTTTCTGAATTTAGCATTTTCTAAAGTTGTGTTATAAATTTTTAATCCAAATTTTTCTTTTGCATATTCTGCTGATTCTTTACAAAGTTCAACACCATATGTATCAAATCCTAAGTTTTTCATATGATTAAGCAATAAACCTGTTGCAGAACCAATATCAAGAAATTTTTTATTATTTGCTGGTAAGAATTTTTTATAAAAATCAATATCTTTTAATGTTAATTTTTGTAAATTGAAGAATTTTTCATGATTTTTAATTTCATATTCAAAATAATTGTTATCATATCGTACTTCTATATTTTGATCTATTGGTTGTGGATTTTGATATACAAGATCACACCTTTTGCATTTTACAAACTTATAACTTCCTAAATTTAAAAATTCATCATAATCATCACTACCACATAATGGACATTTAACAGTTTCATATTTTTCACCTACCCTAATATTATCTCTCATATATAAATCAACCATTTTTCAGCCTCTACCATTTTCCTTTATTTTCGGACATCTTACATATTTGTTAAATTTAGCAAATTTTTGATTTGATGATCAATTTGATTTTACATAAAATTTTTTAGTAAACTTTTTTATATTTCCTTTGAAATCTGAAACTTCAACAGTAAGAAAATGTTCTCCATTTGGAACATAAATAGGGGGCAATGCAACAATATACTTTTTTAAAAACATTGTCTTCAACAGTAAATACATTTTTTTATCAAACTTTTCTAATTTCTGACTAAATATTCTTTTATTGTCAATAATTACATCAATATTTGAAATATTAAAAGTTTTAATATAAAACGGGGTATAAATTTTAGAATATGTATACAAAGCAAATTTTAAATAATTACTCTTATATGAAGATCTAAATGAAACAGGAATATTATCTTTATTTAAAAAATAAATATTTACAATGTTGACTT
The DNA here is from genome assembly GCF_055389015.1 of Exilispira thermophila. Taxonomy (NCBI): domain Bacteria; kingdom Pseudomonadati; phylum Spirochaetota; class Spirochaetia; order Spirochaetales; genus Exilispira; species Exilispira thermophila. The sequence goes on along the minus strand of NZ_AP042476.1, from coordinate 671,998 downwards.
TTGAATAATAGTTAACATTAAAAATCTTTAAAGGATTAATAAACAAATCACCTTTTTTTACAAATAGAGTAAATTTATTATTTAAAGGTATAAATTTGCTATTTTTAGAAATATTTTCAATCTTTCTTTCAATGTTAACATTTTTTAAATAATAATAGTTATTACCTTTATCATCTACTATACTTAAAATAGTATTATTTGTATTCTGGTTATATGGATTAATCTTATTATTTTGAAATAAAAGTAGTTTACCATTAATAAAGCTATTAATTTCATCTTTTTTACTATATAGTTCAATAGAAGGTTCAAAATCACTATCATAATCAACAAAAGGATGATATAGATAAACATTTTTTATATAATTATCTTTAGCATTTACCGTATTGCTCAAACATTTCAATTTAACTTCTAATATATATAATATAAGAAACATTATTATAAAAATAATAATTGATTTAAATAAAAAATTCCTTTTTTTTAATTCCATATCTATTTTACACCATAATTTTTATTAACTTTCTCTATTAAGTTTTTTTAACATTACTGATTTTTTTTTAATATTTCTTATTTATTTAACATTCTTTTAAATATAACTACATAATTTTTATAACCCAGAATCTTTCATTATTATAAAATATAAAATATCCTTCATCATCAAGTCTTTCTATTTTGTACACTGGATAAGCAAAGCTAAATTGATAGTAATTTTTACTTTCAATATTGTAAACAGTTATAACATAATGGTTTTCAAAAACAGTACTAAAAACAATATTATATTTGTTCGCACTATAAGTTACAAGATCCCCTTTTAAAGGAATTTTATTTTCAACATAGAACTTATAATTGATAATATTAATATCGTTATTCTCATTCATTTTACTATTATTATTTATGTTATTGTCATCATTATTTGTTTTTTTATTATCTATCATGTTATTATTTATTTCTTCAGATTTTGTGTTTTTTTTATAATTCTTTTTAAGTTTATTATTATTTTTTTTATTTATAACTACTATTTTATCACCATTTTTAAATAAAAAATAGTTTTTTAAAGGGGAAAATACAAAAAGATTTCTATTTTCAGATATTTTTTTTATCTTAAATTTTTGATCACCCTCTTTTGAAAAAATATGGAAATATTGAGGTTCAAAACCTTCAATCAAAGCAAAATAATCTCCATTTGGACTAACAGCTATATCATAACCAACACTATATTTAGAATCTTTAAATTGATTAAAATACTCTTTATTATCTATAAAATTAAAATAATAAAAAGAACCATTTAAAAATGAAATTGAAATACAAAATTCATTAAAACTAATCTTATTCCATATATCATTAAAAACTTCAGACAAAACTTTTTTTATTTTAGAGTTTATCTCGTTGTATTTGTAAACAGAAATTTCAAATCCATTTTTACTTGCTAGAACAATTGTATTACTATTTTTATCTGTAAAAATGTTTTTATTAGTTTTAATTTCAAAAGAGTTTGAATTAGTTTTATTGTAAAAAGTAATTAAATCTTTCTCTTTAATTGCATAAAATGATTTCCCTTCATAAAAATTCTTATCACCATTTAAATCATAAGTTACTATTTTTTTAAAATTATCTTGAAATATTGAAAATTTTGAAAAAGTATAATAGTAAAAAGGAGTTTTCAGATTATAATCTTTATTTTTTATAATTCCTCTATCATAGGAAAATTCCATAATATATTCTATTTTATGAGTATTTTTAAATTTAAGTGGATAATAAAATAGATTAATAAAAAAAAACACAACTAATAAAAATATAAAAAATTTCTTCATTTTTTTATTCCTATTGCAATTCCATCATCAATTGTTAAAAAAAGAAATTCAAATTTTTTATTTAAAGAAGCATAAATATTAAATTTATTCAACATTTTTGAACCATTCAAATATTTTTTTACCTGTTGTGATTTTAATGACACTACCCTTCCATTGAACAGTATATTATCAAAAACTATAATCCCATTTTTGTTTATATGATCTTCAAGCAATCTAAATATTTCAATATATCTCTTTTTAACAGAATCTACAAAAACAAAATCAAACATTAGTTTTTTTTCTTTAATTTCATTTATATATTCAAAAAAATCAATTTTTTTAAGGTCAATATTATACTCAAAATAATTTATTAATTTAATTCCCCTATTGAACCTTTTTTTTTCCCTTTCTAATGAGATAAAAGAAAAATTTTTATTATTTACAATTTTTTTATCAATACCACTTAAAATGGAAATAGCTGAAAAACCAGAACCAAACCCTATTTCCAATATACTCTCAGGTTGTTTTATTCTTGATAAAATATATAGCATACTGGATACATTTTCACCTATTACCGGTACTTTTTCATATTTTCTCTGATTAATAAAATATTTTTTATGTGGTATTTTTATACTATTACCTGTTAAAATATTGCAATATTTTAAAATATTTTCAAAAGCATCATTTCTATATATATCTGATAACATAGTTTACTCTTAATATTTGTTGTAATTTTTTATAATAAATTTTCATGATAAATTCATATTATTTATTATTTATATTTTAAAGTTTTTGTTTTCTTATAATTATTAATTAATTTATATTTTAGTGTATTTTTTATTTAAAAATTTATTTTATTCTATTTTCTATTGTAAGATTTTTTTATAGAAATATATTTTTATTCTTTATAATATTTCTTTATTTTTTTCAAGATAGTCAAGATATTTATTAACTCCCTCTTCAAGAGAATGAAATTTATTGTCATAGCCAACTCTTTTTAATTTTGTTATATCAGCTTTTGTAAAAGCTTGATATTTACCTTTTAAAACCTCAGGAAACGGAATAAATTCAATTTTTGAATTTGAATATTTTTGATTAACAATTTTTGCTATATCATAAAAACTTCTTTCAATTCCAGTTCCTGCATTAAAAATCCCACTTATTTCAGGATGTTGATAAAAAAACATATTTATATTTACAATATCATCTACAAAAATAAAATCTCTTTTATAATTTTCACTACCTTCAAATAATTTTATAGTATTTTCAGATTTTATCTGATTAAAAAAATGATAGATTACAGATGCCATTTTCCCCTTATGGTTTTCCATTGGACCATAAACGTTAAAATATCGTAAACCAACAATCTGAAATTTATTCTCTTTATTTTGCACACTATTAAAATAATCATCATAAATAAAATAGTTATTAATTTTTTTCAATGTTTCAAAATAATCATTATTAACATTAATTGATTTTAGAATCTTTCTAACATAATTATCAAACAAAAGCTTTGAATACCCATAAACATTTAAAGGATATTCACATTCTTCAACTTCTTTAAAACCATTATCACCATTTCCATAAACAGCAGCAGATGATGCATAAATAAATCTTATATTTTTATACAATGCAAAATGAAGAAGTTTTTTTGAATACTGGTAATTGTTATCAATCATATATCTTCCATTGTATTCCATTGTATTAGAACAAGCACCCTGATGAAATAGTATTTCTATATTTAGATCTTTAAAACTATCTATGTTTGAAATAAAATCTCTTTTATCAACAAAATCTATAAATTTTAAATTGTTCAAATTTATCTGTTTTTTTGAATTTTCAAGATTATCAACTATTAAAATATCTTCTCTACCAGATTCATTTAATTTTTTAACAATATTTGCTCCAATAAAACCTGCCCCACCTGTTACTAATATCATACTACCTCCAGATTTCTATACAATCTGTAAAAAATATACATCAAAATCATAAATATAAAAATAAAAAAATATATATTAATCATATTCATTGACATTAAACTCTTTTTCAATATTTTTAATTAGAGTAAATATTATTATTAATTTTAATTTAAAAAATTATAATTTAATCAATTTAAAAAGAATTTTAAATGATTCAATGAATTTACAAATAAAAAGTTAATAAGATGATAATGAAAAAGATATTGATTATAAAGCAGACATCTTTAGGTGATATTTTACATTCAACTGTTGCTTTTGATATAATAAAACATAATTTCCCGGATTGTGAAATTACATTTATGGTTGATAAATCCGGTGTTGACATTATTAAAAATAATCCAAATATAAATAAAATTATTGAATTTGATTTAAATTTTGTTGAATCTAATTTTTTAACTCACCCTTTAAAAGTTCTAAAATATCTCATTTCAAAAATAAAAGAAGTAAGAAAACAAAAATTCGATTATGCTTTTGATTTGCAGGGTCTTGAAAGAACAGCTTTTTTTCTTTACTTTGCCAGGTCAAAGGAAAAATATATTAAAGGAAGATACCCTTTCTTAAAAGGATTCAGAAACAAATATTTACATGCAACACAAGAAATTGCAAATGTTTTTAAAGTAGCTAATTTCAAAATACCTTCATTAAATATGCAACTTTATATTAAAGAAAATGTAAAAGAAGAAAAATTTATTATTAACTCAATTTTAAATAACATTAAAAATTTTGAAAATATTTCTAAACATAATTTTTTAAATAATAATTTGAATAATAATAACTTCAAAAATAACTTTATTGATTTTAAATCACTTAAAAAGAATTTTAAACTTATAGTTTTAAGCCCTTATACAAGATGGGAAACTAAAAATTGGGGTTTAAATAATTTTTTTGAATTGTTAAACATAGTTAATACTAAACTTGAAAATAATAATTTAACTTCAAATAGTAAAAATCTTTTACCAGATAATAGTGATTTAATTTCTAATAACAAAAAATTTATTTTTATCTTTACAGGAACATCTTCTAATGAAAGAGAAATTTCAGAGGGAATAAATAAAAATAAAAATAATTATAATAATATATTAATATGTAATTTAGCTGGAAAGTTAACATTGGAACAATTCATTATCTTATTATCAAAAACCGATCTGATAGTTACAGGTGATAGTTTTGCATCTCATGCAGCTAATGCTTTGCATATCCCTTTAATTGTATTATTTGGACCAACCGATGAAAAAAGGGTTGGACTACTATATCCTGAAAATTCCGTTGTTATCAGAGATAAAGAATTAAAATGTCAAAAATGTTATAAAAGAAAATGTCCATTAAAGACAAATAAAATGGCCTGTATGAACAATATTAAACCTGGTTATGTTTATAAAACAATGATAAAATTATTATTTATAAATTAGCAAAATTTAATTTTATTAAATTGATTTTCAAATACATTTATAGTACATTTATAGTAAAAATGTTATAATAAAAATACAATCATAATATCATTCAACATATGAAAAATTACATTAAAATAAAAATTTTTATAAAGTTTCCTTATTAAAAATGAAGTAAGAAGATATATAAAATGAGAAATAAGTATTTTAAATATAATTATTGTGCTTAGCCCTAAATTTGATAAAATATTTATTAATTTACTATTTATATGTAATAGAGAAAATATAAATGAATTAATGATGATAATTATATATGTATTTATTTTTGTTTTTTTAATCATAAAATCATATAAATAAAATACAAAGAAAAATTCTTCAAAAATTGCATTAATAAAGAAAACTGATAATAAATAAACAATATTAATATAAAAATATATACCTTTATCAAATATTAACCAATAATTAATAGTAGATTGACCATTTAGTTTAAATAGCATGTTGTATATAAGAAAATCAAATAATGTTAAAAAAATAAAATATCTATCAAATTTATATTTTTTACATGGTATAAATAAAAGTGTGTAAAAGGCAAAACAAGTTACTTAAAGCAAATAAATAAAAAAATATTGCCTCCCGATGGAAAAAATATATTAACAACAAAAAACAAATCATCAGGAGGCAAAAACATGAAAAACTTAGGTAAAGAATTAGCGAAATTTTTAGAAAGTCAAGGGGTTTTAGAAGATTTTATTAAAAATCCTGATAAAGCAAAAGAATTAATGTTATCAATATTGAAATATGGATATGAAAGTTTAATGACAAATGAAATAGATACTGTTTTAGGTTATAAAAAATATGATAGAGAAACAGAAAAAGAAAATTACAGAAATGGTAAAAGGTATAGGGATTTAGACACCAGTCATGGAAAAATTATTAACTTAGAAGTACCAAGAGCAAGGAATGGGTTTTATCCTGCAATACTGGAAAGATATAAGAGAAGGCTTGAAAATATAGACGATACAATAATAAAATTGTATGCAAAAGGATTATCTACAGCTGATATATCAGAGCATATAGAACACCTATATGGGATGAAGTACAGTAAAGAAACGATATCTAATATAACAGAGAAAATAAAAAAAGATATAGAAGCATTTAAAAACAGGAAATTAGAAGAAAGTTATTATGTAATATTTATAGATGCAATGCATGTAAACATAAGGAGAGATACGGTATCCAAAGAAGCAATCTATTTTTTATTAGGAGTAAATGTAAAAGGGAAAAGAGAGATATTAGGATTTTACATAAATCCAACAGAGAGTGCAAGTTTTTACAATGAAATATTTGAAGATATAAATTCAAGAGGAGTAAAAAAAGTATTGTTGTTTGTAACAGATGGGTTAAGTGGAATAGAAGAAGTAATAAGCAACAATTTCCCAAAATCAAAAATACAAAGATGTATATATCATTTAAGCAGGAACATATCAACAAGAGTAAGGGTAAGAGATAGAGGAGAAATATTATTGGATTTTAAAAAAGTCTATAGTCAAACTAGGAAAGAAGAAGCACTAGTTTATTTTGAACAATTTAAAATAAAATGGGGAAGGAAGTATAAGAAGTTAGTTAATGATTTAGAAGAAGTATTGGATTATATGTTAACATTTTATGAATTTCGGTGAAAGTATAAGGAAACAGATCTATACGACAAACTGGATAGAAAGGCTGAATGAAGAGGTAAGGAAAAGAATAAAAGGGAAGAATAGTTTTCCAACAGTTGAATCAGCAGAGAAACTTTTATTTTTAATATTAAAAGATTATGAAAATAGATGGGAAGAAAGAATATTAAGGGGGTTTGGTCAAGCAAAATATGAGCTTGACTTAATGCTAAAAAAAATTTATGGTTAATGTCAATATTTTCATCGGGAGGCGAAATTAGTTATAATTCTAGAATTATAACTAATTTACACATTTTTATTGACATAACCATTTTTTTTAAAATTTTTATTATAATAATTTTCTAAAATAGGATTAATAAATTTTTTATAAATATCACATATAATAAATAATTTTAAAAAATTGTAGTATATCATAAATATTTTAGTAATATCTATTTCAGATTTTAATATTTTTAAATAGTTTGATTTAATTATACTTGAAACATTTGGATAAATAATTAATGTAACTACAATATACTCAAACAAAATTATATTGTTAAAATAAATGTTTTTTAATAATTTCTTTTTGTAATATATGTAAAATACATTATAAATAATAATAAGTATAAATTTTATAGAATAGTACTTTATTAATGTTATTAATCGTATTTTATTTCTATTAATATAATATGTATAAATTAAGTGTAATAAAATAGTTAAAAATAAAGTAGCATATTTCCAATCTTTATCAAAATAAATGGAAACCAAAATAATAGACAATAATATTATATCTATTGTTGATATCTTTGAGTTTAAAAAATTATTAATCATTATAAAGACAAGGATACTAATTAAAATTATAATCATTTTAATTATTTTTTTATCCATTGTTTAACCCTATATTAAAAATTTACTTCTAATAAGCTAAATAACTCATTAGAACCTGTTTAAATAAGTTAAATGATTTTAGTCACCAGGTTTTTTCCCAGTTTTTTGAATGTAATGTATTTTAGAATATAATTCCAATTCATCTGAAAATAGAATTTGTTTTAAAATTTTTCTCTTCTATCATCTTTAATATATTAATTGCTTTATCATATTTAAAAAGATAATAACCATCTGAAAATATTACTGAATTACTTTCTACTTTCATTTTTAATTTAAATGGAATAAAGTTAAATACAAACATTATAAAATTATAAAAACTTAAATCAAATAAATAATCTGTTATTGCTAAATTATAGTTTTTAATAATAATAATTAACCAAATACTTATTAAAATAAAAAAGGCAAAAAAATTAAAAATAATTCCACCTAAAAATATTTCTTTGTTTTCTTCTATTAAATTTTCATTAAAATTGTCAAATTTAAAATATCCACCTAAAAAAAATAATATTTTAATATTTATTTTAAATTTTTTAAACTTTATTGTTAAAAAATTTTTACCAAAACCTATATTTATATCAGGTATATTTTTATAATGTTTATAATAAAATAATGCATGACCTAATTCATGAATACTTAAAACAAAAAAAATATTAAATACTCCAATTGCTAAATTTTTTATTATTTTTAATATTAATTTAATTATCATTATTTATTCCTTAATATTTATAAAATACATTCAAGAGGGATCAGTAAATCCCTCTTGAATAAATATTAATTTTATAATCCACTTAATCCAGGTTGAGGTTTTATTGAACCTTTTGGAGTGTATTTTTTGCTATTAGTTATAGATTTCTTAATAGAATATCCTATCCAGCCTCCTATTGATTTACCTGTTGCTTCTTTTACTGCATCATCAACAACTTTAGTACATGTATATACTGTTATACCAACTATAATTCCAATTCCTATAGGTCCTAAATTTCCTTTTATTTCTTTTAGTTCTTCATCACTAACTTCATTATCTCCAATGATTGCATCAAGCTCAGCAAAATCATCATCTTCGTTATTATTTACGGTAACATCATTATTTTTTATAGCTTGATCAAATCTTTTTTGTTCAATTATTGTTTTATCAACTTCTTCTGCCAATACATTTATTATAGTAGAATTAAATAACAACATTAGTACTATAAGTATATATGTAATTTTTTTCATTATTAACCTCCACTTTATCTCTTTATAAATTGAATTTTTTACAAATAATATTATCTTTATATTACCCTGCAGGTATGTGCTTGAACTTCTTTTTTAAAGTTTTTTAAAAACTTTTAATTGGCTAGACATTGTGAAGAACAAACATTGACAGAACTTAATAAATTCTGCCTTTTGCATACCTGCAGGGTTATTAGCATAATTTGTTATCCCTTATAAAATCAAATTTAAAAAATAACATAATTTCACCTTTTTTTGTTAATAATAAAATTAAAATTCTTTATATATTAAAAAAATAAATAATATTATATCATAATTGAAATTTTTCTCACTAGGTCAGTTATGTAATTTTAACATTTACTCAAAATAAGCATTATTTATAATCTAATATAAAGTCTTTTAAGTCTTTGACAACTGACAACCGCTCTAAAAATTTTAATTAATTATTTAATTTACTTAAAACTGATTTTGAAAATTTTTAATAAATGTTAAAAATATGTCAAGTTATTTCTTCAATTATTTTTTGTATTTTATAGTTATAATAAAAAAAATTTTACATTTTAAGTATTATGATTTTTGTTATATCTAATAATATAGATATTAATTTTAAGATAAAATTTTATAAATAAAGTAATTATTTTTACAATTAATAATTACTTTATTATAAATACTGTTCTTCAATAAGTTTTATTTCAAATTTAAATTGATTGCTATAACTGATATACTTAAAACTAAAATAAAATTAGTAAAGAAATCTTAACTAATTTTAATTGAAAAGTTTTTATTATAGTTTATTTTTATTAGTAGATGGAGTGTAGCAAATATGTATAGTTGTTTATATTTAAGCGGTGGAATTGGAAAAAGAACAAATTCAAAAATTCCAAAACAATTTCTAAAAGTTCTTAAAAAGCCAATTTTAATCTATCCCTTGGAAGTTATTTTGAATATTGATGAAATTTATGAACTAATTATAACTACTCCTGTTAAATATTTTGATTTAACAATTAAAACCCTTGAAAAATATGAATTAATTATAAAAAATGATGAAAATATCAAAGAAAATGAATTTAAAAATTTAGGATTAATCATCAAATCAAAAACTTTATATGGGATTAACAATAAAAAAATTATAATTATAAATGGTGGTGAAACAAGGCAATATTCTGTTCTAAATGGACTTTTATTTTGTTCTCACAACCACCTTTTGCTTCATGAATCTTCAAGACCAGTTGTCTCGGAGATAGATTTTAAAAATCTAATCTATGAAAAAAATGAAAATGTAACTTATGGATTAGAAATACCTTTTACTGTTTTAAAAACCAGAGGTGGCTTTATAAATGAAATACTTGATAGAAATTCATTAATTAATATCCAGCTTCCACAGAAATTTAATAAAAATCAACTTCTCAAAGCTCATATAAATGCTTATAGGGATAAAAAAGCTTTTACAGATGATTCAAGTTTACTTTTTTATTATGGAGGGAAGATAAAAGTATTAAAAGGAAAACCTGAAAATATTAAAATTACATATAAAAATGATATAAATATGATAAAAGGATTTTTAAAAAAATAGAGAAAGACTATTACTCTTACTCTTAAAAACTTACATGAAATGCATAAAACTAGTTCTTTGTATTTTTATCAGGAAAATAATTTGAATAATATAAAAAAATATTTACACAAAATTTCCCTATTTACTCCAAATATCAAATCATTTATGTTTGGATCTTTTTTACTTTCTATTGGTGTTAATCAAATATGGCTTTTATTTAACCTTTATTTAAAATCACTGAACATTAATGAATCATTAATAGGTAATGTATTATCATTAAGATCAATCGGTGCTGTTATAATAGCAATTCCTGCTTCATTTATTATGCTTAAGGGTAAAGTCAAACCACTTTTATTAATCTCATCAATTTTTAATACAATATTTTTTATTTTAATATCAGCAACATCAACAATTGGGATAATTTCAATTTCAATTTTTTTTATTGGAATGTTTTCAACAATTTATAGAGTTGCTACTGCACCTTTTATAATGAGAAATACCTCAATTGAAGAAAGAGGATATGTTTTTGGATTAAATTCAGCATTAATGATGGGAGCTGGTATAATTGGGTCAATTATTGGTGGAATTTCAAGGGATTATCTTTCAATACTTTTTAACTCTAATGTTTTAGCATACAAAACAGCCCTTGGAATGGGAGCATTATTTTCTCTTGCTTCATTGATCCCTTTTTTAAAAATTCATTCTATAGATGTTAATAAAAATCAAATTAATTTAAAAAATGGACAAAATAATTCTAGCATTAATACTTCAAGAAAAATTAATAATTCAGAAAAAAAGTTAAATTTATTTAAAGAAATTAAAACCATTAACCATAAAAAATTTATTAAATTACTTATTCCTGTATTTTTTATTGGTCTTGGTGCCGGCATAACCATACCATTTATAAATCTTTATTTTAAACTCGAATGGAAGCTTAATGATTCTTACATTGGATTAATTTTTGGATTTGGACAATTATTCACATTTACTGGAATGATATTAAGCCCTGTGATTGCTCATAAATTTACAAAAGTAAAAACTATTGTCTGGACTCAAATTCTAAGTATCCCTTTTATTTTAGTTCTAGCATATTTAAAATATTTACCAATGGTAATTTTTGCTTTTCTAATAAGACAGGCTTTAATGAATATGAATACACCAGTTAATGACCATTTTGCAATGGAATATGTAAGTGAAAAGGAACAACCAATAGTTAATGCATTAAAAATGGTAACATGGACTGGGTCCTGGGCAGTATCCGCATCAATTGGAGGATATATAATTCAGAATTATTCATTTTCAGTTTCATTTACATTTACAGCCATAGCCTATTTTTCAGCATCAACTTTATTTTATATTTTCTTTCACAAAATTAGAAACTAATTTCTATTTTTTTAATATCTTTTTAATTTATACTTACTCTTTATTTATAGCATGTTTTAATATTTTATTTATCTATTTGCTTTCAACAACCTTATTCTCTCTTTTACATACTTTTATTTATAGCATGGTTTTGTTTATATCATGTTTATGTATTTGTTTGAAATTAAAGTTTGTATATATCTTTATTATATATATCTTTATTAAACACTTTTCATCTCTATTTTGCTTGACAAAAAATTAAACAGAATTAATTATAGGACAATAAAAATATAAAATATCAACATTTAATTACTTGTTAATAACAAGTTTATTAACAATTTATTCTACTTAGATTCTTTTTTCCATTTTTAAAATTGTAATTTAAATGAATTAATTTCTTATTTTGAATTAATTTAGATATTTTGATTAATTAAGAAATAATAAGAGTTTTAAAGAAATTAAAGGAAAAAATAAATAACTATAAATATAAGGTGTAGTAAATATGGATACAGTATTAAAGGTTGTAAATTTAACAAAATCATATGGTAAACTTCAAGCTTTAAAAGGGATAAGTTTTGAAGTCAAAAAAGGGGAAATTTTTGCATTAATAGGACCAAATGGTGCTGGAAAAACAACAACTTTAAGAATTATATCTACCATTTTAAAACCTGATAGTGGTGAAATTACCTTACTGAATCATGATATCATTAAAAATTCAAATTTCATTAGAGAAAAAATCAGTTATTTACCAGAAGAAGCAGGTGCATATAAAACTCTTACAGGGTTAAAATATCTGACTTTTATGGCAAATATCTATTACAATGGGAAAAAGGATATAAAAAGTATGGTGGAAGAAGGTATTGCTATTTCAAATCTAAAAAAAAGAATAAAAAATAAAATTGGTACATACAGTAAAGGGATGGTAAGAAAATTATTACTTGCAAGAACTGTTATGGCTGAGCCTGAATTAGCTATCCTTGATGAACCAACTTCAGGACTTGATGTTATTAATGCTTTTGAAATCAGAAAGCTTATCAAAGAATTTGCTAAAAAAGGGATGTCTGTTTTATTATCCTCTCACAATATGCTGGAAATTGAATTTTTATCTGATAGAGTTGCATTTATTAATAAAGGTGAAATTTTAGAAATTGGAGAACCTTCTAAATTAAAAGAGAAGTATAAAGCATCAAATTTAGAAGAAGTATTTGTAAATATTATAAATTAAACTATTAAAAAAATTAGAATAATAAAAAAAGTAAAATGATAAAATAAAATAATACTATAAATTTAAAAAAACTATTAATTAAAATTATATAACTATTTAAAATAAAATTATTTAATAAGACAAGATTATTAATTAATAAAAAATAGATTAAAAAAGTTAAAATTCTATCTGGAGATAAATGATGAGAAAATTTTTAATTTTACTTAATAAAGAGATAAACGAGCTTTTAACCATACAAACTATTATTCCACTTATTATTATGGTTTTGATTTTTATGTTTATTGGTAATGTAATAGGTAAAGAATCAAAAAAATCTCAATCAAAACCTTCAAAAATTTATATTATTGATTTTGATAAATCCAATATGTCTAAAGGATATATTCAATTTTTGAAAGATAACAATGTCAAAGTTTTAGACTATATGAAACTAGCTACCTTACAAAAAAAAGAAATAACTGATACACTAAATTATATTATAAAAGGGGAATCTGATAATAAAAAAATTATTGAAATATTTAATGATTTTGTAAATGATGCTAAAAAAAATGATATAGATACAGCCCTTTTTATTCCCCCTGAATTCGAAAAACAAATTTTAAATGGTAAAAAAATAAATGTATACCCTTTTTCAATTTTGACCAATTTTTCAATAATAAAGTTATCTTCTTCAAAATCATTAAACTTAATTACTTCACTTTTAAAAATTTATATTGAAGATATTATTTTAACAAAAATAGAAAATAATATTAAGAAAGTTTATTCAAAAGACTTTATTAAAACACCTATCAATATTAACTATTCTCTGTATGTAAATAAAAAAATAGCAAATATCCATCCAGCTGTAATAGGAGGATTTATTATTTCTCAAACAATTATAATACCAATTGTAATATTTATGGTTATTATTTTTTCAATCCAGATGGTTGCAACAGCTATTGCATCAGAAAAAGAAAATAAAACTTTAGAAACTCTTTTAAGCATGCCCATTACTCGTTCCAATATAGTATCTGCTAAAATGTTAGGAGCAGGTATTGTTTCAATTATTATGGCATTAATATATATTATAGGATTTAGATATTATCTAAATGGATTAACAGGTGGAAATATCTCTTCTGAAGCAATAAATTCATTAAAACCAATTCTAAATAAACTTGGATTAACTTTAAATTTCTCCAATCTTTTAATTTTAGGAATATCTATTTTTGGTTCAATATTGAATGCTTTAGCAATTGCTTTAATTCTTGGAGCTTTTGCTTCAGATGTTAAGCAGGTACAGGCAATTATTACACCTATTATTGTATTTGTTATGATTCCCTATATTATATCTATCTTTATTGATATAAATTCTCTTTCACCTGGATTAAGGTATTTAATATACTCTATCCCATTTTCACACCCATTTTTCGCTACAACTAATATATATTTTGGTAATCTTAAACCCGTATTCTATGGTATAGGATATGAATTTTTTACATTTTTTATACTGGTTATAATAGCTTCAAAAATTTTCTCTTCTGACAAAATACTTACTATGAAATTAAATTTAAAAAAAAGTAAATAAAATTTTATAGTTTTTATCAGGAAAGTATTGTATTATTAAAATTGCTATATCATTAATTTTTTGCCAATTATAACTAATTGATATTTATAAATTATAACTAATTTACACATTTTTATTGACATAACCTACATATAAACCTATACAACACACTACTTATAAATTTTATACATTATTATTTTAAAAATATATATTTTTAAAATATTTTTAATTTTTTTTAAAATACATAATCTTTTAAAAGTTTTTCTAATTTTTTAAAATCAAATTGTTTAATTGCATATTTGAATTGTTCAAGCATCTCTTTAAGTTGAGATTCAGATAATAATTTTTCATTCTTTTTAAGACATAAAATTTTATTAAACTTTGTTTTTTCAAGTTTTTCAGACTTATAGTAAAGTTGTTCAGTAAGTTTTTCACCTTTTCGTATTCCAGTAATAATAATTTTAGGTATATATCCATTATTTGAATAAAGTTTAGCAATTTTATTTGCAAGATCCATAATCTTTACAGGTTTTCCCATATCTAGAATATATATATTACCTTCATCCAGACTGGTTGCTTTTAATACAAGTTTAGCAGCTTCAGGTATTGACATAAAATATCTTGTCATATCAGGATGAGTTACTGTAAGTGGTAAATTATTTTTAGCCTGCATTTTAAAAATATTTAAAACACTTCCACGAGAACCAAGAACATTTCCAAATCTAACTATTGAAAATACTGTATTATTTTGAATTTTATTTAAAGATAAAGCAATTCTTTCTCCAATATTTTTTGTTGATCCCATAATATTTACAGGATTAACAGCTTTATCTGTAGAAATAAGAACAAAATTTTTTACTCTGTTCTGGATACAGGCATCCATACAATTATATGTGCCAATAATATTATTGGAAACAGCTTCATCAGGAAATTCTTCCATTAAAGGAACATGTTTATGTGCAGCAGCATGTATAAAAATATCAGGTTTATGTTTTGAAATAATATAATTAATTTTTTCTTTATCTTTAATATCAGCTATGTATGGCATTATTCTTTCATCTCTATATTTTTGTAGTACTTCAAAAATAGAGTTTTCACCATGACCAAAAATAATTACATTTTTAATATCAAGTTTTAATAAATATTTGACAATAACACTACCAATAGAGCCTCCACCCCCAGATACCATAACTATTTTGTTTTTATAGTATTTATTAATTAAATCTTTATCAAGTGAAACCTCTTCCCTGCCAAGTAAATCAACAGGATCAAAACTTCTTATAACCTTAAAATCAAAAGAACCTTCAATAATTTCGCTAATTCCTGGAACTATTTTTATTTCAACATTTGTATTTTGAAGATTATCAAAAATCTTTTCCATAACTTTTGAAGTAGCTGAAGGGATTGCGATAAATACAGTATCGATAGAGTATTTATCTATAACATCTGGTATAGAATTTATGTTTCCAATAACATTGAAGGAATTTATTTTTTTAAGATTCTTGTTATCATCAATAAATCCAATAATTTTATATTTCTTTTGTAATTTTGAAGATTTTAGAAATTCATTCAATAAAATTTGTCCAGCACTACCTGCACCTATAATTAAAGTATTTTTCATTAAACTCTCTTTTTTAATATTTTAATAATTTTTTCGGCAACTTTTCCATCACCATATAAATTTTTATTAAATGTTTCTTTATTGCATTTAAAATTGTTAACTTTCTCTATTATTTCATTTTCTTCTATTGAACACAAAACATTTGCACCTATATCAACAAGTTCAATCCACTCAGTATGTTCTCTTAATGTTATGCATGGTTTTTTAGCAAAATATGCTTCTTTTTGAACACCACCACTGTCAGTTATAATTTTATCAGAATGAAGTTCCAACCATAACATCTCAAAATAACCTACAGGTTCAAGTAATATGAAATTGTTACCAATACTGCTTAATAAATTAAATTTTTCAATTCTATTAGCAGTTCTAGGATGAACTGGAAAAACAATAAATTTATCTGTTTTTGATAATGCTTTCAGGATAGTTTTTAATTTTTTTTCATTATCAACATTAAAATCTCTATGCAAAGTAAGTAAATTAAAATCATTAACATCTAAAAAGTTAAATAAACCATTATTTTTTGTTATATTAAAATCTGTTATATTAAAGTTATAACTATCATTGATTTCTTTAAGATTCATAAACTTATGTAAATAAAAACCAGGTTTAAAATCATCTTTAATTTTTTCTTTATAATAATTAAAAGCTTCATACATTATATCACCTACATTTTTAACATAAACTTTGCCATGCCCTTTTTCCTCTTTCCCATCATATATTCCTTCTTTTTTAAGATTCTTAATAGCAGTTTCTGTTGGACAAAAAAGATATTTTGAAACATGATCAGAAACAACTCTATTAATCTCTTCAGGCATACTCTTATCAAAACTTCGTAACCCTGCTTCTATATGTACAACAGGAATATGCAATTTTGCACCAACTAAAGCTCCTGCTAAAGTTGAATTTGTATCTCCATAAATAACAATAAAATCAGGTTTTTCTTTCAAAACTATTTTTTCAAATTCAATCATCATCCTGCCAGTCATTTCTCCATGATTTCCACCACCAAGTCCAAGATTGATATCTGGTTCAGGTATATCCATCTGTTTGAAAAAAGTATCACTCATATTTTTATCATAATGCTGCCCAGTATGAATAATAATCTCTTTTATCAAAGTATTATTCTCTATATTATTATTGTGATTATTATAATTTTTATTTTCAATAATATTTTTATAGGCATTATTTTTAATATTGTTATACTGTCTTTTATTATTGTGTTTATTTATATATCGTGATAAAACAGCAGCTTTAACAAATTGTGGCCTTGCTCCTACAATAGTTATTATTTTAATCAAATGAATACCCCTTTTAAAAATTTTAAATTATCACAAAATATTTTATACAATTAATCTTAAATAAAATCTGTTTCTAAATTTAACCTGATTTATTTATAAAATTTATCTAATTAAAAAATTAAATTTATATAAAAAGTAAAACTTATAATTTTTTATTTTACTACTTTCTAAAACTCAAGTATTTTAACATTTACTACTTGTTGTAAATATACTTTATGGTTTATTACATCTATTTTTATATCATTTGAATATGATTCACTCCCATTAATTGAAACAAATCCATCCCCTTTTATTTCAAGGATATTTGTTTTATTATTAAAGGTAGCAAAAGTTCCCTTTGCTACAGTTTTGATCTCTTTATTATTTTTTTCAAATTTATTGTAAATAAATAAAACATTGTTTTTAAAAAGATAAGTTTCAGTATTAAAATAAACTTCAATTATATCAGAACTAATAAAATAATTATCTTTTGTATTTAATAATCTTGGGCTTTCAGTAATCAAACCATATTTAGTTTTATTATAAATTTTAGCTTTTCCACCAATCAAATATAAATCAGGATTTTGATTTTCAATAAGATTTTCAATATTCTCAAATTGTTTTGTTTTAATATTACCTGATAAAACATAATAATCATCTTTTTGACCAGAATAAATAAGTTTATCACAGTTTAGCAACATCACATTTGAAAAATCTTTTATAATAACATCATCTTCAATTTCAGATTCTTTTGTATCAGTATTCACTTTTCCATATTCACCCATAATTATTTTATCAAAAAAAGAATAATCATAATTATTTTTTATATATTCATTTTTATTTTTATTAAAATCATCATAGTTAAAATTTTTTAATTTATTCATAGTATTATATATTGCATTCAAATCTTCAATATTATTTCTACTACTATTCTTATTATTCTTATTATTGAAATTATTATTTACATCCTCATTAATTACATTCTTTTTACCTGCATTGTTAAAATTCTCTTTTCCACCATTTTTGAATAGAAATATAACAATATTTTTTTTACCATTTGCAATTTTTGTATCATTATCATAATCAAGTTCTTCCCCATAAATAGAAGTGAAATTAATGTAATCTATAATCAATGAACTGCCTGTTAAATTAACATTCTTGTTATTTTTAATTTTACCATTTTTAGACTTAAAATAAATATTTTCAATTTCAGTATTATCTTTTAAATTAACTCTTTTTATTATATTTTCAGCATTCTTAAATGTATAAGTTAATTTTGTATTACTATTAGAAGAGTCAATAATATTTTTATTTTGTTTAATATTAGTACTTTTATTATCTTTATTGCTTGAGTTGTTTTTATTTTGTTTAATATTATTCTTTAAATTTTCTTCTATTAAATAATACAAAAATTCACCATTTGAAGTGTGAATTGTTTTGTAAACATTATCTACAGATTGGTATTCCACTTTCCCATTATATACTTTCAAAGATCTGGTATTTTTATTATTTATAAATTCAAGCTGGACGCCATTTGCAGTTAAAGTATTTCCATTTTCTTTGTATTTTATTAAACCCTGATTAATGTATAAAGTTAAATTTGAACTTTGATTTTTTAATAAGTTTTTATTATTTTCATCAAATTTATTATTTTCGTTTTTATCCTTATCTTGAGCTGGATTATTATGAATACTATTATTATAATTACTATTTTCAAAATTTAAAATTGTTATGCTCTTCCCCTCAGCATAATTAGAATAATAATTAATTGAAGCATTGTTTTTTAAAATAATTTTATTATCATTTTGATAATAATAAATTTGCTGAGCTTTACCTGAAATATCTTCTTCTTTATTAAAAGTAACATTATCATTTGCTGTAAAAATATTATCCTTAATGTTTAATATTATCTTGTCTGCAGTAATACTAAAATTATTTTCAATATCAAAAGCTTTAGAATTACCTAGAAATTCAATACTTGAAACATTGTTGATATCATCTATAACCACTTCATCACCAACAATAGTTTGAACTAATTTGTTATTTTTGTAATACTCAACTTTTCCTTTTTCTATCTCTATTCCATTTTTTTTTCTATATTTAACTGCTTTTATACCAGAAATAACTATATTTTTGACTACGTCATTATTTTCATATTTATAAATAGTAGTGGAAAAATTATCAAAAAACATTTCAGGAACTTTGTTTTCTTCTATCTCACTATTTATAATATTTTTATTTGTTATAATTTTATCTTTTGTATTTTCTTTATTTTTTAAAACAATTATAAATAAAATAAATACCAGAATCACAAGTAAAAAAGAAAATATCAATAATCTTTTTATATTTATTTTCATAGTGCATAAAAACTAAATGAATTTGTAGAAATTACAATAATAAAATGTTAATTTAATAAATTGTTATTTTATTTTAAATCGAAATTTCCATACATTAAAAACAGCTTCAATAAAAATTTTTTTACTCATCTTGGATTTACCAAATGTTCTATCTTTAAAAACTATTGGAAATTCATAAAATTTAAAACCTTTTTTAAAAGATCTGTATTTTAATTCTATTTGGAAAGAATAACCATTTGAAAAAATATTATCAAGATTAATACTTTTTAAAACAGTTTTAGACCATAAATTAAAACCACCTGTAAAATCTTTTATAGGACAATTTAAGATAATCCTTGAATATAAACTACCTCCATTTGAAATAAACTTTCTTAAAAAACCCCATCCTTCAACACCACCACCTTTAACATATCTTGAACCAATAACAAAATCATACTTACTAGAAAAATCAATCATATCTAAAAGATAAACAGGATCATGAGAAAAATCAGCATCCATCTCAATTAAATAATCATATCCATTTTTTAATCCCCATTTAAAACCTTCAATATAAGCTGTACCAAGTCCAAGTTTTCCATTTCTTTCAATTAAATAAAGATTTTCAAATTTTTTCATTAACTCTTTAACAATTTCAGCTGTACCATCAGGAGAATTATCATCAACTATTAAGATTGAAAATTTACATTCTTTTCCAGATAATATGCTATTAATTTTTATTATTAAATTTTCAATATTTTCTTTTTCGTTATAAGTAGGAATTATTATAAGATAATATTTTTGAAATTTTTTATTTATATTCATATGTTCCTTTCTTCTATACATTAATTCATACATAAATTAAATTTTTGTTTTATAATATAATTTTTCTTTTATTACTAATATTACTAAATTTTCTACCTTTCATTACTATATTTAAAATTTCTTAATTTTAATTTTCTTATTTAAAAACTATTTTCTTTGAACCAATAAAGTTAATTAAAAACCCTGCAAATATACCAATTCCCTGAGCAAATACTTTATATTTAAAAACAAAAAAATATAATAATAAATTTAAAACAATAAGATTAACAACTAATCCTGTTAATGAAACAAAAACAAATCTAATATAATTTTTAAATGATGGTTTTTGTTTTATAGTAACATGTGAAAAAGTCCAGAAATGATTCAAATAATAATTTTGACTTACAGCAACCAAAAAAGCAAAAGTTGAAATCAAAGTTACATTAAATCCTATTTTATCAACAAAAATAAAAAATATTAATAGATTTGTAATTGTTCCAAGACCACCTACAATAGCAAATTTAAAAAATTGAGATGATAAAATTTTATTAATTATATTAAAAAGATTTGAAATCTTTGCTGATATTTTCAATTAAAATTATTCCTTTACTATTCTTTATTCTTTAAAACTAATTTTTTCTTTAAAAATAATTTTCAATAATATAATAATGTATTATTTGTTTTTCTAATCTATTATTTGTTTTCTCTTTTTACAACAAAACAATTTGATAATTCTCCAATTATTTTGTAAATTTTATTATTATATTCAAAATTCATATTGACAAGATTATATCTAGAGATACAAATTTTGTTATTTAAATTATCATTATTATCTTTATTATTAAAATCTTTATTTTTTAAAATAAGTTTATATTCATTAGTTTTAATTTTATTTTTTAAATACTTTTTATCAATAAAATATACAAAAAATTTTGCTTTTTTATAATCATTTACGATTAAATTTATATTTGAATTAATAAATCTAGAAATCAAATTTAAAATCTGTTTTTGTCTTGATTTTGAAAATTTTAAAAATAAAAATTCAGTTGAAAGATAATATGTAAATGAATCTGAAAAATTTAAATTCTTAAAATTTTTTATTTCATTAGAGGTGTCATTTTTAAAGTTTAAAATATATGGTTTGTTTTGTAATAAAGGGAAATAATAATATAGAGAAAAAGTTTTTCTTTTATTTACAATTTTTAAATTAAAATAATGCAAAAATTTAGAAATACTTTTTTTTATAAAATTAGAATACAATAAATAATTATAATTTAATTTTTTATCATTATTATTTTTTATCAAGGATTGATCTATGTTACTTTCAAAATAATCCTTTAATAATATTTTTTTTACTTTTTCATAAACAATTAGAGAAGGAATTAGTCTTGTTGTGTTTTTATAATTAGGATATCTTTCTTGATAAAAATGGGTTAAATTTAAATAAAATCCTGTTGCCAATGTAAAGATGTATAAAAAAGTAATCAACTTTTTATAGTTAATCGCTTTTAAATTAACAATTTTGTATTTATTAATATTATCATTATTTTTATTATTATTATTTAAATCAAACTTTTTAGAATTATTTGTTTCATTCTTGTCTTTTACAAATAAAAAAAACACTATTTCATAATTAATTATTAAAATCAAAAATGGAAACCATATAATAGTATATCTCAACTCATGAGGCATTCCAGATAAAACATGAAAAAATGCTGTTGAAATAATCCAGTAACCAATAAATAATTTTATTTTATCTTTAATAAAAGATTTAAAAAATCTAATGTATGTAAATAAGACAATAATAAATGATGGAAGTATAAATAAAAACCCTACAATATAATGTCCAAAAGCTCTATTTAAAAAGTATTTATATTGATTAAAATTATGTCCTATAAATCTTGAAATTTCATCAGTCATTACAATTATAATATTTGAAAAGATTTTGAAAGTTTCAGGTCTAAATTTATAAAATGAACCACTTCCTTTTATATAATGTCCAAGAATATAAAAATTATTTTTCCAGTCAAAATATAAAAATGGTATATATATTAAAATTGAAAGAACAATTCCGTAAAAAAGATATTTTATATTTAATGAGTATTTAACTTTATCATTTATATCACTTTTAGATATTAATAAAAAATCAGGTTTTTTATACCTTAAAACAATAAATAGAATTATTGGTATTAATGCATATACTATTTCCATATGGAAAAAAGGTAACACTGCAAGTAAGAATATTGCTGGTAATATAGATTTTGAGTTACTTTCATATATTACATCAGCAAAATATCCCAAAAATAATGTAATAAAAGGGATAAAAAAATGAGGATTCCAGAATGACACTGAAAATTTCACAGGCCATGGCATAATAGCATAAAATAAAGCTGAAAATAAACCAACTAAATTTATAATATATTTTTTATCATATTTATTTTTAAAACTTGAATATTTTAAAACCTTTTTTGAAAGCCAATATATTAGATAAGTTGTCCATGTTCCAATTATTGCGAATAATACATAAAGTGAATAGACTGTATTTGTTAATTTAATTAATACCCAGACAATTAAACTTTGCCATGGGCCAGGTAGATATGCTCCAAAAATTCTTGCATTAGAAAAATAATATAAATTCATTCCAAATTGATATGCTTCAAGTTCATCAACTTTAGAATAATGGTTAGCTCCATATCCAAAAAATATTGCATACAATCTTATTGCTAATGCAATAGATAAAATAATAATAATTATAAATTTTCTATTTAAATAGAGATACTCAAAAATATTTTCTAAATTATCATTTAATGTTTTACTATTAAATTGAATATCATTCTTTTTTCTATTCATGAAATATTTTCCTTACTAATATAAATTTTATTTTATTATTATCAAAAATATTTTAATATTTTATTTTCTCTTTTTATATTAATACTAATTAGCTATTTTATTTACTATATTTAATAATATTTTTGTCTGTTTTTCCCTCGAATAATTTTCTATTTTTTTAGTATTTATATCTAATAATTTTATTTCATTTTTTAAAATTAATTCTAAATTCTTTTGTAATTCACCATAATTTGAACAAACAAAACCAGTTTGAAAATTAGAAAGCAAATTAGCAATTTCACTATCTTTATCCATAAGTGCTAAAATTGGCTTATTTAAAAAAATATAATCAAAAATTTTAGTACCCAATGCAATTTTATAAGCATTATTCAAAAGATAAGCATTAAAAAGGTCTAAAAATTTTATACCCTCTTTATAATTCATTACCCCAAGAAAAGAAAAATATTTTTCCATATTCCTATTTTTTACTTTAGTAATGAAATCTTTTTCCTCCTTTCCTATTACATAAATTTTTAGAGAATCATATCCATATTCTTTAATTTTTTCTTTAATATTAAAATAATCCATTAATTCCAATAACCATTCAATCTGATCATATTTAAAACTATTGTATTCACTTTTAACATTTGAATTAAATAAAATTTTGCTTTTTTTAATTTTTTCATTTTGTAGTTTAATATAATAATAAGAATAATAATCAAATTTACCAAATATACCTATTTTAAAAATATTCTTTTCATTAATAATGAAATTAAATTTTTTCTTATTAGCTTTATCTATATTAATATTTTTTAAATCAATACTGTTAAATCCATTATAAATAACAATAAATTTTTCTTGTAAATACTTTTTATAAATCTTTTTTCTAATGTAACTAGCAGTTTTAGTAACATCAATTACAAGATCTGCATATTTTATACATTTATTTTCAAGATATTTATCAGTGAATTTTTCAATCCCGGTATATTTATGCATTTCATAATATGGATGTCTATACCAGATGTCTCTGAAATCCAATATATATTTAATTTTATACTTTTTTTTAAAATATGGTCCTAAAGAAAAATAATAGAATGGTCCACCTGAAAAGTAAATTAAATCAATTCTATTATTTTTAATAATTGTTTCTATGGATTTTTTAAATGTTGAGTAAAATTTAAATATATTAAAATTTCTGTTTTTTGAATTTTTAATTTTAACATTAATTATTTTAATTTTAGAAGATATATATTGTGTTTTATCAATATTGTTTTTATAATAAATATCATCAGCTTTGACAACAATTATATTGTATCCATTTTTAGCAAAGTAATTTGAAATAAAAATAGTTCTTTTACTACCAATAAGAGAATATGGCCAATAATAAAAACTTACTATTAGAATTGTTTTCATAAAGTTATTAAAAATTATTTAAAAGCATTGTCAAATAATATTAGCCTTTTATTAATATAATTTTTTAGTTTAAAAAACATTTTTTTGCTAATAACTAAATTCGTATAATAAACAATAATATTTAAAAGAAGAAAAATTTAAAAAAACAAAATTTTAGAAAATGGAATTTTTTATTTTATTTATTGGTTATTGTTGATTAAAAAAAAGAAATATTGAAAAAATTAATTAAAACAGTAATTTACTTAAGTATAAATATTATACAAATGATATATTACTTAAACAAAAAAATAAAACATTAAAAGTAGGCTATTTAATGAATAATAGAAAATTAATTTTTCTTACAATTAATTATCCCTTTGGAAGAGGAGAGGAATTTGTTAAAAATGAATTGGATATTTTATCAAAATATTTTGATAAAATTTTGATTATACCTATCTTAGCTAATTATAAAAATACAAAAAGAAAATTACCACAAAATTGTGAATTAATTGATGAATCTTACATTAAAATTCTACATAGAAAGTTTAAAAAAAATAATATGTACAAAAGGATTTTTATATTTTTTCATCCTAAAACAATGAAATACGCTTTTAAAGAATTATTTTTTGGGATCAAATATATAAAGTTTTTTAATATAGGAAAACTATTTGATGATATTTCCTTTTATCTTTACAATGGATACTGTGTTTTTTCACATCTTAAGGATTTTTTATTAAATTTCATTTTGCAATCAAATTTAAATTTTTTAAATGATTCTTTTCAGGGAAAAAATATACATAAAAAAATTAAAAAGATAAATACTAAAAATAATGAGAAAAATTTGCAAAAGATTTTTGAAAAAGAAAGCAAAAATAATCCATCCCTTATTTTTTACTCATATTGGACAAATTTTACTGCCTTATCATTTATTTTTTTCAAAAGGTATTTAAATAAAAAGGGGATATTTATTCCTTTTATTACAAGAATGCATGGTTTTGATCTTTATAGTTTCAGAAAAAAAATAAATTATCAAATTTTTCAAAAATTTCTTATTTCAAATATTCTGGATAAGACTTATGTTAATTGTGAATTTGGTAAAAACCATATTGTTGAATATTTTAAAAAAGAAAAGATTCCTGAAAATAAAATTTCAGTCCACTATTTAGGAATTGATTTAAATATTAATTCTAACAATAAATCTTCTAACTATGAATATTCAGAGGAAAATAGGTCAAAATATTTTAATTCTTCACAATTTAATAAAAACAAAATTGTCCAAAAACTTTATAACATATATTCAAAAAATGAAAAACCAGTTGACATTACACTTGTTAGTTGTGCTTTTTTTGCAAAAGTTAAAAGAATTGAAAAAATTGCTGAATTGTTTTTAAAAATTAACACACCTGTTAATTGGATTCATATTGGTTCAGGACCTGAAAATGAAATTAATAAAATCATTAAATATATAGAGCAAAATATTTCTTATAAAAATAAAAACATAAAAAAATATTATTTTACAGGTTATATGGAAAATACTGAAATCTTTTCATTTTACAGGAAAATAAAACCAGATCTTTTCATTAATTTTTCTGAATCAGAAGGGGTACCAGTTTCAATCATGGAAGCAATGGCAAATAAAATTCCTGTTTTAGCTACTTCAGCAGGTGGAATTCCTGAAATTGTTATCGACAATTTTAATGGTTTTCTTGTTCCAGTTGAAAATCCTGTTCAACCTGCTCTGGATAAAATCAACGATTACTTATTTTATCCTGAGTCAAAAAGAAATTTTTTAAGAGAAAATGCAGAAAAAATAGTAATGAAAAAATTTAATAAAAATATAAATTATAAGGAATTTGCAAAAAATATTATTGAATTATTGAATTAATAATTTATAGGTTAATAGAAATTGACAAAAAAATGGATAATTAAGTAAAAATAATATTTAAGAAAAATATATTAAGGATAAATAGGATGAAATTTGTAATACTAGCAGCTGGAATTGGTAGTAGATTAGGAAAAGGGGTTCCAAAATGTTTGAATGAGTTACCTTCTGGTGAAAGCATTATTGAAAGACAAAAAAGGATTTTTCAAAAATACAGCAAAGAAATTTATGCTGTTGTTGGTTTTAAAAAAGAATACATAATGGAATTAAACACTGACCTACTTTATGTTTATAATCACCTTTTTAATCAAACAATACTGCTAAAAGTCTTTTATATGCTTTAAAATTAATGAATTCAGATGATATTATCTGGGTAAACGGTGATGTAGTTTTTAATGAATCAATTATTGATAAAATTGTAAATGAAAAAGGAAATATATGTTGTGTTCAATATAAAAAAGTTTCAGAAGAAGAAATAAAATTTACACTTGATGAAAAAGGTTACATATCCAAATTAAATAAGAAAATCACAAATGGTTTGGGTGAAGCTGTTGGTATTAATAAAATTTCAAAAGAATCTCTGGAAATTTTTATTAAAATGCTTGAAGAATGTGGGGATAAAGATTATTTTGAAAAAGCTATAGAATTAGGTTATTCAAATAATTTATTATTTAAACCTCTTGATATAACCAAGGAAAAATGTATTGAAATTGATTTTATTGAAGATTTACATAAAGCATGGGAAATTTTTAAATAAAATAGTTAAATGTTTTATTTTTCATTCAATTGAGTTATAAAATCAAATATTCTTTCACATGATTTATTATCTCTATATTCAAAAAACAGATCTCTTATTTTTTCTCTTTCAACTCTATAAGGATCATCTGTGTTTTTAAGAGATAAAATAAAATCTATTAAATCCTTAAATGTATGAATTTTCTTCCCTGGTGTAATCGAATTGTAATTGAAATAAAAACCCCTTTTTTTAGAATAAATTTCAAGATCATAAGGAATAAATCCAATAGGTTTTCCTGTAAGAAGAAAATCAAAATATATAGAGGAATAATCAGTTAATAGTGCATCAAATTCATTTAATACAATATTTATATCTGGCTGAATTGATACATTAAATTCTATAATGTTTTTAAGATTTTTTATTTCACCTAATTTTTCATTTATATGAAATCTAATAAATAGATAAATATTATTTTCGATTAATGCTTTCTCTAACACTTCTTTATCAAAATCATTAAATGGAAATAAAACTGTTTGCTCCCATTCTCTAAATGTTGGAGCATATAAAACAAAATATTTTTTTTTACTACCCTTTGAATAATATTTGGATAATAAAGACTCATTTTTTTTAATAAAGATATAATCATTTCTAGGGAATCCAGTTAAAATAAATTTTGAGTAATCGATACCATATGAAGCTGAAAATAAAGTGCTGTATAACACTGAAGAGCTAATAAAAAAGTTGTACCTACCAGCAATTTTTAAAACTTTTTCTTTTTTGTTTATTGAAAGAGTTTTATCAGCTAATCCCAATGTCTTTAATGGTATCCCATGCCACATTTGAATAATGATTCTGGATTTTGTAAAAAAAAATGAATTCCAATACTTCCCTAAATCTCCAGGACCATGAGTAATTAATGCATATTTAGATTTAATTATTTTTTTTAACCCATATTTTGTATTTTCATTTATTGTTTTGATACCTTTGATTTTCTGGTAAGAAAAAAAATAAACTTCTAGATTTTTTTGCCTGGACAAAAAATTATAAATTGCTAAAGCATTTCCATTTAAATATTTTCCAGCATTTGCACCAATAAGTATAATTTTTTCAGATTTTTTTGTTATCCTATCTAAAATTCCATATTTTAATCTCTTAAATTCAATAGAAATTTTATTAAAAAAACTATTTAGAATACACATAAATAATCCTGTTTTTTATTTTCTTTTATATATTCCCCTATATAAATTATTTAATTATTTTTCTTATAATATCAAATTCTTTTGTAAACTCAACTCCAATATGTTAAAGAATTAATATAAGATATACTTAATTGAAATTTTTATATATTGAAGATATGTTCTTGTCATCTTGACTTTAAGCATAATTTAATTAAATTGGATTTATGGAAATAATTAAAACAACTGAACTTTATAAACCTGATATTTCATTTATTATTCCTGTTCATAATGAAGAAAAATATCTCCCTTTTACTTTGCAATCAATAAAAGATCAAAATACAAAATTAAAAGCTGAAATAATTTTAATTGACGATAGATCTGATGATAAAACTGTTGAAATCGCTTTAAGTTATAATTGTACAGTGTTTAGAAATATAATTGATACAAAAGGTAAAAAACTTAATGTAACAGAAATGAGAAATTTTGGATATTTAAAATCTCATGGTAAAACTATAATGCATATGGATGGGGATACTGCTTTTTCAAAAAATTTTGTTGAAAAGATGGTAAAACCAATTATTAAAGGTCAGGTAGATACTACTTTAGTATTCTGGCATGAACCACTTGAAGTTAAATTCCCAGTATTACCTGAAAAATATTCAAAATCCTATGCATGGTTTTTACATAATTTACCACATTTTTTCTGGGGGAAAATTCCTGTTAGATTTTTCATCTGGATTACTAACTGGATAAAAACTATAATTAAAAGAAAAAAAATATTATCACTTTTTTCAATACCAGATAGAGTAAATGGCTCAGCGATAATTACTAAAAGGGAAATAATTGAAAAATTTGGTGGATGGAAACTTGCATTTGGAGCACATTCAGACACAGACTATTCTCTTAATATTTTAAAATATTCTGAAAAAGTAAAATGGATTTTAAGTGTAACGCTATATTACTCCTGTAGGAGATATTTTCCTGAAGATAATAAATGGTTAATTAACAAAATCAAAAAGCCATTTATTAAGTTATATACCTTTATCTTACACAAAAATCATAAAAATGAAAAACATATTGATAAAGAGAAAGGGTATATTAATCCAGAAGGTAAAAGATAACTATTACTTAAATATTTGTTGTAAAAAAAATTAAAAAAAATATATTTCTTTTTATGAGAATACTCTTCAAACTTCTCAAAATAATGTGGAGAAATAATAAAGCATTATTTCTTTTATCAATTGTTTTAATTATAGCATCCGCTGTTCTTACTATTGCTCAAGCTGAGATTGGACAGGCTTTTTATTCAGCATTAAGCAATGAAACTTATTCTGCAAAAAATTCTGATATTAAGATAAATACTAATACAAATATAAACTCAAATAATAATAATAATAAAACAAATGAAAAAAACATTAATACAAATGATAATAATAATAATAAATTAAATAAAAACAACAATACTATCCCAACTAATAATAAAATTAAAAATAAAATAAATTTAATTGACTCAATAAAATTAATCATAAAATCTAAGTCACTATCAAATGGAATAAAAATTTTAATGAACTTTCACTCAATAAGATTGATTATCATTGTTGGTATATTAGCTTTTCTTTTTTATTTAATTTATGAGGCTTTATTATACTTCCAGAGTTTTAGTTTAATTTATTTAGCTTTTAATGCAAGTATCTCTTTACAAAAGGAGATGTTTTCTAAATTACTTGATTTACCTTCCCTTTACTTTAAATCTGAAGGGAAAACAGGCGATATGATTTCCAGAATTATGTCAGACATTAATACCATAAGAGTCGCAATACTTGGAGCTTTCAGAACAATTTTTTTTACACCAATTCTAATTGTTTTTGGCCTTATTATGTTAATTAAAAAAAATGCTATTTTCACTTTAATTCTCGTTGTAACAGGAACTTTTGGATTTTTGATAATAAATGGGATATCTAAACTTTTAAAAAAAGTTGTACTGGAGGCAAGAAGAAAAGCAGCAAATACTGCTGACTATATTAATCAAACAATTTATGGAATTGATATTATTAAAATTTTCAATACAAAAGAAAATGAAGAATTAAGATTCTCTCAAATTATTCATAAATATAAAGAAGTTTATAAAAAACAGATAACTATTGGACTTTTTCAAAAACCTGTAACTGAATTGATAGGGGCAATTATTGTTATATTTATAATACTTTTAGGCTCTATATTAATATGGAATTATAAAATTACAATGGATGAAATTGTTGGTTTTATTCTTTATCTACTTGTTATCACTCCACATATTCAGGGATTATCAAAAATCCTTTTTAGCTTAAAATCTGCAGAAGGCGCAAGTGTAAGAATTTATGAAATTCTGGATCTAGAAAATGAATCAACCCATTTTGGGAAAAAAGAACTTAAATATTTTAATGGAAATGTTGAATTTAAAAATGTATATTTTTCATATAAAGATATACTAAAATCAAATTTAATAAAGGATCTTGAAACTTTAAAAAATATAAATATTAAGTTAAATAAAGGTGAATTTATTGCAATTGTTGGACCATCTGGTGCAGGGAAAACAACTTTTGTAAACCTTATCCCAGCTTTAATCTATCCTACTAAGGGAGAAATATTATTTGATGGTATAAATTATCAGAAATACACTATTGAATCAATAAGAAAATATATATCATATGTTCCTCAAGAAGTTGTTTTATTTCCTGATACAATTTATAATAACATTGCCTATGGTAATCCTGAAGCTACAAAAGATGAAGTTATTAAATTTTCAAAACTTGCTAATGCTCATGAATTTATTTTAAATTTACCAGATGAATATGATACAGTTTTAGGTGAAAGGGGAGCTAAAATATCTGGCGGACAAAAACAAAGAATAGCTATTGCAAGAGCTTTAATAAAAAACCCAAAAATTTTAATATTTGATGAAGCTACTTCCTCACTGGACACAGAATCAGAAAAAGCAATTCAAAAAGCAATTTTTAATGTAGTTAAAAAACAAACAACAATTGTAATTGCACATAGATTATCAACAGTTTTAAAAGCTGATAAAATTATTGTTTTGAAGGATGGAGAAATTGTTGAAGTTGGAAATCATGAAACCTTACTTAAAAAAGGTGGTTTATATAAAAAATTATATGAAATCCAATTCAAATAAATACTTATATAGCTAAAATATATCCACACCATGGGTCTTGTTAACAATGAACTTGTACTAACTGAAGCTAAAGAAAAAGATATAACAGAACTTAATATAATAATTATTTTTATAATATTAAAATTTAAATTTTTATTAACGATTTTATTACCCATTATCTGGTATCCAAAGTTTTCTTTATCAAATAAATCTTTATTATTTTCAGAACTTTTATTTACACTCTTTTTATTTCTTTTACTTCTGTTATTACTAAAATCTGGGTTATTTTTTAATTTTATCATTAGAATAAAATATTTAATTAATATAAAGATTGTATAAAGGTAATACAAAAGAAATATTATAAATATAAATATTCCATAATCAACAAGCAATTCCATCCAAAAATTATGTATATTTGTAATTCCATAAGTCTTAAAATATTTTTTGCTATATTCTGGCATTTTTACTTCAGTATTTCCTGCACCAACCCCAATATATTTACTATCTTTTAGCATTCTCAACCCATTTTTAATTAAATTAATTCTTATGTATATCGATGAATCTCTATAAATTTTTTTTGATTTAATATTTTGTATGGTTTTATTTATTTTATTCAAAAAACTAATTTTATTTTTATTTTTACTTATTATTAAATAGCCAGAAAATAAAGTTAAAAAAATAAAAAATAAAAATATTATTTTAATTTTAGTTTTTTTAATTTTATTAAACAAATAAATAATAATTCCTGGTATAAAAATAGTAAAAAATAAAATTAAAGCTAGAATGTTTGCTCTTGAATCAGTTTTTAATAACTCTTTTATTGAAAATATAATTGTTGTAAATAATATCACTTTTATACTAAAATCTAATAATATTGCAATCTTTTTATGTCTTAATTTAAATAATAGACTATTATCTAAAATAAAAAATAATGGAAAAATAATAAATAATGCTATAAATGTTGCAAAATCATTCTCATTCCAGTAGACAGAAGCAGGAATAAACCTTTTCATATTTATATATCTTGATGGTCTGGCAGAAGGTAAATGTTTCCCTGAATAAACCTCAAACAAACCAATTGTAATTGAAATAATAAAAACAAATATAAAAATGTAATTTAAATTTTTTAATAAATTATATTTTTTTTGATAGTAAAAACCAAAACTAACAATTAAAAAAGCATAAAAAATAAATTCTATTCTAATAAAAACTCTTGTTTTATTTTGTGCCCATATTACTGATATAAAAGAATATATTAACCATGTTAAAACAAAAATTATTAAAAGATTCTCTTTTTTAAAATAGTTTTTTAAATTTGTTTTTTTTGCATCTATATTTTTTAAATTAATATTTTTGTTATTGATTTTTATCTTTTTAAAATATAAATAAACAAGAATAATAAAATGAATATTAATAAATATTCTAAACAAATTGTCTAAAAATAAAGGTTGTAAAAAATAAATATATAGAAGAAAATTAAAAATAAAAAATGTAAAATATTTAATTTTTTCTTTTTTATAAATAACTATATATAATAATAGAAAAGTTATAAAAATAACAATAATTGTAGAAATTATCCTTATAACTGAAATATTAAACCCTATCCAAAAATATAATAATATAAGAAAAAATTGAGATAAAAATAATAAAGATAAGAGAAAAATTATAAAACCTTCTTTGTTATAATTTTCTTTAATATTGATAATTTTATCTACAACATTTTTCATCTACAATAATCCTTAATGAATTTTAAAAAAAGTTAAATATATATTTTAAATAAATTTAAAAATATTATGTAGCAGTAATTTCATCCAACAAATTACTGAGTTTTCTGGTTAAATTTTTCCTTTCAAATATTTTTAATTTATCAAAATCAATTTTTTTACTTAAATAGGATTTATTAACATACATTTTGTTATTAAAATAATCTTCATAAATTTTAATTAATGTTTTTTTTATACAATCTGCATCATCAACATCACATCTATAACCTATACCATAATTTTGAATTAATTTCCAGGCTATACCATTTTCAGGTCCAAGCATGAAAATAGGTTTGCCCAATCTTAAATATTCAAATATCTTTCCAGTTACAATAGACTCTGCTCCTTTAAAATTACCAATTATCAATAATAATAAATCCATTTGATTCATAAAATTTAATGATTCAATATGTTTTAAATACCCTTTTAAAACTACAATATCATTAAGTTTAAATTTTATTAAAGGTTTTTTAATCAAAATTCCTCTATATCCTGAAAAATAAATCTTAATTTTCTTTTTATTAACTATCTTTTCATCAATTAGCTCAGAAATAGATTTCAAAAAATAATAAGGATTTCTTTTATTATACATTCCTCCATTATAACCAATTTTTAATAATTTTCTTTCACTATGACTAATATTGAAACTAACTTTAATGTCTTTAAAATCCTCTTCATCATATCCATTTGAAATAACTCTAAATTTATCAATAATATTGTTAGTGTTAATTTTTCTTTTCTTATTTTTTGATATTTTTAAATAATTATCAATTATATTTTTTGCCATAATATCTGTAATAGTAATTATTTTATCTGCATTTTCTATAACTTTAAATTCCATATTTTGTTCAATTATTCTTCTTAAAAAAAATCTTTTTACATGAGGATTGGTAGTCCATTCATCCCTAAAATCAGCAACCCACTTAATTTCAGGATATTTTAGCTTTAAATATAATCCTGCTAAGTGAGTGCTGAATGGTCCCCCTGTTGTATAAATAATATTTATTTTTTCTTTTAACATTAGTTCTTCAGCAAAAATTTTTGCCTTATTTACCCAGAATAATGAACCATCAGGAAAAATACATTTCCTATGAATAAAAGAGATAATTTGATTAATTTTAAATAATTTAAATTTAGGCATTAAATTCATTAAATAAAAAGATTTTATTCTAAATATTTTTAGATCATCTGGAATTTCTTCTAATAAAGAATAATCTTTAGAACCATAAGTTGATTTTTCTGTAGTTATGACATAAGAGGTATATCCATATTGTGGTAAATATTTAACAAATTTTAAGGTTCTCTGTACCCCACCTCCAGCTAAAGGTGGAAATATAAAAGAAAGTATTATGATTTTTTTCAAAATAATAATCCTATTATAAATAATTAAATCTTTATAATTATATCTTTTTACAAAAATCAATTCTTTAATAAAGTTTATACAATTACTTATTAACT
This sequence comes from Exilispira thermophila, assembly GCF_055389015.1. NCBI lineage: Bacteria > Pseudomonadati > Spirochaetota > Spirochaetia > Spirochaetales > Exilispira > Exilispira thermophila. Next base: position 636,989 of record NZ_AP042476.1, on the reverse strand, counting down.
CTTTTATAACTATCAACTAACAAAGAGTATAATTTTATATATTTTTTTGTAAAAGTTTCTTTTCCAAATTTATCTTTACAATCTTTTCTAATTAAATCTGAATCGAATTTACTTATATTTTTTACCATAGACTTTAAAGCAAAACTAATTCCTTCTAAATCATCAACTTCGCATAAATATCCATTAAAATTATTTACAATTGATTCAGGTCCTCCACATTTAGTTGCAATAATTGGTTTCCCATGAGCTAAGGCTTCAATATATGAAATACCAAATGTTTCATAACGACTTGTTAACACAAAAGCATCACTTAAATTCATATAATAAGACACTTCATCTCTATTTAACTGTCCTAATAATATAACTTTATCATCCAATCCTATTTCTTTAATCATTTTCTTTAAATTACCCTTTTCTTCACCATCTCCACCAATTAGTAAAAGAACATTTCCATTGCTGTTTTTATAAAAAGCTTTTTTAAATGCTTCTATCAATATATCAAACCCTTTAATTTTTCTTAATGCACCTAAAGAAAAAAATATAAATGGTGCATTTTTATTTAACAATTTTTTTAAATCTGGATTAATTTTTATCTTATTTTTATTATTTATTTTAAATTGATCAAAATCTACCATATTTGGAATTATTTCCATTTTATTTATATCTATAAATTTAGAAAAAATTTCATATAGACCTTTACCAACAGTAACAAATTTATCAACTTCAGAAGTAATAAAATCAATATACTTCCAGTATTTATTAATTATAGAAGGATATCTATACATTGAACCATGTTCTGTAACTATAGATGGTATTTGTAATTTTTTAGCAAGTTTAACACCATAAAATCCAGCCCAGATACAGGAATGGGAATGAATTAGATCAACAGAACCATTAACTTTTAAAACTTCTTTATATGCTTTTTCTAAATAATGATCAAATAGATAAGCTTTTTTGTATTGAAATTTAGGGAATCCAATTGAAAAAATATTTCCTTCCTGTTTCTTTACAAGACCTAATCTATTATCTTTATATTTAAAAAAGTCATAAGGATTAAAACTTATGTAGTTTGGATAAATAACAGAAATTTTTATACCAGTTTCTGCTAAAGATTTAGCCTGTTCGTTAAAATAGATCCCATTTAAAGGATGTTTTTTATTTGGATACCATGATGGTATAATCAAAATATGCATAAGTTGTAACTCTTTTTTATTATTTTTTATCGAAAATATAGTTGTTTTTTATTAAATCAATATACATGTTTTCTATTTATTAACATTTTTTGTTAAAATTAATTTATTTTTTAAATTTTAAAAAGAAGAAATAAAATAGAAAATATTTTATTTTGAAAGTATATAATAAATAATGTTTTTAAAACACATGATGCAAATAAATTATTTTTCTTTATTATTATTTTTATTATAAATTCCCTGAATCAAATTAAAAAAATATGCTCCAATGAATACCATTAAAAAAATTAACAAGAAGACAATAAAACCATATTTTTCATTAATCAATAACATTAATATTGCAAATAATCCTAATATAATAGTAAAAGAATATAAAAGTAATAAGATTTGTTTATTTGTAATACCTATAGATAATAATTTATGATGTATATGATTTTTGTCTGCTGTAAAAACATTTTGATTAACTTTTATTCTTTTAAAAATAACCTGTAATACATCTATAATTGGAATTAATAATAATATTAAAGGAATTACAAACATGGTAGTTACAGAAGATTTTTTAATACCCATTAAAGTTATTGTGGAATACATAAAACCTAAAAAATATGCTCCACCATCACCCATAAAAATTTTTGCTGGAGGAAAATTAAAAATATAAAATCCAAAAATGGATCCAATTAAGATAGAAGAGATTATTGTGACAATATAGACTTTCTGAATAAGACTTATAATAAGTATAAATATTGTTGCAATTAATACTATACCAGATGCTAAACCATCAAGACCATCTATAAGATTAATAGCATTCATAAAAGATATTACCCACAATATTGTTATGATACTAGAAAAAACTCCAAATTTTACATTAAATACATCAAGAAATTTAAACATGGTAAATTTCAATCCAGACAAATATACAAGAAAACCAGTAATTATTTGCAAAATTAATTTATATCTAGCTCTAATATTTATTATATCATCAATAAATCCTATTAAAAAAGATAAAAACATTGCACAACTAAATAACCATAAATTAAAATTTAAATTAAATTTAAATTTATTTTTTAATAAAAAATAATACATAAATAAAACAATTATAAAAGATAAAAATATTGCTACACCACCCAATCTACTGATAGGTCTATGATGAATCTTTCTTGAATTTGGTATATCAACAATATTTTTCTTTTTAGAATAATAGATTATTAAAGGTATTAAGATAAAAGAAATAATAAAAGAAAATAAAAATAAAATAATATAATGCATTTTTAAACCCTTAATATCTCTAGATTAAGATAATTCAAAATTCTAAATTAACAACTTTAAATACAATATTTATAATTTCTTATCTATCACCATAATTTTCTTTAATCCAGTTTAAATAATCACCTGATATTATACTTTCTATCCACTGTTTATTATTTATATACCAATCAACTGTTTTTTCAAGCCCCTTTTCAAAGTCCACGCTTTGTGACCAATTTAATTCATTTTTTATTTTATCACAATTAATTGCATATCGTTTATCATGACCAGGTCTATCCCTAACAAATTTTATTAACTCTTTATATGACTTTAAATTTTTTGAAGGGTATTTTTCATCCATAATTTCGCAAAGTTTATTAACAAGATCAATATTTCTCCACTCATTTTCACCACCAATATTATAAGTTTCACCCTTTTTCCCATTATTTATAATAGCCCAGATTCCAGAACAATGGTCCTCAACAAATAACCAATCTCTAATATTTGAACCATCTCCATAAACTGGTAATTTTTTTTCATTTATCATATTTAATATTATTAAAGGAATCAACTTTTCAGGAAATTGATAAGGTCCATAATTATTTGAACAATTACTAATTGTAACTGGTAAATTAAATGTATGAAAATATGCTTTAACTAAATGATCAGAACCTGCTTTTGAAGCAGAATAAGGACTTCTTGGATCATATTTTGTATCCTCAAAAAAATAACCAGTTTCTCCTAAACTACCATAAACTTCATCAGTCGATACATGATGAAATAAAACATCATTTCTATTTTTCCAGTAATTTTTGGCTACATCCAATAAAACAAATGTACCATAAACATTAGTTAAAACAAAATCACCTGGATTTTTAATTGATCTATCTACATGAGACTCAGCTGCAAAATGGATTACAGTATCAATATCATATTTATAGAAGATATCTTTTACTTTATCTCTATCTTTAATATCAACCTTTTCAAAAAAATATCTAGACTTATACTTTTTTTCAATATCTTTTAAAGATACAGGATTTGCTGCATATGTTAATTTATCAATATTTATAATATTTCCTTCAAAAGATGTTTTTTCAAATACAAACCTTATAAAATTTACACCTATAAATCCATAACCACCTGTAACTAAAATATTTTTCAATTTTCCCTCCATATTAATTTAACATTTTTATAAATTTATAATTATCATTTTATAGAATATTTTATTAAAATTAAAAACCCTTTTATTTTATCTATATATTTTAAATTTATTTAAAATCAATTTGTTTCCACTCTTTAAAATAGTTTTCTAAATTTTTATCCCATTTACAAATATTAAACCCTAAAATTTCTTTAATTTTTGTTTTATCAAAAACTGAATAAGATGGCCTTTTTGCTGGTGTTTGATATTCTGATGTTTTTATAGGATTAATTAATTTTTTTTCATTAATAATTCCAAATTTTAAAGTAAATTCCATTATCTTTTCTGCAAAATTAAACCATGATAAAATACCATCATCAGAATAATGATAGATTCCAAATTTTATTTTATTTTCAATTTTTTTGTTATCATTTGAAATAATATTTTTTACTAAATTAACTATATTTTCTGATAAAACTTTAGAATAAGTAGGGGAACCTATTTGATCATTAACAACATTGATTTCTTCTTTTTCCTTTAATAATCTTACTATAGTTTTAACAAAATTATTTCCATAGATTCCATATAACCAACTGATTCTAAATATAAAATATTTCTCAAGTAATTCTTTAATTACTTCTTCGCCTTTTAATTTTGATAATCCATAAATAGACTCAGGATTTGGTTTACAATCCTCCTTAATAGGAGTATTGTAATTGCTACTAAAAACATAGTCAGTTGAAAAATGTATTAAAGTAGCACCAATTTTATTACTAATTATACTTAAATTTTCAACTCCCTTTTCATTTATTAAAAATGCTTTATCTTTTTCTGTTTCTGCTTTATCAACAGCAGTATAAGCAGAACAATTTATAATAACATTAATTTCATCTCCTTTATCTTTTATGTAATTATCAAGGTTTTTAATATCTGTTATATCAATTTCTTTATCTGTGGCAAAAAATAACAAATTCTCAGTTTCTAATTCCTTTTGTATTTGAGAACCCAACATTCCTTTATTACCTACAAGCCATATTGCTTTGTTTTTTCCCATTTGATCTCCTCGTATAATATATTAAAAATAAAAGTACTATTGACAACCTAATAATATTAGGGATAATAAATATGATATGTGTTTAATGGATAAAATACAAATAAAAATCTCCTTGTCTTTTTAAAGACTTAATAAAGAATTTTGATTTTATCCATCTTAAATCTATATATCAGGCTGTTTAGCAAATATTCAGGATGTTACAGGATTCGAAGTTATTCGTCTCACTGTGTATTCGAGGTTGTGCAAATGCCAGATATTAAAAAAATTAAAAGGAGTTGAATTATGTTTTTTGTAGGTATTGATGTAGCAAAAAAATCTTCTGAAGTTTGTATTATCAATGAAAAAAGAAAGATTGTTAAAAAATTTAAATTAATTCATAATTCTAAGAATTTTAAAAAGTTTTTTGAAATTATTAATAAACTGTCAAATAATAAAAATGATTTTGAATTTGCTTTAGAAGCAACTAATGTTTTCTGGAAACCAGTGTTCTTTAGTATTAGAGAAAAAGGATATAAAATTTCTCTTGTTAATCCTTATTCCTCTTCCTATTTCTCTAAATCCTTTAATAAACATACCAAAACTGATAAACAAGATGCTTTAAATCTTGCTATCCAGTTATCTACTGGATTAATTAAAGAATCACTGGTTCCAGAAAATGATGTCTCTAACTTAAGAGAACTCATAAAGGAATACAATTTCCTTATGAAACAAATATACAATCTCAAAAGAAGAATTTCAAGTATTTTACAAAAAACTTTTTATGAGTATGATATTGTTTTTAGAGACCCTTTTAATGTTACATCAAGAACCATTTTAAAAAAATATCCTTCTGCTTTTGCTTTAGCTAAAGCTAACAAAAACGATATTGTTAAAATTTTTAGATCAATTAAAGGTAACAATAATTCTGAGCATAAAGCTAAAAAAATTATTGAATTTGCTAAAAATTCTATTACTTCAGATAATGGCATTAAAGCTAATGAATTTAATCTAAAAAACCAAATTACTGTGTTAGAACTTTTTCTTGAACAAATAAAAAATATAGAAAAAAATATTAATCTTTTGTTAAAAAATTTAGAATTTGATTATTCTGATAATAATAACAAAAATAATATTAACCCTATAAAAGCTGTTTTATCAATCCCAGGTGTTGGTAAAAAAACAGTTGCAACAATAATTGGTTGTTGTGGTGATTTAAACAAATTTAATAATGTAAATAAATTTTTAGGATACATTGGCCTTTACCCTGGTAAAGATCAAAGTGGTTCTAAAGATAGGGCATATCAAAAATCAAAAGGAATCTCTATTGTTAAAAAACAATTATATTGTTGTGCTGTATCTGCTTTAATGCATAATAATGAATTAAAACAGGTTTACCTTAATGAAATTAATAAAGGAGGTAATTCTAAAAAAGCTATTTTTAAAGTTATGGTTAAACTTGCTAAAATTATCTGGCATTTGTATACTTATTCCTCTATTTATGATCCTGTTAAGGTTTTTGTTGCTAAACCTCATTGTGCCTGATATATATAAATGTCAAAGAACACTAATTATATTAGATTGTCAACATCCTATTTTTTTTATTTTTTTGTTGACATATTATAGGATGTCTTTTAACACAATTATATATATTATTCAAATACTTCTGCATTTTTTAGCAAAGGTAGATTCGAGTCTTTTTCAGATAATATTGGATTTTTTACTCCCCAATTAATACTAATATCAGGATCATTCCATATTATACCTCTATCATGATTTTTAGAATATTCTGAAGTTACTTTATAGAATACTTCTGCTTCATCACTTAAAGTAATAAATCCATGTGCAAAACCTGCTGGAATATATAACATTTTTTTATTTTTATCACTTAAAATTTCACCAATCCACATACCAAAAGTTTTTGAATTTTTTCTTAAATCTACTGCTACATCAAATATTTCACCCTTTAAGCATCTAACTAATTTTGCCTGAGCAAATGGAGGTAATTGATAATGCAATCCTCTTAAAACATTTTTAACTGAATAAGAGTGATTATCCTGAATAAAGTTTTCTTTAATTCCATTTTTAACAAAATCACTCTGTTTATAAGTTTCCATAAAAAAACCTCTACTGTCTTTAAAAATTATAGGTTCAATTAAAATTACATCTTTTATTTCTAATCTCTTAAATTCAAAAGGCATTTTTTACTCCATTAATTATATTTTTATTACTTGATTAAATTTTTTAAATATTTTCCATACCCACTTTTAACCAAAGGTTCAGCAATTTTTAACAATTGTTTTTCATTAATCCAACCGTTTTTGTAAGCAATTTCTTCAATACACCCAATTTTTAACCCCTGTCTTTCTTCAATAACCTTAATAAAATTACTTGCTTCTATCATAGAATAATGAGTTCCTGTATCAAGCCATGCATACCCTCTATTCATTAATTTAACATTTAATTTTTTTCTATTTAAATATTCTTGATTAATTGAAGTAATTTCAAGCTCACCTCTCCATGAAGGTTTAATATTTTTTGCTATTTCAATTACATCATTATCATAAAAATATAACCCAACTACAGCATAATTAGATTTAGGTAGTTTAGGTTTTTCTTCTATACTTAATACATTACCGTTTTTATCAAACTCAACAACACCATATCTTTCTGGGTCATTAACATAATAACCAAAAACTATACCACCACCTCCATTTTCTACCTGCTTAACACTATTTTGTAACATATTGGATAAACCATGTCCATAAAAAATATTATCACCTAATATTAAACATACATTATCATCACCAATAAATTGTTCTCCTATTATGAATGCCTGCGCAAGACCTTCAGGCTTAGGTTGTACAGCATAGCTTAATTTTATACCTATTTCTTCTCCATTTCTTAATAATTGTTGAAATTTTGGTGTATCTTCAGGAGTAGATATTATTAAAATATCTTTAATACCTGCAATCATTAAAGTGGATAAAGGATAGTATATCATAGGTTTATCATATATAGGTAATAATTGTTTACTAATAACTTTAGTTACAGGATACAACCTTGTACCTGAACCACCAGCTAAAATGATACCTTTCATAGCAATTAATCTCCTCTTTTTTTTTTTTTTATTCCACCAATTTATAATATTGAGTTCTTTTGTAAATTCTAAATTCAATTATAATTGATTTTAGTTAAATTTAATATTTTTTAAAAAACAAAACTACTAAAATACATACACAAATTAATTAAAAAAAATTACAAAATTAATTTTAGTGATTTTATTTATATTATTAATTATTTGCTTTATTTTTTTATATTTAATTTTTAATCAAATATTTTATTTATTATAAGTAAATACATATTCAGCAAAATTTTTTAAATTTCTGAATGAGATTTGCTCTGAATAGATTTTATTTCCTACATAAATACCAATAGCACCAATATTTTTAGCAAATTCCATATCAATTAAACTATCACCTATAACTATTGATTTCTTAAAATTTATTTCTGGAAATAATTTTTTTGCATTTAAAGCCATTCCTATATTTGGTTTTCTGCAATTACATTTTTGTTTTTCATAATCATGTGGACAATAAAAAATAGCATCAATTCTACCACCATTAGAAGTTATTTCTTTTAACATATAATCATGAATCTTATTCAAATCCTTCTCACTCATCAATCCTTTACCTATACCCCTTTGATTTGTAACTATTATGATTTTATTAAAAATCTTTGCAAGTAAAGATAAACCTTCCAATACACCATTTAGAAACTTAAACATTTCTATATTTAAAACATAACCATTTTCTATTTTTTTATTTATTACTCCATCCCTATCTAAAAAAAGAGTCCATGTTTTGTCTATATCTTGAAGGAAGTTCAATTTTTGCCTTTTCATAATCGTCTGGTACTCCTATATCTATGAAATATCTATTAAAAATTATTCCATAAAAATTATATGCTTTATAATATTTTTGAAGTAAATCCATCTCAAAAGAAAATTTTTCTGGAAAATTTAAATTTTTAAATATTGATTTAGACACTAAATAAATACCACCATTAATAAAACCTTCTTTTTGTTTTCCTTTTTCAAGAAAATTTATAATTTTTCCATTTTCATTAATTTTTATAATTCCATACCTTAATGCGTTTTCAATAAATTTTAATGCTACTGTAATATCAGCCTTTTTTAATTTATGAAATTCAATAATTTTTCTAATCTCAATATCAAAGAAAGTATCTCCATTAAATACAAAAAATTCTTGTTCTTTAATTAATTTACTTGCTTTAACTATAGCACCACCAGTACCTAAAAGATTACTTTCTTCTTCAACAGAATAAACAATTTCAAGATTAGCAAAACTATTTCCAAAATAATTCTCTATAAATTGATGCTTGTATCCCACAGCAAGAACAACTCTTTTAAGTCCATTATTTGAAAGTAAATTTAATAAATAAGCTAAAAATGGTTTATCCCCAATTAAAGCCATTGGTTTAGGATAATTACCTATCTTAATTCTTAATCTTGTACCCAATCCACCAACTAAAATTATAGCTTCATTAATCATAATTTTTAAAAATCTCCTTTTCTACAATTTCACAAATTATATGTCCTATAGTAATATGAATTTCTTGAATTCTTGGAGTATCAGTTGATGGAACGTTTAATAGATAGTCGGATAATTCTTTTATATTCCCTCCTGATTCTCCAGTCATACCAATAGTTATTAATCCTATTTTTTTTGCTTCTTCAAAAGCTTTTATAATATTTTTAGAGTTACCACTGGTTGATATCCCTACTAATATATCCCCTTTTCTACCTTTAGCCTTTATTAATCTTGCAAAGACTTCATCATAGGAATAATCATTAGCTACTGCAGTAATATATGATGTATTAACATGTAAAGCTTCTGCAAAAAGAGGATCTCTTTCTAAGTAAAATTTCCCTGACAATTCTGCTGCTATATGCTGTGCATCTGCTGCTGACCCACCATTACCACAAATTAAAACTTTTTTATCATTTTTATAAGCAGAAATAATCAAATTGGATATTTTTATTATTCTTTTAATTAAATCATCATTTTTTATAATTGTTTTTTTAATATCAATTGTCTCTTTAAACTTTTTTAATATTAATTCTTTTAATTTATCCATGTCTCGACTCCATATTTAGTAAATTGATATCTTCTAAACTCACCACCAAACTTTTGTAAGGCATCTATAACTTTATATCTTGTATTTTTTGGACAATATAATATCATAAATCCCCCTCCTCCTGCACCTGAAATTTTACCTCCTAAAGCTCCTGATTTTTTAGCTGTTTCATATATCTCTTCAATAACAGGATTGGTGATACCTTCAGCCATTTTTTTCTTGTATTTCCACCCATAATCAAGGATTTCACCAATTTCATCTAAATTCCCCTTTAATAAAGCTTCTTTCATTAAAATAGCTTGTTCCTTTAATTTGTGCATAGCTTCTACAGATTTTTCTTTTTTGGTTTCAACATTTTTTATTTGAATATCTATAATCTTTGATGAAAGTCTACTTGTACCAGTATAATAAAGCAATAGATTAAATTGAAGTTCATTTATTACTTCTCTTTTTATTCTTAAAGGATTTACAATAACTCTATCATTATCATAAAATTCCATAAAATTAAATCCACCAAAAGCTGCAGCATATTGATCTTGTTTACCACCAGACATTTTTAAATCTATTCTTTCTATTTCATAAGCTATATGTGCAATATCATAATCACCTAATGGTATTTTTAACCATTCAGTAAATGCTGATAAAATGGATACCACTAAAGTAGAAGAACTACCAAGTCCTGATCCAGCAGGAGCATCTACATATGTAGAAATTTTAAAACTTAATTTATTTCCAATAAAATCTTTTATTATTTTATTATAAACACTTTTAATTAAATCAAGATTTCCATCTATTTCTAAAATTTTACTTGATTCATATTCAATTTTTTGTTTTCTATCTAAAGATTCTATAATAATTTTACCATCTTCTGTTGGCTCAATTGTGGTATAAGCAAACAAACTAATAGTAGCATTAAGAATAGCTCCTCCATAAATATCCGAATAAGGGCTAACATCTGTTCCTCCTCCTGCTAGGCCTAATCTTAAAGGAGCACGTGAACGAATAATCATTATTTTACCTCCCTACTTTTTTATTTTAAAAAAACATATTTAAAGAATTCGAAATTTCTAAGAAATCTTTTAAATCGTTTTGGATTCTGATATAATCTCCATACACTTTCTAATCCTATCTGTTGAATAAATTTAGGAGCTCTTCTTTCTATACCTGATACTAGTTCAAAAGTTCCTCCAACACCTATTGCTAATCTAATTCCTAGTTTTTCTAATGAAATTCGATTATCTTCTATCCAGTACTCCTGTTTAGGAGCACCGAAGGCTACAAATAAAATATCAGGATAAAAATCTTTTAATATTTCTAAAATTTTTTCATTATGTTGTTTTGGAAAAGGATAAGGATAATAAGAAGGAGAATAACCATTTATAATAAGTTCTGGAAAAAGATTTTTTAACTTTTGTTGAGATAATTTATTAGAAATTTCTAATCCTCCCAAAAGAAAAACTTTTAACTTCAATTCAGAAGCTTTTTTACATATATCGAATATTAGGTCTGATCCTGATATTTTCTCAAATTTTAAACATTTATATTTAAACTTTAAGAAAAAATAAGGTATCTGCCCATCTATAGTTGATATATTTTTATTCAAAATTTTTTTAAATCTTTTGTTCTTATTAGCTAACACTATTAATTCAGTATTTACAGGATAAATAATATTAAGTGTATCTTTATTTTTTAATAGTTCAAAAATAAAATCTTTTCTTAAACCTTTAAAAACAATATTATATGCATTTATGTTTGATTCCATCTATTATGCCTCCAATTGTTGCTTTTATATTTCTAATATTTTTAGTAATTCTTAAAGTATTTATTACAATAAAAGGTATAGCTATTAAACTATAAAGTATACTATAATGCTTCTTTAGATAAATCATATTACTTTTATTAATAAGATAGTAATAAAGCCATTTTTTATCCTTGGTACTTGAACTTTCCTTATGATAAACATAGCTATTAAATGCAATAGCTAACTTCCATCCTTTCTTTTTTCCACGAGTTATTAAATCAAGTTCTTCATCATATAAAAAATAGTTTTCATCAAATATCCCTATATCTTCTAAGACTCTTTTTTTAATTAATAAAGAAGCCCCCATTATATAATCTAAATGCCTATTAACTATTTCAGAATTAAGTTTATTAAGAATCGATATATGCTTATTCTTCATATAAAGTTTTCCCACACCTAAAATTGGGTAAAATTTTCCACCTCCAATAGTCTGTATAAAATCAGGATTCTTATAATATCTAATAATTGATCCAACAAATCCTATTTTATCATCCTTTTCTGCTTCTTTAATCATATTAAAAAGTGCATTTCTTTCTATAACTGTGTCATTGTTTAATAACCACACATATTTAAAATCATTACGACTTAATACAAATTTAAATGCAGTATTATTTCCTTTAGCAAATCCATAATTTCTGTTATTTTTAATAATTATAACAGGATAATTGATTCCCTTAGGTAATTTTAGAAACTTTTCTTTTTTTATATCTCCTCCCTTGATAGTTTCTTCCTCTGAATAAACCACATAAGGAATTTTTTCTTTTAAAAAAGGATAAACTAAATTCTTAAGTGTGTTATCATCTGAAATTTTTGGTAACAACTCACAATTTAAATATTTTTTTATATTTTCAACAGAGTTATCTTGAGAATCATTATCAATAATAATAATCTGAAAATTTTTATAATCAGATTTAAATACAGACTCTAGACATTCAATTGTATCATGCCAAGAATTCCAGTTAAGTATTAAAATGTAAATTTTATTTAATTGCATTATAATATTCCTTTAATAGCGCTGGTAAATAAATAAAAGCAATAACTGATGTCATAGTAATTGATTGTAATATTTGAATATTTATTAATGATATTATTAATACAGCAATAGAAAATGATATTAAATGATAAGCTTTAATTTTATTTAGTTGATATATAAGAAAAATATTAATTACTATATAAATAAATAAAGAAATTATACCTCCTTGTAAAAGTATAGTTAATAAAAAAGATTCGGAGTTATAAGCGAATGATGGAATTGTATTCAATGCTCCAAAATCAGCCTTCCCTATACCTATACCCAAAGGATGATTAAAACAAATTTTTAGTGTTTTCAACATTAATAATTTATGTAAATTTGCTGACCCTGATGGATCAGAAATTTTTATTATTGATATTAACAATGTAAAATAATTTTTATTTAAATAACTAAATATTATTAATATAACTACTAAAACAAATAAAATATATATTAAATAAGAAATGAATTTAATTTTCTTTAACAAAATAAAATAAAATACTAAAGACAATATTAATAATAATATAGAAAATCTAGCTCCTGCTAAAATAGTTGCTAAAATACCTAAAAAAAACAAAATTAAATAAATTTTTTTTCGCAAATTTATCCAATAATACATACTCCAAAAAGTAAAAAAAGATGAAAAAAAAGCATTAATATAAGAATTTAACACAATTGAAACAGGTCGTATAATAAAAAAATAATTAATATTTTTATATCCAGCCTTAGACATTAAAAAATGATGCAATTGAGGAAAAAATATTTCAATAATACTAAAAATTACATTTAATAAACTAAAATAAAAAATTGTTTTCTCTATATAATAATATTGTTTAACATTTCTTAAGAAAAAGTAATACATTAATAAAAATATAAATAATACATTGTTATAAAATAATCCATAGAAAAATTGTTTTAAATTTATATATTCTGGAATAATTGGATCTGAATATATTCCAGTTTTAATCTGTGGTAAATCTATATTTAACAAGGAAATAGAAACAAGTATGCAGTTATAAAATAATATTAGAATAAACAATTGTTTTACTCTACTATTTATATTTAATTTTAAATTTAATGAATATATTACCATCAAAAATAATGAAACTAAAATCAAAGGAATACTAAACAACTTAAAGAAAAAGGGAGAAAACAAAATAAATAAAAATGTTAATTTTTTAATAAAAAGTATATAGTTATTTCTATGCTTAACCATATTTAACCTCGTTAAAAATTTTTTTTCCACATAACAATTTCTCCTTATTTCATTATTGATTTCAATATTTCTTTTAAAATATTCTACAAAATAAAATTACAATTAGTTTTATACAATCAAAATATTTTTATGTATTTTTCAAATATAGTTGAATATTTATACTATTTCTTTTAGTCTTTTTTACATAACAAATAATCTAAATATTATTATCTCTCTAAATTAATATTACTATTTATTTATTTTTTTTATTTATTCTTCTTATATCAAATTATATCGATAAAAATTTTTAAATTAGTTATAATTCTAGAATTATAACTAATTTTACCTCCCAATGAAAAATTGAAATTAATCACAAATTTCTTTTCTTTTAGCAATTTATCAATCTCATATTTTAATTGAACAAACCCTTTTGATATTCTTTTTTCCAATATAATCTCATAATATTTTAATATTAAAAATAATAGTTTTTATTCTGGTTCTATTATTGGAAAACTATTCTTTTCCTTACTTCTTCATTTAACCTCTCTATCTAATTTGTTGTATGGATCAGCTTCTTTATTGCTTTCACCAAAATTTATAAAATGTTGACATATAATTTAATATTTCTTCTAAATTTTTAACTAACTTTTTATACTTACAACTCTACCTCTTTTTAAATTATTCAAAATAAAAAAGTGCTTCTTATTTCAGCTTCTGTTTCATTTTTTATTAAACTTTCATATCCATATTTTAATATAGATAACATTAATTCTTTTACTTTGCTAGGATTTTTAATAAATTCTTCTAAAACCACTTGACTTTCTAAAAATTTAGCTAAGTTTTTTATGTTTTTTTCTCCTGATGATTTGTTTTTTTGTATATACATAGTTTTTCATCGGAAGGCAATATTTTTTATTTATTTAAGCAACTTATTCTTTCTTTTACACACTTTTATTTATATCATGTCTTATCATCTATACATCAATATATTTTACATATTTTTAATATTTCATTTTTTATCAAAAAAATGAAATATATATTAAATAGTATCCATTTACCATTACTATTAAAAACATAAATATTAGGATAGTATTTTGATAATCTCATTAAATACCCTCTTGCTATTATTTCCATCATGGTATTTTTGAAACATATTTCTTATATATTCACGTTCTTTTTTGTATTTATCAGGGTTTTCTATAGCTTCTTTTAGATATATTAAAGCTTCATTCCAGTTTTTTGCTTTTGACCCTGGAGTTACTTTATCATAATCATAGTAAAATTCTCTATCTTCTTTTAAATAATTTTCATAATCAAAAGGAGTAAAAATAATAGGCCTATCCAAAAGTAAATAATCGAAGTAAATACTAGAATAATCTGTTAGGAGTACATCTACAAACTTTAATATACTATAAATATCCTGTTCAATTAATTCAGAATTTATCACTTTTATATTTGTAAATTTATTGTCTTTTAAGTATAACCTTTCATTCGTATGATAATAGTGAAGTTTGATTAATAATATACAATTGAATTTCTGTAGCATTCTATTTATAGATTCTATTTTAGAAAATAATAATTCAGTTATATTCATTTTTCCTTCTTTTCTATGTGTAGGCATATATATAGCTAATTTCTTTCCTTGCTGTTTTAGAAATAATAGTTCTTTAACAAATTCTAGATTATTTTCATGATTTTGATAGAAAGAGTCATTACGAGGATACCCAGTTACCTTAACCTGTCTTAAAGGGACTTTAAAAGCTGAACTTATTGTCTTTTGAACTTCTTCAGATGTAGCAATTAACAAAGCATCCAAATAGTATAAATTCTTTTTTAAAAAAGGAAAAATCAAAAATAATATTTTTTTTAAAATCGTTGGATTTTTAAAAGTAATTTTATCATCAAACATTATTTTCTTCAGAGGAATTCCATGCCAAAGCTGTATAATTTGCATATTACCTGTTAAAAACATATTTATATCTTTCATTCCATTTGAAACAATTCCTACCTTAGCTTTTAGTGAATAATACATTCCTTTTAAACTATATGTTTTGTATACTTTATAGCCCTTCTTTTTTATAAGTTCATAAGTATCCTGAGTACAAGTCATCCAAATAGCTTTTATTTCTGGATGATATTTATTCACATATTCAAATAAATATTTACTATTATCAGTATATCTTTTTCCAAACCATGCTCCAAAAATCCAAACATTTTTATTTTTTGGAATAATATAAGAAACCCAATAAAATGGAAGCATTATTGTAAAAATTATAATCTTTTTTAATATTCTAATAAAATCAATCATTTTATATATTTCCCCTTATTATAAAACCCATTAAATTTTAATTATATATTTTTTAATTTTTATTTTATTTATCATAAATTTCATTCTAATTTTCTCTTTATTTTTTCTAATATCTCTAAATTTTTTATTAAATATCTTTCATATTAAAAAAATATCAAAAAATTTTAAATATTTTTAGATTATAATCATATATTCACTTATTCAACTTATTTATTCCCTTTTAAAAATTTTTATTATTAAATTAAGATTAAATTCTCTTTTTTAAGAAATTTTTCTATTACTTTACAAATAGTTATAGATTCTTGTGGTTTTAATTTAAAAGAAATGCTTTTTTTATTATTAATTAACTGGACAAATTCTGCAAGTTCATATCTTAATCCATCTCCATCAAATCTTTCAACAAATTTCCTGATAACTTCAGAATTTTCTCCTCTTACCTCAAAGTATTCTGTTTTCCACCAGGGTGCAGGAACATAAATATATCCTTTTGTTCCAGATATAATTAAATCACCTTCTGATTTTACTCCCAGACCTACTTTAGCTGTAACTATTGCAGAATTATATACAAGGTTAATTTTTGTAAAAATATCAACTCCTTTTTCTTTATCAAAAGCTGAATAGAATGTTATATTAACTGGATTTATCCCTAATATTTTTACAAAGGCTAACAATGGATATGATACCAATTCTGTTACACTACCACCATATAATGTTGGATCTAACTCCCTTATATTACCACTGACAAGTTTTGTAAATGTAGCATCAATATTTTTTATTTTACCGATAATTCCACTTTTTACTATATTTACAAGATTTTGAAATCCTGGTGAATAAGCAGTTTTAATAGCTTCAATAAAAGTAAGTCCTTTTTTATCAGCTAATTCATAAAGTTCTATTGCTTCATTTTCTGATAGAGTTAAAGGCTTTTCACATAAAACATGTTTATCATTAAGAAGTGATAATTTTGAATAATAATAATGGGTATGGTGGGGAGAAGCTATATAAACAGCATCTACTTTATTTAAGAATTCATTAAAATCTGTAGTTGCAAATAAAAGCTCATGTTCTTTAGCAAATTTTTTAGCTTTTCCTTCATTTGGACCAAAAACACCTTCTATATTAACGCCACTAACAAATTTTGATTCTGATACAAATCTTTTTGCGATTCTACCATAACCTACAATACCTAATTTGATTATTCCAAAATGCTTATTTCTTAATTGTGTACTTGATATTCCTTTTGTCCTTTCTAAATATACTACTTTGCAATATTCTTTTAAATAATCAAATTTTCCTTTCCAATCTGAACCTATAGCAAAAATATCTACATTATATTTTTGAATATCAACTATCTTTTGACCTTCATATTCTTCAATAATTATTTTATCTGCAAGACCAGTTTTTTTTACATTTTCTATCCTTTCAATCAAATTTTGATGTACATTAAGTTTTCCTCTATTTCTATCATAATTTTCTGAGGTTATTCCAACAATAAGATAATCTCCTAATTGTTTAGCTCTCTTTAATAAATTCATGTGTCCAATATGAATCATATCGAATGTTCCATAAGTGATAACAACCTTTCTGTTTTTTTTATTCATAAAGAATCCTCCTTGAATAATATAATCTATATAAAAAAACAAAACTTTCAGTTATTACAACAGCAACAGCAACTGAATATATACTTATAAAACCTATAATCATAAAAATAACGAGCATAGAAATATGTAAAACAGAACCATATATAACACTTTTATTAGCATATTTTGGATAACCCATTGCTGCTAAAAAAGGATATCCTGTAATAACAGAAGGAACAACTACACTAGAAGCAATTAAAAATATTCTAAATACAATAATTGATTCATTACTAGACTGATTTGAAAAAAGGAGTTTAAATAAAAAACCAGATGTTATGAATAAAAATATAATAATTAAAATATTAATTAATAAAGTCATTTTAAAAATTTTTTTAATAAATTTTAAGTTTTTAGTTTTGGACATATATGGATATATTACTTGAGTTAATGGAGAATAAATATTTTTTAATGCTAAATATAATTTTTCTGCAATAGAATAATAACCAACCATAATATTATTAGTAAATAATCCTAAAACAAAAGCATTGCTTGAAGTATAAATAGAAACAGATACTCTAGATAAAAAAAATTGAGTACTATCTTTTAAGTAATTTAAAACTACTGAAATTTTTGGTATAACTAATTTTATTCTAAAATTTCTAAAAACAATCCATAAAGATAATATTCCTGCAACTATAAATCCCAAGGAATTTATTAAAGGTACATAGATATAATCTGAAACATTATGAATAAAAATAAAAATAGAAACGGTAAAGATCAGTTTTGCAGTTATATTCAAAAAAGTTATATATTTCATCTTCTCCATACCCTGAAAAAACCAAACAGGGAATAAATTTTGTCCAATAACCATACCAAAAGTCAAAAAGTATATTTCCATATCCTTTTTAAATTTCCCAAAGAAAAAAACTACAATTAACATTATAACAAAAGACAAAATTAAAAGTCCAGCTTTTATAACCATCACAGAGCTAAATATTTCAGAAATTTTTTCTTTATTTTCTCTATTAATAGAAATTTCTCTTGTTGCAGATAAATTAAACCCATAATCAGTAAGAATAATAAAATACTGAATGAATGCCTGAGCAAATGCAATAAGTCCATACTTTTCAGGTCCTAAAACTCTTACAAGATAAGGTAAAGTAATTAAAGGAAGAATATAATTTGCCCCCTGTAAAATAGAAAGAGAAAAAAAATTTTCTAAAAGTCTTTTTTTATCATTACCAAAATTTTTACCTAAACTTTTTAATCCCATTACAAATACCACACTTTATCATTTTTATTTTTAATTAAATGTCTTGTATCAAAAATTGCTTTAGAATTATTAACAATTAAATTTTCATCATATATACTGTGATCTGTTGCAATTAAAACAAGGTCCGCTTTTTTAAGATTTTCCTCATTAAATTCAACTGATTTATATTTAACACCATTATGAGTAAATTCAGGGATAAATGGGTCATTAATCATTATATCAGCATTCTCTCTTTCCAGTATTTCTAGTATTTTTAATACAGGAGATTCTCTTAAATCATCAATATCTTTTTTATATGCAGCACCTAATATAAATATTTTACTTCCATTTAAACATTTTTTAAATTTATTCAATATTTTAGAAGCTTTGTTTACAACATGTTCAGGCATATAATTATTAATTTCACCAGCTAATTCAATTAATCTTGTATGATAATCATACTCTCTTGCTTTCCATGTAAGATAATAAGGGTCAATTGGAATACAATGTCCACCAAGTCCAGGTCCAGGATAAAATGCCATAAATCCATAGGGTTTTGTTTTAGCAGCTTCTATTACTTCCCATATATCAATGTTCATTTTATCACAAAGTATTGCCATTTCATTTACAAGTGCAATATTAATATTTCTAAAAGTATTTTCTAAAATTTTTTCCATTTCAGCAACTTTTGGAGAAGAAACAATAAAAATTTCACCTTCTAAAACTGATTCATATAAAGCTTTTGATACTTCTCTACAATTTTGGGTAACTCCTCCTACAACTTTTGGAGTATTTTTTGTTTTATAAAATTTATTACCAGGATCAACTCTTTCTGGTGAAAATGCTAAAAATAGATCTTCTCCTATTTTAAAACCCTTTTTTTCCAAAATAGGTTTAATAACCTCTTCAGTTGTTCCTGGATAAGTAGTTGATTCTAATACAACAAGAGTTCCTTTTTTAACATATTTTGCAATCTCATTTGTTGAATTCACAACATAAGAAATATCAGGTTGCATATATTTATCAAGTGGTGTAGGTACACAAATAGCAACTGTATCACAATTAGATATTTTAGAATAATCTACAGTTGCTTCAATCTTTTTATTTTTAACAAGATTAGCTAACTCTTCATCAACTACATCACCAATATAGTTTTTACCTTTATTAACCATATCAACTCTTTTTTGTTGAATATCAAATCCAATAACTTTAAATCCAGCTTTTGCTTTTTCAACAGCTAATGGTAAACCAACATATCCAAGGCCTACCACTCCTAATACAGCTTCTTTAGAATTAATTTTTTCTAATAAATTTTCTTTATAACTCATTTTAATTCCTATCAAAAATTTTATATTTTTTTAAATTTACAATTTTCTAATCTTTATAACTTTTTTATTTCCTTGATTTTTTTATTTGTAATTATTTCCCTGTATTTTTAATTTTAATATTCTATTCATTAAAAAATCTTTATTTTCAGATTATTTTATATTTAAATATTTATTAGCTTTACTAAATGAGTTATAGAAATTAATTTTTCATCAATAAATTTATTAAAATTATATCTTTCCTCATCACTAATAAAAGAAACAGATTCACCAATAAAATAAAATATTTTACTTTCATCAAATTCTTTATTTTTATTTTTTAAATAACTAATAATATCATTAAAATTTTTAACATTAACAGTTTTATATTTAAAATTAAACTTATTACAACAATATTCTATAATAAAATCTATATTGGATTGACCAAATAAAATTATACTATCATAACCTTTAGTTTCTAACTTAAAAAATAGGTTACATATAGTATTTTTAAAATTATATGAATTTTTAGCTATCCTTTTAAAATAATTTAATGACCTTTCATATATTTCATTTATCCCTTTACTTGAAAGCATGTAATTTATTTTTTTACCATTTATATGAGAGATTAACACAAAACCTCTTTTTACAACTTTTTTTAAAATATTATTTGTCATACCAAGAGATATTTTTAAAGCTTTTGCTATCTCCCTTTGAGTAAAAGCTTCTTTTTTTTTATTCTTTTCAAGAATAAACTTTAATAATTGATAATCAATTTCGTTAAACTTTAGTTCTTGTATATTACTTTTATAATCTAAATCATTTGATAAAATGTTACTATCTCTATTTTGTTCACTCATTGAACAAAATATGATTTAACAAAATTAATTGTCAAGGAATAATTTTTCAAAAGACTTCAATTAACTATTTTAATTAATAAAACTAAATGTATCTAATATGTTCCGTTATTAATAAACCTTAAATATATCTTCATTTCTTCTCATAAAATTCTTCAATTTTATCACAAACATAATTTATTTCATCATCAGTAAGTTCTGGAAACATAGGCAATGCTATAATTTTTTCAGATATTTTTTCTGCTACAGGAAAATCTCCTTTAGAATATCCAAGATTTTGAAAACATTTTTGTAAATGTAGTGGGACTGGATAATAAATAGCTGTTCCAATACCATTTTCAGATAAAAAATTTTTCAACTTATCTCTATTTTTAGCTAAAATATTATAAACATAATAAACAGTTTTTTGATTCTCAGGCATTTTAAAAAGTTTAATTAAACCTTTATCTTGAAGTTTTTGTAACCGTTTATTATAAAGATTTCCAATTTTATCTCTTTTTGTAATATCATTATCAATATATTTTAATTTAATTCTTAATATTGCAGCTTGAATTGTGTCAAGTCTTGAATTGTACCCCACATATTCATGATGATATTTTTTTGTTGTACCATGTACTCTATAAACTTTAAATAAATTATAAAGTTTTTTATTATTGGTAACAATCATTCCTCCATCACCATATCCACCAAGAGTTTTAGTTGGAAAAAAGGAGAAAATCCCTGCATCACCAATAGTCCCAGAATGCTTCAATTCAAAATCATTGTTGCTATTTTTAAATTTATACTTCATACCAAAACTTTCAGCTCCATCTTCAAGAACTTTCAAATTATATTTTTTAGCTATTTTCATAATCTCATTCATATTTGCCATCTGATTAAAAAGGTGAACTGGTAAAATTCCTGCTAGATTTTCTCTATTTTTCATTTTATCAATTTCCTGCTCAATTTTTTCAGGATCAATCTGTAAAGTTTCTTCATCAATATCAACAAACATAGGAAATCCACCATTTCTAACAATACATGAAGCTGAAGCAAAAAAAGTAAATGGTGTAGTTATTATAAAACTGTCATCTTTAAATCCTAAAACATCAGAAGCAATTGTAAGTGCATCAGTTCCAGATGCAACTCCTATAGCATATTTAGCACCAGTATATTCAGCTATTTCATTTTCTAACTTTTCAACATCATCACCTAAAATAAAATTTCCTTTTTCAAGAATTTTATTAATTGCATTATCAAATTCTTCTTTATGGTTATGATAATTTCTTACAGGTGTAAAAAATGGCACTTTCATTTTGTGTCCTTTCTATTTATCTAGATAAAATTTTTTTATATTACTTTTTACTTATTTATTTTAAAAAATAAATTAAAAAAAATTTAATAAAATTTTAATAAAAAATAAATGAAATATTTTTAATAAAAGAAAACAGATAAATTATAATTATAATATGAATTTAATTAAAGTTACCGATAAAGTTACAGCAATAGTTGTTAATATTCCAATAAACCACATCATAGAGTTAAATCTCTTATCTACTGTTTCAAACCTTTTGTTCATATCTTCTCTTAACTCTTCAAAACGTTTATCAACTATTTCAAATCTCTTATCTATTGCTTCAAACCTTTTGTTCATATCCTCTCGTAATTCTTCAAATCTCTTATCAACTATTTCAAATCTCTTATCTACTGCTTCAAACCTTTTATTCATATTTTGTATTAATTCTTCAAAACGCTTATCAACTGCTTCAAACCTTTTGTCCATATCTTCTCGTAATTCTTCAAATCTCTTATCAACTGCTTCAAACCTTTTGTCCATATCTTCTCGTAATTCTTCAAATCTCTTATCAACTGCTTCAAACCTTTTGTCCATATCTTCTCGTAATTCTTCAAATCTCTTATCAACTGCTTCAAACCTTCTATTCATATCTTCTCTTAACTCTTCAAAACGTTTATCAACTATTTCAAATCTCTTATCTATTGCTTCAAACCTTTTGTTCATACTTTGAATTAATAATTCAATATTTTTATTCTGATTTTTAATCTCTTCTTCAATTCTAATAATTCTTTCAAGAATTGAAAATTTTTCTGAAATAGAATTTATTTTCTCATAAAATTGCTCTTCAGTAAATGTTCTTTTTTTCTTATCTTCAATAACTTTACCCATAACAAATACCCTCTTATATTTTTTAAAAATTATGTTTTACATTACTTAAAATTTTTATAACATTAAATTTTTATTTATCAATTTTCTTTTACAGGTTTCAATTTATTATCAATCTCTATATATTCATTACCACATTCTGGACATTTAAAAAATTTATTTTTTAGATTTTTATTTTCATCATGTATTTCTTTTAAAGTAACTCCACATTTGCAAACCCAACCAATTTGTTTAGCAGGAACTCCAACCATTAAAGCATAATCTTTAACATCTTTATTAACAACAGCTCCAGCACCAATAAAACAGTATTTACCAAGAGTTACTCCACAAACAATAGTCGCATTTGCTCCAATTGCTGCTCCCTTTTTCACAAGTGTTGTTTTATATTGGTCTTTTCTTTCAATAAATGCTCTTGGATTGATAACATTTGTAAAAACCATTGATGGCCCACAAAAAACATCATCTTCTAAAATTACATCATCATAAATGGAAACATTATTCTGAACTTTAACATTATTTCCAATTATTGCTTTTGAACCAACATTAACATTTTGTCCGATAGAGCAATTTTTTCCAATTTGAGCATTTTTCATAATGTGAGTAAAATGCCATATCCTTGTATTTTCTCCAATTTTTACATTTTCATCAATATAAGTAGATTCATGAGCCTGATATCTTTGTTTTGTATCTGCATTTTCAAAAAATAAAATTTCACCTTTTTTTTCTATCAATTTATCTTTCATAAATTAAACCTCCAGATTATATATCTTTTATTTTTTTATCTATTTACTTTTTTATCTATCTTATCTATTTTTTTCTTTTTATCTATTTTTTTTCCATTCTTTTTTTTGGGTTTTCTTTCACTTTATTTTAAAATAATTATTTTATCTGAATTAATTATCTTTGTTTAAATAACTATTTAAATGTATTTTATTAAAACAAAATTTACATTTTTTCAATTTTATTTAATATTTTTTCTATTATTTCTACATAATAGTTCTTAATTCTCATGAATATTTCTTCAGATACTTTCTGGTTATAAATATGAGAACTTCTATTTCTATCTTCTAGCATATCAAGTAAAATTTCATCGTCTTCAATTAATGAATATCTATAACTTTTTTTAATACAATCTCTTGGTGATGTGCAATCAATCTTATTATATTCAAGGACTATTTTTAAAGTTTTCCATAATAATTCTACTGTAAATTCAAATCTCTGTATAACCCCATCTTTATCAAGGTCATCAATAGCTATATCACAGGCTTCTTTTAGTCTTAAAAAAACATCTTTTAATTTATTTATTGCAACTTTAACTTCTATTTTTTTCATATAATATAACTCCTGTAGTTTCAATTAATTTTTTAAAATCCAGATCAGTATTATTAGAAAATATGAGATCAACACTATAGATTCCAGACAAACTATCTACTTTTTCTTTTATATTTCGTATTTTTCTTAAAGAATAATTGTTATTCACTTCTACAAAGATATCAATATCAAAATTATTTTTTTCTTTTATTTCATTTTGAATCATTTTAGCAAGAGAACCAAATAAAATTATTTTGTCAGGATTCAATTCTTCTATCAATAAATTTTTTATAGAATTAATTTTTTCTTCAACTTTTTTTTTCATTTAAAAAATCTTATTAGTTTAATATATTAACATATGTACTCTTTAGAAACACATATTTAATTATATATTTATTTGCTTTATTTTATACACTTTTATTTATATCATATTAATTTTTTTTTATTAAATGTTTTAACAATAAATGCCATACAATTTTATTATTAATTTCCTCAAGTAAAATATCTGTTTCCCAGGGATAGGTATGAGTCTTCTAAAACCATCAAAATCCCTGGAAAAAGTTTATTTCCAATAGTATCCTGAATTTTAGAAAATCGAAATATAAATGAATCAATAATTTCTACTTTATTTTGATCATTAAAAAGATCTTTATTTAATTGCCATAATTTAATTTTATTTTTTGTAATAATCATTCTTTCTATTAACTTATCAAGTTCATCAATAATAACTTTTATATCCTTCATTTTCGTAAAACATCCTTTTCCTTTTCTTTATTTGTTATTTTTATTTGTTATTTTTCTAATTTTTCTAAAATAATATTGGTTTTTACCCTTTCTCTTGTTTAATTATTTTTTTTATAAATTGTTATATAATTCTAACCCCCTTCTCTTTTGCCTCATTAGAAATAAAATCATCACTATTAAATTTTCTGATAATTACATCAATTTTTTGTTCCCCAATTTTTTTTTTAATTCAACCAAAAATTCCAATTTTTTTGATATTACCTCTTCCTTACTGCTGAAATCAGTTTCAATATAAATATCAATATCTCCCCCTTTTAACAAAGGATCAGTTCTTGAACCAAAAATCCATACTCTGCAATTTTCTTTAAATATATTCATAGAAACCTTTTTAATTTGAGAAATTTCAAATTCTGTTAGCCTGATTCTTTTCAATTTTTGGTTTCCCATAATAAAGCTATTATAATTAATAAAGATATTATTTACAAATAATAGTTATTATTTATAAATAATAATAATAAATTTCAAAATCAAATATCTATTTTTAATTTTACATAAATTTTACATCATTTCCTTATAATAAGGTGCAAATTCATTTACAAAATCTATTTGTAAAATATTATTAATAAAAACACGAACAAAGTCTTTACTGTTAACTTCTATCTTGATATCAAAACAAGATAACTTATCAATAAGATACTTAATTTTTAATTTAAAATTGAGAAATTTATCTATAAAAAAATCAAGGTCATCCGAGTATCTTTGTTCCCAATAAAATCTATTAATACATGTACCACCTGTTAAATAAAATTCTTTATCATTTTCAAAAACAATTTTTAACACCTTATCCTGAAGAGAATATAACTGATTGTAATTCATAATTTAATTATACCTTTAATAAATTATTCTCTACTATATCAATTTTTGATAATTAATTAACCTGAATTTGTACTTTTATAATATTTTTTATATATTTTTATTTTAGTTATTTTTTTTATAATTTTTTTCAAATTTAAAAAACTCCCACTCAAGTCCAGGGATATAACTTTTTTTTCCAAAAAATAAATATAACAAAACTTTTTTTCTTTTTTCAAGATAATCTTTATAATAATTTATCTTCAATTTAGAAAAAAGCATCTTTAAAGTTTCTCTATCAAATAATTTTAAATCCCTTATAACATCACTACTATTACCAAATAATTTTTCAAATTTTAATCAACAGTAATTGATTTAGAAACATTTTTTGGAACATCAGGATGAACCCCATGATTACTTATTTTCAAAGTATTTAAATATTTCATTTTTTTTACAGACATTTCAAATGCTAACAATTGTAGGATTATTGTTGTTTGAAAAACAAATACATATTTATCATCGAGAATAGGTAATTTCAAATAATAATATTTATAATCTTTTACATCTGCAGGTGGATTTACAACTGCTTTTTCAAGTTCTTTATCTTCCTGAGCTATTAAAAAAATATCAGCACCTCTAATTTTATGAGTATGAATCTGGGAAATAGTTATTCTTTTATCTCTTTCATCAGGGGGACAAACAAAAACAAGTGGATAATTTGAAAAATGATCTTCTATGTTAATTAATTCAGTATATATTTCATAAAATAGTTTTGAAAAATTATCATTTGAAACATTGTTATCATTATTACCATTCAATAATGCATTATCAACTGGTCTGAAATTTGAAGTTGATAAAACATTTAGTACCTTTGTAATACTTTGAATCATATCATCAAATGTATTTTTGCTTTCACTATCTGATTTAGTTTCAAAATTAGCTTTGAAATGTTTTAAAGTTTTTTTTAAAAATTCAAGATAATTTTTTGATAATATTTCCAGATTTTCAAGGGAAAAAATTGTATTTTTACCCAGAATTGTATTTGGTCCATGCTTAAATTCAGCTGCATCAAACCCTTGCGCATGGTTTAAAACAACCTCTCTAATTTTTAAAGCTCCTTCATTTGCTAATCCTATTAGAGAAGTTGCTAAAATATGAATTGATGGTTTTAGAAAAAGCATATTTGCAATGTTGGTAATATCAATTTTATAATTATCCAATACATACTTGATTGAACTTTTAACTTTATTTATTTTAGCTTTTACTTTTCTATCATCATATTTTAAACTTAAAGCTAACAAATAGAAAAGTAATATCTGGTTGGTAAAAGATTTTGTAGCAGCAACAGCTATTTCTGGTCCACATAAAATTGGGAGATAAAATTCAGATTTCTCCTGTGGTATGGTAGAATTTTCATTATTTACAATTGAAATAACTATAATATTTTTATAACTTTTTTTTACATCATTGATAATATCAACTAAATCTTTTGTTTCACCTGATTGAGAAATAAAGACTAAAATATCATTTTTATTTAAACTATTAATAAATTGAGATCTAAACCCACCTGGATTAACTGCTATTACAGGAATACCTGCTATTTCATTAAAAAAATAACTACCTGTTAATGCTGCATGATATGAAGTTCCTGCTCCAATAAAAAAGATCTTATTATTTCTACTCTGTTTAAAAAGTTCAATTATTTCATTTTTATATTTTAAAATATTCTTTTTCTTTTTCCAGATAAGAATGTTATCAAGTATTATTAAATCTTCAAAATAATTTTCATTAAAACTTAACAACTCTTTTAAAAAAGGTTTTTCATCAGATAAAAAGGATAAAGAAGAATCTGAAAATAATTTATCTTCAGTGATTTCATTAATTTCTTTTTTTAATTCAGAATAATCTTTGTTATTTAAAAATTGACTGAATTTTTCTTTTAATTGTTCTTCATTAATGATACTATTTAATTCAAGAAAATCATAGATTAATTTTTTTGTTTTTTGTTCATTTTTATGAAAAATATTAAAAAGTGAATTTTGTAAATTGTCTTCAAAATAGTATAATAATATTGGATCTATATTTTTTGCTGAATTACTTATTTCCTGCTCCATAAAAAACTGATATGGATAATTTAAACTTACATCTATAACATTTAATTTAGATCTTTTTAAACTTCTTTCATAATCATTGTCTTTATTTAAGGAAAATACATAATATTGATTATGTGTGAAATAAATCCCTTCCCCTTCATTTAAAGGGATTAAAAATCTTGTTTTAGACAAAACGGATGTTAAATCAGATGAAACAACAATAAACTCACCATTATCATCTTTTCCTTTACCTGCATATAAAGATGAACCTGCTTTTAAAGCAAAAACCCCATCAATTCCATCTGCTGTAATACATGCAGCATAAGAGCCTTTCACTTTTTTATGAGATTTTCTAATTGCATTTATAAATAGTTTAACTTTTGTAGTTAAAAAATTTTCTTCTTTCTTTTCTTTGTTATTTAGATTATCTTTGTTATTTAAATTAATATTATTTGATTTAATTTTATTATTATTATACTTAGCATTATAGTTATTTTTAGAATTATCATTATTAATTAAATTTATTTCCTCATAGAAAAAATGCTCAATCATATGTACAAGCATTTCCCCATCATTATCAGATAAAACAGAATGATTATTCTCTATAAGGAATTCTTTTAAACTATCTGTATTTGAAATATTTCCATTATGAGCACCAACACAGTGATATTTACAATTAACTTCATGGGGTTGCGCATTTTCATCTGTAACAGAGCCATAGGTTGCCCATCTAACCTGGCCTATAAATTTATATCCCCCAAATTTATCAAGTTCAAGTTCCTCTGAAACTTTTGTTGGTGAACCTACTTTTTTCTTTAAAATAATTTTTCCATTTTTCCTTATAAAGCTTGCGCCAGTGGAATCATATCCCCTGTATTCAAGTTTTTTTAAAAGTTTAATTGCTTCATTACCAAGTTCTTTATTATCATTTTTATAAACAATTGAAACAACTCCACACACTATTCTATCCTTAAATATTTTTAAAAACACATATTTTTTCAAATAAATACATTAACTTCATTAAAATAATTATTATTAGAAATAAAAATTATAACTTTTAAAATTACGACTATCATTAAAAATAAAATTTATTCTTTTTTAAAAATTTCATCTTTATTTTTTGCAAAAAAATCAATAACAAAAGCTAAAAATAAAGCTATAAAACCAGAAGCAACAAAAATTAAAATCACATATTTATAAATACTTCTGGTTGTAGATATATATTCAAATCCTGCTATTTTAATATTTAAATTTAATTGTTTTGAAATAAAATCTATTTTATCAACAATTCCATTTTTTTCTAATATAAACATATCTTTTAAATCACTGGAAAAACTATTTTTTTCAAAATCATTATATTTTTTGGAAATTTCACCCAATATATTATCAATATTAAAGTTATAATCATTTATCTTCTCTTTAATAAATTGAAAATAATTGTTTAAATTTTTATCATTAGAATATGAATAATTCAAACTTTCTTTTAATAATTCATTATAAAGATTATATTTAAGTAAATCAAAAATATAGTTTTCTAAATTTAAATCGTTTTCACTAATCGAAACTTCAGTATTTAAAATTCTTTGTTCAATTGAGATTCCCTCTTTTGTATTTGTATTATAAATTAAAATATTTTGTACATTCTTGTTATAAAAATCTTTATATTTATTTCTTATTTTTAAAAGTTCATTAAGTTGTTTTTGTAATTTTATTTTATTAATTAAAAAATCTGAAAAATTTTTTTTATTTATATTAATTGAATTAATTTTAGAGCTAAAATAATCTTCTACAATAAATTTTGAAAATTTAAAAATAAAATAGTTATCAATATAAAACCTTAGTATCTTTTCAGCATTATTACTATCATTAACTTGAGACTTAAAGCTAATTATAAAGGAATAAGTAGAAGCAAATACTTTTTTATTATTTAGAATTGTATTTACAGGATCATAATTAAATTCAAATTTTAAATCACGAACTGGAAATATTTTTTTTAATTCATTATCAAGTTTATCATAAAAATCATTAGTATAATTTGTAGTTTCAAGATTTGCTTTAAACGAATTATATTGTTTCCATGTCATAGGAGTAGTTAAAATTTTTAAAGAATATGTATAGACAGTCTTTTGTTTTGATTTAAAATAAAAAAAGCCAATGAGAGTAAAAACTAATGTAAAAATGATTATAAACCATTTTTGTCTCCATAAAATTCTAAAAATATCAACCAAAGAAATCTCATCTTCACTTATAATTTCTTCAGATAAAGGTTTATCATTATTATTGGTATTTAAATTTCCATTTCTTTCATCAACACTGTTCTGCATTTCAACCTCCATATCACAGATTTATTAAAAAAATATAAATTTAAAACAAATTAATTTTTCCTTTTACAATAAATTTTTCTTTTACAAGGTGTATATTAATTTAAATAAAAGGATTTTCAACTTAAATTTAATTTGTGTATTTTTTCACTTTTTGTATTGACTTATTGTACTTTATGAGTTACCTTTAATTGAGGTAATATAACACATATTTGTTATATTTAGTTTATATAAAATTTTTATTAATAATTTAATAAATGTTAATTTTATTACTTTTAATAAAAATATAATAAAAAGTTTTTTATACTATTAAATGAATAAACAATCATGCACTAAATTTGATATTGTTCTTCTTACATAAATATATAACAAAGTTTCTATAATACAAAAAATAGGAAAATAGAAATTTTTAATAATATAAAATAATAATATAAAATAATAATATAAAATAATAAATATAAGGTTATGTCAATAAAAATGTGTAAATTAGTTATAATTCTAGAATTATAACTAATTTCGCCTCCCGATGAAAATATTGACATTAACCATAAATTTTTTTTAGCATTAAGTCAAGCTCATATTTTGCCTGACCAAACCCCCTTAATATTCTTTCTTCCCATCTATTTTCATAATCTTTTAATATTAAAAATAAAAGTTTCTCTGCTGATTCAACTGTTGGAAAACTATTCTTACCTTTTATTCTTTTCCTTACTTCTTCATTTAATCTCTCTATCCAGTTTGTCGTATAGATCTGTCTCCTTATACTTTCCGGAAATTCATAAAATGTTAACATATAATCCAATACTTCTTCTAAATCATTAACTAACTTCTTATACTTCCTTCCCCATTTTATTTTAAATTGTTCAAAATAAACTAGTGCTTCTTCCTTCCTATTTTGACTGTAAACCTTTTTAAAGTCTAATAATATTTCTCCTCTATCTCTTACCCTTACTCTTGTTGATATGTTCCTGCTTAAATGATATATACATCTTTGTATTTTTGATTTAGGGAAATTGTTGCTTATTACTTCTTCTATACCCCTTAAACCATCTGTTACAAACAACAATACCTTTTTTACTCCTCTTGCCTTTATATCTTCAAATATTTCATTGTAAAAACTTGCACTCTCTGTTGGATTTATGTAAAACCCTAATATCTCTCTTTTCCCTTTTACATTTACTCCTAATAAAAAATAGATTGCTTCTTTAGATACTGTATCCCTCCTTATGTTTACATGCATTGCATCTATAAATATTACATAATAACTTTCTTCTAATTTCCTGTTTTTAAATCCTTCTATATCTTTTTTTACTTTCTCTGTTATATTAGATATCGTTTCTTTACTGTACTTCATCCCATATATATCTTTTATATGTTCTGATATATCTTCTGTAGATAATCCTTTTGCATACAATTTTATTATTGTATCATCTATATTTTCAAGCCTTCTCTTATATCTTTCCAATATTGCAGGATAAAACCCATTCCTTGCTCTTGGTACTTCTAAGTTAATAATTTTTCCATGACTTGTGTCTAAATCTCTGTACCTTTTACCATTTCTGTAATTTTCTTTTTCTGTTTCTCTATCATATTTTTTATAACCTAAAACAGTATCTATTTCATTTACCATTAAACTTTCATATCCATATTTCAATATTGATAACATTAATTCTTTTGTTTTGTCAGGATTTTTAATAAAATCTTCTAAAACCCCTTGACTTTCTAAAAATTTAGCTAATTCTTTACCTAAATTGTTCATTTTTTTGCCTCCTGATGGTTTGTTTTTTTGTACATATTTTTTTCATCGGGAGGCAATATTTTTTATTTATTTGCTTTAAGCAAACTTATTCTCTCTTTTACACACTTTTATTTATAGCATGTAATATAAAATAAAAAATTAAATAAAAATCTAAATACAAATAATTTATGAAAAATAAAACAACAGGGGGAAACAATGAAAAAGGCTATATTTAAATTTTTATTAATTATCACTCTAATAATTTCTTTTATATTTATTTCTTCAAATCAAGTGAATGAGAAAATAAAAATCTATGCTCCTTATACCCCAAGCTCTATCCCCTACATTATTGCTTCAAAAAACATGAAAAATATTGAGCTAACAATTTTTTCAAATCATTCACAGGCAAATGCACTTTTTTTAAAAGGTGACATTCAAATATTAACAACTGGATTATCTGTTGGGATGACATTTTTTAAAAAAGAGATCCCTATCAAAATTGTTAATTCTTATGTTTCAGGATTATCTTATCTTGTTACTTATGGTAAAAAGGTAAATAGTTTCTCAGAATTAAAAGGGCAAAAGTTATATTTACCTTTTAAAGGTTCTCCCATAGAAGAAATTACATCTTATTTTATTTCACAAGAAGGGCTGGATCTAAACAAAGATTTTATTCCAACTTATTCAGTTTTTCCATCTTCAGTTGAGCTTTTAAAACAGGGAAAAGCAAAAGCTGTAATTCTGCCCGAACCATTTGTTTCTATTTTAGAAAATAAAAAAAATATTTTTATTTCCCTTTCTTACAAAAAATTATGGGAAAAATATACAGGTATTAAAAATGGATATCCTCAGGTTGGAACATTTGTTAAATCAGATTGGTTAAAAGATCATAAAGAATTTATTAATCAACTTAATTTAGAACTTAAAAAAGCAATAGAACTTATTCAATCCAATCCAGAAAAAGCAGTTGAAATATCTTCATCTTATTTTACATTTCCAGAAAACATACTTTTAAAAGCATTAAATAGAACAAGTTTCCATTTTGAAGATAACAATGACTTAAAAAGTGATATTTTTAATTATTACAAAATTTTAGGTAAACCTTTAAATGACAAATTTGAAAGCTTTTTTTATATCTATTAAAAAACAATTATTGGGCTTATTAGTTTTTATTTTTTTATGGTATATTTTTAGTTTATTTTTCCCATCATATATTATACCATCGCCTGAGATTTTAATTAATAAAAGTAGTATAATGCTTTCTCAGGATTTTATTATAAACCTTTATATAACTATATATAGAATATTTATAGGTTTTTTAATTTCTTTTATAATTGGTACAATAATAGGAATTATTTCATTTATTTTAAAACATCATGAATTAATTAATTTAACACTGCAAATATTTCAAATTATTCCAGGAACAATATTAGGTGTTATTTTATTATTAATATTTGGTATAAGTAGTATGGTACCAATTAGCTTAATAATAATTTTATCTACACCTTTAATTTCTACAAATACATCAAATGCTTTAATTAAAAAAAATCAAAAATTTGAACAACTAATTATAGGGATGAATGGAACTAAGGGAGATATAATAAAAGATGTATATATCCCTACCCTAATGCCAATATTTAAAACTAACCTTATTATAGGATTTAACTTTTCATTAAAAATTGTAATTTTAGGAGAATTTATAGGAACACAGAGTGGAATAGGATACCTACTAAATGTTGCTAAAATCTATTTTGATATGGATAAAGTTTTCTATTATCTATTTGTAATTATATCATTAATGATAATCTATCAAATTTTTATTAATTTGATTTTCCACATATTCTTTAAAAAATACTTTTTCTCAGAATAAATATTTAAAATTAAAATATTAAAATAAATAAAATAGAAAAAAATTAGATAAAGCTTTAAGTAAAATTTAAAAAAAGAAAGCATTAATTATTTTTTAAAGATAAATAAGTTTATAAGAAACTTTATATAAATAAAAAAAATTAAATTATAAAAAAATTATAAAACATAAGAATGCAAAAATAACTATAAAGAAAAAAACATAAATAAAATAAAATAAAAGAAAAGAATATATAATCAAACTAAATAGATTAAAATTAAACTAAAAAAATTTTAGGTAAATTGTTTTATAGATAAATTGTTATAACAAGGTTATATAAATTCAATAAAAAAGAAATAATAATAAAGAGAAGTAAACAATAAAAAGAAACAGTAAAAAGAAATAATAATAAAAAAATAAGTAATAAGTAATAAATAACAAATAATAGTAAAAAATAAGAATAAAAGAAAAAATATGATTAAAATAACCAATCTTACAAAAAAATTTGATTCAGATATAATTATTGATAATCTTAGCTTGATAATAGATAAATATGAAAAAGTAACCATCTTTGCACCTTCAGGGTCAGGTAAAACCACATTGCTAAATCTTATTCTTGGAATAGATAAAAACTATACTGGAAAAATAGAACTTTTTACAGAGAATTATTCAGTTATTTATCAAGATCCCCTGCTTTTTCCTTATAAGACAATTAAAGAAAACATTTTTTATTTTTTAAAACTAAAAAAAAGATTTAATATTAAAAAATATAAAAAAGTTGAAGATATTATCAACCTAACTGAATTCAATATTCATAGTAATAAAAAGATACTTAATACTAAAACCACATTAAATAATAAAATAAAAAATAAT
The DNA here is from genome assembly GCF_055389015.1 of Exilispira thermophila. Classification (NCBI taxonomy): domain Bacteria; kingdom Pseudomonadati; phylum Spirochaetota; class Spirochaetia; order Spirochaetales; genus Exilispira; species Exilispira thermophila. Next base: position 601,975 of record NZ_AP042476.1, on the reverse strand, counting down.
AAAACAAAATTAAATAAAAGTAGTTATCATAAATTCTCAAACAATAATTATATAATTAAATGTAACTGTAAAAAAATTTATGATGATTATAAAAGCTGGTTAAATGTAACCGAATTGAATGGATTTGAAAATTATTACCCCTATCAGATTTCTGGTGGAATGAAACAAAAGGTAGCTATAATTAGAGCTTTTTTAATAAATCCTGATCTTATTTTAATGGATGAACCTTTTAAATCAATCGACTTTGAATCAAAATCAAAAATCATAAAATTCATAAATAGTAATTATAAAAATTCAACTATAGTTTTTACAACTCACAATATTGATGAAATACCAGAGATTACACATAAAATATTATTTTTCACAAAAAAACCTCTTAAAAGTCCTCAAATAATAAATATAACATCTGATATAAAATCATGCAAAAATCTTTTAACATTACTACAAAAAATATGTTGACAAACCTTTTTGATATGTTAATATATTAACAATAAGTATAATTTTCAAGAATTGTTTACATATGCAATATTTTTGCATAACAACTTTTATCAGGAGGTTATAGTGAAAAATTTAACTGAAACATTAGTTAAAATCAAAATTGACGGCATAGAAAGAGAAGTACCTTCAAATTCTTCAGTTTTAGAAGCTGCAAAAGCTGCAGGTATTCAAATTCCAACATTGTGTTACCATGAGGATTTAGAACCAACAGGTAATTGTGGTGTTTGTCTTGTACAGGTAAAAGGGCAAAAAGGATTAAAAAGATCGTGTACAACTCCTGTTTATGAAGGGATGGAAATTATTACACATAATAAAGAGATCCTTGATACAAGAAAAGGGGTTTTAGAACTTATACTTGCAAACCACCCTGACGATTGTTTACAATGTATTAAAAACTCAAAATGTGAATTAAGACAATTAGCTGATAAACTTGGTGTTGAAAAATCAACTTATGAAAAAGTTTTAAAACACAAACCAATTGATGACTCTTCATTATCAATTGTTAGAGAACCTGACAAATGTATTTTATGTGGTAGATGTACACAGGTTTGTCAACAGGTACAAACTGTATTTGCTCTGGAAACAATAAACAGAGGATTTGATACAGTTGTTTCTGTTGCTTCTGGAGAAATTGGAAATTCTGTTTGTGTAAATTGCGGACAATGTATATCAGTGTGTCCTGTTGGTGCACTCTATGAAGTTTCAGAAGAAGAAAAAGTATGGGCTGCTTTAGAAGATCCGGATAAAATTGTTATTGTTCAGGAAGCTCCAGCTGTTAGAGTATCACTTGCAGAAGAATACGGCTTACCTGCTGGAACAAATATGGCAAACAAAATGTATACAGCTTTGAAAATGCTTGGTTTTGATCATGTATTTGACACAAATTTCTCAGCTGATTTAACAATTATGGAAGAAGGTTCAGAATTACTGGAAAGATTATCAAAAAATGAAAACTTACCTTTAATAACTTCTTGTTCCCCTGGATGGATTAAATTTTTAGAAACATTTTTCCATGACCTTCTTGAAAATGTTTCTTCATGCAAATCTCCTCAACAAATGTTTGGTGCATTAGCAAAAACCTATTTTGCAAAAGAATATAATATTGACCCTTCAAAAATTGTTTCAGTTTCTATTATGCCCTGTACAGCTAAAAAGTTTGAAGCTAAACGACCTGAAATGAAAGATTCTGGTTATACAGATGTTGATCATGTTATTACAACCAGAGAATTTATTAGAATGCTTAAAAAAGCTGGAATTGATTTAAGAGAAATACCTGATGGAAAAGCTGAAGATCTAATGGGACAATATTCAGGTGCAGCTACAATTTTTGGAGCAACAGGTGGTGTAATGGAAGCTGCATTAAGAACTGCTTATGAATTAGCTACTGGTAAAAAATTGGATATAGTTGATTTTGAACCATGTATAGGATTGGAAGGTATAAAAGAATTATCTGTAAATATTAATGGTACTGAAATTAGAGGTGCTGTTGCTCATGGATTGGGGAATGCCAGGGAACTCTTAAACAAAGTAGTTGAAGCAAAAAAGAAAGGGGAAATTGCATATCATTTTATCGAAATAATGGCATGTCCTGGTGGATGTGTTGGTGGTGGTGGACAACCCTATGGCTCTACTTTAAAAAGAAGACTTGAAAGAGCTTGTGGATTATATATGGAAGATAAAAATTTACCAATTAGAAAATCTCATGAAAATCCAGCAATTAAAAAGATATATGAAGACTTTTTAGGAAAACCATTATCACATAAATCTCATGAACTTTTACATACTGAATATGTAAAAAGAGATGCACATATTTAAGCTTGTAACAAAATAAAATAGATAAATAATTTAAAAGTTTGAAAAATTGATATTACAATTTATAATTAAAACATATAAATAGAGTAAAAGTATTAAACATGATATACTTAAAAGTGTGTAAAAGATAGAAAATGTTGCTTAAAGTAATTAAATAAAAAAATATAAATAAGCAACATTAAATTTAAATATTAATTATGGGCAATAGTTTTAATGCCAATTTAAGGAGTCATTTATGATCCAGAAAATTTTAGAAAAATATGATAAAAATGAAGAAAATATATTATTCGCCCTGCATGATATTCAAGATTCAAAAAATGAAAAATATATAACAATGGAAGAATTAAAAAAAGTTGCAAAATATTTTAATGTACCGCTATCAAGAGTCACTGGAGTTGCAACTTTTTACACAATGTTTTCTTTAAGAAAAAGGGGAAAATACATAATTCGTGTTTGTGAATCTGCACCATGTCATGTCTCAGGTGCATTAGATGTAATTAAAACTTTTAAGGAAGTTTTAAACCTTGAAAAAATCGGTGATACTACTTCTGATGGACTTTTTACATTAGAAACTACAAGTTGTTTAGGAGTATGTGGACTTGGTCCAGTTTGCCAGATAAATGAGGAGGTTTATGGAAATTTAACTTCTGATAAAGTAAAAGAAATTATTGAAAATATTAGAGAAAATGAAAAAATTAAAAGTTAATGATTTAAAATTACTTTAAGGAGCTAAAAATGATTTATAGAATGCATGCTCTTTTTGTTATAGATGAAAACACAATTGATGCTGGTGCATATGATGTAAAGGAAGAATTAAAAAAGAAAGTTAGAAATGCTAATTTACATACTGAAATAAATATAGGTGAAACAGGTTCTATCAACCTTATTGGTAAAGGTGTTCTTTTAATTATTTTTCCTGACAATGTCATATATACCAATGTAAAAGTTGAAGACCTTGATGAAATTATATCTGAACATTTTCTTAAAGGAAGACCTGTAAAAAGATTAATGCTTAAAGAAAAATTCAATCTTCCAAACATTAATTTTGAAATCCAATCACCTTTAATGAAAAAGCAGTTTAGAAATGTTTTAGAACGATCAGGAACTATTGATCCTGAATCAATAGAAGAATATATTGCTACTTATGGTTATGAAGCTTTAGGGAAAGCATTAACTGAAATGACTCCTCAAGAAGTTCTTGAAGAGGTTAAAAAATCTGGACTTAGAGGAAGAGGAGGAGCTGGTTTTCCAACAGGATTAAAATGGAGTTTTACTGCTCCATTAAAAGGGGAAAAATATATTGTTTGTAATGCAGATGAAGGTGAACCCGGTACTTTTAAAGATAGACTTATATTAGAGGGGGATCCACATAAATTAATAGAAGGTATGATATTAGCAGGTTTTGCAGTTGGTGCAAATAGAGGATTTGTATATATCAGAGGTGAATATTATTTATCAATTAAAAGACTTTCAAAAGCTATTGAACAAGCCAGAGAATATGGCATATTGGGAGATAATATCTTTAATTCTGGTTTCTCATTCGATATAGAAATTAGAAAAGGTGCTGGTGCTTATGTTTGTGGAGAAGAAACTGCTCTTATTGAATCAATGGAAGGTAAAAGAGGACATCCAAGAAAAAAACCTCCTTTCCCTGGACAGGTTGGATTTAGAGGAAAACCCACTGTAGTAAATAATGTTGAAACACTTGCAAATGTACCAAATATTATTCTTAAAGGTGCTGATTGGTTTAGAAGTATTGGTACTGAAAAATCTCCAGGAACTAAAGTTTATACAATTTTAGGAAAAGTAAATCAACCTGGATTAATAGAAGTACCTATGGGTACAACTTTAAGAGAGATTATTAATGATTATGCTGGAGGAATGTTAAAAGGTAAAAAGTTTAAAGCTGCTCAAATTGGTGGCTCTGCTGGAGCTTTAATAAATGAAGAGATGTTAGATACACCTCTAGATTTTGACTCCCTTGGACAATATTCTGCAGTTTTAGGTTCTGGAGCAATTTTAATACTTGATGAAGAAACAGAAATTGTTGATTTTTTAAGAGCTGTAATGAAGTTTTTTAAACATGAATCATGTGGTAAATGTTCCCCTTGTAGGGTTGGAACACAATTTCTATTCATGAAATCAATTGAACTTTATAAAAGAAATTTAACTGTTAAAGAATGGCAAAAAATGATAGAAACAGCAGAAATTATGCAAAAAGCTTCTTTCTGTGCTCTAGGACAATCTCCTATATTACCATTATCATCTGCAAATAAATATTTTTATGATGAAATTGCATCATACTTTGTAAAAGAAAATACAAAAGTAAAATAATTGTAAAACAATATGTTGAGGATATAATGAAACTTAGTAAAATAATTGAAGAATTAAATTTTGTAAATTTAACAACCTCAATTAAAACTGACTCAATAAATGTAAAAAATGGGTATACATCAGATTTATTATCTGATGTAATAGCCAATGCAAAATCTGAGTCAATTTTAATAACTATTCAAAAACATTTAAATGTACTGGCTGTTGCAAAACTTAAAGAATTATCTGCAATTTTAATAACCAACAATAATATACCTGATGATAGTACAATTAAAAAAGCTATAAATGAAAATATAATAATACTTAAAACAGAAGATAATTCATTTGTTGCATCAGCTAAATTGTATAATTTATTAAAAAAAAATGGAGATATTGAGTAATATTTAGGAGTTAAATTTAATATATTTAATATCAAATAATGTTAAATATTTATTTATTGAATGCAATGATTATAATTATTTTGAGTAATTTTTTACAATTTATTATTATTAATACTTGATAATCATTACATGAAAAATTATCAAAGTGTAAAAATAATTATTTTTTTATTAATTAATATAATTATTAATATTATAATAAATAATAAAATTTTAAAAATAATTATTTTTTTTAAAAATTAATAATTATTCTTTATAGATTTTAAAAATAGAAAATATTAGAACAAAATTAAGGAACATTGATTAATGTTAAAGCAATTTAAAGCTGATTTACACATTCATTCTACACTTTCTCCATGTGGTAGTTTAGAAATGTCTCCAAAAGCTATTGTAAAAAAAGCTCATGAACTTGAATTAACATTAATCACAATTAGTGACCATAATCAAGTTGAAAATTGTAAATATCTTGAGGAATTAGCCTCTGAATATAATATTAAAGTGTTATTTGGAATGGAAGCTCAAACAATTGAAGAATTTCATACTTTAGTACTTTTTGATAACTATAAAAATGCTTACAATATGTGGTTGGAATTTTATAATTTTTTACCTGATATAGAAAACAATCCAGATCTTTTTGGTGATCAGGTTGTGGTTGATAAAAATGAAAATATAGAAAAATTTGAAAAAAAATTACTTTTAAACTCAGCAAATATTGATTTTGATACTCTTATAAATATGGTAAAAAAAAATAATGGTATATGTATTCCTGCTCATGTAGATGCCGAATCATATAGCATAATTTCTCAACTTGGTTTTGTTCCAGATAATCCAGAAATTTTTGCTCTGGAAGTATGTCATCCTGAAAAACTAGATGAATTTTTAACATACTATCCAGAATTAAAAAAATACAGATTTGTTACCTTTTCCGATGCACATTATTTAAAAGATATGGGAAAAAAATATTCAATTCTATTAATGGAAGAACCAACAATAGAAGGATTAAAAAAAACTCTAAAAAATAAAGATTATATAAAATTATGTTATGAAACTATAAAGAATTAATATGGAGGTTTTAATGATTAACCTAAAAAATGAAAGTCATGTAAAATATGAAGAATTAAAAAATTATATCGATTCAGTAAAAGATACTAAAGGGCCTCTAATAAATGTTCTTCATAAAGCTCAGGAAATTTTTGGTTACATACCAATTGAAGTTCAAAAATTTGTGGCTAAAGAGTTAAATATTGCTCTTTCTGAAGTATATGGAGTTGTAACTTTTTATAACTTCTTTTCTATGAAACCCAGAGGGAAATATGAAATAAATGTATGTTTAGGTACTGCATGTTATGTTAAAGGAGCAAATAAAGTTATTGAATATTTTGAAGAAGAACTTGGTATTAAACATGGAGAAACTACACAGGATAATTTATTTACTCTTTCATCTGCAAGATGTTTTGGAGCGTGTGGTTTAGCTCCTGTAATTATGGTTAACGAAGATGTCTATGGTTATGTTGATAGAAAAAAAGTTAAAGAAGTAATAAAAAAATATAAAAAAAGTGAAGAAAATAATTAATAACTAATCAAAGGGAAAAATTTGGAAGAATTATCTCAGCATATAATGGATATTATTGAAAACTCTGTTTGTGCTGGATCAACTTTAATTTATATTGAACTTGAAATTGATGATATAAAAGATATTGTCAGATTTTTAATTAAAGATGATGGAAAAGGAATTGACAAAGAACTTTTAGAGGAAATCCAATCCCCATTTTTTACTACAAGAGTAAAACATGGAAAAAATGTAGGATTGGGAATTCCACTTTTTAAAATGAATGCATTAATATGTGATGGGAAATTTAATATTGATTCAGAAATTGGAAAAGGAACAATTATTGAAGCTACTTTTAAAAAATCCCATATAGATAGACAACCTGTAGGAAATTTTAAAGATACTATTATTACAAGTATTATAGGTCATACTGAAATAAATTTTGAATTTAAAGTAATTAATAATAAAAAAGTTTTTGAATTAAAAACTTCTGAAATTAAAAAGGAATTGCAGGATATACCAATAAATTATCCAGAAGTTATTAATTTTATAAATGATTATATAGAGGAAGGATTTAGTAAAATAGGTATTAATACTGATTTTATAAATTAATTAAAACTAAATTTTTATAAAGTAAAAATTAAATAAAATATTTAAAATTAAAAATTAAAAAAAATTAAACTAAATGTTTAAAGCTTAAATGTTTTAAAACAAAAATTAGGAGGAACTATGAAATCTTTAGAAGAATTAAGAAAAATCAGAGAAAAAGCTCAAAAAGACCTTTCTTTAAGAAATAAAGATGCAAAAATTAAAATTATAGTTAGCATGGGTACTGCTGGAATTGCTGCTGGTGCTAGAGAAGTCTTAAAGACTTTTTTAGATGAAATTTCAAAAAAAGATCTTAAAGATGTAATCGTAACTCAAACAGGAGAAAAAGGGTTAACTTCTGCTGAACCTGTTGTTGATGTAGAAATTGAAGGTAAAGAAAAAGTCACTTACGGTTATGTTAATCCTGATAAAGCTATTAAAATAGTTGAACAGCATATTGTTAATGGTAAACCTGTTGAAGAATATATTATTGCAAAAAAATAAATTAAATAAAATAAATTAAATAAAATAAATTAAATAAAATAAATTAAATAAAATAAATTAAATAAAATAAATTAAATAAAATAAAATAAATTATTAAAAAATATGTAAAAATTTTTTAGGAGAAACATATGACAATTCGATTGAATGTTCTGGTTTGTGCTGGAGCTTCATGTATCTCATCTGGTTCTAAATCTGTAAAAGGTGAATTGGAAAAAGAAATAAAAGAACACAATCTTAACGATGAAATTAGAATTATTGAAACCGGTTGTATTGGTCCCTGTCAATTGGGTCCTGTAGTTTTAGTATATCCTGATTCAGTATTCTATAAACAGGTAAAACCTGAAGATGCAAAAGACATTGTAGAAGAACACTTTCTAAAAGGTAGAGCTGTACCACGATTACTTTATGAAACTCCTGAAACAAGAAAAATTGTTGAATCCTATAAAGAAATTAAATTTTTTGAAAAACAAAACAAGGTTGTACTATCCAATTGTGGATTAATTGATCCTGAATCAATTGAAGAATATATTGCACAAAATGGTTATGAAGCCTTAGGTAAAGTTTTAACAGAAAAAAAACCAATTGAAGTTATTGAAGTAATCAAAAAATCTGGATTAAGAGGTAGAGGTGGTGGTGGTTTTCCAACAGGATTAAAATGGAATTTTGTATATAATGCAAAATCTGACACTAAATATGTAGTATGCAATGCTGATGAAGGGGACCCTGGAGCATTTATGGATAGATCAATTCTGGAAGGTGATCCTCACACACTAATAGAAGGAATGAGTATTGCAGCATATGCAGTTGGTGCAAAAAAAGGTTATGTTTATGTTCGTGCTGAGTATCCTCTTGCAATAAAAAGGCTTACAAAAGCTTTAGATGATGCTAGAAAATATGGTTTTTTAGGGGAAAATATTTTTGAAACAGGTTTCTCTTTTGATATTGAAATCAGAATGGGAGCAGGAGCTTTTGTATGTGGTGAAGAAACTGCTTTAATCCACTCTATTGAAGGGAAAAGAGGACACCCAAGACCAAGACCTCCATTCCCTGCTAATGAAGGTTTATGGGGAAAACCAACTTTAGTAAATAATGTTGAAACTTATTCAAATGTAAGACATATAATTTTAAACGGCGCTGATTGGTTTGCATCAATTGGAACTGAAAAATCAAAAGGTACTAAAATTTTTGCACTTTCAGGTAAGATAAAAAATGCTGGTCTTGCTGAGGTTCCAATGGGTACAACTATTAGAGAGTTGATTTTTGATATTGGTGGTGGAATTCCTGATGGAAAAAAATTCAAAGCAGTTCAATTTGGAGGACCATCAGGTGGTTGTATCCCGGCAGATTATTTAGATACACCAATTGATTATGAATCTCTAATTGAACTAGGTGCTATGATGGGTTCTGGTGGTTGTATTGTAATGGATGAAGATAATTGTATGGTTAATACTGCAAAATTCTTTTTAGAATTTACCTCATTTGAATCCTGTGGTAAATGTGCTCCATGTAGAATTGGCCTTAAAGAGATGTTAAAAATTTTAGATAAAATTACATCTGGCAAAGGTACAATGGATGACCTTGATAAACTTGAAAAATTAGGAAACTATATTAAAAAAGCATCCTTGTGTGGTTTAGGACAAACTGCCCCAAATCCTGTTTTATCAACATTAAAATACTTTAGAAATGAATATGAAGCACATATTAAAGAAAAAAAATGCGAAGCTAAAATTTGTACTGATCTTTATCATTATAATATTGATGCTGATAGATGTAAAAAATGTGGAATTTGTGCTAAAAACTGCCCTGTTAATTGTATTTCCGGTGAAATTAGAAAAACACCTTTTGTTATATCACAAAATGAATGTATAAAATGTGGAAACTGTTTTGATGTTTGCCCATTTGATGCAATTGATAAATTACCTGGAATGGTTATTACTGAAACTGTTGAACAGGGCACACATAAAGAAAAAAATATTGAAGATGAATATTATGAAATTTAATCATTATTAATAAATCATTTATTTAAGAAGAAAACTAATAAAAGATGTGCAATAATGATATAAATAAAAGTGTATAAAAAAGCATAAAAAATTGCTTAAAGCAAATAAATAAAATTAGTAAAAATTTATTTAAAGTTTAAAGTCTAAAAGTTAAAAAAAGTGGCTACTTAAATGAAGCCACTTTTTTTTTAATAAATGATTATTAAAATTAGTTATTAAAATATATCAATAAATAAATTTAAAAATATATATAAATTATCATATTCTTTATCATTAATTTTACATAAATTTAATTGATAAACTATAATTTTATTTGTATGCTGTTTTCATAATTATTTTTTATTTCCATAATATATAAACTATAATATATAAACTATAATATATAAATTATAATATATAAATTTTAATATATAAATTATCTTTTTACTATTTTATGAATTATTTGAATTATTTAGTTTTTCTATAGTACATCAGTTCTACTGTTGTACCCACATTTTTCTCAGATAATATTACCATTTTGTCAGTATATCTTTTCATATTTGACAAACCCATACCAGCTCCAAATCCATATTCTCTAACATAATCAGGAGCAGTTGAATACCCTTCTTGCATTGCTTTATCAATATCATCAATCCCAATACCGCAATCAACTATTCTTACCACTATAACATCATCCTGTAAATGACAATAAATAAATCCATTGCTTTTACTATGAATAATTACATTAGTTTCTGCTTCATAAGTTGCAATACTTACCTTTCTAGAAAGCTCAGGTTCAACTTTTTTTTCTAATAAAAATTTTTTTAATAAAGCAGCCCCTATTCCTGCATTAACAACATCATGGCTTAATATTTGATATTTGAAATCAGCAGTAGCTGGATTAAAATTTCTACCTAACTCTAATTTTTCACTATCTATGTTAAGTTTGTCATTTCTTTCTTTGTTATGCAAAAACATTAGTTCAAATCTTTCAAGTATCCCATGTACTATATCGTTTCTCGAAATGATCCCAACTAATTTTTTTTCATCATCAATAACAGGAAACCTTCCAAATCTGTAGTTGTCAAATTTATCAATAATATCCAATATTTTATCTTCTTCATTAAGTGTAACTACATCTTTTGTCATGACCTCTTTTAAAAGTGAATTAATTTTATTTTCTTCAAGTGCAATAATTATATCTTCTATACTAATAATACCAATAACATTCCTTTCATCATCAATTATAGGTATTCCTGAAATTTTTTTAACTCTCATCATCTCTTTAGCCTGAATAACTTTTTTATCTTCAGTAAGGGCTATAACAGTTTTTGTCATAATATCTTTTGCCTTGATACCAGTAAATATTTTTGCATATTTTTTTAATTGTATTTCCATATTTTTTTAATTACCCTTTGAATTATTTAATTTGCTTATCACAATCAATATTTAAATATTTATAAATAAGACCACAGGCATTAAACATATAATATTTTGTTCTTAATAATAAAAAATTGTTTTCTTTTGCAAGTTTAATTGTTTGTTCTGGAATATCCTTGTTCATAACAATAATAACACCAGCAAGATCTGTTACTATTCCAGTTCTAATAATTTGTGGTGATACATGAGAAGTTAAAATTAAAGTTCCAGGTTTTGCAAAAGCAAGTATATCACTCATCATATCAGCAGCACCAACCTGTTTTATCTCCTGTTCCATAGTTATTTTATTATCAACAATTATTTCACACTTAAGAAGTTTTACAATATCCTTTATTTTCATATCACCCTTCCCATTTTATTTTCATTTATCGTTAATATATTGACATATTATATTTTTTTATCAAATCAAAATCTTAAAAAATTATCTTTATTAACAAAATTATAATTTACTTTAACCATTTTACAAAGAGTTTTTAAAAGTTATCTCAAATATTTTGAATTTTTTTATAAATCTGGTATCCTGTAAAAAAATAAGGAGTTCTAATGGTATTTGAAACTATTAGATGGTTAGATAATAAAAATGTTGCAAAAATAATAGATCAAACTCTTTTACCTGTTGAAAAGAAATTTAAAATTATTTCAAATGTTAATGAGATGTGGGAAGCTATTAAAATGTTAAGGGTTAGAGGTGCTCCTTTAATTGGGGTTTCTGCAGCCTATGGTGTTGCTTTAGCAGTAATTGAAGCTAATAGTAAAATTTCTATTTCTTCTGAAGATTATGAAGAATTTGAAATTGTTTTAAATGAATATTTTGATTATATTTTAAAACAGATTGATTATCTTTCTACATCTCGTCCAACAGCTGTTAACCTTTTCTGGGCTTTAGAAAGAATGAAAAAAACTTTATTGTCTATAAAAAAAGATGTAAAACCATCTAAATCTCAATGTGTTTCAATAAAAGATTTTGAAATAATAAAAAAAATAACTTTAAAAAAAATACTTAATGAAGCGAAAGCAATTCATAATGAAGATGCTAATATGTGTGAAATGATTGGAATTCATGGAGAAAAATTAATAAATGATGGTGATTCAATTTTAACTCATTGTAATGCAGGTTCAATGGCAACTTCAGCATGGGGAACAGCATTAGCTCCTATTTACAAAGCATTTGAAAATGGGAAAAAAATTACTGTGTACTCAGATGAAACCAGGCCATTATTACAGGGATCTAGAATTACAGCATATGAATTACTTGATAAAGGGATAGAAACCTATACAATTACTGACAATATGGCTGGATTTGTTATGAAATTAAAGAAGGTAAATAAAATTATTGTGGGAGCTGATAGAATTTGTTCTAATGGAGATTTTGCAAATAAAATTGGAACATATTCTGTAGCAATTCTTGCAAAATTTCATAATATTCCATTTTATGTAGCTGCACCTTCATCAAGTTTTGATTTTTCATTAAAAAATGGTTCACAAATACCAATCGAAGAAAGAGGGAGAGAAGAGATAATAAATGGCTTTGGCAAACAAACTGCACCAAATAATGTAAAAATTTTTAATCCAGCATTTGATGTTACAGAAGCTTCTTTAGTTACTGCCTTCATTACTGAAAAAGGAATAATTTATCCCCCTTTTGATAAAAATTTTGAAATTTTAAAAAAAAGTTAAAATGAAAATATCAGTAATGTAATAGTTAAAAAAAATAAGGTAAAGTAATGACATTAATAAGATAAACAAAAAATATTGTGGGTAAATAAATATTTAATATAATATCAAAGTAAAGATAAATTAAGATTATAATAGAGTATAAATAAAAACATAACATTAAAATATGATATAAAAATAGAACTTAAAAGTACAATAAAAAAACACCACCCGCAATGAGTGGTGTTTTTTTATTTTTAATATATCTAGTTTATATTAAAATATTTTTTAACATAAAATTATCTTTCTACAATTGCTAATATATCAGTTATTCTCAACAATAGATGTTCTTCTTCATCTATTTTGATTGATGTACCAGCATATTTGTCATAAATAACTCTATCACCAACTTTTACATTAATTGATTCAGAATCACCTATTTCAACAACAATACCTTCTTGAGTTTTTTCTTGAGCAGTTTGAGGTAAATAAATACCTCCTTTAGTTTTTTCTTCAGGTGGAGCAACTTTCAATAATACTCTGTCATCTAAAGGTTTTACTTTCATATCATTAGCCTCCTGGATATTCTATTTTTTTTACATAATTTAATATAATAAAATCTTAAGAAAGCGTCAATTTAATTTTATAATCTTTTACAAAATAAATTGCTTCATCTATATTTTCCTTTGTAATATCTACATTTCCCTCGATATCTGCAATAGTTCTTGCAACTCTTATGATTTTTTCAATTTTTCTAAATGAGATTTGCATATTTCTAGTTTGTAATTTTAAATAACTTTCAAGTTCATCTGAAAGAAATACATTTTTATAAAATATTTCTTTATTTACCTTCCCATTAAAATAATCAAGATTGCTATTATACCTTTTTATTTGAATGTTTTGAACCTGTTTAACTATTTCATACATGTTTTTTGTAGTATAAACTTTTATATCACTTGTAACATATTTTTTATTAATTTTTTCAAAATGTTCTTCTTTTACACAATATTTCGTATTGTTCACATTACCATCTTTTTTTTTATATAAATGCATTTTTTGAATATCGATAACTTTATTATTATTAATATTATCATTATAATTTATATTATATGTTTTAATACCTTTTTCTTTAATATTACCATTGTTTTCTTCTTCTACTTTATCTTTACTACTTACAAATTCAAAATCAATATCTTCAACATTTAATATTATATCAAATCTATCTATTATTGTATTTGACAATTTTTTATTAAACATAAGAATTTCATGAGGGGTACAATAACATGTCCTTTTCCTGCTACCCAAATTACCACAGGGGCATAAATTCTGAATCATTACATTTAAAAACATTGCAGGTAACACAATCTTGTTCTTATGTTTCGAGATAACAACACATTTTTCTGATATTGCTTCTCTTAATGATTCTATCACATCCCTTTTAAACAAATTCACTTCATCCAATATCAAAACACCCCTATGAGCAAGGGTAACTTCACCAGGTACAAGTATTGTACCACCTCCAACCATAGAACTCATCGACATAGTATGATGTGGTGTTCTAACAGGTCTTGAATCAATAAGTTTATTTTTTTTTAACATATTAAACATTGCATAAAGATTTGTTAATTCAATTTTCTCTTCATAAGTCAATGGTGGAAGAATTTCTATTAAACATTTAGAAAGAAAGGTCTTCCCTACCCCGGAAGGTCCTTTTATTAAGACATTATGAAAACCTGCTGCAGCAATTAACAATCCCTGTTTTAAATTATATCCACCAATATAGTTTTCAAATTTATTACGAAAAATTTTATTATTATCACTTATGAATAATGAATTGTAAGTAGAATTACGATTTTTTTCTATTGTGTTATTTTTTAACTCACCTCTTACATTACAGCTTATTTTATTATTTTTATTATTTCTTATTTTATTTTCTATATCATTTTCTATATCATTTTTGATATTATTGTCTATTTTCTTTTCTATTTTTTTATCAATAAATTTATTAATTTCTTTTATAAGTTCTATAATTTTTTCCCGGATAAAATTTTCATTGCAAAAATTTTCATCATTCCATTTATCAATAACAAATTTGTAAAATTTTGATTCAAATATTTTAATTGTATATTTAAAAATACTTTCAAAAAAAACATATGCATCTTTAATATTTCCAAAAGGAAAAAGAAACAAATTATCATTTTTAACTATACTTTCAAAATCATCATAATTATCTTCAGGAAATATAAGATACTTAAAACCATATTTTTTAGCATTTAAACAAAATGAGAAAAGATTACTATTTTTTTTAATTACACCATCCAGTCCTATTTCTCCAAGAATTAGAAACTGGTTAAAAACATTTAAAATTATTTTATTAAAAAGATTAAAAATTAAATCCAAATTTGCAAAATTAGAAATACTATTTGATTTTTTCCCATTATCTTTAAAAATAGATCCATTTTTAAACTTCTTTCTATAGTTTTCAACTAAATTATTTATTAAAATAATAAAAGTTATAGGAAAATCAAACAAAGATGATTTTTTTATTATATTTGCTGGAGAAAGATTAATAATAATTTTAAATTCTGGATATTCCAACCCCATATTCAGTATACTTTCCTTTATTCTGGTAATTGATTCTTCAACTACTTTTCCAGGAAGTCCTACAATATATACACCAGGTAAACCTCTTGAAAAAGAAACCTCAAGGTCAACCTTTTCTATTTTATGTTCTAATATATATAATGTAGATATTTTGAACATATTATCCCTCTTTATTCTATTTACTTTAACTTAACACTTGATAAGATTTAATGTTTTAGTTTTAGTTTTAGTGTTAATTTTAGTTTTAGTTTAAGATTATGTATTGTTTATTATATATAGACAAATAATTGTAAAAAAAAGATTCACTTTTAAAGAAAAAAATGTTCGAAATTTAAATAATTTTTGATATTTTAATTCAAATAATACCCTAAATATAAAAACAAGATATAATTGATATGTTTATAATTAAAATAATTACTAATGAATTTTTTCTTTTAACTGTAACTGGAATTTTAGGTATATTAACAGGAAAAGTAAAAATAAAAAATTTTAAGTTAGGAACATCCGCCTGTCTA
The DNA here is from genome assembly GCF_055389015.1 of Exilispira thermophila. Classification (NCBI taxonomy): domain Bacteria; kingdom Pseudomonadati; phylum Spirochaetota; class Spirochaetia; order Spirochaetales; genus Exilispira; species Exilispira thermophila. The sequence goes on along the minus strand of NZ_AP042476.1, from coordinate 586,122 downwards.
TTTGTAGGTTTGGTCATAGGTTATTTTATTATAGATTATATTAAAGGTCATAATTCTTTATTTAATCAAACTACAATAATAAAAACAACCTTAATCAATATTATTATCAAAAATCACCTTATTTCTCATAATATATTTACCCTATCTTTAATACTTTTTATTTCAGCTGTTGGATTAATTGCTTCAAAAGAAATATTTATAATACTAAAAAAATATAGTATAAAATTTATAATTTTAGCTTTAATTATAACTTTAACTGGTGCGGTTTCCTCATACTTATTTATATCATTTTTTGGATTGGATAAACTTTATACAAATGGAATTTTTACTGGTGCATTGACAAGTTCGCCAGGATTTGCTTCAGCATTAGAATCATCAAAACATTTATCATATCAAAATAAAATTGGGGTTGGATATTCTTTTGGATATATCCCTGGAGTTTTATCAGTTATATTTGCTATGTATTTATTACCTATTATTTTTAAAATTAATATAAAAAAAGAGTTACACCAGTTTGTAAATAATATTTCAATAGAGGACAAATTTGTAAAAAATAGCAAAAAAAATAAAAATTACACCAAAGATAAAATGATTAATGAAAAAAATAATTATAACAAAATCAATGAGAAAAATAATAAAATTAAAGAGGAGAATAATTATAGCAAGATTAATAACAATAACAAATCTTATAATCAATCTTTAGAGAATAATTTCAGCATAATTAGTTACTTTTTAGTTATTTCATCTGGGATTTTAATAGGAGTAATAAATTTTCATATTTTTTCAAAAGATTTTAAATTAGGAATAACTGGAGGAGTTTTAATTGCTTCCTTAATTTCAGGAAATATAAAACCATTTTTAATTTTTAATTTTGATTTTAATAAAAAAATTCTCTCATTTTTAAAAGAAATTGGTCTTGTATTATTTCTTTCAACAATTGGATTGAATTATGGGTATTCAACCTTTTCTTCATTAACTATTTCCAATATTTATTTAATTTTAATTTCTACAACTGTTGCATTTATTTCAATTTTTACTGGATTTGTTATTGGAAGATATGTTTTTAAATTTAACTGGATTGTATTAGCTGGAAGTATTTGTGGAGGTATGACAAGTACTCCAGGTCTTGGAGCTTCAATAGATGCAACTTCTACTGAGCACACAATAACTGGTTATGGAGCAACCTATCCATTTGCTCTAATTTTTATGGTAATTTTAACTAATTTAATAAATCAGATTATATAAAATTTTTAAATATAATTTGATATTTTATTTTAAATATAACTAATATTATATTTTATATATAATTGATATTTTAAAACAAAATCTCACCAAATTTCCCATCAAAACCTTCAACAAGAGTAATTTCCTTATTTCTTATTTTTAATATGTTTTTAATAATTTGTAGAATTAAGCTTTTGTTTAAAATAGTGTTATTTTTAAAATTCATTAAATTTTTGTTAAAATTAAGAAAATCTTTTTCAATATTAAATAAATCTTTAGTAAAATTAAATAAATCATTTTCAGAACTAAATTGATCCTTTTCAAAATTAAATAAATCTTTATTTTTAAAAAAGATATTATCAAGTCTACCAATATCTTCTAAAATTGGTTTAAAATCATAATCAATCAATATTTTTAATTCTGGTCCAAATAAAAAAATAAATAAAGTGTAAATATCATCAACGGTTTTTGTATTCTCACCTTTTTTTATAGTTTTTGCAATAATTTCTTTTAATGTTACAAAATGATAAAATTTTTGTTGAATTTTTTTCTCTTCAGGATTACTTCTATCTGCAAGTTCAAGTACCCTTGATAAAACCCCTTTTGTAACCTTTTTTTTACATACAGGACAAATATCATTATATTTCTCTTTACTTTCAACTGGAGAAATTCTAAAATTACATTTTCTGTGGCCATCAAAATAATATTTACCTAACTGTGGAAAAGTGTCTAAAGTGCCTTTAAATATTTTTAAATTTTTAGTTTTAATAGGTTCAATTAAACCATTATAGCTAATCTGATTTTTATCTAACTCATAAATATTTGCATTTCTCCCCAATTTTTCAGGAGAATGAGCATCGGAATTAGAAAGTAAAATTACTTCATCAAGAAATGAACATAAAAAATTCATCTGGGGATCAGAAGATAATCCAGTTTCAATTGCATAAATTTTACTTTTGTATTCATTAAAAGCTTCACCTATAGAATTAAATCCAGATTTTGAACCTAACATAGAAAACCAGGGGGTCCATATGTGTGCAGGTACAAATAAATTTTTTTCATTTGTATCATATGTAAGTTTTAACAATATTTCACTATCAATACCAACTATTGGACGTCCATCACTTTTAAGGTTCCCTCCTAATTTTTCTATCTCTTTTTGCATTTTTTCAACAGATTCAAAATCAGGAAAAAAAATCAAATTATGATTTTTTCTTACTTTATTGTTTTTTTTATAAATACTACTAATCTCTCCATTTAAAATAAAATAAATCGATGAGTCAAAATCTTTTTTTCTCTTTATCAAAGATTTTATTAAAAAATATAAATTTTTAAATTTTTTAATATCAAGTTTATTTTTCTGAATAAATTCTAAAAAATTATTATTATATAAAAAGGAAAATTCTTTTCTAAGTTTAAAAAGCCCATTTCCACAATCTTTAAGTTTTGTTCTAAGTTCTTTATTATATATTGGATGCAATATATCACCTGTTGCAACTATCTTTAATCCTTTTATAATAGCATATATTTCAATCATTTCTGGAATTAAAAACTTACTTGTAGCAATGGAATAATGAGAGTGTATATGATAATCTGTATAAATTTTCAAAAAATATTTCCTCTATACATATTGTATATGCTAATTATATAAATAAAACCTTTAAGGACTTAATAAGGAATAAATAATTTAAATTTCAAACTAACATACTATAAAAACTGTTTAAATAAATCTTAAGATATTCAAGAAAGTAATAGCCAATAAATAAATAAATAAACCAATAAATAAACAAATAAATAAATCAATAAATTAATTAATTAAACAAATAATTTAGAATAAAGTTGTTCTATCATCTTTTATATTAAGGTATTGATAGGCTTTTTGAGTTGCAACTCTACCCTTTGGAGTTCTTTTTAAAAACCCTTTCTGGATAAGGAATGGTTCATAATAATCTTCTATAGTTCTGGTATCCTCACCTAAACTAATTGCTAAAGTCTGAAGTCCAACTGGACCTCCATCATAATGTTCAATTATAATATCAAGTAATTTTCTATCCATTTTATCAAGTCCATTTTCATCTATTCCAAGTTTATCTAAAGCTATATTAACTATATTCTCATCCACTATATTTTTATTATGAACTACAGCATAATCATAAATTCTTTTTAATAATCTTAATGCTATTCTTGGAGTTCCTCTTGCTCTTTTAGCTAATATAATTGTTGCTGCTTTATCCATCTTTATATTTAATAATTTACTTGCTCTTTCAATAATTTTCGCAAGGTCTTTATCTTCATAATAGTCTAGTTTTAAAATTATCCCGAATCTTGTTCTTAGAGGTTGAGAAATATTCCCCGCTTTTGTTGTAGCACCAATTAATGTAAATTTTGGCAAATTCAATCTTATACTTTGAGCTGTAGGCCCTTTCCCTAACAAAATATCAAGTTTAAAATCTTCCATAGCAAGAAATAAAATTTCTTCTAATGAAATCTTTAATCTATGAATTTCATCTATAAATAAAAAATCTCCAGGTTTTAAAGAAGATAGAACAGCAGCAAGGTCTCCTGTTTTTTCAAAAACAGGAGCTGATACAATTTTTATATTTCCACCCATTTCATTTGAAATAATAGAAGCTAATGTTGTTTTTCCAAGACCAGCAGGTCCATATAGTAAAATATGGTCTAAAACTTTTTTTCTGCTTAAAGCAGAGCTAATATATGTTCTTAATTGATTTTTAAGTTCATCCTGTCCTATAAAATCATCTAAAGTTTTTGGTCTTAAACTTATTGCAGATTTATCTCTTGATAATATTTGTAAAGGTTCATCATCAGATTTTTTTTGAAATTTATTCTCTTCTATCATAAAACAACTTCTTTATTAATTTAATGTATATTTAAAATTTATTTTTTTATAAAAATTGTTAATTGTTTAATCTACTAAAAATATTAAAATTTATACTTTATTAAACTTTTGAACAATATGATAAAATTATTTTAAATTTTTCTTCAAAAGTAATATCATTTTTATTATTTTTATAGTATTTATCAAGTGCTCTCTGTATATCCTGATCAGAAAAACCAAGATTTTTTAATCCTTCAAATATCTGTTTATCAGTTTTTTCATATTTTTTTGTATTCAAAGCTAATTTTCCAGACAATTCAAGTATAATTTTTTGTGCTTGTTTTTTCCCAATCCCTTTAACCTTTTCAAAAGGTTTCTGATTTCCATTATTTATAGCTTTTATATATGTTTCAATGTCATTAAAATTCAATATCTCCATTGCTTTTTTAGCACCAATTCCCTGTACCTGTAAAAGTTTTAAAAAAAAATCTTTTTCTTCAAGATTATCAAAACCATAAAGTTCCTGAACATTTTCTTTAACATTAAAAAAAGTATACAAAAATATATTATTATTTAATTCATTTTTATACTTTTCAAAAGTTTTTAGACTTATATTTACTTCATAAAAAATACCATTAGTACTAATTATAGCTTTTGATGGATAAATATTAAACAAAATCCCTTTAATTCCCCAGAACATTATTATGACTCCATATATGCGTTAATCCACAAGCAATTGCATCAGCAGCATCATCTGGTTCAGGTATTTTATCAAGATTGAATAATTTTTTTATCATATTTTGAACCTGTATTTTTGTAGCTCTACCATAAGATGTTATTGCCATTTTTATTTGTAAAGGGGTATATTCAAAAACTGGAATATTATTTTGCATAGCAAGAAGGATAATCGCTCCTCTAATTTCAGATACATGCATAATTGTTTTTTTGTTTTTAAAATAGAATAATTTTTCAATTGCAAGAATATCAGGTTGGTATTTATTAAACAACGATTGTAAATTATTTGCAATCTCTTCTATTCTTTCAAAATATTGTTTCTCTTTTGATGTAGTAATAACACCATATGATACTAATTCAATACCGATATCCCCCTTAATATTCCTATTTTTACCCTTGTATTTTAATATAGAAAACCCAACAATAGCATAACCGGGATCGATTCCAATTACAACATTATTATGCATATTTATTCATTATCTCATCGTCAATATCAAAATTACCATATACTTCCTGAACATCATCATTATCATCAAGGGCATCAAGTAATTTAATCATCTTTTCAGCATCTTTCTCATTTAGTTTAACATAAGTATTTGGAACCAATGTAACTTCAGCTGATTCATATTTTATATTATTTTCATCAAGATATTCTTTAGCTTTATCAAAATCCTCAGGTTCTAAAGTGATTTCCCATACATCCCCTTTTAATTGATAATCTTCAGCATCTATTTCAAGAGCAAGATTTGTTACCTTATCTTCATCAAAATCTTCCCCATTTAATACAATAACTCCTTTTTGCTTAAACATCCAGCTAACACAACCATTTTCACCAAGGTTTCCACCATGTTTTGTTAAAATCGATCTAACAGCAGCTGCAGTCCTATTTCTATTATCAGTTAAAGTTTTTATAATTAAAGCAACACCTGCAGGTCCATATCCCTCATATGTAATATCTTCATAGTTTACACCTTTTAGTTCACCAGTACCTTTTTTTATAGCTTTTTCAATATTATCTTTAGGCATATTAGCAGCTCTGGCTTTATCTACTACTGCTCTTAATCTTGGATTCGCATTAATATCACCACCACCAATTTTTGCAGCAACAACAATTTCCCTGATTATTTTAGTAAACATTTTTCCTCTTTTTGCATCAACTGCTGCTTTTTTTCTTTTAATTGTACTCCATTTATTATGACCTGACATTTTAACCTCCAATTTTTCTAAAAATATCTAATTTTAAGTTTTTTTCAACCATAGTCTAATATTGTATTTATTAAAAAACTATAATATAAATTAAAAGTTTTTACAAAAGTTTTGAATTTGATTTAATTGAAACATAAACAAAAATTTCATATTTAGCGAATTTATAAGATAAACAATAAACAATTTGACTTTTTGAAATAAACTTCATTTTTTCACCATAAAAAATTGTTGGTGGTGTTATATTACTAAAAATATCAAACTCCTGAAATTTTGTAATTGCTTTTCCACCAATCATATTAATGATCTCTCCTATTGTTGCTTCAACAAGTTCATCTTTTTCTTCAGGATTATCCATGTCATTAATATTAAATCCATTCATTTTTTCAGTTATTATTTTTGCAACTTCATCGGAGAAATTAATTATAATTGTGCCATTGATTTCTTCAGTAAGACCCAATACGACAGAATAACCATTAATTTCAATAGGACTTATACCAGGTTTGAACTCATTTTTCTCAACTTTAAGCTGGAGAATCTCTTCAAATAATTCTCGATTTGATTCATGCATAATTTCAACTAATTTTTTTCTATTAATTTTTTGGGGCATACCATACTCCTTGTCTAACCTATATATACTTTTTTTAATATTAAGCTTTTAATATATAATGTACTTTTATTTTACTTATTGTTTAATATAATTTATATTTAATTTTAATTTAATTTAATTTAATTTTTATTTACTATGATTTTAATTAATACAATTTTATACAATCTTAAATCTGTATTATTTTTTATCTAAATAAAATAATTAACATATAATAAATAATATATAATTTTCATTTAAAACGGTACATAATATAAAGTACAATATATATTTTATTGATAAAATAAAATTGTATATAAATATCTCTCGTATAATATATTAAAAATAAAAGTACTATTGACAACCTAATAATATTAGGGATAATAAATATGATATGTGTTTAATGGATAAAATACAAATAAAAATCTCCTTGTCTTTTTAAAGACTTAATAAAGAATTTTGATTTTATCCATCTTAAATCTATATATCAGGCTGTTTAGCAAATATTCAGGATGTTACAGGATTCGAAGTTATTCGTCTCACTGTGTATTCGAGGTTGTGCAAATGCCAGATATTAAAAAAATTAAAAGGAGTTGAATTATGTTTTTTGTAGGTATTGATGTAGCAAAAAAATCTTCTGAAGTTTGTATTATCAATGAAAAAAGAAAGATTGTTAAAAAATTTAAATTAATTCATAATTCTAAGAATTTTAAAAAGTTTTTTGAAATTATTAATAAACTGTCAAATAATAAAAATGATTTTGAATTTGCTTTAGAAGCAACTAATGTTTTCTGGAAACCAGTGTTCTTTAGTATTAGAGAAAAAGGATATAAAATTTCTCTTGTTAATCCTTATTCCTCTTCCTATTTCTCTAAATCCTTTAATAAACATACCAAAACTGATAAACAAGATGATTTAAATCTTGCTATCCAGTTATCTACTGGATTAATTAAAGAATCACTGGTTCCAGAAAATGATGTCTCTAACCTAAGAGAACTCATAAAGGAATACAATTTCCTTATGAAACAAATATACAATCTCAAAAGAAGAATTTCAAGTATTTTACAAAAAACTTTTTATGAGTATGATATTGTTTTTAGAGACCCTTTTAATGTTACATCAAGAACCATTTTAAAAAAATATCCTTCTGCTTTTGCTTTAGCCAAAGCTAACAAAAACGATATTGTTAAAATTTTTAGATCAATTAAAGGTAACAATAATTCTGAACATAAAGCTAAAAAAATTATTGAATTTGCTAAAATTTCTATTACTCCAAATAATGGCATTAAAGCTAATGAATTTAATCTAAGAAATCAAATTACTGTGTTAGAACTTCTTCTTGAACAAATAAAAAATATAGAAAAAAATATTAACCTTATATTAAAAAATTTAGAATTTAATTATTCTGATAATAATAACAAAAATAGTATTAACCCTATAAAAGCTGTTTTATCAATCCCTGGTGTTGGTAAAAAAACAGTTGCAACAATCATTGGTTGTTGTGGTGATTTAAATAAATTTAATAATGTAAATAAATTTTTAGGATACATTGGCCTTTACCCTGGTAAAGATCAAAGTGGTTCTAAAGATAGAACATATCAAAAATCAAAAGGAATCTCTATTGTTAAAAAACAATTATATTGTTGTGCTGTATCTGCTTTAATGCATAATAATGAATTAAAACAGGTTTACCTTAATGAAATTAACAAAGGAGGTAATTCTAAAAAAGCTATTTTTAAAGTTATGGTTAAGCTTGCTAAAATTATCTGGCATTTGTATACTTATTCCTCTATTTATGATCCTGTTAAGGTTTTTGTTGCTAAACCTCATTGTGCCTGATATATATAAATGTCAAAGAACACTAATTATATTAGATTGTCAACATCCTATTTTTTTTATTTTTTTTGTTGACATATTATAGGATGTCTTTTTTAATATAATTACTTTTAAATATCTTTTTTTATGCATCTTTGTATTATCTCATCTAATTGATAAAACATATAATTTTTATCATTATTATTATCCACAATAAAATCTAAATTTTTGCTAAAATCCTTTATATCTCTTTGTATTTTAATTGCATTGATAGCTTTATTTTTATCAAATCCTCTGTATTTAATTAATCTTTTTAATCTAATATCCTCATTAGAATCAATTCCAATAATATAATCACAAAAAAATTCTAATCTTAACTTAAAGATTATTGCACAATTAATTAATATATTTTTTATATATTTATTTCTGGTAATTTGAATACTATTAACTATGTTAATAATCATATTTCTAAGAACAGGATGAATTATCCTTTCAAGTTCATACATTTTATTTTTATCTTTAAATGCTATTTCTCCAATAATACTTCTATCATCTGTCTTAAAAATATCCTTTATTATTTTAGTTTTATTATAAAAAATCTGTTTTGCAATTTTGTCGACATCAAGATATAAATCAAAATATTTTTTTATATAATTAGAAGCTAAATCTTTACCTGAAGCAATATTTCCAGTAATACAAACAACCATTTTTTCCCTGACAATAAATTATTAATTTTTAATTTATATTTATTTTACTTCATATTCATTTTGCTTTATAATTACAAATTCTAAAGATAATTTAAATCTAGATCTATCTCCATATATGAATCTAAAGATTATTATTTAATAAAATATTTTATTTAAATTTAAAAAATGGATTTACATTTTAATCAATATAGTTTTTTGGAAAATGGTAGAATCTTGAATTTGTTAATTTAACAGTACCTTTATCTGTTATTAAAATATCGTCTTCAAGTCTACACCCTCCAAAAGATTCATCATAAGTTCCTGGCTCAATTGTAAATGTCATACCTGGTTTTAATTCAACAGGTTTCCAATTTTTTAATAATCTTTCGTCTGTAGGTTTTTCAGATATCCTTGGAAATTCATGAACATCTAATCCTATGCCATGACCAAGAGTATGAGGCATACTAAATCCAGCATTTTTTAAAATTGAAACAGCAACATGAGATACTTCATAATTATATTTACTTTTTTCAATTGCAGCAATAGCTTCATCATGTGCTTTTATAACAATATCCACAACCTTTTTCTCAATATCAGTTAAAGGTCCAAATCCCATAGGAATAGTCACATCAGAAATATATCCTTCATAAAGTATACCAAAATCAATAAGTGCAAGCCCTCTATAATTTAAAGGTTGATTTGATGTAGCAGGAAAAGCATGTATACCCCATGACCTTTTTGAATTTGCAGTTAAAAATTCAAAACTCTCTTTTTCTGCACCTAATTTTTTTGCTTCTTTTAATAAAAAGAAAGCAAGATCATATTCTTTGATATCTTTTGTACTTTCAACAAAAGGTCCAATTTTATCTATTAGAATATTTGTTAATTCTGTTACTTTTTTAATTAATTTGATCTCTTTATCATTTTTAATTACTCTGAATTCATTAATTAGATCAATTATAGAATCCTCTTTTTTAGTAATAAAATCAATATCTAAAGTTTGAGTAATTGTCTTTTGAAATGCAACTGAAACAGATTCTGGAAATTCCAGCCTTATTTTACCATTAATTTTTTCCATCTCTTTAAATTTTTCAATAAACTTAAAAGTGTTATAGTCAAGCATAGGAAATACATAATCAACCTCTGCATGTTTTTTAGCTAGAATATCATCCCATGGATTTAAATATACTTTTCCTGACTTTGAAACAATTAGATTAGCATCCATTGGATGGCCTGAAATATATTTTACAGCTTTATTTCTAAGCCCTTCATTATCCATTAAAAAAATACCATCAAGGTTATTTTTATTAATATAATCAATAAGTCTTTTAAAATTTTTATTTTCAATAATCCGCATTATTCCTCCTATAAAAATCAATATTAAATATCAAAAAATCTGCTAATTTATATAAACGAGGTAAAACCTCAAATCATTGCTTTCAGGCAACGGAATAATCTTTATTTAACAATATATCATTTGATTTTACTGGATCATATTCACAACCATTTTTTAATAATGTCCATACCAATTTACTTAACTTTCTTGAAGTTGCTATTATTGCTTTTCCACTTCCTTTTATTTTTTTCATATTTCTATAAGATTTCATATATCTATTTTCTCTTTCTCTTTTTACCCTTATCATACCCATTGTCATCTGTACAAATGCTGTTCTCAATTCTTGTGAACCTCTTTTAGTTATATTCCCATATCTTTCTTTGTCTGCTGAATTTTGTACCCATGGTACCAATCCACAATAAGAAGAAAGCTTTTTATATGAACTAAATTTATTTATGTCATCTATGTAAGCCCTTAAAGTAATTGAAGTTATCAATCCACATCCTGGTATTGTCCTTAGTATTCTTACTGCTTCATCTTTTTCTGTCATCTTTGAAAGCTCTTTCTCTATTTCTGATATTAAACTTTCTATACTATTTATTGTTTTTATTATCCCTGATACTATACTTTTTTTTATTGGGTCCGATATTTGTTCTATAATTTTTACCCTTCCTGTTTTTGTGTTAAGCTGTCCATTCTTTGTTCCTATACCCATTTCTAACATTATTCCATGTATTTGATTCTTTAAACTTACATTGGTCTTTTTTAATACTGACCTATGCTTTAATAAATCTCTTAAATTTTTACTATCTTCTTTACATAAATTTACTTCTGGTATCATATCTTTTGATAAAAATTCTGCTAATGTCCTTGCATCATGTTTATCTGTTTTGTTTATTGATTCATTTATTACTTTAAACTTTAAGGTATTTACTACATGTACTTTAAATCCATAATTTTCCATTTCTCTTTTGAAATATCTTGTATTTCCTGTAGATTCTACTGCTATTTCAATTTCTTCTGGTTGGGATAATTTCTTTAACAATCTTACAAATTCCATATATCCTTCTTTTTTTGTAGAAAATTTCCAATTAATATCTGCAATCCTTTGTTCTAAATTTTTTATACATACCGTCATTTGATGCTTGTGTAAATCAACTCCAACTGATAGTTTCATCTGCCTCCTCCAATTATTTTTTTTTAATTGAAAGCAGATTCTTTACGATATTTATTACAGAGAATAATCCATTCTCCTATTCAATCTGGATTGTTAAAATCCGATTATTATGTTGATTCGGCTGTAGGCTCTTCATTCTCCTAAACGGTCTTTTTGACCAAATTAAATGTCGAACCTAAGCCTATCTGCTTTCAGGTTTATTTTCGTTGCCTGAAAGCAGTTTCTTTATCCCCTGCTATTGATTTTTATCACATCTCCTAAAATAAAAAAATATATTTGTGATATATAGAGAATACTGTTAATTAAAAAAAAATCAAGAATTGTTAATATGAAGACATGTAATTGATTTTTTTTGTAAGGAATATATTTTTATTTAAAAATAATTTTAACAAAATAAAATTATGTTATTACATCTAAATATTGGATAAATTAATGAGAAATATATTATATTAAATATTGTTTAAATTAGATAGAGATTAAAAAATAATTTAAATTAAACTTACTAAAAAAAATTAATAAAAAGTAAAAAACTTTACAGATAATCCAGATAACTAATTTATAAAAAGAAATATATTATACAACTAATAGAAAAAATATATTTAGTAAAAAAAAATTGTATAGATAATATAAATAACAATTTTGTTAAAAAAATATTGAAAAGTTAATATATATAACAAATTTATCAAAATAAAAAAGATTATATAAGTGAAATTAGTTATAATGCTAGAATTATAACTAATTTATATATTTTTATTGACATAATCAAAAGGAAAAATTATTAATGTTTATAAACTAATATAAACTACAATAAATTAATAAAATTTATAATTTTATAAAAATTTATGAAAGAAAACAATTTAAACCAGATATTTACATTTTCTGTTACAGAATTATCTCAAATTTCAAAAAATAAATATGAGATTTCTTCAGAAGGTTCTCTTACAGGAATAGAATCTCATAAAAATTTTTTCAAAGATTATTATATAAAAGCAAATGATATAAAAATTGATGAACTTGAAATTGAAAAAAATATAAAATTAAATTTTAAAATCTCAAAACATGATTCTATTTTTAAATCATTTAATTTAAATAATAATATTAATAGTATTAATATTGATTCAAATAATATTGAAAGCTTAAATCAACAAAATAACAATAATCTATATTCAAATATCCAGATTAGTGGAAAAATAGATTGTATTGACCATAAAAATAGAAAAATTATTGAACTGAAAACCATAAATTTAAGAAAATTTTTTAATTATCTTGTTTTAAAAAATGAAATAAATTTAGTTAACAAACTTAAAACAAAAACCATCCTTGAAAAGAAACATATTGAAATAGATATTAGTAGTTATAATAAAAATAACAATAATAATAATAACAGTAATAATAATAATAATAATTACACAATTGACTATGTAAAAATACTTGAAACTTATTTATTAAAAAAAGAAAATGGTTTTAATTTAAAAAATAATGATTTTCTAATAAATTTTAAATTTCAACTTTTTCTTTATGGGTACATTTTTCATAAAATAAATAAATATAAAAAAATATACAAACTTGAATTAATACTTTTTGACCCAACAATAAATAAAATGATTTCTATAATATATAAGCCTGATTATAGAAAAATTTTACCTTATTTAAAGAAAAGAATATCATTTTTATATAAAATAAAAGAATTTGAACAAACAAAATTTTATAAAAAGTTAAAATTTGCATATTCAAAAAAAAATAAAATTCAAACTTATATTTTAAAAAATCTAATAAATAATAAAAATAAGTATCAGTTTATTGAAGCACCATTTGGAATAGGAAAAACAACAATAACTTTATACTCAATATTAAAAAAATATGGAAGCAATGTTCCAAAAATAATTTATTTAACTTCAAAAAATATTCAAAAGCAACAAATTTATAAAGAAGGTAGAAAATACAATTTAAACTGTTTAATAATTCAAAGCATAGAATCAACTTGTCTACTCCATCTACCCTACTGTATTCATTCACAATGTAAATATTTTCAAAATGATATTTCTAATATTGATATTTTTGAATTTAATAAATTAATAAATAATAATCCAAATGATGAAGGCAATTTTAATAATAACTCAAATACAATAAATAGCCATTATGGAAATAACAATAATTTTTTAAATTTGAATGCAAACTCAAATTTCTGTATTGTACCTTATACAAATTTTTATTATAAATACTATGATTTGATTATTGCTGATTATAACTTTCTCTTTTATAATAATCTAAGTTCAATAAATACAATCTCCAGCAATGGATTTATAATCGTTATAGATGAATTTCATTCTTTTTTAAAAAGAGTTAAAGATTTTTTTACAATTAAATTAAATCAAAAGGAGATTGAAAAAACAATATCATCAATTTATTCCTACTTTCCTGATTTTCCTCAAAATTTATTAAATACTCTTTTTAAAAATAATTTCTTCACTTTTGATGCTGAATACAATAGTTTTGATGAAGAAAATTTCAATATTGATTTTGAAACCCTGACAGATTCTTTAAATAAAGCATTTTATTTTTTTACAAACTTTGTGGATGATAATCTTATTAACATTTATAAAAAGAATATACTTCCATTATTAAGAAAAATTGAAACAATAACCTTATTATCAAAATTTGAATTTAAAAGTGCAACATACACAAATCTTAATAAAGTTATAACATATAAAAAATTAAAAAACCTTTTTAACTATCTAACTAAATCAGCTAAAACTATCATTGGAGTTTCCGCAACCTTGAGCCCTAAAAATCAAATCTTTGAGATTGCTGATGAAAATGAAATTGATATAATTTCCTTAAATGAAAAAAAAGAGATAAAAGTAATAATTAAAAAGGGGATTGAAACAACTCATAAAAAAAGAAAATATTATTATACAAAAATAACAGATTTTATAATTAATAATTCACAAAATAATGGTACCTATCTAATTTTTTTACCTTCATATAAATTTATTTCAGAAATAAGTATCTTTTTTTACGGTTTAGATATAAATAAAATAATTTTCAATAATAAAGAAAAAAATTACAGTGATATAAATAGTATTGAAGATAACATTGAAAATTTAGTTAAAAATAGATTTGAAATTAATAGTGATTACAAAGAAAATAACAAAGATACATTAAAACCTGAATTTATTAGAAAAAAAATTAAAAATGATAAAAGAAATTATATCTTTATTCCATATAATTCTATTTTTTCTGAAGGTATTAATTTTAACATGCCAATCACTTCTATTTTTTGTGTTGGCCTTCCATATGCTGTTCCTGAGGAAAAATACATTACTCATTATTATATTTTAAAAGAAGATGATAAAAACCCATTTGAAATATTATCTCTTTTCCCTGCTATAAATGAGATATTACAGGTATCTGGAAGAATTGGAAGAAAATACCAGAAAAATAATTTTAGTAAAAATAGTGCAAATTTAAATGATGAAGAACAAACTATTTATTTCATAGGAAATGATTTTTCAAAACAACCTGTTTATGAAAATATAGAAAATTACTATAAAAACATATATATAGAAGAATAAATTTCAAAGTGATACTTAAATTTTAACATATTTATAAAGTTAATAGTCTAAATTAGCAAAATAAGCAAATATTATCTTTTATCATAAATTAATAAAACATTATTAATAAATATCGTCTTTGATTATTTTATTTACATCGTATACTTTTTTAATCAAATTAAGATAGTATAAGGTTTCAATTGATTTTTGATATTTTCCTCTGTCAATATAACCATAACTGCCTGGAGATTTAAAAAGTTTTAATGTAGATTTCAATACTTCTTTTAAAAATACTTCTGAAGAAGGGCTTACACCACCAATATATGCCTTTGAGATTTGAAAAGCTTCTTCTTGATATCTGGATGTATAGGACATAGCTTTAGCTGTAGCTTTAATAAACGCTCTAAGAAGGTCAATTTTTTCACCAATAATATCGTCTGAAGTAATAAAAGATGCTCCAACAATATCTGAAAAATCTGCTACATTCCATTGATTTATATCAACACCTCTTAATCTCAACTGAATTGGTTCATTGTTGTAAAAACAAACAACTGCATCAACCTGTTTTGATAATAATGCAGGAATCTGATTATATCCAATCTTTTGAATTTCAACTTTGTTTAAAAGTTTATATTTATTTAAAAACAAAAGCAAACCAATATATGTTGTACCAAAATAATCAGGTACACCTATCTTTTTCCCTTTTAAATCATTTAAAGTTGGAATAACATCTTTTCTGGAAACTATTGATACAGGATATTTTTGATAATATTGAAAAATTGCTTTTAATTTCATCCCTTTATCACCAGCAACAATTAATTGATCTGAATCTGAAAGACCAATATCAATTTTTTTAGAAAGCAATAATGAAAATATATCAATGCCAAAACCATATTGAATTTTAAGATCTATTCCCTCATCCTTGTAAAAACCTTTTTCAATGCCCACATATAAAGGTGCAAACTGGATATGTGGAATATAACCAATAGCAAGTTTTAAAATTTTCAATCCATTTTTATTATTAGTTTTATCCTGACTATAAACATTTGAAACAGGAACTAAAAATAAAATTGCAATAATTAGCAGTAAAATAAACATAGTTTTGAAGTTAAATTTTACATTTTTCATAAATCTTCTCCTGATTTTTTTGTTTTATTATTTATTCTTATACTTTTGCTTATTTTTTCTTTTACCTTTAATTATTTTATGATTTTCTTCTTCTTACTAAAATTTCTATTAAACTAACAAGGCTATAATAAGTTAAGCCCAATATAATTAACCAGATTAATCCTACAAACATAAGTTCAATATCAAAATTTGCTTTTGCTATTCTAACAAGGGAACCAAGTCCTGTTGATCCAGAAATAAATTCACCAACTACTGCTCCAATTACTGAAAGAGTAATAGAAACTTTAATACCACTAACAATAATTGGAAAAGATTCTGGAAATTCTATTTTGCTGAATCTTTTTATAGCAGAAGTTTTATAAAATGATAAAAACTCTTTTAATTTTTCAGAAGTAATATTTATTGCAGATATTGTATTAATTAACATAGGGAAAAATATTACAATAACAGATACAATTATCTTAGGTGTATAACCAAATCCAAACCATAAAACAAGGAATGGTGCTAAAGCAACAGAAGGAATAGTATTTGCAGCAATTAAATACGGCATCAGCAGGTTTGAAAGTATTTTTGATTTTGCAATTAAATATCCCAACAATATAGAAAAAACAAACGCTATTACAAAACCAACAAATGACTCATATAATGTTGTAGAAACATGTATTAAAATACTACCATTTTTCAAAGTTAAAAAGAATCTGCTTAATATTGCATGGGGATAAGGGAAAAAATAATCAGGTACATTAAAATATTTTTTAATTATAGTTAATAAAAAATAAATAATTATAAGTTCAACAGGTATCAAAATAGCATTCACATTACTTTTATAAAATAATTTTTTTCTCTTTTGTTTATCTTTAAAATTTTTAACTAAAGTTTGTAGTCTTGATGTAGTTTTATCATTTTTATTTTTTATAATATTTTTTGTCACCCATAAATTTTTAACTTCTTTTCTGATTTTCCTTGAGATATTCAGCTGTTCATTATTTAAGATATAATTTTCATTATAATCTTTATTTTCATTTATTTTGACTATATCAATAACTTCAGATGGTGACCCTGAAAGAACATATATTTTATCTGATAAAAAACATGCTTCTTCTATTGAATGTGTTACAAGAACAAATGTAACATTTTTTTCTATTTTTATTTTTTTTGTTAAAAGATTTAATTTTTCCCTTGTAATTACATCAACCTGTGAAAATGGTTCATCTAAAATAACCAGTTCAGGATTTGTAATTAAAGCTCTTGCAATTTCAACTCTTTTTTTCATTCCACCAGAAAGTTCATCTGGATAATATTTTTCATAACCTTTTAAACCAACTAAATCAAGAACTTTATAAGCTCTATCAATAATTTCTTTATCAATTTTTTTATTTTTTAATTGAAGAGGAAATATTACATTGTTTAAAGTGTTTTTCCAGGATAGTAAGCTATCATGTTGAAATACAAAGGATATATTTTTTGCATTAACTTCTAATTTTCCTCTATAATCTTTATAAATTCCTGCAATTATATTTAGCAATGTTGTTTTTCCACAACCAGAGGGACCTATGAATGAAACAAATTCATTTTTTTTAACATCAAAGGATACATCTTTTAAAATTTGTTTATCAATTTCATAGCAAAAGGATAAATTGGAAGCTTTTATTACAAAATCACTAATTGTAGAATATAAATTGTTGTTTCCCAAATATTTTTCTTTCATAAAATTTCCTGTTTTTATAAAATCATAAATTATTTTAATTTATTTCTTTTTCTAAAACTTATTATAAAATAATTGATTGATTTCTTCGAGAAAAATAATTGGGAGAATAATTTTTTGAAATGTACAAAACAAAAAGACTTTTAAAAAATAAAGAAAACATTTCTTCTCCCATCCAGACTTTAACTGTCGGTACTGGAATTCCACCAGTTCCACCTGATAGTCAGGGTTGCGGACTATAACCGCCGGTAGGGATTTTCACCCATCCTCGAAGAAACTTCTTTTAAAAAAGTTAAGTTTTTTTAAAATAATTGTCAAGGAATAATTTTTTATTTAGTTTCAATTAACACTTATTCATTTATTAGCAATATATGTTCTATTCAAAAATATTTTTAATAAAGAATTATCAGAAAAAGAAGAAATTAAAAACAAATCAGTATATCAAATAATTATAATTTATTAAGCTTGAGTTTAACGAAAAATGATTAATTTGATTTTAAAACATTAGATTTACTTTCATTTTTATCTTTTGCTTTTTTACTTATACTAAGGATTATATCTTCACTATCACCCCTAACCACTTGACAGAAACAATTATAAAGTTTAATATTTAACCATAAAATAAAGAAATAATAAAATAGAAAATGTTTCATGCCTTATATTGTCTTTTACTTTACTCTTTTCAATCAAGAAGAGGAGAAAACTATGAAAAAATTAGTTTTACATAGTGACCAGATCCCTGGAAAAACTCAAGTTGATGAGGTTTTTTTAAATTTTTTTGAAAATAAAAAACCAAAAATTGCATATATTCCATCGAAATCTGATCTAACAAGAAAATATTTCAATAAAAAAGTTGAGTGGTATAAACAATTTGGTATAAATGATTTTCTCTATTTTGATATTGACCAGGAATACAATGAGGAAAAAATTCCTGAATTAATTTCCTGTGATGCAATTTTTCTTTCTGGAGGAAACACATATTACTTTCTCAATTCAATGAAAAATCGCAATTTTTTACCAGTTCTAAAAAATTATGTAAAAAAAGGTGGTATTCTGATTGGTGTCTCTGCAGGCAGTATTATAATGTCCAAAACCATTGCCATATCGTCAGTTGCAGATGATATGGCTGATGAACAGAATTTAGTTGGTTTAAAAGATTTTTCAGCTCTTGGGTTAATTAATTTTGAATTTTATCCTCATTTTGATATTAATAATGTTGAAATTACTAAAAAATTAAAAGAATATTCCAGGACAAGTAATTCAATTATCTATGCATGCAAAGATGGTGATGGAATAATTGTTAATGGTGAGGATATACAATTTTTTGGTGAAGTAATAAAAATACAAAATGGAGATATTACAACGGTTAGATAAAATTTAAGTCATTGCTGAAAAAATAAAGGATATAAGAATGATTGTTCAAAAATCAGATATTAATGCATTTGGATATCTGATAACTTTCACTTTAATATTATATTCTATAGGATTTGTTTACAGAAACATTATTCCAAAACCTGGATTAATCATGAGATTAATTATACTATTATCAGGTTTTTTGGTAATGTATTTGATTGCAAGACTTTTCTATGGAAATCCTTTTGGTAAAATCAAGCCATTAGCATCTTATTCAGAAAGTTTAATACACATACTAATCCTGATGGTACCTCTTTATACCTACTCAGTCTTTGCTATGTTTATCCTTGGTATGAGAAGATTTTATTTAATAGAAAAACCTGGATTTGTTGATACATGGAACTATTTTCTTCCCCTATACGCAATATTATTCTGGTTAATTAGTGGTGTAATGGTAGCCTATTTCTACCATGCTGTCTCATACGAGTTGTTTGGTAAAAGCAATAGACTTGTAAGTATATTATCTGCAACGATACTTTTTGCCTTAAATTACAATCAGCCATTCCTTACTGGTTTATGGAATATTGAAGACATAATATTTTTCGGACTAGTATTTGCATACTCTTACTCCATTAAAAAGAATCCATTAGCTTTATTATCAGTATATCTATTATCAGAAGTTCCATTATGGTGGTGTATCTTAATACCATTCGGTAAAAATGTATTTGCACTTTATTTCATTATAAGATTTATTCTATCTTTTATTGCACTTTTAATTTTTGCATATAAAGAATTAAAGATAAAAAAAGATAGCACACAAAAAAAATAACATATTCTGATTTTATCAAAAAAGTTTTTAAAAGCATAAAAAAACCACCCTTGAAAAAGGGTGGCTTTTAATCATTATATTGCATTATATCCTGCATCTAATGCTTTTAAGTTAATATCTACAAGTTTTGCTTTTTTCCCTGTTAATACTTCTTTTATAACATTTTTAAATGTTTCCATTGAAACACAATTTGTTGCTTTAATAATAGCTCCAGCCATTACCATATTGGCAACCTTAATGTTACCAAGCTCATTTGCAATATCATTAGCAGGAACTTTATAAACTTTTACATCTTTTTTCTTTGGTTCAATATCAATAATAGATGAATTTAAAAAGAGTTTACCATCTTTAACTAAAGTTGATTCAAATTTTTCAAGAGAAGGTCTATTCATAGCAACTACCATTGTTGATTCAACAACAATTGGTGAACCTACAGGGTCATCAGAAATTATAATATTAACATTAGCAGTACCACCTCTCATTTCAGGGCCATAAGATGGAAGCCAGGAAACATTTTTCCCTTCTTCCATACCTGCTTCAGATAATAATTTACCTAAAAGTAATACTCCCTGTCCACCGAAACCTGCAATAATTATTTCTTCATGCATTATTCGCCTCCTTTTTTATAAGGGTCTTTAAAATTTCCTAAAGGATAATATGGAATCATATTATCTTTAACCCATTGTAATGCTTGAACAGGAGTCATACCCCAGTTTGTTGGACAGGTAGATAGAATTTCAACCATAGAAAAACCTAATCCATCAATTTGAGTTTGAAAAGCTTTCTTAATGGCAGCTTTAGCTTTTCTAATATTTGGAATATCTATTAATGTAACTCTTTCAATAAAAGCAGCACCAGGAATTGTTGCTAACATTTCAGAAACTCTATATGGAGCACCACAGTGGTTAGGGTCTCTACCATAAGGAGAAGTAGTAGTTTTTTGTCCAACTAAAGTTGTAGGTGCCATTTGACCACCTGTCATACCATAAACAGCATTATTAATAAATATTACTGTAATTTTTTCACCTCTATGCGCAGCGTGAACAATATCACCAGTTCCAATTGAAGCTAAGTCACCATCACCCTGATATGTAAAAACAACAGTGTCAGGCCCATTAACTCTTTTAATACCAGTTGCTACAGCAGGAGCTCTACCATGAGCAGCTTCATGCATATCACAATTAAAAAATTCATAAGCAAATACTGAACAACCTACAGGGGCTACACCAATAGTTCTATCTAATACATTTAACTCTACAAGAGTTTCCGCTACAAGTTTGTGAGCTATACCATGGGTACAACCCGGACAATATGTTAATTCTGTATCTGTTAATCCTTTTGATTTTGTATAAACTATCATTTAAACCTCCTTAATTTAAAGGAAACATTTTTTATTTTTTCCCTAAAACTTCTTTAACTTTATCAATAATTTCATATGGAGTTGGAATAACTCCAGCTGTTCTACCATAGAAATGTACAGGTTTTAAACCATTAACTGATAATTGAACATCTTCAACCATTTGACCAAGACTCATCTCAACAGACATAAAAGCTTTTACTTTAGGATCTTTAGCTTTTTCATTAATAACTTTCTTTGGATATGGCCATAAAGTTATAGGTCTTATTAAACCTGTTTTGATTCCTTCTCTTTCCAGCATTGAGATAGCTTTTTTAACTACTCTTGACATTGTACCATAAGAAACAAATACAAGTTCAGCATCATCTAATTTGTATTCTTCCCATCTTGTTTCTTTTTCTTCAGCTTTTTTGTATTTAGCAGCTAATTCAAGATTTAATTTTTCAAGATCTTCTTCTTTAATTGCTAAAGAATTAATAATTCTTCTTTTTCCATTAGGTGAATTTCTTAAACCTGTTGTAGCCCAATCTTTAGGTGGTAAATCTTTTTTAGGTCTATCTTTGAACTCAACTGGTTCCATCATCTGACCTATCATACCATCACCAAGAACAAGTACAGGATTTCTATAAAGATCAGCTAAATCAAATGCATCATACATAAGATCAACTGCTTCCTGAATAGAAGCTGGAGCTAAAACTATAAGTTTAAAATCTCCATGAGCCATACCTTTTGTAACCTGAAAATAATCAGATTGTGCTGGAGCAATATTTCCAAGACCAGGACCTCCTCTTACCATGTCAACTATAACACATGGTAATTGAGCACCAGCAATATATGAAATACCTTCTGCTTTCAATGCAATACCTGGAGAAGAAGAGGAAGTCATTACTCTTGCACCAGATCCTGCAGCACCATAAACCATATTAATAGCAGCAAATTCAGCTTCTGCCTGTAAGAAAACACCGCCTCTTTTTGGTAATTCCCTTGACATATATTCAGGAATTTCATTCTGAGGGGTTATAGGGTATCCGAAGAAAAATTTACATCCAGCTCTAATAGCAGCTTCTGCAACTGCTTCATTTCCTTTCATTAATATCTTTTTTCCCATCATAACCTCCTTAATTAACCTTTTCTGGAATAATTTTTTCAACAGTAATTACAGAATCAGGACAAATCATTGCACAAAAACCACAGGCAATACATTTATCCATATCTGATACAGTAGCTGGATGATAACCTTTTGAGTTCAAATTCTGTTTATCCATAATAACAATATTAACAGGACAAACAGTTGTACAAAGTTCACACCCTTTACATCTTTCAACATCAAAAGTAACTTTTCCTTTTGGTTTTGCCATCATATCCTCCATTTTTGATTTTTATTGTTGGCTCGATTATCTAGCCATTCAGGCCTTAAAGTGATATCAATTGGAAAGATTTCTCCTTCCAGATTTAAAGACTTAACTTCATCTAATACTTCATTCCATACAACATTATATGCAATAGGTACTTTTTTAATTTCAGAAAGTTCTTTACATAATTTGTATCCCAACTCAATATCTTTACTAGAAGTCTGGTAAATAAGATGTGTAGCATTAACAATTTTATTAATTTTCAATTTGGAAGCAATTTCCATCTTTTCGTAATATTCTAAAATCCCTTCCATATCTAATGTATATGGTCTATTAGCATTTACAATATAAAAAAGGTCATAGCCAGATTCTTTAAGATAAGGGTTATATGTTCCTAAAATCCTGGCTCCAGGGATATCTCCCCCTAGATCTATTATTGCTTCCACTTCTGGATTATCAAATATAGTGTAAATTTTTGCAGGTAAAGCAGGAACATCATGTGCAGTATTTTTTGCAGTAGGTCCAAGAACTTCTATATCATATTTATTAAGAAATTCCTGAATACCTCTTGAAGTAAAATATGGATTAACAACATCAAGATCAACCAATTTAACTTTTTTACCTTTTTGTGAAAGTTTAATTGCATAATTTACAGCAAATTCAGTCTTTCCGACTCCATATGCACCTGTGATTATGCGAATTCTTGAATCATCTAGAATTGAAATAGCGGTCCTCCCTTAAATTATTATATTAGAGGAAAACCTAATATAAATAGGAATTTAAACTATTTATAAAAAATTACAAAAGAGCTTACTTAATATTATTAGTTTTTCCCAATTAAAATATATGAAATATAATTTTTTTGTAAAGGAAATTTTAAAAAAATTTTATATTTAAATTAAGAAAAAAGTAAAAAAAACTGTTAAAAAAATGAGCTCATTAAAATAAAATAATAAAAAACATTTATTCCCATTTTATCTTAAAAATAATAAAACCTTTAACTATGGGTTATACTAAAATTATTTTAAAACCTTAATGCATAAAAAGAAGGCTATATTAAACAAAATATTCACTTAATATTGAATTAAAATAATATAAACTTAAAATATTTGCCTTTTAATAACAATTGCTTCATAAGGGCAATTTTCCTGACAACAAAAGCATCTAATACAATTTTTATAATTAAATTCAGGGTATTCACCCTTTTTCCATGAAATTGTTTTAGGTTGTGAAGGACATGATTCAAAACAAATTCCACATTTTTTACATTTATCCTTGATAACAACTGGAACAGGTGAAAATATTTTATTAATAATATTTGTTAAAAATGTGAGATTGAACATATTCTGTTTATAAACTGTTATTTTTTGAAATTTATTATTTACCTCAATTTCATCTCCATAAATATTATATTTAGTAATATCAAGTGGCATATGCTCTCTTGCTGCATATTCTCTTATAATATGTACATTATATGAATTATATCCAACTGTTGTTACAGCAATTAAATCTACTAAAAAGGAATTCTCTGACATAATCATATATCCTAAATGTATAGGGTGTCCACCTCTAGGACCATTTCCTTCCTGGGCTAAAATCCCATCCATAATTGAAAAATAAGGTTTTATAAGTTTATTAAGGTCAATAATCATATTAGAAAACATGGAAGCATCAGGCTTTCTTGCATGCCACAATGCTTTCTCCTTACCAGGAATTAAACCGAAAATATTTTTTAAACTACCAGTAAAAACAGTTAAAGCATGATTTTTTAACTTTGGTAGATTTACAATTTTATCAATTTTATTAAGATCTTTAGCAATTAAAAATGATTTTACAAATCTTCCTTCTGGATTTTTGACTTTTATCCCTTCTTCAAATCTTAAAAATTCTATCCCTAATCTATTACATACATCTAAAATTCCTGCAACTTTAGCAGATTGTATAGATTTTGAAATTGAAGGAGAATCACCAGCATAAACTATACAACCTTTTTTTTTGAAATATTCAGCTACAGCTTCAAAAAAAACTGGATGTGTAGTTGTTGCTTTTTCTGGTGGATCTGGAGCTAATAAATTAGGTTTTAATAAAATTTTTTCCCCTTTTTTAAAAAATTTTTCAAATCCCCCAATTAATTTAAATCCTTCATTTAATTTTTTTAATAATAAATTTTTATCATACTCAAGATTTTTAAAAAAAATTGCATCCACATGCTACTCCTGAAATATTATTATAATTTTCAAATTTTTCTTAATGGCTTTCTAAATATATTTAAATATATCTAAATATATCTTGTTATTTTAAATAATCAAAAATATTTTAAATAACTTGATTTAGTAAAATTTTATTGTTTAATTTCTAAAAAAAAGGAGGGAAGTTTTGAAAATATGGATTAAATCTCTTGCTGCAATTGCTTTAGGAATATTAGTTGGATTTCTACTTCCCCGGATAGAAGTACTGCAAACAATTTTTAATTTTTTAGAATCATTTTCAATAAAAGCTTTAATTTTTATTACAAAACCATTACTGTTTTTTACAATAATTGTTGGATTTTATAAATTAAAAGATAGCCAACATGCTTTTAAAATTTTTCCTTTTTTTTCCCTTATTACATTTGGATTCGGAATATTTGCAATTATCCAATCGTTTATTTTAGGATATATTTTAAAACCTGGTATTGGATTAAAAGTTTTTAATACTACTGTAAATCTTGATACCTTAAAAAACATACCAAATATTTATGATTCTTTATTAAATTTTTTTCCTTCATCTTTTAATAATGTAATATCTGGAAATATAGCCAGGTTGTTTCCTACTTTTTTAATTGCTATGTTTATTGGCCTTACAATAGTTTATGCTGTCAAACGTGGTCAAATCTTCTATTCATTTGCTCAATCTGTTGAAGAAATTCTTGAATATATTTCTCTTTACTTTGTAGAGATTTTTACCTATTTTATGTTTTTTATTGCTGCAAAACTATTTGTTCAATTAAGATTTACTGCAAACTTTATTTATTTGATTAAATATTTAATTATTTTTGTTTTTGCACTAATAATTCAAAGTTATTTATTACCAACTTTCATAATTGGAATTATTAATAAAAAGAATCCAGCTATTTTTTTTAAATCAATATCTGGTGCTCAATTAACAGCCCTAGGAACTGGTTCCACTATTGCAAATTACCCTTCAATTTATTTCCATTCTAATAAAAATCTTGGAATACCTAAAGAATATTCATCTTCTCTTTCTTCACTTGGAGTAATATTTAATATTGATGGAATAGCAATTTTTACAACATTATCATTTTTCTTTTTATATCAGATATTTAACATTCCTTTTTCTCCTATAGAATTAATTATTATTTTATTATACTTATTACTAGCTTTCTTTATAAAAGATGGCTTTGTTAATCCCGAAATACCTATTTTATTATATCTACTTTCAAAAGCGGAAATTATTCCACTTGAAGCATATGCTCTTATCTTTTTAGGTTTTTTTATTTTTAAAAGGTTATCTGCTTTTATTACTACTACTTCAATTCTGACAATAAATTTTTTAATATCTGATAAATTTTTTAATAAAGCAGAAATTAAACCTCATCATGATCAAATATAGTTTTTTTTATTAATTATTGTTAATTAATAAATAGTATAAATACAATATTATAAAAATATAAGAAATATAAGAATGTAATAAATGAAAATATGAAGATATAAAAAAATAAAAATATGAATAAGCATAGTAAAACTTATTAAACAAAATAATTAAAATAAAAAAAGTTGTCTCAAAACTTATGAGGCAACTTTATTTTTATTGAAAAATAATATGAATTAGAAATATAAATTAAAAACATAAAAAAGAGGCTGTCCTTGAAGTTACAGGACAACTCCACATATTATTATTAATGATTAATAATTAATTATTTTTAAATAATAATATTTTTTATTATCAAATTATTATCAAACTCAATTTGTTTAAATAAATAAATTATATAAATATTCATTTTTCCATTTAGTTATCATTGTCTTTTTCAATATCTCCTTCATTATAAACTTTTCTTCTTCTATTATTTTCAGGAATTATTGAAACTCTTTTCCCTTTTAATAAAGAAACAATCCCTTCTGTTGATTTATAAATATCTTTTACATATTTATCTTTGTTTGGTAATGGCTTTTCAACATAATCAGGTTCAATATATGTGGAGAAATACCCTTCATAATTTCTCAAAACAATTTTATTATATCCTTGAGAAACAATATAAGTTGGCATGACAGGAATCTTTCCTCCACCGCCTGGAGCATCAATAACATAAGTAGGAACTGCCATTCCAGTTGTATGACCTCTTAAATTTTCAATAATTTCAATCCCTTTTGAAACTCTAGTTCTGAAATGTTCTAATCCCTGAGATAAATCGCATTGGTAGATATAATAGGGTTTAACTCTGATTGTTAACAGTAATTGCATTAATCTTTTCATAATATCCACATTATCATTAATCCCTCTTAATAAAACAGTTTGATTTCCTAAAGGTATTCCTGCATCCGCTAGCATTTCACAAGCTTTTTTTGATTCTTCTGTTATCTCTTTTGGATGATTAAAATGAGTATTAATATATAATGGGTGATATTTTTTTAACATATCTGTTAATTGTTTTGTAATTCTCATTGGTAAAACAACAGGAACCCTTGTACCAATCCTTATGATTTCAACATGTTTTATATCCCTTATTCTTTTAATAATAGATTCCAACCTATTATCAGATAATGTTAATGGATCACCTCCTGAAATAAGAACATCTCTAACCTCAGGATGATTTTTTATATAATCTATCGCTGTTTGTATTAGAGGTTCTGGTGCAGCCCTATCTGTTTGACCAGCCATTCTTCTTCTTGTACAATGCCTACAATACATAGAACATTGGTCAGTTACCAGAAATAATACTCTATCAGGGTACCTATGAGTTATTAATGGCACAGGGGAATCAACATCCTCATGTAAAGGATCTTTCATATCATATTTTGAGATCATTGTTTCATGAACAGAAGGAACAGCCTGTAAAAAAACAGGGTCATTAATATAATCAATAGGGTCAATTAAAGAAAGATAATAAGGGGTAATTGCCATTCTTAAAATTTTTAAAAACCCTTTTATCTCTTCAGATTTTTTCTTATCCCATTTAAAGATTTCACCTAATATAAAAGGATCAGTTACCCTGTTTGTTATCTGCCATTTCCAATCATACCATTTTTCATCTGGTATGTCTTTCCAGTACTCGTTTTTTATCATCTTTTTCCCTCCAGAATAAAACTATTTATAACCTTAAAACTATTTATAACCTTAATGTGAAAACATTATTCCTCTATCTAAAAATTCATTTTTTTCAGGACCTGTTGAAATTAAACTAATTTTAATTTTAGTAAATTTTTCTATGTAATCTATAAAATTTTTAAATGAATCGCTATTTAAATCTCTAAATCCTTTAAATTCTTTATAAACAGGATCAAAATATTCTAAATGTGACACAGGGAAAAAATTATTATATTCCTTATATAATCTATCAATAATCATTAGTTCATCATCACTTACATTTTGTAATTTATCTTTACTTTTTATTTTATAATCAATACAAATATAAATTTTTTCAAAATCATATAAAATATCTGCTTTTGATAGTATAAGATCAGTTACCCCATTAATTTTTGCATAATAATTAACTTGCGTTAAATCTAACCACCCACACCTCCTTGGACGCCCTGTAGTAGCACCAAACTCATTACCTTTTTCTCTTAATAATTGACCAGTGGTATCATTTAATTCAGTAGGAAATGGGCCATTACCAACTCTTGTAAGATAAGCTTTAAACAGTCCAAAGACTTTTCTTATTGATTTATAACTAACACCCGCACCTGAAATAATAGATGAAACTATTGTATTTGATGAAGTTACATAAGGGTATGTTCCAAAATCAATATCAAGACCAGACCCTTGTGCACCTTCAAATAAAATCTTCTTCCCATTTTCAAGTTGCTGATTTAAATATAATTCAGTAACTTTTATATATTGTTCTAACCTATCTCTATAACTATTAATAAATTCGATATTTTCAATATATTCTTTATCACTCTTATTAAGACCGAGTGATTGTAAATAATTATCAATTCTATTTTTAAATTCAGGAATATATAATTCAAATAATTTAAGGCCAGTCCTATTAATTTTTGATGAATATGTTGGACCTATCCCTCTTTTAGTAGTTCCAATGTTATTTTTTTTATCTTTAATTGAATCAATTTTTTTATTTATTGGAAGAACTAAAATAGCTTTATCTGAAATAAAAATTCTACTTTCTGTATTAACTCCCAAATTTTTAAGATCTTCTAATTCTTTAAAAAATACCTCAGGGTCAAATGTAACTCCATTACCAATAATCCCAATAGTTTTGGGATTTAATAATGAAGAAGGTATTAAATGGAAAACTACCTTTTTCCCTTGATAAATTACAGTATGTCCTGCATTAGCTCCACCTTGAAATCGTACAATAATATCATATTTATCAGATAATAGATTAATAATTTTTGCTTTACCTTCATCTCCCCACTGTAAACCTAACAATACATCACAATATCCATTTTGCTTCAAAGGTTTTTCCTTAATAATTATTTTTTTTATAAGTTATACTCTTTTTATAATAAAGTTTAAAAATTATAATCTTATTTATAATAAAGTTTAAAAATAGTATTAAAGTTTGTTTTTTTATAAATATTTTTGTATTTGTAAATCATTGAAGAAATATATTTACCTCCCATATAATTCATTGCATAGTATGATACATTTAAACTGGAAGAAAGAGGTACAACTCTAAAAAAATACTTCCCTGGTTTTAATTTTAATTCAGGAAAAATAAATGAAACATATAAACCTTTAAAAGAATTTTCTCCATAACTAATTGATGAAGATGTTTTAATATATGATTTACCAATTACATCACCAACTTTACCATCTACATTTTTATAAATATATACAGCTAATTTTCCACTACCACTATACTTAATGAATGGAATAGATATTTTTTCTAAAGTGATTTCTTTATCCAAAATAAGTGGTTGATAAAATCTACTAGGGACTAATGGTAGTTCAATAAAATTAGTTTTATTTCTATAATCAATAATGTTATCTTTTGATTTATCTGTTTTTTTATATTTAATATATGAAATTACTTCATTTATATCATCTAAATTAATAGGATCCAAATTATATTGTTTTAAAATTTCAGGATAGAAACAAATTGTTTTATTATTATCTTCATTTAAAGATTCCATTTTATAATCAATAGACTCTTCTGAAGGGCTAAATTCAACATTATCAATTATTTGAGGCGATTCAGCATCAGTTTCAAAAGTGAAATAGTTTGTATTTACAAAGTTTAAAGACGATCCAAGTTTTATAAAATTTACAAAAGAAGATGCAAAATATTTAAATGGATCAAAATACAACCATCCCTTCGAAGGAAAATAGATTTCTAAAAAACTATAGATCCCTTTTTCAAATTTTAAACTTAATCCCTTAAAACTGGTGATACTGGCAGGCAAACTATAACCTATAGAAGCTTTAACTGGAATGTTAGCTGCTCTTAAAAGTGCAACAATTAAATTTAAAATTCCCTCACGGCTCCCTTCTCTATTAATGAGCACTGACAAAGCATCATAATTTTTGTGATCAGGATTAAATTCAATATTTGACTTAACCCAATTAAAAATATTATGAATAACCTTTACTTCAAGATTTTCATTTTCACTTAATTTTCTTGCAAGATATTTTATCTCATATTTATCTGTTTGAGTAAATTCAGTTGGTTTTAAAAATGTTATTACATCCTGTGAAGATGAAGATAAATCTATTGGAAAAGTATCATTAAAACTATCAAAATTAGCAAAAGATGTTATTAAACCATTAAATTGAAGTTCAATTGTAATAGCTTTCATCCCTTCCCATCTAACATGCATTATCTTGTTACCAAAATCGTCTGTATAAATCTCCTGTTTCTTAGGTTTTCTAGGAGATAATCTAATATAAAAACTTGTATCTGATATTGTTTGTGAGCTATTATAATTTTCAAAATTTTGAGGTAAATACATTTTTAGATCGAGGTATGTTGCTTTGCCTAATTGAATAATCGATTTACTACTATATAAATTAAAACTTATCCTTGTTTTTGAATCTGAAGTAAGATAAACTATCGAGTTATTAAAAACTACTACAATTATTAAAATTATAAGAATAAATACAAGTTTTTTCTTCATTATGTTGCCTGCTTTTTTTTAACTTTTATCATATTGAGTTTTAAAATCAATATCAATTGGTGATGTAAAATTCTATATATTTATACTTTTGTTATAATTTGTGAAGTTAAGATTTAATAATAAAAGAAAAATGTTCCGATTAATATAAAGATATGAGTAATTTTAAAAGAAAATATTATTTTTTAATAATTTTATTAATTTTATTATTTATCACTTTTTTTAATATATCTAATATATATTCCCAAACAAAGTTAAAAATTTTAAGTAAAGAAAGAGTTAACTTTCAAAAGGCTTATAAATTTAAGAACAACTATTATATTATAGAATATTTTTTTAACGATAATCTTGAATATATTGTCTCAAAATACTACATTGAACAATTTTTACTTCCAGTTTTTATAAATAAAGGGTTTAAAGAAATAAGTATTAGTGATGTTGTTAAAATACCTCAATTACGTATGGAAAATATGATGCCACAAAATGTAAATTTTAAAATATTTAAAGAACTTTATTATGATATTATTGATATTGGTTCATTAAGTTATAATTATCAAATCCTGGTTGTTTTTTCTAAAAAATTTGGAAACAATTATCTATTAAGGTTATTTGAATTTAAATTATTTAATATTGAGCATAACCCACCAAACTTCATATCAGGTGGTGTTTACCTTGAAGTAACAAATACTGAATTTAAAATTCTAAAAGAATTTTAAATTTCTGAATAGTTTCATATAACTAATAAAATAACAAATTATCTTCTTATCTGTTTTAAATTTATTTTAAAGTTATTTTAAAGTTATTTCAAAATATATTTATTTAGTTAGTTATTTACCATTTCAATTTTCGAGTTTTATAATTTTGGCAAATTTATATTATTTTTAAAATTCATTCAATACTTAATTTTTTATTGAAATCTCTTTATAAATCCAAAGAATATATTGTTATGGAAATTTTTTAAAATTTATGTATCTTTCTTTAAAAAAGTTTATTTATTATTTTATAATAATTATAAGTTTAATTTCTTTTATATAGCAATTTAAAAAGTTTACTTTGTTATATATATTTAAACTAAAAATATTAATTTTATTTTTATAACAATTTAAATTAAAAAATTTAATTTATTTTTTATATTTAATCTGGTTTTTATACAATTTAAATTAAAAAATTTAATCTTGTTTTATAACAATTTAATACTTAAAAAACTACATCTAAAAATCAAAAGGTAGTAAATATGGTAAAATTAAGACATAAAAACAATAAAATCTGCTTTGTAGGTGGTGGTACAGGAGGGCATGTTATTCCCGCAACTGTTGTTGCAAATAAATTTATTGAAAATAATTATAATATATTCTGGATTGGTTCAAAAAAAAAGAAAGAACTTGAAAGTAACATTTTAAAATCTAATCTAACAAATTATGAAAAATGGAAAAAATATTTTATCCCTTCTGGTAAATTTAGAAGAAGTAAAAATATAATTTTAAGTCTTTTAAACTTAAAAAATATTATTGATATATTCAATATTATCATTGGATTTGTATACTCTTTTTTCATACTCCTGAAAGAAAAGCCAATAGCTATTTTTTCCAAAGGGGGATTTGTGTCTGTACCAGTTCTCTTAGCAGGATATCTTCTAAAAATTAATTGTTACACTCATGAATCAGACTACACACAAGGTTTAGCCAACAGAATAAATGCAAAATTTTCTAAAAAAGTTTTTTATTCATTTCCTGATTCAATTAAAAACAATGAAAGCTCTAAATATATCTATTCTTCAAATCCTATTAGAAAAGATTTTTATGAAATAAAAAAAGTTAATTTAAATGTTCAATATGGATTTACATTAGAAAAACCAATTTTATTTATAATGGGAGGTTCTTTAGGAGCTAATAGAATAAACAATTTTGTTTTTAATAACATAAATTTTTTAAAAAAATATTTTAATATTATTCATCAAACTGGAAAAAACAATATTAAACTTGAAAAAGATTTATCCTATTATCCAATAGAGTTTATAAACGAGGGCATTAATATAATTCTTCAAAATTCCTATCTTATTATATCAAGAGCAGGAGCTAATTCTGTTTTTGAAATCATGGCATCTAAAACACCAGCTATTTTTATCCCTTTACAAATAGCTACAAGAGGTGAACAGATTTTAAATGCAAAATATTTTGAAAAAAGAAACATGTGTATTTCAATTGATGAAAACAATCTTGAAAAAGAACTTAAAAATGCAATTGAAAAATATCTGGATAATGAATTTTATAATATGGTAAAAAACAATTTAGAAAAAATTAAATTCCCACATGCAGAGGATATAATTTTTAATATTATAAAAAATTCTATCTAATATTATGAGTTTAATTTATTTTCTGGTTTCTCTTTTTACCAAATTCTTATAATAAATATGTTGTTCAAAAGTTTCTGAAAAATAATGTGTGCCATCAAATTTTGCAACATAGTATAAGTATTTTGTATTTTCCGGGAAAAATGCTGCTTTTATAGATTGTAAAGATGGATTACAAATCGGTGTTGGTGGTAAACCTTTATGGATATAAGTATTAAAAGGGGATTTAACCTTTAAATCATCAAGATCTAATCTTTTCTTATGTTCCCCAATTGCATATTCCACTGTTGGACATAAACCTAAATACATTCTTGCTTTAAGCCTATTATAAATAACAGATGCAATTATCGGTCTTTCAAAATCAACCATAGCTTCTTTCTCAACAAGTGAAGCTATAATAATTTTATTATAAAAATCTTTTTTAGAATAGTTTTTTATATCAATTATTTCTGAAACTTTCTTGAAAAAATAGTCAACAAATATTTTTACAACATCTTCATTTGAAAGATCCGAATTAAATATATATGTTTCAGGGAAGATAAATCCTTCAAGAGTCTCTTTATATATTGGGTAATTTTTAAGAAATTGTTTATCAGTTGCAATATTTAAAAATTGCTTTTTAGTCATTATTCCTTTTTTCTCAAGTAAACTTGCTATCTCTTTTAAATTTAAACCAGGAGGGATTGTTAGCTTGTATTTAATTGAATCACCATTTTTAATCTTTGATAATATTTCTACTAAGTTGCTGTTGTTTTCAAATTTGTAAACACCATTTTTAGCAATATAATCTCTATTAGCTAAAAAATAGGGATAATATGTAAAAATAATATTATGAACTATACCAATTTTATGCAATTCATTAATTACATTTTTTAATCCCCAGCCTCTTTTTACTTCAAATTCAATATCACCTTTTATTTTATAAAAATACAAATTATAATAAATATAAGTTCCTAATACAGATACTGAAAATATAATTATAATTATAAATAAAATTAAAATCTTTTTAAACATTAAAAACTCCACTTCTTAACATAAATTAATTTTAAGATAGTAAATATATAAATATTTTGATAAGAAAATAATATATTTATATATTAAAATATATGCAAAACATTATAAATAGGTCCATCCTTTTTTAAAATCGATCTATATAATTTCAACTTAGAAAGTTTAATTGAATACTTAACATCTTCAAGTTCAAACATTTTAATTGGGAATTTTATCCTTCCCAATGTAATATGAGGTTTAAAATCCCTTATCTCCCTTTTGAAACCTAATTTTTCTAAACTTTTATCAATTTCAAAAAAATTATTAATAAGTTTTTCATTGTCATTTAATATTGCGACTAAAACCCTGGTTCTATTAATAGAAGGAAATCCGGATATTCTTTCAACATTCAAATAGTCATCAATATCAACAATCTTTTTATAAGTTTTTAAGTTTTCAATATTCTCAACAATATCTTCTGGAACATCATATTCACCTAAAAATTTTAATGTTAAATGGATATTTCCAGGTTTAACCCATCTAATATTTTTAAATTTTTTTTTGTATATTTTAGTTTTAGACAATAAATATTCTTTTGCTTCATTATCAATATCATAAGCTAAAAATAATCTCATATTGTAACCTTAAATATAAATTTGTTATCTGTAAATCAAAATTAATTTATTTTATTTTTTTTTAAAGAAAAAAAATTTACAATAATAGTTTTTTGATTAATATAAATCTTAAATTAAAACAGATTTTCTATTAACTAAACTTATCAAAAATTATTGATTAAAATTTTATAAAAAAGATTTATTAAAAATTAATTGAAACAAAAAATTATATGTATAAATTTTTTATATTATAAAATTATTAAAACAAAAAATACATATAAATTTTTATATTACAAAATAATTTAAAAAAAAAATAACTAAAATAAGAAAAACAATAAATATTGCAAAATTAACTAAAAATATATTATTTATAAAACATTAAAAGGGGTCTAAAAATGGCTAAATTTAATTTACAAAACAAAGTTGTTATTATTACAGGGGCTTCATCTGGTATTGGAAAAGCACTAGCAATTAATCTTGCTAATAAAAAAGCAAAAGTTGTTTTAGCAGCTAGAAGTCTGGAAAAACTTGAATCAATTTCTAAAATGATTGAAAATCAGGGAGGAGAATCATTACCAATAAAAACCGATGTTTCAAAAAAAGAGGATTGTAAAAATTTAATTGAAGAAACAATAAGCAAATTTGGAAAAATCGATGTTCTAATAAATAATGCGGGAATAACAATGTTTTCAAAATTTGAAAATATAAAAGATCCTGACATATTTAGAAAAATTATGGATGTTAACTATTTTGGAAGTGTTTATTGTACTTTTTATGCGCTTCCTTATTTGAAAAAATCAAAAGGGATGATCATTACTATATCAAGTTTGACTGGAAAAGGGGGAGTACCTACAAGAACTGGATATTCAGCTTCAAAACATGCTCTTGTAGGGTTTTTTGATTCATTAAGAATTGAACTAATGGAATATAATGTTTCTGTAATGCTTGTATTTCCAGGATTTGTTAAATCAAATATCAGAGAAAATGCTTTAAATCAGGATGGTAAAATTGCTGGTAAAAGTCATATTAATGAAGAAAAAGCAATGAGTGCAGAAAAATGTGCAGAAATTATAGTAAAGGGGATTGAGAAAAAGAAAAGGGAAATTGTAATGACATTAAAAGGGAAACTGGGAGTATGGTTAAAATTAATTTACCCATCACTGGTTGATAGAATAGCTAAAAAAACAATTGAAAAATCATAAATTAATATATTGCAAAATAATATCAATGTACTAAAAACTGATTGTAATAAAATTGCAAGGAAGTAATGTGTTACCATCAATTTTTGAGATATTTAAAATAGGAATTGGCCCAAGTTCTTCACATACCTTAGGTGCATTAAATTGTGCTAAATCTTTTGTAAAAGAAATTACCCCTATTATCAATGGAATTTATAATAAATATAAGCAAAATAAACAAAATGAAATTTACAAAATTAACAAATTTTTTTCTATTAAAATTACACTGTATGGAAGTTTTGCTTTAACCGGCAAAGGACATCTTACTCATTATGCAGCTGTTGCTGGTCTTACAAATTATAAAATAAATATTAAACATACTATAAAAGATATATTTTTTGAAACAAAAAATAAAAAATTTATAAAATTAAAAAATATAAAAATTTCATTTGATCCAGAAAACGATATAATCTGGAACAAAGATATTACAAAAATAACTCATCCTAATACTATTGAATTTACCCTTTATAAAAATAATACCCCAATTTTTTCTTCAACTTATATATCTATTGGTGGTGGAAATATTAGAAAAATTGAAAACAACAAACTTTTAAAATTAAATTTAGAAAAAATAGATATAAAAGGAAATCCAGCATACAACAAAATTGATAAATTTAATCAAATTATTGAATATTGTAAAAACAATAAAATTAATATTATAGATTTTTTCTATTCATTACATGAAAAAGTTTATAATTTTAAATCACATATTATTAAAAAAAGATTAAATGAAATGTGGCAAATAATGCAAAATGTTATTGAGAAAGGATTAAATACTGAAGGGATACTTCCTGGTTCACTATTACTGGAAAGAAGAGCAAAAAAATTGTATTATAATTTTATTAAATCAATCAGAAGTTCAATAATTCTTTCAAATACAATTACATTAGCAAATATTTATGCTATTGCTGTTGCAGAGGAAAATGCTTCAGGAAGTGTTATTGTTACAGCTCCAACCTGTGGTTCTGCAGGTGTTTTACCTGCTGTATTAAAAACTTTAAAAGAAAGGTATTTTCTTAATGATAAAAAAATAATTGAAGCTTTAATTGTAGCTGGAATAGTTGGATCTGTAATATTTAAAAATGGATCAATATCTGGAGCAGAAGTAGGATGTCAGGGTGAAATAGGAACAGCCAGTAGTATGACAGCTGCAGCAACAACTTATATTTTAGGAGGATCATTGCACCAAATTGAATATGCAGCTGAAATTGCACTTGAACATCATCTTGGTTTAACCTGTGATCCTGTTGATGGTCTTGTACAAATTCCATGTATTGAACGGAATGCTGTTGGTGCTGTAACTGCATTAAATGCTGCAAATATTGCTCTTTTAAGCAATGAAAAACATCATATAAGTTTCGATAATGCAATTAATGCTATGAAAGAAACTGGTCTTGATATGAACAATAAATATAAAGAAACATCTTTAGGTGGCCTTGCAAAAGTTTTTAAATGTTAAAAAAGGGAAACTAAAATAAAAATTAAAGTTTCCCTTTTATATATTTTCATCAAATTATTTTAACTTATTTTTTATCGATATCCAGTAACCTTTTTTCTCCCTCAAGTTTTTTAAGTTCAGTAATATCCTGTAAAACTTCTAAAGTTCCAAGATATTTCCCGTTATTATCATAAACTGGATAATAGTTAATATAAATAAATTTTCCATGATGTTCAAACCAGAAAGGAGCTTCATCCATTGTTTTGTTTTTAAAACCATCAAGGATAAAATTTACTTTATCCACACTTTGAGGTGGATGACATTTTTGAACTTTCCTTCCTAAATCCATTTTAGTTCTTGGAAATACTCTTCCTTTTTTAGGTGTATTAAAATACTTTACAGTATCTTGTGCATCAACAAATGAGATATCAATATTTAAACTATCAAGCATAGCTTCAACAACTTCAACTGGTAAATCTTTTAAATTCATTATAATTCCTCCGTTTAAAAATTATTTTTTATTTTAGCAAATTATTTATTACTCTCCAATTTTGTCTTCAAAATAGCCAAGATTATCACATTCTTCTTTAATATCGTTCCATTCTTCATCAGTAATTACTTCTAAAGCAATAGAATATAAAATATTTTGTTCTTTTTGAGTATGAAATCCAAATTGTTCCAATAAACTTATTGCATTTCCATATAGTAATTTCACAAATATATCCCATTTTTCATCTCTTGACTGGACAAGCTTCAACATCTTCTTTTTTAAATTTTTCATATCAGTATGTTCCATCCACATAATTGCTGGAGGTTGTTCAACTCCATGTCTTTCTAGAATTGGAAACAATGTGTTTTCCTGTCTTACATTATGGTTTTCAGCTTCAAGTAGCTTTTTAATTATAATCTCAATCTCTTTTAATTCTTCTTTTCCTTCATCATAAGAAGATTTTTTAGATACCTTTTTAACTAATTCAACAAGTTCATTCATCAATTTTAAAATAACCTTATGATCTCTTTGAAAAGAAGCAATAGGATGATCTTCAGGAACTTTAAGATCAGGATTCTCTATTTGATCTTTGAACAATTCCATATGAATGTCACATACATTAGATAGTTCTTCAATTGGGAGACCTTCATTAACTAATTCCTGTTCTACCTGAG
Source organism: Exilispira thermophila (assembly GCF_055389015.1). Lineage (NCBI taxonomy): Bacteria > Pseudomonadati > Spirochaetota > Spirochaetia > Spirochaetales > Exilispira > Exilispira thermophila. Next base: position 547,155 of record NZ_AP042476.1, on the reverse strand, counting down.
CAATGAGCAAAGGATCAACATCTTTTATAATATCCTTAAATTCTTCTTTTAATTTATTAAGTTTTGTTTTATCAATTTCAGATTTTAAATTTTTTAATATGACTTTTAATTTTTCTTTATTTTTTGCATTATTAATAGAACTAACATCTAAATTTTTTCTCATTCAAAACTCCTGTATTTATTTTTTTATATTTATTATATATTTTTATTTATTATCTTTTATTTCTTTTATTGTCTTACCTATTTTATTTCTTTTATTATTGTTACTGTTTTTATTTTATTGTTTATCGCTTATTTTGAAATATTATATTTATCCAATTTAAAAATATATTATTTTTATCTATTTAAATTATCTTTGATATTGTTTTAAACAATCATTTAAAATTATAACTACTTAAAAAGTTTCTAATTTTTATAAAAATAAACATGAAACTCATCTTCTTTTATTTTTTCTGTATAATGTTCTATTCCAGATTTTGCTAAATAACTGATAACAGGTAATGGTTCAAATGTTTGTATTAATATAAAACCTTCTCCTGTTTTAAGTTTTTTTGCTTCATTTGTTATCTCAGGAAAAGGATCATGTCCCAGATTTCTAACATCCAGTATTTTAAAATTATCTTTTTTATCCATCCATAAAGGTTTTTCATTATTATTTTCTAAAGATTTTTTTAAAAAATTATCTTTCATATTAACAATCCTGGATTTTTCATAATTAAAATACTCCTCTTCCTTCCCTATTGTTTCATTTAATTTATATAACATTTCTTTAAGATAGACTTTTCCAATTGATGCAGCCTTTTCAACTGTTGTAAACTTTGCAACAGTATTAAAGATAAGAGGATTTTCAAGTTTTTTAAATTTTGGAGAAATTTCTATCAAAGTGTCCTTGATTTCAGGATATTTCTTTACAATATTATAAATAATATCATTTTCTTTTATAAAACTCATAATTATCACCTTCTTTTAAATTTGTATCTTTTTTATAAAATATATTATTTTCATCATTTCTTAAATTAATCTTATCAATATTGGAAGCATTTATATTTTTCAAATAATTTCTAAATTCTATATAAAATTTAGAAATAACAGGATTAAAAATACACTTTGTAAAAGGGCATTTTTTTCTTCCCATTGGGCAGTTTTTTATTACTAATTTACCATCAAAAAGTTCATAAACATCAAGCATTGTAATATTACTTAAGTTACCATTTATTGTATACCCACCCTTTGGACCTCTTATTGCATTAACCCATCCAGCTTTTTGCAATCTTTGCATTATTTTTGAGACATGATTTTCAGATGCTCCTAAAATTGAAGATATTTCTTTTACCCGTAAAGGGTTATCCCTGTTTTTATATAAAACTGTAAGACTATACATTCCTAATAATGCTGCTTCTGAAATATTTACTAACATAATTATCTTTTCTTATTATATATTCTCTTTCTTTAACTTATAATTTTTTTTATTATTTTTTCTATATTATATGATTTTATAAAATAATATTTTTATTAATTTTTAATTTTATTTTTTTAATAAAGAAAATAAAACATTTTATTTAATTATTATGGTATTTAAATACCTAAATACAATTTAATACTTTTCTTTTATATTGTCAATATTTTTTTTTAAAAAATTTATTTTAATTATTGTTTTTAATTATATAGCATAATTAATGCACATTGTTATTTGACTAAAACAACAAATTAACATTGATTAATAATAACTACATTTTAAATTTAATTAAATTAATAAAAATGGAGTTCATATGGAAGTTAGCAAAGCTATTGAAGAAAGAGTATCAGGAACCTGTTGGTTAGGTGCATTTTATCAAGATCAAGTTAAAAAACTATTAAATATTCCTGATAACATAAATGTTGTTGCAATAACCCCCCTTGGGTATCCTGATTCAGAAGCAACAAAATATCCTACATCAAGAAAATCGCTAGATGAAATTGTTTGTTATAACAAATATTGTTAATAAATACTAAATTTATTTAATCTTTATTATATAATGGAATAAATAATCTAAAAGAAGTCCATTTATTTTCATAAGATTCAACTTCAATATATCCATTATATCTTTCAATACCGGATTTAATACCGATTAAACCAAGATTATCACCTTTTCTTTCTTTTCTTATTTTTTTACCTAAAAATATTTTATAAATATCATTTTCACTAATACCATACCCATTATCTTTAACATCAATTACAACATATTCACCTTTTAAATATGATTTTATTTCTATTTTTTTAATTTCATTATTTATTAAAGCTTTTGAAGCATTATTAATTAATTCATATAAATATTGAGACAAATCTGCATAAGGAATATTTATAAAATACTTTTTTTTCTCAATATTTAATTCAAATTTAATATCTTTAAATATCTCAGAAAATTCAATATATTTAATTTCCTTTTTTAAAAATTCATTAACTTCAAGTTTTTTATCATTACTTTGATTTTTTTCTATTATTCTATGATAATTTATTTTAATTATTTTGTTAAATATATCAATTCTATCATGAATTTTTGAAATCAATTCCTCTATTTCTTCAAATTCTCTTTTTATTTTATCATTAAATAAATTTAAATCATAATCTTTATTGTTTTTAATTTCATTTTTTAATTTTGATATTTTGAATTTTGAAAGTTGATTTAAGCTATCTACACTTGTTACCATATTATTTAAATTATGAAACATCACTCTAATTTCTTTTATAGTCATATTTTTTAAATTATTAAAAGATAAAATATCATTTATTTTTTCATTATAAATATTAATAAAAGAAAAAAATAATTTTTTTTCATTTCTTAAATATTCATAAAATGTATTAATATCATTGGAACCAAATTTCATGTCTATTATTTTTTTTATAAATTGGAAATATTTCCTTTTACCCCAATTTATTTCAAATCTGGAAAAAGGGAAATTAAACAATTCATCTTTTTTTAAATAAACTATTTTATTAACAATTAAATCGTTTTCAACTTTATATATGTAGTAATTATTTTTTTCATACAATTTATTTTTTTCATAATAATCTTTGATTTCAAAATCATCTAAATAACTACTTATATGAATTTTTCTAGCAATAAGTATATCTTTAAAATATAAATCTCCTGAATTTTTAAAATGGAGATCTGGTTTTAAAAATCTATAAATCATATTAACAATGTTCTCTAGCTTCATCTGGTTATAAATCATTTTATATGATGAATATGTAAATCCATTAATAATTGGTATTAAGATAAGAATTCCAATAAAATAATGAGGCGCTACTCCTGGTGAGATTATATTACAATCATTATTATAATAAAAGTTGAAAATAGCTTTATTTTTAATTATATTTTTCATCTCTAAAAAAGTATAATCATTATTTAAATTATTATACTTCTGAATTCTCTTAAATAATTTTTTTATACTCAAAGTCGTAGCAAGAATCTTCATTAATAATACTGTTGAGTCATCCATTATAAATTTACCAACATTAACCCATTCGTAAATTGTTAATTTAGGAAAAAGATTATGAGCATTATAAATAAAATTAGCAAGATCTACAAATCTAATCCAATTTTGAGGCATTTTTATAAAATCTTTTGTATAATTTAATCCCTCTAACAATCTGTTTTCAATAAATTCATAAATTTCTTCTTCATATTTACTTTTAATTATTTCAATTTCTTTAAATCCTAATTTAGAATAGTTTTTTTGAAAATATTTAATCATATTGTTTATATGCTTACAATTAGAATTAAAATATAAAGCTTTACCAAAAGGGTTTAAATTTAATTCAGTCAAAATGTCATTAAATTTTTTTTTTGATTTAGTACTATAAAATGCCATTTTTCTAGTTTAAATTATTAATTTTTTCTAGAGCTAAATATAAACTTTGAGTCCCGAGTTTTCTGTGTCCTAAAGCTTTTAAAGATACATAAAGTTGATGAACAAGTGCAAGACCAGGTAACGCTAACTCCATTCGTCTTGCTTCATCCAGGGCAATCTCCATATCTTTAACAAAATGTTCCACAAAAAAACCAGGGTTAAAATCCCTTTTTAAAATTCTTGGAGCATAATTATCTAAAGTCCAGCAACCTGCTGCACCTTTTGAAATTGATTGTAAAACTGTTTCCATATCAAGACCTGCTTTATGACCATATATTAAGGCTTCACAAACTCCAATCATTGTTCCAGCTATTGTTATCTGGTTTGTCATTTTTGTGTGTTGACCTTTTCCTGCAGGACCCTGATAAACAATATTTTTCCCCAATATATTAAAAAGCGGTAAAATTGTATCAAAAATTTCTTTATCTCCACCAACCATAATTGATAAGGTAGCTTTTTTAGCACCAACATCTCCACCAGAAACAGGTGCATCAAGTGAATAACTATTAAACTTTCTACTTTCACTATAAATTTTTTCAGCTAAAGAAGGTTTTGTGGTGCTCATATCAATAAAAATTTTATTTATTTCTTGATTTAAGATATTTTTATTTTCATTAGTGTTTTCTTTTTTTTCTGTAATTTCATTATTAAAATTTTTTCCATTCTTTTTCAATTCAAATATTTTAAAAATACCTTTATCCCCAAAATAAACTTCTTCAACATCTTTTGGATAACTTACAATTGAAAAAATAATATCCGAATTTAATGCAACTTCCATTGAAGAAGAAAACCATTTAGCTCCTTTTGAAATTAAATTTTGAGCTTTAGATTTTGTTCTTGTAAATACATTTAAAGTATATCCATTATCAATTAAATGTTCACACATAGGATTCCCCATTACACCAGTTCCAATCCAGCCAATCTTAATTGTTTTTTCTCCTATCATTTTATCAATCTCTTTTAAATTCATAATTTCCTCCATATTTATATAAAAAAATTATAAAAAATATTTTTTCATAATTTTCAATATTTTTTTAATAATGTTTAAATTACAAATAAATTTTATACTAGTTTTACATTTTTTAATATGAACTATTTTAAGTTGTTAGTAATTTAAATATTAAATTATTTTTTATTTTTGTAAATTCTTTTTCTATTTACATAGAAAAATTATCAATTAAAATGTTAATATAAAATATTTTGTATTGGTTAATTATAGTTTTTCAAATTACATTTTAAATAAGAAAAATTATAACAATATTATTTTTAAAGACTAACAAGATATATGATTTTAAGGAAAACCAAATTAATAAAAAAACTTTAATTTATTTATTGTTATTAAAGCAAATATTAAGTTAATTTTAATAAAATTATTTTTAACCAGTACCAGTAAAATTAATAATATAATATTATACAAAAAATAATTATATAAAAAGAATAGGATATAAAAATTTAATTTATTATTTACTATGAAAATATATTATCAAAGATATATAATCAAATCATTCACATTAAATGGAGAAAAAAATGAATAAATTTAAATTATCAAAAAAAGGTAAAGAACTTCTTGAATTTACAATTGAACATATAGAATCTGTTTTAACAAAATTTAATTTTTTAAGGACACAGGTAATTTATCCTGGTAAAACTGATGAATTTTTTTCTATTGAACTTTCAAAAATTTTTGATCAAATTATTGCAGAATTTAATTTAAAAAATCCATTTAATGATAAAAATTCTGAATATTTTGCCTTTTTAAAAGAAACAGCATTGAAGATATTAAAGATGAAAGTTGAAAGTGATTCTCCTGACTCCTATGCATTTTGTTATCAAACTGAAGATAATAAAATAATTATAATAATAAGAGATCCTGGTAGTTTTGGAATAACAAAATTTGTTTTTGATATTGAAAAAAACAAAAACAATTCTAAAAAATTAATACTTAAAGAAAATATTAAAATGCCTTCAAACGCTTATACAAACCCTCTATTTAATCTTGAAATATAAACTTTTTTCCTTTTCTTCCCTGGTGCAATCTTATTTCTTTTTATACCTTTATTTATATGCAATTTCATCTTTATGTTTTTTAATAATTATAGAAATTACTAAAAATATTATTTAACTATTTACCAAACTTTTATTGAAATTATCTCTTTTTATATTATAAGTTTTCTAAACTAATTATATTAGTTTTTAATTGTTATTATAAAACAATTCAAAATTTAATATTTAATTATACTTTTAAGTTAAAAACTAAATAAAAAAATTAGGAGTTCAAAATGAAATTAGTTGAATGTGTTCCAAATTTTTCTGAAGGAAAAGATAAAAATATAATTCAAAAGATAGCTGCAACCATTGAACAAACTGATGGAGTTAATTTACTTGATGTCGACCCTGGAGAAGATACAAATAGAACTGTTTTTACTTTTGTAGGTGAACCTGATAAGATTTTAGAAGCAGCATTTAATGCAATAAAAGTTGGCACTACACTTATTGATATGAAAAAACATAAAGGTGCTCATCCAAGAATTGGAGCTTGCGATGTTTGTCCATTTATTCCAGTATCTGAAGTAACAATGGAAGAATGTGTAGAACTAGCTAAAAAACTTGGACAAAGGGTTGGAAAAGAATTAGGAATCCCTGTTTATCTTTATGAAAATGCAGCTTCTAAAGAAGAAAGAAAAAATCTTGCTAATATCAGAGTAGGAGAATATGAAGGACTGGAAAATAAACTAAAAGATCCTGAATGGAAACCTGATTTTGGACCAGACAAATTTAATGAAAAAATAGCTAAAACTGGTGCAACAGTTATAGGTGCTAGAGAATTTTTGATTGCATATAACATCAATTTAAATTCAAAAGATAAAAAATTAGCAACCAAAATTGCAAAAGAAATTAGAGAGAAAGGGAAAATTGTAAAAGATAAAGATGGAAATAAAGTACAGGTACCAGGAAAACTTAAATATTGTAAAGCTATTGGTTGGTATGTTGATGATTATAAAAGGGCTCAAATTTCTATTAACCTTACAAACTTTAAAATTACAAATATGCATCATGCTTTTGAAGCAGCAATTGAAGAAGCACAAAAATTAGGAGTTAGAATAACAGGTTCTGAAATTGTAGGACTGGTTCCATTACAGGCAATAATTGAAGCAGGTAAATTTTATCTAAAAAAACAGGGAGGATCAACTGCTGTTTCTGAAAAAGAATTAATTGACATTGCTATTTATTCACTTGGATTAAACGATGTTACAAAATTTGATCCCGATAAAAAAATTATTGAATATAGAATTAAGAATACAAACAATCTTACAAATCTTACTATTGAAGACTTTATGGATGAACTCGCTTCTAATTCTCCTGCACCAGGGGGTGGTTCAGTAGCAGCATTATCAGCTGCAATATCTTCCTCTTTAGTTTCTATGGTAGCAAATTTAACTTATAAGAAAAAAAATTATAAGGATTTCTGGGATGAAGCCGAAGAAATTGGAATTAAAGCTCAATCATTAAAGAAACAATTTTTGAATTTAATTAATAAAGATACTGAAGTATTCAATAATTATATGGCAGCTTTTAAAATGCCAAAAAAAACTGAAGAGGATAAAGAAAAGAGAAAAATTTCTATTGAAAAAGCTATAAAAAATGCTGCTTTATCACCATTAGAAATGATGGAACTTTCAGAACAACTTTTACCTCTAATAAAAAGGATTGCAGAAATTGGAAACAAAAATGCTATTTCTGATGCAGCAGTGTCTGCTTTAATGTTAATTGCTGCTCTTCAAGGTGCTTATTTAAATATTTTAATTAACTTTTCATCTATTACTGATGAAAATTTTAAAAATGAAATTAAAAATAGATATTCAAAATTTTATCCACAAATTCTTGAAGAGCTTACACAGATTGTTAAAGAAATTGAAAGAAAACTATAATTAAGCATGTCAGTAAAATAATAATTTATACTAAATTTACTTTTAATTTTAAAAATACAATAATTTTAAATAATAAATAATAATTCCAGATGGATAAGCATAGTTATCCATCTGGTTTTTTATAAAAAATTATTTATAAAAAAGTAAGTTTATCCTTTTTATTTTTTTTTAAATTTAAACCAAAATTAGTTATAATTTTATAATTATAACTAATTTATATAGTATTGCTAATATAATCCTTTAAAAATTTTTAAATTTTTAGCACATATAATTTTATTTATTCATTTATAAATTACTTTCAAAAAAATTTAGTATTTCTTTTGACAAACTTATTTCTATGAATTAAAATATAAATATAATTTAAAACTATTAATATCTTCTCTTGAAGGAGTATAAAATGAAATTAAGAAACAAATTATTAATTTTTGCTGTAGGGATACCTATGATAATATTAATTGCTTTTAACTTTTATTTAATAAAGACATTTAAAGATAATTTAACAAACCAGATAATAAATTATGAAACTCTTGATTTACAAAGAATTGATGAAAAAATTACTTCTTTTTTTAAAGAAAAAGCTCGTGCAGTTATTGATCTTTCTCAATCAGAAGAAGCAAAGCTCATTGTGACAAAAGCCAATACAAGAGATGAAAAAAAATATCTTTCAACTCCTGAATTTCAACCTTATATAAAAACAATTAAAAACATGGTTAATTTTGATAAAGATATTCAGTACATATATGTTGGGTCTCCTATTACTAAAACTGTTTATTCTTGCCTGGAATTAGGAATCCCTTCTGACTATGATGCAACAAAAAGACCATGGTATGTTGGTGCTGTTAAAAATGATGGACTTTATTTTACAGAACCATATATAAGTGCTGATAAAACAAAAGCTTTAGTAATTTCAATCAGTTACCCTATTAAAGATGATACCGGAAAAATTATAGGTGTTTCAGCTATGGATATGACAGCTGATTTTATCAAATCTTATTTTAAAAATTATAAAGTTGGAAAAACTGGATATATTTTTCTTACAAATAACAATGGGAAATTTATAATTTATCCTGATGATGAATATATTAATAAAGGTTTAAATATTAAAAATGCAAAAGATGGTATTCAAAATATAGCCAATGACTTTATATCAAAAACCACTGGATATAATAGAGTAAAAATAAATGGTAAAGATAAAATTGTGTTTTACAAAAACCTTTCAATAGCAGGATTAAAAATTGGGTTAGTTTTAGACTGGAAAGAAGCAACGACTCAATCAAACAAAATAATTATATTTAGTATTTCTCTAATTACAATTTCACTTATTCTTACAATAATTATATTAAGTATATTAATTAACAATATTGTAGTTAAACCTGTAAATCACTTAAAAAGAAGACTTGAAGAGATTTCCTCTGGAGAAGCAGATCTAACTCAACATTTAAAATTTAAAACTAAAGATGAATTTGAAGAAGTTGCAAATAATTTCAATAAATTCATTGATAAATTATCTTCTATTGTAGTTACAATAAAAAAACAAGCTGAAAATTTAAGGGTAAATGGTCAGGATTTAAATGTAAATATGACAGAAACTGCATCAGCAGTAAATGAAATAACTTCTAATTTGCAAAACACTCTTAATCAAGTTGAAGTACAAAAACAAAGTGTAAATGAATCAAAAGACGTAATAGACAAATTTACTTTAAATATTAGTAATTTAAATAAAGCTGTTGAAGAACAGGCTTCAAGTATTGCTGAATCATCATCTTCTATTGAAGAAATGGTTTCAAATATACAATCAGTAACTAAAAATGCTGAAATTGCAGGTGATTATGTTGAAAAACTTGACAAAACTTCTGTAACAGGAAAGGATAAACTAAACATTGTAGTCAAAAAAATAACAAACATATCAAATGAATCTGAAAAATTATTGGATGCTAATAAAATGATATCATCAATTTCTGAAAAAACAAATTTATTAGCCATGAATGCTGCAATTGAAGCTGCTCATGCTGGTGAGGCAGGAAGAGGATTTGCTGTTGTAGCTGATGAAATTAGAAAACTTGCTGAACTTTCTGCTGAGCAGTCTAAACAAATAGAATTTAACCTTAAAAAGATCAAAGAATCTATTGATGAAGTTGCAGTATCAGCAACAGATGCTCAAAACACATTTAATGATATGATGCAACTTGTTCAAAGTGTAAATTCTGTTGTAGAAGAAGTTAAGGAAGCTATGATTGAACAAAGCAAAGGAAGTCAACAAATTCTTGAAGCCCTAAATCATATGAATTCTACAACATCAGATGTAAAACAAACATCAATTGATTTAAAAGAAGGTAATGAAGTTGTTGATCAAGCAATACAAAAACTTACTAATATAAGTACAGAAGTTAAAAATAATATTGATGAAATAACTCTTGGGGCAAATGAAATTAATGCTTCTGTTGCAAATATATCAAAAATAAGTCTTGAAACCAAAAAATATATAGATACTGTTGCTGATGTTGTACAATCCTTTATAATAGAAGAAAGCAAAATTCAAGAAATTAAAACCACTTCTTCTCAAGAAGAATCAAAACTTATAGAAAAAACTACTGATAATTCAGTTGAAGAAAATGAAGTATTACCAGGAGAAGAAAAAGAATAGTATTTTAGTTGAAAAAGAAATTTTTAGTTGCTATTTATTATTAATTTTTTAACATTATTTAGGTATACATTTTATTTATTGTTATTTTATATTGCATTTTTATAATTATTATAAATTAAATGATATTAATTAAAATTGTATTAGTTTGTATTAATAGTTTACATTAATATTTGAACTAAAAAAGGTATAATAAAAATACTATATAATTAGAATAATATGTTTAACTTAACTTTAATAGAAATTACCGGATATATTGCTTCAATAATTGTTGCATTATCTTTAATGTCAAGGTCAGTTATTAAATTAAGAATATTAAATATTATTGGAGCAATTCTTTTTACATTTTATGGTATTATTATTAATTCTTTTCCTATAGCTTCTGTTAATGGTTTTATCGTTTTAATTGATATTTATTATATAATTGATTACTTTACAAAAAAAGAGAAATTTCAATTCTATTTTGCAGATTATAAAAATAATTTTGCTAAAAAATTTATTGATGCTTTTTTTGAATTATATGGAAAGGATATCAAATCTTTTTTCCCTGATTTTGATTTTAAAATAAAACCATATCATAAAATACTTTTATTTTTTAGAAACCTTAAACCTGCTGGGCTTTTAATACTACGACCTTCTAATTATGAAAATTATAATCACCAGGAAGATTATAAATTATCAATTAATATTTCAAAATCAGCAAAAAACATGAATTTGAATAAAGATAAATCTGATAGTGATAAAATTTTAGATAAAAATAAAAATAATAAATATGAAATTAATGAATATGAAATAAGACTTGACTATGTAACCCCAGAATATAGAGATTTTAAAATTGGAAAATACCTTTTTCTTGAAAATCGAAATATATTCTCAAAAATCAATGCAAAGAAAATTTTTATAAAAACTTATAATCCTGCTCATATTAGATATCTAAAAAAAATGAAATTTAAATCTACAAATAACAAAAAAACTGTGTGGGAAAAAATTTTCTAGATTAATTTATTTTTAAAAGCTTCATTAATAAAACATTTTATTTTTTTTCATGATATTCTACAAGGTTAGTTTTATTTTTATAACTTTTCTCTATTTTAAATTTATTCACATTTTGAATTAAATCTTCTATTTGCAAGGTATTTTTATCTCCAAACTTTTTAATATCCAGAATAATGCTATTAATAAAATCAACTTCCCTATTAATCTTTTCAATTTCATCATTAGTTTTCTTATTAGTTTCAATTAATTTGTTTAAAATTTTACCAGTTTCTTCACTTTCATTTACCATTCCATTAGATTCTATTTCAACTTTTTTTGTCATTTCCATCATATTTTTTAATGCATCTAATATCTGTTTGCTTCCTTCACTTTGCTCTTTCATTGCTAACTTAATATTTGTGATACTATTCAAAACTGCATCTATCATATTATATATTTCATCAAAAGCTTTAATAGATACTTTTGAAGAATCAACTACAATATTAATTAAATTTTTTATCTCTTTTAAATTTTTGTCAATATCTTTAGTTTGATTTGATGATGTTTCTGATAGCTTTCTTATCTCATCAGCAACAACAGAAAATCCTCTACCAGAATCACCTGCATGAGCAGCCTCAATTGCTGCATTCATTGCAAGCAGATTTGTTTTAGATGCAATAGTTGAAATTACTTTATTGGCTTCAATTAATGATTCTGAACTTCTAAAAATCTCATTAATAAGTTTATCTACATTGGATAACTTTTCTTTTCCTTCAACAGAATTATTTTTAAGATTTTCTACTACATTAACAGTTTGGTCTATATTTTCAAAAACAGAATTTATATTCTGTACCATCTGCTCAATTGCAGCAGACGATTCAGTAATATTAGCTGATTGATTTTGAATTACATTGTTTAATTTTATTATTTTTTGAATAAATTTGTTTGTATTTGAATAAGTTTGTTTTATAATCTCATTTTGATTTTCAATACTTTTCATGGTATTTTTTAAAGTATTAGTTATATCATTTGTTGATTTTTTGGAATCATCCATCTTTTGAATTAAAAACTTATTTGAATCTCTTAATTTTTCAGATATCTTAATTATTTTAAAAATTAAATTTTTTAAATTTGTTACAGTATGATTTAAAGAATTAACAAGAAGTCCAATTTCATCTCTGCTTTTTTTTATTTTTATCTCTTCTCTGAAATCACCATTAGATAATGTTTTTAAAAAATTGGAAAGAGAAATTACAGGTGAAATTATTCCATTTATACTTTTTAATAATAAAAAAGCAATTATAATTGAGAATAACAAAGCTATAATACCAAGATATATTTTCATTTCATAAGAAACTTTTTTTAAATGTTTTTTATGAGTTTCACTAATTTGTGTTAATAAAAGATTTATATCACCACTTAATTTCTCTAAAGATTTTTTATTTTTATTAATACTTTCATTAAGTTGAATAATTTTTTCAAAATCTCTTTTAAATGAATTAGCTAAATTAATTATCTTAGAATTATTCAATTTATCAATTTCAATTAAAATTTCTTTAAAATTTTGATTAAACAAATCTATATATTTTTGTTTATTATATAGTAAATACTCTTTTCCAATATCTTCTAAAACATAAAGATTTTCAATAATTTTCATTTTAATATTAGAATTGAATTTAACATTTTTCACACTCTCTATTAAGTTTTGAAAATCTTTATCAAGTATTTTAGTTCTACCTGAATTACTTTCAAACCCTATATCATAATAAGTATTATAAATAACTAAAATAACACTATAATAGTCCATTAATTTCACTGCAATTTTTTTGTAATTATCTTTTAATTCTTTTGTATTGGTATTTTTTATCAAAAGAATTAAAATATTTTTCATCTTTTGATAATTTTCATTGTTTTTGCTTATAAATGTTTTATCTGGATTTTGATAAAAATTATAAAGTTCTTTATTATTAAAATTCAATGTTGATACAAATTCAGACAAATTAAATAAGTTGTTATTAATTAGATTATATCTTTCTATAATCAATAAAATAGAATAAATAGATAAACAAATTAAAAGTAATATTATAAAAATCACTAAGAACATCTTATTTCTTAATTTCATTTTATACCTCTTTTCAAATGGATAAGATTACTTTTTATAATAATCAAACCAATATTTATTTAGTTATTATATTTAATTAAATTATTTTTTAAAAAATATAAATTAAATAACTTATAATATTGCATTATAATAAACTTTTTAATAATTAGTATTACAAAAAATACAGAGTTAATTTTAGAATTAAAAAAGATAAATAAAAATTAATTAACTTTGAAAGTAAAACTTATTAATAATAATTATAGGATAATACTTGAATCACATACTCTACAAACTGAATTTAATTTATAAATAAAAATTAAATTGTCAATTTTTTTTCTAAATATTGTTATTAGTATTAAATTACAAAACAAATTTAAAAAACTTAATTTTTTTATTTTAATTTACACAACATAATTAGGAATGCTTAAATACAATATTTAATAAAAAAAAGGGGATATTATCCCCTTTTTACTTTAAATGTAAATTCATTTTTTTCATTAACATCTACTACGATCACATCTTTTTCTACTACATCCCCTTTTAAAATCATTTTAGCAAGGTTGTTTTCAATTTTAGATTGAATATATCTTTTCAATGGTCTTGCACCATACTCTTTAACAAAACCTTCCTTAACAATTTTTTCAATTGCTTTTGTTGTTAATTCTATTTTATTTTGTTTATCTTTTAATCTATTATTTAATAAATTTATTTGAATATTTACAATATCTTTTGCAACTTTAGAATCTAATTTATTAAAAATCAATATTTCATCAATCCTATTCAAAAATTCCGGTCTAAAATACTGTAATAATAATTCATGTAATTTCCCTTCAATTTCTTTTATATTACCTTGATGGTTTAAAATAATATCACTACCAATATTTGAAGTCATTATAATAATTGTATTTTTAAAATTTATTACTCTTCCATGGGAATCTGTTAATCTCCCATCATCAAGAATTTGTAAAAGAAGGTGAAATACATCAGGATGAGCTTTTTCTATTTCATCTAATAAAATTACAGAATAAGGATTCCTTCTTACAGATTCAGTTAAACTTCCACCTTCATCATATCCAACATAACCTGGAGGTGCTCCAATAATTTTAGAAATAGAATGTTTTTCCATATATTCACTCATGTCAAGTCGAATCAAAGACTTTTCTGAATCAAACAGAAATTTTGCTAAAGTTTTTGCAGTTTCAGTTTTTCCAACACCTGTTGGTCCTAAAAATAAAAATGACCCAATTGGTTTTGTTAAATCCGATAAACCTGCTTTGTTTCTTCTTATAGCTTCAGCTAATACTGCTAAAGCATGATCCTGTCCAACTACATACTTTTTCAATTCTTTTTCTATATTTAAAAGTTTATTTCTTTCTGATTCCATAAGCTTTGTAACAGGAATTCCTGTCCAGGAAGAAACAATCAATGCAATATCATCTTCATCAACTTCTTTTTTCAAAAATTCCTGACTCTTTTTAGATTTTTCAATTAACTGCTCTAATTGTTTTTCTAATTCTGGTATTTTACCATATCTGATTTCTGCTACTTTATCAAAATTTCCATTTCTCTGAGCAATTTCTGCTTCTTTTTTTAAACTTTCTATTTGTTCTTTTAATTTTGAAATATTAGCTACAACATTTTTCTCTTGATTCCAATTTTCTTTTAAATTATTAATCTCTCCTTTTACTTTTTCTATTAATGATTCAACTTTTTGTAATCTCTGTTTTGATTGCTCATCTGTTTCCTTAACCAATGCTTGTTTTTCAATCTCAAGTCTAATTAAATCTCTTTGTTTTTTATCAATTATTTCAGGTACTGATTCAAGTTGTACTCTTAATCTTGATGCTGCTTCATCAATTAGATCAATTGCTTTATCTGGTAAAAATCTATCAGTAATGTATCTCTCAGATAGTGTTGCAGCAGCAACTACAGCCTTATCAGTTATTCTTATACCATGATGAAGTTCATATCGTTCTTTAATTCCCCTTAAAATTGCAATTGTATCCTGTACATCAGGTTCTTTTACAATTAGAGGTTGAAACCTTCTTTCAAGAGCAGCATCCTTTTCAATATATTTCCTGTATTCATCTAAAGTTGTTGCACCTATACAATGCAATTGCCCTCTAGCTAAAGCAGGTTTTAACATATTAGCAGCGTCAACTGTTCCTTCAGCTTTTCCAGCTCCAATTAAAAGGTGTATTTCATCAATAAACAAAATTATATTACCTTCCGCTTTTTCAACAGCTTTTAATAATTTCTTCATTCGCTCTTCAAATTCACCTCTAAATTTTGTACCAGCAAGCATTCCAGAAATATCCAGAGATAAAATTTTTTTCCCTTTTAAAGATTGTGGAACATCCCCATCAGCAATTCTCTGAGCAACTCCTTCAACAATAGCAGTTTTACCAACTCCTGGTTCTCCTATTAACACTGGATTGTTTTTTGTTCTTCTGGATAATATTTGTATTATTCTTCTAATCTCTTCTTCTCTACCAATTACTGGATCCAATTTTTTATCATATGCTAGTTTTGTAAGATCAATTGTAAAACTTTCCAGTACTTTTAAATTTCTATCTGAATCCATTGTATCAATTTTTTCTCCATTTCTCACTTTTCTATAATAACTACTTAATTCATTATAGGTAATTCCTGCATTATTAAGAAGCTGTTTAACTTGATATCCATCTTTAGCAATACCATATAACAAATGTTCAATTGCAACATAAGAATCACCTAATTTTTTTGCTTCATTATCAGCTATAGCAAATACTTTTTGTAAACTTGCTGATGGAACAACTTGATTTGAACCACTTACCTTTGGAAAAGTATCCAATATTTTTAAAACTTGATCTTTAAAAAAATTTAGATCAATACCTTTTTGTTTTAAGTAATCTTTAAAAAGATTGTCCTCACTTTCCAGAATTCCAAAAAGGATATGAGCTTCGTTAACTTCTGGGTTTCCCCTCAAGACTGCTTCATTAAATCCATTATTAATTGCATCAATTGCAAGTTGTGTCATTCTATCAAAATTTAACATTTATACCTCCATTTTGATATTTTTTTTAATTTCTCCTTAATAGTATAGCAAATATTATGCCAATTAAATTATATGATACTACTCCCATATATTAAAATTTTAACATAAGAATAAATTATTTATAAGTGGTAAATCACATTTTTAAATAACTTTATCCTTTATTAACTGAATAATTTTAGAGTGAAGATTTAATTTCAAAAAAATATTAAAAAATAGATATTTTTAACACATTAATAAATATTATTAAGAAGATTTTCTATTCAATTATTGGTTAACTAAACTGAAAGAAAACAATCCTTACATAAAGGATATATTGTATGTTTAAAGATAATATCACCTATTATATATTATTGAAATAAAAATATAAACCTGCTTGTGGAAAGTAATATATTTGTCCTTTATAAATGCCTTGTGCAATTACATTGAATTGATACCCTATGTTAATCCCAATCCCACCACCTTTTAATAATGGGAATTTAAGGATTATTTTCGGGATTACAAAAAATGTATTGCTATTATCATAATTCATTAAGTCACATATAAAAATTCCATATCCTATTTTACAAATAAAGTCCAATTCCAGATTATTAATATTTGTAATTTTGGTATTAAAAAAAATTCCAAAATGATAATCTAAAACAGTTTCCTGAAATTCAGGAAATGTCCATATTCCAGCTTTATCTAAAGGAAAAGATATTGGAAATAATAAAATCCAAAACAATGCTTCAAAAGAACTTAATATTGTAGTTATTCCAGACATTAAATCTGCATATAAGCCAAGTCGTAAAAAAGAATTTAATTGATACAGGAATACAAAATCCATATTAAATAAAATACTTTTAAGTGATTCTTGAGATAAATTTGAAAGAATGGGGATTACTAAATTTACAGAAATAGGATAATCTATTTCATTTGCTTTCATTTCATTAGACAAAAATACTGTTGAAAATAAAATCAGGAAAAAAATGATAATATATTTTGTTAACATTTTTATTCTCCTTTTACCAAATATTTAGATAAAAAGAAAATATTCATACAAATCTATTATAATTTATAATTCAAATAAGTCAATAACTATTATTAATATATGATTGCTTTTAGACTTATTTAATAATATATATTGATGTTTATATCTATAATTATTTGTTTTTTCAATAATTTATTATAATTTATTTTAGTTTTTGATTTAGATTATTGTTATATTTTTGATTTAAATTTAAATAGTAAAAATATACCATTAAATAAATTGAATATTATAAAAAAGTGTATGAGATTTATTAATTGTTATTAAATATAAATGAGAAATATTATTTACTATAATGTAATGGTAAAAAGCAAGAAAATATAAACGAGTATTATATTTACACTTGTATATTTTTTATACACTCATAAAGGGGTTTCTTTTAAAACAAATTTATTATTAAAACTATATTCAAATTGTATAAGTATAAAATTTTTAGTACATATCTGGAGTTTTAATATTATTAAGTTCTTTTAATATCTTTATAGATTTTACCCATTTGTAAGCAGAAATCCTTTTATTTAAAAAATGAAATCTATGTAATTTATTATTATAATAAAATTCAAATTTAGTACTTCTTTGAACATTTTCACCATAAATCCTATCTAAATTAAAATGAAAATTTTTCATCCTCATTGTACTAAAAATAATTCCTTCTTCATTTAAAATCAAGTTTCCAACATTTACTTTTTGCAAAGGTTTAGCTTTTTTACTGGTAAACATAATTACATTTTTATCTATTAATAATATTTTGTTTTTATGCTTATTTTTTAGTTTAGACTTAAAATACTCTTTTAAATATTTTATTTGCCATTCATTCCAATATTGAGGATTTTCAAATTTTTTAGTATTAAAGTCATTATGTTTTGAGATAAATTTCAAATATCCTTCTTCTGTATATTTTGTTTTTAAATTACAATTTTTACAATAAAAAATATTTTTTTCACTCTCTAAAGTACTGATATTTTTACAGGATGGACAAACAAATAAAAGTAGTTCTAAATATTCAGCAAGGTCTTTTCCTTTATATTTTATCTTATTCTCTTTTTGAAAATCATAATCATTAGAATTAAGATCTTTTGATATAATTTTGTGTATTTTTTCTACAGAATATGATTTACTTTCATCCTTTGTAAGAGAAATTTTATAACTAATAATCATTTTCCCTTTTCTTGTTTTTTTTGCCCATCGAGGAAAAGATAAATACCCACCTTTAACAATAACAGTTACTACAGGTATTTTTAAAAGTTTTATCAATTTTGAAGTAGATTTAATAATAGGCAAAGGTTTTCCATCCCAAGTCCTTGCTCCTTCAGGAAATATCCCTATAACTTCCCCTCTTTCCTTAAGTCTAACCAAAGTTTTCACTGTTTCTAAATCTGATACAAATTTAGTTTTCGGAATTGCACCTAATATTTTCATTACAATATTGAGCCAGAATCTTCTAAAATTTTCATCAGAAGCAACAAAATAAATAGGAGGTTTAATAAATATAGAAACTAAAAATGGGTCCCAATAATTTGTATGATTACCTAAAACAATAAAAGGAGGTTTTAAATTTTTAATAGCTTCATAATCCCCTTCTATATTAAACATTTTAAAAAGAATTGGTTGTAATGTATATCTTAATAATTTATGAAACCATTTCCATACTTTTATTTTAGTTTTATTTTTTTTCATAAATCCTTTACTCTTGTATTTATTTGTGTTTATTTAGAAACATTTTTAATTAAAAACAAAAAAATCAAATTAAGAAAAAATTAATTATTCATAATATTATAATTGATTAAAAAGTATATAATAAAAATACTCAATAATTGATACAGATATAGATAAGTTAAGTGATTCTACTTCATTTTCAATAGGTATTTTAACAAAAATATCAATATAATTTTTGAATTTTTCAGTAATTCCTTTTCCCTCATTACCAAAACAAAATATAACTTTTCTTAATAAACTTTTAGCATTAAAATTTTCTTTTTCTTTTAAATCAAAAACATGATTATTATTTCCCTTTGGATTTATTTTGTAATTATTATTAAAATCACCCTGTCTCAATAACTCATTAATAGAAATATTAGAATGTGAAGACAATCCTATAAGCGTATATCCCATAGTTTTAAAAAGTTCTAAATTATTATAGTTTATAGAATTTATGGAGTTAAGAGAAAATATATTTCCTGCTGATCCTCTAATAACTTTTGGGGAAAATTGAAAAACTGTATCACCAATTAATAAAATATTTTTAAATCCAAAAGCAACAGATGTTCTAATGATTGTCCCTAAATTTCCTGGATCCTGTATATTTTCTAGCAATATAAATTTTTGATCAGATTCCAGATTTAATAAATAATCATTTTTATTTTTAATCAGTAAAGAATTAATAGAATAAAAATTACTAAACTTTTCTGGTAAAACTCCAACACCAATAAATGGATAAGGTGTTTTTGTGGAAGAAATTTTGGAAAGTATCTCCTGATCAACTGAAATAATTCTATTTTTTTGATAATTCAATTTTTTTAATATTTTTAAAAAATTTATACAACTAATATTATAATTCTCATTATTCTTTCTATTAATTAAAATATTATCCAATGCTTTATCAATGATATTACTTAGATCAAATTTAGTTTCCTGATGTAAAAAAGAGTTCTTTAAGTTAATAAAACTTTCTGTATTATACTTACTTTTATCTACAAAAAGGATAAGGATCAATACATTATTTTTTAAAGCTTCTTCAATAACATTTTTTCCTTCTAACAAAACAAAAAAAGAGTTATTTAAACTATTGCTAATTCTTTCTATATTATTATATTTATAAGTTTTATCTTGATTATAAATTGTATTAATATTATTATTGATTAATTTAGATTTTAATGAACTATATTCTTTTCTTTGTTCTTTAAAACATAAATTTATAAATTTGATTAACTTTTGAATGTTTGAATATTCTAACAAATTTACTCCATCTTTATAGCATTAAAGGGACATGCCATGATGCATATCCCACAATTCTTACATTTATTTTGATCTATATCAACAAATCCGTCTTTTAAAATAATTGCTTTTAAACTACAAGCCCTAATACACATTTTACAATTTCTACATAGATCTTTATCAATATAAACCATCTCAAATAATTCCTATTTTTATTTATTTTAAGAAAAGTAAAATTAATAACTTATAATTCAAATAATATAAAGTTTAATTTAAAAAATATAAAAATTAAATTAAATAATATAAAGTTTTATTTAAATAACATAAAATTAAAATAAATGATTCAAATATCTATTTTAAACCTTTAAGTTTTTTTACAATAAAATTAGCTACATCAATACCATGTGTTCCTCTACCAAAACCTGCATCCATACCATTTTCGACTGCCATCTGATTGTTTACCTGAGTCCCGCCAGCAATTAATATAATTTTATCTCTTACCCCTTTTTCTCTACAAACTTGATCCAATTTTCTCATATTTATTTTATGTATCTCTCCATGTGTAATAATAGTAGAAGCTAATATTGCACATGCACCTGTTTCAATTGCTGCATCAACAAGCTTTTCAACTGGTACAGAAGTTCCAAGGTAATAACACTTAAAACCCCATTTTTCAATACCACCATGTTTAATATCAAGAATTTCCTGTAATCCAACTGAATGTTCATCTTCTCCAACTGTTGCACCAACAACTTTTAACTCATTTTTCTTTACAAATTCTTCAATCTCATCATCAGATAAATACTTTTCTTTTTCAGGAATTTTTATATCTTGAAGTTTAACATAATGAGGGATTCTTCCTTTAACCAGGAATAATGTACCTTCAGCTGGATGTAATACTCTTTTATGAATTATTTCTGGATTTTCTAAAGTCATTTTTTTTGCAATTTCTAAAGCTGCAATTTCAGCTGCTTCTTCAAAAGTAGGGATAACCATTTCAACAGTAACAATACCATCCCCATGCCATTCTACTTCTGGTCTGATAATCCCTTTTTCCTCATCCTCAAAATATTTTTTCATTCTCTTTTCAACATTATCTTCTGGATCAAGTTCATCGATATATGAAATTTTCTCAGGTTTACATAAAGTACACCCATCAATAGCATCACATGGTTTGTTTAAATCTTCAGGTATATTGTTAATCCCAAAATGAGAACAAACTGGTGCAAAATAATCACTTTCTCTTTCAACAATTGTACCAGCTGCTACTCCACCATCTTTGTCTCTAACTATACCATCACCATTTCTTTCTGGATAATTACCAGAATCAACAAAATAACCTCTTGAAACAGCTTCAAAATATCCACCAATTTCAACTATCTCTTCTAAAAATAGAACAGCTCTTTCTTTTAATTCTCTAACAATATCACCTAATGGTCCATCCATATCAAGTTTTACAAGTTTTTTTATTCCATCAAGTGCATTAAAAACCTGTTTTGTACCGTCTACAGCCCTGATATTGTTTTGATGCCATGGAACATTTCTACCTTCATCAGGTGTAATGGTAGATTGTAAATCCGAAGAAGTTAACGCTGAAATAAGAGTATCTATAACATGGGTTATTTGAGCTTCATCTGTATCTGATTCAACATATCTGGTATTTTGTTGTGCTCTAAATTTATAATCAGAGAAAATATCTCTTAATGCTACTGCATATGGTAAATCATACCATAATTTTGGAGCAGGTGGTGCTGTAGGTGGAACTGTAGACAATCCAATATTTTCTGGTTCCATTCCTGCTTTTACAGAAAATAAACTATTAATTGCATGCTGTACCATAAGTTCTGGTCTAACTTTCCATGCTTTTTTAGCAGTTGCATTAGCATTATGTGCTCCATCTATTTGAAAAATTTTAGCATCAGCCATTATTTTTTTAGCTTCAGCAGCATCTACAAAAGACCTATACATATTAATATTTCTATAAAGAACATTATATTGAGGATCTTGATGAGCACCAGCAATTCCTTCTTCAGCAAACATTACAGCAATTTCAGGACCAGCTACCCCTGAAACATAAGAATGAAAATTTATAGGTCTTCCAACCTCTTCTTCTATCCAATCTAAAGCTTTTCTAGTAGCTCTAACCTGTTTTCTTGTTATAGGAACACCACCAACTCCTTCAGGTGTCCCTTCAATTAATCCATCAATATGAGATTGCCCTGTAGTTCTAATTACCATAATGTGGTCTGCACCATGCCATGCAGCCATTCTCATTCTTCTAATATCATCTTCAAATCTTCCTGAAGCTATTTCTGTTGTAATTACAGGTTTAGGTTGAGGATCTATATTATCAAAATATTTAGCTGCAGGTAAAGGAACTGATTGTTTTAAGGGAGAGGAATGATCAAAATATGTATGTTCTCTATATTTTATTGAATCAGGGTTATCTCTCCATACCCAACCCCTTTTATTTGCTCTATAATCTTTTAAATCTTTTAAAATCTCTTTAAAATCAAGCTTTTTTTTAGGATCCAATTTCATATAATTTCTCCTATTAATAAAATTAGTTATTTAATTTATATTTATTTTTTTCAAAGGTTAGTTTATTTTTTATCTTACACATAAAAACTATTTTTATTGCAATATAACAATAATTTTAATTAAAACATAAGTCTATCTATAAACAAAATATAGATAAACTACATAATACGCTAACTATATAAACTTTGAATATCATAACCTTCTATTATTTTTAATCCTGCTTCTTTATAATTAATATTTTCTTTTTTTGCTACTTTTAAAACAATATTTCCTGCTCCATGTCCTAATAATTCATTTTTCGTAATTATTTCTACAATTTTTTTTGCTTCAATAGAATTAAACCCCATTCTTAATAAAACAGACCTTTCTATTGAAGGTGAAGTATATTTTTTTGCCATTTCAATCATTGGTTGTACAATTTTATCAGTTAATTCCCAGAATCTTTTTTTCAACTGTTCATCTGTTAAATTTTTTAAATGTTCCCTTCTTTTTTCAAAATCATCTTGTCTTTCTAGTCTTGAATTCATTATTTTGACTCCTTTGATTTTTTTAATTCAGAAAGTATCTTAAACAAATTATCCTTTATCCATTTACCATCAGCATAAATATCATTTTCAAGAAATTCAAAATCCTCTTCACCTAATCTAACATTAGGATAATGATTAATAAGATTTCTCAAATAAGAAATTTTCAACTTTTCCATTGATAATTCATTATAATAAAAATCAGATAAATTTTCTGGTAAAATAATATTTTTACCATTTATGGATTTTCTAGGGTCTCCCCTTAATATTTCTATCCCATTCTCTTTAGCAAATGTAAGCTGTGGTTGAGGATGTTTTCCAGCACCGGTATATTCTGTTTCTTGAACAACAATTATTTGATCCTGGTCCATTTGCATAGCTAAATTAATTGCACCTGCTAATGATGTATTACCTGCAGGTCCCCTTTCCAATCCTTCCAATGCTGCTAACATCTCTGTTGCATAAAAAACTTCACCCTGAGTAACAGTAATGTATTTATCCATATATCTTAAAGGTCTTGCTGCATTTCGAGGTGTATCAGTTCTATCAGGCCATGTTGCAAAAGGCACACCAAAACCGGTATGCCCTGTTGTAAAAGATTTTCTATTAAAATCAATATCTGATGCCATATGTAAACCTGTTAAATCAACAGAGCAACCTACAATTTCTGTAAAATTTTTTTCATTTGTTTCAGCTTTTGCCTTCAATATACCTCTGGCTGTTCCTGTTAAATTGCCTCCACCTGCATGAGTGATAACAACAGCATCAGGATCTCTATCTTCAACTTTTCTTATTTGTTGAATTAATTCATATCCTAAAGTTTCAACCCCTGCGATACCAAATGGTGTGTATAAAGAAGCATTAAAATACCCAGTTTCTTCTAAAGTTAGAAGAAGAGTATAAAATAATTCAGGTCCTACAGAACACATTATAACTTCAGCACCATAAGCATCACATTTTCTAGCTTTTTCTACAATTTCAGGTTGTTCTTTATATTTTGAGTCAAAAACTTCTTGAATAATAATACATTTTAATCCTCTCATAGCAGCTTGAGAAGCAACAGCAGCTCCATAATTTCCTGAAGTTGCTGCAATAACACCTTCATACCCTAATTGTTTTGCTTTAAAAACAGATAATGCTGCTCTTCTAGCTTTAAAGGAACCTGATGCATTTGCTGCTTCATCTTTTAAATAAATTTTTGCACCTTTTCCTTTTGGTGCATATTTTCTTACAAGTTTTGTAATATTAGAAAGATAATATAAAGGGGTATTTCCAACTTTTACATTATTTTGTATTGAAGCAACTTCATGAATTGAAAATCCAACATCATTCATCATCTGCTCATAATCAAATGCTATACTACCATATTCATACTTTGAATAATCCAAACCTAAAGCTTTTTTCATTATATCATTTTTTCTTTTCATTACACTATCATAACTTTTATCCATTTTTTTCTCCTAACTCTTGCAGTTCTTTTCTCAAAGATATATTTATGTCTATAAGTTCTGGTATAGTAGTTCCAAAATTATGTTTAAATGAAGGGTTTACTTCAATAAGTTTTCCTTTGTGTGTTCTACAAATCTTTGTTTTTATAGTAACCTCTTCACCTAGATTTGCATCTTCAACAAGATATCCACATATATGCATAATATATGGTACTTTTTTTGTTTCTTCTGGTAGATGAGAAGCTCTCTGTTGGGGTTTAAGTAGAACCTTTTCTATTTTAACCCATGTCCCTTTTTTTATCATAAACATCTCCAAAATAAAAATAATTTTTTTTTAATATTTAATATTTTATATTTAATATTTTATATTTTATATTTTTTATTATTTTTTCTATTTATTTTTTTGTTTATTATTTATAGAAATAATTTTTTATATTTTCCATCATTTTTTTACTTATTTATTTTAAATATTTTTTTATTTAATTCACATTTATTTAATTTAATTTAATTTTATTTAGTTATTATCAATTTCTTATCATTATAATATCTATTTTTTATTATTAGTATTAATTTTACATTATTTATTTGATTTTAATTTTTCCATCTATTAATTTATAAAAAACAATAATTAAAAAATTCGTCTTAATTCTTTTGGAGAAATTTTTCTAATTTCTGGTTTATATTCTACAGCTTTTCGTCCAAATGAATATCCCATTTTTTCATATAAAGCAACTGTTTCCATATTTACAGCTCTTTGTTTTCTTAATTCACCTATTGGAATTATATCAATTTTGTCTGCTTCTACATCTGCCACTCCATATCCAAAAAGTTCTCTTTTTACAAGTTCAACTGCTGCTGTACCCAATTTTTGACCTTGGGTTGCATCATATGCATCTGAAATTCCAGATCTTATGGTATGCCCAAGATTAACGGATCTAACATTAGGAACTTCTCTAACACCTTCAATAAATAAACCATATTTTTTAAGAAATTGCTTTATACTGTCATCCTGTTTTAATTTTGTTTTAATAATATGAGTTATATATTCTCCTGCTCCACCTAATTGTACATGTCCAAAATGATCCATCTCCTTTGAAGCTGTAATATAATCACCAGTTCTTAAATCTTTTATCCCTTCAGAAACTACAATCATATACCAACCTTTTCTAAATCTAGAATTTTCGATTCTTTCTTTATATTTTTTCAATATTTCATTATACATAAAATCAATATCAACAGGAATTTCAGGAATTAAAATCATATCAGCTTGACCTGCAACACCACCATACAAAGCAGTATGACCAACATATCGACCAAATACTTCTACAACCATAATTCTATCATGAGATCTTGCAGTTGTCCTAAGTTCATAAACACTATCTGCAATTTTATTTATTGCAGAAGAACCCCCAACAGAATAAGGTAAAATATCAAGATCCATAGTTTTTGGAACCCAAACAACTTTAAATCCATGATTGGACAATTCTTCTAAAACTAGTGAAGTATCATCACCTCCTGAACCTATAAGTATTTCAATACCAGCTTTTTTTAAATTTTCTTTAACTTTATCAAATCCATCGGGAATAGTATTAAGTTTAACTCTGGAAGTTCCAATAATTGTTCCACATTTTTTTGCTCTATTATCTACTAATTGGGGTTTTATAACAACACCAGGGTTTTTATCAAGATTATATAGTCCAAGATAACCATTAGGTATTCCAACAATTTCCCAACCTTCTTTATAAGCAGCAAAAACTACCCCTCTAATAACAGCCTCAAGTCCTCCGCAATCCCCACCTCCAGTGAATAACCCTATTCTTTTTTTCCCCATTATATCCCCCTTATTCTTATAATTATTTTTAATTTTTATATTTTAAATTTTTTTATATTATGATTGAAAACAGAATTAACAAAATTAGTTGTTTAGCTTATTTAATAAATATACTTTTAAAAATAAATTTCAATAACAAAACATTCAATAAATAATAAAATTGAAATTATTGAGATATTTAAAAAATAAGAAATTAATTCTATCATTATTAAAATTTTTTCTCACTAGGTTAGTTGTGCAGATTTAGAATTTAATACTTTTAAAACATTTAAAAAAATCAAATAATATCTTCTGTTTAGCCTTTGGCAACTAACAATCGTTCGAAAAATTATAATAAGGATAGACATATATATTTAACTTATTAAATCAACAATAATAATTTCAAATTTTATTATTAATTTCACCTATCACGAAGTCATTATATTACTTTAATCTTAGGTAATTAACAATCTCTAAAAAAAATTTTTTTATTTCTGCAACTTTTTTAAATATTTTATTGTCTATAAATAATAAAAGACAAATAAAAAAGGATTATGCTTTATGAAAGAACTATATTATAATTTTATTAAACATCCCCATGATACTTTCTTTAAAATAGTTTTTAAAAATATTAATAATGCTAAGGACTTTATTAATATCATATTACCAGATAATATTAAAAAATATATCAATATCAATAATCTAAAAATTGTTGAATCTTCTTACATTACAAAAGAATTTAAAAATAGATTCGCTGACCTTGTCTTTGAAACTAATTTAATTAACTCTAAACATAATATTAACATATACTTCCTCTTTGAACATAAATCCTATAAAGATAATGCAATCTTTATTCAACTTTTAAGATATATGTTAGTTAAATGGGAAAAAGATTTTCAAAATAATAAAGATTTATCTTTAATATTACCTGTTGTATTTTATCATGGTAAAAGCAAATGGGATATTGATACAGAATTTATAAATAATTTTAAAATAGACAAAAATATTAAGAATAATTTTAAAAACTATTTACTAAATTTTAAATATCTATTTTTTAATGATAGTAAGAATAAATTAAGTTATAAAGCAATGAATTATAATAGATACTTGAAATTAGCCCTTGATGTATTAAAATATAAAGCAGAAGAGGATAAGGAAATAATATACCGTATACTTGATATAATAGATGAAGAGATTAAAAATAGCGAGATAAAAGGTATATTTTATGTATATATATTTGCAATATTGAAAAGTGGAGATAGAGAAATGGTGATAAAAAAATAGAAGAGAAGGAGAGCAAGATGCCATCTATATTAGAATCATTGATAAAAGAAAGTAAAATAGAAGGATTAAAAGAAGGTGAAATTAAAGGAAAACTTGAAGGACAAATACTTGATAAGCAACAGGTTTTAATAAAACAGATAGATTTAAAATTTGGAATAAGTGATGAAGAAAAACAGATTATATTAAATTGTTTTGATAGAGATAAGCTTGAGAGAGGGATAGAAAAAATCCTATTTGTTAATAATAAAATTGAAATTATTGAGATATTTAAAAAATAAAAAGTTCATATCATAATTGAAATTATTCTCCTTAGTATAGTTATGAAATTTTATTATTTAATTATTTTTAAACATTAACTATAATCTAATATTTAATCTTTTTAGCCCTTGGCAACTATAATCCAGTCGAATAATTTCAATTATGATATATATATTTGTTTATATTTATTTAATGAAAATTCAACAATTTTCAATTTTATCATTAACTGTAACAAATACAGTAATTTTTATACATTAATAAGAATACTATAATTTTACATTGGTTACTAGTTTATTAGAAAAATTATAATGAAATTTTATTATTGATTTTATTTAGGAAATTAAAAAGTGATGTGGGCCCTCCAGGACTTGAACCTGGAACCTACTGATTATGAGTCAGCCGCTCTAACCGATTGAGCTAAGGGCCCAAGAAACGGGAGTGACGGGGATCGAACCCGCGATCTCCGGCTTGACAGGCCGGCGCGATAACCAACTTCGCCACACCCCCATGTGTGCTATGTATTTACCAAATACAATTTTTTTGTCAACTAAATTTTAAAACTTTTTAAAAATTATTTAAAAATCTTACTTTTACACCTACAATTAATATTTTTAACTCTATTTAAAATATCATAATATTTAAATATTTAACTTATACAAAATATTTATTAAAACTATTTATTATAAATAATTTTACCATCCTGTATAATTGTTGAAGGGTAAGGTCTTTCTAGATAATAAAGTAAAATAAAATCAATAAATTGGTCAAAATCCTCAACAGGAAAACCCAAAAGATCAATAATTGAAAAATCAGCAGTATAGTTATTATCAATTTTACCTATTTTATCCTTAAATAGAAATTCTGGAATTTTTTGAAGATTTATAATTTGGTTCTTTAATACTTTTATTATATTTATATCTTTGGTTAATTTAAAAATATGAAAAAAAGCATTAAAAACATTATAAACATTATACCCACAAACAATAAAAAAATTTAATTCAGGATTTTTTTCAATCTTTTTCATAAAAGCTTTTGAAAATTCTTGATTATTAAATCTGTCTTCATTAATGAGAAGATAGGTGTTAAAAGAAGGTTCAAAATCCAATGTTAATTTATCATCTTCAAATTGGATAAAGCCAAGTGAATCATCAGGAATCATTCTAACATATTTTTCATAATAATCCTTTTCTGTACCTATACCAAAATAAAAATGATTAATTTTATCTAATTCAATTTCTTCAAAATTATTTGGAAAATAATATGAAGTATGATGAGATTTAAAATTTGAATCAATATTACTTGAATAAGTTTTAAAATCTTGATTTTCTTTTTTTGATAAAATAATCTGTTCAGGTAATTTATCATTATTGAAATATGATAAAGAAGTTCTAATAAAATACTCTTTTTCCAATTTTTTAGATATGGTTAAAAGAGAATTTTTTACCATTTGATAGGATAGATGGGAATAAAAAAGTATGGAATGACCATTTAGAGCAATTCTTTTAGAAATTACATTAAGAGTTTTTTCAACAATATCAAATGGTAAATTTTTAAAAACATCTTTATCCAGTTCAAATTCAGATTTGAATTCATTTAAATATTTGTATGGAAGAACATCAAAAATTGTATTTTTAAAAAGTAAAAAAGAAGGTAAAACTAGTTTACCTTCCCCATTTATTACCAATAAATTATCTTCCTTTTCACTAAAATTTTGAATTTTTAGTTTATTATTTTCAACTAAAATGTTTTTATTATTTAAAATTTTATCATTTAAAAGTACAGAAGTGTTAGTTACTAAAATTTTTTTCATGTTAATACCTTATCTTTTAGTTTTAAACCATTTTTTCTAAAATAGAATCTTCAATTGTTATGTACTTTTTTAAACCTTCTTGCAAGATATATAAAGCTTTTTTAAGATTTTCTTCTTTTAAAACATAAGCTATTCTAATTTCATCAATACCCAGGTGAGGAGTTTGATAAAACCCTGCAGCTGGAGCGACCATTGTAGTTTCATTATCAATATTAAAATCAGTTAACATCCATTTAGCAAAAATTTCAGCATTTTTAACTGGAAGTTTTGCTACCATATAAAAAGCACCTTCAGGTTTATTAATAATAACATTATCAATCTTTGATAAAACATCATAACATATATCTCTTCTTTTTTTATATTCTTCTCTTACCGGGTCAAAATAATCTGCAGGTAATTTATAAGCTGCTGCTGCACCAACCTGTTCAAGAGTAGGTGGACATAATCTTGCCATTGCAAATTTAAGAATGTTTTCCATTACCAATTTATTTTTAGTAATAATTGAACCAATTCTAGCTCCACATGCAGAAAATCTTTTTGAAATCGAGTCAATTACAATTACTCTTTCAGGATTTGGTAATTCTAATACTGAAAAATGTTTTTCACCCGTATAAATAAATTCTTTATAAACTTCATCAGATAAAATAAAAAGATCATATTTTTCAGCTATTTCAAATATTTTTGTTATCTCTTCTTTTGAAAGGATAGTACCTGTAGGATTATTTGGTGAACCTATTAATATTGCTTTTGTTGATGGTGAAATAAGTTGAACAATTTTATCAAAATCTTTTATATGAAAAGCATCTTCTGCTTTTAAAGTAACAGGAACAAGTTTAACTCCAGAAGCTGCTGCATAACCTGCATAATTAGCATAAAATGGTTCAAAAACAATAACTTCATCCCCTTTATCACAAACAACATCTAAAGCAAATGAAATTGCTTCAGAACCACCATTAGTTATACAAATGTCATCAGTTTCTAACTCTATGTTATACCTTTTAAAATAATCTTTCATTGCTTCCTTTAAAAAATCATATCCTGAAGAAGGACCATATGCTAAAACAGGTTCATTAAAATTTTTTACTGCATTAAAAAATACTTCAGGTGTTTCTATATCTGGTTGTCCAATATTTAAATGATAAACCTTTATACCTTTACTCTTTGCTTGATTAGCATAAGGAACAAGTTTTCTAATAGGTGAAGATGGCATAAACTTAGACCTTCTTGATAATTTCATAGCAGTTTCCTTAATTTTTTTATAGTTTAAAAAAATAGCTTTTATTGTCAAGAATAAAGAATATTTTAAGTTGAATTTTTTACAATAAACTTTTAAATATTGATATGAAAAAGAAAAACTTAAAATTTATTATTTTTCTTCTTGCTATTACTTTTGTTTTCATCTATTTTTCAAATCAAATCAAACCAAGATTAAATCAATTTATAATAAATAACAGCTCGGAAGAAATTCTAAGTTCAAATGAAATTAATTCCAATAATTTTAGAGAAATAAATGAAAAATTATTAAATGATATAATTGATAAATACAAAATTAACTTAAATAGCAAAGAAAACCAAATAGTTAATAAAGATACAAATTTAAAAGACATTGGAGTAACAAATAATTCTTCTAATAATTCAAATCCTTTAGATAATAACCAGAACATACAAAATAATGATTTTAATAAAAATATTAAAAATAATACCAATGAATCTAACTATACTACAAACTTTCCTTTAAATAAAATTGATATAAATAAAGCGAATTTAAAAAAATTGGAATCAATACCAGGAATTGGCCCTGTGTTAGCAAATAGAATAATTGAATACAGGAATATAAATGGAAAGTTTAAATCTTTATCCGATCTGCTCAAAATAAAAGGGATTGGACCTAAAACACTTGAAAAAATAAAACCATATATTAAAATTCAATAAGAGATATAAAAGGAACAATAATCTATGGAAAAATCAAATAATAATTCCTTCTTCGATTTTGATGAAAAAGATAAACATATAATAGTATCTGAAAATGAACTATTTGATATTATAGATAAAGCTGAAAATTTCAATAATAAAAACATTGAACAAGAATCTAATAATACCTTTATTGATGATAATAGTGATTTTAAAGAAAATACTAAAGATAAATATAAAAATATTATTGAAGAAGAGATAAATACAATTCCTAACAAAGATAATAGCAATCTTAATAGTGAAAAAATAATAATAGATGATGTAGATAGTGATGAAGTTGTTGAAATTAATATTAATGAACTTTATGAATATTATGAAAAACAAAAAAAAATACAATATTTTATTAAAGAGGGTAACTCTGAAACAAATCAAAACAAATCACAAATTGAAGATTCCCAGAGAAACTTATTACTAGACAAATTAACAGAAGTTAAAACAAAAGATATAATAGAAGATGAAGAAAAAGACATAATTTCTGATGATATGCAGATACTTGAAAATGAAGAAATTGATGATAATAAAAATCTTATAGATGAATCGTTATATAATGTAAAAGATTTAGAAGAGATAAAAAATTCTGAATTAAAAGATAAAGATAAAAATATTTCTATAAACGATAAATATCTAAAAACAGAAATTAAAGATATATTAAATTATATTGATAACTTATTAGATGCACTACCTGAAGAAAAAATAGAAGAATTTGCAAATTCCAAATATTTTTCTCTTTATAAAAAGATATTAAAAGAACTTCAAAATGAAAAATAAATTAAAACATAAAGGTAATATATTTAAAATATTATATGTAAAATAATTTGTTATATCCAAAATAATTTAAAAAAATAGTATTATGAGTTTATTAGAGAAAGCAGAAAAAATTTTACAAAAACCTGACAACATTTTACTTTCTGAAGAGGAATTAAAAAATGTAAAAAGAGTTAAAGCTGAAAAAAAGAAATTGTTAACAAAAGAAAAAATAAAGGAAAACATTAAAAACAAAATTAAAAAAAATAAAACAAATATGGATTTTGATTATGAGTTAACCCCAATTAAAATCCAGGAAAATGAAGTTGAGAAGTTATTTAAAAAGAAAAAAATAAAATATGGAAATAAAATAGAAGTTCTTGATATATTACTTTCAAATTTTAAAATTTTTAAATCAAGATATAGAAACTTTTTAACATTCAATAATTTAATAGATTTTGTAATTAAAAATGTAAAAAATTACATTTTTATTGATAATATTTATGTTTTTTCTAAAAAATATAAAATAATGAATAATGTTAATAAAAAATATAAGGAACTGGAAGAATTAATTTTAGAAAATGAACAAATTTTGTACATAGATGAAAGTATTATAAATTTGAAAACTAAATTTGATATTAATAAAGATATTTTCTTTTTTAAAACAAATATTCAAGGAAACTTGAACATTTTTGTGTTTTTTGAAGTTACACTTGAAGAATTAAAAATTAACGAATATTTTTTTGATATACTCTCTATATTTTTAGATAATCTTATTAATTATGTTTATAACCTGTTTAAAATAAGAAATATAAATATTGAACCTTCAGTTGATTTAATAAAAAATACCATTTCCAAAATCAATAATAAAAAAATTTATAAAATAGTTATTCTAAAAATACTAAATTTTCCATCAATTATAAATAAAATTGCTCTTGATGATCTACAAAACTTTTTCAAATTTTTAGATATTTTTTATAAATCTCATGATCTTATTAATATAAATTACAAAACAATCATATTTGAAATACCTATAATTGATAAATTTCATTCAGATGAAGAATATTCTAGATTAGAAAAAAATAAGATTGAATCTTTTAAAAATAATTTTAAATCTATTCTTAAAGATTATGAAATTCAAACTGAAATTGAACCTGTTTTTAAAATAAAAGAAATTTATATAACAAGTTTTGACGAAGCTATTACTTCTTTATTTTTATCTTTTTAAATATGTTTTATCCTTATTAATATCTACAACATATACTTTAAATATTAATTTTTATAAATTCTTTTTTTGATATTTTAAATAAAAATTAAATTAAAAACAAAAAATATTTTATTATCAAAACGGAGGAGATAATGGAATTAAAAAAAATTGAGATTGAAAAACCTGATGAAATTAATTTTATACTTGGGCAATCACATTTCATTAAAACAATCGAAGATTTATATGAAGCGATAGTACAAACTGTACCAGATGCTAAATTTGGTATTGCATTTTGTGAAGCATCAGGTAAAAGACTTATTAGATATACTGGTACATCAGAAAAAATGATAGACCTGGCTATTAAAAATGCTAAAAAAATTGGAGCTGGCCATAGCTTTATAATTTTTTTAGAAAATTTGTTTCCAGTAAACATATTAAATTCAATTAAAAATGTTACTGAAGTTTGTAGAATATTTTGTGCTACAGCAAACCCAACGGACATAATAATTTATGATGACGGAGAAAAAAGAGGAATATTAGGGGTACTGGATGGATTTACACCATTAGGTGTTGAAAATGATGAAGACAAAAAATGGAGAAAAGATATAATAAGACAATTTGGTTATAAAGAAAAATAAAAGGTGAATTTTGGAAAAAAGAATTTTACAATTATCAAAATACAATAAAATTTGGATAAAAAACTTTATAAAAGAAAAACAAATAATTACAAAAATTCTTAAAAATGAATTGACAGGGATTTATCATATAGGAAGCACCTCAATTAATTCTATTGTTGCTAAACCTATAATTGATATTCTTGTTTCAGTTAGAAATATTAACAAAATTGACAAATATTATAAATTATTTTATAAAAATGGTTATATTGCTGAAGGAGAAAAAGGGATAAAAGGGAGAAGATATTTTGTAAAAAAGGATGGTATAAAACATCTTGTTCACATTCACATATTTGAAGAAAATACAAAAAATATAAAAAGACATTTAGCTTTTAAAAATTATCTAATTAAAAATCCATATTGGGCTTTAAAATATTCTAATTTAAAAAAACGTTTAAATAAACAATATAAAAGTGATTTAGAAAAATACATTGAAGGGAAAATTAGATTTATAAAAAGGATAGAAAATAAAGCTTTAAAATTTTAAATTTTTCTTATTACAAAAATAAATAAAAATAAAAACAAATAAATAGAAATATAAATTATAAAAATAGAAATCAATTTAAAGGATAAATAAATTGAAAAAGTCTTTAACTATAGGTTTTTGTGCTGGAGAAGTTTCAGGTGATTTGCATGGTGGTTATCTTTTCAAAAGAATAAAAAAAGAATTCCCCAATATTGATATTAAAGGTTTTGGGATTGGTGGACCCATTATGGAATCTTCAGGGATAGAAATTCTTCATGATCTAACTCATAGATCTTCAGTTGGTATTATAGAATCATTACCTTATGTTTTCGACAGATATAAATTAGGAAAAAAACTTTTAAAAGAGATAGAAATAAGAAAACCTGATATTTTTATCTTTATTGATAATCAGGGATTTAATATTCCCCTCTCATTTGAAATAAAAAAAGCTAATGTTAAAACAATTTATTATTTCCCACCACCAATAGCAATATGGGGA
This sequence comes from Exilispira thermophila, assembly GCF_055389015.1. Taxonomy (NCBI): domain Bacteria; kingdom Pseudomonadati; phylum Spirochaetota; class Spirochaetia; order Spirochaetales; genus Exilispira; species Exilispira thermophila. The sequence continues at coordinate 511,387 of NZ_AP042476.1, read as the reverse complement.
AAATGGAATGGGAAAAAATTGCAAAAATCAATAGATTATTTTTTTATTCCCTTTAAAGAAGATTATATTGAATACAAAAAAATTAATTCAATAAATAGCTTCTTTTTTGGCCACCCTTTTTTTGATTTAGAGTACTTAAAAGAACAATTTGAAACTCCATTAATTGATAATGATATAAAAACTATTATTAACATTTTAGAAAAAAGGGAAATCGAATTTCAAAGATATAAAAGTTTTAATAATTTTGAATATAGTGAATACATTAAATCAGTTTTTGTTAAAAATACCAAAAAGCTTAAGTATATTTATCTAATGCCAGGTTCAAGAAAACAAGAAATTAAAACATTACTTCCACTATTTGTAAGAGTTGCAAGAACTCTTTTTAAAGAGTACAATATTATTACTATCCTCCCCATATCAAATAAAAATTTTGAAAATGATATTCTAAATATTATCAATAGAGAAAATGGTAATGAAATAAAAGAAAAATTCATTTTCACAATTTCTAAAAATTACTACTGGATTTACAAAAATGCATTATTTTCACTTATGGCATCTGGTACAGCAACATTAGAAGGATTAATCCTAAATGTACCTATGCTTATATGTTATAAGATTTCTGGATTAACATTTTTCCTTGGAAAGCTTTTTGTTAATACTAAATGGGTAGGAATGGCTAATATTATTGGAAAAACAGAAGTTGCTAAAGAATTCTTGCAAAAGAAAATGAATTATAAAGAACTTATTGAAGAGAGTAAAAAACTGATAGAAGATACTTCATATTATAACAACAAGAAATTAAAAATGAAAGAAATTTTAAATATACTTGAAAAAGATTATTCTAAAGATGCGATTTCAAAATATGCAAAAAAAATTATAGAGTTAGTATAAGTTATGAAATATATATCACCTCAAAAAGGTTATGATTTATATTATAAAGAATATAAAAATGATTATAAACATTTAGATTCTTTTGATTGGGAAATTTCCAGAGTTTTTATTACTCAAGCACTTAAAATCCTTATAAAATCAATTAATCCACCCCTTTCTATAAACATTCTTGATGCAGGTTGTGGAGATGGTAGAGTATTAAAAAGAGTATATAATCTCTGTAAAGAAAAAATTAATAAAATTAATGTAAATAATAAAATATATCAAATAACTTACAACTATACTGGTATTGATATCTCAGAAAATATGCTTAAATTAGCTAAAAAAAAGGTAAAAGAAGGTCATTTTTTTAAATTAAATCTTGATTCTGAACATTTTATTGAAGAATTTACGAAAAATTATTCTATTTTCTATCATCTTATTTTTTCTTTTTTTTTACTTGTTCATATAAAAAATCCAGATATTTTCTTTCATAATATTTATAAACTCTTAAACAAAGATGGTTATTTCATTTTTAATAATATACCACAAAAGTCAGCACCAATTTTATCAGCTATGAATAAAAAATTTATTATTGAACATTATAATCACACAAATTGCAAAATTGAAAAATTTTTATCCCTAACCCATTTTAAGATAATTGAAAAAAAAGAAATATATGAAAAAGAAAAATTAATATCAACTTTATATTTGGTTAAAAAATAAAAAAGAGGAACTTCCAGTTCCCCTTTTTTAAATTTCTTTTTTTATTGAATAAATTTTATTTTACAAAATAATTAAAATATAAATGAATTTATTTTTCTTTGTCATCTTTTATTAAATTTACAAAACCTTTAAAAAATTCAATTGGTAAAGGAAAAATAATTGTACTATTCTTATCAGCAGAAATTTCAGTAAGTGTATGTAAATATCTCAATTGTAATGCAGCAGGCTCTTTTTGTATAATCTGTGCAGCCTCAGAGATTTTTTGTGCTGCTTGAAATTCACCTTCAGCATTGATGATTTTCGCTCTTCTATCCCTTTCTGCTTCGGCTTGATGAGCAATTGCCCTTTGCATTTGTTCAGGGATTTGTACATCTTTAATCTCTACAATTGATACTTTAATACCCCAGGGGTCAGTTTGCTGGTCAATTATCTTTTGTAAAGAGATATTAATTTTATCTCTTTCACCCAAAAGTTCATCTAAAGTAACCTGCCCTACAACAGATCTTAATGTTGTTTGAGAAATTTGAGATGTAGCTAAAGCATAATTTTCAACTTCTGCTACAGCTTTAACAGGGTCCATTACTCTAAAATATGCAACAGCATTAACCTTTACAGGAATATTGTCTTTTGTAATAACTTCCTGTACTGGAACATCCATTGTTACAGTTCTTAAAGAGATTTTAAACATCTTATCAATAAATGGGATAACAAAAAACAAACCTGGTCCTTTTGCTCCAATAATTCTACCAAGTCTAAAAATTACTCCCCTTTCATACTCTTTTACAATTCTAATAGAGTTGATAATAAAGAAAATAACTATAAGTATTAAAGTATAAATAGCATAAAGCATAAAATCCTCCTTTACTTTTATAAAATTAATAAAACTTATAAAACAATTTTAGAAAATATTCCTAATAAGAAAATTATATATATGTTTTTTCTAATGTCAATTTTATTTTTTATTTAATCATATCTTTATATCAATCATTTTTTTTATTGTTTTTTTTAAAAAAATAAAATTCTAAAAATATTTTCCCACCATTCTATACCCGTTAAAAATTTTAAAATATCTTGATCACTTTTATTATAATTTAAGATTGATGTTATTCCAACTATCATTTCATAAAAAGATTTATTAAAATTTTCCAAGAGCATATCAATTTTAGCAATTTCAGCTTGAATTATAGCTAGTAGTGATTTGTCATTTAACTGTTCTACATTTTTAAATGTATTTCTAATATTTAATAATAATTTTTGAGTTTCATTATCAATATTATTTATTTCAAAATCCAGACTGTCTATATCCATAAAAATATCATTTAATTTATTAATATACTTTGCAGGTAATACATAATATTTAAAGGCAATAATGTTTTGTAGCATATTTCTGAATTCTTTATTCCATTTAGTATAATAAAAAGATGATAAAATATAAAAATTTTCAAAATTATTTAAAGTTGGTAATGAATACTTTTTTAGTAATTTCATAAAATCTTTATTTATATATTTTAAATTAAAATATTCAAAATTTTCACTTTCCAGTTGTGAAAGAACAGATTGTTTTTTTTCTATCCTAATTTCATTTTCAAGATCAAAAATCAAATCTTTAAAATACTTATCAAAATATGAGTAAAAAGTTTTTTTTATCTCTATGTTATATCTAATAGAAGGGAAACTTGCAACAGGGTTTGAAAGTGCAATTTTAAAAAGTAATTCTAAACTTTTTGATGATTGAAGTTTTGATATATTCTTTAAAAACTGCTCTAAATCATCTATATCAAATTCTACATAATCATTATTATTTTTTTTAATATAATTTAAACTTGAATTAATAGTCCTAATCATGTCAGCTTTTTCAATCTGAATTGCATTAACTGCTTTATAAAATTCTATAAGAAAAAATGATATACTTTTAACATCAACATTTTCAGGACTTTTTTTATTTTTAACTTGATTAAAAAACAAATTAAAATCTAATTCAAAAAATTTAAAAAAAGAATAGATAAAATTATAAATTGGTTCTATTTTATCTTTTAAAGCAAATGAAATTTCTTTTTCAAAAACTTTTTTATGCTCAAACAATTTACTTTTATAATCTTTATTATTTAAAATAAAGTTTTTTACATTTTCTCTCTCAAAAAACTCAAATTTTTTTGCTAATGATTTATCTAAATTAGTTTTAACTAAATAAAAAATAAACTTTCTGTTTTCATCTTCATTATTAAAAATATTATGGAACCTATTGATAATATCAGTGTATTTATAATAAATACTATAAATTTCAGAAACAATGTTATAAAAAGTCAGTGTAATAGTATCAGTATTCTTTTTATAAAAATGAGGTTTTGATTTTGCAAGTTTAATTTTTAAATCCTGTTCAATTTTTGAAATTAAATAATCTTGATAAGAAATACTTTTAAAAAGTGATAAAATATAAAAGAATAATTTTTGATACCATGGAACTTTATATTCTTTTAAATAATTTTCTAATCTTTTTTCATTTTGTTTTTCTATTAATTCTAATTGTGATTGATTTGTAATATTTAATACATTTTCAAGTTTTGATTTTAAAATTAACCTTTCTTCATAATTTAATTCAGATACTAATTTTTCAAAAATATTTTCATTATTGTTAGTATTTTCCATATTTATTTTTTCCATATTTTATCTATAATATGTTTATATAATTTTTCAATCTACTTTTATAGTAAAAATTTAACATTTTTTTCAATATTTTAATATCTAAAATTAATAAATATTATTCAAAAAAAACAAAATATATGTTTTGCATTTAAAAAATATTTTTTAGATAAAATAAAAAAATATGCTTTGTATTTAGTAATATTTTGTTATATATATAAATATAATGAGAAAAAGAATAAATATATTAAAAATATTTTTTCTATTTTTTATTAATATCATAATTATTACCTCTACTGGTTGTAATTTTTATCCTAAAGACAATTTAACATTTCTACAATTATATAAAAACATGGAATATATGAGACCCATTTCTAAAATACAAAATATAAATAAACATACTTTAAATGAATATAATATCACAACTTATAATAAAGAAATTTATCCAATGAATGAAAAAACTTTTAAACTTTATGAAAATCTTATTTTCAATTATGTTGATAATGGTTGGGTTACAGTATGGTCATGGATTAAAGATGGAAAATTTAAAACTTATGATGTTGTTACAGATAAATTATGGGCACAGGGATTTTATGGCATTTTCCTTGGATTAGAATACAAAAAAACTCATTCTAAAAAGATTAAATTACTAATGCAAAATTTTGTTGACTCAATTTACCTGATGCTTGAAAAAACCAATGGTATATTTTTAAGAGATAATACAAAAGATACATATATAAAATATTTTGATAAACATATAACATCTCTGGAAGCATCAAAAGATCAAATGATAGGGCTTGTAACAGCATTATTTATGATTTATTATTATCTGGATAATGATAAAGACTACCAATTAAAACAAAAGATAAAAAAACTTTTTTCTTATCTAAACAACTATTTTAATAAATACTTTTATATTTTATACAATCCCAATGAAAAAAGATTATATAATTCTGCATGGTATCTTCAATTACATTATTATGGATTTAAATATGCATTTGATTATGTATTAGGAAAAAATAGAAGTATAAACATTAATGCAGAAAGATTAAATCTGGAATTGTCCGGTTTTTCAAAATTTAAAATATTATTAATCAAAAAAGATATTATAACAAAAAAATTTAAAATATTTGGGTTTATATCGCCATGGAAAACCCCAATATTGAAAAAATTACAAATGTTTACTCCAAATGAATATGATATAAACTTAAAATTTTTTGAATATATAATTGTTTCAACAGTTTCAAAAGAAGAAGCATTAAAAATTTTAAAAGTTTTAGAAAACAAAGAAGTTAGAGGTTTGAAGCACCTTAATCTTGCGGCATTATATTTATATATAATTAGAAAATGGGGTATAAAGGGCAATTATGAAAATTATTATAAAAAGGTTTTAAAAAGGGATATTTATTATTTCCCTCAAAATATACCTCCAAATTCATTAAAAATAGGTTCATACTGGATAAATACAAAATCCGAATATCTTTTTGATCCTATGAATCACCAATGTGTTGATAGAACTTTTAGTTTAGAATTTGCACAAGAGTGGGATATTAGTCCACCACCTACTAATAAAAATTTAGAATTTTTATTACAGGAAAGTTATAAAAGAAAAATAAATATATTTAATGGATTATTTTTATTGACAAGATATAATCTTTATTCTTACTAATATTCTTTTTCTAATTCTTTTAATTTATTTTCAACTATTTCAATTAAGGTTTTATTTTCAGTTGATTTTGCTAACTTATAACTTTCATTTAAATAAAATTTTGCTTTATCATAATCACCAGTTGTAATATAAATTTTAGCTATTAAATTTAAATCTGAAAAAATACCATAAATATTTTCATTAATTTTATCATTTTCTAAAGCCTGATTTAAATATGAAATAGCATTCTCATAATTTTTTTTATAATATTCAACTAACCCTAAATTATAATAGTTATCTCCCAACCCATCATAATATTTTTTAGCTTTGTTAATTTTAATTGCATTATTTAGATAAGTTTCTGCACTAACATAATTTTGTAATTTTATGTATACTTTTGCAATTTTATTATAAATATTTGCAATAAGCTTTTTATTTTTAGTATATTCCAGACTTTTTTTATAATCTTTTAATGCTTCATCATAATTTTTAAGAAATACAAGATATTGAGCATTAACCTGATAATAATTAAAATAAACTTTATCATTTTGAAAGTATTGAATTAGTGAAGCTACAAGATCAATTTGTATTTTTGCATTTTCAGAATCATTTTTTAGAATATAAATTTGAGCAATTTTTAAATTAACAATAATCTCATTCTCAAGGTCATTAACAAGATAAATAATTTTTAAAGCTTCATTATATGAATTTAAAGCTTTTTCAAGTTGATATGAATTAAAGTATGAATCCCCCTGTGCAATTGTAAATTGAATCTTTTTTTTAAGGTTATTTTTTATAGTATAATTTTTTGAAGCACAGCCAATTAAGAAAAAGACAAAGGTAAGTAAAATTAAAAAAAATATAAACTTTTTAAAATTAATTGAAACCTTGTATTTATTATTAAACTCTTTTTTCATAAAAATATCCTATACTAAATTATCTATTTTCTAATTTATCTATTTTCCGATGTAATAGTAATATTTTGAACTTCCGATTTTTTAGGGATCAAAGGAACATTTTCAAGTACATATTTCAATTGCACTAAATTTTCTTTTGTCATATCTAAAATGTCCTTTATTTCGTCTGGAAGATCTTGAAAATTGTTAAGTAAATAATTTAAATTATCAAGAATCTTATCAATTTTATTATATAATTCTTGTTTATCAGATAAAAATTTTCCAATAGAATTGTCAGGTGAGCTAAATTTAGAGATTAAAGAATTAGCTTTTTGTGTTGTAGTATTTAAATTATCAAGTATTAAGAAAATTTTATTAGCTAACTCTGTTTCCCCTTCCCCTTTTAAACTTGAACTAACTTCTTTCAGATCTAAAGCTGTCCCATTAAATGTATCCAGGGTTTTATTTAGTTTATCCAGTATACTATAAATTTTAGGTTTCATATCAGCTATCATATCTAAAACCTGACTGGCTTTAGCAGTAATATCTTCCCCTTTTTCCACTTTTTTAATATTTCTATTTAATATTTTAATTCCAGCTTCCATATCAGAAGAAAAAATCAAACTATTTTCTGGTCTAATTGAATGAGTCTTATCTAAATCAGGTTGAACTGCTAAAGTAGCAGAACCAATTAAACCAGAAGAAACTTTTAAAACAGTTTCTTCTCTAAAAAGTGATCTATATTCTTCATAAACATTAAAATCAAGTAAAATTTTATTCTGCTTTGTAAGTTTAATACCTGTAACCTTTCCTATTTCAAGCCCCTTATATTTCAATGGACTTCCTGAAGATAGACCATATGTTTGATTAAAAAAGGTGTGATATTTTATTTTTTTAACAAATAGTTTATTTCCCTTAAGTATAAATATAGAAATTGCTAATAAAAGGAAAAAACTAAAAATTACAAATATTGATACCAATTTTTGTACTTTTGAAAAAGTAAATGGCATTTATCTCTCCATTTCTTATTAACAAATTATTTATTAATCATTATAATAAACTTAATAATAAACTTAATAATTTGATGTTCATCATAATTTACTTAACAGTTCAGGTATAGTTATTTTCTTTTCTTTAAAATTAATAATCTCTTTTATTTTATTCTCGTTTAAAATTGCTAATTTGTCTGCAAAACTTAAAGCAAAATTAAGATTATGTGTTGATAAAATTATAGTTTTCTCCTGTTCCTTTAATTCTAACATAACATTTTTTATGTTTTCAGTAACTATTTCATCTAAATTAGCAGAAGGTTCATCAAAAAAAATTAAATCAGGATCATGTATTAAAGCTCTAGCTATTGTTGCTAACCTTCTTTCACTAATACTTAACTCATTTGGCCTTTTGTTTAATTTTTCAGATAAATGAAATTTTTCTGAAATTTTTTCTACCAAATCTTTTACTTTTTTTTGTGTATAATTTTTATGATAATAAAAAAATAAAGCTAAATTATCAAAAATTGTCATATTACTAATTAAAGCAGAATTTTGAAATACAAATCCACAAGTTTTATGATATTCTAATATTTGTTTTTTTGTAAATTTAAGCAAATTTTCTCCATCAATTAAAACTTCTCCTGTTTGAGGGAATAAAAGTCCTGAAATAATTTTTAATAATGAGGTAGCTCCACATCCTGCTCTACCTATAATTACTATAATTTCTTTTGAAAATATTTTAAAATTAAGATTCTTAAAAATTATTGTTTTTCCAAAATTTAAATTAATATCATTTAATATTATATGTTTTTTCATTTAACTTCCTGAATTAGCATTTAAATTAATCCTCTAAAATTAATATAGACTTTCTTTGTTTTATATTTGCAAGCTTTTTATTTTCAAATTCATTATAATTATAATATAAAAAACTTTTTTTTCATTATTAAAATATTAAAAAAACAATTAGTTGGACTATTATTCATTTTAAATATTTATTATATTATTTCTAGTTTATTACATTATTTCTAGAATTTATATTTTTGTAAAGTTTCAACATAAATATTTTATAATGTAAATGTTTTAATGATAATTTTTTCTCGGTTTTTAAAATTACCATAATTACAAATTTTAATATAAACATAATTAAATATTTTTTAAGTTTTCAATATTAAAAATAACTATTGATAAAAATAATTCTATAAATTTATTTCTAACTATATTATTTATTTTAGTCAAGCAACTTATTTTGTTAATTTTATCACATATTTTTATTGACAAAATTAAGAAAGTTATATACTTAAGAAAAAACAAGGGGGAATGTTATGTTAAATACAGATATTTTAATTATAGGTGGAGGACCTGCAGGTATAATTACTGCTACAACTGCTAAAGGTCATTATCCTGATAAAAAAATTATACTTGTAAAAAGTGTGGCTGATGGTGCTATTCCTTGTGGAATTCCCTATATGTTTGGAACTTTATCTGACCCGGAAAAAAATAGATTATCAACTAAAGGATTGGAAGATAAAGGGATAACTGTTAAAATTGATACTGCTAAATGTGTTGATAAAGAAAAAAGGGTTGTTTCTTTTCAATCTGGTGAACAAATTCAATATGAAAAACTAGTATTGGCAGTTGGTTCAAAACCAATTGTTCCTCCAATTAAAGGAATTGAAAAGAAAAATGTTTACCCTATTTTAAAAGATATGCAATACCTTCTAAAAATGGTTAAAGCTACAAAAGAAGCTAAAGATATCGTTATAATAGGCGGTGGTTTTATTGGCATCGAAATGGCTGATGAAATAGCTTCAAATGAAGGAAAAAATGTTTATTTAGTTGAAATGTTAGATAATGTTTTAACTAATGCATTTGACAAAGAATTTTGTGATGCTGCTGCAGAAAAACTTAGAACAAAAGGGGTTAAATTGCTTTTAAAATCTACTGTAACAGAAATCTTAGGTGAAGATAAAGTTACTGGTATTAAACTTTCAACAGGAGAAACTATAAATGCTGATCTTGTTGTTTTAGGTATAGGTGCAAAACCTAATTCAGAATGTGTTCATAATTGTGGTTTAGAAATTGGTAGAGGCGGTGGAATCTGGGTTAATGATTACATGAGAACCTCTGATAAGAACATTTTTGCTGTTGGAGATTGTGCTGAAAAAAGAGATTTTTTTACAAGAGAACACACACCTGTGATGTTAGCATCAACTGCAACTGCTGAAGCAAGAATTGCTGGAGCAAATCTGTTTAATATCCAGGCAGTAAGAATTAATCATGGTACAATTGCTGTTTTTTCAACATATGTTAATGGTTTAACTTTAGGCTCTGCAGGATTAACTGAAAAATCAGCACTTAAAGCTGGATTTGACATTTTAATTGGAGAAGCAGCTTCTCCTGATAGACATCCTGGAGCAATGCCTGATGCTTCGAAAGTAAAAGTTAGATTAATATTTTCTAAAAAATCTAAAATTATTCTTGGTGGACAGGTAATGGGAGGAAAATCTGCAGGAGAAATTATAAATGTAATTGCAACTTCAATTCAAAAACGAATGACTGCTAATGAAATATCAACTTTACAAATAGCTACTCATCCACAATTAACAGCTGCACCTACAGTTTACCCACTTGTTATTGCAGCACAAAATGTAGAAAAGATGAAATAAATTATTTTGAAAGAGCTACCTCAAATTTATGGGGTAGCCCTTTTTTTATTAGTTTTATTTTTTAGTTTTTCATAAATTATTTCTAATTATAATATTAATGCACTAAATATAAAAAAGAGCTGTTATTAAAAGATCTATAAAAAAGATTGTTGTTATTGAATTAACAACAGCTTTTGTAGTTACTTGAGGAATTTGAGTTGAGAACTTTGCTTGAAACCCATGATATATAGCAATTGATGCTATAAAAAACCCAAATACAAAACTCTTTAAAAAACCTGATAATAAATCAATTGGAGTAATAGAAGTCATTACATACCTGATAAACATATCAAAAGTAATCCCTGAATATATATAACCTATAGCAAATCCACCTAAAACACCAATAGCATCAAAATAAATATTTAAAACTAAAAGAGAAATTACAACTCCCATTAATCTTGGGTAAACAATAAATTTTAACGGATCTATACCAATCATCTCCAGAGCATTAACCTCTTCATTAACCTGCATAGTACTAATTTCTGCTGCTATTGCTGTACCAGATCTTGCAATAACTATAAATGCTGTTATAACTGGACCTAATTCTCTAATTAAAACAATATTAAGAATTGTTCCAACATAATCCAGAGCACCAAATTTAGACAATTGTGTAAAAAGCTGCAAAACAGTAACTGCTCCTAAAGTTATAGCAACAATGCTTATCAATCTTAATGCTTGATTTCCAGTAAAATATATTTGCATATAGAGAATACGCCTGGTAATTTTTGAACCTTTTTTCTCTTTAATATTAGCAATAATACTATAAAAAATTAGACCAGCTACTCCACCATAGAAATGAAAAGTTTTTGAAAAAGAATTAAAAATAGGTTTAAATATATTCCTCATCAAATTTATTTTAATACATAAATATAATTTTTCTAATTTAATTTAAATGTTTTATAATCAATTAGCTATTTTCCAGGACAATTTTTTTCAATTTCCTTATTTTTTACTTTGTTTTTAAAATTGGTATCATAATATTTTGAAAAATCGGAAGCTAATCTTTTAGCTCTTTTTAAATATTCATTTTTATCGTTCCACATTTTTTCAGGAAATAATATTTCATTATTTTCTATACCTGGGCATGAAACTGGAACATTTAAGTGAAAAATAGTATCATATTTATATTTAACATTTTCAAGTTTTCCGTCCAGAGCAGCTTTAACCATTGCTCTTGTTAAATTAAGATCAATTCTTTTACCAATACCAAAAGGACCTCCTATCCATCCTGTATTAATTAAAAAAACTTTTGTATTATATTTTTCAAGATAATTACCCAAAAGATTAGAATAAAAATCTGGATTTGCAGGCATAAATGGAGCTCCAAAAAACCTTGAAAAAGTTGATACAGGTTCTACAATACCTGTTTCTGTACCTGCTAATTTTGAAGTATATCCCATTAAAAACCATAACATAGCTTGATTTTTATCTAATTTTGATATTGGGGGTAAAACACCATTAGCATCAGCTGTTAAAAATATTATAGTTCTGGGATGTCCACCAGTTGATGATTTTTTAATATTTTTTAAAAAAGTCAAAGGGTATGAACCTCTACTATTATCAGTGAATCTATTGTCAAATAAATCAAAAGTTCCATCAGGATAAACCATAACATTTTCAACTATAGCTCCATGATTTAGTGGATCAGCTTGGTGGAAACAAGCATTATAAATTTCTGGCTCTTTATCTTTATTTAAATTTATCAATTTAGCATAACATCCATTTTCAAAATTAGCAACTCCATTGCCTGACCATCCATGCTCATCATCACCAAGTAATTTTCTATCAGCAGTTGCTGATAATGTAGTTTTTCCAGTTCCAGATAATCCCAAAAATAAAGCTATATCTCCATCTTCACCTTCATTAGCTGAACAATGAAGTGGTAAAATATTTTCAAAAACAAGATAATAGTTCATAACTGTAAACATCAATTTTTTAACACTACCCATATATTGAGAACCAATCACAATCCCCATTCTATCATCATAGTTAATTGCAATTACCATATCAGAAGTTTTCCCTGTTTCTTTTATTTTCCTTAATCTACCTTCATACCTATCACTATTAAGTTTGTCTTTTGGTAATACTATTAGAGTGAAAGGTTTGTCTTTAAAAATTGAATCGTTAATATTATCAAGTGGTCTAAACATATTATCTGTAAATAATGCTGTAAGAGAGCTTGGAGTTATTGTATTAACCTTTAAAGCATAATTACTATCTGAACCAATCTGTCTTTCTGTAATATACAATTCATCATAATTGTTTAATAATTTTATAGCATCTTCTTTTATCATGGAAAATGTTTCTTCAGAAATTGGAATATTATATGGTGAATTCCAATCAATAAAATTTTCATTTTTTTTAGTTTTGACTGTAACAGTATCTTTAGGGCTTCTACCAGTTGATTCAACAGGAGTCCAGGTAGCAAGTGTACCTGTATTTAAAACAATTGCTTCCTTTTTCTCAATAGCATGCTTGATTAATAATTTCCTTTCAATATTTTTATAAATTTTAGAATTTAAAAGAGACTCAATTTTATTATTATCCATTATCTGCTCCTATAAAAATCAATATTAAATATCAAAAAATCTGCTAATTTATATAAACGAGGTAAAACCTCAAATCATTGCTTTCAGGCAACGGAATAATCTTTATTTAACAATATATCATTTGATTTTACTGGATCATATTCACAACCATTTTTTAATAATGTCCATACCAATTTACTTAACTTTCTTGAAGTTGCTATTATTGCTTTTCCACTTCCTTTTATTTTTTTCATATTTCTATAAGATTTCATATATCTATTTTCTCTTTCTCTTTTTACCCTTATCATACCCATTGTCATCTGTACAAATGCTGTTCTCAATTCTTGTGAACCTCTTTTAGTTATATTCCCATATCTTTCTTTGTCTGCTGAATTTTGTACCCATGGTACCAATCCACAATAAGAAGAAAGCTTTTTATATGAACTAAATTTATTTATGTCATCTATGTAAGCCCTTAAAGTAATTGAAGTTATCAATCCACATCCTGGTATTGTCCTTAGTATTCTTACTGCTTCATCTTTTTCTGTCATCTTTGAAAGCTCTTTCTCTATTTCTGATATTAAACTTTCTATACTATTTATTGTTTTTATTATCCCTGATACTATACTTTTTTTTATTGGGTCCGATATTTGTTCTATAATTTTTACCCTTCCTGTTTTTGTGTTAAGCTGTCCATTCTTTGTTCCTATACCCATTTCTAACATTATTCCATGTATTTGATTCTTTAAACTTACATTGGTCTTTTTTAATACTGACCTATGCTTTAATAAATCTCTTAAATTTTTACTATCTTCTTTACATAAATTTACTTCTGGTATCATATCTTTTGATAAAAATTCTGCTAATGTCCTTGCATCATGTTTATCTGTTTTGTTTATTGATTCATTTATTACTTTAAACTTTAAGGTATTTACTACATGTACTTTAAATCCATAATTTTCCATTTCTCTTTTGAAATATCTTGTATTTCCTGTAGATTCTACTGCTATTTCAATTTCTTCTGGTTGGGATAATTTCTTTAACAATCTTACAAATTCCATATATCCTTCTTTTTTTGTAGAAAATTTCCAATTAATATCTGCAATCCTTTGTTCTAAATTTTTTATACATACCGTCATTTGATGCTTGTGTAAATCAACTCCAACTGATAGTTTCATCTGCCTCCTCCAATTATTTTTTTTTAATTGAAAGCAGATTCTTTACGATATTTATTACAGAGAATAATCCATTCTCCTATTCAATCTGGATTGTTAAAATCCGATTATTATGTTGATTCGGCTGTAGGCTCTTCATTCTCCTAAACGGTCTTTTTGACCAAATTAAATGTCGAACCTAAGCCTATCTGCTTTCAGGTTTATTTTCGTTGCCTGAAAGCAGTTTCTTTATCCCCTGCTATTGATTTTTATCACATCTCCTAATAAATTTAAAATGATTTCCCCCTTATTAAATTGCTAAATTTACTAATGTCAAATAAAATTTTAAAATTAAGATTTTAAAATGGTAAGATTTTGTTTTGTTAATTTAGTAAAATTCAATTCATTAGAATTATTTATATTTCAACTTATGTTCCATAGATCTTTATAAAATTAAATAGAATTCTTAAGTCTTGAAGAATCTAACTTATTGATTAAATTAAACAGATCATTTAAATTTTGAAGAATTTAGACTATTGATTAAAAATAAAAAAATGCAGCAGGGGGGATTTGAACCCCCACAGGCGTAAGCCCGCTAGCCCCTCAAGCTAGTGTGTCTGCCGATTCCACCACTGCTGCATTTTTTAATACTATCACAATAAATATATGCACAAATAAATTAACAAAATTGTAATTTTAGTCAATATATAAATTTATAAAAATTAACAAACTTTTTTGTTTTTCTTTAATTAATGGTTTATATAAATATCATAATTTAAATTCCTCCTATTAATATTAATTAAATAAAACATCTACAAATAAAATTAAATTTTGATTATGACTATTATCTAGTATTATTAATATAATAAACTTATCTACCTATTATCAATTAATTATTTAAAATAACTTTTAAATTAAACATTTATATAAACAGTTATAGTCAAAATTGAAAATTAAGTATAATTTTTTTTATGGTATTATAACTTTTACTCAAATCGTTAAATACTACTTTTTGCCATTTTTTATCTACTAATGTATCAGAAATTATATATAAACCAGCAACCTTTTTATTATAATTATTTGAAATTGAATATATTGAAGCCCCTTCCATTTCAACAATTTTAGCATTGTGTTCTAATAGATTTTCAAATTTATTATAGGTTTCTTTATAAAAAAGATCTGTTGTAAATATATTTGAAATTTTATATTTAATTTTGTGCTTACAAAAGTTATCCATTACTACTTTAGTCAAACCATCAGAAGTTGAAAAAAAATGTTGTAAAAACCAATTGTTATTATCATATTTCTTATTATTAGGGTTATAAACAAAACTTTTGTTCATATAAAGGTAAGGAACAATTGTTTCAGCATATGCTCCTGTAGAAATTACAAAATCAAAAACAGAAATATCTTTTGAAAATGATCCTGCTAATCCAATATGAATAATATTATCAAAACCCATATATATTAAATTTTCAATTTGCATAGAAACTGCAGGTGAACCCATTTTTGATATACAAATGAATATATTATCATTGAGATTTGATTTATATAAATTAGTAATAGGATCAATTAAAGTAAGGTTTAAGTCATTAACAAATATTTTTTTATAGCTGTTTTTAATAAAATAGACTATAAATACACTCTTTTTATTGTAAAGTGATTTTAAACTTATTATTTTATCTTTTGAATAAAAATTAGAATAAAAAATTGAAGGATTTATAATATTTTTTTTATTATTATCCATTATATTTTTTTCTATAGGCTTTTAAAATGCAAAATATAATCCGACTCCTCCTCCAAAAATAAATTCAGTTGTATTAATTAAACCAAATCCAATATGAATCTGTAAATCTAGATTTTTCAAAATCATCCACTGTATTCCAAAACCTAAACCTGTAGTAAAATTTATACTATTATAATAACCATCATAATTAATTAATCCTCCTAAATAAAGATAGGGAGAAACTCTTTTATATATTTTAATTCTATAATTTAATTCTATACCTATATTCATCTCAAAATCATTATATGTTAAATCTGCATAAGGAAATAAACTAAAACCAAATGCAAATTTTTCATTAAACCAATTTTTAAATAGAAATCCACTACCACAAAAAGAATAAAAGCCAGCACCTATTTCTAAACCTAAATCATCAAAATATGTTTGTTCATTTTCATCATTGGTTTGAGAAAAAACAGAAATAGAAACAAAACTTATCAAAATAAAAACAAACATAATAATAGCTAAATTTTTTTTAAATCTCATTTTTAGTCCCTTTAAAGTAATAAATTAATTAAATTATAAATTAAAATCAATCAAATTAGTTTACATTACATTTGTACTAATAAAAATTTTAAATATTTGAATAATTAAATATCCTGTTTTTATAATAAATAATTACCTGATATTTAGGTTTTGTCAAATTTAAAGTACAAACTTTAAAATGTAATTTAAAAATATAAAAAATATTAAAAATGTTAAAAATAGAAAAAATATTAAAATTGAAACTTACCGAATATCATTAAAATTCCAAGTATTATCAATAATATTCCAGAAATTTTTTCAATTAATCCTGTATATTTTGAAATTTTAGGAATTTTTGTAAGTAAGAATGTAAATAGAATCCCAGATATTAAAAACATTATTGATAAGGCTAAAGAATAAATAGACAAAAAGACTACACCTCTTAATACAGTTTCTGCTGAAGATGCGTAAATTAAAATTGAAGCTAATATTGGACCAATACATGGTGACCATCCTAATGAAAAAGTTAAACCAAATAAAAAAGGGAAAAAGAAATTTTTAGAGGTTTTAATATTTAACCTTTTTTCATAATTTAAAAAATTTAATTTAATTATACCTGTTATTGCAACTCCAAAAATTATTACAATAACACCTCCAATTTTAAAAATAAGATTTTGATATTGGTGTAATAATTTCCCGATAGATGTAGCTGTTGCACCTAAAAGAATAAAGATAAGAGAAAAACCTAAACTAAAAAACAATGTTTTCCAAATTACCCTTAAAAGAATAACTTTTTTATTTAAAGTTTTTAAATCATCAATAGACAATCCTGTAATTATAGATAAATAAGATGGAATCAAAGGTAAAATACAAGGACTAAAAAAAGACAAAATCCCTGCTGAGAATGCTATCCAGAAATTAAGATCTGGATTTACTGATATAGTAATATTCATTCAAAACTCCAAATTATTGTTTTTTTATCTATTTAGATTTAAATGATGTGTTTTTTACATATTAAGATATAAAAGATTAAATTTTTTCTTAGATTTTGTAAAGCTAATACAATAAAATTTAATTAATATGGTTTTTTATTAAATATTTTACATAACATTAACTTTAAAGATTATTTACTTATTTATTTGCTTTTAACACTTATTCTGTCTTTTGCATCTTTTATTATATCATAACTCAAATTATTATGTTTAAAGTATTCATGTGCATAGTTTATATATTACTAAATTATATCTTATTTAAATTTAAATTTCTTTTAAATTTAGCTTATTTTTTGTTTTTCTTATAAAAATCTTCCCATTTTTCAGTTTTATAAGCATTAGTATGAATATATTTCAAAATAATATAAAATACATCAGCAGGAGCATATCCAGGAAGATTTGTTATTGGTGTACCATCAGGTTCTAAAAACCAGAGTGTTGGAGTTCCTCTAACATTATAATAATATGCAAACTCAGCCATTGTTTTCACATCACCCTTAGGATTAATAACTTTATCAGATTCTGCATTTATTTTAACATTATAAAAGTATTTATTCATAGTTTCAATAACTTTTTGATCTTTAAAAGTTGTATCACTCATCTTTTTGCAATATGTACACCAATCAGTATAAAAATACAAGATCATATGTTTATTATTTTCTAATGCCAATTTTTTTGCTTTTGTATAATCTATCCAATTTATAGTATCAGCAAAAATTGGTATAATAAAATACAAAATTAAAAATATTAAGACAATAATAGTAAATTTTAATTTTCTACCCATTTTCTCTCCCATTAAATTTGCTACTAGCAAAAATATAATTAAAAAATAGATATTTTGCAATAAAAAAAGGGGCTGTCTTAGATCTTAAGGCAGTCCTTTTTTTTAAAAAAAATAAAAATATAAAAATTTATAAATTAAAGGAAAAAATAAAAGAATTTTCAAATGAATTATTTAATAAATATAAAAAATAAGGTAAAATTTTTCCTTTATTTAGTTTAAACAACTTTCTAATATTATGTGCTATACTTATTAATCCCCATTCTATTTTTACATTATTTATTCCTCTTAACATAAATCTCCTGAATCCCATATTGTGTTTAATATCTCCAAATACGGTCTCAACTTCTATCTTCCTTCTAAATGATAACTCCTGTCCCATTAATGTTGATAAATTCGATTTAACTTCTGATTTTAATTTTAAAAATACTGGATTTACCCATATATTCTTGTAAGGTTTTCCTTTACTACACCTATCCTGATAAATACAACCTTTACATCCATTTGTTGAATATACTTTGTATAATTCTAATTTCTTCCTTTTTGTAGATCTTGCAGTATAAACATATTTTAATTCTTTCCCATTTGCACATATAAAACAATCTTTTGACTCATCATATTTCCAATTCTGTCTGTTTAATTTATCCTTTTTAAAACTTCTTTTACTTTCTTTAAAATATCCTGAATATTTAACATAATTATTTATTCCTCTCCTTTTTAAATATAAATAATTATAAGTAGAACCATATCCTGCATCAGTTATTAAATTTGTTGGTTTTCTCCCTGTCTTTGATATTAAACTTTCTAAATGAGGGATTAAGGTGTTTGTATCTGATCTATCTTGATGGATACTATACCACAATATAAATTGATTTTGTGTGCCTATCTGTACATTATAGCCTGCTTTTAATTGACCATTTAACATTGCATCTTCTTTCATCCTCATAAATGTAGCTTCTTCATCTGTCTTAGAATAACTATTACGTCCTTTAAATTTCTTTTCCTGCTCTTCATATCTTTCTAATCTTGGTATGTAATCCTGTTTTAACTTCTTAATACTTTTTTTTAATTGTTTGCTCTTTTTATCTTTTTTATCTTCTCCTCCTTCTTTCAATACCTCTTCTAATTCTTTTGCTATCTTTTTTAGTTTCTTTGAATCTAATACTTCCTTTTTACCTTTAGATTCTTCAGACTCTTTTTCTTCATAATATCTATCTTCTTCTTCATTTAAATAATCTATCTCTTTTAATAATTTCTTTACATTCTCTTTAAGCTTCTTTTTGTAATTTTTTATGCTCTTTGACCATACAAAACTATATTTATTCGCATTAGCTTCTATTTTTGTCCCATCTAAAAAATAATTGTTTAAATCTACATAACCTGTTTCATATAAATAGGATAATAATATACTGAATATTTCTTCCAAATGTCTTCCTAACTTCTCTTTCCTGAATTTGTTTATTGTCCTGAAATCTGGATAATTCTTCCCACTTAACCACATGAAATATATATTCTCTCTTAATGCCTTGGCTATCTTCCTTGATGAATATATTTTCTGGGTATAAGCATAAACTATTACCTTTAAAAGCATCTTCGGATGATAACTACTTCTACCACCTCCTTTATAGCTTCTGTAAAGAAAATTTAAATCCATATTTTCTATTAAATCATTTACTATTCTTACTATATCATTTTCTGGTATATATTCTTCTAATCTTTCTGGAAATAATAGTGGTTCATCCTGTATATATCTTTTAAATACTACCTTATTATGTACTTTTGTTCTTCTCTTTTTCATAATTCAATTATAGCAAATAAATTATAAAAAAAAAGAGGTTGTCCCCAAGTTTTGAGACAACCCCTTGATTTTTTAATACTTATTTCAAATGAGATAGATCAAATCCAGGAACATATAATTTCTTTTCTACATAATCTGAAAATTTAGTTACAATAAAAACTAAAAATAAATAAACTAAACCTATTAAAAAATAAATTTGCAAAAAATAAAATGTATCTGATGCAAAAAATTTTGCTTGAGCAAACAATTCTGGTACCTGAATTATATAAGCAATTGAAGTATATTTTATTAAATATATCATCTCGTTAGATAAAGCAGGTATAGCAAATCTAAAAGCTTGTGGGAAAATTACATATCTAATTGTTTCCCATTTAGTTAAACCGATTGAGTAAGCTGCTTCCATTTGTTCTGTAGTTATTGCTAAAAATCCACCTTTTAGATACTCAGCTTGATATGCAGAAGAATTTAAAAAGAAACCTATCATCGCTGCTGTTAATGGTTTAATATGAATGCCAATTGGTGGAAGACCGTAATAAATAAAAAATAATTGTACAAGTAAAGGAGTTCCCCTTACAAGTGTAATATACCCTTTTGCTAAATTTTTAAAAAATTTATTACCATATAAAACACCAAGAACAAGGGGAATAGCAAGAAAAAATCCAAGTACTGCAGAAACTATCGTTAATTCAATTGTTAACCATAAACCATGAGAAAGGTCTGGAAGATATTGTATAATTTTACTCCAGAATTCCATATTTATTCTCCATACAATTCAGAAATTTTATTTAAAAATGATTTTGTTCTCTCATTTTGTGGATTATTAAAAACAATGTTTGGAGGTCCCTGCTCTATAATATGGCCTTTTTCCATAAAAATAATTTCATTAGCAACAGATTTTGCAAACCCCATTTCATGAGTAACAACAATCATGGTCATCCCTTCTTTAGCTAATGTCTGCATTACACCCAATACTTCCCCTATTAATTCTGGATCTAAAGCTGATGTTGGTTCATCAAACAGAATCAATAAAGGATCCATTGCTAAAGCTCTTGCAATTCCAACCCTTTGTTTTTGTCCACCTGAAAGTTGTGCTGGATATTTATCTTTATGATCAGCTAAACCTACTTTAGCTAACTCTTCTAAAGCTTTTTTATAAGCTTTTTCCTTAGGCATTTTTTTCACTTTAACTAATCCAAGTGCAACATTATCTATTGCTTTAAGATGATTAAAAAGAGCAAAATGCTGAAATACCATTCCAATCTTTTGTCTTATTTCATATAAATTTGTTTTTGGAGAAGTAACTTCAATATCATTTAAAAATATTTTCCCCTCTTCAGGAGGAGCTAACATATTAATACATCTTAATAAGGTCGATTTTCCAGTTCCTGATGGCCCAATTATAACTTTTACTTCACCCTTATTTATAGTTAATGAAACTCCATCTAGAACAACATTTTTACCATAGCGCTTTTTTATATTTTCAACTCTCAGTAAAGCCATAAAAACTCCTAACCCTTAATAATAAAACCTGGAACCTGATATTTACTAGCAATATATTTAAAAAGATAATAAAATAAATGAAATAAAATAAAATATAGAATAGCACATGCAAGATATATTTCAAAAGGTCTAAACGATTGAACAATTATGTTTCTACCATATTTTAAAATCTCAGCTATACCAACAACATATGCCAATGAAGAATCTTTTAATACAATTGTAAACTCATTAGTAAATCCAGGTAATGATAATCTAACTGCCTGGGGTAAAATAATGTAATACAATGATTTAGCTTTAGACAAACCTAATGAAAGTCCAGCTTCCATTTGTTCATTTCCTATAGACATAATCGCACCTCTATAAATTTGTGCTTGATAAGCCGAACTCCTTAACCCCAAAGCTAAAACAACTGATAAAAATGGTCCAAAATTTAATTTAATAGTAGGTAATCCAAAAAAAATTATAAAAATTAAAACTAAAATTGGAGTACCCCTTAATACCCATTCATAAAGGTAAACAAGTTTTTTCACTGTTTTTGAACCATATATCCTCAATGCAGCTACAATAATTCCCAAGACTAATCCAATAAGAATAGATACCAAAGTAACTTCAATAGCAACTACCGCTCCCTTTAAAAGGAGCGGTAAGCTACTAAAAACAAATTTAATTGATTCTAGCATTTCATTTCCCTATTCTGTATTTGCAACTTTTACATAGATTCTACATTTTTTATAAATTTAGTTTTGTATAATAATTTTTTACTATTTTTTAATATTAACTATTCTATAATATTAAATTAGAAATATTTTTTAATTAATTGTACCCAATCATCAGAATTTAAAATGTCTTTCAAAATAGAATTGACTTTATCTGTATAAGGTGAATCTTTTTGAAATGCAATACCATAATTTTCGCCTGTATCAATAATGTATAAAATCTTAATTGGTTTTAATTTTATATAACCCTGAGCAGCACCATCATCAATAATAACTAAATCAACATTTCCATTTAACATATCTGTAATTGCTTCAATATTTGTTGCATATTTTTTGAAATTTTCTTTTGGCATTTTGCCAGTTTTAATAAAATTATCATCAATATAGATCTGACCTGTAGTACCATTTTGACTACCAATAGTATATTTAGCAAGATCCTCAACTGACTTAATTTCAATATTAGAATCCTTTTTTGCAATAATTGATTGGTTAGCAGTATAATATGGCATAGAAAAGTCAACTACTTTTTTCCTATCCTCTGTAATTGTTATTGCAGCAATAGCCATATCAATCTTTTTTGAAACTAATGATGGGATTAAAGAATCAAAATCCATATCAATAATTTCGTATTTCGCTCCCATTCTTTGAGCAATCATTCTAGCTAAATCCATATCTATCCCTTTAAATTCACCATTTTCTTTAAATTCAAAAGGTGGATACTCAGCATTTGTACCAATCTTTAATGTAATTTGTTTTTGCTCTTCTCCACCCTGTTTTCCAGCAAAAAAAGCAAAAATTAAAACAGATATTAAAAGAAGAGCCACTAAAATTTTAATTTTTTTCATAACATCCCCCACTTTAATTTTAAAAAATTGTAATTTTTGTTTAAAATTTGTCAAGACATATTTATTGATAAACACAAGTATAACTTTAAATTTAATTATACAATTTTATTCTTATATCACATTAAATTAACAATTTATTTTTAATTGTGATTTTTATTAGATTACTTAAAGTATATAATAGATTTTGTTATTTATTAAAAATAGTTAAATTTTGTTGAAATATTTTTATATATTTGGTGTTTAGTAATAAATTAAAGTTAAATACTAAAATCATTAAAATTTATTGTTATAAAATCTTTAATTAAAGGTTATGTCAATAAAAATGTGTAAATTAGTTATAATTCTAGAATGATAATATTCTAATTCTGTTAGAAATTATAAATATTATTTTCTATTTAATGCAATTAAATTTTATAATAATTATTGAGTTTAGCTTTTCTAATTATTTTTTAGTAAATAAAATTGCTGAATAAAAAGGTGGTAACTTTTTTATCTTTTTTTCAAATAATAATTTTTTCAGCGAAATTTTGTAATTTGCAATAATAATTTCGCAATTGTTATAACAATAGTTATTTAATAAATCATGTAGATTTATTTCTTTATAATTGCTGCTAAAATTATTAATTACAATCATACTACTATTATTAATTTCTCTTTTATATATTAATAGATCTTTAATATTTTCTCCCATCAATTCAAAACTACCAAAATTAATAATATTAGAATATTTTTTTCTAATACCTATCATTTTAATATAATAGTTTAATATAGAATTGTTATCATCAATTTGAGATTTTAAATTTATTTTTAGATAATTTGGATTTACCATAATCCATGGTTTAACTTTTGAAAATCCTGCATAATCAGAATTATCCCATTGAAAAGGTGTTCGTGAATTATCCCTTGAACATGATTTTATTTTATCCAATAAAACATCTTTATTTTCCTTTTCTATATTTAATTTATAATAGTTAATACTCTCTTTATCTCTGATTTCATCAATTGATGGAAAGGCGCAATTTGTCATACCAATTTCATCACCCTGGTAAATAATTGGAGTCCCTTTAAGAGTAAGTAAAATTGTTGCAAGCATTTTACCAGATTCTAAATAGTATTCTTCAACATTCCCAAATCTTGAAATTGCCCTATCCCAATCGTGATTTCCCCAATACCATGTTGTCCAGGCATCTTCATTAAGATTGGTATTCCAATTTTTTATAATTTTTTTAAATTTTTCGACATCAACTGAACGTTTTTCAAATCTTTCCATGTTTTCGTTTCTATCAATCTTCATATGTTCAAAATGTATAACTGCATCCATACACTTTTTTTTAGAAGAAGTAATTTTATTAGCCAAATCCACAGTTGTTTCAGCAACTTCTCCCATTACAAAAACATTGTATTTTTTAAAAGTTTTTTCATATATTTCAGAAAGGTAATCAAATGTAATTGGATAATTATGATAATTTTGTATATCATCCGGATTTTTAAAATCTTCTAATTTATCAGGTTTACCAATAACATTTACTGCATCAAGTCTAAATCCATCAACTCCTTTATCCAACCAGAATTTAATTATTTTAATAAATTCATCTCTGACTTCTTGATTCTTCCAGTTCAAATCAGGCTGTTCTTTTAAAAAATAATGGAGATAATATTCTTCACTAACAGGATCAAATTCCCATGCTGAACCACCAAAAATAGACTTCCAGTTTGTTGGTTCTTTTCCATTTTTAGGTTTTGCCCAGACATAATAGTTTCTATAGGGATTATCTTTACCTTTTAAAGCTTGCTGAAACCAATAATGTTGATAAGATGTATGGTTCATAACAAGATCCATTAAAATTTTTATGTTATTTTTATGAAAAATATCTAATAATCTAAACAAATCTTCATTATTACCAAACATCTCATCAATATTGTAATAATCACTAATATCATATCCATTATCATCTTGAGGAGATTTATAAATTGGATTAAACCAAATAGCATCTACACCTAAATATTTTAGATAATCAACTTTTTCTTCAATTCCTTTTAAATCTCCTATTCCATCATTATTAAAATCATAAAAACTTTTTGGATAGATTTGATAAACTACAATATCTTTAAACCAATTATTATTTAGTTTATTGTTGTTCTCATTTACCTTTTTCATTAAATCTCCCTGTTTAAATTCAGTTCAAAAAATTTAATCTAATAAAATTATTTTTCAAATTAAATTAATATAATATTAACAAAGCCCGGATTTCACCGGACTTTGTTAAGGAGGAACAGTTTTTATAATTTAGTTAAAAATAAAATTAAAAAACATTACTCTCCAATAATCGGAAATCCAAGTAAATCATGATAATCGTTTGCTAAATTTTTCAATGCAGTATCTGCATCTACCTCACCTTTTAAAACACTATAAACAGCTTGATAAAACATAGTAGTTACTTTATTATAATTTGGAGCTGTAGCTGTTGAAGGTCTTGCAACTGCACTTGTAAAGACATTATATAAGCTTCCAAAAAATGGATTTGCAGCTAAAACATCTTTATCTTTATATAATGCTTTGATTGTAGGATTTAATGAACCTTTAACAGCTCTTAATTTTTGTACTTTATATGATGCTAAATATAATGCTAATTTTGCAGCTAGCTCTTTATTATCACTATATTTACTAACAGCTAATTGCCATCCACCTAAAGTTGCAGCATGTTGTCCACCTTCACCCATTGGTAATGGTTCAACATCAAATTTTCCAGCTATTGGCTTTCCTTCCTGATTACCTAAAGAATAAGCATAAGGCCAATTTCTCATAAATGCAGCGTTTCCAGCTTCCCAAACTTTTCTAGCATCTTCTTCAGCATAACTTAAAACACCTTGAGGCGAAATTGTACCAACCCATGATGCAGCCATATTTAATGCTTTAACAGCATTTTTATTATAAATAGTTATCTTTTTATCAGGAGATATAATAGTACCACCATTATTAGAGTAAATCCATTCCAATGCATCACATGTTAACCCTTCATATGCATTCCCTTGCCATACAAATCCCCAAAAATCTTTATTTCCAGCTGCTCTTTCACCATCTTGAATTATTTTTGCATCTTCCTGTAGTTCTTTCCATGTTACAGGTGGTTTTAATCCATATTTATCAAGTAGATCTTTTCTATAATAAAGTAACCCTGCATCAGTAAACCATGGAATACCAACAAGTTTTCCATCAACAGTGTTATTTTTAATAATTGCATCAAAGTGATCTTTTGCAACATCTTTTGCACCATATTGATAAAGATCAACAAGATGTTCAGCTAGATCTCCAGGCCATATAACATCAATTTGCATTACATCAAGTTCAGGACTTTTAGCTTCAAGATATTGTAAATATAATCCCAGTCTATCATCAGTTAGGTCAGGTGTATCAAGAATTTTTATCATCCCTTCATATTGAGGATAATCCTTTAAAAACATTGCTACACCCTCTTTAGTCAACTCCAATTCCTGACCTACAGCACCACAAGCAACTGTGACAATCCCCCCTTTCTTAGTTTCATTTCCCTGTTTTCCAGCAAATAGTGCAAAGATTAAAACTAATGCCAGAACAATTGCAAATGCAATTTTAAAATACTTTGTAGTTTTCATAAAGAAACCTCCTAAAAAATTGTTTTTATTTATCCTTTAACAGCTCCAGCAGTTAATCCAGAAACTATCTTTTTTTGAAAGATCAGAACAAGAATAACTAATGGTATTGTAACTAATACTGCTGCAGCCATAATTTCCCCAAATGGAATTTGTCTTTGAACCTGTCCTGTAAATAAGGCAATTGCTACAGGTATTGTCCTTGCATAAGGTGCAATTGAAGTAAATGTTAATGCAAATAGATATTCATTCCAGCTAGCAATAAATGCAAGAAGCCCCGTTGTAACCAATGCTGGAGCAGTTAATGGTAACAATATTTTTTTAAAAGTTTGAAATTGAGTTGCTCCATCAACCTGGGCAGATTTAAGAATCTCATCAGGCAATTCCCTGAAAAAAGAAGTTAAAACCCATGTTGTAAATGGTAATGTAAACAATAAATAAGAAAAAATCATTGAAGTATAAGGATCTAGCTTTAGTGTTCTTATAACTGCATATAAACCAGATAAAACTGTGATTTGAGGAAACATTGTCATTGATAATATTGTATACATAGTTATTGTTTTACCTTTAAATCTTAACTTTCCAAGAGCGAAAGCTGCAAATGATCCTGCAATTAATGCAAGTAAAGTTGTTGTTAATCCAACTATAGTTGAATTTAAAATTGCCCTTAAAAAGGTTCCATTTGATAAAACTGATTTATAATTCGAAAAAGTTGGTTGAAATTTATGAGTTTTTGGATTTACAGGAATTGAAGTTGTAGGTGTCATTGCAAGTTGAGCTTCATTTTTTAATGAAGAATTAATTGCCCAATAAAATGGAAAAAGTAAATAAACTGAAATTAAAAAAAGTAGTAAAAAAAATACAATTCTACCAATAACTTTTCTTAAAACCTTTTTCTTTTTAAAATTTTTATTTTTATCCATTTTTATTCCTATCTTTATATTTTTAACAAAAAAATTTTACCATTCTTTTTTAGAGTTAATACCTACCATTTTAGTATATGTTATAGCAAAAATAGCTATCAAAAAAAAGATAATTACTCCAATAGCTGACGCTAATCCCATATCTCTATATTTTATTAACACCTGATAATTGTAACTTGCCATAGAATATCGTCTTGTTGATAATAATACCTGAAAAACATCAAATACTCTTAAAGCATCAAGAGTTCTAAATACCAATGCTACAGCTAAAGATGGCCTTAATAATGGTAAAGTAATTGAAAAAAACTTTCTAACCTCATTTGCCCCATCTACTGATGCTGCTTTATACAAATCTTCAGGAATTAATTGAAGACCAGCTAAAAGTATTAAAGCCATAAATGGGGAAGTTTTCCATACATCAACAACAACAATTGTAGGTATTTGCAACAAACTTTCAGTTAAAAATGAAATATCTCCATTTCCAATACCAATTGATGATAAAAGAGCATTGAACATCCCTGTTCTATCAGGAACAAGCATCACTTCCCAGATTCTTGCAGATACTACTGTAATAACTGCCCATGGGATTAACATAACCGCCCTCATAACACCCTGACCTTTAAATTTTTTATTAACAATTAATGCAATTGCCAGACCAATTATTGTTTCTAGAAAAACAGATAAAATTGTAAAAGTAATTGTATTTCCAATAGCTTTAATAAAATCTGAATCTGTTGCACCCACTACATATGCTTTGTTAAAAATTTTAAACTTAAATAATTTTTTGAATCTAATTGGTTTTCTTGGTAAAACATTTACTGTTTTTTCATAAATAGGTTTACCAGTAGAATGATCTCTAATAATATTTCCTTTTTCATCTTTTTTATAAGGAATTTTAAAAACTTTCATTGTAAGCAAAACTTTATAATTTTTAATACCAATAAATTTTGTTTTCTGATTTGATGCAAATTTTTTGTTTGTAAAACTTGTAACAAAAACCTGCCCCAATGGATAAAAAGCTATAACAAAAAGAATTATAATTGTTGGTAATAGGAGCTTATAAGCTAAAATTTGCTCCCTCTCAAGCAGTTTTGATCTATAAATTTTGTTTTTTCTTTTTTTGTTTTGCATTTTCATAACTTCCCCAACTAAAAAGTTTTATTAAATTATCAGATTTTTACCTGTTTGCTTTTCAAAAATATGAATTTTAGAATTATCAAGTTTCAAATTGATATTTTCATTAAATTTTAATTTAATTTTTGGATCAATTCTTGCGATCATCTGAGTATTATTAAATTGAAAATAAACATACATTTCATTTCCAAGATTCTCAATAACATCAACAGTTGCTTTAATTACATTTTCAGATTTCCCTTTATCTCCAATAATTTCAATATTTTCTGGTCTAATACCTAAGATTACTCTTTTCCCTGAATGATTTCTAAGTTTATTAATTTTATTTTTATCAAGATAAATTTTAATACCACTATCTGTTTTAAAAACCAATATATTATCTTCTTCAACCAATGTACCTTCCAA
Organism: Exilispira thermophila; assembly: GCF_055389015.1. NCBI lineage: Bacteria > Pseudomonadati > Spirochaetota > Spirochaetia > Spirochaetales > Exilispira > Exilispira thermophila. Next base: position 482,256 of record NZ_AP042476.1, on the reverse strand, counting down.
TGTATTCATTGAAGGAGAACCAATGAAAGTTGCAACGAATAGATTCGCAGGCTTTTCATAAAGATTTAAAGGTGTATCTATTTGTTGAATTCTACCTTTATCAAGAACACAAATTCTATCCCCCATTGTCATAGCTTCTACCTGATCATGAGTTACATAAATCATAGTTGTTTTCAATTTGTTATGTAATTTACTTAATTCAACTCTCATCTGAACTCTTAACTTTGCATCAAGATTGGAAAGTGGTTCATCAAATAAAAAAACTTTTGGTTTTCTAACTATTGCTCTCCCAAGAGCGACTCTCTGTCTTTGACCTCCAGATAATTGTTTTGGTTTTCTATCCAGTAGATTCTCTATATTTAAAATTTTAGCTGCTTCATTAACCCTCATTATTATCTCTTTTTTAGGAAATTTTCTTAACCTTAAACCAAAAGCCATGTTTTCAAAAACATTCATATGGGGATAAAGTGCATAACTCTGAAATACCATTGCAATATCTCTATCTTTAGGTGGAATATCATTTACAATTTGATCATCAATGTAAATTTCTCCTTCAGTAATCTCTTCCAGACCAGCTATCATATTCAAAGTTGTTGATTTTGCACATCCTGATGGTCCAACAAAAACCATAAACTCACCATCCTTAATATGCATATTAAGATTATATGTTGCTTGAAAACCATTAGGATAAATTTTATTTACATTTTTTAAAACAACATGAGCCATAACATCTCCTGTTAATTAATATTATCAATTTTTTTTATTGTTTTTTTTCTTTTTAGTTTTAATATATTTTTTGCTTAATTTATTTTTTACTTATTTTTTTTAATATTTTTAAAAATTTAATCTTTTTCAAATTTATTCTCACGCTTTTAAATATTTAATCCACCCTGATTTAAAAAGTATCCCCCTTAATTAAAACAGGATCAAAATAATAAGTTTTTTCTTTTTCAACTTCTTTTACTATTAAATCTACAGCTTTTTCAGCCATTTTCTCAAAAGGATGTTTTAAGGTTGTAATCTTATATGGCCTTGAAATTTGAGAAATATAAATTCCATCAACGCCTATAATAAAATAATCTTTACCTATACTTAAATTATTATCATATAAACAATTCATAGCAGATATTGCTAAAAGGTCAGAAAAGCAGAAAAATACAATAGGGGTTTTATGAGAAGAATTTATTATTTCATTAATTTTTTCATATCCAATTTTATAATCAAAATTAACATCAAAATAAATTTCTTTTTCTTTTTTAGCTAAAATTTCATCATCAGAAATATTGTAAAATTCTTTACAAAAGCCTTTATATCTTAAGAAGCTTTCACTTATTCCCTTATCAATATCACCACCCAAAAGAATGACATTTTCTAAGTTTTTTTTCTTTATCATTCTAGCAGCAATTTGTCCTATTTTGTAATTATTTATAGAAACAATTTTGTATTCATTATTTTCAGAAAATGAATTATATAAAATAAAATTTTTATTATATTTATTAAGCATTGTTTTAATATTTTCACTCAAATACGGAATTTGAATTATAAAGTCATTAACATTAAAACTTTCTAAAATATTTAAAAAATATTGAACTTGATTTAAATCCCCTTTTATATCCATTAAAATAATACTTTTATTATAACTTTTTAATTTAGATTCAAGCATTGATACAAGTAAGGCTGTATATGGGTTTTCAATTTGATTTACAATTAATGCAACAACATCAGATTTTTTTGTTCTTAAAAACTTTGCAATTTTATTTGGTTGAAAATCATATTCCTTAATAACTTTAAGAACTTTTTCTCTTGTTTCAGGTAATACATTAGGAGAATTATTTAAAACTCTGGATATTGTTGCTGAGGATAGATTACATATTCTTGCAATATCTTTTATTGTAATCTTTTTATCACTTGATGACAATTATAAACCCCTTCAAAAAAACTTTAAAATTGTTAATTATTTTTAATTTTTGTATCCATAAGATTAATAACTATATCTATGTAATCGATTACATCAATATAATAAATTGTTGTTTTTTTTTATTTTTTTTAATAAAATTAGGATTTAAAAAATATTATGGATTATAATATTGATGTAATCGTTTACATAATTAAAAAACATAATTTTTAATTTGTCAAGTATTTTTTTTAAAATTTGTGAATTTTTATTTTTAAATATAAAAATATTTAATATTATAATTTAAACAAGAATTGTGTTTTACGTCTAATAAATAAAAAAAGTCCAGTTAAATAAAGCAGAATTTATTTAACTGGACCATTATTGCTAACTAAAATTTATCAAGATATAATATTTACATTTTCATAGTAATTCCAACTCCATATGTAGAAACATATCCAACATAACTATATTCTAATATTAAACCCATATTTTTTGAAAAATACCATGTAACACCAGAAACTGCTGCAAAACCTAAACCAAAAGGACTCCAGCCATAAGGATCTGATGATAAATTGGTAGTATATCCATAAAATCCAAGACCAATACCTTCATAAAAATCAAGATTCATATTGTTCCAACCCCAATGTACAATAAACATTGGAGCTAAACCCCAATATGTTGATCCATATCCTAAATAACTCCATGATTCAAACAAAAATCTTGCACCAACTGCATAATCCAGAGGAAATATATTTGCAATTTTCCATTCTCCTAATATCAAATCTGCACCAGCATTTAAAGTAATACCCCACCAATATCCGATTGAAGCATAAATACTCAAATCACCAGTTTTCATATAGGAAGTAAAAAACTCTTCAAATTCAGAATTTTTACTTTTTGAACCTTTAGCATAAATACTTACAGACAGCAACAAAATCAAAAGTACAATGATTAATACTTTTTTCATACTTTACTCCTCAAATTTTAAAATTACTCTATTTTTGTTAATTCATTATAAAATAAAATATTAAGATGTCAATAAATATTAAAATAAAATAAATAGATGTGAATAAATAAAAAAAATAAACTTCTTTTTTTAATATCATAAATTAAAATATGGTAAAATATTATAAAATAATTAAATATATAAAATTTACACTTTAAAAATAATAATTTTCTAATTCATTAATTAGAGTTTTTACAATATCTTTTTTTTCTATTATTCTTTTTCTTTTCCCTTTCTCAAAAAAAAGAGCATTTGTTTTTGTTAAAGATACTCCAAAATCTGCATGTTTTGCTTCATCAGGACCATTAACTTCACACCCCATTATTGCAACATGAACTTTTTTACTAAAAATATGTTGATTTTCTATTTTTGTCAGTTCTTTTCTGAATGAATTAACGTATTTTTCAAGATCTCCCCATGTTCTTCCACAGGTAGGGCATGAAATAATTTCAACCCCTTTATTTACTTCTATCAATTTTAAAATCTCTCTTGCAACTTCTATCTCTTTTAATGGATCTCCTGTAATTGAAACTCTTATCGTACTTCCTATACCTTTTCTTAAAAGATGATCAAAAAATATTGAATGCTTTATAACTGATGATAAATAATCCCCAGCTTCAGTAACTCCTAAATGTAGGGGATAATCAATTTTTTTAGAAAGTTCTATATTTGTTTTAATATTGAAATATAGATCTGAAAATTTAGCTGAAATAACAATATTATAAAAATTTTGTGATTCAAAAAAATCAATGAAATCTAAAATAACATTTATAACATCATTTACATTATAATTATCCCCAACCCTCTCAGATATAGAACCCCCATTCAAGCCAATCCTTATAACTCTTTCATTATCAGATGCAAATTTTAAAATCTCTTTTAATTTGATTTTTTTCATATTACCTGGATTAATTCTAATCTTTCTAAATCCTAATTCTAAAGCTTTAAACGAAATCTCTTCATTAAAATGGGTATCAGCAACAAACACAAAATTTTCATCTTCATATTCTTTTCTCAAACTATTTGCAATTTCAATTTCATCAAGGTTTCTTGCAGATAACCTGATTATTTTAATTCCAGTTTTTTTTATATTCCTTATTTGTTCTCTTAATTGGTTAAGATCTTTATAAGGGATAGAAGCCATAGTTTGAATATATATTTTCCCATCCCCAAATATTATATCATCTGAAAGTTTAACTTTTTTCAATCATCTCCCCTTAGTATATATTATTTATTCTTAAGTAATGATTCATAGCATAGTCTTTTTTCGTTTTAGACTCATTTATAAAAGATTTTTAAATTTATAAATTTTTTTAAAAATTATTTTTTCTAAACTACTTATTCATTATTTTTTAAATTATCAACTCTATAGAGTTTACCCTCTTTATATTTAATTATAAAATCAAATTTATTGATGTCTAAAGAACAATAAAAATCTTCTTTCGGAGAAAAATTCTGATTCTCTTTAACAAAAAATCTTTTACCTGCTTTTTTCAACTTTTTAATTAATTTTGTAATCAACTCTATATCTTTTAATGTTTTATTGTAATATTTAAAATCCTCTATTTTATAAACTTTTACCTTTTCACTATCAATCTGATTTATATTTAAATTTTCTTTGTTTATATTTTTATTTGTATTTAGTTTTTTGATTTTATTATTGTTATTAATTTGGTAGTTTTTAACATTTAATTTAATTAGTTTCACTATATATTTTGCACATAAAAAATCTTCTTTTGCATATTTTATCCCTTTGTTTCCCATACATACAAGAGATACTTTTATCTTTTTAAAATTATTTATGTCATCTTTTCCTTTATAACTTTTTTTTCTATTTTTAAAATTATTTCCTTTTTTAATTTTTATTTTTTTTGTATTTTTTTCATTTAATGCATTATAAGATTTATATTTATATTTATTTAATATTTTGTTAGAAATATATTCAGCAATTGCTTTAGCATTAACAAAACTTCCTGTAATAATCTCATCTGCTTTATTTGCTTCTATAATACCCTTTGTTCCAGCACTGGTTGTTTGAATTACAATTCTATCTTTAAAATCAATGTCTTTTATTAAATAAGGGGAATTTCCATAATTAAAATTTTCAGGAGGTTTTCCATTTCGTTCTCCAATTAAAATGTAGTCTGAATTTCTTTTTTTTAAATTGTAAGCTTTTTCCAGAGTATCAACAGGAATTATATTTTTAGCACCATTATTAAAAACATAACATGCAGTTGTAAAAGCACGAAAAACATCAATTATAACAGTAATACCATCAACTTTTTTTGCACCTTTAATTAGATGTAAGATATTAATTTTATATATTTTTTTCATATTATTATACAAATTTTCTTTTAACTCTAACAATACTAACTTTACGTTTTTTATTTTTTTTATTTATTTGCTTTAAGCAACATTTTCTGTCTTTTACACACTTTAGTCTATAGCATATTAATCAATATATCCTATCTTTCATCACAATTTTATTTGTATTATATATGAATCTATTTTTATTACAATTACATTTCTATAAACAACTATATTTCATATAAATTTTAAATTTTAAAATTAATAATAAATTTAAGGATTTACTGTTGATCAATTGGATGGATTGTCCAATCTTTTGCAGGAAAATATTCTTCAACTTTTCCATCAGGATTTAAAAGAACAACTCTTTCAATTCCAGCATTTGCAATTATTGCTTTACATTGGTTACAAATGAAATAATGCCCATAAACATAAATTGTTGCATGATTAGTAGAATGTCCATTTTTTGCTGCTAAAACAACAGCATTACTTTCTGCATGAGAACCTACTGCTCTACATAATTCTAATTGAGTTCCTGATTTTATATTATGTTTTTCTCGATAACAAAAACCTATTTCAAAACAATTTTTCTGGTGAGTTGGAGCACCATTATAACCGGTAGATATAATATCTTTATCTTTAACTATAACAGCTCCAACCTGTCTTCTAAAACATGCTGCTCTTGTAGAAACCATTTTAGCGATATTTAAAAAATATTCATCCCATGAAGGTCTTTCTGGAATTTGTTTTTTTAACTCAGCATTTTTAAAATTTTCCATTTTTTATCCCTTTTATTGTCTTTTATTATTTTATATCATTAGTTTTTATTAGTATTTCATATCATTCATTACTTTTTACATTTATTTTCTAATAAATCATTTTTTTAATATTTAATTTCAAATAAATCATTTCTTAAATAATACATTAATATTATTAAATTTATATCAATACAACTAAATAAACTTTATTAGTAAAAACTAGATTTCTATATTAAAGAATATCTTTAAAATCAGACCAACACCAAAAGATAAAAAAGCCACCCCCATACTGATAATAGCCATTTCAAAAAATCTTTTCTTAAAGTTTAAATCTTTTGCTACAGAAATATAAAAATTAAAGATAAGTATTATTAACAGGGCAACAATTAAAGAAGTTAATAAAGCATATAAAGAATTTTTTAAAATAAGAAAAGGAAGTACCAACAACATAACTGTTCCAATATATGCAGCTCCAGTATAAAATGAGGACTTTAATGCATCTTTTGAAATACCTTCAGCTCTATTAGAAAGATACTCTGATGCTGCCATGGAGAAACTTGCAGCTATCCCTGTAATAAGCCCTGTTAATGCAACAAGATTAGTCTTTTGTAATGCAAATGTAAAACCAGCTAATGCTCCTGTAAGTTCAACAAGGGCATCATTCAATCCCAGAACTATTGAACCAACATAATTTAATATCTCCTCTTTAATAACTTGAATCAATTTATTTTCATGATCCTCTTCATCTTTTATAACTTCTTTAATATTTGGAATAACCTTTTCTAATTCTTTATAGTTTTTTTGAGCATCACCTTCTCCTTTTTCCATCAGCTTTATACTAAAAGTTAATCCAAATAAAATTGAAATAACATAATAAAAATAAATCTTAAATCTATTGGGATTAATATTAATTTTTGTAAATGATTTAAAAAAATCTGCATGAATTTTTTCTTCTTTAGAAATTTTTAACAAAATTTCTTTATTATGGTTATTTTTTTCTCTTTTTGCAAGTTTTTTATAAATTATTGATTCTGTTAGCTCATTTTTTTGATATTTTAATATTTTTTTCTTTATATTATTTTCCATAAAAACACCTATCTATTTTATTTTTTATAATGTATAGAACACTTTTTCTATTACATTACTTTTTTTAAAACATTTTTTTATTTATTAACAGCTATTCAATTTATTTATATTTATTTTAATTATTTACTTTAACCAACTTTTTCTATCTTTTACACACTTTCATTGATATTACTATCTAAAATTTATTTATTCATATTTACATCATTTATTTATATCGATATTATTTCTTATAAATTTCTATACTATTTTTCAATTCCATATGCTTTTAATATATCAGATTTTTTATATAAAAAAAGAGCTTCATTAAATTTTAGACAAATCTAAATACTTAGTTGAAAATATTGATAAAGATTCTATTTAATAAAAACTATGCTTAATATTGACAACCGACAAGTTTGTATTAAAATCAAAATAGAATATTTTGTTAAAAAATAATTTATTCAAATGGTATCAAGGATGGAAAATGGAAAATAAAAAAACCAAACTTATTAAATGGCAATTACCAATGAAAAGAGTTTTATATGCGCTTATACCCATTATAATTTTTTCTATTTATTTATATGGATTAAAAATTTTAATCTTGCTCATTGTAGTTGGTATTTCTGGTTTTGTTTCAGAATTTCTATTTACAAAACCCAAAAATAAACCTGTTACTTCTGCTGTATTTGTTTCTATAATTTTATATACATTGACTTTACCTCCAACTATACCTTATTGGATTGCTGCAATTGGTATTATTTTTGGTATAATTTTTGGAAAAATGGTATTTGGAGGATTTGGTAAAAATGTATTTAACCCTGCAATTGTTGGTAGAGCTTTCATTTACATTAATTTTGGTACTTTTATGACAAAATATTGGGTAGACCCATTTACAAGATTTCCTGGAGGATTTACAAAATATTTTACAGATGCAATAACTTCAGCAACACCAATACATGAAATCGCTGAAGGGATGATCTCACTAAAAACAGTTTTCTTAGGATTAACTTCCGGTTCAACAGGAGAAACTTCAGCTCTTTTAATCCTTATAGGTGGAATATATATCATTTACAAAAAAGCTGCTAACTGGAAGATTGTTGTTTCTGGAATTTTAAGTTTTACTATCCTTCAATCTATATTCTGGTATTTTAAAATACCGGAAGCTGTTGATCCACTTTCAGCAATGATGACTGGTGGATTTATGTTAGGAATGTTTTTTATGGCTACTGACCCAGTTTCTGCATCACAAACTGATACAGGAAGATGGATTTATGGTTCTTTGATTGGAGTACTTACTGTTCTGATAAGACTTTTTGCAATATGGCATGAAGGAATGATGTTTGCTATTTTACTTGGTAATATGTTTGCTCCTATAATTGATTATTACATTAAAGAAAGAAAAAAAGTAAAAAAAATACAGGGAGTTCAAAATGCCTAAAGTAAAATCTTCAAAAGTTAAAAACTCTCTATATACTATATTTTTTATGTTAATCATAACAATTATTTTTATTTCAATTTTATCCTTTATTTATATTTATACAAAACCAATGATTGAATTAAATGAAAAAATTGTTTTACAAAAAGCTATACTATATAGTGCTGGAATTAAATTACCTGAAAACAAAAAAGAAATTGAAAAAATTTATAATACACAGGTAAAAGAAATTAGCAAAAATGGTAATGTTATTTTTTATAAAGTTTATAATAAAGATATTACAACTTATTCTACCAAAGAAGCAGAAAATTACCTTATTTGTTATGTTGTTCCCATTAATGGACCTGGATTATGGGGAGAAATTAAAGCAGTTATCGCTATTTCTAAAGATTTAAAACAAATTTCAGGAATTGAATTTATTAAACAAAATGAAACCCCTGGTTTGGGAGCAAGGATATCTGAAACATGGTTCAAAGAACAATTTAGGAATAAAACTCCTCCTTTAGTTTTAGTCCCAGAAAAAACTTCTAAAGGGGATAAAGAGATTGATGCTATTACTGGGGCAACAAGAACTTCCACTTTTGTTTTAAAGCTGGTTAATTCAAACTTTGAAAATCTTATACAGTTAATTAAAAATAACAGTTAATATAAAATAAATAAAATTTAAATAATCAAATTCAAAGGAAAAATTATGGCCAAAGATATAAAATCAATTTTCAAAGATGATCTTTTTAAAAATAATCCAGTTTTTATACAGGTACTGGGAATATGTTCAACTTTAGCTGTTACAAATTCTTTTACTAACACGCTGGTAATGACAGCTGGTTTACTTTTTACAACATCTTTATCAAACCTTACTGTATCAATATTAAGAAAATCTATCCCATCAAGAATAAGGATGATGGTTGAAACTTTAATTATAGCATCATATGTTATTATTGTAGACTTGATATTAAAAGCATATTTACCAGAAATTTCAAAACAACTTGGACCATATGTAGGATTGATAATTACAAACTGTATAATAATGGGTAGAGCCGAAGCATTTGCATTATCAAATCCACCAATTCCTGCTTTTTTTGATGGAATTGCATCAGGGCTAGGATATGCTTATGTTCTTTTAATTATTGCTTTTTTTAGAGAACTTTTAGGTTCTGGTTCTATTTTAGGATATCACATTCTTGGAGCTGGATGGGTTAACTGGACTATTATGATAATGGCACCTGGGGGGTTTTTTATGTTAGCTTTATTCATATGGTTGGTAAAAGGGATTTTCCTAAAAGAAACTAAATAAAATAAAAAGATGTAATAAAAAAATAGGATCAAATTAAAAAAAAATTATAAAAATATAAGTATAAGTAGCATAAATATATAAAAAAATATAAACAAGAAATAAGAATAAAGATAAAATTATTTTGAAATAATGGAGATGAAAAAATGAAAGAATTTATATATCCATTTGCCATTTTTTTTGCAGCAATTTTTACAAATAATATTCTTTTAACTAACTATCTTGGGATGTGTTCCTTTTTAGCAGTTTCAAAAGAAGTAAAGACATCTGCTGGTTTGGGACTTGCAGTAACTTTTGTCATGACTTTTACAACTGTATTAAATTGGTTTGTATATTATTACATTTTAGTACCACTGGATCTTGTATATTTAAGATATATTGTATTTATTGTTGTAATTGCAGCATTTGTACAGATAATTGAGATGATAATTGAAAGGGTTTCTGATGTGCTTTATGCATCTCTTGGTATTTTTTTACCTTTGATAACTGTAAATTGCGCTATTTTAGGTGCAAGTTTATTTATGGTTATAAGAAAATATTCTCTTATTTCTTCTTTTGCATATGGATTGGGAAGTGGACTTGGCTGGATGATTGCAATTCTTGCAATGGCTGGCATAAGACAAAAAATGAAAAAAGCTCAAATTCCTCAAGGATTAGAAGGAGCTGGTATTGCCTTAATAATTGCTGGAATAATGGCTATTGCATTTATGGGTTTTTCTGGAATGATTAGTATTGGTTAAATGTTTTTAATGATTTTTTTATCAAGGGGTTTTTATGTTTTCATTACATTCACTAATTATTAGTGTAGTTGCTGTAAGTGGAGTTACTGTATTCTTATCTATAATTATGGTTATAGCTGATTTAACTATTGGAAATTATGGGGAAGTTAAAATTAAAATAAATGATAATAAAGAACTTGATGTTGAGGGAGGAAAATCGTTATTATCAACATTAATGCAAGAAGGTATTTTTATCCCATCTGCATGTGGTGGTAGAGGTTCCTGTGGGTTTTGTAAAGTAAAGGTCAAAAGTGATATTGGTGAATATCTTCCAACAGAATTACCCTGGATTGATGAAAAGGAAAAAAATCAGAATATCCGACTGGCATGTCAGATAAAAGTTAAAAAAGATATTAGCATTGAGATTCCTGAAGAACTTTTTAATATTAAAGAATATCAAACTGAGGTTATCTCTTTAAAAGATCTAACTCATGATATAAAAGAGGTAAAACTCAAATTAATAGAACCAGATACAATCAAATTTAAAGCGGGTCAATTTATCCAATTTCAGGTACCAGAATATGAACTTACATATATTCCTGTTTATAGAGCTTATTCAATGTCCTCTGCTCCTTCAGATAATCACATAGTTGAACTTGAAATCAGGTATGTACCAAATGGTATATGTACAACTTATGTTCATCAACATTTAAAAGAAAGTGATAAAATAAAAATTAATGGTCCTTATGGAGAATTTTATTTGAGAGGTTCAGATAGGGATATAATTTTTATTGCAGGTGGTTCAGGAATGGCTCCTATTAAAGCTATTTTATTAGATATGGTAGAAAAAAAGATTAATAGAAAAGCAACTTATGTTTTTGGAGCAAGAACTAAAAAGGATCTTTTTAATCTTGATCTTATGGAAGAAATAGAAAATAAGTTACCAAACTTTAAATTTGTTCCAGCATTATCAAACCCTGAGCCTGAAGATAATTGGGATGGAGAAGTGGGTCTTGTTACTGAAATAGCAAAAAAATATGTAAAAGATCCTTCAAATCTTGAAATATATCTTTGTGGAAGTCCTGGGATGGTAAAAGCTTGTGAAAATATGTTTATAGATTTAGGGGTCCCTGCTAATCTAATCTTCTATGACAAATTTGCATAAAATAAAGCAAAATATTCTATTCGGAGGAAATTAATGAAACAAACTTTAGAAATGGATTTGATACAGGAGAATATGAAACCAGGAAAAATTACAAAAGATGGATTTCTTGGCACTGATAATAGAAAATTAATTGATATTTTAATAGATGATGATGCTAAAGTTAAAAGATTGGGATTAGATCATAAAATGATAGCTGAAAAAATGCAATATTTTAAAGATAAAGGTTTAGAAGGACTTGGTGAATTTATAAATGTTAATGATCATTTTGAAGTAAGAGTTGATACTGTTAGGGGAAAATTACCATGCCCCTTTAAACATAAAGGATTATATAGAAAAACTTACATTATTGTTAAAAATAAAAAATTAAACAAAGAAATTACATATACTGACCTTTTAATACATCTTATATCCGAACATGGATTTTATGAAGGAAAAGGATCTTTGTTTAGACTTGAACCTGAAGATATTGCAGAAATTTTAGAAATTCAACCAGAAAATGAATAAAAAATAAAATTTTTAATTTATTTTAATTTAAGTTAATTTATTTAAATATAAATTATTTTAATACTAAATTTATTAAATTATAATCATGTTTTAATAGGTCCATTACTGCTTGATAAGTTAAAGTTGTTTTTGAAAGATAAGTCATTTCTTTATCAATATCAACATTATTTCCATCATTTCTCATTGTTGTAGAATAATCTAAAACCCTTTTAGGTTGTACTTCTTTCCAATCTATAGGCACTTTAAATGGGATATGTTTTTTATTTGTAGTTATAGCTTTAATTCCTGTATCTTGCTCAGACATAATAGCTCTTTTTAACTGGGATTCAAAAGTTACATCAGACCTTTTAAATCCTGGAGTATCAACATTTGCTATATTATTAGCAATTACATCAAGCCTCTTGTCTAAAGCTGTAATATATTTTTTCAATATTTCTCTATTTTTTATACTAAAAGAAATTGAATCCATTTTTTAATTACCCCACCCTGGATTTTTTTTATTTTTCGGAAAAAAAACAAATTACTAAAAAAGTTTTTGAAAAATTACCGAAAATAAAATTAGTTATAATTTAAATAAGAAAAAAAATTATTATTATAAAAATTATTATAAAAAAAAATTTACTAAAAGAAATTTACTATTAAAAAAAATTTATTTTAATATAAAAAATAAATATAAATTAAAAAATAAAAATAATTCAGGATTTAATCTTTGACAAAAAATAATAATCTAAATTTAATAATTCTAATTTTAATAATATTAGTTATTAATCTTTTTGTAATCTCTCCAAAAATTTATGCATATGACATAAATGATTTTTTTAAAGACTTACAGGTTTTAAATGATCCAAGAATGAATATTGCTCAAATAAATGCTGCAAGAATGAGGATAAAACTTTTTCTAAATAGAACTTCTTATGATGATTTATTCTACCAAATTTATATTTTAACATTAGAACTTAATGAAGATGAGATCTATAAGCTTTTAGAAAACTTAAAATCAACTTTACCTGAAGAACAATATAACAAATTATTAAAAATTATTGAAAACAATTCTTCAAATAATAATCAAAAAAATAATACTGATAGTGATAAAGAAAATAGCAATTCATCTATAAATAATAATAATAATAATAATTCTGATACAAATTCTTCAAATAATATAAATAATGATACTGATACTAACAATGGTGTTAATAACGATAATGAAACAACTGTTAATAATGATAATACAGTAGATGCTAATAAAAATAGCACAAACACAGATAATGAAGATAACAATATCTCAAATTCAAAAAATGATGAATCTTCATCAAACAATGTTGAAAATAACCTAAAAGATTATTCAAATATAAACACTAACAATGAAGTAAAAGAAGAAAAAGAAGATAGTACAAATGAGAAATTGGCTAAGAAAAAAAAATACAGTGAACAGGAATTAAAAAAAATATTTAAAGATGGATATGAACAATTTTATAAAAAAGATTATGCTAAAGCAATGCAAAATTTTACAATTTCATATGAAAATAATTATAATATTGTTTCTTCAGCATATTATATCGCTTTAATCTATGAAAAGCAAAACAATTTTTCAAAAGCTGCTGAATATTTTGAAAAAACTTATTCTTTATCTATAAAACTTTATTCTTTAAACTTTAACTTTGTTTCCTTTTTATTAAAAAAAACAGGAATAAGTTATTATAAATTAAATCAATTTAATAAAGGGTTAACCTATCTTTTGAAATCTCTTGAATATAATCCATCCGATGGTGATACTTATTATTGGGTTGGACTTGTATATTATAATATTAAAGATTATGAACATTCCAAAGCATACTGGAAAAAAGGTAGTTTGCTTGGTAATAATATGTGTATCAAAAGTTATAATTGGATAATTGAAGAATTAAAGAAACAAAAAACAGACTAGTTATAATTTTATCAATGGTGATTTTTAATTCAATAATATAAAAAGTAAATAATTTTTCTTCTTCTGATTTTTTTTTATTAATTTTATAATATTTTTTAATTAAATAATGTGATTATTTTTGCCCATATTTATTTAAATAAAAATCTCTCATTATTTCTACATCCTCATTAGATAATGCTACTGGCCCACCAATTAAATATGACAAAATTATTGATTTGGCATTCTTTTCAACAACAAGAGCAACTTTTAAAGCTTCATCAATATCTCTACCAACACAAACAAGTCCATGATTAGCAAGTAACACAGCCATTTTATCTTTTAGAGCATTAACAGCTTCTTTAGCAAGATCTTCTGTTCCAGGTAACACATAATTAGAAATATTAACTCCACCACCAACAATTTGAACTAAATCTTCAGCAACAGGTGGAATCGGTTTTCTTGCAATGCTAAATATTTTTGCATAATCTGAATGAGTATGTGCTATTGAATTGATATCATTTCTAATCTTATATATATAGGAATGCAAATGATATTCTATTGAAGGTTTTTTATCTCCATCCAATATCTTATTATTGGTATCCATTAAAACAAAATCAGAAATCTGTAAATTACTGTATTTCATTCCAGATGGTGTTAATAAAAATTTATCTTTCTCAACTCTTATTGAAAAATTCCCCCATGTTCCAACAACAAGACTATTTTTATCAATTTCCCTTACAAAATTTAAAAGTTTTTTTCTCTGCAAATAATATTTCATAAAATTCCTTTTTCTTATTTTTTTATATATTTTTATGATTTATTTTTTAATATTTTTGTAATATAAAAATCTACCAATTTGATTTGCAAAAATAGTTAATAAAATTTCATCTGCTTTTGAAAATTGTATTTTATCCTTTTTATGCAAAATTTCAATCCCACCAATAACATTTTTATCAGGAGCAATAATAGGAGTTGCAATAATTGCTTTTGGAATGTAATCAACTTCTTTTGCAATATCTTTTGCCCATATTTTTGATTTTTCCACATCATTTACAATAATTGTTTTTTTCTCATTTATTGCTTTTCCAATTATTCCTGTATTCTTATTAATTTTTTTATTAATAAGTAACTCAGGAGACTTTTCTGAAATTATATAAAATTTTAAGCTATCTCCTTCAAGTATAGAAATAGAACCGTTATCTGAATTTAAAGTATTTATTGTAACTTCTAATATTTTTTTTATTGAATCTTCTATATCATTTTCTTCTAAAAATAATTTTTCAAGCTTATAAATAGTATTTATTTCCATCTCTCTAAGATATAGTGATTCCTTCAAATTTTTTATATCAATATTAAGTTTATTAACTTTATATTCATAGATATATTTTATTAAAATACTTGATACAATTTTATTAATAAATTTCACATCATTATCACTTATAAAATTTTTAAATATAATTATAAGATATGTATTTTCAAGATAAGAAGTAATTAATAATTTGTTTTTTTCTATTTTAAAATAATTTACAATTTTTTCTTTTAAAAGTTCTAAATCAATTTCACCTTTATTATTAAAATCAAAATTAACAATTTCTTTTATGTTAATTTTATCAATCTCAAAAATCTTATTTTCCATAAAGAAATAAAAATCAATATTTGAATGCATTTTTTCAGAAAAAAAATTACTTATATATCTTAACTCTTCATTTAAACTTTCTAAGATAAATGGATCTAAAATTTTTTTCATTAACTTACCCCTATTTTAAAATATCCATTTGTAAATTAATATTAATCAATTTTATTAAAATTTAAAGTAAAATTATAATTTATAAAAAAGATCATTTTTATACTTGCTTTTATATAAAAAAATACTATATTTTTAATACCCCAATATATTTTGGGTAATAAAAATATAAATACGATCTATATAAAGAAATTAATTTATATAAAAAAAATAATTTATAAAGGAATGTTTATTATGGGAAACAATAACATTCAATTTTTTAAATCATTTGATAAAGTGGATTTAACTGAAAAACAAAAAGAAATACTTAAATTTATCTATTTTTTTCAAAGATCAAATTCTTACTCTCCTACTGTTCAAGAAATAGCTACATATTTTAAAATTAATATTAAAACTGCTTATGAACATATTAGTCGACTTGAAAAAAAGGGATTTATCACAAAGGATAAAAACATATCTAGATCCATTCAACTAACTAAAGAAGCATTATATATTGTTAGATTAAAAAAAATCCCAATTATAGGATCAGTAGCAGCTGGATCACCAATTTTTTCCGAAATTGATATAAAGGGGGATTTAGCTATTGATATTGAAAAATTTCCTAAAGGGGAATATTTTTCATTAAAAGTGGTTGGATTTTCAATGAAAGATGCAGGAATTTTAGAAGGGGACTATGTTATTGTTAAAATTGGTTCAGAATTTAAAAATAATGATATTATTGTTGCAATGATTGATGGAGAGGTTACAATTAAAAGAATAATTATAGATAAAGAATATAATCAAATCATTCTCCATCCTGAAAATGAATCAATGGAAGATATAATAGTTAATCCAGATGAATTAAGAATTATTGGAAAGGTTGTTGGTATTCAAAGGTTTTACAATTAAAATTTTTTCAGGTATTATCTAATTTTTTTAAACTGTAATATATCTAAATTATATAAAAAATATTTTGCCATTTTAAATATAAAAAAAGTTTTAGTAAATAACAAATATTATTATAAAGAAATTATCAAAAATGGATGGAATTTAATATTTTTAGAAGTGTATCTTTATCAATTAAATTTATATTTCTAGTTTGAGCATATTCAATAACATCTGATGTATATTTGTTTGGTAAAATAATATGTAATCGAGAACAATTGTATTTTTTCATTTTATCTTTTAAAATAACTAAATCATCAACAAATAATGTCATATCAATATTTCTGTAAAATATAAATAAATTGTTATCCCTTCTTGAAGTTGAAGATTCAGCAATAGATTTTGGTATTGCAATAACATAAATAATATTTTTGAAATCATAATATTCTAAAATTTTATATTCAAGATGATTTATAATTTTATTAATTAAACCTTTTAAATCTTCCCCTTTATCAATTATATATTCTTTAAACTTATCATCTAATGAAAGTTCTGCATATAAGGCAAGTTTTTTATCTACATCTTTATAACTTTTATTTTCTAATGCAATCTCTTCCCAGAATTTTACTGCTTCATCAATTTTTCCTAATTTTTCATAACAACTTGCAATATTATATTTCGCTTGCAAAATTAAATCTTTATCTTTGAGGTTATTTAGTGCTTTTGTATAAAAACCAATTGCTTGCTCACAATTTCTAGAAGCTTCTAAAATTACCCCTATTTGAAAATATGCCTGACCTTTAAATTTAATTGAATATACTGCTTTTTTCAAATATTGAATTGCCATTTTAGGGTGGTTTTGTTGTAAATAAATTATTCCCAAATAATAATATGCATCATAAAATTTTGGACTAAATTTAATAGTTTGTAAAAGATGTCTTTCTGCATCTTTGTAGTTTTTAGCAAAATAATAAATTCTTCCAATATTATAATGTGCTTTTGGATTTTTAGCTTCCAATTCTAAAGATTTTTTAAAATAGTTAGTAGCATTTGAAAATTTCTTTTTAGCAAAAAAAATTTCACCAATCTGCATAAGATAATAAGGATCATTGGGATATCTTTTAGATAAAACAAGATATTCACCAAGGGCTTCATCAAACCTTTTAACTTTAAAATAAAGCTCAGCTAAAAGGGAATGAATATGGATTTGCTCAGATTCTGAAATAGTTCCTGCTTTTTTTAATGCTGATATATATTCACTAATAGCCTGTTGAAGCTTTTCCTGTTTTTCAAATATTTGCCCCATTAAATAATGGATACGACCATTATTTTTATCTTTATTGTAAAGTTTAATAAGTCGGTCCATTGCATCATCAAGTTTATTATTTTCGATAAGAGTTTTAATACTATCAAGTTGCAGAATAGCTGATTTAAATATAAAATAATAAATGACAGCTCCTACCAAAGAAATAACCAAACCAATAACAATAATTGAAACTATATCCATATTAGTTAAATATTACCACAAAAATTTATTTTTTCAAAATTAAAAATATTGTAACAAAAATTCTATATACTTTAATTTCAAATAATCTTTATTTATAAAAAATCTTTATTTATAAAATTCAACATTATTAAAATTTCTGTAAAGACTCAATTCTTTTAATATTTTCATATCCTGTTCTGTTATATTATCAGATAAAATTCTTGTTATTAATTTACCAAACCCTGGTCCTAACATAAAACCCTGACCACACATACCACCAACAATCAAATAACTTTTGTTTATTAACTCAACTATTGGAAGTCCATCAGGAGTCATTGGATAGTATCCTCTCCATATTCTCCTTATTCTTAATTTAGAAAACTCAGGAAAAATCTTAACAAGTCTAGCACTAATATTTAATAAAAAATCTGTTGTTGAATTAAGATTGTTACAATAAATAGCTGGATTTGGAGTAAGACAAAAACAGATCTGCCCTTCTGGAGTTTGATAAAAATAGATATTTTTTGATGTTTCCATCCCCCTTATATCAACTACTAATGGGTCAAACATTCTTGAAACTGGTTCAGTAATACCTGCTTCATGACAATCTGGATTTAATGGTATTTCTATTTTTATGTTTTTATTTAAATCCCTTAAATTTACACCAGTTGAATTAATAACATATTTTGAAAAGAATTCCCCTTTATCTGTTTTAACTCCAATTATTTGTTCATTATTATCCATTAAAAATTCTATAGCTGTATGTTCAAAATAAAATTTAACATTATTTCTAACAGCTTGGTTATAAAAAGAAAATATTGATTTTAATGGAGAAGCATTTCCATCATAGGGAGAATAAATTCCTCCAAGTAATCCATTTGAATCAATATCATTTAATATTTCAATAACCTCTTCTTTTGAAATCCAATCTATTTCTAAACCAAAAGATTTTTGCCTTTTTAATAATTCCATTACATTTTTTTTATCTTCTTCAGTATATATTGGATATATGTATCCTCCTTGATACCAATCAATCTCTTCACCTGTTTTCTCTTTCCAATTGGAAAAAACATTAATAGAATCCTGGGCAATTTTAATTTTAGAAAAAACAGAATGGGTAGCCCTAATACCACCAATTGCTGCTCTATTTTGCCCTCTTCCTGGGGAATGTTCTTTTTCTATAACTGCAACTTTAAAGCCTTTTTCAGATAAAAAATATGCTGTTGGTGTTCCAACAGAACCTGCTCCAATAATTATTACATCAAAATTATTTTTCATATAATATCCTTAAACAACCCTTTTATAATATAGTTCAAAACAGCTATACAAATTTCAAAAGTTTTTATATATTTTCAAATAAAATTTTAATATTACTAATTTTAATCTTAAATATCTTTAAATTTTATTATAGTTTTTTTCCCTGCAAAAGCCTTTATAGGGACTTCTACTGTTAAAGGGCGAGGTCTATTATAAATGATGTCTTTTTTGTTAATTTTTTCTTCTCTAAAAATATTAACAATTGTTGTGGAACATGTTTTCCCTCCACAAGCTCCCATAGATAACCTTGTAGCAGCTTTAATAAAATTAATATCAGAAATCCCCATTCTTATAATATTCCTTACTTCGTCTACAGTTACCCTTTCACATGTACAAACATAATTTTGAAGATTTTTAGTATTGTGCTTTAGTAATTGAAAATCCTTTTCATTAATTTGTGATTCATCTTTTTCTATTTTATTCTCAACATATTTTTCAATATCTTCTAAAAGAGGCAATCTAAATGATGCAACTTTTGTAGCAATACTTTTATCTACAAGCAAGGTTACAAGATACCTTTTATCTTTCTTGAAATATTTAATATTATCCAGATTCCCTATTCCTAAAAAGTTACCCTCATAATCAACAAGTTTAAACTCTTTCTCAGGTAAAAATGATTTATCAAACTCAAAAGAGATAGTAACCTTAACTTTACCATCAACCTCATCTTTTTTATTAACAAGAGTAATAGCAAGACCTGGACATATTGCTACACATTGCATACACCCTATACACCCCCCTTTATATTGAGGAAGATCCAGAATTGGGTCCCCATCCATTTTAATTGCATTAACTGGACAGGAAGTCACACATGGATTACATGGTATTTCCTGAAAGCAGATAAGGTTAGGGAAAATATTATCACTTTTAATTTTATCAAAACTATTATTTTTAGAATCTTTTTCTTCTGGAGTATAGATTTTACCACCAGGTGACTTTAAAATCTTTTCTTTTTCATATAAAGAATCATCTATAGAAATATTTTCCCCAATATCTTTTAGTAAATTTAAAGCAGCAAGTTTTCCTGAAAACATGGCAGAAGATGCTTCAGCAATTTCATTTGCATCTCCAGCTTTATATAATTTAATATTTGATTCTTTAAAATTAAATTCAATTTCATTGTTTTCTTTTAAGCCTACAGCAACTAAAACATTATCAACATCAAAAGTTTTGATATTTTTGTATGTAGGATTGAAATTGCTATCACAAGGAGATATAGTTATTTTTTCTACTTTTTCATTACCAATTGCTTCAACAACAACATGATTTAAATAGATTGGAATTCCATATCGTTTAATCTTATCAAGATGTACTTTATATCCAGAAACTTTAGCTGCTGCATCACAAATACCAACTACTTTTATACCAGCCTGTATTGCATGATAAGCAGCAATTAATCCAACATTTCCACCACCAATAATGAATATTTTATCTGAACATTTAATCTGGTCTCTATTTAAAAGAGTTTGAAAAGCACCAGCGCCAAATATTCCAGGCAAATGATTACCTTTAAAAGTAAGAAATTTTTCTCTTGCACCTGTTGTTAAAATTGCATATTTTGTTTTTATTATAAAATAATGTTCTCCATTATATAAACCAACTTTTGAATCATTAAAAGCACCAATAAAATATGTTGAAGACATTATTTTTATATTATTATATTTTTTAACTTCATTTTCAAGAATTTTCGCAATTTCAAATCCTCTTGTACCAGCATAGCAATCCTCTTTTGACCCAAAGAACTTATGAGTCTGCAAAAGTAATTTTCCACCAGGTTTTTGTTTATCATCAACTATTAAAATTTTTATATCACTTTTATTTGATGCAAGTGTAATTGCAGCTGATAACCCGGCAGGTCCACCCCCAATTATAATAACATCAACCTGTAATTCATAAATTTCTGGAAAACTTTCTGGTGCAGATTTAGTTAAATTTGGCAATTCTTCAATTGAATATACTTTCATCCCTTCTGTTACAGGGGTCATACACCCTTTAACAATTTCATTATTTGCTATAACTCTACATTGATTGCACATCCCATTAGCACAAAATAATCCTTGATAATTTTTGTCGTTTGGATTTTTACCAATATTATAAATTCCATATGCAGCTAATGCTGAAGTTATCATTTCACCAGTTCTTGCTTTTAAAGGTTTTCCATTATAATAAAATGTAATAAGTTCTTTTTTGATTGGTTCAAGAATTGGATGAGAAGAAATTAATTCAGGGTTTTTCATATATTCTCCAAAACTAAACTATATTTTTGCCAAAATATATAAAAATATTAATAATTGTCAAATTTTTAATATTTGTCATTTAATTTCAAACAAATATTTTATAAAGATCTTGATATATCCAATAAAAAGAGATAGAACCTTTTTGTTAATAATAAAATTGAAATTATTGAGATATTTAAAAAATAAAGAATAAATTATATCCTAATTAAAATTTCTCTCCTTAGTACAGTTATGAATTTATTATATTTAATCTTTTATTGTATTAAATTAAAATATTTTATTTTTTTCTCTTAAGCCTTTGGCAACTGACATCCACTCGAAAAATTATAATAAGGATAGACATATAAATTTAACTTATTAATCAAATATAAAAAATTTCAATTTTATTATTAACTGCACCTACCACGAGAATTTTTCTCATTAAGACAGTTATATAATCTTTTTTTTAATACATTTAAAACATTTATAAAAGGTCTTGAAAAACCAATTGTTGAAATTTATGCAACATATATGTCTTCATATCAAAAAGAAACACAATATAATTATAAAAATGAAAAAAGTTATTCATGTTTAATGGAGCATATTGGTTCATAAAAAATGATATATAAGCATTTTTTGGTTTAATAAAATATATATGTTTTGCAGTGTGTTTATAAATTTTACTTTTTAAAATTTCTTAATTTTTTATATTTTAAAAAAGCTAAATTAAAGTGAATATTATAATAAAGGATAAATAAAATTGAATATATTATAGAATTTTAATGAAAAAAATTATAAAAACAAGGCAATACTTATAATAATTATCCTATTTTTTAAAATTATTTTAAAAAATAATTAAATTTTATCGATTTTTTCATTTTAAAAAAAGTTGTTTGAAATTTAAACAAAAAATAAACAGGATAATATACTTTGATAAAAAAGCTTTTTTATTTATAAATATCTCACTTCAATTCCATCAGTTTTATTTAATTTAAAAAATGAAACAAATCTCTTTACAGAATCGCTATCTGATTTAATTCTCTTACTTAGCTTCTTGTATTTATTTAGAAGATATTTTTCTAAGTTGCCAGGAAAAGCAAATAATGCACCGGAAGTCATGTTAAAATTTTTAAATGAGACAAGTCTAATAAACAATAAAAAATCTACAATAGCTGTTTTACTTAAGCCAGTATCTATTAGTTTTATGTTATCAGTTTTGTTTAAAATGTCTTTTAAGATTACTGTATTCTGAAGCTTCTGAATAGAAGTAATTTTAAATAAAGAAGTGTGTGATATAAGCAAAGCATCTAATACATTCTTTTCTATCTCATTTTGCCAGCCTATCTTCTCCTGATAAATTTCCAGGATACTTTTATTATCCACTATGTGTTCATTAAGAGTAAAATCCATAAAAGAGCTTATTTCATCCTTGCTATCAAATATAATCTTACCTCCATGAAAAATACCAAGTAACCTTGCTGATTTCTCAAATACATCATGGTTAACAAAGAACTTCATTATTTTATTATTTAGTTCCTTGTTAATCTTTCTATATATTTCATATTTTTCAACAAGTGTCATTGTATTCTCCTATAATAAAGTTTTATTTTGCTATTTTGTATCCTGATTTACTTAAATTTCAAACATATATATAAGAAAATCTTAAATTATGCTATAAATAAAGAGATAAGAGGATTTTTACTAAATTCACCTTTTAGGTTAAATATCCTCTATCTAAAAAAATTTAAGAAAAAATTAATATGAATGAAAAATTTGTAAAGTTTATTTTTGTTAATAATAAAATTAAAATTATTAATATCTTTTAAAATAAATAAAATTATATCCTAATTAAAATTTCTCTCCTTAGTACAGTTATGAATTTATTATATTTAATCTTTTATTGTATTAAATTAAAATATTTTATTTTTTTCTCTTAAGCCTTTGGCAACTGTAATCCAGTCGAGAAATTTTAATTAGGATATATATATTGTTTTTATTTATTTAATCATATACAATAATTTCTAATTTTATCATTAACTGCACCAACCACGGAAAAATAAATATTCTCTTTAGTCTTTGGCAACTGACATCCACTCGAAAAATTATAATAAGGATAGACATATAAATTTAACTTATTAATCAAATATAAAAAATTTCAATTTTATTATTAACTGCACCTACCACGAGAATTTTTCTCATTAAGACAGTTATATAATCTTTTTTTTAATACATTTAAAACATTTATAAAAGGTCTTGAAAAACCAATTGTTGAAATTTATGCAACATATATGTCTTCATATCAAAAAGAAACACAATATAATTATAAAAATGAAAAAAGTTATTCATGTTTAATGGAGCATATTGGTACACAAAGAATGATATATAATTTTGAATTAAGAGAGAGATAAATACAAGCCCAAAAGAAGGCATATATGATATCCTTAATAAATCACTTTCAAAAATAAATAAAATAAATAAAAGATATTGTTTGTCAGTGATTTTTCAGGGTATTAACTAAAAATTATTCATAGATAATTGTTCTGTTTTTATTACCTATTATCATATTTCATAAAGATTTAAAAAAATGTATTTTTTAGTTTGATAATTTTAAATTGATTATAATGTTATAATAGTTATAATTAATATTACATTTTATGTAATAAGAGTTATATCTTTTTTATCTTTTATTATTATAAAAAGTTATAATAATTTCAAAATTGTTCTTACCTATGTTTTGTTTCAAGCTATGATAAAAAATTCTTAAATAGATGATAAGATTTTTGTATTTGAGGTAAAAATGTATTTAGAAAAAACAATGAGACAAGATTATTTATTCACAAAAATTTTTATCTCTTCCTTTTTAATTTTTTCATTTCTTATTTTCTCATCTTGCATGTCAGTTAAAACTCAAATAAAAGATATAAATTTACTTAAACCTTATAAAAATAGCTTTTTTATCAATATTGAAATACCAGATTCAGCAATTGAGCTTCCAAACTTAGAATCTGCATAGGCAAAACCTATATTTATCTGGGTGAAAAAACTTTTGTTGAGAAAAATAATAACAACATCCACAGTAAACCATAGCAGGAAATAAAAGAGCATCATTGTAATCAGTAAAATCAGCTCCTACTTCAATAATCCAGGCAGAATTTGTATTAGAATTACCAGCAAAATGAAAATATTACAAAAATGTTTATGTAATCAAGAATAAAGTAATTAATTCAATATATATGAAAAACAGGAAAATAGAAAAATAGAGTGATTATTAATAAAAAAATAATATGAAGGAAAAAATAGTATATCAATAATTCTTTTAAACATCTAATTGTTGTAATAATAAAATTATTGTATAAGATCTTTTTAGTTTTTTTTCTTTAACTAGATTATTTCATTTATATTTATTTCATCAAACATATCAAATAATCTATCCTGGTCTTTTTTATTATCAAGATTTTTTATTAAATAATCATATTTAATTGCAATTTCCAGTTTACTAATTAAATCGGAATGAATAACATTTATATTAGAATTCCTGTGTTTTTTATCTTTAATAAAATATAGTTTATTAAAATATGGTTTATAGCATAAATTACAAAACTTTTTTAAACTCTTTAAAAAATCTTCAAATTCTTCAATTGGAAATAATTCATATTTTTCCCCTCTTACTTTTTCAAGTATTATTTTTAAATCATTGTGAGCTATTTTTTTATCTACTTCGCCTTTTACATTTTCATTCCTAAATCTATTAGTTTTAGTTTGAATATTTTCTAATTCACTTTTAATATCTACA
The DNA here is from genome assembly GCF_055389015.1 of Exilispira thermophila. Classification (NCBI taxonomy): domain Bacteria; kingdom Pseudomonadati; phylum Spirochaetota; class Spirochaetia; order Spirochaetales; genus Exilispira; species Exilispira thermophila. The sequence continues at coordinate 456,786 of NZ_AP042476.1, read as the reverse complement.
GGCCAATCTATTTTATCTACTAGATAATTAACAGATAAATTTTCTTTATCTTTATTTCCACTTGGATCAGTAATTTTTCTAACTTCAAGCAATATTCTTTCAACAAGTATATTATTAATTATATAAAAAAAATAATGATCTGATTTTTCAAGTATTTTAGTATTCTTTTCATTTTCAAATAATTCTTTTTGAATAGAATATAATACTTCTAAATAATTAACTTTTTTACAAAATTTTTCTATTAACCTTTTATTTTTTTCACTCATATTAAAAGTAGACATATTAAACTCCTCTAAGAATCAATATTAAATATCAAAAATCTGTTAATTTTTATAAACAAGATAAAACCTATAATTATTGTTTAAGATTTATCTAATCCTCTGCTATTTATTTTTTCTTATATTCTATCCTTAAAACAACTATTTGAATTAAAATTATAAATATTATCATTTGTAAATTAGCAAAATTTAACTTTATTACAAAAAAAGAGATTATTGAAATTCCTAAGATAAGTATAGATAATATTTTGTTATTCTTTTCTTCACTTAATAAAAAAGATAAAATAAGAGGAATTGTAGGAAAAAAATATTCAATTTTACCTTTTATTGTTTTTGGTATTATGTTTTCGTAACAATTTTCACGAATTATTTCACTTATAACTAAAAAAAATTTTGAATAAATAATAAAATTAATTTTTTTCCAGTTTCTTTCTGAAGTATTTTCATATTCCATATTTATTTCTCCAATTTTTTAAAATATTCTAAGCTATTTTTATAGCAATTATTCCAAGAACAATTAAGGTGATACCTATCAACTTTTTTATTGTAAATTTTTCATCTAAATACTTTATACCCAGAACAGCACCAATTGCAACAGAAAATTCTCTTAGAGCAATTACATAACTAACATTGGCTATCTGGTATACAAATAATATTATTAAATATGTTAAAATAGATCCAATTCCAATGATAAAACTATATTTTTTATAATTTTTCCAGGCATCTATTAATTCTTTATGTTTTTTTATAATTATGTATGGGGTCATCCATAAAGCTGAAATAAAAAACATCCCCCAGATGTAAATTTCAAGATGCTTTTTTTGCTGCAAATAGAATAATAAAATGTTTTACAATGTCTATTCAAATAATATTAAAATTGGTTCTCTTTCATAATGTATGGGTAATTATTCTAAGCCACTTGTAATTTGTTATATTTTTAACATAACCTAATCATTATCTTTAAAACTTTATCTTTTTTTAATTATGCTTTTATTATTGTTTTCATTAATTTTTTTATTATATTATTTAAACCTTGTTACTTTATTATTAGATATTGGGTATATCTTTTTTACAAATATTTTTAAATTTTTATATTCACTTAATAAAAACATATTCAATCGGTTTAATAGTATTTTTAATTTTTTTTTAATGTATATATTTTGTTAAAAAAAACTAAAATTTTATTTTATCCACACATTTTGAAATTGAACCTTAAAATTTTAATATAAAAATTTTAATATTAATATTTTATTATATAAAATTAGATAGATTTAAAATTTTACAAATACTTCCCATGGCAATTTTTAAATTTTTTACCAGACCCGCATGGACATGGATCATTTCTTCCAACACCTTTATATGGGTTTTTCAATTTATGCTCAGAAGATTTAAATCTATTAATATTTAAATCTTGAGCTGGAATATTTCTATTAGCTGCTGCATATTTATTATCAAATTGTCCCAATTCATCATGCTTGTAATTAACAGGTTCATATGCATTTTCATTTAGCAATGAAACAGGTTTTTCTTTTATCTCTAATAAAAACAATGTTTTAATGGAATTTTCATGAATTCGTGTCAACATTGATTCAAATAAAGAAAAAGTTTCAAGTTTATATATTGTTAATGGATCTTTACCACTATATGATTGCAATGAAATGGCTTCTTCAAGTAAATCTACATTCTTTAAATGCTCTTTCCATACTTGATCAATTGTATTTAATAAAATTGCTTTTACTATAAATTTAGCATCTTTTTCTTCAAGTCTATTTAATTTTTCATTTAAGTTATTTAAAAGGGTTTCTTTAAGTTTTTCAATAAAATCTTCTGTTTTATATATATTTTTAAATTCTTCAATTTTAAGTTTCAAATTCAAACTATCATTTAAAAAATTAATTAATTCTTCAGCTTCTTCAGGATTTATGTTTTTTCCAATTTCTCTTTCATCAGCTTTATCCCATAAATATTCATTCAGCTGGTCCTGCATAATTTCAAATATTTTATCCTCTTCTTCAAGCACACTATCTCTTAATTGATAAACATAAGTTCTCTGTTTATTTAAAACATCATCATATTCAAGTAAATGTTTTCTTATATCAAAGTTTCTTTGTTCAACTTTCTTTTGAGCTTTTTCAATAGCACCTGAGATCATTTTATGCTCAGGTAGAGGTCCTTCCTTATATCCTATAGAACTTAGAATACTTGAAAGTCTTTCAGACCCAAATAATCTCATAAGGTCATCTTCTAAAGAGATGTAAAATCTTGAAGCACCAGGATCCCCCTGTCTACCAGATCTACCTTTCAACTGGTTATCAATTCTTCTAGCCTCATGTCTTTCTGTACCTAAAACAAAAAGTCCTCCAGCTTTTAAAACCTCTTCCCTTTGTGATTCATCATGACCACCTAATTTAATATCAGTACCACGACCAGCCATATTAGTAGCAATTGTAACCATTCCAGGTCTACCAGCATCTCTAATTATCATTGCTTCTTTTTCATGGTATTTTGCATTTAAAACCTGATGTCTTATTCCTCGTTTTTTCAACATAGCAGAGATTCTTTCAGATTTTTCAACAGAAACAGTACCAACAAGCACTGGTTGCCTTTTTTTATGTAATTCTATAATTTCTTCAACAATTGCCTGCTCTTTTTCTTTAACTGTTCTATAGATTCTGTCTGGGTGATCAATTCTAGCAATTGGTTTATTTGTTGGAATAACAACAACTTCAAGATTGTAAATTTTATAAAACTCTTCTTCTTCTGTTTTTGCAGTACCTGTCATACCAGCAAGAACATCATACATTCTAAAATAATTCTGAAATGAAATTGAAGCTAATGTCTGACTCTCCTGCTGAATAGGAACTCTTTCCTTTGCTTCTAATGCTTGATGCAATCCTCCAGAAAATCTTCTTCCTGGTAAAATTCTTCCTGTAAATTCATCAACAATTTGTACCTGCCTATCTTTTACTAAATAGTCTCTTTCCCTTTGAAACAACATGTGAGCTTTTAAAGCAACTTCAGCATGTGATAACCACTGAATATTTTCTGGAGAATAAATCGAACCATTTTGAGAAATTAGCTTTTTGTTTTTTAATTGCTCTTCAATTAATTTAATTCCATTTTCTGTTAAAATACATGTTTTATTCTTTTCATCAATTCTATAAGCGCCATCATCTAAATATCTTCCATATTCATCTTTTAAATACTCCCCTTCTTCATCTTTAGAACATTCAACAAACTTTTTACTATTCATTAAGTTAACAAGTATAGAATTCATTATTTTATAATTGTCTGTGGAACGTTCAGATGGTCCTGAAATGATCAAAGGTGTTCTTGCTTCATCAATTAATACTGAATCAACCTCATCTACAATTGCATAATAGTGAGACCTTTGAACTTTATCTTCTTTTGATAATACCATATGATCTCTCAAATAATCAAACCCAAATTCATTATTAGTACCATAAGTAATATCACAATCATATGCTTCTCTTTTAGATGTCTGGAAAGTTTTAATTTTAAGATTTTTTTCAATTGAAGAACTATCACTTGATTCAAAATCTAATTTAAAAGCTGATTCTGAAGTTATAATACCAACAGATAAACCCATATATAGATAAATTGGACCCATCCAGCTTGCATCTCTTTTTGCAAGATAATCATTAACAGTAACAAGATGGCATCCTTTCCCTTTTAAAGCATGAATATACATAGGTATTGTTGCTACTAAAGTTTTCCCTTCACCAGTTTTCATCTCAGCAATTTTACCTTCAAAAAGAACCCTGGCACCAATAATTTGAACATCGAAATGTCTTAACCCTATTGTCCTGGAAGAAACTTCCCTTATTGCAGCAGCAGCTTCAACAAATATGTCATCAAGATCTTCCCCTTTTTCTATTCTTTCTTTAAATTGTTGTGTTAAGTTTAAAAAATCCTCTCTTGAATAAGTTTTATATTTATCTTTCAAAGCATTAACCTGTTCAACAACAAGGTTGTACTGTTTAAGTAATTTTTGATTTCTATCACCAAAAATTTTTGTAATAAGACCCATATATTTCCCCTATATCTTATTTTTGTTTCTAATATATTTAAGTTTTATTATATTTAATTTCTAATATATTTAATTCTTAATAAATTTATTCTAATATATTTTATTTTATTCTAATAAATTTTATTTCTTATATATTTCATTTTTAATATATTTTTAAAATTCACTTATATAATAATATCAATAAAAATACAAAAAAAATATTGTTTTTTCAACTGTTTCTTCTTTTAAAATAGTTTATAACTTTTAGAAAAAAATAAAACAGAAAAATCTATACATTTTCAATATTTATTGTATACTTACAACACAGTGGAACAATATTACACATAAAAAGGTTTCATTGTTTGGAGATAAAAATGGGAAAAGTTTTAATTGTAGATGATGAAGCTACTATTAGAGAAGCATTAAAACAATTCTATCTTATGCAGGGGTTTGATGCTCATACTTATGAAGATGGTACAATAGCCTGGGATATTATAAAACAAAAAAGTGATGGAATAGATCTTGTTTTAACAGATCTTGTAATGCCTGGTATGGATGGTAAAACATTATTCTATAATATAAAAAAAGAATTCCCATTTATACCTGTGATAATCATGTCAGGTAAAGCTACAGTTGAAGATGCAATTACTCTTATGAAAGAAGGAGTATTTGATTTTTTTATTAAACCCTTTGATAACATTGATAAATTAATTCTTGTTTCAAAAAAAGCAATTGAATGGTCCCAGATAAAAAAAGAGAATGAAAAACTAAAAATGTTTTCTAAAAAAGAGGAAGCATTCAATAAAATAATTGGTAAATCAAAGGTAATGAAAGATATTTTTGATACTGTAATTCAAATAGCTCCTACTAAGGCTACTGTATTAATTTATGGAGAAACTGGTACAGGAAAAGAACTAATTGCAGAAGCAATCCATGAAAATTCAGGAAGAATTGGGCAACTTGTAAAAGTAAACTGTGCAGCATTAACTGAAACTTTACTTGAATCGGAACTCTTTGGACATGAAAAAGGAGCATTTACAGGAGCAATAAAAACAAAACTTGGAAGGTTTGAACTTGCAAATGAAGGTACATTGTTTCTTGATGAAATTGCTGAAATTTCTCCAACAATTCAGGTTAAACTTTTAAGGGTTTTACAAACAAAATCATTTGAGAGAGTTGGAGGTGAAAAACCCATTAATGTTGATGTTAGAATAATAGCAGCAACAAATAAAGATCTTTTACAACTTGTTAAAGAGGGAAAATTCAGGGAAGATTTGTACTGGAGATTAAATGTAATTCAAATAAAACTTCCTCCGTTAAGAGATAGAAAAGAGGATATTCCACTTCTAATAAGGCATTTTATTGATAAATTTTCAAAAGAAAATAATTTAAATGTTAATGGAATAACCCCAAAAGCATTAAAAATACTACTTACCTATCCCTGGCCTGGAAATGTTAGAGAACTTGAAAATTGTATAGAGAATATGGTTGTTATGTGCAGAAATGATATTCTTGATGTAGAAGATATTCCTTCCTATATTGTATCAGAAATAAAAAATGTTCCAGATTTTATATTTTCTGAAGAAATTGGACTTAAAGAAGATTTTTTACAGGTAAAATTCGGAACCCCATTAGATGAACTTGAAAAACAATATATTTTATTTACATTAAACAAAACAAAAAACAAAGCAAAAACTGCTAAGTTACTCGGTATTGGGAGAAAGACACTTTACAACAAACTAGAAAGGTATGGACTTGATATATGAAAAATGGATTTTCATTATTTATGGCATTTTTAGGATATACTGTCTTATCCTCGGGTTTTGTTCTTATGAAAAAAGGAATTAACTGGATAGGATGGAAAGATAAAAAAGATAAAAAGTATTATGAAAACCTTATTATATGGTTAACAGGTTTTATTTTAACAAATATAGGAGTAATTCCAAATGCTATCGCATTAAACAAACTCCCCCCTTATATTGTTTCATCTGTTGCAGGATGGGGTATAATAATTATTGTTTTTTTATCTTATTTTTTATTAAAAGAGAAACTTTACAATACAGATTTTATCTATTCTACTATTATTGTACTAGGAATATTTTTTGTTAACTTTTTTACAACAGAGTTTGAAACAAATGGATTTAATAATTTTTATTTAATATTAAGTTTTTTAATCCCGGTAGTACTTTTTATTATTGGCTTAATAAAATCATTATCAAAAAAATTAAAAAGTATTATTTTTGCTTCTGCTGGTGGTTTTGCTGCTGGAATGATGATAATATTCATTAAAATTATTGTTACAAAATTTGGATACAACATTGGAGATTATTTTTCTACTATTTATTTTTATGCATATCTTTTTGAGGGATTATTTTCATTTATTTCTTTTCAGCTAGCATACAAAAAAGGGGAAATGATTCTGGTTGGACCTACTCAATACTCCTCAAATATTTTATACCCTTTATTTGTATCTATTTTTGTATTTTCCCAGACAATATCACTAATACAGGGATTTTCAATAACAATTATTGTATTTTCAGTTATAAAAATTTTATTAAAACATTAAAAATTAAATTACAAAAAAAATAATCTAAATAAATTTTAACCTTTATGTTTATCAAGTTTAAAACTAACAAACTGTCTTCCTGATTTGCTAATGATTATTGGTAGCATTCCTAAAAACGCAAATGCAAAACTTATAATCATTACGGTTCTATAAGGTATTATTTCTCCAAGAATACCTCCAAATGCCATTCCTAAAGGTGACAAAGCCATGGATATTGTTCCAATTAAACTGAATATTTTTCCTCTTTTATTTTGCGGTACCATGACACTTAAAATCGAATTTATAATATTATTAATAAAAGCATTGGTAATCCCTACTACAAGGATTATTATTAGAATTAAATACAGTGAATTCATTAATGGAAATAAAACAGAAAATAATCCAAAAATAATTGCACTAATAGTAAAAAAAAGCAATCTTTTATTATCAGAAATATTTACAATTGACATAAAAAGAAACCCTGTAAACATTCCACCTGTCATAACAGCCATTGTATAACCATAGGCTTTTTCACCAAGATGAGGATTTGACTTAAAAAAAGGGATCATTAAAACAAATCCAGTTGCAAAAAAGAAATTTAAAAATGCAGCATTAATAAAAATTAACTTCATTCCAGGAGTATTTTTAACATAACCAAATCCCTCTTTCATATCTTGCCAGAAATTCTTTTTTTCAATTTCTTGAGGGATTTTAGGAATGTATATAAACATTTCTGTAAATGCTGAAAATATATATGAAATACCATTTATAAGAAACATTATAGGAGCACCTAATATCGCAAAAATTACTCCTCCTCCAGCATTTCCAATTATTCCTGATCCAGTATAGATCATAGAAAATATAGAATTACCTTTAACTATTTTTTCTTTTGGAATAATATCAGGAATAGATGAAGAAACTGAAGGATTAAAAAATGAAGCACAAGTACCTAAAATAATAGCTACTCCAAATACCATCCATATTTCCAGCATCCCTTTATAAGCAAGAATAGCAATTAATAAAACAAATAATCCTCTAATAAAATCCATCAAAACAATTATCCACTTTCTATCCATTCTATCAACTAAAACTCCTGCAAAGGGTGAAATTAATATTCTTGGTATTAAAGAAGTTGCCATTAATGTTCCCATTAATGCAGAAGAACCTGTTGTATTAAACACCCAGAATCCTAAAGCTATTTCATAAAAAACATCTCCAATTGCTGAAACAAGTTGCCCTTGCCATAAAAGTAAAAAATTTTTATTCCAGAGTTTGGTAATTTTTTTATTTTTCTCTTTATTTTTTTTTTCAATTTCATTTAATTCATTTTTAGCATTTTGACTATTGGTGATTAATTTACCTTGCTTATTATCATATTCATCTAAATTAGAGGTATCCGATTTTATTTCCATTATCTCTCCTTTTAATATTCTTATATTCTCTATTTTATTCTGTTGTCCAGTACTTATTTATTTTTTTATAATTTTTTTATTTTATTCTATTTTCTATTAATTATTTATTCTTTTATAATTTATTATTTTTTGGATTTAATCAAAATTAATACAGATATTAATTATGTCAATTATTTTATTAATTATTTTAACTTTATTTTCTTCTTTTTTATTATTTTTATATTATCTAATAAATATTATTTGTATTAACATTAAAATATTTTTATTTTTATAAATTTTAAAAAAATAATATTATTTATTTTTTCTTTATTTATTAAAATTTCTTTCTTTTAAAAATTGATGAGTTATAATTAAACAAAGGTAATATTTTTTATTTTTTTTTAAATAAAGACCATAAATATTTTTAAAGTTATAAAAAAGTTAGCAAAACAACTATTAATAAAAAATATAAACAAAAAAATTACAGAAATCTTATTAATAAAAAATATAAATAAAAAAATTTGAATTTTATAAATTTACTAATAAATAACAATTTATAATCAGGAGTTTTTAACAATGAAAAGGAAGAATTTTTTAAATTTTATTTCAATTTATCTTATTTTATTAATTTTCTCTTTTTTAGTATTTTTCATAGTCTCAATAAAAGCAGAAGTTAATAAATTTACTAACACTATAGATTTAAATACAGGTTCATTAAATAATTCAAATACCAATAAGATAGATGCTAAAAAATGGAAATTAATTGAAATAAAAGGTGCAATTGACCCTGCAATTACTGACTTTATTGTATATGAACTTAAAAATGTTGAAGACTACAATACTATTGTAATTAAAATGAATACTCCTGGTGGTTTACTGGATTCAATGCAAAATATAGTTGAAGCTATTTTAAACTGTAAAGTTCCAGTTATAGTATGGGTTGGACCAAGTGGTGCTACAGCAGCCTCAGCTGGTACATTTATAACTTTAGCTTCAGATGTTGCTACCATGGCACCAGCCACAATGATAGGAGCAGCTTCACCTGTTTCATTAATGGGAGGAAGCAATAGTAAAGAAGCAGATAAAACAATGGAAAAAAAAATTATGAATTTTTCTGTTACCTATATAAAAATGCTTGCTAATAAACATGGAAGAAATGCAAAATGGGCAGAACTTGCTGTAACAGAAGCAGCAAGCCTCTCATCTGAAGAAGCATTGAAAAATAAAGTAATAGATTATATTGCAAAAAATTTAGAAGATTTAAAAGTTAAAATTGATAAAAAAGAAATTAAAAAGGGAAATAATATTTTTGTATTTAATAAAAATAATATTGTGATTGAAAATAAAAAAACACCTTTCAATGTAGTTTTAAGGCATATTCTTTCTAATCCAAATATTGCATACATATTTTTAACACTTGGTGTTTTAGCTTTTATTTATGAATTTTCAACTCCTGGGGTGGGATTTGGATTAATTTCAGGCATAGTATTTTTATCTTTAGCTTTTTATTCTTTATCAGTTTTGCCTGTTAATTATGCTGGAGTCATTTTATTTTTGTTGGGAGCTGTAATGATCTTTCTTGATATTACAATTCCTTCACATGGATTATTAACGATAGGAGGGGTTATTATTATGTTTTTAGGTTCAAATTTTTTAATTAAATCAATTAATCCTATTTTTAAAGTATCAACACCTGTAATTATTGCTGTTACTGGTAGTTTTGCATTGTTCACAGCATTTGTTATTAAAAAACTTTTTGATCTAAGAAAAAAGAAAGCAATCACTGGTGATATTGGTATTAAAGGATTGGAAGGTGTTGTAAAAAAATGGGATGATGAAGATAAAATAATTTTTGTAAGAGGTGAGTTCTGGTTAGCTGAATCTAATGATGAATTAAAAACCAATGATAAAGTAATAGTAATTGATAAAAAAGGAAATAAATTGATAGTAAAAAAACAATAAAAACCCTTTCTAAAAGAAAAGTTGAACTTATGCTAATTTGAATTATTCTTTAATATAAAGAAATTAAATAAAACATTAAATTAAAATTATTTTAATAAAAAGAAAATTAAAATTATTTTAAAATATATAAGTATTTAATAATATAATTAATTAATAAAAATTATAATAATCAAATATATCATAATAAATTAAAATTTTTGTCCAGAAGGAAGGAATCAATGAGAAAAATAGGTAAGTTTTATTTTTTAGTTTTGATTGTAATCTTTTTATTTTTATTTCTAAATATTTCCTGTGTTACAACTTCAAATTCTAATACAAATAAAAATGAAAAAGAAAATAATAAACAAACTGAAACAAAGCAGGCTATCCCTGAATGGTTAAACAAATATACTCCTGAGGATGATAAGTTCTATTATTTTGTGGGTTCTTCTTCAGAACAGGATACTGAAAATGAAGCTGATGAGCAAGCTTTTAATGATGTATACAGAAAAATATTTGCATTAATAGGAATAACTGTATCATCTTCAATGGAAAAAAGTGATGTATATAAAACAAGTGAAAATAAAGAAGAATTTAAAAGTGTTTTAAAATCATTATTGAAAACAAGTTCTGAAGGGAAAATTAAAAATATTAAAGTAATTGATAGATATGTAAAAAAACTGGATAATGGGAAAATCATTGTTTACATTTACATTAGTGTTCCTAAAGAAGTTATAAAAAAAGAACAGGAAAGGCTTGAAAAGCTTTATAAAGAAAAAATAAACTCTTTTGTATTGCCTGAGCAAAAAGCAAATATAGCATTAAAAAATGGGGATATATATGAAAGTATTTATAACACAATAGTTTCAATAAAAAATGTTAGTAGTACAGATTATGAAAATAAAGAAATAGTTATTAAAAAAGGGTTGGATAGATTATATTTTTTAAGCTCAAATATAAAAACAGATTTAATTATTCCAGAAGAAAAACTAATAAGAGGAGAAAAACAAAATACCCCTTTTGTATACAAAGTTTATTTTGAATATAATAATGAAAAGATTCCTGTTAAGAATATCCCAGTTAAATTTTTCTATAAAAACTTAAATTCAAAAAATGAAATTCAATCATATGAATATGAAACCTCAACAGATATAAATGGTTTATCTTATTTTAAGTATGATAAAATACCATTTTCAGGAAAAACATTTTTAATTGCATTTATAAACATAAATGAATTGATAAATGATTTACAAGATACACTAGAAAATAATGTTTCAAATTCTATATACATAAATAAAGTTAAATCTATAAAATCAAATTTTAATGATTTAAAAATTAGAAAAGATATTGAATTTATATCCAATACAATAAACTTTAAAACAGAAATTTTTTATAGTTTTCTTGATAACAATAATACACCTATAAATGGAATTATTACTTCAGAATTTGAAGATTATCTTTCAGAAATAGGTGTACCTTTTAATATACAAAATGGAAGCACCAAAATTTATGAAAATATTGATAATTATATATCAAAAAATAAAGATAAGATATTAAAAAATGGATTTAAAAGAGTAATGGTCATTCAAGGAGTTATAACTACATTCAAAGAATATTCTGGAAAAATTGTAGCTGCATCAAACATTACGATAAAAATATATTATCTTAATAATGATACTGTAAAAACATTATCTATAAAATCAAGTGGAAATGGAAATAATAAAATTAATGCTTTTAAAGATGCAATTATTAAAGGATTAAAAAAAGCAGAAACAAAATTACTTTTATATTTGTAATTTATACATATTCAACTTATTTTTATCAAATATAATTAGAAATGGAACCCATATGAAAAAATTGTTACTAATAATATTAACAACTATAATGATTATTATTTTATCTTTATATTCATGTACTACTGAAATAAAAGATAATAGTACAATAAATGTAAACTATAAACAGGAAATGAGAAATTTTGTTAAAAATATAAGTAGTTATGCAAAATCTTTAAATCAAAACTTTATAATTATACCTCAAAATGGTGTTGAACTTATAACCTCTACTGGAGAACAATCAGGAGAAATAGATTATGAATATCTAAATGCAATTAATGGTGTAGGACAGGAAGATCTATTTTATGGTTATTATAATGATGATGAAAAAACACCAACACAGGAACATAATTGGATAGACCATTTTTTAAAATTAGCCAGAGACAATGGGAAATCAATTTTAGTAACTGATTATTGTTCAACTCATACAAATATTGATAATTCTTACATGGAAAATAATAAATCTGGTTATATTTCTTTTGCTGCAAATCATAGAGCACTTGATAATATCCCCGATTACCCTATGCCAATTTTCAATGAAAATTCTAACAACATCAACAATCTTTCTGATGCAAAAAATTTTTTATACCTTATTAATCCAGATAACATTTACCATTCATCTGAAGATTTTATTAATGCTATTAAAAATACTAATTATGATATTATAATTATGGACCTATTCTTTGATGGAAACCCTTATTCATATGACACAATAAATTCTTTAAAACTAAAATCCAATGGGGGAAAACGTTTAGTTATTTGTTATATGAGTATTGGAGAAGCTGAAGATTATAGGTATTACTGGAAATCTGATTGGGAAATTGGAAATCCCTCATTTATTGTTGATGAAAATCCTGATTGGCCTGGTAATTATGTAGTCAAATATTGGGACCCGGAATGGCAAAAAATTATATATGGAAATGATGATTCTTATTTAAAAAAAATAATTAATTCTGGATTTGACGGTGTCTATCTAGACATTATTGATGCTTTTGAATGGTTTGAAAATAATAATTATTAATTTAATTATAAAATAAAATAGATGTTAAATTAAAATTGAAAGTTAGAAATCACAATTTAAATATCACGAATTTTTCAAAAAATTTTAAAATTAAATCTTTTTTAATATGTATAAAAAATTTGTAAAAAAAGGGATTATTTGCTCAACTTCAATAGAATAAGCCCCACTATTATTTGATACTTTTCCTTTAATTATAAAATATTTGAAATATTTAAAAAGAGGATAATATTTACTATATTGATCCGGAAACAAAGTTGCTTCAAAAACCCCTTCCTTATCAATAAAAGTAGCAAAACCCATCATCTTTTTCTGTTTTGTAACTGCAGATCTTCCAATAATATAATATCCAAAGCATGAAACATTTTTATCAATTAACTTGTCAATATTTGTAGAAACATTAGACAATATTTTTGAACTAATAATTTTTTTAAGTTGTTTATATATACCATCAAGCTCTTCTGCATCAACTAAGGAACCTGTTTGTAAATTGCCATCTTCATAATCTTTAACTAACTTAAAAATAATATCCACTGGATTAACACTTATAAATGAACCAAAATATTTAAATTCATAATAAAGTGTATTGTAAAAATTTTTATTATTTTTATTGTTATCGTTGTTAATTTTATTTTTATTTTTATTATTGTTATTGTTGTTATTATTGTTCTCGTTGTTAATTTTATTGTTATTGTAATTTTTATTATTATCCTCATCATTGTTTTTTTTATTTTTTTCCCATTCCTTTACAATAAATTGCTCAATATTAAGCAAGATTCTATAAATGTTTTTTTTACAATTATCACTTTTATTATTTTTTTTGTTATTTTTATCTTTACTGTTTTTATCACTTTTATTATTTCCATCTGTTTTGCAAATTTTGTAATTTTTACCTGAATCTTTCTGTTTTAAACTAACTCCATACTCTTTTATTGTTTCATATAGACTATGAATAAGGATATATATCAATCCATTATCATTATATAAAGAATGAAAAAAATTAAGATCAAACAATTTTAATATTTTTGATTTTTCTATTTTTGTAGATAAAATAAAAGATGTTAAAGACTTAAAAGGACTGTTTTTTGATATTTTATTAATTTGAACCTTATTTAAAAAAGAATACATATCAAGACCAAGGTAAATTTTATTATCTATTACTTTTATAGATTTTGTAGAAAATGAAATATCAGGCTTTTTAATAACTATACCATTAATAATTGCCATAAAAATATATACAGCAGTTGGATAATATCCTCCATAATTATTAATTACAGCAGCAAAAAAGTAAGATGGAAAATGCCTTTTTAAATAAGCAAGTTTAACCGAAAGAATAGCATAAGAAGCTGAATGTGCTTTACAGAATGCATAACCTGCAAAAGACTCTATTTGATTCCACAAAATATTGATATATTTTTGATTAATTCCTTTTCGTAAAGCATTTTTGAAAAAATTTTTTTTAAGTTTTTCTATTTCAGCTTTTGAACGACTTTTACCTGACATTCCTCTTCTTAATACATCTGCTTCTGCTAAACTTAAACCTCCAATTTGGGTCGCAATCTTCATCACATCTTCCTGATAAATCATTATCCCATAAGTATCGGGCAAAATTTTTTCAAGCTCTGGGATAATGTACTTTACTTTATCAGGATTTCTATGATAATAAATATATTTGTTTTTCATACCAGATTCTGAAACACCTGGCCTTATTACAGAAGATGCTGCAACAAGTAATTCAAAATTATCACAATGAAGACTTTTTAAAAGGCCTCTCATTCCTGGAGATTCAATATAAAAACATCCTATTGTATCTCCTTTTGCTATCATTTTCCATGTTTCTTTATCATAAAAAATTGAAATTTTATCAAAACTCTTATTTACTCTATAATTTTCCAGAGTTTTTTGCATAAAACTTATTAAATTTTTTTTCTCTTTAAAATCATTACTTTTATATAAAACATATTGCTGTTCAATATTTTTCAGAATATCATCCAATACACCCAATGCTCTTTGAGATAATATATCTATTTTAATTAATCCAGTATTCTCAATAGAATACATATCAAATTGAGTAACTGCTAAACCTTTAGGTGCAAGTTCAATAGGTGTATAATTTGTTATCTCATCTTTTTTATAAGTATCTGATATACAAAATCCACCTGGATGAACTCCAATTGCAAATGGGAACCCTTTTAATTTTATAGAATATTTAATAATCTTATTTAACAATTCAGTATCAACATTTTCTAATATTTTTTGGTTTATTTGTTCAATAACATCTTTTAAACTTGTTCTAATGAAATGGTGAGGAATATTTTTTGTTATTATAGAAATAAATTCATCAGGTAAACCATAAAACTTTGCAACTTCTCTAAAAGATCTTCTATAACTAAAATGCAAATGAGTTGAAATCATAGCAACAAATCGTTTTTTAGTTTCATTACAAATCTTATATTTATTAACATTTTTATCATTTTTACTGTTTGTATTATTTTTACTACTATTATTATTATATTTGTCATATAAATATTTTAATACCCTATCTCTCTGTTTCCAGGAAAAATCTATATCAATATCAGGGGGGCTTGCTCTTACTGGATTGATAAATCTTTCAAAATAGAGGTTATATTTTATTGGGTCAACTTCACTTATTCCTAAAATATAAGAAATTATTGAAGAAACAGCTGACCCTCTTCCTATAAAAGAAATTTTTTTCTTTTTTGCATATTTTAACATTGAATAAACAAATAAAAAATATGATGAAAATTTCTTTTTTTTAATAATTTCAAATTCAAACAAAAATCTATCTTTTGCTTTTTTTATATTATCATTACTATAAAACTGAGGTAATAATTTTAAAACTATCTCTTTTAATTTACTATTATCGAGATTTTCATTATTAATAAAATCCATCCTTTTTTTTTCTTTTTTATAAAAATCAGGGAAGAAAAAATCATTTTTTTCCCATTTTATATCAATATTTTCAATAAAAGTTATTAGATTATTTATTGATGCTTCAAGATATTGATTGATAAGATCATTATAAGGATTAAATAATTTTTTAATATAATTAGAATCAATTTTATGATACCTTGCATAATACATTGCATCATTATTTAAATACCCTTTTTTGAAATTATGTTTTATTAATTGTTTATTACCTAAATTGCCATAATCACCATTTATATTATTAAGTATTTTTATAAACTCTATATCTTCAGTTTCAGAGTAAAAGAAACGGGAAATAAAAATTAAATCCTCTTTTTTAATCTTAAAATCATCTTTAATCTTATAATCATTATCAATATTAAAAGGGTTACTAGCTTTACTAACTTTATTAAATACTTTTAACCATTGGTCTGTAAATTTTTTAGAGGTAGATAGTTTGTAAAAAGTATAATCAAAAATGCCTAAATATAAATTTGAATAATCAGATCCAAAAATCTGCCTTAATTTCAAATATTCTTTTTTATTTAATGCAATTATTATAACTTTTTCTAAATTTCCATTTTTTTCTTTAGATAATTTTGCAATATATTCATAAGGAATTCTCCCAATATAATTTCTTTCAGTTAAAATTTTAAAAACTATTTTTCTTACTTCCCAGTCTTTAAAAAAGATGAGGATGCCACCTTCTTTTAAATTATCCGTTATTTGAACACCTATAACTGGTTTCAATCCATAAACTTTAGCACTGTTTAAAAACTCCCACAATCCATAAAAGTTATTATAATCACATAGAATAGTTACATTATTTTTATCTTTGATAGAATATTTGACAAGATCATTAACATTTAAACTACTTTTATAAAAGGAATAATATGATCTTGTTAGTATTTTTGGTAATGACTCATATTTTTTGAATATATTTTCTATATTCATATCCACTTCACCCTGCAATCTCAAGAAAAGGTTTACCAAATTTCTTATTGAGCTTATTAATAGCATATAAAATTGAATGCATTTTATTATATCCTACCTGTGCAATATCAAAAAGCGTATTGGTTTTCTTTTTAAACCTGAATTCTATAATTATTTTATCTACATTGACTTTTCGTTTTATATTTCTTTTAAACTCTATATACACTTTCTCGAACCATTTAAAATCATAAAAAAAATTTTGATTTTTAATAACAAAAACGCAAATTTTTTTATCTATATATACAACCGTAAATATAAAAGATTCAATATCGTTTAAAGCATTAATATTATTTGATGAATGATTTTGCACAATGTTAGTAGCTAAATAATTTAAAAGTTTGTTTTTAAAAAAGAGTTTAAATTTTGCTTCGTCTTTAAGATGAAAAGCCCATGGATTTTCAATAATGAGAATATTATTTTGACTACGCTTTTTAATCAAACTATAAAGGATAAAAAATAATTTATAAAACTTTTTTTTCTTTTCAGTATTTTTAAAATATTGAAATATAAATGGAAAAAGTTTGTCAAAATAAAATGCCAACTCAACGAGTTCATTTTTATTAAGTTCAGAAATATAATTTGTAAAAATTGAGATAATTATTCTGGTATCAAGTGATAACAATGTACATAAAGACCTGATGTTAGATTTAAAAAAGAAATCTGAGGAAGATAAAAATAATTTCGCAGGATCAAGTTTATCACAAAAATCATCCTCAGAAAATAGAAAAAATAATCCTTTAAAAGGGAGAAATTTACCCATCCAGAACGCAAGAAGTGGATCAGAAGAAGAAAAAATCTTAAATGAAATCTTTTTGCGGTTAAGAAAATTGCTTAAATCAATAAGTTGTTTCATATCTAAAATCTGCAAATAAAATTCAAAAACTGGATATTCCAGCTTGAAAATAGTATATGAATCATTAATAAAAGAGGATATTGTTCTATCAAACTCCTCTATGTCTTCCTTTAAACTATTAATAGAAATAAAATTGATAGGTTCATTATTGAGAGAATAATGATCTGTTTTAAAAAAAATATTTTTAAATGTATTAATAAGCAATTTTGCAAATGGAAGTGGTTGAGATTTATAAATTACATGGTTAGCAAAAGCATTGGCACTAAAAATTGATTCAATATAGCCAAATTGCTCATCCCCTTTATAAATCACAAAATCAGTATACCCCCTTAATACAGCGAGATCTTTATAGATTTCAGGGAAAGAAATATAGGTAAAATAATTAAAAGAAGACTTTATTCTATCCACATAAGAAATATACCCCAATATTTATTGGGTGTCAAGAACAAAATTATAAATCTTTTTAAATAGTGTATTTATCTTAGATACTGTATTTTAAAAGATGAGCTGATTTCACATTGAATGATATATAAACATTAATTCCTGTTTTATATACCACACTTTCAACAGGATTATGTGAAACAGCTAAGACTGTATATTTTTTATTATCAATTTCTGTTTCAATTTCATAATCAACAGTAGCTCCAAGATACACTTTTTTAACAATTTTACCTTTAATAAAAGAGTTTATATTCTGATTATCATCAATTTTATTATCTATTTTATTGTTTATTTTGTTATTAGTACCATTACTTGACTCAATAATAAGAGATTCAGGTCTTAAAAGTATCAGGGATTTTTCTCCCTCTGAGAACTCACCACTCCAGCTCAATATTTTTAAAAGTTTTCCATTTATTTTTACAATAATCTCTTTTTGATTTATCTTTTTTACTTTACATTCAAAAAAATTTGCTCTACCAATAAAATCTGCAACAAATCTATTAACTGGTCTTGAATAAATTTCAAAAGGAGTCCCGATTTGTTGTAATTTACCAAAATTCATTATTGCAATTCTATCTGATACAGTCATTGCTTCAAGCTGATCATGAGTAACATAAATACTTGTGATTTTAAAAGTTTGCTGGATCCTTCTAATTTCAAGTCTCATCTGTTCTCTTAATTTTGCATCAAGATTTGAAAGAGGTTCATCAAACAACAAAACCTTGGGTTTATTTATAATTGCTCTTGCTAAAGCTACCCTTTGCTGTTGACCTCCTGATAATTGGTCAGGCCTTCTATTATACATATCTGTTAAATTCATAACTTCCATAATATTTTCAACTTCTTTTTTT
Organism: Exilispira thermophila; assembly: GCF_055389015.1. Lineage (NCBI taxonomy): Bacteria > Pseudomonadati > Spirochaetota > Spirochaetia > Spirochaetales > Exilispira > Exilispira thermophila. The sequence goes on along the minus strand of NZ_AP042476.1, from coordinate 437,685 downwards.
ATTTCACTTTTTTTATGTCCTTTTAGTTCTAAACCAAAACCAATATTTTGTGCTACAGTTAAATGAGGAAAAATTGCATAACTCTGAAATACCATTGATGTATCTCTTTTATTTGGTGGAATCTCATTAACCATTTTATCACCAATCCATACTTCACCAGAAGTTGGTTGTTCAAATCCTGAAACTATTCTTAAAGTTGTTGTTTTTCCACATCCTGAGGGACCAAGCAAAGTTACCATTTCCCCTTCTTTAATATCAATATTAACATTATTGACCGCAACAATTTCTTTTTTTGAATCTGTTAAATTTTTAAAAATCTTTGTTATATTCTTTAATTTAACACTCATGTCCTATCCTTATTTTTTTTAAATCTTTACAAAATTAAAATTATATCAATTTACATTATAAAATATATTATAACTTTATTTACAGTTATTATTATTAATATTATAACTATTATTGATATTATAACTTATTACTATTATTAATATTATCACTATTATTGATATTATTTATATTCAATTTAATCTAAAATTTGTTTTTTATTTATTTTGTTTTTAAATTTTTAAATAAGTTTCACCTGATTGTCCATATTTTGAAACCAAAATAAATCTTATTAAAAATATAGCGAACAATATTATTACCACTAAGATAACACTAAACGCAGCTGCTGCTCCTAGTCTTCCTGATTCAACCTGAGACATTATTTGAACCGTCATAAGGTTCCATTTTGATGATACAAGAAAAATTGCTGCACTAATAGCTGTCATCGCTCTAACAAAAGAATAAATCAAACCTGAAAAAAATGCTGGAACCATTAAAGGTAAAGTAATTTTTGAAAATGTTTTTTTAGAATCAGCACCTAAATCTATAGCCGCTTCTTCAATAGAAGGATCTACCTGTTCAAGTATTGCCACACCTGATTGGATTCCAACAGGAATATATCTGAATATAAAATTTAGAAGTAATATATAGATAGTTCCTGTTAATAAAAATGGTCTTGTATTAAAAGCTAAAATATATCCAATACCTATAACTGTTCCTGGAACAGCAAAACTTAAAACAGAAGTAACTTCCATAAGTTTTTTAAATGGAAATTGTTTTCTTACAATAATAAAAGCTATAATCATACCAAGAATGCCAGAGATAGGTGTAGCTAATCCTGCTATTATAAGAGTGTCTTTTATAGCATAAAAACCAACTTCAAAAACATACTTAAAATGCTTTAAGGTTAATGAATTATCACTACCCCAAACTTTTGCTAAAGCTCCCCATAAAATAGTTGCATATACCAGTAAAATAAACAATGAAATTAAAACTAATGTTATAAATAATACCCATTTCATAAAATTACCAGTTAGTTTTGGTGAAGAAGTTGAAGGTTTTCCTGTAATTGTTACATATTGTTTTTTTGAAACCCAATATTTTTGAAGAAAAAACGCAGTAATAGATGGAATAAGTAAAATAAAAGCAAGACCAGCACCAGTCGGAAGATCAAACATCCCTGTTATCTGTAAATAAGCCTGAACTGATAAAATTGGAAATTGGCTCCCTGCTAAAATTAAAGGATTTCCAAAATCAGCTAATGTTTCAATAAAAAGAACAAGTATTGCACTTGCAATACCAGGAATTGCTAAAGGTAAAGTAACTTTTCTGAATACAGCCCATTTTGAACCACCCAGATCTAAAGCTGCATCTTCTAAAGTGGGGTTAATTGATTCTAAAACTCCCTTTAATGTGATATATGCAACAGGAAAAAATGTTAAAAGTTGTGCTATTAATAATCCTCTAAATCCATAAATTTTAAAATTATTAATTTTTAAAAGATGGGAGGTTATAAATCCATTATTTCCAAAAAGCATTATTATTGATAAAGCTCCTATAAATGGAGGAGATATAATTGGAATAATTGCCATTACATGAAAAAATTTTTTAAATGGAATATTTGTTCTTGTTATTGTAAATGCAAACAAAAATCCCAGTATAGCACCTCCAACTGCTGTTAAAATTCCCATCATTAAACTGTTTAAAAAACCTTTTCTGAAATACCAGTTTGAAACTATATAACCTAAAGTTTTTAAACTAAAAATTCCCTTATCATAGACACTAATAATAATTACTTTTAATAATGGGTAAACAATAAAAATTAGCAATGAAATAAATATAACTAATAGAGTTATAAATAAAAGAGGATCTTTTAATAATTGTCTAATATTAAATAACGACTTTTTAAAATAATTAGATTTCATAGAAAATCCTTGATAAAAATTAAGATAATTCAAACTAATTCAATATAATCCTAATAAAGAATTTATTATTAAAAAAAACACCAAATAAATATAAAAATATTTAATAAAAATATATTAAAAAAATAAATATTATTATAAAAATATTTTAAAAAGATAATCAAAATATTAAATATAAAACATTTAATGCTAAATTATAAATAAACAATAAAGAAATATTAGTATAATAACATCAATATTTAAATTAAGGAGTGCTTTCACACTCCTTAATTTAAACTAATCATTATCGTCAAATTCAAATTATTAACTTATTACAAGTTTAGATTGTCTTAAACAAAAAATAATTTGTGGCAACCAATTTTTTAATAATTAATTTTCTTTAAATTAGAGTACTTTTTTTATTTTGCAGGTAAAACTTCATTTACCCATCTTTCAACCAATCTTTTTTTATTCTGAGCTGCCCATTCACTATCAAATTGAATTATCTTTAATGATGAAAATGGAGGCATACCTTTACCTAATTTAGCAGTTCCTAAAACTGGATAAAAGAAAGTTTTTGCTTCACTTAAAGTATCCTGACCTTTTTGAGAAACCAACCAATCAACCAGAATTTGAGCTGCTTTAAGGTTTTTTGTACCTTTAATAATTGAAACAGCAGGAGATTCATAACCAACACCTTCTGATGGGAAAACAACTTTTAAAGGATAACCTTTATCAATAAATTCAAAAAATGCAGGTGTAAATTGGATACCAATTGCACATTGTCCAACAGCTACTCCCTTTGAAGGGCCTGTTCCTGAAGATGTATAAGTTTGGACATTTGGAGCTAATTTTTTCATATATTCAAATGCAGCATCTTCACCCCATAATGTAACAAGAGTTGCAACTATATTATAAGCTGTACCTGAAGATTGAGGATTTGGCATTTGAATTTGGCCTTTATATGCTGGGTTTAAAAGGTCTTTCCATGATTTTGGTATAGGGGCATTAATTTTATCTAAAGCTTCAGTATTAACTGCAAATGCCATTGGATTCATATAAAAACATCTCCAATAACCATCTTTATCTTTAAATTTAGAATCTAAAGCTTTTAAAGCATCAGAAATATAAGGTATAGTTAACCCTTTTTCTTTTGCAATTATATGATTTTCAAATGGAGCTCCAAGCCAGATGTCAGCTTGAGGATTGTTAGATTCTGCTTCAATTCTTGCTAAAGCAGGGCCAGATGATAAGTGAACAAATTCAACTTTTATTCCAGTATCAGCTGTAAATGCATCCAATATTTTTTTTGCATTTGCCTCATCAACACTTGCATAAATAACCAATTTCATTTCCTTATTCTGACTTTCTCCCTGTTTTCCAGCAATAAAAAGAAAACTAAAAATTAGAACTAAAATTAATATTGCTGAGATTAAGAATCTTTTTTTCATAAATCTCTCCTTTATTTTTTTTAATTTTATTTTTTTAATATATTTAAAAATAAAATTTATTTTATAGTAAAGCTTAAATTTTCTACAGATTTTTCATAATATAAATGATGATTTAATAATAAAACAATAATTGTATAAAAGTTTTTTTTGAATTTAATACAATTTCTTTTATTTAAATTATAATACAATATAATATTTTTATATCAAATAAATATAAGTTATAAATACTATAACTGATATTTATTACAATTAATATTAATGTAGCAATATATAAAATTTTGGTTATGGTGTTATAAAAGAAAAATTTCTTTCTTATTATTTAAATAGTATGAAATTATGTTTTGATTGTGTTTAAAAAAAATTATTTAAATTTATTATTAATTTATAGTTTATCTGTTGTAAAAAGTAATTTGAATTAATTTAATTTTTTATTATTTACTATTTTGTATGGAAGCAAAATAGGCATAAACATAAAATACTCTTCCTCATTATTATAATTTTTATTTATAAATTTTTCAATCATCTTCTTTAATTCTTTTTTAAATTTTTCTATTTCATAATTATTTGACTTTACAATAATTGCTAAATTTTCATGAGGTTTATTTATATTTTTAAGTAAACTATTAATCCCATTATTAAAAATTTTCATATTATTAAAAGAAGAAAAAACGATATTCAATTTCTTCTTATAGTAATCATAGGATTTTACCATTTCATTCAACTTTAATTTATTTAATTTGAAATACACAACTCTTTTATCTTTTATAATTTTCTCTTTACTTATGAGAATAACTCCTAATTCTATTAACTTATAAAGCACTATTTTTAGCTTAATTTGAATCATATTTAATCTATTTTTAAGGTCATCAAAACTTAATTCTCCACCAAGCAATTCAAAAATTACATCCAAAGATTCTTCACTAAAAATAAATTTTATTTCACTACTTATTTTATCAATGTGATTTTTTACCTGTACCATCTTTTCTCCTTTTCTAAATTTTAGTTTATAATTTTTATTATTTTGTCTAACTCAATGGTGTTATATATTACAAGTCCTATGTTATCTAAATTAAATATCTCTTTTGCTTTTTCATTAAATTGATTAAAATTAATAGAATTTAAATCTTCTGCATAATTATTCAAAAAATACATTTTGTTGTTAATTATAAAATTACCTGAAAACAATACTTGAGAAAAAGGATCATTAACTTTTGATTTTATTACTTTTAGCAAATCTAAATAGATTTTTTCAAAATCTTCAAAATTAAATCCATTTTCACCAATAAAATTAATCAATTTAAAAACTGATTTAGTGACTCCTTCTAATTCCTTGTCTTCAATAAAAATAACACAATAACCTAAAGCTCCATTATTGGATAAAATTTCTGTAAAACAAAAAGGATTTTCTTTTATTTCATTATCAGTTCTTTTTAAAAATACAATTTCCTTGTTTTTACTTACAAAATTTTTAAAATTATCTATATCATTAAATAATTTGATTAAATTTTTATTAAATATGTATTTAAAAATATCAGTATAAATAAAACCAGCATCATTTAATGAAAACGATTTAAATCCTAAACCCAGAATAGATTTTATATTATCATTTAACTTCTTTTTTTTTATAAATCCTGGAAAATCACCAGTTCTATTAAATATCATTTTTTTCTTTCCAGAATTAATATTAATAAAATACTTATATAGTAATTTTAAAAGCTTATTTTTATTATAATTTCCAATAATAATCAATACCATATTGTTGGTAATATAGTTATTTTGAAAATTACTCAATACTTTATCATAATTTATATTTTCAAGAGAATAAATTGTTCCATTGATTTTTTTACCGATTCCAATATTACCCCATAAAGTTTGTAAAATATCTTCTTTAATATTAAAAGGGGAAGTTTCATTTTTCTTTATCTCCTCTTCAATCAACTTTTTTTGTGATACAAAATTTTTATACTTAATATTTTCAAATAATAAAAGGGAGGCTACTATTTTTAATATTAAGTGAAAGTTTTTTTTATTAGAGGAGATAACAAAATATGTATTTTCCTTATTTGTCATACTATGAAACTTCCCCCCATCTAATTTAATCTTCTCAATTAGATGCTTTATCAAAATTTCACTACCAATTAAATGACCTTCTAATAAAACACTTCTTAACAGATTGTTTATTCCATTTGTTTTTTCATTTTCAACATTTACTGCTTGATTAACCCACAAACCAATAGCAACTTCTTTTGTATCTGCTATTTGTTTCAAAACAACTTTTAAACCATTTTCTAAAGTTATAATTTCCACATTTTCCATTAAATATCCTTTTCATTTCACACTTAACGAGTTTCAATTTAAAATAATAATTGTAATATAAATTAACCGTTTTTTGATGGTGGAGGTACATCTGGTTCAACAAAATCATCACAGATTAATACAGTACCAACTTGGTTATTTATTTTATTGAATAAATTTAGATTTTTAAAACCTAAAAACAAAGAAGAAACAAATATTGCACTTAAAACCAGCATTATAATTAATTTTTTTTTCATCTTACACTCCTTTTTAAATTAATTAAAATATTTTCTAAAATAAGATTATTTTGAATTGAAATTAAGTCAAAGATTATAATCCATTGAACTTTCAGGGGGGGGTGGTAACAAATTCATTTTTTGTCTTTATATAATTAGGTTAATATAATTATTATTGTATTTTAAAATAGTTTTTTATTTATTTATATTATAATATTTTTATTTCTATATTTATACCTAATTATATTATTTTTAATACTATTTTCAAGTTTTTTTATTCTTTTTACTTGCAATTTGAAAAATAAAAAGAATTAATTACCATAAAAATATATATGAAAAAAAAATTTTACTATTTAAAAAATTATGAAGAAGATATTGATTTATTAAACACCTTAATAAAAAATAATTTAGTGTCTCTAAATTTTGCATCAAATTTATTAAAAATTTCAAAATCCCATTTAAAAAAAATAATTGAGAAAAAAATATCCAAAACAAGTACAAATTTAAATAGAATAAAAAATTTTATTAAAGAAAAGAAATATAATTATTACTGGGAAAACCTTTTCAAACCAATATCTAATAAAGTATATGATGAACTGCATGTTAAAAATATAGATAATAAATTAATCAAAATCTATTCAAAAAAAATATTATTTTATATAAATATTTTAAAAAAAATAGAAAATTATGAACTTTTTTTTAATGAAGTGTTTTACATAAATAACAAATATAAAAGACTTATTATAACTAAAACAATAGATTTTTTAAAAAAAAATCAGTATATATTAATAAAAAAAGATATAATATTTCCAGGATTACACTTCAAAGTTTTTTATTTATCCAAGAAAACTAAGAGTTCATTATTAAACAAAGCACTATATTTATTTGAAACAAAAAAAGATTATTTTAATTGTATGTATATAACACTAATACAAAATAAAAATAAACAAACCGAAAAATATTTAATTTCATATGCATTTACTTTATACATTGAAAATAAATTTGATGAAATAATATTAATATTTAATACTTATTTCAAAGTAATTAAAAAATTAAAAAAGCAAAAATCATATACATTAAAAATTTTTTATCTCTCTATTTTAACAATAATTAATTCAAAAAAATATAAATTTATTAATACTTATATTTATACTTTTTTTTTATTTAAATATTTACCAGTAAAAAAATCTATCTTTTCTAATGTTTTTAATGATAACTATAATATTAATCTACCATACAAATTAGATAGTAAAACTAATTTAACAAATAATGAAATATCTTATACTAGCTTCTTAGCAATAGCATATATTTCAAATATGTTTTTAAAATTTGAACTTTATGAACAAGCAATATTATTTACTGACTTTATAATTTCTAAGCTTCCAAAGGAGGATTATTATTTCCCATATTTTTATCAAATTAAGTATTTATTTTTTACATACTTTGGAGATATTAATAATTTAAAAATGATTATCTATGATTATGATATGAAAAATACACCAACAGTAATAAAAGAAAAATTTCGATACAAGTATATGTTAGGTTTATTAGAAAAAGATTTACCAACACTTGAATTTTTGAATATCTATTTTTATAAAAAAGCTTCAAAAGAAAATTACAATCTAACTTATAAATTAAATGTATTGGAAAAATTTTTTTATTTTAATATTTTAAATAATAATATTAAACGAGCATTTAATTATAATGTTGCATATTTAAAAAATGTGAAAGATGTAACTTTTCACGATACATTATTATATTTCATTTTTATATTTATTTATATCCTTAAAAATAGGATATTTGATATATTTGAAGTTAATTTAAATAATTTTCTTGTAGACTTAAAAAAGGATATATACAGTAAAATTTTTACATTTGAATCAAAATTCAAATACATGACATTTTTATATAACTATTTTTCAGATATTTATTTATTTGATATTTACAAATTTAAAAATTTAACTTTACTAGAATTTTTTATTTTACTTTTTAAAAAAATAAATTTAATTTTTTCGAGGTTGAAAAAAGAATATAAAAAAGACCAAATTAAACTTATACAAAATAAAAAGGAAATATTAAATAATCTATCTATTAAAATAAAAACATTATGCTCTACCTCAAAAGAGATAAATTCTTCTAAGAGTAATCGCAATATCGATATATTAGGGTTAGTAATCGAAAAATATCCTCATGAAGTTGAAATTTTAAAATTATTTTCAGGAATCTCTAAAAATGAAGATATTTTTGCTTACACTATGGTTATTAAGGAATACAACTATATTTTTAATTTGTTAAATGATGTATTTAATGAATTTTTAAAATTCCTATATAAAAATAATATCAATAATAAAAGTCCGTTTAATTTCCAAAATAGTGTTAATAATAAAAATAGGATAGATTTTATAAAGTTACTAGAAAACCAAGAATTTAATAGGATAATAAAACAGACCAACTTTAATTTTAAATTATATATAGAAAAAAGACTTAAAAGTAATCTTGTTAAACTAGAAAATGAAAGAATAAATATACATGAAAATATTAAAAAAAGCAAAAATAACAAGTTAAATATTACAAACCAATTTTTATCAGTTTTCAATGATAATATTGAAAATGAATTTTTAAGATTTGAAAAAGCATATATGTTATATATATTTTAATATCCAGTTTTCCCTTTAACTCCAGTTACTATAGCAACAGAAGAACTAGCGCCAATTCTAGTTGCACCAGCCTGAATCATTGCAACTGCTGTTTCAAAATCCCTTACACCCCCTGAAGCTTTAACACCCATTTTAGAACCCACAGTTCTTCTCATTAAAGCTATATCATGAACAGTAGCTCCACCTTTTCCAAAACCTGTAGAAGTTTTTACAAAATTAGCACCTGCATTTTTAGCAATTTGACATGCAATTACTTTTTCTTCATCAGATAAAAAACCAGTCTCAAGTATTACTTTTAGCACAGTATTTGATCTTGTTGCTCTTCTAACAGCTTTTATGTCCTCTTCTACAAATTTTAAATCCTCTGATTTTAAAGCTCCAATATTCATAACCATATCTATCTCAGAAGCTCCTTCTTCAATAGCATTTCTTGTTTCAAAAGCTTTTGCTCTACTTGTCATTGCACCAAGAGGAAAACCAACTACTGCTGTAACTTTAATCCCTGTTCCTCTTAACTTTTTATAAACATATGGAACCCAGGAAGAATTGACACAAACAGAATAAAAATTATATTCTTTAGCTTCTTCAACTAATTTATCAAAATCTTCCTTTCTTGCATCAGGTTTTAATAACGTATGATCAATGTACCTTGCTAAATCAGCAGGTCTTTTAATTTCTTTTAATAATGGGTTTTCAAAATTTCCAGAATTTGCATCTATATTACTAATTTCTTTGCTAATATTATTTTTTATTGTATTTGCTATATCATTTTTTATATTTTGCAAGGAAGGGTTACTTTGTATCCTTCTTAGTACTTCATTTGTAATAATTTCAATTAATTTATCCTGATCCATTTTTTCCCTCTTTATTTGTTTTTTGTTTTTTAAGTCTATTCAAATAACAAAATTAGTTTTTTTACAAATTTTAAGCTTATAAATATTTTTTTTCTATTGCCATCATCTTATTAATTCTAGGCCAATGTCTACCACCTTCAAACTTTGTTTCAAGCCATGTTTTCACAATCCTTATCAGTTGTTCTGAACTATGCAAAGGACCACCAAGAGTTAATACATTAGCATTATTATGTGCACGACTATTGATTGCTGTTTTTTCATCATAACATAATGAAGCTCTTATTCCTCTCACTTTATTGCACACCATTGATGACCCAATTCCTGCACCATCAATCATAATCCCTCTATCACAATCACCATTTCTAACTTTTAAAGCCACTTTTAAAGCGTAATCAGGGTAATCACATCTTTCTTTTTTTTCAATTCCAACATCAATAACTTTATATCCAAGAGTAGTTAGATATTTTTTCAAAAACTCTTTTGCTTCATATCCACCATGGTCAGAACCTATAGCAATTGTCTTAACATTTTTAAATTCTTCCATTATTACCTCAATCAATATTTTTAATGAATTATTTTTTACTATTTTTTAAAATATTTACAACTATGTTTTTATTATTTGACATTATTTTTTATTAATGCTTTTCTTATTCTAATTTTCTATATCAATTTTATAATATTTATTATATTTAATAAATTTAGCTCCATTTTTTATCAATACTTTCAATTTTTTTATTATTTTTTTATATTTTCATTTAATTTAATTATCTAATTTCATTTAATTATTTATTTTACTTAACCACTTTTTTTTATTTTACATAATTTATTTCATCTACAATACCCACAATTACAGTTCTAATAGTATTTTCAGTATTGTCTAAAATATAATTTGCTGAACCACCTTCATCAACTATTAGCACAATATCTCCAACTCCTGCAGAAACTGTATCAATAGCTAAAATCAATTTATTTTTCTCCCTAAATTCTGGAGTAATAGGTTTAACCATTAATATTTTCCTTTTTTGATAAGGTGAAATAGTATGTGTAGATACAATATTACCAATAACTTTTCCTAATATCATAAGGTCCTCAAAAAATTAATTTACTATCAATTTAGTCAACAAATTTAATTTTTTTAATAATACTTTCTTTTAAAGCAAAAAATATTTTATAATAAAAATTTTTAACATAAATTAGATTTTACAATATTAAAATTAATGCTTATAATTATTAACCTGATCAATTATACCTATTATTGAAGCATCTGCTGGATTAAACCAATTTTTTAAAGTTTTTGCAGCTTCTTTACTTGATTCATAATAGACAATATCACCAACTCCAGCTTGAACTGTATCAACTGCAACTATCGCATCTCCAGCATTTTTTAAATTCTCATCAATAGGTTGTATTAACAAAAATTTTATCCCTTCAAAATCATCAAGTTTATGATCGCATACAACTGTACCAATAACCTTTGCAAGTTTCATATAGTGCCTTTAAACCCTTTTTATTAAATATTTTTTTTAATTATCTATAACCTGTTTTTTCATATTTATTTATTTTTTCATTTTAAAATTTCTATTTTATATTTTTATATTTTATTTTTAATATTATCTAATCTATTTTTTTATATCTTATTTTTAATTTATGTTTTTATATTTTTTATACCTAATTTTTAATTTATGTTTATTTTGTTTATTATATTTCTTATGTTTATTATGTTTTTACATAACTTATTTCTAATTTTGTATTTTTCAAATTTTATTTTTTATCTTATAATTTTTATTTTATAATTTTTATTTTAGAAAAATAAATTTTGATTAAACTATTCTAAAATACCCTTTTAAAGTACATCTTCTTTCTCTTGTAAATGTTCTAGCTCTTGTCATTCCTTCACCAGTTGGACTGGCAATTGTAAGTGTTGTAAAACCAGGGCCTTCATACCCTAAACCTGAGTAACTTGGACCATTCTTAACAAATAATGAACAATTTACTCTTTTTGCCATTTTTGATAAATTTTCAATATTTTTTGAATGCATTATAGCAGTATGTTTAAATCCAAACTCTACATCAACTGCAAAATCTATAGCTTCATCTACATTATTTACTCTAACCAAAGGGATGACAGGCATTAATTGTTCTGTCCAGACAAGGGGATGATCTTTAGGTACTTCCATTAACAAAATTTTTGTAGATTCTGGAATATCAAGGCCAATACTTTTTGCAATAAAAGAAGGATTTTTACCAATGAATTTTTTATTAGGAGCACCTTCAACTCCAGGACTACCTGGTTTTGATAAAATTATAGGTATAAGTTTATCTGCCTGTTCTTTTGTTAATTCATAAGCTCCATTTAGTCTCATATATTCTTTTAATCTATCTGCAATTGATGAAATAGCAATTATCTCTTTTTCTAGAATACAAACCACATTGTTATCAAAACCTGCCCCATTAACAATATCCTTTGCTGCTTTTTCAATATCAGCTGTTTCATCAACTACAACAGGAGGATTTCCAGGTCCAGCTGCAATAACCCTTTTTGGATGTTTCATAGCTTCAGCAACAACTCCAGGACCTCCTGTTACTACAAGTAATCTTACTTTAGGATGACTCATCATAGCTTGAGCAGATTCAATTGTAGGAGATGCTATTGTTGTAATAAGATTTCCTGGACCGCCTGATTCTATAATAGTTTTATTTAATAAAGAAATTGTATATATGGAAACATTTTTAGCAGCTGGATGAGTATTAAAAAATACAGAATTTCCTGCTGCAATCATGCTAATAGCATTATTTATTATTGAGGATGTAGGATTGGTTGAAGGTGTAATTGCACCTATTACTCCAAAAGGAGCTCTTTCAACTAAAGTTAATCCATTATCATCAGAATAAGCTAATGGGACAAGATCTTCAGTTCCAGGAGTTTTAATTGCAGCTAATTTATTTTTAATTATTTTATGTTCAACTCTACCATATCCTGTTTCTTCAACAGCCATTTTAGAAATTATTTCATTGTTTTTTAATACAACTTCCCTTATCTTCTGAATAATTGTTTCTCTATCTTCTAAAGATAATTTAATCCACTGTTTTTGCGCAATTTCAGCTGCTTCAATCGCTGAATTTATATCATTGAATACACCATTATCTGAAGATGAAGAAAACTCTACCCCTGAAGTCTTATTTATTTCTTCTACTACCTGTTTTACAATTTCTCTTATTGTTTGCTCTAAATTATCCATGGGATACACTCCCTTTTTAAAATGTTTTATGCTTTAATAGTTTTTTATTTAACTTTATTAAAATAAAATGGCTTTATTTCTGGATGAGGTCTTGGAATTATTTCACTACTATAATAAAGATTTTTTAATTTAAGCCATTCTACTGCTGTATTGGCTGCTTCTAATACAGCAAAATACTCTCCCATAATTTTAATATATGATCTTCCTCCAAGCTCTACAGACATTTTAATTTCATTTATAGTAATATTTTCAGTTTTAGCAGCAATATCTGCAGCTTGAATTCCAGAAAGTAATGACAATGATTCAATAATTCCAACTGAATCCCAATTCTCAGGTTCAACTACACCTTCTAACGCAGGGATAACCCCTTTATGCAAATTAGGTAAAAACAATTCATCAATAAGTTTGTCTTTTCTTTCCTCTTTCCCTTCTCTCAATGCATACTCAACAGAGGCAACATCACCTTTAATTAAAATTAAATATTTACCTGCAGCAATTGTTGCTGCTTTCATAACAATAATCGGAGCTTTTTTAACCATTGCATCTAATGCTTTAATTCCAGTAGCAACACTATCAAATTCTAATGCTCCCAATACAATTTCACTCATATTTTCTTTTCCATTTTTTTAAAATTTTCCACTTTACTATTCTAATGTCATCTAATATTAATTTTTTTCAATCTTTTTGCTACATCATTGTAATTATTTTCTGTAAACAATTCCACCATTTTCTTCTATTAAATCAATTATACCAATAATTAATGCATCAACTGGTTTATCATTAGTAGCTAAAGTTTGTCTTGTTGCACTTCCCTGGGAAACAAGAACTTTCTCCCTGTAACCTGCACCTAATGGGTCCAATACAACAATATAATTATCTTTAGCACCACCTTTATAGTCAAAAATTTGAATTAATTTTAAAGGATAAACAAGTCCATTATCCTTTTGAGTACTAATAATTGTACCTACAACTTCACCAATAACCATATTAATCCACTTAAAAATAAATTAATTATAACAAAATATATTTATTAATAATAAAAATAAATTAATTATAAATCAAATATATTAGTTATTAATAAAAACTATAACAATTGAGATTTATCTCACTTAGTTATCTTTACTATAGATATATTTTCCATCTTTTTCTATATTATCAACAATACCAACTATAGTAGCATCTGCAGGTTTTCCTTTTGTTGTTTCTGTCATTCTAGCACTACTCCCAGCAACATAAAAAACTATTTCACCAATTCCAGCTCCTACACTATCCATTGCAACAACAAAATCACCAGTTCCTTCCATAGTTGGAATTTTAATTTTTTCTAAAAGTAAAAATTTTATCCCTTCAATTGCTTCTGTTTTCTGTGTGGAAACAACTGTTCCAACAACTTTAGCAAGTATCATTTTTTACCTCTATTTTGTCTGTTTTTTTGACGATTGTCTACCAAGAGGTAAAACTTCATCAACATTTGAATGAGGTCTTGGAATTACATGAACAGCAACAATTTCACCAACTCTTTCTGCTGCTTTGCTTCCAGCATCTACTGCTGCTCTAACTGCTGCAACATCTCCTCTTACTATAGCAGTTACATAACCACCACCAGTTTTTTCATATGCAACAAGTTCAACTTTAGCTGCTTTAACCATAGCATCAGAAGCTTCAACCATAGCAGCAAAACTTTTTGTTTCTATCATTCCTAATGCATCTTGAAATATTTGAGCCATACTTTCTCCTTTAGATTTTCTTTTATTTTAAAATTTAATTTTTATTATTATATTTTACATTATCTTCTTACATTATTAATTTATATAATTAATTTATATTATTTCTCTTTTAATATTCTTCTTTTTTATTTTTTATTACTAGTTTAATTATTATTTTTATTATTTTTCACTATTAGCATTTTTATTGTTATTAAAATTTCCATTAATCTATTCTATATAGTTTCATTTTATATTTATAAAAGTATAATTTTATAATTTTTTTTATTGAATTTCCTTACCACTTATCTCTTCAATTCTTTTTTCAACAATTTTCTTACTTTCTAAAACTTCAGCTTCATCCCCAGCAATATAAACTCTTCCAAATTTTCCAATACCAGCTACATTAATAATATTTATATGAGAAGCTTTTTCTGCTTCATTTGCCACATAATATGCATATCCTGCTGGTTCAATTTCTAAAACATATAATGTATCACCTTTTAATACCATATTTCCGTATCTAGTTTTATTTATTAATTGAGCTTGATGATCATCTATGTTTTTTATAAGCTGGCTTGTAAGTACCCTTGGTTTTAACCTATCCGATTCTTTTAAATTTAAAGCATTTAAAATAGCTTCACCTGCCTGTCTTGTATCAGCTTGATTTGGTGAATGAATTTCTAAAAAACCAAAAGATCTTTCAACGACCTGTAATCCAGGTTTTACATTTGTTGCTTTTAAAGCAATATCAGTTAATCTATTGATTTCAATACCTGGAGCAATCTCAACAACACAACATGCTTCATTAGCAACAGGAAAATAACCTCTAGAAATTGTTGCAATAAATGAAGCCATTTGTTTCTGTAAAGAATCTAAAAATATGTATGTTCTTAATTCAACCATAAAATATCCTTATATATATATTCATTTGCTTAATAATTAAAATATACTATTTAAAATTTGTCAAATAATTAAAAATAAATTATTTATTATGAATAAACTAACTTCTTTTTATAAATATTTATTTATATTATATAAATTTTTATTTATATCATGATATTTAAAAAACATATTAATCAATAATATTTAACTTCATTATTTAATTTTCCAGTTTTCAAATATTCTTTTAAATTGTTAATTGTCTGGATTGCATTTTCTTTTACAGCTTTAGCTGTAAATCCAGCTATATGAGGAGAAAGTACAACATTATTAAGTTCCTGATATGGAAAGTTTGATGGTTCTCCAACAACTTCACCAGAAGAAGGGTATTTAAACCATGCATCAAGAACTGCACCTTTAAGATACCCATTTTTCAAATATTCATATAATGCTTTTTCATCAACACTTCCACCTCTTCCAACATTTACAAAAATTTTACCTTTCATTAATTTTAAAATATCTTCATTTATAATATTTTTAGTTTCAGGAGTTAAAGGTAAAGCAGAAAATACTATTTCAGAATCATTATCAATTGCTTCTTTTATATCATAAAAAATTTTATCATAAAATTCCGGTAATTTATCTATTTTTCTCTTTTTATATCCATAAACCTTTGCATTAAATGCCTTCATAAATTTTGCAATATAATGTCCAATTGCACCTGCACCAAGTATAGTAATGGTTTTATCCTGAATACTTTCCCATGTATCATCTAACCCTCTATTAACCCAAAATCCATGCCATTTAAGTTGCTTTAGGTCATTATGATAATCAATTACTTTATTATAAAAAGCAAGTGTAAGAGCAATCGCATGCTCTGCAACAAACCTTGCGTTCCCGTGTGAATTAGCAATTCTTATTTTCCTGGAAAAAAGGTTATTCAAGGGTAAATGATTTACTCCTGCAAATGGAACAAAAATAACTTTAAGGGATTTTGCTTTTTCTATAAAGTCTAACTGTAATTTACCACCTACAATAATTTCAATATCAGCTAAATTATTTTCAATCTCTTTTTCATCAATTATAAATTCATTTTGAGGAAACTGTTTTTTTAATTTTTCAATTTCCTGAATCCAGAAAGAATTAACTTTTGTATAAAAACCAATTTTCATAAAATATCCTCCATTTTAAATAATTAACTTTTCTTAACTATTATAATTTATTTTTTTATTTTTTCATCTCATAATTATATAATTTATAATTTTTACCTGTTTATATATTTTTATATTCATATTAAAAATATATTTTAAAACAAAACTTTACATTACTTTATATTTTGTTAAATGATTTTATATTCTTACCCAATATATTACTTTATCATTTTTTGTACTTATTTGTTTTATATTTTTTATAAAATAAGATAACTTGGAGTTTTTTGTTATATAATCTAATTTAACTATTTATTATTTTTAAAATTTAGTTAATCTTTATCAAAATTTATTATGGGATTCAGCAATGAGAAAATTTTTAAAAAAAATTTTGTTTATTTCTATATTTTTATTTTTATTATCAATAATTCCAATCTATGTTTTTTCACAGGACGAAAATTCAAATACTTCAAATAACAACAATAATAATAATGACACATCCAACAAAATACTTTCTATAAAAACAATAAATATAACAAATTTAAAAACTGGATATGGTGCAAAATCTATTTTAATAAGCCCTGATTCAAGATATGTATTTTCTATTAATCTTGAAGCAATGAATCTTTATATTTTTGATAGAGAAACAAAAAAATTAAAATATAAATTACAATTTATAGCTCACCCAGGTAAAGGCTATAATTATTCTACTCATAAATGGATAAATTCATATCAGGAAAAACCAGTAGAAGGGTATTTTACCCATGGAGGTAGATTTTTATGGGTTTCATTACATAATGCAGGTGGAATTGTATTAATTGATCTTTTAAAACTAGGTTTGTTTAAACCAGAAGATTACAATGGAACTAACTCTAATGATAAAAATACCACTAATAGTAGCAATAATAACAAGACTTCTAATAATGCTGATACAAATAACAGTACTTCTAATACAACTAAAACAGATTCAGAAAATAATAATAATAATAATAATAAAACAGAAACAAATTTTTCAAAAATAATTGATACATCGTATAATTTTAATAAACAAGCTTATTTTTATGATTTAGAAAATAATAAAAAGATAAAAATAAGTTTACCTTTCTTTAAAACTGGAACAACCCCAAAAATTATCTCTTCTACATCTGATGACAGGTATCTTTTTATTTCCAACTGGCATTCTGCAACCGTTAGTGTTTTTGATATTAGTTCTAATAAAGTAAGTAATTTTAAAAAAATAAAAGATATTAAAAGTGCAAGAATACCAAGAGGACTTGCAGTTTCAAAAGACAACAAAAAACTTTATATTGCTGATATGGGTTCGAATATTATATATATTATTAGCATTCCTGAATTTAAAAAAATTGGATATATAAAAGTTCCAGTAAACCCAAGACACCTAATAATTGATGGAAATTATATGTATGCTTCAATAAACATCAACTCTCAAATTGTCAAAATTGATTTAAATACAAACAAAATAGTTTTAAAAAATAATACAAAAAAATCTGCAAGAACTATTGCTTTATCAAAAGACAAAAAAATTGTATTTGTAACATGTTATAGAGGTGAATATGTACAGGCATTTTCTACTCAATCTTTAAAACTTATTGGAGAATGGAAATCCAGTAAAGGTCCTGTTGGGATAGATGTTTTCCAACAAAAAAATTTAATACAAGCCTGGGTGGTTAATTATAGTACAGGGATAATTAAAGTTATTGAAATAGAAGAACAACAATAATATTTATTCAATATATTTTAAATTAATATAAAAAAATAAATAATATAAAAAAATATATTTTATATTAATAAAAGAATATTAACAAAAAAAATAGGTTATAGGATATAAAATTGATTCATTTAAAAAATATATATTTTGACTATACAGGAATTCCTATTTTCGAAGATGCTAATCTATCCATTTATCGAGCAGATAGAATAGGTATCGTAGGTAAAAATGGTTCTGGAAAAACTACATTACTAAACATTATTTCAGGAAACCTTGAAATTACAAAAGGTCAAATTATAAAAGAAGGAAATATAAAAATTGGAGCTATCCCTCAAGAAATATATTTTGATAAATCTGAAACCCCTTTTTCATTAGCTAAAAAAGCTTTTGAAAAAGAAATTTCTCTGATTAAACAATTTGAAAATATTTCAGAAAAATTAGAAAAGGAACCTGATTCCAAAAAATTACATGAAAAATATGACCTTTTATTAAATGAAATAGAAAAATTAGATGCATTCAATTTTGATTATAAAATTAAGAGAATTCTTTATGCAATGGGTTTTTCACAGCAAGAATTTGAAAAAGAATTAAACAAAGCTTCTGGTGGTTTTAAAGTTAGAGCATATATTGCCTATCTATTATTATTAAAACCTGACCTTTTACTTCTTGATGAACCAACAAATTACCTGGATATTGATTCAAGAATTTTTTTAACAGGTTTTTTAAAAAATTATAATAAAGCATATATAATAATTTCTCACGATAAATATTTTCTTAATGAAGTTGTAGACAAAATTGTTCATGTTGCTAATAAAAAATTATTTACATATACTTCATCCAATTATGATGAATTTGAAAAAAAGAAAGAACTTTTATTGAAACAAGCTTACGAATTTGAAAAAAACAAACAAAAACTGGTAAAACAACTTGAAAGATTTATTGATAGATTTAGAGCAAAGAAAAACTTTTCTTCTAGGGTTAAAAATAAGATTAAACAGGTGGAAAGAATTAAAAATCAAACAATAGAAATTCCTCAAGAAAAAGATATAAATTTTTCTTTAAAAAGTTCAGGGAAAAAATTTTCAAATATCATATCCTTTACAAATGTTTCATTTGGTTACAAAAGTAATTATGATGACTTAGAAAATAATATTGATAATCTTTTACTAAAAAATATAACCTTTTCTATTATTAGAGGACAAAAAATAGTATTAATGGGGAAAAATGGGATTGGTAAAACAACATTATTGAAGTTGGCTAATAATATTTTAAAACCAACTTCAGGAGAAATAATAATACATAATAATTCAACAATTGGTTATTTTGCACAAAATATAATTGAACAACTTGATTTTGAAAAAAGTGTATTAGATGAATTTTCTGAATCTAAAAATACACAAAATATGACTGAAGGGCAGAAAAGAACATTACTCGGTGTATTTGGATTTTCAAATGAAGATGTATTCAAAAAAGTAAAAGTGTTATCTGGAGGAGAAAAAGTAAGACTTATAATTTCAAAAATATTTGTTAATGAACCAGATATTTTAATATTGGACGAACCGACAACACATATTGATATAACAACAAAAGAAGTTTTGAAAGAAAGTCTTAGAAATTTTGATGGTGCTATTTTAACTGTATCGCATGATATTGATTTTATTAAATCAGTAGGGGAAGAATTCTGGACTATAGAAAATAAAAATTTAGTATTTCTAAAATCTTTTGAAGAATATTTAAACCTTTTTCATAAAAAAGATAATATAAACAATAACAAAATACTTACTTTAAAAAACAAAAAGAAAGAATATATAACTGACAAAGTAGATATAAACATAATTAATCAAGACTATAAAAAAAGAAATTATATTGATGATATAAATAAAAAAAGCAATAATAGTCTAATAAATAAAACAAACATTAAAAATAGAAAGCCTAAAAATAATGTTAGTGAGATTAACAACAAAAATTCTACCAACAATAATTTAGACAATATAAACATTTTTAATAATACAAATTCATCAACAACCTTTAATTCTAATACAAATAACAAAGATAAAATATTGAGTAAAAATGAAATATTCAGAAAAAGGAAAGAACTTGAATTAATTGAAAATGAAATTTTACAAATAGAAGAAACTCTAAAAAAAATTACAAAAGAAATGTCAGAACAAAAAGATTTTACCGTATTAAATAATCTAAAAACTAAATATGAAGAATTACAAACAGTTTTAAAAGAAAAAGAAAATATTTATTTTGAATTAAGTGAATTACTTGAACCATATATATAACAATATAACTTTTAATATATCTTTAAAAAGTTTAAAAAAATAATAATTTTGTTTTTTCAACTTAAAAACAGAATCCATTTCTAAAGATATAAATTAAAATAATTGATTTATAAATTTAATCAATTTGGGACCTAATATAATTATACCAATAACAGCTGCAAATAAAGAGGTAATTAAAACAGCTCCTGCAGCAATATCAAGTAGCATCCTTACATAGTAATCTTTTTTTTTAAATATATGTCGTGCATAAATTTCAAACATTGTATTTATCATCTCTGCAACAATTACCAATCCTATAAGAAGTAAAAGTATGGAAAATTCTATATAATTAACTTTTAAAATAATAGCTATTGCAATTACAATAATTCCTGATAATAAATGAAATTTCAATGTATTTTCATATTTAAAACCATCAACTATCCCTCTTATTGCATAACGAAATTTGGAAATTATTTTATTGTTCATGTTTTTTCCTATAATAGATACGATTTATATCTCCAATTATTCTTATAGCATTTTCATTTTGTTTAATTTTTTTAATTAACTTCTTTTTTATCCTTTTTAATTTCGTCATTTTTCTCTATAAAGTTTGAGCCAAATTAAATAAAAAGTCTAAATTTAAAAAAATAGTGTTAATATGTGAATATAATTTAGGTTCAATTTCAAAATGAGTGGATAAAAAAATTTAAAAAAAATAATTTCTCCCCATACTAAAAAAAATAGTACAGAGAAAAAAATGCACTTAGAAAAAATTATAACTGTTTTATTTAAAATTCAAGGATCTTTATTTGACATTATAAAATTAATTGAAAATAAAATTATTATTGAAGTTAATCATAAAAATAAACCTATTTGTCTTGTATGTGGAACAGAATGTTGTATTTATGATTCAAAATATAGAGAAATTAAAATAGGATTTTTGTTGGGAAGAATTATTTATTTAAAATTTAAATTAAGAAGAGTAAACTGTAAAAAATGTAACAAAGTATTAACTGAAAAACTTGACTTTACTGATCCTAAAAAAACTTATTCAATATATTTAGGGGAAGAAATATTAAGATATAGCAAAAAGTTAGATAACAAATCAATATCACAAATAACAGGTATATCAGAATCAAGTATTTATAGGATTGATAAAAATATGCTAACTAAGAAATTTGAAACACATATTTCTAAATTGCCACAAGTAAATAAAATGAGTATAGATGAAGTATCATATAAAAGAGGGCATAAATATTTTACAGTATTTATAGATAATGAAAGGTCAAAAGTTATCTGGTTAGAAAAAGGAAGAAAACACAGTGATTGTATTAGAGGATTAGAAAGTTTAAGTAAAAGAATTGAAAACCTTCAAGTAGTAACAATGGATTTATGGAAACCTTATGAAAGTGCAATAAATAATTATTTTAAAGGGAAAGTTAGTATAGTATTTGATAAATTTCATATATCAAGATTATTAAATAAAGCAATAGAAGAAGAAAGAAGAACCTATCAAAAACAATTATCATTTAAAGAAGGGTTATTTATTAAAAAGCATATGAGATGGATAATATTAAAAAGATATTCAAAACTAGATTTAAATGGGAGACAGTACATAGAAAAATTAAAGAAATTAAATAAACCTTTATATGAAATATATCTTATGAAAGAGGATTTTTTATCTATATTTGGCAGGATATATACATTAAAAGAAGCTTTAAAGATGCTATTAAACTGGTTGAATATGGTATTATCAAGTGAATATAAATATTTAAAAAGGTTTGCAAAAAAGATAGAAAAAAGAATAGATAAATTATTAAATTGGTTTAAATATCCAATATCAAATAGTAAAGCAGAAGGGTTAAATAATGTAATAAAAACATTACTAAAAAGAGGATATGGTTATAAAGATAATAATTATCTTAAATTAAAAATATTACAAATTGCAGGAGATTTAGAATAACTATCCATACATTATGAAAGAGAACCTTTAGTTTTTACTAAAAAATACTATTTTTTAAAATTTATATCCTTAATTTTCACTTTATATTTTATTTTATTTTTATTTTAAGTATTATTTTTATTTTACTTTTAAATTCACCATACTATCAATTTTATTTTTTAATTTATTTTTTATAGTTACTATTAAATCTATATTCTTTGTTCTTTTTTTACTTTTAGCTATTAGTACATATGATGAGAATCTTTTTTTAAACTCTTGTTTATCAATAAAATAAATCCCTACTGATGGATCAACTAAAAAATAATATTGATATTAATTGCCAATACATAATGTAAAATGTTTTTCTGGTTTTTTAAAATGAACTATTATTGGTAAAAATTTATCTTCTTTTGAAATCTGTCTTAATTTATCAATACCTATTTTATAACCTTTTACTTGAAAACCATAACTAAAAAGTATATGTTTTATATCATCTAAACTTATAGTTAAATCTTTTTTTTCTTTTAACTTTTTGAAAAATCTAGCAATAAGAGTTTTTTCATCAAGGTTATAAAAATAAAAATATTTTAAGAATGTTGCAACAGTTGAAATTCCACATGAAGTATCAAAACCCTGTTTATATCCATAACAAAATCTTTTTTCTTCTTTTGATATTATTTTAAGTAATTGATTATTATAATTGACAAGATTCAAGGTAAAATCATTTAATCCTTTGCTTAATTTTTGATTATTTCGTGAAAAAAGGAAATATGATGAATAAATTAATAAAAAAACAATTAACAAAATAAATAAATTTGTTTTTATAATACTTTTTTTTACTTTTAAATACATATTTGAATCCAATACTATATTATTTTAATTTTAATTAATTATTTAATTTACTTAAAAATGATTTTGAAAATTTTTAATAAATGTTAAAAATATGTCAAGTTATTTTTGCATATTAAGAAAGATATTAAAAAAATTTGCAGGGTAAAAAACGAAATTTGATAAATTGGCAGTTTTTTTTAATATTTAAGCAATTTATCCATTTTTTATAAATTTAAATATGCTAGTTAGGTTATATTTAAGATTAAAATTCAAATTATTAATAAACTCATTTTTTTTAACAGCTAAAATTTAGACTCTTAACTTCTATTTCAATATCATTAGTTTTATTCATTTTTTACTCCAGTTTAAATATTTGTTTATTAAAAATATTGAAACAAATAAACAAATAATTATTACCAATAAAGAAATAAGTACATTATTTTCTGGTATATTAGAAAAAGTGCTTAATAACAATTCAGTAGCATAAGTTTGAGGAAAAATAAAAGATGTAATTTTTAATAATCCTGGTAATGTAGATCTCTCTACAAGAATGGGGCTAAAAAACATAGCTCCTAAATACACTATGTTAGATATTGCTGATGCAGTTGATACTCTTCTGCATGAAGTTCCAATAACAGCTCCAATACCTGAAAATGCAAAACCTATAAGTAATATATATACGATAATTAATGGATTTGGAATAATAATAAATTTTGTAAAAATCCAGCTTAGAAAAAATAAACTTATTACTCCAGGAAATCCAATAATAGTGTAAACTAATAAAATGGAAAATACAAAAATAAAAGGATTAATCCTTAAAAAAGCATAATATTCATAAGCTTTAGTTTCTTTTAAATTAGAAATCCATTGAGCTAATGAATTAATGCTTATTCCTGAAATTGAAATTATCATATTTCCTGCAATTATATGTTTTAACCTAGAAACTTCATGGATTCCATTTAAATAAAGCATATATAATATACCTAATGGTATTAAAAAAGAACTTAAAATAAGAAAAAACAGATCAGTTTTAAATCTTGCAATGTTTATTCTAAATAAAGCTTTTAAATCATTAAAAAACATATTTTTTCCTTCTTTATAATATTTTTAATAATTTTGTTTTATAATCTTTTGTATGATATCTTATATTAGTTTATTGGATCAGTTTTTGTATATTATTTCATGTTATTTTTTTGTTATCTTTTATTCTAAGTTTTATTTTGTTTAATTTTTTCATTATTTATTATACGCATATAAATATCCTCAAGAGTAGACTTTTTTATTTCAAAATCTAAAATATTGTTTTTATCGAACCCTTCTATTATTTTTTTTTGTAATTTCAAGTATCTTTCCCTTAAAATATTTACTATTACTGATTTATTTTTTAAGTACACTTCATTGCCATCAAATAATTTTAAAAATTGTTTTTGATTTTCATTATTTATATTAAATTTTATTGTAATCCTATCGTAATATAAATTTTTACATTCTTCAGGTGTTAATAATAATTTTATTTTAGAATTATTAATAAAAGCAATTTTTGTTAATATATCTTCAACATCATTCATTTGATGTGTAACTAAAAGTATTGTTGTATTGAATTTTTTATTCATATTATAAATATAATCTATTACTAATTTTTTATAGCTTATATCCATACCACTTGTTGGTTCATCTAAAATTACTATTTTTGGATTACCAATAATTGCAATTAAAAAACTTACTAATCTTAATAATCCCCCTGATAATTGGTATAAATATTCATTTTTTTTATTTTCTAATTTAAAATAGTTTATTAATTTGCTACTTAATTTGCTAGCAATTTTTTTTTTAAAACCTTTTAATACACATGTTTCTTTTAATGCTTCTTTTATTGTAAGATCCCATAGAGCAAATGAATCCTGGGATTGATATCCGATCAAATTTTTTATTTTTCTGATTGAATCAAGCTGGTTTCCAAATATCTTTATTGATCCATTAGTTGGTTTAATAAATCCAACTATTTGTTTAACTAAGGTAGTTTTGCCTGCTCCATTTGGGCCAAGAATTCCAAAAATTTCCCCTTCATTTATTGATAAGTTTATATTAGAATTTGCAATAACATTATTTTTATAAATTTTTGTTAAGTTTTTTATTTCTATTGCGTTCATAAAACTCCTTTATAATAAAAAAAATTAACTTGATAATCACTTTCAAAAAAGTAAAATAATTATTATTAAAGTTATTTATATTGTTTTTCTCGCCATTTCTAATTATATAAGAAATTTTACCTATAATGTTTTGTTTTTTTATAATAGAAATATGGTTACTATTATCACCTTTTTCTGCAATATAATTTCTAATTATATATATACATCTATGAGCAATAATATTGTTATTTTTTTTAAAAATTATAATATCTCCTTTTTTTATACATAAATTCTTTTCAAAACCCAAAATACAAAGATTTCCATTTTTAAGGGTGGGATGCATACTGTTTCCTTTTATGACTATAAATTTCATTATACTTCCTCTTTAATCTTGCAAAATTTCATAAAACCCAATTTTTTTATTATTTTTATCATTTCAAAATTTTTTTCATCTATTATTACTTTTATTTTTAAAATGTTATTATTTTTTAATATTTTTAAATAATCATAAAAAATATCAATAATATATGCACCTTTAATTAAAACTCCAAAAAATTTTATATGAAGAATATTTTTTTTATTTTTTTTAGCTAATATAAATCCTATTGGTTTTTTATTAATATTAGTATATATTTTTGAATATTTTTTATATAACAATTGATTTTCAAATAAATAAGAAATACATTCATAATTTTCATAATAGGAATGATTAGAAAATTCACTATCTTTAGAATTTTTAAAAACTTTTGTAAATAATTTTGAAAATTCTTTTATATTAGTAATATCTTCACAAAAAATATTATATTTTATTTTATATTTATACAAATAATTGTAATTTCTATTATTTATATCAATAAAAAAAATTATAGAATTTTTAATCATTTCTTATCCTAAAATTGTATTATTAAACTTCATAACAATCAAGTAAATTGTATTTTTTAAGCTTTTTTATAAAATCAATTATAATAAATTTTTCTTTTTCAAAATTTTTTATATTTCCTCCTATAAAAATCAATATTAAATATCAAAAAATCTGCCAATTTATCTAAACGAGGTAAAACCTCAAATTATTGCTTTCAGGCAACGGAATAATCTTTATTTAACAATATATCATTTGATTTTACTGGATCATATTCACAACCATTTTTTAATAATGTCCATACCAATTTACTTAATTTTCTTGAAGTTGCTATTATTGCTTTTCCGCTTCCTTTTATTTTTTTCATATTTCTATAAGATTTCATATATCTGTTTTCTCTTTCTCTTTTTACCCTTATCATACCCATTGTCATCTGTACAAATGCTGTTCTTAATTCTTGTGAACCTCTTTTAGTTATATTCCCATATCTTTCCTTGTCTGCTGAATTTTGTACCCATGGTACCAATCCACAATAAGAAGAAAGCTTTTTATATGAACTAAATTTATTTATGTCATCTATGTAAGCCCTTAAAGTAATTGAAGTTATCAATCCACATCCTGGTATTGTCCTTAGTATTCTTACTGCTTCATCTTTTTCTGTCATCTTTGAAAGCTCTTTCTCTATTTCTGATATTAAACTTTCTATACTATTTATTGTTTTTATTATCCCTGATACTATACTTTTTTTTATTGGGTCCGATATTTGTTCTATAATTTTTACCCTTCCTGTTTTTGTGTTAAGCTGTCCATTCTTTGTTTCTATACCCATTTCTAACATTATTCCATGTATTTGATTCTTTAAACTTACATTGGTCTTTTTTAATACTGACCTATGCTTTAATAAATCTCTTAAATTTTTACTATCTTCTTTACATAAATTTACTTCTGGTATCATATCTTTTGATAAAAATTCTGCTAATGTCCTTGCATCATGTTTATCTGTTTTGTTTATTGATTCATTTATTACTTTAAACTTTAAGGTATTTACTACATGTACTTTAAATCCATAATTTTCCATTTCTCTTTTAAAATATCTTGTATTTCCTGTAGATTCTACTGCTATTTCAATTTCTTCTGGTTGGGATAATTTCTTTAACAATCTTACAAATTCCATATATCCTTCTTTTTTTGTAGAAAATTTCCAATTAATATCTGCAATCCTTTGTTCTAAATTTTTTATACATACTGTCATTTGATGCTTGTGTAAATCAACTCCAACTGATAGTTTCATCTGCCTCCTCCAATTATTTTTTTTAATTGAAAGCAGATTCTTTACGATATTTATTACAGAGAATAATCCATTCTCCTATTCAATCTGGATTGTTAAAATCCGATTATTATGTTGATTCGGCTGTAGGCTCTTCATTCTCCTAAACGGTCTTTTTGACCAAATTAAATGTCGAACCTAAGCCTATCTGCTTTCAGGTTTATTTTCGTTGCCTGAAAGCAGTTTCTTTATCCCCTGCTATTGATTTTTATCACATCTCCTAAAAAAAGATATATTTCTAAAGGTGTTCGAAATTCTTGTAAAGAATCTAATATTTTCTTACCTTCCTCATTAACCTCAAATCCTTCTTCTAAATCAAGGTTAAAAATATAATTTTTTGAATCAAAACTTTGTCTATAAACATTTTTTTTTAATTTATACTTTAATTACATAAACTCCTCCATTATAATTTTATAAAAAAAACCTTTTTATTTCCAACAATGTGGGTCCTCAGCAAATATATCACCAAAATACGCAAATGCCATTGCTCTACATCCATAACAAGTTTTTAAATATTTACAATTTTTACATTTATTATTAATTTTATTCTGTTTTCTAATATCCCATATTAAATCATTACCATACCATATTTTATAGAGTGAATTATATCGAATATTTCCTATTTTTAAATTTAATCTTCTGCAAAGCATTATTGAACCATCATACAATAGATCAAAAGAATTAATTCCAATTGGACATCTTCCTCCATATTTTTCATTTATTAATTTCCATAATGATCTTCTTTTTAAAATTGAAACATATTTTAAATTTTTTGATAAACTTTCTAATTTTTCTAAAATAGATTTATACTCATTTTTTGATATTAAAATATTATTTTTAATTAATTCATTTTTAGATGGAACATATCTTGTTAATAAGTAATTAATGGGATATTTAAAATTCTCAAGAAATAAAATTAAATCTATAATATCATTATAATTTAATTTTGTAAGAACAGTTTGTATTTGAATTTTCATTTTGTATTTTATTAACAATTTAAGTTTTTCAATAATTTTATTAAATATTCCTGAGCCTCTAATTAAATCATTTGTTTTTTCTAAACCTTCTATACTTATTTGAATAAAATTAAATTTTGGTAGAGAACTTAAAAATAAACAAATTTCATCATTTAATAAAACACCATTTGTTAATATATTAATTTTTAATACGATTTCTTCTGAATCTAGAAATTTTAATAAATTAATAAATTCAGGATATACTAAAGGTTCTCCTCCAGTAATAGAAATTTCTAAAAATGAATTTAATTTAATTATAAACTTTTTAAGAAGATTATAATCACATAATAATTCTTTTAAAGTTGCTTCGTTATAATATTTATCCATATAACAATGCTTGCATCTTAAATTACATTTTTCTGTAATATGCCATTGCACATCAAAAATATTATTAATTTTTTTCATTTTTCAAAACCTTTATTAAAGTTATTATAATTTCAGAAGTAATATTTTCTATTTCATGAATAGGCCATCCCCCTGAAGATAGCATATTTTTGTAGAGATAATTGACTATTTTATAAATTACATATTCCACTCCAGGTTTAGTAATATATGAAGAAGAAGATAGAGCATTTAATATTATTGTTGAATAAATAATTGAGGTATTTCCAGGAAATTTTTTATAAGGTTTGTATCCTCCATTTCTTTCTTTATTAGATATTAATAAATTTAATGTTTTATCAATTAAAATATTTAAATCATTATATTCACAAATATTTCTATTATTGTTTAATGTTGAAAATGCTAAAAGAAAATATGCAGCTTTATATAGTAATGAATCTATACCATTAAAATCATTTTTCCAACAATCATATACAAATCTGATAGCTTTATTATAATTAATTGTATTTTTAAATTGTGGATTAATATTTGATAAATTATATATTACAAAAGAAGTTGAAGTAATTCTAGAAATATCCCCAACATATCTTCCCCATCCACCATCTTTATTTTGTGTTAACAAAAAACAATTATAAATTTGATCTACATATTTTCTTTTAAATTTTTTTATAATATAATAAGAATATATATTTTCTTCTGTATTTGTCCATATATTATTTTTTTTATAAGAATTTAAATTATTAAAGATATATTTTATAACAACATCTTTAATTTCAAATCCAGATTTTATTAAAGAATATACTACTTTAATTAATCTTGAATTTTCAATTTTCTTTTCAATCATTTTATACAAAACTTCATTTAAAAAAATTGAGTTTTTAATAATCATTTTTATTATTTTATTTTTTAGTTTCAAATAAAAACTCCTTATCTTTTTCACTAAGTTCATTATATATTTTTATTGTTAAAATACTGATTATTTTGTATAAAATACAAAAATAATTTATATTTTTTTCAAAAAAATTTTTATTTATTAATTTTTCAGCCCCGCAAAAAAATAAACATAAATTTTTATTCCAACAAGAATTACATATATTATTATTACGAAATTTGTTTAATTTTTTAAATTGATTCCATTTATTTTTAAAATTAATAAAACGAAAACATGGTAATCTATTTCCTTCCATATCAACAGAAATTTTAGATATTCCAGCTGAACAACCCTGAAATATACAAATTTTTTTATGTATTCTTAATAATAAAATATAAAATGGATTAATTTTTATTTTTATTCTGTTTTTAATATATTCAATATACAAATCTTTTAATATAGAATATAAATTAATACAATGAATAATATATTTTTTTATATCAATAAAATTAGAATCAGAAGAAAGAGGAGTAATTCTAAATTCATTAATTCCTAATTTAATTAAATCATTAATAAAATTAAAATTATTAATTTCTAAAGTTAAAGTTGTTCTAATTATTATTTTAATATTATTTTCAATTAGTTTTTTTAAATTCTTAATTATTATATTGTATGTTCCTTTTCCATTTTTAAAAATTCTGTTTTTATCATGTGAATTTAGATCTCCATCAAGGCTAATTAATAATTTAAAATTATATTTTTTAAAAATTTCAATTATTTCTTTTGAAAGAATAGTTCCATTAGTAAATACACTATATTTTATAGATTTATTAAATTTTTCAGCAAAATAGCATGTATATTTAATAATACTAAAATTTAATAATGGTTCTCCTCCAAAAAAATGAATACTTTTTAAATTATTATTTTTTTCCTTTAATTCATTTATATTATCAATTATTTTTGTTGACATATAATTTCTTTTTGAATTTTTTAAAGTAAAACAATATTTACATGACAAATTGCAATCATCAGTAACAATTAAGGTAATAGATTTTATATTTTTATTAAAAATAATTTTATTTATTTTTTTTTCTCTTTTATAAATTATTTTATTTAAAATATTATCTAAATTATTAATGCATTTGATATATGAACTACAGTTTTCAGAAAAATATTTTTTTAAGTAATAATATTGAATGGGAATATTATTTATAATTGAAAATTTCCAAATTTTAAATTTTTCTTTTTTCATATTTTTTTATTTGATATATTTTTTGAAATATGAGCATATACCTAAATAAGTATATGCTCATTAATAATATTATTTACAGTGACATTTACATGCTAAAGCAGATGCAACATTAATATCACTTTTAATTTTTTTAATTATTGGTATATTTTTAAATACAATATTAGAGTCACTTTTTATTTTTTTAATCTTTTTAATCCTGTTATTCATAATAATTAACTCCTGCAAAATTATTTTACTTTATTTTATAATATTTATTCTATATCTTAACAAATATATTTTTAAAGAAATTATGTCATCCATAATCATTATCAAAATATTTTTTTGATTTTGTAATATATTGATTGTTTTTAGTAAATGACTTTTTATATAATGAAACTAATTTTAGAAAATAATGGTGAAAAGAGATAAGAGATAAGAGATAAGAGATAAATCAATATTTATTCTCATTATTATTACCCCATATTTTATTAAACATATTGTTAAAATTATGTTAACAAAAATTTGAAATTTTTTTATTTTTTTTTTTATCTTTTTTAATATCTATATAAAAAAATAAAGTCTTTTTTGTAATATATGGACATCTAAATTAATTTTTTTTTATTTACATTAATTTAATAATACATTATTCTATTTATTTAATAGCATCTTTAAATCTTCATTTAATGTATATCTCTTATTAAATATTTATAAAAAATCTTATTTCATAAGATATATTTCTATAATTGTTTTTAATAATCTTTTTAATTTTTCTGTTCATTCCCTTACCATTTAAATTTAATCTTTAATATCTTTGCTACTTTTTTAACAATTTACACTTTTTAATTTAAATTTTAATTAAAACTGTTATAATTTCTTCTAACTGTATTTTTTTCTCCCTGTATTAATTTTTTTTAGTATGTGGAAAATTTTTTTTTAAACTTTCTTTTTATACATTTATTTTAAATTGAACTTAAAAAAAACAATCATCATTGAAATAGAAAAAAATTTGTTGAAATTTTAAATAAAAACTATAAAATTATATAAATTATATATAAATTATTTTATAAGACTTTGTATTATATAATTTTTGTGTTATATAATATTCTGAAACTTTTCAAAAATAATATTTCTAAAGGATGCAAAATATGAAATCAATTCTTATAATTGATGATAATAATGATCTATTACTATTGTTAAAAGAAACTTTACAAAGCAAATATAAAATTTTAACTTCATTATCTGGAAGAGAAGGACTTTATTCTCTAATACATAACAAACCAGATCTTATTCTACTTGATATAATGATGAAAGGCCTTAATGGATTTGATATTTTAAAATTACTGAGAAATGATCCCTATACCAAAGATACACCCATTATTATTATTTCTGCATTAAGTGAAGAAAAGATTATAGAAAAAACTAAATCTATGGGTGCAAATGGATATTTAAAGAAACCATTTCAGCTTAGCTCTCTTTTAGAAATTATTAATGGTATTTTTTCTAATGAGATCTCTCTTGAAGAATTTAAAGTTTTTTAAAAATTAGATTATTTAGTATTTAAAATATCATTTCTTATATTTTCAATTTACATTTATATTTATAGTTTTTAACCTGAAGATTTATTATTTATTTTAATTATTTACTAAATAACTAACTTTCTAAAAAATTTCTTTTATTATTTTTTCAATAAATTCTAATTTTTCAATATTTGAAATAAATTTATTTTTTATAAAAATTGTATCTTTTTTATCAGGATCTATTTTAATTGTTTTATTTTTTAAAAGTGTAACTATTTTATTTAATTTTATTTCAATTTTTGAACTATCAAAAATAATTAAAATATCCTCTTTTTCCTCAAGGATTTTTGATATTTTCTTTTTCTCTGCAATTATCCTGATCCTGTTTAAATAAAAAAGATTTTCTAATCCTTCTGGTAAATTACTTTTTTTTGATAAATTCTTTTTATCTGATAAAGATATATTTTTTAATTTTATTTTTTCTACAGTTTCATCATAAAGATTCTTTAAATCTTTTTCACTTGATAGATCATATAACTTTTCATAAAGGTCAATTTTTGATTCTTTTGATTCAAAATATTTATCATTAACTTTTGTATCTATATCCAGTTCAATTTCAGTTCTAAATCTCTTTTTTTTATCTCCTCTTTGAAGTTTTTCTACAGTTTCTTTTAATAAATCTTGATACATATAAAACCCTACACTTGATATAAATCCTGATTGTTCTTTTCCAAGGATATTCCCTGCACCCCTTAACTCTAAATCTTTTAAAGCTATTTTATAACCTGAACCTAATTCAGAATAATCTGCAATTATTTGTAATCTTTTTAAGGCTATCTCACTTATAATCATGTCCGAAGGATAAAGTAAATAAGCATAGGCAAGTTTTGATCTTCTACCAACCCTTCCTTTTAATTGATATAAGTTTGACAACCCAAATCTATCAGCTCTATCTATTATTATTGTGTCAACATCAGGAATATCAATACCTGATTCTATAATTGTAGTTGAAACTAAAACTTTATATTTTCCATTAATAAAATCTTCAATTATAGATTTTATTCTATTTTTTTTCATCCTACCATGAGCATATGTAATAGGATATTTGTACGATGTAACAGTTTTCAAATAATTAGTCATAGCATCAATTGTTTCAACTCTATTATGGACAAAAAAAACTTTTCCCCCTCTTGCTATCTCCTTTTCAATTGCATATTTTATAACTCTATCATTAAACTCTTCAAGATACACCTGTATAGGTACCCTTTGTTCAGGTGGAGTATTTATAATAGAAATTTGCATCAATTTCATTAGAGACATATATAAAGTTCTTGGAATAGGAGTTGCTGTAAGCGATAAAACATCTATGTTGTGTCTTAAAAATTTTATTTTTTCTTTAGCTTCTACACCAAACTTTTGTTCCTCATCTATTATTAAAAGTCCAGGTTTTTTGAATTCTACATCCTTTGATAAAACTCTATGAGTTCCTATTAAGATATCAATATTTCCATTTTTTACTTTTTCAATAACTTCATTCTGCTTTGATGGTTGCACCAATCTTGAAAGAAGAGCAATTTCTACAGGATAATCTTCGAATCTTTTTTTGAATCTTTTAAAATGTTGCGATGCTAATATTGTTGTTGGTGCAATTAATATTACCTGGTATCCTGCATTTACTGCTTTAAATGCAGCTCTTATTGCTACTTCTGTTTTACCAAACCCAACATCACCACAAATTAACCTATCCATAGGATATGGTTGTTGCATATCAAGTTTTACATCTCTAATTGCTTTATACTGGTCATATGTTTCTTTATATGGGAATTTTTTTTCAAATTGAATTTGTTCCTCATCATCTTCAGGAAAAGCAATACCTTTAATTTTTTTCCTCTCTTCATATAGAGAATAAAGATTTCTTGCCCAATCCTCTATTTGTTTTTTTGTTTTTTCAACAGTTTTCTTCCATGTTTTTCCACCAAGTTTATCAAGTTTAGGTTTTAATGTTCCAAATCCTACATATTTTTGAATTAAACCTAAATTTTCAATAGGCAAATATAAATCTTCATTGTCTTTATATTTAAGATGGAAAAAATCTTTTTCCTCTCCCAGGACTTCCAGTTTTTTAATACCTAGATATTGCCCTATCCCATGTACAATATGGACAACAAAATCTCCTTCCTTCAAATCAAGTTTATTTTCTAAAAATTCTGTTTTATAATTACTTGTTTTTGATTTAATTTTAATATCTAAAATATCATTTTCAGAATAAATAGCTATTTTTTTGTCTTCAAAAATAACACCTGATTTCAAATATTCTTTAATGTAATGAATCCTGGGATCTTTAAATAATAATTTAAATCTTTTAATACCATTTTCTAAAGAAGCAATATAGATTTTATATCCATGGTATAATAAGGTTGAATATTCTTTTTTAAAAATTTCTATTCTATTTTTAAATTTTTCTGGAGTCTTAGTATAAAAATTAATTTGATTTTCTTCATGATTTTCAATTATTTTTAAATTTTTATTTTCATAATTACCACTGTTATATTTATTATTATAAGAATTTTGTTTTAAATTAAATCTCTCCAATATGTTTAAATATTTAAACTTACTATTTAATAAACTATTCTTAATATCTAAAAATAGTTTTTTATAAGAAGTTAACCCCTTTATTGATAAACCATTATATGAATATATTATTGATTTTAATTCCTTTTCATAAGCTTCAAATATTTCATTTTTATCAACCAAACATACTATGTCATTGTTTTTTAAATAATCTGTTAAAAAGTTTATTTTATTTGTTATTTTATCTAAATTCCATAAAATAGCATATTCTTTATCATTTTGAATATCAAGAATATAATTTTGTAATTCTTCAGAATTAATATTTGCATCATATAAAGAGGATATAATCTTTTTTTTATCATCCTCATTAGCACTAAATTCATATAAAGGAAGTAAACTTATTCTATCAACAATTCCTAAAAGCTTTTCACTATCTTTTTCAAATTCTTTTATTGTTTCAACCTTATCATCAAAAAAATCAATTCTAACAGGGTTTTTTAGAACATCATAATATATACTTACCAATTCCCCTTTAACAGTAAAATCTCCAATTGAAGTTATATAGTTCTTTTTGGTAAAACCAAGGTCAATCAACTTTTCAATTAATTCGTCTCTATCTAATTTTTGACCTATTCTAACAATCATCTTTCCTTGAGCTAAAGACATTGGGTCTATAACAGGAAAAAGTAAAGAATAAAGAGAAGTAACAACAATTTTTTTATTTATTGATAATAATGAATTACAGGTTTTAATTCTATAAAAATTAGAAATTAAATCAATATTGTTAAACTCATATGGAAATAAAGTTATTGGATAAAATAGTTCTATATCTATATTTTTATATATTTTTAAAAAATTATTATAAAAATCTTCTGCATCTTCAAATTTATTAAATACAACTAATAGATTAGAATTTGCATAATTTTGTTTTATTTTTTTAATTATATATGGGTAAATTGTTGGAGAAGCATTGTAAATAAGAGAATTTTTATTAAATTTAATTACTTTATTTAATTTATCTACTTTATCATTTAAAGAGTTATTATAAATCTTATCAAGGTTTAAATTAAAATTTTCCATTTTTTACAGAAATTCCTCTAATTGAAAATCTAAATCTTCAGAATTTAAAGTTGAAGTGATAAAAAGATTAGGAGTTTCTTCTAAATCTATCTCTTCTATTTCTAATATTTTATCACCAAATTCATCTAAAAGAATCCTGATCACTGGTCTTAAAGGAAATTTTGGATTAGCACGACTAACAATTCCAATAATTCCATTATTTAACTGTACTATAGAACCAATTGGATATATACTCATAATTGATAAAAACACTTTTAAAATATGTGGATCATACAAATTTTTAGAAGCTGCCATAACATTCTTAATTGCCTCATGAGAAATTGTTTTTACTTTGTAAGTTCTAATTTGGGTCATTGCATCATAAGAATCTGCAATTGCTACAATTCTGGCAAATAAAGGTATATTTTCTCCAGAATTTCCAGAAGGGTACCCGGTACCATTATATCTTTCATGATGCTGCAAAGCAACCTGAGCAACTTCAGAAGGAAATCCTTCTTTTTGATTTAACAATTTATAACCAATCAGTGTATGATTTTTAACTATATCATATTCAGCACTTGTTAATTTCTCTTTTTTATTTATTACTCTTTCATCTATTTTTAACATTCCTACATCATGTAGCATTGCTCCAGTTATTAAATGTTTTATTTTAAAATGATTGAGGTCAAGTCCAAATCCTATACAAGCTGAATAAATTGCTACATTCAAGCTGTGAATTACTAAATAATTTTGTTCTGCACCCTTATACCTTGAAACTACATTTAAAATATCGTATTTTTGATTCAATACAACATCAAATATCTTATCAACAGCTTTGTTAACCAGATTTTTCTGTACTATCTTATCTAACCTTATATCAAAAAGGATCTGTCTAACATCATTTAAAATATCTACATAAATATTATAAACTGTTAAATGCTTGCTACTACCATTTTTATCTTCTTGTTCCAGCTTTTTTTCAACAATTTTGATTTCTGGTGCCAATTTTTTAGACATTTCAGCTAATTTTCTTTTTCTTTCTTCAATTGAGCTTTCTTTTTTTTCAGCATTATTTTTATCTACAACACCTTCATCCATCTCAACTTCCTTTATTTTCCATCTTTTTAATCTTTCTATATCTTCCTGTTTAATGACTGTATGTGCAGGAATTAAAACATTTTTTTCATCAATATAAATTGGTGAATTATAAACTTTTCCCACTTCAAGTTCATTAATACTTATTTTTTTTCTCACAACTTACTCCATAATCATTATAAAACTTACACTAAAATTTTTTATAATTTTCAAAAATAAAAAGATAAATATCAGCCACTATATCCCATAAATCTTCAGGTATATATTGGTTAATTTCAAATTTATAAAGAGTTTCAACAATCCCTTTTTCCTCTAATATCGGAATATTTTCCACTTTCGCAAGTTCTAATATTTTTTGAGCAAATTGATCCTCCCCTTTAGCAACAATAACAGGAGAATAATCACCCTGTTCATATTTTAATGCTACAACTTTATTTTTATTTTTCATAATAAAATTTTACTTCAATCTTATTTTTGTATTCATTATTTATATTATTATTAAATTTATTTAATTCCTTTTGCTTTACTTTAGAGCTATGTTTACTTATTAAAGTTTCTTTTTTCTCCTCTAAATGAGTTAAAAATTTTTTGTTATTTGAAAAAAAATTTATAATCAATTTTCTTTTATCTTTATAAACCAATACATTTATAAAATACTCATTATCCAGAAAAATAGCAATCTTTATTATTGAATAATCTTTTTCTTGTTTAATCTTACAATAAAATTCATTATCATCTACTTTTAAAGGGATAAA
The DNA here is from genome assembly GCF_055389015.1 of Exilispira thermophila. Taxonomy (NCBI): domain Bacteria; kingdom Pseudomonadati; phylum Spirochaetota; class Spirochaetia; order Spirochaetales; genus Exilispira; species Exilispira thermophila. The sequence continues at coordinate 399,454 of NZ_AP042476.1, read as the reverse complement.
AAATCCCTCTTTAGTAAGAAAATACAAAAAATTATTAAATTCAATATTACTTAAAGATTTAGTATTATTTGATTCAATAAAATTTAATAGATTAGCATTTTTATTACCAATAATATCTTTAACAATATTTTTAAAATTATTACTTTTTAATATTTTTTCATCACTAGAATTCTGACTCTTATAAATAACTGCATTATCAATCTTTTGTAAAAATTTAAATTTATACTTTGGATAATCATTTAATAATAAAAGTTTTATTACATCTGATTTTTTAATATAAGATGGTAATTTTACCTTAAAAAAATAAGAATTACCAATTTTTATTATAAAATTATTACTATCTAATTTTTTTAAAACTAGAGCTTTGTATACTTTACCTTTAATTAAGTTACTATCTTTTGCAAAAATTTTTTTTAAAATAGCTTCATTTATGTTTCTGATCATTACAGATTTAATATTTAAATCTTATACATAGGGTCCATTATAATCTTCAGGAATAAAATTCCTGCTAATAATATCCATCATTTTTTCAACATAACTATCAATATCTTTAAGATATTTTTCACCAATGTAAACTTTCATTCTTTCCTGATAATACCCAGGTATATATGAAAATTGAGTAATTAAAAAAAGATTATCAATTGCATAAGCAAGAAAAGCTTCATCAGTATTTTTAGGGATTTCCCCTTTTTCTTTAGATATTTTTATCAATTTTTTGTAAGCATTAATAGATATACTTTCAAGTTTCTTAGATAAATCAGGAGTAAGATTGTTTGATTCTTCTGCTGTTATCTCATGATATAATCTAACTAATTCAGGATATTTTAGAGAGTAATCAATAGCAATTCTTAAAAGTTTCTCAAATTTAACTAAAGTTGGTGCTTCACTACTTATAATCTCATCAAATACTTTTTGCAAATATTGAAATCCGTATTCAACAACGCTTTTAAATAGACTTTCTTTACTTTTATATTCATTTCTAATTTCATCTACTGGGATTTTTGCAATTTTAGCAATACTTTCAATTTTTGCATTTTCAAACCCATGTATTCCAAATTCTACAATAGCAGCTTCAAATAGCTTTTTTTTATCCATAATTAAATCTCCTGATTATTTTTTATAATTAACCTAATTATATCAAAATTTTTTATTATATAAAGTTTTTATAAATTAAGTTTAAAAATATTTTTTTTCTCTTACCCTATTTATAATTCTATATTAAAAATTTTCAACAAAAAAAACTGCCTCCATTATCAGGAGGCAGCTATTTTTAAATTGCATATAGATTTTATAATAAGATTTTTTAAATTTAAATTTATTAAAATCTTTTTTCTTTAATTTTTGCTTTTTTACCTTTAAGTCCTCTAAGGTAGTACAATTTAGCTCTTCTAACTCTACCTCTTCTTTTTATTTCTATTTTATCAATGTTAGGTGAATATAAAGGAAATATTCTTTCTACACCAATACCATAAGATATTTTTCTTACAGTAAATGTTTTTGAAACACCTGCATTATTTTTAGCAATTACAACACCTTCATATGGTTGAATTCTCTGTTTCCCAGCTTCTACAACTTTATAATATACTTTAACAGTATCCCCAATATGAAAATCAGGTATTTCTTTTTGTGTATATTCCTTTGTAATTTCATCAAGAATATTCATTTTTTTCCTCCAGATATTTTTTATATATATCAGGACGTCTTTTCATTGTAATCTCTATACTCTTTTCAAGACGCCAGTTTTTTATATTTTTATGATGCCCTGACAATAATATTTCAGGAACCTTTATCCCCTCAAATACTTCCGGTCTTGTATATTGAGGATATTCTAATAAATTGTTTTCAAAACTCTCTTCTTTTAATGCTTCATCACTTAAAAAATTATCAACCTGTCTTAATACAGCATCAATAAAAACAAGTGATGCTAATTCTGATCCAGATAATACATAATCTCCTATAGAAATTTCCTCATCTACATAAAGGTCAATTATTCGTTGATCAATCCCTTCATATCTACCATTAATAATTGTAATATTATCTATTTTTGCATATTTTTTAATTAATTCTATATTTAACTTCTTTCCTTTTGGTGAAAAATATACAACAGTTCCTTTATTTTCTATTGTTTTTAAGGCATTTGCAATTGGTTCACATCTTAAAATTAAACCTTTTCCTCCTCCATAAGGATAATCATCAACTTTTTTGTGTTTTCCTAATCCAAAATCTCTTAAATTTATTAAACTGTAATTAAATATCTTTTTTTCTATCCCCTTTTTAAAAATAGAAAAATTAAGGTAAACATCATATATTTCTGGTAATAGTGTAATAATATTAAATTTCATAATTTATTTAAATTTATCTTTACTACCTTGTCTTTTTATCCTATAATCATACTATTCTATTTCATTTCCTGCTAATAGATCAAAATGATTAATTTCTAAACATTTTTTTTCTTTATCAATATTATTCACAAAATCTTTATTAAAAGGTACTATATATTCTTTAGAATTATAATGAAAAGTAAAAAAGCAATTTGCTCCATCTTCATATATATCTTTAACAAAACCTAAATTAGTATTATTAAAAATAATTTGATAATCTTTCAAATCAAAATAATAAATTGAATCTTTATCAAGCTTTTTAATATCATCTTTATTAATATATAAATAAAAACCTAAAAACTTTCTTGCATTTTCAATGTTATCAATTTCTTTAAATTTTATAATTACTCCATTTTCCTGTATTTTAACATTAGAAATGGATAAAAAAAGATCTTCTTCCTCATCAATATATACTTTTTTAATATCAAGAAATCTATTTTCAGAATAAGTAAGGGGAAGAACTTTTACTTCCCCATTTAATTTAAATAGTTTATCTATTTTGCCAATTAATATTCTTTTTTTTTCTTTTTGCATTATTTGAGATAAATATTTTTATTAATAAATTTAATTAAAAATTAATCTAATATTTCTAAAACTACTTTTTTCCCGGCCTTTGTAGCAGTAGCATTTAATAATGTTCTAATTGCTTTAGCAATATTTCCATATTTACCAATAACCTTACCAACATCATCTTTGTGAACTCTTAGCTCTAACAAAGTTAATCTTTCACCTTCAATAACATTGATATTTACATCATCTTTGTGATCAACAAGATTTTTTACAATAAATTCCACAAGCTGTTTTTCTTTCATAGATTACCCCTTAGCTATTATTAGATTTTGTTTTTCTGATTTCTGGTTTTAAAACTATCCCTTTTTTAGCTAAAATATGATAAACAGTATTGGTTGGTTGTGCCCCTTTTTTAAACCACCAATATATTTTATCAATAGTTTTTTTTCTAGCTTCATCATCATTTTCATTTTTTAAAACAACTTTTCTTTCCCAATCCTTTTCTCTAGGATTGTAAGAGCCTAATTCTTCAATAACTTTTCCATCTCTAGGACTTCTTGCATCTGCAACAACAATTCTGTAATAAGCTTGATTTTTCCTACCCATCCGTTTCAATCTAATTCTTACCATTTACAGTGGTACCTCCTTTATTCTGGTTTCACAAAAGAAATGTATAAAAATAAATATTTAAGTCAAGTTATTTATTTTTTTAATTACAAACAAATACTTCTTATTAATAACAAAATTGAAATTATTGAGATATTTAAAAAATAAAAGATATTATATCCTAATTAAAATTTCTCTCTTTAGTACAGTTATGTAATCATTAAATTTAATCTTTTATAATATTAAACTAAAATATTTTATTTTTAACTCTTTAGCCTTTGGCAACTGTAATCCAGTCGAGAAATTTTAATTAGGATATATATATATTATTTATATTTAGTAAATAAACAAAATAATTTCAATTTTATTATTATTTGCACCTACCACGAAGTCTTTATATTTGTTTAGCTTTTGGTAACTGACGAAATGTTTTATATTATTTATTAATTATAAATTAAAGAACCCCCCAACAAAGCCTGACACCTAAAACAGGAGTTAAATTCCTAAATTCCTGGAAAGCTACTCCAGGAATTAAGTTACCTATTATTTGATATCCACCATAGACAAATAAACCCATCCAGGGTGATAATTTTATACCTGCTTCTAGTGTTAATTCAGCATAAGCAGCAAAATATGTTTCTTTTATATCAATAAAATTTGAAGTGTTTAAAATACCAATTCCTCCTAAACCAAGCCATAAAAGGAGATTAAGCTGTAAAACAGAATCAATCACTCTCATTCCTGAAATAATTCCACCAAATCCACCTCCAATATCATTGTAACTAATGGATAGAGAATTATTCAATAATGCAAACCCAAAGCCTCCAAAAATATAGTCATTAAAAGAAACATATCCATATCCACCAAAATATAACAAATCATTGGATTCTTCAGGCAAATTGATTTTTGAAATCAAACTGCTTGTAGTCTGAATTCCGTAATATATACCTCCCAATGCACTAAAACCATTAGCAAAAACAGATCCTGAAAAAATTATACAAAAAATTATCAACAAGATAATATTTTTTCTTATTCTCATGAATCCATCCTTTTTTTATACAGATAAAATTAACATATTCATTAATACATTTTTCTATGTTTTCAACAAAATATATTTTCCATTATCAAATAAAAATATTTCTAAATATTTAAAGAAAACTTTAATATAATAATTACATAAATGTTTTAAAGATTATTTCCAAATTAAACAAAGAAGAATCTAAAATTATAATATTATTTTTTATTATTTAATATTGAAAATTTGATTAAAATGGGATAAAAATATTTATTTAAACAATTACTAATCTATTTTGATCTTACTATATCCTTTATCTTCATTAATCTGGATAAATTTGATCTTTCCATTTCATTTATTTTCATAGAAATATATTTTATAGCATTTTCAAGCTCAGGCATTAAAACATATTCCAGTGCATTAACTCTTCTTCTTGTAACTTCAATTTCTTTAGCTATTTCTACAACCTCTTTTTCTGTTTGAGCAAGTTTTACTAAATCCTCAATTAAATCTTCAAATATTTTTGAAGCGATATCAAGTTCAACAGATGTACTAATTGGGGAATATTGTAACCCTTCTTCACCTTCAACTATTGTTTTCAATCTTGGAACTTTAACTGACATAACATTTTTAAATTTAGCTTCAAGTTTTATTGATTTAGAAGGGATTAAAAATGCATTATCAATAATTTTATCATCCATTACAGATCGTGCAATAAGCATTGAGGAGTAAGCCTTCATTAATTTTTCTTCAACTTCTTTTCTTAAGTCTCTATAAGTATAAATAACAGTAAAAAATTCTCTAACCAGTTGATCTTGTTTATCTTTCAACAACTTATGTCCTTTTTTAGCAAGTTTTAATCTCTTTTTTAATTGCATAAGTTGCATTCTGGTTGCAGAAACTTTTATCTTCATAAATTACCCTTTAATTTTATATGTTTATTTAACTTTTAATTACATTTTTTATAGTCTTTTAAAACAATATTGTATAATCATGTATTCTTAATATATATTTGTTATTCGAATAATATTTTAATACAAATTCTATAAATTTAAAACTATTTGCTCTCTTCTTTTGCAAGTATAGGATCAAGATATTTTTCAAGATAAGCATCTCTAATTCTTTTTAATTCTCTTCTAGGTATCATCTTTAATAGATCCCAGGAAAGATCCAATGTTTCAAAAATTGTTCTATTTTCATATTCTCCTTGATTAATATATCTTTTTTCAAATTCCTCAGCAAATTTATAATAAATTTTATCAAGATCAGATAAAGCAGCTTCACCTAAAATTGCTTCAAGTTCTCTTGCTTCAATACCAGATGCATAAGCTGCAAACAACTGATTAAATACATCTGCATGATCCTCTCTTGTTTTACCCTTACCGATACCTTTGTCTTTTAATCTTGATAAAGATTGTAAAACATCAACTGGTGGATAAATAGCTCTTCGGTGCAATTCCCTTGAAAAAACAATTTGTCCTTCTGTAATATAACCAGTTAAATCTGGTATAGGGTGTGTTTTATCATCTTCAGGCATTGTTAATATGGGAATTTGAGTAATTGACCCCTCTTTCCCTTTAATTCTTCCTGCTCTTTCATATATCATTGACAAGTCAGTATATAGATATCCAGGATACCCTCTTCTTCCAGGTACCTCCTGTCTTGCTGCAGAAATTTCTCTTAATGCTTCACAATAATTTGTCATATCAGTTAATATAACTAAAACATGCATTCCTTTATCAAAAGCAAGATATTCAGCTGTTGTTAAAGCTAATCTAGGGGTAGTAATTCTTTCAATTGCAGGGTCATCCGCTAAGTTAATAAATAAAACTGATCTTTCAATGGCACCAGTTTTTTGAAAATCTTCAATAAAAAATTGTGCTTCTTCAAAAGTAATACCCATTGCAGCAAATACTACAGCAAATCTTGATTGAGATTCACCCTCTTTTTCTAAAACTTTAGCTTGCCTTGCAATTTGTGCAGCAAGTTTATTATGAGGTAAACCACTACCAGAAAAAATAGGTAATTTTTGACCTCTAACAAGGGTATTCAATCCATCAATAGTAGAAATACCTGTTTGAATAAATTCATTTGGATAATCCCTTGCATAAGGGTTAATAGGCGAACCATTTATATCTCTTTTAATTTCAGCTAAAATTTTTTCTTTTCCATCTATAGGTCTTCCCTGTCCATCAAATACTCTACCAAGCATATCTTCAGAAAGACCAATTTCTACACCTTTTCCTAAAAATCTAACTTTAGATTTTTTTATATTGATCCCTCTTGCTCCTTCAAAAAGCTGAATAAGAGCCATATCCTGATTTACTTCTAGAACTTTACCATTTCTGACCTCACCATTCTGTAATTCTATCTCAACTAATTCTTCATATTTAACATCTTTTACATTTTTAACTAACATCAAAGGACCAACAACTTCAGCTATTGTTCTATATTCTTTGATCATAATAAGTACTCCTTTCGACAATCTATCTATTCAACATATTTACTTGCAAGTTCTTTTAATTGCTTATCAATTTCTTTTTTAATATCTAATATTTTATCTACATCTTTTTCTTCTATATATTTCATTCTAGCAATTTTTTCTTTAACATCTAGAGCAATTATTTCTTTAACTGGTATATTTTGTTTTAGATATTTTATAGCTTCATCATGGAAATATAATATAATTTCTATCATATATTTAGATTTTTTTGATGATGTATATGTATCAATTTCATGAAAAGCATTTTGGTGTAAATAGTCTTCTCTGATAGATTTTGCAGTATCCATTAAAAGTCTATTTTCAGGAGATAAAGCATCAAGACCAACAAGTCTTACAATTTCTTCTAATTCTGCTTCTCTTTGTAATACTGCCATAGCTCTATTTTTATATTCAATCCATTCTTCACTAATATTGTTAATAAAAAAGTCTTTTAAACTATCAGAATATAAAGAATAAGAAGTTAACCAATCAATAGCTGGAAAATGTCTTCTATAAGCTAAGTTAGCTGATAATGACCAGAATACTTTAACAACTCTTAATGTTGCCTGTACAACTGGATCAGATAAATCACCTCCAGGAGGTGATACAGCTCCAATAACTGTTAATGCACCTTCTCTATTGTCTTTTCCAAGACAAACTGTTTTACCAGCTCTTTCATAAAATTCAGCAATTCTTGTACCTAAATATGCAGGATATCCTTCTTCACCAGGCATCTCTTCAAGTCTTCCTGACATTTCTCTCATAGCTTCTGCCCATCTTGAAGTAGAATCAGCCATTAATGCAACAGAATATCCCATATCCCTAAAATATTCACCAATGGTAATACCTGTATATACTGAGGCCTCCCTTGCTGCAACAGGCATATTTGATGTATTTGCAATCAAAATTGTTCTTTTCATTAATGGATGACCTGATTTAGGATCTTTTAATTCAGGAAATTCTAATAATACATCGGTCATTTCATTTCCACGTTCACCACAACCAACATAAATAATTATTTCAGCATCAGCCCATTTTGCTAATTGATGCTGTACAACAGTTTTCCCTGAACCAAATGGACCAGGAACACATGCTGTACCACCTTTTGCTACTGGAAAAAAAGTATCAATAACTCTCTGACCTGTAAGCATAGGTTCATAAGGATTTAATTTTTTAACATAAGGTCTAGATTTTCTAACGGGCCATTTTTGTATCATCGTAAATTCTTTGATATTTCCATCTTTATCTTTTAATTTATATACTACATCTTCAACTGTAAATTCACCTTCTTTGATTTCTACTATTTCACCTTCAATAGCTGGAGGGACCATAATATAATGTTTAATTAATATTGTTTCATCAACATACCCAACTTTTTCACCACTAACTACATATTCACCTTTCTTTTTTAAAGGTATAAATTTCCATTTTCTATCTCTATCTAATGCAGGAACAGAAACACCTCTTGTTAATAAATCACCAGCTTTTTCTCTAATAACTTCAAGAGGTCTTTGTATTCCATCATAAATATTTTCAATTATCCCGGGCCCCAATTCTACAGAAAGTGGTTCTCCAGTAGAATATACAGGATCTCCAACCCCAATACCATTTGTTTCTTCATAAACCTGAATTGAAGCTTTGTCACCTCTCATTTCAATGATTTCACCAATAAGGTGAAGATCTGAAACCTTTACAACATCAAACATATTAGCTTCACTCATTCCTTCAGCTACAATTAAAGGTCCTGCAACTTTTATAACTCGTCCAACATTCATATATTTTCCTCCACTTTACTTAAACTATGAATCCAAAAAACTACCACCTAAAGCTTTTTCAACTAAGTTTTTAACAATTTTCTGGCTTAAATTTTCCTGTCCTTTAACAGATGGTATAGCAACTATAATAGGAAATAATTTATCTCTTGTAAACTCTTCAATTTCTTCAATAAAAGCTTTATAAAAAAATTCTGTTAAAAATATTATTTTATATTCCTTTTTAAAAACAGAAAATAATTTTGGTAAATATTGTTCTTTAATAAAATTATTTTCATTAAAAAAATAAGTATCAAATCCAATGGACTTAAAACCTATTCCTGAATCTTTGTCTGCAATTACTGCTATATCAGACATATGGTTTCCTTAAAAGTTTAGTTATTTGTTCTCTTTTAAGATTATTTAATTTTCCAACATAAATAATTTTTAAATTTAACAATTCTATTTTTTTTGCATAGCAATATGCAAAAATTATTTCAAGATTAGCAATTTTATCCTGCAAATTTTCTTTTAGATATAAAGTTAAAAAATCATCTATATTCTTCTCTAAAATCGATAAATCTTTATTTTTAACATATTCCAGAATCATATCATTTAAAGAAAAATAAAAATCTTCTTTTATAAATTTTAAAGATAATGCATTTAAATCCTGATCCCATATCTCAATAAAATCTGAAAGCGAACTAATATTTTGTGGGATAAAACAATATTTGAAATCATCAATATTATTATTTGAAAGTTTAATTCTTAAAAAGTTTTTTATATTAATAAAAAATGCAGCTAAGTTAAAATAATTGAATAAAAAATCAGAATTAATTTTCTTTGAAAGAAAAATCATAAATTTATAATAAAACAAATCAGTGAGAATTTCTATTGTCTTAGAATTTGGTTTGTCCTTGAGATTTAATATTGTTTCAACAAATTCTATAATATTATTATCAATATCTTCTTTTATTCCTTCAAAAACAAGATCATATAATTTTTTGTTATTATAATATGTAAACTCTATTAAAGGTAGTTCATCAAATTCTGGGTTTTCTTCATATATAATTTTATACTTGAGCATTAATTTAAGATTATTAAAGTCATTTTGTAGATAAAATAGTTTTAATTCATCTTCATTCTCTACAAGATTTCTTACAAGTTTATAATAATGCCATCTTTCCCAATTAGCTAGTTTATCAAATGTTATATTTTCTTTTCCATTGTGCAGGCGATATCCTTTTTCAACTAAAATATTGAAAAAATTTGATATATCTAAATCCAGAATTTGCAAATAATCGCCTTCAGTTAAGAGCCGATTTTCTAGAGATCTTATTAAACCATTTGCAAATAAATAATTATCATTATCTTTAAATTTAATATCAGATAACATTTATTATTTTCCCCACTTCCTGTTCTAATTTTTCTCTTTTATCTTTAAATATAAAATCTAAAGATAAATTGGTTTCTATATCTCCATTTTTTAAAATAACACCACCTTTAATATCTCTAGTTTCATCAGATATTTTATATTTTCCCTTTAAGACTTTAAGAATTTTATCACCAAATTTCTTTTTATCTTTTTCATTAAGAATTATTTCTTCATCTTTTGTTTCTGTACCTTTTTTAATAAGGTCAATTAAAATATTGAAATATTTATTTTCATTATAATTTAAAATTTTCTCAAAAACTTCAGAAAAGATATTATTAATAATTTCAATCTTTTTTTTCAGAATAACATTTCTTTGTTCAAGCTTTGCATCAAGAATCCTTTTCCTTTCAGATTGTTCTATCTCTTTTTCTACTTTTTGGATCTCATCTTCATACATTTTTTTGATTTTTTTATCTATAGATTTTTTTTCTTTTTTAATTTTATTATCCCATTCAAGCTTGATATTTTCGATTTCTTGATTGGCTTCTTGTTCAATTTTTTTTAAAATATCTTCTAATGCCATTTTTTACCTCTAATTTTAGATTTTAAATCTAAACTATTTATTTAAATAATTAATTTAAATAGTTTTTTATTACTATTTCTTAGATATAATTTTGTTTATATTCTTTTACCCTATTATTTATAGTCTTTATATCATTTTCTTTTATTATATTATTTTTTTTATCTAAATTTTATTTTTTTATTTAACTGTATAATATTTCAAACTATCTTTATTTTTTCAATTTTTCATTTTTAATATAAGTATATATTTATTAATATTATCTATTTAAAATATCAAAAAACATTTATATTTTTCTATATATCTAAATACACTATATAACAAAAGTTTACTCAATTAAACATTTTAATCTTAATTTGAATCTAAATATATTTAACATAAATACTAATTATATATTTCTAATTCTTTATTTTACATTTAATAAAACAATAAATAATGAAATTAAGAAACCTAAAATAGCATAAAATTCAACTAATACAGCCATTACTAAACTTTTACCTGATTCACCAGGTTGTTTAGAAAGCATAGAAATACCAGCTGCACATACTTTTCCCTGATACATACCTGAAACCAAGCCACCAATTGCTATTGGAAGTCCTGCAAATAAATATAACCAACCTTGAGCTGTAGAAATATTTGTAATATTTGCCAATGTACCTGCACCAATAATATTTAATTTTAAAAGAATAAAAAATCCAATTATAAATCCATAAATACCCTGAGTACCCGGTAAAGCAATTAAAAGTAAAAATTTTCCAAATTTAGATGGATCTTCAGCCATAGCACCTGATGCTGTTCTTGAAGCATATGAAATACCCAATGCTGATCCAACTCCTGCTAGTCCTGTTGCAAGTGCTGCTCCTAATATAGCCAATGCTATTCCCATTTTTTCCTCCTACATAAATTAAATTTTTATTTTCTAATATTTTATTTGTAAAACTTTTTTCTGCTTTCTAATTTTTTTTTAACTTTTTACTATTCTAGTAAACTTATGCACCCTTCTAAATGGTTTAAATGGTTTTCCGCCACCTTCATAAAATTGTTTAAAAAATTCAACATATTGTAATCTTAAAGAATGAACAAAACCACCTAAAGCATTTATAACAAGATTAAAGGTATGACCAAAAATCAACACAATTAATGACAAAATAAATCCAACAACTGAATGTCCATCCCCTCTAACAAGCTGAGCTAAAATATTTACTACAAGAGCAATTACAGATGTTGCTAAACCTAAAGCTAACAACCTTGCATAAGATAACACATCCCCCATAAGTCCAGTGATACCATAAATAGCAAAAAATTTGTTAAGACCAACCTCAACTTTTGTTGGAGCATCATTTCCTGAAAGAATAAGTAAAAGTAAAATCCCTGTTAAAAACCCTCCCCAGGAAATTTTTATAATGACAGGTGATATATTCTGTCCAAAGAATTTCATCAATAAAATTACAATTGATACTAAAATTAGAGCATTAGAAAAGTAATCTCCAAAAGCTTTTCCAGCATATCCGTTTTTCAAATAGATATAAAAAGGAATAAGATAAGAAAACAATATCTGTATAACACCTAAAAACAAAGCTAAAACAAAAAGTTTAATAGATTGGGACATTGGGTCTAAAAGTCTAACACTATAAATTAGTTTTTGTAAAGAAGGGGATAGTAATTCTACTCTTGTCCCAAAATAACTTCCAGTTAAAACACCGGCAATCATAGTAAAAATTCCTGCTTGCATCAAAAGATTAATTAACTTTTTCCCTTCCCCTTTCATATTTCTTCCTAAAATTAATGCTGCAAGGAACAAAACAAGACCATACCCTGCATCAGTTAAACATAAAGCAAAAAAGATTGCAAAAAATGGAGCAAATAAAGGGGTAGGATCAATTTCTCCAGGTTTTGGAAGTGCATATAATTCAGTTAAAAACTCATAAGGTTTAATTATTTTACTATTTGTTAATGCAATTGGAGGTTCATCATCTTTAGATGGTTTAGAAACTTTTATCTCCAGTTGTGGATATTTTTTTCTATAATAATCAAGTCTATTTTTATCTTTATTTAATACCCATCCAGTTACATAAATAGTATAATCAGTAGAAATAAAATTCTTTTCAACTTCCCTCTTTTGATTTAAAGCAAAAATTTGATCATAAAATATTTTTAAAGTACCACTTAAAACTTCATATTTTTCTTTAATAAATTTTTCTTCTTTTTCTCTTTTATCAATTATCTCATTAAGTTTTATAAAATAATTATGTATAATATCTTTAACAAGTCCAGAATTTTCATGTATATTGATCTCTTCACCACCAAATTTTCTAATATTTCCAAAAATTTCTGAATATTTTTCTTTTTCAGTAACCAAAACAAAATAAATATTATTATCATATTCAGAAAATTTATAGTAATCAATATATTCATATTCTTCAAACAGAGCTTCAATAAGTTGCCATTTTACTTTAGAAATAACAATAAATTGAATTCTAAATTTTTCACTATCTTTAAAATATTTAACATCAACAGGTAATTCTTTAAATGGTTGTAAAAAATCTATTTTTTGATTGATTTTTGCTATTTCATCATCATACTTTTTCAAATTATCAATTGATTCAGAAAGCTCAGGAATAATTTTTTCATACCTAAATGATTTTAAAATTGATTCAAATTTTTTCTCAGTATAAACTGGAACTTCATTAGACATTGAGGACAATACACCTTTTGATTTATCCCATTTTTTAGAAAAATTTAATATTTTTTCAGTTTCATATAAAAATTTTTTTATGTCTTCCTGTTCTAAAGATTTTAGAATATCGGATGGTTCAAAATCTAAGTTTTCTTTTATTTTTTTCAAATAATCTATATCAATATGAATAAACCCATCTTTTTGAATTTCATCAATAAAATCATTTAATATTTCTTTATAAAAAATAAATTCTACTTTTGAGACTTTGCTTACAGGCATATTTTCTCCATCACTTTTATTATAATTTTTATTCAAACATATGTTTTTCAATATATTCAACAGCTTCTTTTATCTTTTTCTCTGGAATGTTCGAGAATTTGATAAGCATAGATTCAGTTTCTTGTTTAATCTTACTAATTTCATGATCTACTTCTTTTTTTTTCTTTTCAAGAAGAATTTCACCCTCTTTTTTTATTTTCTTTTTCAATTTTTCTTTTTCAGCTTTAAAATAATCTTCTAAAGCATAAAACTCTTTTTTCTTTTGTTCTTTTGTTTTCTCTATCTTATCTTTTAATTCCTGCTCTTTTTCATGTATTAATTTTATATTTTCAATTCCCATTTATTACTCCTGAAAAATATTTAAAATTATTTATTTCCTATATTACTTTATTAATACCCTTTTAACTTAATGATTCAACCTAATAATTATTCTCTATTAATAAATATAATTTCCAAATAAAAATTTTTCAATAGTTAATCTAAAAAATATTTAAAAAAAAGTATAATTAATATTTGTTAATGCAAAATAAATATAAGTTAATAATTTCATATTTCAATATTTTTTTTAATATTTTTAGTAATACTTTCAACATCTATTTTAAATTTTTTATATACATCAATGTAATTTCCTGATGGAGGATAGTTATTAATACCATAACCTGAAATATTTGCATTAATTTTATTTTTAGCAATAAATGCTAAAATTAATGAATATAATCCCGAATTAATGTTGTGGTCTTCAATAACAAAAAGATTCTTATTATTAAACTCTATAATTAAATCTTTATCTATTTCTAAAGGAGTTGAAATATTAATTAATCCAATATCGATCCCTTCCTTTCTTAAATTTAAAGCAGCTTTATACACTTCTCCAAACACTGGTCCTGCTGATACAAGGTAATTTTTATTACTTTTAATAATGATATCAGCCTTACCATATTCAAATTTATAATCTTTTCCAAAAAAAGGAGTTTTTTCATCTGTTGAAATAATTGGGGTTTTGCTTCTCCCCATTACAACAAAATAATTTCCATAGTTTTTTGCAGCATATTTTACTGCATATAAAGTTTGATTTGGATCTGCAGGTAATATTAACTTAAAATCAAATATTGTATTAGGAATTGCTATATAATTTATTGCTTGATGAGTTTTCCCATCTTCCCCAACATTAGCACCTGCATGAGTTAATACAACTTTTAAATTTGTTTCATTAATTGAATTAAGTCTTTGTTGATTAAAAGTTTCATCCATCCCGAATATAGCAAAATCTGAATAAAAAACTAAAGCTTTTTCTTTTGATAATCTACCCGATGATACAGCTGTATGATGTTCTTGAATACCAGACTGTATAAAATAATCTGAATACAATGATGCAAATTCTTTAGTTTTAACACTTCCTGATAAATCACAATCAAACACAAATGTTTTTAACTTTTTATTTTCATTAGCAATTTCTACAAGTACTTTTCCAAAAGCTGACCTGCAATCTACTTTATCCTCAATAGAATAAAAACTATTTGGTTTTTCATTTATCTCAGCTAATGCTTTTTCAATATCTTCTTTAAAATTTTTTATTTTATAGTCATTAAAATAATCTTTATAAGATAATATTTCAAATTTCATAGTTTTTCTGATTGTAAGAAAAAAGTTTATATCATCAAACCCACCTAATTCCTTTATAGCATCAACATATTTATCTATTTTTAATGTTGAACCATGATATTTTTCTTTATCTTCCATAAAAGATACACCTTTACCCATATGTGTATGAGCCATAATACAATAAACATTTTCTTTATCTTTTTTAACTATATTTAAAATTTCATAAAGATCCTCTGCATTATGCCCATCTATGTGAACCACTTTAAATCCTGCAGCTTCCCATTCTTTGTCAATATTTTGAGGCATAACACTATGAATATTACCTGAAATTTGTAATTCATTATAATCAATAATAACTGTAAGATTAGTTAAGTCAAATTTTTTTATAAATCTTCTTGCTTCACTTATCTGTCCTTTTTGTTGTTCACCATCTCCCATAAAAGTAATTACATGAGAATTGTATCCCGTTTTTTTATTAAAAAGGGCTTTTCCAGTAGCAGCTGATAGTCCCTGCCCTAAATTACCAGTATCCCATTCTATTAAAGGAATCTGATGTTCAACATGCCCGGAAAAAGGTGTATTAATATCTCTAAATCCAGAATTAATAAGCCTTCTATCAGCAATTCCTAAAACACCCAAAGCTGAATACCATCCAGGAGAAGTATGGCCATGAGATATAAAAAAAGTATCTACATCTTCAAAAAAATTATTATAATCAATTTCAAATATTATATTTAGAAGAATAAAATAATTTTTATAATAATTATTTCGTTTAACAAATATCTTGCTCAAATTGTTATCAAACTCATTTGCAAGTATATTTTCAAACATTTTTTCTTTTTCTTTATATTTTGATTCATAATCATAAAAATATTTTTCAGGATGCTTTAATTTTAAATCAATATCTATATCTTGAACTATTTCAGTTAACTCTTTTAAAAATGAAAAAACAATGTTTTTCTCTTCTAAATTTTTTTCTTCTAATAAAAATCTATTCAATTTTTCAAAAATTTTATTTCTCTTATCATCAGGTATATTGTTAATTTTGAAAACATTTGAATCCAAAATTGATGATAGATAAAAATCAATAGAAGACATCGAGCCACCAGGATGACCTGATGAAGAAACAGTTGTCATTTTTATAATATCCTGTCTTGCAATTTTTGCCAATATTCTGGTTAGGTCTGCTAAAATACTCATATTCCCTCCAATTTATATAAATTAATTGTTTAATTTTCTGTAATTTTCATTTATGTAAATTTTACAATAATCATTTAATTGTTTTCTTTGCTAACTTTATTAAAATTCAACATTAAGCTTAATTATTTTTTTTGTTTAATATTTAATTCAATTTCATCAGGATCATCTTTCATATGAGTTACCTTCCATTCTTCTTTTTCAGGATCCCAATCTCCAATATTTTTCTCATTAACTTTTATATACTTACCATGTGCCTCTACAGCCACTTCGCCAGTTGGTAAAATTAATTTGCCTTCCCCTTCAAAAAACCTACTACCATTATGTGTAACTTTAGCAATAACTTTTAATTCTTTATTTAAAGGAACAGGTTTTCTATATTTTATATGTAAATCGAGTGTAAACCCCAATGTATCTTTTTCAAAAGCACAAATTGCTCTACCAATAGTTTCATCAAGAATTGTAGCAGACATTCCACCATGCATCATACCAGGATAACTTTGATGAAATTCATGTGGGGTAAATAAGGCAACTGTTTCTTTGTTATCAAGAACAAAAAATTTAGCTTTAAGACCAAAATCGTTTTTCAATCCACAAACAAAACAATGTTTACTGTTTTTCTGTTTACTAATAATTTTATATTTCATATTCACTACCTTTACTATTATAATTTTTACAACATATTGTTATTTTATTATAATAAAGTAATCATGCTTTATATTATAATTATGTTTTAATTCTTACTTTATATTTTTCTTACTTTATATTTTATAGTAATTTATTCTATTTTATACACTAACTTTTTTAATAATAATATTCTAAGAACAAAAAATCATTTTTTTAATAATAATTTATTTTGTCTAATAAAAATATATTTTTATAATTTATATTTAACAAAAATTTATTCAATAGAAAATTCAAGCTTATTATCTTTTAAATCATCAAGGTGAGGTTTTATCTCATCAGACTTTAAAGTTAAAGAGATCATTTCTGATGGTTGTACATGTGTTAAATTAACCTTTTTGATAATTTTGGAGTTTATTTTTACAATTAGTTTTGCAAAATTTTTTACAACCATTGCTCTCATATAAAACTTATTTTTCTCATATAATGTATATTTATTTGGGACAACATATTTTATATTTGAAGAAGCTTTAACAGGATATTGAATTTCAGGTTTTTGCTTATTTAAATAGTTACTAATATATTTACCGCATCTTTCAGATTCTTCAGTAACAAAATCTACAAGGTCATGTACATGCAAAACATTTCCACATGCAAACACCCCTTCTACATTTGTCATTAATGATGCATCCACAAATGGACCATTTGTTTCTGGATTTATCTTAACCCCAATTTGTGTAGCAAGTTCTGTATCAGGAATTAATCCAACAGAAAGTAAAAGAGTATCACATTTTAGATTAAATGTTTTGTTATAGTTCAATTTACCATCCTCAATAGGTGTAATATCAACAGATTCTACTCTATCTTTTCCATAAATTTTACTAACAACATGAGATAAATAAAGTGGGATATTAAAATCATTCAAACATTGAACAATATTTCTTGTAAGACCTGAAGGGTAAGGTTGAATCTCTATAACAGCTTTAACATTTGCTCCAACCCAGCTCATTCTTCTTGCCATTATTAAACCAATATCACCAGAACCAATTATTACTACTTCTTTTCCTGGAATTAAACCTTCAATATTAACAAGTCTTTGAGCCAGCCCTGCAGTAAAAATACCAGCAGGTCGTGTTCCAGGAATTCCAATATTCCCTCTATTTCTTTCTCTACATCCTGAAGCTAAAGCAATAGTTTTTGTAATAAATTTAATTACACCATATTTATCAGAAGATGCAACAACTGTTTTGTATTCATTCTCAATATCCTGAATGCTTAAAACTGTAGTTTTTGTATAAATATCAATATTTTTTTCTGATTTAACTATTTTTTCAAATCTATAAGCATATTCAGGTCCAGTTAATTCCTCTTTAAATCGATGAAGCCCAAAACCATTATGGATACATTGTAAAAGGATTCCACCTTCTTTATCTTCTCTTTCAATTATTGCAACTTTGAAACCATTTTTTGCAATTTCAATTGCTGCAGCCATCCCAGCAGAACCACCACCTATTACAACAGAATCATAATCTTTTTTTAACATTCTCTTACTCCACATTTACAATAAAAATTATACATTTAATTCATTATAGATATCTTTATATTTAAACTTTTTAATTTATTTTTCTATAATTTATTTCTTTATAATATATTTCTCTATAATTTATTTTTAATTAAATAACTTTCTTTTCCACGTTTTGTAATCTTAAATGGGGAAATACCTGTTTCTCTTTCTAATATTTTTAAAATTTTATAAGTACAGAATCCTCCCTGACACTTTCCCATTCCTGCTCTTGTATAAAATTTAATTCCATCTAAAGTTGTATGCCCTTTTCTAATTGCTTCAACAATTTCTGCTTCTGAAACAGTTTCACATCTACAAATAATATTGCCATAAGAGGGATTATCTTTTATCAATTCATCTAATTGTTCAGGTGTAAGGTCTCTAACTTTTGGAGCATGTGAAACATAAGGATCATAATCAGGATCTTCAATGAGTTCAAGCCCATCTTTTTTAAGTAAATCTTTAACATATTCAGCAATTGCAGGGGCTGCAGTTAATCCAGGTGATTGAATACCTGCAACCTGAATAAAATGAGAAGATTTATCTGAGATGTTAATTAAAAAATCTCCTGTTTTTAAAGCTGGTCTTAAACCAGCAAAAGATGTTATTATATCCTTTTCAGAAATTGAAGGAACTAATCTTCTGGCTTGATAAAACACTTTTTCAAAATTTTTCTTTGAAGTTGAATAATCTGTTTTATCTTCAATTTCCTCAGCTGTTGGTCCTATCATTAAAGTACCTTCAACTGTTGGAATCACAAGAATACCTTTTGATATCGGAGTTGGAACTGGAAAAATTACTTTTGAAGTTAATCCTTTAGAATCCCTTGCAAGTAAAAATTCTTCCCCTTTTCTTGGTGTGATTTTAAATTCTTCTGCATTAAAGATTTTAGATATTTCATCTGCATAAAGTCCAGCGGCATTAATTACATATTTAGCATTAACTTTTTCTCCATTTTCAGAAAATATAGTATAATAGGAATCACTTTTCTCCTGTTTAATAACCTTAAATTCTTTTTTAAATACAACTTTGTTTTTAATAGCACTTTCAACTAATGCAAAAACAAGTCTATATGGCTCAACTATTCCACCAGTTGGAGCATATAATCCACCAACAACATCATCATTTAGTTTGGGTTCTAGTTCATGAATCCTTTCTCTATTGCACATTTCTATACCAATTACATTATTTTTAACTCCCTGCTCATATAAATGCTCAATAGTTTTCATCTCTTCAAAATTAAATGCAACTACAAGTATTCCACTTCTTTTAAATGGAAAATTCAACTCCTTATGTAAAGAATCATACATAAGATTCCCTTTAACCTCAAGTTTTGCTTTTAAACTTGTTAAAGGATGATGAAATCCAGCATGTATTATCCCTGAATTAGCTTTTGAAACCCCAAAAGAAACATCAATTTCTTTTTCTAATAAAACAACATCTAATTTATATGAAGATAATTTCCTTGCAATAGCAGCTCCTGTAACACCAGCCCCTATTATTGCAACATCAAAGGTGTCCATTTTCATATCGATTCCTCTTTGTTAATAATATAAGATATTTTATATATATGTTTTTAATATTTTTATAAAAAAATCCCAATTAATTTTTAGTTTTTAATATACAAAATATATCTATTTAAAATAAAAATTTATTCATATTTTGAAAAACCAGTTTAAATGTTTTTTATTTAATTTTATTTTTACAGACTTCCAAAATCAATTATTTTTGCCTTATCAATTAACAAAACATTATCTTTAATTGGAATAAAAATACTTATTGGTGCAGAAAGACCTGCAACATTTTCTTTCTTTTTTATAAAATATTTATCAATCCTTCCATATTCAGCAGTTTCTTTGTATCCTATTGTTAAATTTCTTCCTTTTATTACATAATCTATCTCAACAGGAAACTTGTAAAATTTATAATTTTGATAAGCTTTTTTATAAGAATATAATAATATATCTCTGCTTAAATATTTTTTATCTTTTGTTTTCATTGAGTCATGAACAAGAGGAAGTATAGCTTTTATTCTTTCTTTTTCATCCTCAATCATAAAAGAAACAAAAAGTTTATTAATTAAATTAATAATTTTGTCATTGGGTTTAATTTTTTCAATTGCATAAATATTAATCTGGCTATTTAGAGAAATAACAACAAAAAAGATAATAAATATACTGTATATTTTAATTTTTTTTCTTTTAATTTTATCCAACTTTACAACCTTTAGATTTAAAAAGATAGTATCATAATTATTAGATTTTTCAAATTTTAATTTTATTTTTACATTTATTGTAAATTAGAACATTAAATAAATTTAAGTATTTTTCAAAACTAGAATGTAAATAAAAATTAGAATTCCATTTTTATTTCCATAACTATGCTTCCTGGAATTTCTAGTTCTAAAGAAGCACGAGAACCTCCTGAAAACACATTTTCTGAAAGTTCATTTGCTAAATCTAAAAAATTGACAAATGTTAATGAAAAATTTATCAATAAACTTATAGTTTTTTTATTATTTTGATTTTTCAAATTATAATTTTGCTTATTAATTTTATTTTTATTTCCACTATCTTTTTTATAAACAGGAATATTAATAACTAAATCTTTTATACTTAATTTATAATCAAAATTCCATAAACTATCTTCCCTTGGCCCACCTTTTAATCCAATCTCATTTTCTGCTTGAATAGTATGATAAATTAAAGCAATCTGATTTAAACCATTTGTCATTGTATTTTCATAAGTATCATAAAATGCAAAAGGTTGTCCATCTCGATATTTAATTGTAAAACTATTCCATAAAATTCCAAACAATTTAAATGCAATTACCCCTTTTCCAACATATGCTCTATCACTATCAATTCTCCCATAACCATTAATCCAGGTATTTGGATTTGCCATAGAAAAATCAACATTCCCGATATCATTTGTTAAAGGACCATTCCCAAATGAAGTTATACCCATAACCAGATATGCAGTAAAAGATAGATCCACTAACCATTTATCTTTTTTTTCTCCCAATATTTGTAATTTAGCACCAGCATAAAAAGGTTTATCAAAAAATTTTCCTCCACCAATTAATTGTTCATTATAATTAGTTAGCAAATAATCTCTTATTTCACCTGAATTTATTTGATTAAAAAAGAAAATATCATATCCATTTTGTGAAACATATTCACCATCTTCAAGACCATAGCTTTGAATATCTTCAGAGTTCTGTTTAAAAAGGATCCAGAAAGTATTTTCAAATAGTTTCGCTAACCCTTCTAATTTAAAATTCCATTGCTTTGTAACTTTAATATCGCTTCCTATTTCAAATGAATATACAGCAGGTTGTTTTAAATTTTTATCAACAGAGATATATGAACCACCTGTTGTATTTATTAAGGTATAATCTGAAGAATCATTACCAACATAATAATAAGAATTAAAATAATCTGGATTTAAAATATTTATCAAATTAGAGGTAATATTTACAGGTGTTTTTGAAAAAGAGATAAATGGGGTAATAAAATAACTATCAAATAACTTTAAATTAAAATCAAAACCATAATCTAAAAAAACTATAGAATTTATAAATTTATTATTAAAATAGTATGAAAATTGAAAATATTGATTGATATCAAAATCCAATATTCCTAATTTAATAGTGCTTTCAATCCCAGCATTATAATTGCCAAAAAAATCAAGGCTATCATTTGAAGAAAAACTTATTTTCCCATAATCAGTACCATTATATGTTATCTTATTTTCCCAATTTGAAATAAAAGGGGCAAAATAGAGCATTTTATTATTAAAGTTTAAAAATATATAATTATTGTTTAAAAATTTTCTATTGTTTTCATTATTATTTTCATTATTATTATAGTTATTATTATTGTTATTATTATTAAAATTATTATTTTTATTGTTATTGTAGTTATTGTTATAATTGTAATTTTTATTATTATTACTTTGATTATCAATTTTATCAAAAATTGAAAAATCAAGCTTATTTTGAAAAGAAAAATTTATATTATATGTATAATAATAACCTTCTGGATAAAAGGGAAACAATCCTTCACCATCTGGATCAATAATCTCTCTAACAAAATCAATATCATTATGTTTTATTGAATATAATTTAACTAACACACTTAAATTAATTTGATCTAAAATATTACCACTCTTTTTTATTATATTTTTCTCAATTATATTTTTAAAATAAATACCACTATTATATAACTTTTTTAAATTCAAACTATAAAAAAAAGCCAATGATTTTAATATTGCAGTTTCATCTGAAGAATAATAATTTTGTGCAAATAATTTATCCTGAAACCTATATTCAAAATCAAAATTATTATTCATAACAAGGTTATTATCATTATCAATTTTAAATTTATTAAAAAAGATGTTTAAAAAGCTCCAATTTTCATAAAACAAATTTTTAAATGAACCATCGAGATTAAAGTCTAAAAATTGTCTCTGTCCTTTATTAATATCAATATTATAGGAAAACAATACAGGAAAACTAATATTATCAAAATAATTTTTATTACTAATTATATTTTTTATATTTTTATTATTATTTTTATTATTATTTTTGTTATCTTCTTTTTTAAAGTAAATTGTGTTATAATTTCCCTTTTCAAAAAAAGGAACAATAAAAGTGTTATTAAAATTAAAGTTAAAATTATAATTTACTCTTCTTCTTTCTATTGGTGGGGGAGGATTTCTTTCTACTGGAAATGGTCCTAATAAGAATGAAGGTATGTTCAAAGAAGAAATGAAATCATCTATATTTGCAGTCCATTCAATATTTTTCCCTTCAAAAGGATAAAAATAATTAAATTCAATATTTATGGTTGAACTTTTTTTATTTTCAAAAACAAGCTTTAAAAGTTTGTTAATATTGTATTCAAATGAATATAAGTTAAAAATAATTGAAGATTTATTCCCTATAAAAAATAAACTATATGTATTATTAATATCTGTGTTATTATATGCTAAGTTATTAATTAGACTATTATGATCCAGTATAAAAATATCTTTTATTAAATTGTCAGGAATTTTAATACCAGAAGAACCTTGAAAAACAACATCAGATATATCAGAATTTCCAAGATACCAGTTATTCCAATATAATGAATAACCATTTATAGATAATTTTTCAGGATCAATAAAAGAAAAACCACCAGTTTCTTCAATTAAAGGTATTGTTGTTAAAAGAATATTTTCAAAAATATTTAAAAAATAATTTGATGTAGGTAAAATATCATTTAAATCTGTAAAAATACAATTAATGAAAAGATTATTATCTGAAAAACTATTGATAGAATAAAAGTTATAAGACCATATATCATCAAAATTATCATCTTTTTTATCTTGTGCAAAACTAACATTTGGAAATGAAAAAATTAAATAGAGAAAAAAAACAATTAATACTAAACTTAACTTTTTAAATTTCAAAATATCCCCTGATATAAATTAAAACTTTAAATTAATGCCAAAAAATAGATCATAATCAACAGTTGAATGGTTTTCCCTATTTTCAGCATCATAAAATTGAGATGCAAATTTATAATAAACTGGATCATAAGTATAAGAAAAGCTAAAAATAAATGAAAGATACATGGTAAAATTAAATTTAAATCCCCCTAATATTCTATATCTTGGTTCATAAGGAATAATTTTATTTGATAATATATTAGAATCATAAATAGAAAAATGGGTAAATATTCTTAAATTATCAAATAATAAAAATCCAAAATAAATAAATCCTCCTGCACCAAATAATGGTGAACCAGGATTATCAATATTTGGTAAATCATCAGGTAAAAAATAGGTATTTCCAAAATCATATTGGTAAAGATTTATAAAACTTTCCCACTCAGCAGTTATATGAGACGGATCACCATAAAACCCTGTTTCATATTGTTGTGGGAAATTATTATATGAAGGATCATATGGGTTAATATACGGTTTTGTGAATCCATGAACTGTAAAAACTGCTTCAAACGCAAAAGTTATTTTATTTTTAATTAGCTTTTTATAAATTGTTGGCTCATTTTTTATATTATCAGCTATTTGTTTAAGTCTATTTTTTCCTACCTCGAAATAAAAAGAATATTGATGAGAATAAACTTTAGCTGGAACTGACCCTCTATTTCCTATAAGTCCAGATAAGGAAATTATATAATAAAATACATCATTATAAAATAAATTTTTATTTAAAGTTTTAGTATTATTATTTAAATCAAAATTTTTACTTTTCAATAAAATTTTAAAAATAACAGATTTAGCAGAATTCGAATCAAGCCCATCCTCTCCATTAGATGCACCAAGAGATAAATTAAAAATGGATTTTATTAAGTTAAATTTAAAAGTAATATAAAAATTTGTATCATAATAATGAATAGCATTAAAGTAATATATTGGTAACATTCTGTCACCTAAAATAAATGGGAAAAATGGTAGTCTATCATTATAAATATAATTTGAAAAATTGATCGGATAAGTTGGAAGGTCATAAATTATAGGCATATTAAAATTTTCAAAATTATAATTTAAAACAATATTCTTTTCATATGCAAAGTGAGTTGACATAAAAAAATTATTTTTGATAAAATCAATATTTAATCCTGCGTTTTTAAGTAAAATAATCTGGTGATTAAAATATTCATAAAATCTTTCTTTAGTTGAAATTTGGGGAAATATTGACAAATAAATAAATGTACTATAAGAAATATAATTATTATTATCAAGTTTATCTATATAATTTATATTAGAACTAAAGTTAAATATAGAATTAAAAGAATCTTCATTTCCAGTAATTTCAATAATTTCAGCAGTTCTATAATAAGATGTATTTTCAATATAAAAATTAATATAAAAATTATCATTTAAAGTAAATGTTAATAGATCATTAAAATTTGTTTTATTATTCGCTAATATTTCTTTTTCAGGAATTAAAAAGTAAAAAAAAATAATGATTAACCAGATTTTATATTGATAGTTTTTTAATTTACATTTTTTTTTCATAATTTTATTGTGCATATTTCTTTACAAAATTGTTTTTAATAATTAAAAATTTACAGTACTTCATTACTCTTCTTTCAATACATTGGTAGTTGTTTTGTAATATATTGTAATATTATTAATTACATCGTAATAATTTATTGTAATACTATTATATCCTAATTTATATTTATTTGGAATCAAAAACATATTTCCAGATTTAAAATATTAAATTTTTAATTTTTAAAAGTTTAAAAAATTTTAAAATTTTTTATATTTTTATATAATGTAATATTTGTAATATAACATTAAAAAGCTACAAATAAACCCCATACAAAATGATTATCAGTAAATCTGGTTTGAATAGTACCATTGACTCCATTATCAAAATACATCCCATATAACCATGTTGCTGTAAACTTGTATTCTAAATAAAATCCAAAATGTTTAAAGAATTGAAATCTAGTTCCTAAATTAAGACCAAAACCAAAATTTGGGAAACCAATTTGATAGGAGTAAGCTGACCTTTCTGTATCTCCTGTTAATTTTAATTCTGGATGTGGAATACATGGACCAAAACTTAAAGCTACATATGGTTGTATTCTACCTTCTGGAATATTTTCATCTGGAAGTAACATCATTCTATATGTAGCTGATAAAGTTACATGATTCACACCATGTGAAACATTAAAATATGCGATATAATCATGAATTGGTGCCCACATATCAACAGAATTTCCATTTTCATCAGTACCTGTTATATGAATCTGATATTCTGAATCAGATGGTACAAACACTTTAAAATGGATGAAATCAATACCAATTCCAAAATTAGGATTATTTTTAAAAAAATGATAATACCTTATACCATAATAAGGTTCTGTTGTTGCTTTTACTGCATTAACTATATCACCTTGAAATAATGGTTCAAAAAAAG
Source organism: Exilispira thermophila (assembly GCF_055389015.1). NCBI lineage: Bacteria > Pseudomonadati > Spirochaetota > Spirochaetia > Spirochaetales > Exilispira > Exilispira thermophila. The sequence goes on along the minus strand of NZ_AP042476.1, from coordinate 372,872 downwards.
CATTTGGAATAATAGAATTATCCGGGAAAAAAGATAAATCTTCCATATATACATTATGAAAAGTATAATCCCAACCTCCTTCATATGAAATATGAATTTGAGCAATTGTAGGTAATGACATTCCTCTATTGTATTCAAAATAGTTCAACCTGATATCATTACTATTATAATTTGTTGAAGAGGAAAATAAAATAAATAAACTTGAAAATAAAGTTAAAAATATATCCATAAAATTCTCCTATAAAAATCAATATTAAATATCAAAAAATCTGCTAATTTATATAAACGAGGTAAAACCTCAAATCATTGCTTTCAGGCAACAGAATAATCTTTATTTAACAATATATCATTTGATTTTACTGGATCATATTCACAACCATTTTTTAATAATGTCCATACCAATTTACTTAACTTTCTTGAAGTTGCTATTATTGCTTTTCCACTTCCTTTTATTTTTTTCATATTTCTATAAGATTTCATATATCTATTTTCTCTTTCTCTTTTTACCCTTATCATACCCATTGTCATCTGTACAAATGCTGTTCTCAATTCTTGTGAACCTCTTTTAGTTATATTCCCATATCTTTCTTTGTCTGCTGAATTTTGTACCCATGGTACCAATCCACAATAAGAAGAAAGCTTTTTATATGAACTAAATTTATTTATGTCATCTATGTAAGCCCTTAAAGTAATTGAAGTTATCAATCCACATCCTGGTATTGTCCTTAGTATTCTTACTGCTTCATCTTTTTCTGTCATCTTTGAAAGCTCTTTCTCTATTTCTGATATTAAACTTTCTATACTATTTATTGTTTTTATTATCCCTGATACTATACTTTTTTTTATTGGGTCCGATATTTGTTCTATAATTTTTACCCTTCCTGTTTTTGTGTTAAGCTGTCCATTCTTTGTTCCTATACCCATTTCTAACATTATTCCATGTATTTGATTCTTTAAACTTACATTGGTCTTTTTTAATACTGACCTATGCTTTAATAAATCTCTTAAATTTTTACTATCTTCTTTACATAAATTTACTTCTGGTATCATATCTTTTGATAAAAATTCTGCTAATGTCCTTGCATCATGTTTATCTGTTTTGTTTATTGATTCATTTATTACTTTAAACTTTAAGGTATTTACTACATGTACTTTAAATCCATAATTTTCCATTTCTCTTTTGAAATATCTTGTATTTCCTGTAGATTCTACTGCTATTTCAATTTCTTCTGGTTGGGATAATTTCTTTAACAATCTTACAAATTCCATATATCCTTCTTTTTTTGTAGAAAATTTCCAATTAATATCTGCAATCCTTTGTTCTAAATTTTTTATACATACCGTCATTTGATGCTTGTGTAAATCAACTCCAACTGATAGTTTCATCTGCCTCCTCCAATTATTTTTTTTTAATTGAAAGCAGATTCTTTACGATATTTATTACAGAGAATAATCCATTCTCCTATTCAATCTGGATTGTTAAAATCCGATTATTATGTTGATTCGGCTGTAGGCTCTTCATTCTCCTAAACGGTCTTTTTGACCAAATTAAATGTCGAACCTAAGCCTATCTGCTTTCAGGTTTATTTTCGTTGCCTGAAAGCAGTTTCTTTATCCCCTGCTATTGATTTTTATCACATCTCCTAATTGAGATTCTGACTAACAGAATTACTCTTTTACCACAAAATAGAATATAATAAAATCTAATATATTAAAATTTAGTTTATAATTTCTATTTATCAAATATACCTTTCATCTCTAAAGTGGAAAAATCTTCTAATGGAAGTTTTTCTGGTATTCCAGTTTTTTGTGATTTATAAATTGCAAGTATAATTTCCAAAGCTTTTTTCCCTTCTTTACCTGTAATATATGGTTGCTTTCCTTTAATTACAGATTCATAAAAATCTTTATAAAGGTAAGTGTGTCCATATCCATAAACAGCCTGAAAATCTCTATCCTCAAGGTTATAACCTTCACCTAAAACTTTTTCCTCTGTATCTCCAACAATTTTGGAATCCTCAAATCTCCAAGCTTCAATTTGATTAACTGCAAGGCCTCCAATTTTTACTGTTCCTTTACTTCCTGATAAAAATAAAGTTTCTTCTAAATTTTTTGGATAAATGTCAACAGTACCTTCAATAATTCCAATAGCTCCATTTTTAAATTTGACAATAGCTGAACCAAAATCCTCTGCTTTTATATCCCTTAAATATCTATTTGTTACACCATAAACTTCTACTGCTTCACCTCCCAAAAACCATTGTAAAAGATCTATATTGTGTGTACACTGGTTCATCAATGCACCACCATCAAGTTCCCATGTTCCTCTCCATTTAGCCTGATTATAATATTGCATTCCTCTATTCCATCTAATTGAAGCAACTCCATATAGCATTTTACCAAATCTTCCTTTTTCTAAAGCATTTCTTGCTTTTTGAATAGGTTCATTAAATCTATTTTGAAAAGAAACAGCTAAAAGTTTGTTTTTCTCTTCTGCTTTTTTAATCATCATATCTGCATCTTTTATAGATAAAGCCATTGGTTTTTCAACAATAACATTTAAATCATTATTAAGACAATATATTGCTATTTCAGGATGATATCCTGATTCTGTGGTAACTGCAACAAAATCAAGATCAAGTTTTGCTATCATCTCTTTATAATCTTTAAAAATTTCAGGTTTGTTAATATTTTTTGTATTTTCCCCTTCAGAAATTATCTTTTTTGAAAGTTTATCAACATATTCTTCTGCTCTTTCATTAGCTCGTTCTTCAATAACATCACAAACACCTTTCAATAGAATATTTTTATAATTATTAACAATAGCATCAACATGTTTATGAGAAATACGGCCACAACCAATAATTGCACATTTTAATTTTTCCATTTCTACCCCTTAAAAAATATTCTTTATTTTAAGAATAAATCTTTAAAAACACTTTTTTCATTAATTAACCATATTTAAATAAAAAATAAATCCTTTTCGTTAATAATAAAATTGAAATTACTGAGAAATTTAAAAAATAAAGAATAGATTCTATCATTATTATAATTTTTCTCATTAGGTCAGATATGTAATCTTTTTAATTTAATCTATTAGAACAATTAAAAGATACTAATAATATATTATTTTTTCTAACTTTCAACCCAATTTAAAATATCTTTATAAACTTCTTCCTTATTAATTTCATTTAAGATTTCATGTCTTGCATTTTCATATAATTTCAATTCAACAGATTTAATTCCACATTTTTTAAATTTATCATAAACCTGTTTAACACCTTTACCATTATCACCAACAGGATCTGAATTACCAGAAATTAATAATACTTTTAAGTCTTTATTTATTTTAAAAATATTATCAATTTTATTTATCTCAAATATCCCTTTTAAGAGATCTTGAAAAAAACCTGCTTTTGCAATAAAGCCACACCATTCATCATCAACATATTTATCAACAATTTTTTCATCTCTTGATAACCAATCAAATTCAGTTCTGTTAGGTTTGAAATTATCATTAAACTTACCAAATGAAAGTTTGTTTAAAAAAGGACTTCTTTTATTTTTACCGTTAAAAAGAATAATTAATTTTGTTATTAAATACCCTACTTGTCCTAAAATTCCAGGGTCTCCAGATGTACCTGACAATATAACTTTATCATAAAGTTTAATATAGTATTCATTGTATTTTGAAATATAATTTCTTGAAAGCATTGAACCCATACTATGCCCAAATAAAAAAACTTTTTTTTCTTTAAATAATGATTTAATAATAATATTTAGCAATAACATATCAAATAAAACTAAATCCCAACCATTGTTTATTTCATTTAAAAATAAGCTTATATCATTTCTTTCAACAATAGAATTTAATTTATTTTCAAAATTAAGATTAAAAGTTTTTTCTACAGAATTAATAAATTTTTCAAAATTGAAATTCTTTTTTAAAACTTCTACATCTTCAATATTAAAAATACCCTGTTTATCCTCAGTTTTTGCAGTTTTAAAATGCCCTCTATGATCATTTGCAAAAACTATATAACCATTATCAGTCAAAAACTTAGCAAAGTCTTCATATCTTTTAGCATGTTCAGCCATTCCATGAGATATTTGAAAAATACCTTTAATCTTTTCAAAAGCTGGATCGCTAGAATCTAAAAAATTTATTTTATCAAAATTAAAATAATCTGGACTCCAGATATAAACAAAAATTTCCTCACCTAAACCATCATTAAAAATAAAGTTTTTTTCAATCATTTAATTACTCCCACTTTTTTTAAAATTATAATTTTACTATATTTTTAATCAAATAAATTAATTCTTTTTTATGTATAATGTTATTTTTTAACTTTAATATTATTTAAAATATAATCTAATATAATTTTTATTTATTTCAAAAAATTTTTAAAACTAAATTAAAATGAAAATTTATGATATTGTTTCTATTTACTCTATAATCAAATTTTTATTATATTACTTTAAAATGGATATACAGGATTTTAATAATGGGAAAAACCCTTTTTTGTTAATAATAAAATTGAAATTATTGAGATATTTAAAAAATAGAATAAATTATATCATAATTGAAATTTTTCTCGTTAGGTCAGTTATGTAACTTTATTATTTTAATCATTTTAACATTAACCTAAACTTAATATTATATTTTTTTAGCCTTTGGCAACTGACAATCATTCGAAAAATTTCAATTATGATATAAATATATTATTTTACTTATTTAATCAAATACAATAATTTCGAATTTTATTATTAACTACACCTGCCACGAAGTCATTATATTTCTTTAATCTTTGACAACTGACAATCATTCAAAAAATTTCAATTATGATATATATATTTGTTTATATTTATTTAATAAAAATGCAATAATTTTCAATTTTGTTATTATCTGCACCAACCACGAAAAATATTGAATTAAGTTTGTTTTTTTAAAAAAGATAAAACTTGTTTTGATGTAATAGAAAACATTGATTTTAATATTGTAAAAATGAAAAATAACATTCCAAATACAAAAATAAATTTAAATAAAATATCAATAATAATATTTAAATTAATATTTGATAATGAGATATTTTGAAATGTTAAAAATATTTGTTTTAAATAAACAGGTAAAATATTTTTAATCATAACAAAAAATATATAATAAAAATACCCTAAGTAAACATATGTAAAGAAAGAAAAGAAAATAAAGAAATACCTTTCTGGGCTTTTTATTAAAGATAAAAATGTTTTTGTTTTTGCAAAGTTGTTATTTTCTTTTCCTATAAATTTTTTAAAATCTTCAAATAGATACTTAAAAAACTTTTTTGAAAAATCATGCAAATTAAATAATCCCAGTAAATCTGTTAAAATCCAGTAGCCATCCCATTTAATGAATGGATTAAAAGAATAAAGGATTGAAAAACAAATTGAACCTGAATATATAATAAAAAAATCATATTTTTTATAAAAGAAAAAAAGAAACATTGAAATTGTTGCAAATATCATTTCAATATAGAACCCACCTGCATCAATTATCAACCTTTTGAATCTTGAAAGTTCCCATACTTCTGTTACATCAGAATAAAAAACAGGCATAAAAAAATAAAACCCAAATCCAATAATAGCAGGAGTTTTATTATGATATTTTAATGCTCCAGCATGTCCAAATTCATGTAAAAAAGTTGTAAAAAATAATGCTACTGATAAATAAATATAATCAAATCCTTTTAATGAGGTCGCACTCTGGACAATCATTTTATATTTTAATATAACAATAAAAAAGCTTATTAACAATACTGGAAGGATTGAAAAATAAAAAAATTTATTAAAAAATATTTTGAATATATTTGAAATAATATTTAGTAATTTACCCTTTAATAAAGGGATTCTTAAAGAAATATAAGATTTGCTTTTTTCTTCAGAACCAATTATAAAATTGTATATTCTTTCAAATGTTGATTTAACATCATTAGATATATTTAAATGATTATAATTATTTGAAATAGTATCATTTAAAAAAATATTATTGTTTTCATAATACTTATTTTCATTAAAAACATTTTCAATTATTTTTTTCTCTTTTTCAGAAAGTATTAAATAATTATTTTTATATTTTAAAAAATAAAAATTAACTTTAAGGCTTGTATCTAATTTGGATATTATTATCTCTTTTTCTAGATATAAATTTAAAATTGTATTAATTACTTTTTCAATTGATATTAGCTGCTTATCTTTTAGTTCCATATTTTTAATCTCTTGCTTTTTCAATCAAATTTAATGTATATTCTAAAATAGTATCTTTACTTTTTAGTAAATCATCAATAGTTTGATGAACTTCAATATCTGGCAATACAGCCTTTTTGGATTCAAAATCTAAATATCTAGATGATAACTTATATAAAAGATTTGAATTTTTTAAATAATAAAAACCATCATAATAACCAAAACTACTAAATTCACCTGTATTTTCTCCTATTTTAATAGAAGGTAAATTGTACTTTTTAATAATACTTAAAAAAACAATGATTGCAGAAAAATCTAAATAATTTTGTAATACATAAATATTTTTAAAAAGTGTATTTATTTTGCTTTTATCTATTTGATAACTTTTATTAACCAAAATTACTGGTGAAAACCTAATAAAAGAAATTAAATTCTTAAATCTTTTTATTCTTTGCAATAAATTAGTATTTTTTGTTATATATATATTATAAATAGAGTTAGGATAAATATTTAAATTATATATTTTCTTCAACAACTTTTCACCTATTAAAGAATATCCACCTTCATTATCTCTAACATCAATGATAATATTATCTGCACAATATTTATCTTTAATATTTTTTAATTCCATTATATAATTAGATAAATGGTACATATATTTTGTATCACTTTCTCCAAAAGATAGTATTTTAAAATATAGAGTGTTTATTTTACTTAAATAAAAGATTTTCATATATTCATCATTTAGTATTTCAATAGGCTTATATCCAATTAAATTATTATATAAAACATTGTTCTTTTTATTTATAGTTTTTATATTATTTAAAATTAGATTTATTATTTTTTCTATATCAAAACATTTTAATTTTAAAGATAAAAATTTATTTTTTTCTTCATCAAATACTTTTATTGAATAATAATCATATTCAGGAAATAAAAATGAAAAATACATATATAAATAATTTAAAAATTTTCCATTAATTACTGAAGCAATTGAAGCATTATATGTTGGTATATTAAAATAATCATAAATTCCATCTAAAAACTCTTTTGTTTTGATACCATTTATTTCAACTACCTTTAATTTTGTATCTAAATATTTAAGTTTATTTTCATTATTATCGAAGTAATATAACAAATAAAGATTATTATTATTAAAATCATAAAATAATTTTATCAATGGAACTTTAACTTTTAAATTTTTTATATTTACTAAAATAAAAGAATGAGCATCTCTAATACTATTTAAAAAAGGATAAAAAATATTAATATATTTTTCTTTTTTAAAAACATTTGATTTATGACTTTTTATTATTGAAACACTTTCCTTATATTTTTTTATAACTTTCTTTTTAAATTTCCTATAATCATATGGATATGGATAAAATTTAAGAATAACCTCTTTTAATTGTTTTAAATCCTGTAGCACCTCTTTTTTTGTTAATTTCTCTTTTGGAATGTAAGCATTATAATTTATATTATATCTATCTAATCCCAGATAATTATATTTTTTTACTAAATGTTCATTATATTTTTTGTAAAAGTAATTATAAAAGGATTGTGAGTATAATAAATAAAATGAAGCACCTATAAATAAAGCAATTACTAAAAATGATAATAATATAATAAGTTTTTGTTTCTTTTTCATTTTATGCCCTCTTTAAATAATAAAATAATATATCTTAAAATATCTTTTAATTTAAAAGTAAAAATGATAGAAATATTAGATATTAAATCTTTTTATATTATATATCCCCCTCTTGCAATTAAAAGAGGAGGATATTTTTCAATTATTAAATATTTGTAAAATTATAATCAATTTAGTGTATCATAAACCATATACATCACATACTATTGGAATAACTGGTGGACAATCTTTTGGACATACAAACATTGTGCAACCTCCACCAACTACATCGCATTTATGATACTTAGGTGTTATTCCACTCATCTCCATTCTTTTTTCAAGTTCTTGAACAGTTAAATCCTGAACAATAACTTCTGTTAGATCCATAATTTCTTTACTCATAAAGAACCTCCACTACTTTTATTTTATTAATTTATCCTTAAAGTGGCCACTTAAAAGGATTAGTAAGTTATTTTTCTTTTACTTCTTCTTTTTTCTCTAACTTTTTATCATTATTATTTTTTTTTATATTATTATCATTATTAGTTATAATAATTTTATCATTATCTTTTTCATTTAAAAATTGAATTACTGCTTTATTTGCAATTTCTGGAAAATATTTTTCAATTTCTTCACAATCTTTTGAAAATATGGTACCTGTTCTTCTATATGCTCTAGCACTGCATCCTCCTCCACAAATTAAAGCATATTTACATTCCAAACATTGTTCCATATTTTTTACAACTCTATTATGCCAGTAACCTTTATTATCATTAAACTTCAATCCATCTTTATATGTCCCAATTACAAACTCCTTCTCACCAACTAAATCCCAGCATGGATATATATCATAAAAAGGATCAAATATATACATACTTGAATTTGCTGAACAGGATAATATTTTAAACATATATGGTGATTTTGTTTTTAATGAACCATATAAGGTATTAAATATATTTTTATGTGCAGAATTTATATCAAACTTTTCATTTGAATATCTTTTTTCAATCTCTGTTTTTAATTCATGATTTGTAAAATAATTTTTCTTATCTTTACCATCAACAGGAGATATATAAAATGAAAAATTTTTATTTTTCAAAAATCCCTTTTTATCAAATATCTCTTTTAATTCTTCTATCCCTGAAACATTTGTTTTATCCATATTAATTCTTACTGATATTCTAACACCTTTATCCAATGCAAGGTTAATATTTTCAATTATTTTATTAAATGTAGGTTTTCCACCTTCTAAAAATCTTCTTTTATTATGAATCTTTTCTGGACCATCAACTGTTATTTGAAAAAACTTAAATGTATTGCCAAGATATTTTTCATATACTTCAAGATCATAACCATTAGTAATTGCATCAAAATGGGTAAATCCATTTTCCTTAAGTTTTTCAATTGCATATTCAACAATATCATAATTTTCTTTCATAAGTGGTTCACCACCATAAAAAGAGATGGATTTAGCATCTTTATCAAGTTCCTTCATCACTTCAATTGCTTTATCTATATTTTGCCTATCCATTTTTTTATTTAACCAATCTTTTCCTTTTCTTAATAAATTTTTTTCATAACAATAAGGACATCTAAAATTACAATTATAACTAAATATTAAAAGAAAGCCTGCACCTTTTTTATAAATCTTTTCAAATTTGTTATATGCTTTTTTTAATTCTTCTTTTTCTTCAAATAAAGTTTTATCTGTTATAAAATATTTTGATTTAAAATAATCTATCTCATCTTTGTTCAATTGTTCAATCTTATTATTAATCAAAATATTTCCAAGTCTTTCTGAAACTAAAGAAATAGCTCCACTAAACCCGTGTAAAAGTAAATACTTATTAATTTTTTTAATTTTTGTTATTATTGTGTAGTTACTTACATGTAATTTTTTATAGTTTTCGATTTGTTTCATATTTTTCCCCTTATTTTAAAAATTTTTAAAATTTATTTTATTTTTCATATTTTATTTATTAATTTATATAAGAATTTATACAGAACTATCAATTATATAATTTATTTTTAATTGTCAACAGTTTAATTTATAGGTTAATTCAGAAAGGTAGGGGGACATTTTTTATTTGGAAGTTTTATAAAATTAATTGTAAGATAAAAATAATTATTAATTATAAAATATTAATTATTAAATATAAAATATACAAGTAAAATGAAGAAATGTTTTTTAGCATTTCTGTGAAATAAATAATAACACCATTCAAATTTTGATATTAAAGTTATTTACAAAAGAATTCTTACAATACATAATTTACTGTACAAAATAATTCAATAATCTAAAAATTATTAGTTAATTTTAATTATAGCTATTTTAATAATTATAGTATATATCATTTGTTATAAATTAATTTATTTATTTTATATCTATTCACTAAATAATATCCTCAAAAATAAAAACTTGATATATATCAATAACAGGTTTTTCATAAGGATGAATATTCATAATTTTTTCTATAACCTTTTTCAAATCTCTTTCAAGTATAGTAAATTCAAGTTTAAATTCATCTTCTCTACTTATTTGTCCTATTTTACCAGAAAAGGGTTTAGAACCTTTTAAAGGTCTCCATGTGCCTTTTACTTTGTAATAAGAAAAAACAAAATCATATCCTTCAAAAATAGGTGTAATTACTTGATTTAATTCCTCCATCATTGTTTCAATATACTCCTGAGGTAGATATGTAACAATTTTATATTTTTTCATGTTTACTGACCTTTGTAACTTATATGCTATCTTTCATATAAAAAAATTTTTATTTTTTATAAATAAATTTAAGAAACTATTATAATAAAGTATAAGAAAATTAATTATTTTATACACATCAAAAAAAATATAACTAATTTAAAACTAAAAACAATAAATCATTTGTTAATTGAACAAATTATATTTACTATTGTATTTTTTTAAACAATTTAAAATAACTAAAGTAGTAAAAATTGAAAAATTTTTTTTATATTCCCTTATTTTAATAATCTTTATTGGCTAACAAAATCCAATATTTTTTGAATAACATCTTTAGTATAAAATAATGTTCCAATTCTTGATGATTTAGAGTAATTGTCTTTTTCAAACCCTAATAGTGTATTATAATCTTTCAAAAGCTCTTTATCGTCACTGATAATAAAATTCTATTAGATTATATAACATTAGCTGACTTTTTATTTTTATTGAACTGCGAAAAAACATATGTTCTAAAAAATGTGTAATTCCATTATTATACTTATTTTTATAATGTGACCCTCCATGTTTTTAATCATATTAAAAACCATTATATTTTTTTTAATCGTGGAAAGATAATTTTTTGTTCTTTGTTATTTAATATGTTTTTGATTTTAAGTGATGATTCAGGAATAATTGGATAATACAATTCATTTACTTTCTTAATTAAGTATGCAATATTAACCAAAATTTTCTCTGCCTGATTTTTTTCTTGTTTCCATGGTTCATTCTTATTAAAATATTGATTCCCAAACATTACAATTTCGTTAATTTGTTTAACTGCATAATTTAACTCGAAATCTAAATAATATTGCTTGACCGCTTTTGTAAAATCATTAATTTTCTTAATAAAATTATCAGAAACACATTTTTTATTATAATTTATTGACCTTTGTTTGCTTAAATGGATTAATCTATTAATCAAATTTCCATAACTATTAGCCAAAAATGAATTATAATATTCTACTAAATCAGTTTCTCTATATGAGCAATTTTTATAGGTAGGTAAGAACCCTAACATATAAAAACGAATAGGATCACAACCATATTTCTCATATTGTTCTAATGGTGACACAATATTACCTAATGTTTTAGACATTTTTCTGCCATCAGGTCCTAAAATTGTTCCATGAACTAATATTTTTTTTGAAAATTTTAAATTCAAAGAACATAAGATTGCTTGCCAGATAGCACCTTGAAAACGTAAATTATCTGGTCCACAAAATTGATATCCAGGCCACCATTTATTAAAATTATCATTGTTTATATTATAACCAATTGATTGAATATAATTTGTCAATGCATCAAACCAAACGTATATTGTTTGAGTTGGATCATTAGGGACCTGGATACCCCAGGGTACAGTATTTCTGTTTCGGGATATGCTAATATCTTCCATAGAAGTAACAAAATTAATTAGTTCAATACGTTTAGAATATGGTTTAATGAAATCCTCATTATTATTAATGTAATCAAGTATTTCTTTTTTATATTTTGATAATCTGAAAAAATAATTTTCTTCGGAATACAATATAGGTTTAATTAAATGATCTGGACATAATCCGTCAACTAAATCCTTTTCTTTTAAAAAAGATTCACATCCTACACAATAAAGACCACTATATTGCTTTTTATAAATGTCATTATTTGATAAACATTTTTTCCAAATATTTTTAACACCTGTATAATGTTTTTTATCTGATGTTTCATAAAAAACATCAAAATTAATATTAAATTTTGAACAAAAATCAATCCATTTTATTCTTAAGTCGCTTATTAATTCTACAGGGGTAACATTATGTTTTATTGCTGTATTATATAATTTTAAACCATGTTCATCCAATCCAACATTAAAGAATACATTCTTTTCTCCATAATAATACTTAAAAAATCTGGAATAAGCATCAGCTTGAATAAATTCAAGTGCATGACCAATATGAGGTATTGAATTTGCATAAGGTAATGTTGTTGTTAAATATATATATTCCATTTTATTATTCCGTATGTTTTATTAAACATATCGTTAAATTAATGTCAATATAAATTTTAAATTTAATATTTTGAAATAAGTAAATATTTTTAAATAAAGATAAAAAGACTACAAAATATTTATCTTAAAGGACTTAAAAAAGGTAATTGAATATACATATTATATTTTAAAATATATTCATGCAAGAACTTCAAGTATTATAAAAATGCAGAAAAATATAAAAAATTTAATGATTTAAAAAATGAACAATTATATACGACAAAACTAATATTGAAAACATTGTTATACAAACAACTGACATGCTTTTACAGGAAATTTTTTTTTCCCCATTAATTAAATTTCTAACCCATAATGTTACAAAACCTGCTCCACCTAAAAGGATAAAAATTAATAGCAATTTCATTAACATTATAACCCCTCTTTTTATGATTCAATCTGTTTCTAAATTAATTTTTTTCTTGAACAATCACATCCAAATAAACCACTAATTATATTTGAAAAAAGATTCTTATCTACTTTTTTTTATATCTTTCATAAAGAATCTTATGCCAGTTCCATGCAGTTTCAATTATAATTTCAGGGGAGTCAAATTCAGGTTTCCATCCCAGAACTTTTTTTATTTTCTCAGAAGATGCTATTAAAATAGGAGGATCTCCCTCTCTTCGTTCTGTTTCAATAACTTTAAAATCCTTTCCTGTAATTTTTTTAGCAAGATCAATTATCTGTCGTACAGAAAAACCTTTACCATTACCAAGATTAAAAATCTCTTTAACTGGTTCACTGTTTCTATTTTTATTTGTTTTTTCAAGTAAATATTCTAATGCAAGAATATGAGCAGATGCAAGGTCATTTACATGTATATAATCCCTTATACATGTACCATCAAAAGTATCATAATCAGTTCCAAATATTTTAATATTTTCTCTAAAACCAATTGCTGCATCCAGAACTAAAGGGATTAAATGAGTTTCTGGATTATGCCATTCCCCAATTTCTCCATCTGGATCTGCGCCACTTGCATTAAAATATCTTAATGAAACATAATTTAACCCATAAGCATTGGAAAAATCTTTTAAAATCTGTTCTACCATAAGTTTAGATCTGCCATAAGGATTTATTGGATTCAAAATCTCATTTTCTACTATTGGAATATTTTCTGGTAACCCATAAACTGCAGCTGTGGAGGAAAATACAAAATTTTTTACATTATGGTTTAACATTGTATTTAATAAATTTAATGTATTTGCAACATTGTTATGGTAATATTTATATGGATTTTTGACAGATTCCCCAACAAATATAAAAGCACTAAAATGCATAACAGCATCAATTTTATAATTTTCAAATACTTTATTAAGTAGTTCTTTATCTGCAAGGTCACCTTTAACAAATTCACCCCATTTAATAAATTCTTTATGCCCTGCTGATAGATTATCATAAACAAGAACATCATATCCATTCTTTGATAGCATTTTACAAATATGAGAACCAATATAACCTGCTCCACCAATAACTAAAATCATAGAATCTCCTTGAAAAATTTATTCAATTTTTTAATTAAATTTTTTAGTCAAAAAATATTAAAATACCTTTTAATTACATAAATATCATATCTTAATTAACAAGAAAATATCATATTTTTTTACAAAATAAATTAAACTTTATTAAAGTTTTTAATTTTTTTTATTTATTTTATTTAAATGATATTTTTTGCATTTTGCATAAGTTCTATTTTTAGTACGTTTATTTAAACAATATTTTTTGCTTTTATTTAATTTTTATTTTATAGCATGATATTTTTTCTTTTTAATAAATAAAATAAATATTAATAATCCTATTAATGTAATTAAAAAACCAATAATAAATGAAAACCTGTAACTTATATTCTGGGTTAACCCTTTTTTTAATAGGAAATCAACAGCTGGTCCAGCAAAAAATGTACCTGCTAAACCCCAGCTTAAAAAAAATGTTGCATTATATATTGCAAATAATCTGGCTCTTTTAATTGGTGGAATCAAAATTGATACAATTGTATATGATGACGAAATAATTATTACTTCTGCAATTCCAGCAATAAAATTAAAAACATAAATTTGCCATAACTTTAAAGCTGCTGCAAATCCTATAAGATGAAGCATAGTTAATAAGACACCTGACAAAAGCAAAATTTCATCGTTTATTTTTTGTGAAGCTTTTCCAATTAAAAATCCAGTTAATATAGTTGCTAGAGATTGCATATTAACAATATAACTTAAAGTTATACTTGAAACATTGAAACCACTTTTCAAAAACAAATATTGTGTCTTTATCTGTGCTATAGAGTTTCTTCCAAAATTAATAAATGTTAAGGCTATTAAAAATAATAAAAATAGATTATAAGAAATCTTTTCCTCATTTTTTGATAAGTTATTTTCATTTAAACTATTTAATTTCTTTTTTTCAAAATATTGATCTTTTTTAATTTTAACCTTTTTTTTATTTTTTTTGTTTGCATCTTTTATTTTATTTATATTAGTAGGATTATTACTATCATTTTCTTTATATATTCCCCCTTCAGGAATAAAAAAAATTGGAATAGTTGACACTATCATGACAAATGAAGCAAAAAAGAAAAGATAACCTTTATAAAATCCCCATCCATCAAAATAATTTCCTGCTCCATTATATAATATTCCCCCAATAAGAACACCTATAATTCTCCCTATTCCACCTAAAGAAGTTAATTTTGCTTGAATAGAAGTTCTTTCATGTTCTTTATAAAAATCTGAAATCATAGCAGTCCAACCAACATTTGACATTGACCAGAATATTTCAATAAAAGCAAGCCCTCCTATAATAATAAAACCTGAAACAATTTTATTGTTAGATATATAGTGCAAATACCAGATAATCAATGTTAAAATTCCAGCTATAGTTTCTCCAATAATTATAAGAGTTTTTCTTAATTGATATCTATCTGATACTTTTCCCCATACAAACATCTGAAAAGAGGAATTGAAAATCATTGGTAATGTCGCCATTAAAGTTGTCTGTGTAACAGATAACCCTAGATAAAATCTTAAATATATAGAAAGATATGAATAAAAAAGACCTCTTCTAAACATGGCTAATATTTGAAAAGAAGAAATCTTTAAGAATAAAGTTAGAGATTTATTTTTTTTTTTATTTCTTATCTCTTTAATACTTTTTATTTCTTTATTACCAGTAAATTTATCCATAGATATCCTTTTTAAAATCTTAAACTATTTCTCATCTGAATAAATTATAGCAAAAGATAAATTATTTTTTATTTGAATTAATTATAGCAAAAGAATAGATTGTCAATTAAATAATGGAAAATATCAAAATTTATAAAAAATCTTTCCTTTTAATGAAAAGTATAACTTATTATTGGAAAATATTACTTAGAAAATAAAAAAGAGGTTGTCCCTTAAGTATCAGGACAGCCCCTCCTTTAAAATTTTATCTGTAGTTACTATAATTGATTGCATTTTTTCTTAGTATTATAAATTTAATTTAGTCTGCCATGTGGATAATTGGCATCATTCCAAAAAATGGTCTAACTACTTTTGAGTCTATTAAACTGTTAAAGTTATCTTTAGAGATTTTTATTATATTGTCATATTGTGTTTGAGTAATTAATCCAATTTGAAGCATAGCTTTGTACAATTCATTTTTAGCATTTTCTACATTCTTTAATGCAGGTAAAATACTGTTCCATTGTGAATCTGTTAATTTAAAAGAATTATAGTTATAACCATATCCTTTATTTCCACCCATGTTTTGTGAATTTCTGTATCCAGGTCTGTTTCCTTTGTTTTGTCTATTCCCCATCATAGTATTTCCATTCATAGGGTTACCATTTTTACCATACATATTTCCCATACCACCATAACCTGGCATTACTTTAATTGTTCTTGTTTTTGATATGTTTTTAAAATTTGTATCAAGTTCATCTTTCATCCCTTGAGCTTGATATTTTGAAATAATTCCAATTTCTACCTGTTTATCAAGCAAACTTTTGATTTGATCAATATAGTTTTTTAAAGCTGGATAAAAAACTTTCCAGTCAGAAGTAGATATTTTTGCTTCAATCCCCATATCTTTACCGGAAGCTTTTCCATAACCACTATCAGCCAATACACTTAAACTTACACCAATCAATAAACTAACTACCAATAAAATACTAATTACTAAATTTGTTCTTCTTTTCATTTTTTTGCTCCCAAAAATTTAATTTTTATTTAAGAGGATTTTTCTTCCCCTCATTAGTAATATTATTCCTAATTATGAAGTAATTATGAATAACAAATGAAACTGTGATGAAATTTAAATTTAAATTACTTGACTTTTTCCAATTTTATTTTATCAATCAGTCAATAATATTTAAAACAATTAGATATAAATTTTGGAGGAATTAATGGAAAATAAAGATATTTTAGAAATACTAAAAGCTTTTTCTGAATTAAATATTGAAGAGCTTGAATTAAAAAATAAAGAACTGGAAATAAAACTTTCTAAAAGTAAGAAGATAGATACTAATTATTTAACTGAACTAACAAAAACCTTATCTAATAAAGCATCTTCAGAAATTATTGAAAATTTTGCTAAAAATGAAAATAATGATCAAACTCAAACTAAAACAGAAAGAAAACCAAATGAACAAATTGTAGAAGGAATAACTGAAAAAGAAGAAGATAAAGAGGGGATTGAAGTTATTACTTCACCTATAGTTGGAACTTTTTATGAAGCTCCAGCTCCAGGTAAACCACCATTTGTTAAAGTTGGAGATAATATTTCTAAAGGACAGGTTTTATGTATTATTGAAGCAATGAAAGTTATGAATAAAATAGAATCAGAAGTTGAAGGAAAAATTATTGAAAAACTGGTAAAAAATGAACAACCTGTTGAATTTGGAACCCCTCTATTTAAAATAAAAATTATTTAATAAAAAAAACAAAATAACATTTCAAATAATTAATAACAATAAAGTGATAATTACAATGAAAAAAATAATTAAATTTTTAATTGTAAGATTATAAATTTAAAAATAGATTTAAAAAAAATTTTTGTAAAACAATAAAAAAAATGAGGTAAATATGTTTAATAGAATTTTAATTGCAAATAGAGGTGAAATTGCAGTTAGAATAATCAGAGCATGTCACGAATTAGGAATAGAAACCGTTGCAGTATATTCTGAAGTTGATAAAGAATCATTACATGTTAAATTGTCAGATCATTCTGTATGTATTGGACCAGCTCAATCAATCAAAAGTTATCTGAATATTAATAATATTTTATCAGCAGCTTTATTAAAAAATGTGGATGCAATTCATCCAGGATTTGGTTTTTTATCTGAAAATCCTGAATTTGCAAGAATTTGTGAAGATTCTGGTATAAAATTTATTGGCCCAAATTCTGATTCAATTTCAAAATTAGGACAAAAAGCTTTAGCTAAAAAAATAATGAAACAAAATGATGTGCCTGTTATACCTGGTCCAGAAGAAACCTTCACTGATGCTCATAAAGCATTAAAAGCTGCTTTAGAAATTGGATTCCCTGTAATTATTAAAGCAGTTGCAGGTGGTGGAGGAAGAGGAATAAGGGTAATTGAAAAAAAAGAAGACTTTATTCAGGTTTTTCAAGAAGCATCACATGAAGCTCATATAGCTTTCAAAGATCCAAATATGTATATAGAAAAATTTTTCAAAAACCCAAAACACATTGAATTTCAAATATTAGCTGATGAGCATAAAAACTGCATTCATCTTGGAGAAAGAGACTGTTCAACACAAAGAAGAAAGCAAAAAATAATTGAAGAAACCCCATCAACTGTTTTAACTACAAAAAAAAGAGATGAAATAGGGAGAAAAATAACAAAAGCTCTTGTAAATATAGGTTATCATAATGCTGGGACTGTTGAATTTTTATATGAAGATGGAAATCTATTTTTTATGGAAATGAATACAAGAATTCAGGTAGAACATCCTGTTACAGAAGTTGCTACACATATAGATTTGATAAAAGAACAAATAAGGGTTGCTGCAGGTGAAAAATTAAGATACAAACAACAGGATATTAAATTTTATAGTAATGCAATGGAATGTAGGTTAAATGCAGAAGATCCATCAAAAAATTTTATGCCTTTTGCAGGTAAAGTTAATAATTTAATTTTTCCAGGTGGACCTGGGATTAGAATTGATTCCCATATTTATGCAGGTTATACAATATCCCCTTACTATGATTCAATGATTGCTAAAATTATTGCTTTTGATAATTCCAGAGAGGAAACAATTGCTAAAATGATTAGAGCATTAAAGGAACTTCAAATTAATGGTATTAAAACAAATAAAGAGTTTTTACTTAAAATACTATTTCAAGAACAATTTTTGAAAGGTAATTACTCAATAAATTTTATTGAAAAAACATTATTAAAATAGTATAATAAATAATTAATTTATTAATCAATAAAAATATTTTTAAAATTAAAATATAAAATTAAAATATAAAATTAAAATATTACTTATAAAAAATTTATTTTTTATAAAAAAATAATAAAAAAATAATAAAAAAATATAATATCAAAAAATAATATAATAATTTATTTTTAATCTTTTATTTTAATGTTTATTTTATAAAAAACAATAAAATAAATAAGGAAGTTTATGGATAATTTATTACCAGATTTAATAAAAAAATTATTCACCCCTAAAAACAAAAAGAAAAAAACTAACCTTCCTGACAATCTTTTTGTACAATGTCCTGGATGTAAACAAATTATATATAGAAGAAAACTGGATGCAAATTTAGGGGTTTGTCCTGAATGTGGATATCATCACAGAATTCCAAACAAAAGATGGATTGAAATCATTTGTGATAAAAATAGTTTTGTTCCACTTTTTGATAATCTTAAAACAATTGACCCCCTAAATTTTCCAAAATATAGAGAAAAAGTTGAAACATTGTATCAAAAAAATATTGATGAAGGAATCACTACAGGTAAATGCAAAATTAATGGGATTTCTACTTTAATTGGAATTATGAATACTGAATTTATGATGGGATCAATGGGTTCAGTTGTTGGAGAAAGAGTAACTCTTTTATTTGAAAGAGGAATTGAAAAAAAACTACCAGTTATCCTTTTTACAAGATCTGGTGGAGCACGAATGCAAGAAGGTGTAATATCATTGATGCAAATGGCAAAAACATCAGCTGCAATTAAAAGATTTTCCAATCAGGGTAATCTTTATATCACTGTATTACTTGATCCTACAACTGGTGGTGTTTCTGCATCATTTGCAATGCTTGGTGATATAATATTAGCAGAACCAAAAGCTTTAATTGGATTTGCAGGACCAAGAGTAATTGAACAAACGATAAAGCAAAAGTTACCTGAAGGATTTCAAAGAGCTGAATTTTTACTTGAAAAAGGGTATATTGATAAAATTATTAATAGACATGAAATGAAAACAACTCTATATAAAATTTTAAAAATTCACAATTATACATAATTGATTTAAAAAAAAGTTTTTAGAACATAATCTTTAATAAAGAGAATAAAGGAAAATTAATGGACAAAAAAAAGGTAACTAAAAAAATAAATGAAATAAAAAAAATTTTAAAAAAAGAAAAACCAGATTTAATTCCTGAAATAGAACAGATTGAAAAAAAATTAAATAACAATCAAACCTCTTTAGATAATAAATTCTTAACTAATAATGAGCAGCAAATATCTGCCTGGGAAAAAGTAAATTTATCAAGAAAAATTGAAAGACCTAAACCTCAGGATTTTATTAATTTTCTTATAAGAGACTTTATTGAATTTCATGGTGATCGATTGTATAGTGATGATAAAGCTATAATTGGTGGAATTGGATATTTCAAAGGTATTCCTGTTACTGTAATAGGTACAAGAAAGGGAAAAGATTTAAAATCCAATATAACTTACAATTTTGGAATGCCTCATCCGGAAGGGTATAGAAAAGCATATAGGCTTGCAAAACAGGCTGAAAAATTTAAAAGACCCATACTATTTTTTGTTGATACACCAGGGGCTTATTGTGGTATTGATGCAGAAGAGCATGGTATTTCTGAAGCTATTGCAAGAAATTTATATGAATTTTCTGCTCTTAAAGTTCCAACTATAACAGTTATAACAGGGGAAGGTGGCTCAGGTGGAGCTTTAGGATTATCAGTATCAAATGTAATAATAATGATGGAAAATTCAATCTTTTCAGTTATTTCACCAGAAGGTTGCGCTTCAATTTTATTTAAAGATTCTTCAAAAGCTAAAGTTGCTGCAGAATCTTTAAAATTAACAGCAAGTGATTTATTAAAATTAGAAATTATTGATTATATAATACCAGAAGGTAAAGGGTTACATATTGACCATAACTATGGATTTAAACATCTTGAAAAACAATTACACAATACACTTATGCAACTTTTAACCCTAAACACTTCAGAACTAATTGAACAAAGATATAAAAAGTTAAGAAAAATTGGATTTTTAGAACAAAAAAGTGAATCTTTTAAAGAAAAGGTATCAAAAACCAGAAAATCATTATTTAAAAAACTTTTTTCCAATTTTAACAAAAGCAACAAAACCAGCTAATATTAATAATGTAATTACTAATTGTTTTGTTATATCTTTTCCACTTATAATATCTTCAACCGCATTTCCCATGTAGCTGTAGAAAAAAGCTTGAACTGTTGATCCTGCAGCTGAATATAAAAAATAGTCTTTTATATTAATATCTGAAATCCCACAAACAATGTTCAAACCATTGTATGGGGTAATAAAAAACAATCTTGAATAAAAAATAAAACTTTTTGAATTTTTCTCTAAAGCTGCCGATGTTTTTTGTAAAACTTTCACTTTATTTTTTATTTTAATAAAAAATTTCTTTAAAAGAAATCTTGCCCATAAAAATGCTACCATTATATTTAGAATGGAACCAATATAGGCTACAATTCCACCTAATAAAGTTCCATATAAATACCCGGAAAACAAAGATAAAAATGCTATTGGAATATAAATAAACCCAACTGATGCATAAATCAAAAGAATAATTAAAATCCCTTTAATACCATAATTATCAAAATAGTTTTTTTGAGTTAAAAAATAATCTAAATTCAAGTAAGATGCCAGATTAAAATGAAAATAAATCCAGACCAAAATTCCAATTAGTATTAAAGGGATTATTATATCTAAAATTGGTAATTTCTTTTTCATATTAATTATATCTTTATAATTTCATATTAATTATATCTTTTTAATCTTTTCACTTTAGATAATTAAATAAAAAAAATTTCTTTTTTTATAACGCTTTTGCTATGCTTTTAATCATATATGTTTTTTTATCTGATGGATTTTTAAAAGAATCTCCAACCTTTTTACCTAATAATATTTGTCCAATAGTAGTTTCATAAGAAATAATATTTTTGGTTAAATCCACATCCCATTTACCAAGGATTGTATATTCAATATCTTTGTTATCTTCTTCAATATGAATTTTGACTTTAGTACCAATATTAACCTTATCAGTTTTAACTAATTTAGGATTAATTGCAATAGCATTATTTATTTCTCCCTGCAATAAAGCAGCTTCTTCATTCAAATGTTGTAACTTTTCCCTTGCTGAAATATATTCAGCATTTTCTCTTAAATCCCCTTTTTCTTTTGCTAAAGCCATCTCTTTATTTGTAGTTGGAATTTCAACAGATATAAGACGTTGTAAATAAGCTTTCTTCTCTTCTATTGATTGAGCTGTAGAGTAAAAAGTATTTTTATCTTCAACCTCTTTTTCTCCATGGACAGATAGAATCTCTGGAAATTTATTATAAAGAATTACTTTAAATTCTCTTATATATTCTTCTTTCATATCTTTAATTCTAAAGAACATTGAAGCCATTTTCTTAACTTTATCTTTATCAGTGGTTGAATTAATAAAATTTTCTAAAACCTTATCTTTAAATAAAATTTCAATAATAGAATTAAAAATCTTTCTATTATTTGCTAATTCAATTTTTTGAATAATAGCTCTATTAGAATAATCAAGTAAGTTTATTAACAAAAGAATTATTTCTCCATCTTCAACCTCAAGATTAATTTCATAATCTGCAAAAATTAAATTTTTACAAAACCACAAGAATGTTTGAGGTTTTTCCCTATATGCTTTTTCAACCTCTTTAATCTTTGCATTTATTAAATCAATGCAACCTTCATTTATAAGAACATTTAAAACATATTTTGTTGGATATTTAACAAGATAATTTGCCATTATCTCTTTCCAATCATCTATATACATTCTTAAATAGGTAAAATATTTTTTTTCAAAAAAAGAATCATTAATAGGAAAATAAAATTTCCCATATTCAGCAATATTTCTAAATAATTGATCGGGTTTAAACGGTAATGTTATATTTAATTCAGGATATACTTTTTTCAAATCCTGCATAAAAATATAGGAAAGAATAAAATTAGGAGATACTTCTAAATCTGCAACAATAAGATTTTGAAAATATTTTAACATTATTTGAAAATTGTCATGTTGATAATCACTTCCTTCTTCTAAAAATCTTCTACAAACTTTTGCTTTATCAATAATATTATCATAAGCTTTAAATTCTTCAAGTAATGAATCTTCAAAAGAAACCGGTTTATCCCTTAAAATATAAAGATTATTTTTATTCAAAGATTTAGCAAAAAGAGGATCTGTTTTTAACTGATGTTTGGCTTTTTCCCATATTGAAGACCATTTTTTAGGGTCACAAATTTTATTAGCTGTAATAAATTTTTTCATATCTGTAGAAGTTGCTTTTCCACCTAAAGCTTTTAATACCATTTTAACAAATTTTCCTGGTTCTTTTTCAATTATTTCATTTAACTTTTCTTTTTTAGTTTTATTTAAAACAAGAACATGATCATCAGGCAATATTTTAAGGGAAGTTAAAGCCATATCAATTTTCATTCTATGATCTTTTTTACTTTCAAAATCTATAACTAAAAAATCATTATCAATATCTTTTATAAACCCAATACCTGCTTTTGTATGGTAAATCCATGTTCCTTTATCAAAAGGGATATATTTTTCAAAAATAGCGATAGCTGAATAAAGATCTTTCCATTTCATATTTAATTGAGATCTTTTTAAACAAACCTCAAATTGTGAATTGTTGCTATAGATTTTTCTATATGCTTCAATTAATTCTTCTCTTAATTGTATAGCTTTTGTGTCTTTATATTTATTCGGAATTAATTTATAAATAAGTTTTATCCCTTCAACAACAACTTTATAATTTTCTTTTGTTTTATAGTAATCAATTAGGATTTCACCTAATTTAAACCTCATAGCTTTGTAAGGGGTATTGATTTTTTCTAAAATACTAAAAAAGTATTCTTCATCTTCATCATTTAATTCAAGTAACTTCTTAAAATAGCTTTCAATATTGGTAAAATTCTTTTTTAAGATTGAATATTCTATTAATTTTTTATAGTAAAAAATTGCTTCTTCTTTATTATCAAGACTTTCAAAATATTCAGCTAATTTTTTAGTTGTTTTAATATCTGAATAATCAAGTTTTGCCAATTTTTTCCAATAATCAACTAATTTTTCCTCTTCAACTCCTTCTTTTTCTAGAATATCAATATAATCACTTAATATATTTTTAAAATTTCCATATTGAAGATACTTTTCACATAAGTATTTTATAATTCCCTGTTTATGGTTTTCTTTAAATATGTTAATTAATCTTTCAGCATAAGTTGAATCATAAGAACCATCTCTGGCAAATATTACACTAAGAAAATAAAGAGCAATAATTGAATTTCTGGATTGTTTTATATAATTTTCCAAAAAATTTACAACTTCTGTTTGAACACCCTTATTAAATATATCTTCAATAATTTTATCATAATTTGCAAAAGTACTAATTGAAAATTCAGATATGGTTGTTCTTGTCCATTTTTCCTCTTTTAAATAATCTGTAATTGTTGCAACAATATCTGGCATATTTACTCCTTTAATTATAATTTCACAATATTTTTTTAACTTATATTTTTTTTATTAATTCTTCATATAAAACAGGATTAATATTTTTAATTTTATTTAAATACTGTTCTCTTTTGTTTTTATCCTGAATTTGAATTGTAAAATATTCAACTAAAATTATGTACTTTTTAATCAAAACTGGTTCAAGATTTGATTTTGAAGTTACATCAACATAATAAATTTTTTCAAGCTCAATAATTTCCTGTTTTATTTTATTAATTTCTTGTTCAGTTAATTCTCTTCTTATATCAAAAAAATTATTAAGAATTCCATAAATAGGGACCCATTCAATTGCTTCATATTCTTCAAATCCATTTTTTTTAGCAATTTCAATAATTTCAAATATTTTATCACATGAAATTACATCAAAATCCAGTAATGTTAAACTATTTTCAAAGAAAAAAACTTCTTTAAAAAAAAGTTTTGCTATTTCAATATCACCCTTTAAATAATAGCAATCTGCCATTAAAAACATTATTTGTGAATTATGATCAAGTTTATAAGCATATTTTAATGTTTCAATCGCTTCATCATATTTTGCAATCTCTTTAAAACAATATGCAATACTTAAAAGTAAACTTATATCATTAGTATTTTTTTCTTGTTTAGCATTTAACAAATGGATAACTGCTTTATTATGAACAAAATAATGGATAGCATTTATTTCATCAACATTATGCATTTTATGTTTTTCTACATATACTAAAAACTCGCTCCATTCATTTAAATAAGCTAAACCCTTTTCATAATCATTTTTAATTTTATTTAAAACTTCAAGATGATTAATCCAATACTTAATTATTCTATGTTGCAAAAGTAAATCATCAACTTTTTTTTCTTTTGATATAGAATCTTCAATTAAAGCATAAGCTTCATTAAATTTTCCTTCCATTAATAAAGAATTAATATTTTTACCCATTTTTTTACTCTGTAAAGTTATTATTAAATAAATACTTAAAAAATGTTTTTATTTAAACAAAAATAAAACAATTAACATAAGAAAGAACCAAAAAAGTTTCTAACATTATAATATATTCAATATTATTTTTATAATATCCTTAGTATATTTTCATATAATTATTTATTATATTAAATTTGCTTTTAATAAAAGATCAAAATTAAAAAATTAAAAAAAAAATCCCTTTCATAATATAAATTTAGCTTCAGAATAATAAAAAATAAAGACAAATGATTATTATTATACTATACAGGTATACACCAATTTTCTTGGTGAATTAAGATTAAATAAAAATTATTTTTTGTCAACAATTACAACAATTCTACCCTCATATAAAACATTTACATTATCAGGATTTCCTAAAAAAATATCAATATCATTATTTGATATAATAAGATCAGTATTATTTATACCAAAAGAAGAAAGAGCAGCTATTTTATAAGGTTTTTTACCAATAACATATTCTAACTTGTTTAAAGCTAAAGGATCAGTAACATAAGTTATATATCCATATTTAAGAATATATTGCCATTTCACATTATCAAAATAGAAAAATAATTTTCTATCCTCATCCAATATTTTCATTTTCAGACATGGATTTAAATTAAATCCTCTTGCATCTATTACTAAACCTGTAAATCTTGTAGTATGAGGAAATTTTGAATTATAATTGATCTTAATAAAATAGTTTCTTTCAAGATTAATATATGAATATACATTTTCATCATCAATAGTAAATGGAAGAAAATATTTAATCTCTTTTGTATCACTTTTATATATAATATCAGATTTTCTAGAAAAATGGATATAATTATTAATGTTTAGAGTTAAATCAGGATTAGATTTTAGCATATCTATAACTTTACTTTTAGAATCAAGATATTGATAAACAATAAGATTAAAAAGGTTTTTGTATCCTTCATTTTCAGCTTTTTTTAAAGTTATTAATTCATTTGATGCAATATTTTTCATATTTTTATTTAAAGTTGCAGATCCTGAAGATTCAAAATAATGTTTAGTCCAGTTAACTGTACCATATTCACTTTGAACAACAAAATCAAAATTATCAATTATAACATTTTGAGAAATAAAAGTGGTAATTAGTAAAATTACAAATAAGAAAAGAAAAATATTTTTTTTCACCTTATTATATTATCTATTAATTAAAAAAAATCTTGACTTTAACTTTTAATTTTAATTTAAGTTCTCTTTCATAATGTATGGATAGTTATTATAAATCACCTGCAATTTGTAATATTTTTAATTTAATTTATTTCAAATAATAGTTCAACTTATAGTAATTATATTTAATTTAATTTAATTTAATTTAATTATTAATATTAATTTTTATTTAACTTAATTTTTTATTTAACTTATTTTCTACCTAAACTATTTTTACATTTTTATTCAATTTCAAAAATAGGATCTCCCTTTTTAACTTTTTGTCCATTTTCAATAAGTCTTTTTTTAATCTTTCCTTTTTTATTTGATTTAATCTCATTCATCACTTTCATAGATTCAATAATACATACTATAGTATTTTCATCAATTTCATCACCAACTTCAACAAAGGGTGGTTGGCCTGGAGCAGGAGAAGTATAAAAGGTACCTGTAATAGGGGCTAAAATTTTATTTGTTTTATCTTCGTCTAAATTTTTATTAGTTTCTTTAGTTTCATTAGCTTCATTTTTAAATTCTTTATAAACATATCTTGAATTTTCAATTTTGTCTTTATCAAATTTTTCTAAAGTAATAGAAAATTCACCACTTTTTAATCTAAATTGTTTTAAATTATTTGTATGAAATATTTTAAAAAATTCTTCTAAATCTTTTATTTTTATTCCTAATAATGATCTGGATTTTTCAAATTTTGGAAAGAATTTCATTCTTATTCCTTTTTATTTTTTTCTGCTTCTTTAACTTTATAAAATGTTTTATTAAATTTAATCTCTTTTTAATTTTCGTCAATTTATAATTAATAAGCTAAATACATCATTAAATAAAATATATCATTAAGTATATTTCAAAAATCTATTTAAAATCTGAAAAATATTAGAATGTTATTGAAATAAAATGTTTGCAAAGCTTTTTAATTGTATTTTTTTACTTTTTCTATCCACTTATTTTGAAATTGAAACCAATTGATTTTTTATTAATTTAATTTAAATTAAGAATGTATGAATGAAAATATTTCATTATTAATAAAGTCATTATATAATTATTTGCCTCCTTTAATTGTAGCATTATTTTTTTTGTTTCTGGGTATTTTTTTAAGAAAACTTATATTAAATAGAATTTTTAAAAAAGCTAAACAACCTTTAAAAAGATTTGAAAAATCCATAAAAGACCTTTTTGTTTTTCTCTTTTTTATTTTTGGGATATATATTTCTACATTAATTTTAACACTAAATCCAATTACAGTTAAATTTGTTAATTCTTTATTATCCTCTATAACTATTATTTTTATAACTATCTTTACTGCTAATTTTTCTACTTTTTTAATTAAAAATCAAAAAAGTAAACTTGCTGAAGTCTTACCCTCTACTTCAATTGTTTCAAATATTGTTAAAATAACAATTTTGATTTTTGGAGGTCTTTTACTTTTACAAAATCTTGGAATTTCAATTACTCCTATCCTTACAGCATTGGGAGTTGGTGGTCTTGCTATAGCTCTTGCATTACAGGATACCTTATCAAATCTTTTTGCTGGTATTCAGATTATGCTTTCTAAAAACATTCAGGTAAATGATTATGTTGAACTTTCCAGTGGTGAAAATGGTTTTGTTCAGGATATTAACTGGAGAAATACAATTATAAAAGATTATAGTAACAATTATATAATTATTCCTAATAACAAACTATCCTCAACAATAATAAAAAACAATACATACTTTGAAGCATTTGTAAATGTTTATATTGACATAGGAATAAGTTATGACTCTGATCTTGATAAGGTTGAAAAAATATGCATTGAAGAAGCTAATAAAATTATAAAAGATTATTCTGATATAGTTACAAATAACAAGCCAATAGTTAGATTTAAAGAATTTGGAGATTCAAGTATTAACCTATTTGTAAGAATTACAGCTAAAACTAAAGATACTTCTTTTGAAGTAAAGCATTTATTTATAAAAAATATTTATAAAAGGTTTGAAAAGGAAGGTATTGTAATTCCTTATCCCCATACTACTGTTGAGTTAAAAAATAATAAAAACAAGGAATAAATAAATGAAAACCAAAAGTACAAATAAAAAAAACAAAGAATTTAAAAAAGATTTAGGGTTACTTGTAGTTTTTAGTATAGCAAGTGGCGCAATGATATCTTCAGGTTTATTTGTACTTCCATCAATAATATATTTAAAAGCAGGTCCATCAATTATACTGGGATATATTTTTGCAAGTTTGCTTGTAGTTCCAGCAATGTTTGCTCAAACAGAACTTGCTACAGCTATGCCTAAAGCTGGAGGCACCTATTTTTTTATACATAGAAGTTTTGGATCTTTATTTGGAACTTTTGCAGGATTAGCTAACTGGTTTTCAATAAGCTTGAAAAGCGCTTTTGCATTAGTAGGAATAGGTATTTTTCTGGAACCTCTTGTAGGAATATATACTCAGGATACTATAAAAATAATTGCCCTTTCCTTTACAATTTTTTTTACAATACTAAATATTTTAAGTGTAAAAGAAAGTGGTAAATTTCAATTTATACTTGTTACATTTTTACTTTTTATCTTATCTGCATATATATTTCTGGGATTTAACCATATAGATATAAATAATTATACTCCATTCAAGATAGGTGGGTATAGAAGTATTTATACTATTACAGGAATGATTTTCATATCTTATGGTGGCCTTACAAAAATTGCATCAATTGCTGAAGAAGTTAAAAACCCTGGAAAAACTCTACCAAAAGGGATGTTTTTAGCTTTCTTTATTGTTTCAATAATTTATGTTCTTGTTGTTTTTGTAACTGTAGGGATATTAAATAAAACAGACTTTTCTTCTACTCTCACTCCAATTTCAGAAGGAGCATTAAGATTTTCAGGACAAATTGGTTATATACTTTTAATGGTAGCTGGTTTGCTTGCTTTTTTAACAACTGCAAATGCCGGGCTTCTTTCTGCTTCAAGAACACCTATGGCCATGGCAAAAGATAACCTTTTACCTGATTTTTTTTCAAAAATTTCTTCAAAATTTAGAACCCCTTATATTTCTATAATTTTCACATCTCTTTTTATGATACTTATTATAGTTTTTTTAGATACTGAATCACTGGTAAAAGTTGCTTCAACAATGATGTTGATCCTTTTTGCATTTGTAAATATCTCTGTAATTTTAATGCGCGAAAGCAAAATTGTTTCATATAAACCTTCTTACAAAGCTCCTTTATATCCTTACTTATACGTTTTAGGAACAATTTTTTATATTGCACTGATAATTGAAATGGGTAAAATACCATTAATTATTACTGGAATATTTTTTATTGGCTCTTTTCTATGGTATATTTTATATTCTAAATCCAGAAACACAAAAGAGTCTGCTTTAATCCATATAGTTGAAAGAATAACATCAAAAGAGATAAAGTCTGATAACTTAACAAGTGAATTAAGAAATATTTTAAGACAAAGGGATAACATAATTGAGGATAGATTTGATAAAATTATAAAACAAGCTCCAATTATTGATATTGAAAATGAAATTTCATTAGATGAACTTTTTAAATTAATTGCAAATACATTCGCAAAAAAATTTAACCTTCAAGAGGATGATATTTTAAATTTACTATATGAAAGAGAAAATGATTCAACAACTGCAATTCATGAAGGACTTGCTATTCCACATATAATAGTTCCAGGCAATAATAAATTTGATATAATATTAATAAGATCGAAAAAAGGGATCTTTTTTCCAAAAGCAAATAATAGAGTTAAAATTGTTTTTGCATTAGCTGGTACAAAAGATGAAAGAAATTTTCATTTACAATCTTTAATGGCAATTGCTCAAATTTTTCAAAATAAGGATTTTATTAAAAACTGGTTAAAAGCTGATACAAAAGAAGATTTAAGAAATTTAATTTTAATTGCTGAAAGGATTCGAGAAGGGAAAATATAAACCTTTATCAAAACTTAATTCTATTCTTACCTGTATAAATATTAAAACCTTTGTCTCTAAAAAATCCGATTAAAGTAACATTAAATCTTTTTGCTAAATCATATGCAAAAGTTGTTATTGAGGATATTGCAACAATCAACTCAATATTTGCTCTTATTGCCTTTGTTACCATTTCAAAACTAACCCTTGAAGACAAAAACAATATCAAACCACTTTTAATATTTACGCTATTCTCCTTATCTCTGATTATTTTTCCAATTGCTTTATCCAGAGCATTATGTCTTCCAATATCTTCTGAAAAAGAAAGCAACTTTAAATTTTTATCAAAAATTGATGCAGAATGCATACTTCCAGTTATTTTAAAAACTTTTTGATTCTTTTCAAATTTTTCTTTTAAGTAATATAGCCGCTCAATTTCTATTTTTATATTATTACTAACTTTTTTTAATATATTAATATTCGAATTTATATCAATTTTACCACATATTCCACAACTGGATTGATTTATTTTATATCTGGAGTCTTTTGTATTATTTATGTTATTTGAAAAATTTATATTTCTTAGTTTTTGTTTGGAAAGAAAGACATTTATTCTATTATCCTCATTCAAACAGAATTCAATTTTTTCAATATCATCTTTTGAATCAATTATCCCTTCTGTAAAAAGATATCCATAAACAAAATTAAAATCCTCTTCTTTATCTGGGGTTCTCATTGTAATTGAATGTAAATTACCATTAATATAAATTTTTAATGGTTCTTCTGTTGCAATAAAATCCTCTTTTTTAATTAAAGTTCTATTAAAATCATTATCTTCTAATTTATTTTTTAAATATTTGTAAATATATATATTTTTATATTTTTCCATATTTTTTCCATTTTATTTTTTAATTTCTATTTAATTAAAGCTATATATTTTATAAACAGGATTTTCAAACTTATAAAAAAAGATTATTATAATATATTAAATTATCAATTTTAAATTTTTTTAAAAGATTAAAATCTCTATTTTATTAATTATTTTAATAGTTTTTTATTTGAATTTACCTTTATATTACTTTAAAACAAACAACTCTTCCTTTCACATTTTTTTATAATATATATCATTTTTTCTTATTCATTTTTATCCAAATTTTTTAATCCTTTTTAATGTTTTTAGTTTATCTTTTTTCGTTTTTTCTTTATGCTTTTTCTTTATGTTTTTTTTATTTATGTTTTTTTTTATTTATGTTTTATTTCTTTTAATTGAACAATAATAGATTATTCCTTTAAAAAAATTTTAAAACAAAAAAGTATATTTTAAAAGTATATTTTATTTAAAAGAGATCTTCAGGAGTTTACTATCACTGAATATCAAAAAGGATGGCTTTATTTTTTTATAACAATCTTCTTTTTCAGTACAATAGAAGTTGTTACTAAACCATTTTCTTCTACATTTAATCCTTTTCAACTAACTTTTTTAAGATTCTTTTTTGGTGGAATTTTTCTTTTATTAATACTTGCTATTAAAAAAAAGTTATATTTATTAAAATTACCTTTCAAAACTATATTAATAATTAGTTCAATCGGAGCAATTAATTCTATTATTGCAATGTCCTTGTTACAGGTTTCAGTAAAATACTCAAGTTCTTCTACTTCTGCTATTTTAGTGAGTGCTAATCCAATTTTTGTTATTTTCCTTGCACCTATCATTTTGAAAGAAAAAATAACATTAAAAAAAATATTTGCTTTATTATCTGGAACTACTGGAATTATATTAATTCTTTTAGCAAATAATCCTGGAGATAGCATTAAAGGGATTGTTTTTGGAATTATAGCATCTTTTAGTTTTGCTTTGTATACAGTTTTAGTTAAAAAGATTTTATTTAAAATAGATACACTTGTCTTTCAAACAATATCATTTTTAGGTTCATCTATTATATTTTTTATAGTTCTAAATATTTTTAAAGTTCCAGTTTTTAATTTTACCATTAATTTTAATAATATTTTCTTATTAATTTACATTAGTTTTTTTATTACAGGTATAGCATATATTACCTTTTTTAAAGCTTTGAATATTCTTGAAGCATCATTAAGTTCATTTTCATATCTTTTAAAACCTGTAATATCTGCAACATTGGCATATATTTTTTTAAATGAAAAACCTAATTCTTTAAAAATATATGGGACAATTTTTATTTTAATGGCTATTGGTATAATTTTATTTAAAAAACCTGTAAAACAATTATCCATTACCTCTACAAAAAATGAAAAGACAAATTAAAACATTAAAAAAAATTAAATATTAATAAAATTGAAAAAGTCATAAAATAAAAAATTAAATATTAATAAAATGGTTCTCTTTCATAATGTATGGGTAATTATTCTAAGCCACTTGTAATTTGTTATATTTTTAACATAACCTAATCATTATCTTTAAAACTTTATCTTTTTTTAATTATGCTTTTATTATTGTTTTCATTAATTTTTTTATTATATTATTTAAACCTTGTTACTTTATTATTAGATATTGGGTATATCTTTTTTACAAATATTTTTAAATTTTTATATTCACTTAATAAAAACATATTCAATCGGTTTAATAGTATTTTTAATTTTTTTTTAATGTATATATTTTGTTAAAAAAAACTAAAAATTTATTTTATCCACACATTTTGAAATTGAACCAATAAAATTAAAAAAAATAAAGTAATAAAATTTTTTTATTTAAAAATTGTTATTTTCACATAAATATTCTTAATATTAAAATAATTTGAAATATAAATTAAAAGATAATTATATTTATTTTTTTATATTATTGTTAAATTTAAACTTTTTCTTTTTTTCTTTTAAAATTTCAATAATATTTATGGAAGGTAAAATAAATTTTCCATAATTGTAATTACCAGTAATTTGGGATATTATTCCTCTTGCAATACCATATAAAATTGAAGGAGCATTATATGAAATTGTTTTTTGAACATATTCTTCGTCTACTTCTTTTGGGTAACTAAAAATACCATTTAGTTTTATTATAATATAATAAGGATAATTATCTAATTTTTTATTACTCTCAATATTCATAACTATTTTAAATAATAATGGATTTTTATCATTTTTAAAAATATCAAAATCAATAAATAACTCACCTTCTATATTTTTTTCTATATTAAAATCTGGATTAGTTTTTATTAAAATTTCTTCAAGAAAATAATCTTCAATATTAAGCAATGCCTGCATAAACATCCTCATCTTCTATAGTTTTAATAGTAGTTTTAAAATCAGAATTATTAATATCATTTATTTTTGGTATATAATATTTTATAGAATTATAATCTAAAGGACATAAATCAATATCAAGTTTACAATCTAAAGCTTTAGCTAATGCAACCATTGTTTTTATTGTTAAGTTGGAATTACCATTCAATAATTTTGTAATAAATGCTTTTGAAACACCAAGTTTTTTTGCAAGTTCAACTCTTTTTAGATTCATTTTTTTCATTTGTTTTACAATTTGTTCATTAAATTCAATAATCAACTCTTCAGTTAAAAACTCTGTATCAAATTTAAATTCTTCTAAATTTTTAATAAACCATTCATTAGTTTTCATCTTTCCTGTCCTCATAATATTTTTTCAACAACCTTTTAGCTCTTTCTTTTTCTCTTTTTGGAATTTTATTGCTTTTTTTAACAAATCCACTAATTAATAAAATTACTTTATTATTTTCAAAAGTACAAAATAATCTAACCTGATATGATTTAAATTCATATAATTTATCTTCTATTTTTTTAAATTTTTCATGATTCTTTGGAATACCTTTATTTGCTGCTCTTTCTAATAAAGCAAATACCTTTTTTTTTGTTGATTTGTTAAGATTTTCAATAAAATCTTTAATATAACATTTTTTGTTTTCATTTAATGCATAAATTTTATAAACTTTTCCTTCATATAATTTTTCGGTTTCTATCATTTAAAAGTTAACCTTTAAGTTTACTTCTGTCAAGTTTTTTTTATAGTTTTTTGAATTTTTTAATAAATAAACCCTACAAAATTATATCAACATCTTTACCACATTTTGTACATTTTTTATTTTTAATCCCTGTAATTTCTATAGAATATCCATATCTTTTTATTAAAACATTTCCACAATATGGGCATAAGGTATTCTGACCATTAGTATAAATATTACCTGAATAAACATATTTTAAATGTTTTTTTGCAATTGCAACTAATTTTTTTATAGTAGAATCTTTAGTTGGTGCTACTGATAGTTTATATGCAGGAAAATATTTTGAAATATGGTATGGAATTTTATCTGAAAGAGTTTTTAAAAATAGTGCAATTTTTTCTATTTCTTCTTCTTTATCATTAAATCCAGGTATAACTAAAGTAGTTACTTCAAGGTGAATTTTATTATAAACATATTTAATAAAATTTTTAACAGGTTCTATTTTTCCCTTGCATAATTTATCATAAAAATCATTATAAAAAGCTTTTAAATCAACATTTGCTGCATCAATAAATTCAATTAATTGGGAAACAGGTTTTAAATTAATATAACCATTTGTAACTAAAACTGTTTTTATTGCAGGATCCATTTTTTTCAAATATTTTGAAACATCATAAACATATTCATACCAGACTAATGGTTCAGAATATGTATATGCAATCATTTTCAAATTTTTTGATTTCATATAATTATAGATCTCTTCTTTAGAAAGATATTCTGTATGAACATCTGTATATTGAGAAATTGAATAATTTTGACAAAAAAGACAATGGAAAGAACATCCAACTGTTCCTAAAGAAAGTATCCCTTTTCCTGGATAAAAATGGTATAAAGGTTTTTTTTCAACAGGATCAATAGCTAAAGCAGAAATAGCCCCATAAAAAGGAATTTCCAATTTCCCATTTTTATTAACTCTTACTTTACATGAACCAAACTCATTATCATCTAAAATACATAAATTTGGGCATAATAAACATTGAACTTTTTTACCATCAAGTTTTTTCCAGAATTCTGCATCTCTTTTCATATAATAATGCTACAATTATTATTAATTTTTTCAATATATATTAGTATATTTTTTTGAATTTTTATATTTATATTCTATTCTATTTAATTTTTATTTCTTTATTTTTTAAATATATATTAAACTTGCAAAAAATCATTAAAAATTTACTTTTTATACAGCAAACATAGTTTGCTCAAAATACTAATCATTTAAGCAGAGGAAGGTATTAAATATATTTATGATAATAAATAAAATCAGTATTATGATAATTGTTTTTACTGGAATTATAGTTGTTATTAGCATTATAATATCTGGATTAATAATCTGGCGAATTAATTCTTTTATAAATCAGATTACAAACATAAGAATCGAGAAGAACAGTGATTTAATACAGAAATATTATGACAAGCTTGATAGAATAGAAACAAAAACATCTGATGGGATAAAGATTAGTGCATGGAGATTTAAAGTACCTGAACCTAAGGGTATAGTGATTGTGCTACATGGGATGCATGGAATGGATGCTTCAACCTTATTAGACTTTGGCAACTTTTTCAAAGAATCTAATTATGAAGCTTTTTGCCTTGATATGAGAGCTCACGGATATAGTGAAGGGAAAAGAATTGGACTTGGATATACTGAAGTTAAAGATGTAAGTGCTTTATTAAATTGGATAAAGGAAAAACCAGAATATAAAGACAAAAAAATAATAATATATGGTATATCAATGGGAGGAGCTACTGCTATTAATACAGCTGTTGAACGCAAAGATATTGATATGATTATAAGTGTAAGTTCTTTTAAATCTGTTGAGAGTGTTTTTTTATATTATATGAAAAAAGAAAATACACCAGAATTAATATTAAAAATGTTTAAACCATGTATTAGACTTATACTATCATTGAAATACAAAACTAATTCTATAAAAAATTCTCCTATAAATAAAATTACAAAAATTACTAAAATACCAATATTATTAATACATGGTGATAAAGACGAGCAAATACCAGTTCAACATGCCGATGATTTAAAAAAGGCTGCAGGTGATAATGTTAATTTATGGATAGTTAAAGGAGCAAAACATATGGTAGTAACTGATATATTAGAACCAAATAAAAGCTGGTATAGAAAGAAAATATTAAATTTTATTAATAGTAATTTAAATTAGTATTTTTTGTTTTAATAATTTATGGTTCTACTGAAAAAGATATAATTAAAGCTTTCTTCTTTATGCAAAGTCCCCATGACCCTGATGCAACATATAGAAAAGAAGATAATATTAAAAGTAATGGGTATGCTATAACAGTTATAGAAATATCTCAAGATTTTGCAGCCTTTATATTCAACCACTTTTCGTTCCATTTTGCTTCTCTTTTTAATCGTCGCGTATATTCCTTGCTATATGATATTTCCTGCCATGCAGGGTAAACACCGCGAAATATTTTTTATCTCTACATGGTAAACCATTTAGGTACGACTGAATTAAAATATTCATAATCAGAAAATATCATTTCTGCTCGTTCCAACATTCCTTTAACTTCTTCTTCTCCAAAAGGAATAGCCCAAACAACTGAAAACAGTATCACATCTGCAATATATAATGCAAGTATCTCAAAAAAATCATCAGGAATTTTATCCTTAAAATACCCTTGAATTTGTCCAATTGCAAATGGTATGCTTAACTCCCTGCTAAATAGCATCATTTTGTAAAAATCCTCATATGGATCTCCAAAATCCCATCTATTAAAATCAATAATACCTGGTGTATTATCTGAAGTTACTATAAAATTTCCAATATGAAAGTCGCCATGATGAAAAGTCTGTGGACGATTTTTTAGCAAATGCAAGTTTTCGTTAATATACTTTATTGCTTGATTATCATTTGCTACTTTAATACCACAAGCTTTATATTTTTCTAAATGATAATCAAATTTTTTTAACATTCTTTGTTCCCAATCTTCTTGTTCATCAGGAGCAGAAATAGAATGTAACTTTTTAAGTATTAATCCTGCTTTAATTCCTAGATTATATTGTTCTTCTTCAGAAAATGTTGTAATTATCTCATCTGCTGCCGTTCCTTCAATCCAGGACAAAAGTAAATATACATATTTATCATTATTACATTTTCCAAAATCAATTGGTGCTGACATATTTATATCTAAATCAAAAATTTGTTTCATTATCATAAATTCTTTTTTCTTAACATCGTAATATTCTATATCACTAATCCTCAGTAAAAATTTTTCTCCAGCTTCATTCTCGATATAATATTTTTCATCTTTTGACCAGCCTTTATTCAACTTAAATACTTTTTTGTAATCACTAAGCAAAGGCACATCTTTAAGTAAATTTTTTACTTTGTCTATTTTCATATGTTACCACCTTTAAACAAATATAATAATATGCCCATTAAAACCCATTATCTCAACTAGATAAATTTTTTGCAGGAAATGTCATATAACCTTTTGCGGATATGTGTAGTTCACCTCAAGCAAATTTGAGTATGGCTGAGCGAACTACATACCCCCTGTTAATAGACCCGAAATGTGAGCAACTAAGTTGCGAAGAGTTCCTCACGATGCTTAATTTAATTAAAAAAAATTATGCTATGTCATGTACTACCTTCTTCTTTCTTTTCCTGCCAATTATCTGCAATTTTTTTCCAATTTATTTCTCTTTTTTCCTTATTAACCCAGACATCCCAGAACTCTGGGTCTTTTGATTTAGGTCTATGACTTTCAGGTAGTTCATTTATTTCTACTAATACTGGTATGGGGGTTGCCCAGCCCAATAAAATAGCCTTCCGCGAAGGTAATACGGGCAAATCATTAAGTATGCCTCCTATTGTATCAGGAACTAATTTTTTAACCATTTCCTGATCTCTATCACTTACAATCCTGTGTAATAAAAAAGTATTACATTGAGATAATACCGTTTGTGAAAGTTCTGAAGGCCTTTGAGAGGCCAAAACTAACCCTAAACCAAATTTCCTTCCTTCCTTGGCTATTTTTTCAAATATCTGAGTACATAACCTTTGTGATGAAATATTTTCATCTTCGGTGTTGTATCTCTTAATAAGATTATGCGCTTCATCAACAACCAGAACTGTTGGTAAAGTGTGATCAGTTTCTTTTTTATATCTATGATGAGCCTCAAAAATAATACGAGCCATTACAGAAATGACCAAGTAAAGAATTTCTGAAGGTAACAAAGATAAATCTATAATCGTTATTGAAGGATTGTTCTCTTTATCTCCGACATAGTCCTTAAGCCATTGCTCCAAGGTAAGTTCTTCCTCAGTCTCTATATTAATAACTGACGCTATTCTTTTATCTTTAAATAAGCTTTCCACTCTCATCAAAAAGAAATCGAAATATTGTTGTTGATTTTTTTCCTCTGCTAATCTTTTAATATGTGGTAAGAAATCCTCATTCTTAAAAAAGACCGGTGAATCTTCGTCTGGACCTTCATAAGGAGTTAATTGACCAATATTTTCTTCAGATCTTTCTAATTTTTGTAAAAGCGGATTTACTT
This sequence comes from Exilispira thermophila, assembly GCF_055389015.1. NCBI lineage: Bacteria > Pseudomonadati > Spirochaetota > Spirochaetia > Spirochaetales > Exilispira > Exilispira thermophila. The sequence continues at coordinate 333,641 of NZ_AP042476.1, read as the reverse complement.
CATCTAAAGAAAATGGTGGAAAATATTTACCATTGTCCTTAGGATGTGATTCTAAAAAATTATCAATTTTCTTTATTAAATCATTTCTTATATCTTCATAATTATTAGTTAACTCAGTAAAAGTTTCTAAAGATTTTTTAATATTTTCAAGAAATTCTCCATAATTTTGTTTTCCTGGCCATTCTGAAAGTTTTGCACCATCTTTCCGATAATTAATCAAGCTAATTTTTAAACTTACAAGAAAATTTTTAAATAAAATGTTAGCATTTTCCTCTTTTGATATTTCTGCATTTTTTATTTCCCTCAAAGCCCTTCTTAAAATGGGACGTTGTGTTCGAGCACTTGCCTGGGCAATAGAAATCCACTCCCAACTATTCCACATCCATGAAGGTACTTTAAGTTGTTTAATCATACCATCTTCCCTAATCTTTACTTCAAATTTTTTAATATTTCCAAGTCCTTCAAAACAACTACCATATTCTCCATTCGGATCCATAATAATAAATCTAGCATTGACTTCATCATCCTTTCTAGTTTCTTGTTTTGCAGATTCTATTGACCATCGAATAAGTCCGGCAACTGTGCAGGATTTACCACTGCCCGTGTTTCCAAGAATTGCTAAATGCCTACCGAATAGTTTATCCGGGTCAACATAAATAGGTGCATTAGCAGCCATAGGAGAATTACCTAATTTTACTCTGGCATTTTTATCTTTGTTTTGGACAATAGCTTTAAGTTGATCTTGCGATGGAACAATGACTACATCTCCAATGGATGGATAGCTATAAACACCTCTGTCAATTTCATATCCACTTTCTACTTTTTTCAGAATTCCTACTGGAGAAAGCGACAATTTTCTCAAGGGAAAGGGTAAATCTACCAGATCAAAATCTTTATATCCTTTTCTTTTAGGATAAGGAGAATACTCTATCCCTATCCATATTATCATCCCAATTAGAGACCCTAATTCATTAGGAATAAGTAAAAATCCATTTATACGAGGGAATTGTTGTGGAATACCACTATTGAGGGAAGTATTTAGCGGGGCATCAATATCCAATAAAACTTTAATTTCTTTAGGAGAAACAGATTCTACGGTTCCAACAGTGAGATGTCTGATTTCATCAAAATTATGGTTCATCATTTTTATCAAATCCCTCTTTTTGATTTTTTAATGGAGCCCTTTTTTCTTGTAATTTTGCCAGTCTGTCAGAAATTCTATCAATAGCAGGTTTTGGTAAATAATAATTAGTTAAATTCTCTATATTTCCAAGTTCACTTCCTATTATTAGGGTTAATTGGGACTCATTGCATTGTTCAACGAATTTTTTAATTCTACCGTCTGCCAAATTATATGAAATAATCACCATATGAGTTGAAGAAATAGTTAACATATCTTTAATTATTCTGTTAATATGAGAATCCCCAAAACCGTATCCATAGGTAACTAATACAGAATTAGGACGGCAAATAGCTGTTGAAAAATCTCTAAACAGTTCTGAATATGGGAAGAAACTTGTTTCTATTGCTTTAGAAGAATTAGGATAAATAACAACTTTATCAAAAGGGTCTTCAAAATATTTTTCCCCTATTTCTGCGCCGAATGGAATGGGCATTTTTATAATCCGTTCACCATCAAATTGCCAATCAATTGAACCATGTAACTTTGTAAAACGAACCACACTTTCAACATAGCGCGGTTCTCCCCTAATTCCAGGAGGATTATAATGATAATCCAGGTCAATTCTATGAAATCTCATAATAGGTTTAATTTTGCCAATAAATCTATCAAGGATTAATATCCCAGCCTCATCCAACCCAAATTCGATAAACCTATCGTAATTTGTAGTAAAAATATTTAATCTGTCTCTTGTGGCAGTTCTTGTTGAAAAACTAAGTAAGAATTGTTGAAGTATTAATAATGGAAATTCTCTTTCCTTAAGTGATTCACCTTCTTTACTGGTTGATTTACCTTCTTTATTTTTATTTAATTTATCTAAAAATTTCCTTTCGTTGTCGATTATATTATTTGCTAAATTTGTAAGGTTATTATTTATTTCTTCTCTTAGTCGTTTTGAATTTTCCTCATCACCAATAATGTCATATCCTTTTAACAATTCAATAGCAACTCTTAAATCATCTTCAAAGTTAGCTTTACCTCTACCTATATTTTTTGCTTCATTCTCTGCTGTTTTTTTAATTTTTTCTTTATAATCACCACTAAATTCAATCCTTGACATCATTGAACCATTATCAACTAACGCAATTGGTAATCCAGAACCGACAAGTAAAGATAGATGTTCGCTCTGAAAAACCGCAGTAAGCCACGGCTCAACTTTTTCCCTAATTTTCTGTCTGTCAAAATCATTATTTTTTTTGAATTCACTGGACTCAATATCTATATCTATTTGTTCATTTGAAATAAATAAAATATTATCGTTTTCAAAATTTATTTTTGTTTTCATCATACACCTTCTTTATTTGTTTTATTATCCACACACATCTTCTACATATATAAGGGTGGTGTACAGGATTTCTGTTAACGGGCAAGTGTATGAGCAGTGGCGAGATATTCAGCACTTTGTTTCATATTTACACTGCTGTTAATTTTATTCATATTCGTTTCATTTATTACACTTGACCCAATATTGCTTATATATAATGTTCTGCATAATTATTTTATCACTTCTTCAATTATTTTATCAATTTTATTTCTCTCTTTTTCAATTTCTTTTTCAATTTCTTTTTGATTATCTAATTCAGTTTTTATTTCGTTTACTATTCTTTTTTGTTCTGTTAAAGAAATATCTGGTATGTCAAGTTCAGAAATTTGGTTCCAATATAAATGTATTTGATTAGTTGCTCCTGTATAATCTCTTTCTATTTGAAAAAATCCCAAAATACTTCTGAAAAAATATGTAAAAAATAAAGGGTTGTATTTATTTTTATCTATTCTTAAAATATAGTTATCAACTGTTGTTATGGCTTCTTGTGTATCTTCAAAAATATCAATCTTACCAAGAGATATTTTACCTGTCGCACAAATAATTATATCATTTTTTTTCAATTTCTTTTTATCATCAAGTTTGTCAAAATATATACGTGTAACTTTTTCGTTTTCAGAGAAATCTATATGCCCATTTTTTAAATTTGCTATTTTTATAACTGGAATTTCACCGTCTGAATTATATATAGGTTGAACACCTTTTTCGTAAGTTTTAATAATATCTTTAACTTTCAGAGTTTTAATGTTATCCATAAAATCCATTAGCTCTTTTGTCGGTGGATTATGGAAACGGGTAGAAAAACGAAAAATACTACTCCGTGAAAAATCTTGAAAATCGGTCTCAAATACTCTTAATTTTTTGTTTTGTGCCATTTGTGTCCCTGCTGTCATTCCTTTGCCAAACTCATTGTATAAGTTTTCATCAAACCCAAATTCTCTTGCAAAAACTTTATTGATAATCTCTTGCGGTTGTTTAATTTGGCTTTTTAACTCTTTTATTTTCTTTTCAATCGGCTCTATTTTGGCAATTATCACGTTTTGTTTTTCTTCTAATTTTTTAATAATTGTTTTATCAAATTTTAGAGTATATAAATCATCTTCTTTTAATGTTGGATAGCCTTTACCTTGCCTTGAAATAGCCATCAAATTTTTGTAAAAAATTGTTCTAAATGAATAGTAAAAAACTTTATTCAGTTTTTTAGGCTTTAAATTAATGAAAGCAGTTGTATAAAAATATTTCTTTTTTTCATCGTCAATATATAAATATTTTTTTAAATTTGGTCTAACTTTTGCTAATAATATATTATTTAATACAACTTTTTGTATATCTCCCTTTTCAATTTTTTTAAAATAATTTTCGTTTAATTCATTTCTGTCATTGAAGTTTAATTTTAAAGGATTAACGTTTCCTTGTTTAGTGACATTTCCAATTTCTGAATAATAAAAATCATTGTCTCCAATTTCTTCTATAAATTTTAATCTTTCTTTTTTTTCAAAATTTTCTATATCAAAAAAATCTTTAAATGAATAAGCGGTCTTATTTTCAATTCGATTGAAATCAACAAAATCAACATCAAATCTAAATGTTATTTCTTTTGCTAATTCACTAAATTCTATTTCAAATATATTAAAAGCCATATTAAATATTTTCCCGTTGTATTTTTACAAGATATATTTTTTGAAAACCAAAGGCTTCAAGTAATTTTTTTTCATTTTTTAAATTTACCTTACTAAAAAACGGAAGATTTAAATCTCCCTTATATTCACTAATTATGCCATAAATTATTTGGTAATCATCAGGGTTCGGTTTATTGAGAGGATTAAATGGTAGTTTATTTTCCATATCTTTAACCTTTTGTCTAAATTTTTCATCGTTTAAAAATAATTGTCCTGAAACTCTTCCTTGTGCAAAAAGATGACTTAATGCACTGGAACCATAATAATTTTTTACGTGAATAAAACGATTGTTTTGTGTATCAAAAACGTCACAAAATTCAATGGCACTTGCACCACCACCATAACGAATATTCTTTCTATCCATTAAAATAGCACTTGGTAATGTATTTGCTAAACGCTTATTATATTCATTTTCTTTTTCATTTTTCTTTGCTGGTATTAATGTTAGAGTAGAAGAATTATTTTTTATTTCTGTAAAATTATTTTCAATTTCTTCTACAAAATCTTGTGCAATTTCATACCATTTACCATTAGTTAAGACATATGTTTTATTATGTTCTTTTATTTCACAATACAAACACTGAAAGGCTGACCAATTCTTGTATTCATTGTTATCTGTATTTTTAAAAGCAACTATTTTTTTAAGTCTTAAAAAATCTATATTAATATTTTCAATTTGTTCTACAGTTAATGAATTTTTAAAATCATTGTAAGTAATATCATTTGACAAATTTTCGTTTTTTCCCGTAAAAGAGAAACCTGAAATATTTTCCCATTTAATTATTTCAGGAATTGCCATCCATAATTTTACATCTGGGATATTATCATATTTTATTTTTTCTAATAATTTATCATTTAGAAATTCATTATCCTTAATTTCTTTCACTTGATCAATGAAAGAGAAATTGTTTTTATAGTTATCTTTTTGATAATACTCAAAACAAATTTTTAAAAATTCATCAATATTTTCAATATTTACTTTTTTTGAGATAGTAAAAGCTATTTTTCCAGTAACAAGACTTTCAGAAAATATATCTTTTAAATTATCTTTTGGTTTGCCGGTAATTTCTTCTACTAAATCTTGTTCTATATCAATACCAAAATCTGATATTTCACCGATTTTACTTAATTGTTCAATTGTATTTTTGGGTTCTGAAGATAAAGTTCTTTTTCCAATCTTTCGAATGCTATTTCTATCAACGATATTAAGAACTAATTTCAAACCAAAATCTTCAACACAATTTATTTTATTAATCATTGAATACCCATAGCCAAAAGGTATAGCGAAGATTTTTTCCTCGTCATCTATAATTATTTTACTAAATAATATTGCTTTTGATGACTGATTAAATAAATTTACACCATTTAGCTCATTATTAAAAAAATTATTAATCCATTTGGGTTGATAGCTATGAGAAGTTCCGTAATAGAAATATTTGTTTTTAAAATTATCTAATGTTATTACTTTGTAATTATCATTACGAAAAGTCTCTTTTATTGTCTTACCATTTTTCAAAAGATAAATTGTTATTTTATTTGTTTTAATATCTGTCATAACTTAGTCCCATTTAATTTTTCTCATATAATCAAGAGCTGTTTTATATACACCGTCTTCATCAGACAAAAGAACACCTATTTTTTTTGTTCCGTCCGGATATTCAATTTCACCTTCCCGATAAAGTTCGTTTGGCATTGGTTTTTCTCCTCGTTTGGTGCGTTTGTAACCAACATTTTCAACTTCTGCCATAAATATTTTGTAATTCAATTCTTTTGCAACTTCGCCAAAAACCCACCAAGTATTTACAAATCCGAAAACATCTTTTGTATCTTTGTCATATTTACAAAGGCCTTTTAATTCGTCTTGGTATTTTTCTGTTAATTTTTTTGCTGATAAATTTTTATCTTCATCTTCTTTGTAATCTTTAAGCATTCTCAACAAAATCTCTTTTTCTTCTTGTTTTGTTAGGTTTTTAATTGAAGGAAATTTGTTTTTTTCTTTTTCGTCAATATAAACTTTCAAAATGTTTTCAACTCTTGTTTTCAGTTTACTCCATTCATTAGAATATTTAGTCCAGTATTTATTCCATTCTTCAATTTCTTGTTTAGTTTTCTTTTGAGCAAAAAGCAAACTTGTTTTTGTAGATGTAAAAGGCTCAAATGTTAGTTGTGGTAAAGAAACAACTGCTTTAACTTTGAAATATTTATAAATAAATAAACGGATATATTTGTTTTCAGTTGTATCAAAAACGCTTTCGGGTAAAACAACGCCAAGTCTTCCGTTTGCTTTCAAAAGTTGATACCAGCGTTCAATAAATAAATTTTCAGAATTCTTTTTACCTCCGAAAATAAATTCTTTTGTTACATTCTTTTTTGTTTCATTATCCAAATCAACACTAAAAGGCGGATTTGTAATAATCACATCAAATTGTCCGTTTACTTCTTTTTCGGAATATAACGGGTCGTGTTCAAATTGTTTTAAAAAGTTTGGTGCTGTTTCTTTATCGTAAAATTTAAAAGGCAATAAACCATCTTTTACAAAAATGTTTGTAGAACCATCACCGTGTAAAATCATATTTACTTTTGTAGCAGTTCCAAGATTAAAATTTATTTCAATACCATAGATATAATCTTTTGCCCATTTATTTTCTCTGTGGTCAGGCAAAAACCATTGATAAAATTTGTCTTCAATATCTCTTGTGTCATCAAGTTTATCCCGGAAACGCCTTTTTAAGTTTTCCGTGATAAATTTCATATATTCTATTAGAAAAGTTCCGCTACCAGCACTTGAGTCAATCAAATAAGGGATTTCCAAATCTCGATTTACTCTTTCAATGGCAAGTTTGTCAAGTTGTAAACCCCATAAAATAAATTTTACAATGTTTATATGTGTAAAAAATTGGCCTTTTGATTGTTTAAAACCCTCTCGAATAATTCCTTCAAAAAAATCACCTAAGATATCTTTTCCGTCAAAACTATTTTTCCCATCAACAAATGAATAGCGTTCTAATTGAGCTACGGTGTATTTAAGTTTATTTAAAGAAAACTTGTTTTCGTCAATTACAAATGATTTTTTTAGCTTGTTTTCATCAATTATATTTAATCGCTTTTTTAAAGCTCTGCGGTATAATTTGTTTATTCTTTCAAAAAGTTCTTCGTTTGTCTCGAAACTTTCTCCATTTTTATATGTAAAAATTTGAAAATCGTATTTTTCACCTTTTTTCTTTTCGCTTTCGTCTTGAATTTTTGCTAAAATGATATTTACTAATGATGAAAAAACATCGTTATCGTCAGTTCCACCACCACCCCAAAGAACATTATGTAAATTTTTACGAAGTCCATATAATTGTTCATGTGTAAAATTGGTTTCTAAATCTTTTTTACCACCTTTTACAAATGGTTCTTTTTGAGCTTTTCCATATCGTGCAGGTAATTCGTCTGCGAAGTTTCTAACTTCTGCCCAACTATCAAACGAAGTGAATTTTTCGTAATCAATAACAATGCATTTATCTGTTATTTCTTTATCTAATTGTTCAATCGTATATAAAACAAGATATTTTACATTTTTTCCTTGTCCTTTTTCTTGACTTGCAAGATTAAAAAGTTGTTTCTCAATTACTTCGTCTTTATCTTTTTCATAATCTTGCGGACTTTTTAATTCAATATATAAAAATATGTTTTCAGTTTTTTCATCTCTTACAATTATGTCAATTCTTGGTTTGTTTACTTTTGGTCTGCCAATATCATATTGTTTTTCAAGTTCTATATTTTCAGGTTTGTAGCCAAGTTCATTAACAAGCTTTGCAAGAATGAAAGCTCTTACAACTTCTTCATCTCCTCTAAAATTTTCAATTTTCCAACCCTTTATTTTTTCAGAGTATTTTATTTTCTTTTTTGCAAAGTCGTATTCTTCTACAACTTTGATTTTTTGATTATCCAGATATTTCTTTATGTTGTTATATTCCATATTAGTTTGTTACTTCCTTTTCGTTTCTTCTAATTTCGCCTAACGTTTCCAGCGTATGCGACGTTTGCCGAAGTGCAACAGAGGCAAATATGGCTAAGCCCAAAGCGACCGACAAGGAGCGAAACACATACGCTGTATTTTGCGCCGTTTCCAAAATTAAATCACTGATATTTTATGGTTAATAAAAAATATAATAACGATTCCATTCTTTGCAACATTGATTTTAATTGCAATTCAGTATAAGACCCAATTAACGAGTGTGTACCTTCTTGAAATAAGTTTAAAAATTCAAGAGTTAATTTAATGTCCATTTCTACAAATTTTTTAAATGGTTTATTATTAATTGAGCTATATAAAAATTCTAGTCTTGCTCGTCTTGTTAGTTTGCCTTTATCATAATATTTTGGATCATTACTCCATTTCATTACTTCGGAATCTGGTGCGATATGATGAATTATATGAGTAAAAAGTTCTCTTAAAGAAACAGAAAAATGCCTTATTCTATCAATATTATCTGATTTTAACGCTTCTCTTGCTCCATACAACAGTTTTAATAAATTTTTATCAATTTTCACAAGAAGATCATCTAATGATATTTCATTTTCTGCTTTTATATCTTTTAGTAAATGTTCTTCTTCTCTGGAATACTCGATGCTTTCATCATGATAACTAAATGTTTTTGAAAGAAATGCAGAATTATAAAATTCAGTAGCAGGTATAATTGTTTGATTCGAAGGTAGAGTATAAAAGGAAATTGATTTATTATCATAATGCTTAAATAACATGGAAAAGGAATTCGAAAAGTTGAGTTGACTTGTTAATAGTTTTTTTCTTATTTTTGAGGATTCTACAAGTGAAGCAAAATGGTCATTACTTAAATGTTTTAAAATTGATGATGATAAATATATTCGTTCTGATATTTTTGAGAATTGTAATGCAAAATCATATTGGATTTTTAACAAAGGGCCAGCAGCACCCAAATATTTCTCTCGCCATTCTTTTGACATCTTATCAAATTCTAATGCTGTTTTTGTAAATGAATTTAAAGGCAAAGAAATATTTTTTAATGATTCTTGAATGCTTAACAATTGTGAATTAAATGGAAATAAAGAACTTTTTTTTATTTCTATTGGCAATTGAGAAAATTTATCAAAACCTACAAGAATATTTCTTAATTGCTCAATTGATTTTAACATAAAAGGAGAATTTAATGATTTAAAAATATTTTCATATTGCCCCATAATGCCTTTATTTATATGTTTGAATGATTCTAATGATTTAAACCAGTTTTCTAGTTGTTTATCGGAAGGCATAATCTTACTCCTTCGAAAAAGTTATTTTGATAATGGCACCTAACTCAGTTATATCCGAAGTTATTTCGGATATCATTCTAATTTGGTAATATATGTGAAACTGATTCAGATATAACTTCCTTTCTCTATAAGGGACTTCCCAAACCTTGATTGCATGAACTTTGTATTCTCCTGTCATCTTATAAACAATCTCCTCAAAAGTCATTATTTCTCTGAAACCTTCCATCAAAGATTTGCCTTATTTTGAGCTAATCAAAGTTTATAATTATTTATTATCACACAATTATTATATCAAATATAATAACAACAAAAAGAAAGTCAAGTTTCCCCAATGCTTTAAAAAAATAATGTAATAAAAACATTACCAAATAAATGATATGCTTATAAATTTATAACTATAAAGATAATGATAATTTTAAATTAAAAATATTACAAATTGCAGGCGATTTAGAATAAATATCCATACATTATGAAAGAGAACCATATTTAATTTACTTTAATTTTTTATTTTTATTTATTGGCATTATTTATTAATTTTATATATACTTTTTATTTACACCACACTTTTATATATGTCATTTATTAAGAAGTAAAAATTACTGATTCTAATTATTTGTTATTTTTTATCTTTCATAAATTGCAATCATATTATTTTTAAAAGTATCTTCACTAAAATTATTTTTCAATCTTTTATATCCATTTTTCCCCATTGTATTAATTTGTTCTCTATTTACATAAAATTTTTCAATATATTTACTTAATTTTTCAGGGTTATCATCATTATAAACAAACCCGGTAAGATTATGGATATTAATTTCTGGTAATGCTCCGCTTTCTGAAGTGATAACAGGTTTCTTATATTGAAAAGCTTCCAATACAATTAAACCAAATGCTTCTTGCCAGATATGTAGAGAAGGAACAACAAGAAAATCAATATTTTTATAAAATTCCGACTTGTTTTTAACAAACCCTTTAAAATAAATATATTTTCTTATTTCTGCTTTTTCAATCATCGCTTTTATATATTTTTCATATTTTTTATCACTAAAATTACCTGCAACTATAAGTTTTATATCTTCCTTATTATTAACCTGTATTTGATTTAAATCATTATGCAAATTATTGTCTTTTTCATTATTAATTTTACCTATATTATTAAGAAAAATTTCAAATCCTTTAATTAATATATGCAATCCTTTTTGATAGGTAATTCTTCCAATAAAACCAACATAAAATTTTTTAAAATTATTATTTAATATAATTTCATTATCATCTAATTTAATTTTATCTTGCTCCTTTGTATTCTCTAAATTTTCTGTTTTGTTTAAATTACTATTTACATTAAAACTATTATTATTGAAATCAATAATCTTTTTTTTTATTTTATTATTAGTGTTAAAACTATTATTAAAATCATAATTTTTACTTAATGAATTATAAACTACACTAATTTTGGGACTTAGAAACTTAAATTGATCTAATAAACTATTTTTAACATAATTTGAAATCGCAATTATTGTATCGCATCTTTTTAAAAAAATAGCATTAGGGATATAATTAAGTTTAAAACTATTATGCCTTGTAATTATAAGTTTTACATTTTTCTGAACAAATAAAGTTAAATAATAATCAGAAGCTGTATGAATATGAACAATATCTATATTATTTTTAACTAAAAACCTTTTGAATACTATTATATTTTTTATATAATTATTCAAAAAATATAACCTATTCTTTTCAGGAATCTTTTCCTCATTCAAAACATTTCTATCAAAATCTGAGCCTTTTCTAATAGCAAAGTAAAATTCAAATTTATCTTTTAAAAGATTATATAAAGTTAAGCAATATTCATCTACACCGCAATGAGTAAAAGAAGTGTTAACTATTAATATATGTTTTTTAATTTTCTCCATTTTTAAATCTCATGCACCCCATTTTATAATATAAGCTATTCACATTTTATAGATAAGATTAAAACATTGGACAAATTATTTTATAATATGGTTATATCCATTTTTTTATATAAATTTTATCTGCAAATATTTATTTTTTATATTCAATGCAATAAAACCTGTTATAAAACCTGTAATCAATGATAAAAGAAAGGTAATATATATTAATGAAACTACTGAAATATCATTAATTATTATAATAGCATAAGCAAACAATTGTAACAAATTTGAAAAATAAGCAATAATGATAGACTTTGTAACAATCGTTAACCCTTTTATCCTTTTTAATAAAATCATTATTAAAAAAGCCCCAAAATTTCCTGATAAAGACATTAATACAGTTGGTGAGAAAAGTAATCCTGAAAAAAATAAAGAGATAATAGATTTAAATAACACAATTAAAAATAGTTGTGAATTTCCTATATCTTCAAAAACTAACAGTATAGGAATATTACCAATACCAATTTTAAAAAAGATGAATATTCTGGGTAAAAAATTTTCAATAAAAGACAAAATTCCTGAAACAGATGCAAAAAAGTAGATAAATTTATTATCTTTTTTTTTAAATTCTATTATTTCCATAGTTCTTAAATTATTTGCTTATTGAATCGTATTTCACTTTCCTTCCAATTATCTTAACTATCAATTTATTTGGAATACAAACAATTATTTGATTTGGTTTAGAGATCCATCCTGTTAATACACAAATTTTTTCAGGGCAATCGCTTTTCTTTACCCTTACCCTATTTGATTTGATTTCAATTACAATATTTCCATTTTTTAAATTAACAATACGATCTTCGTTTAAAGGAAATCTATACACATTATTTTTATATTTAATATAAACAATAAGAAAGTTGCTTACCTTTGATGTTGAAAAATAAAAAATTAATGTTGACAATAAAAAAAGAATTAAAATTGCAAGAAGATCATTTTTTTTATATTTAATTAGATTTAAATATTTTTTCAAGATTATCCTCAAAAAATTCAATTTTCGAATTTTCCATAAGTTTTTCAACATAACTATAAAATTTATCCATATAAATCTGTTCTTTTAAAGATTCTTTAAGTTTTTCTTTGATCTCATCAAAACTTTTTTGTACATTAGTTTGAACATCTTCAAGTTTGTATAATAAGTATTTATTTTCAAATTTAATAAAATTCGAAATTTGCCCTATACCAAGCTTTAAAAGTTCTTTTTTTATATTTTCTTCAAAAGCATCAATTGGATAATAGCCAATATTTCCTCCATCATCTTTATATTGATCAATTGAATACTGCTTTGCTAAATTGCTAAATTTTGCACCTTTTTTAAGTTTATTCAAAATCATATTTGAAAATCGAGTAAATTTCTCTTCATCAAGAGTAATCTGGGAAAGTTTATAGAGCTTTTTAGGAGTTAAAAAATCTTTATTTGTTTCATAATACTTTTTTAAATCCTCTTCAGTAAAATCAATTGGTTCAATAACTTTTAATTTCAACATCTTTTTTAAAAGTAATTCTTCCCTTAATTTTTTAATAAAATCATCTTCATTTAAACCTTTATCATCCAGAGCAATTAAATATTCAGTTTCATGTTTAAACTTTTGCATAAAATTTTCTTTTTCCTTTTGCAATTCTTCATCACTAACAGTTAATCCTTCCTTTTTAGCCTGTTGAATAATTAATTTTTCATAAATAATTGAATAAAATGTTTCAAAAAATAACTCCTTTAACTCTTCAGAAGATATTTTATCTTCAGGGTAGTCCTTATAATAATTATCAATCTCAATATTATAAATTGCATCAAGTTCTGCATAATAAATTTTTTCTCCATTAACCTTACAAATTGGTAATTTTAACAAATCTTTTTTATTCATATCTACCTCATAAATTAAATTTTAATTTTTTATTAATTTATATTTTCTATATTTATTAATAATAATTTAGTTTCTCTATATTATTTTTTTCTTATATTTTTTTAATAATAATTTGATTTCTATATTATTATTCTTTCTTATATTTTTTAATATAAATGTAACTTCCATTTTATTATATATTCTTAATATCTTCTATTTATAAAATCATAATTGGGATTGTCTAATAATTCTATTATAGTTATTATGGTTACATTGATTGTAATAATATTTTATTATTAAAAAATTTATATATTACAATTTATTTTTATTAAAATATCTTCGCGCTATATCAATAATTGAACCTGCTCCTATAAAAAGTATAACACTTTCTGAAAATTTTTCTAAAAAATCAAATAACTGCTGTTCTATATCAAAACAATTCACTCTATCTCTCTTCTTTGAAATTTCAAAACATAAATTATTATGAGAAATCCTTTTAATATCCTCTTCAGTATCTCTTTGTTTATAGATAGGTAGAAAAATAACATGATCAGGTATATTAAAAGAGTTTATAAATCCTTTAAACAAATAATATGTTCTTGAATATTGGTGAGGTTGAAATATAGATATTGTTTTTTTATCTGGATATTTTTGTTTCACCATTTTTAAAAATGTTTTTATTTCTGAAGGATGATGAGCATAGTCATTAATAACAATATTTCTATTTTTATCAATTCCCATAATATCAAATCTACGTTCTATTCCTTTATATCCTTTAATTAAATCAAATATCTTTTTTTTTGAAAACCCCAATGTCTTTAAAAATATATAAACTGAGGTAATATTTGCTGCATATTCCTTAGATGGAAAAGGGAATAAAAGTTCTGTTTCTTTTTTATAAAATTCTTTATAATTAAATATTTTCTCTTTTTTTAATTCTTTTAAATTTTTTATATATTTTAATGCATTATTTACATTTTTTACCTTATAAACTTCTGTTAAAAATACTTTCTCACTATTAAAAATTTTACTTTTTCCTTTATAATTATAAAAATATAAATGTGATAGAATTTTTTTTAATATATCTATATTAACCTTTTTAGAAAGAATATTTATAAGTTCATGAATTTTCATAAAATCAGAATAAAAATAATAATTTTTTATAAATGGTAAAGAAACTATAAATTCTAATAATTGAATTTCTTCATAAGTAGAAACATGTAAAATTATTTTATTTTCCCCTTTTAAATGAAGAATAAAATCTTTAAAAGCATTTAAATAATTTTTTTTATTTTTATAGTAATCAACATGATCCATCTCAAGAGAAGGTATTATAATTGTATCTGGATAAAAATTTGAAAAGGTTTCTTTGTATTCACAGGCTTCCCCTATAAATAAAATCCCTTTAAAAGCTCCATTTTTTTTTGTCTTTTTTACATTGGTACCAACCAGATAACTTATCCTATCAGTATCCCACAATGAATCTACTAAAATACCTGAAACAGAACTTTTTCCATGAGTACCTGTAATAGCTACAGATTTAAATTTATTGAAAAAGAAAGATAATCCTTCTCCATAGGTAATTATAGGAATATTCAATTTTTCAGCAGTAATAATCTCAATATTATTATCAGGAATTGCTTCAGATTTAATAACCAGTTCAATGTCTTTACTTAAATTTTCTACTTTATGTCCAATAAAAACATTTACACCTTCACTTTTTAAACTCTTTGTCTGGTCATTTTCTAAATCAGAACTTCCAGAAACATGTTTTCCTATCCCTTTAAATAACCTTGCTAAAGCAGACATTCCAATCCCTGAGATTCCTATAAAATATATTTTGTGGCTTCTTTCAATTAAAGAAATTATTGAGAGGTTTTCATTTATCTTTTCAACTAAAGAAGAGCTAAATTTATAATTCATTTTTATTATCCATAAATAATTATTTTGCTCTCAAATATAAAGCACTTCCTATAAATTCTCTTAGAATTGAGGTTGTAGGAACAAAATCAGCAGGTATTGGTAAAAAATGTAAAATAAATTCTGATAAAAAATTAGCCATTGGATAGTTTGGAGAATCTTTCTTAATTGATTTCAATAATGGTTCTGCAAAAGGTCTTAAAACTGATAATTCATAAGGTAAAGCAGAATTAAAATATTGATCAGCTTCATTTTGAAATGGGAAAATATTTCTTTCCTCTCCTCTTCGAACAGAAGGCCATCTTGAAAGTGTTTCATCAGCAGATATCCCTCTATATCGATAATCCCTTACAAGTCTTCTAAATAATCTTGCTATTGTTGTTGGAATTCTAACACTATCAGTTATATTAACCTGAGTTAAAGGTGAAATATAAATTTTAAATTTAAATTTATTATCAACATCATAAGTTAATCGTGGATTTAATCCATGAATTCCTTCAATAATAATTATCTCATCACCTTTTGGTGTATATTCAATATATTCATTTGACCTTCTTCCGATTTTAAAATCAAAAATAGGTAATTTAGTTTTTTCTCCGTTTAAAATACTATTAAGATTTTTATTAAATAATTCAATATCAAGAGCTTCTAGTGCTTCAAAGTCATAATCTCCATTTTCATCTTTTGGAGTTTGTTCTCTATTTAAAAAATAATTATCTAGAGAAATTGCATATGAAGAGATTGATTCTGACCTTAAATAAACCATTAACTTTTTAGAAAAAGTAGTTTTTCCAGATGAGGAAGGCCCAGCAATTAAAACAATTCTTGCATTTTCTTTTTTCTTAATGTCATCAACAATCTTAACTATTTTTTTATTTTGTAATGCTTCAGAAATCAAAATAACTTCTAATGCTTTTTTATTAACAATCAATTTATTTAACTTCCCAAGGTTTTCAAACCCTAAGATTTTTCCCCAATCTTCCTGCTCTTTATATACATAAAATAATTTTTTTTGATCAACAAATTCTGAAAATTCAGGAAATTCATTTCTTTTAGGATACCTTAACAAGATTCCATCTTTATATAAAGAAAGTTTAAAATATTTCAAAACGCCAGTATTAACAACAAGAGGTGTTAAACTAATATCATAAAAATCTTTAATATGAGAAACCAAGACAGCATTTAATGAGGAATATTTTAAAAAGTTGTATTTATCTCTATATTTAATAAAATTATTTAAAGCTTCATCTTTTTCCCAGAATTCAATATCAATTGGTAAATGTATATCAACAACTTTTTTCATAAAAGATTCTATTTGATTTACCATCTCTTCTGTTACTTTTTCATCATTATATAAATAAAAGTATAAACCATCAGAAAGAGAATGTGAAATCACCAATCTCTTTTCAGGGTAAAAATGGTAAAAAGAATGGAAAAGTAAAAAAGTTAGAGAATTTACATAAATTCTAAATCCAAATTCATCTTTTGGAGTTATTAATTTTACAATACTATCTGCTTTCAATTTATAATTAAGAGAAACAACTTTATTATTTACTTTAGCAGCTACATAGTTATCTATCTTTTCAAGAGGAATATTTAATTCATCAGTTAACTCAATAACTTTTGTATTAGCTGGCACAACTAATTTTTTATCGCATATTTCAATATTAAGGTTTCTTAACATAAATAACTCCATAGAAAAATATACCCGGGTTAACGATCCGAAAGAGGGAATTGAACCGTTTAGGTTCAAGTGGGATCTCGCACCTCTGCTTCAGGAAGTTATTCACCTCTCATCCACAGAGGATATAAAAATCCCCTACTATAAAAGTGTCGGTTTCAATTATAGTCTTTCTTCCCGTTAACCCAGGCATAAATATAGTAAAACATTATGAAAAATTTACAAATAATTTTTTAGAACTTCCAAATTTAAAGCTTTATGTTAAAGCTTTTGGTGAAACTTTTTTTGGTGGAGAAGATAATTCATACAATTTTTTAAGTAAATCTTTCTCTTGATAAGATAAGTGTGCTGGTACATCTATTTCAACTTTTAAATATAGATCACCTTTTCTCATTTTATGTATATCATATATACCTTCACCTTTAATTCTTAACATTGTACCATTTTTAGTATGAGGGGGAATTCTAACTTTAACTTCCTTTCCCTCAATTGTTTCTATATAAATAGTATCTCCAAAAATTGCTTGATAAAAAGAGATTGGAACAATACTATATAAATCTGCACCTTCTCTTTTAAATTTTTTATTTGGTTTTATATTGATTATAATATACAAATCACCATTAATACCACCATTAATTGCTTCTTCACCTTCTCCAGAAATTTTTAATTTAGTATTGGTATCAACCCCTTTTGGAATTTTAACTTTTACTTTTTTATTTTGCTTAATTGTACCTTTACCTTTACATTTAGTACAAGGATGTCTGTTAATAGTTCCTGAACCATGGCATGTTGGACAGGTTGTAGATACAGTAAAAAATCCCTGTCTTGTAGTATATTGACCAGTACCATGACATGTTGGGCATGTTTCTAAAGTAAACCCTTTTTGTACACCTGTACCACCACATTGTGGACATTTTACATCTTTATAAAGCTGAATTTCAACTTCTTTTCCTTTTGCTGCATCCTCTAAATCTATAGAAAGTTCATAATAAAGATCAGCTCCTTTTTGTCTTCTATGAGTTCTTGTTCCACCCCTTCTTGATGAGGAAAAACCTCCACCAAAAAAAGATGAAAATATATCTGAAAAATCTCCAAATAAATCATCAAAATCAGAAAATCCTCTTCCTCCACCAGAAAAAGGATCATATCCAGCTCCATTAAAATCTACATGGCCATATCTATCATACATAGCTCTTTTTTCATCATTCGCTAAAACTTCATAGGCTTCAGTAATTTCTTTAAATTTTTCTTCAGCCTCTTTATTACCAGGATTTCTATCAGGATGATATTTCATTGCTAATTTCTTATATGCTTTCTTAATTTCCTCTTTAGAAGCAGTTCTTGATACCCCTAAAATTTCATAATAATCTTTTTTCGCAGCCATATATGGTTATCCCATCCATTTTTTATTCATAAATTTAGTAAATAATAAAGAGGGGAAAATTCCCCTCTTTTTAAAAGTATTAATGTTTATTTATCTTTCTTATCATCATCAACAACTTCATAATCTGCATCAACAACATTGTCATCTTTTGATTTTTCTTCAGTAGTTGCACCTTCTGCATTTGCTTGTTCATCAGGTTTAGTTTGTCCTTGAGTTCCAGTTCCAGCACCTGCTGTATTTGCATTTTGCCCCTGAGCTGATGCTTGTTGATACATCTTTTCAGTAATTGAATAACTTACTTTTTTTAATTCTTCCATTGCAGTTTTAATAGCCTGTACATCATTTTCATTCATTTTGGATTTTAAGTTGTCAATAGCTTTTTGTACTGGTTCTTTTTCAGCTGCAGTTATTTTATCACCATATTCCTTTAAAGTTTTTTCAATAGAATAAATTAAAGTATCAGCTTCATTTCTTGCTTCTATAAGCTCTTTTTTCTTTCTATCTTCTTCTTTATGGGCTTCAGCTTCTTTAATCATTTTTTCTATTTCTTCTTCTGTTAAACCTGATTTAGCTTCAATTTTAATTTTTTGTTCTTTACCAGTAGCTAAATCCTTTGCTGAAACATGCATGATACCATTTGCATCAATATCAAATGTAACCTCTATTTGTGGTACACCACGTGGTGCTGGAGGAATACCTACAAGATCAAACTGGCCAAGTAACTTGTTATCTCTAGCCATTGGTCTTTCGCCCTGGAAAACCCTTATAGATACAGCTGTTTGATTATCTTCTGCAGTGGAGAATATTTGAGATTTTTTAGTAGGTATTGTAGTATTTCTTTCTATAATTTTAGTAAATACTCCTCCTAATGTTTCAATACCCAATGATAAAGGTGTTACATCAAGTAAAAGAATATCTTTTACTTCACCTGCTAAAACACCTCCTTGAATTGCTGCTCCGACAGCAACAACTTCATCAGGATTAATTCCTTTATGAGGCTCTTTTCCAAAAATCTCTTTTACAATAGATTGAACTTTTGGAATTCTTGTTGAACCCCCAACTAAAATAACTTCATTAATATCAGAAGGAGATACACCTGCATCCTTCATTGCATTTTCACAAGGAATTCTAGTTCTTTCAACCAGGTCATCTATTAATTGTTCAAATTTAGCTCTTGTTAATTTTTTATTTAAATGTTTAGGGCCTGATTGATCAGCAGTAATATAAGGTAAAGTTATATCTGTTTCCATCGTAGATGATAACTCTTTTTTAGCTTTTTCAGCTGCTTCTTTTAATCTTTGTAAAGCCATTTTATCTTTAGATAAATCTATTCCTGTTTCAGATTTGAATTCATCAATTAACCAATTCATTATTCTCTGGTCAAAATCATCACCACCTAAGTGAGTATCACCATTTGTTGATTTTACTTCAAATACACCGTCACCTATTTCAAGAATTGATATATCAAAAGTTCCACCACCAAGGTCATAAACAGCAATAATTTCATTAGATTTTTTATCAAGACCATAAGCTAATGCTGCAGCAGTTGGTTCATTAATAATTCTTTCAACATTTAAACCTGCAATTTTTCCAGCATCTTTAGTTGCCTGTCTTTGTGAATCGTTAAAATATGCAGGTACTGTAATAACAGCTCTATTTACTTCTTCACCAAAATAATCTTCAGCAATTTTTTTCATTTTCATTAATACTCTTGCTGAAATTTCTGGGGGAGAATACTGTTTACCTTTAATATTAACTCTTACATCACCATTAGGACCCTGTTCTATTTTATATGGAACTGTTTTTATTTCTTCACCTACTTCAGCATATTTTCTTCCCATAAATCTTTTAATTGAGAAAATAGTATTTTCAGGATTAGTAATCATCTGGTTTTTTGCTGGAATACCAACTAAAATCTCACCATTATCTAAAAATCCTACTACTGAAGGGGTAGTTCTCAATCCCTGTTCATTGATAATTACAGTAGGTTCTCCACCTTCCATTACTGCAACACAAGAATTGGTAGTACCTAAATCAATTCCTATGATCTTATTTCCCATAAACTAACTCCTATTTTTTTTATATTTTATTTTACTTTGTTTTATTTATATTATTAAAATATTTTATTTTACAATATTATGTTTTATTAATATCTAGATTTATTCTAACTTTTAAACTTTTTTACTTTTTTTTTTCATAATCTTATTATTCTATAATTTCTTTAATTAAGTTTTTTTATATCTTTTTTAACTTATTATCTTTTTTTTATATAATTTTAGTTATAAACTTTTATTTTTTGTCTATATATCTTATTCCTTACTATTTCTATTCCTTAATTTTATAATTAAATTCTTAATTTTAATTAAATCTTTTTATTCTTATTTATAACTAATTATAAATTAATAAATTTTATTATAAAAATAAATAAAAATTTTTAATAATTTAGATTTTTTCCCATTTTCTCTTTATTAAAAATAAATTCTTCTTCCAATTAAAAATCCATTTTTTTAATAACAAATTTATAAAAATAGAATATATTTATTTGATCTCTTCTTTACTATCATTATCATTTTTATCATTATTATTAATATTATCTTTCTTTGTAGAATCTAAAGTACTGCTATTTTTACTACTATCTTCTGCTTTTTCTTTTTTTCCACCATTAGCGCCTTTCATCCCTTTTCGAACAACAACCTTAGCAGTTCTTATAACTCTATCTGCAAGTATATAACCTTTTTGTATAACTTCCTCTATAGAAAGACCATCAGAATTTTTATCTTCAACTATTGTAATAGCTTCATGATATATTGGATTAAATTTTTCACCTTTTTTTCCAACACTTTTTAGATTATATTTTTTTTCAAGTAGGTCATAAAAAGATCTCTCAATTAATTTTATCCCTTCAAAAAATGGATCATCTTTTTCTGATTCATTCCCACTTGCAATAGCTCTATCAAAATTATCAAGAATAGGTAAAAGATCTTCAATTAATTTTTGAGTAGAATATTTTGCAAACTCTTCTTTTTCTCTTCTCATTCTTTTTTTATAATTTTCAAATTCAGCTTTTAGTCTCAATAAAGATTCTTTGAAATCATCTCTTTCTTTACTAACTTTTTCTAACATTTCACTTTTCTCATCAAGAGCTTGTTTTAGCAAAATTAACTCCTCAATTGCATTATCATCTATATTTTTTGAAATTTCTTCTTTTAACTTCTTTTTCTTTAAAACTTCATCATTTGACTCAGTTTTAGAATTTTTAGTTTTTTCAATATCTTCTTTTTTTACATTTTCATTTTCTTTCTTCATTTTTCTCCTTCCATTTATAAATTTTTAATTTTAATTCATTTTCATTTTATTTATTTTCATTTAATTTTAGAATTAATTTTTATTATAGTTATATTATTTTTTTCTATACAATCTCTTCAATATACTACAAAAAAATATCTAATATTAAAAAATGCAGTAACAAAAAATCGAGATTAAATAATTTGCTTTAAATTAGATTTCTCCTGTGCTATCATAAGATAACAAAATTATATTTAATGGTCAATAATATTTGGCAAATATAATTAAAAAATAATTAAATTAATTTGCTGATAATATCATTAAAAAAAATAAAATATTCTGGGACAATTTTTAAATAATTATCTATTATTTTTACTTTTTTTTCTTCCAGTAACTCATTTAAAATAGTTGCTTTTTCTTTTATAAAATTTTGATGAAACCTTTTTTCATATTCTTTTAATGAAAGACCTTTATTTAATCTTAAAGAAAGCATGATAAATTCTTCTTCAACTTCAATTTTTGTAAGATTTTCAATTTCTGAAAAATAATTTCTATTTATATTATAAAAATTTAAAAATTCTTTTTTATCTTTACAACTATTTTTGAAACTATAATTTTCAATAATTTTGTTTTTTTTCTCATAAAATGAAATATATTTGTTTAGCAACCCATTTTTATATCTAATATTTTTAAAAAAACCAGATGCAGAAGGCCCAAATCCTAAATAAGGTTTTCTTTTCCAGTAAACAATATTATGTTTTGAAAAATAGTTTCTATTTTGTGCAAAATTTGAAATTTCATATTGTTTGTATCCATTTTCTTTACACCACTTCAATGCCAGTAAATAATCATTAACTGTTTTTTCCTCTATTTTATCTATTTTATTTTTTATCAAAGAGTATAATCTTAAATCTTTGTAAATAGTTAACATATAAATTGAAATATGCTGAATCTTAAAAGTTTTTAATATATCTAAGTTTTTTACAACTGAAGAATACGGTAATCCAGTAATTAAATCACACGAAATATTATCAAAATGTTTTGTTGCAATCTCAATTGCATGTAAATTTTTTTTATTATTTCCTCTTCTTTCAAGAAATTCTAAATCTTTGTTTTCAAATGATTGAATACCAATAGATATTCTATTTATACCTGATTTTTTATAAAATGAAATTTTTTGTTCTGTTAGATCTTCTGGATTTGCTTCAATTGTTATTTCACATTTTTTTTCAATTTTAAATCTTTTATTAATATGAAGCAGGATATGTTCAATAATATGAGGATCAAGTATTGAAGGTGTACCTCCTCCAAAATAAATTGTTTTTATTTTGTAATTTGAAAAAAAAATACTATAAAAATCTATTTCATTTTCTATAGCATTAACAAAAGATTTTATTATTTCATTTATTTTGTTATTTTGAAATTTTTTACTAGAATTGCTTTTTAATAAATTAAAAGGTTTTAACCCAATTGAATAAAAATCACAATAATTACATTTGTACAAACAAAACGGGATATGAATATATATAGATAAACTTTTATAATTATTTATTATTTTATTATCTGAGTTTATATTATCTTTCAATATACAATTTTACCTGTAATATTTTTTTTGGATAAAGAACCAATTACAAAAGAATCAAAGTAATCATTATTATCAATGGAAATACAAAAAAGCTCATTATCAAAAAGTTTAAATTTAATGTTTTCATAATAAATTGGTAATTTTATCTCTTTAATAAATTTATTATTTATAAATAACTTACCTTTTTGAATAGTGACTACATCTCCACTTTTCCCTACAATTTTGTATAAATTTAAATGATATTTTTCATCAAAATTTTTAATAAATAACCCAAATGATATTCTATTTAAAATTCTATCAAAATAATATTTTTCAAAAGAAAAAGATGAATTAGAATAGATTATAATGTCATTATATTTAGTTGTTAAGTTAACAAGACCATTATTATAAATTATAATAACTTTACCATTTAATTTACCAGTATTATTGTTTATAACTCCAAAATCCATGAAAAAGAAAACAATACAATATATTATGAAAAATAATAATAATGAAGATAAAATAAAAATAATTAAATTTGGCTTTTTTTTCGATTTATATACAAAACCTCTCTGAATATACCCCATAAATTTTATTTCTCTCTATCTTAATTTAATACATTTAAAATATATAAACTAATTACTACAATACTGATTACTTAAAATTATAAAAAAAGATTTAATTAAATATTTATAATATGAAATTTTTAATAATATTTCTAGAATATTTTTTTATATAATTTTTATATTACAATTTTTTGATTTAAAATTTATTATAAGAAGTTATTGTATAAAGTTTTTTTACATAATTTCTTTTAATAAATTACTTAATTTTGCCCTATCAATAATCTCAACTGGTCTTGACAAAGCAAGATTTTCAACTTCAGGTAAAGCAATGGTAGGAGCAATAATAAATGTTTTTGCTGCTTTTGCATATCTCATTTTTAAAAGAGCATCTTCAACTAAACGGGAATTAATAGGATTATTTAAATCTCTATAAATTATATAAAGTAGAGGTAATTTATCCATATTTTTCCATCCCGAAGGTGAACCTATTGCATTTGCTTCAATATATTTACCATCATCTTTAAATTCAATTTTGATAATTTTTGCTCCAAAATGGTGAATTAAATTTTTACAAATCTCCATAAAATCTTCATTTTTAGCTATAATAAACTCTTTGATACGATCATCATTTTTAAGATATTGGTAATTTGATAATTTTATAACCACATCTTTAAAACTTTTATTTACAGCATATATTTTTTCCCAGATATCTATAGCTTCTTCAATTTTATTAAAATTTTGATAAGCATCAGCTAAAAGATATAAAATATTCAATGCTGATTTAGATTTTTTATCAGGTACAAGAGCATATGCATTTTTAAGATATTTAATAGCGTTTTCAAAACTTTTTAATTTATAATATATCAATCCTAAATTAAAATTAGCATTTAACCCTAATTTTGGATGTTCAGTTGCTTTTGATAGATAAATAGTTGCTGATCTTAAATCACCCAATTCTTTCAATGTAAGACCATAAAAATAATTAGCTTCAGGTGAATTTGGAGCGATTTTACAGGCAGCTTGTAAATATTTTTTTGCTGTAGCAAATTGTTTTTTGTTATATAAAATTTCACCAATTGAATATATAGCATTTAAATTAGTATTTTTAATTTTTAGTGCTTTTTGATAAAATCCAAGTGCATGATCCCATTTTCCCTTTAGTTTAAAAAGATCTGCAATTCTTAAACAGGTATCTATATCATCAGGTTTCTTTTGATAAATTAACAATAATTCTTTTAATGCTTCATCAGTTTGCTTGTTGTTTAAATAAATTTCAGCCAATTTATACCTGACTTCAGTTTCATCTATATCATAATTTATTAAATTAAATTTAAAAAGTTGATTAAATTCACTTTTTGCTAAATTATAGTTTTTCAGATAAAAATATGCTAACCCAAGATAATAATGCGCTACAGGATCATCCGGTCTTTTTTCAATATATTTTTTTAACAAAGATATAGCCTCAGAAAACCTTTTCCCATCAATAAGAGTTTTTATTTTAGATAATTTAATAGGATTAAAAAAGATTTTAATTATAAAGAAAGTTGAAATAGTAATTATACCTGCTATTAAACCTATCATTATTGCAAAGTTTATACTCATAACAAGATAAAAATAATATTTTTTTTTTATTTGTAAAGACTTCAATTTTATTTAAAAGGTAAATAGATGTTGAGCCAGTATTTTTTATATTTTTTGGTTCATCTTTCATATTGTATTGATAATTATTCTAAATCCCCTGCAATTTGTAATATTTTTAATTTAAGATAATCATTATCTTTATAACCATATTCTCTTTTTAGTAATGTTTTTATTAGATTATATTAATATTTTTTATAACTTCATTTTTTCCCCCTGTACTTATTTTTTTAGTTTTTGGATAAATTATTTTTTTAAAGATTTTTTTATCCATTCATTTTGAAATTGAATCAAAATATGCAAAGTTAATTCACTTTAACTTTAAACTAAAATAAATATCAAAATATGGATTTAATACACCTTCAGTTAAACTGTTACTTATACTTAAAGTTATGCTGTTATCTTCACTTAACTTTATGCTAAATCCTGCTTTTAATATTATCTTAAATATATAAACCTCTTTATCTTTTACTTTAAATAATTCTTTGTATTCTGGTAATATGAAATTAAACTTTAAATGAATAAAATAACTTAAAATATAGTTTAATACTTCTGTGTAACCGATATTACCATTAAAGATTAAACTATAATAAAAATCATTTCCTTCTTTATACAATGAACAGGGTTTAAAGCTTAAATTTAATCCTGCTCCATAATTTAAAATTATTGGGTCTGTTATTTTGCTTGAATTTATACCCGATGATATATTAAAATAACCATTACTTATTGAATTATCCAAATTATTTCTATAATAAAACATTGGAAAATATCCTGATGGAATAGATAAATTGAAATAAATATCATTTATTGTGTTTGTGTAAAATGTATATTGTATTCCAATTGATGGACTTGATAATCCACCATAATAATTGAAAACAAAATATTGCCTTGTGAATTCATTAAAATTTTCATCATAATAAGTTTCAACTTTATATATTTTTTCAAAATTAACATCAAATGGTAAATATAAATTAAACTCAAAATCTTTTTTTAGTTGAAACATAAGATAAATATATGGAGTAAAATAATAATATGTAGAATAAGAATATTGATAAACATTAAAGTTAGTTCCTGTTAATAAAGATAAACTAAACTCCTTTCTTTTAACTCTGTTAAATTCTTCTGTTTTTACAATCTTATTAAAACTTAAAAAGAATAATAAAAATATTAAAAACAATAGTAAGCTATTTTTTTATATTTAATACTCAGAAATAAACCTCTTTAAACTACTTTACTTATATTTAAAATAATGATCATAATTAATATCTCTTAGTTTATTTAAAATCTTTGGTAGTTGCTCTATATTCCTAAAATATATAAATATCATTGAATCAAGATATGATAAAATTACATAATCAAGCTTATCAAATTCTTTTGTTAGATACATATCTCTTAATTTAACAAAATATTCTCTTGATTTATATTTTGATAAAAAAGTTAGTGTTGATATATCCTTAAATTCAGGATAATTTAATGAACACAATACTATTAATTTTGGATTTATTTTATATACTCCTTTTTCTAATTTAGTTATATTTATTCCATATGTTATTCTATCAAACCTATTAAGTATTTTTATATTACTATATTTTGTTTTTTTTAGATAGTTATTTATAATAGATTTTGTAATGGGATTCATTTCTTTATCTTTGAAAAGATTAACAAAATAACAATTTGATATATTATTAATAATTGAATTTATTGGAGTGTTAATGTTTTTGTATGCTTCTTTTATATCCTGTAGTTTTAAATTATAAACATATTTAATAAAATCCTTTATTACATTTTTACCCCTATATTCTGGAAAAAAATTATAACAATAATATCCAAATGATCTAAATCTTAATAAATTAAAATATAATATTGATAATACATCCCCTTTTCTATAAAAGTAATCTTGAATTTTACCTGTTTGTTTTAAATAATAAAAGAAAAATAGATTTCCAAATAATTCATCATAAAATTTATTTGTTTCATAAAAAATAGAATAATCTGATACTGTTGAAAAAATATCATCAAAAGTATTTGTAACTTTGATTTCTTTAAATTCAAAATTAAAAAGTTTTTTTAATATATCTTTACTGTCATATTTTTCTAAATATTTATCTCCATCATTTTTATAAAATTTTTCATTATATAAAATATGCATAAGTTCAATAACAAAGGAATAATCATATATATTGGAAAGTGTTATTGTTGAATATTTATATTCATGAACCGTAAATGAAATTGGTGTAAATAAAAATACATTACTATAAAAATTATAAAAGATTGAATAATAAATTTTTGTATTATTAATATTTATTGTCGTATTATATCTTTTTTTTAAAAAAGTATTTAAATCATTTAATCCTTTTATAAAAAAATTATTTGCATCTTTTTGAATAAAATTAATTAATTTTATATATTTTTTATCTTTTCTTATAATATTAAAATAGTTATATATTGGTAAATTTGAAGAATTTGTACTCTCTTCTAAATTTAAACGATGTAAATTATAATATGTAGAAATTATTCTATTATTTTTTAAATCTAAATTTCCCTTGTGTTTAATTAAAATGTTAAAGTTTTTACCATAATAAAGTTTGTTTATTTGCTCAATTTCAAATTTATATTTTTTATTTATATATTCAAAAAAATCTATTATTTTGTTTTTATAATATAAATGTTTTGTTTGCTTTATTAATTCATTTTCATTATAATAGAAATATGTTAAAAGTGAGAATAAAAAAAGATTTTTTTCAAAAAATAGATGATCTTTTAAATCTATGGAATTATTACATTTCCCGGATTGAAAGGAAAGAAATGAAATTATTGTTATTATATAAATTAAAATAAATTTTTTAAATAATATATTCTTCATAAACACCTCTCAAATATCTTATTTCATTTAATTATTATAGTTATATATAGAGGGAATATTTCCCCCTATATATAACAAAATTATAAATGACTTACCATCTTGGTAAAAAATCTTCATTAGTATTTATATGACTTGTAACCATATCAGCAAATGCTGCAGCAATTGAGACTTTTGTTGTAACCAATGTTGCTATTAAATTTCCATTTACAGAATTATATGCATATTGAACACTATATACTGTATTACCAGCTTTTTTAATTTCTTCTTTTATATAAATACCTTTATATGAAGGATATCCAGCTGAAGCTTTACAATGAAATTCATACCTGCAACTATGTTTTGGATTTTCAATATCATAGGGTTCTCCTTGATATGTTACACCGCCAGAATATAAATTATGAGCATCCCCCACAACCTTACTCATCTCTTCCTCATTTATTTCATTATCTCCAATAATTGCATCAAGTTCTTTGAAACTATCATCTTCATTATTGTTTATTGTAATTTCATTATTTTCTATAGCTTGAGAAAATATCTTTTGTCCAATTGAAGCTTTATTAACTTCTTCCGCAAATATGTTTATTGTAGTTAAAGAAATTAACAAAATTAATGCTACAAGTATATATGTAATTTTTCTCATCATTCTCCTCCATTTTATCTCTTTAGAAATTGATATTTTTCACAAATAATATTATCTTTATATTACCCTGCAGGTATGTGTTTTAACTTCTTTTTTTGTTAATAATAAAATTAAAATTATTAAGATTATATCCTAATTAAAATTTCTCTCCTTAGTACAGTTATGTAATAATTAAATTTAATCTTTTATATTATTAATCTAAAATATTTTATTTTTCTCTTTAGCCTTTGGCAACTGTAATCCAGTCGAGAAATTTTAATTAGGATATATTTTATTAACTTAATTATTTTAATTTAATATAACAATTTCAATTTTATTATTAACTGCAACAGCCACGGAAAAATTTAATTTGTATCTTTTTTCTTCTTTTAAAATTATTTTAAGTAATTGATTATTATAGTTAACAAGATTCAAGCTAAAATCAATTAATCCTTTGCATAATTTTTTATTATTTTGTGAAAAAAGAAATGATGATGAAAAATATAATAAAAAATCAATTAATAAAATAAATAAAATTTTTTTAATAATACTTTTTTTTACCTTAAAATACATATTTGTATCCAATACTCTACTATTTTAATTTTAATTAATTATTTAATTTACTTAAAAATGATTTTGAAAATTTTTAATAAATGTTAAAAATATGTCAAGTTATTTTTTATATTTTTTATTTTTATCTTTTTTATGTTTTATTTAACTTTTATTTATCTATTCTTTTAATTTATTTTAATCTTTTTATAATTAATATTTAATAAATTGTTTTTTACCCTTATAATCTCTATAGTCATCAATGCAAATTATTCCTTTATATACTTATTAATCTTTATTGATAACACATATTGTTAAACGTTAAATATTTTTAGATGCTATTAACTGTCGGGATGGTAAAAGGATAAAATTAATTTTTGATTCTTTTTTTAGTAATGTTTTTATTAGATTATATTAAAAATTATAATTGAAATTATAAATATTTTTAATAAAATTTTTATAAGAATAAAAATAAAGAAGATTTCAAATGAAAAAAAATAAATTAATTGTAAAAAAGAAATTTTTATTATCAAGTATTGTTTTTTTTATTCTATTTGTATTAATTTCGTATCTTTCAAAAGTTTATAAAATTTATGGTGGATTGGATGCTAAATTTGGCTATTCAGTAAAATATGCATACTCATTTATTGAACATATTGGAAGAAAAGGAATTCATAACTATTACTTAATCTTATTGGTAGATTTTTTTTATTTATTAGCTTACACTTCATTTTTATATTATACTTATAATTTAATTATACTTAATTATACTAAGAAAAATTTTAAAAATAAATTTTTATATAATTATATTGCTTATATAGCTTTTTTACCTGGAATATTTGACATAATAGAAAATATATTGATAATAGTTATTCTTTATAATTTTCCCAAACATTTAAATACATTGGTTAAAATTTTAAATATAGTAACTATTTCAAAGTGGATTTTTGTAATTTTTAACATATTGGTGATAATTATATTAATTGGAATTTTGCTATTTATGAAAATGCAATTAATAAAAATCAAACAAGAATGAAAACATTTTCTTAAAATAAAAAAACAGATACAATTATTTTAAGTTGTTAATTATTTTTAATGTTTTAATTAAATATATAAATTAATCAATATATTAATTTTTTGTTAAACCTGGTATATTATTAAAAATAATTATAAAAATACTTCTTAACTAAATCAATAATAATACGAAGTCAATAATAATGAAAAAAGAAAAAAAATATTTAATTTTGTTTTTATTGATAATATCTTTTCTATTGTTTGTATTTAAAGCTAAAACTCTCTTAGCTAAAGAAGATAATTATTTTAAACTTGGTGAACAATTTTATTTTGATAAAAATTTCGAAATTGCAAAAACCTTTTTCTTAAAAGCTTTAACATCTGATTCAACAAATTACAAAATCTATTATTATCTTGGAAATATTTATTTTATTGAAAAAGAATATGAAAAAGCAATAGAAACTTATTTAGATGGCCTCAAATTTAAAAAGGATGAAAAAAATTTTTATTACAATATTGCTGCATGTTATCATGCTTTAGAACAATTTGATAAAGCAATTGAATATTATAATAAATCGATTTCTTTAGATAATTCTTTTGCAAGTGCATATTTAAATCTTGGCATAGTATATTTTGATTTAAAAGACAAAAACAATTCAATATTAAATTTTCAAAAATATGTTCAATATTCAAAAAATGAAGAGAAAAAAAATAAAGTTTTAGCTTTAATTTCAGCAATGCAAAAAGATGATTTTACATTTCCTGAAAAACAAATAGCTTCAAACAATTCTTCAAATAATAAAGATCAGGAACAATCATCAAATAATGATAATCAAAATCAGGAAGATCAAAATAATGTTAATTCTTTACTTGATGATATACTTGAACAAGCTGGATCTGCTGATATTGAACAACCTGCTGGAGAAGAAACTGAAAATGAGGAAGATATTTAATATACTTATTCATATTAATCAGGAGTAAATTAATGAAAATAAAAAATAATAAAACTTTAATCACTTTAGTTATTGCTTTTACAATCTTTTCTTTACTTGGTATAGGTGGATTTTTAGTAGTTAAGTCTTTATCACCCAGTATTGAAAAACAAATTAAAGTTGCAAACTTATATATTGAAGCAGGAGACTTAAAATCTGCAAAAAAAATAATTGAAAAAATTTTACTTAAAGATCCTGATAATAAAGAAGCTTTTAAACTATTAAAAAAAATTACTGAGTTAGAGAAAAACCCTGAACTTTTAAATAAAGTTAATGAAAATGATAAAAAAAAGGGATCTAATGAAACTATTGTAAAACCTGAAACAAAAAAAGATAAAACAAATACTAAGAATCAAAATGAAGTTAAAGAAGAGGTAAAAAAAGAAGAGAAAAAAGAAGAAGTTAAAATAGATAAAAATCAACAAACCTACGATAAACTTGTTAAAGAAGGAGAATTAGAATATAAAAAACAAAACTTCTATAAAGCAATTGAATATTTTAAAGAAGCTTTAAAATATAAAAATAATCATTACAAAGCTTATCAAATGCTTTCAAAATCTTATCTTAAAATTTCAGATGATGACCCTTCTAACCTTGATAAAGCAATTGATAATGGTGAAAAAGCAATAAAATATAAAAAAGATGATATAGAGTCATATCTGGCTATTGCTGATTCTTTTTTTAAGAAAAACCAATTTGATAAATCCTTAGATTATTATAAAAAAGCAGCTGAAATAGATAAGTTTAATGAAAAGGCTCAACAGGGAATTGCTTTAAGTTTAATAAAACAGGGAAAAGAAGATGAAGCTAAACCTGAAATTGATAGATTATATACTATAAATCCTCAAAATTATTGGGCAAACAAATATAAGGGAAAATGGTTATTTGAACAAAAAGATTATACAAATTCCATTCCTTATTTACAGAAAGCTTATGAAAAAAATGATAACGATAAAGAAAATATTTATATGCTAGCTAAAGGATATTATATAAAGAAAAAGTATAATACTGTAATAAATATTCTAGGAAAAAGTATAACTTTTGAACCACTTTATAAAGATGAATTTATGTTACTTGCACTCTCATATTGGAAAACTGGAAGTAATAATTTAGCTAAGGATATGTTTAATAGAGGCATAAATATACCAGATATGTTTGATCCAACTTATTCATATAAAATTTACTATAATTTTGGTAAATTTTTAGAGTCAGTTGGGCAATATAAAGATGCAGAAGATAAATTTTTAAAAGCTATAGAACAAAATCCTCAATATTACTTACCTTATGAAGAGCTTGGATCACTTTACGTAAATGATTTAAAAGAGTATGATAAAGCAATAAATACTTTAAAAAAAGCAATTGACTTAGGAAGAAAAAACTATACAAATTATTACAATTTAGCAGTTGCATATAAAGAAACAAAACAAACAACAGAATCTTTACAAAATTTTAAATTAGCTTTGACTGAAGCAAAAAAAATAAAAGATGTTAAAACAAGATCAGAAAACACTGCTAAAATTTTAACTTTAATTGGTTCAATGATATATGATTCTAACCCAACTACTGCATTAAATTATTATAATACTGCAATAGGGTATTCCTCCCCTTTTGCTGAAACTTATTATGGTGCATTAACAACTATATTAAAACTAAAAGACTACTCTGACAAAAATAAAATAGAGCAGATTATTGCTAAAGGGAATACCAATATAAAAAAAACTATAACAACAACATCTGGAAGTTTAAAAATTGGAAAAGGATTGTTCTATCTAAAAGCTGCGAAAATATATTCTTTGTTAGATGATTTAAACAATGCACTTGAATATTCGAAAAAAAGTATAGATTATCTTGGTAATAATCCAGAAGCTTATGACCTTTATATTGAACTTTTAATAAAAGCAAAAAAATATAAAGAAGCTCTTAGTATAATCAATGATTATATGAAATTTGCTAATGATAAGAAAAAGCAAGAACTAATTGATTTAATTACAAAAATAAAAAACTTGATGAACTCTTAAAATTTTATTAAATTATTTTTATAAAATTATTCTAAAAAATGGAAATGATTTTTATTAAGAAAAAAATTGAATTTGAGGAGTGAGTTTTGATTAAGGTTGGAAAAGATAATTTTGAAAAAGAAGTTTTACAATCAGATTTACCTGTATTGGTAGACTTTTGGGCTCCATGGTGTGCTCCTTGTAGAATGATAGAACCACATGTTGAAGAAATAGCTAAAGAATATGAAGGTAAACTAAAAGTATGTAAACTTAATACAGATGAAAATCCTGACCTTGCTATGAAATTGGAAGTTGTTTCTATCCCTACTTTGATGATTTTTAAAAATGGTAATGAGATTAAACGAATTGTTGGTGCTTTACCAAAAAGAACAATTGAACAATATATTAAAGATTTCGCATTAAATTAATTTAGTTTATTCTGATAAAATCAAAGTTAAATTAATATTTATTATAATTGACCTTAATTTAAGGGGCTGTCTTAGATCTTAAGGCAGTCCTTTTTTTTAAAAAAAATAAAAATATAAAAATTTATAAATTAAAGGAAAAAATAAAAGAATTTTTAAAAGAATTATTTAATAAATATAAAAAATAAGGTAAAACTTTTCCTTTATTAAATTTAAACAATTTTCTAATATTATGTGCTATACTTATTAATCCCCATTCTATTTTTACATTATTTATTCCTCTTAACATAAATCTCCTGAATCCCATATTGTGTTTAATATCTCCAAATACGGTCTCAACTTCTATCTTCCTTCTAAATGATAACTCCTGTCCCATTAATGTTGATAAATTCGATTTAACTTCTGATTTTAATTTTAAAAATACTGGATTTACCCATATATTCTTGTAAGGTTTTCCTTTACTACACCTATCCTGATAAATACAGCCTTTACATCCATTTGTTGAATATACTTTGTATAATTCTAATTTCTTCCTTTTTGTAGATCTTGCAGTATAAACATATTTTAATTCTTTCCCATTTGCACATATAAAACAATCTTTTGACTCATCATATTTCCAATTCTGTCTGTTTAATTTATCCTTTTTAAAACTTCTTTTACTTTCTTTAAAATATCCTGAATATTTAACATAATTATTTATTCCTCTCCTTTTTAAATATAAATAATTATAAGTAGAACCATATCCTGCATCAGTTATTAAATTTGTTGGTTTTCTCCCTGTCTTTAATATTAAACTTTCTAAATGAGGAATTAATGTGTTTGTATCTGATCTGTCTTGATGGATACTATACCATAATATAAATTGGTTTTGTGTGCCTATCTGTACATTATAGCCTGCTTTTAATTGACCATTTAACATTGCATCTTCTTTCATCCTCATAAATGTAGCTTCTTCATCTGTCTTAGAATAACTATTACGTCCTTTAAATTTCTTTTCCTGCTCTTCATATCTTTCTAATCTTGGTATATAATCCTGTTTTAACTTCTTAATACTTTTTTTTAATTGTTTGCTCTTTTTATCTTTTTTATCTTCTCCTCCTTCTTTCAATACTTCTTCTAATTCTTTTGCTATCTTTTTTAGTTTCTCTGAATCTAATACTTCCTTTTTACCTTTAGATTCTTCAGACTCTTTTTCTTCATAATATCTATCTTCTTCTTCATTTAAATAATCTATCTCTTTTAATAATTTCTTTACATTTTCTTTAAGCTTCTTTTTGTAATTTTTTATGCTCTTTGACCATACAAAACTATATTTATTCGCATTAGCTTCTATTTTTGTCCCATCTAAAAAATAATTGTTTAAATCTACATAACCTGTTTCATATAAATAGGATAATAATATACTGAATATTTCTTCCAAATGTCTTCCTAACTTCTCTTTCCTGAATTTGTTTATTGTCCTGAAATCTGGATAATTCTTCCCACTTAACCACATGAAATATATATTCTCTCTTAATGCTTTGGCTATCTTCCTTGATGAATATATTTTCTGGGTATAAGCATAAACTATTACCTTTAAAAGCATCTTCGGATGATAACTACTTCTACCTCCTCCTTTATAGCTTCTGTAAAGAAAATTTAAATCCATATTTTCTATTAAATCATTTACTATTCTTACTATATCATTTTCTGGTATATATTCTTCTAATCTTTCTGGAAATAATAGTGGTTCATCCTGTATATATCTTTTAAATACTACCTTATTATGTACTTTTGTTCTTCTCTTTTTCATAATTCAATTATAGCAAATAATTTGTAAAAAAAAAGAGGTTGTCCCCAAGTTTTGAGACAACCCCTTTTTACGTTATTTTTGCATCATTTTATTATCATTTTAAATTTTTAAATTATATTAAAATTTATAAAAAATAAAAAATAATTGACAATTTAATTTCTGCTTATAACATTTTTATTACATGAGCACAAATAGTATTTTTAGTACAAATTTAGAAAATAATTCATCCTTTCTAAATTTTGATATAAATAATTTTCAAAATTTTCCTAACATAGAAAACAATAATAATTATAGTTTAGTTTTCTCTCAAAAAAAATGTCTATTTAACTTACTTTACAAAAATAAATATCTATACCCAATAAACAACTCCAATAGAATATTAAAAGAAAAATTTCAAAATGATAATTTTTTTAATAATATAATAATTCTAACAAATGGAATAGGATTAACTGTAAAATTTATTATAGAAGAAAAAATAAAAAATATTTCAAATATTTTTTTAATTATGGTTAAACCTGAACTGGTTAATTTTTTTTTCAAGATAGTCAATCTAAAAAAAATAGAATATAATTTAACTATTATAGCACTTTATGATAATGATGATACTGTTTATAATAAAAATAATCAAAAATTAAAAAATATAACCCAGAATTTTAAAATAAAAAAAAATAATGATTTTAATAAAGTGATTTCAATAAATTTTGTTAATTCTAGAGATTTGCTATCACTTTTAGGAACTACATTTTATGAAACACATTTTATCTCTTTTAAAGTTATTTCTGAAATTATAAATACATCTGAATTTGGTATTGATAAATATTTAATATCAAAAATAACTAAATTCATTCAATATAAAATTAGTTCTTTAAATAGCATAATACACTTTTCTAAGAGATGGAAGACCAATATATTACATAATTTAAACTTTATTAATTCTTTAAAAATCAACAAAATTTCCTCTATAGAAAAGGATATTATAATATTTGCATCTTCTCCAAACACTGAAGTTTTTTTACAAACAAACAAAAAATACTTAAAAAATATTAAAAAGAAATTTTTAATTTTTTCTATTCCTTCTACATTAACATTATTAAATCTCTATAAATTAGAACCTGATTTTTTATTCTCTTTTGATGGCAGTTTTTTTAATTATTTTAATTTTCCAAAAATAGAAAAATATAACATTTTAACATCACTTCTTCTTTACCATTCAATAATCAAATCGAAAAAGGACAACTCATATTATCTTATCAATTTGCATACCCCAATTGAAGATATTATATATAAAGATTTAAAAATTCCTGATGCTACTTTTCATGGTTCAAGTGTTAATACATTAATATCTTATCTCAATCGTTATTTTAAATCAAACACAATATATATAATTGGTTCAGATTATAAAAATCTCAATCGAAGGTCTCACCATAGATATTATCAACTTTATAATTTCAGGTTAAATAATTCTACCTTTCTTAACACACCCTTAACCTGGGAAACTAAAATTTTTATTACCTCAAAACCTAAATATTCTCTATATAAAACTGAACTTGATGAATATTCTAATATTAAAATCATTAATTGGAATAATTCAAATAATGATGTTTTTATATCAAATTTAAATTTAAACAAAAATAAAACTCTTAATAATAAAAAAAATTCAAAATATAAATATATTAAAATTAATAATAAATATATTGAAAAGAATTTTAATTTATTTTCAAATAAAATAGATAAAATTATAAATGATATTTCCCAAAACAACTCTATTTCAAATGAAGAACTTAACTTATTAACTTTTTTATTTACTAAAGATATAACAACTAATATTAAAAAGAGTAACAAGATAAATTTCTTTAATCTTTTAAAAAATTTAGAAAAACTAAAATTTAAATTAAAAGGATACTAAGAAAGTATTAAAAATTAAAATGTGATTATTATAAAAATTTTATGTTTTTAAAATAAATTTATATATAATAAATATTATTAAGGAGATAATCATGAACAAACAATTATCAAATCATGAAATAAAAAATATTATAGAAAAGTATAAGGAAAAATTGATAAAATTATCTGAGAAAACCTATTCAAAGTATTCTCATTTTAGAGTTGCTTCAATTTTAATAACTGAAAAAAATGAATATTATGGTGTAAACATTGAAAATAGATCGTTTGGATTAACAATATGTGCTGAAAGGGTTGCTGTTTTTGAAGCTGTTAAAAATCAAGATTTTAATTTTAAATATATATTTGTTTATTCCCCTGATGCACTTTCACCTTTACCCCCATGTGGAGCTTGTAGACAGGTTATATCAGAATTTTCAAATGATGTTATTGTTATAATGTTATCAAAAGATTTTGATTACAAAGCAGCTTACATTAATGAAATTTACCCTTTTGATTCTTTGCATAACTTAAATTAAAAAAAATTGGGTAGGTATAAGCCGAATTCTGTTTTAAAGGGACATTTGTCTAATGCGCTCTTTAAAGCTTAAACCCGGGTGAGGCTAACTTTTAAGCTTGCTTCAAGCAGGGTTTACCTGAATTTTAAAAAATAAGGAGTTCTTACCCCCTTTTTCCACCCTTACTGAATCAAAAAGATTCAGTGGTATATTTCTATGGCACTTTCCATAAGCTTTCGCTTCAAGGTTATTAACCTCTGCTTTCCCCTATGAAGTTCGGACTTTCCTCAGAAATATAAACAATTTCTGCGTCCCTTTTCCTACCCAATTATTATTTTAACAAATAATAGAATTTTTAAGAGATTTAAATTAATTTTTTAATTATATTTAAAGATTAAAGAAAATAATATAGAAATTTTAAAAAACGCCCTGTTTATCTTCATAATACAATATTCTTGAACAATATGGGCAAAATACAATTTCTTTCATTGCTCTAACTTTGTTTACAAAAGCTTGTGGTAAAATTATATTACATCCAGAACAATAATTTTCATATAAAGGAACAATCCCTTTCATATCTTTATTTTGAATAATTCTTTCAAATTTTTCTACAATCTCTTCAGGTATCTCTTTATAAATTTTTAATTTTTCTTTTTCTTTTTCTTTTAAAGCTTTAATTTTTTCTTCCATTTTTTCTTTAATGTATTCTTCTTCTTCTTTTAACTCTTTTTCTAAATTCTCTATTAAATGCTCTTCAGATTTAATTTTATTTATAAAATCTAATTTAATAGCTTTTTTCTTTTCAATTTCTTTTTTTCTTTTTTCAATTTTTGTAATGGTTTCAGTTAAATCGTTATAAATCATTTCTGCTGCTTTTGTATCGTTCTCTTCACTTTCTTCATACATTTTTTTCTTTTTCTCTTCTTCTTGCAGCATAATTTCAAGATTTTCAATTTTTTCATCTAAAATTTTTATCTCATTTTGATAATTTTCTATATTTTTTTGTGCCCTGTTAAGATTTTTCTTTATACCTTCATATTTTTTAGGTAAACTGTCAATTTCATCCTGTAAAAATTTTATATCTTTAATAACCTCTTGAACTTTAATCAACTTTTCATAAATCTTTTTCATTTATTCTCCTTATCAAAAATTACTATTTTAACTAATAAATTAATTATTATAAATATATAGGTATTTCTCTTCCCCAATCAAATTTAATTATTTATAAAAAAATTGAAAGAAAAATATTTATTTTTTATGCAATATTTTTTATTAATTACTATTAAATCAATTATCAAGTATATGATT
This sequence comes from Exilispira thermophila, assembly GCF_055389015.1. Taxonomy (NCBI): domain Bacteria; kingdom Pseudomonadati; phylum Spirochaetota; class Spirochaetia; order Spirochaetales; genus Exilispira; species Exilispira thermophila. The sequence goes on along the minus strand of NZ_AP042476.1, from coordinate 294,395 downwards.
TATAATATATTCCAAATATATTGATCTTATATAATATCTTTAAATTCATCAATTTTTTTCAATCGATTTGGATGAGATAATTTTCTTAATGCTTTTGCCTCAATTTGTCTTATCCTTTCCCTTGTTACATCAAATCTGAACCCTACCTCTTCTAATGTTAAAGAAGCTCCATCTCTTAATCCAAATCTAAGTTCAATTACCTCTCGTTCTTTCGGTGGTAAATCTTCTAATGCTTCATAAAGTTTTTCTTTTAACATTGTAAAAGTTAGATTTGTATGTGGAGAATCCCCTTTTGTATCCATGATAAAATCGGAAAGGAATGAATCCTCATCCTCACCAATCGGCGTTTCAAGTGAAATTGGATCTTTTGCTATTGATTTTATAGATTTAATTTTTTGTACTGGAACATCTAAACTTTCAGCAATTTCTTCTAATGTAGGTTCTCTTCCTAATTTTTGAGTAAGATTTTTTGTTTCTTTTATCATCTTATTTATCTGTTCAATCATATGAACAGGAACTCTGATAGTTCTTGCCTGGTCAGAAATAGCTCTTGTTATTGCCTGTCTTATCCACCATGTTGCATAGGTTGAAAATTTATAACCTTTTTTATATTCAAATTTCTCAACTGCTTTAATCAAACCTATATTGCCTTCCTGAATTAAATCAAAAAAGTGTAATCCTCTATTTGTGTATTTCTTAGCTATTGAAACAACAAGTCGCAAATTTGCCTGAACTAACTTTTCTCTTGCATCAGTAATCTTCCTCTGACCTTCATCAATCTCAACATATTTAACAATAAAATCATTAATAAACTCACCAGTTTTTAATTCAATATCATTAATAACTTTATTGTTTTCTTCAATTATTTTGTTAATTCTAAGCTGTTCTTCAAATGGTATTTTATAAAGGTCTCTGATAACTTTGATTGCTTTTTGGTCAACTATTATACCAACTTTATTTTTAAAAGGTTCAAAATCTATTTTGCTATATTTTTGTTCTATTTTTTTTCTTGATTTTCTTTTTGCTGTTGTGTATGAATAATATAAATCTTTAAAATTTTCAATAATTTGACCCAATATCTTTTTTGATATTCTTAATTTTCTATATTGTCTTCTAAACTTTGAGAATAATTTTTCTAGTTCCTTTTCTTCTTCTGATAGTAATGCATGATTGGTTATCTTTTTTTCTATTAATTTTGTAATTGCTTTATAATTCTGCTGATAAATTTTTTTCAAATTATAGAAATTAATATCAAATTCCTTTTTTTGAGCAAGTCCTTCTTCATCATTTAATGTTATATCAATATCAAATGCGCCATAAATATCTAAATCTTTATCCTGATCAATTATATTTTCTTTAAAATATTTCAGAGTGTAATACATTGTTAAAAGAACTTTAATAACCTGCTCTTTACCATCTTCTATCTGTTTAGCTAATTTTACTTCTTCTTCAGGATCAAGAAGATTGACTTTTCCTATTTCTTTTAAATAAAGTCTTATTGGATCATTAGGTAATAAAGAAATATCTGTTTCAACATATTTTTTTGTTGCTTCTTTTTTCTTTTTTGCTTCTTCAAAGTCTTTTTCATCAAGAAACTCATTGTTAAAACCTTCTTCTAACTCATTATCAATTAAAATAGAAGATTCTTTATCTGCAAATTTTGTTCTCTCTTCAACAATCTCTATTCCATTTTTTGAAAAATAGGAAAAAAGATTATCAATCAATTTTGCGGATTGAAGGTCCTCAGGTAAACTATTGTTTATTTCATCATACGTAACTTCCTGAGTTTTTTGACCGAGATTAAGTAATTTTTTAATCTCTGGATAACTATCAAATTCACTCATAGCCCTTCCTATATTTAATTTTTTATTATAGAATAATTTATTTATTTCTACTTATTATTAAAATATTTCTACTTATCATTAAAAAAATAACAATAACTTTATATGTATATATATAACACCATCACCTCTATTTTAACATTTTTTGATAAATCATAACATTATTAAACACGAAAGAATATCTTTTAATATTAGCGAAATTTAAAAGGATTTTTCCCATATCAAAATTAATATAATTCATTTTTTACTTGAAATCAATACCTAAAATCGATTTTTTAAACGAAATTTTTTTAATTTATTTATCTGTTCTAAAATTAATTTTTTCTTTTCTAACAATTCCACTGGTATATCTCCATTTTTACTTTTAATTTCAATATTTTTATTAAGTTCATTTGCTATTTTTTTCAATTTTTTTAATTTAAAATAAGAAAGATAATCTTCAATTTGCCTATTAACATTAATTTTGTAATCTTCTTTTTCAAGATTAGTAAAAATAACCTGTTGAATTTCTTCATCAATGGAATGAAAAAAAACATCATCAGAATTATAATTTGGATATAAAAGAAGTTGCCTGTAAAATTTTTTTGCAAATGGATCTTCAAAATCTTCTGGTTTAATATATTCTTTTACATATTCAATAAAATTAAGATTATTTACAAGAAAATTACAAAAATCAATTTCCCCTCTTTTTGTTATTTCATTTTTTATTATTTTATTGTTTTCCTTATCTTTAACTATCTTTATTTTATTATTAATAACATAATCTTTATATATTTCCCTTAATCTGAATCTGTCAAATGTATCATCTATTTTTTCAACAGTATTGAAAATTAAATCTTCTTTAATAGGGTCATTTAATGATCTGACAATAGAAAAGAGATTTTTGTATATTAAATTTAAATTTCTTTTTGATTTTCCAATTTGTAAAATATGTTTCAAATAAAACTCAACACCATCTTCACTTTTCTCCTTTACTTCCATAAAATCATCATAGGAATAAATTTTAAAAAATTCATCAATATCCTTTACATCTTCTGGTAATCTTATAACTCTTATTAAAAAAGGGAATTCTAAAGAAGTCTCAATTGATCTAATTGTAGCATTAAAACCTGCACTATCATTATCAAAAAGAAAATACACCTGTTCAAACATTCTAGAAATTATTTTTGCATGTGATCTACCAAATGCAGTACCCAGAGGTGCTACAATATTTTTAATATTATTTTGATATGCAGTAATAACATCAAAATATCCTTCAACAATTATAAGTTCTTTGTTATCCTTAATTTTTCTTACATTATTTAGATTAAACAGAATATTTTTTTTCTGGAAAACAGAATTTTCAGCAGAATTTAGATATTTTGGATTATCTCTATCATATATAACTCTACCACCATATCCAACAATCTCACCCCATAAATTTTTTATTGGAATAATAATTCTATTCTTAAAAAATGGGTAAATATTATTATTGTATTTTTTTATAAAAGATATTTTAACAAGGAAATTAATATCAACATTGTACTTTTTTATAAGATAATCAACAAACTTTTTATCTAATCCTTGAGAAAATCCCAATTCAAAAAATTCAATTATCTCTTTTTTCAGACCTCTATTTAAAAGATATTTTTGTGCTACCTTGTTTGTAGCAAATGTTTTTTTAAATAAATTTAAAATTTCTCTATTTATTTTTATAATAAGTTCTTTTTCTGAAGATGATTTTCCATCAAATTTAATATTTGAAACTTCTACTCCAGCAAGTTTACCTAGCTTTTTCAATGCTTGAGAAAAATCAACATTCTCGATTTTTTGAATAAAAGTAAACATATCTCCTGAAGCTCCACAACCAAAACAATGATATAAACCCTTTTGATCATCAACAAAAAAAGAAGGGGTTTTCTCATTGTGAAAGGGACATAACCCTTTATATCTTGAGCCACTTTTTTTTAATTTTACATATGAAGAAATAACTTCAGATAATAATAACCTGGTTTTAATTTCTGTAATAATATCTTGAATATTACTCAACCTTTAACCAACCTTTTTTTCTTTTTTTTAAATTTAATCAACTTTTAAATTTTTAAAAGAGTTAATATTTATATTATAAAATATTATGTATTAAAAATTTAAATCATGATATAAATAAAAGTGTGTAAAAACATGTTTTTATTATTGAAATAATACAATATGTTTTATAATATTAGTAAGGATATTTATATGTAACAAATATGTTTAATAAATAAATTTTAAAATGATATTATTCATATATTGCATACATTATTATAACAAACACTTAAATTACTATAAGAAAACTGTTTCAAAACTAATGAAAAGGTTTTATTTTTATTTTAAAATATTACATATAAATACAAAAAGACGCTATCTCTTAAGTTTTAAAACAACTTCACTGAAAAGTATAATAAAATTTAAAATAAAGTAAAAAAAATAAATTTAAATAGGGATAATTATATGATTAAGAAAAACAAAAAGATTTATTTTTATCTTTTACTAATATTTTTCATTACAATTTATTTTCAATTGAGAATTTATTCACAATCATCAACATTTGATGTAATCAAAGTTTATGAATCTGAAAAAGATTTTAATTCACCTGAAAGTTTTCAATTTGATCCAGTTGAAAATTCTTACTTTATTTCAAATATTAATGGACAACCTTCTTCTAAGGATAATAATGGATATATTATGAAGCTAGATAAAGATTTTAAAATAATAAACAAATATTTTATCAAAAGTACAGATAACTATTCTTTGAATGCTCCTAAGGGAATATCAATTTATAAAAATATTTTAGCAGTTACTGATATTGATCAAGTTAAATATTTTGATAAAACAACTGGAAAATTTATTAAAAGTTTTAATTTAAAAAAATATGGTGCTAAATTTTTAAATGATTGCGTTTTTGATATATCTGGTAACCTTTATATATCTGATACTTCTTCAAATATTATTTTTAAAATATCTTCGGACAATAAAATAGAAAAATATATAAATATTATTTCCCCAAATGGATTATGTTATTTAGATAATGCTTTATATATCGTTACATGGAATAAAGGTAAGATTTATAAAGTTAAAAACAAAATAGTTAGCGAATTAAAATTTAATAAAAAATTTGGTAATCTTGATGGGATTGATTATATTGACAAAAATACAATTATTATATCTGATTTCACAAATGGAAATATTTTTATAATTAATTTAAACACTAATAAAATTATCAAAATAATAAAAGGGCTTAAAAACCCTGCAGATATATCATTCGATCATAAAAATAGTTTAATTTTAGTTCCTCAATTTAATAGAGGGATAGCAGTTTTTAAACTATCTAAATTAAAGTAAATTTGAATAAATTTTTACTTTAGTTTTCAATTTGTTCAATATCCTGATTTCCATTTTTCTTATAGCTTCTGAAGAATAATTAAATATTTCCCCTATTTCTTTTAATGTTAATCTTGGACGATTTTCTAATCCAAATCTATAGTATATTATTTCTCTTTCAGTTTCATTTAAATTTTCCAATAATCTTTTTAAAAAACTCTTTGTTTCATTTTCTTCAATTAATTCTTCAGGTAATTTATAATCACTTTTAATCCTATCATAATATTTTTCTTCATGTTGATTATAACAATACTCGCCCTCAATTGAAACATAAGAATAATCATATTTTAATAAATCAGTATTTATAATACTTTCAGAATTTCCATTGTCATTTGCTTTATTGGAAATATCTTTTTTTATATTTCTAATCTCTTTTGTTTTTCTTACAGGAATTTTAATTGTATTAATGTATTTTTCAAAACTTCTAAGAATTGACTGTTTTATCCAGTATATTGCATAAATTTTAAAGTTTGAACTTTTTGTAATATCATAATTTTTAACTGCATAAAAGAGTCCAATCCTACCTTCTTGTACTAAATCGTCTACATTTTTATAACTTTTTATGTACTTATAAGCAATTTTTTTAATAATAGGCTCAAAATAATTACATAAAAGATCAAAAAAATAATCATCGCTTTTAGCTTTTTCAACTACGAAATTAAGCTCTTCAGGTAAAATTTTTGTGTAACATCTTTTTTTTGTTTTTAACATTTAAAATCCCTTTTCCTTTTTTCTCATAATATATGATGCAATTTTTATGCCAACTATTTAAATTTGAAAAAGTATTTTTATGCTATTTTTTTATAATTAGAGATTTACATAAAGATGTAATAAATATAATATAAATAGCTTTAAATAAGTAATTCTAAATGTAATAATTACAAAATTTATTATTTAATATAATAATTTTTTTTAAACTTGACACTTAAATTTTCTCAAAAAGTACAAATTTAGAAATAAGTTATAATTTTTTATACAATATTAATTGAAAAAATTCCACATAGAATTTATAACAAAATATAATAAATATTTAATAACTATATTTATTATATTTTTTAAGGTATAATTTTTTACAATGTTAAAAATAGATTACAAACAAAATGATTATTTATTCTAAAATCTAAATTAGATAACATCAAAAACATAATAGAATCAATAAAAAAGATAAATTTTTAATCTATTTAATTTAAATGAAGTTTTAACTTTAAAATTATAATAAAAATACAATAAAAATTATTTTTTTTCTCTAACTCTGAAATATAAAGGACAGGAACTATCTTTTTCTCTACAATACCCTTTTACACAGGTAGGGCCAGCATCTTCAAAAATATCAGGAGCAACTTTTTTTACCAATTTTAACATTTTATATGCAAGCTGTCTAATTTCCCACTGAGCATGATAGCAACATCTTAATTCAAAAAAATTAAAAAGAGATCTTGCATTCATAGTTACAATTATATTTGTAGAAGTTGCATTTGTTAAAACAAATCTAGCATCTTCTTTTGGAATTCCTGCATTAACCATCTCATTATATAGCAATTTACCATTTTCTATATATTCTTCAAATTTTTTGTTAAAAGGACTTTTTCTTATTGAAGCAGGAACAGTATATGAGAAATTTTCATCATATAATACATATCTTTGAGATTGTTGTGAATATGAGGCAATCCTATGCCTTACAAGTTGATGAGAAGTTACTCTAGAAATACCTTCAATACCAAAAGTAAAGGACACATGTTCAAAAGGAGACATATGTCCTTTCTCTTTTAATAGATTAACTAATCTTTTAATATTATTAACATCATAAAATTTGTTAATTGTTTTTTCAATATTTTGTTTAGAATAACATAAATTAGCTGAATATGCTATAACCTTCTCAGGTTCAGGTGTATGGGTTAATAGATATACTTTCATTTATCTATTTTGATGAATTAAATTTTTCATATTTCTTTTTAAATTTTTCAATTCTACCTGAAGTATCTAAAACCCTTTCATTTTTACCAGTATAAAAAGGATGGCAAGCTGAACAAATTTCTACATGGATTTCAGGTTTTGTTGAATAAGTTTCAATTACATTACCACATGCACAAATAATTTTAGATTTAACTAATTTTGGATGAATCCCTTTTTTCATATATTATTCTCCTATTATCAAATAATTCTTAATTTCAAGAAATAAAAACATAATTTTATTTATTTTCAAGAATTTTATTATTTATTTATCCTGTAAATGTTGAGCATTTAAAAATTCATCATTGTTTTTAGTTTTTTTCATCCTTTCAAGAACTTTTGTAATGGCATCTATTTCACCCATATCAGATAAAACACTTCTTATGGCCCAGATTTTATCTTTCACTTCAGGTTTTAATAATAACTCTTCTTTTCTTGTTGAAGATTTAACAAGATCAATTGCAGGAAAGATTCTTCTTTCAGCAAGTTCTCTTGATAAATTAACTTCCATATTACCAGTACCTTTGAATTCTTCAAAAATAACTTCATCCATTTTTGATCCGGTTTCAACTAAAGCTGTTGCAATAATAGTTAAAGAACCACCATCTCTGATATTTCTTGCAGCTCCAAAAAACTTTTTTGGTCCATATAAAGCATTAGCATCAACCCCACCTGATAGTACTTTACCAGAAGTTTGAACAGTTAAATTGTATGCTCTTGCAAGCCTTGTAATTGAATCAAGCAAAATAATAACATTTTCCCTATGCTCCACCAACCTTTTTGCTTTTTCAATAACTAATTCTGCAATTTTTACATGTCTTGTAGGTTGTTCATCAAATGTTGAAGCAATTACTTCTGCATTTGGTACATTTTCTTTCATATCAGTAACTTCTTCAGGACGTTCATCAATTAAAAGAATAATTACATGAGCTTCTGGATGATTTTTATTAATAGCATTAGCGATTTCTTGAAGAATCATAGTTTTACCAGCTTTTGGTGGTGCAACTATTAAAGCTCTTTGTCCTTTACCAATTGGAGCAAAAAGATCTAAAATACGGGTTGCATATTTATCAGGTCTATATTCCAGTTTTAATTTTTCATTTGGATAAATTGGAATCAAATTCTCAAAAGAAACTCTTCTTTTACATTCCTCTGGTCTTCTTCCATTAACTTTGTCAACCTTAATAAGAGCAAAATAATTTTCTTTACCTATTGGTGATCTAATAAAACCAGATACAGTATCACCCTTTTTCATTCCAAAAAGAGAAATTTGTGAACCTGAAACATAAATATCTTCAGAAGATGCAAAATAATTATAAGAAGGATATCGTAAAAAACCAAATGATTTATTCTTTTCTTTATCACTAATAGTATCCAGAACACCATCAGCATAAATAGTACCACCAAGATCGGTGTGGAGTTTTAAAATTTTAAAAATTAAATCCTGTTTGTTCATTTTAAAATCAGCTTCAAGCCCCATTTCATTTGCCATATCAACTAATTGGGGATAGCTAAGTTTTAAAATCTCTTCCAGTTCAAATCTATCTTTCAAAAGTTTATATTTAGGAACATGTTTTTCTGAATCCTCAAATGAACCAATTTCATTAGCACTTTCAAAATTATATATATTAGTATTAGTTTCATTTTTATTATTTTCTTCAGAATTACCATTTTCAGAATTTTTACCCTTGCTTTCTTTATTATTTATCTTAACTTCGTTATTTACTTTATCAGTTTCATCATTTTTTATTTTATTTTTATTACTTAATGCTTCACCAGGTTTTTCATTCTCTTTTGATTCTTTTATATTTTTTTCAACTTTAGTTTTTTTAACTTTCTTTTTTTTAGAATTCTCATTCTGGTCATTTTCTGAATTTTTTAAAATTTCCTCTTTTAAATCCTCTATATTTGTTTGAGCGTTAGATTTTTCATCATTTTTTTTAGAATTGGATGAATCTGTATCATCATTACCTGAGTTTTTTTTCCTCATTAATATTTTTCTACCTTTTTTTACTTTTTTTTCTTTTACCTCAGAAATTTCAGAGGTACCTTCACTATTTTTTTCTTCATTTAAAGTATCAGCCATAAGTTCTCCTGAATATTTTTATTGGTTATTTTGTTATTTTATTGTTTTTGTTAATTTATTGTTTTATTGTCTTATTGTTTTATTATTTTTACAATTTATAATAAGATTTTTATTACGATATAAAACGAAAATTCAATTAAATAAATTTATATAAAAATAAATGAATTTGATTTATATTTAATTGAATATAATTTCTTTAGAAATTAAAGTTTATAAGAGCTCCCTTTTATGACAAATAATATTAATTAAATTTTTGATTAAAAAAAGAAACTTTCCATGTTTGCAACTACTACCTAAATAGATTAATTTTATCTCTAAATTTGTCAAGTATTAATTGTTATTTTTATTATAAAGTTCTAAAGCTTTTTTCTTATATGGGTTTTCTGTTGAAATTAATATCTTTAATATAGTTAAAGCTTTTTCCTTCCTGTTATTATCCAATAAATAATTTGAATAATAAAAAAATATTTCGTATTTATATGATGAATTAGAATACTTTATTTGAAAACTGTTATAATAATAGTTCAAATTGTCTATATTTTCTTTTGTATTTTTTCCATTTTTTATTAAAAAATAATAATTTAAAAACTTGTATCTGGCTACAATATCCTCTGATACAATCAATTTATCTACAAAAAGAATATTATTTAAAAAATACAAACTCTTTTGATAAATACCATTTTCGTAATATATTCTAGCAGCAGTAAGTAATGTTATATCATACCATTCATATACTGGATATTCATAAATCAACTTTTCATAATATTGCAATGCTAATTTAAAATTATTTTTTTTCTCGTAAATATAACCTATATAATAAAGAACAGACGGATAAAATTTAGAATTTTTAAATTTTTCCATAATGCTTTTAAATATTTTTAATGAATTATCAAAATCTCCTTTGTTTAAAAGGTTTAATCCATTATAAAACAATACCTGATCCTCATTTAGAACTGGATCTTTATCAATGCTATATGAATATTTTGCTATTTTGCTATCCATAAAAAAACTATAGATAGAAACCCCTGCACTAATTATTCCAGTAGTTAAAAAAGTATATTTTAATCCATCATAAAAACCCTGTGTATAAAGATCTCCTCCACCAAATATTTCAAAATAGGTATATAAACCACCACTAATAATTGATGATGCTAGAGTTATCCATTTTAAACTTGAAAAAATATTATCTGGTTCTATTTTAATACTTTCTTTTTTTATTGATATTTTATACACTCCTGGACTCATATCTTCAACAATAAAAGGTGATTTTATATTTTCCCCTTTCCATTCTATGGAGAAATTGTTATTTACAAGGAACGAAAATGTAGCGGGAATTAGTGCAAATGTAAAATTATAAGTTTTATCATTGCTTAAAGTAAATTTTCCCTTATATGTTTGATACCCTTCTTTTTCAATTCTTATTAAATAAGAGCCATTATTTAAATTTACCATAACTACAGGTGACTTACCAATATAAACATTGTTGATATAAACATCTGCTTTATATGGAAAAGTTGATAAAAAAACATTATTAGATGCAAAAAGATCTAATGAAAACCATATATATAAAAAAAATAGAAAACCAGTTAAAAATAAAATTTTATATTTGTATTTAGAACCCATTTTTTTCAATTTTTTAAATTTTTATATTTTTCTATATACTTTTTCCATTTTTTACCAGAATAATATCTATAAAGATATTTTTCCAATCCCTTAATTTTTTCATTTATTATTTTATCGAACATTTTTTGAGATAACCAATCATTATCTTTTATATAAGGTAATAAATATTTACCAATTAATTCAGGAGCTTTGTATTTTTTAAGGAAATAGCTTAGATATTTCAACCTTATAAAATTTATAGGTAATTCTTCAATGTTATAGTTTAATTTTAAATTTTCCCAATCGCTTCTATAATAAATTTTAAACCTGGATTGTAGTTTATCATCAAATATAACTTTAATAAACTTATAAAACTCAAAATCTCCTTTTTCCATTATTTTTATTACAAGTTCTGGGTTATAAAATACTGAATTTTGTAATAAAAATAAAACAAAATTATTAAACTCTATTTTAGTTTTAAGAAAATGGTAATTTAATTTTTTATAATTTTTTAAAACAAAATAGGTTGATTCAATTTTTTCACTATTGTCAAAATCATTGAAATTCATTATTATTGAATTATAAAAATAAGATTTATATTTATATATAATATTTGAATAAATTTTTAATAATTTAAAACTGCTTTTTGCATAAATTATATCTTTTCCCAATAGATTCAAAAATGCTATTTTCTCTTCTATTTTGTTTAAAATTAATAATGTTTTATCTAAAGTATTTTTTTTAGAAACTACAAGGTATCTTAAAACATAGAGATTTTTTCTTTTAATTAAATAAGCTAATTGGTTTTTATTAAACTCAGAATAATCTAAAAAAGTAGATTTATTTAAACCTATTATTTCATTATATTTTAATAAATCAGGTTCTATTAGATAAAGAGTTTTAAAAATCAATTTATTAGAAATATAACTTTTAGACTTACCCAAACTAGAATAATAATAATTATCTTTAAATGTTTTTAAATAAGTAAAATATTTATAAGGATCAATATTATCAAAAATCGGATTGATAATATTATTCAATAATTCTAAGTTGTTTTTAATAATTTCAATATTTTTAATATTGTTATTTATCCATATATCTTGCTCTTCAAATAGATTAATAAAATAAATATTTAAAAATTTATATAATAATTTCTTATCTATATTAAGGTCATCAAATTTTATATTTTTTAAATTAAATAAAATATAAATTGAATTTAGTTTATCTTTAAACTTATCATTATTTGAATTATTTAAATAAGTTTTTACTAAATAGAAAATATACTCTACAAAATATTTTGATAATAAATTATTATTATTTATTTTATTAATTACTTCCATTTGAATTACAGGATCATCTATATTAAGATATAATTCACTTAAAGATAATAGTAACTTATTATTATCTAAAGAAGAATCTAAATTTTTAATAAAAGATTTTTTTTCAATTAAGCTTATAATATAATCAATAAAAATTTTTGATATTATATCATTTTTAAGTTTTATTATTTCTTTTGCTATGGTAAATTCATTACCATTAAAATTAAAAGAATTTATCAATAGCTTGATTGATGTGATTTTATCTTCAAATAATTTATTATCCTCTTTAGAATTGCTATTAAAACTATTTTTTGAAATTGATTTAGATGAATTATTATTATTGTTATTATCATTATTTTCACTGTTATTGTTGTTATTATTATTGAAATTTGAATCAAAATTTTTAACATTTTTTACTATTGATTGAGAGGATACATTTATAAAATCTTTTAGTAATTCTATTAAAAACTCATCTTGAATTTTATAATTTGTTAAATTACCAGCCTTTAAAATCCACATAAATGCATCAGGATATACTTTATATAAATAATAAAGTAAACTATTTGAAATTTGATTATTGTTTATAAGACTTATAATTCTATATGAAGAAATATTTTTAATATCTTTTTCAAGTAATAATTTTGCAGCATTTATATTGTTTATCTTCAATAAAAAATTTAACGAAAGAGAATTAATATTATTTTTACTAACATCATTTTTTATTAAATAAATATTAAAAAATCTATTAATTTCATCAGGATATGAATTTAAAACATTTAAAATGATATCTTCAATATATTTATAAACATTTTTATCTTTTTCAGATACATATAAAAGTATAATATTTTCAAAAGATTGTTTATCAATATATGTTAAATAATTATCAAATATATATATTTTCTTTGCAGAACTAAGTTTATTATAATGTTTTATTAAATCTTTAAACAAAATAAACTTATCATATTTTGATAATTTAACATTTTTCTTAAATAGAAAAATATAATTTGGATTAAGTGAGATTAGTATTTTAAAATCTTCTTCATTTAAATCATAATTTCTTAATAAAATTAATAAATTTAAAACCAGTTTATAGTTATTTACATTTAATAATTTAAAAATATATTTCTTATTAAAAATCTTATATATCAAAGGATCTGATATAACTATGCTATTAATATTTTCATACTTTTTATTTTTATATAAATAATCTAAAAACCAATTTATTTCTGAATAATTTATTAAATCTAAATTTTTTAATACAATTTTAGAGCTTAATTTAACTTTTTTATAATCAGTATTTAAGAAACCCCATATTATATATTTAGATAAAGTATAATCAAGCTTTACACTTTCATAAACATAATTAAATAATTCATCATCTTTTGCTAAAGATAATATAGGTATCAATAATTTTTTGTCAGAAACATTAAAATATAAGTTAGATAAAAAATCTTTGTTTTTATCAATATAAGGATTAAGAAATAATATTAAATTCTTATCTTTAAAACTAATTTTTTTCTGGACAATACCATTAACTAAAATTTCAAAAAAATCCTTAACTTCTGTTTTTAATCTGTTTAATACATAATTTTTTAACTCATTATTAGATTTGTTATAAAATTGATAAAAATAATCTAAAATATTTTCTTTATCTAAATTTTTTAAATAAAATTCAATATTATTTTTTAAAGGATGTAAACTTAATAAAAACAGAGCTTTTTCTTTTAATGTTTCATTAGGTCCATTAACAAATATCTTTAAATAATCATAACATCTATTTATCCATACCTTTTCAAATGTTTTAAATATATAAATTTGTGCAGAAACATTATTTGTATTCTTTTCACCCCAATTCATTAAATCATTTAAAACATCTAAAGCTGCTATTTTAGATAACGCTTCAATTGATTTTATCTGGACACTAATACTTTTGTTATTTAATAATTCACTTAAAATAGGAATGGATTGAGCACTTTTTAAATCTCCCAATTTATTAATAACCAATACCAGAGTTTTTATATCATTTTTATTAACTAAAGCATGTATGAAACTAAAATATATTGGTAAAGCTTTTGTTTTATACGAATATAAAAAATCAATTAACCATTGTTTTTTATCATAATCTTCTTTAATAATATAATAGGTAAAGATATTGTTGATAACATTATAGTAATCATCATTAAAGTGTCTGTCTAAAACAATTTTAAATTCACTAAAATAGTTTGAAATATCAATATGAGTAGAAATATAGTAAAGAGAATTAAGATAGTTTAAAGATTCAAAATCTGCTAAAATAAAAAGTTTATTAATATATTCATCAACTTCATATTTTAAAAGGGTGTTAGCAACATTTAAAGAGATTTTTTTATCTCTGGATAAAAGTTTTATTAAATTATATATATATAATTGATCAGGATCTTTATCAATTATTTTTAAATCAAATTCAACAACTTCATCATTAAAAGTAAGATAATAATCTAAAATCTTTTTGAATTTAAAAAAATCTGAAATTTCAATAATTTTTTTAATATACGATAAATCATTACTATTAGAAATGTATGATAAAAAATTTGAAAGAAGATTCAAGTCAAAATCTTTATTTTCTAAAATAGCATTTCGAATACTATAAATTGAATTAATTATTTCAATATTAGGAGAGATGTTTTTAATATATAAACAGATATTTAAAATTTCAAAATTATGATTTAAGTTATTAGTAATTTTTTCTATTTCTTTTTTCTTACCTCTTAATTTTTTTAATTTTTCTATTTCATTTTTACTTTTAATAATATTTTTAGAAATATTTTTAAAAATCAAAGTTATATAATCATTCTGTTTCCATTTTACTAACAATGAATAAGCTTTATAAGTTAAATCATAATTAACTTCAAAAAATATATATTTAAATATAACATCATTTAAATAAGAAGGGATATAGTATAATGAAAAATAATCTAAAACATGGCTTTTTAATGTTTCTGAATCAGAATTTAAAAATTTAATAGCTTTTTTAAGAAAAAGAGTCTCATATATTTTCTTATCAACAATTTGCTCAATAAAATGCAAATTGTAAGTCAAATTATCTTTATTACTTAGATAAAGCACTATATAATTTTTTATATCATTTTTAAATATATCATTTTTTTCGTTTAATAAAAAATTAATATAAGTATCAATTACTTCTATTCCATCTTGATCCATCAAATAGGCCAATATCTTTTTTTTAATAAAATCAGGTTCTTTAAAATAAAAGGTTGAAAAAATTTTTATAACATTAACATTTTTTATTTTCTTTAAAATATTGTATAAGTCATTTCTAAATTGCAGGTCTCCATTTTCTAAATACCCATAAAAAATATTAAAATCAATTTCAGAAATTTTATAATATCTAAACAATGCTTTAATACTTTCAAGTTTAACATCATTAAATTGAGATGATAAATAATTATTTAAAGTTTGTTTTAATAATTGAGAATCAAAAATTGATAAAATAGAGATTAAATTTGCTAAAGTATCAGGTCTTTTTACAACAGGCAATAGATTTTCAACAAATTTTAAATTTTTTTCTTTTTCTTTTTTAAATAGTTTATTATTGTTATAAATACTGGAAATATATTTTTTATAGTAATCTACTATTATATTTATAAGTTCATTATTATTAGAAAATTTAAGAATATATTGTGAAAGACCATTAATTTTTTCAAGATAAGGTATAAAATTCTCTACCCCCTTTTTATAGTCTTCAGTACCTTCAATAGATGAGAAGATAAGATATATACTATTTAAAAAGTTATAATTTTCTGGTGATAAAAACTTCACTATTTTATTATAATAAATAATAAAATTTTCACTTTCATTAAGGAAAAAACATGTAAATGTTAAATTTTTATAATATTTTACTATTTGTTCTTTATTTAAATCTTTATCTTTTAATTTATTTAACAAATTTTCTTTTAGGTTTATAAAATAATCTTTAGCTTTATCTGTAAGTATTATATATTTATAAATACTATAATTATCAGGATAATTTTTTATTATTTCTAAAATTAAAGTTTCTTTCTTTTTCTCATTTAGTTTTGAAAACTTTTCTATAGATGGTAAATTTGATTGCCCATAAATTAAAATAGAAAAATTTATTAATATTGAAAAAGCAAAAAACAAAAGAATAATTTTTAGATATGGAAAATATTTCTTCTTATATTTATTACAATTATTCATATTATTAATTTCATATCATATTATTAAATAATTCATTTATTAGTATCGATATTTTTTTATCTTTTAATAAAATAATTAAAATATTTTTTGCAAAAAGCAACTTTTTCTTTTATTTCCATAATTTTCTTATTTTTTTATTTTCTAATTGCAATTTTAGAAAATATTTTTATTTTTAGAAAGATTCAATAGTAAAGTCAATTTTCTTTTTTTTAAAGTTTAAGCTGAAATTAAAAAAATTATCAGCAAAATTATTATTAATTCAGGAGTAAAATATGGAAACTATGAAAGCAATTGTTAAAGAAAAACTAGAACCAGGTGTCACGATTAAAGAAGTACCAATGATTAAAGAAATTGGACCTAAAGAAGTTTTAGTAGAAATTAAAGCTTCTGCAATTTGTGGTACAGATATTCATATTTATGATTGGAATGAATGGTCTCAGCATAATATAACTCCTCCAAGAGTTATTGGACATGAATTTTCAGGTATTGTTGTAGAAACAGGAAAAGAAGTTAAAAGTATTAAGGTTGGAGACCATGTATCTGCTGAAACACATATAGCTTGTGGACATTGTTATATGTGTAAAACTGGTGCAAAACATATCTGTCAAAATTTAAAGATATTAGGGGTTCATGTTGATGGAGCTTTTACAAAATATATTAAAATACCTGAAGAAAATGCATGGTTAAATTCCAAAGATTTACCATTTGAGTTAGGAGCTATACAGGAACCACTTGGAAATGCTGTATATACTGTTTTGTCTGGAGATATAGTAGGTAAAAATGTATTAATAACAGGTGCAGGTCCTATTGGATTAATGGCTATTAATGTTGCCAAAGCAGCAGGTGCTGCTAAAGTTATTGTTTCTGAGCCAGGAAAATTTAGATCTGATTTTGCTTATAAAATGGGGGCTGATATTGTTGTAAATCCACTTGAACAGGATCTAATAGAAATTGTAATGGAATCAACTTCTGGATTAGGTGCAGATGTTGGACTTGAAATGTCAGGAAATCATGTAGCTATTAATCAACTTTTAAAAGCCATGAAAAAAACAGGTAGAGTTTCATTACTTGGACTTTACAATAATGATGTAACATTAAACCTTAATGATGATGTCATATTTAAAAATCTTGAAATTAAAGGTATTGTTGGAAGATTAATGTTTGAAACCTGGTATCAAATCAAAGCTTTTCTTGATAATAATAAACTTGATGTTGATAAATTAATAACTCATAAATTAGGCTTATCACAATTTGAAAAAGGGATAGAACTTCTTAAAAAAGGAGAAGCAATTAAAGTTGTAATGAATTATGACTTTGATTAATTTAAATTAAACTATTATTTAGTATTTAAAAATTCAATATTTTGATTTTTAACTTTAATATTTTTAACTTTATATTGACTTTTAATATAAATATGTTAATCAATATCAAAATTAATAGACAAGGTGGATATGAGTAGAACGAACAATTATTACAATAAGAAACATTCAGATGAACCCAGAAAAAATAATGAAATAAGGGTTAGAGAAGTTAGATTAATTGGAGCTAATGGAGAACAGGTTGGAATTGTTCCAATTCAAGAAGCTTTAAATCAAGCAAGTTTAGTAGGACTTGATTTAGTAGAAATATCTCCAAATGCTAAACCTCCTGTATGTAAGATAATGGATTACGGCAAGTACAAATTTGAAAAAGAAAAAAAAGCAAAAGAAGCTAAGAAGAAACAAAAACAGATAAAATTGAAAGAAATTAAATTTTCTCCTGTAATTGGGGAACATGATTATATGTTTAAATTAAAAAAAGCTATTGAATTTTTAGAAAATGGTGATAAGGTTCTTTTCAGATTAAGATTTAGAGGTAGGGAGATCCTGCATAGAGATAAAGGATATGAAGTATTTGAAAGATTAAAAAACGATTTACAGGAATATGGAAATGTTGAAAAGCTACCAAAAATGGAAGGTAGATTTTTAACAATGACTTTTTCACCATTAAAGAAAAAATAATTTTTTTTATTATCATTATTTTAAAATATTTTTAATATTTTAAGATTATTAAAAAAAATACAATGATTTGAATTTTTCTATTCTAATAAATTTTTTATATTTAGATTAGAAAAAGATTATTTGATTTATTAGATAAATATTATTAAATAAAAACTATTAACTAAAGATTGTTAAATAAAACTAGTAAATAAGACATTAGATAAATATTATTTTTAAATTGAAATATTTAATTTTATTGTGAATAAAATTTGTTAAATTCAAATAATATGTAAGGGGAATATATGCCAAAATTGAAAACAAAATCTTCAGTAAAAAAAAGATTTAAAATTACTGCAAATGGTAAGTTAAAAAGAAAAAAAGCTTACAAAAGTCATATTTTAACTAAAAAATCAGCAAAAAGAAAAAGAAATCTTAGAAAAATGAAAGTTGTTACAAGCTCTGAAGCAAAAATAATTAAACCAGCTTTACCTTATAACAAATAAGTTTGAAAAAATCTAAAACCAATAAAAATTATTATTCTAAAAGGAGATTTGTAAATGCCAAGAGTTAAAAGTTCAGTTGCATCAAGAAAAGCTAGAAAAAAATTACTTAAAATGACCAAAGGTTACTGGGGTAAACGAAAAAATTTATATAGAGTTGCAAAAACTCAAATTCTTAAAAGTTTATACTATTCATATAGAGATAGAAAACAAAAAAAGAGAAATTTTAGAAAACTCTGGATTGTAAGAATTAATGCTGCATTAAGACCATTCGGATTATCCTATTCAAAATTTATTAACAAATTGAACAAAAACAATATTAAATTAAATAGGCTTGTTCTTTCTAATTTAGCTATTGAAGATCCAGATGCATTTGCATCAATAGTTGAAAAAGTTAAATAAATACTTTTAATTTTTTTAATTTTCTAAAAAATATTATAATTTATATTTAGTAAGTAATTTCTTAATTTTTTTAAATTTGCTGTCCACAAAATGGACAGCTTTTTTATTGCTTTTTTATAAATGTATATTATTATAATTTATATAAAATAGCTTAATTCAAACTATATAAAAAGGATTTACTGTGGATAATAATAAACTTGAAGAAGTTATAGATAGTCTTATCAATAAATATATAAAAGTAAAAAAGGAAAGAGATTTTTATAAATCCCAGTATTTCGAAATGAAAGAAAATGTTGAAAATTTATTAGAAAAACTATCTAAATTAGAACCTTTAATTATTAGAACAAACGATAATAGAGGTGAAAATGGCTAAACTTACATTAGAACTTTTTAATAAAGAATTTGCAATAATTTCTGAAAATAAAAATGAAATAGAACTTAAAAACATTTTAGAAATATTTAAACAAAAAGTGGAAGATATCGAAAAAAATTATAAAATCGATAATCCTTTAAAAATTCTTGTTTATCTATCAATAAACCTATTAGATGAGAATATTAATATAAAAAAACAAAGTATATTAAATAATTTAAAAAACAGTGATAATGAAATAGATGAAAATAATTTTTCTCAATTAATAAATAAAATAAATAGAGTTTTAGAAGATGATTAATACAATAAAAATAAGAGCTTTAAAATTACTCGATAAAATATTTTTAAACCTTGAAAAAGATAAAATTTCATTTGATACTTCACTAAAAAATAAAATTAAAAATAATATTCAAGATTATTCACCAGATAATTTTTTTAAACAATTAGATTCATTATGTAAATTCATTGAAAATATATATGTTCTTCCAGATATAACATATGAAAAAGTTCAAAAGATGCTAGAAACATCATTAGAAAAGGGATATGCTGGAACCCTTGTTCCTCAGGCATTTACAAAATATGCTAAAACCTTACTTAATAAAAAAAAATCAAACCATCCTATAGCAACCTGTATAGATTTCCCATTTGGACACTCATTTTTTGAATCAAAAATTGAACAGGCAAAAATATTATCTTATACTGATATAGATGAAGTTGATATTGTAATGAATATTACTTTATTAAGGGAAAAAAGATACTTTTATGTTTATAATGAATTATATGATATAAATAATATTCTTAAAGATAAATTGACCAAAGTAATTATTGAAAATAGTTTTTTAAATTTTGAACAAAAAATGGAAGCAACAATAATTTCTTACATTGCTAATTATGATTTTGTTTGTAATACTACTAATTATGGACCTCATGGAATTAAACTGGAAGATATAATTTTAATGAAAATGATTTATGGAAATAGGAAGGTAAAAGCATTTGGAAATATCAATACAAGAGAATATGCTTTTGAATTAATAAATCATGGAGCCAGTCGAATTGGTTTGATTAACCCTCAAAAAATATTTTAGTTAATAATAAAATTGAAATTATTGAGATATTTAAAAAATAGAATAAATTCTATCCTGATTAAAATTTTTTTCACTAGTTCAGTTATCTAATCTATTATTACAATCTATTTAACATAAAAACTAAAACAAAGTTTATAACCTATAAGTCTTTGACAACTGACATACACTCGAAAAATTTTAATAATGATAGACATTTAACTTTTAATTATTTAAGTAAATATTATAATTTCATATTTTTTAAATATCTGTTCCTGCCACGAAATCATTGTACATCTATCTTATTTGATAACTACAATCTAGTCAAAAAATTTCAATTATGATATATATATTGTTTCTATTTATTAAATCAACAATAATAATTTCAAATTTTATTATTAACTGCACCTGCCACAAATTTTTTTATACTAATCCCATTTAAATGCTATATCAAAAACTTCTTCGACAAATTTAACTTTATGAAACTTTATTCCTTTCTTTAAATAATCAGGAATTTCTTCTAGATCAACTTCATTTTCATAAGGGATAATAATTTCTTTTATATTTGCTCGTCTTGCCGCTACTATTTTTTCTTTTAATCCACCTATTGGTAAAACAGAGCCTGTTAATGTTAATTCTCCAGTCATTGCAAGAAATGGTTTTATTTTTTTATTTAAAACAAGGGATAACAATGAGGTTGCCATAGTGATACCAGCAGATGGCCCATCTTTTGGAGTAGCACCTTCAGGTACATGCAAATGTATTTGATTTTTATTAAAAATCTCAGGATCCCCACCATATTTATTACAAACTGATTTTACATAAGAATATGCAATATTTGCAGATTCTTTCATTACATCTCCTATAAAAATCAATATTAAATATCAAAAAATCTGCTAATTTATCTAAACGAGGTAAAACCTCAAATCATTGCTTTCAGGCAACAGAATAATCTTTATCTAACAATATATCATTTGATTTTCCTGGATCATATTCACAACCATTTTTTAATAATGTCCATACCAATTTACTTAACTTTCTTGAAGTCGCTATTATTGCTTTTCCACTTCCTTTTATCTTTTTCATATTTCTATAAGATTTCATATATCTGTTTTCTCTTTCTCTTTTTACCCTTATCATACCCATTGTCATCTGTACAAATGCTGTTCTTAATTCACTAGAACCTCTTTTAGTTATATTCCCATATCTTTCCTTGTCTGCTGAATTTTGTACCCATGGTACCAATCCACAATAAGAAGAAAGCTTTTTATATGAACTAAATTTATTTATGTCATCTATGTAAGCCCTTAAAGTAATTGAAGTTATCAATCCACATCCTGGTATTGTCCTTAGTATTCTTACTGCTTCATCTTTTTCTGTCATCTTTGAAAGCTCTTTCTCTATTTCTGATATTAAACTTTCTATACTATTTATTGTTTTTATTATCCCTGATACTATACTTTTTTTTATTGGGTCCGATATTTGTTCTATAATTTTTACCCTTCCTGTTTTTGTGTTAAGCTGTCCATTCTTTGTTTCTATACCCATTTCTAACATTATTCCATGTATTTGATTCTTTAAACTTACATTGGTCTTTTTTAATACTGACCTATGCTTTAATAAATCTCTTAAATTTTTACTATCTTCTTTACATAAATTTACTTCTGGTATCATATCTTTTGATAAAAATTCTGCTAATGTCCTTGCATCATGTTTATCTGTTTTGTTTATTGATTCATTTATTACTTTAAACTTTAAGGTATTTACTACATGTACTTTAAATCCATAATTTTCCATTTCTCTTTTAAAATATCTTGTATTTCCTGTAGATTCTACTGCTATTTCAATTTCTTCTGGTTGGGATAATTTCTTTAACAATCTTACAAATTCCATATATCCTTCTTTTTTTGTAGAAAATTTCCAATTAATATCTGCAATCCTTTGTTCTAAATTTTTTATACATACTGTCATTTGATGCTTGTGTAAATCAACTCCCACTGATAGTTTCATCTGCCTCCTCCAATTATTTTTTTTAATTGAAAGCAGATTCTTTACGATATTTATTACAGAGAATAATCCATTCTCCTATTCAATCTGGATTGTTAAAATCCGATTATTATGTTGATTCGGCTGTAGGCTCTTCATTCTCCTAAACGGTCTTTTTGACCAAATTAAATGTCGAACCTAAGCCTATCTGCTTTCAGGTTTATTTTCGTTGCCTGAAAGCAGTTTCTTTATCCCCTGCTATTGATTTTTATCACATCTCCTAAATTTACTCCATGTTTTTAATGGAATTTTTAATTTAACAAATTCATTGTTTCTATTTTCATTACTAATATTATATTTATAATTTTAGCTATATTACCATTTATAATTTTATTTACTACTTTGTCAAATTAATAAACACCTAATTGAATTTATATATAATTTTATATTAAAGTTATATTAATTTTATTATTAAACTAAAACTAAATCAAATTTTAGTTCCTATCTCATTTTTTTACATATAAATTCAGTTAGATGTTTTAAAAGAAGCACCCCTCATAAACAGAGGGGGCTTTTTTTATCAATTTGAATATTATTCTCCATGCATTTTAGCAATTTTTTCCTGTGCATCTTTTTGCATACCAGCTGCTGCTTGTTGAGGAGTTTCTGAACCATTTAATACAGCTTCTAAATGTGGTCTAATTGAATCCCAAACAGCTCTCATCTCAGGAATAGTTGGCATAGGTGTTCCATATGCAAGTTGTTCCATAGAGCCTTTAATTACAGGATCAGCATTTGCTTTCATTTCTTCAAAATATTTTTTATTTGCAGGTAAAATATTTAACTTAGATGCCCAGAGTTTCTGACTATCATAACTTAAAACAAACTGTAAGAATTGTAATGCTAATCTAACCTGATCATCATCGATATTTGAATTAATTGAATAACCTTTTGAAGAAGTATATGGTCTTGGATAATCACCACCAATAACTTTTGGAATAGGCATTGTCATTATATTCATGGACTGCTGATAATTTGCTAAAGACCAGTCACCATTGATAATCATTAAAGATTTGCCTTCTTTAAATAGAGTATCTGCAGCATTATAATCAAGATCTTCTGGAATGATTTTTTTGTCATATAATGATTTATAGAAAGTTAATGCTTTTACCATAGCATCATTGTTCAAATCAGGTTCATTTCCATTTTTGAATACATTTCCACCAAAAGCACCATAAAAAGCAACAAACCAGAAAGGTTCTTTTGCAAAAAATACCATTGGCCATTGATCATTCTGAGGGTCATTATCATCTAAATTTTTTGCATAAGTTGAATAATTATCAAGAATTTCCTGGAAAGAATTAATTCTTTTATTCAACAAGTCCTTGTTCATAATTAACATTAAGTGGTTACCAATTCTATCAGGTAAACCCCAGATATGCCCTTTATATTTAAAATTGTTTAAAGCAACATCAAGAATACTATTTACAAAATCTTTTGGTAAATAATCATCTAAAGTTTTGATAATTCCACCTTTTAAAGTTGCAAATACACCAACATTATCTGCAGGGCCATATACAATATCTGGACCTTCACCTGCTATTGCAGCAGTTTGATAATTTGTTCTTAAATCTTCAGTTTGGTAGTGAACAGCTTCAATTTCAATATCAGGATATTTTTCATTAAATTTCTGAATCAATTCCTGTAACACAGCTTCTTCAGCAGGATCCATCTGGTGCCAAATTACTAATTTACCAGATGTAATCTCTTTAGTACCTCCTTTTCCAGCAAAAAACACCAAAAACATTGAAAGTACTAAAACAAGAGCAACAACAACCCATAATCTTTTTTTCATAGGTTACCTCCTAATTTATTTTTTTTATTATAAAGCTCTAAAACTAGAGCATGGGTCCAGGCTAAAGGTTGAATCCATAAAGGATTCATATTCTCATCTATCTGTTCAGGAAGAAATCCTGTACTATTAACAATATTTTCCAATTTCTTAATTACATCATTTATTTCTTTTAATAATTCTTTTTTATCTAAAAATTTATCATTAAAATTTTTTTTATGTTTATACATCTCTATTTTTGATAAAATGATCCACAAAGTTGAAATTATCCATGAATTCCCACCTTTATAAACATCATCCTTGTATCTAAAATGAAATGAATTTTTCTTATTTTTAAGGATTTTATCTGCTAGATAGATTAAAGTGATCCTATCTTCAAAAGTTAAAACATCTATATTGAAAGGATATATTAAACATAGATTTGAAACATCAAAAGTTTTATCTTCATAAAATCCATTTTGAATTATAATATTTTTTTTAGGTTTATTTTCGTTTTTAGATAATTCTGATTTTTGTCTAAAAGTTTTATTTGAATGTTTAGAGTGATTAGAAAAATTATATATATAACTTCTTTTTATATCAATAATTCTATCTTCATTATAAATAAATAGTTGTAAAATATTTTCAATAAACTTAATATAAAATTCTGAAAATGGTTCTGGAAAATTTGATTTAATAATTTTTTTTTCTCCAATACTTTCTAATAAATCGATCCCTGACTTTAATCCCTCTATACATGAAATTTGTGTAAAAAGGTGATACCCATATCTTTCTTCCCAAAGATCAAATGAAGGGAAAAATAAATTAAGCTGTTTATCATAAATGGTAATTAAAAAATTTACTAATTTTAAAATATTTCCTTTATTTTTAATAATAAAATCTGTATCATTGTATTTTTCATAATAATTGTTTAAACTCCATAAAACTAATCCAGTCTCATCATATTGATCTCCCCAGGATGGGGCTTTTAACCCATCCGCATAGTATCTCTGGTGAATATGATCATCTCCATCTAGTGCATTAAATATAAATTTGAAAAATCTCTTTGCATAGTTTTTGAATCCTATTTTACTCATTATATCAACAATTATTGCTGCATCTCTACCCCAACAAAATCCATATCCCCCAGAACTT
This sequence comes from Exilispira thermophila, assembly GCF_055389015.1. Classification (NCBI taxonomy): domain Bacteria; kingdom Pseudomonadati; phylum Spirochaetota; class Spirochaetia; order Spirochaetales; genus Exilispira; species Exilispira thermophila. The sequence goes on along the minus strand of NZ_AP042476.1, from coordinate 268,696 downwards.
TCAAAGTTTTCATCTTGCTCAAAAGATGCTAAAATTGCACCACTTCTTGTCTGTAATTTTGTTAATACATAAATAGAACTCTTCTCAAGATCTGAATAAGTTTTTAAATTATCCTCTGGATTTGTATTTTTATTAGATACATGATCATCAGTTAAACTAAAATTATTTATTTTATTGTTATACTCAAAATTATTATCAGTAGTTTTATTTTTTCCTTCTTCTTTTAATTTTATGTTTTTATTAATAAATATGAAACTATAATTAACTTCTATAAAATTCTTTTCTGTATTTATAAAATCATAAAATGAGAAATATTTATTTGAAATCATTTCATAGTTTTTAATATAAAATTTATTAAATTTAGATTTATCATCTCCCATTCCTATAATACTAAAATTTTTTATATCTTTTCTATGCTTATTTAATTCATTTGACAATAAGTTATCCAAAAAATTAAAAATCAAATCATTAATATTGTTATTTTTACATTTAAATGGAATAGGGAAAAAATATTTTAAGCCTTTTGAACGAAAATTAATCTCAATGTCCTGTTTTATTATTTTAATTAAATAATATAAATTACTTTTTTCATTATTATCTTTTAAATAACCATTTTTATCAAAGTATTTTTCTAAAATTGAAATAGAATGATAATTATATGAATCTTTTATTTTCCAATTAAAATATTCAATGTAGTTAGATAAATTTAAATCATTTTTATAAATTTTTACTTTTAGATTATCAATAAATGTTTTTTCATTATTTTGATTTTCTCTGATTTTACTATAGGTAATTTGTTTTAATAAAAACAAATTATTATATAACAATAATTTTTTGTATTGTACAAACAACTCTTCATTCTTTATAAGATATTTATCTATATTTTCATTTTTATTTAATGAATCATTAAATATTTTGTTTTTAATTTTTAATAAAATTTCTGAATTAATATTAATTTGTTTTATTATTTTATATTTAGGAAAAAAGTAAATATTTAAAATTTCAAAATTATTTAAAAATTTCATGTCTATATAAAAATTATCATTATTTAAAGCAAATAATTTATCTTTAAATAAAACCCAGGAATTAGAAAAACTTAAATTTTGATAGTAATCTTTATCAGGAAAAAAAATTGATGAAAAATCACCATTTTTATCAAAACTAATAAGAGAATACAAACTTGCAATAAAAGTAAAATATTTATCTATTACATTATCTTTTTTTAAAATATTTTGTATTTCCATCAACTTATCCAATTTTTTTTTCAGTACTTTTCCCTTCTATTATTTTTGTTTTTACAAGATGGTTCATTATTTTGTAACTTCCATTATCAATAATTTTTAATAAATTATTAGTAATTTTTTCCCCTAAGATTTCAGGAAAAGTCTCAACTGTAGTTAATCTTGGAGTAGAGATCTTTGATAAAAAGGAATTATTAAAAGTTACAATTCCAAAGTTATCAGGAATCTTAATTCTCATCTGTTTTAATTTTTCCATTAATAAAAAAGATGTAAAATCATCAATAACAACTGCTGAATCAACATTTTTATTTTTAACTATTTTTTCTGCAATATTATTAACTTCAACTCTGTCGAAATTTGTAAAGTATACAATATCATTAAATTCTTTTATCTCTTTTTTTACAAACTCTTTAAAACTAATTTGTAAATTTTCATTTTGATTTTTTTTATCTTTCTTTAATTTCTTTTCCTTCCCAATTTTATTTGTTTCAAAATACATTTTATATGCTTTTATAAATCCTAAAAATCTATCATAACTAACTGTATATTTTGGTGATCCTGAAACAAATACTGGTGATTTATACCCTTTTTCAAAAAGATGTTTTGTAATTTCAAATGATGCTTCAATATTGTTATTATCAATCCAGTGATTTGTATCAATTAATGGTTTACCCAACAAGACAAATGGAAATTTTTTATCCAATAAATACTCAATAAAACTATTATTATAGGTTGATGAAAGAATCAAAGCACCGTCAATTCTATGAGACATAATAAGAGCTTTTGCATGTTTAAAAAGGAGTGAATCTTGCTTATCAAATTCAATATAACCATTTAATGTAAAATAACCTGATTTACTTGCAACCTCGTTAATCCCTTTAAAGACATCAACAAAAAAAGGATTTGCAAACGATTGCATAGCAGATCTAAATAAAATAACACCTATTGTATAAGTTTTTTTAGAACTTAAAGCTTTTGCATTGATATTAGGGAAATAATCTAACTCTTTTGCAACTTTTTTTATTTTTTCTTTTGTTTCAGTACTAATTAAATTTGAATCGTTTAAAGCTCTCGAAACTGTTGAAACAGAATATCCTGTAATATTTGATATTAACTTCAAATTTGTTTTTTTCATTAATTTATCTTTTTTTATTTTTAATTAATTTTATTTTCAACTATCATAATTTAAGTCAATGATTATCATTTAAATCTAAAATTTAAAAAAATAAATGCAAACGGTTGCATTAATATTTTTAATATACTTTTATATTTTGTCAACAATTTTTTATAAATTTTAGATTTTTTTATTATTTTTGATATTTATGTATTTTTTGTATTGATATTATTAATTTAAATTTTTTATTCGTTTGATTAAAAAACATTTCTTGTCTTTTATACATTTTTATTTATAGCATACTATTTATACCACAATTATAATTATAATTTTTTTCAAATTCTTTTATTTAATTTTTTTTTTAATATCTTTAGGTTAATTTCTACCAGGAAATATTTTACCTATAATCATGTTTCAGTTAATTCATCAGAATAATTTGTGGTTAAATTTAATTCGCTAATTTAAACTAAAAAAGTATTTACAATCTTTTCAAGCCATTTCTTATCAATATCATCAAAACTTGAAAACTTATCTGAATCTATATCAAAAACAGCATACATTTCCCCCTTTTTATTATACACAGGAATAACAATTTCAGATTTTGATCTGGAATCACATGCAATATGACCTGGAAATTTATGAACATCTTCTACTATAATTGTGGTATTATTTAAAACTGCATACCAACAAACTCCTGAAGGGTAATTTAAATTAAGGCATGCTAAAGAACCTTGATATGGTCCAACTACAAGGTCTGGTTTGTTAAAAATTTTAACTTTATTTTGTTTAATTACTTCTTTTAATAATTTTTTATCATTTAAATCAACAAATGTATTATTTATTAATTTATTATCTTTCCTATATAAAATAACATCTTTAACAAAATAAAATCCTGTCCAGAAATAATATCTAATTTTATTATGCAAAATTGCAATTATTGTTGCCATTTTAGATATTTTATCTTCAGTTTTGTACATATGAGATTCAATTTGTTTATAAAGTCTTTCATATCTTTTTTCTTTTTTCATCTTATCCATATAATTTGACTTTTCCATATAATCTCCCTATTAAAAATTATTATTTTCTGATTTATTTATAATATAAATATTATTTAAGTAAACTTAACTTATATTGGACTGATAATCTTATCCTTTAAATATTTAACTCTATTGTTCAAGCTATTTAATAACTTTTCCCTTAAAATTGCAATGGCTTGATTTTTATAATCTTCCTAATGTTATAAATAAACACAAAAGAACAATTAAAGCGTATCTTAAGATTTAAAAAAACAGATTAATTTCAGTTTATATGAAAGTTAAGAATTTTTTAATAATGAATGAAAAATATTAATTAATTTTGCTAAAAAAGTGCACCAATATTTAATCTCCAACCATATTTTAATAAAAAAGTGGAACCAGCATATGCTCCACCAATATAAATTCTGGGATCAATACAAAACCAATCCCATCTAAATAAATAACCTGTAAAAATCAGTGCAGAATACATAAATCCTCTAATAGGTCCTGCAAAAATATAACCAAACCCTGCTGTACTTTGAATTAAAAAACCTTTTATATCATAAAAATAATAACTATACCCTCCATACATCATAATAGATACAATAAGAGAATCTTTAAAATCAGTAAAATCTAAGACTATTTGAATATCTGCAGATGAATTGTAATTTAAAAGAAATTGAAAGTTAAGTGATTCATTTCTTCCTATTCTTAAGAAAGGATTTATAGAAATTCCAAAATTAAAATTACTATCTTGAGCTATTACATTTAAAGAAAAAAAAGGAGTAAAAAAACAATGTAAAAATAATAATAAAAGATTTTTTGCTCATATTTAACCTCCCAATAGTAGCAGAATAAAAATAAAGAAAAATCATTGATTTTTATTTTATTGATAATTTTTATATTATAATATCTTTATAATTCATTCTAATACTACTATATTATTGAAAAAACACAATTAAAACAACTTAACTTTTATATTGTAATTAAAATTTTGTATAAATTATTCATGCGGTTATTTTAAAAACTTAATAGCTAATCTCTTTTTTTAATCTTTTAAAGTAGTATTTTAAATAAAAAAATCTACCTTATAAATTTTTAGACAACCCTATTATTTATCATATTTTCATAAAAAGAATATATAACAATTAAATAAATGATAAAACCTCTTATATAAAATTTATTATTTATCAACAAAACCTTATCGATAATAAAATATCAAATTAATTAAGTTTAGTTACAAATAATTTTATATTTGGAGATATAATGATATTATTGTTAAAAATATTACTTTTTACTATTCTTTTAATTTTTGTATCTTTAATTATAATAATTTTATTTTTCACAATTAGATTTATAAAAGGGAAAAACCAAATAAAAAAAGAATGGGATAATTCTAATTTTACAAAATTTAGAAATCCTGAAGAAGTAAATAAATTAGAAATTATCCCTTTAATTGACTGGTATACTTCAAATGATGATTTAATTGGAGAAGCTGGAGTTTCCTATTTGATAAAAACTGATGATTTAACAATATTATTTGATTTGGGGTTAAACTTAAAAAAAGAGGATCCATCACCATTGTTAAAAAACATGAATAAATTAAATATACAAATAGAAAATATTGATATTATTTATATCTCTCATAATCATATTGATCATGTAGGTGGATTTGAATTTAGCAAAAGAAATACATTTTCTCTAACCTCAAAGCAGATAAAGCTGAATAATATAAAAGTATATACACCTGTTAAAATGCACTATCCAGATATTGTTATTACTACTAATAAATATCCATTTATTATATCTAAAGGAATAATATCAATAGGCGTTATTAGTAATTTTGATTTTATTGGGGGAAAAATTGAAGAACAAGCTTTAGCTATTAATGTTAAAAACAAGGGTATAATTTTGATCATTGGTTGTGGTCATCAATCAATTCAAAAAATAATCAAAAGAACTAAAATGTTATTTGATGTACCAATATATGGTATAATTGGAGGACTTCACTACCCAGTTTCAGATTCAAGAATTAAAATTGTCAAAATTCCAGCTCAAAAATTTATTGGAACATGTAGATATCCGTGGAAATCTATTACTTTAAAAGAAGTAAGAGAAAGTATTAATTATTTAAATCAAAACAATATTAAATTTGTTGCACTTTCTGGTCATGATAGCTGTGACAAGAGTATAGAAGAATTTAAAAATAATTTTAAAAATACTTTTAAATTAGTCAAAGTAGGTAAAAAAATAATTATATAAAAATAAATGTTACATAAATAACCATATCCCTAAAGCTGCAAATGCTATTCCCCAGATTATAAAAAAAACAACTGTTCCTTTTTCACCTAATACTTTGATAAATCCCTGAATTTTACCCATACTCCAGATTTTAGCAGGTTTTTTAATAGCAACATAAATCACAAAAATTCCATAAATTAAGGCCAATAAACCCAATAAAGGTTTCCAGTTCATTAGATCCCTCCAAATCAATTTTTTAATTAAATTTTTTTATTCTTAATTATTTTCTTACAAGTAATTTATATAATTTTATTTTTTTGAAATATATAAGTACTTAGAATATAATAAATAATAATAATAATTAATTATTATTATCATTGTTATTAAAATTATTGTTTAAAATTATAATTTTCACAAAACTATTTCAACCCCTCTTTTATTTTTGGAGAAAAAATAATATATGTTATCACACTTAAAATTACAACTATACCACCATACAATAATATTTGTGGCCATGTAGCTGTATTTGATAAAATAGCATCATTTGCCTTATATGCCCAATAGTAAGGGATCCAATAAAATAGAATTTGCCATTTTTTAGACAGAAACTCAACTGCAGTAACAGCAGCTGCTAGAGGAATAAACAACATTTTAACATTTCCTGCTGCAGACATAATGTCTGTGCTAACTATCCCCTCAACAAATCCAACAATCAAACTCAATATAGTTGATGATATTAAAATTAAAACTAACATTCCAATATTTATATTATAATATCCAGCAAGAATAAGCAAAATTGCTGCACCCCAGATATTTTCTATTATCCCTATTACACTTTTTCCTAAAATAAATTCATTATAATTTACAGGTGATACATTAATTGCTTTTATTGTACCATCAACTTTTTCTTCAAGAATATTTAATGAAATAACCATTCCTGACATTATGGTAACAAATAAAATAAATACATTTGTAAAAATTCGAGTTAAAGGTGCTTGTTTTACCCCAAATTCTTTTATAGTAGCATTAGAATCATCTATATCTACTCCTAGTTCATAATTAGCTTTTAAAAATTTAGCATAATCTATAATATATGAAGGTTCATTTCCCTGTGTCAAGATATAATACTTTTTATTACTTCCTTTATTTTCAGGAAGTATTGCAACCATATTATCTCTTTTCTCAATTCTTCTTATAATATCAGATAAATTTTTAAAAGTTTCTACTTTTGCAAATTTTTTAAAATATTCAATCTGCTCTTTATTCTCATTCTCTAAAAAAGCAATCTTAACAGATGTATCATTTATACCAGGTGATATCCAGGTAATTATTAAACCAAAAAGTATTGGAAACAGTAAGAACATCAATCCTAAAACATCTCTAAGGTTTACTTTAAAATCTCTTTTAAATATTAACCATATATATTTAAACATCTGTTCCTCCAGATAATAATAAATTCATAACTATATTTATAGTAATAAATTTAAATATTTATATTAAATAATTTAAAACAATAAATTAAACTAAAACTCTATCCTATTAAATTAAATTAATAATTTAAAATAATAAATTAAGTTAACAATCTAAAATAATTTTTTTCTTATTTAAATATCTATAATTATATCAATTATTATATCAAGCTAAAACACTAATTAACACTAGTTTTAAACTCTTAAAGTTCTTTTAAATCTATAATCTGATAGAAAAAAGAAAACCAATCCTATTAAAGTAAATAAACCTGAATATGTTAAAACATATGTTAAATTACAATCTTTTAATATTGTTTCTTTAAATACATAAAACATTGGATAAGATGGTATATATCTAACCCATACAGGATCCCAGCCTGGATTAAAGTAAGATATTCCTGGTAACATAATTAAAATTATAAGTATATAAAGAACTCCAAATGATTGCATCAAATTATCATAAAAACTTGTAAGAAACAAACCCAGTGTTGCACTAAAAAAACCTGTTGCAATCAGGAATAAAACCATTAAACCATAATGTGCATTTAACCCTAAAACAGGTGCAACAACAATTAAGGTAGTGATAATTGTTGTAAATATAAGAACAAGTGTTTTAGATAAAAGATAAGTTGTAACTGATGAAGCTGTAACTGCAAATGCTTTTATAATACCTTCATCTTTATCCAAAAATATATAAGCTGCAATTATAAATAATCCCATTAAACTACCATTTAAGACAAGTATCATAGGAATAAAATTTTGTTTATCTGTTAATTTTATCACTGAGGAATGAAGAGTTTTAACAACCTGATTATTCATAGCATTTTCTACCTGTTTTATCTCTTTTACATGTGCTATCAATAAAAGATTTTTTAATCTTTGATTCTCAAATCCCTGTAAATAATATTCATAATGAATTTTATAGTTTTTATCAATCTTTATAGATGCTCCAATATACTTCTTATTTTTTGCAATCTCTATCATATCCTCTTCTTTAGAAGCAACATAGATCTTTTTTTCCTCACTTTCATAAAGTTTAACTGGAATAACTTTATCTTTAATTTTAAATTCAAAATTTTCAGCTTTTCCATCCAAATCTTTAAATTGTCTTATAAAATATGCATTATATATCTCTGGTAAATCAATATATAAAACCTCTTTCGATTTAGAAGTAAAATTTTCAGGTATCACAAATATAAGTATAAAGAGAAATATTAAAGCTACTATAAATTCAACATAAAAATACCAGCTTCTTAGAGCTATTTTAAGTTCCTTAATAAAACTGTACCACAATTTCATTTTACACAAGCCCCCTTCCTGTAACTTTTATAAAAATTTCTTCAAGGGTTGCTTCTTTAGTGTGCATTGTTACAATTTCATAATTAGATATAATATGATTTAATTTTTCTTTATCTTCTTTTAAAACAATTGAATAAGATTCTTTTTGTTTTTTACCATCTTTAACATATTCAACTTCAACCAATTTTTGACCATATTGTAACTTTAAATTTTTAGGTGAATCTATTAATCTTATTTCTCCATCAACAATAAATGCAACTCTATCACAAAGTTCATCTGCAATATACATATTATGAGTGGTTAAAAATATTGTAACTTCTCTTTCCTGATTTTCTTTTCTTATTATATCTTTTATCACTGCAGCTATTGCAGGGTCAAGACCTGTTGTAGGTTCATCTAAAAACCAGATTTCAGGATAGTTAATCATTGACCTTGCAAAAGTAAGTCGATGTTTCATCCCTTTAGAGAATTCACCTGCTTTAATATTTTCTTTTCCATCAAGACCTACTAATTTTAAAAGATATTCTGGATCTCTGGTTTTAACATCAAATAGTTTTCTATAAAATTCGAGATTTTCTTTAGCAGTAAGCTTGCTATAAACATTTGATTGCTCAAAAGATACACCAATTTTATTAAACATTTTCCTTGATAAATGTTTCACATCAAAACCTGCTACATTAACATTCCCTTTTTGCAGTCTTAAAATACCAGTTAAAATCCCCTGAGTTGTTGACTTTCCAGCTCCACTTGGTCCTAAAAAACCAAAAATTTCGCCTTTTTCAATTTCGAAACTGATATTTTTTACAGCATATTTTTCATTATGTGTATAAGAATGATATAGGTTTTCAACTTTAATCATTAGTTACTCCTTAATTTTCGTTTTTCATTAAAATTAATGTCTTTAAATTTTTATTACAATTTCAAACTAAATACCAGAATTCTGAATTTTAATATGTATAGTTTATATTGTAAACTATACATATTTCTTATAATTTATAATATAAACTTTGTCAAGTATAATTCAAAAAAAATATGTAAATTTATCAATATTTTCAATTATAAAATGTTATTTAAAATTTAATTTTATAAAAAGTTATTGACAAAGTAAAAAAAAGTAATATTTATACAGTAGGTACTTTGCAATACAAAGTAACTTTGTGATACAAAGATTCTTTTATGGAGGATTTATGTTTCAAAATAAAAAAAGTAACGAGAAAAATAATTTGAATAAAGATACTAATAATCATTTAAACAATAATATTAATAATAATAACCCTAGTAACAGTAATTATTACAGTGATAACATTAAAAATTTGAACAATTTCGATAAATATTTTAAAGATATTGAAATTATTAAAGAACTTCTTTTAAAAAAAGGGGAAAAACCTATTATTTCTCATTGGATTTTTATCATCTGGGGTATTATTATTTTGTTAGCAACAATATTAAATTATTACCTTTATTTAAATATTAATATACAATTTCAGACAAGCATAAATTATATCTGGATCCCATCAATACTTGTTGCAATAATGATTGAGATATTTGGGTGGATTAAAAATTTAGAAAAACAGGAAATCCCTTTAACATCAAAAATCACCTTTCATTATTTATATTTTGCAATAACAACTTCTATCTTTATCATTATTTTTTTAAAAATTTTATATTTACTTAATGGTGTAAAATATTTTTCGATTGTTATTCTTTTTTCAATGGGTTTATTTTCAAATTTTATAGGATTAATGTCATATAATTTTTTTTATATAATATCTTCTATCCTTTATTCTTTAGGTATTATTTTCTATTTTATAGAAATATGGTTACATGTGAAAACTGATATTTTACTTTTTGTAACTGGAATAATTATTTCTATAATGTTTGTAATAACTGGAATGTTATTCAAAAAAAAACTTAATTATAAAAATTTATAAATTAAAGTATAAAGCATATGGATAATAAATTTTTTACAAATTTTGATTCAACATTTTTTGAAAAAACCAGACTTTCAATTTTAACAATTATATATAGTGAAGATGATGTAAGTTTTAATAGATTAAAAGAAGTTTTAAAAATTCCTGATGGAACTTTATATTCTCATTTAAAAAAACTAATTGAAGCTAATTATATACTAGCAAAAAAAATAGTTAAAAATAACAATGTTAATACCATTTATAAAATGACCAAATCTGGAAAAAAACAATTTGCAAATTATTTAAAATTTTTAGAAAATTTTTTAAACAATTATAAAAAAAATGATGTATAAAACTATTTTTTTATATTTTATTTTAAAAACAAATTCAAAATAATTGGGGGCCATATGTCAACAGAACAAAAAAATGGATCTAGAAAAACCTTTTTAGAAAAATATTCAGAACTTGTTGTAAAAAAATGGAAGTTATTTTTAACAATTGGTATAATTATTACACTAATTGCATTTGCAGGTATCTATTTTTTAAAGTTAAATCTAACATACTATTCTCTATTACCTGATAATTCTCAAAAAGTTTCAGACCTTAAAAAAATATCCAAAAATTTTCCCTCTGCTTCTAATATTTTTGTAGTTATCGAATCAAAAAATAAAGAATATCTTATAAAAGCAATAAAGGAAATAAGTGAAGAATTAAAAAAATCCTATTTAATTGAATATGTAAAAAACGTCTATTCTAAAATAGATACAAATTTTATTAAAAACAATTTACTCCTATTTTTAAATCAGGGTGATTCTAAAAATTTTAACTTTAATTTTGATAGCTCAACTACAACTTTATCTACATTATCTTTATTAAACTCAAACATAGAAACCAATTTGTTAAATAAAAATTCATTTACTAGATTAGAAAAAAATAAAATAAATTATTCTCTGGATAATTTTAATAAGTTTCTCTCTTTTCTTGTTAAAAATGGTTTTTTAAATTCTGATCAAACATCGTCACAATTGTTATCTCTTTTAAAAAGTAACTCTCCTTCAGAATCTATTTATAATAACATATCTAATATTTTAGATACAGTCTTTTTACCAGATAAATATCTTATAAATAAAGATGAAGATATGGCTCTTCTAATGGTACAACCAAAATTTACAATAGAAGATTACTTACATTTTACACCTGGTGTTTTAGCTATTGAAAAAGCCGTAAAAAAAGTTGGTAAAAATATTGGTGTTAAAGTTGGACTTACTGGTTTAATAGTAGTTGCTAAAGATGAAATGGTTACTTCAGAAAAAGGGTTGGAGCTTTCAACTTTTATTGCACTACTTTTAATCCTGATTTTACTTATTATTAATTTTAGATCTATAAGTTTACCTTTATTATCTAGTATTCCATTAGTCATTGGTATAATCTGGACAATTGGTTTCACAGGTATTATTATTGGTAAATTAAATATTATTACAGCTATGTATATGATAGCTTTGCTTGGACTTGGAATTGACTTTGCAATACATCTTTTAACAGCTTTTGTATTTGAAAGGGAAAACCATAATTTTACCAAATCAATTATATTGAGTTTTAAAAAAAGTGGTAGAGGAATAATCACAGGAGCATTAACTACTGCTGTTGCTTTTTTTTCTTTATACATTGCAAAATCTAATTTAATAAAAGAATTAGGTTTAGTTGCAGGTATTGGGATTCTTTCTGAGCTTTTAGCAATGTTTATGTTTATACCTATCCTCCTAAAAATCCGAAACAACAAAATTGAAAGAAAGGGGAAAGTTGATCCAATAACAATTAAAAAATCAAAATATGAATTAATTTTTACAAAACATTTAGGAAACTCAATAAAAAAAAGATATTATTTGTATATTATTATCTCTTTAATTGTAGTTTTAGTAACCGGGATCAATTTAAATAGAGTTAAAATTCAAACAAATTTAATGGAAATGGAAGCTAAAGGATTAGAATCTATTGAGCTTCAAACAAAACTTGAAAAGAAATTTGAGATGACACCTGATGGAATGTTTATAATTTCCAATAATATAAAAGAAACACAAAATTTAACTAAAAAACTTTCCAGAATTGACAGTATTGGTTATGTTGATTCAATTTCTTTGTTTCTTCCTTCCAAAGAAGATCAAACAAAAAGCATTGAAAAAGCAAATTTATTAAGAAACCAGATTGAAAAATATAATAAATTAATTAATTCTTCTCCTGATTTGAACACTTTACTATATTTTTATTCAACCTTTTCTGGAAAGGGAAAAAACACTTTACGAAAAGATGAAATTAACAATTTTAAATCTAATATTATTAAATTAGCAAATATTGCAAATTATGGTGAATTAAATTCTTTAAAAGCAAATCTAAATAAAATATTTGACAATGATCAAAATTATAAATTATTTTCTCTATTTTTAGAAAAAGGGATAATGAACTATTTTTACCCATTAACAAAAATAAAAGCAATTACTATTGATGATTTACCACAGAGTATTAAAGAAACCTATTTTTCTAATGATAAAAAATACAATTTAATCTCCCTTTTCCCTAAAAAGAATTTATGGATTGAAAAAAATAGAAATGAATTTGTAAATGAAATAGAAAAAATTACAGATAAAGCAACTGGTATGATTCTTGTCGCAGATGTATTGTCAAACATTGCTAAAAAGGATGGAATAATTGCATCAATTGCTGCTATCATTGCTATCTTTATAATAATCTTGCTGGATTTTAAAAATATCCAGTTAACAATTTTTACACTTTTCCCACTTTTATTTGCCATAGCTTCTTTACTTGGAATTATGGCAATTTTCAAGATAAAATTTGATTTTGTAAATATTATTGCAATTCCTCTTTTAATAGGTATGGGAGTTGATGATGCAATCCATTTTGCTCATAGATATAAAATAGAAGGAAAAGGGTATATGGATTTAGTTGTCGAAAGAATAGGGAAAGCAGTAACCTTAACCACATTAACAACAATATTTGGATTTTTATCATTTGTACCTTCTCCTATGCGTGCAATGAAAAGTACAGGAATTGTTTTATCTTTAGCAATGGCATTAGCATGGTTTTATTCCATATTTTTCTTCCCTGCTTTTTTAATTTTTGTAAATGAAAAATTACACATTAACATTGATTCATATTTCAACAAATTAAATAAAAAAAATCAAAATAAATAAGAAATAATAAATAAAAAATATTGTAAGCAAAAGGATACTTTATATGAATGATTTTAAAAACTGTATTATCTTTTATTTTACAGGAACTGGTAATACTTATATTGTTGCAAGAACAATTTCAAAAATATTTGAAGAAAATAATATAAATACAAAACTTTTAAATATAGACAATTTTATTAAATCTACTTTTGAGAGTAATAAAATCACAATAGATAAAAGATATTTAAAAAATTTAATTAGCAAATCTATCCCTAAAATTGATCTTATTGGACTTGCTTTTCCAGTAGCTGGACAGGGGACTTATCCCTTTATCTGGGAATTTGTTAGAAACCTTCCTGAAGTTAATAAAATACCTGTATTTTTTGTAGATACTTTACAATCATATTCAGGTGGAATTGTTGGCCCTTTAAAATCAATTGTAAAAAAGAAAGGGTATATTCCAATTGGAGCAAAAGAGATATTTATGCCTGCTAATTATGCTGTAAAATCTTCTATTACAGATCAATTTTTAAAAGGGATTAATTATTTTCAAAATCTAGACTATAATATTTTATTAGAAAAAGGGAAAAATATAAAAACAATAAAAGATTTTAAATCCTATATCAATTCATTAAATTTTCTATATAACTTAGAATTAGATAAAGATAATTTAAAGCGTCTATTTATTGTATTTAAAGGGATTTTAAAATCTATTAATTATTCATTTGATATTATTAATCACAAATCCAGATGGGGGAAGATTCCCTTTTTGCCCGACATTATGTCTCTATTCTCAAAAAAACAATTTGTCTGGAAAATATTAAGAAAATCTTTTAAAATGAAGGTTGATTTTTCAAGATGTACCAAATGTGGAATTTGTGAAAAAATTTGTCCGGTAAATAATATTAAAATAGATTCAAATATAAATAAAGGGTTCCCTGTTCATGGGAATAATTGCTATTTTTGTCAAAAGTGTAAAGCTTTTTGCCCTGTATCAGCAATATATATTAAAAAGAATCCCCCCAATATTTATAGAAGTATAGGTACCAATACAATTATAAAAAATCAAAACAAATAAATTAAGAAAATTGAAAACCCTGGTTTAGAAAATAAAAATTAAAACCTAACCCCTATATTAGCACCCATCCATAAATTAAAATTATTGTTTGCATATCTTATCCTTAGATTTAAACCAAGTAAAAATCCATTACCTAAAGATTCAATACTTATTTCAAATTTATCTTTATAAGTAAAAAAATTATTTCCACTATTTTGAGCAAAGATAAATATACTTGAAAAAAATAGTAATAGTATAATTAAAACTAAAAATCTTATTTTCATAATCCCCCCATTATAAACAACATGCAATAAAATTTCACTTTACTTTAAAATAGTAAAATAATTTAAAAAAAAAACAAATTAATAATATCAAATTTTATTGAATAACTTTAATTAAAATAAGATTAGGATAAGTAATAATTAAATTAAAATAAGTTAAAATTATAATTTAAATAATATAAAAAATAATTAATAATAAAAATGTTTTTGATTAAAATGAATTTTTAATGTATTCAAATACTGGGTCATACCCTTTTACATAATCATTATAATTATATTGAACAACTATATCTGGCCATAAAGAATCACCTTCATAACCTTCAATCATTTCAAAATATTTAGTAGGGTAAAAAATCTTTATCCCTGTTTCATTTAAAGTAAAACTTTTTAATTCACCATAATGATTTGGGCTTCCACCTGATGGTGTTCCAATCAAATACCCATAAAGGTCATTCCTTAAATCTACACTATTTATTATTGCTGATGAAAAAGTTTTATCCCCTATTGCTATAAAAATATTTAATGTTCCATTAATAAACTTTTTATTATTCTTTAATGTAGATATAAAAGGATTTATTAAAGAAGAGTTTCCACCTCCATTAAATCTTAAATCAATTAATATATTTTTAACATCTTCTTTATCAATCACTTCAAACATTTTATTAAAAAATTCTCTTAAAGGATAGTTTTGATCTTCTCTACAACTATTATATTGAAAATATAAAATTCTGTTATATTTATCAAACATAAACCAATAGTTTTTATTTAATTTTTTTAAATAAACTGGTTTTTTGTTATTATTAATAGAAAATATATCAACAAAATCATTTTTAGATATATTATTTAAATCTTTAGCTTTAATAGGTTTAATCTCAACTTTTTTAGCTTCTTTTGTTTTTCCATTGTAAAAAACAAAATCAAAACTTTCATTAATATCACTGCCAATAGCATATTTTAAATAATCAGAATAATTTAACAACAATCTTGCTTGATATTCCTGACTAACCATATTATCATAAGAAACAATTTTACCCAACCTTTCAATTATTTCATCAATTGAAACACCATTTATACCAATTAACCTATATCCCAAAAACTCTTTATATTTTTCTAAGACTGAAGTAATATAATAACCATCATTAAATTTTGTTACATTAATTGGAATATAATCAAGTTTTACATCAAGAGATGCAAAAGTATAGCCATCATGGATAAGAGAAAGTAATTCTCTTATTTTAATATAGATTTCAAAATCTGTTAATTTATCTAATTCAGATTTAATTTCTTCAACTTTATTATAAAGTTTGTCATAAGAAGCAAAGTGATATAAGTCATAATGCCTATCTTCTAATTTTTCCAAAAGCAAGTTTAGTTCTTCTTCCCAGATAGATATTTTTGTAGTTTTATCAAGTTTAATAAAACTTTCCCATTTATTAACAGCATTAAAATTATTAAAATCATTATTTTTTGTACTCACTTTATTTGTAGAGCAGGAAAAAATTATAAATGTAATTGCAGCAATTACAAAAATAGTTATAAAGTATTTCTTTTTCACATGTCCTCCATATTTTAATTAATTATAAAAAAAAATTTATATTCAAAATACAATATTAAAATATAATTCAAAAAAAAGTAATTTTACATATCTGGTAAATTAACAAAATTATTTAAAAAAGATAGTCTTTTAAAAACTTTAGCATGATCATTTAAGATTTTGTTTAAAATCTAATTTAAATTCCTAATTAAAATCTTAATCCAATGCTTAATCCTCCCCATAAAATTAAATTTGTATCAAAAGTATTATCCTGAATAAAATTATACCTTGGTCCTATATCTAAAGCAATATAAATTTTACCAAAAGAATATTGAATCCCGGCTCGAACATCACTAAAAACCCACATAACTTTTTCAGTATAATTAAAAAGTGTAGATTCTCCATCAAAAAAACCTGTACCAACCAAAAGATATAAATTTAATGGAGTATCAAAAAAATAATATTTAAAAAATAGATGAAAATCAAAACCCATTACAAATATTAAAGGATCTATAGATGCACCTAAACCTGAGAAAATTTTATCACTCAATCCATAAGCTGCATTCATACCTAACCCAAATCCATTACCAAGCAACTGAACATTAATATCTACTTTTCCCTTTATATTGACATTTTCCTGTGCAAAAAGAGATAAACTTGATATTAACAACAGAGCAAGAAATAAAATTATCAATTTTAGTTTCATTTTATTTCTCCTGTAATTTAATGTATTTTTAATTTTTAAAATTAATTTTTCATCTAAACTTTTCATCTATTTATTTATCTATTTATATATTTATTAATTATTTGCTACCCAATATAATTGTTATTAGCAAACATTATTTTAATATAATATTAACTCATTTTTTTTATATTTCAAAAATAAAAAAAGCTGCCCTTAATTTCAGGACAGCTTGAATTATTATTTATTTTTGTATTTTTTCAAAACATCAAGAACATAATCAATATCTGCTTCTTTCATATCTGCATTTATCTGAAACCTTATTTCTTCATCACCTTTTGGAACGACTGGAAATGCAAGACCTGTTGCTAAAACTCCATTTTCCTTTAAAAACTTAACAAGTTCTTTTGTTTTCTTTGTATCTCTAATCAAAACAGGTACTATTGGATGATCACTTTCAATTATTTCAAATCCCAATTCTTTTACTCCATTTTCAAATTTCTTTGTCATTTTTACAAGATTTTCTTTAATTGCTTTTCCTTCCTCTGAATCAAACAACTCTATAGCTGCAATTGCTGCTGCTGCTTCGCCTACAGTAATAGGATTGGAATATATGTAAGTAATTGCTTTTTCTTTTAAATAAGTAATCACTTTTTTTGAAGAAACCACATAACCACCATTAACTCCAAAAGCTTTTCCAAGTGTGCCAATCAAAATATCAACTTTTCCTCCTGTATACTCTTCTGTCCCTCTTCCTGTTTTACCAAATGCACCAACTCCATGTGAATCATCAGCAACTACAATAACTCCCTCATTAAAGTTATTTTCATATTTTTTTGCAACTTCCATCAATATCTTAAAATCTGCATTATCACCCCTCATACTAAAAATACCATCAGTTACTACTACAGCTCTTGATGCTTTTGAACTGTACTCTTCTAAAATTTTTTCAAGATCATTATAATCAAGATGTTTATAAACAGCTTTTGCATAAGGTCTGCTAATTTTTATAGCATTTATAATACAGTTATGGTTTAATTCATCACTAATAATAACAGTATTCTTATCTATTAAAGAGGTAAGAGCTCCAAGTGATGTCATGTATGCTGAAGAAAAAATCATCCCATCTTCTCTTCCATGAAATCGTGCAAGTAATTTTTCTAAATTTCTATGCAATTCAAAAGTTCCATTAATAAATCTAACTGAACCTGGTCCTGCACCAAACTCTTTTGTAGCTTTTTCTTCAGCTTCAATAACTTTTTCTCTAAAAGCCATACCAAGATATGAATTTGAATTCATTTTTATAAATTCTCTATCACCCCATCCCTTTAAAAAATATCTTGGACCTCTTTTAGCAGTTGGTTTTAAAACCTTTACAATAATATCCTCTTTCCCTTTATTTCTACCTTCTTTTTCAAGAGTTTTAAGTTCTTCTTGAAAAATAACTTCTATTTTATCTAACCCCATACTATCCTCCAATCTAAATTATATTACTGTTTATAATTTAGTAAAAAAGAGAATAATGTCCATAAATTTTATATTTTTTTATTTTTTTATTTAATTATTCATTGTAATTAATCGTTTCTAAATTAAATTTATGATTTTTTTATTCATCTTCATTAAAATATTCATCTTTTTTTAAAGGGATCTCTTTTAAAAATAGAGTAACAAGTATTGCAAGTACTGAAAAAATAATACTTAAAAAATAAATTTCATTAAAACCTGAAGTCAGAGATTTCTTTATTGCTATTACAAATTTATCATAAATTGCCATTCCCTGACTTCCTAACATTGAAAATTTAGATTTCATCATTTCTAAAGCTTTCGGATTAGAAAAATTTTGAGGTTTTAAAATTTGATTTCTAACAGAGGAAGGTGCATTATTTAAAAAAGCTGAAAGCTCTTCAGGTATGTTTTTTACAATATTTTTAGAAAAAGCATTATTTAAGAGAGTTCCTAAAATTGGAGAAATAATTACACCCCCTAAAGATCTTATAAATTGTTGAGTTGAATTTACAACGCCCATAATTTTATATGGAAATGCATTTTGAACTATAACACTTAATAAAGGTAAACTTGTTCCAATACCTATACCAAGAACAATCATATTTCTAACAACTACAGGCCATGTTGTATTTATATCCATTTTGTATAATAAAATTGATCCAATAAACATAAATATTGCCCCAATTATTGCTAAAAATTTATATTTCCCTGTTTTTGATATCAATATACCACTTATAACACTACCAATTATAAAACTTAACATCATTGGAGTCAAAACTACCCCAGAATATTGAGCTGTTAATCCAACAACTACCTGGATAAAAAGAGGTAAAAACATTAAACTTCCAAACATTCCCATAGATACAAGTAATCCTAACATCAATGACTCATTAAATATCCTGTTTTTAAACAACTCAGGTGAAATTAAAGGTTCTTTTTCTCTTTTTTCATTAAAATAAAAAATTATAATTAATAATATCCCTACCCCAAACAAAGTTAGTAATTGCCATGAATTCCATGCATATTTTGAACCAGCCCATGTGAATCCAAGTAAAATTGGAATTAATCCTGCAACCAAGATAATACTACCCTTCCAATCTATATTTATTTTTTTATTAATTCTAACATCAGGTAGAGCATATAAAATAGCAGCTAAAGAAATAACACCAATCGGTAAATTTATATAGAATATCCATCTCCATCCCCAATTATCAGTTATCCATCCACCAATAAATGGACCAATAATGCTTGCAATACCATAGACACCAGAAATCACACCCATAAATTTTCCTCTTTCTCTTGGATTAAATATATCACCAATTGTAGCACGAGGCATACTCATCATTGCACCACCACCAATACCTTGAAGTGCTCTTGCAAATATAAGCATTTGTATTGTTCTAGCCTGTCCTGAAATTATTGAACCGATCATAAACATTAATAAACCAAAAGCATAAAAAGGTTTTCTACCATAAATATCAGATAACTTTCCATATATAGGAACTAATGTTGCTGAAGCCATCATATATGCAGTAAAAATCCATGCATATAATGAAAATCCTTTTAGATCACCAACAATTGTAGGCATAGCTGTTGATACAACAGTTTGGTCCATAGATGAAAAAAACATTGTTATTATAACTGCAGTAAAAGCTATCCATTTTTTTTCTTCTGGTACATGATTTGTTTCCTGATAAACAACTTTTTTTCTTTTTAAAAAAGTCATAAGGTTTCCTCCATAGTATAAAGTTTTTTTTAATTATGATTTGCTAAAAATAAATCAAAATTTTATATTAATAAATGAAATTACTAGAACACTTATGTTAGTGATTACTTACTTACATAATTAATCATACACAACTATTTATGTCAAGCATAAAATGAAAAAAAATTTATTAGTTTGGATCTGTTTTTGAAGTATGCAGAATTTAATATCTCTAATAGCTTTTTTATAATTTTATTTTAAAGATAACTTTCTGTAAATGCAACACAAGTAACATATACCACACCAATAATTATTATAGTTAACAACATTAAAGCTAAAATAAGTTAATTCTTTGTTTAAATTTTGAATGTTTTGTTGAAAACTGAAGTATGATGAAAAAATTATTTCATTATTTTAATAAAAAATCACCCGGTGTTTGTTTAATGTTTAATAGACTCTTTTTAAAAAACTTAAATCCACATATTTTTTTAATTTGTAATAATCAAATTAATTTGTATTTTATAAATATTTTATATCTATTTTAATTGTTATTTCATACTCTTTAAATAAAAATATTTCAGAAATATTATTTATAAGTTTTAAAATTTTAAAATAATGCAATTATTATTTTATAGAAAATAGCTGAAGTTACTGCTGCTAAAGGTACAGTCAATAACCATGATAATACAATTTGTTTTAAAAAACCAACATTTAAAGCTTCAAACCCTTTTGCATAACCAACACCGGTTATAGAACCTACAACAATATGAGTAGATGATACAGGTAATCCTAACATTGAAGCTAAAAAGATAGTTGTTGCAGTTGAGAAATCCACAGAAAATCCTTTTGAGTTATTAAGTTCTGTTATCCCTTCTCCAACTGACTTCATAACTTTACTACCCCATAATGCAACTCCAATAGCAATTCCAATACCACCTAAAATTAATAATTCTTTTGGTACTTGCGCTTTTGCACTAATTATTCCTGTTTCTACAATAGTAAAAATTGCAGCTAAGGGTCCAATTGCATTTGCAACATCATTTGAACCATGTGCTAAAGAAACATAACAGGAAGTCATGATTTGAATTTTTTTAAACATATTTTCTACTTCTAAATATTCATAGTTGTTAGAATTGTTTTTTAGTTTTATATTTTTGAGAATGAAAATACTGATAAAACCTATAAAAGTACCAATTATTAATGCATAAAGAATATAAATTAAAGACTTTTTATGAAGAGCTTTTATAAAAAATATTGACATAAAGATAAAAAAAGTAAGTCCAATTAAAAATGGTCCAATCTTTTTTGCAGCATTTAAAGGATGGGATCTTCGTAAAATAGTAACTGCAATAAATTTAAATATAAAATATCCTATTAACCCTCCTAAAAAAGGTGAAATAAACCAGCTTAAAACTATAAATCCCATATTTAACCAATTAACAGCTTTAACCCCCAGAGCAATAATACCAAAACCAGCCATACCTCCTACAATTGAATGAGTTGTTGATATTGGCAAAGCAAATTTTGTTGCTATCAAGATCCATAAAGCAGCTGAGAGCAATGCAGCAAATGATCCAGCAATTAATATGTTGGGGTTTGATATTAAATTTATATTTACAATCCCTTTTCGTATAGTTTCAGTTACCATCTTTCCAAAAAAGAAAGCTCCTGAAAATTCAAAAATACCAGCAATTATAACAGCCTGTTTTACTGTAATTGCTTTAGCACCAACTGCAGTAGCCATCGAATTTGCAACATCATTAGCTCCAATAGCTAAAGCCATTGCAAAACCTACTATAATAGCTAGAATTAAAATTATCATTTTAACTCCTATTTATTATTAAAATTTGTTAAAAAATTTAAAACATTATTTCTTCAATAAAAACATATTTTTTTTAAACTTATTTTATCAAAAATAGGTACCATTAAAATATTATTTCAAAAATAAATTTAGCATCTCTGCTGTATTTTCAGCAATATCAGTTATCTGGTTTAAAATCCTTATAAACTCTCTAAAAAATATTAAATCTATTGGATTTAATTCATTTTTTTTAGAATATAACCATTTAGCAATTTTTAAAGAAAGTTTATCTACTTCACCTTCTATGTGCTCAATAGTTAAATTTTCAGTTTCTTCTTTTTTAAGAACTTTTTTTGAAAAAGAGCTATCAATAACCATTCTTATCTGATTAATCATACTATCAAGAATTTTAATAGATTTTATTACTTCTTTAGTAAGATACATAACATCTTTTTTAATTTCCTCATCAAACCCTTCAACTTTATTTAAAGATAGCTTTTTTGCAGCATCTTCAATCAAATCAACAAGTTTTTCCTGATTTGATAAATAATCGCTTAACTGTTTTCTTGTAAATGGTAATTTTATTTTTTTTGCTAATTCTTTTCTTACTTTAAATTTTATATCATCAGCAATACTTTCTTTTTCAGAAATATATTTAACTAGTTCGCCAATATCTTCATCATTTAAATATTTGATAACTAATTCTTCTAATTTTTCTGATACATCATTTAGAATTTCAGCATGGTCTAAAATTAATTGAATAGGTGTAATTTTTGGAAGCATCCTTGTAAAAACTGACTTCATAAATTTATCTCCTCTATTTAAATAGTGAAGCTAACAAATTACTTTTTTGCTTCACTTAAATTATAAAACAAGTACTCAAAATTGCATTTTTTCTTTAACATAGATTTTTATATTTATAATAAAGTTTTTAGTTTTTAAAAATAAGTTTATAAAAAATTAATATTATTTTATATGTTTAAAATTTAAATTATATATTTAAAAATTAATAATTTTACATTAATAAATTCTATATTTAAAAAATTATATATTAAAGACCCTATTGATTATTCTATTAAAAAAACCTATGTTATAACTTTTTGTTATAACTACTATAACTATTTTTTATAAATTCAAGAATAATTTACTTTTTATAAAAAAAAACACAAGGAAAAATATAAATTATTATATTAAAATATTAAATATTTTTTGGAATGTAATTTTCATATGACTGACAAACTATCTGAGATAATCTTATAGACTCACTAATAATATCTACAAGATCTTCGATTGATATATTTTTGATTTTATTTTTATCAATACCTTTTTTAAAAAAACCATATGCTAAACCTGCATTAAAGGTATCACCTGCACCAATAGTACTAACGGGTTTTATTTGTTTAACATCGATATTTTTTGTTTTATCCTTATAAAAAACAGTGACAGGATCTTTTCCATTTGTAATAACTAAAATCTTCTCATCAAAAAAATTTATAACTTTATAAATATCTGATAATTTTTTAATTATTAATTCAAAAAATTTATTAAACAAATCACTAAATTTATTAAAATCATATCTATTTTTTTGTTTTAGCAAACTGTTTATCAATTTCAAATTTTCTACTAAACTTTCTAGATGACTTTTTAATTTTAATTCAATTTCTTTATCTTTTAAATTAATATATAAAGAAAAGTATTTATAAAAATATTTGAATATTCTTTCTACACTTAAATTTACTCTATCTAAATTAGAAAATATAGTTATAAAATCTTCATTAGATAATTTAATTACATCAGAAAACAACATATTTAAAAGAATATTATAAAAAAGAAAATTTAAATCTTTTAAATGGGGTATTCTAAAATTAGGGTCAAAAAAAATTAAACAGTTATTTTTTTTTGCATTTGTTATTATTTTGGATAATTTATCGTATATCTGTTTATCAATGGAAAAAAATGAACCCCATACTATGTAATCTTTATTAAATTCTGGACTTTCTATATTTAATCTTTTTTTACTATAGTTTTTATAAAAGTTATAATTTGCATTATTTTTATCATCTAAAAATGCTAAAGATATTATAGTATTTCCATCTTCATAGAAATATGTATAATCAATATTAACATTATTTTCTAATAAAAACTTTTTTATAACATTTCCAGCTAAATCACTTCCAATTTCAGAAATAAATGAAACTGGAACATCTAATCTTGATAAAGAAATTGAAACATTTAGCATTGAGCCACCTGGTACAGCACTTATTGGTTTATTGTTTTTAAAAATAATATCAAAAACTGTTTCTCCAATTGTATAAATCATATTAATTCCTTTTTTTCCGGTTATGTCAATAAAAATGTGTAAATTAGTTATAATTCTAGAATTATAACTAATTTCGCCTCCCGATGAAAATATTGACATTAACCATAAATTTTTTTTAGCATTAAGTCAAGCTCATATTTTGCCTGACCAAACCCCCTTAATATTCTTTCTTCCCATCTATTTTCATAATCTTTTAATATTAAAAATAAAAGTTTCTCTGCTGATTCAACTGTTGGAAAACTATTCTTACCTTTTATTCTTTTCCTTACTTCTTCATTTAATCTCTCTATCCAGTTTGTCGTATAGATCTGTCTCCTTATACTTTCCGGAAATTCATAAAATGTTAACATATAATCCAATACTTCTTCTAAATCTTTAACTAACTTCTTATACTTCCTTCCCCATTTTATTTTAAATTGTTCAAAATAAAATAGTGCTTCTTCTTTCCTAGTTTGACTATAGACTTTTTTAAAGTCTAATAATATTTCTCCTCTATCTCTTACCCTTACTCTTGTTGATATGTTCCTGCTTAAATGATATATACATCTTTGTATTTTTGATTTAGGGAAATTGTTGCTTATTACTTCTTCTATACCCCTTAAACCATCTGTTACAAACAACAATACCTTTTTTACTCCTCTTGAATTTATATCTTCAAATATTTCATTGTAAAAACTTGCACTCTCTGTTGGATTTATGTAAAACCCTAATATCTCTCTTTTCCCTTTTACATTTACTCCTAATAAAAAATAGATTGCTTCTTTAGATACTGTATCCCTCCTTATATTTACATGCATTGCATCTATAAATATTACATAATAACTTTCTTCTAATTTCCTGTTTTTAAATCCTTCTATATCTTTTTTTACTTTCTCCGTTATATTCGATATCGTTTCTTTACTAT
Organism: Exilispira thermophila; assembly: GCF_055389015.1. Classification (NCBI taxonomy): domain Bacteria; kingdom Pseudomonadati; phylum Spirochaetota; class Spirochaetia; order Spirochaetales; genus Exilispira; species Exilispira thermophila. The sequence continues at coordinate 243,431 of NZ_AP042476.1, read as the reverse complement.
ATTTCATCCCATATATATCTTTTATATGTTCTGATATATCTTCTGTAGATAGTCCTTTTGCATACAATTTTATTATTGTATCATCTATATTTTCAAGTCTTCTCTTATATCTTTCCAATATTGCAGGATAAAAACCATTCCTTGCTCTTGGTACTTCTAAGTTAATAATTTTTCCATGACTCGTGTCTAAATCTCTGTACCTTTTACCATTTCTGTAATTTTCTTTTTCTGTTTCTTTATCATATTTTTTATAACCTAAAACAGTATCTATTTCATTTGTCATTAAACTTTCATATCCATATTTTAATATAGATAACATTAATTCTTTTGTTTTATCAGGATTTTTAATAAATTCTTCTAAAACCCCTTGACTTTCTAAAAATTTAGCTAATTCTTTACCTAAATTGTTCATTTTTTTTGCCTCCTGATGGTTTGTTTTTTTGTACATATTTTTTTCATCGGGAGGCAATATTTTTTATTTATTTGCTTTAAGCAAACTTATTCTCTCTTTTACACACTTTTATTTATAGCATACTTTTTCCTTTTTCATATTTAATTATCTATTAATTTTAATACAATCTTTACTTTATAATCTAGTATTTTTTACAACACGCTTGTTTTAAAATATAATCATTTTTTTATCTTTTTATGGTTCAATTTCAAAATGAGTGGATAAAAAAAAAGTTTAAAAAAAATAATTTCTCCCCATACTAAAAAAAAATAGTACAGGGAGAAAAAAAATGATACTAGAAAAAATTATAACAGTTTTATTTAAAATTCAAGGATTTTTATTTGATAACATAAAATTAATTGAAAATAAAATTATTATTGAAGTTAATCATAAAAATAAACCTATTTGTCCAATATGCAGAACAGAATGTAGTATTTATGATTCAAAATATAGAGAAATTAAAATAGGATTTTTGTTGGGAAGAATTATTTATTTAAAATTTAAATTAAGAAGAGTAAACTGTAAAAAATGTAACAAAGTATTAACTGAAAAACTTGATTTTACTGACTCTAAAAAAACTTATTCAATATATTTAGGGGAAGAAATATTAAGATATAGCAAAAAGTTAGATAACAAATCAATATCACAAATAACAGGTATATCAGAATCAAGTATTTATAGGATTGATAAAAATATGCTATCTAAGAAATTTGAAACACATCTTTCTAAATTGCCAGAAGTAAATAAAATGAGTATAGATGAAGTATCATATAAAAAGGGACATAAATATTTTACAGTATTTATAGATAATGAAAGGTCAAAAGTTATCTGGTTAGAAAAAGGAAGAAAACACAGTGATTGTATTAGAGGATTAGAAAGTTTAAGTAAAAGAATTGAAAACCTTCAAGTAGTAACAATGGATTTATGGAAACCTTATGAAAGTGCAATAAATAATTATTTTAATGGGAAAGTTAGTATAGTATTTGATAAATTTCATATATCAAGGTTATTAAATAAAGCAATAGAAGAAGAAAGAAGAGCTTATCAAAAACAATTATCATTCAAAGAAGGGTTATTTATTAAGAAACATATGAGATGGATAATATTAAAAAGATATTCAAAATTAGACTTAAATGGCAAGCAATACATAGAAAAATTAAAGAGATTAAATAAACCATTATATGAAATATATCTTATGAAAGAGGATTTTTTATCTATATTTGGCAGGATATATACATTAAAAGAAGCTTTAAAGATGCTATTAAACTGGTTGAATATGGTATTATCAAGTGAATATAAATATTTAAAAAGATTTGCAAAGAAGATAGAAAAGAGAATAGATAAATTATTAAATTGGTTTAAATATCCAATATCAAATAGTAAAGCGGAAGGATTAAATAATGTAATAAAAACATTATTAAAGAGAGGATATGGTTATAAAGATAATAATTATCTTAAATTAAAAATATTACAAATTGCAGGTGATTTATAATAACTATCCATACATTATGAAAGAGAACCTATTATTTTTTTCAACATCCTTCCTTTTTTCACAAAATAATCAAAAATTAAGCAAAGGATTAAATGATTTTACCTTGAATCTTGTCAGTTATAATAATCAATTACTTAAAATAATATCAAAAGAAGAAAAAAGATTTTATTATGGATAATAAACAGGGTTTTGATACCTCATGTGGAATTGCAACTGTTGCAACATTTTTAAAATATTTTTATTTTTATAACCTTGATGAAAAAACTCTTATAGATAGATTTTTTAAAAAGTTAAAAGAAAAAAAAGATTTAACTATAAGTTTAGATGATATAAAACATATACTTGGCATTTATGGTTTTAAAGTAAAAGGTTATAAAATAGGTATTGATAAATTAACAAAGATTTCAAAAGAAGATAAATATTTACCAATAATAGTTCTTTTTAAAAAACCAGAAAAACATTTTACATTGTATATTGGTAATTATTATCAATATTATTTTATAGTTGATCCATCAATAGGGGTTTATTTTATTGATGAACAAGAGTTTAAAAAAAGATTCTCATCATATGTACTAATAGCTAAAAGTAAGAAAAGAATAAAGAATATTAATTTGATAGAAACAATAAAAAATAAACTTAGAGAAAAAATTGAATATATGGTTAATTTAAAAGTTAAATAGAGATTGAAATTGCTTTAAAAAACAAAATAAAAATAGAAATAAAAATAAAGATAAAATTAATTATTAAATGAAAATGAGAAATAGATATTCAAAATAAATGAAATTTTTATTAAAAACTAAATTTTAAATATTTTAATTAAATTAAAAGAGGATGTATTTATGTTATTTTTTAAATTTGATTTTGCAAGGGATAATAAATTATGCTAAGAACCCTGCAGGTATGCAAAAGGCAGAATTTATAAAGTTCTGTCAATGTTTTTGCTTCACTATTCCAAACTAGTTAGAAGTTTTTTTAAAAACTTTAAAAAAGAAGTTAAAACACATACCTGTAGGGTAATATAAAGATAATATTATTTATAAAAAATTCAATTTATAAAGAGATAAAATGGAGGTACTATATGAAAAAGTTTACTTATATAATAATCGCCTTAATTTTATTAATTTATTTAACTGCAATAAATGTATTTGCAGGAAATATAAACAAAGCTAAGATAGGACAAAAAATGTTTGCTCAAGCTATAGATAACAAAGAAATTACAATTAGCAATAATGAAGATGATGATTTCAAAGAAATTGATGAAATTATCGGGAATTGTGAAATTTCTGATGAAGAGTTGGCAAAGGTTGTGGGGGAAAGACTTTTTGAATACTTAACTTCTGACAGTGGATACAATCCAGCTAAAAGTTTTAGTATGAGCAAACAAAGTTTGGAAAAATGGGAAAAAATAAGGGATGAAGCATTAAAAAGGGATAGAAAAGAAAAAATAAAAAGTAAGAAAGAAATGGTTGAAGCTGCTGTCACTATGAGTATAACTATTCTTTTTCATGGAACTATTTATACTATTACAGCCATTACAACTGGTGGTACTGTAACAATTGCTGGAATAGCATGTAGTACTGGTAGTGGAATAGTTGAAGGCTATATATTGAATAAACTTCGACAAATTGCAATTAAAAGGATTGAAGAGCATTATAATAAAATATTGAAAAATAATTAATATGAGAAATAACAACTTAATAAAAAAATAAAGGATAATTAAAAATGTCAATTAGAATAGTACTTTCTTTTATATCTACTTTAATATTTTTTATTATTACTATTTTATTTAATTTTATAGAATGGTTATTATTTTTTAGAAAAAAAATTCAAAAAGAAAAAATTAAAAAAAGAAAATATTTAATTAGTATTATAATAATTTATATATTAGGTTCTGTAATTTTTTTCTTAGTTTCTTATTTTATGTTTTTTAATAATTTTAAATAGAATAAAATAGTGTTATTTAATTTTAATTGAATTTTTATTTCTAACAAATACTTAAATAATCTAAAACCTTTTATAAAAAAGAGATAGAGGGTTCACAAAAATTTACCATTTTAGTGAATTCCCTTCTATCTTTTGAAAAATCTATAATTTTAAATTTTAAATAAAAAATAAGAAAAGCAATACTTATTGAATAAAATATTTAACAAAAATATTAAATTAAATATCTATTTTGGTAAAAAAATAAACTTTTATAATTCATTTGATTTAAATAATGTAAATCTAATTTTAGAAAAAATATATGGATCTTTAAATTATTTACCAATAATAGATATTTTGGTTGTTGATAAAATGAATAATGATATATATAAAGATCTGGCTAAATTAATTAAAAATTAATATAATGAATAATTTGTATTGGAATTGAAAAATTTAGAAAATTTATTAATGATACTCTAAAATCTGATATGGATTTTAATACAATGATTAAAAATACTTTTGGTATCGATTATGATATAATATTAAAAAACTGGATTAAAGATTTGAAAAGAAATTATGTAAAATAATTTTTAGAGATTAATTTATATCTACCATTTGATGTAAATTTTGAAAAAATATATAAGATTTAGACCCTGTTCATTATATAAAGATAAAATAATAGCCTAACTTTAAGTATAAGTAACAGTTTGACAGAAGGTGTATTAAATCCTTATTTAGATATTTATTTTAGTTTAAAATTAAAGTGAATTAAATTAAAATATTTTGATTCAATTTCAAAACAAATGGATAAAAAAAATAATTTCTCCCCATACTAAAAAAAATTAGTACAGGGAGAAAAAAAATGATACTAGAAAAAGTTATAGCAGTTTTATTTAAAATTCAAGGATTTTTATTTAAAAATATAAAATTAATTGAAAATAAAATTATTATTGAAGTTAATCATAAAAATAAACCTATTTGTCCAATATGCAGCACAGAATGTAGTATTTATGATTCAAAATATAGAAAAATTAAAATAGGATTTTTATTGGGAAGAATTATTTATTTAAAGTTTAAATTAAGAAGAGTAAATTGTAAAAAATGTAACAAAGTGTTAACAGAAAAACTTGATTTTACTGACTCTAAAAAAACTTATTCAATATATTTAGGGGAAGAAATATTAAGATATAGTAAAAAGTTAGATAATAAATCAATATCACAAATAACAGGTATATCAGAATCAAGTATTTATAGGATTGATAAAAATATGCTAACTAAGAAATTTGAAACACATATTTCTAAATTGCCAGAAGTAAATAAAATGAGTATAGATGAAGTATCATATAAAAGAGGGCATAAATATTTAGTAGTATTTATAGATAACTAAAGGTCAAAAGTTATAAAACAAAGAAGCTTTAAAGATGCTATTAAACTGGTTAAATATGGTATTATCAAGTGAATATAAATATTTAAAAAGGTTTGCAAAAAAGATAGAAAAAAGAATAGATAAATTATTAAATTGGTTTAAATATCCAATATCAAATAGTAAAGCAGAAGGGTTAAATAATGTAATAAAAACATTACTAAAAAGAGGATATGGTTATAAAGATAAGGATTATCTTAAATTAAAAATATTACAAATTGCAGGTGATTTATAATAACTATCCATACATTATGAAAGAGAACCCTTTTTATTTATATACATTATACATTAACTTCATTTTTTAGTTTACTCTTTTTTTACTTTTCATATACATTTTATTTTTTTATAAACTCTAACTTTTAATTTAAAGGTAATATTTTTTTAATTTGAAAACAACCTTATTAATGAGAATTCATTCACTTTTTTCTTTTATATAAAGCTATTATACATGGGAATTCATCCTTTTCAATTTCTTTCATCAGTTTATTTTATTATTTGAATTAGCATTTTATACTTATATTATTAGAAATATTTTCTAATTGTATATTTTTATAGATTATTTTCAATATTTTATTTTATTTTTACTTGACAAACCTTAATTTATAAATAATATTACAGTAATGAGATATGAGTCACTTTTCATCTTTTAGTAATTTAATATAGGAAAGCAAAAGGTAAATGTTTTTATTCATATTGTTTTTCAAAACAATATGATTTTTTACTATTTAAACATACATATTAACAATTTTTTTTTATAAAATAGATGGAGGTAATATAATGAGTAAAGTTAGCATAATTGGTGCTTATAATACAAAATTTGGAAATTTTGTTAAAAAAAACAAAGAAACAGGTGAAATTAAAGATTTAAAAACTTTCTATGAATTATTAATTGAAGCTGGACAGGGAGCTATTAAGGATGCAGGTATTGATCCTGCTGAAATTGATGCTGTATGGTTTGGTTCCTGTTCGCCATCTTTATTTGTAAATCAAGAACACCTTGCACCTCTTGGAATTGAAGTATCACCTGATAAATTAAGATTTAAACCTATGTATCGAGTCGAAGGGGCTTGCGCATCATCTTCTTTAGCAATTTATAATGCTATATATGGAATTGAATCTGGTAGATTTAACAATGTTTTGGTGATTGGTATTGAAAAAATGAATCTACTCTCAACAAAAGATATGATGAAAGCACTAGCAGCTTCATCTTATTGGCCTGAAGAAGGTGGAAAAGGAATGTCTTTCCCTGATTTATTTGCAGTTTATGCTAAAGAATATCAAAAGCATTACAATATTTCAAATGAAGATTTAAGATTAATGTTTGCAACTATTTCTGCATTAAATTATAAAAATGCTTATGAAAACCCATTAGCTCATTTTGGAAAAGGATCTCCAGCTGAAAAATATAATCTTTATACAGCTGATGCTATTTTATCACTTGATGATAAGAAAAACCCAGTAGTGTCAGATCCATTAAGACTGCATGATTGTTCATTGGTAACTGATGGTGCTGCTGCTGTAGTTTTAACAAAAACAGAAAATGCATTGAAACTAAAAGATAAGATTGTTGAAATTGCAGGAATTGGCCATACTGAAGAAAGAATGCCAATAAGTAAAAGAAAAAACATGTATGAATTAGTTGCAGCAAAACAGGCTGTTAAAATTGCATTAAATGAAGCTAATATTTTAATAAATGATGTTGATATTGCTGAAGTTCATGATTGTTTTACAATAAATCAAATTTTATGTACTGAAGCTTTAGGTGTATCTAAAGATGGACATGCTGGATATGATTATATAAATGGCAAATTCTCAGCAGAAGATTCATTTGCTATTAATCTTTCTGGAGGTTTAAAAGCAAAAGGACATCCTGTTGGTGCAACTGGAGCATCAATGCATACATTAATTTATAAACAATTAATTGAAGAATCAATAGGGTTAACTTTAAAAAGTAAAAAACCAGAAATTGGAATTACATTAAATGTTGGGGGATCAGCAGCTACAAATGCAGTTTCAGTTTTAAGGAGGATAAAATAAAAAAAATCATTGATATTTACAATAGAAACAATAAGCAAATAAAAATAAAACAAAAAAATAAAATAAATTTATTAAAATTATAAAAATTAATAAAGTAGATAGTTTAAACAGTATAAACAAAGATAAATAGAATAAACAAAGTTGATTATTTAAATAATATAAACAAAAATAATTAGAACAATAAATAAATTTAATAAATTAAAACAAATAATATAGGAATATAACTAATAAAATGTAAAAGTGAAAAGTGATTCATATAATAAGTTTTAAGGAGGTAAAAGTGGGTCAACAAAATGAAAAAAAAGAAATTATTCCTGACATTACAGGATTTATAGATGTAAGAAATAATACAAGAAAAATTTATTATGAATACTTTGGAAAGAAAAACAAAGAAGTTGTATGCCTTTTAAATGGTCTTGCAATGAGTACTAAATCATATTATTCAGTTTTAGGATATTTAGAAAATGATTTTGATATTTTACTTTATGACTTTTTTGGGCAGGGAAAATCTTCACAGGAAGATGAAGAATACAATATAACTGAATTTGCTCATTTTATTAAAGCAATTATGGATAAATTAAATATAGATAAAATCCATTTAATGGGAATATCATATAGTGTTTTTGTTGCAGTTGAATTTGCAAGATTATATCCTGAAAGGTTACATACATTAATTTTATCAGGTGGGACTGTTAGTTATCACTATACATTTCAAGTTTACCAGGATTTAACCATTAGATTTAATAAAATCAAAGATCCCAAAGTTTTTGAATTATACACTCACTTCTTATATGAGAAACTTTTTGGAGAAACTTTTTACTCTAAAGTATATGGTGAAACAATGGAATCGATGCGTCAAAAATTTTTTGATAGATACAATGGGAAACAATACTGTATAGCTAGATTAACTGAAGCTCAAATACCTTTCTTTGAAGAAATTAAAAGAAATCCAATGCTATATACCTGTATTAAAACTCCTACATTAATTTTAACAGGAACACATGACAGAATTTTATTACCATGGATGCAGGAAAAAATGGCTGAAATTATCCCTGATTCAAAATTGGTTTATCTTCCAGGTAGTGGTCATTTAACTTATTTTGAAAGACCTGACATCTTCTGGCCAAATATGATAAGTTTTATGAAAACTAAATCTACAGATTATAAATTAAGAAATGAGGAATAAATAATAATAACATGATTTAGAAACAATAAAACAAAATGATAAATTAAAGAAATAAATTAAAGAAATAAATTAAAGAAATAAATTAAAGAAATAAATTAAAGAAATAAATTAAAAAAATAAATTAAAAAAATAAATTAAAAAAATAAATTAAAAAAATAAATTGAAATAATAATTAAAAAAATAAATAAAATAAGATATCTTTAAAAATTAAATAAAGAAAATAAACTAATTAATAAAAAAACTAACAAATAAAAATCAACATTATAAAAAATTAAAAAAAATAAATGGTTAAGACAATTAAAATCATTTAGTTAAAAATTGGAGGATATTATGGAAGCTAAAAATAAAACTTTAGTTGTTACAGGTGGAGCAAGTGGAATAGGAAAAGCTGTAGCTTTATATTTTGCTAAATTAGGGTCTAATATTGTTATAGGTGACATCAATCAGGACAACATTAATAGTGTAGTAAATGAAATAAAAAAAATTAATAAAAATGTAATTGGTATTAAAACTGATGTAACTAAAGATGAAGAAGTTTCAAATTTAATGGATAAGGCTATTAATAAATTTGGAACAATTAATTTTGTAGTTCCATGTGCTGGAATTATAAAAGATTCTTTAATGATTAATATAGATAAAGATACAGGAAAAATAAAAAGAGTGATGGATACAAACACTTTCAGAGCTGTAATAGAGGTTAATCTAATAGGTACTTTTATAACATTAAGAGAAGCAGCTAAAAGAATGGTAGATAATAAGTATGACGGTGTGCTTTTTACTATCTCTTCAATAAATAAAGTAGGACAGGTAGGACAGTTAAATTATTCTTCTACTAAAGCTGCAGTTGGCTTGTGGCCAAAAATTTTAGCTGGAGAATTTCAAATGAAAAATATTAAAAATATTAGAGTTGTTGGAATTGCTCCAGGTTATGCTGCTACTCCAATCCTTACAGGGATGAATCAAAAAGCTTTAGATGCAATTATCAAGAATGTGCACATCGGAAGATTAATTGAACCTGAAGAAATTGCAAAACTCATCTCCTTTGTAGTAGAAAATGATGCAATCGATGGTACTACAATTGAGATAACAGGTGGAGTTACATATGGTCCTTACGCTATTGCAAAATAGTAAAAATATTAAAAAAAAATTAAATATATAAATAAATAATGCAAATAAATTAATTAATTAAAATAAATAAGGAAAAATAATGGGTAAAAGTCAGAATACTAAAGAGCTTATTTATACAACTGCAAAAAATATACTTATAGAGAAAGGTTATCATAAAACTTCAGTAAATGATATTTGTAAAAGCAGTAATATATCAAATGGGTTATTTTATAGGTATTTTAAAAATAAGGATGATCTGTATAACTATATTTTAACAAATTTTCATAAAAGTTTTATTAAAGAACTTGAATCAAAACATTATTATAAAAATGATATTATTAAAAATATAAAAATATTTATAACCACAATTTATGAATACCTGGTTAATAATCCTGACAAATTTACCCTATTCCACCAAATTGAATTTACAAAAACAGATATATCTAAAAAATTTTATGAAGATATCCTATTATTTCTTAAAAATAGAGTATTAATGTCTGAAATTAATTACCTTTTATTAACTTCTCTATTTATTTTTACCTTTGGAGCTATATACTTCTACTTAACTTTTAAGATTATATATAAAAAAGAAGAAGTTCCAAAAACAATTCCAGAAGATATTATAAATGTCATTTGTAATGGTATAGCAATAAAGGATAATTATTATATTCCAGATGAATTACTATTTAATATCTCACTATTTGATTGGGTAGATAGTAATAAAACAAAAGATAAAATTCTTTATGAAGCTCAAAAACAATTCGGAAATAAAGGATTTTTTAAAACTAAAATTTCTGAAATTACTTCCTCTTTAAACATTTCTCAAGGGGCGTTTTATGTCCACTTTAAATCAAAAGAAGAAGCTGCAATTGAGATTATAGAACTTACAAACAAAGGTTTAAAAAAAGCTGTTAAAATCTACACCATATATGTAAATGATAGAGCAATCAAAGAAGTATATGGTTTAAAAGCTTTTCTTGATTTTTTCAAAAGGCATAAAGAAACTTATGAACTTGTAAGAGAAATGGAATATATTAATTCTCAGGCTACTATAGATTATTATGAATCTATTCTTAATGGATATCTTAAATCTTTTAAAGATGAAAAAAGTAAAGAACAAATAATCAAATCTGATTACGAGACTCTCTCTCTTTCTCTAATGGGTATAAACCATTTTTTAGGATTATATCTGATTGTATGGAATATGTTTGATAAAAAAAATTTTAATATTGCCTGGAAAGAAGTCAGTAAATTCATACTTTATGGATTAAAACATTTTAAATACACTTTAAAACACAAAATATAAAGAATATAAACTTATAGCATAAAAACCAAATACTATAAGTAAGGGGATGAATATGAACTTTAAAAAAATATATAATTCAAAAAAAATTAGTTTAGATGAGGCATTATCTTTAATAAAATCTAATTATGTTGTTGTAACGGGGTTAGCTCAATCTGAATCAAAAGGGTTAATGAAGAATTTACATAAAATTAAAGATAAAGTCTCAAATGTTAAAGTTTACACAGCATTAAATATGGAAGATTATGACTGGTATTCCTCTCCAGAAATGGAAAAATCCTTTTTAAACCATTCATGGTTTTACAATGCTTCCCAAAGAAACCTTATAAAAAAAGGGTTAAATACTATTACTTTTATTCCTAATAATTTACACATGGCAGGTACTGACCTTCTCCATGCTTATCATGTTAACATTTTCTGGGGAGTTGCAACTCCAATGGATAAAAATGGTTATTTATCTTTATCTTTGTCAGTTACATATGAAAAGGATTTACTTGAAAATGCAGACATTGTTGTACTGGAGATTAATGATAAAACACCTTTTACATATGGTGATACAATTATTCATATCTCAGATATAGATTATCTATATGAATATTCTTATGATGTTCCAACTTTACCTATAGTTCCTCCATCTGAAACTGACAAGAAAATTGCTGAATTAATTTCTGAAGAAATTGAAGATGGATCAACTTTACAAATAGGTATTGGTGGAATACCAAATGCAGTTGCAACACTTTTAGAACATAAAAAAGATCTTGGTATACACACTGAAATGTTTACTGAAGGGATGATGGAGTTGTACAATAAAGGGGTAATTACAAATAAAAAGAAAACTTTTTATAAAGGTAAATTTGTATGTACATTTGCTTTAGGTTCTCAAAAATTATATGATTTTTTAGATCATAATCCAGGTGTTGAATTTATTAGAGGAAGTCTGGTTAATGATCCATATTTTATTTCAAAAAATGATAATTTTATAAGTATTAATACTGCTTTGGCAGTTGACCTTTTTGGAAATGTTTGCTCTGAATCATTTGGGCCAATCCATTACAGTGGGACAGGTGGTCAACTTGATACTCATCGAGGTGCTATAATGTCCAAAGGGGGAAAGGGGTTTATAGCTTTACATTCAACTGTAAAGAACAATACAATATCAACAATTGTACCACTACATAAACAAGGTGCATCTTATACTGTACCCAGACAGGATGTAGATAATGTAGTTACTGAATTTGGTATTGCAAAATTAAGAGGTAAATCTGTTAAAGATAGAGCTAAAGAAATTATTGCAATTGCACATCCTGATTTCAGAAAAGAACTTGAAGATGAAGCTAAAAAGCTAGGAATACTTTGATTGTTTATTAAAAATTCTAATTTAAAAATATTAATAAAATAAAAGTAATCAAAGAAAACAAATAGAAAAATTGTAAAAATAAAAACAGAGATATCATTATAATTAAATGAGAATAAAATAATTAAACAAAAATAAATAAATAAATAAGGCTTAAAAAATATTTTAAAATATTTTAATAAATAAAAAGTGGAGGTTTTTTATGAGATTTGCAAAAAAAATTATGTTAGTGGCTATACTTATTTTAGCCATAGTCTTTTCTCTTTTTGCTCAATCCAGTACTCCTGGAGTAACTGACAAAGAAATTAAAATAGGTACATTTGCAGCTTTATCAGGACCATTAGCAATTGTTGGAGTTCCTTTTGTAAAAGGGATGAAAGCTTACTACAATTGGATTAATGCTAATGGAGGAGTTTTTGGCAGAAAAATTAATCTTATAGTTGAAGATGATCAATTCAACCCTGCAAAATCTTTATTAGCTGTAAAAAAACTTGTAGAACAGGATAAAGTTTTTGCTATAGTTGGTGCTTTAGGAACACCTGGTTGTCTTGCAGTTTTACCTTATCTTGTTGAGAATAATGTTCCTTTTATTTATCAGGGAAGTGGTTCTTCAAAATTTGCTTTTCCACCTAAAAAATATGTATTTTCAGTTCAACCTAATTATATTACTGAAGGGAAAATACATGCTGTTTATGCTGCAACTGTTTTAAAAGGAAAAAAAGTTTATGATTTATATACTGATGATGAAGGTGGAAAAGAAGAATTTGCAAGCTTTTCTGAAAAAGCTAAAGAATTGGGTTTAGCTGTAAAAGGTTCTTCATTTAAAAAAGGTGAACTCGACTTTTCAACTTATATGTTAAAAATTAGAAGTTATAGACCTGATATTATAGTAATTCATTCTATTTCTGTAGTTGATACTGCTAATATTTTAAAAAAGATAAAAGAATATGGGATTAAAGCAAAATTAATAACTACTTATCCAAATGCTGATCCTGTTCTTGTTAAATTAGCAGGCGATCCTTCTATAGTTGAAGGTCTATATGTAACTGGTTGGGTACCTGTTATGAGTACTTCAGATCCAGACTTTAAAAAATATATGGAAATTTATAAAGCAAGTTACGATGATACACCTAATGCTTTTACTTCTGCAGGATTTATTGCAGCAGAAGTTTTTGTTGCCGGTTTACAAAGGCTTGGAAAAAATTTAACAAGAGAAACACTTGTTAATGCACTGGAAACTTTAAGAGGATGGGATGGAATACTTGCTAAAAAAATTGAATATGGCCCAAATTTAAGAGTAGGTAAAACCAGTATGTATTTTTTACAATTTCAAAATGGTCAATTGAAAACAGTATCTGACTGGGTTAAAGGTGATTAATTTATATTATAAATTTAATACTGCTACCTGTACTTTTTCAGGTAGCAGTATCTTTTAAATTAAGGGGATTTTTATGTCTGATCTTGTTATAAAAGATATTACTGTTAATTTTGGTGGATTAAAAGCAGTTGATAATCTATCCTTTACTGTAAAAGAAAATACTATTCATTCTTTAATAGGACCTAATGGAGCCGGGAAATCTACAACATTAAATGTTATCTCCCGTCTAATTGAACCTCAAAATGGAGAAATTATATTTGACAACAAAAATTTATTACAAATTCCAACTTATAAAATACTTGATATAGGAATTTCGAGAAGTTTTCAAAATCTAGAATTATTTTCTTATCTGACATTAAAAGAAAATATTATAATTGGATTAAATAAAATAACAAATTACAATATTATTGATTCATTTTTACATTCTAGAAAATACAAAAAAATTGAGAAAGATATTTATGATAAAGCTTTTTATTATATGAAGCTTTTTAATATGCACATTTATGAAGATGTTATAGTCAAGTTTCTTCCATATGGTATTCAGAAAAAAATTGATATTGTTAGAGCGTTAGTTTCAGAGCCTAAAATTTTACTTCTTGATGAACCTGCATCAGGGTTAAATATGAAAGAAAGTGAAGAGTTAGCTCAAACTATTAAAAAAATAAATAAAGAACATAATATTACTATTTTATTAGTAGAACATGATATGTCCGTTGTTATGAATGTTTCAGATTACATTACTGTTATGAATTTTGGAGAAAAAATAGCTGAAGGTAAACCAGAAAAGGTTAAAGCAAATCCTGAAGTTATTAAAGCTTATCTTGGAGAAAATGTATGAATAATTTTTCAAAGAAAAACATATTAGAAATTAATAAGTTAAAGGTTTCTTACGGACCTGTCCAAGTATTATTTGGAATTAATATTAAAATACCTGAAAAATCTATTGTAAGTATTATTGGTTCAAATGGAGCAGGAAAAACAACAACATTAAAATCTATTTCAGGATTAATTCATTCAAAAACTGGCCAGATAAATTTTAAAAATGAGAATATTATAAATTTAAAACCACACCAGATTGTAAATAGAAAAATAGTATTATGTCCAGAAGGAAGGATGATCTTTAACCATCTTTCAGTTAAAGAAAATCTTTTAATAGGTGGTTATTCTAATAAATCTATATTAAACAATAAAAATAAATTAAAATCAAAATTTGAATATATATTTAGCCTTTTTCCAAGACTTGAGGAAAGGCAAAACCAGATAGCTGGTACTTTATCAGGTGGTGAACAACAGATGTTAGCTGTTGGAAGAGCTTTAATGGCTGACCCTGAATTGCTTATGTTAGATGAACCGTCTTTAGGTTTAGCTCCAAATCTTGTTCAACAACTCTTCAAAACTATTCAAACTATCAATCAATCAGGTATAACAATATTACTTGTTGAACAGAATGTATATCAAGCATTAAAAATTTCAGATTATGCTTATATTTTATCAAATGGGATGATTAATATCGAAGGTTTATCATCCACATTAATTAATAATAAAGAAATACAAGAAAAATATTTTGGTCATTGATTCTAATACTTTAAAGAGGGTAATTATGTTTTTAATTGATATAACACAACAAATAATTAGTGGAATTGAAACAGGAAGTATTTATGCTTTATTTGCAATTGGTCTTGTTTTAATTTTTAAAACTTCAAAAATTATTAATTTTGCTCAGGGACATATGGCAATGATCTCAACATACATTGCTTTTACTTTCATGACAATTATTGGATTTAGTTATTGGATAGCTTTTGTAATTACTTTAATTTTTGCTGCTGTATTCGGATTAATAACTGAAAGATATCTTTTAAGACCAATAAAAGACCAATCAGAAGGAGCAATGTTAATTATTACATTAGGGCTTTTAATGATTTTAGAAGGTGTAGCTATGTTGATCTGGGGAAATGATATAAAACCTTTTCCTTCCCCTATTTCTTCTTCTCCTATAATACTTGGATATTTTATAATAACTAAACAAGGGTTGTTTATATTTACCATCACTCTTATTATTATTTTTTCAATTTACATCTTTTTAAACAAATCTATACATGGAATTTCTCTAAAAGCTGTTTCAGAAAATGACAAAACTGCTTCTTTAATGGGTGTTAATGTTGGAATCGTAATTGGACTAACATGGGCAGTTGCAACATCTCTTGGAGCTATTTCTGGTATGCTTACTGCACCATCAACTTACCTATTTCCTTCTATGATGCTTGAAGTTCAAATTAAAAGTTTTACAGCAGCAGTACTGGGAGGATTTGATAGTTTAATTGGAGCCTTAGTAGGTGGCATCCTTGTAGGAATATTTGAAAACTTTATAGGATTTTATATCTCAACTTCTTATAAAACAGTTTTTTCTTTACTACTGATTATAATAATCTTAATTTTTAAACCATCGGGATTATTTGGAAAAAAGGAAATAAGGAAAATATAATGGAAAAGACAATAAAATACAACAATAATAAGATAATAAATAAAAATTTTATTAATAGATCTATATTTTTTGCTATTTTGTTAATTACCCCTTTTACTTTAGTTAACACAAAATTTATAATAGTATTATTAATATTAACTTTTATTTATGCTATTGCAGCAATAGGTTTAAATATATTAATGGGTTTTGCTGGACAAATCTCAATTGGGCATGCTGCTTTTATGGCAATTGGTGCATATTCTTCTGCTTTATTAACTTACCATCTAAAAATCGGATTTATTCCTGCATTTTTAATTTCAGGATTTATTGCTGGGATTTTTGGTTTAGTTTTAGGTTTGCCTGCATTAAGATTAAAAGGATTTTATCTTGCAATTACTACTATGGGTTTTGGTATTGCAACAACTCAAATTTTATCATCCTGGGAATCTTTAACTAAAGGACATTCCGGTTTAACTCAGGATATCATTCAAGGTTTTGATCTATTTGGGTATAAAGTTGAAGGTGACATCGCTAACTACCTTGTTGTGATTATTATCTTTTTTATAATATATTTAATTTCAAAAAATTTAGAAAATTCTAAATATGGTAGAAATTTTAAAGCTTTAAGAGATTCTGAAATTGCAGCATTAACCTCTGGGATTAATACAACTTATTATAAATTACTTGCATTTATTATTTCTTCAGTATTTGCAGGATTTGCAGGTAGTTTATATGCTCATGTTTTAAGATATTTGAATCCAATTAATTTTGATCTGGATTTATCTTTAAACCTTTTAGCTATGATAATTATAGGTGGTATAGCAAATATAGAAGGTTCTATATTAGGAGCATTTTTTTTAACTATTTTATCCCAAATGTTTACAAGAATGAATTTTCCACCTTCAATATTAAATGGGACTGCTATAATTATTGTAATGTTATTTTTACCTCAAGGATTAATCTCATTATATTATAAATACAAAATAAAAATAAACAAAGAATCAAATAAAGAAATTATACCAAAATTAAAAAACGGAATAGAAAATTTTGTAAAAATTGATAATTTGAATATTCATTATTTAAAAAAAGGAAATGGACCTCAAAATATTTTTTTTATTCATGGAAATACAGGTTCTGCAAGATGGTGGATAAAATTACTAAACAGATTAGACAATTCTAAATACACTTTATGGGCGATTACTTTACCTGGTTTTGGTGATTCAGGTAGGCTTAACTTAAAGCCTGAACAAATTACAATTGATGTTTATTCAGATTATGTTTATAAATTTATAAAACATTTTAATTTAAATAATATAGTTTTACTAGGACATTCTTTAGGAGGAGTTATTTCACAATTATTTCTTTTAAAACATACTTCTTTAGTATCAAAATTAGTTTTAGTAGATTCAGGACCTCCTGAAGGTATTAAAACTCCTGATAGTTTTTTACCTTCAGTAAAATCACTAATAAACAATAGATCTTTAATGAAAAGATCAATGAAAACTTCAATTTTAAAATATAATAATCAAAAATTTTTGAACTTTGCTGTATCTGAAGCTCTTAAAATGCAAGATATTTTATTTACAGGAAATGTTTTTGCATTAAATAAATTTAATCTTAAAGAGTTTATTAAAATTAACAATATAGATATTTCTAAAATTAATGTCCCAATTTTATCAATTAAAGGGAAATATGATATTGTAATCAATGATGAAATGTTTCAATCAATAAATAATTTTTATGATAATGTTGTTTCAATTATTTTTGATATTTCCAGTCATTCACCATTTATTGAAGAAACTAATATTTTTAAAAATATTTTAGAAAAATTTATTGGATGATTTTATAAATTTATATATTTTAATATTTTTTTTCTATTTACTTTATTCTTTTGAAAATTTTTCTCATTTTTAAGTATTATTATTAATAGTAATTTAACAATATTTTTAAATTTTATATTTTAACTATACTAAATTTTTTCTTTATTACAAAATCTCTACTTTTTTTTATATTTTTTAGTTATAAACTTTCATTTTTAAATTTGTTTTTTTTGGAATTTTTACAAATATCCGACAATATTTTTTTTATTTTTTTCTTTTAATTATATTCTTCAATTTTTATTTTTTAATTTTTAATCATATTACTTACAATATATTTTTGATTTTTTTTATATCTAAATATTTATATGATTTTATCTATGAGATTATTATATAATTTTTTAATTATTTTAAATATATAATTATTTAAGACATTGAAAATAATATTTTTTACACAAAAATTTTTATTATTTTAATTTTGAAATAAATTTTTATATTTATTTTTCTTTTAAATTTATATAAATTTATTAATGATATAAAATAAAAACAATTATAAAAAAAGCCTGGCGACGACCTACTTTTCCACAGAGTTTCCCCTGCAGTATCATCGGCGAAGGAGTGCTTAACTTCTGAGTTCGGTATGGGATCAGGTGTTACCACTCCTCTATGGTCACCAGGCATTTAATATATACAGTTAAGAGTGTATGATGTGGTATCAATAAAATAGGATAGTAGAAGAAAGGGGCAAGTCAAACGGTTTATTAGTACTGGTCTGCTAAACATGTTACCATGCTTACACATCCAGCCTATCAACCAGGTAGTCTACCTGGAACCTTCAGGGATACCTAATCTTGGGGTAGGCTTCCCGCTTAGATGCTTTCAGCGGTTATCCCTTCCGCACATAGCTACCCGGCTATGCCGTTGGCACGACAACCGGTGCACCAGAGGTGCGTCCAATCCGGTCCTCTCGTACTAGGATCAGATCCCCTCAAGTATCCCACGCCCACGGCAGATAGGGACCGAACTGTCTCACGACGTTCTGAACCCAGCTCACGTAACTCTTTAATCGGCGAACAGCCGAACCCTTGGGACCTGCTCCAGCCCCAGGATGAGTTGAGCCGACATCGAGGTGCCAAACACCGCCGTCGATGTGAACTCTTGGGCGGTATCAGCCTGTTATCCCCGGAGTACCTTTTATCCGTTGAGCGATGGCTTTTCCACTCAAAACCACCGGATCACTAAGACCTACTTTCGTACCTGCTCGAAACGTCTCTCTCGCAGTTAAGCTCCCTTTTGCCTTTGCACTCTAAAAGCTGATTTCTATACAGCCTGAGGGAACCTTTGTACACCTCCGTTACTCTTTGGGAGGTCACCACCCCAGTGAAACTGCCCGCCTGACAATGTCCGTAGATATCCACTACCTCCGTTAGAGATCCAGTATGATAAGGGTGGTATTTCAAGGACGGCTCCTCCGAGACTGGCGCCCCAGATTCTCTGCCTCCCACCTATCCTACACATACCATACCAAATCCCAATGCCAGGTTACAGTAAAGGTTCACGGGGTCTTTCCGTCTAACCGCGGGTAATCGGTATTTTCACCGATACTCCAATTTCACCGAGCTCCCTGTTGAGACAGCGCCCCAGTCGTTATACCATTCATGCAGGTCGGAACTTACCCGACAAGGAATTTCGCTACCTTAGGACTGTTATAGTTACAGCCGCCGTTTACCGGGGCTTCGGTCAAGAGCTTCTTATCCTTAATGGATAATAACCCCCTCCCTTAACCTTCCGGCACCGGGCAGGTCTCAGTCCCTATACTTCGTCTTGCGACTTAGCAGAGACCTGTGTTTTTGGTAAACAGTCGCCAGGGCCTCTCTTCTGCCACCCCTTTCTGCTTCCAGGTAAATCCCTTCCACATACTCAGGGCCACCCTTCTCGCTAACTTACAGGTGCATTTTGCCGAGTTCCTTAACAGGGATTCTCTCGTGCGCCTTTGGATACTCACCTCGCCTACCTGTGTCGGTTTGCGGTACGGTTGCTTAATAAGCTCCTTTAGCAGCTATTTCTCGGCAGTCAGGCTCTTCCTGATCCCAGATGCCGTAACACCTGGTCTTCGTCCCCCATCAGGTACTTAATATGAAAGGATTTGCCTCTCACTTCCCCTACAGGGTTGAACGTACAACCATCAGTACGCTAGGATTCACCCCCTGCGTCACCACTTCAGTCAAACGCTTATTAAACAGTACTGGAATATTAACCAGTTGCCCATCAGCTACGCCTTTCGGCCTCACCTTAGGAACCGACTAACCCTGGGAAGATTTGCTTTACCCAGGAAACCTTAGGCTTACAGCGAGCAGATTTCTCATCCGCTTTATCGCTACTCATGCCGGCATCCTCTCTTCAGTTGCCTCCAGTAAGCTTTACAACTTACCTTCTTCGGCTTCCCGAATGCTCCCCTACCCAGTATAGTATATCCAGATACTATACTGCCGTGCCTTCGGTTATTGGCTTAAGACCCGTTACATCTTCGGCGCATCATTGCTCGACCAGTGAGCTATTACGCACTCTTTCAAGGATTGCTGCCTCTAAGCCAACCTCCTGGCTGTCTTGGCAATAATACATCCTTTCCCACTTAGCCAATAATTCGAGACCTTAGACAACGGTCTGGGCTCTTTCCCTCTCGACCACGAAGCTTATCCCCCGCAGTCTCACTCCTATGAAATACTGTATAGGCATTCGAAGTTTGGTTGGGTTTGGTACAGATCTCTCCGCCCTAGCCCATTCAGCGCTCTACAACCTATATAGCTCCATAAGGCTGCTCCTAAAAGCATTTCGGGGAGAACCAGCTATCGCCAGGTTTGTTTGGCCTTTCACCCCTATCCACAGCTCATCCGATACGTTTTTAACCGTAACCGGTTCGGACCTCCAGTGAGTTCTACCTCACCTTCATCCTGGCCATGGATAGATCACCTGGCTTCGGGTCTACTCCATCGTACTTAACGCCCTATTAAGACTCGGTTTCCCTTCGGCTTCAGGGCTACTACCCCTTAACCTCGCACAATAGAGTAACTCACCGGCTCATTATGCAAAAGGCACGCAGTCACCTAAATAAATTTAGGCTCCTACAGCTTGTAGGTCAATAGTTTCAGGTTCTATTTCACTACCCTCACGGGGTGCTTTTCACCTTTCCCTCACGGTACTGCTCCACTATCGGTGGCCAGTTTATATTTAGCCTTGGATGGTGGTCCACCCTGCTTCCCACAGAATTCCACGTGCTCCGTGGTACTCAGCATCTACCCCATAATATCTACCATATATTTCGGGTACGGGACTTTCACCCCCTTCGGTTTAGCTTCCCAGCTAATTCCCCTATATATGATAAATATTACCCGGAATCCTGTAATCCCAGATGGATAAATGCTACAACCCCCATATCACAACGGTACAGGCCTTTAACATGATATGGGTTTGGGCTGCTCCCCTTTCGCTCACCACTACTTAGGGAATCTCTTTTCGATTTCTTCTCCTCGGGTTACTTAGATGTTTCAATTCACCCGGTATCGCCTCTCGCTTACGCAAGATACCATACGCCTTTTCAGCATACGGTGGGTTGCCCCATTCGGATATCCCCGGATCATAGCTCGCTTGCAGCTAACCGAGGCTTTTCGCAGCTTGCCACGTCCTTCTTCGCTTCTGGCCCCTAGGCATCCACTATTGACCCTTATTCCCTTGCCCCTTCCTCCTACTTCCTTACCTTCTCATACACTCTTAACTATATATACTAATTTCAATGAGCTATTTCTATAATAAAAATAGAAATTCTCTAAAATTTTGTAGAGTAGGCGGTTTGCTTTTCTCCTTAAAGAAAGGAGGTGATCCAGCCGCACCTTCCGGTACGGCTACCTTGTTACGACTTCACCCCCCTCACTGGCCCTACCTTAGACACCTGCCTCCATTACTGGTTGGCTCCAGCATCTTCGGGTAAAACCAATTCGGGTGGTGTGACGGGCGGTGTGTACAAGGCCGGGGAACGTATTCACCGCAGCATTGCTGATCTGCGATTACTAGCGATTCCACCTTCATGCAGTCGAGTTGCAGACTGCAATCCGAACTTAAGGACGCCTTTCTGAGATTCGCTACACCTCGCGGCTTCGCTACCCTCTGTAACGCCCATTGTAGCACGTGTGTAGCCCAGGACATAAGGGCCATGATGACTTGACGTCATCCCCACCTTCCTCCGGTTTGTCACCGGCAGTCTCCTTAGAGTGCCCAGCTTAACCTGATGGCAACTAAGAATAAGGGTTGCGCTCGTTGCGGGACTTAACCCAACATCTCACGACACGAGCTGACGACAGCCATGCAGCACCTGTGTGCCACCCCCGAAAGGCATTAGGATTTCTCCTAACTGTAAGGCACATGTCAAGCCCTGGTAAGGTTCTTCGCGTATCATCGAATTAAACCACATGCTCCACCGCTTGTGCCGGCCCCCGTCAATTCCTTTGAGTTTCACCCTTGCGGGCATACTCCCCAGGCGGTATGCTTAACGCGTTGGCTGCGTCACAAAAACCTCTCGGGTCCCTATGACTAGCATACATCGTTTACAGCTAGGACTACCGGGGTATCTAATCCCGTTCGCTCCCCTAGCTTTCGCCTCTCAGCGTCAGTATCAGGCCAGGTGATTGCCTTCGCCGTCGGTATTCTTCCCGATATCTACAGATTTCACCCCTACACCGGGAATTCCATCACCCCCTCCCGTACTCTAGCTCTACAGTATCAGCCGCAACTCTGACGTTGAGCATCAGTCTTTTACAGCTGACTTGTAAAGCCGCCTACAGGCCCTTTACGCCCAGTGATTCCGAGTAACGTTCGCCCCCTACGTATTACCGCGGCTGCTGGCACGTAGTTAGCCGGGACTTATTCGCCAGGTACCGTCATCTCTTAAAGATTATTCGCCCCTGGCAAAAACGGTTTACAACCCATAGGGCCTTCATCCCGTACGCAGTGTCGCTCCGTCAGGGTCTCCCCCATTGCGGAAGATTCTTAGCTGCTGCCTCCCGTAGGAGTCTGGGCCGTATCTCAGTCCCAGTGTGGCCGATCACCCTCTCAGGCCGGCTACCCGTCTTAGCCTTGGTGAGCCTTTACCTCACCAACTAGCTGATAGGACGCAAGTCCATCCTAAGACACCAATAATGGCTTTCCTCTCTCGAGATTATGGAGTATTACCCTGTGTTTCCACAGGCTATCCCCCTCCTTAGGGTAGGTCCTTACGCGTTACTCACCAGTCCGCTACTCGCCAGCTAGATATACCCCGAAAGATATATCTACTGCTGCCGTACAACTTGCATGCTTAAAACGCACTGCCAACGTTCACTCTGAGCCAGGATCAAACCCTCCATTCACTTCTATCTCGTTTGATCGTTTAATTAACTCTCTGAACGCCTACTCTACAAAATTTCAAAGAACTTCTTCCCTTCGCGTGAAGAAATTTAATATATTAAAATTCTTTGTCAACATTTTTTTGAAATAAATTAAAAATTTATTTTTGTGCAGAACAATAAAATATTTAATAAAAAAAAGCTATTAAAAATTTGATCTTCCTAATATAATTAGGGTTATTTAAAAAATCAATTTTTATAATAAAAGATACATTTTTATGATAAAATATTTTTTTATAAAATATTACTAAAATTCTACAATTATTTTTTACTAATAATATTTTTTTTAATAAAATTAACCCTTTTTACTGTAACTTAAATATTAAAGAATTATGTCTTTTTAATACTTCATCAAATTCTTCAAATCCTGGAATTTCTGAAACTTTTTCAAAAATCAACTCTTCTAATTCATCTAAAGTACCCATAAAATAAACAAAATATTGAGCTTCTTCAGAAGTAGCAGAAATTGTTTTTATACTTTTAAATTTTTTTAACCCTTTAATGGCTTTTTCAAATTTAATTCTTAAACTTGTACTTCCAGGATTTAATAATACTATTTTGTACCTTATCCCATTTTCAAAAGCTATTATCATCTTATTAGTAGCCAAATCTAAAGCTTTTTTCATTCCTTTATTAATTGCATCATCCATAGCTGCTCTAATCGCTATATCCATTGATGATTGTGAACCATATTCATCAGAAACACCTATTGCTTCTCCTAAACCTCTTCCTGTAGCTGATTCAAAAATTTTTAAAATCACATTAACTTGAGCAAAATAAGTATCATTTTGTTGTCTTGAATTTATGTGTGCGTCAACAGAAACATATATATCAGATCCTAATCTATCAGCGATAAGTTGTATCTCAGAAGAACCTCCAGCTTCTGCTAATCTCAAAATCTCCTGGTCATTTTTTAGTTTAATAATTTGTTCTTGTTCAACATATTCAATACCTCTTTCACTTAAATATGAATTAACTCTGGAAACTGCATATTTAATATACTCTTTATCTATTGAAATATTTTTCTCATCGAAATAAACCATATATACCAATTGTTTGATATATTGTAATAAAACATTTTTTTCATCTGGATTTAATTTGCTTAAAATATTTTTAGCTTCATTTACATAATTTTCATTATAAATTTCATTTTCATCTTTTTTTTGAGTTACTTTTTCCTCTTTTTTTTCTTTTATGATTTTTAATTGAATTAACTGTATATTTATCTTTTCAAGATCAACAATAACTTTAATTTCTAAGTTTATCATCCCTTGATTTTCATACTTATCTAAAATTTCATACTCTTTTATATAATATGATGAATTATTTATAATAGAATCATTTATAACATTGATATTTTCATTATAAGAATCTTTATCAATTAGAGATTTAATTGTTTGTTCCACAGCTAAAATAAAAGCAGCATTTTTTGCTTTATTAATATCATAATTTGTACTTAAAATTATAAAAGTTGAACCTTCATTTTTCTCAATAGTTGCTTTAGGTTCATTTATAACAACATTAGATTGATTACTAAAACAAGAAAATAAAAAAACATTAAAAAAAATAATTAACAAAACAACACAAAATTTTTTAAAAGACATCATATCCTACCCCTTTTATACTTTTTTAAATCTTACATAAATTAAGAAAACTTATAATACTTATATGTTGTTAAAATAAATAATATTTGAAAACTAAAAATACAATATTTAAAAAAAATTAAACAAAAATTGTAAATAAAAGTAATATTATAAGTAAAATCAATATTACAAATAAAATTAATATAAATATTAGATAAAATTAATATAAAAATTTTTAAAATCTAAATACATAAATCAGATAAAATCCTATACCTGAAAAATTAACACTACCATCACCTAATGGTATATTATATTTGGAATTTGAATAATCAACATATGTAACCTCAGTTAAATTTCCACTTAAAATATAATTCCCACCTAATATTAACTTAGATTCAGGATTTATCAAATATTCTAATCTTAATTCAGCTCTAGCTCCAAAAGTTTTACCATAATAATAATCAGTGTCTGAAAATAAATTATTTCTTAATACAAACATTTGACCACCTATCATACCAGATAAAGTCAATCGCCTATAAATTAAAGAATACCCTAAACCTCCAAAGTAAGCATAACTAATTGGAGAAGTTAAATACCCTTCAATACCAGATTCAATAAATAAATTAAAATTCAAATAGTATTGCAAAGACAAATCACCAAAAATTGTACCTTTGGAACTATCAATATTTACACTTGTATAATAATTAATATTTATATTACTAAAATTTAAAAATTTATAACCTAAATAAACCATTACATTAGCTGGTATTCTAACCTTTTCTACAACAATATCCCCTTCCTCAATTGAATCTGTTTCAATAAGTATTTTACCAATAGAAATTTTTTCAGAAGTTTCATAAATCCGGATTAATCCAACTTGTTTCTTAATAAAATCATTTTGAAATTTTACTTTTTTATAAATCAAAAATTCATCATTTACTTTTACACCAGAATTAGAACCCAGATAAATATACACATTATCTTTTTCTTTTTTTAAGACCCCTGTTTTCAATTTAAATTCTTCTATATTTTTAATTTGATATTGTAAATCAGTAATAAATCCTTCAAGACAATTTGATTGTGCATCACTAATACTCTTATCAGATTCCTTCTCATTATTTATAATAATTTCTTTTAATATATTATTATTCTTTAAATCAACAATCTCAATAGTTACTTCATAACTGACTTTATATGTTATACTACCATCATCATTTGTAAAACTATTTTCATTATAACTATTAATCTGTGGAATTATCAGGTAAAAAGAATTAACAATTTTATCAAAATCAGCTTTTTTAAAAACAAGATTTCCAAATGTATGGTCCTCTTCTGAATCAATATTTTGGACTCTATACTTTTTAATATCATCTATTAATTGTGAAGTCTTACTAACAGGTAAGCTAATATCAGGATAATAAATTATATTAAATCTTTTTAAATCAACAAAAGCTTTATAAATATAAGATTGAATTCTATAAAAATATTCAATATCAACTAATTGACTATTGCTACTTATACCTAAAACAACAATATCTTTTTTTTCATATTGCTCTATACCAAAAGTATTTAAAGAAAAGATTACAAATAATAATATTACAAGAATTATT
Source organism: Exilispira thermophila (assembly GCF_055389015.1). Classification (NCBI taxonomy): domain Bacteria; kingdom Pseudomonadati; phylum Spirochaetota; class Spirochaetia; order Spirochaetales; genus Exilispira; species Exilispira thermophila. The sequence continues at coordinate 216,874 of NZ_AP042476.1, read as the reverse complement.
TTTAAAATGTTTTTTTTATAATTATACTTTTTTAAATTATTAAAACATTTCATATAGTTTCCTTATTCAAATTACTAGTAATATTATACATAAATCATATAAATTTTATTTAATTATAAATTTTTTTTTATCTATTATTAATAAAAATTTAACACTTTTTATTTACTTCTCAACTTTTTATTTAAATAAAAAATAAATATTGATTAATAAATAACAAAAAATTAATTAATATTTTCAATATTTATTAATTTTAATTCAGTTTAAATTTCAAGAAAGTCAATAATGGAATCTTAAAAGAACTATATTATTTTAAGCATTATGAATTATAATATTAAAATTTTATTTTTTTTAATTTAATTTATTTATATAACTATAGTTGTTTTTATAATCATATTTATTTTTATAATTACATTTGTTTTATAATTATATTTATTTATCTAAATATATTTACTTATTCTTTTTGATATTCTAATATTTAAATATACATTTTTTATTTAAATATATTTATTACATTTGAAAAAATCTTATACTAAATAAAAAAGAAATCATTGTCATATTTATTTTGTCAGTTGATGGATAATTTGAATCAGCACCAGTTACTCGGTTAAACGAAGGAGATGAAAAAATTATTTCAAATTGTCCATCACTTCTGGAACCAAGCATTGTTCCTACCCCAACTTTAATTTGCCAATAAAATGCTCCATAAAAAAAAGTTTTGTTACCTGTAACAGAAGCATTATCTAATGGAGAAACTATATCAAATAAAAAACTATATCCCATTCCACCAGCTACAAATATAGAAAATGGTAAAGACATTGGAATTCTTACCCTAATTGTTGCATATAAAGGAAAATAAAGAGATGTCGAAGAATCAATAGTATTAGGCCAATCAATAGAACTAATTCCAAAATTTAATCCAATACCATAAAATACAGATTCATCATAATCTCTACCAAATACAGTTGAATAATAAAAACCATTACCATATCCAAATGGAAAAGATATTCCCATTCCTATTGTTAAAGCATTAGATTGAGCAAAAACACTTAACGATGATAAAATTAATAATGCAAAAATTAAAAACAACATTTTAAAAATATTTTTTGCAAATGCGCTATTTTTATTTAATAATTTCATTTTACATCTCCATTTTTATCATTAATGATTTATAAAAAACTTTATTTACCATTAAGAATGTTATTATTTATTAAAAAATAATTTGAAATCAATTTAATAAATTACTCTTTAGTTATATTATCGATAATATTATTAACACATGAAATTATTAAATCCAACTTTTTATTAATTTCTAATTTATTTTCATATTTCCCATTTATTTGATAATAAAATTTAATTTTAGGTTCTGTTCCTGATGGTCTTAATGTTATTTTAAATGAATCAAAAAAATATTGTAAAACATTTGATTTTGGTAGTTTAGTATTATCATTTAAATAATCAACGACATTTACAATTTTCATATTGCATAGTTCTTTTACAACATTATTTCTAAAATAATTCATAATTTTTAAAATTTTGTCTTTACCTTTTAGCCCTTTAAAAGTATAAGATACCAATTTGTTCTTATAATATCCAAATTTTTCATATATACTGTTAAGAAACTCATCAAAATATATACCTTTAATTTTTAAATAAATTGCAATTTCCAATGCTAATAATGTTGATACTATAGCATCTTTATCTCTTGCATGATCACCTATTAAATATCCATAACTTTCTTCAGCACCAAATAAAAATGTACCATCATTATTTTTATTCATTATTTCACCAATATATTTAAACCCGGTTAAAGTACGAAAAATCTTTACATTAAAACTTTTAGCAATTTTTTCCTGTAAATCTGATGTTACTATTGTATTACATACATAAGGATTTTTTATTTTATTCAACATTTTTAAATTATTATATTCTGATAAAATATAAAACAGATATGCTATCCCAATTTCATTACCGTCAGGCAAATAATAACCTTCTTTAATTCTAAATCCCAGACCTAACCTATCTGCATCAGGATCATTTGCAATAAAAACATCTGCATTGTTTTTTTTAGCAGTATCAATTACCATTTTTAAACTTTCTTTTACTTCAGGATTTGGGACTTCAACTGTTGGGAAATTTCCATCAGGGATTATCTGTTTTTCAGGATAAAATACATTTAAATTTAGTTTTTCAGATAATTTTTTAAATGGAAATATTCCTGTTCCATGTAAAGAAGTATATGCTATTTTTAAATCCTCTACTTTTGAAAAATAGTTTTTATTTATAATAATATTTAATATTTTTTCAAAATATTCATTATAAAAATCTTCATCTATAAACTCTATTATTTTTGATTGTAAACCCTTTTCAAAATCAATTTTTTTTATATATTTCAAAAATTTTACATTTTTAACATATTTAATTATCTCCCCATCTTGAGGAGGAACAATTTGTCCACCCATTGAATTATATACTTTATAACCATTATATTCAGGTGGGTTGTGAGAAGCTGTAATCATTATACCTAGATTAGCATTAAAAATTCTAATTGCAAAAGATAGTATCCCAATAGGTGTTGGATTTGAAAAAATATATACTTTTATCCCAAAATATGCAAAAATTGAAGCTACCTCTTTAGCAAAATCATAAGAAAAATTTCTAGTATCATAAGAAACTACAACACTTAAAATTTCATTTTCATTAGATTTGTTATCAAGTAAATAATTCACAATACCAAAAGTTGCTTTACCTATAGTATAAATATTTATTCTTGAACTACCAGGGCCAATTATTCCCCTCATACCACCTGTACCAAATTCTAAATCTTCCAAAAATAATTCTTTTAACCCTTCTTCACCTTGTTCCTCTTTTATTTTTAAAATTTCTTTTTTTGTTTCTTCATCAACATAATCAGATAACCAATCTTTTAATTTTTCTTCTATAATTTTTTCCATATTCCCCCCTTTAAACTTCCTGTACTTTAGATAAATATTTTTCAGCTAATTCCATTAATTTTTCTTTATTATTTAATTCAGGATTGTCTAAAACTTTCTCTAAAAGATGATTTAATATGTTGCCCACCATTCTGGATGGTTTTAAATTAAATCTTTCCATCAAATCATATCCATTTATATCAAGATCAGTAATTTTCAATGCATGGTTTTCTTTAATAACATCCTTTATTTTATTATAAAACCTAATTAAAATTTCAGGGTATCCAAAAGATTTACCATTTCCTATTCTATCAGCTACTCTTAAAGCAAATAAATCATCTATTAAATCTTCACCTACCCTTTTAACAAAACGCCTAACTGCTCCATCACTCCATTCATTTGTATAATGAAACATATGAAATTTTATTAATCGAATAACTCTATCAATTATTTTATTAGGATATTTAAAACGTGTTAAAAAATTTTTTGCTATTTCTTCAGAATAAATTTCATGATTATAAAATACATTTTCTTTAGCACCTTTCCCTTTATATTCATATAAAGAGTTTGTTTTTCCTACATCATGTAACAATCCCGCTAATCTCATAATTAAATTATTATCAGTTGCATCACAAGTATACAAATTATGATAATATATATCATATTTATGAAATTCATTTTGTTTTATACCATATCCTTCTTCAAGATCTGGCAATATCATTTCTAATAATCCTGTTATTCTTAAAAGTTCAATACCAAAAGATGGTCTATTTGATAACAATAATTTATTAAATTCATCTCTAATTCTCTCTACAGAGATATTTCGTAAATTTTTTTTCCATTTTGAAATAGATTTAAAGGTTTTTTCTTCTATTTCAAACATTAAAGTTGTAGAAAATCTTATAGCTCTTAATATTCTTAAAGAATCTTCAGAAAATCTCTCGTCAGGATCACCAACTGTTTTAATGATTTTCCTTTTTATATCATCAATTCCATTAAAAGGATCTACAATTTTTCTATTTAATGGATCAAAAGCAATAGAGTTAATTGTAAAATCCCTTCTGGATAGATCTAATCTAATATCATTTACAAATTGAATATCATCAGGATGTCTATTATCCTTATAACCTTGCTCAATACGATAGGTTGTAACTTCATATTTTTGGTTCTTAAAAATTACTGTTACTGTTCCATGTTTAAGACCGGTAGGTATAACCTTTTTAAAAAGTTTCATTACAATTTCAGGTGATGCTGAAGTAGTTACATCAATATCAATCTCTTCATCTTTATTTTTAAAACTTTTACTATTGAGTATAACATCTCTTATAAATCCACCTACCAAATAGGCTTCATATCCATTTTTATAAAATACTGAAAAGAAATCGATAATATCACTGGATAAATTTTCTAAAATTAATTTTATTATATTTTCCACTACTTCAAAGTATCTTAATATGATTTTTTTTCAACTTTAAACACTATAATTAAAATTTATATCTTTTACAATTTGTATTTTATTTAGTAAAAAAATAAATTGTTTAAAAAAAAGGGGTTGTCTCAAAACTTGGGGACAACCTCTTTTTTTTTATAATTTATTTGCTATAATTGAATTATGAAAAAGAGAAGAACAAAAGTACATAATAAGGTAGTATTTAAAAGATATATACAGGATGAACCACTATTATTTCCAGAAAGATTAGAAGAATATATACCAGAAAATGATATAGTAAGAATAGTAAATGATTTAATAGAAAATATGGATTTAAATTTTCTTTACAGAAGCTATAAAGGAGGTGGTAGAAGTAGTTATCATCCGAAGATGCTTTTAAAGGTAATAGTTTATGCTTATACCCAGAAAATATATTCATCAAGGAAGATAGCCAAGGCATTAAGAGAGAATATATATTTCATGTGGTTAAGTGGGAAGAATTATCCAGATTTCAGGACAATAAACAAATTCAGGAAAGAGAAGTTAGGAAGACATTTGGAAGAAATATTCAGTATATTATTATCCTATTTATATGAAACAGGTTATGTAGATTTAAACAATTATTTTTTAGATGGGACAAAAATAGAAGCTAATGCGAATAAATATAGTTTTGTATGGTCAAAGAGCATAAAAAATTACAAAAAGAAGCTTAAAGAGAATGTAAAGAAATTATTAAAAGAGATAGATTATTTAAATGAAGAAGAAGATAGATATTATGAAGAAAAAGAGTCTGAAGAATCTAAAGGTAAAAAGGAAGTATTAGATTCAAAGAAACTAAAAAAGATAGCAAAAGAATTAGAAGAGGTATTGAAAGAAGGAGGAGAAGATAAAAAAGATAAAAAGAGCAAACAATTAAAAAAAAGTATTAAGAAGTTAAAACAGGATTACATACCAAGATTAGAAAGATATGAAGAGCAGGAAAAGAAATTTAAAGGACGTAATAGTTATTCTAAGACAGATGAAGAAGCTACATTTATGAGGATGAAAGAAGATGCAATGTTAAATGGTCAATTAAAAGCAGGCTATAATGTACAGATAGGCACACAAAATCAATTTATATTGTGGTATAGTATCCATCAAGATAGATCAGATACAAACACCTTAATCCCTCATTTAGAAAGTTTAATATCAAAGACAGGGAGAAAACCAACAAATTTAATAACTGATGCAGGATATGGTTCTACTTATAATTATTTATATTTAAAAAGGAGAGGAATAAATAATTATGTTAAATATTCAGGATATTTTAAAGAAAGTAAAAGAAGTTTTAAAAAGGATAAATTAAACAGACAGAATTGGAAATATGATGAGTCAAAAGATTGTTTTATATGTGCAAATGGGAAAGAATTAAAATATGTTTATACTGCAAGATCTACAAAAAGGAAGAAATTAGAATTATACAAAGTATATTCAACAAATGGATGTAAAGGTTGTATTTATCAGGATAGGTGTAGTAAAGGAAAACCTTACAAGAATATATGGGTAAATCCAGTATTTTTAAAATTAAAATCAGAAGTTAAATCGAATTTATCAACATTAATGGGACAGGAGTTATCATTTAGAAGGAAGATAGAAGTTGAGACCGTATTTGGAGATATTAAACACAATATGGGATTCAGGAGATTTATGTTAAGAGGAATAAATAATGTAAAAATAGAATGGGGATTAATAAGTATAGCACATAATATTAGAAAGTTGTTTAAACTAAATAAAGGAAAAATTTTACCTTATTTTTTATATTTATTAAATAATTCATTTGAAAATTCTTTTATTTTTTCCTTTAATTTATAAATTTTTATATTTTTATTTTTTTTAAAAAAAAGGACTGCCTTAAGATCTAAGACAGCCCCTTTTATTTTTTAAGATTATCTTAAAAGTTGTAAAATTTGCTGTGGCATAGTATTTGCTTGACCTAACATAGCAGTTGCAGCTTGAGTTAAGATATTATTTTTTACAAATTTTGACATTTCAAAAGCCATGTCTGTATCTCTTATTCTACTTTCAGCTGCTTGTAAATTTTCAGCTCCATTCATCAATCCCTGTGCTGCAAATTGTAATCTTTCTTGATAAGCACCAAGATCAGCTCTTTGTTTGTTAACCTTTTCTAAAGCTCCATCAATTAATCCAATTGAGAGATTTGCTTTATCCTGAGTAGAAACAGAAATAAAGGTAGCTGTAACAGCTCGACCAACAGGTGATTTTAAACCTAACCCCTGAGCTGACATTGTACCAATATTGATTTTTATTCTCTGATCCATATTAGCACCTACATGTAACCACATTGAAGCAGCTATTTCAGAAGTGAGAGTTGGTTTTGCAAATCTTCCTGTTAGTAAATTCATACCATTAAACTGAGCATGAGATGCAATTCTATCGATTTCAGATACCAATTGAGAAACTTCAACCTGAATATTTAATCTGTCCTGGTCATCATAAACACCATTTGAAGCTTGAATTGCTAATTCTCTCAACCTTTGAAGTGTTTGAGTAGTTTCTTTTAAATACCCTTCAGCAGTTTGAATTAAAGAAATTCCATCTTCAACATTTTTTTCTGCTCTGTATAAACCTCTTATTTGAGCTCTCATCTTTTCAGATAAAGCTAATCCAGCAGGATCATCAGCAGCTTTGTTAATTCTTTGTCCAGAAGATAGTTTTTCAATACTATCATTTTGTTTCCAGCTGTTGAATTTAATTTGACGTGCAGCAAATAAGGATGATAAGTTGTGATTAATTATCATGCCTTCCTCCTTGATTTATTTAATAACATCCTTGTTATTCTTAATTTCGTCATATGTATAAAAAGTTTAGTTTTTTTTATTTATCTTCATCTTCATTTTCATTTTTTTTAAATATTCACTATTTTAATTTCGGTACATTGTTATTTTTATAAAATAAAGGATAAATGTAAAGTAACTAAAAAATAAAAAAATTAGGTTATGTCTATAAAAATGTGTAAATTAAAAATAATTAAAGGTATGTATATAAAAATGTGTAAATTAAAATATGGTCATTATAAAAAATACAAATTATATATAAAATTTATTAAAAGTTTTTATAAATGGTAAATAATTGATTATACAACATAATTATTTAACAAAAAAAATTAAAGAGATTTTATTTGATATTTTCAATTTGGAGTATAAGTTAAATTTTTATTATAACTTTAATCTTGATTATAAAATAAATTTTAACTACATCTTTTATCCTAAATTACAAAATTAGATTTTATTTAAAATTTTTTAATGTTGAAAATATAGATTATTAACAATTAAATTATAAATTCATTTTAATTATAATATCAATTTAATTTATGAATTCATTTTAATTATAACATCAATTTGATTTATAAATTCATTTAAGTTATAATTTAGTTTAATTTTCTATATTTATTTAATTTTTTATATTTAATTAGTTATTAAAAAAATTATTTTTAACTTATTTTATTTATTATAGGTATCTTCCAATTCTCTAATAACTCTACCAACATCAACTTTATGTAGTCTTAAACCCTGTATCAATGTTTCAGATCTTGCTGCAAAACAACCAACACATCCAATATTATACTTAGCAAGAATTTGTGCAGCTTTAGGATGTCTGGATAAAACATCCATTATTCTCATATTTGCCCAATCCATAATATCCTCTTTTTAAAATTTTATAATTCTCTATCTTTTATACAAATAAAACCTAAAATAATTATTTTTCAATTATATTATCTACTAATTAAAATTCTGATGAATATTTATTTGCTATTATTTTGATATTAACAAAATTTGTGTATTGATTTCCATTTATTTTGACATTTTGATAATTTTAATTAAAATTATAGCAGAAATAATTAATTTTAAAAATAATTTTAAAATTATTCATTTAAGTTGTTTTTAACAGGTAAATAATGAAAAAAATTAAAAAAAAAATATTTCTTTTTAATAAAATTCTTTATTTTACATTTTATCCAATTATACTACTGTTTTTTATTTTCATTATTTTAAAAATTTTATTATTTTTAAATGTTAAAAATATTAAAGATCCATATGACTTAAAAGTAATTTTAAATTATTTTTATATAAGTTTTTTTATCTATTTTTTAACCTTTATTGTTGTTTCAATTATTCAATGGTATTCCGTTAAACATTTTTCAAAATATATGCAAAATAGATTAACCGAATTTATTAAAAAAATTGAAAAATCTGTAGAAAGTTCTAATTTAGAAAATTTTCCAGAATCAACAATTAAAGAATTAAATTTATTTTTTTCAAATATTAGAACTTTAATTGAAGAAAATATAATATTAAAAAATAGGATTTTAGAAAGATACAATGATTTTGAAAATTTACTAAATGAAATCAATGCTTATTTATGGATTGCAAAATGGGATTATCAAAATAATAAATTTGGGATTGAAAAATATGAATTATTAACAAAAGGAATAGAAAAGATAACTGGATATACCCCAGAGGAATTTATTAAATCAAAAGATGACTTATGGTACAAAATTGTTTTTAAAGAGGATATTCCTATAATACAAAAAAATGAAAAATTATTAGAAAAAGGGGAACAAATTATATCTAAGTATAGAATAATTGATAAAAATAATAACATAAAATGGGTTTTAGAAGTTACTTATCCAGACATCGATCAAAAAAACAAAAAACTTAGAAGTATTTTTGGTCTTATTCTTGATATAACCAATCAAATCCAATTAAATATTGATCTTGAAAAAAGTGTTTCAAGATTTGAAAAATTCATTGAAAATTCACAGGATGGCATTTTAATTGTAAATAATGAAGGGAAAATAGTTACATGGAATGAAAAAACCTCAGAAATTATGGAAGTTTCTTCAAAGGATGTAATGGGAAAGTATATATGGGATGTCCAGTTTGAACTTTTACCCCCAGAATTAAAGACAGAAAATACATATAAAAGGATAAAACATTCTTTAGAATTGCTTTATATAAAAAAACAAGCACCATGGTTAAACCAGAATATTGAACAGCAAATTTATACGCCTTCAGGAAAAAGGAAAGATATTATTGTAACTACATTTATTATTGATTATGAAAACTTCATGACTGGTAGTATTATAAAAGATATTACAACATTAAAACAATTCCAAAAAGAAGCTTATAAAAAACAAAAAATTGAATCAATAGGTATTTTAGCTGGTGGAATTGCTCATGATTTTAATAATTTCTTAACAATAATAAATGGAAATCTTTCTCTTGCTAAATTAATGCTTCAAGAACCATTACAAAATATGGAAAAAAACGAAATTTCAAAAATTATTGATGAAGTTATATGGGCATCAAAAAAAGCAAAAAATTTATCAACTCAATTACTAACTTTCTCTAAAAAAGGAAGTTTAATTAAAAAAACTATTAATTTATATAAACTTGTAAAAGATTCACTTTCATTTTCATTAACTGGTAAAAATATTATATTTAAAATTAATAGTTTTAGTAAAGAGATCCCATTTTATTGTGATGAAAATCAATTTTTTCAAATTTTTAATAATTTAACTATTAATTCAATTCATGCTATAAATGAGAAGAAAACATCAAAAGGAGTTATAAAAGTAGAAATAAAGAAAATAAATCCTTTTGAAGCTCCATATAATAAAATATTTGAAAGATACTTTATAACAAATAAACAAACTTTCAAAAATAAAAATATTAAAAGTTTTTTATTTATTACTTTTTATGACAATGGTATTGGAATCCCAGATAAAATTATTAATAAAATATTTGACCCTTTTTTTACTACAAAACAAAATGGGAATGGAATGGGTTTAACAACTATATATTCAATAGTTAAAAAACATGGTGGTGATATATTTATAGATTCAGTGATTAATAAATATACCAGGTTTGAATTACTATTCCCTTATAATGAAAAATTAACTATTGATAACAATATTAATACTTCAAAAAATAAAAATATACAAAAAAATCATAAAATAAAAGAAAATAGCGAAATTATTTCTGAAATCAAACAGCAAGAGATTAAAAATAAAAATCTAAGTATCAAAAAAAAGCACCTTAAATATAAAAAACAAAATAATCTAATTATAGTTTTAGAAGATAATGAAAATATTCAAACTTTAATAAAAAATTTCTGCAATAATTTACAAATTCAATGTAAAATTACATCTTCAGGTATTAAAACTATAAATATAATTAAAAAGCTTATTAGAACCAATACTATACCAAGACTAGTTTTACTAGATTTAACAATAAAAGGTGGAATGGGTGGACTTGAAACAAATATCAGGTTAAAAAAAATATATAGAAATTTACCTACAATTGTAATGAGTGGTTATTCCAATAGTATAATTTTATCTGATTATAAAAAATACAATTTTAATGGAATCTTATTAAAACCTTTTGAATTTAAAGAATTTAATAAAATCATTGAGAGCTATTAAAACAAAAAATTACACTTGAAATTTAATAATATTTGTTTTATTTAATAATATAGAGATAATATTGATAAAAATTAAATTTTTGTTTATCTAGATAATAACTTAAATATATTATAAAGAAAGATTAAATAGAAATGGAATAATATATTATTAAAACAAGAAAATTAATATTATGAGAATAAACAACCAATATGTAAATAATTTATCCAAACAAACACATAATAATCCCATAATCCCAAAAAATAGAAAGAATGCTTCAAATATTGAAAAGAAATCAAATTCTAAAAACGTTACTATAAAAAAAAGTGATGTATTAAAAGAATTTATTAATAAGATGCAAATCACATATAAAAAAAGAGGATTTTATAGGTCCTCTATCTCTTCAAGGCAAGCTATAACATCTTATAAAACCGCTCTTTCTTATCAAAGCGATTTTTCTATATCTAAAAAAATTGCAGATTTACAAGTTCCATTTGATGAAATTGTATAAATATCAATTCAAACTTTTCAAATTTTGTTTAAAAATTTTTTTTTAACTTCTCTAATTTATAATATTTCTATTTATAATAATTAATTTTTAGATTATTTATTATCAAATAGATTTTTAATATTTTCAAGATTTTTCTTTGTTAATTTAACACCTATTTGCTGTAGTGCTAATGACCTAGCATTTGACATATCTGGCATACTATCACCTTCTCCAGAAATAACATCTTGAAAATTTTTATTTTTATTGTTTAGATTCATTCCTTTTAATCTAACTTCTACAGAAATTTTATAATCACCTTTATTTCCAGCTACTGAAACAATATCACCACTATATTCCAAAACCGAATATACTTTGCTTAATTTTTTAATTTTTTCAATTGCTATATTTTCCTGTGAAATTCCTAAAAACCATACAAATATACCATTTTGATTTAAATAAGTTGTAACTTCTAATCCAAATGAATCAATATCTTTAGGCATAAATTGACCATAATTATTATAAAAATAAATAGCTACAGTTTTTTGAGGATCCCAATCTGTAAAAGAGTTAATTGGAAAAAATACTACAAATAATAATAAAAATAATATAATTACTAAACTTTTCTTTTTCATTTGTCAATCTCCTTAAATTATTTGTTTTCTATTAAATTATAAATGTTTTTTATAATTTATTGAAATTTTTTATAATTTGCTTAATTTTATATAAATATTTTAAATTATTAGAGTTGAAAAGTCAATTTTTTTTAATTAAAAAAGGAGGATTAATGTTTGATAATATTAAAACTGGATTAACAAATACTTATGAAAAAGAGGTTGTTTTCGAGGATACTGCTGCTTATATTGGGAGTGGTGGTCTTGAAGTATTTTCTACCCCATCATTAGTTGCATTATTTGAAGTTACAGCTAAAAATCTTATTGATTCTCTTTTACCAGATGGTTATTCAACTGTTGGAATAGAAATATCTGTAAAACATTTAAAAGCAACTCCAATGGGTCAAAAAGTGAAATGTAGTGTTGAAATCATTGAAATCGATGGAAAGAAAATATATTTTAAAGGTATTTGTTTTGATGAAGAAGGTAAAATTGGGGAAGGCACACATAAAAGATATATTGTTAATAATGAGCAATTTCTTTCAAAATTTTCTAAAAAATAAATAATAGATACTTTAAAATGTTTATTGATAATATACAAAGATTATTACTTAATAGCAGAGAAGAAAAATTTAATGTTATAAAATCCTTCTCAAATTTATTTTCTGTTATCGAAATATCTGTTAACACACCATATTTTCCTAAAAATAATATTTATACTGATGTAGCTTTAAAAAAGTCTCTTGATTATATTATCAATTTATTTCCTGATAAAATAAAAAATATACATTATTTTTATAATTATTCTGGTAATTTTATTTTAATTGAAATAGATAAAGACCCAATTTTACTAAAAAAAGAATTGGTTAAATTTGAAAATAAATTTAGAATAATTGATATAGATATTTATCTAAACAAAAACAAAATTACTTCTAAACAATTAAATTTACCTTCTAAGAAATGTTTTGTTTGTGGAAAAGACATATGGTTTTGTAGAATTAATAATATGCATTCAAAAAATGAAACTATTAAAGCCTTTAAATCTATATTTTTAAAACTTATAGAACTTAATGATATTAAAAAAATCTAATTTAATAAAAAAATAATTTAATAAAGAAAATCTCTCTCAACACATAAAAATATATATATTAAAATCCAAGTAATATTAAAACTAAAATATAAATCATAAATAAAAACAATTATTTTTTTAAATTCTTTTGTTTAATATTTTATTTATAATACGATTAAACAATTTAAATAGAGAAATATAAGTTATGACTAATATCAAACTAATATATACATTTAAATAGGAAATGAAAAATATACCTGCTAAAATCAAAAAATATAATACCCACTTTATAATATTTTTAATATATTGTTTAAAAAGTATAAAAAACATAAAACCAAAAAATGTTAAAAGTATAATATTAAAATGAAGATTTGGTAAGGAATAAATATTAAATAGAAAAATAACAAAAATAAAGGTGACTAATATTAAAAAGAAAATATAAAGTAAAATAAAAAATCTTTCTTTTCTCTTATAATATTTTATATTACGAAATAATTTATTATTTCCCATATTTTGTTATACTTCCATCATGATTTTAATAAATTTTTACTCAACAGTTACCGATTTTGCAAGATTTCTTGGTTGATCAACATTACACCCCCTTCTTACAGCTATATAATAAGCTAACAATTGCAAAGGAATGACATTTACTATTGGTGAAAGAAAAGGTAATGTTTGTGGTATTCCTATAGTATAATCAGCAATATCTTTAATTTTTTCATCATCTTCAGAAACAATAGCAATAACTTTACCTTTTCTTGCTTTTACCTCTTTTATATTTGATAATATTTTGTCATAAAGAGAGTCATATGTTGCAATAAAAACAACAGGCATATTTTCATCTATTAAAGCAATAGGCCCATGTTTCATCTCTGCAGCTGGATACCCTTCTGCATGGATATAAGAGATCTCCTTAAGTTTTAAAGCACCTTCTAAAGCAACTGGATAATTTACTCCTCTACCTAAAAATAAAGCATTTTTTGATTTATAAAATTTATCAGCTATAGCTTCAATCTCATTAGCTTTTTTTAGAGTTTTCTCTATTTTATCAGGAAGATTTTTTAATTCTAGAAGATAACTATAAGCTTCTTCATATGATAAATGCTTTAATCTACCAATTAAAATTGATATTAAAAATAAAACTGTTGTTTGAGAAGTAAAAGCTTTTGTTGATGCAACCCCAATTTCAGGACCTGCATGTAAATAAACACCTCCATCAGTCTCTCTTGCTATTGAGGAATTAACTACATTACATACGCCTAAACATGTTGCATTTTTTCTTTTAGCTTCTTTTAAAGCGGCTAATGTATCAGCTGTTTCACCAGATTGAGATATAAAAAATGCTAAAGTTTTTTCATCAACTAAAGGGTCTCTATACCTCAATTCTGAAGCATATTCTGTTTCAGTTGGAATTCTTGCAAATTTTTCAATATAATATTCCCCAATTAAACCTGCATGCCAGGAAGTTCCACAACCAGCTAAAATAATTCTATTAGTATTTTTTATCTTTTCAATATTTGTATCAAGACCATCTAGCCTTGCAGTAGCTTGCTCTAAATCAATCCTCCCCCTAATAGCATTTCTTATTGTCATTGGTTGTTCAAAAATTTCTTTTAGCATATAGTGAGGATAACCATTTTTTTCAATTTGACCAATATCCATAATGACATTTTCAAGTTTTTTAGAAATTCTATGTTTATCAAAAGAATAAAAATTGTATTTATTTTTTGTTATTTCAACTATCTCTTCTTCATCTACATAAATAATATTTTTTGTATATTTAACTACAGCTGATACATCTGAGGCTAAAAACATCTCATCTTTACCCACTCCTACAATTAAAGGAGAACCTTTTCTAACTCCAATGATTTTATCAGGATCTTTTTTATGAATTATTGCAAAAGCAAAACTCCCTTCTAACTCTTTTATAGACATTCGTACAGCTTCTAATAAATCTCCTTCGAAATTTTCTTCAATTAAATGAGCAAAAATTTCTGTATCAGTATCAGAAACAAATTTATGTCCTTTTTTTAACAAATACTTTTTTAAAGGGATATAGTTCTCAATTATCCCATTATGAACTATAGCAATTTCATTTTTGCAGTCAGTATGAGGATGTGCATTTTTTTTATCTGGTTCGCCATGAGTTGCCCACCTGGTATGAGCTATCCCTATTTTATAATTGTTATGATTATCATGAAGTTGAGATTCAAGAACAGAAACTTTACCTTTTTCTTTATCAATAAATATACCTTTATTATTTAACAGAGCTATTCCTGCAGAATCATATCCTCTATATTCAAGTCTTTTTAATCCATCAATTAAAACATCTTTTGCATTTCTGTTTCCTATATATCCAACTATTCCACACATTCTGTTTCTCCTTATTAAATGATTTAATATAATTTGTTTAAATTATTATTGATAATAAATCTACAAAAATAAAAATAAATCAACAAAAATATTAATTAATTAAAAAAATAATCAATTTACAAAAATAATAACAAAGTTATAACAACAATAAAAGATTATAAAAAATTACTTTTATTTTAATTTTTACTTATTTTTAAAAAAATTATCCAGAAAAGTTTCAAGTGTTTTTTTTGATACAGGTTTAGTTAAGTATGCTTTTGCTCCTAAATCTAAACACATTTTTTTGGTATAACTATCTGTTAATGCAGATAGTACAACAATATCAATATCTTTTGAAACAAGTTTTATCACTTCCTGACCAGA
This sequence comes from Exilispira thermophila, assembly GCF_055389015.1. Classification (NCBI taxonomy): domain Bacteria; kingdom Pseudomonadati; phylum Spirochaetota; class Spirochaetia; order Spirochaetales; genus Exilispira; species Exilispira thermophila. The sequence continues at coordinate 201,149 of NZ_AP042476.1, read as the reverse complement.
AATACCAGACATCATAAGGTCCAATAACATAAGATCAAAATATTTATTCTCAACCATTTTTATAGCATCGTATCCATTAAAAACTGATTCTACATCATAACCCAATAAATTTAATTCAATTTTATGCATTTCATTAATATCAACATCATCTTCAACTAATAAAATCATTTTCCCTTTTTTTAGTTTAGATTTATCTTTTTTAATTTGTTGGTTATATTTTTTTATAAAGTATCTATAAGTTGGTATATTTTCATATTCAAATAGACTTTCAATTTTTATTTTGAGTTGTTTGGTTTCCTCTTTTAATAATAATTCTTTTTTATAAGAAGGGCTTGAAGAATCGATAGCAATATATTCTGAATGTCTATCGATGTAAAATCCATAATCATCGGAAAATGTTGTTTTTTCAAAAGCTAATTTCAAAAAAGGATAAATCTTAGAACCTAACTGAATTTTAAAAGATTCTATCCCATCAAATTCCTCTTTTTTAAAGTAGGAAAAAAACTCCTCACTAGTTTTTGCATTTTCTAAATTTGTAAATCTTTCAATAATTTGAGGATTCTTGATATCTTCCTCATTAGGGTATGCTGTTTTTTTATAAAGTTTTACAGCTTTTTTTAACATATTTAAATTATATTTTTTATAATTCATATTACCAATACTCTTTAATTATTTTATATAATAGCATAAATTTGAAAAATTTCAATAAATACTTGAAATTATATTGAAATTAAATTTATTTAAACACAATATTACTTTTATTGAATATAATTAAAAAAAAAGCAGGGTTAATTTACCCTGCTTTTAAATGCCGAGGCCAGGAATCGAACCAGGGACACAAGGATTTTCAGTCCTTTGCTCTACCGACTGAGCTACCTCGGCATCAACACAAGTAATTAATCAAATTTCGAGTTTTTTGTCAATAATTTTTTTTAAATTTTCTGAAATTTTTTTTATTTCAACCCATAACTTATTAATATTTTCATCATTCATATTTACAATTTTTTCTGTATTAGCTATATTTGTTTTTAATTCTTTTGTCTCAATATCTTCATATTTTTTTAAAAAATATTCAACAACCCCTTTTATGGTATATTTTTCTTCATATAATAAATTTTTTACAAGCATAATTTTATTAATATCGCTTTTTGTATATATCCTGTGACCAAATTTATTTTTTTTAGGTTTTAAAAAAGGGATATTTTGTTCCCAATTTCTTAAATGATAAGGTTTTAAATCTAACATTTTACAAACTTCAGATATGGAAAAATATATTTTTTCTTCTTTATTCTCAAACATCCTATTTCTTTTTACTATATTTTTCTATTAATTTCTATTTTCTATTTATATAAATTATTTCTTTTTTTTAGAAAAAGACAATTTATTTTCTTCACCTTTTATTAATCTTCTTATATTACTTTTATGTTTAACAAATATAAAAATTACTAAAATTACAATAAATATAGCTTTATAAATGTTATAATCAATTATAAAAACCAGTATTAAAGATGTTAATGCTCCAGATAATGAACCTAATGAAACATATTTAGTTAGGATTACAACAATAAGAAATACTAAAAATGCAATTCCCAATATTTTAGGAGCTATATAAAGTAAAACACCTACTGAAGCAGCTACACCTTTTCCTCCTTTAAATTTGAAAAAAGGGTTTAGAATATTACCTGAGATTGTGATTATTGCTCCTATAACTTTTACAAGATCAGGGTTAATTGATATTGTTGTTAAATTAAAATATAAAGGAATTAATAACAATAATCCTAAATATGCTTTAGTAACATCTATAATTAAGACTAAAATTCCCCATTTTACTCCTAAAACCCTTAAAACATTTGTAGCACCAATATTTCCAGACCCTTTAGTTCTAATATCTATCCCTTGCATTTTCCCTATAAGATAACCTGTAGGAATTGCTCCAATAAAATAAAAAGAAAGAATAAATATTATTTCATACATAAAATCACCCTATTTTCTTTTTTTAAATATAATACGAACCGGTATTGACTCTAAAGGAAATTTTTTTCTTAAACTATTAATGATAAAATCTTTAAAACTATCTGGTATTGAATCTGCCTCTTTATTTGTAAAAATAAGTAAAGTAAGAGGATATTTAGAAACTACTACACTATAAAACAAATTTAAATAAGAGTTACCAACAAGAATTTGTTTCTTGTTTTTAACTTCTTCTAAAAAATTATTTAATACAGAAGTTTTCCATTCCTTTTTTTGTCTTTTATAAAGATCAATAATATAGTCCAATAATTTTTCAATCCCTTCCTTTTTTAAAGCAGAAATAAAAAGAATTTTAACAAAATTAACATGAGGGAAACGGTATCTAATTTCATCTTCAATCTCTTTTTCTCTTCCCCTTATCAAATCTGATTTATTTACCACTATAATATAACTTTTCCCTTTTTTAAAAACATAATCAGCTATTTTTTTATCCTGCCTTACTAAAATATTTTCAGGACTTACAAGATGTATTACAATATCAGATCTATCAATTGAACCAAATGTTCTTTTAATTGAATAATATTCTATATTTGTTTTTATGCTTTTCTTTCTTCGAATACCAGCAGTATCGATAAAAGTAATCCTATAATCATTATAAACAACCTCTTCATCTAAAGAATCAATTGTAGTTCCAGGAATATCTGAAACTATAGCTCTTTCCTTTTCAATAAAAGTATTTAACAAAGATGATTTCCCCACATTTGGTCTACCAACTAATGCAACTTTTATTTGAGAATTTTCTTTAAACTCAAAATTATAATCTTTTAAATTATCTTCTATAAAATCATAAATTTCATCAAGGTTTCTTCTATGAATTGCTGATATTAAAATATATCGGGGAGCCCCTAATGAATAAACATCTTTATCAAGATATTCATCTCCCTTTTTTTCCACTTTATTCACAATTATAACATTTTTTATATTTAATTTTTTAATATATTTGTAATATTGTATATCTTCTTCTATTATATTATGTCTATCAACAACAAATAAGATTAAATCAGCATTTTTTAAATATTCCAAAGCTTTTTCTTTTACTTTTCTCGAAATCTCATCATTTGCATTAAATTCAAATCCACCAGAATCAACTAACTCAACAAACTTACCATTTATTGAGATTAATTTTTTAACTGGATCTCTTGTAGTACCTGGAATATCGGATTCAACTGAATCCCTTCTTCTGGTAAAAATATTATATAAAGTTGATTTTCCTACATTTGCTCTTCCAGCAATTACTATTCTAAAAGGTTTCAAATTAACTTCTCCTTTGTTAGCAATCAATTATTAATTATTTATTATTTTTACTATGTATTTTTGCAATTTATCTTATTATTTTTTTACCATTTTACTATTTTATTATTTTATTATTCTTTTCTTTTTTTTATTTTTTTTATATTAGTATTTTGCTATTATTTATTCTTTCCTTAACAATAAATAATGATCAGTTATTTAAAATTAATTATATGTTAAAAATATTCAATATCAGGAAATCTCTTCTTCATCCATTCATGTGTTTCTTTTTCAACCATTTCAATTTTACACATAACTTTTACTTTGTCATATAATTGTTTACATTCTTTATATGTAACTGAAGTTATAATTTTTTTTAATTCAGTTATATATTTTGGAGAAACAGAAAATTTCCTTAAACCCATACCTATTAACAATGGGATGGAATAAACATCAGAAGCCATCTCTCCACACATTGCTACTTCAATCCCTTTTTTGTTTGCATTATTTATAACAATTTCTAATGCTTTTAATACTGTAGGATTTGAATATTTAAAAAGATAAGCTACCTGTTCATTTCCTCGATCAACTGCTAATAAATATTGGATTAAATCATTTGTTCCAATTGAAAAAAAGTCAACATGTTTTGCAAATTCTTCTGAATTTAAAACTGCAGCTGGAATTTCAATCATTATTCCAAATTTATAATTTTTATTATATGGAATTCCTTCTGTTTCAAGCTCATTTTCACATTCTTTTAAAATTTTTTTAGTTTCCAGGATCTCTTCTAATGTTGCAATCATGGGGATCATAATACCAACATTTTTTACACCATAAGAAGCCCGTAATATAGCTCTTAATTGACTTTTAAAAATTTGTTTTTTTGAAAGGCAAAATCTTATTGCCCTCCATCCTAAAAATGGATTTTTCTCATAAGGAAAAGAATATCCAGGAATTATTTTATCTCCACCAAGATCCAATGTTCTAATAATTATCTCTTCATTTTTATCAAAAAAATCAAAAATCTCCTTGTATATCTTGTATTGATAACTTTCAGGTGGAAAACTGTTTGTTTCCAATACAAGAAATTCAGATCTAAAAAGCCCAATTCCATCCCCACCATGTTTTTTAACAAGCTCAAGTTCATCCATAATTTCTATATTTGCATAAACATTTAATTTAACTCCATCTTTAGTAATTGGTTCTATATCTTTATATTTTAAAATCTCTTTTTCAAATTTCTTATGCTTTTTTATTTCTTCTTCAGCTTCTAATAAAGTATTTTTATCAGGATCTACTATTACTTCACCTGTATATCCGTTTACTATTATTGTCTCTCCCTCTTCAATTTCCGAAGTAACAAATTCTATTCCCAAAACTGATGGTAAACCTAAAGCTCTTGCCATAATTGCTGTATGAGATGCTTCACCTCCAATTTCTGTCACAAGTCCAATAATTAAATTTCTTTTCAATAAAGCTGCATCAGTTAATGCTAAATTTCTGGTTACAAGTATTACTTTCTCATTTAAACTATCAAGTGTAGGATGATCCTTTTTTAAAAGGTTTCTCATTAAATGCTTTCCAACAGCATGAATATCTTCAGACCTTTGCATAAAATAATCATTATCAAGTTTTTTAAACTTTTCTACTATCTCCTTAAGAACTATGTATAGAACCCATTCAATATTTTTTTTGGATGTATGAAGTTCTTCTTTTATAGATTCAAATAAACTTTCATCCTCTAAAAATAATAAAAAAGCATTAAACAATTCATTTTTTTCTTTATCAATTTCTCCATTTAAAGATTTTTGAATATTTTTTATTTCTTCTTTTGTTTTTTCAACAGCTTTTGAAAGTCTATATAACTCAAAATCATAATCTTGAATATCATATTTTGGAATAGTAAAGCTATCTTCAAGATAAATATGTGCTTTACCAATAACAATCCCTGAAGAAACAGGAATTCCTTTTAATATTTTCATAAACTCTCCTGATAAATTAAGAAAATTCGCTTAATCTAAAATCGTACATTAGATCATCAATCCATGAAATTATCCTTTTTGTTAGATCATAAAAAGTATATTGATTATGTTCAAAAAGTTTATTTTCTACATTAATAATTTTCTTTATATCTTTTAATTTATTTAAATTAGTTCGTAAAAATTGTTTTAAATTATTAAAGTATTTTGCAGTTTCAATAAAAAAATTTCTATAATCTACTTCAATTTCATTTTTTGATGAATATTTTAATTTTAATATAAAATCTTCAATCCTTTTAGAATGCCCTCTAGTAGTTTCTCTTCCATAATAATTTAGATAATTATAAAAAACACTAAAATCCTTCATAATATTCATACCCAGTTCCCTACCATTAAAAATTGTTTCAAGATATGGGAAGATTTTTTCATAAAAAAATACAATAGCTCCATAAAGATATTTTATCTCTTCATCTTCATAATCATAAAAATCTATTTTTGGATATTTTTTAATTCTTTCTTCATACTCCTTTAAAATCTTATCTACTTTTTTAGTATAAGAGTCTTCTTTTTCTGATAATTTTTCTTTTTTCTTTGGTGAAATAGTTTCATTATATAATTGGGATAACGCTTCTTCTTCAGCTTTAACAAAAATTTCAAGGTTTATCCTATTTTTTAATGTATTCTCAAGTCTATTTTCAAATGCATTATAATTAAATATGTTATTGCCAAATTTATTTCCAAATTCTTTATATTTTTCTCTGAGTCTTGTAATTCTATTTTCTATTTCTTTATTTTTTTTAGAAAACAACATAAATAACCCTTTATTTATTTTTAAAATATTTTAACTTTTTTTTCATGGAAATCAAGGAATTTAATAATAACAGCTTGTTAGCTTTATCATCAATCACCACAATTTCTAATTTTACAATAAACCCTTATAAAGGGTGTTCATTTGCCTGTAAATATTGCTATGCAGCATTAAACAAAAATGTAAAAAAATATGGGAAATGGGGTTCTTTTGTTATAATAAAAAAAAACATAAGCAATCTACTTGAAAGTGAAATAAAAAATAAAATAATACCTTTTATAAATAATAGTAACCTTAACAAAAATAACTATACTAGTAATAATTATAACAATACAACTAACAATAATTACAACAACAATATTAACAATAATTATAACAAAAATACTTACAATAATCATAGCTACGATTTTAACAATAGTCACAATATTAAAAATAAACTGGTAAAACAGAATCAAACAAAACAATCCATAAATAGCAACTATAGGGTTATAATTGGATCAAATACAGATCCTTATCAACCAGTTGAGCTACAATATAAATCTACTCATAATATTATTTCAATTTTAAACAAAAGTAATATAGGTATCTTTTTAATGACAAAATCTCCTTTAGTTATTAATGATTTGGAATTAATTTCAAAGAATCAAAATCATGAAATATGTTTTACCATTAATTCATCAAACATAATTAATAATTTAGAAAAATCATATCCCCTTGAAGAAAGGGTAAAAACAATTTTTACACTTTTTAAAAATAATATCAATATTTATATCCACATTGGACCTTTTATACCTTATTTTACTGATTTAAATGAAATTAAAACTATTTTAAAAAAATATTTTAAAAATTGTAAAAATAAAATTAAAATAAATATTGAACCATTAAATCTTTTAAATTCTAACCCGGAATTTACCAAATCATTAAAACAACTTAGTTCTGAAAACTTTGTAAAATTAATTAAAATATACTCAAATAAGGATAATTATTATTCTTATTATAATAAATTAAAATCTAATTTAGAAATTCTTTTTAATTTTCCATTTATAAAAAGAGTAAAAATCCTTAAAAGAGAATTTAATAATTATTACTCCACTGATAGTAATTTAATATGATCTTTATTATATTAATCCAATTTATATTAGCCCATTCTTTCCCAGAGTTTTTTTGCTTCTTCTGAAGCTTTAGCATAAATTTCTTTCTCATCGAATGGAAATTGTCTATTTTCATAAACAACATTACCATTTATAATAACAGTATCAACATCCCTTGAAGACATACCAAAAATAAAATGACCAGCAACATTGTCTGAATCAATTAAAGTAGGTGGCTCATAATCAAGTACAACAATATCTGCTATATATCCTTCTTCTATTTCTCCAAAGTTCTTATTAAAATATCTCTTTAAAATTTTATTTCCATTATATAAATATTCCATAAATTTTGATGGGAAATTTGACAACCCATAATCTTGAGATTTAAAATAAGCTATTTTTGTTTCTTCAAACATGTTTGAACCTATCCCATCAGTTCCCAGAGCTACATTTTTATATTTATTAAGTTTAAAATTATAACCAACATTATTATTCATATTTGATCTTGGATTATGTAAAAGAAATGCATCATGCTTATTAATAATCTCAATATCTTTGTCCAGAAGATGAACACCATGAACTATAAGTGAATATTTGTTAACAAGATTAAATTTTTCCAGTCTTTCAAGTGTAGATAATTTGTAAAAATGGTGTGAATAAGATAAATCATACCTATCTTCACATACATGGATATGAAGTCCCCTTTTTGTTTCATTAACAGCATCTTTTAATAAAGACAATGTTTTATCTGATAAAGTAAAAGGGGCATGGCCTCCAATAGTACCTTTAACAAGATTTGTTTCACCATTTTTAATAAATTCAACATTTTCATTAACCCCTTGTTCAGCTCCTTTTTCCCCATTTCTATCTGTCACTTCATAACATAAAATTCCCCTTAATCCAACTTTTTCAAATCCCTTTTTTAAAGTATTTAAAGAGTTTTTGATGAATGAAGGGGAAGCATTATGATCAATTACAGATGTTGTACCAGCTTTTATCGCTTCAATAGCTCCGACTAAACCAGAATAATATAATGATTTTTCATCTAATTCAAAATCCAGCTTCCACCATAAATTTTGCAATATTCCAACAAAATCATAAGAAGGAGCTATATTTGCTTTAATTCCTCTTGCTAAAGCAGAATAAAAATGATTATGAGAGCAAACTATTCCTGGAACAATAAATTTACCTTTTACATCAATTACTCTGTCAACAGAAACACTATTATCAATAGAACTATCAAAGATTTTAATTATTTTATCATTTTCTATCAAAATATTTTTGTTATATTCAACTCTTGCAGGATAAAATTGTAAAATACTTCCATTTTTTATTAAAATCTTCATAAATCCCCCTTAAAAAATAAAAATTAAAAATAATTAATATAATTTTAAAATTAATTAGAAATTTTTAAAATTATATTTTAGTAATTTAAAAGATAATCATATTTATTAATAACATTTTTAACCATTTCAAAAACATCAATGTACCCTTTTAAATTCAATTGATTAATATTACCAATTTTATAATTTTTAAGTATTAATTTTTTTTCAGTTATAGTAAAATGTAATTCAATTTTCTCATCTTTAATTACAAGTGAGCTATTATTATCAATCTCCATAAAAAACATTTTTTTATCTACTTTACATAAAAATTTATAAAATTTTTTGTTTTTTTCTAATAATAAAAATCCATCATTATCATTTTCATTGAACATTTTTTCATCAGAATATAATGTAATTTTATCTTTATATGGTTTTCCATTATGTGGGCAAAACGTTTCACAGTTACCACATTCATTGCAATAATCATCAATATGCAATATCTGGCTATTTTGAGTTATAGAATATAACATATACCCTATTTTTCCTTCATTAAAATAAGGAATTTCATAGGATACAAGATTAAAGTCTATAGCTACATTTGCTCTATTTGGACATACCTCAACACATTTATTGCATGCAATATTACATGAAAAACATCTTGATGCTTCAGTTTTTGCCTCAATTTTATTTAATGGTAATATTACCTGGTTAAAACTTTTTCTTTCATCTAGAGGTATTCTTTTTACAGGATCATAAAAAATTTGTTCTCCTCTTTTAAGAGTTTTTTGTTTAATATTTCTTTTATCCTCTAATTTATAGAATTCATCAACAAGGTAATCTGAAAAAGTTTTATCTTTTTTTATTATTGTTGAAGAAACCTTTTTAGCATCAGCTAAAGTTTTGACAACAGTTGATGCACCTCTAACACAATCACCTGCTGCGTATACACCTTTTATATTTGTTTCATAAGTTTCTGGATCTACATAAATAGTTTTTCCATTTAATATCTTAACATTATTTTTACTTGCAATTTCAGTATCTACAGTTTCACCAATGGCTGAAATTATCATATCAGCTTCAATTATTTCATATTCATTCTCAATAGGTACAGGTCTTCTTCTTCCTGAACTATCTTCTTCACCTAATTTCATTTTCTGGCATTTTAATCCCTTTACTTTACCCTGTTCAGTTATAATTTCAACAGGACTTAAAAGTTGCTTTATTTTAATCCCCTCTTCAATAACTTCTGTAATTTCTTCTTTATCAGCAGGCATGTTTTTTATATCTCTTCGATACACTATGCTTACTTCACCGTTAGTTAGTCTGAAAGCAGTTCTTGCAGCATCCATTGCTGAATCACCACCACCAATTATTATTACTTTATTACCTATATTTTTTATTTTTCCCTCTTTTACCATTCTTAAAAAATCTACACCTTCAATATATCCTTCCTGGACATCTTCAGAATTAATTTTTAATTTTCTTGGTTTTTCTGCTCCAGTTGCTAGTACAATATAGTTAAAACCTTTTGATTTAAAATCATCAATATTTATATCATTTTTATAATTTGTAATTATTTTGACCCCAATATCTTTAAGTATCTCAACATCAGTATCAATAACCTCATCTGGTAATCTAAAAGCTGGTATTGTGTATCTAACAGTACCACCCAATTTTTCTCTTTTTTCAAAAATTGTTACATTATACCCTTCACGTCTTAAGTAATATGCTACTCCCATACCACCAGGGCCACCACCAATAATAGCAACTTTTTTATTTTTATTTTTTTTCTTAATTTGTTCTAGATATTTATCTATTATTAAATTATAATCTCCATTTAAAGCTGCTACCTTTTTTAAATCTCTAATCTTTAAACTTGAATCATAATCATGTCTCACACATTTTGTTTGACATTTATGATCACATATAAAACCTGTAATATTTGGTAAAGCATTTTTCTTTAGAATAATCTCCAATGATTTAGTATAATCTTCCTGTTCAATTGCTTCTATATAATCAGGAATATCCTGATGTATTGGGCATTCAACTACACATGGTGCAACAATACAATCAAAATGGTTAAGTTTTGTATCAAGTTTTAAACTTGTAGTATCCCATGCTTTTTTATAAAAATCATTATTTCTAGAAACTTTTGTTAAATAATCAAGTTTCTTTAAATCAATATTCTCATATTTAAATATAGAATTTTTATTTTTATCTATTTTTTCCTGCTCTAATTTTTTAGCAATTTGATAATATCTTAAATATCCACCTGGTTTTAATAAATTAGTAGCCATAGTAACAGGATAAATATTAGTATCAAGAATCTGTTTGATATTTTCAATAAATGCTCCACCTGAAAATGAAATATTCAATTTACCATCAAATTCTTTAGAAAGTTTATTTGCCAGGTTAATAGTTATTGGAAATAAAGCTCTACCTGACATATATCTTTCATCACCAGGTAATCTTTTTTTAACATTAATATTAGCAAGAGTATTAGAAAGTTTTACTCCAAAAATTTTCCCATGTTTTTTTGCAAATTCTTTTAGTTGTTTTATCATCTTTATTGCATCATTATATTGCAGGTCATGGTTAAAGGTCTCGTCTTTAAATTTAATATATTCAAAACCATTATTAAATAAAATATTTTCAACCTCTTTTTTACCAATAAGTGTTGGATTAAGTTTAATATAAGTATGTAATTTTTTTTCTTTAATTAAATATTTAGCTATTGCTTCAATTTCATCAGGTGGACATCCATGCATAGTTGAAATTGTTACAGAATTAATCATTCGATAAGGGATTTTGATATTTTTAAATTCAGGAAACTCTTTATTTATAATTTCTTTATACTTATCAATTAACTTCTTCGGATGCAACATATTCTCAATAAAATTATCCATTTTTTCACTTTTTATCCCTTTTAAATCATATCCAACACTCATATTAAAAATAAATCCAGAATTTTCTTTGTTATCAGATAAATTAAATTTTTCTTTTAATATATGTAAAATTATCCATGCTTTAATATATTCATCAAGAGATTCATTTAACGACAACTCTTGAGACCACTCTGTATTATAACCTTCATCTTCAGCATCAATACATGGTTTAGGAATTTCAAGATCATCCATAATTTGCACAGTTTTTAATTCTATAAATCTTGCACCCGTTAAATAAGAAGAAATAATATTTTGAACCAGTTGAGTATGAGGACCAGCTGCTGGACCAAAAGGAGTTTCTAAAAAATCATCAAATATATTTATATTGAAATATTTAGAATCTGATTCCTTTTTGTATTTAAAAAATTTTTCTTCTGGTATCCCAAAAATTGTTTTGTGCTTACTATATTCATTAAAAATTAAATTTACCAGATTTCTAAATTTAATTATTTTCATTTTATCAGACATAAAAATCCTCCATAAATTTGATATAAATGTTTTAATCCAATCTTGAAAAAATATTAAAAAAAAACATAAAAATTATACTTCTTTTTAATTATGTGAATTACTTAGAAAAATATCATATATATTAAATTCATATATAGTAGCTATATTATTTTAATATCATATTATTATTTTTCAATAGTTTTAACATTTAAATTATTTTGCATTATTATTAGATTATTAAATATATAAAATTAAAAAAAAAGATTGACAAATCAAATCTGTATTATATATATTAATACAGTTGTATTATTGTAAATTTTACACATTGTTAAAAAATCAAAAAATGTTATTAAAAAAACATATAAAGGAGATTACTGAAATGAAAAAACTAAATGTAATTTTACAAAAAAGAGTCATAATTATATTCTTTGGAATTTTATTTATTTCACAAATACTTTTTCCATTATACCTTTTTGCTGATGATTCAAACAACCAAAAGTTTTTTGAAGTTGGTAAAGAATTTTTAAAATATGTTATTAATGGAAATTATGAAAAAGCTATTAACTTAATGGATAAAAAAATGCAACAAGCTTTTAATAAAGACTCATTTTTGCAAACTAAAAATTATATTAATAAAAAATATGGAAAAATTATAAACATCAAATTACAAACAATTTCACTTTATAATGATATTCACCTTGTTTACATCACAGTTGAACATAAAATGGCAAAAGTACTTTACATGATTGCTATTGATAACAATTTTAAAGTTGCTGGATTTTACATAAAAAAAGAAGAATTTAATAAACAGTAATAATATTAAAATACTATATTTTATAAAAGAAAAAGTTATATAAAAGTAAATTAAGATTTATAAATATAATAAATATTAAAGACAATAAATATTAAAGATATAAAAAAAATAAAAAATCAAAATTGAAAAAATTTTACAGGAGAAAAATATGCAATTTAAAAATAAAAGCTACTTAATTCTCTTTTTATCAATTCTTTTAATCTTTTCTACATTTTTTGTTTCATGTGCTAAACCTGCTAAAAATGAAGATGCTGAAGCTTATAAGCAGAAAATATTACAACTTTCACAAAAATTTATAACTTATGTACTAGAAAATAAATATGACCAACTTTTCCCTATGATGGACAAAAAAATGCAAAAAGTTTTTACAAAGGATCAAATTTTAAGTTTTAGTGAAGGGGTTATAGCTAAATTTGGAAAACCTCATAATTTCAAATTTAGTGGTGGTGGAAGATTTCAAGCTTATTATATGGCGTTAATTTTAGTTGAACATGAAAAAGCTAATCTTACATATCAGGTTGCATTCGATAAAAATGATAAAATTTCTGGATTCTATATCAAAAAAGTTGAAGATAAAAAATCTGAAACAACCACAACACTCCCTTCTTATGTCAATACTGAAAATTTTAAAGAAATTAATACAAATATTGGGAATGGACATATTGTTCTGGATGGAAAAATTACTTTACCTGAAAAGGTTAAAAAAGCACCTTTTGTTATTCTTGTTCACGGTTCTGGAGCCAATGATATGGATGAAACAATTGGTCCAAATAAAATTTTTAAAGATATAGCATATGGATTATCATCTAATGGTATTGGTGTCCTTCGTTATAATAAAAGAACTTATCAATATCCAAAGACAGGAATAGACCCTGAAAATTATACTATCTATGATATAACAATAAATGATGCTGTTGAAGCATATAAAAAACTATTAACTTATAAGTTTGTAGATAAAAACAATATTTATATTTTAGGACACTCTCTTGGTGGTATGGTAGCTCCTCTTATTTATCAAAAAATTATGCAGGATAAAAAGATCAAATATAAACCAAAAGGAATAATTATAATGGCTGGAACTGTTGATAATCTAGCAAATTTAATTTTAAGACAAACTAAGTTTCAGGCAAAGATTGATGGGAAAATTACAAATGAAGAAATACAAAATATAAATGATATTGAAAAAAAAGTTGAAAAGATAAATAATAAAGAATATGATAACAATTTTGATCTCGTATGGAAAGGTACATTCTGGAAAAGTATTGAAAATTATTCTACATTAGAATATCTTCAAAATAGTTATTATCCTATCTTAGTTCTTCAAGGACTTAAAGATATTCAGGTTTTCCCAGATATAGCAAAATCATTTGAAAAAAAATTAATTAATAAAAGAAATATAACATTTTCATATTTTGATAATTTGAATCACTTAATGATGCCTGTTAAGGATAAGTCCACGGGAAGAGAATATCTTACACCTAATTTTGTTGATTTTGAAGTTATTAACAAAATAAAATCCTTTATACATGATAATTTATAAATAACAATTTTTAATTTGTTTTTTTAACTAACATTTTCCCAAATTCTATTTACTTTTTGACAATTTAAACCTTTTAAATTAATATTATTTAAAAGTATATTCAATAGTCTTAATAAAATCACATATTCAAATTATATTTTATTTTTAATTAAGTCATTAAAATATATTACAATAAGGATAAGTTTGTTTAATTGTACTTATACAAAATTTCTTGTTTTGAATATTTTTTGTATTAACTAAATCAAACAAATGAATGTAGATTAATTAAATATTATTATAAATTAAAGAATTACTATATTAAGTATAAATAACAAAATAATAAAGAAAAACTATAATACATTCAGGTATAAAAATATAATGTTTAAAAATAAAAATATTAAATTTATAATCACATTTCTGTTAATTATACTGGTATTGATTCCTTTAGGATTATCAGGAGTTTTATCATCAATAAAAGCATCAAAAATAATTGAAAAACAATTAAAAGATAGTCATCTAAAATTAATCATGCAAATTAATAAATTATATATAGAACCCATTTTTTCTAAAATTGAGAGGGATCTTAACACATTATCAAAAAAAGTAGATCTTCATCAATTTTATACAGATAGAAATTATTGGAAAAAATTATTTAATGAATGGCAAATTTACAGAGATATAAATCCATTTATAGAGTTTGTTTATCTTGGTACTGAAAATAATTTACTTTTAGTAAATCCGAAATATACACCACCTGAAGGATTTATTACAACCCAACGCCCCTGGTATATTACTGCTTTAAAGAATAAAAACAAAGTTATGTGGACAAAACCTTATAAAGAAGCAAAAACAAAACAACTACGTATTTCAGCAGTAAAATATATTTATAGTAAAAACAATGAACCTCCTGGTGTACTTGCAGTTGACCTCTCTTTAATTGAATTAAAAAATATTTTAAATAAAATAACAAATAATGAAAATATGAAAGTAATAATTGTTGATAACACTAATAAAGTACTGATGGAAACAGATAATCATTTTAATAAAAATTTAAAATTTGATCCTATTATTGATTTTGTTTCTAAATCAAATTATGGTTCAAAGTTATTTATTATGAATGATGAATATTTCTTTATTAGTTTTACCAAAATAAAAAATCTTAACTGGAAACTTGTAGAAATCAGTCCAATAATCGAGCTAAACAAAAAAATAGAACCAATACAAAAAATTATATTTTATATTGCTATATTATCAACAATTATCACAGTAATTGTTGGAATTATAATTTCTAATAAAGTTCTTATACATCCCATTCAAAAAATAAAAGAACAAACAGAAGAGATTAGTAAAGGTAATTTTGATAAAGTTGTTGAATTATCCTATATTAAAGAATTTCAATCTCTTGCAAATTCAATAAACAGAATGAGATTAACTATAAAAGAACAAATAATTGATTTGAAAAAAGCTAAAGAATATGCAGAAAAAGTTTCTAATGCTAAAGGAATATTTTTAGCAGATATGAGTCATGAAATTAGAACTCCTCTTAATGGATTAATAGGATTTGCAAAATTACTTTTGCTAACAAAATTAAACAAAAAACAAAAAGATTATGTTGAAAAAATAAATAATCTTTCATTAACATTATTAGATCTAATCAATAACATACTAGATTTTTCAAAAATTGAAGCAGATATGATAAAAATAGAAAAGGTAGATTTTAATATTAAAAATATTATAAGAGATATCCATAATATATTTGAAAATAAAATAAAAGAAAAAAAACTAAAGTTTAATATCTTCATAGATAAAAATGTTCCTGAAAACCTTATGGGTGATCCATTAAGGCTAAAACAAATTTTAATAAATCTTATAAATAATGCAATTAAATTTACAGAAAGAGGTAGTATAACCTTAAATATAGAAACCATTAAAAAATTAGAAAAAGATATAATAAAAAAAATTGAACTAGAAAAACATGAAAAAGATCAAAATAAAATAAATAAAACTGTTTTAATAAAATTTTCTGTAACTGATACAGGAATAGGAATGACTGAAGAACAACAAAAAAAGATTTTTAAACCATTTGAACAGGCTTATACAGAAATAACAAGAAAATATGGTGGTACAGGTTTAGGATTATCTATTTCTAAACGTTTAGTTTCTTTAATGGGCGGTAATATAGAAGTTAAAAGTAAACTAAATAGTGGTACAACTTTTTATTTTACATTACCATTTGAAGTTTCCCATAATATCTTTTCAAAAACAGAAAAAGGAAATCAATTTATTAATGTATCCAATAACGATGAAAATAAATCTAAAAATAAGAATAAATCAAAAAATAGCATAAATATTTTAATTATAGAAGACAATGAAATTAATCAACAGGTTATTTCAGAATTTTTAACTTTGCAAAATTATAGTTTTGAAATTGTAGATTCTGGAAAAGAGGCTTTAGAAAAATTAAAAACAAAAAACTTTAATTTAATCTTTATGGATTTAAATCTACCTGATATTGATGGAATTTCTTTAACAAAAATTATAAGAAAAGAATTAAATTTTAAAAAAATACCTATAGTAGCATTAACAGCTCATGTATTAACTGAATATAAAGAAAAATGTATAAAAAGTGGAATGAATGATTTTTTAAATAAACCTTTTTTACCAGAACAACTTTTTACAATTATTGAAAAATATATCAATAATAATCAAAAATTTATAAACTTAAAAAATAATTCCAATTTACCTTCAGAAATAGAAGATGAAAATAATATTAAAAATCCAGATAATGAAAATTATAAAAATATTTTAAAAAATATTAAAGGATTAGATGTTAAAGTTGCCTTATCTATTACTTCTAAGAATTATAAAATTATAATTAAATTAATTTTAAATTTTTATAAAATGCTTGAAAAACAATATAAAATAATAAATAAAGCATTAGATACTAATAATATTGAAGAGTTACTAAGAATAATTCACAATATAAAAGGTTCTTCTGGAATGATAGGATTAATTGAATTATCATCTTCTGCAGAATTACTTGAAAAAGTATTAAAAGAAAAAAAGGATTATAGTAAAGAATTAGAAGAATTTAAAAATCAGGTTGAATTATTTCTTTCAAATAAAGAATACATTGAACATTTATATGATATATTTTAACTATTTATTATATTATAACTAATTATAATAAAATTCCCTTTACAGTTTAAAAATAATTTTACATTAAAAATCATTTTATAATTTTGTAAACAATATTCTTATAATAATAAATTATGTTATTGACAAATATTTTTTCAACTATAATTTCAAAAAAAAATCATTAAATAATAGGATTGAAATAATTATATGGTTCCAATTATTTTTTTAAAACCAAATGAAAAAGGGAAAGTTGTTAAACTAAGTGGAGGAAAAAAATTTTTTGAAAAAATGAATTCTTTAGGAATTTATAATGGGGTTGTAATTGAAGTAATAAGTAAATTCAACAATGGTCCAGTTATTATAAAGATAGGCGATTCCAGATTAGCTATAGGACATAACATGGCTCAAAAAATATTTGTTCAAATTATTTAATATAAAAATTTTTTAATGTAAAATAAAAAGTTAAATTAAAAATAAAAATTTTATAAAGATATCAAAACATATAAAATAATGATACAAATATAAAAAAGCAAAACAAATTGAGTTATAAAAATGAATTATAAAATAGTTAACCTAAAAAAAAGTGAAATTATTCCTGATAACAATTTTTTTTTCCGTTTTAAGATAAGTAGCTTTAACAAATATATTCCTTTCTCATTTGTATATAAAAAAGAAAATAAATACTATCTATTTTCAGGTTTTTCTAATTATTATTCTATAAAAGACGAAAATGTTTATCCATTTGCACTTGTTAATGATAATATTATTAATCTTTTCTTCTTCCATTTAGAAAAAAATATTTTTGAAGATAAAATTACCCTAGCAGAATCTATTAAAGCTTTTAAATTATTAAAAATTCTCTTAAACAATTTAGAAAACAACATTGATAAAAATATAAAAAATAAAAATCAAAATTTAAATAAAATTTTAAAGAACGATATTAACAACAACTTAAAGAACAAGGATTATAATACTACTCAAAATCAGAATGAAGTAAGTTCAGAAAATTATAAATACCTGGATAAATTTTATAATTATTTTAGAAAAATAATAAATTTTAAAAATTTACAAAAATATGAAAACCTTTTCTCAGACAATGAATTAACTATTTTTTCCCATCTTGATTTAAGAAAAAAAGAAATTGAAAGCTATCTAAAAGTTAAAAATTTTCTTGATAATAATAAACTTTTAGAAAAATATTTTTCTCTCGTCAAACTCTTAAATTTTAATAGGAATCAATTTTTTAATTTTTTTGATAAACTTTTTGAACTTTTATATACAAATTCAGATTTAGAAAAAGATTATTTTTATAATTTAATTCAATCATCTCTAAACAAGTTAAAAAAAGATACCCCTATAAGTTTTAAACAAAAAAAAGTGTTTGAAATCTTAGATTATAATTTACTACAACCATATTTAGAAAAAGTAAACAAAATCAACAATTATATAAAAACTTTACATTTGAATAATGCAAAGTTTGAATTCACTCCATTTTTTGAAGAGAAAGATTTTAAAGTTATATTATCAATTAAAAAACCTGATGACATTGAAAATGCTAAAAAAGATTTCATAAAACTCCCTTCAATTATTAAAAAGCTCTGGGAAATATTATAATTAATGAATTTACTATAATAATTTAATCATAATATTTATTGCTATAAAAATTTTGAAAATAATTAAAAATAGGAACAATTTGTATGCAATTATTTTTACCTGACATTATTTATATAAATAAGAATTTAAATCAAAACCCGATTTTAAAAAAAAGAACTGAAACAATTTTAGAAAATATCTATAAATATAAAGATAAAGAGACTATTTCAATTGTTTATGTTGATGAATACAAATTAAAAAACTTATACCAATTTATTTCCTACAAAAACCCTAAAAAACATCTTGTCCTTACAACTCATAAAGGTGATTTTGTTAAACGTTGTCCTGGAACAAACAATTACCAATGTTGTAATTATTATGTTATTAATTTATACATTAACTGTTCTTTGCAATGTCATTACTGTTTTTTACAATTTTATTTAAAAAATCCTGTTCTTACAATTTTTCTCAATTTAGAAGACCTTTTTAATGAATTTTCTGAAAAAATTAAAAAAATAAATATTAAAAGAATCGGAACTGGTGAATTATCCGATTCCCTTCTTCTTGATCCTTATACCAATTTTTCTAAATCCCTATACGACTTTTTTATTAATTACCCTGAAGTTGATTTTGAATTTAAAACAAAAACTTCAAATATAGATAATTTGTTAAGATTTGAAGGAAAAGAAAATATTGTAACTGGATTTTCACTAAATACATACAAAATCCAGAAGTCAGCTGAAAGTAAAACAGCTACCATTGAGGAAAGAATCAATTCTGCAAAATTATTAATTTCAAAAGGATATTCTGTATCATTTCATTTTGACCCTATATTTATTTATGAAAATGCAGAAGAAGAATATTTGGAAATTTTAAAAAAATTAAAACAAAATATAGATCCTGAAAAAGTAAGATGGTTCTCAATAGGATCTTTTAGATATCATAAAGACATGAAACAAATTGTAAGGCAAAATTACCCAAATGAAATAATTACAAAACATAAAACAATAATTGGGTTAGATGGGAAAATAAGATACTTTGCTGATGATAGAGAAAAAATATATAAAGTTTTTTATAATTTTATTTCAAAACAATGGAAAGTTCCATTATATATGTGTATGGAATCAAAAAAAATGTGGTATAATGTTTTTGGAGATTTGCCATATAATATTGACAATCTTGAAAATATTTTTAAAATGTAAAAAAGAACAGGAAAATCTATGACAAAAGACCCATATGAAATTTTAGGTGTACCAAGAAATGCTACAAAAGAACAAATTAAAAAAGCTTATATAGAACTTGCTAAAAAATATCATCCAGATAAATATCAGAATAATCCATTATCTGAATTAGCTGAAGAAAAGTTTAAAGAAATTCAAGAAGCATATGATTATCTTATGAAAAATAAAGGTTCTTATAATTCAGAATCTTACCGCTCATCATACTCAAACTCTTCATCTTCAAATTCTGTTTTTGTTGAAGTTAGAAATTTCATAAATATGGGAAGATTTGATCAGGCAAACTCTATTTTAGAATCATATCCTGAAAGAACTGCTGAATGGTACTTTTTAAAATCTGTTATATATGCTAAACAGGGTTTTTTAAATCAAGCTAATTCTTTTTTAGCTGAAGCTCTAAGACTGGATCCTGCAAACCCTGAATATCTTAATTTTAAAGCTCAACTTTCAAGATATGCAGGAGGATTCACCAATCCTTATGCTGGTGGAAGAGGAGACATGGATATGGCTAACCAATTATGTTGCCAGTGTGCTTCATGTATGTGCTGTTTACAGATGTGTGGTGGTTGTTCATAAAAGGAATAATTTATAAATTATATTTATATTAATTTTTATAAATATCATTTTTTAAAAAAGTATTTCAATTTTATAATATTCTCCAATTTTAAAGTTTTTAAAATTTCCCTCGTTTTACTTTATTTATTTAATTTCATAAACCTTTAAATTAAAAAATAATTTTATTTATCTAAATTTTATCATTGAAATCTAAATTTTTTTTGATATAAAAATTAACAGTATAATATTTTTATTTTTTTAAACCGGGAGAATAGGATGAAAAAAATTATAATTTTAATTTTAACTTTTTTACTTGTTTTTAGTTTATTTTCCTGTTCAAATATTAAAAGTTTTGAAAAAAAAGATAAAACATCATATGCATCTAAAACCGATATCTTTAAAAGTGGTAAAGCCACAAAAGAACAATTTAAAAAAGAATATGAAAAATTGTTAAAAGACGGGGAATATCAAAAATTATATGATCTTTTAGTTTTATGGAATAAACAATATCCCGATGATCCTGAATTATATATTGCTTTTTTTAATCTTTATTCGAACCTAAGTATTGACTCAGGTCTTGTTATTAGAACTGACAAAAGTTATGAATCTTCTACTGATTTTGTTGCTAAAGATCCTGATACTAATGAAATAGTTGGCTATCTTACTCACCAAACCACATTCAATAAAGAATATGCATTAAAAGCACTTTATTATATCAATAGAGGTTTAAAAAAATATCCTGATAGATTGGATATGCATTTTGGGAAAATACATTATTTAATGATGATGAAAGATTACAAAAGTTCAAAAAAGCATATAATTAAATTACTTGATTTATGTCCACAAATAAATAATAAGTGGTTCTGGAAAAATTATGAACCAATTAAAGATGAAGATGGTAATCATATTATTTGGGATGTTATTCAAGGTCATATATATACCATGTTTCAAGATTATTTCAAAAATCATGATAATAGTATTTTAGATTATATTTTTGAAATAAGTAAAAAGGAAATTGAAATTTTCCCTGAATATGGTCCTGAACCATATAATAATATAGGAATTATTTATTATTTTAATGATGATTATCAAAATGCTTTAAAATGGTTTTTAAAAGCTTTTAACTTTAATGAAAAGGACACTATTGTAATAAACAACATTGCATATATGTATGAAAAATTAAATGACTATGAAAATGCAATTAAATATTATGACCTTTTTTTACAATATGCTGATAATGATTCTGACATAAAAGCAATTAATAAAAAAATTGAGAAATTAAAAGAAGAATTAAAAAATAAACAGGAAAATTAAACAGGTTAATATTTTTAAGCTTAAAAAAGCCGATGCAAAAGAGCATCGGCTTTTTTTTTAGATTTATTTTCCGTATTTTTCATAAAATACTTTATAAGCTTTATATCCAGACCACAAGTCTGCTTTTGAAATTATTTCATATGGTGAATGCATTCCAATTACTGGTATTCCAGCATCAAAAGTACTAATACCAAAATATGCAACATATTTTGCAATTGTACCACCACCACCTTCATCAACTTTTCCAAGTTCAGTATACTGCCAGAATACTTTATTTTCGTTAAATAACTTTCTTATACTACCAAAATACTCTGCATCTGCATCATTTGCAGTATATTTTCCACCTGAACCTGTAAATTTCAGTATAGCTATACCATGAGAAAAAAGAGCTGCATTCTGTAAATCGTGAACCATTTTATATGGTGGATTAACTGCTGCAGCAACATCAGATGAGATGCATGCAGATTTCATTAAAGATTTTCTAATGGAGCTTAAATTATCTTTTCCATAAAGTTCTGCAATCATTGTATAAAGGTGATATAACATATAAGAATCAGAACCTGTATTACCTGTAGATCCTATCTCTTCTTTATCAACAAGTAATGCAACAGTGGTCTTTACTGGTTTTTTTACTGACAAATGACTTTCTGCTGCTAAATATGAACAGACTCGATCATCATGACCATATGCTGCAATCATAGATCTATCAATACCAACATCTTTTGCTTTAAAAGCTGGGACAACTTCTATTTCAGCTGAAATAAAATCTTCTTCTTTTATTCCATATTTTTCATTTAATTTTTCTAATACAGCTAATTTAACCTTATTTTTAACCTTTTTATCATTAACAGGAATATTTCCAAAAAGAATAACCATGTTTTCAGCATCGATTCCTGTTAAAAGTTTCTTTTCACCCTGTACCTTCCTTGATAAATGTGGTAATAAATCGGAAATAATAAATACAGGATCATTATCATCTTCACCAATTGTAAAAGTCTTTTTTTCTCCATTATCAAGAATAATTACACCATGTAAAGCTAATGGAATGTTTAACCATTGATATTTTTTAATACCACCATAATAATGAGTTTTTAACAAAGCTAACTCATTATCTTCATATAAAGGATTCTGTTTAAGGTCAAGTCGTGGTACATCAACATGACCACCAACAATGCTAATTCCTTCTTCAAAATCTTTTTCACCAATTGTAATTAAAGCTAAGCTTTTATTTTTCCAGTTAAAATAAAATTTATCAAAAGGTTTTGCTTTACCTTTAAAGTTTTCTATATTTTGATAACCATCTTTTTCTGCTTTTTTAATGAAATATTGAACAGTTTCTCTTTCAGTTTTACATTGATTTAAAAAGTTTTTATAATCATCTGAAAGCTCAAATACTTCTTTCTTTTCTTTTTCACTAATCTCTTCCCAGACATTTTTAGACTTATAAACTAATTTTTCTTCAAGCTTTTGAAATTTTGTTTTTTCTTCAGCCATATCAACCCCTTTTAATATTTTAGTTAAGTTTACTTAACTAAATTTTAAATTCAAGTTTTTTTAACTTTATTTTTTTCTTTTTTTGGTTTCAAAAATTTTAAAACTTAATTTATTTAATAATACCTAACTGTTTTCCTGCTTTAACAAATACATCAATAGCATAATCAATTTGTTCTTTTGTATGGGTCGCAATATATGAAGTCCTGATAATACATTGATTAGGTGGAACTGCAGGTGGCAAAACAGGATTAACAAATAATCTACCTTCACTTAACAATTTCCAGAATTTTAAAGTTAATTCAGCAGGTCCCACTTTAACTGGAATTATTGGTGTAATTGTATCACCAATATCAAAACCAGCTTCAATAAATTTTTCTCTTGTATAATTAGTTATTTCCCATAATTTCTTAATTCTTTCAGGTTCTTTCTTTATAATTTCTAATGCTTTTGTTGCAGCTGCAACCATTGGTGGTGCAAGTGAAGCTGAAAAAATAAATGGTCTTGAAAAATGTCTAATATAATCAATTACTTTATGATCACCTGCTACAAACCCCCCCTGTGATGCTAAAGATTTTGAGAAAGTACCCATGATTAGATCAACTTCATCAGTTAAACCAAAATGAGCTGCTGTTCCTTCCCCATTAGGCCCCAATACACCAAGGGAATGAGCATCATCAACCATTATTCTTGCATTATATTTTTTACATAAAGGTACCATTTTATCTAATGGGGCAATATCACCATCCATTGAATAAACTCCATCTACAACAACCATTTTAGGTTCATCTTTAATTGATATCAATATTCTTTCAAGATCTTCCATATCATTGTGTTTAAATTTTAAAACTTTTCCAAAAGTTAATCTTGAGCCTTCAATAATAGATGCATGATCTAATTTATCAAGAATAAGATAATCATGTCTTCCAGCAAGAGCGGAAAGTACCCCTTGATTCACAAAAAATCCAGTAGAAAAAATAATGCAATCTTCTTTACCTACAAATTCTGCTAATTTTTTCTCAAGTTCAAGATGAATATCTAAAGTTCCATTCAAAAATCTACTACCTGCACAACCTGTTCCATGAGTTTCTATAGCATCCTGTGCCGCTTTTTTAACCTCTGGATGTGAAGTTAATCCAAGATAAGAATTTGATCCAAGCATTATAACTTCTTCACCATCAATTAAAACAACTGTATCATCTTTTGCATGATGAGCTCTAAAATAAGGATAAAGCCCGGATGCTCTAGCATTATCAGCATCCATAAAATCAAAGCATTTTTGAAAAATATCCATTTTAATCTCCCTTATTAAAGTTTAAATGAAAATTATTATATAAGTTCTATCATTAATCATAGGTAAAATTTATATACATTTTTGATAAAGTCAAATAAATATTATTATTTAATTAATCAAAAATTTAATACATGGTTAGAAATTATATTGCAAATATCAATATCTGGATCAAAAAACAATGTAATAAATCCTAACTCTTTAGCAGTAATCAGATTATCTACATTATTATCAATAAATAATATTTCTTCGGGATTTTCCCTAATATTACAAATATTTTTTAAATTATGAAAAAAAAGATAGTCTGAAGTTGTTGTATTCATTTTAAAGGAAGGTATTAACAGATCTATTCTTTCAAAATCAGGAACCAAACTTATTAATTTTTTATAATGTACTTCACCAATATTTATAGCAAATGAAAAATTAATTTTTTTATTTTTACAATATTTTATAAAATTAACTATTTTTTCTTTATTTATAATTATTGAATTTTTATAAAAAGAATAAAGGGATTCATCAATTTTTTCAAATTTATCCTTTATATTTAATAAAACACAAACATATTCAATATATTTTTTAAAATCATATTTTCCTATCAAATAGTAATAGTAATACTCATTAAAAACAGAATCTTTAATATCCTTCTCATGAAAATTACTAATACTTTGAATATAATTTAAAAAATCATTCCAATCATAATCAATAAAAGGATAATCTAAATCAATTATTATTCTTTTAATTAACATTTTTCTAAATCAGAAATTTTGTTAATTCTTCTCTGGTGTCTTCCACCCTGAAATTGAGCTTCTAAAAAACTATCAATTATATTTTTAGCTGTATCAAATGGAATTATTCTACCACCCATGCATATAACATTAGCATCATTATGCTCTTTAGCAAGCCTTGCAACTTCTTTGTTCCATACTAATGCAGCTCTAAAACCTTTTAATTTATTAGCTGAAATTGAAATCCCTATACCAGTACCACAAAAAAGAAAAGCTAAATTTGCATTATTTTTTATAAATTCTTCATGAGCCTTTTTTGCAATATCAGGATAATCTACACTATCTTCAGAAAATGTTCCTACATCAATTACATCAAACCCATTTTTTTTAAGATAATCTTTTACCTGCTCTTTAAGAATATACCCACCATGGTCAGCACCTACAATAACTTTCATTATTTTACCCTTTAAATTTCTTTTTATAAATAATAATCATTAAATTTAAATATCAAAAATGAAAAATTTTTTATTAATTTTCATTATTTTTTCTTTAGCATACAATATTTATAAATAATTTTATAAATAATATTTTAAACCTTAAATTTTAAATAGTTTTAATTAATCATTTATATTTTAATTAAAGAATTAAACTAAATCTTAATTTCCTTTATCAATTCTTTAATTTTATAGTTTATTTTATTAATTTCGATCTCATTATTACTTTCAATTATTATTCTTAAAATTGGTTCTGTATTGGAAAATCTAACATGTAAAAATCCAAAATCAAAATCAATTCTTACACCATCAATATTAGATATGTTTTTTATATTATCAAAATTTTGTTTTAATAAGATTTCAAGCTTTTCATAATATTTGTTTTTAAATTCATCATTAAAAACAAAGTTTGATTTAAAAATAGTGTTTAAATCTAATTTATCTTTTAACATTTTTACATTTTTATATTTTTCATAAATATTTTCTAATGAATCATCCTCTTTTGCAAGTAAACTTAAAATTAAACTAACACCAGTAAGTGTATCTCTTGAATTTGATATTGGGAAATATATAATTCCACCATTCCCTTCACCTCCAAATTCAAGATTCAGAGATTTCATCTTTTCTGTTACATTTATTTCTCCAACAGGTGCATAATGTATATTTTTACTAAATTCTTCTGCTATTTTATTTATTATAGAAGAAGTTGATAAATTGACAACAGCATCTCTTCCATCCAGATATTTCACATAATAATAATATGCAAAAGCTAAAGTGAACTCCTCAGATATTAATTTTCCACCTTTTAAAATGGTAACAACTCTATCTGCATCCGGGTCAAATGCAAAACCTATATCAAATTTTTTACCTTTCATAAATTTTGACAATGGTTTTAATGTATTAAAATTTGGTTCTGCAACCCTTTCAAATGCTTTTTCAGGATTATCAAATATAGAGTTAAAATTAACACCTAAATTCTCAAAAAGTTGTGGTATAGCATAAATTGCTGTACCATTACACAAATCAAGTGCAACATTAAATTTTTTAGTTTTAATCATTTCTAAATTTAAAACTTTTTTTATTTTATCAATATGGTTAAGAACACCAGATTCTTCTTTTACTATTTTTCCTAAATTTTTAAAATCTTTAAATTCATTTTTTACAAATATATTGGGTTGATTTTTTAAAATTTCAAATATTTTCTTAACATCGTCTCTATTTAAAAAATACCCCCCTTTTTTTACAAATTTTAAAGCATTATAACTTATAGGATTATGAGAAGCTGTAATCATAATTCCCCCATCAAGGTTTAAATATTTAACATTAAAAAGTAAAGATGGGGTTGGCAATATACCTAAATCTACAATATTTATCCCTTTTAAAGCTAAATAACCTTTAATAAAATTAGCAATTGGTTCAGAACTATTTCTAGTGTCTTTACCAAGTGCTAAATTTTCAGGATTCATAAATTCAATATAACCTTCAAGTGCAGGTATCAGGGAAAAAGGATTAATCTCTTCACCTACTAAACCCCTGAGACCTGAAATATTAAATCTATTTAATACAAAATCATCCATTTATAATTACTCCAAATATAAACCATTTTTTATAACATCTAAAACTTTTATCCAAAACAATTCTTTTAAAATAATTTTTAATCTAACCTGAATAATTTTACTTTTTTGATTTCCTTTTTTAGAATCACTCCGATTTTATTTTATCTTTATCTTCTTTTTTTTCTTCATTATTAATTTTTTCTTGTTTGTCTTCTGAATCTTTTTCTTCAATCTTTTTTACCATTTTCACTTCTTCATCATTATTTTTTACCTCAGGAGATGGTAACCCTAAAAGTCCAAAAATTTCTTTAGAATTTAATGATTCTTTTTCAACAAGTGCATTAGCAATTTTATCCAGTTTATCTTTATTTTCCACTATCAATTTTTTAGCTTTTTCATAACATTTTGAAACTATATTTTTAATCTCTTTATCTATTTTTTTAGCAGTATCTTCAGAAAAATTTCTTTCTTTAACTAAATCTTTACCTAAAAAGACATTCTCTTTTTCATCACCAAATTGTAAAGGACCCAGTTCAGACATACCCCATTTACAAACCATATCATGAGCTATTTTAGTTGCTCTTTGAAGGTCATTTTCTGCTCCTGTAAAGTATTCTTTAAAAACCAATTCTTCTGCTACCCTTCCACCTAAAAGCTGGCAAATTGTATCCATTAAAAAAGATTTTGAATAATGATGTCTATCATCAATTGGTAAAAATTGTGTTACACCTAGAGCCATTCCTCTTGGTATAATTGTTACTTTGTATACAGGGTCTACATTTTTAAGCAAAATTCCCATCAAAGTATGACCTGCTTCATGATAAGCTGTTATCTTTTTTTCTTTCTTTGATAAAATCAAACTTTTTCTTTCAGGTCCCATCAAAACTTTATCTTTAGCTTCTTCTAAAAATTCCATTGTAACTTTAGGTGAGTTTCTTCTTGCAGCTAATATAGCTGATTCATTAACTAAATTTGCAAGATCAGCTCCAGAAAATCCTGGTGTACCTCTAGCAATTGCATAGAGATCAACTGATTTATCAAGAGGAATCTTTTGTGTATGTATTTTTAATATTTCATACCTTCCTCTAATATCAGGTCTATCTACTACTACCTGTCTATCAAACCTTCCTGGTCTTAATAAAGCTTTATCTAAAATATCTGGCCTATTTGTTGCTGCCATAACTATAACAGAATCAGTTGATTCAAATCCATCCATTTCAACAAGTAATTGATTCAATGTCTGTTCTCTTTCATCATGACCACCACCAAGACCAGCACCTCTTGATCTACCAACTGCATCTAACTCATCAATAAAAATAATTGACGGACTATTTTTTTTAGCTTGTTGAAACAAATCTCTTACTCTTGAGGCTCCAACACCAACAAACATCTCTACAAAATCTGATCCAGATATAGTATAAAAAGGAACTCCCGCTTCTCCTGCAACTGCTTTTGCAAGTAAAGTCTTTCCACATCCAGGAGGACCAACAAGCAATACTCCCCTTGGAATTTTAGCTCCTAAACTCATAAACTTCATAGGATTCTTTAAATATTCAACAACTTCCATTAATTCAAGTTTTGCTTCATCCACTCCTGCTACATCAGTAAATTTAACATTTGTTTGGGTATACATTCTTGCTTTTGACTTACCAAAACTAAATGCCTGTGAATTAGTTCCCTTAATTTGCTTTGAAAATATGTTAAATATAATAAATATTAAAAATACAGAAGAACCTATCATTAATATAAAAAACCAAAAATTAGATGTATCTTTGACTTCCTGTCCTTTAAATCTAACATTATTAGCTTCTAATTTTTGTATTAAATCTGGATCATCATAAGGGATATATGTTTTAAAATTTTCCAATTTATTATTTATAGTCGCAGTTCCAGTTATCCAATATCCAGAAATAACAACTTCAGTAACTTTTCCTTTTTCAACTAAAGTTAAAAACTCTGAATATGATATCTCATGGGATTGCGTTGATAAAGGGTTTTTAGTAAAGAAAAAAATAAGCATAAAAGCTGCTGCAATCAATAACAGTGTGATTATACCCTGCATTCTTGTTTTTTTAGGATCTTCATTAAAATTTCCCATTAAATTCCTCTTTCTAATTTTGTATTTGTATTTTTTTATTTAATTTCTAATTTTATAACATCTTTTGTTTTTTCAGTAACATAATATTGATAATTTAAAATATATTTAATATTATATTTAATATTGTTTTTTTCATCGAATTTATTTTTAAGATTAAAATTTAATAATCTTCTAATAAAATAAACATCACTGAATAGCATCAAACCTATAATGTTTTTATCATCCCGGATAAAAGGGATATAATCTCTTATAAAAAATGGTATTTTATTATCATTAAATATTTTCTTAATTTTTTTTATAATGCCTGGTTTTAAAAAAATCGTATCCCCATCTTCCCTAAAACTAATGTATAAATTACCAATTATTTTATCTTTATCAATATAAAGACATTTATTAATACCATTTTTTTGAAAAAAATCATATTTTTTTTTAACTTTTTTAGTAGTAATAATATAATAAAAAAATTGATTTTTTCCAAAGCTTAAACTCTTTTTTTTCTCCAAGATTCTAATTTTATCTTTAAGTTTTTTGTATTGTTCATCAAAAAAATATATATTTTTTATTGTTTTTATAATTGTATAATCACCTTTTTCCAATATAATCCCTGTTTTAAATTTTTTATCATTAATTTTACTATAAATATATTCAATCTCTTTTCTAACAATATTTTTAGATTTTTTTAAAGATCTTAACTTTTTTTCTAAAGCTTTTTTTATTAAAAAAGGTTCAATTGTATTTATATATGATAATTCCCAATAAGGTTTTTCAATTAAATCTGTTGGGATTAATTTAGAAACAAATTTTTCATTTTCTCTAATTAATTCAATAAAAGAATAGACAGATTTTCTATAACCAGGATAAAATTTTTGGATTTCTTTTAATATAATATTTCTTATATAGTTTCTTTCATACTTTATATCATAATTAGTTTGATCTTCATAAAATTTTATTCTATTTTTTTCTAAAAAAGCTAATATTTCATTTTTTGTTATATTAAAAAATGGTCTCAAATAATGGTCTCTTACAGGAAGAATGGACATAGCACCTTTTAAACCAGTTCCTTTTATAACTCTTAAAAAGAATGTTTCAATAATATCATCTAAATGATGTGCAGTAACAATATAATCTGAATTAAAATATTTTAATGCTTTTTCAAAAAACTTATATCTTTCTGTTCTTGCAACAATTTCTAATGATTTTTTTGAATCTTTATAGATAGCAGGGACATCAATTTTTTCATAAAATAAATTGATTTTATATTTAGAACACAAATTAATAATATAACTTAGTTCTTCATCTGATTCTTTACGAATTCCATGATGCAAATGGCATACAGTAAAATTAACTTTATTCTCTTTTCTTAATTGTAAAAACACAAAAAAAAGGGCTGTTGAATCAGCCCCTCCAGATACAGCAAGTGTAAATTTAGTATTACCAGGATCAATATTTAAATTAATCAAATTCTGGTAAAGTTGGTTCTTTAGATAATTCATCATGAATTATTGGCTTAACCCTCGCTAATTCTTGTAAGGCAGCTTCATAACCACCCAAAATAAATGATTTAACAATTTCAAAACCATATTTAAAAACAATATTTTCTAATAAAAATTCTTCTACTAAGGTAAAATCTGATAATACATAATCTATTATCTTTTCACTATCATATATTGGATCATCATATTTATCTCTAGGTCTTCCAATACCAATTCTCATTCTTGTAAAATTCTCTTTTTTTAATAATGATCTTACCGATTTAATTCCATTGTGTCCAGCATCAGAACCACTATTTTTTATTTTAATTTCTCCAAAATCCAGATCAAGATCATCATATACAACTAAAATATCTTCCTCTTTTACTTTTAAAAAAGCAGCCATAAATAAAATGGCTTCTCCACTATTGTTCATAAAAGTAAGTGGTTTAACAAGAGTAACTTTTTTACCCATGTACTTAGTAGTTACAAAGTCAGATTTTTTCTTTTTTGTTATAAAATCTGTACTTTTAAATCTTTTAGCTACATAATCAATAAATTGAAAACCTAGATTATGTCTATTCCTTTTGTATGCTTCGCCTGGATTACCAAGACCCGCTAATAAAATCATTTCTATCCCTAATTAAATATTTTATATTTTCAATCAATATAAATATAATAAAATATTTTAATATTACAAATTTTTATTTTTACTAATCTTCAAAAATTTCATCTACTTTAGCTTTTTCTTCTGCTGTTAACTCTTCACCTTCTTGACCAGCTTCTTCAAGAATTTGTGTAGCTTGACCTTTAACTAATAAAATAATTTCTTCTGGATCATCTAAAATTTTTATATTTTCTGGCACTTCCAGATCTTTTATATGGATTTTAGCACCTTTTTCTAAATTAGTCATATCTATTTTGAAATTTTCAGGAATAGCATCAAATTTTCCTTCGACATTAATATGATGAATAAATTTCTCAACAATACCACCTTCTTTTTCTCCTTTTGATACACCTTCAAATAAAATAGGAACTTCTGTTTTAATACTATGTTTTTTGGATACAGTATAAAAATCAACATGAACTAACCTGTTTTTTAAAATATTATAATCGAATTCTTTAATAATAACCTGTATTTTTTTTCTGCCTAATTTTAATGTAATTGCTTTGTTCTCCCCAATTTTTCTTATAAGTTTTATAAACTCATTTTCTTTAATAAAAACTGACTCATTTTTCTTGATATCTGGTCCATATATTATTGCAGGAGAAAACCCTTCTCTTCGTTTTGCTCTTAAATATGATTTAGTTGAAACTTCTCTAGGTAAAGCTTCAAGTATTATTTGACTTTTTTCCATAGTTTCTTTCCTTCTTTGTTTATTAAATTATTTATTAAATTTATGCAATATTTAATTAATTCATATTATAGACTTGCTTAATTTTTAACACAGTCACCATTAAATTGATAATTTAAATTTTCTTTAAAAATAATTAAATCTTATTTTTATAATTTAAATTTGTAAAAAGAATAAGTCTCAATTTCATCTATATTATAAAATGATTAATAAAATCAAAAAACTATTAAATTTTAAAAAAACTGGGGAGGCAGGATTCGAACCTGCGAATGCCAGAGCCAAAACCTGGTGACTTAACCTCTTGTCTACTCCCCAGTATAACAAAAATAATATAAATAGTTATAATATAAAATATAAACCATTACAAATTATAAAACTTTATATATTACTTAAAATACTTATTATTTTTATATATTTTTTTATTCTATAATTTTATTCTATAATAATTGTTTTTTATAAAGTCTGTTTACTCTTTCCTGTTTTTAAAACTTAAACTGCATTATCATAAGCTTCAGCAATTGCATTAGTTAAAAATTCTCTAAAATCATTTACAGTAGGATGAGCAATATCTTTATATTCACCTCTTGATGTCCTTCTTCTAGGCATAACAATTCTTTTACCCTTATCTGTTTCATATAATGCAATGTTATGAACAACAAAACAATTATCAAATGTAACAGATGCATAAGCTAATAATCTTTTTTTCCCATTAACCTTGTTAATCTTGATGTTAGTAATTTCCATTTTAACTCCTTGAAGTACGAATTTACTTATTTAATCCACGAAAGGAAAAATACCCTTTCAAATTTTTTTTTCAACAAAAAAAAATCTTTTTTTGCATTTTTCCAGTCATTATAAATTCCAAACAAACTAGAACCTGAACCGGTAAATAAAACCATGTTACTATTTTCAAATAAATTTTTTAATTTAAAGATCTCTGGATAAAGTAATTTAATTACTTTATCAAAATCATTTTCTAATTCATATATAAAATAAAAATCATTTTTTTTAATTTTTTGCAATATTTTTTTTGTTTTTTTATAAATTTTTTCTAAATCAATATTATTATAAAAATTTTTATCAAAAACTTCATACATCTCTTTTGTAGAAAAAAGTCGATCAGGATACAAAACAACAAAATATAAAGGAATATTTAACATAAACCTTTCAATATGAGACCCAGTCTTATAAACCATTGCAGGTTTATTGAAATAAAAAAATGGGACATCACTTCCTATATTAACTAATTTTTCTAAAAATTTCTTTTTTGATTTAATCTTAATTAATCTATTATTAACTAAAAATTTAATATAAGATGCAGCATTTGAAGATGCTCCTCCTAATCCCCCACCAATAGGGATATTCTTAACAATATCAATTTTAAATTTCGGTTCAATATCAAAAACAATATTAACCTTATCCAGTATATTATCTTTTATATATAATTTTTCAAAAATTTTATTCTCTTTATTAATTATTTTAAAATAATTAACCTCAAATCTTTTACTTTCATATATATACATCGTATCATAAAGGTTAACTGGTAAAAATAATGAATAAATATTATGTAAAAGATTTTTTTTAAATCCTATTTTTAAAAAAAGATTAATTTTTGCATTTGAATGAATTATTTCATTATTAAAGCTATTATCAAAATTAATAAAATATTTTTTTTTATTCATTTCCTGACCTGGCTATTCTGAAACCAACATTATCTAAGGTTGAATATGGATTTATAGCACCTCTTGTTGTTGTTCTTAAATAAATTAAATCATCCTTATAGGAGCCCCCTCTAATAACTTTAGAAGTTCCATAGGAAGGACCTTTTGGTTCATATATAGGAGAACTTGAATAATAATTTGGATTATACCAATCTTCACACCATTCCCAAACATTCCCTGAAAGATTATAAATTCCAAATTGATTTGGTTTAAATGCATCTACTGGTGCTAAACTAGAATACCCATCTTGCACCCCTTTCATATTTCCACCTATCCCTTCATTACCCCATGAATATTTATAGTTGTTTTGTGTTTTAGCAACATATTCCCATTCAGCCTCATAAGGCAACCGAACACCTAACCATGAACAAAATGATTTAGCATCATACCATGTTACATTAGTTATAGGTTCTTTGTATTCCTTTTCTGAAATTTTTTTAAATCTAAAAGTTGTTTTATACCCGGTAACATTTAAAAAAACTTCAAATTCTTCTTTTGTAATCTCATAACTTGATATATAAAAAGTATCCAGTTTTACCTTATGAGAGGGTTTTTCTGAATCAAATTTTCCTTTATCATCACCCATTATAAATTCAGTTGAATCTATTTTCACCAGATTGTCTTTTATAAATCCAATAATATAAGGGGAAGAAAAATCTTTTCCATTACTAAACCTCAAAAAATAAACCCCCGTTTTATTTACATCTTTTAACTCTAATATTTGATCCTGTTCAATTTTTGTTTTGACTAATATCTTTTTAAAATCAGGGTCATTTGATACTTCAAAATATAATCCACTTGCATTTTTTACTGTTACTTTTAAATAATCTGCTAAAACACCAGAATGATTTTCAGGAGAAACTATTATTGCTGAGTTCACATCCTTTTTAACTTGTGCTTGATTTTGTTTAGTTTCATTATTTGCATTTTCAATATTAGAACTTTCATTTTTTGTTTCAGTTGTTTTATCTGATTTTGTATTTTGTGCACTTTTTACAATAAACTTTGAACTTTGAGTTTTTTTGAAATTATTATTTTTATCGTAAATTTTAAAATATACTTTATGTTCTCCATCACCAATCTTTTCAGGATCAATAACAATATCAGAGTTAATATCAGTTATAGTTTTATATAGTTTTCCATCTATATATACTTCCAATTTATCAAAGTCATTTTTTGCTATAATCTCTTTATTAAGAATCTGAATTTTAGATATTGTTTTTTCATCAATATCAGTTAATAAAATAATTTGTGGTACATCTGAATCTACAATAACTTTAACAGGTTCTGATTTATATTCAGTACCTGTATTATCAATAACACCAACAAATATATTATATTCTTTTTTATCCTTTAAAAAATCTATATCAACTAAAAAACTAAATTCTCCCTCTTTTTTTATACTTACAATATCATTATCTATATAAAGTCGGGTTTCAACAATCGTTTTTGCTAAATTTCTAACTACAAATTTAACCTTTAACTTTTTGTAAACTTTTTCGCCAGGAATAGGGGAAATAACAATTATTTTAACATTGTCAGCTTTTTCAATAATTTTATCAGTAGTATTTGAATTAGTAAAACAACCTGAAAAGGAAAAAAGCATAAATAAAATAATAATTATATAAATTATAATATATAACAAATAATGATTCTTAAAAAAATTTTTCATAATTTTTCCTTAAAAATTTAAGTTAACACCCACATTATCATAATAATACATCTTTTTATTAAAATCAAACCAAACAATAAAAGCTTTCAAATGATTTTTTTTAATGAATTCAATTGCTTTATCTTTTCCCATAGCAAAAAGAGCTGTAGATAAAATATCAGCTATAAAACAAGAATTTTCTATTACTGTTACCGAAGCTAAATCAGAATCTGGTTTGCCTGTAAAAGGATTCAATATATGAAAATATCTCTTACCATTATATACAAAATATCTTTCATAATTACCTGAAGTTACTATTGAACTATTTTTGATTTTTATAGAAGCAATAATATCATTTTCATTAACAGGAGATTGTATCCCAATTATCCATTGTTTTTTATCTCCTGATACTTTTATATCTCCTCCTGCATTGATCAAGAAATTCTTATAACCTAAAACTTCAAGTTTTTCATATATTTTATCAACAATATAACCCTTTGCACTTCCCCCAAAATCTAAAGACACATTGCCATATATGTTTAATTTATTTCCATTTAAAACAAATTTTGCATTCCAAATATTATCTAACTCCTTTTTAATTAGATCATCTGAAGGTGGAACGGAACCTTTTTTAAAATAATTGTATAATTTTTCCAGATTCTTAACAAATGGATTAAAATAACCTTCTGTTTTTGAAATATAATCAAAATTTGTTTTAAAAAAATACAAATACTTTTCTGGAATTATAAGTGATTTTGTTTTATTTAATCTATCAACATACGAATTTTGAATATGAAAGTCAATATCATCACCAATTTTTTTTGCATATGTAAAAACATCAGAAATGTCCTTTTCTACTTTCCTGGTAGGATATTTACTTTGAATCTTTATTTCAACAAATGTTGAAAATAATACTTCAGTTTTTGATACCTCTTTTGTTTTTGGAATAAATATAAATACAACAATCAAACCTATTACAATAATTAATGGTACAACAATTTTAATAAATTCTTTTGTATTCTTCATGAATTAAATCCCGATTTTTTAATAGTTTTTTTGATCTTACTTTTTTAGAACATAATCATTCCATTATTATATTAATTCACATAATTACACTACTCTTTAATGGAATCTCTTTTTGAAAATTCACAACCACAAAATTCTTGACGATATAATCTTAAAGCTCTTGAAATTTTTATTGATTTTTTATACCAGTCTTTCTTTTTGAAATTGTATGGTTCATATTTTGCTTTTATCATTGGTTCCACTTCATTTGCAATTTTATTAATAATTTTGAAATTTTTATAAGGGGAAATAGTAAGTGTTGTGGTAAACAGAGAAACATTTAGATCTCTAACTACTTTTTTTAGATTTAAAAACCTATATTTGAAACATAACAAACATCTTGCTCCACCTTCTCTTTCATCTTCAGTTCCCTTTATAAATTTAAGCCAATTATCATGATTATAATCAAGAACAATCAAATTTTTTATATTGTACAATTTTGAATATTGATAAAGATTATCCAATCTTTTATCAAATTCTGTTTTACAACACATGTTATCATTATTGTAAACAAGATAAATTTCATCATATTTATATCTAATTTGTGGATACACACCACTTAAACATGGTGCACAACAAACATCTAAAATTATTTTTTTCACAATTATTTTCTATTTTAACTATTTTTTTATTATCTTTTTTTATTTTATTGTTTATTTTGTATTATTTTTATGATCTACATCAATTCAAGACTATTATTTTTGAAAATAAAAATAATCAATATTTTATTTTATTTAATTTATTTATCTATTTTTTTTAATTTTTTCTTTTTTTATTGTTTTTTAATATCCTAATATTTTTTAATATTTGTTTTTATTTACTTTTATCTATTTATTATTTATTACAATTAATCATGAAGCTAATATTTAATTATTATAATTATATACTTTAATTTATCCATTTATTATATTAGTTATTTTATTTATAACACTAACCATATCAAATGGTTTAACTATAAAATCTTTAGCTCCCAATTTTAATGCTTTTAATACATCTTCTTTTTGATTTCTTGCTGATATAATAATAACAGGTATTTTGCTATAACTTGCAAACTCTTTCAATTTTTGTAATGTTTCAAAACCATCTAATTCAGGCATCATAATATCAAGTAAAATCAGATCAGGTTTTTCTGTTTCACCAGGTTCTGAAATAAATTTGATAAGTTCAACTCCTGATTCAAACTCCCTTGTTTTAAAACCCTTTTCTTCTAATGATATTTGTAATACTCGTCTAATATACATTTGATCATCAACTATAAAAATTAAAGGCATTAAGTCCCCCTGCTTGTTTTTAAAATTCTTGATGCTTTTTCTAAATCATCTAAAGTATTAATACCTAAAAATTGATTCTTATCTTTTATTGGTAAAACTTTTACTTTTAATCCATTTTTTAATCCTATGTGGATTAAATCAGTTAAATAATACTCTTTCTGGTTATTATTATTTTTAATGAGTTCAATTAAATTTAATGCTTTAGAATTATAAATAGCAATCCCTGTATTAACCTCATTGATTTTTAAAATATTTTCATCTGCATCCTTAACTTCTATTATTTTTACTAAATCCTCATGTTGATTTCTGACAATTCTCCCAAATGAAGAGGGTAAATCAACAAATGTGGAAATCAATGTTATATCATTTTTATTTGTTTTATTATATTCGATAAGAGATTTTATTGTTTCTTTCTTTATAAATGGCATATCTCCCATTAATACAATAATTTCCTCACTATTTAGATCTGGATATTGTATTAATGCTTGTTTTAATGCATGAGCAGTTCCTAATTGTTCGGTCTGCCATGCATAATTATAATCTCTGGAACAATAATCTATTACTTTTTGTCCCATATAGCCTATTATAATATAAATATCTTTTTTTTCAACAAAATCAAGTTGTTCTAACACATAACCAATTAGAGGTTTATTGTTAATCTTTCTTAAAACTTTAGGAAGGTTAAATTTTTCTGATTGTAATCTTTTTCCTTTACCAGCAGCTAAAATAACTATTTTCATATAATTCCTTAATTACAATATATATTTTTATTAATAGATATATAAACATTTAACTAAATAAATGCAATATTATTTTATTTTTTACAATTTTTACAATTAGAAAGTAATTGTGCATAAATTCTATCTAATTTATCTAACCTTCTAGATAATTCCCTTGCTAAATTAAGAATTAGCATTACAAAAATTTTTAAATCAATTTTTTCAATTTTTAATAAATCTTCATTTGTTAAGGTTAAAACTACAGTTTTTGTTAGAGCTTTAACTGAAGCAATAACATTTTTAATTTCAATAAGTTCCATTTCACCAAAATTATCACCTCTTTTGAGTATAGCTAACTGCTCTTTTAGTTGTTTTTTGCCTTCTTTCACAGTTTTATAAATTTCTACTTCCCCTTCAAGAATAAAATAAATTTTATTATTTGAATCTCCTTCTTTTAAAATCATTGCACCTTTTTCATAAACATACTTTTTAATAAAGGGGATAATAACTTTTATTTGTTGATCTAATAATCCTCCAAAAAGGGGATAATTTTTCAAAAAGGAATAATCAAATTCTTCCATTTATTATCCTTAAAAATATCATTTTTAAAATTAATTTTTATTAAATTTTATATTTTGATAAACTAAATTAATATTTTGTTTTTATTAAATCTTTTTCAGTTTTTATATCTTTAATCTATTTATACCTTTATTCTATTTATATCTTTATTCTATTTGTTTATTTAAATTTATCCTTAATTTTTTTTACTTTTAATTTATTATAATTTCAATTTATTTTTGCTATATATTTTTTTGTAATTTTATTTTTTTTTATATATCTATAACTATAGATTCAATTTTTTTTACATTAGCTTTCTATTTTAAATATTATACAATCTGTGTTTTTTTCAAATTTAATTTAAATATAGAACTAAAAAAATATTAATTTAATTGCCATAGCTAGAACTGTTATCGTTAAAATTATTCTTATCCATTTATCACCTCTATTTATTGTAAAATTTGTCCCTAACCAGGCTCCAATCATATTTCCAGCAGCAAGAATAAATCCAAAAATCCAGTTTATTTTTCCACTAACTATAAAAATAATTAGTGAAGGAATTGTATATAAAAAAATTACAAAAACTTTTATACTATTTGTTTTAACAAGATTTGTTTTTCCCAGAAGTGAAAATGCTGCGATAACCAGGAAACCTGTCCCTGCCTGAATGAAACCACCGTAAAAACCTATAAATAAAAAAGTTATAGCTAATGGAATTATATTATGCACTTGAACATCATCTGTAAATCTTTTTTTTAATTTTACATTACCAAACAAAGTTAAAAATAATACTCCAATCATTATAATAGCTAATAACTTATTAAACAATTCACTTTTAATATCTACTGCAATATAGGAACCAGCAACTGCACCGATAATCGCAGTAACACCTAAAATTAATGAAATTTTTAAATCAAAATAACCTTTATCTTTAAACTTTTTTATTGAAACAGCATTTTGTAATAAAATTGCTATTCTATTTGTTCCATTTGCTACTGCTGAAGGTAATCCAGCAAATATAAGAGATGGGATAGTTATTAATGAACCTCCTCCTGCAACAACATTAAAAAATCCAGCTGCGATTCCTGCAAGAAAAATCAAAATATACTTTAAATATTCCATATTCTCCCCTGAAAACAATTTTAGAAATATATAATAAAAGTTATAAATTATAACTATCTTGTTCTATTTAAACAAAATATTAACTATTAACAAGATAATTTTTATATCACTCCATATTT
Organism: Exilispira thermophila; assembly: GCF_055389015.1. Taxonomy (NCBI): domain Bacteria; kingdom Pseudomonadati; phylum Spirochaetota; class Spirochaetia; order Spirochaetales; genus Exilispira; species Exilispira thermophila. The sequence goes on along the minus strand of NZ_AP042476.1, from coordinate 160,417 downwards.
AAAAAGAATCTTTTAGAATAAAGAATTTATCCATTTTTTAAATTACTAATATTTCAATATTATTTAAAAAACAGGTTCAATTTCAAAATGTGTGGATAAAAAAAATTTTAAGTTTTTTTTAACAAAATATATACATTAAAAAAAAATTAAAAATACTATTAAACCGATTGAATATGTTTTTATTAAGTGAATATAAAAATTTAAAAATATTTGTAAAAAAGATATACCCAATATCTAATAATAAAGTAACAAGGTTTAAATAATATAATAAAAAAATTAATGAAAACAATAATAAAAGCATAATTAAAAAAAGATAAAGTTTTAAAGATAATGATTAGGTTATGTTAAAAATATAACAAATTACAAGTGGCTTAGAGTAATTACCCATACATTATGAAAGAGAACCAAAAAACATAAATATTTTAACATAAAATTAAAAAACTTAATTATTTCAACTTAAATTTAGAATTATTATTTTGTTGCTAGTTTATTTATGCCCATGATATAAATAAAACCAGATAACATATTTACATAAATATGTTTCATCATATAATTGTTTTAAATATTTTATTAATATTGTTTTTATAAAACTTTTTTTCTCTAAAAAATTGAATAAAAACAAAATACAAACAACCTTATATAAAAGTAAAAATGCAAAAATAAAATATTTTTAAAAAAATCATATTGAGAAAGGATAAAAAAGAAATAAAATTAATAAAATTAACTAATTGGTAAAATTAAGACAATTTTATAAATTATAATATAATAAAGTAAAAAAAGGATAATAATAATAATAATAAAGTAAAATATAAAATATAGAATTAATATAAAAAAAGGATAATATCATGAATTTTGATAATTTATCTTATAGATACCCATCTAAAAGAAATGTTTTAATGGCAAAATATGGTATGGTTGCTACTTCCAATCCTATTGCAGCACAAATAGGAATTTCAATTTTAAAAAAAGGTGGAAATGCTATAGATGCTGCTATTGGTACTGCTATTGCATTAACAGTTGTTGAACCTACTTCAAATGGTATTGGAGGAGATAATTTTGCAATTGTAAATTTTAATAATGAACTTTATGGTATTAACTCTTCTGGATATTCCCCTGCTAATTTAAACATTAACAAATTCCCATTATCAAAATATTCAATAATTAATCCATTTGGATGGGAAGCAATTACTGTTCCTGGAGCTGTAAGAGGATGGTTAGCATTATCAAAAAGATTTGGAAAATTAGATTTTAAAGATCTATTTACACCAACAATTAAATATGCAAGAGAAGGATTTCCTCTATTTCCAACTATTGGATATTACTGGAATTTTGCAGTAAAGAAATATAAATCACTTTTAGATGAAATCCAATTTTCACACTTTATCAAAAATTTACTACAAAATAAAAATTTTGAAAAAGGAATAGATTTAAATTCCAGAACTTTTAATCAAATTGTTAAAAATGAATATAAAAAATATCTTAATACACACAATTATTTTTTTAAAATTTTTTCTAAAAATGGATATCCTCTTAAAATAGGTTCTACTTTTCACTTAAAAGAGCATGCAAAAACCCTTGAATTGATAGCTAATACAGATGCTGAAGCGTTCTATAGTGGAGAATTAACTGAAAAAATTATTAATTTTTCTAAAAAAACTAATGGTTTTTTTGAGTTTGATGATTTTAAAAATTTTCAACCTGAATGGGTTAAACCAATTTCAATAAATTATAGAGGTTTTGAAATACATGAATTACCTCCTAATACTCAAGGAATAGCTGCATTAATTGCTCTGGGAATTTTAAATAATAAAAATATTAAGACTTTAGATTCATCTTTAAAGACCCATTTTATGATTGAATCTTTAAAATTAGGTTTTTATTTCACAAAAAAACATGTGAGTGATCCAAAATTTTACAATTTTGATTACATTTCTCTTCTTAAAAAAGAATTTTTAAAAAATAACCTAAAAAAAATAAAAAAAGAAGCACAGGATTATGAAAAAGTTCACCATTTTGATGGAGGAACTGTTTATTTAGCAACAACTGACAAAGATGGAAATATGGTATCGTTCATTCAGAGCAATTATATGGGTTTTGGATCCGGTATTGTAATTCCAGGAACTGGAATTGCTTTACATAATAGAGGAGCAAATTTCAATTTAAATTTAGATCATCCTAATCATCTTGAACCATTAAAAAGACCATATCATACAATAATACCAGGATTTATTTCAAAAAATAAAAAACCAATTGGTCCTTTTGGTGTTATGGGTGGTTTTATGCAACCACAAGGGCATTTGCAAATTATCTCTAATTTGATTGATTACAATATGAATCCTCAAGAAGCTCTAGACTGTCCCAGATGGCAATGGACATTAGGAAAAGATATTATTGTTGAAGATGATTTTGATAAATACATTGTACAACAATTAATAAAATTTGGACATAAAATAAAAATATCTACTTCAAAAGGGGGATTTGGTAGAGGACAAATAATACTTTGTAACAAAAATGGGGTATATATCGGAGGTACTGAAAAAAGATGTGATGGATATATAGCAGTTTATTAATTAATTTAATTAGATAACATTAATCCTTATAATTAAATAATTTCTTATAAATTTTTAAACTTTTTTCAAATGGCCTTCTAAATCTATTAATACCAATAATAAAATTTCCAAAATATATTTCCAGATGCAAATGTGCTCTAACTCCCATATATTCAACACCAGTATTACCCATATATCCAAGTAATTCACCACTTTTTACATATTGGTATAATTTTAATTTTTTATTAACTCGATCTAAATGTGCATAAATAAAAAACATATTGCCATTTCTAATATAAATCTGATTACCTCTAAAAAAATCAAGATAATCCTCATGTGTATAATAGTATTTTTTAGATAGTAATTTTAATTTATAAAATTTTTCTTCATTAGCAAATTCTTTATGAGTATTTTTAATTTTAACAATTTTTCCAGGATAAATAGCATAAATAGGTTCTCCAGTTTTAGCAATCATTCCATTTTTCAAATCTGAAAAATCAATACCCCTATGAATACCATGTCTATAATATCTTGTAGCACCAGGATATATGGATTCAGAATTTCTAAAATAAAAGTTTTTTATAGGTTCACTAAATTTTATATTACTCAGGTTTGATAATGGTATTTCCCATGGAAAAAGTGTAGTAACTTCTTTTGTAGTTAGATTTTTTATTTTAGAAAGATTTTCAATTCTTGGTAAAATATTTAAAATCTGAGAACTGGAAATATTTAATAATTCTGTTTTAAATAACAAAGATTGGATCAATTCATTTTCATTATTCAGATCAATTTTTTCTAAAGTAAAACTTTTATCAAAGTTAATAATTTTTACATTTTTATAGATATTTGATTTGTTTATAGTATTTTCTAACTTTAATTGATTTTTAAAAACTTCATCAGGTTCAGTATTACTATTTTTTAAAGCTAAAATCAATAATAACAAAGCAATTATTATCAATAAGATTAGAAAAGCTTTTTCTATTTTTGGCATAATTTACAATTTTTTTACTTATTTTATATTATTTAAAATATTTAATATTCTTTCAATCCCTTTAGCAATCGTTTCTAAAGAATAAGAATATGACATTCTAATGCAATTACCATTACCAAAAGCAGAACCAGGAACTACAGCTACCTTTGCATCATTTAAAAGAATATTATAAAAATCTATATCATTTTTTATTACTTTACTATTATAAACATGTCCAAATAATTTTGAAATATCAATAAAAAAGTAAAATGCACCATGTGGAAAAATAATATCAAGGTATTTATTATTTTTTAATTTATTATAAATATAATCTCTTCTTTGAGTAAATATATTTATTAAGTTTGAGAAATATGATTTATCAAGTTTGAAAGAATTTAAAGCAGCATATTGACTTATAGAAGAAGCATTAGAAGTTGTATTACTTTGAAATTTTTTCATTATTTTTGTTATTTCTTTTGGTGCTGCAGAATAACCTAATCTCCAGCCAGTCATAGCATAAGATTTAGAAAATCCATTAATGGTAATAGTTTTTTCAAATATCTGTTTTGAAAGTGAACCTATAGAAATATGTCTAAAACCATCGTAAATTAATTTTTCATAAATCTCATCAGAAATGATAAAAATATCTTTTTCTACACAAAAATTACCAATAGCATATAATTCATCTTTATTATAAACAGCCCCTGTAGGGTTAGTGGGGCTGTTTAAAATTATAGCTTTACAATTTTCATTGTATTGTTTTTCTAAATCTTCTACAGTTACTTTAAAACCATTTTCTTTTTTAGTTTCAACAATATTAGCAATACCTCCACATATATCAACCATAGCCTTATATGATACCCAATATGGAGATGGAATTAAAACTTCTGCTTTATCATCAATAATAGCAAGTAATGCATTTGTAATTGCCTGTTTTGCACCATTAGATACAATTATTTCGTCTACTGAATATTCAAGGTTATTTTCATTTTTCAACTTATCAGCAATAGCTTTTCTCAGCTCTAAAATTCCTGCAGAATTGGTATAATGAGTAAAATTATTGTTAATAGCATCTATTGCACCTTCTTTAATAATATCTGGTGTATTAAAATCTGGTTCCCCAGCAACAAAAGGAATTATATCAACACCACCATCTCTAAGAACCCTTACATCATTGTTTATTTTTAAAGTAGCAGAGTCACTAATTTCAGCTCTTTGTGCAAAATGTTTCATAAATTCTCCAAAAATTAACTATTTAATCTCATTTTCAATTACTTTAGCAAGTCTTTTAACACCTTCTTCAATTTCTTCAAAAGAAGGATAAGAAAAATTCATTCTAAAACAGTTTTTAGCAGGAGATTCACCATAAAAAGCCGAACCAACAACATATGCAACATTATTTTCAACTGCTTTAAAAAACATTTTATCAGAATCCATATATTCAGGTAGTGTTACCCATAAAAATAATCCACCTTCAGGTTTGGTCCAATGTAAGTTTTCAATTTTTGGAAAATATTTTTCCATTGCTGCTAACATTGCATCTCTTTTTTTTGTATAAAGTGCAATATTTTCTTTGATTCTTTTATCAATTTTACCTGATTTAACATATTCTCTTGCAATTGCCTGGTTAAATGGAGGTGTACATAGATCCATAGCCTGTTTTGCAACAATAAATTTCTGGATTAACTCTTTAGGTGCTATAATCCATCCCAATCTTAAACCAGGGCAAAATATTTTTGAAAATGTAAATAAAGCAACTACTCTTTTTCCACCATCCATAGCAAACATAGAAGGTTGCTCTTCACCAGAATATCTTAATTCTCTGTATGGAGAATCTTCAATAATTAAAAAGTCGTATTTTTCAGCTAATTCTAATATCTTTTCCCTTTTTTCTTTTGATGTAGTTACACCTGCAGGATTCTGAAAATCAGGAATCACATACATAAATTTAATTGTCTGTCCCCTTTTTTCATAAATATCTTTTAAAGTTTCTTCAAGTTCTTCTATATTTAATCCATCATCTTCTAAACTAACACCAATCATATTTGCTTTATAAGAGTTGAATGCACTTAATCCCCCAATATATGATGGTCTTTCAACCAGTATATTGTCACCTGGGTCTAAAAATACTTTTGATACAATGTCCAATGCCTGTTGGGAAGCTGAAACTATTAAAATGTTATCATTATTAAGATTTTTCATACCTGTTTGCTTCATAAATCTTTCAATAAGCAATTTTTTTAATTCTTCATCACCTTCAGTTGGGCCATATTGTAACAATCTTTTTCCATCTTCTTGCAAAATTTTTCTTGTTATTTCTTCAATTTCTTTAACTGGAAAAGTATCTGGAGCAGGAAGCCCACCAGCAAAAGATATTATTTCTGGTTTAGCTACTAATTTTAATAATTCTCTAATAACAGATTTTTTCATTCTTCTAATTGTTGAAGAAAGAAATTCATCATAAATAGTTGTTTCACTCATAACTACTCCTTTATATTTTTATTGAAAACTACTGAAAAAGATAAGTTTAAATAGTCTGAAAAAGCACCATTTTTGTTGATACTTAAGTTAGTACTTTTGTTGTTTAAATAATTATTTAATTTCATTTCAAATATATCAGGAATAAAATAATATACAATATTTAATTTATTGAGATTGTGATTTTTTTCCCATAATAATTCTTGAGGAAGTAGTATATATGTGTTTGAAGGAATTTTATAGCTATATATATGTTTATTGTAATTAAAAATTGTATCTTTAATTGTTTTGTTTTTTAAATCAAAAACTTTATATAAGTTGGTAGAACTATTTGTCTTTGCAACAACTAAATTTGAAGAATATTCAAAATCAAATTTATCTTTATTGTCATTTACCCATTTTACAATTGCATAAAATTTAGGAACATAATATTTAGTTTCTACAGGTAAAAGACCAAGTTTGACTAATTGCCAGAAATCTTTAGTTTTACCCTCTTTAATTGCTTTGTTTAATCTTCCAATTCCACAATTATAAGCTGCAAGAGCTAAATCTAAAGATTCATAATATTCATATAAAAACTTAAAATGCTTAACAAAAGCTAGAGTTGATTTATAAATATCTTTTCTTTCATCTATAGTTTTATTTATTCTTAATCCAATTTCTCTTCCTGTATAAGATGTGAACTGCCATAATCCAACTGCATTTCTATGACTTCTAGCAGATATTGTAAATTCTGATTCAATATATGCTAAAAATACAAGATCTGGATCGAGATTATTTTCTTTAAGTATTTTTTCGAGCATTTTTACAACAGGAAAAAAACTTTCATATTTTAACAAAAACTTTTGTGACCCGTATCTTTCAAAAACTTTATATTGTTTTATTATTAATGAATTATTAACTTCCATATTAACTTTAATTATTTTATCATTACTAACCTCTTTAACTTCTGTAACATTTTGATTGTTTTCAATATTTGGTGTTGTTGAAATAAAAGTTAACACAGCAATAATCATAACTATTACAATTATATCTTTACTAATTTTCACCTTCTCTCCCTTTTTTAACTCTTTTAAATTTTTTTTAAATTTTAATTTTTCATAATTTTTTTCATATATGTTGAATTGAATCATTTTAAACATTTTATTATAAAAACAATACAACTTTATTTTATAACTTTAAACAACTTTTAATCCTAATTATTTTAGTATTTTTCTTAATAAAATTATATAATAAAAAATACTTTTAAAAGCAACAAAAAATTGATTTTTTCTATTATTATTTTATAATTAATAATGATTTAGGAGGGGTTATGAGTATAAGAAGGATGATGTTGCCAGCTGGTTGGTACCCTAAAGATAAACTTCAATGTGAAAAAACAATAAAACTTTTTTTATCAAATTATTCAAGCCAGATATCTACTAAACTTGATAGTGGAATTGTTCCACATGCAGGCTGGGAATTTTCAGGTGAGGTTGGTGTAAAAGTTTTTTATGAAATTCAAAAAAATTACAAACAAACACCTGAAGTTGTTGTTCTTTTTGGCGGTCATATGCCTCCTAATACTGAACCTTATATATTAAACTATGACTTTTTAGAAACCCCTTTTGGTGAAATTTCTGTTGACAAAACCATGGTTAAAGAATTAAAAGAAAAATTTATGTGTATAGATGAAAACTTTTATTTCAATGATAATACTATAGAAATAAATCTTCCTTTTGTTAAATATTTTTTCCCTGATTCAAAAATTGTTGCTATTTATCCTCCTGCAGATGAAACCGCAGAACTTATCTCAGAATTTATTTCAAATAAAATCTCAAATGCTATTTACATTGGATCTGCTGATTTAACCCACTATGGACCCAATTATGGTTTCAATCCTGCAGGTGTAGGAATTAAGGGTTATCAATGGGCAAAGAAAAATGATAAAAGACTTTTAGATCATATTTTAGAGCTTGATGTAGATAAAATTTTTACAATTTCAGCTAATGAAAAAAGTACCTGTTCTCCTGGAAGCATTGTAGCAATTATGAATATTGCTAAAAAACATAATAAAACAAAAGGATATCTTATTCAATATAAATCTTCATATGATATATATCCTTCATCTTCATTTGTTGGTTATGGTGGAATTGTTTTTTAAATTTATATTTTTTTTATCTCAATCAGATTAATATTTTTGCTATTTATATGATTTTTTAATGTTTCTTTTACCTCCCCTTTTGATGAAAAATATAGTATCTGCCATCCTTTTTTAGATAACTCTATAACCCAATCAAGCATTATTTTTAATCGAACAGGATCAGATTTAATAAAAGGATCATCGAATATAAAAAAACCTTTTTCTTTTTGCATTAACATATTTGCAATAGTTACCCTTAATAAGAAATAAAGTTGATCAAAAGTTCCAGATGATAATTTGTTTACATCAAGAACAATATCATCTTTTGTTTTTACAAAAATTGAAGATTGGTTTATGTTTTCATCCATTTCATAAATTACTTCTTTATACCTATTATTTGAAAGTTTTCTAAACATTGATGATAACTCTTTATTATCATCTATAATATTTTTAATCTTTTCCTTTTCTTCATTATCAATCTTTGTAAGAATTGAAATTAGATCAATAGCATCTTCTCTTACAATTTCATTTTCTTTAATAAAATTTTCAAGTTTTCTATTAATTTCATCTAAATCATCACTTGTACTACAAAAAATTCCATCACCAAATATGTTTATTGCTTCCCTTTCTATTTCAGCTAATTTTGACCTGTGTAGTTTTAACTTTGTTTCAATTTCATCTAAATTTTCAACAAAATTTTCAATATCAATGTTCAATTTATTATAAAGCTCCTCACTATATTTTATATCCTTTTTAAAAGTTTCATAAACTTTTAAGTTATTAATATTTTTTTTAATAAAATTTATCAAATCAAAAAATTCTTTTGAATTTAAAAAATCTTTAGAATAACTTAACATTGAAATTATTCTTTTACCTCTATCTGTTAATTGCCTTTCTAAATCTAAAATAGCTATAATAGAACTCAATAGGTTTGATATCTCCAGTTTTAAATTTGTTTTTTGCATTATTTTCTCTTCATACTCTTTTAATGTAGAAATATTTGAATTTTTCTTTATTCTTTCTATTTCACTTTCTAACATATTATATTCACCAATAATGTCCTGGAGTTTATTATTTAAATCATTATGTAATTTGTCCCTTTTTGCTTCTAACTCAAAATTAAATTTATTAAATTTTTCATCAAAAATTTTCTTTTCCTGTCTAAATCTATCCAGACTCATTAAAATATTATCAATATTTCCACCATTCAATGCTAATTCTTTTAATTTAAAATTAATTATTTCTAAATTTTTCTTTAAGTTAGATTGTTTATTAGAAATTATATATTCCATTCTGAACCAATTTATTAAATTTATTAAAAATATAATTGCTAAAATAAATAAAATGAAAATAAATAAAATGGGTAAAAAAGTTATGAATAAATCTAAAATATTAATATTTTTAAAATCCTTAATTATTTTTAAAAAATTAAAAAAATTTAATTTTAAGTGGCTGTTAATAAAATTAAACACAGGTATTATTGAAGATATTATTATCAATACAAATAAAATTAATGATATTTTTTTAAAAACCTTTTTTAAATTTTTTAGTTTTACTTGCAAACCTTCAAATTTAGCTTTATTTTTTTTATACTCTTCAACAGATGGGGAAACAATTTGATTTATAACCTGCTCTTTATAATTAAACTCATTATTTTTTTGATCCAGTTCATCTTCTAAATTTTCAAGTTCATTTATTGAATTTTCTAGATTGGATATTTCATTTTTTATACTTAATTCATTTTTATTTAATATTTCAATTTTTTGTTCCATTTTTTTCCATAATTCAAAATCATTATCTTTTATATTTTTAAAATCATTTATTTTTTTTAAATTACTCTCAATTTTTTCAATAATATTTTTCGAATTTAAATATTTTTCTTTATTCCTTGCATTTTCCAGGTCTTTAACCTTCTCTTTTAATATTTTAATCTTCTGTTTAACAAAAAAATATTTTTTTTCCAGTTCATCATATTGATTTTGTTTTATCTCATTTTTGTATAAAGAAATTTTTTCAATTAACCTTTTAGAATTATCCATTCTACTTTTTAATTTTAAACCTTCTGTATTTTTAAAGTTATCTTTTTCTGTCAGGTTACTAATTTTTCTTATCTCATCTATTGTATTTTTTATTAAATTAGAATTTAATCCTGTAAGTTTTGAAGTAATATCAATATAAAAGTTATTTTCTTCAGGAATAATTAGGTCACTATTTCTAATAATAAAAATGTTACGAAAATCTTTAATTGAAAGATTCAGATATTCTTTTTTAAATTTGTTTTCAAACTTTTGACTTAATACATCAACAAAAAATTTATCCTGAGGAAATTTTATCTTTGTTTTAGTTCCATCTTTTAAAGTATATTCAAATACACAGTAACCATTGGGGTATTCATCCACTCTTTCAAGATTTTCAAATAAATTTAATGATTTTACATTTGCTTTTCTACCCAATAAAAATCTTATTAAAGCTTCAACAGTTAATGTTTTTCCACTTTCATTAAAACCCCATATCAGGTTAAAATTGGAAAAATTATTTATTTTTAAACCTTTTAAGGGGCCATAATTATCTATATTTAATTCTACCAGTCTCACTTTTTCTCCTTTCGCTTAACCTATTTTTTTAAAGATATTTTTAAATTTTTATTATTTGATTGAAATCCATTTAATTAACTAAGATTTATTTTACTTATAAAGAGTATTGGACAATGCTTTAATCAACAATCTTTTTAATCTTTCTTTTTTAGTTTCTTCAAACTCATCTACTTGTTCAATTTTTTCTATAACTTTTTTATAGATTTCATTTTCAATAATATTAGAAATATCCTTAACTTCAAAAGCTTCAAGAATTATGTTTTTGTAGTTTTTAATATAATCTATAATTTTACTATGTAACTCAGCTTCAGTTATACCCAATTTGTCACTATTTATAAATCCAGATAATTGTAAAAGTATTTTAGAATCAGGATTAATACTAATAAAATGAGAATATGTTGAATTAATATTTTCAAATAAATCATTTAGATTATCAAAATCATTTGATACATTGATAACTTTTTCAAAATATGTAAAAGTATTAAGTAAAACCTCTTCTGGAAGATTAATTATTATATTATTATCATTTCTTTTATTATCAACATTGTTTTTATTATTTATATTATCCAGATTATCATTTAATTCAGTATCAATTAAACAAACTTTTCTTACATCTGTTTCCTTTTTTGTTATTGAAACAGGGGAACCTGGATAGATAAAAAAACCTTCTCTATTATTTCTATTTTTAAAACTATAAATATTAAAATTTTTATGAAAATGTCCTGCCAATATATAATCAAAATTTAAATCTTCAAAATATGACAATTTTACAGGCAAATATCTTTTTTGCCCCTCTGCTGATTCCATACCAAATGAATCCCTTGAATAAAAAGAATCGATTAATTCTCCATGAAATACAAGTATATTTAAAAACTCTTTGGAGGTTTTAGAATTAAGTTTTAATAGTTTTTCAAATATCATCTCTTCATTAAGTTCTTCAAATGGAAAAAGGATAATTTTTACATTTTCATAATTAAAGACTTCTATATTCTCATTTGTTGTATAAATTTTTACATTTTTTCCAAAAAATAATCCTTTTCTATATGCTTGAAAATCATGATTACCTGGAATTATAATTGTTGTAAATTTAGCTATTTCAAACAATTGTCTTAATTTATCTCTTAATTTTTCCATAGCTTCTTCACTGTCAAAAAGGTCTCCTGAAATAACAAGTAATTGAGCTTTTTCAGAATTAGCTTTTTTTATTATTTCCTCTAAAGCTCTCCATCTTTCATCATTAATATTTAATAAGTGAAGGTCAGCTGTATGCAAAATTTTCATATCTTTTCCTTATTAAAATAATTTAAATTCATAATAAATGATTTTAAAAATTTAATCTATAAAAAAATATAAATTATTATTATTATTATTTTATCCAATGTATAATCTTTTACCAAAATTCAATATACTATTAATTAATTTAATTGTATCTAAATTTTATAATAATAACAATTTTTTAAAAGCAATTTTTAATAAACTTCTCTTTGCCAATAATAAAATTGAAATTATTAAAATATTTTAAAAGTAATAATAGTTTCTATCATTATTAAAATTTTTCTCATTAAGGCAGTTATGTAATTCTTTTAGTTTATACTTTTAAAACATTTATAACAAAATCAATATTTTATTCTCTTTAGCCTTTGGCAACTGACATCCACTCGAAAAATTTTAACAATGATAGATAAATATATATAACTTTAATTTATTTTTATTTAATATTCATTATAAATACTAATTTCAATTTTATTATTAACTGCACCTACCACTAGGATAAATTTTATCTATTTTTTTTTATTTAAACACCTTATCTTTTACTTTTAACCATATCAAATAATATCCAAAATCTCCCATTTTTAATATTTCTTTATCATTTGAATCTATTGCTACAAATCCTCCCCTATTATTATACAATAATACTATTTCTTTATTACTTATCTTTCCTACTATTTCTAATTGTGGTGATGCTCCAGAATGGTAATATGTAGCATCTAAATAATTTACAAGACCTTTTACTATCCCTTTCTCTAAATCTAAATATAGTAAACCACCATAACCATACTTATAATTTTCAAAAATATCTTTTTTATTAAAATTTAATGTTTCTATATATTTTTTATCTAATGTTTTTATATATTCTTTATTAGAGAGAATTTTTTTCATCTTTTTTATATTTTCGATATTTCCAAAAGTGTTGTTTTTTATACCATATAATTTTTTAAAAGACTCTATCCATTTTAACATTTCATAAGATCTTGAATAATTTTCTATCTCATTTGTTAATAGTTTTAAAACAGTATTTGACAAATCTTTTTCAAAAATATATTTATGATTAACTTTTTTATATAAATCCCAATCTATTAATAATTTATCTTTATAAAATTTAATATAGTCTACAAAAGAACTATATTTAATTTTAATCCTATAAACTCCCTCTTTTTCCCCTGTATCAAGATTTATTTCATAAAATATTAAATATTTATTTTTATCTTTTTCACTTATTAATCCTTTCTTATAATCTTCATATCCTTCATGGGTTAAGTAGTAGTTAAAATGTTTATATCTTTCTAATAATAACATAAATTTACTTCCATTTTTATAATTTTCATTATTTCCCCAAAAGCCATAATGTATTGTTTCTTTATTATCTTTAGTTATTCTTTTTAATATTTTTATACCATTATCTTCTAATTTTATATAAACAACCTCTAAATTTGGAAATAATATTTCAAATAAATCTTTATCTTTATCATATAATAATAATCCAAATTGTTTATATTTATTAAAAATTAATTTTGTAATTTTATATTTATAATTTGTATTATTTTTAAAATTATATTTAAATAAATAATAATTAGTATCATCTTTTGACATGCTATAAATAAAAGTGTGTAAAAGAGAGAATAAGTTTGCTTAAAGCAAATAAATAAAAAATATTGCCTCCCGATGAAAAAAATATGTACAAAAAAACAAACCATCAGGAGGCAAAAAAATGAACAATTTAGGTAAAGAATTAGCTAAATTTTTAGAAAGTCAAGGGGTTTTAGAAGATTTTATTAAAAATCCTGACAAAACAAAAGAATTAATGTTATCAATATTGAAATATGGATATGAAAGTTTAATGGTAAATGAAATAGATACTGTTTTAGGTTATAAAAAATATGATAGAGAAACAGAAAAAGAAAATTACAGAAATGGTAAAAGGTACAGAGATTTAGACACAAGTCATGGAAAAATTATTAACTTAGAAGTACCAAGAGCAAGGAATGGGTTTTATCCTGCAATATTGGAAAGATATAAGAGAAGGCTTGAAAATATAGATGATACAATAATAAAATTGTATGCAAAAGGATTATCTACAGAAGATATATCAGAACATATAAAAGATATATATGGGATGAAGTACAGTAAAGAAACGATATCTAATATAACAGAGAAAGTAAAAAAAGATATAGAAGGATTTAAAAACAGGAAATTAGAAGAAAGTTATTATGTAATATTTATAGATGCAATGCATGTAAACATAAGGAGGGATACAGTATCTAAAGAAGCAATCTATTTTTTATTAGGAGTAAATGTAAAAGGGAAAAGAGAGATATTAGGGTTTTACATAAATCCAACAGAGAGTGCAAGTTTTTACAATGAAATATTTGAAGATATAAAGGCAAGAGGAGTAAAAAAGGTATTGTTGTTTGTAACAGATGGTTTAAGGGGTATAGAAGAAGTAATAAGCAACAATTTCCCTAAATCAAAAATACAAAGATGTATATATCATTTAAGCAGGAACATATCAACAAGAGTAAGGGTAAGAGATAGAGGAGAAATATTATTAGACTTTAAAAAGGTTTACAGTCAAAATAGGAAGGAAGAAGCACTAGTTTATTTTGAACAATTTAAAATAAAATGGGGAAGGAAGTATAAGAAGTTAGTTAATGATTTAGAAGAAGTATTGGATTATATGTTAACATTTTATGAATTTCCGGAAAGTATAAGGAGACAGATCTATACGACAAACTGGATAGAGAGATTAAATGAAGAAGTAAGGAAAAGAATAAAAGGTAAGAATAGTTTTCCAACAGTTGAATCAGCAGAGAAACTTTTATTTTTAATATTAAAAGATTATGAAAATAGATGGGAAGAAAGAATATTAAGGGGGTTTGGTCAGGCAAAATATGAGCTTGACTTAATGCTAAAAAAAATTTATGGTTAATGTCAATATTTTCATCGGGAGGCGAAATTAGTTATAATTCTAGAATTATAACTAATTTACACATTTTTATTGACATAACCTCTTTTTTTTGATTCATCATCATTTATCTTTATTGTTTTTATAATATATTTATAAATTATATAATAATTATTTTTTATTAAAACTATTTCATCATAAGGTCTTTCAAAATCTTCTAAATCTATTTTTACAACTTTTTCAACTTCAACATTATCTGTAAAATACATGTTATAAACAGGATTTATTTCTTTTTTTAAATTACATCCATCCTCAAATGATAAAAATATTAGTACTATTATTAAAAATATTATTAATTTTATTTTATTCATAATTTTATCACCTTTTTAATTTTTTATTATTATTCTGGTGTTGGAACTTTCCATAATTTATTCGGACTATAATACATATTTGCAACATATAGAAAATCCGCTGATTCATATCCACTTCCTGAACTATCTCTTCCATAGGTAAATAGTGTTCTATCTGTTCCAAATGTATTTTGATAATATTGTTTATTACCCATAGATTTTTTTTCTTTTGGACGATATATTTTAGGTTCTTCTAATGTAGCATAACATGTTGAAACTATTACATATTTTATATGACTTGCAAATTTATTTAATTTGCTAATATCAACTTTTTTTGCATCTCTATTTCTTTTTGCCTGATCTGAATATAATGCTATTGTTCCATCACTGTTACCATGAAATCCCAATATTACTGTATCAACATTCTTATCATTATTTATTTCTTTTATTTTAGAATTTATTATATTTGCAATTTGGTCTTCTTTTTCTTTTTTTGTACCTGAAAGATCACTTTCATTAAATTCCACATTAACAATCTCAAAATCATATCCCATTGTGAAATAAATTAAACCTGTTAATCCTCTTAATATACTCCTTATACCTTTCATCCCATTAGATTCAAAAGGTTTATCATTTACTAACATTACTGCTTTCTTACCTTTAAGCCTATTTATAAAGGTTTTTGGCATCTGTGCCAAAGGTGAAACTATTGCAAAGCCAGTTCCTATTGCTGCTCCTACAACACCTCCAATTAGTCCTGATGTTATTGCTCCTATCCAATCTCCTAATTTCATTGTTCCTTCTGATATTTTTCTTGCATATTTTTGTAATCCACTTACTACTCCAATCATTGCATAATTTTTGCCAATAATAAAATTGAAATTATTAAAATATTTTTAAAATAATAAGTATTATATCATAATTGAAATTTTTCTCCTTAGTGTAGTTATGTAATTCTTTTATTTAACCTTTTATTACATTAAGTCTAAAATAAAGTTTAATCTTTTTTGTCTTTGATAACTACAATCCAGTCAAAAAATTTCAATTATAATATATATATTTGTTTATATTTATTTAATAAAAATTTAATAATTTTCAATTTTATTATTAACTGCACCAACTACAGGGGTAAATTTTATTAAAAAATTTAGTTTTATTCTTTCTCCCCCATTGCATATAAATAACAAATATTAGGATTCTTTGAATCAGCTGCTCCAAAGTATATTTTTCCATCTGATACAACTGGCATTGTTAATATACAATCATTAATCTCATATTCCCATAATACATTTTCACCTTTTAAATCAATTGAATAAATTTTACTTTTTGGATTATAATCTGAATTTACTGCTACAAAAATTATACTATTATTGGTTATGCAGGAAGGATAATAAATCCATCTCTCTAAATTAATTGTTTTTAATATTTCTCCTGTTTCACTATTAAAAATATAAAATTTTTTTTCACCTAAACCAACATATATTTTATTATTAAAAATACTGGGAGTACTATCTTCAGTATAAGGATATGTCTTTTCAAATCTCCAAATTAATTTTCCATTGCTTTTATTAATTGCTATTAATATAGAATCATTCGTTGTAAAATAAATTAATTTATCCCCTACTGTTGGTTCTATAGGTTCTGGTAATTCCAATTTTAAATCTGTTTCCCATAATATCTTTTTTGTTTTAATATTAAATGAAATGGCTTTGTTTATTGCAATAAAACGATAAGATATAAAATTATAAGATGTTATACTAAAATACAAATTTTTACTATCACTTGCAATATTTGATGATAATAGACCATAACCAAAATTTTTCTCCCATAAAATCTTACCATTGTTTATATCTATAGAATACAATTTGCATAGAGGAAATTCATCAAACTCTTTATCCATAGAAGAATAATCTTCTATTCCTACATATAAAATATTATTATAAATTACAGGAGAAGATATTGCTGCTCTTTTTAATTCAATTGTCCAAACTTCCTTTCCTGTTGTTGCATCTAAAACTTGAAGCATATTATTTGCATATATTATTAATTTACCATTATAATATGTAGGTGGCAAACTTATACCATATTTATAATAATTTTTCCATTTAATTTTACCATCATTTGCATAAATAGCATATAAGTATGAATCACTACTAATATAAATCATTTTATCTACAATTATAGGAGTTTTTACAAATAAACCTTGTATTTTAACTTTATATATTATTTTAGGTTTATTTTTTATTCCATTAGTATTTATATATCCATTTCTTTCCATATTCATTTTATAGGTTACAACATTATCAGAGTCTGAAGCCATTATAGTTATTGATATAACCCATAGAATAAAAAATATAAAAATCATTTTAATCTTTTTTATTACTTGCATTTATTTTTCCTCCATATGTATTTTAAATATTAATTTTATTTTAGTCTAAATATTGAAAAATAAACTTTATAAATAATCTATATAAATTTTTTCATTATTTTTGTTAATGTTAAAATCAAAGTTAGATATCTTTTTTATATGGTAATATATGTACTATCATTATTAAATGTTTTTTTAATAAAATATAATTATCATTAAAATATAAAATTAATTTATTTCTCCTTTATGTACCTATAAAACTTATTATATCATATACACCTTCAAAAAATGGACACTTTAAATATATTGTTGATAATATAAATATTGGTCCAGTATGCTCCTCTTCAATAGCATATAGTGAATTAAAATAAGGATATAACTTTTTTTTATTGCTTATTAACTTAAATTCTACAGGATACCACCATTTCTTATCCTTACTTATATACAAACCATATCCTTTCATACGCCAATAATATATCCTTTCACTGGAAGAATCTTCTTCAACTGGACTATTACCTTTTTGATCATATACCCGTAATATATCTCTTTTTCCTTTTTCTATTTTACCTCCAAATCCCCATACATCCCAATCAATTTTAAAATTTTTTATTGGACTTTTAAATTTCTTTCTATATTCAATATTAAGCCACATTTGTGAATCAGTAATTTGTGACCAATGTGGTGGCTCATAATATATATTGTAAGGATCAAAATATTTAGCTATTCCATCTACATAAACAATTGCATATTTTATCTCTATTTTTTGGGCAAAATCTTCTCTTATCTCTGGAACTTCTTCCCATAAATAGGCTCCTTCTGGCCTTTTCTCTACCTCTTTTTTCTCCTCTACTTTCTTTACCTCTTCGTTGTTATTTTCTTCTACTTTCTTTTCAACTTTTGTTTCCTTTTTTACATCTTCCTCTTTCTTTGTGGTTTTGTTGCTTTCTTTACAGGATGTTAATATTATTAATAAAATACTTATTAAAAATATTATTAATATCTTTAAATTGTTTTTCTTAATCATTTTTTCCCCCTTTTTAACCTTTTCCATTTATTTGAAATTCTTCTTTTTCTTCTTTATCTCTTAAATCAACCACTCCATGGGCAAAATAAACTTCTTCTCCATTATTAACTTTATCTTTTAAATAATTATATATATCTTCTCCTTGACCATATCCTGATAATATTATACATCCTTCTGACCAATGACTAAAATGTATTCTTTCTCCACTTTCAATATAGTCTGAATTTTTACTTAATTGTTTTATAGCTAATAAATATGGTGAAGGTTTGTGATCTTCCTTGTAATTTGGATTAAAATATGGATTTTTATATATCTTAAACAATCCTTCATTTGCAGGTTGCTCATATGATCCTTCTGGTAACTTTTTACCATTATCTGAACCATCTTCTCCCCAATATACTACACCTGTTTTATCCATTATTATGCCATCTTTTCCAATCGTTTTATCATTTGTAATTAATACATTTATATAGTAACCTTTCATTCCTGTAAGTTTTTTACCTTTATAATTAAAATTTTTTATATTCTCTTTGACTACAGCTATTGATCCCATTTGTTAATAATAAAATTAAAATTATTAATTTCTTTAAAAAAATAATAGATTCTATCATTATTAAAATTTTTCTCATTAAGACAGTTATGTAATCTTTTTAGTTTATAATTTTAAAGCATTTATAACAAAATCAATATTTTATTCTCTTTAGCCTTTGGCAACTGACAACCACTCAAAAAATTTTAATAATGATAGATAAATATATATCTTTAATTTATTTTTGTTTAATATTCAAAAATATACTAATTTCAATTTTATTATTAACTGCATTTGCCATGTGTATAAATTTTACAAAATAATTTTTATTTATAAAATTAAACTATCTTTATTCATAATAATCTATTTGTATAAAATAATCTCCTTCAAACCATTTACTTTTTAAATGTAATTTCCAGACTACATCACAATCTATAAATCTTGGTTTCCTTATATAATGTCTCTCAAATAACCTCTTTATATTTGATATTTCTAATTTCTCCCATCCTTTTTTATCTTCACTTAAATAAATATCATTGTTTATATATTTCAAATATAAAGATTTTACTTTATAATCTTTTATTTTAGCATTCCTTAAAGTTTCATTTAAGTAGTATCTATTTATTAAATTCTCTCTAATATAATTTTCTTTTCCATTATAATAGTAATTACCACTAAAAAATACTTCTTTTAATAAATTTGTATTTGCAAAAGAATATATTACTAAATATTTTTCATTGTCTTTATCCCTATAAAATTCTATAAATAAACCAGGAATATTTTCTTTTTTAATAAATTTTTTCATTACATAATCATAATCCATTTTTAATATAAAAGCTAGAACACCACTATAATATATATCAAAAGAATATATATTTAAATTATTTTTATAAAATTCTGACCAGTCTTCTTTTGGTAAATAAAATTCTTTGTAAAAACCAATTAAATATGAAAGATCTTCTTGATCTATCATATTTAAATATTTTGGTATGCCATTCTCTATTCCTATCCCTTCATACCAGTATAATCCCTTCTTATATGGTATTATTTTTGACTTTACATATTTCTCATCCAATAAATATATACCATTTTTATCTGGTATATTTTTTCCCACTTCATATTGTTCATCTGTTATACCTTTAGGTATTTGTATTTTTCCTTTATTATCATTATCTTCCTCATATTTATTATTTTTATTTTTTTCATTTTCATTTTCTATTTTATTTGTTTCATTTTTATTATTATTTATATCTTGTGTTATTTTTTCTTTTTTTAATGTATTTTCTTCATTTATTTGTTTTTCTATACTTGTTTCTTTCTTTTTAAAATTCATTCCTATATTTTTTTGATTTTTTCTTTCTTTACATGAATTTAATAATATTAATAAAATACCTATTAAAAATATTAATATTATTTTAATTTTTATCTTATTCATAATCCAAGCCTTAATTTTAAATTAACTTTTTTAATTCATAATTATCTATATTTCTAACCTGGTTCCCTATAATAAAATGTATCATATTCTCCTTCAAAAAATGAACATTTTAAATAAAGAGTTGCATGATAATAATGGTATTGCCATGACCCTTTTGGCCAATAATTTTTTATCCTGACAAATATTACTTCAAGTTTTTCCCAGTGTTTTAAATCTTTGCTTATATATACTTCTGTTGGTCCAGGTCCTTCTTTGTAATATAAAATTCTTTCGTTATATATAAAATCTTTATGAGAACTTCTTTCCCATAATCTTGCTAATTCTTCTTCTGTAGTCCAATATGGAATATTTTTAATTTCTAACTCATAAATATCTTTTAATATTTTTCCATTTTTATCTTTAACATCTTCAAGATTCCATCCTATATATCCATTTATTATAGAAGAATCATTTTTAATTTTATCTTGATATTTGGGATTTATATACATATTAATAGCTAAATCAGTAGGTTTAAATACAAGTAATTTATTACTTTTTATTAAAACTCCACAATCATAAACCCACTCATATCCATATCCATAATCTTCATCCTGTGCTAATATTATTAAATTTAGAATAAATAATATAATTAATAAAAATATTATCTTTTTTATTCTCATTTTTTTACTCCCTTTTTTTATTCTCTTCTATCTATAACTGGGGCATTGTAAAAGTTAAAACTATCTCTTAAATCCATTATGCTATCTAATTTGTTATATATTTCTTTTGAAATAATATGGCATCCTTCTGAATATGCATATTTTCTATCAATTTTTCCTCTTAAATCATGATAATATATTCCTGGTTCTTCTCCCTTATATTCTGTATGAACATAGAATGTTAAACTATGTTTTGTTCTTTCTATTGTATATTTACCATTTCCTTCAAATGGATGTTCTGGATCTTTATCACCATGTTTTTCAACCCATGCAACATTTTCTTTTGAACTCATAAATGTATTTCCCTCTTTTATATATTGAACTGTTACATCAAATCCAACTACTCCATCCTGTACCTTTACCTTCTTTCCCTTTTCATCTTTTATATATCCATAATGGTTATCTTTTACTACACTTACTCCAAATGATACAGTCTTTTTATCTACTATTCCAGATTGTATACCCTCTACTTCTTTTGAAAATTTTTGTTAATAATAAAATTGAAATTATTAAAATATTTTTAAAATAATAAGTATTATATCATAATTGAAATTTTTCTCCTTAGTGTAGTTATGTATTTCATTATTTAACCTTTTTATACATTAAATCTAAATCAAAGTTTAATCTCTTTAGTCTTTGACAACTACAATCCAGTCAAAAAATTTCAATTATGATATATATATTTGTTTATATTTATTTAATAAAAATCCAATAATTTCAAATTTTATTATTAACTGCATTAACCACAGAAAATTTTTCTCGGTTATATCAGTTATATAATACTTTTAGTTTAACCTTTTTAAGTATTAATAAAAAGCAAATAATATATTCTTTTTAGCCTTTGGCAACTGTAATCCAGTCGAGAAATTTTAATTAGGATAGACACATTAATTTAACTTATTTAATCAAATACAATAATTTCTAATTTTATCATTAACTGCAGCTGACACAGAAAATAAAGTTATTTATAGCTCCTTTTAAATAAAAATATTAATTCCTTTTTAAAATTTTGTATCATCATACTTAAAAAGTAATGTTGAGTTTTCAAAATAGAATACCTACTTTAAAAAACTCTACTACAACCTATTACCATAAAAATTCTATTTTGTTTCTTCCAAAGCATAAAGATAACCTTTTTCTGTTCCAAAATATATTACACCATCTAAAACAACTGGCATTGTTGTAATATAATCCTCATCTTTAATTTCATACTCCCAGAGTATTTTTTCTCCTTTTAAATCAATAGCAATAACTTTTCCTCCTGCAACTGATATAACACTATTGTTAGTTATGCAGGAAGAATAATCAAACCATTTTCCAATATTATAAAATTTTTTCAACACTTTTCCTGTTTTGCTATCCAACAAATAATAATTTTTATCAATTCCAAAAAATAGTTTATCATTATAAAATGAAGGTGTTCCATCAAAATAAGATTTTTTTTCTGGAATAAATTTCCATCTAAAAGCTCCAGTTTTCTTATCAAGTGCTTCTAATTTACCATAATCACTCATATAATATACTAAAGTATCACCAATAACAGGTGGTCCTGAGGGACTTCCATTTTCTGGAAATTTTAAATCATTTTCCCATATTATTTTTTTTGTATTAATATCAAAGGCTATTGCTTTATTCTGAACATTAAAATATAACTTTCTATCATCAAAAGAAAGATCTGAAAAAACACCATCACCTAATTTTTTTTTCCATAAAATATTACCATTGTTTATATCTATTGCATATAAATAACTGACAGGTAGTTCTCCCTCACCATTAGCTTCGTAATCATTAATCCCCACATACATAATATCATTATAAACTATAGGTATTGAAGCACCAGAATAAGGAAATTCAATAGAAAACCATATCTTTTTTCCTGTTTTACCATCTAATGCTTGAAGCAATGCACCATCCTTTATAATTAATTTACCTTTATAATAAGTTTGTAATAAATTAATACTTTCATTATATTCTTTTTTCCATTTTAATTTCCCCGTTTTAGCATCTAATGAATATAAATAATAATATGGAGGATGTCTTGTAGAAAAATATAAGATATCATTAATAATAATAGGTGGATCGTTTTCGTTTATTTTTTCTTTTTTACCTACCTTAAATTTCCACTTTATATCAGGCATTTTATCAACTCCAGTTGTATTAAAATATCCTGTTCTTTGTAAATTTCCTCTATAAATAGTTACATTAAAATTATCTGAAGAAAATATATTAATTGATAAAACACTTAATAAAAATATCATCATTTTCTTTATTAATTTATTTCCTGACATATATATTACCCCCATTATTTATTTTGTTAAATAAATTCATTTTTATAATCCAAACATTGAAAAATCAACCTTCCAGTATCCACTGTGAGTTTTATTATTATTAGATTCATAAATTCTTTTAGCTTCTTTAGATACACCAAGATTAGTAAAATAATCATTTCTAATATTTTCAGAATCATCTTCCCCTGGTGTATTACCAAAAACAACTAGTCTATATTCTTTATTTCCATTTACCTTTTCCCAATCAATTCCAAAATGAAAACCATAATATTTTATCTCAATGAATCTATAGTTTTTTGAATCATACATATATTTTGCTATTTTAATCATTTCTTTAGGTGAATTCTCATAAGAAATCTCTTTTCCATCTGTTGTGGTTATACTTAATACATCAATTGCTTCATTTTTATTATGGGCTGATGTTCCTCCATAATTTCTGTATCCCTCCTTCCATACAAACGAACTCCAATCACTTCCTGTTGCACCTTTTTGCCAATAATAAAATTGAAATTATTAAAATATTTTTAAAATAATAAGTATTATATCATAATTGAAATTTTTCTCCTTAGTGTAGTTATGTATTTCTATTATTTAACCTTTTAATACATTAAGTCTTAAACAAAGTATAATCTCTTTAGTCTTTGACAACTACAATCCAGTCAAAAAATTTCAATTATAATATATATATTTGTTTATATTTATTTAATAAAAATACAATAAATTCAATTTTATTATTAATGGCATCTGCCACAGAGATAAATTTAAAACTACTGTTTATTCCTATTTTTTTTTGAAAAATATATTAGTATATATAAAAATAATATATTTAATAATGGAAATATAAAAGAAACAATAATTTCAAATATAAAAAATTCTTTTGACAATTTATAGATTTTTATCTTTTTTCTTAATACTATTGTTTTTTTATTGTTTGATATTTTTATTATTTTACCTTTATTATAATAGATTTTTGCATTATTTATAAAATATCCATTTTTATCATATTTATATTTTATATAATGGTCTATCAAATTTATCTTTTTTATTTCATCTGTTTTAATATTTAGCATTAAATATTCATCTTCTCTTACAGAATAAAATATAATATTTCCATCATTATCAATACCTATTAATTCTATTTCTCCATAGGTTATATAATTATCTATAAATCCTATAAATTTCCCTTCTGAATTATATTTCTCTATTAATCCTGTTAATCTTCTTGAAAAATAATAATTTTCGTTTTCATCTACTATAAATTTATTTGATATTGCTCCATAATATGTTTCTAATAGAATATATTTGTTTTGTGAAAATGGAAATGGAAATATTGAAGAAAAAAATATGTAGTTAATTAAAATTATCCATATTAAAGTTGTTACTATAACAAATATTTTTATTATCTTTTTATCCATTAGTTTACCTCACTAATATAATATTCTTCATCTATATTCCAATCCCCTTTTACTTTAAAAGATTTATCAAATTTATTAGATAACTCTTTAACTAATAATACAAAATTATCAAAATCTTTATTACTCATAATTTTTCTTTCTACTATTACCTTAAATATTTTATTAGTTTTCAATAATATATAATCTCTTTTACTTTTTTTTGGATTATTTCGTTGATATAATTTAATTTTTTCAATTTTTCCATAATAAATAATTTTTGTTACATCTTTTTTAAAATCAATTTCTTTTAATTGTATTCTTATTTTTAAATTATCAATTTTCTCTTCATGCTATAAATAAAAGTGTGTAAAAGGCAGAATAAGGTTGCTTAAAGCAAATAAATAAAAAATATTGCCTCCCGATGAAAAAATATGTATAAAAAAAACAAATCATCAGGAGGCAAAAAAAATGAACAATTTAGGTAAAGAATTAGTGAAATTTTTAGAAAGTCAAGGGGTTTTAGAAGAATTTATTAAAAATCCTGATAAAACAAAAGAATTAATGTTATCTATATTAAAATATGGATATGAAAGTTTAATGACAAATGAAATAGATACTGTATTAGGATTTAAAAAATATGATAGAGAAACAGAAAAAGAAAATTACAGAAATGGTAAAAGATACAGAGATTTAGACACGAGTCATGGAAAAATTATCAACTTAGAAGTACCAAGAGCAAGGAATGGTTTTTATCCTGCAATATTGGAAAGATATAAGAGAAGACTTGAAAATATAGATGATACAATAATAAAATTGTATGCAAAAGGATTATCTACAGCTGATATATCAGAACATATAAAAGATATATATGGGATGAAATATAGTAAAGAAACGATATCGAATATAACGGAGAAAGTAAAAAAAGATATAGAAGGATTTAAAAACAGGAAATTAGAAGAAAGTTATTATGTAATATTTATAGATGCAATGCATGTAAACATAAGGAGAGATACGGTATCCAAAGAAGCAATCTATTTTTTATTAGGAGTAAATGTAAAAGGGAAAAGAGAGATATTAGGATTTTACATAAATCCAACAGAGAGTTCAAGCTTTTACAATGAAATATTTGAAGATATAAAAACAAGAGGAGTAAAAAAAGTATTGTTGTTTGTAACAGATGGATTAAGTGGAATAGAAGAAGTAATAAGCAACAATTTCCCAAAATCAAAAATACAAAGATGTATATATCATTTAAGCAGGAACATATCAACAAGAGTAAGGGTAAGAGATAGAGGAGAAATATTATTGGATTTTAAAAAAGTCTATAGTCAAACTAGGAAAGAAGAAGCACTAGTTTATTTTGAACAATTTAAAATAAAATGGGGAAGGAAGTATAAGAAGTTAGTTAAAGATTTAGAAGAAGTATTGGATTATATGTTAACATTTTATGAATTTCCAGAGAGTATAAGGAAACAGATCTATACAACAAACTGGATAGAGAGATTAAATGAAGAAGTAAGGAAAAGAATAAAAGGGAAGAATAGTTTTCCAACAGTTGAATCAGCAGAGAAACTATTATTTTTAATATTAAAAGATTATGAAAATAGATGGGAAGAAAGAATATTAAGGGGGTTTGGTCAGGCAAAATATGAGCTTGACTTAATGTTAAAAAAAATTTATGGTTAATGTCAATATTTTCATCGGGAGGCGAAATTAGTTATAATTCTAGAATTATAACTAATTTACACATTTTTATTGACATAACCTTTCTCTTTATCATTATAAATAATTTTTATATATTTTATAATATTGTCTCTTATATATCTATCATAAATAATTAATAAAGTAAATAAAATAGGTATCATCGGTCCATATATAGATAAAAATTTTACTTTAATAATAAAAATTATATCAAATATTATCCAAAACGAAGGAAAAATAGTATTGGCTAATATCATAAAAATATATGTATATTTTTTTTCTTTAAAATAATATTTTTCCATTTTTTTAATCCTTATTTTGTTTAATAAGTTGCATCAAAAGTAAAATGCAATTCCCCTCCAAGTATTTTTTTTAATATTCCTTCTTCAACCAATTGAGATGCATCAGTTCCAATTCCTATAGAAATAGAAATACCATGTTTTATTCCCTCATCTGTATTTAAAGCAATAAATTCAAAACCTAAATTAGCTAATCCTTTAAGGGGAAAAGAACCACCAAAAGATAAAGAGGAACCTTTAAATGATTTTGCATTTTTTATATTGGCTATTATTACCTGTAAATTTGCACTTGCTCCTAACCCAAATCCTCCTCCAGCAGAAAAACTTGTTAATCCAACTACATTTCCTTCTCCATCAAAACCTATTCCACTAAATATATTTACATTTCCAAAACCTGCACTTCCAGAAACATTTATTCCTATTGCTATAGAAAGTCCTAATCTTTTTAATATATTTCTTTCATAGATTAATGAATGTTTATAAACTGATATAGATTGATTTATTTTTTCTTCATCCCATTTATTTATTATTCCAAATAATTTTATAAAATCTGTTCCTAATTTTAATTTTTTATTTATATTTTTTTTACCTTTTATTTTTATATTCTTTATTTCTTTTTCTAATTTATCCACTACTATATCTTGTATCTCTTTATCCTTACAAATTGTTCCTAAAGCAAATAATTTCGCATAATCTTTCGATTTTTTTTCATCAAATCCTGATTCTATATAATCTTTATATTTATAATTGTATAACCATTCATATAATTTATTTTTTTTCATTTGCATTTCATTTGTTATTTTTAATAATTCATTTTTATATAATTCTTCAGATCTTTTTTTTGCTTCCCTTTTGTTAATAATAAAATTGAAATTATTAAAATATTTAAATAATATTATAGATTCTATCATTATTAAAATTTTTCTCATTAAGACAGTTATATAATTCTTTTAGTTTATACTTTTAAAACATTTATAACAAAACCAATATTTTAATCTCTTTAGCCTTTGGCAACTGACATCCACTCGAAAAATTTTAATAATGATAGATAAATATATATCTTTAATTTATTTTTATTTAATATTCGTTATAAATAATAATTTCAAATTTTATTATTAACTTCACCTGACAAAGGGATAAATTTTATTAAAATACCTATTCTTTAACTATTTTCCCTTTTTTTCTTTTCTCTTTCAAGCTTTCTTTGTTGCTTTCTTGCTTCTTTTTCCATCTTTCGCTTTTCTACTTTCTTCCAGAAACTTTCCTCTATCTCATTCCAGTGACATTTCATCTTCACATTATGCTCTTTTTCATACTTTCTTATATAATATAAAACTATTAGCCTTAATAAAATTGCTCTAATAAATATAACATTAATAAATACTGCAAATAACTTTAAAAATATATCAATTATTGGACCACCTCCTTCTTTTGATAACTTGTTTCCCATAGATAATGCAACTGCTGTTAATAATGGGGATGAGGGTAATAAATATTTTAACATTATTGCTTTTATCTTATACTTTATCCCTTTATATTTCTTCTTATTATAATCCCCTTTTTCAAGCATTTCCCATTGCATTTCTGTCCCTTTTGTTGGAGTTATTACATAATCTACAATCCCTCTAAATATATGTTTCTCTTTATCTATAAAACTATATATATATTCTTTCTGCTGCTTATCTTTTAGTATAATTATTAATAATATTATTATTGTTAATAAAAATAATATCCCTATTTTTGGTTCCATTATTGCCAATGGATATCGGAATTTCCTATAATTAAAAGATACTATATAAACAGTAAATATAGAAAGATTTGATGTCATTAATATTCCTTTTAATAAAAGTATACTTTCAACATATAAAATACCTTTTAAAATATTATCTCTCTTTTTTCTTCTGTAATATAAATACATTAATCTATTTGCTATTATTAAAGAAATATATATTATAAATGCTAATAATGCTATTATTAAATTATGATGCCTATATTCTGGTCTTATACACATCCCTAATGGAGCAAACAAAAAACCAAAAAGAGCTGTTAAATTTTCCCAGAATCCCTTTGTTAGATTATCTTCTCTTGCAAAATATTGATCAAATATTTTATATAGCCTCTCTTCATCTGTATATCTTTTATATTTTCTTTTCTTTCTTTTCATATTTTTATTTCCTTTTATCATTTCACTATTATAATCCATATAATCCAGGACATACCTTATACATATCAGGATAATTAATAGAATCATTATTATTTGTATTATTATCTATATTTTCATATATTGAGTTTACAATTGGAGAAGTTATGTAATTTTTTATAAATCCTCTTGCACCAATAGCATTTAAAATGCCTTGTATCACTATACCCCAACCAATTTCTATTGATGGAAAGACTGTTATAAATTCAGGAGCAAGACCTACGGAAATTAAACTTAATCCTAAAGAACCTACAGCACTTATCTCATTTATTATTAAATCTGTAACAATATTTATCATTTCTTCTTTACTTATATCCCCATCATCTATTAAAGATAAACTTATATCTGTTACCAATGTTAAAATAGCTGTATCTCTTAAAGTACCCATTAAATAAAATTTAACTCCATATCTGAAAAAGGTACTTCTATTTATCCTTCTTATATTCTTTCCAAGAACATTTTTTACTTTACCTTTTAGTATTATTTTTCCATCTTTGCTATATCCTTTTATTCCATTTTCTAAATATTTAATTTGTAATGATCCTTCATCAGAATTATCTGTAATAGTTTTTACTACTTTTTTATTATTGATTAATATTTTTTTAATATTTCTTTCCATTTCTTTTATTATATTATTATCATTTGAATTATTTGTATCATTTCCATATCCTATTTTTTCTGACTCATCATTATATTCTGTAAATTTTAAACCCTCTCCATCTGAATCTGTATCTGTATCCTTTATATCATTATCTTTGTTATTATTTGTATTATTACTTAATGTTGTATCTGTAATATTATTTTTAATAGTTTTTGATGTTCCATTATTATAATAAAGAGTTGTTTTATTTTCAATCTTATAATCATATGAATATGTACCATCGGCATATTTATTATAGTACCATGTAATATCATTTTTATTTTTAATATTTATTACACCTATTTCTTGATTATCATTTTCAGTAAATCCATAAGGATTCATTTCATTGTTAATAGAACTCAACCCCAATGGATCAAACCTGCTTACAGGATCACTCCCTGAATATGCATACCAGTTTATCCCATCAGATGCTGGATCTACTCTATTAAATCTTGCCAATCCCGATAAATAGTATCTATTCTTCGCATAATAGTTGCCACTTTCTATATCCTGCATATGCGATGCAAATATTGGGGATACTTCTTCAACAGAGTTTGTTTCTTCAATTACATTTGTATTGTTGTTATTATTTAAATTTGATATATCATTTTCATTTTTCCACAATTTGGCTACATCCCCATAAGGATAATATTCAAAACATTGTTCTATTGTCCCTTCACCATCCATTGTAAATTTTAATGATTTAATGTAGTTATAGTAATAGAATAGTAATGCTTTTTTATTGAACTCTTTTATTATTTCAATAGTTTCATTATCATATGTTATTGTTTCTAATTGTGAGATAAAGGAAAAATAGCCATTCTTATCTTTCCTCTTTATCCTTACAAGTGGGACTAAAAAGAGAAAGATATAACTAAATGATGATTTCTCTTTCCCATTATCTTTTTCTATATATCCAATATTTCCTTTTACATCATATACCATCACCTCCTTTAATTTATTATCTTTATTAAATGTATCTTTATATACCCTCTCATTTAATCCGTTATATAAATATTTTCCGTAAGATATAACCTTATTTGATATCAATTTTGTATATTCAATTAATCTCATTTTCAAATTATAGGTGTATTTCTCTTTTTCATCCCTAATTAAAGAAATCTTTTTTATCAAAGAACCATTTAAATCATATATGTATCTATAACTTTCTATTAAATATCTTTGACTATCTGTTCCAGAATATGATTCTTTTTTTGATGTTAATAATCTATTTGTTAAAGTTGAATATGTAAAAGTTTCAATAATTGTATAGTCCCCTATTACCTTTGTTTTAGTTAATATATTTCCCCTTTCATCATAAGTATAGCTAATATTAACATTAGCAGCATCTACAATTATATATCCTCTTCCCTCTGGTAATATTTTTGCATATTCATCATAGCTTGAAACTTGTAAGGAAATGTCTTCTCCTGTTTCACTTTTATTAAATACAACTTTTTGTTAATAATAAAATTAAAATTATTAAAATATTTAAATAATTTAATAGTTTCTATCATCATTAAAATTTTTCTCATTAAGACAGTTATGTAATCTTTTTAGTTAATCTTTTTTATGCATTTTTAAAAGACTAAAAATATTTTCTCTTTAGCCTTTGGCAACTGACAATCACTCGAAAAATTTTAATAATGATAGACAAAATAAATAATTTAATTTATTTTTATTTAATATTTATAAATACAATAATTTCAAATTTTATTATTAACTGCATCTACCACGGGGATAAATTTTATTAAAATACCTATTTTTTAACTATCTTCCCTTTTCTTTTTTTCTTTTTCAAGTTTTCTTTGTTGCTTTCTTGCTTCCTTTTCCATCTTTCTCTTTTCTACTTTCTTCCAGAAAATTTCCTCTATCTCATTCCAGTGACATTTCATCTTTACATTATTCTCTTTTTCATACTTTGTTATGTAATATAATGGTATAAGCATCAATAATGTTCCTCGTAAAATGTAAATATTAAAAAATACAGCAAATAATTTAAAAAACATATCACCAATTAACCCTAGACCACCACCTTTTTTTGATGAATTATTTCCTATAGATAATGCAACTGCTGTTAATAATGGGGATGCTGGTAATAAATATTTTATCATTATTGCTTTTATCTTATACTTTATCCCTTTATATTTCTTTCTATCATAATCTCCTTTCTCAAGCATTTCCCATTGCATCTGGGTTCCCCTTGTAGGAGTTATTACATAATCTACAATCCCTCTAAATATATGTTTCTTTTTATCTATAAAACTATATATATATTCTTTCTGCTGCTTATCTTTTAATATAATTATCAACAATATTATTATTGTTAATAAAAATAATATCCCTACTTTTGGTTCCATTACTGCTAATGGATATCGGAATTTCCTGTAGTTAAAATAAATTACATAAACACCAAATCCAAAAAAATTTGATAATGTTAATATTCCTCTTAATAAAAGCATACTTTCAACATATAAAATACCTTTTAAAATATTATCTCTCTTTTTTTTTCTATAGTATAAATACATTAATCTATTAACAATTATTAAAGAAATATATATTATAAATGCTAATAATGCTATAACTAAATTATGATGTCTATATTCTGGCCTTATACATATTCCTAATGGAAAAAACAAAAAAACAAAAAGAAATGTAAAATTTTCCCAGAATCCCTTTGTTAGATTATCTTCTCTTGCAAAATATTGATCAAATATTTTATATAGCCTCTCTTCATCTGTATATCTTTTATATTTTCTTTTCTTTCTTTTCATATTTTTATTTCCTTTTTATCTGTCCAATATTACATTCCAGGGCATATGTTATATATTTCTGGAAAATTTAATAAATTATTATTATTTGGATTATTACTATTATTTTGATATATGGAGTTTACAATAGGGGATGCTATATAATTCCTTATAAATCCTTTTGCACCAATAGCCTCTAAACCCTTTTGTATACCATAACCTAAGGCAATTTCCATTGCTGGAAAGACTGTTATTGTAAAAGGGAACCAATAAACTGCCAATAAACTTGCTACTAAAGAACCTCCAGCACTCATCTCATTTACTATTAAATCTGTAACAATATCTATCATTTCCTCTTTACTTATATCTCCATCATCTATTAAAGATAAACCTATATCTGTTACCAATGTGAAAATAGCTGTATATCCAAAAGTATCCATTAAATAAAATTTGACTCCATATCTGAAAAATGTATCTTTATTTATTATTCTTATATTCTTTTCAAGCACATTTTTTACTTTACCTTTTATTATTATTTTTCCATCTTTGCTATATCCTTTTATTCCATTTTCTAAATATTTAATTTGTAATAATCCCTCATCTAAATTATCTGTAATAGTTTTTACTACCTTTTTATTATTGATTAATATTTTTCTAAGATTCCTTTCCATTTCTTTTATTATATTATCAATATTATCATTTGAACTATTTATATCATTTCCATATCCTGTTTTTTCAGACTCATCATTATATTCTGTAAATTGAACATCATTTTCATTTGAATCTGTATCCGTATCCTTTATATCATTATCTTTATTATTATTTGTATTATTACTTAATGTTGTATCTGTAATATTATTTTTAATAGTTTTTGATGTTCCATTATTATAATAAAGAGTTGTTTTATTTTCAATCTTATAATCATATGAATATGTACCATCGGCATATTTATTATAGTACCATGTAATATCATTTTTATCTTTAATATTTATTACACCTATTTCTTGATTATCATTTTCTGTAAACCCATAAGGATTCATTTCATTGTTAATAGAACTCAACCCCAAAGGATCAAACTTACCTACAGGATCACCACCAGAATATGCATAATAATTTATCCCATCTTTTGCTGGATCTACTCTATTAAATCTTGCTAAACCTGATAAATAATATCTATTTTTTGCATAATAGTTGCCACTTTCTACATCCTGCATATGGGATGCAAATATTGGGGATACTTCTTCTATGGAGTTTGTTTCTTCTACAACATTTGTATTGTTATTATTATTTAAATTTGATATATCATTTTTACTATTCCACTCTTTTGCCACATCCCCATAAGGATAATATTCAAAACATTGTTCTATTTTCCCTTCACCATCCATTGTAAATTTCAATGATTTAATGTAGTTATAGTAATAAAACAATAATGCTTTTTTGCTAAATTCCTTTATTACTTCTATAGTTTCATTGTCAAATGTTATTGATTCTGATTGGGAGATAAAGGATAAAGAACCATCTTTATCTTTCCTCTTTATCCTTACAAGAGGAACTAAAAATAGAAATAGGTATGAAAAACTTGTTTTTTCTTTTCCATTATCTTTTTCTATATATCCAATATTTCCTTTTACATCATATACCATCACCTCCTTTAATTTATTATCTTTGTTAAATGTATCTTTGCAAACCCTCTCATTTAATCCATTGTATAAATATTTTCCATAAGATACAATTTTATCTGATATTATTTTTGTATATTCAATTAATCTCATTTTCAAATTGTAAATATATTTCTCTTTTTCATCCCTTATTAATGAAATTTTTTTTATCAATGACCCATTTAAATCATATATGTATCTAAAACTTTCTATTAAATATCTTTCATTAGAATTAGCTGAATATGATTCTTTTTTAGATGTTAATAATCTATTTGTTAAAGTTGAATATGTAAAAGTTTCAATTATGGTATAATTACCTATTACCTTTTTCTTTGTTAATATATTTCCTCTTTCATCATAAGTATAAGTTATATTAACATTACCTGCATCTACAACTATATATCCTCTTCCTTCTGGTAAAATCTTTGCATATTCATCATAGCTTGAAACTTGTAAGGAAATGTCTTCTCCTGTTTCACTTTTATTAAATACAACCTTTTTAATATCTTCTAAATAATGTAATTTTAATTGTTTTAAATTGTTCATATTATTGTTAAACTTTATCCTTATTATACCTTTTTCCAATATAAAGTTATATTTACTTTTATCCAAGAATATCCAGGTTCCATCATCATTGTAATATACTTCAAATAAAGATTTATTAAATTTTTCAAGTATCTGGCTATATTTGTTATTTAATTCTGTGGAATCTGATGTTATAGAATAGAGAGAATAATATATACCTGCCTCTTTCACATTATTTATTTTTTCTCCATTTTTTGAAAGGTTAAATATTATTGAATTCTCACTCATATCTATATACCAGTTTGTATTTAATACCTCATTGTTGTTATTATCTTTATCCTTTGTCTCATCTATATGCCAGGTGTTATTATTATCATTTGATGTAGTATTTGTTGTATTACTACCATCATCAAGGCCTAAATCAAAATTACTTCCTGATAAATATTTATTTGTTTCATCTTTTGATATTTGTGGATAAAAATCTTTACTTATGTAATATATATCATTTTTATTTGCAGATAATTCCATTTTTGTTTCAATGGGCATGGTTAAGTTTGCTTCTATTAGTCTTCCAAATCCATCATAGCTAAATTCTTTTGTTGATTTTGAAAGATTGATACCTATCTTTTGTAAATATTTTCCAGTTTCTTCAATCTTTTCTATTTGATTTTTCTCATTAAAAATTAAATTCTCTTTGTATAATATTACATCATTTTGAGTTACACTAATACTATTTAACCTGAATCTCTCATCATAATCATAACCAATCTTTGTCCCATTTGAGTATTCTATATCACCTATTTGCATAAACCCATTAAAAGATATATCAAATAAACCTGTAGTTGATTTAAAATTTAAAAAATCATCATAGGTATTTTCAATATATTTAAAATCAGAATCCTGTTCTGTTTTAACAAGTGATGCATATTTTAATATCCCTTTATTATCATATTTTAACTTTTGTTCATATTTTTTACCATTTATATAGTCTAACTTCTTTACAGGTTCATCATAGTCATTGTAAATGAACATTGTTTTAATATTTGATTCTGTGCTAACCAATACTGGTAAGTTTGCAGGTGTTGATATTGTCTTTTTAAACTCATATTTTCCTTCTAATGATTCTTTTTCATTTTCCCATTGCTTATAGAATAAATCTTTATTTTCTTTCCATTGATCATATAAAGAATAATCTTTAAAATAATTCATTTTATTCATTACAAAATATTTAATATTTTTATTTTTAATATATTCTTTTAAATTATTATCTATATCTTCTTTTAATACAATATCTTTTGATAAATTAAAATCTATTTCAGGAACAACTATTACTCCATCACTTCTTTTTATATATTCCACATCTTTAATATCTTTATACACAACTTTATTAAATACATATTTTAAATTTCCACCACTTGTTTGATTCTCATCTATTGAGAAACTATCATAAGGATATATTTCATAATTAATGTATTTTTCCTTATTGTCAATATTTTCAAACCCTATCGCATTGTATGTTATAACTCCTGCATTATCTTTTTTTGTTACATTACCGGTTCTATCATAGCTATAGTTTATCTCATAGCTTTTATTATCAGAAGATATTACTTTCACTTTCTTTACTGTTCCATCTGAATTGTAAAAATATTGTTTTTTTATTCCTGATTCATTAATCTCTTCAATTTTTCTTGATAACCCATCATAGGTTATACTTTTTATTAATTTTTCTCCTGTCCCTTTCTGGGTATATATTTTTACCACATTTCCATATATATCATATTGATAATGTTTATTTAATCTTCTATTTCCTTTATTTGATACAATATATTCTTTTTCCAATCTATTAAATCCATCATAAATATATTTTTTTGTAATTTTATCTTTATCTCTAATTTGAACAGCATTACCCAATACATCATATTTTATCTCTTTTGTTATAATTTGTTTAGCATCAGAATGATAATATATAATCTGTTTTACTAAATTTGAATCTATATCATAAATATTAAATACAAAATTCCCCCTTCTATCTTTTTTATAAATCACTCTTCCTGAATTATCATAGTAATTTATTACCATTGTTTTTTGTAAATCTTCTGTTAAAGTTATTTCATTATTACTATTATTATTGTTACTTATAAAATCATTTAAAACATTTTGATAACCTTTTAATGATATTATAAAGGATGGGTTTTTTTTGTATAATCCTGTATTGTTATCATCAATATATGGGGGCTCATAATTGTAATAAAGGCCATTTGAACCAATTGTTGCTTTTAATTTACCTGATATATCATATAGATAATAGGTATATGAATCTTTATTCTTACCTCTTGTTGCTATTAGTCTGCCTTTATCATCATATATTTTAAAACTTATCTGCCCATCTACATCTTTAAAATATACCTTTCTCCCCTGTTTATCATATCCATATTCTTCATAACTTCCATCAAAATATGTCTTTTTTATAACCTCTCCATATATATTGTATTCATATTTTGTTTTTAAAGTTTTTTCACTACCATCTATATTTACTTTCAAACTCTCCTCTATCTTTTTATTAAGATTATTAAATTCAGATTCTATCTCTTTCCTTTTTGTAATTATATTATCCACTCCATTCAGTTCATATTTCCCACCAATATAACTTACAAAGGGTTCTAAATATTGTGATTCTGGATACAATATTTTAGCCTGATTCCCATATTTATCATATTCATAATCTATTGCATATGATAGATTTCCATCAGAAGAATATTCTACTGTTTCTGTTAATTGTTTTAAATCATTGTATTCATTTGTCTTATAGTTTAACAAACTATCATTAAAATATTTTTTGTATTTTAAATCAAA
Organism: Exilispira thermophila; assembly: GCF_055389015.1. NCBI lineage: Bacteria > Pseudomonadati > Spirochaetota > Spirochaetia > Spirochaetales > Exilispira > Exilispira thermophila. The sequence goes on along the minus strand of NZ_AP042476.1, from coordinate 122,809 downwards.
CCCATCTATATCTGTATATTTTTCTATTATGTATTTATTAGAATTTTTTATTGAATATTTTGTGTATTTTATCTTGTTTACAGGATTATTTGTAATATCAGTAAAACTACCCCATAAATATTCTATTTCATATAACTTTATATCACCATCATTATCAACATTTAAATTTGATGGAATAATATATTGATTTGTATTATTTGTATTATTTGACATTGCTGATATGTTTAAATAAACTTCTTTAACTCTTGATAAAGCATCATAAACCCTTTTTAATATCTTTCCTGATGGATAGGTCATTGATATCCTGTTTCCAAGACTGTCATATCCTATCTTTATTGTATATTGTTTCCATATTTTAGTGGAAGGGTCTAATATAGAATTAACATTAATATTGTTATTGTTATTACTATTTTCAAAATTATAGTTATATATCCCAATAATATGTGATAACCCATCAAATTCATAAAGGTTGAAAGATGTTATCCCCTCTGCTTTTGTGCCTTTATTGTTATTTAAAAAACTTTCTGTTTCTGAGAATATATACTCTTTTACATTGATATTATTATTATTAATAAAATCATCATTAAATGTTGAAATATAGCTTTGCGATAATTGTTCAAGCTCAGCTTCTATATTTTCATTAAATCTATCCACATAACTAATTACACCAACAATATTTTTAGAAAAAAGATAAAAGGTTTTAACAGGTGTTTTAAATATTTTTCCCTCATTATCAAGATAGGTTGTATTATTGCCAATCTCCCTTTTTATATCCCCTGTGTTATAGTATTCAAAGGATGTTTCATTGGTTTTTCTAAAATTTTTATTTTCATATATATAGGATATATTTTTCAATATGGTATCAAATACTGTATCAAAGACTATCATTTGCTTTGTCAAAGGGGTATTATTAGCAGTTTTTGTAATTATTTGAACCGGTTGCGGATAACCACTATTATATGTATATTCTTTTTTTAATCCTGTTCTTGATATTGAAGATTTCATTCTTCCTGCAGAATCATAAGTATAATAATCAACCCGTCCTTTATTTTCTACCTCTTGTTTTAAATTTTCAAGGGTTGTATTGTTTAATACTGTTGCTGCCCCTATATATCCACAATCTGATACCTCTTTAACATTGCCACTGTCTTCATCGTATCCATAAATTTTTAAATATTTTTTAGCTGCATCCTTATAGTAAACTACATCATATTCAGCCACATATTTAAACTTATTCCCATTATTTAGCCTTTTATACCCTTTTTCATCTATTTCATTATTCTTCTCTATCTTGACAACATTACCTTTATTATCATAACTATATGAAACATCCTCTATTGTTGTCCCGCTACTTTCTGTTGAATAATCTTTTTTTACAATTCTACTTACCCTGCCACTATATCCACTTACAAAACTCTCTCCATTTATATCCTTCCCCTCTTTTGCATAGATCTGCTTATATACCACCATCTTCCCATTTATTCTATCAATTACTATTCTATACTCAAATTTAGCACCATTTATAATTTCACTTGATTTATATATTGTATAACCTGTTGTATCTATTGTTTTACTATAAGGGAATATAAATAGAATCTTTCCCTCTTTTTTTACTTCTATCTTATCTTCATATATTTTTATTGTTTTGTTACCTTTTTTAAGCTGAATAAAACTGTTGTTTGAACCTGCTGAAATAGTGTATCCTGAACCATAAGCACTATTTATACTTCTCAATCCCTCATAAAAACTTTTATTTTCTATCCTTACATTACCATCATTATTATGGTTATATTCAACATATTCTCCATCAGAGGAAAATAAATCAGTTCCTTCTTTAGTATAAAAACTACTTCCTTCTCCCATAAATGTGTAAGATTTTAAAAGTTTATTATTATCTTTATCAGACACCTGCTTTGTATTAAATATTTTCATATATTCGTTATATACCCTCTTTTTCAATCCATTTGCACCATAATAACTTACCAGGGTTGAGGTAAACCTGTCTTTATACCCTCCTTTTGATTGAAAATATTCAAACTCGATTTTTGCATGAACCTGCCAATTTTTATTATAACTTATCTTTTTTATACATACATCTCTCTCAAAATCTTTATTTTCATTTTCATAAGGTTTTGAAAAACTTTTCCTTTCAAATAAATAATAACTTCTTCCCCCTTCATCATTTAATATTTCAATATTATCTATATCCCATTTAGTTAAACTTCTATATTCTGTTCGTACTTGAACTTTTCTTCCACCTTTTATCAGGGTTATTGTTTCACGATTATCTGAAATTGTCCTATCTATATTTACAACATCATATTGTGATAAATTTTTTGAAAAATAATTATTATCTGATATAGCAGATACCTTTTTTATACTATTAACTGTGCTATATTTTTCTGTCTGTCTGTATTTATCTGATAGATATTTTGTCATTGTTAAAACAGTATCATTGTAATTGAAAAAATATTTTTTTTGTAATTGCCCTGCACTATATACCTCAATATGCTCAATCTGTGGAACATCAATATTTTTACTGTTATCTGTATCCTCTTTCCAGTATTTTTTTGTTTCTGTATGTGTATGGCCATTTTCTGTCCAAATAGTTTTCTCTGTAACATACATCTCATATTTTTTGCTATACTCCCTTTTTGTATAGTAAAAATCTATATGGTTTTGTCCTGTAAAATCCTCTATTCTTTTCAATGGTGCAATTATATCTTTATTATATAAATTATACCCGATATCAACATAATCATTATTCCCTATCCCTGATAGGGCATCAAGTCCTGCTGATATCGCTTTTAAATAATTTTTTACCTGACTCCCTTTTAATTTATGAACTTCCCCTTTAAAATACCCTTCTGCATCAAATGAATATTTTGTCCCATCTTTAAAATATACATTTATTGATTTTTGTCCTGCTGAATCAATAACTTCTGCTTCAAAATAGATCTCCCTGTTGTATATGCATCTTCCATTTACAAAGAATAGTTTATAACTTCCTCCATTTTCAAGATGTAAATACCCATTTTCAATGTAAGGGATCATATACCCATAATTGCTGGAAACTGGTGCAATTTTTGAATTAACCCCATCAGAACTGAAAAGCCCCTTTAATTCAAAGGAAACTCCATTTGAACTTTTTAATACTTCTTCAGTTCTGTCAACATATACAATTCCTGACCCTTCATCAACATATTCATTATTAAAAGAGAAATAATTATTACCTGATACAATCCCCTTCTTTATTTGTGCTGACATTTCTGGTATATCAAATTTATATGTTGAAAAATGGTGAATAAACCCTTTAAGCTTTCCACTTTCGCTATCATAATAGGTAAGTTCCGGTTTCCATTCCCCTGCTTCTTTATCATAATAGTAAAGTATCATATTTTCAGGTTCAACAACTTTTTCTTTTATTGTTGAACTGCTTGCCTCAAGTGATTTTACATCAATTGTTAGTTCAACATAATCTTTAAATTCAACCCCTTCTGGCTCTAAATTGATATATACTCCACTGTCATAATCTTTTTCTTTATCATTATTTTTTGATACACTCATTGCTATCTTTTTTATATTTTCTACACTATTTCCCTTAATCTTAACACTAACTTTATCAACATCATTTTCTACTACTGTATCTTCATTCTCTTTTACATCCCCTATAACTTTATTCTTTCTTGCTGACCCCGGTCCAATATTACCAGCATGATCTATTGCATAAACTGTATATACATTGTATCTAAAAGCTTCTCCTTCATATGCTGGCTTTTCATCAGAACCATCATCTGAAAAACTGCAATCATTTTTGCTTCTATCCTGGTCTGTCTTATACTCAAAGTGTTCAACTTCTCCTATTAAAGCTCCATTTTCATCTAAATGATAAACTTCCTTTTCTATTTTATACGATACTGTATCTTCTGTTGGCTTTTCAAAACTTAAAAGGTTTATCTTTCCATCATAATTTACTTTAAAATTCTTAACAGCTCCCGGTGGGGTTATATCATATATCCCTATCCAGTTTATACTACTTTCATTACCTGCTTTATCAACTGCTTTTATAACAAAAGAATTATCCCCTTCAACTTTAAATTTGATCCACCTGCTATATATCTTTTCCCCTTCTACCTCTTTTACATAACATTGCTCTCCATCTATATATACTTTATCTGGATTTGCATCTTTTATCTTTATTTCAAGCTCAATCCTTTCTTTATTGTATGCCTCATCTTTATTTAACACTATTATTTCAGGGGCAATTGTATCACAAACAAAATTGGCTGAGTTTACACTTACATTCCCAGCTTTATCTTTAACAAACACAGAAACAATATTATCCCCTTCTTTCAAATCCTGTTTATTCTCAAATTCACATTCACCATAGCTACCTGCTAAATCAATTCCTGTATCACCAATATATCCAGAACTTATTGCCTGTTGCTTACTATATACCTGCCCTCCTATATCAATACTTTTTAAAACATTTTCAAAACTTTGAGAAATACCATTTATTTTTAACTGCTCAATACTATATTCTTTTGCACTAAACTCTAAACCTATCTGCCTTTTATTGGTGTAATAATTACCATCATCTTTATTGTAATTATATTGCCCAAAATTTTCGGCAAAATTGATTATGGCTGAACTTTTATCTATATATACATAAAATTCTTTTGATGCAAACTCCCCTAACCTATTTGAAACTTCAACTTTTACTCTATTTTTTCCATCTATTGCATTAATAATAGCAAGTTCATCATTAATAACATATCTGTCTTTACCCTGTTCAAATGAATAAACAATCTGATTATTAAATTCTCCATTTAAATAAATAACAACATAGCTTATTCCACTTTCCTCATCTTTTGCATCTATTTTTATTAAAGGATCATAATTAACCCAATTTTCTGGATAAATAACTTCATTTATTTCAGGGGGTGTTGTATCATAATCTATAAAATCTTCATAATTGTATCTATTCCCTGCCTTATCATAAAGTGCTATATCAATCTTATTTTTTTCATCTTTTGATATATAGTATCCAAAACAAAGAGTAGCATCATTATTATTTGAATCTGCTGAATTATTGAAACTAATATCTGGATCTATATTATCTGAATAAAGTTGCTTTTCTGTTGAATATTTATAAATACTGGCTCCATTTGAAAGGCGGGTTAAATATTTTAAAAAAGAGACTTTTCCTGTTTTAGAAAATACAACATAAAATTTATCATTTATTCGCCTGAAATACGCATCCCCTTTTACTTTAATCTTTTTTGAAAGCCCCTCTAACTTTATTTTTACTTCTCTTCTAACCCCTTCAAAATTATAGGTGGATAATAAATATTCATTTTCTCCATCATCTATCTTTATTTCTATATCACAAATTCCATCTTTAAAATCATATTCTTTTCCATTATATATTATATGATCAATATCCCAGTTACTGTTAAATAAAGTTAAATATCTTTTTCCAGCTTTTATTATTCCATCACTAAAATAATGAATATAATTGCTATTGCCTGTATTATCTTTTTGATATCCATTACCATTTCCATTAATCTCTTTTAACTGCCTTATTTTAAAATACTGAACAATTTTATTAAATGTATCATAACCATACCTTGTTTCATACCCTTTTTTATCAACAATATTTTTTATTGTTCTTTCACAGGATAAAGTTGAAGTTATCCTGCTATCAAATTCCCCTTTTTGTTTTAATACTTCCCCTTCATTATAGAATTCATCACTTCCAGCATATAAATTTATTATTGTTGATAATGTATCATCGTTTTCTATGTTTTCTTCTGCTATTTTTAATACATCATCATTTATTACATCTGTCCAATCTTTTATATTATTGCAGCTGTAAGTATTATTATTAAAATTATTTTTATTTTCTTTATTATTTTTCTCATTATTTCCATTTATATCATCATCTATATCAATTCCCCTGACCTTTTTTACCTCATCAAATAATTTAGTTTCATCACCATTTTCAAATGTGTAAATACCTTTATTTGCACCTTTTATATAGTAATTAAAATATTTTGTCCCATATATTTCCACTTCATAATATTTAATATTACCCTTAATCCTTATTATCCCTGTATTCTTATATTCTTCCAATGGAACTATTTCAATCATCCCTTCCTTTAAGTTCAGTGAATACTCTATCTTTTTTCCATTAAAATAAATTGAAAGTTCCTTTTTTATCCTATCCTTCTCTTTACCTCCACTATCTTTATTTTTCCCTTTACTATAAAAATCATCTTTCCCATCTTTATCTAAATCTAAATATCCATATATCCTGACTCTATCAATAGAAGAATGCCCTTTTAATAAAAGGTATTGTTTTTCTTTTAAAACCCCTTTATCAACTTTTCCATCATTTAATAAATTTGTATCACAAAAATAGTTTAATTTCCCATTTTTGTATAAAGGATAAACCTTAAAAAAATTAACTTTAACTTTACCTGAGGGAGATAAATATTCAATTAAATTAAATCCACTTCTAAAATATGAAGAGCTTACCCTGATAAGACTATTGCCTTCAAATACCCCTAAGAATCTGTAATTTAGAAAAATGTATGTTTTTGTCCCAACATCTAAATTAATATATCCATTTTCTATATTTTTTGCATCATCAAGAATAAATCCATCTATATTGTAGTTATAGCTACTATCTATATTATTTCTTATCCCATTTAATAATGAACTTTCTCTTGCTCCTTTTCCCCATAACTCTATCTCATTAATCCTTACCATCTTCCTTTTGAAATTATAGAATTCTAAAAGGATATCATTAACCTTATCTATTTTATTTCTGCTCTTAAAATCCTCATCAATGTTAAGTGATATCTTATTAAATTTATTTCTATAAAATTTAGTCCCATCTATGTCTTTTAAAATTTCAATATATTTTCCCTCTCTATTTTTAACTTTTACCCTTAAAAAGGCTGGTATATATCCCCATATTTTTAAATATTCAACATCAGCGAAATTATCAGTTTTTAGATATACACCATTTGAAGTAATATAGTATTTATATAATGTTGTATAATTTATAATATCATTATCACATATTTTTTTCCCAATTTTGTTCAAATATTTTAATTTTGCATGGGTTTTCAGTTTTAATGGCCCTGTATACCCTGTATCTGAAAGTGAATAAAATTTTATTCCACCAATTTTACCTTTAAAATTAAACTTAATCAAAATATTATCTGTAAATATTTTATTTATATAAATCTCATTTTTACCTTTCTGTAAGTAATATTTTCCCCTTTCAAACTCAACTTTACCACCTTTAATGTAATATATTGTAATATAGCTATTGCCTTTATATTCATTATTTTTAAAATTACCATTTCTTTGATTTACTTTGTTTTCACTATCAACCCCTTCAATTTCTAAAACATTAACATCAATTTTTACAATCTCTTGCTTTTTATCAAAGTAAATTCCAGCTCCATCAGAACCTGTTGTTTCTATATATGTTTCTCCTTTGTTATCTATAAGTTTAAAAATATTTTTGAAATTGTGTTCAATTATTGATTCATTACTGTTTACTTCTACATTAGAAATATTTTTCTTAATATCTCCATCATTAAAGGAAGAAATGTATTTTATACTATATATTGAAACCTCATTAAAATAATCTGAGTAATTACTCCCTTCTCCATTTCCATATACTTTGATAGAAAAAATATCCTGTGAAAAGATTTTTTTTAATATATTATTATCATAATAATCTGAAACATAAATATTAAGTACATTAATTGCTATTAAAACAAGAATAATTGTTATTAATCTTAATTTTTTACTCATTTTTTATCTCCACAATAAAAAATTCAATTTATATTTGCATTACTTTTATATTTATTTTTATTTTACACACTTTTATTTATAGTATGTCTATTTACTTTACATAACCTGAAATATATGTTTTTAAATCCATCAGGTTTTCATCTGTATTTATATTTAAATCATTTAAAATAATATCCCTTACACCATTTAGAACCAGTATCTTTGATTCAACTAATGGCAGTGTTCCTGTATTTATATGGATTAAATTATTAATATTACCATTATTTGTATTATTGTTGTCTGAAACATATGAGGCTAAAATATATTTTTCAAAAAATTCTATAACATTATCTTTATATGCACTGTTAATGATATTTTCAATACCTTCATTTGAATAAAAAAGCAATGATACTTTACTATTTGTTATATATACATTATCAAAATAAACAAGTGTCTTTGAAGATAACGGAATATCATTGCCATCTTCACTTTTATATGTTGAACTTACTTTATTAATAACAAGGGTTAAAAAATCTTTATACCCATTTATATTATATCCAGCACTATTGTTATTACTATTGTTGTTATCAATAAAGTTTATATAAGGATTTTCATTTACTAGCATTAAAAGGTTTTCTGTTTTTTCAAAAAAGATTGCAGAGTATGCATGGTCAATTAAAAGATTTTTTAAATAAAGATTTCCCCCATCCATTAAATATATACCACCAAAATATTTTTCGCAATTCTGGCTATTATTATCTGGACTACTATTATTAGTTGTATCCATGTCTACAGCTGAAATATATGGCACATGATAAAAGTCATTTCCATTTTCATCATTACCTTCAATAATCAATGTTCCATAAACAATTATTTTTTTATCATTTTCAACTTCAAGACTACCTGATGTATTTACATCATAGGGCACATACAAGACTATTTTTGTTTCACCTGCTATTGTTAGGCTACACCCTTCTGGTACAACAATACTTTTAGATGTATATAAAGGGCATAAAGTCCATTTTATATATACATCAGTCTCCTCATTAAAATCAGGTGAAATATCAATAACTTTCTGTAAATAAGCTTCAAAAGCATGTGGATCTATCGTTATTTGTTTTCCCTCAATCTTCTTTTCCTGTTTACTCTGATTTTCTATATCAAAACCATAATAATATGTATTAATCTTTATATTTATTGGTTTATTAACTGGAAGTCCTTTTATCTCAAAATAATAATTTGTTGAAATTGGATCTTTTTCATACACTATATTCTCATCAGATATATTTAATCCATGTTCATCAAGAACCTCTACTTCAAATTTGTTACATTTTATAAATTCATTTTTAAGCTTTAATCTGAATGTGTATCTACTATCATCATTTTCCATCAAGGAAAGTGAAGATAAAATAAATTCTTTTTTCAATAAACCCTCTGTAGCTACAACTTTTGTTGATGGTGTATAAAATGTCCTATCTACAAAATTTAGTCCTGTTTTATTTATAGTATTATCACTATTTGAATTAAATGTATTTCCCGCATAATCACATAAATTAAAATTTATTTCAAATTCAATCTTTCTATTATCAAAATAGTTGTATTTTATCGCATTTTTTTCATTATTATATTTTACTTCAACATTATAAATCTTTATTTTATAATCTTTTAATTCATCAGGTATCACAATATCTTTATTTTCATCAACAAATACAGAAATATTAAAATCATCTTTATTAGTGCTAGTATCATTTAAACTAATATTATTTTTAATAATTTCTTTAATATCTGTACTAGTACCTTGATTTAAAATATCATACCATTCTGTACTTCCATAAGGTGAAATTTCAAGTGATGTTTTATCAAAAAATACAATTGAAAATTTTAACCCTTTAACCTCTTTTTGATTTATTTCATTATTATTTGCATTATCAAGTATATAATCCCCATATATAAAATCCTCTTCCCCAAATTCCGAATTAATATATTTTATGTTATTATTATTGCTATCTTTAAAATAACCATCAACACTTTCATTATTAGATAAATCTTTTAAAAAACCATTAACTTCAGAATTTTTTAAAACATAAACTTCAGGCAGTTTCGTATCAATAAATACATATGATGAGCTTTTTGATACTGTATTCAGAAGAATATCACTATAATCAACAGCTATTTTAAATTTTTCTTTATCAATACTGTCATTTATTAAATTGGATATATCAATATCAATATAGGGGGATCCATTATTAATATTATTTGAAGATTCATGAAATGAAATTTTTTTATTATCTATATCTATAAGTGTAATAGATTTGTCAACTTCTTCCCACCCTTTTGCTTCATTATATTTAGTTATTTTAATTGTCATATTATTTTTTATATATTCTTGAAAACAGGAAGAGGATATTGATTTAGCACCAATAAGTTTTGATAAACTTATTTTTAAATCCCCATCACTATTGATAACTTTAATATTTTCAAAACCATTATTTGTTATATCTATATATTCATTTTTTTTATTATAAAGCTGAATATCATAATCACTAATTAAATTTCTTATGTATATAAATTTAAAATTATTATTTCCATCTTTAATTTTATCACTATTCAATGTTATCCCATTGGAATCTGTTACAGAGATTGTAAAGTAAAATTCACCTATTTGATAATTATTAATAATATCATTTAGAACATTAAGAATAGAAATTTTCTCCCCATTTTCATAGGTATAGGTAAAAGTGGGATTCTTTGGAAAAGTTTCTTCATCTTCTCTCTTTAAATAAGCATTCACAACAATTTTTGAAATTGTTGGAGTTAGATCAATTCCTCCACGAACAAAACTGCCAATTTTTCTACTTAAATTAAACTTTATTGCCGGAGAATATATTGTTTTACCACTTATTGTTCTTCCTGAAAGATCATTTGATGGAACAATTATATTACCTTTACCATCCTTTTGATTAAAATAATATTTATTTAAAGGAACTTGATAATTATTATAAAAATTATTACTACTAAAATCTGATGAATGAACACCTTTTAATGATGAAGATGTTGTAATTGTTATTTTACCTTTATCCTCTTTATATGCTGTATATGCATAAATTTTACCTCCTTCTTTTGATATTAATTCTATTTTATAATTACCATAAATTTTTCCCTTAAAAATTATATTTATTTTTGAATTAGATGATTGGATAAAAACAATTTTTTTATTAGAATTTAGTTGAATATTATTTGAAAAAATTATGTATATATTATCTGGAAAATCTATAATTTTTTGTTTATAAATATAATGGTATTTAATTATTTTATTTTGAGTTTCTCTTTTTATAGTATTACTATAATTACTATTTATATAATTAACAAAAATCAAATCTTCTGAAAAATTATTAATATTATTTTCATTTGGTTTTTTAATTTGATAATTAGAAATATTTATATTATTATTGCCAATATAATCTTTAACTAAATCATTAATATCAATTTCAGTATATATATCTTCTGTCTCTTTAGGATGTATATCATTATTTTGATTAGATGAGTCAGATGATGTAGAATCATCAGTATCATCGTCTCCACTGACGCCACCACCTCCAACACCTGGATCTATAAAAACTGCTTTTATTATATTTTTATTTATTTTTAACCCTGATTTATCAATTGTTATATTTATCCCTGAAAAAAGAAGGATAAATAAAAATAAAATTAAAATCAATTTTGTGATTTTTATTTTTCTCATAATCATCCCTTAAAATAAAATATTTTTTAACTATAACTTTTTATTATAATAGCTATAATTAATTGGAATAAATATATTTTGAAAATTTTTATATCAATAAAAATATTTTTCAACAATTTTTTAATTTTTTTTAAAAAAATTTATTATATTTAATAAAAATAAATTAAATTAATGTATCCTGATTGAAATTTATAAAAATTCAAAAGCTAAAGAGAATAAAATATTTTTCGTGGTTGATGCAGTTAATAATAAAATTTGAAATAAATATTTGATTAAATAAATATAAGCAAATATATAAATCATAATTGAAATTTTTTGACTGGATTGTAGTTGTCAAAGACAAAAAAGATTAAACTTTATTTTAGACTTAATTTATAAAAAGATTAAATAAAAGAAATATATAACTACACTAAGGAGAAAAATTTCAACTATGATATAATACTTCTTATTTTTAAAATATATAAATAATTTTAATTTTATTATTAACAAAAAAGATCTATCATTATTATAATTTTTCGAACGATTGTTAGTTGCCTAAGGCTAAAGAGAAGATAATGACTTCGTGGCAGGTGCAGTTAATAATAAAATTTGAAATTATTGTTATTGATTTAATAAATAAAAACAATATTTATATCATAATTGAAATTTTTAGAGCGATTGTTAGTTGCCAAAGGCTATAGAGTTATAATGACCTCGTGGTAGGTGCAGATAATAATAAAATTTGATATTATTATATTTGATTAAATAAGTTAAATATATATATCTATCCTTATTATAATTTTTCGAGTGGATGTTAGTTGCCAGGTGCTAAAGAGAAGATAATATTATTTTTTTTATAAATGTTTTTAAAATATAAACTAAAAGAATTACATAACTAACCTAATGAGAAAAATTATAATAAGGATAGAATTATTTCTTATTTTTTAAATATCTCAATAATTTCAATTTTATTATTAACAAAACAGAAATTTATTGACAATAATTTATTTTTGTTAATATTTTTGTCTATATATAAATACAATTTTAGAATTGAAACTTTATAAATTTAAGGAAAAAGAATGAAAAAAATATTTTTATATATTACAATATTTTTTTTCATATTTTTATTTTTATATACTCCATCTTTATTTGCTGATAACAATATTAAAATAGCATTTTTTGATATATACAATTCAAGTTCTCTTGACAATGATACAATCAATACTTTCTCTTCCCTTCTTATAAACGAGTTTATAAACAAAACACCATATAAAATTATTTATGGATCACAACTTTCCAATTTATTTAACAAAAACAATGACTTAAAAAATAAATCTTTTTATATAGATAATCCTGATTTTTATTCTTTTCTTATATCCAATAAAAAATATCTTATTAATAAAATTGATTATGCTATTTTTGGTAAAGCTTTTTTTGATAATGGAATAATTATTATAACACTATCCATCTTTGATGTTAAAAATGAAAAAATAGTTGATACAATTACAGAAAGTGATTCTATTGATTTTATTCTATTTACAGGAAATGATTCTCTTTTAAAAAATATTTCAAAAAAACTTTCACTTAAATTTAATAAAATAATAAAAAAATCATTGATTTTGACTTATCTAAAAAATATTGAAAAATTTACATTAATAAGTCCTTACTTTTCATATATATATTCATATGATTATTATCTTGATAATAATATCTCATCAGCAGAAACAGGTATTAACCTATCTTTTACCTATCCTTTAAATAATATTATTTCAAAATCAAAAATAGATATTTATACTCAGATTTCACCACAATATGAATATGATAAAGATATATATTATAATTTTTACAATATTTTCTTTTATTCTTATCAGGATTTTAACTATATTTTAAATCCTTATTTCAATATCATTCTTTCATGTTCTTATAAATTTAGTTTATTAAATTACAAATTTGATTCAACTATTACAATTGCAAATGAATCTCTTCATCAATACACTATAACTACATATTCCAGCAATAATTTTAATTTAAACCTAAAATTAAATTATACTTTTTATGATGTTTTTAATATTACAAATTCCAGTCTTAATACAGGAATTGATAATAAAATAGAATTTTATAACCAGGGAATATTGGAAAACAAAGAATATTTTGAAAATGTTGCACCGGATTTAACTTCCTTTTCTAAATATCCAGTTATAAATGTCTTCTCTACTTTTCCAGTTAGTTATAAGATTAAACCTTATATAAATTTTTATATTAAACTTAAAAACAATACTTTTAATGAATTAATTTTTAATTTTAATCTATCTTTTTTATACACAATTTTAAATAATTTATCGCTTTATGAAAATAATAATATTTTTCTACCATTTTTTTCAAATACACTCATTTTGAATTCATTTATTAAAATAGACATTAATTACTTTTATTTAAAAATTAACTTTGCTTATAATATTATAAAAAAAGTTGAATCTAGCAATGATGATTTTTTAATTAATTTATACGCAGGGATAAAATTTTAAGAAAATTAATCTTTATTTTTAACCTTTTTAATTTGAAATATTCAAATTTTATCATAAACTTTTCTTGACAATTAAAAATATTATAATTTTAAGTTTATAAAGATTTTATATTTAGGGGGATATATGTCAAAAGAAAATAATCTTAAAAAAATTACTGAAAAAAATACTAAAGCAGAAATATTAAAAGCTTATTACCAATTAGTTGAAAATATTCAAAAAAAGAAAAATGAAAATTCTGAAGAAAAAACTTTACAAAAAAATAAAACCCTAAAAGAAAACAATATTAATAAATCCATAGATGAAGAAAAAATCGTATTAGAATTAACAAATATAAAGTTGAAATTTGGAGAATATTTATCTGAAATTGAAAAAAAATTAGTAGAAAAAATTGATTTTTTAAAATCGATTAATGAAAAAATTGAACAACAAAATAAAAAATTAAATGAGCTATATAAAATTGAATATGAAGCTAATATATTATATAATATTTTAGAAGAACAGAAAAATCTTAAAAAATCTATAGAAGAAGAAAAAGAAAATATACAAAAAAATAGAAAAAGAGAAGAGGAAGAATATCAATATACAACAAAACAAAAAAGATTAAAGGAAGAAGAAGAATTCAGAAAAAAACTTATTAAAGAAAAAGAGAATTTTGAAAAAGAAATAGAAAATAGACTAAAATCAATTGAAGAAAGGGAAAATAAAATTAAAGAAAAAGAAGAAAGTTTTGAAAAATTACAAAAAGAAGTAGGAAATTTCCCTGTTTTACTCAATAATGAAATTAAGAAAGTAGAAAAAAGAGTTACAGAAGAAATTGAAAGAAAGTATGAAATGGAAAAGATTATTATGCAAAAAGATATTGAAAAAGAAAGAGAAATGTTTAAGCTTGAAATTAATACCTATAAAGAAAGAATAAATGAAATGGAATCAAGAATTAAATCGCTTGAAAAAGATTTAAAAGATGCTATTTCACAATCACAAAAAATTGCTTCTAAAGCTTTGGAAGGTATCACAGGAATTAATACAGAATTTTATAAAGAATCTTTTCAGAAAAAACATAAAGAAACTAATGAATAAATATTAATTAATAACATTGATTTATTAAATTATAAAATTTACATTTTCAATAAGGTGAACATAAAATCTCTAAAATAAAGGGGGACTAAATGGGAAAAATTGCTGATAAGAAAAAAGATGAAATTATAAGTAACGAAATTTATGAAAAAGTAAATTCCTATTTAAATGAAAAATTTTCAATTATTGAAAGACTTATAAGGGTTGAAGAAGAAATAAAGAATCAAAATAAAACACTACAATTATTAATTCATCAAATTGATAAACGATTTGAAGCTGTTGATAAAAGGTTTGAAGAATTAAGAGAAGATATGAATAGACGATTTGAAGCTGTTGACAAAAGGTTCGAAACCATAGATAAAAGATTTGAAGAATTAAGAGAAGATATGAACAGACGATTTGAAATTGTTGATAAAAGGTTTGAAGAATTAAGAGAAGATATGAACAAACGTTTTGAAGCTGTTGATAAAAGGTTCAATTCGATGATGTGGTTTATTGGAATATTAACAACTATAGGTGTTACTGTTGGTGTTGCAATTATAAAATTTCTTTAATAAGATTTATAGAAAAATATCATTTTAAAATTCATCACTTATCTCTTTAATAATTTTATTATTGTCTATACTATCAACAATTTCAGGTAAAATGTATATGTAAAAGTTTACTGTTTCTGTTTTTTTAATATTTTTTTTAAATAACTTTCCTAAAACAGGGATATCACTCAAAATTGGTATTTTTGATTCAGAATAATCTTCATTTTCTTCTTTAAAACTTGCAGCTAAAATAGGTTTGTTATTTTTTAGTTTAAATTTGTTATTAATTGTTTTTTCTGATGTCATAGGTAAAACAGAACTGTCAGATTGTATCATCCCAATATTGGTAACTCTTGAAACTTTTCCTGAAAATTCTAATATAATTTCCCCTTTATTGTTATAACTTCCTTTTAAATTAAGAAAAAATCCAATAGAAATTTCCCTGATTACACCTGCATCTACCCATTCCTTTTTTTCTTCATCATACTTTTTTTCTCTATATCTAAATGTAGAACTATTATTAAATTCAACTTTATTGTTATTTAATGAGTAAACAATGCTATCAGCACTTATTTTGGCATAATTTGACGATATTGCCCAATTAAGTTTAGCAGAAAAATATTTTCCAAAAGGTAAAAATTTTTCATAGGATGGTTTATTAATAAATTGTGATATAATATCAAAAAGGTTACTATCAAAAATAGAAAGATTAACAGAATATTCTGGTAAAAAACTTTCATCATAACCATTTCTTGTTTGAATTATTAGAATATGATATTTTATTAAAATATTTTTTATATCAATACTATTTTTAAACTTTATTACTTTTAAAAGTTCATTAACAGGTGCTTTAAGAATAATTAGATTATTATCTTTATTTTCAGAAATAATATATTTTTTGTATTCTTCAGGTATTTTTGATTTAAAATCTTCTATACTTATATAGTCTAACTTAAGGTTGTATATTTTTCTTTCCTTATCAATTAACTTAATATAATTTTCAAATTTTTTTAATGTATTTTCCGATAAATTGACAATTATTGAATTATAATTATCATTATAAATTATGCTCAAATTTTTATAACTTTCAGGTAATAAATCTTTAAATTCTTTAATTGTTAAATATCTTAAATGATAGTATTTTAAAGTTTTTTTAAAATTTTTATCAATTGACTTAATAAGGTCAAGAATACTAATTACTTCTTGATATAAACCATAAATATAAACTCTATTTGAACTTTTATCAAATTTCAACCCTTTAAATAATTCAATCTCTTTAGGTAATACTTCTTTCAACATATCAATATCAATGTTAGATAAGGAATAGGTTAACCCTATACTTGAGTCTAATGTTTTTTGAGTTATTGAAGATGAATAAACAGTATAAAAATTTTTATCTTCAATAAAATCAATTCTATAATGGGTTTTAAATATTTCTAAAACTTCTTTAAATGTTTTGTTACTGATATTTAAATTTTTTATTACAATATTATCATCCAGTAAAAGGGAGTAATCAACATTTTCATTAAAAAAAAGATTTTCAAGAACACTGGTTAAATTAACATTTTTTATACTGATAAAATAGTAACCATTTTTTTTAATTAAATTTAATCCATCAGGTATTGTAATTTTTTCTTTTTTAATTTTTGTATTTGCAATGTTTTGTGGTATAACAATATAACCATTTTTTATTTTTTTAAAATTTAGTTTATATTGCTCTGTTAAAATCTCAATTAGTTCATTTAAAGTATAGTTCTTTATATTTAAATCTATATTTCTATCTTTAATATCTTTAAAAATAATTACTTTACCCAATCTTACAAATAATTCATATAAACTTTCAAGAAGAGAATCATTTTTGATTTCCAGATCTATTAAATCATTATTGACATTTATAAAAATATTATTATTTAAACTTACATAAATAACATTATTTATTTTCTTATATGTTAAGTTATTATCTTTTAAAATAATTCCAAATATTTCATAATTATAAATATTTCTGAAATGATAACTTTTATAACCTTTAACACCTTTTGATACTATAATTGTAGAATCAGACATAGCTGCTATAGTTTGAATTATATCCTGAATGTTTTGATTTTCAAAATCCAGTTGTTTAACAAGAATATTTTTTGAAAAAAGATTTTTAAGATTTTCAATTTTATATTCTTTATTATTAATACCGTCATCTGTTTTATTGTTATCCTGTGTATATATCAATTTATTATTGACAAAAAACATAACAAAAATAAAAATTGTAATTATAAATATTTTAAATATTATTCTTAATTTTTCCATTTTTTTATTTTCCTGCTTTTTATTTTCATTATCTATTTATTATATATTTAATTTCAATTTATTCCAATCCATTTTATTATATAAAAAAGTATTAACATCAATCAACTTTATTTAATTATCCCTCTTTAACAGTTTTTATCAATTATTCCCAATAATGGATTTAATTTCATCATCATCACAAAATTCAAGGTACTTTGTTAAAAATTTTTTCCCTTCCTTATAATTAGAAAGATTTTTAAGATATATAAGTCCAATATTTTTATACACAAAATAGTATTTTAATTCATCAATTTTTATCAAAATCATATATCTATCAATTGCATCTTTATATTGACCATTTTGTTCATAAATTTTTGCTAAAGTTAAAATATAAACATCATTTTTGTAGTTATTCAGCATCTGCTTTAATTTAATTATTGCATCATTATATTTTTTCTGTTTATAATATAAAAGGACCTGCAAGTAATCTTTTATTTCTTTACTAATTTCTATATTTTTTATTTTATTTTTGAAAAGTTTTTCAGCTTCATCATATTTTTTTTCATTTAGTAACATTATTAATTTATTTTTATAATAATCAAAGGAATATAGTACTAATTTCAAATCATATCTTTTTTCTCGCAAATAGATAGATTTGCTGTAACTTTCATATCCATTTTTTACTATTTTTACATCATTCTTTCCTTTATTTGCTTTTATTATAGAAATACCATAAAAATCAGTAAGGTCTTTTTCAAGACCATTCAAATATACTGTTGCATTATAAACAGGATTATCTTTTTCATTCACAACCTGTATATATATAAAACCATCTTTTGATAATTTCTTATATCTTTCTCGTTCAGTAGTACAGGAATTTAAAAATAATAATAAATTTAATAAAATGAAAACTATCATTATTATTTTAATCTTTTTATTTTGCACTATAAATCCCCTTTGCCTTATTTCTAACTCTCTTTCTTTTTATTATTTCTGTTATCATTTATCATTTACTCTTACTTTATAATACATATCATCCATTTTAAAGAAAATGTAATTTGCATCTATTTTTTCAATATTCTGTTCATCTATAAAAACAATGTACCCATTATCCTTTCTTTTTAAAATATAAACTATTTTGTTATTATTATTCATTTTCCCAATAAAAATAAATAAATTTTCCTTATATACCTTAAAATTAGAAATATCATTTTGTTTTTTTTCAGTTGTAATAAGAATTGAATTTGCTTTTTCTTTTTCATAATTTTTATAATATTTTTCACTTATAATTTTAAAATAATTAAAAACATTATTGTCAAAAATTATTGAATTATAATACTTTTCATTTTCTTTTTCAAAATATTTTTTTAATACATTTTTTGTATAACCTTTTTCATTTATAAACATATTATAAAAAGTTTTATATTTAGTTTCTTCTAAAACAGGAAAAAATATTTGAAAATTAAAATATATTACTTTATTAATATTAATTTTTAACTTATTTATTGTAGCAGGATACAAATTATAAAGTAACAATATTAGATTTTTAAATTTATCTGTAGAAATAATTCCTTCAATAAATAAAACCAGCCCATTTTCATCGTTATTTATTTTAAAATTTAATATATTTAAATTTTCGATTTTTTTTACTTTTTCAACATAGTTATTAATGAAATCAATTTTATTATTATTAAATATTTTGTCACTATTTAAATAATTATATGCAAAATAATATAAAATCTTATTATTTTGTAATTTATATTTTTTTTCTAAATTTAAAATCATTCCATCCTGTTTTTTTACCTGATCCATGACTTTATATTTATATATTAATAAAAAAGGGATTAAAACAAGAAATAGTATAAATATTATTAATAAAATATTAATGATTTTATTTTTTTTTATATCATCCATTTCAATAAATTCTTTTTTAATTATTTAAATCTATTTTTTTTCTATATTTTTATTTATATTTATTTTCTTTTTCAATATTTCTTATTTATAATTTATTTATATTTATTTTTTTTATAATTTACTTTTACATTGTAGTTTATTTATAATGTTTATTTTATTTTTTTTTCTTTTTTATTATTTTTATTTATTTTAATTTTTATGATTCTATCTTACATATTTTCCACTTATTACTGCTTTTGAATAAATATCATTATTAAATTTCACATTTTCTATTGTACTATTAATTTCTACATTAACAAAATTCTTTATACTTTTTAGATTTTTTAATAAACTTAAAATGTTTTTTGATTTTACAACAATATCAAATTTATCATTTTCAATATTAATGCTTTCAATAATATCTTTATTTTCATCTACTTTTTTCAAGATTAAATTAATTATAATTATTGCATTATAATTTTTTAAATCTATTTTACTCAATAATTTTTCATTATTTTTAATATTTAAATTAATTTTTTTAAAACTGGATTTATCAATTGATAACTTCTTTTTATAATTTTTAATAGAATTAGCAATATTTATGTTAATGATTAACAAAATTATAATCATTATTGTAAGAATAAATTTTTTAAATAAAACTAAACTTTTATTATTAAAAATAAAATTATCACCACTAATACCAACTTTAAAAAATGCTTTTAACATTATATTAATCTTTTTTAAGTAAAAGGTTAAAAAACTACCCTTTAAATAATTTAATCCTTTATTTCTTAAAAAGTATATTTTGCTTTTATCACCAATATTTTCTTTTACCTTTTTTTCAATTAAAAAAGAATCATTTGAATCTTTTTCTAATATAAAATAAATATTGCGATTCTTTTCTTTATTAAATTTTACCAGATTATTTATAAATAAATCAAAATCTACTTTATAATCATAAATTTCATATTTAAATATTTTATCATTAATATTAATATCATAACAAAAAAGTTTTTCATTTGAAAAAAAAATATAATAACCATTATTAAAATTGTTTAACATAAAATAAATAAAAATGTCAGGAATAAATTCCTCTTTTATTATCTTTTGAGATGAATTAAATAATGGTATAAAAATGATTAACATATAATTTTTATTATCTGGATTGGATCTTTTTACCCTTAACATTTTTAAATATTTAAAAAAATACTTCTTTACTTTAAATGGAAATTCTTCCATAATTATATTATTTATTACTTTTTTTAGATATTTCTTACCAGGGTTATAAAGAAAACGAATAATTAAAAAATATTCTCCACTTTTAATTATCTTCATCTTTTCATTCTACTGTTTATTTATTTAAAATTAATTTTTAAATATTTATAAAACATTTTTTAATATTTGTTAAAGTTGATTTATTAATAATTATCAAAATTTATTAGTTAATATCAAATAAAATTTATTATTTATTATTATTTATTTTTTATTGATTATTAAAATTTATTTTTTAGTATTGTTTTATTTTTTATATAAGATTACAGAATAGCTTCTATTAAAAATTAAAATAAAAACAAATGAATATTCAAATCCATTATTTTATAATTTCAATATACTTTAATTTACCACTTTCTATAATTTTATAAATAATAAAATTTTTTAAAACTTTTTTATCTTTTCCATATATTAATATTTCCATAAATGGGGAATATGTGATAAATAAATTTTTAATTATTTTTTTTTCAGAATTATTTAAAAAATTTAAATTATTCTCATTATAAGATTTAGTGCTTTTCAAATTCAATATATTCTCTACTTTTTCATCTTCAAAATGATAAAATTTAAGTATTTTTTCTATTATCTCATTTTTTAATAAATATATATCTAAAAAACCATAATCCACAAGATATTTTTTTAATTTTTCTGAGCCTTTTAAACTAATATTTTTAGTATTAATATTATTTTTGTTAAAAATGTAATAATCAGCTGCATTTTCATATTCTTTTATATATCCTGTTACTTCAACATATAGTTTTGCAAAAGTGTATTCATCAATTAATTTTACATTAAATAATGAATAAAAAGTTATATCATTTAAATTTTCTTTTAAATAATTATATTCTTCCAATTTTAATACAGGTTCTATCTCTTTTATTGAATATATAAAATTATTTTTTATTCTATAATTATAAATTTCTAAAGCGAGATTTTCAGGTAATATACCACTTTTTGTTAACAATTCATAATTTAATGAATTAATAGGTATATTACCACACTGAGGAACAATTTGATAATAAAATCCCTTATAGCTTTTAAAATCAAACAGTTTCTTTCCTTTAAAATCAAATAAAAAATTTTTATCATTACTTATATCATTAATTGCATATTCAAGTACATCATAAATACTTTTTTTATTTTCAACATTTTTTGAATAGTTTTTAATAAAAATATAAAAAATTGATATATTATTAAAAATTGAATATAAAAATAAATTAATAAATACAAGAATTATTAGAAAAGCAAATAAAATAAAACCATTATTTTTTCTTATTTTTATCATAATTATTTTTTTTATTATTTATTATTGCTTTCCCTATTAAATATTTTGTGAATATTAACAACAATATCCATATTTTTTTTCTCTTCACCAAAATTACCAAAAGAAAATATTATAACTTGAATATAATTATAATAATCTCTTTTTACTGATATTTCCATATCAGTTAAATTGAGATAATCAAATTTTATTTTTTTAATGGTTTCATCCCTATTAACTCCATTTATTTTATATATCTCAACCTTATTATTTTTTATATCAAATTTTATTTTAAAATGATTATTCTTTAATATTTTTTCATCATTTTTTGAAACTAAATTAAAATCAGAATATACAAAATTATTTTCATATAAATATTTTCTTATATTTTTATCAAAATTTAATAATTCAAAACGAGCAAAAATAAGATCCTCTTTTTTTTTAAAGTAAGGATATCCACTATAAACAATTATAGAAATATTTATAAAAACCAATACCAATAATAAAGAACCAATAATAACTTCTATTAAAGAAAATCCCCTATATTTATTTCTAAATTTTTTCATATAATTAAATTTTTTATCATATTATTAAATTTTTCATAATTAAATTTTTTATATTATTAACTTTTTTACCTTATTATTAAATTTTTTATAATTAAGTTTGGTTCTCTTTCATAATGTATGGGTAATTATTCTAAGCCACTTGTAATTTGTTATATTTTTAACATAACCTAATCATTATCTTTAAAACTTTATCTTTTTTTAATTATGCTTTTATTATTGTTTTCATTAATTTTTTTATTATATTATTTAAACCTTGTTACTTTATTATTAGATATTGGGCATATCTTTTTTACAAATATTTTTAAATTTTTATATTCACTTAATAAAAACATATTCAATCGGTTTAATAGTATTTTTAATTTTTTTTTAATGTATATATTTTGTTAAAAAAAACTAAAAATTTATTTTATCCACACATTTTGAAATTGAACCTTAAGTTTTTTATATTATTTATTAATTTATGGTTCTGTTTCATAATATTATATATATTTATTCTAAATCATATCTTCTTTGCAAAGCTTTTTATTGAACCTATTTTACTTTTTTTTTATTTTATTTTTATAATTTTAGTCAAAACAAGTTTTTTTTAATTAATAATTTGTTTATAATATTTATTTAAAACCTGAATTTATATCCCTACCCAATTCATACCACAATTTAAAAATCAAAATTAATGTAACTATTTTCTTTTTGAATTACCAATTTAAATTTTATTAAATTTTTTTTATAAAAATTATTAAAAGAATTTGAAAAATCTATAACAATAAATGTTAAAATAGAAATTGCAAAAAATAAAATAATTATTTCCAGAAATAAATAAGAAGAAATTTTCTTTCTACCAGTTTGTAATATCCTGATTTTCACCTTCTCCACCTTCAATATTGTCTTTTCCTAAAGTAAAAAGGTCATATTTATCTTTATTATGTATACCAGGACATATATAATTATATGGATTATTCCATGGATCCAGAGGAATTTTTTTACTATTTAAATAAGGTCCATTCCAGTTTTTAGCTTCTTTACCAGTTTGTGGTTTTTCAATAAGTGCTTTTAACCCCTGTTCAGTATCAGGATAAAAACCATTATCTATGTAAAAACTTTCTAAAGCCATCTCAAAATTTTTAATTTGAGTCTTTGCTGTAATAACCCTTGCTTTTTTTAGATACTGAATATATGCTACCCCAACTATTGAAGTTAAAAGTGCAATAATTGTAATTACAATTAAAATTTCAATAAATGTAAATCCATTCAATTTTTTTTTAAAATAATAACCATTTATTCTTTTATTTTTATCTTTTTTTTTAAAATTATTAGAAGACCCTTTTCTATAATCATTTTTTTCTATAATTAATTCACTTTCATCAATTAAAGTATTTCTTTTTTTTATGTATTTATTAAATATAATCATAACTTCTCCTTCTATTTTTTTTTAATTATGCTTTTATACAAATTATTATTTTTCATAAAACTAAAATAATTATTTATTTTAACTATAATTATATATTTAATTTATTTACACCAAAATTTTTAATTTTTAGAATTAATTATTTTATATTTTAAAAATTTTTTGATTTTTAAAAGTTTATACTTTTAATCAATTGCAAAATTGGATAAAATATTACTAAAATTATTCCAAAAATAATTATACCAGTAATTAAATACATTAAAGGCATCATTATATTAATTATTAAAGAAACTTTTTTATTTAATATCTCTTCATTTTCTTTAATTAATAACTCAAATCCTTTTTTGATATTATTTATTGATTCTGAAAATTTTATCAAACTTTTTTCATCTTCATTAAACATTTCATTATCTATAAATACTTCTGATAAATTTTTTCCTGATTTTAACCCTTTCTCAAGTAAAATAAACAATTTTTTATAATTTTCTGATATTCCAATATTTTTAAAACTATCTATAATTATATCAAATGAAAAATCGGATTTTATAAAAATATAAAATATCTGTAAAAATTCAATTTTTTTTAATATAGATCTAATTTTAAAAAAATCCACTTTGTTAATAAAGCTATAATTTATTTTACCATTTTTTGTCAAAGAATAAAAGATCAACAGGATAATTATAATAGAAATAAAAATAAAAAACCAATTATTTTTTAATACAAAACTTATTTTAAATATCAGGTTTAAAGAATCTGGTATTTTTTCAAGAACTGAACTATAAATTTCAAAATAATTTGGAATAATAAAAATAAAAAGAACAAAAATAAATAAAATAGCAAATGTTATTACAAAAACAGGATAAATAAGTTGATTTATAATTTTTTTTGTTAGATCTTTTTTAAATTTTAAATAATTATATATGATCTCAAAACTATTGTTTATGTTATTTGTAATTTCTCCAGATTTTATTATCTGGATTATTTCTTTATCAAAAATATCATTAAATCTTTCTATAAACAAAGAAATATTATTCCCTTTTTTGATATGATCATATAGATTAGAATAGAATGTTTTTAAAAAAATATTTTTTGATACTTGAATTAAATAAATAATAGCCTGATCAATATTAAATTTTTCCTGAAACAGGATTGTAAACTTTTCAAAAAATTCCAGTTTAAAATTATTCTTATTTTTAATATTTATTTTATTAATACTTAAAATATCCTCACCATGATCTGAAATAAAATTATCTACCTCATTCCCTGATAAAAGTATTTTTTTTTCACCATAAATCTGGTCATTGATAACAATTATATAATAACTCACAAAATAATCCTGAACTTTTTAATTATTTTTATAAATATTTTTAAAGTTTAATTCATTAATATCAATATTAAATTTAATTTAACTTCTATATTGAAATTCATTTTAATTCATATTTTTAAAATTATTTAAATAAAATTAACAGTATAATTTTTTATGTTATTATTTTTTTTATATTTTTTACATTTTTTTTTACAAAAATTATAATTTATCAACTGTTCTAAGTAAATCAAAAAAATTAATTTCCCCTTTTTTAACTTTTTCAATTCCATAGTCAAAAATATTTAAATATCCATTTTGATACAGATGCTCATAAATGTTTTTTTCATAATCTTTTTTAAATGAATCATTATTAAAATAATTATTATTAAAAACATTATTTTTAATAAAATCATCAATAATTAATATTTCATATATAATTGTCAAACCTTTGTATCCTGTATAATTACACTGGGGACAGCCTTTCCCCATATAAGTATGATTAAATTCTAAATTATAACTTTCAATAATTTCTTTATCAATATCTACTTTTATTTTACAATTATCACAAAGTTTTCTAATCAATCTTTGAGTTATTATCATTTTTAAAGTGGATGTAATTAAAAAATCATCAACTCCAAGATCTTTTAATCTCTTAAAAACCATTAATGAATTTTCAGTATGCAAAGTAGAAAGTACTAAATGACCTGTAAGACTTGCAGAAAATGCAAGCTTAGCTGTTTCTGAGTCTCTAATTTCACCTACCATAATAATATCTGGATCATGTCTTAAAATTCGTTTTAGAACAGATGAAAACGTCAAACCTATTTCTTCATTTACCTGAATCTGATTAATACCATCAAGTTGATATTCAACAGGGTCCTCTATTGTTATTATTTTTTTGTCCCCTGTATTCAATAATCTAATAAGGGAATGTAGAGTTGTTGTTTTACCACTTCCAGTTGGTCCTGTACATAAAATCATTCCCGATTTTCTATTAATAAGCTTTTTTAAAATTTTAATATCTTTTGGTTTAAAACCCAGATCTTCTGGAGAAAATAACCTGTCCTGAACTTTTAAAACTCTTAAAACAATAGATTCTCCTGTTTTTGTAGGTACAATTGAAACTCTAAGTTCTATTTTTTTATCATTCAACCTTAAAACCATTTTACCATCTTGAGGAATTCTTTTTTCATTTATATTTAGTTTTGATAGGAATTTTATTCTAACAGAAATATTCTCAAAACTACTTTTTGAAATTTCTCTTTCTTTTATTAGAAACAAACCAACTCTATATCTAACAAGAACTGCATTTTCAAAACTTTCAAAATGTATATCTGTTGCATTTAAACTTATTGACTTTGAAATAATATCATTGAATAAATTTACAATGGGAGAATTTTCATTTATTTCGCTTATATTTTCAATAACTTTTTTATTATTAATATCATTTTTACTTTTAATCAAAGAAGTCTGAACATCTTCTCCATATAATTTTTTAACAATAGCTACAAATTCTTCAAATGTAACTTTTTTACTAATAATATTTTTATTTAAAATATATTTTATTTTATTTAGCAATATTTTTTTATCTTCCTCTTTTTCAAAATATTTTACCATAATCTCATTATCTTCATAGTCAAGAATAATCCTGTTTTTTAAAACAAATTTTTTATTAAATAATAATTTTTCAGACACATTATCACCATTCTTTATTTATTTTATTTAATTTATTTATTTGATTTAATTCATTTTTATTTTTTTATATTTTATATTTCTTTATAATTGTTCTTATCTAAATTTTATTTTTCCATCTAAAATATTAGTTAATGCAATTCTTATATTAATTTCAAAATTAATCAAAATTGTATAAAGTCAAGGATAAAATCTTAAATACTAAAATATTACATTTATTTTAAACTTAAAAATTTTAAGAATAAAAAAAATTATCAGGGTAAAAGAATAATATGAAACAAAAGGTATTTTATTAGATAAAACATTATTGATATCTAAATTAAATTTCATATTATAAACATTATTATTCTTCTTTTTCTGTTGACAAAAAATTGAAAAAAGAACCAGAATATAATTTTCTATTTTTAAATATATAAAATAAAAAAATAAAAATATAACTGATACTAAATAAATTAAATTAAAAAGTATAAAATCTGGATAAAACAAAGAAGAAATTGCAAATATTAGTATATCTCCTTCTCCAATTTTATTTTTAAAAGTATATTTTAAAATTAATAAATATATCAATATAAAAATTATATTACTAAATTTAAATAAAAATAAATTAAAAGAATTGTAAAAAAAATAAATTAAACCTGTAATGAATAATAAAATATAATAAATAAAACTAACTTCCATATTATAAATATCATCCATCAGCATAAATATTAAAATAGTAAATACAATAACATGTACTAAATTTTGTACATTCAAAAAAGTTGAAAAATAATTCATATAGTATATTGTCTTTCAATAATTTTATTTAATATTCTTATATTATAAAAATATTTCATGCTATAAATAAAAGTGTATAAAAGATAGAATAAGGTTGCCTAAAGCAAATAAATAAAAAAAATATTGCCCCCCGATGAAAAACAAATAAAAATATAAAACCAAATCATCAGGAAATAAAAAAATTAAAAGTTTGGTTAAGAATTAGAAAAATTTTGGGAAAGTCAAGGAGTTTTAGAAGATTTTATTAAAAATCCTGATAAAGAAAAAAGTAGTAATATATTATTTTAAACAATTAAAATGGAATATTTAATCTAAGCAACACTATTTGCTATACTATTATTATATTTTTTTCTTTCAGTAGCAGAAAGGATTTTTTTTCTCATTCGAAAACTTTTTGGTGTTATTTCTAAAAGTTCATCATCTTCAATATACTCAATCGCCTGCTGTAAAGAAAATTCTACAGGAGGTGGTAATTTTATATTTTCATCAGAACCTGCTGCTCTCATATTAGTTAGCTTCTTTGTTTTATTTACATTTACAACTAAATCTCTTTCTTTATTATGTTCACCAACAATCATCCCTTCATAAACTTTAACCTGAGGTCCTATAAACATTCTACCTCTACTTTTTAAATTGTTTAAAGCATATGCAACAGAAGTCCCTTCTTCAAGAGCAACCAGGACTCCTTTAGTTCTTTTTGGTATATCACCTTTATAAAATTCATATTCATAAAAGCTATGGGTAATTGTACCTGTTCCTTTAGTAATTGTCAAAAATTCATTTGTAAAACCAATCAAACCTCTTGTAGGGATTTTAAATTCAAGACGGGAATATCCATCACTACCCTGACTCATATCAATAAGTTCCCCTTTCCTTTTCCCCATCAATTCAATAATTTTCCCTGCATATTCATCTGCTACATCAATTACAGCAATTTCAATAGGTTCAGACATTTTTCCATTAATTTCTTTCAAAATAACAGAGGGTTTTGAAACCTGAAATTCAAACCCTTCTCTTCTTATCTTTTCAATTAAAATTGCAAGTTGTAATTCCCCTCTTCCCTTCACTAAAAAAGCATCAGGTTTTGAAGTTAATTCAATTTTTAAACTTGCATCATTTTGTAACTCTTTTTGTAATCTATCCCACAAATTTCTTGTTGTTAAATATTTACCTTCCTTCCCTGCAAATGGTGAATCATTGACTAAAAAAGTAATTGATATTGTTGGTTCATCAATATCAATTAATGGAAGTGGCTCTGGATTCTCAGGATCAGCAATTGTTTCACCAAGGTCAATATCATTAATACCTGCAATTGAAACAATATCACCTGCATGTGCAATTTCAATTTCCTTTTTTTTGAGACCATTATATGTAAAAATTTTTGTTATTTTATGATTTTCAATTTTTCCATCTCTTTTAATTAAAGCTACTTCCTGTCCAACTTTTACAGTTCCACTATGAATCTTGCCTGTTGCAATTTTACCAAGGTAGTTATTGTATTCAACTGCAGATGTTAAAAATTGAAATGGCTTTTCTAATTCAACATCAGGTTCTTTTACATTTTCTATAATAGTATCTAATAAAGGGGTTAAATCTTTCATTTTATCATCTATATCCAATCCTGCTAAACCATTTTTTGCTGAAGCATAAACAATAGGAAAATCTAATTGTTCATCATTTGCATTTAATTCAATAAAAAGGTCAAAAATTTTATCAACAACTTTTAAAGGAGAAGCATTTTCTCTATCAATTTTATTTATAACAACAATAGGATTTAATCCTAATTCTAAAGATTTTTTTAAAACATACTTTGTTTGAGGCATTGGCCCTTCAAAAGCATCAACCAGTAAAAGTATACTATCTACCATTTTTAAAATTCTTTGAACTTCACCACTAAAATCAGCATGTCCTGGTGTATCTACAATATTTATTTTATAACCTTTATAATTTAAACTTGCATTCTTTGAAAATATTGTAATCCCTTTTTCTCTTTCAAGCTCATTTGAATCCATAACCCTTTCAACCACTTTTTGGTTTTCTCTAAAAACACCGGTTTGTTTTAGCATTGCATCAACTAAAGTAGTTTTACCATGATCAACATGAGCTACAATTGCAATATTTCTAATTTTCATCATATTCATTCCTTCTTGTTCACTTAAGTAAACTAAAATAATTATTTATTTCAATGTTTTTTTATAAATATATTAAATATAAACCTTATTTAATTTTGTTTATTTAAAATTATTTTTAAGATTATATTTATTTTGTGACAATATTAAATATTTGAGTAAAAGGTATTATTTTTTAAAACATACTTCTTTTACAAGATGGAATAATAAATATCAGTTATAGTTTATTTTGAGGTTGATTATTTAAAGTTAATTTCTAAAGTTAATTATTTAGAGTTAATTATTTGAAATTTATTATTTAAATTTAATTTTTTAAAGCTGATTATTTAAAGTTATTTATTTAAAGTTAATTATTTTAAATTACTTATTTTAAATTAATTATCTGGAGTCAATTATGTAGTTACAAAATTATTTGTTTTAATTTTAAATATATTTTACAAATTTAGTTTCTCAATAGAAAGTTTAAGCAAAATTGGAGTTGATAATGCAGTAATTATTGCCATAAAAACTATTGCAGAGTATACACTTCTTGAGATTAAATTATTTAAAAGAGCAATATTTGCGATTACAAGTTCAACAGCTGCTCTACCATTTAATCCAATACCAACAATTATTGAATTTTTTGGTTTTATACCACCAAAAATTGCACCTATTGCACCCCCAATTATTTTCCCTGCAAATGCAGCAGCAACTATATACAACAATGGTAATCCAACAGAATATTTAGAAAAAGTTACTGAAAACCCGGTCCATGCAAAAAATAATGGAGCGAAAAATCCCCATATCCATCTTTCTATATTTTCAACTTCATTATTTCTTAAATAACTTCTAACAGTAAGCCCCCCAAGAAATGCTCCAATCATAACATGTAATCCAATAGCATGAGAAATTATTGAAAAAATAAAAACCCATATAAGTATTATTGATAATCTTTCATTGGTTGAAAGATTTTCTACTTTATTAAAAATAATTTTTGCAATCCTTGGACCTATAGCTAAAGAAAAAGCAAGGAAAACAAAAGATTTTGTAATAATAATTGCTATATCTTTTATTGCTATATTATCACCTGAATTAATACTTGTTAGAATAGAAAGTATTATTATACCTAAAATATCATCAACAACAGCTGCTCCAACTATTGTAATTCCTGGTTTTGTATTAAGTTTACCTATCTGAATCAGGGTAGCAACAGACAATGCTACTGCGGTTATTGACAAAGATGTTGCAAGATATAAGCTGCCAACAAATGAAAGATGTAAAAGATATTTTCCTACAATATAGCCTAAAGTAAAGGGAAAAATAACACCAAATAAAGCAGATAATATTGAAGATCTTCCTGCTTTAAAAAGATCATTTATATCTATTTCAAGTCCAGCACCAAGCATTATAAAAACAGCAGAAAAGTCGATAAGGGATTGAAGTAAAGGACTGGCTTCCTCATGAGAAAAAAATCTTGCTATTTCTGGCCTTTCTTTAAAAAAAATAATTGATAGAATAAAAAGTGCAAAAGGGCCTACAACCATACCTCCAATAATTTCTCCAACTATTTGAGGTTGTTTCAATCTAACCATTAAATGCCCAAAGTATAATGCTGACCCCAATAAAAGAAATGTATAAATAAAGACATCCATAAAAAATTATTTCCTTTTACCTGCATAAAAATTTTAAATTTATTTTTTATTTTTTTCTTTTTTATTCTTCCCATAGAATCTTTAATATTTCAAGACAATTTAAATCTCCAATAACTTCTTTGTTTTCATTTACAATTGGAATTTCCTGTATATTCTCTTCAATCATTTTTTCCAGAGCATCAACAATATCTGTATCCTCATATACAAAAATTGGAGGATGAGCTATATCTTTTGCAATTTTTGCAGAAATTATTTTATAAGCATTTAAAGAATCCTCTTTTCTTAAAGTTTTTTTCCCTTTAATAAAATGGGTGGTTTTCAACAAAATATTTGTAGTTATAATCCCTGATAATTGTTTATTTTCTTTTATAACATAAATAGATCTTGATTTTGGATCTTTTAAAAGCTCCTGTATAACAACTTTAATTGGAGCATTTTCATAGACAACAGGTGGTTCTTTTGTAAAAATTTTATGTACCATGGAAACAGTGATTTTTTTCATATTTTTCTCTTTTTATTTTATATATATTTATTTTATATATATTTATTTTATATATAATTATTTTATATATAATTATTTTATATATAATTATTTTTTTCTAAAAATATTATATATCTTTTTTTAAAAAGTTTTTCTATTTTCTAAATTTATATTTCTATTTTATAATTTTTTTATATTATGACTTAAAGTTTTATATCTAATAACATACAGTTTTACAAATTAATATTATTTAAATAATAAATATAAAATTCTTATTTGCAATAGTAATATTTCTTCCTTTTAAAATAATTTTTAATTTAATTATTATTTCCATATTAGAATTAATTACTAAAATTGGATTTTTATATTATTAATTAATTTTTACACTATTAATATTAAAGTTTTATATTATTTTACCAATTATCTAAATTTCTGGAAAAGCTGTTCAACTGTTATAAAATTATAATATTTATAAATTTCAATTTTATCCAGCCACTTTAAAAATTCAATTGTTCTACTTTTTGTAATGTGTCCTATCATAATAACATAATCTCTATTATTTAAAATATTCAGACCCTTTGAAAAATTTGAAATAATATATTTTTCATTATTTAAATTATCAAGAAATAAATTATTTTCAAATACCTTACCCCCTATTTTTGATGCTGCTTTTTCAAATTTACTCTTTGAACTTGTTTTAGAATCAATAAATTTAATATTTAACCTTTTTAATACACTTAATACTTCATCTGTTTTTTCTATATTTTCAGAAATTAAAGATCCCATATGATTGTTTGCATAATTTGTTGGGATTTGAGTTTTAAATCTTAATATTTTTGAATAAATAGAATTATAGTCGTCATTTAATGTTATAAAATCTTTATTAAGGATAAAATCTTTACTATTTTTTGGCTCCATCGGTATATGAATCATTGGAAAAAGATTTTCACTTTTTACAATATCATTGTAATTTTTTTGTGAAAAGGGAAGATCTGGAATTATTGAAATATTAATTTTAAAATGTAAATTTGCAACTTCTTTAATATTATCTTTATTACCACCATCATCAAGAATTAAAACTATATATTTTTTACTATACGGAACAAAATTTTGTTTTATCTTTTTTTGTATATCATATTTAAAATTTTCAAGGTCTTTATCACTTACATTAGAAAATGTTTCATTTACTGAAACTTTTTTTTCATTTTCATCATAACCCATTAAAAGCTTATCTTTGTTATTATCATTATTATCATTTAATTTCGAATCAATTTGTTTATCTTTTGTATTATTATTATTTTTATTTTTAAAATAATTATTATCTAAATTTTGTTTATGAGTTGTTTTTTGAAATTTCTGTAAATCTCTCAGGTAATTGACTTTTTTTAAAATATAGATTTGTGAAATTGAAAGAATAAAAATAATTCCTATTAAAAAATAAATTATTATTTTTAATCTTTTTTCCCTTTGTTTACATGTAGGTTTTCTTTTTTTAACTTTATTTTTTTTATTTATGCTCATCTTTATTTAACCTTTTTATAAGTTTTCCTATTTTTTATTTTATCATACTTTTAAAACCATAAAATTCTTTTTACTTTTATCGTAAACAATATAAATGAATCAATTATTAAATCCTGTTTTAAAAAATAAGTAATTTTAATTTTTTAGTTTTTACCTACTTTTTAACAATATTATAAAATATATTATTGAAATTTAATTGCAATTAAGTAAAATTTTAAATATGAAAAGTGAAAGAACTCAAAAACTTATCTATGATGATAAAATTACTGGTGAGATCCAGATAAATTATTTTAGAATATTTTTTTTAATTTTTGCATCCATTTTTTTATTCTTATTGACTCTTAACATTGAGTATGTAACAATTACATATAAAATAGATGCTGTTCTAATATTTATAGGAATTTTATATTCACTTTATTTTATAAAGCTACTAAAAAAAAAGAGATATTATAAATATTTAACCTATTTTTCTTCTGTATTTGATATTTCTTTAATTACATTTTCTATATTAATGGGTACACATGCTTACAACTCATCTTATGCAATTTTAGGAATGGGGTTTAATGTTTTTATCCTTTTCCCGGATATAATTATAACTATCAGAAGACACAATTATATTAATACCCTTTTTACAACTTTTCTTGCAGCTCTATCTTATCTTATTACTGTAATTGTTATGTATGAGCATAATGTTTTTTCTACTTTATTTATTTCAAATGGTCTTATGATCCGTTTTGATATTGTAAATGAATTATCAAAGGTATTCATAATAATTATTACTGGTTTAATTTGTGCTTTTATATCATATAATTTTGACTTAATTTTTAATAAAGGGATAGAACTTGAAATAAAAAAAGAAAAAATTTCTACAACAAACCGCATTACCTCATCAATAATCCATGATATAAAAAACTCTTTAAATGTAATTTCAGGTTTTTCTGAATTAATTGAAATAAAAATTCAAAATACAAAGAAATACACATCTAAAATTCAGAATGAAGTTCATAATCTTTATGGCTCATTAGAAGAAATTCTTGAATATACAAAAAATAGTAGTGAAATGGTTATATCTTTAAATAAAATAAATATTGATACATTAAAAAATGAAATAAAAGATACTATTACCTCTATAAGTGCAATAAATAAAAAAGTAAATATTAAAATAATAAACAATTTAAAAAACTCTAACATTATTTTGAATATAGATTTATTTAAAATTAAAAGAGCTATTTTAAATATTTTAAAAAATGCTATTGAAGCTTCATTATCAAACGGTAAACCTCAAATAGTAATTAAACTTGATAAAAAAATAAAAAAAATCAAGAAAAATAGAGAAAATGAATTTATTGTGATATCTATATCTGATAATGGACCAGGCATTGAAGAAAAAGACCAGGAATTAATTTTCACACCCTTTTACACTAAAAATAAAAAAAATGGTACAGGTCTGGGATTGGCTATTACTAAAAATATCATTGACCATCATAATGGAAATATTTATTATAAATCCCAAAAGGGTGAAGGAACAACTTTCTTTATTGAAATACCATGTTCTAATTTAACATAATAACTTTAATGGATCTATTGTGAAAAAAAATATTTTGCTTATTGGTTATATCCAGAACCTAGGAGATATCCTTTTATCAAATTTTTTATATAATCACCTTAATTCTAATTTCAATATTATAAAAATTAAAAGTAAATATAACATTTTTGAAATTATAATAAAAATTTTAAAATCTCAAAAAATTTTTATTTATGGTGGAGTTTTCCAGGATATCTCTTCATTTAAATCATTTTTATTTTATTTTGTTATTATTAAAATTTCAAATATTTTTAGAAAAAAAGTTATTTTGATATCAACATCAATTGAATCTTTAAAAAACAGATTTTCAAAATATCTTATAAAGATTATAAAACTTGATTTTTGCTGGGTAAGGGATAATTTTTCTTATAATACTTTAAAAGATATTTCTAAAATAATAATTTTAAAAAAGGATCCTGTTGACCTTTTTTTTATAAAAAATAATAAGTCGATAAATAATAAGCCTATAAATTTATCTAAAACATTTTTAATACATAAAATTGATAACATTTCTTTTATAACTAATACTGAATACAAATTTAAAAATCAGTTTCAAAATTTTAAAATTGAAAAATTAAACAACCCAGTAAATCTCAACTTAATTGTATCAATCAATCATAATTATAATAATGACTTTAAAACAATTGAAATTTTATTAAAACATTTTCTTAAAAATTTTTATTCCCAAATAGAAAATAAAATTTCTTTATATGATAATAAACTAAATAATAAAAATCTACAGTATTTCCAATTGAAAAATTTTTCATTGAAAAAAATTAAATTGAATATTAATACAACAATTGTTTATACTGATATTAACGAATATAACAAAAAAGAGATTTTAGAACCATTAATCATTAAAAAAATAGAAAAAGTTTTTAATAATCATGAATATAACAATATTATAAATTGTTTTGAATTTAAGAATTATTTATGCATTAATAAAAATAATTTTTATGAATTATTTTCAAATATAGATATATTAAATCATAGTTACAATATCATTAATAATAGAAATAATAACTCCTATAAAATAATTTACCATATTAATCAATTTAATGGCTTAAAAGAAAACAAAAATTATAACTTTAATCATTATAGTGATTATAATTTTACTGATAACAATATTAAGATCAAAAAAAATAACAATAATAATATTGATTATAACAATTATTACATTAACTTTAATAATTATCAATACAATGATTATAACAATGATAACAATATTAATATTATAATGAGTTCAAGATTACATTTCAATATCTTATTAAAAGGATTAATAAATAACTCAAAAAGTTTAAATTATTTTTTTTATTTTTTTGGTGAAAAAAATATTAACTATTTTATGACTCATTATATTTAATTTTCTTTGTAAAAAATTTCTTTTTAACAAAAACTTTAAAAATATAAATTAATATTATATAAAAAGCAAATGGTATTGCACTTCTATAAATGGTTATATAAAATGGAGTATGGAAGTGGTAGCTTGAATTTAAAAAACTTATAACGGGAAAATAACCCAAAAAAATTAAAAAAAATTCCTTTTTAAATAAATTAATAACATTTTCATTGATACTATTCTTAATATAATTAGAACTATTAACTAAAACAAAATAAAATAAAAATGGATAAAAAATTATCTCTTTAAATCTTGGCCTGATAAAAAATATTTTTTCTAAAAAATCTCTTATACTCATTTCTAATGGAAAAGGTCTATCAAAAAATAACCTGAAGAAAAACACCAAAATGATAAATATTATTAGAGTAAATTGAATAATTAATTTTTTATTATTTTTTAAATTATTAAAAACAACTGGAAAATAATAAGAAATTTTATTAAAGGAAAATTTTTTGTTAAAATGTAATGAATTAAATAAATAAGGTTTAATTTCTATAAAACAAAATATTATCACTAAAAATAAAAATGGGGAAAAATAATAAAATATAACCAGGTGGTTTTTCAAAAACAGGAAAGAATATTCATCTAATTGTGGTATAAAATGAATTGTAAAGCCAGTTAAAAATGTATTTATAACGAAAATTGTAAAATTTATTTTTCCAATTGTAAATAAAATATAATTAAATAAAGTATTAAAAAACAAAAAAAATAAAATTATATTTAAAAAGAACTGATAAAAATAAAATACTGCTTTTGAACAATTATTATAGAATAAACTATAAAAAAAATTAAATAAAATTATTAAAATAAATACTAGAAATATTAAATTAAAATACTTTAAAATATTTATTCTATTACTATTTTCAAAAATTTTACTCCAATTTATTTTAATATAATCTATAATAAATTTTAGGTTTCTTACAAAAAAATAAAGTAAAAAAAACAAAAAAACATATGAAAAGATCATATTAATAGAGTAATTATAATTAACTGGAAAGTTTTTAAGATTAAGAATTTTTTTATAAAAGCTATTTGTTATGTTCTCATTTAAAAAGATATAAGTACATTTTCTTTCAAGATATGCCCTTTTTATACGATGATATAATTTAAAATTTGAGCTTATATTTTCAAAAATAAAATGAGTCTTAATTAAATTTACTGATTCATATTTTCCTTTATAAAAATAGTATTTATAAAAATTGTAATTATCATTTAAAAAATTATAATTCTTATTTATTTTACTAATTTCATCTCTTCTACTTAAAATACTAAGTTCATTTATTTCATTATCTATATTTTTTTTATTTATAATTACTATATTATCAAATGATTCAGGGATAAAATTAAACTTTACTATTTCTGGTTTTATATTGTTTTTACTTTTTGTTTGTTTTATGTTGCTTTTATTTACAGTTTTTTTTGTATTATTTTTAACTATTGTTTGTTTAATATTGTTTTTGCTAACTGTTTGTTTTGTATTGTTTTTAATTATTGATTTACTATTAATTTCATCAAACTTTATTTTATTTAAATTTGACTCATAAAGAGTATTTTTGTTAAAAATAATATCATAATTTACAAAATAGGGATTAAAAAAAATCTGTTCATTTTTACCATTTTTATAATTATTATCTTTTCTATCATAATTAACATTCAACTTATTATTAGGTTTTTTATAAGAATAATCATTAAAAAAAGAACTATTTATATAAATTATTGGAACTTTTTTGAACAAATTATTGTCTATAATTAATAAAGGAAATATTTTTTCAGGTATAAAAATATAAAAACTAAGTAACAAACTTATTATAAATAGAATACTAAATAAAATATATTCTTTTTTATTTAAACTTGTTTTTTTCATCTAAAATCTTTTATAACTTTTTTTAACAAAATTACAAACTTTTAAATATATAATTTAGGAAAAAGAAAATTATCCGAAAAAAAAATGAACAGAAACAAAAGAGATAAAGGTAAATATTTTGAACAAATTGCTATTTCCTATCTTTTACAAAAAAAATATAAGATAATATGTAATAATTTTTATACAAAATATGGTGAAATTGATTTGATTGGAACTAAAGATGACTATCTTATATTTTTTGAAGTAAAAGGGGGGAAAGATAAATTTAAAGTTTTTGAAAAAATAAATAAAAAGAAAATAAATAGAATAAAAAAAGTAGCAAATATTTTTATCTCTAAAAATAAAATTTATCAATTCTCTAAATTTAGAATTGATGCTTTAATAATAATTGCCATGGAGGGCAATTATAGGATTTTCCATTACAAAAATATATAACAAGGATGTTGTATGAACAAGACAGAAAAAATTCATTGGTTACAAAAAGCCATTAATGATGATGACTATAT
The DNA here is from genome assembly GCF_055389015.1 of Exilispira thermophila. NCBI lineage: Bacteria > Pseudomonadati > Spirochaetota > Spirochaetia > Spirochaetales > Exilispira > Exilispira thermophila. The sequence continues at coordinate 83,576 of NZ_AP042476.1, read as the reverse complement.
CAACCATGCTATCATGAAACTTGCCCGGGAACTCATCCTTATCCTTTACAGGCTAAATATTTAAAAACAAGTTCATTTTTATAACTTTATTTACAAAAATGAATATAATATAATCCTTTTTTACTGGATATAAAAGTGAACTTTATTTCTAAAAACATTTTTAAATTTCACTTTAAAATTTTCCTTTTAATAAAAATAATTTCAAAGATTATTTTGTATAACTATAATTTTCAATTTAACTACAATAATGAAAAGATGATATAAATAAAAGTATATAAAAAATAGGATTAATAATTTTATGTAAAAAGGTAAAAAATAATTTAAATATAAAATCAAATTATAAAAAGAATTATTTTTAAAATATATTATAATAAAATAAATAGTTTAAAATTTATAAAATTCAGGGGAATAAAAATGAAAATAAAATTAAATAATTATAAAAAAATCTTATTAATACTTGTTTTAATTTCTACTATACCCTTATTTTTTAGTTTTAAATTTTCTTTTAATAAAGATGATATAATAATGATTTCTGGAACATTTTCTGAGAATATCTATGTAAATGATAAATTTGCTAAAAAATGGGATGTTGAAAATCTTGCAAAACTTTACATTTATAAGGTAGAGGATGATTTCTACTACATCAAGGGAAAATATTTTTTCTATGAGATAAATAATAATGAAAAAAATCTTTTTGATTATCAACAGGTTCAATTTAAACAATTACAAAATGGTCAAATGATTATTGAAGATAAATATCTTTATCCAACATTAAGGTCATCACCTACATTTCCAGAAAAAGAAGTTGAAATTGGTGATACATGGACAGGTAATGGAGAAGAGATGCAGGATTTTTCAAACTTCTCAATTAAAGGTTTACATATAAAAATACCAATAAATATTTCATATAAATATATAAAAGATGAAGAAAAAGATGGTAAAATTTATGCTGTTATTGAAGCTCATTATACTATGATGTATCCTTTTGAAAAAGAAAATTTTAGAAAATATGATGAAAACAATCCTCAAATGTTTACAGGAAATGTTTCTATTACTTATTACTGGGATAAAGAAGAACATCATGTAGCTTCTTTTATCCAGAAATTTAACCTTTATCTTATTATGCTGGATGGAACAAGATTTAGTTTTGAAGGAACAGGTTCAGGTAAAATGGAAGTAATAAAAAAACTAAATGAAAGCAAAAAAGAAAAAATTGTAAATGATATAAAAAAATCATTACCTGAAAATATAAAAGATGTTGAAGTAAAAAATACTAAAAAAGGGATTGTTTTTGAACTTGGGGAAATATTCTTTGATTTTGACTCATCAAAACTTAATCCAGAAGAACTTGAAAAACTTGATACAATTGGACAGCTGATAAATAAATATTTTCCTGGGTATCAAATAGTTATTGAAGGATATACTGATAATATAGGGAGTGAACAATATAATTTAAATCTATCAAAAATGCGTGCTTACAATGTTTACAATTATTTACTTACTAAGCATTATATTGATGAAGCAACCTCCAGTTTTGTAGGATATGGTGAATCCAATCCTGCTTATCCAAATGATACAGAAGAAAATAGAAAAAAGAATAGAAGAGTTGAAATCGTTATTATTGATTATTAAAATAATATCAATTTTTAATACAAAATATAAAAAATCTTAAACTATTATATTTAAAGGATACTAAAAATTTTTAAAAATTTTTAATTAACAAAAACAAAGATTAACCGAAAAATAGGTTAGATTATTTTACATTATTTTGTAAATTATTCCCACCCTCCAGGACTCCATCTTTTAATGGAGTCCTACTTTTTTATAAAAATAAAAATTTATAAAAATAAAAATTTTATCTAGTTTAACAATTAACAAAAAAAATCATTGATAATCTAATTCATTTAATTACTCTATTTCTATGATAAGAATCAACTTTTTTGTAATAGATGAGAATAAATACTCTTTATCCCCTTTAATTTCTATTGCTGAAGAATTTCCATTTTCTATAAATCTTATAAAATTACCAAAAACACTTTATAACCTTATAAATTACAACGAAATTAATCAAAAACTGCATATATTTTTTAATAATTTAGAAGTAAAATATAAAGTTGATAAAAAGAATCAAAATATTTTTATTTTATCCTGGACCACCTGGTATAGAAGATTTTTTATAGGACTATCTAAATTTTTACAAATAAATTTTCCAGAAAGCATAATTCTTTCAGGAGGTGCTGATGTTACTGGAAGTTATAATATTTTAAAACCATATTTTGACACCCTTTGTGTTGGTGAAGGGGAATTATTTTTCTTTAAAGTTCTGGATTTAATAAATAAAAACAAAAAAGACTTTGGAAAAACAGAAAATCAATTAAAAGGGATATTTATAAATAACAAAAAAAACATCTTTAAACTTAAAAATAATAAAAAAGAAAATTTTACAGATTTAAATGATATTTTATCTCTTATAAAATTATATATCAAAAAACACAAAAATATTGGAATAGAAATTTCAAGACAGGATGAGGAACAAATTTTTAATAGCGTAAAAAATAGTAATACCCCTGTTGATCTAATTTTTCAAATTTCTGCTGTTTTTCCAACAAAAATTCAATTTTTTCATCCATCTGAAATTACAAGAGGTTGTAGTGGATTATGCTATTTCTGTCAAACACCTTTTATCTCAGGTTTTTATGAAAGACATAAAAATATATACATATTATTAAAATATTTAGAATACTCCTTAAATTTTAGTAAATTTTATTTTAGATTTATATCACCAAATTTTTTATCCTTTTATTATAACATTAATGATTTAGATATATTTAATAAGGTTAAATTGTTAAATTATACAATTGATCATAAATATATTTCAAAAAAATTTGCATTTAATAAAGACAAAAAGGCAAATATAGTCTTTTTTGATAAATTTTTATCAAAAATGAAGTCATTAAATTCTGATATAAAACTTTTTTTAGGATCTTTTCCTTCGGAAATATCTATAAATTTTATTGATAAAGAAACAATTAAATTATTATCAAATTATTCTGATAATAAAGATATTATAGTTGGATTGCAAACCGCATCAAATAGATTGCTTAAATTGACAGGTAGAAATTATAACCTTGAATATTTTAATGAAAAATTGGATATTATAGTAAATTATTACAATATAATAATTGATCTAATTTTTGGCCTTCCTTATGAAACCAGTGAAGATAAAAAAACAACTTTTAATTATATAAAAAGAATTTCAGAAATCTATAATGGTAAAATAAAATTTAATTTACACTATTTCCTTCCATTACCTGGAACCCCTTTTAGAGACAAATATCCTCAACCTTTAAATATGGATGACATAAAAAAGTTTTATGCTTTAATTGGTGATAGAAAGGGATTTGGAAACTGGAAAGCTCAAATGGAAGAATATTTTACAAGAATTAAAATATAAAAAATTACTATTAAAATTCTATTATCAGTACAACTAAAATTTTATTGTTATTATAATTTTATTGTTATTAAAGTTTTATTTTAATTAAAATTTTATTTTAAAAGGGAAAATATGAGAATCATTGCAGGAAAATATAAAGGGAAAAAATTAAAAGTACCAAAAACTGACCTTAGACCAACTACAAATGTTGTAAGAGAAGCTTTATTTGATATTATTGGTGATAAAATTATTGGGAGTGCTTTTTTAGATATATTTGCAGGATCTGGACTTGTTGGTCTGGAAGCTTTATCAAGGGGAGCAAAGACTGTATCTTTTGTTGAAAAAAGTAAAGTTGCAGGAATTACTATAAAAGAAAATATCAAAACTCTTAATGCCAATGGAAAAGTTTATACAATTGATTTTAGAAAATTTTTAAAACACCATTCTGAAAAATATGATTATATTTTCTTCTCTCCACCCTATTTTGAAAAATATGAATATGATATTTTAAAATATCTTGAAATATCAAAAGTTTTAGATGATAAAACTTTGATAATTATACAAATTTATAAAAAAGTTGACCTTCCTTTATCAGATTTTAATTTTAAGGTTTTAGATGAAAGAAGATATGGAATCACAAAGCTAATTTTTTTAAAAAAAGAAAATAACCTGCAAAAAGAAATTAATATTCAAAATGAAAAATGAAAAGAATAATGATCTTGATTTTAAATCTAATTTAATATTTACATTGGTCCAATCATTATTTATAGAATTATCACTTCATCCCAAACCTGGTCTTATAACTCCAATTGAATTAAATTCACATAATGATATGGATTTTTTCTTAATGCTAGATTCAATAAAAATATTACAAAAATACTTTTTAGAATTTTATACATTTGTTGAAACCAGGGTTGATGATTATTTAAGAAAAGAATTACAATCCATTAATTATAACATAATTGAAAACAGATTAAATAATATCAAAAATATGCAAACAAATCTTAAATTTAAATTTAAATTTAAATTTAAATTTAAAATTAAAGTTAAAGATAAAGATAAAGATAATGACAATGACAATGATAATGATAATAATATTTATAATAATAATGATAATAATAATATAAAAAATAAACTACAAAAAATGATAAATACCTTTATTAATAATAATTATGAAGATTTTTTAAAAAAAGCAATTTACTGGGAAAAAAAGCTTTTTAAATTTACAAATGGTGTAAATACTTATAAAGGTATTATCTTTTCTTTTTCTATATTTATAATTACATTCATTTTATATTTAAAATTAGATTTATTATCTGAAAATCCTATTCATAAAATTCTTTTAGAAAATGAAAGAAATAATTTTAAATCCCCTGATCTTAATTTATTTTATTTCTTAAACAAAATAGTTGGAAGTAAAATTGTAGCTTTTAAAAAAGAAAATGGTGATTCAGTTAAATTAACTTATGGTAGTATTTTGCGTAAACAAAAAATTGAAGGAGAAATTTTTTCAATTGCAGCTTCTGGTTATAAAATTTGTTTCAATACAGCAGAATATATTTATAATCTTATGAATTCTTTAAATCAAATTATTAAAAACTCAAATATTTCATATACTAAAATTTATAATTATAAAAAAGCAATTTTTTTAAAAGGATTTTGCAATATTGGGAAACAAATTCTTGACTCCAATATTGCTGGTAAAAAAAACACTGATTTAAATACTAAATATAACCAATTATGTGAACATATTATAGACATTTCATTTTTTAAATATAAAAAAATTTACAAAAAAATTAATTCTATCAATAAATTTTGTATTAGAAACAAAATATCTCCAGGAGGGACAGCAGACCTTTTAGCATACTCTATTGCTTTATATAAATTATTATTTTAATAAAAATTTATATTTTTTTTAATTTTATACTTGACAAAGATATTAAATTTGGTATTTATTTTTCACACAGAAAGAATGGGCGATTAGCTCAGCTGGGAGAGCATCTGCCTTACAAGCAGAGGGTCGTAGGTTCAAGCCCTGCATCGCCCATTTTTTTTATGCGGGAATAGCTCAGTTGGTAGAGCTCCACCTTGCCAAGGTGGATGTCGCGGGTTCGAGTCCCGTTTCCCGCTATTTTCTTTAAAAAAATTATAACATTTTCTATTAGTTTAAATTTTAAATCACTTTTTTTAATTTGAAAAAATCAATAAATAAACGAGAATCAAATGAAATAAATCAATTATAAAAGTGTTGGTTAGTAAAAATTTGATTATAAATTTTTCAGTAAAATACTTTGTTTATAATTTCTATCAATTCTTCTTTTGAAAAAGGTTTAGGTAAAAAAAATGTATTATCAATTGAAAGTAATTCATCAATATTTTCATTTTTTATATATCCAGACATTATTATAACTGGAGTCTCTTTATTAATTTTTCTTATCTCTCTTAAAGTTTCTTTACCTCCCAGTTTTGGCATAACCAGGTCAAGAAAAACTACTTTAATTTTATCAAGATTTTTTTTAATATCATTTATCCCCTGCAAACCATTATTACATTCTATTGTTTTAAATCCAATCATTTGTAACATTTTTGATGTTGTTTTTCTTATAATCTCTTCATCATCTATTATTAAAGCATATCCATTTTTCATATTTTTAACAATAGAATTTACATTTGATTTACTTTTTTCAATTTTAGATGAAGTTTTCTCATTTGTTAAAATTACAGGTAAAAGTATTTCAAACTTTGTACCTTTGTTTGGCTCACTATCCACTGTAATGATGCCTTTTAAAGACTCTACAATATTTAAAACTGAAGCTAATCCTAAACCTGTTCCTTTTCCAGTTTCTTTTGTTGTGAAATATGGAGTAAAAATTTTATCCAGCATCTCTTTTTCTATTCCTATCCCTGTATCTTTTATTGAAATTTTAACATATGTGTTGTTTGATAAAGAATACTTTTGATATTTTCTGTAATCTTTATTAAAATTAAGAATATTTTTATAAAAGTATAAATTTTCAGTCTTAATTGTTAATGTACCCCCATCAGGCATTGCATCATCAGCATTTATGTATAAATTTAATAAAGCATTTTGTAAATCTGGCTCAAAACATAGTACCTTTACTTTTTTAGCTTCTGGAATAAACTTTATCTCTATTTTTTTACTCAAAGTTTGTTTTGCTATTTTTAACGAATTTTTTATTATTTCATGAATATCATAAATTTTAAAGCTATGTGGAGTTTTTTTTGTTAAAGTTAAAAGTTTTTTTGTAGTTTCTTTTGCTACATTGGATGAAGTAATTATCAAATTTACAAAATCTTTGAGTTCATTATTATCTTTTACCTTTTCTTTAATTATTTCTGCTGCACCTAAAATGCCTCCTAAAATATTATTAAAATCATGAGCAATTCCACCTGCTAACTTCGCAATAGTTTCATTAATTTGAGATTTCCTCAATTGTTCCTCTAAATTTAATATTTTACTAATATCTTCAAAAATAAAAATATAACCAAAAATATTTTTTTTATCTTCTCTTTTAAAAGTCTCAGATTTAGATATTATCTGATTTACTTTATACAAAATTGGCTTTTCTTTTGAAAATTTATCTAATAACAAAGCTTTCTTTTTCTCATCTGTTACTATATTAGTTATATTATCTTTTGTAAACTTAATAGGTTCAATAGTGTCAAAATCAAAAAGTGTAAAAACTAAAGATATGTCTTTACCATAAATCTCTTGAAGTTTAAATCCAGTAATTTTATTAGCCTGATAATTCATATTTTTAATTTTTAAGTCATTATCAGTTACAATTATTCCTTCCCCTATAGATTCAAATACTGTTTCAAGATGAGATTTTTCATTTTTTAATTCATTGGTTGCATGTTTAATAGAAAGTAGTGCATTTGCAAGTTTATAAAAAACTGTAATTATCTTTTTAGATTCCTCAGAAAAATGTTTCCCCTTTTCAGTAATATCAAATGTTAAACCACAATATTTAATGTTTTTAAGATATAAATCAAATGTTAAAGATTCATATGCATGTTTAATTGATTTTAAAAATAATTGTTTATCATTTTCAGTTTTTAAACCTTTTACTGTTTCATTATTAATATTTTTGAGTATCTGGACTCCCCATTCAACCTTTTCAAAAGCTGACATTGGAATATACAATTTTTTAAGAATATTTATATCATGACCAATACTATCAATAAATTTAACTTTATTATCTTTATATAGAAAACAGGAACCAGCTTTAGCTTCTTCAATTAAAGTAAATCCAGTATTTAAAAGTTGAGATAAAAAAGATTCTATATCACTATCAGGAGAAAAATCAATTTCCAGAATTAACTTTAAAATTTCCTGATATTTAATAAAAAGATTTTTATATTTCTCTTTTGATTCTTTTATACTATTTTCTTGAACTATTTCTTTTGTTATATCAACACCTGATACAATTACAGACAATTCCCCCTTAAACTTTATTTTCAAAGCTTTAAAATAGATCCATTTAGTTTTTCCACTTTTTGTTAAAATTTTGAACCTATATTCTGAAACAATTTTTTTACCTTTTAATCTTTCAAAACCACGTTTTTTTACAATTTCTCGATCTTCAGGATGCACTATATCCCAGAATTTCATCTTAATCAATTCTTCTTTAGAATATCCTAAAAACCTTACTGCTTCTTCATTTGCATAAACAAAATTTTCTTTCTGGTATATTAGTATAGGTAATTTAATAAATTTTTCTATTATTTCTATTACAACACCATCGTTAATCTCTATCAAAAATAATCCCCCATTTTTATTTATGTTAAGATAAGAAATTTATTTTTTATTTCTTATTTCAAGAAAATGAATCTCTTTTTCTAGTGAACCCCAAATAATTTTTGGGTACAATTTTAGTTTTGTTTGAAATATAAATAATATTTAATATTATTTTTTACATAAAATTTTTTAAATACTTCTTTTTTTATTGAAAATTTATTTAACTTTATCTGTAATACTTATAAAAAATAAAAAAAATTGTAATTTTTTACTTAATAATTTATTTGTAAGTTAACAAACTAACAAATCTATATAATGAAATGATGAAATTAATCTTATATAATTATTTTAATAAATTGATATTCATTTTAATTATAAGCTATTATTATGTTTTTTCAAATTTATAAAAGATTTCAATTTTATTTTTTGCTTTGATTATGAGTATATTTTATAACTTTTATCTCTTCCAGAGTAATTAAACCTTCTTTAATTACTTCCTCTAAAAAAGGTAATATTCTATCAATTTTTTCTTTTTTATCTACAATTTCAATAATTATTGGTAGGTCTTCAGAAAGTGATAACAACTTTAGTGTATGGATTCTACTATTTGCTCCAAATCCCATAATTCCTCTAATAACAGTTGCTCCAGCCATATTTAATTCCCTGGCTTTATAAACAATTTTTTCATAAAGTGGTTTTCCTTTACAATGATCCTTTTCTCCTAAAAAAATCCTCAATAACATTGAATTTTCTGGTAATTTCATATTTACCCCCATATTTTGATTTTTTCATAATTTTATATCTAAGCATTTTATTAATTATTGTATTTTCACAATTTTATTAAATTTATTTTATCTTATATGTAAAAGATATCTTGCTAAAAACACTCCTGCAAGTAAAAATATAAAACCAAGTATATTAGTTATTAAAAAATAAATTATAGCAAATTTATATTCATAATTAGCAATAAGGTTAAATGTTTCCAGCATATAAGTAGAAAAAGTAGTAAATCCACCTATAAATCCTATAAAAATAAAGCTTCTTAATTCTGGTGAAAGTATTTCATAATTAAAAAATTCCCATAATAAACCAATCAAAAATGATCCAAAAATATTAACTAAGATTGTACCTGCTGGAAAATTTGTTGATGTTGACTGTGATATAAACATTGATAATAAATATCGACTAACAGCACCAAATCCTCCTCCTAGAAATATAAAAAGTATCTTAACCATAGCATCTCCTTGTACTATCTTTTAACACTATCTTAATAAAAAAAAGGGAGGTAAATCCCCCCTTTTTGCAGGAAAACATATAAAATAAATTTATTTTATTAATATCTTTGTTAATAATGCTTTTAATATATTTCTAACCTTACAAAGGTTATTAAATATATTGTCTTTTTTTAATTAATAATATCTATTTGGTCTATTATTGTATCTTTTTCTTTTTGGTCTAGCTTCTGATACTTTAATGTTTCTACCATCTAAATCAGTATCATTTAAACCATCAATTGCTGCTTGAGCTTCTTCATCATTATTCATAGTAACAAATCCGAAACCTCTTCTTTCTAAAATGTTAACTTCTTCAACAGAACCAAACTTTTCAAAAGTTGATTTTAAAGTTTCTTCTGTTGTGTCATAATTTAAATTTCCTACATAAATCTTCACTTCACTTCTCCTAAAAAAATTATCATATTTTGTAGCTTCCTGCCTAGCTACAACCTAATATAAAAACTTTAATCTTAAATGTCAATACAAATATTAAAAAAAAATTAAAATTCAAAATTTTTCCTTTTAATTATATAAGGTATCAATTTTTTTATTTCAAATTTAATTATACATATCACCTCATTGTTATTCTTTTATACAATTTAAAAGTAACAACTTGTTTTTAAATTATTTATTTTATTTAAATGCTTTAATTAATTTTAACCATTTTAGTGGAAATTTAAAAAAAATAACTTATTTTAAAGTTAGTTAAAATTGATAAAAAAGGAGTAAACATGGCTTTAAAACCAATTCATATTGAGGCAAAACCTGAAGATATTGCAAAAGTTGTACTAGTTCCAGGAAATCCTCAGAGAGCTGAGTACATTGCTAAAAAATTCTTTTCAAATCCTAAACTATATAATGAATATAGATTAATGTATGGATTTACTGGAAAATATAAAGGATATGATATTTCAGTACAAACTTCTGGAATGGGAACCCCATCTTTTTCTATTATAGCAGAAGAATTAAATATGTTAGGTGCAAAAACTCTAATCAGGCTTGGTACAGCAGGTGGGTTGCAACCAGAACTGAATATTTCAGATATTGTTATTGCAACTTCAGCACATTCTTCCCATGCAATTTTTAGCCAGAGATTTAATGGAGCTTCTTTTTCAGCTGTACCTGATTTAACATTATCTTATAAATTATATGAAAAAGCATTAGAAAAAAAATTCCCTGCTCATACTGGTAGTATACTAACTTCGGAAACATTTTATGAAGAAGACACAAAACTTGTTGAAAAATTTGCTGATTATCACACATTAGCTGTTGAAATGGAAGCTTACGCATTATTTGGTATTTCAGCTAAATATAATTTAAAATCAGCATGCATTGTTACAATTTCAGACCTTTTATTTAAATATGAAAATAATAAAAGAATTTTTGCACCACACAGAGGTGATAAATCCCAGATTGCTAAGGGTGTAGATTATATGACTGAACTAGTTCTTGATACAATTATAGAAAATTATGAATATCTCAGTAAGTAATATAAAAAAAGAACTAATATAATAATAATAATATTATCTATAATTTAACTTTTATTATATTTTCTTAATTTTATTTATATATTTTTACAATTTTTGTATTTCGATTTTAAATTTATTACGTGTTTTATTAATTGTTTTTATTATTTTTATTATGATCAATCATTTTTTTTATATTCTCATTACCATTTATTTTACTTAATTTATTTTTTTCATTACTGATTTTAAATTTTCCAGTAAGTGAATTTAACATTTTAATTTCATTATTATTTTGATTGGTTGCATTATTTACTTCTTTAACAATCTCATCAATTTTGTTTAATTCTTCCCAGATATTATCTAATTCTAATTTTGTTTTTTCATTTAAATTCACCATATTTTTAATTGATATAATTATTTGTTGTGATCCAATATTCATTTCAGAAGACCCAGATTTCACTGATTGTGTAATTTCATTTAGTTGTTTTAATGAATCACTAATTGTTAAACTATTTTCATTTTGAATTTTCATATGCTTATTAATTTCTGTTATTACATTTTTTAAATCACTTATTTTATAAAACATTGTTTCAAAAGATAATTTTGATTCTTCAGAAAATTCAACAGCTTGTTTTACTAAATTTATAATTTCTTTTAAATATTCTCCAATTTCTTTTGATTGTTCCGAAGCTAATTCTGCAAGTTTTCTTATTTCATCAGCAACAACTGCAAACCCTTTGCCAGCTTCTCCAGCATGGGCAGCTTCAATTGCTGCGTTCATTGCTAAAAGATTTGTTTTAGAAGATATATTTTCAATCATCTTATTTGTTTCAATTAAATTTTTTGATTGAACAGATATTTTTAAAATTATTTTATTTACATTTTCTAATTTTCCTTTTCCAATCTTTGATATATCATCCAAACCACTAACAGAATTAGAAGTACTATCAATTTTTTCTACAATTTCATTAAATCCCTCTATCATTTCTTCAACAATTTTAGAAGAAGAATTTACAGCACTTGTTTGTGTTTTAATTAATTCAGTTAAATTTTCTATATTTCTTGTCATTTGCTCTATAGCTGCAGATGTTTCTGTAACTGAAGCCATTTGATCGTTAAATACATTTTTCGTATTTGATATAGAATTATTTATATTATATGAAGCTTGAGTTAATTCTTTTACTTTTTTATCCAGAATAAACGAAGAATTTTTCAATTCATTTGAACCACTGATAATTCCCTCAATTAAAGTTCTTAACTTTTCGACTGTTTTATTTAGATTATAATACAAAAATCCAATTTCATCTGATGATTTAACCACAACCTTTATATCTAAATTACCATTTGCAATTAAGCTAAACTTATTTGTAAATAATTTTAAAGGATTAAAAATATATTTTTTCATCAATAAAGTTAACAGGAATATAATTAATAAAATTGATATAATAAATATTAAAATAATAATTATAAGAGAATTATAAAATTCTTTTAAATCACCTGAAATATCAACTGTATAAACAAAATAACCAACAACTTTATTATTAAAATCTTCAAGAGGGATATAAGAGATTAATAAATTACCTTTTCTAATAGTATAAATTGAATGGTCTTGTTTCACCTTTTCAAAAATAGTTTCATCAGCAACATCCTGAGGTTTAGAATTTTTATTTATGCTTGAAGAAAAATAAACACTTCCATATTTCTCTTTAAAATATTTATTAATATTTTCTTTGAAAAAAATGTTTTCTGCTGATTTTGCATCTATAAATATTAAAAAATTTTCTTTTCGCTTATCAACTTTGATTATATTTATAACATCAAATGGCTCAAAAAAAACTTCAACTGAACCTATATATTTTCTTTTATTATCGAATATAGGAGAAATACCTCGTAATGCGAATCCACCTTTTCCAATTTCTATTGCCCTAATTGGTTTTTTAGTTTTATAAACATTTAAAATTGTAAATCTAAACCAGCTCAAATCATCAAACCTTTTATCAGACCAAACCCTTAAAAAACTTCTGGCTGGAGGTTTATGAAAATGAACTTTCAATATTTTGATTTCTGAATTTTTTACTATTGTATTAATTATAGGTTCAACTTTATTTTTAAGATACATACTTCCTTTTTTTTCATCTTCCATTTCATATGCTTTTTGCACTTCTGGAAGTTTTGAGAAAAAGGAAGCCAATTCTAGCCCTTGTTTTTCTAAATTTTTAATAAGTGATTCTATAAAAATGCTTTTCTCTTCAATTTTTTTTTCATTGTTTTTATTAAGTGTATTTATACTATAATCCCAAAATAAAAACCCTATTCCAATAGTTGCAAAACTTAAAATTAAACTTAAAATTAAACTAATTTTTGTTGCTAAACTCTTTTTTTGTTTAAATTCAAATTTCTCCACTATTACCCTCTCAAATATTTATTAATTAAATAAAAAAAAATAATCTATTTTTATAACTTTAACCTATAATACTTACAATATTCATTTAATTCACATATAACAATAATTATATTATTTGTTACTAGCAAATATTGATTATTATTATGCAATCATCAATATTCTCTTAATTTTATTGTAAATCATATTTCTAATTTGTAAAATGATTTCTTTCTTAAAAACTTATTTTAATTTTTTTAATATCTTGATTTTTATGTTATTTTAAATTAGATTATTATAAATTGTTGGTAAAATAAAATAGATAAAGGGAATATAAAAATAGTTAAAATATTAATTTATTATATAATGAAAAAAGACTAAAATATTAAATTATAAATTAAAATGTCTTAGTTGTTAAAATAATTATAATATTAAAATAATTATAAAAAATATTTTAAAATTGGAGAGTAAGATGAAAATTAAACCTTATTTACTTTTAATTAGAGATGGATGGGGATATAGTGAAAGGAAAGAATTTAATGCAGTTTATGCATCAAATCCAATTAATCATATCCATTATATAAAAAACTACCCCACTGAATTTATCAATGCCTCAGGATTGTGGGTTGGATTACCTGAAGGCAATCAGGGGTCATCTGAAGTTGGCCACCTCAATATGGGAGCAGGAAGAGTTGTTTATCAAAACCTTGTTAAAATTAATAAAGATATAGAAGAAGATAAATTAAAAAATAGAACCCCTCTTCTAAAATTAGTTGAACATATTAAAAAATATAATGGTAAAATTCATATATATGGATTGGTACAGGATCAGGGTGTTCATGCTCATACTAATCATCTAATTGGTTATTTAAAAGCATTAAAATATAATGGAATAAAAGGGGAAAAAATTTTAATCCATGTAATATCAGACGGACGTGATACTCCTCCTCAATCTACAAAAATATATATAAAAGTTCTTGATGAGTTTATAAAAAAAGAAAACTATGGAAAAATTGTTTCTATTACAGGAAGATACTATGCTATGGATAGAGATAATAGATGGGAAAGGGTAAAACTTTTTTATAATTTACTTACATCAGGGGAAAGTGAGAAACCTGCTTTTGATGATGTTTATAAAGCTGTTGATGATGCATATAACTGTGGGGAAAATGATGAATTTATTAAACCTCGCATTATAAAAGGATTTGAAACAATAAAAGATAATGACGCTATTTTATTTTTCAATTACAGGTTTGATAGAGCAAGAGAAATAACTAAAGCATTTGTTGAAGATGATTTTAACCAGATTCCTGTAAAAAATATTAGAAATCTTTTCTATTTATGTACAACAGAATATTATGAAGATGTTAAAAATTCAAAAAGGGCAAAAGTTGAGGTTGTATATCCACTTGAAATTTTAAAAAATCTTATGGGTGAAGTTATTTCAAAATTGGGTTTAAAACAATTAAGAATTGCTGAAACTGAAAAATTTGCACATGTTACTTTTTTCTTCAATGGGCAACAGGATATTGTATTTGAAGGAGAAGATAGAATTTTAGTACCTTCTCCTAAAGTTGCAACATATGACCTGCAACCAGAGATGTCTGCATATATAGTTACTGAAAAATTGTTAAAAGCTTTAGACAAAAATATTTATTCATTTATAGTTCTAAACTTTGCAAATCCTGATATGGTTGGTCACACTGGAAATTTTGAAGCAGCAGTAAAAGCATGTAAAGTTGTTGACGAGTGTGTTGGAAAAGTTGTAAACAAAGTTTTAGAAAAAGATGGTGTTGTTTTTTTAACATCAGATCATGGTAATGCAGAAACTATGGTTGACCCAATTACAGGGGAACCTCAAACTGCACATACATCAAACCCTGTGTGGTTTACAATTATCTCAAATAGAGAAGAGTTGCAAAAAGATAAAATTAGAATAAAAAAAGATTGTAAACTAGCTGATATTTCTCCAACTATTTTAAAAATTATGGGTTATGACATTCCTGAAGAGATGACAGGAAATATTATGATAGAAAAAATATAATTTTAATTTTAAAAATGTGGACCAATTTCAAATAGATAACTAAATAGTTTTTTGTTTATGAAATAGGTTCCATAAATCCTGAAATCTACAATTAAAATAGGGATAATTAACCCAATACCAGCAGTTTTATAAAAGTTATCTAAAGATAAAAATGAATTAAAACTAATATTTTTATTATGTCCCTCTGTTATTCCCATATCAAAAAATAAAACTATCCCTGCATAAACAGAAAAAGAAAAAGATTTTAAAAAATTTTTAAAATAAATTTCTAAATCATTATTAAAAACACTTTTAAAATAGCCATCACCAAAATATGAAGGAATTCCCCTTATAGCACCACCAATTGCAGCTGGATTTGATATTCCCCCAATTCTTGCTAATGCATCCACAGGAACTGTATTTCCATTTAGATAATCCACTATTAATCTATTATTTAAAGTTAACCCAATAAATTGGTTATCAAGAAGTATAGAATAATGTGTAATTGAAGTTGAAATTCTAAAAAAAGGATAAAATATTTTAAAGTTATTCAAATAGTTAAAAAAAGCATATTCAAAAGAGTTATCTAACTCAAATCCTTTTTTTAGAAAAGAATCTGCTAAAGATAAATTTGTCCATGAAATATCAAAGAAAATTGAATTTTGAAATATTCCATTTCTATCATTTAAATTGTTTAATGCAAATAAAGAATCAGAGGAATAATCATAAGAAATTACTCTGGTTTTTAAAAAAGTATCAATATTTAATTTGTTAAACATTGCACTATAACCTAATTTAAAATCTGCATTCCACATTTCCAATTTTGTACTCTCATTGTATATATCCTGAACAATATTAAAACTTGAATCTCTAAAATAAGCAAAAGATTCATACCCTCCACCAACCCATAATGTAATATTATCTCCAAACATGAAAATAACATCTGTTCCCCATATTCTTGGAACTATATTAAATGAGAACAAACTATTATTAAATTCAGACTCCTGTGCTATTATTTGTAAACTTGAAAACAATAAAAATAACAATAATAAAACAAAAATGTTTGATTTTTTCATATAATCCCCTAATATCATTATTGTTTAATATAAAACAATTATATATAATTGATTTATTTTATCAACTAAAATTCAAAGCTATGATTTCCTTTTTTTTAATGAAATAAAATGATTTTGATTTATATAATTTAATTATATATTTTAATTATAAATTTAACTATACAATTTAAATTTTTGTAATTGGAAAATTAAATTTTAATAATTTAATAGTATTTAAAATTGGAAATTAGTAGTATTTAAAAATTAATAGTCTATTAAACCATAATAGGTAAAAACAATAAAATAAAGGGTAGATTTGAAAGCGGAAAGTTTAAATATTAAATTTGGTGATAAGCGATACATCACAGGGCTTTTTCTTGATATAGTTGATTTTACAAAATTTTCAGAAGATCTTGACCCTGAAGAAGTAGATGATATTATTAACCTTTATTTTAATCTTTTTGCAAATATAATTGAGCGTAATGGTGGTTGGATTGAAAAATATATTGGAGATGCAATATTTGCTGTATTTGGAAAAGATGTTGCTTCTACTTTAGACCCATATAGAGCAAGCTTGTCAGCTTTACAAATAATTGATGCTTGTAAAAAGTTAAATAAAAAAAATAAATATGAAATTAATATTAGAATTGGAATTCACTCAGGTCTTGTTGCTAAATCTAAAAGAGGATCATTCGAAGTATTGGTCGGTGACACTGTTAATACTGCATCCAGAATTCAACATCTTGCTAATAATAATGAAATTTTAATTTCTTCCAGTATTAATGATAATATATCTGAATTTTTCATAACTGAATTTAAAGGAATGTATAATGTAAAGGGGAAAAAAGATAAATTGTACATATTCAAACTAATTGGTAAAAAAAAAGATATAGATAAAATTGTTCCTTCTAATCTAATATTTAAAAGAACTGAATTAAAAGAATTCTTAAAATTTTATATTAAAAATATTTTTCCTATATCAATTTTTGGGCCTAAAAAATCTGGAAAAACTTATTTTATATTTTCAATTTACCATACATTAAAGGAATTGAAAAATAACAATATCCTTTTTGTAAGTTTTAATCCTATTGAAAAAATAGATTTACCCCTTTTTTATAAAAAAATATCATTAGAATTATCAAATTACTTACAAACCTCCTTTCAAATTAACATTTTAAACCAGGATAATTACAATATAAATCTCAATATGGTAAAAACTAAAATATTTAAAATTATGGATAAAATGGAAAATTTTATAATTTTAATTGATAATCTCAATGATTTTTCAACTAATCTATTGGAATTTTTAAAAAGCGATGAATTTTTAAAATTTATTAAAAACAAAAATATATCATTGGTTATTTCATCATTTAAAAGTATTTATAGTAATAATATTTATTTAGGAAATATGACTATTTCTGAAATCTCTTCTTACATTAATTTTAATTTGAAAGAAACAATAGCAACTTCCATTGAAAATAAAATAATTGAATTCTCAAATGGAAATATTGGGATATTAACAGATATTTGCAATATTTATAAAAATAACAAAAAAATAAATTTTACTTCCACTGTTGAAAATCTTTATCTTGAAATAATTGACAGGCTTGATGAAACTGCTAAATTGATTTTATACATTATATCACTCTCATTTTATCCAGTATCAAAATTAGTTTTATTTAAAAGCATTTTATATTTTGAAAAGATTAGTTATCAAAAACTTGATGAAACAATTAATAATCTTATTAAATTAAATCTTGTTAAATTTAATAATTCCAGATTAAATATAGTATCTACAACTGCAAAGGAGATAATCAATAACACAATATTAAAGAAAAATAAAAAATTAATTTATAAAACACTTTTCAACTTTGAAAAAAATAAATTAATTAAATATTTTTATGCCAAACTCTCTGAAATAAATTATGATACTGACTTTAATTTAATTAAAGAAGAAACCCCTATTCAAGAATTTGTAAAAATAATAAACCATCTATTTAAGGAAAATTGTGATAAAGATGAATTAAAGAAATTTATTAATGAAATTCAAGATATTTTTTGCTCTTTATCAATATTATCTCAATACAAAATTGAAATTGATTTACCTGAAATTATTAAACTTTCAGAAAATATAAACATAAAAATACTAAATGAATTCCTTAACAATAATTATTTACCTGAAAATATTGGACAAACTAATTTGCTAAATCAACCTGACATTAATTTGTTATATAATTTTTTATTAAATACAAATAAATTTAATAAACTTGCCACAGTTTATATAAATTCCAATCTTAATAAAAAATATCTATTCACAAATAATTCTGAAGAAAAATTTAAAAATATAGAAAACTTTTATCATGAATTTACCTTTTATCTTTCTTTCTTTTTCCATACAAGATATTTAAAAGTTAACCCACTAAAAGATGAATTTGATGAAACTAATCTAAGATTAAAAATTTCAAAATTTTTTCTATTATGCAGCAAAATTTTATATTTGCTTAATACAAATTTTATTAAACAATACAAAGAAATTTTAATGATGTTAAACAAGCTTGAAAAACTGGCTTTTGATATTGATTTTAAAATTTTTTTTGAAATATATTATTTTTACCTATTTTTAGTTATGTTTTTAAGTAAAAAAATTGAATTTGCAAAATATTTTGAACAATTAAAAAAAGAGATAATATTTTTTAAAGATGAATATCTTTTATTAACAATTGTCAAAAATACAATATTTTCAAACAATCCTGATTATTCTTTAAAAGATTTATTAAATAATCTTTCTATTTCAAAAATAAAACTTCTTTCTATTCCATTTTCAATATATTTGATATTTCTGAATAGTGATATTTTTAATCCTGACTATAACTTTTCTAAATTTTTTAACACATTTTATGTAGAATTTGAAAAAGAAATATTAAAAACCAATATAATAGAAAACTCTTTTTTTGAAAAAGTAGTGTATTCTTTAAAAAAAATTTTTAAAAAACTTATTTAACATTTAAATATTTAACATTTAAAATAAAAGAAATTTAAGAAAACATGTATTTTAATGATTAAAATTATTAATCTGAATTTTCTTTTTTTTGAATGTAATAATCAATTTTTGCTAAATTATATCTTAAATAAAGTTGTTTCTGGAATGTATTGTTTCCATGATAACAATTAACTTCATATTTCAAAACAAACTTATCACTTTGCAAATAACCAACTCTACTTACTTTTAAAAACAGATAAATTAAAAGCTCTTCATTTGAAAAATTATCTATTTTACTATTTGAGTTTATTTTTTGTATAACCTCAACAACTTTGTCAAACTGCTTTTTTGTAATGGGTTTTTCCTTAAAATTCTCTAAATTTTTACAAAATTCATATACCTTTTTTAACTCTATATGGTTGTCAAAAAATATGTTTTTTATTCTTTTTGAAGATAATTCTTTACTCGTTCTATCATAAAAGTTTAAAACTATTTTTCTAAAAAAATAATTATCCTCAAGGTCTTTAAAATTATCTAAAATCAGTGATAATGGAAACATTAAAGAAATAGGATAAAAATTTCTTTGAACTAAATTGATCAATATTTCATTTAAAGTCTCTTTTTTTTCATATATTTTTTCAAATACACTCCTATAAAGGCCATAAAAAGTATTATTGACATTTTTGAACAATTTTTTTAATTCCAGGTAATATTCATAAGAAAGATCAAAATTCTCATAATAGGTTATTGATATATATTTTGTTAACATAAAAATTAAAGAAGCAAATTCTCCAAGCTCTTTTTTCCTTTTTAGTGATTTCAATGAAATTGCTTTTACTAAAGAATAACGCTTTTTTCGTAAATATATTAAGGTTAATCCTGCATAAGATTGAGTTAATTCTCTTTCATCATTAATATTTGCATACATTTTTTCAATTATTGAAAAATATTCCATTGCTTTATCAATATATCCAAGTTCTGCATATACCAATGCAATATTATTGTTGTACTTCAATATATTTTCATGCTCCCCTGCTTGAATTCCTTCTCTTAAAGATAATAAAAAATGTCTCTTAGCATGATTGTAATAACCAAAAAAAAGGTAAACAATTCCAATAAAGTTGTTTAATTCAGCTTTTACTTTATTATTTTTTAAATATTTTTTATAATCTTTCCTCAATGATTTCATTAAAATTTTAATGTTATTTATTATTTCAATTACATTTTCATTAAATAAAAAATTAAGATTGTAATAAATAAAAGTTTCAATGAGTTGTAATATATCATTTTCCTGAACAATAATATTAACAGGGTTTTCATTTTGATCAGCAATTCTTCTAACAAAGTTAATACTATTTTCAGATAAAATTTGTAGCTCTTTAAAAACTAAAAGATCACTTTGTGTTATTTTAGATTTAAGTTTTAAAATTACCTCTTCAGACAGAGATGCACATTTTTTAAAATCACCAATTCTATATAAATATTTACAATATAGTTTGTATAAATTTAGAACATCATTATCTTTTCCCAATCTAATTGCAAACATTATTGTTTTTTTTATATATTTGTCAAAATCTTTAAACTTAAAAAGATTCCTTTCAATATAAACAATAAATTTCAATATGGAATATTTATCATTATCTGATATTTTATATTTAAACTCTTCAAATAAAGCTTTTAAATATTTTAATCCATCTTCTTTATTGATAGATATTAATTTTGAACCAAATTCAAGTTTATGCTTTAATTCTGCATCCATTCAAGATACCTTAATATCGATTTAGCTAATAAATGCCATAACATGTAAAAACTGGAAAATACTGATAAAGTGAATCATAAAATACATATAATCTTTTTTTCTATCTTGTTTTATTAATAAAAATAAAATAGTTAAACCAAGAGTAATAGAGGAAAGAATCATTTTCAAGTTAGATATATTTTTTATATATCCAAAAATAATCCCTAAAAATAATATTTGACATATTGTTGTTAATGCCATTAAAACTTTATCTTTTTTCCCTCTAAAAATTATTATTCCTATAACAGATGATATAGTTAAAATTACAGAAGTAAAAAAATTAATACTAACCGGGAAATCCATTATTTGCCTCCTAAATTTTTTAATTTATTTTTCTTAAATTTTATACATGTTTTTTTTAACTTATTATATATTTATAAAATTCTTCAATAGTATAAAAAGATAATATTTTATTCTTCTTTAAAAACTTATACAGAACAAGTAATTTATTACAACTATTTTTGTTTTTATTAGAATTTTTAAAAAATTTATCGTTTTTTCTAATATTATTACCTTGCATATTTTTATCTGAAGTTAATACATTTTGGTCTATACTCTTTGTATCATTATAGTATATATCCTCAGAATCTTTATCGTTTTTATAAATATAATTATTATAATGTACTTCAATATTATGTGTTATTTTTATAAATGGTAAATCAAGTAATTTTGCAGCTTCTTCATCTCTATCAGAATCTCCAATATAAATAGAATTATCTTTCCCTGTATATTCAAGACACTTTTTAATTATATCAATCCTTTCTGTCTCTTTTGAACATGGAAACAACTTTTTAAAATATTTTAAAAGCTTTGTTTTTTTTAATTTAACCAATGCACCTTCGTAAATATTTCCTGTAACCACATATAAACTAACCTTACACTCTTCTAAAGTCTTTAATAACTCAAAAACATTTTTAAATATTATCCAGTCATTTTTTTTGGTTTCAAAATGTTGGGCAAGTAACTTAGAATATTTTTTTTTAAATATTTT
Source organism: Exilispira thermophila (assembly GCF_055389015.1). Lineage (NCBI taxonomy): Bacteria > Pseudomonadati > Spirochaetota > Spirochaetia > Spirochaetales > Exilispira > Exilispira thermophila. The sequence goes on along the minus strand of NZ_AP042476.1, from coordinate 61,414 downwards.
CCATTTATCTTCATCATACTTAATATTATAAATTTGAAGTAGTTCATTATACACCTGAAAATCTATCCCTCCTTTAAAAACAGGATCATGAAAATTTTTTATATTATGGACTTCTTCAAAAGCTTTTAAAAATGATTGTTTTCCTCCACCACCTGTATGAAGCAAAGTACCATCAATATCAAAAATTAAATTTATCATATTGATTTTCCATTAAATTACTTTATTTTAGTTAAAAAAGTAATTCAAATCAGGAATAAGTCAATGCAAAATAAAAAAGGGAATAAAAATCAAAATAATAAATATAAAATTGTTATTAAAAACAAAAAAGCTTATCATGACTATTTTATAATAGAAAAAATTGAAGCTGGTATTGTGCTTGTTGGTACAGAAATTAAATCAATCAGGAATGGTAAATGCAACTTTAAAGATTCTTATGCAAGAATAACCAAAAATAAAGAAGTTTTTTTATATAATTTTCATATTTCTCCATATGAAAACCAGGGATATATAACACATGACCCTGATAGACCAAAAAAATTATTACTACATAAAAAAGAAATTAACAAATTATGGAAAAAAGTCACTTTATCAGGGTATACTCTGGTTCCACTCCAGATTTACATTAAAGAAAAATATGCAAAAGTTGAATTAGCATTGGTAAAAGGGAAAAAGACTTATGATAAAAGGGAAACCTTAAAAAAGAAAGATATAGAAAGACAGATTGAAAGAAAATATTTTTAAATTATCCTTTAATCAGGAGGAATTTATGAACATTTCAAAAATTTTAATCCCAATAGATTTTTCAAATATTTCTACCCACCTTATAAAATTTGCTATAGATTTTGCAGATAAATTTGATGCACAACTTTTTTTCATACATGTAATTGATGAAAGAACTTTATTTAACACTAATTATAATTATTTTTATCCAGATTTTATTCCACCAATTACAATTGATCAAGAATTTATTGATAAATTAAAAAGTTCAGCATCAAAAAAAATTGATTCTCTTTTAAACGATTATAATAAACATAATAGAAAAATTACTAAAATTATAGAACTTGGTATTCCAACATCTGTTATAATGGAATCAATTGATGAATTAAATATTAACCTTATTATAATTGGAAACCAGGGATTAACTGGTTTACAACATCTATTTTTAGGTTCAACATCTGACTATATTGTGCATCATGCTAAAATTCCTGTTCTTGTTGTGAAAGTTTAAAATTAAAATAAAATAAACTTCAAATATAAAGTTATATTTTTATTGATAATAAATTTTAGGAAAATATATTAAAATAAAAAAATAAAGGTTTAAAAAAATTATTAAATAATATTTTAAAATGTGAATTGTTAAGATATATAATATATAAAAACAATTAAATTTTAAAACAATTTAAGGTAATAAAATGTTTGATAAATATGTTTATCCATTTAAAAAACAGGAATATTTTAAAGGAAAAAAGCCTGAAGTTGACTGTATTTTATGTGAAATTATAAAAAATAATCCAGATGTTATAAATTTAAAAATATGTGAAACCTCTTTAATATATTGCTCTGTTAACCTTTATCCTTACAATAGTGGTCATACCATGATTTTCCCAAAAAGACATATTACTGACATCAGAAATTTAACAAAAGAGGAAGAATGTGAAATATGGGAACTTGGAAAAATTATTATGGATTTGCTGGAAAAATTATATAAACCAACAGGTTTTAATATGGGATTTAACATAGGGAAATTTTCAGGTGCATCAATTGATCATATCCATTTACATATTATCCCAAGATACCCAAATGAATTAGGTATAATCGACCTTATTGGCGGTGCCAAAGTTTTAATTGAAAATCCAAAAGTTACTCAAAGAAAATTACAAAATGAGCTTAAAAATTATTTAAAAAATAATAAAATAGATTTTGAAATTAGGTTTTAAAAAATAGAATTGATTCTATCATTATTAAAATTTTTCTCGCTAGGTTAGTTATGTAAAATATTATTACAATCTTTTTAACATAAAAAGAAAAATAAAGTTTTTAATCTTTAAGTCTTTGACAACTAACAATCGTTCGAAAAATTTTAATAATAATAGATAATACTTTTTTAATTTATTTAATTAAATATAATCATTCTTATTTTTTAAATATTTTCCCTGCCACAGATTTTTTTTCTCTAGTTCTATTACCTACTCTGTTATTACAATCTATTTTAAATAAAAACAAAAACAAAGTTTATAAACTATTTATAGGGAAAGATATATTCTTTTGGTTGTTTTTTCCATCTTGGATGGATCAACATCCAGCTTTCAATGTGTTTTAAGATTATTGGTTCATAATATTTATGAACAAAATATGTTATAAAAAAACTTTTTTCATCTTTTGTTAGCTTGTTATAATCTTTAAATCTATCTAAATAGTTTTGCAATATATAACCTTCAGTTTCTTTATAAAGTTTTTTATATTTTTCCTCTGTTACTTCTTTAGATTTGATAAAAAGGGTTGTATTTTCATCAAAGTTAAGATATTTGTTAAATATATAGATTGGTATATTTTTATTATTTTTATTAAAATATTCATAAAAAGAAAACAAAAATAATTTGTGCTTAAATTCCAGAGTATTAAACATATAATCAAAATCTAATGGTTTTTCAAAAACACCAAAAAGTTTTCCATTTTCATCATAATATGAATAACCTGGAACTATAGGGGCTTTTGAAACAAGATGGAATCTTGAAGTACCCTGAGTTGCAGAAGCCGGGCGTTTAAAAAATGGGATATATACTCCAAATTTTAAAGCATTTTGATCAAACATAACTGCAAGAATTTCATTATTAAATAGGGGTTTAAAAAATTTTTTGGGATTATCAAATTTCGATATAATTTTTGCTTTTTTTTGTGTTCTGAAGCTTTCAATATAAGCATCCAATTTCTTGTTATCAAGTGGTCTTACAATTACATTTACTGGAATTCCTAAAATTGCACACGCACACCCAAACACTTCCCAATTACCAATATGAGGTGAAGCAATAACAGCACCTTTACCCATTTTTAAAGTTTCTTTAAGATTATCCATTCCTATTATATTAACAAGATTAACAAATTCATTATTTTTAATTTTTGGGTAATAAATAAGGTTAAAAAATACCCTTCCAAGATTTTGGACCATTTTTTTATAGATTTTGAAATAATGTTTCTTATTAAATTTTCTTTTAATAGTATTTATATCATAATTAAATTCATCATTATGATTTTCATCACTATGAAATAAAATTTTTTCATCAATCCCTTTTTCAATTATTTCTAAATTTTTATATGTTACCTTTTTTAAAGGAGGTAAAATTGAAAAAATTAATTTAAAAAGTTTTGCTCCAAACTTTATCCCTTTTTTATAAGGGATCAATTGAAAAATATAAAATAAGAATTTTACAGGATAATATTCAAAATTCTCTAAAAATTTCGACTTTGCCATTTTATTCCCTGGATTTTGTTTTGAAATTATTTTGATAAGAAATTTGGTTTTTTAAATTTTATATAAAATTTAATTAATGGTTATTACCCTTAAGTTAAAGGGTAATAACCATCTTCTATAGAATTTAAAATCAAAAATGTTTCTATTTTATTAACTGAATCAAGAGATGAAATTTTTTCAGAAATAATATTATTTAAGTCTTCAAGATTTTTTGCACTAACTTTAATTAAAAAATCAAATCTTCCAGTAACTTGATAAACTTCTAAAACTTCATCTAGATGACTTAAAGAATCCATAAATTTTTTAATTGATTGTTTATCGTTTTTTTCTAATTGAGCTGAAATAAAAGCTAAAATAGGTCTACCTATTTTTTCCCTATCTAAAATTGCTTTATATCCAATTATGACTTTGTTTTTTTCAAGTTTTTTTACCCTTTCAAGAACTGAAGGTGGAGAAAGTTTCATTAACTCAGATAATTTTTTATTGGTAATTCTACCATTTTTTTGTAAAATATTAAGAATTTTGATATCTTTTTTATCCATTTTTACCTCCAAATATTTATAATATATTTTTAATAATTAATATTCTTTTATTTTAGACTATATTAATTAACTTTTTTTATTAATTTATTTAAATAGTGCTTTATGCATAGCATAAATGCAAATATCCATCAGTACTTCAAGACCACCTTCTTTTGCTATATTATAAGCTTCTTCATTTGAAATACCCTGCTGTAACCATAGAACTTTAGCTTTTTTTGCTACTGCATCTTTTGCTATCTCTGGAGTGTATTCAGGTCTCCTGAACACATCAACAATATCTATATTATCCCCTATTTCAACAACTTTTTTATAACATTTATCCCCTTTTATTACTTCATAATTTGGATTAACTGGATAAACTTTATATCCTGCATTTTTAAGATATCTATATATATAGTTAGATATTTTTGTTCTATCTTTAGATACGCCTACAACAGCAATAGTTTTACTATTTTTTAATATTTCATATATTTTATCTCTATCCATTTACTCACCAAATTTATAAACCTTTTCAACAGTTTCTATAACTTCCCATTTACATTTTAATCCTTTAGGAAAAATAACAAAATCACCTTTATTTATCAAATAAAATTTATCATTATCTACCCAGATTTTAACTTTCCCTTTTTTAAAATAACAGGATTCTTTTTCATCATACTCCCAATCAAATATTGATGGCTCACAACTCCAGGGTAGCCAATTTTTAACACCCATTTTATTAAGTTCTTCTTCTGTAAGTTTTTTTATTATTACTTCCATAAAACCACCTGGACCTATATTATAATTTTAACTCTTTATTGAAAAAAAGAATAATAAATTTATTTTTTTTTACAATAATATATTTATTTTTTTTTATTATTTTTCTAACTTTATTAATAATTTTGTTAATTAATATAACTATATAACATTTCTTGAACAATAAAATTAAATAAAAAAAAGATAGGGTAAAAAAATACCCTATCAGCTTAAATTAAACTTTTTTTCTTGATGGATGCATCATTTTTCTGATCTTTTTAAGTCTTTTTCGTTCTACTGCTTTTTTTCTTTGTTTTCTAATTTCAGATGGTTTTTCATAAAACTCTTTTCTTTTCCATTCCCTGATAATAGCTTCTCTTTCACATTCCCTTTTAAACTTTCTCAGTAAAACTTCGATTGGTTCATTACCATTTGCTATAACTTTAGCCAAGTAAATCACCCCTTTCTTTAATTATAATAATTTTCCAATTGCTTGACAAATTTAAATTAAATATTAATATTGTCAAGAAATAAATAAATCTGTTTTTATTCAAGTAAAATTTCATAAAATGTCTTAATCATTTTTATCATTTTCATAAGTATTAATTTTAATTTCGCATTACTTTTTATACCTTAAAATTTTTATATTTTAATATTTGTTTTTTAATTTATTACTATTTTTTATTTTTTAAATTTATATTTTAATAATTATAATTTTATTTTAATTCAATTTTTTTAATTCCAAAAAAAAAGGATTTACATTATGGATAGTAAAAATTTAGAAAATTTATTTAACCTAACAAGTTCTATAGGATTAACTTTTGATATTACTCCCTTAGCTTATTCCCTAGATTTACCTTTGCAGGAAATTATAAATTTCTTTCAAAGTGATAAAGGAAAATCTATTTTTGAAAAGATAGATGATACTAGATTTAAATTTAAAGATATTGATTTTAAAGCTAAAATACTTTCAAAACTTAGCCATAATGAAAAAATTCAAAATAAAAATAAATACAAAAGAAGTCTTATTGAAAAAATGCAAGAATTCTTTAAAGACATTTATATAAATGAAAGTGAAAAATTAAATAGAGATAGAATTTTATCCTTTTTTTTATACTTTACTTATTATGTAATCTATTTAGATTACCTTGATTTAGCAGAGCAAAATATTGATTTCATTCTTCAAAGGATGTATCCAAAAATAGAAGATTATGAAAAAGCTTTAATTGCTAAAGCCCATCTTGATTATAAAAAAAAGGACTTTCAAAGTGCAATAAAAAATTTAAATAAAATAAAAATTTATCCTGAACAAATATTGAGAAAATATAACTTTTTAACTTCTATATATTTTATAACTGGTGATGAAAAAGATTGTGATAATATATATAAAGAATGGGAAAAATTTAATAAATTTATGACTTTTTTTAATAAAGCCAGAATAAATTTAAATAAAGTTTCTCATTTACTTAATAAAAATAAATACAATGATGCATTAGAAACATTAAAAAAAATTGAACCTGATTTTATAAATGCTGAAAAAGAATTTAACTATATTTATCTTTATACAATGATTGGTGATTTATACAATTCATTTGGATTAATTTACTTTGAGCTTTCTGACTTTGAAAAAGCCAAAGATTATTTTTTTCAATCAATAGAATACTATAAAAAATGTGGATTTGATAGGGATTTAGTTGTACCATACAATAACATTGCTGAAATTTATAAACAAAATAAACAATACAATAAAGCTATAAACATATATAAAAATATTATTAATATTTCACGTACACTTGGTAATAAACAAGCATATGGAATTTCATTGTGGAATATAGGTGAAATATATTTTGATTACAAAAATTATGAAAAAGCTGAAAGTTATTTTGAAAGAGGTTCAAACATTATTTTTAAAACTGTAAATTATCCTTCTTATGAAGACTATTTTAAACTTTATTTTGCAAAACTCTACTATGAAACAAAAAGATTTAAGGAAGCAGAAGAGATTATAAATCAAATTTTACTTAGTAGCCATGAAAGAGGAGAGGAAAAGATTTATGGTGAAAGTTTACTAATAAAAGGGAAAATTATTGCCCATAGAGGTGAAGATCCGAAATCTTTTTTTGAGGAAGCAATAACTATATTTGAAAAATTACATTTAGATGACCTATTAAAAGAAGCTAAAAAACTTCGATTGATGTATTATTAAAATTTTTCATTTCTGAACAAACCACCTTGTCCCCTCTCGTGTATCCTGCACAATTACCCCTTGTTTTGCAAGTTGATCTCTTATTTTATCAGATAAAGCATAATCTTTATTTTTTCTTGCTATTTCTCTCTTATTTAATAATTCTTTCTGTTCTTTTGTAAGAATCCCTCTATTAAAATTTATAACATTTAGCCCATAAACAAAATCAAAAAAAGATATTAAAATAAATTTTTGAATAGCATTTAAATCATTATCCCTTATTAAGCTTAACCCTAAAGAAAGAGCTTTTGGCATATTTAAATCGTCATTAACATAATTTAAAAAATTTTCCAAATATTCTTTAAATTTGTTATTAAAAATCTCATTATTTAATAATTTTTCTAATTCTTCAAATATATTCTTTATATCAGTTAAAGAATTATCAATATTAGTTTTATTATTATTATCTATTAATGATTGTAAAAGAATTAAATATTTATTAGAATTAAGTTTGCTATACTTTTTATAAAAAGTATTTTTGTATTCTGGATCAATTTTATCAAGTTGTTTATCAAATTCCTCTTTAAAAGTTATAATTCTTTCTTTAAAAGCATAAAAGCCTCTTTTTGCTCCTTCTAAAGATTTAAAACTGAAAATCAGTTTTTTTCTATAATGTGCCTGTAATAAAAAGAATCGATAGATAACAGGATCAAATCCATTTTCTCTTAAAGTAGCTAATGTGATAAAATTACCTTTTGATTTTGACATTTTTTCATCATTATTCATTATCAAAAATTCACCATGTAACCAGTAATTAACCCACTTTTTCCCTGTTGCAGACTCAGATTGGGCAATTTCATTTGTGTGGTGTACAGGAATGTGATCAATACCACCACAATGAATATCAAATTGTTCTCCTAAATATTTCATTGACATTGCTGAACACTCAATATGCCATCCTGGAAAACCTTCACCCCATGGAGAGTCCCAATTTAATATATGATTTTTAAATTTAGATTTTGTAAACCATAATACAAAATCATATGGAGATTTTTTTCTTTTATCAACCTCAATTCTTGCTCCAGCTTTTAATTGATCAAGTTTTAGATTAGCAAGTTTCCCATAGTCTTTAAATTTCATTACATCAAAATATAGATTCCCATCCTGAAAATATGCATACCCATTTTTTTCAATTTTTTTTATTAAATTAATCATATCTTCAACATGTTCTGTAGCTCTAGCTTTAATATCTGGTTGAATAATATTTAATTGTTTTAAGTCATTAAAAAATGCATTTTCATAGAATCTTGCTATTTCTAAAACAGATTTACCCTCTTTTTTAGCTTCTTTTTCAATTTTGTCTTCCCCTTCATCAGCATCAGATTCTAAATGACCTATATCTGTAACATTCATAACATGAATAACTTTATATCCATTTAACAACAATACTCTTTTTAAAATATCTTCGAAAACATAGGTTCTTAAATTACCAATATGAGCATAATTATAAACAGTAGGACCACATGTATATAATCTTACTTCATTATCATTTAAAGGTTTAAATACTTCTTTTTTTCTACCCATTGTATTAAAAAGTTTCAACATACAATAATTCCTTAAATAAATATTTTAACTGCTATTTAGTAGTATATAAATCAATAAAATTGTAAATAAAAAATTTTGTATATTGAATATAATTATTTATAATAAATAAAATTATGTATAAAAAATATAATTTTGTATATAAATATAGGTTCAGAATTATTTTAAATTTATGTTTCCTATATCGTTTTAATTAATAATTTTGTTTTGTTCCAATAAAAAATTTAAATATATTTTGCTTATTCAAAAATTTATTTAATTACCATTTAAATAAAAATATTTAAATTTCATTTAATTTTCAACTAATTTTCACATTTTTTTCATAAGTTATGACAATATATAAATTGTATAAAAAAAGAAAACAATAAAATAGAGGAGGATAAAATGAAAAACAAAAGAGTTATTTTTACAGTATCTACTTTTTTGATAACATTTTTGTTATTAAGTATTTCAACTTCAATTTTTGCTCAAGGGAGATGGAACACCGATAATAGAGGACCATCAGGTAAAATAAAGGAGATTTATTCAGTACAAATCAGTGTTAATGATTGGAAAATTGTAAAACCAGCATTTCAGGAATATGTTGATTCAATTATCAATCTAATAAATAAAGAAAAGGAACTTGGTCTTATATCAAAATACCAGGCTATAGCACTTATTGATCAAATAAATGAAATAGAAAAAAAAGTAAATAAAAATAGAAATTTTCCTTTAATACAGGGATTTGGATACTTTAGAAATTTTAAACCAATGGGTGGTCCTATTAGAGGTAATTATAAAATACCAGGCCAACCACCAATGCCTGGTCGACCACTTTACTTTCAACATTTTCCAAATCCACAAATAACAGATTCTCAATGGAATGCACTTGTTCCTTTTATTAAAAAATTATCAAACTCTCAAACTAACCTTTACAAAAAGTTATTAGATATTGGTTTTATAACTAAAACTCAATATGATAATTATGTTAAAATCCATGTATATATCACTGATTCAATAATTAAGAATAAAGCTCTTACCCCTATGTTTGGTATATCATTTTTATTTAAATTAAATTTAATAAACTAATAATTAAATATTATGTTATAACTAAAAACGATGTTTAAGGTAAATAGTATTTATATTAAAAGATAAAAATATAACCATTATATTATAATAAAAAAGCTGCCAGTTCAATTCTGGCAGCTTAAATTTTATTTTCAAATAAACCTTGTTATTAAATTATTAATCTTATTCTCCAAGAATTGCTTTTTCTTCTTTTTCAGTTTCAGCATTTTTATAAACTCGGCCCCAACCTGTAAGAATTGCAAATAACATTACAAAGAATAATCCCATACCATGGAAGAAGAAAGGCATTGCTTTCATAATATTAAAACCATTTGAAACAATACCAGTACTTATTGAGATTCCTAATGCAAGCATAACACCTGGATTATATGGAACAAACATTATTGTACCAGTAGCCAATGCATCCATAATATTAGCAGTTCTTTGTGGAGCAAGATTATGACGATCAGCAAGCTCTTTTGCTAAAGGTCCAATTGCTACTATTGATCTTGCAGAACCTGCAGTAATTAAATTTCCAATAATTGTTAATACAAATACTGTTAATTCCGCACCTACAACTGTTTTTGTAAATGGAGTTACTTTGTCGAGTATATATTTAAATAACCCTGATCTATCAAATAAACCAACAAGACCCAATAACAACATTGTAAACATAATTAATGGAAGCATACCAGCGATACCACTATAGAGAATACCACCAAATTTCTTTGCAGCTACATTTGCAAACAAAATACTTTTTGGTGTAAGAAGTTTAAAAGCTAAGCCTAAAATTATACCAAAAGCATTCATAGTTAACAATGCTGTTACAAGGTCTACACCTTTATACATAATATAAATCAATACAGCAGGAACAATAAGCATTATTAATCCTTTTGCAGAAACTGCTTTAGATAATGCTGTTGGGGAAATATGGCCAGTTTGAGTAGCGTAACCAAAAATAACAAATAAAACTGATGCAATTGCTGCAGAAACTAAAGCATATTTTAATCTTGTTCTAACTACTGTTCTAATTTCAGCACCCTGAGTATAAGCTGAAGCAATAGTTGTATCAGATATAGGAGCAATATTATCTCCAAAAAATGCACCGCTCATTAAAGCACCAATCATTACCAATGGATTTGCACCTAAACCAACTCCAACAGGAAGCATTAAAGGACCAATTGCTGCAATACTACCACCTGAAGTACCTGTAGCAGTTGAAAATAAAGCTGCAATAATAAAAGTAACCAATGGTAATAAAGCACCAGAAACTCCCATTTTTACACCTAACCATACTAAACTGTCTACTAAACCAGATGCTCGTAACATTTTACCCATAACTCCTGCAAGTGTCCATGCAAGTGTCATTACAGCAATCATTCTTCTTGACATACCACTAATTATTGCATCTGATGCATTAGCAGGTTTTTTAGCCAAAAGAATAGCAACCAGCATTGCAGAAAGACATGCAACCCATAGTGTTTTGGTATGAACCCACCCCGTAACTGCTAAAGTAATAATAACACCTACTAGTGTTAAAAGGGGTAGGAAAGCACCAAACATACCCAAACGAAATTCAACGGTTTTTGAATTTTCCATTTTTTCCTCCTTTAAATTATTATTTCGAAAAATTCAAAAATTGAAATATTAGATATTGACATTCTTATTATAATGAATTATTATGAAATTGCAAGAGATTTTTAGGAGAAAAATTAAATGTTATATTTTTTAGCAGGATTATTTACTTTTCCTATTACATTAATATTAACAATTGCTGGAGTTGGAGCTGCTTTTTTACTGATTCCAGTTTTTACAGCTTTAGGTATTGACCTTAGAGAAGCAATGGCAGCTGCTTTACTTTTAAACTCCCTTTCAATGCTATTTGCTTCAATAAGATATGCTAAAAAAAAATTAATACTCTGGAGAATAAGCATCCCTATTATCATCACAAGTTCAATTGGTGCTGCAATAGGTGCACAATTCCGTTATCATGTTAATAATGATATACTTAAATTACTTTTTGTTTGTTTTCTTTTATTTGCTGCAACAATGATGTTTTTTTATAAAGCAAAAGAAAAGGGGGAAAAATTAAAGCTTGAATTAAAAGAAACAATCATAAGTGGCGTTGCAGGATTAGGAGTAGGATTTATAAGCGGGCTTATTGGTGTTGGAGGAGGTAATATTATACTACCAATGCTTATAACTTTAGGAATAGAACCAAAAGAAGCAATAGGTACTACAGCTATTATTGTTATTTTTTCTTCATTATCTGGCTTTATTAGCAATATAGCTATTGGGATAGATCTGAAATTTATATTTGTTACTGCTTTAGCTGCAATTATAGGTGCTTTAATAGGTTCATGGTTAATGACTGATAAATTAAAACCAGCTCTAATTAAAAAAGCTCTTGGATTTATTTTAATTGGGGTAGCAATTAAAATTATAATAAATTTAATTTAGGAGATGTGATAAAAATCAATAGCAGGGGATAAAGAAACTGCTTTCAGGCAACGAAAATAAACCTGAAAGCAGATAGGCTTAGGTTCGACATTTAATTTGGTCAAAAAGACCGTTTAGGAGAATGAAGAGCCTACAGCCGAATCAACATAATAATCGGATTTTAACAATCCAGATTGAATAGGAGAATGGATTATTCTCTGTAATAAATATCGTAAAGAATCTGCTTTCAATTAAAAAAAATAATTGGAGGAGGCAGATGAAACTATCAGTTGGAGTTGATTTACACAAGCATCAAATGACAGTATGTATAAAAAATTTAGAACAAAGGATTGCAGATATTAATTGGAAATTTTCTACAAAAAAAGAAGGATATATGGAATTTGTAAGATTGTTAAAGAAATTATCCCAACCAGAAGAAATTGAAATAGCAGTAGAATCTACAGGAAATACAAGATATTTTAAAAGAGAAATGGAAAATTATGGATTTAAAGTACATGTAGTAAATACCTTAAAGTTTAAAGTAATAAATGAATCAATAAACAAAACAGATAAACATGATGCAAGGACATTAGCAGAATTTTTATCAAAAGATATGATACCAGAAGTAAATTTATGTAAAGAAGATAGTAAAAATTTAAGAGATTTATTAAAGCATAGGTCAGTATTAAAAAAGACCAATGTAAGTTTAAAGAATCAAATACATGGAATAATGTTAGAAATGGGTATAGAAACAAAGAATGGACAGCTTAACACAAAAACAGGAAGGGTAAAAATTATAGAACAAATATCGGACCCAATAAAAAAAAGTATAGTATCAGGGATAATAAAAACAATAAATAGTATAGAAAGTTTAATATCAGAAATAGAGAAAGAGCTTTCAAAGATGACAGAAAAAGATGAAGCAGTAAGAATACTAAGGACAATACCAGGATGTGGATTGATAACTTCAATTACTTTAAGGGCTTACATAGATGACATAAATAAATTTAGTTCATATAAAAAGCTTTCTTCTTATTGTGGATTGGTACCATGGGTACAAAATTCAGCAGACAAGGAAAGATATGGGAATATAACTAAAAGAGGTTCACAAGAATTAAGAACAGCATTTGTACAGATGACAATGGGTATGATAAGGGTAAAAAGAGAAAGAGAAAACAGATATATGAAATCTTATAGAAATATGAAAAAAATAAAAGGAAGCGGAAAAGCAATAATAGCAACTTCAAGAAAATTAAGTAAATTGGTATGGACATTATTAAAAAATGGTTGTGAATATGATCCAGTAAAATCAAATGATATATTGTTAAATAAAGATTATTCCGTTGCCTGAAAGCAATAATTTGAGGTTTTACCTCGTTTATATAAATTAGCAGATTTTTTGATATTTAATATTGATTTTTATAGGAGGATTTTAATGGATTTAAAAAAGATTGAAAAAATCAGAAATGAACTTCCTGCAGTTAAAAGTTGTTACTATTTTAATAATGGTACAAATGGCCCAATTTGTCGAGCAACTGCAGAAGTAATGCAAAAAAAGTCTGAAAAGGAATATATAGAGGGAAGATATCTACCTTTCCTTTCTGAATTATATGCAGATATGGATGAAACAAGGAAATTGGTTGCTGATTATATTGGAGCGGAATATGAAGAAATAGCACTTACTCACTCAGCAACTGAGGGGATGAATATAATTTTATGGGGTATTAACTGGCAACCAGGAGATGAAATAATAACTACTAATAGAGAACATGTTGCAAGTCTTGCTCCAATTTCATTAATCAAAAACAAGTTTAAAATTAATGTAAAGTACATTGATGTAGAATATGGGAAAGATTATGATGAGGGTAAATTTCTTGAAAAATTAAAAAAAAGTATAACTCCAAGATCCAGAATATTTGTTGTTTCTCATGTATCTTTTTCAATTGGTTTAACTTTTCCTTTGAAAAAAATTGCTGATATTTGTCATGAAAACAATATGTATTTACTAGTTGATGGTGCTCAGGGTGCTGGAGCAACAGAACTTGATGTTCATAATTATGGTATCGATTTTTATTCATTAGCAGGGAGAAAATGGTTATTAGGTCCAGAAGGGATTGGAGCTCTATATGTTGCTAAGCATAGAATTTCAGAAGTTGATCCTGTTTTTATAAGCCCTTCTTCAATAAGGGATAGACATGATCTTGATATAGCATCCCCATATATCATTCCTGCGCCTTATGCTGCTAGATTTCAAACTGCAACTTCAATGAATCACCCTATTCTACTTGGATTTAAAGAAGCATTAAAATTTTTACTTAATGATGTAGGTAAAGATTGGATGATTAATAGAATATCTACTTTAATAAATTATTTGAGGGAAAAATTAGAAAAAATTCCAGAAATAGAAATTGTTACTCCAAAAGGAAAAGAAGCTGGCTTTATTCACTTTTTTGCTAAAGGATGGGAACCTGGTGAATTTTGCTCTGTTATGAATAAAAGAAGATATATGATAAGACCGGTACCTAAACAACATCTTCCAGCTCCTGCTAGAATTTCTGTAGGTTTTTATAATACTGAAGAAGAAATTGATGGTCTTGTTGAAAATATTATTGATGTTATCAAAAATTGAAATAAAAATAATTAAAATTTTATTGTTTTTATAAAATTTTATTAGTATTATTTTATATATATTAAAAAAAAATAATTAAAAGTGTGTAAAAGATAGAGCTAATTAACAAAAAACAATTATTACCTCCAAAAAATCATATAACCCCCAATAAGGATTATTATCGATTCTATCTTTTTACACACTTTTATTGACATTAAAAAAAATATATTTAAAATTATTTTGGGAATAATATCTGGAGATAATATGCCTACAGGTGATATAATTAAAAATGAATTAAGAACAAATATCTTAAAAGCTTTAGCTAATTTCACTCGAATATGTATTGTTGAAAAATTAAAAGAAGGTCCCAAAAATGTATCTGAACTTGCAAAAAAAATTGGGGAATCTCCATCAATTACTTCAAGACATCTTAATATATTGAAAAATGCAGGTTTAATTGAAGTTAAAAAAAATGGTGTTAAAGTTATTTATTCTTTATCAACTAATGCAATACCTAATATTTTAAATTCAGTAGATGATGTTATTAAACTCAATTATCAAAAATATGAATCCTTTCTTAAATCAAAAAAATTATAAAATATTTATATTTAAAATTTAAAAATATAAATATTCTTAAAATATACAACTTTAAAATCAAAAAAAATTTACCGTTTTATCTTAGAATATATTTAAACTAACTAAAATTTGCTTTTAAAAAGAGTTCTTAATTTTTCTTTATATTTTTTTTATTTTTTATATTTGACATTTTTAAAAAAATATCTAATTTTTCTTGAAATATTCAAGGGTTCTAGATGGCTTTAATAGAAATTGAAAATCTTACCAAAATCTACAAAACTAAATCAAAATTTCAAAAAAAATATATTGAAAAAAAAGCTGTTAACAATATTTCTTTAAGAATTGAAAAAGGGGAGATTTTAGGATTTATAGGACCAAATGGCGCAGGTAAATCAACAACAATAAAAATGCTTTCTGGTATCTTAATCCCAACTTCTGGAACTATAAAAATTGATCAACTTGACCCTACAAAAAACAGGAAAAAACTTGCATATATAATTGGAACTGTTTTTGGACAAAAATCACAATTATGGTTACATCTTCCACCAATAGATACTTTTAAATTACTGGGTAATATTTATGATATACCTAATGAAGAATTAAAAAAAAGAATAGATTTTTTTATAGACAAATTTGAATTGTCAGAAATTCTTTATCAACCTGTTAGAAAACTTTCTCTTGGGCAGAGGATTAAATGTGAAATTGCAGCATCATTGCTTCACAAACCTAAAATACTTTTTTTAGATGAACCAACAATTGGATTAGATATAATTATAAAGAAAAAAATTAGAGAATTAATTAAAGACATGAATAAAGAATATGATACAACAATTATTTTGACTTCTCATGATATTTCAGATATTGAGAAGCTTTGTAATAGAGTAGTTATTATTAACAAAGGTGAAATTATTTTTGAAAATTCCTTAAAAAATTTAAAATACAACTTTTTAAATAAAAAAGTGATATCATTAAAAACT
Organism: Exilispira thermophila; assembly: GCF_055389015.1. Classification (NCBI taxonomy): domain Bacteria; kingdom Pseudomonadati; phylum Spirochaetota; class Spirochaetia; order Spirochaetales; genus Exilispira; species Exilispira thermophila. Next base: position 45,234 of record NZ_AP042476.1, on the reverse strand, counting down.
TCAAATAAAATAAATCTCAATATTAAAGGTATTAAAACATTAAAGCATAAAGAATTTTCTGCTAAAATTGAAGTGGATACAAAAGAGAAACAATTGAAAAAAGTAATTGATGAACTTATGGAAAAAAATGAAATTTTGGACATTAACATTGCTGATATCCCTTTAGAAGAGATAATAGAAATGATTTATAAATATAATTAAAAAAAATGGACAAAAACAATCTATTCGATTATGCATAAACAATTTGTTTAATAATAAATAATTTTAAAATAAATAAAAAATTTCAATTATTGTATATAAAAAATTGTTTTATTAGAATATTTAAGTTAAACTTAAATAATTAAAATAGATTTAAATAATTTTATCAAATAGGAGCTGGATTGAAAATTAAAAAATATTTTTATTTAACTAAAATTTCAATAAAATCAAATTTAACTTATTTAAAATCTTTTTTACTTTCAAGATTTTTTTTAATATTAATCCTGTTTGTCCTATTTAATCTATATAAAACTATATATCGAGGTAATGCTGCATTTGATGGTTTTACAATCCCAATGATAATTTATTATATAGTTATCACAGAATCAATATTATTATCAAATGTTAGAATTTACCAGACAATATCTGAGGAAATTAAAGAAGGAAGTTGTGTTTACAATCTATTGCGTCCAATCTCATATATAATGTATCATTATTTCACTGCATCTGGTAAAATATTATTAAACCTTTTTTCTACTTTAATTGTTGGAATTATTACTGCTGGGATAATGGTAGGCTTTAATATTATAATAATAAAAAACATTTTTTTATCTCTTCCTGTTATTATAATGGGTATAAACATAGATTTTTTTATTATGGTTCTTATTGGGATGTTTGCTTTTAAAATGGAAGAAGTATCTCCTATTTTTTGGATTTATCAAAAGATTTTATTTATTCTTGGAGGCCTATTTTTCCCTTTAGAATTTTTTCCAGTGTGGATTAAAAAAATTACGCCATATTTACCAACATCATATATTTTGTATTTTCCTGCAAGATTAATAGTTAAATTTCAACCTTCTTATTATTTAAAGGGCTTTTTAATTCAAGTAATATATCTAGTTTCTATTATTTTTTTAACTGTAATTTTTTATAAAAAAGGGATTAGAAATTTAACAATTAATGGGGGATAAATAAAAAATGAAATCATATTTTAAAATATTTATTAACTATGTAATTTTGCATATTAAATCAGGAATGCAATATAAAAAAGCTTTTTTTCTGCAAGTTGGAGGAATGCTATTAAATAATTCAGCATTTATATTTTTCTGGCTGGTATTATATAATAAATTCAAAATATCATTTACTCAAAATAATATCGGATTTAAAGAGATTATGCTTTTATGGGCTATAGCCAGTTCTGGTTTTGGAATTGCTATGGCTATTTTTGGGGGTGCAAGAGAATTATCATCAATGATTTACAAAGGAATTATTGATGTTTATTTAATTTATCCTAAAAACCCTTTAATAATGATAATTCTATCCCGTTCGTCTATTTCTGCCTGGGGAGATATACTTTATGGTTATATTATATTTCTTATTTTTGTATCAACTAATATTATTTCATTATTAATTTTTACTTTTTTTATTATCTTATCAGGAATTGCTCTATCTTCTATTTTAATTATATTAAATAGTCTTTCATTTTATTTAGGAAATACAGAAAATCTAAGTCACCAGATCTTCAATAGCTTAATAATGTTTGCAACTTATCCAGAAAATATTTTTTCCCCTTTTGTAAAGTTTTTACTTTTTACTGTTTTACCTGTAGGATTTTATGTTTACCTTCCTGTTAAGTTAATAAACCATTTTGATTTAAAAATCTTTTTGTTTTTACTTTCAGGAGATATTATAACTACTATACTGGCATTCTTTCTCTTTTTTAATGGTCTGAAAAAGTATGAATCTGGGAATTTGTTTTTTTCAAATAAATAATGATATTCAAAAAATTATTTCAAATCCATTATCTTTGTTAATTGTTTTCAATTTATTTTCATATAAAGTTTTATATTTAATTTCACCTCCATATTCTAAATTTAAATAGATATTTTCAATAAAATTACCAATTATTTTAGTATTTTTATATTTTTTTAAATAAAAAAAGATATTATTTTTCATAAAAATATAAGTTTTTTCAAGGTCTATATATTTTAATCCCCAGTATAGTTTCTTATTATTTAAAAAATAGTACTGTTTTTTTAGTGGATTTATATAAGTTCCACAAATATAAATCTCTTTATCCCATATAAAATTCATGCTATTTTTAGAATAAAAGATTTTAGAATCAACGACAGTTTTTAATGGAATTAATTTAATTTTATTTTTGTATTTTATTGTAAAGTAAAAATAGATCTGGATTTTTCTTAGTTCTTTATTTTTGTAAAATAGTTTTATTACTGGTACCCCTCTTGCAAAAAAGTAATTTTTATGGATACTCCTATCATCCCATGAATTCTTAAGTAATGCCTGGCCAGAAATAAAATTACCACATGAAAATAATATTACTCTTCCTTTATAAATCATTACTGGCTCAACAACATGTGGATGTTGCCCCCAGACTATATCAACACCATTATCTATTAATTTTTTAGCTAGCTCTATTTGAAACTTTGTTGGCAAGCCATTATATTCTCTTCCCCAATGAATTGAAACTATAAAATAATCAATATCTTTATTTTTAAATTTAATTTCTTTAATTTTGTTTACTATATTATTAATATTCTTATAAAAAAAAGCTGGATGAATTTTACTATTCTTTAGTTTTCTATAAACTCCTGCTGGATCATTCAATATTAAAGTTAAACCTACAATTCCAACAGTTTTATTATTAATAAAAATTTTATTTACAAAAAGAGATCCATCTTTTACTATACCAGTATATTTGTAATTTTTGATATTCTCAACTGTTTCGTAAAACCCTTTATCACCATAATCAAGAATATGGTTATTAGCTATAGTAAAATAGTTAATATTAAATTTATTTAGTTCATCCAACAAATATTTTTTAGCAGAAAATATATAGGGAATATTTTTATATTGCTTATTGAGAATTGTTGTTTCAAGGTTATAAAAATTAATAGAATATTCTAAATCTAAATTTTTAAGTTCAGATAATAAAAAATTAACATCGTTAAATTTTAAATAATCTTTTACACTGGAATGTGGAATAACATCCCCAAAAAATGTAAACTTTTCTAATCCATCATTTTTAATATTTTCAATTTTTTGAGTTTCAATTTTTGTAAAAATTATTTTAAATAAATTGCTATAATCTTTATTTTCTATATTATCAGATTCAATTTTGAAATTATTTTTTCTAAATAAGAATTTATAAATATTATAAAAAATTTTGTTATAATTTTTATATTTAGTGTTTTTATAATTTTTAAAATTATTTTTATTAATATTGATATTATTCTCATCTGTATCATTATTTTTCATGTTATATCTTGAAAAATATCTTTCATTAAATCTTGAAAAATAAGCTTCATTAAAATTATTAAAATTATAGCATAAACTAAAAAAATAATTAAATACTAAAAAAATAATAAGTAATAAAATCAATATAACAAAAAATTTGATAATTTTTTTAAAAAAAGATTTTATTTTCACAATATTTAATTTATAACAACTAAATAATTTTTCAAAAGAATTCTAATTTTAAAGTTTCAGCCTATCTTAATTCTAAATAAAAAAAGTTTTTATTTAGAATAAAAGTAAATTTTTGTTTTAAGATAAAATGAAATCTTAATTTAAATTAAAATAAAGTTTTAAATAAAATAATTATATTCAATTCTTAAATTTATTTTTAAAATAAATAATTAAATATTTTTCATTTGCAAAAAAATATTAAAAAGTTAATCTTTAAATAGGTAGGGGTGGTCGCAAGGCCTGAGAGCATACCCTTTGAACCTGAACAGGGTAATACCTGCGAAGGAAACCTTGAAAAAGGTATCTCCTCTCATTTTGCACCACCTCCTTAATAAAAATAAGGAGGTAAACTATGGAAGAAACTTCAAAAAAGGGTCTTCAAATCAATGAAATTATTTTAACTTTTGTTCTTTCTGGAATTATTGGAATCCTTTTCTGGGTATGGACTTTTGTATGGTATCTCTTTTCTCCACTTTTAAAATCAGTTGGAGCAAATTACCTTCTGGTAGGATTCTGGATGGTTGGAGGATTAATCCCTGCTTTCATTATTCAAAAACCAGGAGTTGCTTTAATAGGTGAAATTTTTGCAGCATTTATAGAACTTTTAATAACCCAATGGGGATTAACTGCTATTTTATGGGGTGTTGTACAGGGAATCGCTGCAGAATTTGTTTTTCTAATTTTCTCATACAAAAAATGGAATTTTTTTACAGTTGAACTAGCGGGTTTACTTTCCACATTGTCTTCATATATACTTGATTTTTTTTACTCTAAATACTCATCCCTTTCAACCAAAATTATTATAATTCAAATTATTTGTGCAGCAATTTCTGGACTAATCCTTGCTGGAGGATTGACCTATTATCTAACTAAAGCTTTAAAAAATACAGGAATTCTATCAAGGTACGCAATTGGAAAAAAATAGATTACCTATAATTAAGTTTTCCCATTTTAAATTTAAATATCCTTCCTCAAACTCTTTTATAGAGTTTGAGGGGGATTTCTCTATATCAAAAAACGAATGCATTCTTATAACTGGCCCTTCTGGAAGTGGTAAATCTACATTTTTAAATATATTGAAAGGGATAATTCCATTTTATATTACTGGAACTCTAGAAGGACAAATTTTTATTAAAGGTAAAAATATTATAGATAAATATCCTGATGATCTAAAATCAAAAATTTTGATGCTTTTTCAAAACCCATACACTCAAATAGTTACCCCTTATGTTAAAGATGAAATTGTTTTTCCTATGGAGAATTTTTATAGAAATAATAAAAACCAATTTGAACTCATTAGCAAGAAATACCAAAAAATTGTTGAACTATTCAATTTTTACAAAATTTTAAATAATGAGACATTCTCTCTTTCTGGTGGAGAAATCCAAAAAATTATGCTTGGCTCTCTTTTAGCAGTTGAACCAGAAGTTATTTTACTTGATGAACCTACTGCTTTTTTAGACCCTGAATCAAGAAATAATTTCTTTAATATAATACATAAAATAAAAGGAAAATACACAATTATAATAATTGAACACAATTTTGAAAAAATAATTGATATAGTAGATAAAATCCTAGTTTTTAATAAAAATGGAAAAATAAATCTATTAAACAAAGAAAATTTTTTAGATAAAATTGAAAAAAAGGAAATTATAAATATTAATCTAAATACTTATGAAATAAATAGAATTTTTAATTTTTTAAAGATAATTAATATAAAAAAGAAAAAGCAAATCAATAACATAAATAAAAATTTAATAGAAATTCAAAATTTATTTTTTAAATACAAAAACAATCCTGAATCTATTTTTGAAGATGTTAATCTAAAAATAGATAATGAAACCATTTCTATTTTAGGGAAAAACGGGATAGGAAAAACTACCTTTTTAAAATTATTATCTGGAATATTAAAACCACAAAAAGGGAACATTTCTATTGAAAAAAATAATATTGCATTCCTTTTTCAAAATCCTGAAACTCACTTTATGTTCAATACAGTCAAACTTGAAATCATGCATAATATTAAAACATGGGTAAAAGAAAAAGACAAACAAAATCAGATTTTTGAAGAAATTATAAATTTTTTTAATTTTAAAAATTATATTAACAAAAACCCCTTTCAATTATCTGAAGGAGAAAAAAGAAGATTAACCTATGCTTTAACAATAGCTTTAAATAAAGATATTATATTACTTGATGAACCAACTTTTGGTCAGGATATAGAAAACAGAAATAAAATTATAAAATTTACAAATATTTTAAAAAAACTTGGAAAAACAATAATAATTGTTACCCATGATATTGAATTTGCTAAAATTGTATCTGATAAAATTTATCAAATTAAGAATAAAAAAATAGAACTTTTATCTTATATAGATTAATCAGAGTAAAGATAGGTAAAATAAATGAATGATTTTAATAAACAACACCCATTAATTATCATATTTATTGCTTTTTCAATTATGATACCAATTATGATTTCAACAAACTTAAAAATAATACTTATATATGGGTTAATAGGGATACTCTATCTTTTTTTATTTAAAATAAAATTAAAAATATTTCTCCCTCTTATTTTTATAATTATCCCAATTACAATTTCAATTCTCTTTTTAAATATGTTTTATCCAAATCTTGCAAAAATTGATACATCTAAACATTTTACCTTTTTAAATTACACAATATATCAAGATGCATTTTATACAGGTTTGAGATTATTTGCTAGATATTATTTACTAACATTGCTTTCAATAAGCACTGTTACATTAATTGATTTTTACAAATTAATATTTTCTTTTATACAACAATTCAGATTATCTGCAAATTATGGATATCCTGCTTTTATCGCTATTAATGCAATAAAGCATGCAAAAGATGAATATCAAAGAATTAGAACTGTAAAAAAAATGAGAAATATTAAGGGGTTAAATATTTTTACAATCTCCATCCCTTTACTTGTTTATGCTATAAGATTTTCTGAAAGAAGTTCTATAGCTTTATTATCAAAAGGGTATACAAAAGATAAAATATATTATTTCAATTATAAACTTAATAACAAATCATTAAAATTAACAATTCTATTTTTCTTTTTAAATATTGGTTACTTTTTGTTTTTATCAATTTTTTAGTCTTTAATAACAATTTTAGTATTTTATTGATAATTTTACTCTTTTATTTATAATAATCTATTTGATTTTTATTAATAATAATCATTGTAAAAATTTAAATCATAATATTCTAAGAAATTTACGGTTTTAATTATTCTTTTCAAATAAATTTATATTTATCGTTACCATCTTATTATCATCATAGAAATAAATTAAAATTTTTTTATAGTATTATTGATTTGATTTTAATTCAAAATATTATATCATTATTTTATAATTAGTTAGTATGGAGGATTTCATGAGTGACTTTGTTCAAATAAAAGTAGATGGCAAACAAATAACTGCAAAAAAAGGGGAAAATTTATTAAAAGTATTACTTGATAATAATTTTAACATACCTCATTTATGTTATAGTGATTTGATTTCACCAACAGGTTCCTGTAGGTTATGTCTTGTTAAATTAAATAACCAGAATAAACCTATAACTTCCTGTACTGTTGAAGTATCTGATGGGTTAGAAGTTTATACAAAAGATGAAGAGATTGAAAATACAAGAAAAGCTGTTTTAGAACTTATTTTAGCAAACCATAATGATGATTGTATCAATTGTCCAAGAGATGGAAGCTGTGAATTACAGGATTTAGCTTTTGAATACAATCTTGGACGAAACGAAAGAACTATTGAACCATTATGGCAAACTCATATTGCACCAAAAGATACTTCCTCCCCTATTCTTGATTATGACCCTACTAAATGTATCCAGTGTGAAAGATGTATTAAAGCATGTTATGAAATTCAGGGAAAAGGTGTGCTTTCATATGTTTACAGAGGTATTGATACATATGTCGCAGCAGGATTTGAAGATTGGGAAACTTCTGAATGTGATGGTTGTGGACAATGCATTCAACTTTGTCCTACTGCAGCAATTGCTATGAAACCTGTTTATGGGGTTAGATTTAAAGAAAAAGATATTGAAAAAAAAGTTACAACAACATGTGGATATTGTGGTGTTGGTTGTCAGCTTGATATCTCTGTTAAAAATAACCAGATTCTTAAAGTTGATGGAGCAAATCTTGAACCAAACTATACAAAAACCTGTGTTAAAGGGAAATTTGGTCTTGATTTTAATTCAAGAAAAGAAAGATTAACAAAACCTTTAATAAAAAAAGATGGTAAATTTTTTGAGGTTAGCTGGGATGAAGCTTTAGATTATACAGCTAAAAAATTAACTGAAATTAAAGAAAAATATGGACCTGATTCAATAGCAGGGCTCTCTTCAGCAAGATGTACAAATGAAGAAAATTATGTATTTCAAAAATTCATTAGAGCTGTTATTGGTACAAACAATGTTGACCATTGTGCAAGGTTGTGCCATGCATCTACTGTAACAGGTCTTGCAAGAACACTTGGATCAGGGGCTATGACAAACTCAATAAGAGAACTTGAATATGCAAATGTAATACTTGTCACAGGTTCAAATACAACTGAAACACATCCAGTTATTGCAACATATATTAAAAGAGCTGTACTATTTCATAATGCCACATTAATTGTAGTTGATCCAAGAAAAATTGACCTTACAAAATATGCAAAATACTGGTTAAGACAAAATAATGGTACTGATGTTGCATGGATAAATGGATTCATGAATGTTATTTATAACAACAATTTGCATGACTTGGATTTTATCAAAGCAAGAACAGAAGGATTTAATGAACTTGAAAAGATTATAAAAGATTACACACCAAAAAAAGTTGAAGAAATTACAGGAATCCCTGCAAAGTTATTAGAGGAAGCAGCAATAGCTTATGGTAAAGCAGACAAAGCTTCAATAGTTTATGCAATGGGTATAACTCAACATAGCCATGGAACAAATAATGTAGCATCTTTAGCAAACCTTGCAATGATGACAGGAAATGTAGGTAAAGAAAGCACTGGTGTTAATCCATTACGAGGGCAAAACAATGTTCAGGGTGCATGTGATATGGGTGCTTTACCAAATGTATATCCTGGATATCAAAAAATTAACATTGACGAAATACATGAAAAATTTGAGAATAAATGGAAAACAAAGTTATCAAAAGAGGTAGGATTAACAGTTGTTGAAATGATGTATGCAGCTACTGAAGGTAAATTACATGCATTTTACTTTATGGGTGAAAATCCAATGGTATCGGATCCTAATATACCTCATGTTAAAGAAGCTTTAGAAAAAATCGATTTTCTTGCAGTTCAGGATATTTTCCCAACTGAAACTACTCAATATGCTGATGTTATCTTTCCTGCTTCATCTTTCCTTGAAAAAGAAGGTAACTTCACAAACACAGAAAGAAGAATTATGTGGGTCAATAAAGTTTTAGACCCTCCAGGGGAAGCAAAACCTGATTGGTGGATCACATCAGAAATAGCTAAAAGAATGGGTTACCCAATGAATTATAAATCTGTTAAAGATATTATTGATGAAATTAATGATGTTACACCAATTTATGCTGGAATAACTTATGAAAGGATTATGAAGGGAGAAAGATTACAATGGCCATGTACTTCTTCTGACCACCCAGGGACAAAATATTTACATAAAGGGAAATTTGCTAAAGGAATTGGAACTTTTATTCCAGCAGAATATGCTCCTCCTGCAGAATTACCTGATGAAGAATATCCTTTTGTTCTTTCAACAGGAAGAGTTTTATTTCATTACCATACAGGAACTATGACCAGGAAAACAAAAGTATTACCTCAATATATTGAAGGTCCTTATATTGAAATGAATATTGAAGATATGAATGAAATGGAAATTTCTGATGGTGAAAAAGTAAAAGTCTCTTCAAGAAGAGGATCAATTGAAACATTTGTTTTACAATCTGAAAAAGTTGTTAAAGGGAATGTATTTATCCCATTTCATTTTGCAGAAGCAGCTGCAAATATGTTAACAAATGATGTTCTTGATCCAATTGCTAAAATTCCTGAATTAAAAGTTTGTGCATGTAAAATTGAAAAGATTAAAAACAAAAAAAGGGGGTAAGATATGGCTGTAGATTGTAGAGCACCTGCCAATACTGCAGAATACCTTTCACAAACAGTGTGTGTTAAAAAAGTTAATTCAAGTATTTTAAGACTTACGATTTTAGGAATATTTGCTGGTGTTTTTATAGGTTTTGGAGCTCAATTTGCAACTTTAGTTGGTCATGATATGGGAAAATACCTTGGAGTAGGGTTCACAAAGCTAGTTATGGGTGCTGTTTTTTCTGTAGGTCTGATGCTTGTTGTTATTGCTGGTGCAGAACTTTTCACAGGAAACAATCTTGTTGTACTTTCTGCACTTGATAAAAAAACTACCTGGGGAAGGGTTTTAAGAAACTGGACAATTGTGTATATTGCTAATTTTATTGGCTCTATTTTACTTGTTTATTTAATTATATGGTCAGGATTATGGAAAACAAATAATTATGGAACTGGAGCATTTGCATTAAAAATTGCAAATGGAAAAGTTAATTTATCTTTTTTAGCTGCTTTTAGTAGAGCTATATTGTGTAATTGGTTGGTATGTCTTGCTGTATGGATGGCAATTGCTGCAAGACATGTAGTTGGAAAAATATTTGCAATTCTTTTCCCAATTATGGCTTTTGTTGCTTCAGGTTATGAACACTCAGTTGCTAATATGTTTTTTATTCCTAAAGGGATTTTATTAAAATCCTATTCTGAAGTAGTAAATGCTGCTGGATTATCTTTAAACAGCCTTTCTAATTTAACATGGGGTGGATTTTTAGTTAAAAACCTTATTCCTGTTACTCTTGGAAACATTGTAGGCGGAGCATTCTTTGTTGCATTTTTATACTGGGTTGTATTTTTAAAACCAACAAAAGAAAGTGAAAGCAAATAGAAATTTGGAAAAAGTTTTAAACTGTATAATTTTAGCTGGTGGAAAATCTAAAAGAATGGGAAGGGATAAAATTTTCCTTCCCATCTTTAATCAAACTTTTTTTGAATATATAATTTTTAAAATAAAACAATTTAGTAATTTAACAAAAACAGATTTTAATATAAAAGATATAATTATTAGCACAAAAGATGAAAAGAAGTTTATAAATTTTTTTAATAGAAAAAAAATTGATAATAAAAAATTTGATTTCTCTTATAAACCATTATCTTCGTACAAAAAAGAGTTCTATTTTAAAAATTATTTTATTGATAAAATTATCATAGTAAAAGATATTATTAAAATTTCATCTTCAATTACCGGTTTATATAGTGCTTTAAGTCTTAGTGAAATCGATGATAATATTGTACTTACAGCTGATATGCCTTTAATAAATATTAAAGTTATAAAATTTCTTGTATTAACCCACTTCAATTTTAATTTAAAAAATAATATTACTGTTTTTAAAAATAAAAATTATTTTGAACCTTTCCCTGGAATTTATAATAAAGATATTCTTAAAGATTTGAAAACACTTATTGATAAAGGGGAATTTAAACTTAATCTTTTTTTGCAAAAAATAAATCCCAATTTAATAGATATAAATGAAATAGTTAAGTTTGATAAAAATTTATTAACTTTTAAAAATATAAATACACATGAAGATTTCAATAAATTAATTTCATTTTTAAGATAATATTATGAAAAAAATAAAAAAATCAATATAATGATAATAAGGTTATAAAAAAATGATATTTGGAATGTAATGAAATGATAATAAGATTATAAAAAATAAGATTATAAAAAGCTATAATTTATAATAATATTTTTTAAAATCGGATTTTAATCTTCCCTGCCGTTTTAATAACATTACCCTCTCAAATACCTTTTTATATAAATATTCCTGTTCTCCTTTAAAATCAATAAAATGTATATTATTTTTTAGCATGTCTGTATTAAATTCAGTTACTATCAATATTATGAAATGTTTTAAAAATGTATAAGAAATTTTATTTATTCCAGTTAAAGAAATATCAATAAACAGAGTTTTTTTTAACTCTTTTTTAATAAATCTAAAAAGAATCTCTGCATCTGAAATTGATACAGCAATATCTGTATGGATTATATTTTTTAAATAAAAAAGATATGGCATTGTTTATTACTTCCCAAGGCAAAAATTAGAAAAAATTGCATTGTACAAATCTTCATTATAATTTTCACCTGTTAAATCATATATCTTTAACATAACTTCCCTTAATTCAAAAGCAATAATATCATATGGTGACTCATTAATTATTAACTTTTTTATCTCTTTTATTTTATTATAAATCTCTTTAAGTAATAGTTCTTCTCTATAAGATTGTACATAAGGAATTTCTCTTGATAATAAAATGTTTTTAAATAATTTTCTTGATAATATTTTGTTAATATTTTTAATTTGATTTTGCTTTTCAATTGTGTTAATAAATTCAAAATTCTCTTCAAAATTAACATTAATACCAAGCTTTTTGAATTCTATTAAGTTAGAAACAATATTATCAACATATTTATATTTTTTATTTAAATTAGTTGATTTTTTTTCTAAAGAACCATTATTTTGATTTAAATCATTTTCATTATCTTTTTTAATATTATTTTTAATATAATTATTAATATTATTTTTAATATAATTATTAATATCATTTTTAAAATTATTTATTTTTAAGTTTTCTTTAATCATTCTTAATAATTCATTATCTCCTATTAAATCAGATTTATTTACAAAAACTATCAATTTATCTTTATATTTTTTCAAAAATTCAATATTATTTTTAGTTATAATAATATCAGGAGAAATTAAATATATAAAAAGATCAGCAGATTCTAATAATTCAAATACCCTTTTAATTCCAATTTGTTCTATTTTATCTTTTGTTTCCCTGATTCCTGCAGTATCAAACAATTGTACAGGAACTTCATTTATTTTAATGTATCCTTCAATAAAATCTCTTGTTGTACCATGAATATCAGATACTATTGCTCTATCTTTTTCCAGAAGTAGATTAAAAAATGATGATTTTCCAACATTGGTTTTTCCAAGAATCACTATTTTTACATTTGAATTTAAAAGCAACCCCATATTTGCATTTTTTAGTAAAGTTTCATTTAGCTTTTCAACCTGGTTAAGAACTCCAAGTAACTCATTTTTATTTAAATCCAGTTCAAAATCTTCCTCTTCAGGATAATCAAGCACAGCTTCATAATAGGAAGAAACATATAATAATCTTTTTTTTATTTGTTCAATTTTTTTTGAAAATCTTTTTTCAACATTTTGAATAGCCAATTTATGAGAAAGTATTGTTTTTGCATTAATAAGATTATTTATTGCTTCTGCCTGGATAAGGTCAAGTTTACCATTAATAAAAGCAATTTTTGTAAATTCACCTGGTTGCGCGAGTCTGAATCCTAGTGAATATAACAAATTAAAAACAAGTTTAACAATAACTTGAGAACCATGCAACTGTAATTCAATAAGATCTTCACCTGTATAAGAATCAGGTTTTTTAAAATATAAAAAAATCAGGTCATCTATTTTTTTTTCAGATAATTCTTCCTTTCGTATAGAACCATATTTTTCAGAATAAATAGAACTATAATATGCATATCTTGGTTTAATTTTTTCAGGTAAATTGGCATTTTTAATTTTTAAATAGGGGAAGAGCTTTTCTAAGCTTCCTTCCCCACTAATTCTTATAATTGAAATTGCTCCAATTCCTGGAGGTGTTGAAATAGCAAAAATTGGTTGATCCATTTTTAGCTTCTAATTTAATAATTTTTTCTTTTATTTTTGTTAACAGGAATTATTTTTAATCTTTTGTATCTATTATTTCCTTCAGATTCAGTATATACATCAGGGTCGTCCTGTAATGTCATATGTATAATTTTCCTCTCATAAGGTTCTAATTGTTTGAAAATAAATACTCTTTTAGTTTTTTTAACTTCTTCAGCTTTTGTTATAGCAATTTCTTTTAAAAAATTGCTTCTATGAAGCCTATAATCCTTACAATCCAAAACAATTCTAGGATCAAAATTTAAAGATTTTTTTATCATTGTATTTAATAATAATTGAATAGATAATAATATTTTAGCCTGATTTTTTACAAATAAAAAATCATTATCAGTTTCAATTCTAATAAAACTATAATTATCTTTTAATATAGGATAAAAAACTTTTCCATTAACTCCAATATATTCAAAAAAAGTTTTTAAAATATTTTCTGATAATTCATAAATATTATCGAAAAATTCATCTATCTCTTTTTTTGCCTCAACCTGTATAATAACTTTTTCTGAAAAAAGCTTTTTTTTCTTTTCAAGAACCTTATATTTTAATTCATCTTCTTTCAACCCAAGAGAAACTGAAGCTTTTTTAATAGCTTCCTCAAGATTCTTTCCTTCAAAATTTATATTAGTATATGGCATTAACTTTTCTCCTGTTGAATTTGTTTCAATTTTAAATCTTCTCTATAATTTGTATATAAATTTTCAATCAATGTCAATAAACTCATAGTTGTCCAATAAAGAACCAGACCAGCTGACATATTGTAAAATAGGAATAAAAATAGTAATGGCATTAAATAAGTCATCATTTTTGTCTGCATTTTTTGTTCTGGATTTGCAGCTACCTGACCTTTTGATTGAATTTCAGATTGGAATAAAGATACAATTGTCATTACAATTGGTAATGCTCTTATACTATTTCCAATTAATGGTATACTAAATTTTAAAGTATAAATCACATCTGGATTGGATAAATCTTTAATCCACAAAAAAGAAGAGTTTCTTAATGATAGGTTGTATAGTAAAGAATTAAATAAAGCAATTAAAAATGGTAATTGCAACAATAGTGGTAGACACCCAGACAATGGATTAACACCCTCTTTTTTATAAAGGTTTGAAATTTCTACCTGAGCTTTTTGAGGATCACCTTTATATTTATCCTGAATCTCTTTTATTTTTGGACCAAGAACTGACATCTTTTTCATTGAAACCATAGATTTATGTGTAAAAGGATAAAGCAATATTTTTATAACTATTGTTAGCATAATTATTGCTATACCCCAATTATGGAATATCGCATACAATACATTTAAAAACCAGTTAAATCCAATTACCAGCCATGAAAGCCAGCCACCAGAAGTAGCTACAGTTTTAAATGTATCATCATATGCAGAAACAAGTTTTCTATCTTTAGGTAAAAAATAAATTTTAAATTTATAAACATTCTCAATTAATTCAAAACTATCTGGAACAATATTTAATTCAATATCATACTTATTGTATTTTGTAACATTTATATTGTAATTATTTAAATCATCTCTTTTAATTATCATTGCAAAATAGAGATTTGATACCGATACCCAATCAAACTTGTTTATTTGATCTAATCTATTATTTTTCAATCCAATTTTGGAATACCTTTTATTGAAAAAAACTGAGAATACCTGCCTATTATATCTACTTGAAAGAATATCTTCTGGGCCTAAAAGATATGCCCAGGAAATTAAAGACAACAACTTTGATTTATTAAAATATGGAATATTATTATCAAGCCCTTTTATTTTAAATACAAGAGAAACCTCATAATTATCATTAAATCTATAAATTTTATCAATTTCAACTGGTTTCCCCTTATCATCAGCAATAATGGTTTTAAAAAACATTGTTTTATCATTGGATAATTCTTTAATATATTTAAACTTGGTTTTTTGTTCAACTTCCATTGTTTGACCATTTAAGAATAATGTTTCAATGGGATTAACATCATTCAATCCCTGTTCCACCCTATCATTATTTGGAACTACTAAATCACCACCAGAGAGATCTTCTCTTTCATATTTTTTAAGTCGATAACTTAATATTTTACCACCAAATGAAGAAATTTTTGTATAGATAAACTTGTTGCTGAATTCAACAATTTTCTCTTTTTTCCCTTCTAATAATACAGGAACTTTTTCTTCATTTTTTTTTGTAGTTTTAGTTTCTTCATTGACATCTTTACTTTGATTTTCTACATTATTTTGTGTAGAAGTTTCTTTTGTAACATTTTGTTCTGTTTGAGTAGAAGTATTTTGTTGTGGAGTTGGTTGAGTAGTATATTTTGGTACAAAGAAAATAAAATAAATCATTATAAACAAAAATGAAACAACTGTAAAAATGATAGTATTTTTCTGCATAAAATCACCCCTATTTTCTTATGGAAGGGGATCGTAGCCTCCAGGATGAAAAGGATGGCATTTTAAAACTCTTTTTGTAGAAAGATATAATGCTTTAGGAAAATTATATTTTAAAAATGCTTGTTTTGAATATTCAGAACATGTTGGAGTAAATCTACAAGTTTTAGGTAAATGTACAGAAATTGCTTTTTGATAAAAGAATATAAAAAATAAGAACAATTTTTTTATAACTAAATCAATTATATGAAAAAATTGCTTTAATAAATTTAACAATTTCTTCTTCAGCATCTTTATAGGAACCATCCTTTTTCTTAACAATTACGAGAAGGAGACCTCCCCTTTCTGCTATATTTTTATTTTTTCTAATTATTTCTCTAACCCATCTTTTTTCACGGTTTCTTATAACAGCATTACCAATTTTTTTTGAAACCGATACACCAAACTTTAAATTATTAAAAAGATCATTATTGTAATAATAAAAGAAAGTATATTTCTTTCCCTTATAAACCCTTTTTCTTTTTAATAAAATGTTAAAATTGGTTTTACCTCTAAGTCTATTGTATTTATATAATTTTTGATTCAATTTTATTCTTAAACTTTTTTATTTTAATTTTTCTTTTTTTTAACTTTTTTTTAATTTTTTTTATTGTATTTTTTCTATAACTTTTCTATTTTGAACTTTTTTATTTTAATTTTTACTTTTTTGTTACAACATATTACATGAATTATTTAATTTTAAAGTCTATACTGGATAAATAATTTATAACAAAAAAATATAAAATTTTTAATTCTTTTAAAATTTAAAAATTACTCAAAATAATATAAAAAACATTACAAATACAATACTAAAATATATTAAAATAATACTAATAAAAAACTTTTTATAAATATAAAAAATCTTTTTACAAATAACAAAAATTAAATGATTAAATATTAAAGAACATTTAAAAATCAACAATCAATTATATATAAATATATTATATAATCTTGTTCAATAATTCTTTAACAATCCTATTTTAATAAGTTGTTTTTGCAATTTTTTTACTTGAAACTGTTAAAACAGTTCTACCTTTTTTTCTTCTTCTTGCTAAAACTTTTCTCCCATTTTTTGAAGCCATTCTAGCTCTAAATCCATGTCTTCTGATTCTTCTGGTATTATGTGGTTGGTAAGTTCTTTTCATTTACAATCTCCTGTATCTCTTTATTCATTTTTTAAATCGTATTTAAACTTTATTAAATTTTTTTTTAATTATAAGATATAATTCTTTAAAAGAATTATAATACATATCTTCATAAAAGTAAATTGCTTCAAAAAAGTATAAAAAATTTCAATAAAGTCAAGAAAAATAAAAATTGGATAAATTTTTTATTGTTTAATCTTTTAAATAAAGAATTAATAACAATATCCAGATAATTATAATTTTTTCTTTCTCATAATATTTTATTTTTCTATAATAATTTCATATCATTTATAATTTATATTTTTCAAACAATTTTTATCTTACAATTAATTTTATAAAACTCCTAAATAAAAAATGTCCCCCTACCTTTCTGAATTAACCTATAAATTAAACTGTTGACAATTAAAAATAAATTATATAATTGATGGTTGAGTATAAATTCTTATATAAATTAATAAATAAAATATGAAAAATAAAATAAATTTTTAAATTTTTTAAAAAAAGGGGAAGAATATGACACAAATTGAAAATATTAAAAAATTACATTTAAGCAACTATACAATAATAACAAAAATAGAAAAAATTAATAAATATTTACTTTTACACGGGTTTAGTGGAGCTATTTCTTTAGTTTCAGAAAGACTTGGAAATATTTTGATTAATAATAAGATTGAACAATTGAATAAAGATGAGATAGATTATTTTAAATCAAAATATTTTATAACAGATAAATCTTTATTTGAAGAAAAAGAAGAATTAAAAAAAGCATATAACAAATTTGAAAAGATTTATAAAAAAGGTGCAGGATGCAGTGCAAGAGCATATAGAAAAATAGGCACCATATTTTCAAAAGATTGTGGGGAAATTGATAAATATTTTCCAGAAATTGCAAATAAAGCAGTAATTCAGTTTTTAAATGAAAAGGATAATGAAAAAAATATTATAACTAATAATGATAATAATATAGAAAATAATAATAATGATAAAAAGTTAGATAAAAAAGAAGAAGTAAAAGAAAAATAATTTTTTAATCCTTTTAAGTGGCCACTTTAAGGATAAATTAATAAAATAAAAGTAGTGGAGGTTCTTTATGAGTAAGGAAATTATGGACTTAACAGAAGTTATTGTTCAGGATTTAACTGTTCAAGAACTTGAAAAAAGGATGGAAATGAGCAAAATAACACCAAAAGTTATACCATGTGGTAGATGCGATACACAAGGTTGTGGTGTTCCTTATTATATTGGTAAATGTGATGGTTGGCTTTGGTCTTCAACTTGTCCTTGGAATATTTAGATTTTATTCTAAAGTATGTACATATTGTTATTGTAATATTTGTATGTATAATTAATATTTTTTTAAGCTAAAAGCCTTTTAAAAGAGGCTTTTAGCTTTTAATTATTTAATTTATTTTCCATGTTATATTTTTATATATATAATAATATTTGTTATAAATTTTAAAGGAAAGATAAAAATGAAAAAAATTAGAAATGCTTTAAAAAAATATTTTAAAAAAATTATTTTATTTTTATTTATTTTTTCACTTTTGTTAATCTTCATAGATTTGTTTTTTAATGTAAAATTTTTCAAATATTATAAAAACTATTATAGTAAAAACATAAAAATCATAAATCTAAATAATTTAAAAAATGATTTAGAAAAAAGAGAAGTTCCAGAAAAGATTAGCAAATCATTTTGTTTAAAAGATTTAAAAATTTTAAAAAGTAATATTATAAAAATAATTCCCTATCCATTTGCAAATGTTGATAAAAAAACATTTGAAAATGAATATAAAAATGCAAAAGAAAAGATTAAAAACTATAAACAAAATATGATTCCAGTTTCATATTTTTATGATATATGTTTCGATTTTTTAAATAGTTTAAAAATTAGCCATGCAACAATGTTTCCTATATGGTATTATAATGAAATATCAGAAATTGTTAAAAATAAATATAAAACAGTGTTAGTTAAAATTTTTTATGATATAAATTCAAATAATATTTATTTAACAGGATACTATGATTTAAAATCAGAACAATTTAAAATAATAAATAATAAATGGAGAATTGATAAAATAAATGGAATTTCTAAAGATTTAGTATTTGAAAAAATGTATAATAATACAAATATATATAATAAGAAAAGTAGTATAAAAACAATATTTGAATCAAATGGTGCAATTGATTATATTTATTTATTCCACAAAATATTTGAAAATCCTGAAAAATTTGTATTTGATATATATGATGAAAATGAAAAGAAAAAAATAAAATTAATTTTAAAAACAAAAAATCTTTCTTATTATATAAATAATTTAGATAAAATAAAAAAAGATTCTGAAAATAATTTTTCAATAAATACAGAAAAATATTTTGAGATAAAAATATTTGATGATAAGTTAAATAAATTTTATGTTTCAGATAAATTAAAAACTATATATATTAAATTTATAAGTTTTGGTGGAAATGGATTTGGAGGTTTAATATATAATTTAAGGGATATTAAAAATATAAAGGAAAAATACAACATTGAAAATATTATAATTGATATAAGAAATAATCCAGGTGGAAATTTTGATAATGGAAAATTTTTAAATCAGTATTTATTTAAAAACAGTTATTATTTAAAAATTCCTGAATTGGTAAAGATTAAAAAAAATATATTATTATATTATCCTTATGAAAATTATTATACTTATTTTAAAAATAAACAAAATAGAATAATTAATTTTAATTTATTTGAATATTTTAAAATTAATAAATTTAAGATCATTTTTAAATCTAACATAAATTTCGAAAATATAAAAAATTTTCATTTATTTAAAAGTTATTATTTAATTCAAAATTTAAGCAGTTTATCTTCTTCTATGCTTTATAGCTTATTATTTAAAAAATACAATTTAGGAAAAATAATAGGAGAAGAAACAGGTGATTTGAGATCAATAAATGGCGATCAAACATTTTTCTATCTTCCTAATTCAAATCTTATTTATTGTTTACCCATATTATTTAATTTACCTTTAAATTATAATAATAAAAAGCATGGAGTATTGCCAGACATTGAAGTTCATCAAACTATTGATGATTTACTGAAAGGTAAAGACACTATTTTAGAATATACATTAAATTTAATTGAAAAAGAAAGAAAATAAAATTGTTTATTATTTAAAAAATAAATTTTTTATGAGTAAAGAAATTATTGACTTAACAGAAGTTATTGTTCAGGATTTAACTGTTCAGGAACTTGAAAAAAGGATGGAGATGAGCAAAATTAACAGGTGTTTTATTGAAATTTGTCCAGATAAGTGTGAAGGTAATTGTCCACACTTACAACAATGTGATACATATGAACCATGTAGTGGTCATTGTGGTGGGTATAAACCTTGCATGGCTCATGAGTGTGCAGCTCATTGTTCAGATTTATGCGGTCTTGAATGTAGAAGAATCTAAAATAATTATCCCCCTATAAAATGGGGGGTAATTATTTTATTATAGATATTATTATAAAAAGTTTTTATAATTATATTTTTATAAGGAAGTATTAATGAAAATATTAAAAAAAATATTTAGTATTATTTTATCATTAATCTTTATTTATGTTATTATAATATCTATTTTGTATTTACATAATCTATACATTATTAAAAAATATAACATAATATCTTATGATGAAACAAATAAAAAAATAGATTCTAAATATTTTTTGATTAATAAAAGTTTTTCAAAAAATGATGCTCTTTATGATATTAGATTTTTAAAAAAAACAATATTGAAAATATATCCTGACCCTTATTTTTTCATTTCAAAAGAACAATTTGATAATATTTTTAAACAAGATGAAAAAGAGATAGAAAAGTTAAAAAAAATTGATAGAATTTCATTTTTTAAAATTGTTAATAAAACAATATGTTCTTTAAAGGATGTTCATGCATCTCAATGGATAATGGAAAATATGTTTTTTAAATATCTTTATAATTATAAAAAATTGTTTCAAGCAAAAGTATTTATTGATAATGATAATAATGTTTATTTATTAGATTTTGTGGATGATGAGCAAAAAAAGATATTAATTGAAAAAATTGCTTCAAAGGAAAATATTAAAAAAGATAAAATAAATTTAAAAAATTATAAAATAAAAATTGTTTCAATAAATGGAATAAAAATTAATGATATTTTAGATTATCTTTCAGATTATGAAAATTTATATAAAAAGCAGATGAGAATAAAAAGTTTAAATTATGATTTTATATATAAATTATATTATCTTTTTAGAGATATAGATTTTTACAATACAAAAATATATATAGAGGATCTGGATTTATTTTTTAATCTTAAAATAAAATCAAAAAATTTAAGAACAAATAATAATATATACTATCCATTATATAACTTTTCTAAATATAACAATTCTTATAAATTTAATATATTTTTAAATGGTTTTGAACATTATTATGAAAATAAAACATTATCAATGTCCATAAATTACGATAAAAAAATAGCTTATTTGAAAATAAATCAATTTGATTTTTTGAATGATGAGTTATTATTTAATTCTAAAATATTAAAAGGATATGTTTTTAATAGATTTAATAAAGATTATTTTAAAAAATATGTTTATTTGAATAAAGATACATATACTGCATATAAAATTGTGGAACATTTTAATAATTTTTTTAAGATTATAAAAGAAAATGGAATAAAATATCTTATTATTGATATTAAAAATAACCCAGGAGGTTTTGGTTTTAGTTGTAATTTTTTAATAAGAACTCTTTTTTATAAATTTAACAATGATATAAAATATAATATAGATAAAAAAAGTATAAAGAATTTAAGTATAAATTTTTTTAATAAAAATTTTTTAATTTTTTATTTTTTATGTATGAATGGTAAATATAAACTTTATTTAATTAATTTCTTACCTTATATATTATATTTTAATTATTTAAGTGATATTGAGAAATGGTTTACAAAAAATGCAAGTAAAAATTTAAATTATAAAAATTTGAAAATATTTTTAATTCAAAATTCAAATATATTTTCTGCTGCAAAATATTTTAGCTACCTATTTAAAAAATATAATTTTGGAAAAATTATAGGAGAAGAGACAGGGGAAATTATCAGAGGAACAGCAAATCCTAACATTTTTATTCTTCCAAAAACAAAATTAATTTATTATTTACCTTTTTATATAGTTCAGGACGAAAATATATTTCATGGTGTATTACCAGATATTGAAGTTCATCAAACTATTGATGATTTATTAAAAGGAAAAGATACTATTTTAGAATATACATTAAATTTGATTGAAAAAGAAAGAGAATAAAAATATGGAACTAAAAGATAAGAAGCTAATATCAATTGAAAAAAAATTTATTACAATTTTAAATTTATATCTAAGAAAAGAGATATTTATCTCAAATTTAGATACAAGCCTTAAAGTTAATTTCTATTTTTTAAAATATAAAAATAATTATTTAATACTTTCTGAAAAAGAGAAAAAAATAATTGAAAACTTTTTTAATGAAAATAAAATTTATGAAAATAATAATTTTTTAAATGATACTATTTCAAATAATTATAATCTTTTAAATATATCAAATGATGTTAAATTAACATTTGAAAGAATATACAATTTTATAATTGCTGCTAAAGATAAAAACAAATCTTATATTTCTTTAAGAGTTCCTTTATTAAAGGGTAAATTATTACTTATTATCTCAAATATATTCAAAATATTTTTTAATAAATTTTTTTATTTCTCAATCCTTCCAGTTTTGTTAATAACTTTTTTATTGGTTATATTAAAATATAAAATGATTGTTCAAAGTGCGACCTCATTAAAAGGATTTGATTATATTTATTTATCAGTAGCATTAATTTTTACAACTTTTTTACATGAATTTGGACATGCTGCAGCATTAAAATATCACAATAAAACTCCTTCTATTATTGGATTTGGGTTTTATTTTTTTATGCCTGTTTTTTATTCTGATGTAACAGAAGTATGGGAACTTTCAAGATTCAAAAGGTTGATAATTGATGCAGGTGGATTCTATATTGAAATGATATTTGCAATAATTTCAATGTTACTTTTTTTCTTTTATAAAAAATATGATTTTTTTATTATTTATTCAGGTTCAATTTGTTTTTCAATCCTTTATTCTTTTAATCCATTTATTAAATGGGATGGCTACTGGATTTTAACAGATCTATTGGGATTATTTAATTTGCATGATTTTTCAAAAAAGTTTTTTAAATATCTATTTGAAGATTTTAAAAAATTTATAGAAAATAAAAAAGATAATAATTTTGCAAAAACAAAAACATTTCTATCTTTAATAAAAAGTCCAGAAAGGTATTTCTTTATTTTCTTTTCCTTCTTTACATATGTTTACTTAGGGTATTTTTATTATATATTTTTTGTTATGATTAAAAATATACTACCTGTTTATTTGAAGCAATTGTTTTTAACATTTCAAAATATCTCATTATCAAATATTAATTTAAATATTATTATTGATATTTTATTTAAATTTATTTTTATATCTGGAATGTTGTTTTTTATATTTAGAATATTAAAATCGATGTTTTCTATCTTATCAAAACAAATTCTTTCTTTTTTAAAAAAGCAAACTCAGTAAAATATTTTTTTATGGCAAGTGCAATTAATAATAAAATTTGAAGTTATTATATTAAATAAATAAATAAAAACATATATATCCTAATTAAAATTTCTCGACTGAATTACAGTTGCTAAAGGCTAAAGAATAAATTTTATTCCCGTGGTTGGTGCAGTTAATAATAAAATTCGAAAATATTGTATTTTTAAATATTTAATTAAAATAAATAAAAGTTATATATCTATCATTGTTAAAATTTTTTGAACAATTGTTAGTTGTCAAAAACTTACAAGTTATTAATTATGTTTTTGTTTTTATGAAAAATAGATTGAAATAAAATTTTACATAACTAACTTAGCGATAAAAATTTACGAGGTTAGTGCAGATAATAATAAAAATTGAAATTATTATATTTAATTGAATAAATTAAAACAATATATATCATAATTGAAATTTTTCGACTGAATTGTAGTTGTCAAAGACAAAAGAGAATATTTCTTTTTCCGTGGCAGGCACAGATATTTAAAAAATAAGAATTATTTAATTAAATAAAAATTATATCTATCCTGATTAAAATTTTTTGAGCGGATTTCAGTTGTCAAAGACTAAAGAGAAAATAATGACTTCGTGGTAGGTGCAGTTAATAATAAAATTGAAAATTATTGTATTTATATATTTAATTAAAATAAATTTGAATTATATATCTATCATTATTAAAATTTTTCGAGTGGATATCAGTTGCCAGAGGCTAAAGAGAATAAATTTTTTGTTTTTTATTAATGTTTAAAAAGGTTAAACTAAAAGAATTAGATAACTGACCTAATGAGAAAAATTTTAATAATGATAGAATTATTTCTTACTTATTTTTTAAATATCTTAAATAATTTCAATTTTATTATTAACAAAAAGGATTTTTTTTAAAAATATTGTTGATATTTATTTTATTAAATATATAATTATTTTGCTACGGTACTGGTTGTTAATAAATTGTGAATAATAGTTGTTAAAATATTAAACAACTTTGAAATAATAATTATATTATTTTATAATATCATTAAAAACCTTTATTATCAAAGGTTACAATAATTTTAGCAATATTTAGTGTTTAATTTTTTATACCGTTATAAAATTTTGTATTGTGAATAATTTGTGAATGGAGATAGAATTATGCAACCTGAAATCTGGAATGATATCATTAAATACTCTTTATCTAAAGGGATTATAGATGAGTATTCTTATAATATATGGTTTAAAGATCTTAATGTTGATATTAAAAATGATAAAATTGTTGTTAAATTCCCTTCCAAAATAATGAAAGATAAATTCGAAACCTCATTTTTTCCACAAATAAAAGAAGCATTAAAAGAATTTAATGGGAATTCACCTGAATTTGAATTCGCAATTGGTAGAACCAGCAGTAAAAAAAATATTAGCAATCAAAAAAGCGATTCAAATAAAAATGCTAATGATAAAAGTTTAGAGTCAAAAGCTTACACAAAAAATACTACTACTAAGAAAACTACAAAATATAAAAAAACAAGCAAACTAGAACATACTTTTTTTAAATATAATCAAATAGATAACTTAAATCCAAGATACACATTTGAAAATTTTGTTATTGGAAAAAATAATGAATTTTGTGCTGCTGCTGCACAACGTGTTGCTAAATATCCAGGTCAAAACTTTAATCCACTTTTTATATATGGTGGATATGGTTTAGGGAAAACACACATACTTCAAGCTATTGCTAAATATATAGTTACACATTACCCTGAAAAAAATGTTGTTTATATGCCTGTTGACCAATTCATAAATGAATTCATCTACGCTTTGCAAAATAAACAGATGGAATTTTTCAGGTTAAAATATAGAAATGCTGATGTATTATTACTTGATGATATTCAATTTTTAGAAAAAAAAGATGCTTCAATGGAAGAATTTTTTCATACTTTTAACATCTTGCATCAATCTCAAAAACAGATGGTATTCACATGTGATAAACCCCCTAAAGATTTAAAAGATTTTGAAGATAGAGTAAGAAACAGAATGGAATGGGGATTAACTGTATCAATCACACAACCTGATTTTGAAACTAGAATGGCAATATTAAGAAAAAAAGCTGAACTTGAAAATAGAGAAGTTAATCCAGATATAATCAGTTTTATTGCTAAAAATGTTAAGTCTTCTATTAGAGAATTGGAATCTGCATTAATAAAAATTTTTGCATATTGTGATATTTTTAGTATAGATACAACTAAAATTTCACTTGAACAGGCAAAAGAAATTTTAAAAGACCAATTAAAATATTTCAATGAAACAAGAATTGTTCAGGTTGAGGATATTATTAGAAGAGTAGCTGAAGTTTTTAAGGTATCAACTATAGACATCAAATCCAAAAAAAGAAATAGATCCATTTCTCTAGCCAGAAATGTTGCAATGTATATCTCAAGAGAGTTAACTCCAACATCCACAACTGAAATAGGATTATCATTTGGTGGAAAAGATCATACAACTATCATTCATGCATCCAATAAAATTGCAAAATTAATGAAAGATGACAAAATTTTAAAAGCTACAATTGAATCTATTATAAAAGATTTACAATCCTGAGATTGTTTTTTAAATCTATTTAGCTTTTTTAATTTCAAAATGGTTAAGTATATTAATATCAGTTATAATACTTATTTTATTAAGTTTGTCTTTTATCTTATTAAAATCCACCTTGTTTTTAAGTAAGACATATCCTTTTTCACCATCTATTTTTAAATATACTTTTGTATTTCCATAATTTTTATCAATAATATTTTTAAGTTGCAATAGCTCTTCATTAAAATTACCTATCTTATTGTACTCTTTGTTTATATTTATAATTATTTCAGGAAAATCTAATTTTTTAATATTTTCTTTATCAATAATCTCTTTTAGAATAAACAAAGAACTACCAGTATAACTATTCTTTCTTAACATCATTTTAAAACCAAAAATCTGGAATTTCTTATCAACATATGAGGAAATATCATTATTACTTCCATTACCATTAAAGCTGAACAATCTCACTTTATCATAATATGTATTTACATCAAAGATATAATAATTTTTCCCATCCTTAGAAATTCTAATCTCGCTATTTTCAATTAATCCAATAAAAAAAATCTCTTTACCATCTTTATAATTTTCTTTTATTAATTCAAAATTAAGATCTTTATTATAATATCCAATCTCATTCAGATAATTTTTAAATGGAGTTAAACTTATAAGATCTCCTAAATACTCTTTTTCATATTCATAAATAGTTGCTCCATCCCAGGGAACAATATCACTATACTTTTTTATTAAATTTTGGTAAAAGTTTTTATCAAGATTTTCCTTTTCATCAGCAAAAAGACCAAGTTCCCCTTTAGATGAATCAGAAGAATAACTTATAAGTTCACTAACCATTTCAAAAAGTTGAGACCTTGTAATTCCTGTCCAATCCATTGCACCTGCAATTATTAATGATTCTAAAACTCTTTTGTTCACTTTCGATGTATCAACTCTTTTAACAAATTCTATAATAGATTCGAACTCTCCATTTCTTTCTCTCTCTTTTACAATTGCTTCAGCAGCAATTTCCCCTACTCCCTTAATCGCACTTAACCCAAATCTAATACTTTTCCCTTCTATTGAAAAATGAATCTGAGATTTATTAACATCAGGTTTTAATATTTTTATATTTTGTTTTTTTGCATCTTTAATATATTTTGAAACATTCTTTATATCATTTTCAGTTGACCTTAAAATTGCTGTCAAATACTCTATAGTATAATTTGCTTTTAGATAAGCAGTATAAATTGTTATATAAGCATAGGCTGCAGAATGAGATTTATTGAAACTATATTCTGCAAATTTTTCAATATTTGAAAATAATTCTTCAAGTTTTTCTCTATCATGTCCTCTTTTTACACCTTGTTCAATAAATTTCTCCCTTAATTGAGCCATAAGTTTTTTCTTCTTTTTAGCTGTAGCTTTTCTTAAAAGGTCAGCTTCTCCCCTTGTAAATCCAGCTAATACCCTGCTAATATTCATTAATTGTTCCTGATAAACTATAACCCCATATGTCTCTTTTAATACAGGTTCAAGTTCAGGAAAAGGATATTCTATTAAATCTTTATTCCATTTTCTTTCTACATATTGTTTTACATATCCAGAACCAAGTGGACCAGGCCTATATAATGCTAAAACAGCGATTATCTCTTTAATATCATCAGGTTGTAATTGTTTTAAAAGTTGAATCATTCCAGTACTTTCAACCTGGAAACACCCAACAGTATTTCCAGATTTTAAAAGGTCAAATGTTTTTTTATCATCCATAGGGATATCTTCAAGTTTTAAAGCAATTTTATGTCTTTGTTTTATTAATTTAAATGCTTCATCTATAATAGAGAGATTTCTAAGACCAAGAAGATCCATTTTTAAAAGCCCTAAACTTTCTAAAGCATCTTTTTCATACTGGGTAGCATAATTTCTTTTCTCTATATCCGGCACAAATAAAGGCACAAGGTCCATAACAGGTTCAGGTGTAATAACAACTCCTGCAGCATGAAGTGATGTATGTCTTAATAAACCTTCAACAAATTTGGCATATTCATAAAGTTTTTTGATTTTTTCATTACTATCAACTTCTTTTCTAAAATCTTCATCTTCTTTATAAGCTTTTTCCAGACTACTTTTTGTAATTAATTTTGTAAGCCTTAAGCTTTCAGTAGCTGGAATATCCATAGCTCTAGCACAATCTCTTAAAGCATTTTTTGCTTTTAACTGATCAAATGCAGCAATTGATGCAACTTTATCATTCCCATATTTTTGTTTTATATAATTTATAACTTCTTCTCTTCTTGTATCCTGTACATCAATATCTATATCAGGCATTGAAATACGATCAGGATTTAAAAATCTTTCAAAAAGTAGATCATATTTTAATGGATCAATATCTGTTATACCAAGAGAATAAGCAAGTATAGAACCTCCTGCTGATCCTCTTCCTGGTCCAATAAAGATGTTTCTATCCTTTGCCCACTTAATGAAGTCCCATACTATAAGAAAATATCCAGCAAACCCCATATTTACAACAACTTCATACTCATAGTTAAATCTTTCAATGATCTCATCATTTAAATTTTTGTATCTTCTTTTTAACCCTTCATAAGCAATATCTTTTAAATATTTTTCAGTTGTAGTTCCTTCGGGGATTTTGAATTTTGGTAATTTATATTCACCAAATGTTAAATTTACATTGCACATCTCCATTATTTTCAAGGTATTTTGAAAAGCTTGAGGAACATCAGGAAAAACTGCTTTCATCTCTTCATATGATCTGAAATACAATTTATCAGATGTAAATTTAAATCTATCAGTATCTTTTAATGATTTTCCAGTTTGAATTGCAAGCAAAATATCATGATAAACATGATCCCCTTTATGTAAATAGTGGTTATCATTTGTTACAACTAATTCAATCCCATAAACTTTAGATAATTCTATTAATTTTTTATTAACAAGTTTTTCATCAGAAATATCATGATCCATTAATTCGAAAAAGAAATTTTCTCTTCCAAAAATATCAATATAGTCGCCAATTACCTTTTTTAATATTTTTTCTTTTTCCTCATCTGTTTTATCTTTTCTTCTAATATTATAAGGAATTTCACCAGCAAGACATGCTGACATCCCAATAAGTCCTTTTGAATATTTAGAAAGCAACTCTTTATCAATTCTTGGTTTATAGTAAAACCCTTCTATATAAGCTAAAGAAGATAACTTTAACAAATTTTTATAACCTTCATTATCTTTTGCAAGAAGAATTAGATGGTGATTTAATGGTTTTCTATTTCCATTTTTATCAATTTCTTTTTTCTTATCAAATCTAGAATTAGGAGCAACATAAAACTCCTGCCCTATTATTGGTTTAATATTTTCTGAAATCGCAGCTTTATAAAAATGAATTGCACCAAACATATTACCATGATCAGTTATTGCAACTGCAGGCATTCCCATTGATGATGCTAATTTAACAAGTTGATCTACTTTACATGCTCCATCAAGCAAAGAATATTCAGTATGATTATGTAAATGCACAAAAGGAGTTTCTATCATATTAAAATCCTGTTAATTAATATTTTCATATTTTTTGTATAATTTTTATTACTATTTTATATTATTTTATTACATTATAATTTTTTATAACTTAACTATCAATCATTTAAAAAGTTTATTTATTGATAGTATATCATACAAATGAAAAATGATAATTTGAAATTTTAGAAAAATTAAAAAAAGATTCTATTTCATTTACCATAAAGCTTTTACTTCAATATTTTAATATTGATAACATTAATTTTTTGATTTTGTTTAGTTTTTTAATTTATACCTTTGAAAAAATTTATTTTATCCTTTTACCTCCCCAGTTAATAGCATCTAAAAATATTTGACATTTAACAATATATGCTATTAATAAAGATTAATAAGTAAATAAAGAAAGAATTTTCATTGGTGGCTATAATCCTGAAAAAGGTAAAAAGCAATTTATTAAATATTAATTATAAAAAGATTAAAATAAATTAAAAGAATAGATAAATAAAAGTTAAATAAAATATAAAAAAGATAAAAATAAAAAAATATAAAAAATTTAAAAAAATAACTTGACATATTTTTAACATTTATTAAAAATTTTCAAAATCATTTTTAAGTAAATTAAATAATTAATTAAAATTAAAACAATACAGTATTGGATTCAAATATGTGTTTAAAAGTAAAAAAAAGTATTATTAAAAATATTGTATTAATTTTGTTAATTGTTTTTTTATTATATTTTTCATCATCATTCCTTTTTTCTCAAAATAACCAAAAATTAAGCAAAGTATTAAATGATTTTAACTTTAATCTTATTAATTATAATTATCAATTGCTTAAAATAATTTCAAAAGAAGAAAAAAGATTTTGTTATGCATATAAATAAGGTTTTGATACTTCATGCGGTATATAAATAGTTACAATTTTTTTTTCATGGCTGTTGTAGTTAATGATAAAATATGGAATTATTATATTTAATTGAATAAGTAAAATTTATATGTTTATCATTATTAAAATTTTTAGAACGATTATTAGTTGTCAAAGACTAAACAAAAAATAATATTTCCATGGCAGTTACAATTAATAATAAAATTTGAAATTATTTTATTTATAAATAATTTAGTTAAAATAAATTTGAATTATTTATCTATCATTATTAAAATTTTTCGAATGGTTGTCAGTTGCCAAAGGCTAAAGCGAATAAATTATTCGTTTTTTCTTAATGTTTAAAAAGATTATAATTAAAAAATTACATAACTGTCTTAATGAGAAAAATTTTAATAATGATAGAATTTTTTCTTATTTTTTAAATATATCAATAATTTTAATTTTATTATTAACTATTTTAATAGCATTTATAATATTTATATCTTTTGCAGCAATAAATGTATTTGCAGAAGAAGTTAATAAAGCTTCAATTGGACAAAAAATATTTGCTCAAGCTATAGAAAATAATGAAGTTATAATTAGCAACAACGAAGATGATGATTTTGCAGATATTGATGAAATTATTGGAAATTGTGAAATTTCAGATGAAGAGATGAGTGAGGTTGTTGGGGAAGGAGGAACCCAATTAGTAACAGGTATTACTCCGGGTATTATGGATAATGGAGGAAGTGCTCCATATAATCCTGGGTTCTCAGCAACTGCTGGACATTACTTTTCTACATCCATGTATGATGCGTATTATATAGATTATGATAATGATGGAGATCCATACATTACATATAATACAATAAGATATTTTAATTTAAAATATATTTATCAACATTCTAAAAAAAATAAAAAATAATTAATTAATATAAGAGGGGCTGTCTTAGATCTTAAGGCAGTCCTTTTTTTTAAAAAAAATAAAAATATAAAAATTTATAAATTAAAGGAAAAAATAAAAGAATTTTCAAATGAATTATTTAATAAATATAAAAAATAAGGTAAAATTTTTCCTTTATTTAGTTTAAACAACTTTCTAATATTATGTGCTATACTTATTAATCCCCATTCTATTTTTACATTATTTATTCCTCTTAACATAAATCTCCTGAATCCCATATTGTGTTTAATATCTCCAAATACGGTCTCAACTTCTATCTTCCTTCTAAATGATAACTCCTGTCCCATTAATGTTGATAAATTCGATTTAACTTCTGATTTTAATTTTAAAAATACTGGATTTACCCATATATTCTTGTAAGGTTTTCCTTTACTACACCTATCCTGATAAATACAACCTTTACATCCATTTGTTGAATATACTTTGTATAATTCTAATTTCTTCCTTTTTGTAGATCTTGCAGTATAAACATATTTTAATTCTTTCCCATTTGCACATATAAAACAATCTTTTGACTCATCATATTTCCAATTCTGTCTGTTTAATTTATCCTTTTTAAAACTTCTTTTACTTTCTTTAAAATATCCTGAATATTTAACATAATTATTTATTCCTCTCCTTTTTAAATATAAATAATTATAAGTAGAACCATATCCTGCATCAGTTATTAAATTTGTTGGTTTTCTCCCTGTCTTTAATATTAAACTTTCTAAATGAGGAATTAATGTGTTTGTATCTGATCTGTCTTGATGGATACTATACCATAATATAAATTGGTTTTGTGTGCCTATCTGTACATTATAGCCTGCTTTTAATTGACCATTTAACATTGCATCTTCTTTCATCCTCATAAATGTAGCTTCTTCATCTGTCTTAGAATAACTATTACGTCCTTTAAATTTCTTTTCCTGCTCTTCATATCTTTCTAATCTTGGTATATAATCCTGTTTTAACTTCTTAATACTTTTTTTTAATTGTTTGCTCTTTTTATCCTTTTTATCTTCTCCTCCTTCTTTCAATACTTCTTCTAATTCTTTTGCTATCTTTTTTAGTTTCTCTGAATCTAATACTTCCTTTTTACCTTTAGATTCTTCAGACTCTTTTTCTTCATAATATCTATCTTCTTCTTCATTTAAATAATCTATCTCTTTTAATAATTTCTTTACATTTTCTTTAAGCTTCTTTTTGTAATTTTTTATGCTCTTTGACCATACAAAACTATATTTATTCGCATTAGCTTCTATTTTTGTCCCATCTAAAAAATAATTGTTTAAATCTACATAACCTGTTTCATATAAATAGGATAATAATATACTGAATATTTCTTCCAAATGTCTTCCTAACTTCTCTTTCCTGAATTTGTTTATTGTCCTGAAATCTGGATAATTCTTCCCACTTAACCACATGAAATATATATTCTCTCTTAATGCCTTGGCTATCTTCCTTGATGAATATATTTTCTGGGTATAAGCATAAACTATTACCTTTAAAAGCATCTTCGGATGATAACTACTTCTACCACCTCCTTTATAGCTTCTGTAAAGAAAATTTAAATCCATATTTTCTATTAAATCATTTACTATTCTTACTATATCATTTTCTGGTATATATTCTTCTAATCTTTCTGGAAATAATAGTGGTTCATCCTGTATATATCTTTTAAATACTACCTTATTATGTACTTTTGTTCTTCTCTTTTTCATAATTCAATTATAGCAAATAATTTGTAAAAAAAAAGAGGTTGTCCCCAAGTTTTGAGACAACCCCTCTTATAAATTATAAAATTAATTAATTAATTAAAGAGAGGTTAAATAATATGAAAAAAATTATTTATTTTATAATACTTTTTGTATTTCCAACAATATTTTTATCGTTTACCAATGATGATTATGAAGATTATATAAAAAATAATTATAAACCTTTAAAAATATCTGAAAATAATGGAATTGATAATATTGTGGATTTTTCTTTATTAGATGAAGATATTGAAAAAAGTAAAATAATATTATCCGGGGAATATCATTATATTAAATATAACTATTTATTAAAATTTGAATTATTAAAATATTTAAATAAAAAATTTAATGTTAAATATTTATGGGTTGAAGCATCGTACAGTTTTTCAAAAATGGTTAATCATTATCTTATAACTGGAGATGATAAATATTTAAAAAGAATAGTAATTCCAGCAGAAATGGAATTTTATAAAAAAATATATAATTATAATAAAACAACTAACTATAAAATTGAAGTTTTTGGTTTTGATCCCCATTTAAATATTAACGAAATTTATTCAGTAACATGGTATTTATACTCTATTTTTAAAGAGAAATTGCTATCAGATGAAATAAAAGATTATATAAAAATAATTAATAAATATTATAAATATTTTTGCGAAGAAATTAATGTCCTTGATGATGAAGATGTTTATAACAATCTTAATAGTATTATTAAAAAAGAAGATGAATTTTTTATTTTTATTATAAATTTCAAAAAAAATGTTGATAAAAATATTAATTTATACAAAAAAGTATTAAAATCTGAATTTAATGAATTTTACAAAATTATAAATTATCAAATTGAAAATTATAATTTATTTAAAAAATTTAATTCTTTAACTTCTGAAAAATATTTTGAATCTAGAGATAGATTAGTATATAAAAGGTTTTTGGATTACTTTAAAACAAAGTTGGATAAAAATTCAAAAATATTTGGTCAATTCGGATTTTATCACGTAATCCAAAAAGATACCAAATTTAAAAACTTACCTTTTTTCTTAAATTCAAAAGGATCAATATTTAAAAATCAAATTTTATCAATTAGATATATTTATTTAAATTGTTTAGCTGGATCTAATCCTGGAGAATATTTTGATAATAGTTATGGCATAGAAGTAAAATCAGATTTTATTGAGATTTTAAAAAAATACTCAAAAACAGATTTCACTTTATTTAAATTAACAGGGAAAAATTCACCTTTTTCAAGAAAAGGAAACCTTGTAATTTATTATCCAAAATATTTGCAAAAAGATGTTTCAACAACAGATTTTTATCAATATATAATTGTTGTTAAAAATTCACCTGAATTTTAATATAAAGGTTAAGGAAGTTAAATTAAAATATTTTCATTGGTATGCTAAATTAGTTATATTAGCATAACCAAAATGGTGGAGACTAATATGAAAAAATATATTATTATAATTTTACTTTTTACAATAGCACTAACTTTATTAGGAGGAAAGTTTATTTATAAATCAAATTTCAAACAAATTAAAAATGGAAATAATACAATTATTTACAATAAGAATATTAAAAAAAGTTCATTAAAAAAATTTTTAAAAGAATATCCTTTAGCAACAGATAAATTTTATTTAAATAATGGATTTTCAAAAGATAAAATCAAAGATAATTATATAACTATAATTTTATTAAAAAATAATTACTCAGAATTTGATTTAAATGATCCAGTTATAAAAAAATACAAAAAAGGTATTGAAAAAAAGTTTAATATGTCAATAGATACCAATTTAATTGGATTATCAAAAACGAGTAAAAAAAATGCAATCTCAATATATTTACCAGGATTAAATACTTTTTTACTTATTTATGACTCTAGAAATATTTTATCTTACATAATTTCAGAATATAGCCATTATTTGATTGAAAAAAACATTAAAAAGAATAAAGATTTGTACAAAAAATATCTTTACAATCTCTATCTTTTAAATGATTCTGAATTTAAGTTAACATATAAAGATAAAGCTTATTTAGATATCTTTGCTTTATTTGATGAAGCAGTTACCAATTTTTATTATCATTGCTTATTCAATGAACATTATTATAACACTATTGATAATAAAACATACAAAATACTAAAAAATAAACTAGAATTATTATTTTCAAATACTTTTTACATAAATTTTATAGGAAATGATAATCTTTATAATGAATTATATTTTCTTGGGGTAAAGTATAAAAAATATGTGCATTTATTCCTTTTTGTAAGTTATTACATTTATGAAAATTATGGTTATGATGGATTAATGAAATTTATAAAAAATATGTACAATCTTAAATTTTCAACTATAGATGAATTTTTTGAAATTACTTTTAATAAAAATTTAAAATTATTTTTAATCGAAATGGATAAGTTTATGAAAAATTTAGGTAAAAATCCATTTTGAAGCATTTGTTAAAGCTTCTTAAATTATTTAAAATAAGAACAAAATTATTAAGAATAATTTAATTTAGAATAAATCTATTGAAATAAAATAATTTTTAGAGGTTTATTTATGAGCGTTAAACATAAAAAAAATTGCTTATTTTTTTTATCATATTTCTATTATTATTTTTAAATTTTAATAAGATTACAAAAGCAGATGAATTTAACAGGGTTAAAAGACAGGAGTTTAGTTTATCTTTATTAACAGGAACTAACTTTAATGTTTATCAATATTCTTATTCTACATATTATTACTTTACTCCATATATTTATCTTATGTTTCAACCAAAAAAAGATTTTGAGATTAATTTATATCTACCATTTGATGTTAATTTTGATAAAATATATAAGTTTTAAACCCTGTTCATTCTATAAAGAAGGAAATGATTTTTATTATAGTTTAATATTTAATGGTAATATAGGTTATACAGAAGTATTAAACTATATTTTAAGCTATTTTATCCATTTAAAGTTTAATTTCATATTACCAGAATACAAAGAATTATTTAAAGTAAAAGATAAAGAAGTTTATGTATTTAAGATAATACTAAAAGCAGGGTTTAGTATAAAGATTAGTGAAGATAACAGCATAACTTTAAGTATAAGTAACAGTTTAACAGAAGGTGTATTAAATCCTTATTTTGATATCTATTTTAGTTTAAAATTAAAGTAAATTAACTTTACATATTTTGTTTCAATTTCAAAATGTATGGATAAAAAATCTTTAAAAAAATAATTTCAGTGTCATAAAAAAAGGTACATAAATATTTAAAAAGTTTTGAAAAGAAGATAAAAAGATTGGATATATTTATAAATATAATAATTATATTAAATTAAAAATATTACAAATTGTATATGCTTTAGAATAAATATCCATACTTTATGAAGGAGAACTAAAATTTTTATTTTATCCTTTTACCTCCCCTGTTAATAGTCTTTAAAAATATTTGACATTTAACAATATATGCTATTAATAAAGAAAGAATTTGCATTGGTATCTATAATACTGATAAAGGTAAAAAGCAATTTCTTAAATATTAATTATTAAACAGATAAAAATAAATTAATAATATTAATAAACAAAAATTATATAAACATAAAAATAAAAAATAAAAAAATAGAAATAAATATAAAAAAAATAACTTGACAAATTTTTGACATTTATTAAAAATTTTTAAAATCATTTTTAAGTAAATTAAATAATTAATTAAAATTAATATAATACAGTATTGGATTCGAATATGTATTTTAAAGTAAAAAAAAGTATTATGAAAAAAATTTTATTTATTTTATTAATTGTTTTTTTATTATATTTTTCAACTTCCTTCCTTTTTTCACAAAATAATCAAAAATTAAGTAATGGATTAAATGATTTTAGCTTCAATCTTGTTACCTACAATAATCAATTACTTAAAATAATTTCAAAAGAAGAAAAAAGATTTTGTTATGGATATAAACAGGGTTTTGATACCTCATGTGGAATTGCAACAGTTGCAACATTTTTAAAATACTTTTATTTCTACGACCTTGATGAAAAAACTCTCATTGATAGATTTTTTAAAAAACTAAAAGAAAAAAAAGATTTAACTATAAGTTTAGATGATATAAAACATATACTTGGCATTTATGGTTTTAAAGTAAAAGGTTATAAAATAGGGATTTATAAATTAAAAAAGATTTCAAGAGAAGATAAATATTTACCAATAATAGTTCATTTTAAAAAACCAGAAAAACATTTTACATTATATGTTGGAAATTATTATCAATATTATTTTATAGTTGATCCATCAATAGGGGTTTATTTTATTGATGAACAAGAGTTTAAAAAAAGATTCTCATCATATGTACTAATAGCTAAAAGTAAGAAAAGAATAAAGAATATTAATTTGATAGAAACAATAAAAAATAAACTTAGAGAAAAAATTGAATATATGGTTAATTTAAAAGTTAAATAGAGATTTAAATTGCTATAAAAAACAAAATAAAAATAGAAATAAAAATAAAGATAAAATTAATTATTAAATGAAAATGAGAAATAGAAATTCAAAAAAATTGAAATTTTTATTAAAAAATTTAAAATAAATTTTAATTAAATTAAAAAAGGATGAAATTATGTTACTTTTTAAATTTGATTTTGAAAGGGATAATAAATTATGCCAAAAACCCTGCAGGTATGCAAAAGGCAGAATTTTTAAGTTCTGTCAATGTTTGTTCTTCACAATATCCAACCAATTATAAGTTTTTAAAAAACTTTAAAAAAGGAGTTCAAGCACTTACCTGCAGGGTAATATAAAGATAATATTATTTGTAAAAATATCAATTTATAAAGAGATAAAATGGAGGTAAGATATGAAAAAGTTCACATATATTATAATAGCATTAATATTGTTAATTTCTTTAACTACAATAAATGTATTAGCAGGAAATATAGACAAAGCCAAGATAGGACAAAAAATGTTTGAAAGTAATATTAAAAGTGGAGAAATTGTAATTAATAACAATGAAGACGATAGTTTCAAAGAACTTGATGCAATAATTGGTGATTGTGAAATTACAGATCAAGAGATGAGTGGAGTTGTGGGGGAAGTCGGACATGCTTCTGTTTTTACATTTGGAACTGGTAACAAATTACAAACAATGTATTTTATGTATACAAATAAAAAATGCAAAAAAGAAAAATTAACCATGCAAAAAATTATTGCAGATTATCTTAGTGGTACTATAATAACTACTATTAGAATTGGAATTGAGATAGGTAATGAATATGGTTCAATAAAAACTGGATATTTAGGTCCTTTTAATGCTAATAAACATAAGAAAAAATAAATAATAGGGGTATTATTAATACCCCTATTAAAAAATTATTGAGGTGAAAAATGGATAAAATTATTTCGTTGTTATATTTGCCAATACTTATAGATGTAATTATTTATGAAAAATTTAGAAATAATATAATTAAAAATTATATAAAATTAAAAAAAATACTTTTTTACAATTTAATTATTCTTTTATCAGTTCTTTTTGTTTTTTTTGCTAATTTAAAGTATTTTCTTTCATTAAAAAATTCTTTATCAATGTTTATGCTTTTTGAATTAATTATTTTTATATTTGTTTATCTAATATTAGAAATAATTTTTTTATTTAAAAATGCTAAATTTGAAATTTATTTAAATAATAATAAAGAAGTCAAAAATAAATTCTGGGTAATATTTTATAATTTCAATAGATTATGGATTATAACTTCTATTATTGATAATATTTTAATTAATAAATTATTTTATAACTATTATAAAATAAAAAATATTTTAGGTATAAGTCAAAAATTATTTAATAATAAATATCAAGAAATGTTTTATCTTATAAAATTCAGAGATAATCTAATATCTTTATTTTCATTCTGGATTTTTTGTTTCAGTGTAATTTTAATAACTTTTCTAATTATTAAAACAAGTACAATTTTTTATAAAAAGTCCTTTAATTATGAATTTAAATTAAAAATAAGTAATAAAAAATTTATTTTTTACTCTATATTATATATTTTTATTTTTTTAATTTTTGTTTTAATATATAAAAAAAATATAGATTTTCCTTTTAATTTATATAAATTTTATTTAATAAAGAACAATATTTTTATAATATCATACATTATTTTAAAATATGGAATAATATTATTTTTAGCGGCTTTATGGGAAGAATTATTTACTAGATATATTCTTATTGATTATTTAAGTAAAATATATAAAATTAACAATTTTAAACTTTTACTTTTTATATCATCATTTGTATTTACAATTTTTCATTTTAAAATAAATACCTTTCCATTTAATTTTTTAATTCTTTATTTAATCTATATTTTTGTCTTTGCTAACTACAATGTGATTTTAAGATTAAAATATAACAATGTTTATGTAAATACGTTTTTTCATTTTTTAACAAATTTTATTTTTAAAATATCAATTAGTATTTTTTCATTATATATTTAATTAATAATAAATCTATTTAAACAAAATAATTTTTAAAGGTTTATTTATGAGCATTAAACATAAAAAAAGTAGTTTATTACTGTTTATAATATTTATGTTACTATTTTTAAGTTTTAATAAGATTGCTAAAGCAGATGAATTTAACAGGGTTAAAAGACAGGAGTTTAGTTCATCTTTATTAACAGGGACTAACTTTAATGTTTATCAATATTCTTATTCTACATATTACTACTTTACTCCATATATTTATCTTATGTTTCAACCAAAAAAAGATTTTGAGATTAATTTATATCTACCATTTGATGTTAATTTTGAAAAAATATATAAGTTTTAAACCCTGTTCATTCTATAAAGAAGGAAATGATTTTTATTATAGTTTAATATTTAATGGTAATATAGGATATACAGAAGTATTAAACTATATTTTAAATTATTTTATAAATTTAAAGTTTAGTTTCATATAGAATACAAAGAATTATTTAAAATAAAGGATAAAGAGGTTTATGTTTTAAAGGTAATGTTAAAAGCAGGGTTTAGTATAAAGATTAGTGAAGATAATAGCATAACTTTAAGTATAAGTAATAGTTTAACAGAAGGAGTGTTAAATCCTTATTTTGATATTTATTTTAGTTTAAAATTAAAGTGAATTAACTTTACATATTTTTTTTCAATTTCAAAATAAATTGATAAAAAATCTTTAAAAAAATAATTTCAGTGTCATAAAAAAAGGTACATAAATATTTAAAAAGTTTTGCAAAGAAGATAAAAAGAGAGGATATATTTATAAATATAATAATTATATTAAATTAAAAATATTACAAATTGTATATGATCTAGAATAAATATCCATACTTTATGAAGGAGAACTAAAATTTTTATTTTATCCTTTTACCTCCCCAGTTAATAGCATCTAAAAATATTTGACATTTAACAATATATGCTATTAATAAAGATTAATAAGTAAATAAAGAAAGAATTTTCATTGGTGGCTATAATACTGATAAAGGTAAAAAGCAATTTATTAAATATTAATGATTAAACAGATAAAAATAAATTAATAATATTAATAAACAAAAATTATATAAACATAAAAATAAAAACTAAAAAAATAAAAAATAGAAAAAAAAAATAA
The DNA here is from genome assembly GCF_055389015.1 of Exilispira thermophila. Taxonomy (NCBI): domain Bacteria; kingdom Pseudomonadati; phylum Spirochaetota; class Spirochaetia; order Spirochaetales; genus Exilispira; species Exilispira thermophila. Next base: position 4,229 of record NZ_AP042476.1, on the reverse strand, counting down.
CTTGACATATTTTTAACATTTATTAAAAATTTTCAAAATCATTTTTAAGTAAATTAAATGTTTAGTTAAAATTAAAAATAATACAGTATTGGATTCTATTATGTATTTGAAAGTAAAAAAAAGTATTATTAAAAAAGTTTTATTTATTTTATTAATTGATTTTTTATTATATTTTTCATCATCCTTCCTTTTTTCACAAAATAATCAAACCTCAAATAAAAAATTATCTGGTTTTAACTCTAATCATGTTAACTATAATAATCAATTACTTAAAATAATATCAAAAGAAGAAAAAAGATTTAAATTGCATTTTTTTGTGTCTTGTAAAGTTAATAATAAAATTATAAATTTTTGTATTTATAAATATTTAATCAAAATAAATTAAAGTAATATTATCCATCATTATTAAAATTTTTTGAGCGATTGTTAGTTGCCAAAGGCAAAAAAGAATATATTATTTGATTTTTTTAAATGTTTTAAAAGGATTAAAATAAAGAATTATATAACTAACTTAGTGATAAAAATTTTAATAATGATTGTATCTTACTTATTTTTTAAATATATAAAAAAATTTTAATTTTATTATTAACAAAAAAAGAAGTTAAAACACTTACCTGCAGGGTAATATAAAGATAATATAGTTGTTAAAAATATCAATTTCTAAACAAATAAAATGAAGGAAATTTATGAAAAAGTTTACATATATAATAATAGTATTTATAATATTTATTTCCTTTGCAGCAATAAATGTATTTGCTGATAATGTTGATAAAGCAAAAATTGGACAAAAAATATTTGCTCAAGCTTTAGAAAATAATGAAATAACAGTTAACAATAATGAAGATGAAGATTTTGCAGATATTGATGCAATAATTGGGGATTGTGAAATTACAGATCAAGAGTTAGCAAAGGTTGTGGGGGAAAGATTTACTACTCAAGGTGGAAGTATTTTTTACTGGACATCTTCAGTTACAATTCAAAGGATTAGCATTAGCTTTGGTCCAAGTTCATGTTTATGGAATCCAAAAGATGGGGTAAAAATTAAATATGATTCAAATGGGGAAGCAAGTTATTCAATTACAGAAACAAAACTTTTTAAAATTAATGGACATTGGAAAATTAGAGAAATTACAAGAACATATTGTTTGAAAAGAAAGCATTTATAATTTACTAAAAATTTGAGCTGTCTCTTTTAAGGAGATAGCTCAAATAAATTTAAAAAATTTATTGAAAAAATAATAAAAGAAGAATAAAAATGAAAAAAAAAGTAAAAATATTAATTATTATTTTATTTATAAATATTTTGTTGCTTATATATTTAAAATTATTCTGTTTTAAATTCTCTTCTGAAGAATATAATTTTTATTTTAGTTTTTTTATTATAATAAGTTTTATATTTTTTTACATAATTAAAAATAAAAAAGTTTTTTATTTTTTAATTATATTATTTTATTTAATATTTGTTATAGTCTTTTATTATTTTTTTAAAGATATATTTAGTGATAAATTTAAAAAGATACTTTATATATATAAGTCTTATTTTAATCCTTATTTTATATTTTTATTTTTATATTTTGCTTATTTTATATTTTTTGCAATATTAATTTTTATTAATAAAAGTTATTATAAAATTGATTATTATTTGTTTTATATTTTTATTATCTCTTTTGTAATAAATATATTATCTGGATATTTTATTTTTATTATTTTTAAAAAAGATTATAATTTTTATAATATCTTTAATTTAAAATTATTTTTTTGTAATTCCTTTATTTTATCTATAATTTATTTAAAGAAAAATAATATCATATTAAATAATAAAATTAAATTCAAATCAGCTAAAATCCCTATTTTATTGTTTTTAATTTACATTTTATTTATATTATTAAATAATTTTAAAAAATTAACTATAAAAAACATTCAAACAATTTCAGTAAATTATTTTATATTTACTTATCTTTATTGTTTAAACGCAGGTATTTTAGAAGAAACAATTGTTAGAGGTTTTATTTTTAATTTTTTATTAAGAAAATTTAAAAATAATAACATAGTAAAAGCAATTTTAATAAGTTCCTTAATATTTGCATTGGCACATACAAAGTATTATATAGTTCCTATAATGTTTTTACCATTATTTTTAGCTGGTATCTATTTTGCATTTTTATATTTTAAGCTAAGGAATTTATATTTTAATATATTTTTCCATTTTATAATTGATTTTTTAGGAGAAATATTAATTTTATTTCATTAACAAAATTTTTGATTCCTTCTATTACTTTTTTTATTTTATACATATTTACAAAATAAAATATGGAGATTTTTATATGAAAATAAATTTAAAGAGAAAAATATTTTTAATACCTGTATTATGTTTCTTTGTAATATTTTCTTCTGTAAATATTTTTGCTGATTATTTAATTGATATTAAATTAAATATTTATAATTTAACAGAAAACCCTTTTATTAATAAAAAACAATTTAATTTAGAATTAGTTAATGATTTTTATAATTCACTTTTTAAAAAATATCTTAATAATAATAAAGTATATAAATTTAATCTTATTATATTAAATTTTAACAAAATAAATAAAAATAATGTTGAGGAGAAGTTAAAAGATATTTTATATAATTTATATAAAATTAATAATAATGATTATTTATTTTTTACAAAATATATTTTAAAAATAAAAAAATTTTTTTCAGGTATTTCTTTCTATAAATTTAATGATAAAATTGTTAAAAATCTCATTTTATATAATACAAATTATAATATTAAATTAAATTACATACTTATTACTGAAATTTTTAATAGTTTGAATAACTTTTATATTAATAATTATTTTTCATATTTTAATGGATTTTTTAATCAATATATTTTTAATGAATCAATTAGTAATTTTTTATCAGTTTTTTTATTCACTTACTTCAAAACTTATAAAACATTATTAGAAGTTAAAACCTTTGAAAATGAGCTTAAAAAATATGAAAATACTATTTTAAAAGAACTGTTTGATAAATACAATTTAGCTTCATTATTTTCAAAGTATCAAGATGGATATGAATTTAAAAATCATACATTAAAAATAGATATATACAAGAATGATGTTGTTTTTGCTACATATTTATTTATTTTTGAAGATTTCTGGATATATTTTATTAAAAATTATGGTTTAGAAAGTTTTAAAAAATTTATTTTTGACATTTCAATTAATAGAGCAAATCCATATAAAACCATTTATTCTATAACTATGAAAGATCCAATGATAATAATTGATAATTGGTATAATTATTTAAAAAATAAATTTAAAAAATATTTATTAAATAAAAAATATGAAATAATTTATAATTTAGGTACTTCTTTATAACAATAAATTAACATACCTGAATAATTGTTGAAATAAAGATAACATAAATAAAAAAGTCTTGATTCATTATGCAAACAAAAGTATATTAAAAAACAATGGATTGACAATGCAGATAAAATAACCTATACCATAATGAATTCAAATTGAATTATTTTTAATTTTTCCCATTTTGATCTGAATTTTTAGGTTTATCTTTGTCCTTTTCCTGTGATTTTAATTTTGATTGTTTTGATTTTTTTAATATTGATTTTAATAATGAAGGGGATACTTTTTTATTCATAGCTTCTATATTTGCTTTTTGTATTTCAAGATAAATTTCTTTTCTATATATTTTAACATTATTTGGCGCAACTATACCCAGTTTAATTTGATCAGGTTTTATATCAACCACCATTACTTCAATGTTATCTCCAATTATAATTGATTGATTAACTTTTCTGGATAGAACAAGCATACTTTATCCTCTTTTAATATTTTTAAGAATTAAACAATTTATGTTTAGTAGAATATTTGTCAGTATTAATAATATATTGAATGCCTTTGTGAGTTTTTCTATTTATAACTAAAGGTCCTAAGAGGTTTGCTGTAATCTCTTCAATTTTGTTTGATAAAGTAATAATTGTTAATATCAAAATGTCATTTTTATCTTTAATTCCCAGTTTCTCCAGAGTAATATCATCAAGATCAAATTCATAATCATCAAAAAACAAAAATGGATCACAAACAATAAAACCTATATGTTCATTTTTCTCTTCCTGTAAAAGTAGAAAAGGTGATATCTCAACATCAACAAGATAGAAATTATGATAGGTTTCAAAACCAAATAATCCTTCAGGAAATTCTATTTTTTGAGAATTTTGTACA